>CAVUUW010000001.1:0-13348 GCA_963744895.1 uncultured Gammaproteobacteria bacterium
AGACGGCGCAAGCGTTTGCTGTATTCCAACCGATCAAATCAGTTGGCGTGGTTGGTGATGGCCGCCGCTATGCATGGGTGATTGCGTTACGTGCCGTTGAGACCGTAGACTTTATGACCGCACGCTTTGCCCATCTGCCGTATGATTTGATCGAGACAGTATCAAACCGCATCATGAATGAAATCGCTGACGTATCCCGTGTGACCTATGATGTGTCAAGCAAGCCACCAGCGACGATTGAGTGGGAATAATCTTTCCTTAAGTAATCAATGCATAAAAAAAGCCCACGATAGCGTGGGCTTTTTTGTGTTTTGGATATCACAAATTATTCGTTCAGAAAATCTAGATACTTTTGCTTTGTGGTATCGCTCTGAGCGATCTTTATACAGCTTCGGTACTGTCACAGGGAAACTTAAACTTGTTGTCGTAAAACCAGCCTTTTTCTACAAAAGTATCCCCTTGCCAAATGCCATTTTTAGCACGCTTGTCATCATCATAGGCAGCTCTCGGCGCAGTTAAATGACCAAATCCCCATGCTTTACCTTCAATGAATGAGCCAGCATAGCGAATGCCATTAGCTCTGACATTTATACTTTCACCATTCGGAGCGTCATCTCTAAATTCTCCTTCAAGCCAAGCACCATCGGTATTGGTTATTTTACCCATGCCTTGTCGTTGCCCATACTCGTAATCGCCTTGATAGACAGCGCCACTAGCATAAGTCATTTTTCCTTTACCATGAGGATTACCATTTAAGAACTGACCGTCATAGCTTGCTCCGTCTGGCCATTTCTTATTACCATAATTGTTGCCAAAATCGCTATTCCATTCCCCTTTAAAAACGCTACCATCAGCATAAGTCATTTTAGCATAACCTGATCTTTCCCCTTTTAACCATTGTCCTTCATAACGATTGCCATTGCCTTCGGTATAAATGCCAAATCCATGTTGAAGATTGTTACGGTATTCGCCCTCGTAGACATCTCCTGCCCAAGGGCTATATTCGCCCCAGGTATAGACGCCTTTACCATGTTTTTGACCATTCAAAAAACCGCCTTCGTAACGGTCACTATGGTACTCATTGCCCACGCCCCAAGGATAAATAGCGGTAGTCGGTTGCCCTCTAGTCGCAAACACACCATCGTAGACACTACCATCGATATAATGCAGAACACCACGACCTAGAATATCACTGTCTGTTAGCTCACCTTCATAGTAGTCAAAGCCGCAGTTGGTCTCAACTTCCCAATCGATACGACCTGCACCTTGTAATTTACCTTGTGTGAATATACCTTGATAGCGACTCGTGAGCGCTTCGCCATTATACCACTCGGCTACCCCTTGCCCTTCTGCATAGCCTGATGGACAGTCGCCACTCCATTTGACGTGGTTACCAAAGCTAAGTGCTGGACGATAAACTTGGCAGTCTGTTTTCGTTCTGACATAGCCATTTTCGATAGCATTTTCTGTATTGACTGCTTCTGACGAACCACAAGCGTTGACACTAGCACTGATAAAACTAAGTAGCGTAAAAGTACTTAGCGTTAGTAGCGTCGTAAGATTTTTTGAAATCATCATTGTTCGGTAGTCTGATAAGGTTAACATTAGGGTTTTTACTTTTAACTTAACAAGCGACGCCAATTAAATGCTGGCTACCATCGCTGGTGCTTTTATCCAAATCTGATCTGCGGACTAGCGTCTGGTTGCAACCACGCGTTTTGATATAGTCAACGGCAAGCACGTCCGCTGTATTTTTGCTAAAACTATTACCATCTTGTCTACGTACTAAAATATAGTAAGGTTGCTGAAAGGGAATAATATAAGTGTCGAGAACGTAAAATTCTTGATTAGCTTCTATAGTGGAATGATTTTCGTCTACTTTATCTAGTCCTTTAGTCAAGGTGGTGGCGATAGAATTAGCGGCTGAATGGTTGCTGGTGCTGACCGACTGGCAGCCAGTTAGTAGTAAAACAGCGGAGCATAAACTAACAATAAGCAGGTTGGTAGGTTTCATAAAATCGTTTCCTTACAATATTATTATAAAATGAAATTTTGTTTATCAATAATTGTCATTATGGCTAAGCTTGCTAAAATATGCCACCAGTTTTATTTATTAAGAGACATTCATAGTTACCAAAAGTTAGTATATTATCTAATTTACTGCAAAAGGCATTATTCTATCTGGCGAACCTAAAAGCGCACACTTGAATGGGAATAATCCTTTCTTAAGTAATCAATGCATAAAAAAAGCCCACGATCGCGTGGGCTTTTTTGTGTCTGGCAATATTTGGCAACTCATAGCAGCGGGAAGAACCGCTTGAGCATGGTATAGAAATTATTTAACCAACTGTTTTAATAACGTTGATGGTGGCAGATCACAGCAATAAGCCACGAGTTTATAGAACGTACGACCAACTTCTATCACCTTCGGCTTTTCAATCATTTTTAGAAAGTGCGGGTAACAATACACCATCGATAATGGTTGTCAAAAATTGCAAATCAAACGGTTTTCGTTGAACAAGAGCACGATAAGCAGCCATTGACGGAATCACACGAGAGACTGCGTTAATGTCTGCGTGGACTGAGATTTCTCCGCGCGCGCGTGCCCGATCCATTAATATTCGATTGATGATAGCCCAAGGCTCGACAATTGCTGCATCACCTGCTTCTGCCAGTTGCGGATTTTCGAGCAATACTGAGGCCAGTCCTGCCATAATTCTCATTTTCCGTTCCCCAAGTTCAGCCGTCTCAGGTTTAAATAAGGCCAGTAAGTCCCCTCTGAGTGTGCCTGTGTCAGGCAGGCTTTCTAAGTCGATCTCGCTGCGCTTTAAGTGGGCAATGGCATCTACAATAAGTTCCGCTTTTAATTCCAACGCCGATAAACCGTTGCCTTTCCTGCCTTTGCTCGCGACGCGATCATATCCATCGTCATACCGTTGTAACCCAATTCAGCCAGCACATCTATAGCGGCATCTAAAATGACGATATCACGCTTAGGATCGCGCTTGCGCCCTCGGGTTAATGGGGGTGTTTCTGCCATTTTTTCATTTTCAGTCTGCGTATCGTTTTGGTTTTTATTCATTACTCTATTCGCTTTTTACAGTGCCAATATAACTTAGTAAACAATTCGGAACTTTACAGTCTCGTAATTGTGTGTCATTATCATTCTAACATTTTCTATGAGAGATATTATAATGCGTTATAACAAACTGGGTAATACAGGGCTATTCGTTTCAGAGTTCTGCTTAGGAACGATGACGTTTGGTAAGCCTGCACCGCAGTACGCTGCTGCGGGCGGTGTAGAGCAAAAAGAGGTTGATTTGATTGCAAGCCGTGCATTCGATGCGGGTATTAATTTTATTGATACCGCCAACGTTTATTCAGGCGGGCAAGCTGAGGCTATGGTTGGGCAAACATTAAAAAATAACACAATAGCGCGACACGATGTGATCATCGCAACCAAGGCTGCACATGCAATGGGACAGGGGCCAAATGATGGCGGTGCGTCACGTCATCATTTAATGCATCAGGCCAAAGCAAGTCTCAAACGTCTTGGCACTGATTACATCGACCTGTATCAATTGCACGGCTGGGATCCAGTCACCCCTATAGAAGAAACGCTACGTGCACTCGAAGACCTTGTCACACAAGGACATGTTCGCTATATCGGTGTTTCAAACTGGGCCGCGTGGCAGGTAAGTAAGGCGCTAGGGATTTCGGACCGACTGAATTCAGCGCGCTTTCAATCTTATCAAGGTTACTACTCACTCATCGGGCGTGATGCTGAGCGAGAGGTGATACCGATGCTCGAATCCGAAGGGCTTGGCCTTATTGCATTTAGCCCACTAGCGGGTGGCTATTTGACGGGCAAATATCGTGATGGTAATGGCTCGGGGAGACGAGCAACGATTCAATTTCCACCCGTGGATGAGACACGCGGCGCGCAGCTGCTGTCAGTGATGGATGACATTGCCACTCAAAAAGGCGTCTCAATGGAGGCAATAGCGTTAGCTTGGATAAGTCACCAGCCAGCGGTTTCAAGTACCATTCTTGGCCTAAAAAATATCAATCAGCTAGAGGCCAATCTTGCCGCTATTGACCTTAAGCTTTCTGAGGAAGAGTGCAAGCGACTTGCTGATACCAGTGCACTACCTTTTGAGTACCCTGGCTGGATGATTGCCAATGATAGCGATAGTCGACGTAAACTCTTAGAGACAGGCATGGCAGAGCAAACAACCTTGCCGCGTCAATAATGAATGGTTCATAAGGTACTGCCTGACATAGAGGTAAATAAATGTTCCATATTATGTTTAGCATACCTTGCTGGTATGTCATCGTTCGATTCATCTATCCGATGCCGTGGATGTTATCCGCTAAAATTGCGGTAGCGATACTACTTTTGTTAGCTTCTCAATTCCATTTGTTCAGTCGTTTTTCTTCCGGTAGCGTTTTTTCACCAGAATTTCCACGTGCCGTGGTCATGCTTTTTAACTGGGGATTTGGTGCCATTCTGCTACTGGCGGTGTTCCAGTTGATGACTGACCTTGGAATGCTAGTGATGATGCTGTTTAAGCACCAACCGCTTGCTATCCCTTATGCATTTCGTCTTGGTATCGGAGCTATGGCGCTACTATTAGCGGGGCTGGGAGTTTTTCAGGCATCTCGCGTCCCGCCACTAAAAGATGTTGAGTTTGCAATCAATGATCTGCCGCCGCAATTTGACGGTTACCAAATACTGCATCTGACTGACTTGCACATCAGTCGTCTGTTTGACGAGCAATGGACACGAACAGTGGTGAGTCAGTCAAACGAATTGGGCGTTGACCTTATTGTGATAACCGGAGATTTAATCGACGGCTCAGTACCGATCGCTCGCAAGATATCAGTGCTCTGCGCGACCTATATGCACCGGATGGTGTTTATGTCACGCCGGGCAATCACGAATATTTCTTCGACAATGAAGCTTGGATGCAGCATTTCATTTCGCTCGGTATGCGTCCACTTGCGAATAGCCATGCCGTTTTAGAGCGTAGCGGCTCGCAAATCGTATTAGCGGGCGTGACCGACTTAACGGCTCCTGAAACAGGGTTTCCACCACCAGACCTTAAACAGGCACTGACTGGTGTGCCACAAGACGTGCCGACTATTTTGTAGACCATCAGCCCAAAAATGCTCGTAATGCAGCAAGCTTGGGGGTTGATCTACAACTTTCTGGACATACTCATGGTGGAATGATCCTCGGCATGGACCGGCTAGTAGCCCTAGCAAACGGTGGGTTTGTGTCAGGGCGCTATTCTATAGACGATATGCAACTCTATGTGAGCAACGGTACTGCCCTTTGGCCCGGGTTTGCGCTGCGGCTTGGACGACCCGCTGAGCTGACCCGCATCACATTACGACGCCCCGTAAACGCCAATGAATAGTGCAATAGTAGGTAATAGGCTGATAGCGAGGCCCTGTTCTGCTCGTTTGAGGATATTAATGCTCTGATGGTCAATAAAACGTGTCTTTTTTATAAAAGTCTTTTGCTGATATTTTTTAGCAGTTAATCGCTATTTCTAGGTGTTCTTAGTTGCTGGGAAGATTCCCATATTGCTATTGGTTATAAAAAAAAGCCCACGATCGCGTGGGATTTTTTTGTGTTTATATCTGGGAATATAATTAATTACAGAAAAAGGTATCGCAAAAATAAATCTAAGAACACTTATTTTGTAAGCTTCATATCAATATGCGGAATATCGTCTTCTAAATACATATCTGAGGTTCTCACAAAGCCATGCCGTGTATAAAACGCTGCCAAATACTCTTGCGCACCAATTTCAATAGATTCATCAGGCCATAAAGATTGGCAGCTTTTTAAAGATTCTTCTAACAATTGATGCCCAATGCCGCCACCTCGATGATCTGCTGCGGTGGCCACGCGACCAATACTGACGGATGGATAGCTCACGCCTTTTGGCAATAGACGGGCGCAGGCGACAAGCTGGTCACCATCATAACCTAATAAGTGATAAACGCCCTTCTGATGGTCTTTGTTATCCAATTCAGGGTAAGGACATTGTTGTTCAACCACAAACACATCGACTCTGAGTTTAAGGAGTTGATACAACTGGATGGTCGTTAATTCGACAAAGGGTTTGAGCTGCCAAGTTATCATGTCGTTTTTTCCTCACTGTGAATAATATTGCCACTGTAGCAGGGTTGGCTAACTGTTTTAATGTTTCAATCTCTGGCTGAGTAAAGCTGTTTTCTGGTAGGTTTTTTATGGCGTCAGCAAACGCGGCCCTGTACCTGTCTCGCCTAGCTCATCATAAGGGTTTAAGAGCTTACAGCGCTCAAGCGATAGGCAACCACAGCCGATACAGTCTGTCATCATGCTTTTCAATTCGGTCAGTTGCGCAATCTTGCGATCCAGCTCGGCTTGCCATCTGATACCGAGCGCTTCCCAATCTTCAATCGTGATGCGGGTACGATTAGGCAGCTCATCCAGCTCTAGCAAGACTTCCTCTAACGAAAACCCCGTACGCTGCGCCACCTGAATCAATGAGACGATACGAATGACGTGCTTTGGGTATTGTCTATGATTGGCATTGTTTCTTTGACTTTTTATCAGACCTTTGCGCTCATAAAAATGTAGCGCAGATACTGCCACACCTGTCCTCTCACTGAGCATACCAACTGATATCCATTCAGGGATAAGTTTTTTTTGCATTTTTTGCTTGACCTCAACTTAGGTTTAGGTAGCAGAATAGCGCTTATTCAGTATTCATTCAAGCCACCGCTTGCGCAAAACAAGCAATTAACGATGAGAGTAGGGCATGAAAACTAATCTGTTGGCACCAAGTGCGCTGTGCTTGCTGCTGCTATCTACCTTGACGGTGATGTCTAACGCTACCATTGCTCCTGCCTTACCCGGTCTGGCGCGTGAGTTTTCAGGGACAGCGTCCGCTGATCTTTTGGTCAAGATGCTACTACCGATACCAGCGCTATTTGTAGTGATTTTTGCGCCCATACTCGGTTGGACTGCTGATAAATTCGGTCGGCGTAAGCAGCTGCTCATCTCGACTACAGTATTTGCGCTATCGGGTGCAGCAGGCGCAAAGCTGGCAGGACTTGAGGCCATCCTCATCAGTCGCGCGATTTTAGGCATTTGCGTTGCTGGACTGATGACCGCGATCACCGCGCTGATTACTGATTATTTTGCGGGTCAGCAGCGCAATCAGTTTATGGGTTTGCAGCAATCTTTCTCGAATATCGGCGGCATTGCCTTTATCGTCACTGCTGGCTATTTGGCTAACATCAGTGCGCGTCTGCCATTTTACATTTACGCGGCGGCGCTGTTGCTGGTGCCATTGGTGTTTTTTGCCATCAAGGATGTTGCGAGTACCAATGATGCGTCTATGTCAGAGGTGCTAGAGGACACTCAAACCGCAGACACAATTAAAAATAGCGCGCGCTGGAAATGGGCGCTGGCAGCCTGCGCGCTAGTGCTGTTTTGTCATTTGATCGTATTTTATATCCTGCCGACGCAGATACCTTTTTTTATGGTCGATATCGGTATCAACGATGCCAGCAAGTCAGGCTTAGCCATGGGCGCAGGCACACTGGCGGCAGCGATTACCGGTATTAGCTTTGGCAAACTGGTAGACAAAATCCAGAACTATGGCGTGGCGCTAGTAGGCTTTATGACCATGGCGATAGGGATGGTGGTACTGTCACAGGCGACATCGTTTGGCTTAGTCGTCGTCGGCTGCGCGCTCATGGGGGTTTGCATGGGTCTTGTGATGCCCAATTTTATAGTGACAGGGCTGGCACTGGTGCCGAGCGATAAGCGCGGACTGGCATCAGGCGTATTGACGAGCAGCATTTTTATCGGTCAATTTGTCTCACCATTGATATCGTCCGCCCTCATCGCAATATTGGCTTATAGCCATTTTTATTTACTCACGGCAGGCTTCACGGCGCTATTAGCAGTCGCCAGCGCTGCCATGCTCAAAGCACAAGCGGCGTGATATCGCCGCTATATAACTCACAACTCATAAGGATTTTATAATGAAAGTACTTGCCTTTGGCACCAGCAACAGCCGAAACTCCATCAATCAGAAATTGGCATCCTATGCCGCTCAGCAAGTTAGCAATGCAGATGTTACCTTACTCGATATTCATGATTTAGAGATGCCGATCTTTAGCGAAGAGCGCGAAAAAGAAAGCGGCATTCCTGCCTTTGCGCATGATTTTTATCAAGCGATTGGCGAGGCGGATGCAGTAGTCATCTCGTTTGCTGAATACAATGGCTCGTATACTTCGGCGTATAAAAACCTATTTGATTGGGCATCGCGCATCGACATGAAGGTTTATCAAAACAAACCAATGATTATGCTCGCCACCTCACCAGGATCTAGCGGTGCACAAAGCGTGCTTGCTGCGGCTAAAGGCTCAGCGCCATTCTTTGCCGCCGATGTCAAAGGCGCACTGTCATTGCCCAACTTCTTTGATAACTTTGACGTTGAGTCAGGACAAGTAACGGATGAGGCATTTAATAAGCAGTTGAATGAAATTATCAGTACGTTATAAGTCTTAAATAACCATATACAATAAAAAACACCCAACTTGGTTGGGTGTTTTTTTTGGCCACCTAAGTGGATCAGGATAATTCAGTTTATTATTGAACATTTGTCGTAATTGATTATAATAGATCAACTTTAATCGGTTTATTTGTTAAATATCTGAAACTTTTAGCTTTGATAATGATAATGATAAGGGATACGATGCTGTGTAATACTTGTAGCCAAGAAAACTCACGTGACGCTTTAGCTTGTTCAAATTGTGATCAACGCCTTAATAATGCTCAAGCACAAACGCCGCCACCATTAACGCCCGTCAATATTTCAAAAGAGGCACAAAGCATAGCGCACAGATTGCCTTCTGATGCTGAAATCGCTGATACGCTACTGGCGGCATTTGTCGGTGAAAAGTATGACAGTTATTATCGTGATAAATGGTTTGAAGATAGTGAGCCACATTTAATATCAGATAAAAAAGAGACGCCGCGCCCAAAATTCAATCTAGCTGGGGTTTTACTGGGCATATCTTGGCTGTCTTATCGGAAGATGTATAAAATTGCGTTTTTTGTGATGCTTGGTACATCGCTCTTAGATACCGTGTTGATGTATGTGCTCGGTGAGCAGACATATAATGCAATAAGCAATTCACTCTTTCTTGCTGTAGGGATTGTCGTTACAGGCCTTTTTGGCAATTATTTTTATCTTAATCACAGTATTCACCATACCAAAAAGATAATGGCATCCAATAGAGACCTAAATATAGCAAGAGAAAAACTCGCTCAAGCGGGTGGTACATCATGGCTGGGTGCTATTGGTTTTACGATATTGCTGGTTGCGATGTCAGTGTTGATCAGTTATTTTTTTGGTCCTGATTGGTATTGGGCAGGGTTATAAGATTGATAGATACTGTTCGTATTTTATGATGAGACAATACCTATGACTACATTAAAAGAAGCGTACGATTTAGAATTAACCGATGACAATCGCGGACAAGGTTGGGCCTTTGGACGTCCTGTTGGTATTACTACTGATCAATGGCCGCGAAGTAGGAGCAATGGTTTACCGATGGCGCACTTATGGACGATATTAGTACCTGAAGCGTATCGCGTAAAAGGACAGAATCTCGTAGCAATCTCATTGTTTCAAGCAGATGATTATACTGCTAACACTATAGATGGTGTTGAAGATTTGATTACGAACCTCACTGAGATGAATCATACTGATGCTGGAGCTTTTTGGGCATCATTGAACGGTTATGCTAACAATCGTCATTCTCAAGAAATTTACCTTGAAGATATTATTGGCGGTGGCTGGGCGTTAATTTGGCTAACGGAAGCAGAGTTCCATGGTGAATCTACGCCGCTGCCTGATAAAGATAATAGTGTGTATCCAGACTATGCAGTAGAAGAGTGGGGGAGTACCTGTTTTATTACAGATAAACCCGCTCAGTTTATTAAGCAAGTTACTCGAACAGATGATCCTAATATCGGTAAAGCGTTAACAGAATGGGCAGATGAAGACGATGAGAATGCTTATGTTCCTATGTTTTCTACAAAAGGCGACGTATTAAAGCTTGATAGATTTCATGCGAAAAATCATTTTGGTGGTACCGCCAATCCTATTCAAGCAATGCCAGAATTTAGTCCTTTTTACATTGAGTTTGAAGAGGAGTTCGGCGATGCCAATATGGGCGGTGGTAATGGTCAAATCGATTTACTCAATGATCAATTTGATTGGGCCTGTGGCTAGGTATTGCGAATGTAGAAGTGACTTTGTTTGAACGTAAGTCATTCGCTCCATATTCATTTCATCCTTATTTCACCTTACTTATAACAGGCTCACGCTAAGATATTATCAATGTTTAAATCCAGTGTGAAACTGTTATGACGCCAAAAAATAAAAAATACGCTAAATATCTTGGCTTGTTTATTCTCTCGGTAAGCCTACTTAATTCTCCCTATTTTGGCAGTTTTGGGCCGATTTTAAGTATGCTGACGCTGCTATTTTTTCTGATTGCTGGGTTACTATTTTCGGTGTTAAATATATTCAGCAAAGGATATAAAAAACCATCTTCTTATATGCCGTTAGCGATATTTCCCATAGTTGCTGTTATTGCATTTTATCTTTCAGCAATTGGTATGGGAAATCAAGTGCATTTTTTGCTTAATAAAAGCAATTTGCAGACTATAGAAACACTTAGCCAAGAGGCCAATGTCTATCAAATAAGTAATATGCGTCGTTACCATAAGATACTAAATGATCAGCTTATCTCCAATGATGACAGCTACACAACTGAACGGGAGATAGCGGCAGCTTATGCTGGGAAGATAAGGGCAGATGATTTAGAGGTAGAAGAAGTCGCTTTACTACGTAAGAAGCTAGATCGCTCAGGTATCGTTAGTATGGCACGAGAGGATGGTTATATCGTGCTAACGATAGGTGGTTTTTTGGATAATGAATTTGGCTACTTAAAAGCGCCAAATAATAATATTGAAGTTGGTTATATGATACCGCCCTATGGATTTACAGTTATATCTCTAACTGAGCTACATAATGGTTGGTATTTTTATTATACGACGTGAGTATTGTTTTGACTTGCTATTAGGATTTAGATGAAATAAAAAACACTCAACTTGATTGGGTGTTTTTTTTGGCTTAGGGTCTAAATAAGCAGTGATAAGAAGCGTGGTAAATTTACGTCGCCAGAATTATTGGTTATTTTGAGTACGATTATTTATAGTTAACTTACTTACCCACTGGTAGGTAAAAAATTCATAATTAACTTATTAAGGAAATACTATGAGTAACGCAAATAATTCTACACCTAATCATGAAGCAGATATTGAAAATTCAAATGGTGGTACTTCAGGTACGAATGAGACTTACCAACAAGCTCAGGATAACCATGCCAATCAGTTGAATCCTAATCACGAACCGACCAACCCTAAATAACTTTTATAGCATTTCTATAATCAGTTTTTAGATCGCTCAGATTTGCTGAATACAGAGAATCTGAGCTTTAATAACATAAAGACTTTACTAGGACTTGTTATGTCTGCTTTAGCTCAATTCCCCTCGCAAGGTAATCTACTTAAATTTATCTATAATGCAACAGGCATTATCCCATCTAAAAAAAATTTTATCGTCGATACTGAGATAGATGATAAAAGTTTACACAAGAGTCTTGAGAGACTGGCTAAAGAAGAGGGTGATTTCTTAAAGCATTTTGAGCAACATGCTAACGAGTTCAGGTCAGCAATACATGGCTTATTTGCTAACGCTATATATAGTCATACCTTATATGAGCCACTTATAGAGATATTTCAAACATATACCCAAACGGTATTAACTGATCATACTTACTTAGAAAAGAAAGAGTCTTTATTTTATCTGATACACAATATTTTTCTACAAAAAGCTACTATTTCAATATTTCAGTATCAGCAGTGTTATAGCACATTTTTAGACTCTTCGATTTCACCAAATAAGACATTTTGGTACTTGCAGTATAAAGATACAACACCGTTGGCTTGTGTTGTTCAGTGGATATATGATTGTGAAAACAAAAGCCAAGCTGAGTTCCATAATACTTTTTGTGAGAAATGTGGTGGAGACTTAGATCAAATAGAAAAAGACCTAGCTAATGTAAATAATTGGGCGTCTAGCACTGTTAAACTACCAGCATTTTCCAATATTTTAGATGTATTTAACAGAGCATTCAAATTTCATAATATTGAGGAGGATCGAAGGCAAAAGTATATTTTCTTTCTGCTGATAGCGAGATTTGCCACTTATTGTTTGAAAAGTTTATATGAGAACTATAAAGAAGAAGATGCTTCTGACATTTTAAAAAAATTAAAAATTTATTTAACTCTCATAAATTCGGACTACAAGCAGTTTTGCTCAACTAATGAAGTTAAGAGAGCCCCCAGATTTACAGATATAGATGAGTATCTAGATAGATATAAATATATGGTTGATACTCAGGAAAAAATAGAAAATATAGGTTTTTTTCTTAATAAGTCAGAAGAAGCCGAAAGGAATATCAATTATACCTTCAGTAAGATTCAGCAAAAGTATATTGAAAATTCTTCGAAAAATAGCCATATGTATACCAAGTCTATTGAAGAGATTTATCAAGAAGAACTGGAAAGGTGGAATACCAATAATACCGTACCATATAAGTTCGTTATTAGACTTTTCAAAGACCGTTTAGTTCCGTTCAACGATGAAAATTATATGAAAAATATAAAGAACTCTATAGAGGGTTATGGTGTGATAAAAGGAAAACATAATTATCAAAGCTGGTTAAAAGAGTACTATGAAGTCGATAATAATAAAGTCTACCCTTGGTTGGTACACTGGATCGATGGTATGAGATTTTTCCAAAAAATAGAGTTTGAAAAAGCACTTGTAGAGATGCAACAAGCATTTAAGACTATTAGATATGTAGCAGGTAATAAACAGCAGAGGTTCATAGAAGACTACATGATCGTTGCGTTAGCTCAGGCTAATAAGAGCGGTAATGTACAAGGTTGGAAGGACTTTAAATTAGCATTTAAATGGGGTGTATTTATGAACAATTTTGATGCTTTTCCTGAGTTTTATTCTGATAAAAATGATGAAGAACTGAAAGCTATGTTTAAGGAAAATAAGAAAGTATTTAAATCTTGCTCTACAAGCATCATGGATACTAGACTTTTGGCAAAACTACTCTTCCATTGGAAGTATGACACATAGTTAAAAATTACCTATAAAAAAGCAGCCTCCCAAACGACGCTGCT
>CAVUUW010000002.1:0-1000470 GCA_963744895.1 uncultured Gammaproteobacteria bacterium
TCCACGCGGTGAGCGCGCAGCAACGGGTCGCGGTCGTCCAAGTGGTAGTCAAGGTCGTCCAGCTGGTCGTTCTGACAGCCGTGGCCAAGGTCGTCCAAACGGCGGCAACCGTGGTAACAACTCGTAAGAGCCTATTATATTTGGCGATTAAAATCATTGATTTATTAATCATCTAAAAAAAAAACTAAAAAAGCCAGATACTTGTTATCTGGCTTTTGTGTTTGATTTATCAATCATGAATCTGAAAGTGGATATCTCAAGTGAACAACTGCTGCTTACTGAAGTGAT
Source organism: uncultured Gammaproteobacteria bacterium (assembly GCA_963744895.1). GTDB lineage: Bacteria > Pseudomonadota > Gammaproteobacteria > Pseudomonadales > Moraxellaceae > Psychrobacter. The sequence continues at coordinate 289 of CAVUUW010000002.1, forward strand.
AAACCCACTGGTCATCAAACCAAGCGCAATGTCTGCTTGCGCGAGTTTTTTAGCTTGTCTATACTGATTCACTTTTGCCAGCTGTCAGCCTTGGAGCGATCCCTTGATGCCTACCAATTCATCTTTAGCAATCGATAGCCTGCCATTAGCATTTGGCATTATCATGGCCATCATTGGCTTGGTTTTTTTATACCCAAGGTTTACCGGGTAAATTTTGGCAACGGTTTTATGCGGTATTACCCGGCATTGTACTGTGCTGTTTTATACCTGCCACCCTAAACAGCTTAGGGGTGTTTGCTGACGGGGTTGGCGCACAAATTTATGGCTTTACCGCCACTTATTTGCTGCCAGCAAGTTTGCTGCTGATGACCTTGTCCATGGATGTACCCAAAATACTAGGCTTAGGCTGGAAGGCGATTGCGATGTTCTTTGCCGCCAGTATCGCTATTATCATCAGTGGCCCGATCAGTTTAGGGATTGCCAAATGGGTATCACCCAGTATGTTTACTGATGATACGCTATGGCGTGGATTTTCAGCCGTGGCGGGCAGCTGGATCTGGCGGCGCGGCGAACCAAGCAGCGATGAAGGAGCTGTTTGGGGTCAGTGATGATCTATTTGGCATGATGATCTTAGTCGATGCCACCAATGCCTCATTGTGGCTACTTGCAATCTTAGTCATGGCAAAACATAGCGCAAAGATCGATCCATTCTTGCGCGCTGATACCAGTAGTATTGATAAAGTTATTAAAGCCGTCGAAAGCTATGAGCGCGATCATGCTCGACCAGCCACCATCAATGATTTGATGGTGATGTTTGGTTTGTGCTTTGCCATGGTAGGAGTTGCGCACTTTGTTGGCGGACAAATTGCTGACTTTTTTGCCCCATACAAATGGGCAGTACAATATAGCTTTGCCAGTTCATTCTTTTGGATGGTGGTCATTATCACCCTGCTAGGCGTCATTTTTTCTTTCACTAAGATTCGCAGACTCGACCATGTGGGCGCATCCAAAATGGGAATCCGTATTTATCTTCGTGCTGATTGCCGCAATCGGTATGCAGATCAATTTGGAGGGAATCGTCTCACAGTGGGGCGGCTATTGCTCATCGGCTTTTTATGGATGAGTATTCACGCTGGTGATTATCTTTGCGGTTGCCAGACTCATTCGTGCACCGTTTTTCTTTTTGGCGGTTGGCTCTAATGCCAATACGGGCGGCGCATCGTTCAGCGCCTATTGTCGCAACGGCTTTTCCATCCTGTCGCTTGCACCTGTGGGGGTGTTTTTGGGGTATTATGGGCTATGAAGGTGGGGACGTTTGGCGGTTATATCAGTACCCAATTGATGCGCTTGGTGGTGTCTTAAAACTCTAAGTCACTATCGTCCTAAGTAATGCTTTGATTACTAAATAAAACCCGCATTGATGCGGGTTTTTTGTTATTAGTTGCCTAATGACTTAAGTTATCGTTTTGTCTATCTATGCTATTGATACGTAAGCCTTGCCATAACCCTGTATGAGTACGTGTTAACATTTCTGCCAATTTTATAAAAACAAATAGAGCCGTTAGAAATAAATAACGACTCAATAGGAATAATAGCATCATGGCCGATCCAAAAAAATTAGAAGAAACAGCAAATAAGACCAATGTAATGAAGAGCGCTTTATATAACCCCAATCAAGAAAGCATCCAAGTCAGAGGTGCTCGCGTTCATAATCTAAAAAACGTTGATGTTGATTTACCGCGCAATGCACTGGTGGTTTTTACGGGTATATCAGGTTCGGGAAAGTCGTCCTTGGCATTTGGGACCTGTTTGCTGAGTCACAGCGCCGCTATCTCGATTCAGTATCACCTTATGCAAGAAGGCTTATTGATAAGGTCGACGAACCCGATGTTGATACTATAGAAGGGTTACCACCAGCAGTTGCCCTACAGCAAAAGCGCGGTACGCCTTCTGTGCGCTCATCTGTGGGTAGCGTGACGACTATTTCTAATGGCCTACGAATGCTGTACTCACGAGCGGGAGAATACCCAGCTGATCAAGAAATACTATATGCCGATGCGTTCTCGCCTAATACGCCAGATGGGGCTTGTCCGACGTGTTCGGGCATTGGGCGTGTGTTTGAAGTGACCGAAGAGCTACTCGTACCAGACAATACCAAGAGCATTCGCGAGCGTGCCATTGCCGCATGGCCGCCAGCATGGCAAGGTCAAAACCTGAGCCGTATATTAACAACACTGGGTTATGATATCGATAAGCCTTGGCATACCCTGCCAAAAGAAACGCGCGATTGGATTTTGTTTACGGATGATACGCCGACGGTGCCTGTTTATCCTGAGTACGATATCGCGCAAACGCGCGAGGCGATTAAGAAAGACGAGAAGCCAAACTATATGGGTACGTTTACCAGTGCCAAGAACTTTATTTTGCATTCCTTTGCTACCACTCAAAGCCCGCGTACCAAAAAACGCGTGTCGCAATTTATGCAAATCTCTGAGTGTCCAGAATGCCACGGTAAAAAACTCAAAAAAGAATCACTGTCGGTTAAGTTTGCAGGACTCGATATCGGAGAGCTGTCGCAGTTAACCTTGACTGAAATGGCAACCAAACTTGAGAAGGCAGCGCACACCAAAGTAGCTGATAGCACACCAAACCGAGAAAAAGCTATCGTTGCCCAGCGCATTGCCAGTGACATTCTCTCTCGTATCGAGGCACTAACAAGGCTCGGGTTGGGCTATCTATCGCTTGAGCGTACCACGCCAACCCTATCGCCTGGTGAACTGCAACGATTGCGATTAGCGACCCAGATTCGCTCACAGCTGTTTGGCGTGGTCTATGTCCTTGATGAGCCATCAGCAGGTCTACACCCTGCTGACACACAGGCGCTACTTGGTGCGTTAGATGAGCTGATTGCGTCTGGCAACTCCGTGTTTGTCGTGGAGCACGATGTGAGTGTGATTAGGCATGCTGATTGGGTGGTGGATGTCGGGCCGCAAGCTGGCACGCATGGCGGCGAGATCCTCTATAGCGGTCCTGTAGAGGGGCTACGTGAGGTTGCGGCATCGCATACGGGTCGTTACCTCTTTGCCAACGATACGGCGAATCATCAGTCAAAATCTAACACAAGGCAACCGAAAGCATGGCTCAAGCTTTCAAATATCGAGCGCAATAACATAACAGGCTTGGATGTTGATTTTCCGCTCGGGGTGATGACTAGTGTCACGGGTGTCTCAGGGTCAGGTAAGTCGAGTCTGGTCAGCCAAGCGTTGGTTGAGCTGGTCAGTGAAGCACTGGGGCAAAAAACGGTTGCAGAAGCGCCTGTAGGCGAGGCAGATTTGCTTGAGCAAGAGCTTGAGACAGTCACTGATGGTGAAATCAAAGCTGGCATGTCGCACATCCGTCGTCTTATCAATATCAATCAAAAGGCGATTGGGCGAACGCCGCGCTCAAACTTAGCAACCTATACAGGATTGTTCGATGACGTACGTAAGCTATTTGCCGCAACCAAGCAAGCAAAGGCGTGCGGTTATGACGCTGGACGTTTTTCATTTAACACCAAAAAAGGCCGCTGTCCCAATTGCGAAGGGTTGGGCTTTGTCAGTGTGGAGTTGTTATTTTTACCCAGCGTTTATGCACCTTGTCAGGTCTGTCATGGACAGCGCTATGATGACGAGACGCTTGCCATTACGTATCGAGACAAAAACATTGCTGAGGTCTTAAACTTAACGGTTGAAGCAGCTCATGAGTTTTTTGCTGATGAAGCGCCTATATTGCGCGCGTTAGATGCGTTACTCCAAGTGGGTCTTGGTTACTTACGTTTGGGTCAGCCAGCCACTGAGCTGTCAGGCGGTGAAGCACAGCGAATTAAGCTGGCAACTGAGCTGCAGCGCACACAACGAGGCGATACACTCTATATCTTAGATGAGCCAACCACAGGGCTGCATCCTGCTGATGTGTCGATGCTCATGGCTCAACTGAATGGCCTTGTCGATGCGGGCAATACGGTTATTATGGTCGAGCATGATATGCAAGTGGCTAGCAATAGCGACTGGATGATTGATATCGGCCCAGGGGCAGGCGATGAGGGCGGGTTAGTCGTCGCTCAAGGGACGCCAAAGGACGTTGCCCAATCAAAAGACAGTCGTACAGCCCCGTTTTTATCGGTATAAAAACAGGGCGTTAAATCGGGCATGATAGTTAGAGGAGATTATTCCCAATAACCATCAGGGCATGTGGGCAATTCAACTAACGTGCGACGTAATGCTTCTGACCACTGATGACGAATGGTATTAAAATATTCATCGCGCTCATCGATACGGCGACCTTTGGGTAAGGTTAGGCTGTCATTGTTATAAAGCACAAAATCTATCGGCATACCGACTGATAGATTTGAGTGAATCGTAGAATCAAATGATAGCATCAACGCACGTGCCGCGTGTCTTACATCCGTGTTATAGCTGACAGAACGATCCAAAATAGGTTTGCCGTATTTGCTCTCACCTAATTGAAAAAAGGGCGTATCTTCTGTGGCTTTGATGCAATTGCCTTCAGGATAAATCAGATATAACTCAGGCGGATGTCCTTTAATTTGACCGCCCAGCATAAACGAGCTAGTAAAGGCACCATCGCGATTGGCATTAGCGACGGATTTTGCATGATTCATAATATCACGCATACATTCACCGACCATTTGCGCCGCATCAAATAATGTCGTCACTGTATTGAGGTTACTCTCAAGACGCTGATCAATATCATTTTGCAGTTTATTAAATACCGCTTGTGATGTCGCTAAGCTGCCAGCGGTTTGCAGCACCATAAAGCGCTCGCCTTCAATGCCATATTGATACAGTTTTCTGAATGTCGATATGTGATCGACACCAGCATTGGTGCGTGTGTCACTGGCAAAGACCATACCGTCTTTTAGACGGATAGCGGCACAATAAGTCATAAAATACCCTTGAAAAGAAAAATAGTAGAAAATAGCAAACGCTATGATAGCTTTTTGACCAATACCAAACTGTAAAGATTTTCGTAGCCGCCGCCCATCCGTACGCCGCGCACAGGGGCGGTATCTAGATAATCTCGCCCAATAGCCACATACACATGTGAGTTTGGGGTAAACGCCTGATTTGAGATATCAAAGGTATACCAGTAGCCATCTAACCAAACCTCAGCCCACGCATGACTTGCCATATGGTTTTCGGTATCGTCGTACAGATAGCCTGACACATAACGGGCCGGAATCTGCTGATCGCGCAGCACACTTAAAAACACATGCGTATGGTCTTGGCACACGCCTGCACTTGTCGCAAAAGCCTCAGCCGCGGTCGTACCCACATGCGTGACGTCTTTGATAAAAGGCATTTTCATGATTAGGGCATTTGCCATGGACTTTAGGCTGTCATGAGTGGGGGTTTTTAGATACGGCGCTGCAAATTCGCGCATCTCTTGCGAGCATTTGGTTAATGGCGTTTGTACGGTAAATAGCAAATAGGGGACATGATCCATATCCTCTAAGCGTTCGGTTGCGGTGTTGATCTCAACGATACCTGACGCTTGCATTTGTAAGTTGTTATGTGCCTCGTTACGACTGAGCGTGAGCCAGTCATTACCAAAGCCATCCTTTTGATTAGTCGCCACTTTAGGGAGCATGACATCCCATCTATGAATGGTTTGATGCGACATTTTCATGGGGGTCATGCGTATATACTGTACACTGCGCTGCGCCAGCTCATCGTAATAATAGTTGGTTTGGTGACTGATTTGAAGTTTCATAATATCTTCTCCTTTTTCTGTTTATTCCATATGTCTTAATGAGCCATTATTATTGGTTTTTGGCTAGACACGCCTTAGACGCCTTGACGCAATATGAGATTGAACTCTTTGCTAATCAGCGCAAAATCACTAAATTTCTTCGATCTGATCATCTGGTTGGTCAAGCGGATCAGCTCACGCCAGCGCGTGTTCTCCGGCAATTCATTAATCCAGTGTTTAAATTCAAGACTGATCTCTGTTGAATCCTCACCCAATAAGACCGCACGCTCAAGCTGCTCAAAGCGACGCCCTAATTGCCAAAAACACGTCACGGTCGGATGCTCTTGTTTCATTGCAGCGTTACACGCGTGTAGCTGCAAGGTCGCCGCCCGATACGTGCCAGCACTTGATAAACGCTTGATCAAGTTATACAACTCAGCGGTGTCTTTCCCAATGACACCTTTAGCTTCTTGAACATTGTCCTCAATCGATTGCACGATATTGGGTATGATGTTTTGTTCCAAATCAGACATCATTTGTGCTTTCATGGCTCTAAGCGACTCTTCACCATCAGCGCCAAACCCTAAGTGACTGATTAGATGTTTGATCTGTGATTTTTTAAGATCACCTTTGATCAGTTGTTTTATGACATCGTCATAGTAATACAGACGCTCACTATATCGGCCGAGCCATATTAAATGACTGGCGGTAGAGAGTAGCAGTATCATAGGCGCATCATCTAAACTCTCGTAACCTGTTTCTAAGGGCTGGACGCGATCATAGTAGTTAGCATGCCCTGAAGCATTGGAATCAGCTGATGATAAAGACGCGCACTTGCCGTTTTGCGGGCTGTCTGAATCACTGTCATCCACGATCCAAGTGTCTTTGATACCGCCGCCCTGTGATGAGTTGACGACCAAAGAGTCTTCAACCATGGCCACTCGCGTCAGACCACCAGGGACAATATCGACTGTGCCATCACCATGACTGAGAATAAAGGGACGTAAGTCAATATGACGCGGCGCAATACCGTCGCTTACTGCAGTAGGGTTGGTCGATAGCGAGATGGTCGGCTGAGCAATAAAGCCAGCTGGGTTTTCAAGTAAACGTAAACGATAATCTTCGATCTCTTGCTTGGTTGACGTCGGACCAATCAGCATCCCGTAACCGCCTGAGCCTTGCGTTTCTTTGACGACCAATTTATCTAGATTGTCGAAAACGTATTTAAGCTCATCAGGCTTACGGCACTGATAGGTTTCGATATTAGGTAAAATCGGTTCTTCATTCAAATAAAACTTGATCATATCAGGGACAAAGGGATACAAGCTTTTGTCATCAGCCACGCCAGTTCCGGGCGCGTTCACAATAACGACATTACCGGCGCGATACGCACTCATAAGCCCTGACACACCCAATATAGAGTCTGAGCGGAAGGCTAAAGGATCAATATAAGGATCATCAATACGGCGATAAATGATATCTACTTGTACCTTACCGCGAATGCCTTGCATATAGACTTTGCTGTCTTCAACGACCAAGTCATACCCATGAACGAGCGGTACATTCATCTCATGCGCTAAAAAGGCATGCTCATAATAGGCACTGTTAAAGCGCCCTGGGGTTAAAATGACGATTTGGGGATCATATTTGGACGTTGAGCTGGCAAGACAAGCCTTAAGACGGTTGGGATAATCGCTGATACCCATAATAGACGTTTCAGCAAAGATATCAGATAAGAGTGTCTCTGATATCGTGCGGCTCTCAAGCATATATGAGACACCTGAAGGGGTACGCAAGTTATCCTCTAAGACACAAAACTTACCTGTCTCGTCCCGAATCAAGTCAATACCGCTGATGTGCGAATAAATCGGTTTGTCGAGCTCAATACCCATCATCCACGGCTCATAGCAGCCACTGGCATACACATAAGCATCAGGAACGATGCCTGCTTTCATGATGGCTTGGTCATGGTAGATATCATGCAAAAAAGCATTGAGCGCGGTGATACGCTGTTTACAGCCAGCTTCTATTTGTTTCCATTCGCTTGCGGCAATAATGCGTGGAATGATGTCAAACGGAATCATACGCTCGATGTTTTTGGCATCGCTATAGACCGTAAACGTGACGCCTTTGCGATAAAAGATGTTTTCTGCTTGTTCGTTGAGATAATTGAGGGCATCCATATTGATGTTATCAAGCCAATCACCAACGGCTTGTGCAACGGGACGATACTGACCTGTACTCGTTTGGAGCTCATCAAAGCTGGGTGCTCGTGATGGAGGGGTGTCTGCTGAATCGTTGTCCGCTGAATGATTGGCGGGCGTGTCCTGTGACTTATTTTGTGATTGACTCTGCGACTGGCTTTGCGATTGGCTTTGTGATTGTTCTGGGGCGTTATCCTTGTCTTTGTCTTTCACATTCGTGTCAGAAGTAGCCGTATCCTTATTTGTATTTTGAGTCTGACTTTGGTCTTTGTTTTGACCTTTTGATAAGTCTTCTTGAGATTGACTCTGGCTCTGAGATGATTTTTTATTCATAAGTACCTCACGTATCCTTGGTAAAGTTATACTTTATGATAAATACTCTGTCTATGCTAAGTAGAGTAGCATTTGTATGTCGCCCAACAGGTAGTCTATCTCCTAATTAACTATACAACGTATGCTAAGTAATATACAACAAGCGTTAAATAATAGGTTTTCACGACTATCAGCTTAATTCTGATAAATTTAACTCAATTGGTATAAAAAACAGGAAACGCGCAGATATGAAAATACGTAGGAAGTTTTTAGTGCTGGCTAGTGTTGGATTGGCAGTGACTATCAACATGACAGGCTGTAGCGGTGAGCCACAGCAAGATACCTTGCCAGCTGGTAGCACGGTAATCGCCCTTGGTGATTCACTGACTTACGGCTATGGTGCTAGTACAGAGACGGCTTATCCTACGATCCTTGCCGATTTGAGTCAGTGGAAAGTGATGAATGCCGGGGTGAATGGCGACACCTCTGCCGATGTGCTGGCCCGAGTAGATGACATCATCAAACAATCACCTGACTTGGTGCTGCTTGGCGTGGGTGGGAATGATGTATTACAGCGCGTTCAACCTGATACGACGCGTGCCAATATCACTACGACTATTGATAGGTTGAAGTCTGCGAACATCAACATTGTCCTTATTGCTGAACCCTACTTCAGTACCAGTGCATTGTTCGGTAAGGCAAGTGACAATCCTTTATATAAGGATATTGCTGACGCGAAAGAGGTGCCTTTATATTCAGGTGGCTGGTCTGAGATATTGTCAGATGACACATTAAAATCTGATCGCATTCACGCCAATGCTGCAGGCTATCGGCAGTTTGCAGAAGGGCTGCATGAGTATTTGCAAGAGGAAGGCTTGGCACCCTAAATTACTTGTAAAAATAGACAGGCAAAACAGTAGGCTGCTTTTCTGATATTGCCTGCCGCAGATAATATGATTGACTTACTTAAGAGGCGATATGAGTTTCAGCATTGGGTCTCATCCCAACTGGCTTACCTTGGTCTTGCAGCGCCTCAATTTTGTCTAAGTATTGTTGTCCCAACTCACGCTCTGCTGAGGCGATCCAAGCGGCATACCCTGATAAGGTTTCAAGGGTTTCGCCATTCCGTAAAGACTGTCCTGAATCCAGATTGTGAAGCGCCGCACGTAGCATGCGCTTTATTTTACGTGGCACGCGTGGCACACCTTCGCCATTGATTACCATACCTGTCACATTGTGCTGATTACCCATACGAATGATGCGCGTTTTATCATTGTTTAAGACAAAGCCTTCTTCCCGCAAAATCTTATGCACAGAGCCTAATAATTGTCCAATCAGACGATTATGATCAGACGGCTGGACAGTACTTTTGGCACTGGTCGAACTGGCTGGCAAGCTAAACGTCAAGTCATCAGCGTAGCGGCTATAGCGTAGACCCACTTTATCTGCCAGTCCTGTTAAACGGCGATCAAGATTTAAGCAAACGATATTGGTCAAAGCAGGACTGGTTGGTGCGCCTTGCGGTAAGGCTCTATCACTGAGCGCCACGTAATAGGTTTTGCCATTTTGTTGTACCACCTGTCTTGGTGATTCTGTACACAATAAAGCCAGTAATGTGGCTATTTGCTCAGGGTAGCCTGCATGGCGAAACACGCCTTTGACGCGGCGCCAATGCACACTAGGGAAAAAATCTTTGACATCCAGCTTGATGAGCAAGGCGCTATTACTATGTACAGCTGCATTGGTAATAATAGATTTACCACGCACAAAGCCGTGAGCGGCGCCATGTGTCGTTAGATTGTTCAAGATGTTTTCTAAAATCCAGCGCTGGACAAATTTGAGCCGAGGAATAGGTGACCATATCTGCCGAGGCGTGCCGTTCCGTTTATTGATCGTAAAATGCGTGTAGGGGATGTTGGTCGCCACCTCTTGTTGATAACAAAGTCCTTTTAGCTGCGGCACACTCAAATTGACAGCGTCTGCCAACTGCGTGTGTTTGCTGATGAGTGGTAGTTTATTTTCAATCAGACGATTGCTGGCGTCTTTGACATCCCATTTGTCTATACTGGTGTCATCTGACCAATAGATATGACGACCCAGATAGACGATGTGCTGTGCTTTGTAAGCTTGCCATACCATTTTTTTGAGGTTTTTTTCTTCAGCCGCTTCTTTTTTGAGGAATTTTTTATAACGTTCGCGCTCTTTTGGTGTCATGTTATCGATGGGCTTACGCTCGACCACAAACCCATGCTGTATCATTTGCTGCTGAATATACTGATAACGCCCGCCCGCGTCTTCAATGTCTCGCCACAGTTGTTGCCATTGACGCTCAATAGGGGTGATAGCGGGAGCGGGGCTAATGTAATCGATTTGCTGATTGTTCGGTGTGGTCATGAATTATGCCCCTTTATTTTCGATAAAGCCTTTGGCTTCAAATCTGGCAATGTGTTGTAAAAACGCTGCATGTGCATCGGCAGGCTGATTGAATACGAACTGCTGACGCGTGCTGTCATCATCGATAATCTGTTCAATCAGCACCTTTTTGTGATCGCAAGTCACATGCACATAACGGACGGTATGCGCAGTAGGGTTATTCGTCGACGGCTTCGCGTGCATATCATCTGCTGGCAAGCCTTTGGCGAGCGCTGATAAATCTAAGATTTCACTGACAGGCAATGTTGATTGCGCAACTGCTGTCGTCAAGGATTGTTTGGCGTTTTGCCTTTGTGGATGATTACTTTTCTGTTTGGGCACCCGTTTGCTAAGGGTGCGCGTGTCATGCCAGCTGTTTGTCTGCGTGTGGTCGTATTGATGGTAGCTTAAGCGCAAAGCAATCAGATGCGCGCAAACACCTTGGCTGAGACGATGCTGTAAATACTGCGGACAGCTGCACACGGCGCGACTCACCAACCCATCTTGGCCCAATTGCAACTGGCTTTGATAAGTGCGGCGATCTTCTTTGACATGAATATCGGCGCTGATGGATACGCCTTGTGTCGGCATTGTCTGCACGTTTAGATTCTGCACGCTATCTTCGCGACTAACCAAATCAAAGGCCTGTTTTTCTGCCTCGTTATGATGCGCAAATTGCGCCATATCGAGTGGCGTCTGCGTCAATGGACGATAATAATAAGACTGGTTGGCCATGTCATAGCGAATCAGGCCTTGCTGCGCACCTGATAGCAACTGCTGGCGTACAAGGCTGATTGTCATTAAGTTATTTGATGTACGTGGCGCGGATAAACGCTCGGTTAAGGCATCAATACGGCTTGGTTGCTCTGCAAGCGCTTGTACCAGCGGTAATAAATCATCGTTGTGGCTTTCATCCTTTAGTGCGTTTTGCTGCGGACGCGCGGGCAATAGCAAATCAAAATTTAGAGATTGCGACCAGTTGGCTTGGCTAAAGCCTGTCATAGCAAAGGTAAAATGAAAGCCTTTACCCGTGAGCGTCCAGTAGCTTGGCATCCCTTGACCAAGTAGCGACACACTGACGCTGTCGGTATGCGGTAATAGGCGCTTTAATAAACTCAAACGGCGACGACCCCACAAGCGAATGAGCTTGGCTTTTTGTCCTTGATAGGGGGTTTGCTGGCGACTGACTTGGCTGGTGACGGCAATATCAAATGGCTCTAAAATAATCACTGGCAACTGCTGCGGTATCAGCTCAATCAATAAACCGCGGCGCTTACCTTTGATGTCGGCATGCATACGCAGCTCAAATAAAACGTTGTATAACGCAATAGGATCAAGATCAATTCGTTCGTGTGCCAGCTGACCTGCTGACTGCACTTGCAACAATGCGCGTATCCAACTCTTGGGCACGTTGATGCGTTTTTCGATGACTTCATTCACCGTGGGAGTAGATTCGGTGCTTGCTGCGTCCGATGTGTCTGTTGACGGTTTTGGGAGCTCTGAGCGTTGTAGATGTACTGCCTCTTGACCAATGTCTAACGTGGTTGTTTGATGATCACGAATTTGCTCAATACCATCAAATAAGGCACTGCTGTAATCAATACTGGTGGTACCAAGTACTGGTGCTGCGTCCGTTTCAAATAAATCATGCTGCAAGGTCAATTGCGCATAGCAGCCTTCATCACGACTAAATACCTCAAAGCTGACGCCTGCTTGATGGACTTGAATGATAGGATCGAGAAGACAAAAGGCCAAAGGATCATTGTCAAATAGCCATGTGAAGTAATCACGCTGGGCAGAGAATAAGTTCTTATGACGACTGGCGCGGCGCATTTGCATAAACACGGCATAGGCGGCGCGATCTTTGGGCACATAACGGTAGTCACTGCTGACCACGTCAAATAAGGCAAGTAAGCTATCTCGAAACACCAGCGGATCTTTGACTGTGCCATGAAAGCTGACGGCATCGCGATCTAGTTGTGTGAACAGCGCCACATGTCGGTTGTGGGTAGATTGCTGATCTGCAGATAAGCTTACATGACTGGGCGCGGCATAATTTAGCTGCATTATCATACCATCATTGGTCTTGTCATTGCCTACTGGCGTGTCATCTTGACTGATTGCTGAGGCGTCTTGCTCAATTGGGTTGTCTACTTGATTATTGGTCATGATGCTGTCCTTCGCCCTGATTTTGTTGCTTATCTGTGGCCTTTAAATGAGTTGCCTTCATCACCTGTAAATTAGGCGCTTGCGGGCGTTTTTGCTGAGCGCGCGTCATATTCCGTTGCCAGCGACGCAAAACTTTGTAAGCCAGTTTTTGAACATCAGAATCAGCCTCAGCAGATGCTTGAATTAAAGCATCCAGCCACATGCTAATATTGGGGTCATGCAACTGTCCGAGTGCTTCGATGGCGCGTATTCGTATCGACGTCTCAGCGTGATGATTCTGTGCGCAATGATATAGCGTATCAGCGTCTTTAGCCTTTATTGCAGCCAGTAACTGTTGGTTTAGATCTGTTTGGGGCGTTACGTTGGGTGCCTCAGTATCATCACTACGTTGTGAAAACAAACCCACCAACCGTGACAACGCACTCGCTTCATTTACTTTGTTTACTTGAGCATCTTGCACACTCAAGCGCTCGAGTAGGGTGGACAATAGCGCGTTATCGTCTGTAGCTAATTGCACGGTTTGATCATGGGCAATGCCGGTCAGAGTTGGTATTAGCTCAGTCAGCAAATGATCGTCGCTCGCCTGCCGTGCCAGTAGGCCTAATAAGGCTTGCTGCCAATAGTGGCTGATCGCAGTAGCAAGCGCGGTTACGCTACTAATAACAGGTGAGGCTAGCTGCGCTGCTAACCATATAAACACGGCTTTATCAGGTGTAGTATAGCGGCATGTGATCCACAATAGATGGGTGATAGTAGTTGCTACTTGCTGTATTTCAGTTAGCCATGAATCATCCTGCCGCATTGCTGGACGCGCTATGAGGGTATCAAGTAGTGCTTGCCATTGCTGCTGAGCGCCAATCAGGTGTTGCATGCAGTTCATCTGCATCTGCGTATCAAGATACTGATTAGGGTACTGAGTGATATAGCGTAGGCCTATGTGCTGTATCTGCGCGTCTGGACTGTCCATCAAACTGCGAAGCTGCGGATGGCTCATACCTGGTTTTGCCAATAGCGCATTTTGTAATACGGTATATGTCTGTGCGGGTAGTTGATGAACATGTTCGGTGATGAAAGGTGTCAGCGTATCAATGCTGCTATACGTTACGATGCGTTTGAGACTCAGCGTTGCTAACATCGCAAAGTCCTCATTTGGGTTTTGTATCGCCGCCCAATCGTATGTATAGATATGATCAGCATGGCTGCCCCATAGGTTTTGTGCCGCTGTATAAGCGGTTTCTAGTATCGCTGTCTGCTCGCTGTATTGTTTAAGAATATCTAGTAGCAGTGTTTTGTTCGCTTCACTATCATGATGCGACAATAAAGAGATAGCGTGCTGCTGCGGTGCAAACAGTAATTGCTGATGCAACTGGCGCTGTATGTGACTACGGATTTGTGCCCAAGCGGCACTTGTATTCAACCAACGCAGCCCATTTAACCAGTGAGTAATAGCTGGGTTGTAAGGCTGTAACTCAGGATCTGATAACTGCGATGTCAATAAGTCAAAAATCTGCGCGCTGTACTCAAAATTACCTCCTTGCGCGATATGCCCCAACGCTTCAGAAGCCACGTCTTGTAGGTAGTGCTCCTCATCTTCTGCCAGTTTGATTAACTTATCGTAAGCTTTGTATAGCGCATGCGTCATGTCTGTCGTTTGAGCGTCAGATGACGGTAAAGACTTGTCGGTAGATTGAGAATCGATCTGCATCATCTCACCAATGGCAAGCACACTACGGCGACGAATATCACCATCGGTATGATAATCAATACTTGCCATTAAGGTGCTCAAACCCTCACTATTGCCGCAAAGCGCCAAACCTTCGGCTGCCAAAAACGGCACATGTGCCTCTTTATTTGATAGCGCTTTTTTGAGTATGTTTGTCAGGACGTCTGCATTGTTGCTGCGTTTTTTGGCACGGTAAGCGACGGCTTCGATCAGATTTTGACTATATTTGGCAGGTAACTGCTCATAAGCCAAAGCCAAGGCTTTATCAATACGCTTAGCAATATCTTCTTTGTCGGTGCTATGGTATTTACCAATGATATCTTTACCAATAGTAGTGTCTTGCTCGTAGACAGGAGTTATCCAGGCCAGTGATTTTAACAGCTGGGCGGCATGGGCGTAGTCGGCATAGCGAAGGAGTAAAATGAATAAAGACAGTAGCGCTACAAGATCTCTTGGATGCTGGCGTTGTAGCCAGCGCAAATCTTTATCCTCACCCAAGTAATCATGAATAGGTTGATCGTAGCCGCTTATCGTCACAAGCGTATCAAACAGCTGCTGGCGCTCTTGATGTGAGTGAGAAGCTGAATGCTCAAACAGTTTTTGTAAGCGGTGGCGTAGTGGCGCTGCTATATACTTATCACGAAGCGCGCCAATAGCTCGATACAAGTCAGCATTTGATAGCTTGAGTGTTGAATTGTCTAGTAAGTCCAATAGCTTGCTGTAGGCTGTCTGAGCCACTTGCTCAACACTCTTTTTATCGATATTTTTATTAATATCGTTATTGTGCGCGGCGGCTTGCACGCGCTGGCAAGATTGCAATACTTGAGTAATAAGAGACAAAATTTGACCTTGCTCATATTTGTTTGTACTGTCGAGCAAAAAGGTAAATAGCTCGTCAATAAGCCTCGTATCATTAAGCTTTGTATGATTAAACGCAGTATCAGTAAACAAGACCTCGTCAAACTCGATGAGTTGCATAAAGGTCTGATAACGTGCCTGCCAGTCGTGACAATGGCGCGCTTGTAATAAAAAGGTCAGCTTGTCTTGGCGTAACGCTTGCTCTGATGACATCTGATCAGAGGTATCTATTCTGGTTGCAGCTGTAATGGTCGAATTGGAAGCGCGAGTTGTGACCTGACGCCACTCACTGACCAACTGGCGCAAGAGTGGTAAGCTCTCGGTATTCAGTGCCATTAGGCTTGCGGGTAGATGACCCACACGCTCTTTTAATAGCTGATAAGTCTCTTCTGCCAATAGCTGATGATTGGTGAGCAGTAGGCTTCTGAGCTGTTTATCAACAATGGCATCATCTTTACTATCAGTTAGACACTGCAAACCGCGCTTGACCATATCACGATACGGCGTACTCATTGCATACTCTGCCAGCTTTGACGCTGGAACAGATAGCTGGGTTAGGCAATCCCATGCCAGCTCGCGTGTCTCAATATGAGGACGGTGTAGTAGAGGCAACAGCGCCCGACTGACACTGTCCGCCCAGTCGATAGCTTTAGATGAATTGTTGTCGGCTGATGCTTTGGTCAGCCACATTAACCCTCGAATGGCTTGCTCGGTGCTACTATTGTCATTATCGCTTTCACGAATCACGCCAAGCCACGCGCCAAACGCAAGTGTCTGATAACTATGATCGGTGTCAATTCTGCTTAAGCCTTGCTGATTGGCATCATCGGTAATAATAGGTGCGCTGTGATGACGCTGAAGTAAGGCATCGATACTGCGTTGCCATGATTGTATGGCAGTAAATACTTGCGCCTCATCGTCATAAGGTTGCTGCGTCAGTAGATGAGATAAATGACCCAATACTACTATCGCTTGCGCGCGTATCAAAGGGTGCTCATGCTGGGTCAAGTGTGCAAACTGCTGTAAGCCTGCAACATCTACAGTGCTGAGTATATTGGCACGCGTGTCAGTCGTGCTAAGCGCGTTTGTACCACTTGTCTCTGGCAACAGTGTTAGCGTCTTTGGGTGGGCAGACAAAATGCTGTCAATCTTCTGCGAGAGGTATTTACTGAGATATTGCCAATTAGATATTAAAGGTGAATCAAAGCGTGCCAATACGTGTGCATAAACAACAGCGGTCTCATTGTCTGCAAAGCTAAGCGCCTCGATCAAGCGCTCAGGTCGCATGAGCGGTAGTGCTAATGGTGATGCCAAGGCATTAAATATGAGCAATAATCTAGCTGCTGGTGCATAAGATTGCATATCGAATAACACGCGCAGTGGCTGTGCCTGCGTAATCCCTAAACCTGCGCGCGCTTGTAACCACTGAATAGGGCCAATAGGCTCGACAAGATGACGCAAGCTACCTTGGTTATTATCGTTGGTACGAGCACTGTTGCTCGATACATTGCTTGATGTGTTGCTAAAAAAATGCTGTCCGCGACTATCGCCCCAAACTGCCAAAGCCAAACTGGCTGATTGACGAATGATAGGGCGCTCATCTTTTTGCCATGTGGCTAACACATCAGCCACTTCGGCATCTTGTGCGGGGGCAACGTACATAAGATTAGGTGCCAGCGCTTTAAAATCTGCATCTGGATGATGTAGGTAACGCGCATACCAGTCTAAAGCGTGATATTTTTGTGGATCAGAGAGCGTTGCTAAGCCCGTTAGTGCTTCTGTGATATGGTGATGCCACTGCTTATAATCTTCATTGTCTTTTTTATTAGTGGCAGATATAGGCATCTCTTTATTTAGATACTGCTCAAATACTGCATAAGCGTTTGCTTCATACTGTATTTTTAGTGGTTCAGGGTAATCACGAGATTGACTTGCCAGTAACTTGGCAACGGTCAGTTGAATATCAGGATAAGGACTACTTAACCCTGCGCTGAATAATGCCTCATGATCGATCGGACTTGTCTCATTGTCATTTTTACGACTATTGTTATGGTTTGGACTGAACGAAATGCCCATACCAGTGGCCGCCAAAGCGACCTCTAATGCTTGCTGGCGTAAGTCCATACTGTCATCGGCTAACAAAGCGATTAAGGCAGGCGTTAAGTCACGCAGATGCTGGGTGCTGGCTTTGGTTTGCAACTGGCTGAGCGCCAAACGTTTGATATCGAGATAAGGGCTCGCCAGTGCGGTCAACATCAGCTCGGTAAATCCGAGGCGCTTGCTATTTTTAAGCGCTGTATCAAACGCTTGCTTACGGATACTGGCAAAGTTATCTGCAAATAGCAAAGTCAAAACGGCTTGATAGGTGTCTGTAGTATTGTATTGCGTCGTAGCTGATTTTGACGCGCTTTGTAGTACTAGCCGCTGCCATTCTTCTAGTGCCACTTGATGCACATCCTCAAACAGACTGTGCTGTAGCTGCTCAATCATATTGATAATGGCAGTCTTGGAAGCGCGTTCAAGCGCTCGATTGAGCAGTACTTTGACCACTTCAAGGCGAATACTGGTGAAAGGGTTGTTGAGTGCTTGCGCTAGTATTGTGCTCATGTTGGATGAGTCAGCAGACACTCTTTTATCATTTAGCACTTGTGTCAGCAATATCGCAAGCGCGCGCTCATGAATGTCTTGATGCTTTGACGCAAAACCAAACGCCACCCAAGAAAGATCATCACTAACAAGCTTACCTAAGGCGCTCATGGCCACTTGGCGCACGCTTGCATCAGGATCATCAAGCAAGGTGGGCAAAATGGCTTTACCATCGGCTAACTGTAGATGTCCCAAAGCAGCAGCGACGCCTGCACGGATGAACGCATCATTCTTGTGATGCATAAACCGTATCAAGGTGCCAAATGCGCGCTCGTCCCGTAAGCAGGCAAGCGCATAGGCGGCGCGAAAACTGATGTCTTCGTAGCGATTACTCAAGTTTTGTAATAAAGGCTCAAGACTTGAATTACTCAGTATTGGGCGCGGCAAAATGGTGGTAGAAGTGGTTTTTGATACGGGTTTGCTCGGTTTTTGCGCTGTTGAAGCAAAATCTTGCGTATTTAATGCAAGACTGATGGCAGCGCTGTCCTCTGATACGCTTTGATTGGTGTTCCCAGTCGCATTTTTGTTTTGTTGATCAAAACGCGTGCCTATCTTGATAGTTACTAGCTCATCATGATCGGACGTACGCTTATCCGCTTTCACGTTATCAAAGACCGTACCGCGCAGTAAGCGAAAATCATCAAAGTCGGTCAATGTGCGTAGTAGCTGAGCGTCTTCTTGGGCATGCGCTTGCTGTTTTAAAGCAGTTATGAGCTCAGGCTGTGCCAGTAAAGCGGCATAAAAGGCGGTTTGTCTGACGTCGGCTTGATGATGGCTTTGTAGTAA
The DNA here is from genome assembly GCA_963744895.1 of uncultured Gammaproteobacteria bacterium. Taxonomy (GTDB): domain Bacteria; phylum Pseudomonadota; class Gammaproteobacteria; order Pseudomonadales; family Moraxellaceae; genus Psychrobacter. Next base: position 19,150 of record CAVUUW010000002.1, read on the forward strand.
CATCAGCTGGCGCGATACTTCTGGGTTATCCAATAAGCCGCGCTGATAAAGTCGAATCAGACCTGCTTGAATAATGTCAGGATAGCGACTGTCCAAAGCCATAAAATCCGATTTTGGACTGATATCTGGCAGTAAATGCTCAAGTGATGCCAATGCTTGCCGGCGAATGGGCAGCATAGAATGTGACAGCGCTTGTTGCAAGATCGGCAAAATACGAGACTGCTTGTCCGCATCATGAGCAGCGATTTTTAGGTAGCTTTGTAGTGCAGCACTAATGACGTCTTCGTTGGCGCATCCAAGAGCATATTCTAAATAAGCAGGTAGTACGTGAGGACTTGCCGTATGCGTGGCAGCGATAGCCAGGCCCTCAAAGGCTGCAAGGCGGACGCCACTGCCGCGCGGTGAGTTGAGCTGCTCCTCAAGTATCGCTAAGCGCGTCTCAAGCGTCGTGCCAGCTAGCCACTGTACTAATTGTAAAGCGCGACTGGCGCTCAAACTATTACTACGATCTGCTAAAAGGCGTCCAACCAGCTTGATCGTTTGCTTATCCGCTTGTGATTCAAGTAGTGTCAAGCCCTCTAAAAATGCTGCTTCACTATTACTGCTATTGTCAGTGAGTAGCTGCTGCACACGATGATATCCATCTTCAATGACAGTAGCAACCGTTAGTAGCTTACTGTTTTGTGTCTCATCAATCGGCAAAAAACGCAGGCTTTGATCCGTACCAACTGCCAGTAGTGCAGGTTTTTCTGCATAGCTTGAATAGACCAGTCGCTGCGTTTTACTAAGGTCTTCTTTGCAGGTGTTTGGCTGACCTTTATCAAACGCCCATGATTTAATACTATTGTCATCGGCACTACTGAATAGGCGCGTATCTGAGACACAAAGCGCGGTGATCATTTGACTGTGCTGGCTTGATTTAGCTCTATCTATCGCTTGTAGTTCACCTTGTACATGAGTGCGATAAAGTTGCTTGTCTGTACCTGCTGAAAAAAAGTAATGACCAATAGGCTCAAAGCACAGGGCATTGACGCGGCCTTGATGTAGCGGCTTATGGCTACTTTGAATCAGCTGAGCGCCAGTGTCATCATTACTTAGCCATTGATAGCTACTGACGTTACCGAGATTATCGCCTATTACCAACCACTTACCATCACTGGATGTCGCAAGCGAAGTGGCTTTTTGAGATTTACTATCCGCATAAGGCTGCACGATAACCTGATTGGCTATTGTCTGCACTGATGGGGTTGAAGCAGTATTACTAGCAAATGGGCAGATAACTATGTCATTGGGATATAACACAACGACAGCTTGATGCAGCGTGGTCATGGCAATTGCTTGTGGGCTGCTATTCGTTGATAAGGATTTGGTGACAAACTCAGTGTCCGTATTAGTCTCTGTATTTTCAGTGCTATTCTGAGCCTCAATCATGCTTGTAAATAATGACTCTTGACTGATTTTATGGATTGTCTCTCCTTGCCAGTCGGTCTGATATAAGTGACCATCACAGCCAAGAAGCATGATAACGTCATCATTTATCGTGGTAATGGCATCCATCGCACAGGGCAATGCAGTGGTTGATAAGCTTATTTGCTCACCGATATTATCGAGTCGATACAAGTCTGCATGGCTGCTTTCAGCACCTAACGGCTGTCGAGTGATGAATAAACTGCGACCCTGTGCGACTGGTAGCGCTGCTGATTTTTTGGTTTTTTGCGGCGTATACTCAGTAGAGAAGGGTCTGCTGACCAAACCTATAATATGACCCCAATAGGGCAGTGTCGTTATTTTCATGATCTAATCTCAGTTGAAATGGCGTCGTATGATGTGCTCATTTTTCTTATTTTTCGCTACTTACTCTCTAACTTGAGCTAGCTGTTAAGGGCTGTAAATGTTCGGACAATTGGGGGTAGCGATGTAATAAGCGCGTGACAGCGACCAGACATGCATGACGCTCCATCTTGCCTGCAGAATGGGTAAAGGTGTACAACAAAGGCATAATCAGCTTAGCAAAATACTCATCCGCCAACCCCACATCACGAAACGTCTCAATCAATGCCAGTTTTGCTTGGCTGGCAGGTATGGGTTTGGGTGAGAGGGTTTCTGCTTGATCTGTCGCTCCCTGTGTTTTATCAGGGCGCTGCGAATATTTTGAACGGTGGCCTTGTTCAGATTTTGCTGGGCTTGGTCGCTCGCTACTTTGAGGAGTGCTCAATCGTCCTGGTGGCAATTCAAACAGACCGCGTCTTAAGAGCATTAATAATTGATTTAAGTCAGCAGGTGGATTGGTTGACCAGTCACTTGGCGCGGTATGCGAGAGGTTTTTTGTGTCAGTTTCTGTATGAGGCTCGGTGTTAGCAGTGTTTGTTTTGCTTGCTGACGCATTCTCATTTTTATCATACTGGTTTGCTGGCTGCCAGAGAGGCGAGACGTGGCGTGATTTATACTGCTTCCAAAGCATGGTCACTGCGGCATAGCGTATTTCACGATCAGCGCTTTGGCTTAATAAATAAAGAGACTTCGGATTTTGAAATTGACGATGGCGCTGTAATAATGTCATGCCAAGTTGCCGCGCCAGTCGTTTTTTACTGCTAATAAATGCATTGAGCATGGTTTCATTAAACTGATCCACAGGCACGTGATAAGCGCGATTACTGACAGATGGTGCTGCCAATAGCGCTTGCTGCAACAACTGCGTGACCTCAAGATAAGGCGATTCTGCCATCATCAGCCAAAGCGTCGGCGTTGGCGACCACTTGGCCAGCTCATATTTTGTTAATAAGAGGCCGAAGTTACGTAGCGCTTGCTGACTGCTGTGCAATAAAGGTATGACGCGCTCGGCGCTAAAAAACGCAGAGGGAATAATCGCATCGGGATCGACAGGCCTATCCGTTAATGCCATACAGATGTGCTCGTGATGATGACTGAGATAACTGATCGCCAGCTCGCTGACAGGTGCTGTAGGATCATCGATTGCCATTGACCATAGCACTTTTGCACCTGCTATCACATCGTCTTCGGATGCTGCACGTGATTGTCCTGTTAGCATCTGCAAAAATGCAGTTTCTGATATGATTTTGAGAGGTGCGCCTGCAGTAATTAACGCTTCGGCTTTGAGCTGCTTACTGCCTTTGCGACCAGCGCCATAAAGCGGTGAGCCGTCATCACCGATTACCAAATAGTCCAACTTATTATTCACGGCATTACTGATCGCACCATTGGCTGCTTTGACCAGTTTTTCAGCATCGCCTCGGCTCATGCTTTGCATTTTACCTGTAAACAAATAACGCTGATTGTTCAAATCAACAGTGGCTTCGTTAGCTCCAGTGGTTTGAGCGGTGTTTGTATTTTTAGTCTGATCTTCTTCTGATGATGGTTCCTGAGTGGTTGCAAAATCGGCGGGCAAGAAACCTTTATTAATGCGTTCAATCGCAAATTCACGGTATGCTGAATGCTCACTGCGGGCAAGTGTCATGAGCCACTCAAACCCTAACTCAGTTGGCGCAAACCGGCGCACATCAGCCAACCAACCCCGCACGGTATCAGCCAAATATTCATCAAAGGTTAGATCTTTTTGCCACTGTTTGACAGTATTTACATTTGATGGATTTTTTCCCCCATCATGATCATAATGATTGAGATAGGGAGCGTTTTTTACATGTGCAATCTCCTTACTGCTATGCCAATCAGGCTCATAGGCGAGAGCGTGCCAATAGGGCATCTCAATATTGCCTGCGGACAAAATATCTTCATCGATCCACTCGATGATCGTCTGCTGTGCTAGTGGGTGCAGCAATAGATATTGCCATACTTTGATATCCACTGCGCTCAGATCAAGGCGCTTGAGTTCTTGTAATGCAAAGTTCATGCACAGATAGCTGCTGTCACTACTTTGCGTCATATCTAGATGCATTGCTAAGTGAATAAAATAATCGATTCCAAGTTCTGGTGCGCTATATAGCTCAGGCAGCCTACGTATGGCAAAGCGCATGCTGTAATACTGATTGCTAGTCAATCGTTCAAAAAACCATTCAGACGTCAGATCACGGCGTGTGAAGTGCTTACCGAGTTGCTCGGCGGCAATGTTGTGGTGATAAGAGGTATCTAATAACTGTCCCCAACCTGATACTCCAATATCATTGACGGGATGGCGACTCAAAACAACACTGATGGCAAAGCTGCGAACAGGCTCATGATCTGACATAGCCAGCATCATTAGCTCTGCTAATGGGAGAGCTTGCGCATAACTTTTGGCATAACCGATGGCATACTGATAAGCAGCCGGATAGCTTGAACGTAACAACTTGAGAACCACTTCATGCAATCCAAGCGCTACAAATTTTGACTTCTCAAAATGCGGCGATTGCTCAATCAGCCATACGATCATCTCGTCGCGTGCCTGACTGTGTGCATAGCCTGCCGATAGATATTGAATGGTTTGGTGGCTCACATCACGCAGCTGGATCTTAAAGTCGTGTTTTAAGCTGTCCGTCGCAAATTGCCTTATGGCCTCGTTCTTCGCTGTTGCTAATAGCCTGATCAGCGGTTCAGAATCACGTTGCCATGCTCCTTTAAACGCGCGACCTTTATTATCAAATAATTTACGCGGCGCGTGGCTATGAAAGCGATTGACACCATAGTCGGCTGAGTTGTGAAAACAGATATGATTGAGCACCCAACTGTTGATTTGTGGCAATTGACCGACGGTCATAGTCTCATCATAGCTGGCAAGCACGCAAACTGCCGCATCAATATAGCCTGTCGGCATCTGCTGACCCAATTTACGCAGATAGCGCCATGCTCTGAGGCTCATATAGGTTTTGGTAGCAAGACTGACAGAGTCTCGGGCATTTCGGTCAAAACGATGCAAATCAATTTTGGCAGTGATAAGCGCAAAAATCTCATAATCTTGCTCATATTCAGCCGCTTTATAAGTATATTTTAACCCGCGCCAAACGCCGTAACTTAAAGGCAAATCATTGATAGCTTGCTTTAAGATGGCTCTTGAGTAGGCACTGTTATCTTCCCAAAGTGTGATTAATATTAAATAAATTTTGTAGCGATCAGGGAGAGGGTATGTGCCATCATCTGATTCTAAGACTGCCATCATCGCTACACGCTCTGCAAACTGTGTTTCAGGATGCTGCTTGCGGAACGAATAACTCAGAATCTTATTTAAAAATCGCTCAAATGTCAGCTCATCCTCTGGTATCGGCGATTCAGGTAATGGATCGGGCTGCTGGGATAATAAGCAAAGCTTTTCGACCAAGCTTGGGTCTTGTACCTGCCAAGCATGCTGAATTTGTTCGAACGACAGACTCATAGAGGTGTGCCTTAATAATAATATAGTCAGCGAATGATATTTTGTAGACATATAGAAACGTATTTGAGAATAAATATCAAGAACTTTTGTTAATCAAAAAATTATAATGCGACAAAATGTGTCGTGTGGATAGATAAATATAATTGCGCGACATTATTTGTCGTATAGGTGAAGTAAATCTCAATTACTGGTTAAAGAATGATTGACAGTGGAATCGAGAATCAGGCAGAATAGGGACGTTGTGAGATTTAGCGTTTCGCCGTTTTCGGTGAAGGACGATGCTGCGTCGTCCACGAGTCAAGCCATTACATTTTACCCAAGGAAGACTGTTTCAGTCCTGCTAATACCTAGATAGTGCCCCTAGTGTCATTAGCTCGCTGGCGCAACCACGCAATCGTGGTTGAGCTAATGCACTAGGGGCACTATCTAGGTGCAGTCCAGTGAGTCTTCCATGTACCAGGTTATGAGGTAGATTACGCAACACTGAATGAGACATCATTATGATGCTATTCAAAACACTAAACCCAAGTCAGTCATTATGTGCTGGCTTGGGTTTTTTATTGCCTCATTTTTATTGAATTATTAAGAGACAAGTCTTGTGATAACGGATAAGCATCCGTAATATAAATTATGCCAACAACAATAGTCTATAGATTACAGTGTGATATTACGCGACGAGAGCTTGTTATGAATGATGATGCGGTAAACCTAGAGATATACGAAAGTGCAGATGGACAGACTCAGATTGAGATTCGCTTAGAGCATGATACTTTGTGGCTCTCGCAAGCACAATTGGCCACACTGTTTGAAAAAGACTCTGATACGATCGGCTTGCACCTAAAAAACATCTATAAAGAAGGTGAGTTAGACTCGGAAGCAACTACCGAGCAATCCTCGGTAGTTCGTCAGGAGGGTAAACGACAAGTCCGTCGTAATATTCGATTTTATAATCTAGATGCCATTATTTCTGTGGGCTACCGTGTGAACTCCAAAAAAGGCACTCAGTTCCGCATTTGGGCAACCCAGCGCCTACGTGAGTATTTGGTACAAGGGTATACGCTTAACCAACAGCGTCTTGATAAAAACTCCAATGAATTGCAGCAAGCGTTAAACCTTATCAGAAAAACAGCGCAAAGTCCTGAACTAAACACCGATGAAGGACGCGGTTTAATTGAGATTATCAGCCGCTATACACAGACGTTTTTATGGTTACAGCGCTATGACGAGGGTCTATTAGATGACCCGGCAGGGCAGGAAGGCGGTATATTGCCCAGTTCAACTGAGGCAATGGACGCGCTCAATAACTTAAAATCACAGCTAATCGATAGAGGTGAGGCGACTGAGCTATTTGCAAAGCCTCGTGGTGACGGCTTGAGTAGTGTGCTTGGTAATTTAGAGCAAACGGTGTTTGGAGAGCCTGCTTATCCGACTATCGAGAGTAAGGCGGCGCATTTATTATATTTTATGGTGAAAAACCATCCCTTTACTGATGGCAATAAACGTAGCGGAGCCTTCTTATTTGTAGATTTTTTACATCGTAACGGACGCTTACTTAATGATAAAGGTGAGATGGTGATCAATAACACAGGTCTTGCTGCTTTAACCTTGTTGGTCGCTGAGTCTGACCCGAATCAAAAAGAAACCTTGATTAAATTGATTATGAATATGTTGTCGCTGGAGATTTGATTTAAAAAAATGCGTTGTTTCTTTTTCTTGTAAACCACATTTAATTGAGTTATTTTTTAGTGTCGATTACATTTCTTTAACCAAGGAGAAACAGTTTGCATAATAGATTATCACCGCTCACGCTTTCAGTTGTCGCTGCGCTGACACTACTTACAGGCTCACAAACATTTGCAGAGGCCCAATACGGTGATTATGGTAAAGAAACGGCGTTAACGCTGGCGCGCGACTATGCTGGTCGCTATACAGGATCTGATAAAGAAGCCCAAGCTGCTGATTATATGCAGCAACGTATGACTATCGATGGCAGTAACAGTCAAGTTGATCGTCAGACTTTTGATTTCGTCGCGCCTCGCGGTTTATTTAGAGGTCAAACACTAACGAGCAATAACATTATCGTGACCCAAAAAGGTATTGCTGATACCAATAAAACACTATTTGTCGGCGCACATTATGATTCCGCCGTCGCCTATCCAAACTATGAAAATTTAGAGGCGTTGGACGATAATGCTTCTGGGTCTGGCGTTTTGACTGAGTTGACAAGAAACCTGAGTGGCATTGACACAGAACATGATATTCAGTTTGTGGCATTTGGCGCAGAGGAGGGCGGTCTCAATGGTTCAAAGGCGTTTGTTGATCAGCTCACTGACGCAGAAAAATCGGCAGCACTGGGTATGATCAACTTAGATAGCTTGATTACAGGCGATAAGATGTACGCCAATGCAGGACGAAATGCTTATGACAATGATGGTAATGAAGTGGCTGCCAATGTAGGACTACGTGAAAACGCGCTGCGTATTGCAAAAGAGCTTGGTATCACACTCGAAGTCAATCCAGCCATCATTGCACCTGGCGCGACAGAACCCTACGAGCCTTATGGTGTTGGCTGTTGTAGCGATCAGGAGTCTTTTGATAACGTAATGCCAGTCGTAGGATTTGAGGCGACCAACTGGGCTCTTGGACCTGATTATGATGGTTATAAGCAAACGGAAAATCCGAATATTCCAGGTGGCTATACGTGGCACAATCCCGAATTAGACAATGAGGAAGTGCTTACTTCTGCATTCGGGGAAGAACGCATCGCACAAAGAATGCGTGACTATTCGCGTATCATTAGCAGATTGATCGTTGAGCAAACCAATGCCGACATCATTGCCGCAAACAAAAGCGCGCTTAATCTTCAAAATAGAATGGGGGCTGCGTTAAAGGGCAGTGCTACTGATTCGCACTCAGCTATTCTTGAGCGTGCCAATGCTTTGGCTTTACCTGCTATTGATAACAATGATGCCTTTGATGCTTCGCGTACTCATGTTTGGGTAGACGGCTCTCAAAGCTATGTCGATTCTGATAACGTCCAAGAAGGTATTCGCGCCAATATTGGTGTATATGGTGAATACGTTGTGCAACCTAGCTGGCGTGTTGGTGCAGGTCTCAAAGCGGTCAATCAAAACAATAAAACTGTAGAAAACGGTATTAAAAAAGACACCAGCTATGGCATTCAAGCTTACTCGTTACTGGGCGGTAAAGACACGGCTTGGTGGAATACGACTTCTGTAAGCTTATCTAAACATGATTTAGATGTTAATAGCACCGTTAGACTAGATGGTAATAATGGCATCAACATTATTAACAATAGCGAACGCGGTAATGCTGATGCCGATGTATTTAGTGCTTACAATGAGCTTGGCTACAACTTTCTTATCAAGAAAAACATCGCTCATGGCGCTTTTTTAGGTTTGAACTACAGTGATACCGACATAGACGGCTACACAAGTGGCAATGCCAACTCTCGCACAGCCCTAAAAATTGAAAGCACGTCCAGCGAGGCATGGGATTCAGAGCTTGGTTACCAGTTGCAGTATGGGTTTGATTTAATGGGTACACCCGCCAAGCTTCAAAGCAAACTCGCTTATGTACATGTCATCGAAGACGGTTTAGTGGATCGTTTATCGACAACCTCTTTCGCTGACGGCCAAAAAAGAGACATTAGTATCACACAAGCAGACAAAGATGATGACTACGGACGTTTTGAGCTGAGTGTTAGCAACAAGGTTCATAACAATGTCTATGCTTATCTGAATGGCGATACCACCTTTGCACGTGACGATAAAGACAGCTCAATACAGCTAGGCTTACAATATCAATTTTAAAACGTAATGTATGGATGACAGTCTGCGCCGCTCAATAATTCATTTATGAGCGGCATTTTTTATACATTTTAATATAGTAATTATAATGGCGTGCTACTGGTTATCGCTATAATATACGTAGAATGGCTGGCCTATATACTAAGAAGAATAGGGATAAAGTGTATGTTTGACATCATCAAAGACTGGCGCGAGCAGCGTATACTAGATAGTAGTGAATTTACCCATGACGACTGGACACGAGCAGCTGAGCGTATCGTGATATTGGATAGGTTGAATAAAGACGAGCTAAGCCGCTTGTTTGATTTGGCGACTTTGTTTTTGGATGATAAGTCGATTGTAGGCGCACAAGGTTTTGAGATTACGGACGCTGTCAGACAGTCCATTGCGCTACAAGCATGTTTGCCTATCTTAAACCTAAGTCTTGAGTGGTACGCTGGCTGGTCATCTATTATTATTTATCAAGGTTCCTATAAAAGCGAGAGCACTACCGTAGATGAGTTTGGTATCGTCCACGAAGGCAGTCAGCACCGTAGCGGGGAAGCATGGCAGCGAGGGCCTGTCGTTCTTTCTTGGAAGGATGCCAAGCACTCAGGCGAGCGTGATGGTCATAATGTGGTGATTCATGAATTTGTGCATAAGCTCGATATGATGAATGGCCGCGCTAATGGGTTTCCGCCCATGCAGCCTAATATGGATCCTGCGCGTTGGACACAGATTATGACGCGCGATTTTGAAGATTTTCAAACACACCGAAAGTCAGGTTTAGATCGTTATGGCGCCACCAATCCAGCGGAGTTTTTTGCCGTGCTCAGCGAAGTATTTTTTGAAACGCCGCAAAAGTTGGTTGACGCATATCCAGATATTTATGAGATTATGGTGAAGTTCTTTAAGCAAAGTCCACTTTAGTCAAAACCATAAAGTCAAATATATACTAAAAAATGAATATAATATGATAAAGAAACAAAAAGGGCAGTGCTTCATATATGACGCATTGCCCTTTTTTAATACACTATATCTGACCATTTCAGATGCTTACACTTTTATTTAAACCGTCCACTGATCGTTAATAACAGCGACGAGATAACGCTTACCTTGATACTCATCAAATACCAAGCGCAGCACCCGCCAATCCATACCAGCGTATTCTTCAGTGCCTTTATAATAAAACTCTACAACGTCTGATTTTTGGTATATGTCTTTTAAATTGTTGATTGAATTGCCATTATTGGTCAGTTTATTGACGCTGATATTCACATCATTGAATTTTTTGCCATCCACCCAAGTGTCCAAGTATGTCGGCAGCGGGGTGATTAATAAATCACCCGTGCCGTCTTTTTCGCCCCATGTGAAGCGAGTATCGGACTGTTGTAAGTATTGTGCATATTGCGCGCGGCTAAAGACTTTATCAGACTCAGGGCGAACGTAGGCATACATCGAAAAACGAACGCCACGAGTAGGATGAATATCATCAGTAATTCTAGCAAAATCCTTATTAGCCAGTGCACGCTGTATATGTAACGCTTGTTGGCTAAGGGTTTGCTGACTGATATCAGTATAAATAGTGTTTACTGGATTTCTAGTTGGCTGAGATATCATGCTATCACTAGCATTGGAAGCAGATTGGCAACCAGTCACTGTTAAAGCAAGCAACACAACAAGACTTATGGAAATTGATTTTGGTGGTTTTTCTTGAAAATAACTAGAAAATAGCGTCATAAACACATCCTTGTTAAAGTGGTGATTAAGTATCGATGAAAGAAGCATAATACGGATGAATAAGAACATACCATGAAAGCGTTAAGCTCACGCAATTTCGATAGGTAAACCTGAATGATACGATAAGACAGTAGAGTCCTCATATGAGTATGGTGTAATAGAGATAATATTAATGATATCAATATTGTAGATTGTGAAATGCCAACTAAACTACTAGTTTCTTTATTAACCACAGGGCTGTTAACCATAAGTCTAACGACAGTGAGTGCCGCCAGTACAGAGGGAAAGAAATCATCTCAGCAACACGCTGCCATGAAACTGGCAACCATCAACAAAATGTACCAACAAGATATTGATAACGAAGGTATGAATAACCCTGTGATTTTACAGCAATATGCCAACGATGACTTATTGGCAGCCATGCAGCTTGAGCAGAATTATTTTGATAAAAATCAAATGTCCTGCCATGTCGGCTATGATGTGCTGTGGGATTCTCAAGATCCTGATTACACTCAAGACAAAAAGTTTTCGATGACTGATAAAGGATTGGTTCAGGTCAGCTTGGCGCAAGGAAGTGATATCTTTTACGAATTATCATGTGATGTTGACGATAAGGGTTCTGATTGCAAAGTTGCAGATGTTATCTTAAATGAGGATGGTAGAACTTTACGTGATCATTTGCTTGAAACTTGTCGTTAGCAGCAAGCTAAAATAATACTGGAAAAGTCTAAGATAAGTTTCAAGCAGTCATATGGCGTAGCACATACAAATTTTGTGATATAAATTGCTGTTTACTTAGCTATCAAAACCATTAGTTTGTTTTCGCATAATGTATATTATGTTAAATGAAGTCTATGTGCTACTAAGTTCATAGTACAGGCTGGGATCCTTATATATCAAGTACATAATAATTAAATAAACTAAAGCTATCTTATCATTATGTTTATGAGATATTATCTTCATAATGCATAGTGTCTATGAGAGATTAAATTCATGTTCGTGTTATCGCCTATTGTTATGCCAGATGGCTCAAAGACAAAAATACTTTTTGATGTAAAGACCACGCTGCCTCTTCTATACCCATTACGATACTCTATAGACCATCTCAATAACAGGTCCGCTTCTAGTCAAGAAGCATCTCTGCAGGCCGTCAAGTACTTTTATGAGTATTGGTTGGTAAAGCATGGCCAAACATTCTGCTACAGCTTTTTTGAGTCAGATCATAATCCATCTATAGCTTCTCATCGCCAGTAATTTTGCGCCAAGAGTAATAGAACTCATACGGGGCAAAGAACGAGCCCATTTTTGAGTTGACCCCATCGCTAATGACACATAGGGCATTGTATTTAAACAGCTCAGGGATATCACGCTTATAGCGAGTGGTCAGCTGGGTATAGGCATCAAACATGGTGGCATCTTCACGGATGCTGTTATTAAACTCAAACACCACCAGTGGTAAGCCATTGATATAAAGAATGCCATCAGGAATACGCAGCTCAAAGCCTTGTATATCCATCTGATTGACGATGCGATAGCAGTTGGTATCCATTACCCTATCGCCAATCGCGTCATAATCGATGAGCTGGATGTATAGGTCTTTTTGGGTATAGTCCTCACGCTTGAGGGTAAAGCCATCAGCGACAAGCTTCATAATGGCTTTGTTGGTATCGTACAGATCAGATGCCGGAAGGTATTCAAGCTTATGAATGATGGACTCAATCTCATACTCTGTAATCAAGTCTGCTTTATAACGGGTTGCTAGAAACTGTCGGAGATCAGACTTAATCAGTACATCGTCAGGATTGCGGTCGAGCGATTCGCCAACCGTATGTGGGTAACCCTCAGCTGCTAGTAGCTCGATAATGGCTTGTTCAAGTCTGTCTTCAGTGAATTTCAATGGTAAGTCCTTTTTATTATTCTATATTACCTTTATCAACAATTAATACGCCAGTCCACGGCTAAACCAAAGCTAAATTATTCATAAGCCTTTTTCACTGGATTGAATTTTATGATTTTGCTGTAATTAACATGCTCAATACGCTCATCATCTTCAGTAGGCTTTTCGCCTTTGTAAGTCAACATAATAGGATAATAAGTGGTATTGTCCGACAATACTTTTAAAGTCCCTTCATAACCATAATACAAAGGTGAGTCTTCATCGTAACGCTCATTGCTTGAGCCAGCATCACCAACATAATAAACATTGATAAAATCATTCTCAGGTAAATGTAAGGCTTTCCACCAGTCATCCCTTGCACCTTGACCCATATAGAAATTCGTAAACAAACTTCCTACTAGGTTCTTACCTAACGGCTGCATACCTTCCTGAATATCTTCAGCATAAAGTCCCGAACTTCCATTGCTACCCGATTCCTCTACGTCCTTCGGTGTTTGACTCACTAACTGAAACAATCCATTTCTCAGTTTTTTAAAGCTGTATAAATCCGCTGTTGCCTTGCAGATATGACAAGAGTCAATTACTCCATCAGAAACTTGTTTCTTTTCAATGATAATCAGATAACGATCTTCACCAGCTGTATTTTTATATTGAATAACAGGGCGCATTAAGGCGATAGTCGCCCTGCCAGAATCATCATATCTCCCTAATCCGATATACGGTGTATCTTCCATATAATCCACATTAATATCGAACATCTGACCCTTATAAAACTCACGCATGACTTCTTTAAAGCTTAAGTCTTTGATGTTGACCTGAGCCATTTGACTGATAGAAAAAGCAGGAGCGGCAGCCATTACAGGAGTTACTGATAAAGCGCCTAAGCTGAGCACCAAACTAAGTAAAATCTTTTTCATATTAAACTCCATTTAATCTTGATAGTACGATCACTTAAGGTAGTGCCTACAAATGAATCCAACTACTTAACCAACTCAAACTGCTGCTTGGACGGATGATACGCATAAGTACTGATATCTGTAGTGCGTGGCGCTATCTCTTTATCAGTAAGATAGTTGACTGAGGTATTCTCTATGGTCACCGTCAGCGGATAAAAGCCGCCAGCCATAGGCTTATGGCGTTCATGACTGACATCCCCCTCGCCCTTATGATAGATAGATTTGCTTGCTATCTCATTATGATAATCAACCTCTATCTCAGCCACTGGTTTTATCTTACCGTCTATAGAAGCATACATCAGCCATAGACAGCCACTTTGTCCGCCTTTGCCGCCGCAGTGCTTACCTGTCCAAGCGTATTTGTCATCGCCCACTTGAGACAGATAAAAATCATAGAGCTGGCTTCTCCCCGCACCGCCCGTATAAATAAAGGGATCGCTGGCAGACATGACCCAAGAGCTGCCCATTTTATACAGCTCAAATAGACCACCGATACCGGGGTAAGCGTTACCTGATTTGCCATCATAGACGTAGCCTGAAGCTAGCAGATACAGCCGAGTCTCACCGTTTACGTCTTCAACTTGATATTTGATAGGAGCGATACAATAGCTGTCCTTAGATACATACTCCTTGCCGTCATAGTTAGAGGCTTCTTTACGATGATAAAGGGTACAGCCGCGCAGTTTGTCATAGTCTGAGCCATAACTGACCGCCATGACGTTATTGATGGCTTTTGCAATATCTGCTGGAATTGGCTCTTGCGGCAAAGTAGGAATTTGTGCGTTTGCGGATGTTGTAAGCATTAGCGCAGATGTAGCCGTGAGTAAGGCAGTTAGCGTATAAAATAAGGTAGGCAAATGCTTCGTTATCATAAGTTGTCGTCTTAATGGTAGGGTGCTTTTTAAGCACCGTTTCTGGCTGTGAATCTCTCTAATAGTGTGATGGATTACACTTCACGCGACTATATACCTCTTATTGCAGCTCTTTCTTGATTTTTTCAATTTCAAGCTTTTCTTTCTCAATTTGAAGCTTTAACATCTCATTTCTCTTAATTTGTTCAACTTCTATTTCGTACTTATATTTTTCTAACTGAAAAGCAACTAATTTATCTTGTTGAGGTTGTATCTTAAACATCCATATCGAAAAACCGAATAAACCAAGAAGAGTGCCAAATATAGCCAGTCCGACTAATAAGTCATTAAAGCCATCCCTATCCGAAATTATGACATTTCTATACTCTTCTATAATACTTTTAGTCTCGTCTGAAAAATTATTACTACTTGTAGAATCTAATTGAGTAGCAATATCGATAAGCTGAACATTAGCTTCTTTTGTAATATATATGGTCGCACCTAAGCTAAAGATTAAAAGTATTAATCCGAAAAGAGCAAAGAACTTATAAACGTTATCTGTAGGTAATGGAACTTTATTTTGCATATATTCTCTCACTATAGCTCAAATGACTGTTGGAACTCACCCTACTAAAACTCTCAGCAACGCTCATCTATGCGTCCTCTACCATCGCGGCAGCATCAGCAATACGCAGCTCCCCTGACATTAACTTAGGTAAAAGAGTATCGCGGAGTTTGGCGAGGGTCTGACATTCATTAGTTAATATAGAAATCTTATTAAAATTGACCGCAGTTGTTTCATTGAATAACTTTAGAAGTTTCCCATCATCTTTAGGTAATGCTAAATAGAAGCTTGAAAAGCAGGCGTTTTGAACTCGTTGTCTACCTGACGACCCAACCATACTTTGTTGAGCGTGTAATCGAAATTCAGAGTTACGAGCTAAACAAGCTACAAACTCCATTTTAATATTATCTTTTTCTCTCAGTACAATAAATTCTGTTGAGCCAAAACCAACTTCTTTTGGTTCTAAGAAGTCAATAAGTCCAGTTTTTCCATTTTCTAAACAGGGTGTAATTCTGGCAAATAATACATCTCGATTTTCAAACTTAGTACCGCCTGAATATGCCTTTTGAATAACACCGTCAATACTATAGCCAGATTCAGGTAATGCTTTCATATCAGCATAAGGTGCTACTGTACCTTTTTTAAGAGTTACTTTTGGGTTTATTTCAATTAAGTTTTCAATACTATCAATCGCCCACTTCTTCGGAATCCAACCCATCTCTTCCGTAAACTCAAACGCATCAGGGAATAAACTCTGAATATCTGCATTGTCCTTTTTCTCAATCACTTTACGTTACTCAGCACGTTCAGCGAACGCATCAGGGATAGCGTTACCAGCCGCGAGCGCATTATCAATCACTGGATCAAAATCAACAAACCAACTCTTAAACAATACCTGCACCATCGCTTCTAGCGTTTCGTTCATTTGGTGGTTGAGTTCGATTTTGTCATCTAGACTTGATAAGAAAGACCCTATGTCTTTACGCTCATTCGGTGGTGGGGCGGCAAATTCGTATTCCTCTAAATCTTGCCAAGAAACCCGCTGTCTACCTGTACTACCAATCATTCTCGACTCTGCATAAGCTCTAAATTTTGGTAAACGTGCTAGGTAATAAATATAATCTTCATCATATTCAGGCATTTTAGCTGCCATGACAATAAATTCGGTCGAGCCATGTCCTATTTCAGTGTTCTCCATTCCTGAAACTTTTGAACATTTACCATTTTGCAAACAAGGTGTGATTCTCGCAAAAAGTGTATCACCATTTGCAAAACGACTACCACCACCTGTATATTCTTTTTCAAAAACTTCTTTTATAAATTTAGAATTTTCTGTTACATCAGCCATTGATATAAATGGTGCAGTCGTACCTTTTTTTATAGTCCGCTTAGGTGTGAAATTCACTATTTTGCCAAGACTAACTTCTTTCCAATCATTCACCATAACCCAGTACCTCCAAATTCTGACGAATGGTAGCGTCTAGCTTTTCAGACTCTTGCATTTGTGCATATAACGTTTGGCTGAGTTCTAGCATCTTCCTCTCAAACGGAATGCCGTCGCCCTCTATTGCCGCAGCACCGACATAACGCCCAGGGGTGAGCACATAGTCATTGGCTTTGATATCATCTAGGCTTGCAGATTTACAGTAGCCTGCCTCATCGCTATATGCTTCATAGCCGCCAGCTTCCGTTTCACCACGCCATGCATGATAAGTCTTAGCAATCGCCTCGATATCATCAGTAGAAAACTCTTTATGGGTACGATCAACCATACTACCGATAGCGCGTGCATCAATGAATAACGTTTCACCACTACGGTTACGCAGCCCACGTGCTTGACTATCAGCGGAGGTGGCTTGTTTGTCTTTACTGATAAACCATAAGCATACGGGTATTGGAGTGGTATAAAATAACTGACCCGGTAGCGCAATCATACAATCAACCAGATCGTTTTTGATGATTTGCTCACGTATATCACCTTCACCACTAGTGTTTGTGGACATTGAACCGTTTGCCAGTACGAAACCAGCAGTGCCATGCTCAGACAGCTTAGGTATCATGTGCAATATCCATGCATAGTTAGCATTGCCCGTCGGCGGTGTCGGATAGCCTGCCCAGCGTGGATCATCGACCAGCTCATCAGACGCGCGCCAATCCTTCTGGTTAAAAGGTGGGTTTGCCATAATGAAGTCCGCTTTTAGGTCTTCGTGCTGATCTTTAAAGAAGGTATCGGCAGCGACATCACCCAAGTTGCTAGAAATACCACGAATGGCAAGGTTCATCTTGGCGAGCTTGTAGGTCGTGCTGGTGTACTCTTGCCCATAGATAGACACATCTTTGGTATTGCCGTGGTGACTCTCAATAAACTTAATGGACTGGACGAACATGCCGCCTGAACCGCAGCAGGGATCATAGATTTTGCCTTGATACGGCTCAACCATCTCTGCAATCAGATTGACCACGGACTTAGGCGTATAGAACTCACCACCGCCTTTGCCTTCAGTCGCGGCAAACTTACCCAAGAAATACTCGTACACGCGCCCTACGGTATCTTCTTCTGGATTACCGATAGTGTCGATGTTATTGACGACATCAATCAAGGCGGCAAGCTTACTGGCAGTTAAGCCAAGACGCGAGAAGTAGTTATCAGGCAATGCACCTTTCAATGATTGGTTGGTTTTTTCAATGGTGCTGAGCGCCGTATCAATTTTAAGGGCGATGTCTTCTTGCTTAGCATTCTGCTGAATGAAGCTCCAGCGGCTCTCCTCCGGCAAATAGAACACGTTGTCTTTGGTATAGGCTTGCACCATATCGATATGCTTTTCATAACCTTTATCGATGAGCTTTTGTCGCTGCTGCTCAAAAGTATCACTGATGAACTTTAAGAAAATCAGGCTAAGGACGATGTGCTTATATTCTGAGGATTCGACGCTACCTCGTAGCTTGTTGGCAGCATCCCAAAGGGCTTCTTCAAAATTGCCATTGTCTGTTTTATCTTTTTTATTCGCAGGTGTTTTAGCCATGTTTTTTTATTCTCTATTTGTGATACTTTCAATTTTTAGGATGAATTGTGTTTAATTTTTATATGCAATACAGATATGTTTCCGAATATCTTTACGATGTAGCCATCACTTTATAATGTTGAAAACAGCATCATTGATTTTGTTTGGTATTATACTATCATAAGAATGCTTGAACGCTATGATATACAAAGCGTCATTCCATTTTTGACTTAAATAATTTTTATTATACTCATCGAGATATGTAAACTATTGTAAAAATACTTTTTTTGCAAAAAATTGAATAACTTGCTATGAAATTTCTATCATTAGAATATTCTTAAACAGTAAAATAATTAAATGATAGTATTATCACTAAATATTAAAATACAAGTCTAAATGATAGGTTGATACTATGACAGTCAGAATTTATGTAAGAGCCAGCACCAAAGACCAAGATGCTAAAAGAGCATTGGTTGACTTGATTAGCTTTAGTAAAAACTATGATGATAGCTATGTTGAATATATCGAGAATTACAGTGGCACTAAGTTAGATAGACCGGTACTAAACAATTTACTTGATGATGCTAAGCAAGGCGATATTCTATTAGTAGAGAGCGTAGATAGACTTAGCCGACTATCACAAGGTGACTTCGCTATTTTAAAACAAAGAATTAAAGATAAAGGTCTCAGACTGGTAGTAGCTGATCTACCTACTACGCATACAATTAATGGCGGCATGACTGGTGACATCTTAGCTGTAGTAAATAATATGCTGATCGATTTACTAGCGACGATGGCTAAATTAGATAATGACAAGCGTAGAGAACGTATTAAGCAAGGATTAGCTAATAGTGGTTATAAACCCTCAGGCAAAAAAGCCAATATAGAAAAGCATAAACGCATTAGAGAATTAGCAAGTCACAGAAATATGACAAAAGACGAAATCGCTAAGGCGTGCGGTGTTGGAGTTGCTACTGTCTATCGAGTGTTAAAAGAAAGGTAATAGCTCGGAGATTTTAGTTTAATAACCTATCTTTTTATCACACTTAGTTGTAAACAGCTTATATACTTATACTTATAATAATATTATCTATGAATATCGACGAAAAATAATATATTCCAATCTTAAGTCAAAGCTGACTATTTTCACTCGTTACA
The DNA here is from genome assembly GCA_963744895.1 of uncultured Gammaproteobacteria bacterium. Lineage (GTDB taxonomy): Bacteria > Pseudomonadota > Gammaproteobacteria > Pseudomonadales > Moraxellaceae > Psychrobacter. The sequence continues at coordinate 38,451 of CAVUUW010000002.1, forward strand.
ACTAATAGAGGGTGGTATAAAAGATAATAAAAATGAAAAGCCGATAATTGATAATCGCGCTATTTTAGTGAGTCAAGCTGAAATAGCCAAGCGTCGTCGTATCAATGCAACAGCAGCTGGAATTTTTTCCGTAGGTAACTTCCCTATTAACCCAGACACGCATCATATTTTTGAAGATTTTGTAGAAAGTAGAATTGCTACCATTAAAGAAGTGAAAGCACGTTTGCACGATCATTATTCTAAAATAGCAAAGCTATCTAAGCCTTGATTGTTTAGACGCTTCTCTTCTACCTTCCGCTGGTGATGCCTTTGCTTTACTGATAACAAGCTAAAATCGAAAATTTACAGTCGGAACCTGCAGGTACAAAAAATTTAAACACACAAAAAGGCGCGGATATTAAAATAATCGTCAGATATTTGACGCTATGGATTGAAGGGCAGAACATGTAGATAAATAATCACTCGATGCTTCTCGAACGGCGCGCTCTTTAATCTTAAGGTGTAGTTTTGTCTTTTCATTGTCGTATTCTCTCAGAATATTAAGTCTCCAATAATATTAGAGTAGTTCAAAGCTGATAAGTTACATAATCTGAAGTCACAGTTACGTTTTGAGTCTACATCCACTCTTTAAGAACTAAATCTAAAAAATAAATTACTAACCTTAAAGAATAAATTGATCTGTTCGATAGTTTAAAAAGACCAACTTACTCATCTACAGTATAAAATCCAATAACTTAAACAAAAAAATCACAACTATAAATTTTTAAAAATAAAAATCAGAGAAATAATTTCACTACTAGATTGCTTCTACACTTAACCAGTTTTAAAATATTAAATAAATTATGAAGTTAATGGTTGAAAAATAGGGAAAAAGTATATAGTTTATTAAAAATAATAGGTCTTTTAAAATTGAGGATTTTTTGTGTCTTTAGAACCTGGTGGTATGGCTGAGAAAATTGGGAATCGTTATGAATCATCTTGGGTTACACTCCAACTATTAAGATTACTTGATGAAAAAATATCCTATGTCCAAGTTGAACCATTGGGGGAAGATGAGGATGCTGTTGATCTTATCATTGGTAATCTTGATGGTTCGAGAGAACTTCACCAATGTAAAGTTGGAAATGTATCTGATAATGCATGGTCTATGGCTACCCTTCAATCTAAAGAGCTCTTAACAAAAGGTTTTCAACATATCCTATCTGGTGCAAAACCTTATAAAGTAGTTTCAAGAATTGGATTTAGATTACTAGAAGATATTTGTGAAAGTGCTCGAAATAGCACAGGCTCAAGTTCTGATTTTTTTGAATATCAAATTCAAAAAATTAGTGAGGAGCGACGTAAATTATTCAGTGAATTATGTGCAAGATTATTATTAAATCCCTTAGAGTTGGATGATCGAGATAAAGCATTTCAATTTTTTAAATCTTTTGAAATAAAACAGTTTAATGAAGATGATATAGATAATGAACTGTGTATATTACTATGTGAAAAATTAGTTTATCAACCCGCTAATCAACTTCTTCATTTCCTCCAAACCTACCCTGTTAAGTGTTATAGGCTAAGAACACCTATTACAGCTCATATTCTTAAGACAGATCTAGAAGCTCACCAATTTTTATTTAAGACATATCCAAGCGACCCTAATATATCTTCTGTAATAGCAACGATAAATGATGAGTTTGATCACTCAATCAAGCCTCATTTAATATCACAGCAAAACATTCAACGTGCTGAGTTCAGTACTACACTAGATACTGTTAATAATAACCCTATCACAATAATTAAAGCTGATGCAGGGGTTGGGAAAAGCGCTTTTTTATTAGATTTGAAAGAACATTTTGTTCGATCTGGAGTTATTGTTCTTCCTATTCGACTAGATAGACGAGTTCCTGAAAAAAACCTCGATCAATTTGGAAAAGATTTAGGATTTCCATACTCACCTATTGCTTGCTTAGAAAAATATGGACAGGGTCAGGAGATTATCATCTTGCTCGATCAATTAGATGCTCTTCGTTGGACTACTCTTCACTCATCTAATGCATTAGATATATGCATTAAAATGGTTAAGGAAATTCTTTTACTACGTAAACATGCTAGTGCCAATATAAAAATTATTATGGCGACAAGAAACTTTGAGCTAGAAGATGATGTGCGTCTAAAAAATTGGATCACTGAACTCGACAATGATGTCAAACAGATAGAACTAAAACTCTTTGAATCCGATCAGATTAAGCCATATATTAGCCAATTTGAAGACTATGATCAGTTAAGCAATGAGCAAAAAAATATTTTAAAAATCCCTTTATGGTTAGGTATTTACATAGATCTAGCCAATGATTTAGGATGCGCTCCTAAATTTACAACCAAATTAGATTTAATCAAATTTTTCATCGATGATAGATTTAAACAGCTCACTGATAATCACGGTATTTTCAAAGCAGATAGCGAAAATCTCTTCAATGAAATTATAAGTTTGATGAATCAAGCTAACAAATTAAGTGTTTCATCAACTCAATTATCAAATGGTTCATCAGAAATTAAGAAAGCTATGATTTCTGTTGGATTGCTTTCTGAGCAAAACAGAGGAGTTAGTTTTAGACATCAAGCTATCTATGACTATGCAATAGGAAAAAATTTATACTCGCTAGGTCTTAGTTCATCTGAAGATTTCTTAAATGAATTAGGTTCAAGAAGTCAACAAACTCTATTAAAACGAGAGCGTCTCAGATATGCGCTAGCAATGTTATATGAAGTAGATGAAAGATCTTTCTGTCAGTGTGTTGGGGCAGTTCTATTTCATTCTGAGATTCGTTTTCACTTAAAATCATTGGTCTTTAGTACATTACGGCATATAGAAAACTTTAAAGTCCCTCTTAAAAATCTTATAAATAAAATTATTAAAGACTATGAATTGTTTCCGTGGTTTATCAAATTAAGTTGTAGTGGATCTCCTGCTCTTGTTCAATATCTATCGGAAAGTCAGCATCTAAGTCATTGGTTAGACGCTGATGCAGAACAACAATCTCAAGCTCTTGAACTTTTAAGATCAATTTCTGACAAATCTCCAGGCTTATTGATGGATGAGTTATCTAGATTTATAAATCAATCAGAAGAATGGAATCAAAAAATATATGACTGTCTATGTTTGAAGATGAGTGATGATTCGGAGGAATCATTCAATCTCCGTATGGAACTTATTCAGTTGGGAACAAGCGTTCACTATATTTTCTGGGATAGTTTAATCAAAGAACATCCATTAAGAGCTTTGCGTTTATTAGAAATCATGTGTAATGAAGAATTAACCATAAGATTAAATTCAAGAGCAGAATGGTCTGAGTACGACACAGAGTGTGTTGCAAAGCTTGCTGAAAGCCATTCACAAGATGTTCTAAAGGTCTTTTTACCTTTTTTAGATCAGTATTTTGGTAAGTCTATTGATGAAAATTTTGATACTTACAAATGGTCTAATGAGTATGGTACAAGAACACCTTTTGAAAATTTTATCTATAAAGCCTTATTTCCCCTTGTCTTGAAGGCCTCTCAAAATACAGCTTTACAATCAACTGAGCTTTTTCAATTATTAAACGCCTTTAAAAAAAATCAAAATCCAATATTTGATCGTATATTTGCGAATGCGCTTCTAAATCTTGATATCATCTATGCTGATGAAGTTATAGAATGGTTATTAGATAATCCAAATCCTAATCTCAAATTAGGAAATGATTATGAAGAACCAGTTTGGAAGTTGACAGGCAAACTCATTGAAAAATTTTCAACACATTGTAGCCTAGATAATTTTAAACGACTTCAAAGTACAATTTACTACTCACCTTCTGACTATGGGTTAGATGAAATTGAATGGCGCTTAGAAGCTACTCGTAAAAATTACTACATTCCTTATTGGGGAATAACTCAATACTATTTACTACCTAAATTGGATGCCTCACGTATTTCTAATGAATCTGAACAACTAATTAGTGTACTCAATCGTAAATTTAAAAAATGTACTGATGATGATTTTTGCCATAAATTTGATTGTACTGTGAGATCAGTCAAGTCACCGATAAAAAATAAATCTGGATTATCTAACCAAGCTTGGAGAAGGCTCATAACTAGTGATCCAAGCAAGTTCAGTGAAAAAAAGTTCAGAAAAGATGGTACAGAAGCAAGTATTCGCCAATTTTCCAATAGTTTTAAAAGTGCTGTAATCGCTGAACCTAGACGGTTTGCAGAATTTTCTTTAACCTTACCCACTCACATTTATCGAGATTATATTCATGCGTTGTATTCAGGGTTAAGCGAAAATAATACTGACCAGGTTCCAGAACATCTAAGAGAACACTGGGTATCGTGTCCTATAGAGTTAATAGAGCAAGTTATCGATCATTTTTCAACTACAAGCTATCCACGAGAACTTCAACGATTACTTTCTGGAAGAGTTAAGTCATTATCACCTAAGTACATAGAATTACTGGAAGATATTGCTAAACTTGCAGATAACCCATTACCAAATTCATTAGACGTCCATACTGTTGGCCATCCAGATCAGTTAGATGAAATTAGTAGTCATGATTTATTTGGAAATACAATTAATTGTACAAGAGGTAGCGCATATAGAGGTTTAGCCGATAAATTCTGGGATAATCAAGAATATGCTGTTTCACACAAATATATTATAGAAAATGCTTTAAACGATGAACATGCTGCTGTACGAATGGCTACTGCTGATTTATTACTCCCTATGTACAATTATGAGCGTGACTATGCTTTTCAAAAATTTGTAGAATTATGTCAAAAAGATATTAGAAATACTTTAAGTAATGGCTCTTACTACTATTTCAATAATGCGTTTAGTAGCGAATTTAAAGAACCATTCATCCATCTTGTTCAAACGATGCTGGTTTCTTCATTCCAAGACGTTAGAAAAGAAGGTCACAAACAAGTCATTGCCAGGTGGTTATTCAGTGATTTATTTGAAAAAGAGTTAAAGCTAAGTCTCGATTCTAGAAATCAAGAAAGTCTTTTAGGCTATGCTTCTGTGATTAACCAACTCTTAGGTAGTGATATCAAAGGATATGACCACTCAAAAATAAAATGGATTTTTGAAATCTTAGCTAATTTAGAAAATGAGGAAATCCTAAAAAAAATTAGCGGATTCTTCAACCAAAATTTTTGGTCGAAAAGATATGCTAGAGCGGTTTTTGAAATATACGTTCATTCAAAATCCTCAAACTACAATATTTATAATGTTTTACGTTCAATAGAAGAAAGCTCTATAAACATATTTCAATTTAATAAAACTATTATCATCTTAATTCAAAAAACTCTAAAATTAGAAACGCAAGAGTTTATGCGTGATTTAGATACAGACACTATCACGAGAGTCATTCAGAAATTATATGATCAAGCAGAAAATGATGACGATGATGAAACTCTTGGGTATTGTCTTGATATGTGGGATGAGCTTTTGGCTAGTAATCACTCGTTTGTAAGAAATATGATTGAAAAATTAGATAGTGGATTGCTAGCATAATTTTTTAAATTTAATGTACTATTTAATAATAACCTTTTGAAATTAAACTAAAAAGATTTAGGGAAATATGAGAAATTTAAAGCTTGATAAAAATATAAAATTAGAAATTTTAAGAATTATTTCTCAACAAGAGGAAAAATTATTCAATAAGATTGATTCTTTAAGTTTTTTCGACTCAATATTAAATTTACGGACTAAGCCATCTACGGACCCTAGATTCGCAGATGCTAGACGCGACTTTCAACAGCACTATATAAATAATAATGATTGGACACTGGAAGAAATATTACTTGATAGATATGATTTCACCAATTCTGATGAAAACTTTTTTAAACTTCTTGATTTAGTTGTATCCCCTACTGTCAATAACACAGAGGAAGAAGTAAAATTTTTCTATTACACCCTAAATCCAATACTTAACAGCCACTCACTTGAATATCGCTTAAAAAGTATTAATGAACATGGTATCTCAGTATTTGAGTTAGATGCTTTGGATAGTGAAAACCAATTCAAAGATATAATTGATAATCATACCCCAATTTTTGTTAATAAAGATAAAGATGTTAATATAATAGAAAAACTAAATAAAAAATATTCTTCTTATATTTTGCTTAACCCGACACCATGGGATGATTTTTCAAGTAAAAACCAATTCACATTATCAGTTCAATACGAAGGCCAACAAACGGCATTAGGATTGTTGAAAATAATATCTATTGATTCCAGAAGTACAACACTGAGCTTACCATACGAGTTTACTAAGCTAGGAAAAGAATACTGTTCATTGGGAGAGCAAATTAACTACTATAAAAATATCAAGAATTTTTTCGGAAACAATTATTTAACTATCTTGAAAGCTTTTAATGATGTTGCCTTTTTTCCACAAATAAGCGAGTCTTTTGAGAACTCTTCGGATTTCAAAAATAGTTTAATCAGATTTGATGGTCAAGAGCAATTAATGCGTCAAGCCCGTTATATTATTGATGATTATGATTTAAGTAATCTTTATTCTTTTGAATACTTATACAAACCTAGCTATTTAAAAGATACTGATACTTTGAATATATCTTTTAATTTTAATAATGATTCTATCTTTCCTGATAGGATTTATGCCCTTATTGGTGAGAATGGTGTCGGCAAAACTCAATTAATCTCTAAACTACCTGTAGATTTAGCTAATAATATATTAGATACGTTCACTCCTAAAATACCGCTTTTCAGTAAAGTAATTGCTGTTTCTTATAGTGTTTTCGATGATTTTAAAATTCCAGAAAGCTCATCAAAAATTAATTACTTATATTGCGGTTTAAGACAAGAAGTAAATGGCGAGAAACATACACTTACCAAAAGTGATTTAAAGGAAAGGTTTTTTAAATCTATCATAAAAGTTCAACAAAGTAAAAGGTTTGATCATTGGTGCGAAATTCTTGAAAATTTTTTTTCAAAGAACACAATTGATCAATGGAAAATATGGAATGATTTAGAGTATGAATTTGAATTAAATATTACTGAAATAAATAAATTTTTGGATAAATTCAGCTCTGGACAGTCAATTTTTGTTTTTATTATGACGGAAATATTAGCAAATATTCGATATGATTCATTAATTATATTTGATGAACCAGAAACACACTTGCATCCGAATGCTATTTCTCAATTGATTAATAGTATTCACTTATTAGTAAAAAGATTTCAATCTTATTGTATTATTGCAACCCACTCTCCAATCATCGTACAAGGTATTCTGTCCAAGAATGTTTATGTTGTAAGAAATGAAAATGACGTCCTAAGTGCAAAGCACCCTTCTATTGAAACTTTTGGTGAGAATTTAACTAAAATTACAGATGATATTTTTGGAGCAAGAGATACGGATTCCCAATTTAAAAATGAATTAAAAATATTAATAAATAAAGGTTATAAGTATAATGAAATTATAGATTTGATAAAATCGGAGAATATTCCTTTGAGCTTAAATCTTACTGTACTATTAAATAGTATGGTGTCAAATTAATTATGATTAATCTAAATCCATTCCAAAATTCCAGTACGGAATTTCTTAGCGAAGTAGTTTCATCAAAGAATAAAAGGAAAGATGAAATTCCTCCATTTTATAAAGATAGAGTTATAGCTTTATCTAAAATGATGTTGCCAGCATATCAATCATATGATGCTGCCTTTTTAAAAAATGAATTGCATACAGTCACAGCAAGTGTAAGATTTACCGCGGATCAAAAATCTGATGTGCTTAATCTGTATAATTATAATAGCAAACCATTTACCAAATTAAAGAATAAAATTATTTCACGACCTAATGATCACGAAGTTCATACTTGTCAATATTGCACTATAAGCAGTATTAACACATTAGACCATATTATACCTAAAGAGAGTTATCCTGAATTTGTAGTTCACCCCAAGAATCTTTTTCCTGCATGTTCTCAATGTAATAGTTATAAATCGACAAAATGGATGACAGATGGTATTTTTGAATTTTTGAATCCGTATCTTCATCATTTACCAACAGAACAGTTTTTATTTGTAAATGTTGACTATATTAATAATACTTTTAATATTGATTTTTACTTAGATAACTCAGACAATTTGATACCATCATATTTATTTGATGTTATTAAAAATCATTACAGGAACCTTCATCTTCTGAAAAGATTCAAAAATGAATCCTATAAAATTATTTCTGAATTTGATAATTCCATTCAAGGCTCACTTACTACACAAAGTCTCAATAATGCTCTTAATAGTGCTCGGGCTTCTATTTCATTTAATCAAAATACATTTGGTTTTAATCAATTTGAAAACATTCTTAAGTTAGAGTTATGTAATGGTGTGGCTTTTAGAAAATATTGTCAAACTCAAGGCTATTAAATCTTACTTTATAACTAGTTTCAAATTTTCTAACATGTGAATTATATAGTTTTAAACTTTTACTAACTTTAGTGAAAGTTCACAAACTTAATATATTTGAAAAATACAATTATAGAACCACTAGACTTTCTTCAAAACTTCGATATTTCCTTGAATTTTCTTACCTACCCAAAAATCTCTCCGACCTGCAATAATCAAGATTAACGGGTCTGATGATTTTAGGTTTTTGTGCCAACTACTATAGTCTGTCATCGATGGTCTTGGTACATCTTCTGGATGTGTGTGCCACTCACCTAAGTATTGCCACTCACCATTATTCTTTTTAAAAGCGTCATCAACCGCCTTCTGGTGATGCTTACTCACACGATCCACCATGAACCGTCTCCTTATATCCGATGGACTAGGCTCAGATACCGTTTTAATAACAATGTGGACGCCTCTACGTTCACCAATCAGAACACCAGCACTCTCAGAGCTAGAGTCGCTTAATTGACGATATGAGATTAATATATTAGCAACACCAATGGAGATCACAACTAATGATTCATCTTGAGCTTGGAATACAAGTTCCTTATCGACCATTGCAGATGTCACAAAAGGCTTGTTTTTTAACCCAAGTCGTTCTTCTACTTCGACTGCCCATGAAGATATGTTCTTTATAATTCCAATCTCTTTTATGCTCCAAAGTCGATAAAACTGCTTCCTGAATTAAAGCTGCTGTCACAATACTCACAGCTGCATCATACGGTGTGTATGTATGACCACATGAGACTTTTTTTTCTGGTAGTCCAATAAGATTCTCGAAGCGCTTATCGTTTCCATTATCATAGAATCTTTTATCTCCGCATAGACAGTTGTAACAGCCGTCCAAGCTATCTATGAATACTTTTGATGCAACACCGTTGCCATCATTGAAAGCATGAACAACGATTGGCTTTCTAGCTCCGCCTAATTGACGTAATAAATAAGCTAGACGTTTTGAAATTGGTGCGCGACCTGTCGCATCAATAATGATGTCATAGGGAGTCAGCTTACTTGGTAAGAATTCGAATTTTCGTGCATGAGCTCGAATATTTGTTATTAGGTGCGTAGACTTATCAAGTCTTTCTTTCATTGCAACAGCTTTGTTTTTTCCAAAATCACTACTTGATAAAGTATGGCGACTAAAATTTTCAGGTTCAAATTCGTCTCCATCATATAGATCAAAGACTTTCTCCCCCATACCTGCACCAGCTCGTATCAATAGCTCAGCCGCATAGCCTCCAACTGTGCCACAGCCGATCAAAGCGATTCTTTTTGATCTCAGATCACCAATTTCAGGTTTAGAGCGATTTCTTGTTAGAATTGTCTCTTTATCTGCTTTCTCAAATGAGACTCTTTTAAATTTTAAAAAGGCATGTTTACCCGTAAGAACAGAACTGGCCTGTTTAAAGTTGAGCTTTCGACCTGATTTTCCTGCTTTTTTATAGTTCGCATATGAGGTAAATTGTACTGCTTTCAGATTCAAATCTAAGACCACCCCAAACATATCTTGCTTATGAATGTCCAGGAAGATTAAATGTTGTTTAGATGGATTTTCTACAAAATATCGAACCAAGTTTGCTTTAGCATTGTGATCAACTTGAGAGAGCCATTTAAATAGCTGTGCGGCATCCTGTGGTGGCCATTGTAAACCTGATAATCGAGTAGGTCGGATTTTTAATATGAATGAATTTAGCTTTTGCAAACTCTTTTGTGACAGTTCTCTTTTGCTTAACCAGTTTTGATAAATGTCTTCATCAAGTTCGCCATGTATGGTTAATTCTAGCTCACTGCGTCCATTAGCATATGTATTATTGGTTAGATAAGTATTGCGATTATGCAAGGATTTATAGTCTGTAAGGACATATACTATATGTTCGGGCTTCCAATATGAAACGAACTCACCCTCAAATTCAGCTTGATCTACTTGTCCATTTTGTAAGGAGTTGATGGCAGTATTTAATGTGCTTTGAACCTGTTCATCTACGGCTCTATACAAAGCGTTCAAGTTATTAGGATTCCAATCTGCTTCTTTTTCTTCTACATAACACAGGTACCCACTACTATTGATATGAGGTAATAGAACGTGTTCGATTCTTTCGGGTCTTTCAAGCACTTGCGCTCGTGGTAATGTCGTATATGGGTCCTCGCCAAATACGAGTGCAACATTAAAAACACCCTCACTTGTCTCATAGTCTTTAACATAAATTGGACGAGTAGGAGAAACTTTACTAAAAAAACTGATTGATCGACGTTGCCTATTTTCTAGGTATTTAAACCCACAACTCAGCATAGTTTGATGTAATTCAGACATTATTAGGCGCTTTTCATCGATTTACTAATGGTCGTAGATGATTCCGCTTTAATAGGTGCACTTTCGTAAGCTGGTGCAGCTGCTTGCGACACAATGAGATCACTATTAGTTACACGATTGCCATACTTAGAGTTCAGAGTGTTTAAGGCCTCTTGTTTTGTTTGTGCGTTATATGCTGATTCAAGTGATGATGCCAGCTCTTCCAACTTCGTTATGGTTTCTGTATGCTTTTTCTCATGGTCACCGATGTGTGGGAATAATGGACGTTCGTCGTTTGAATCAGGGCTTTCTACGCCGTTGCTAAAAACAACTGGGAGTTCTTTTGCGACCGTAAGCATTATTGAACCGAAATCTTTAGTATCCAATTTAGTTCTGTCAGCAATATCTACAATTGCTGCCATCAAAGAAATGGACGATGGGCCATTACTCTCTTGCCAATCAGTGGCGTCACGCCAGGCTTTGATGATCCGACAGATTTTTCGCAAATGTCGACCATTACGTTGGCAAGCATCTTGGAACCATAGATGCACATCTTTCGGATCACTTTTGATCCACTTTTGATCAGCGATACGGACAGCTAAATTGACGTAATCAGCATCTAGTTGATCATACAGAGCATGGTCAGCCATGGACATGCCATCATATGCTTCCATAGAAGCTCGTAAACTTTCTGCCTTTTCTAAAAGCTCCTCTTTTTCTAGAAATTTATCTTGCGGAATAGCATACATGGGTACATCAATATGAACGTTACGAGCAGAAATTTTTATTCGACCGCACATTTCTTTAGGTTCAAATAACCAACCATGTCGTTCAGCTGCTAATGAATAAAGTGAAGCATCAACCAATAGTAATAAGAGCTGATGGCCAATAGCTGGTTTATCTTCAAAAAACTTCATTGGAAGATAAGCCCCGTCATCAATATCCATTTCTTGAGGTGGCGTTTTGTATGGACGGTTTAGCGTATTATACGCGAAACTACCTTGAGTCCAAAAACGAGGATTAATCTTCAAGAATTCTTCTTTAAGGCTATCGCTCAGCTCTATCATCAATTCAGCTAATACTTTTTGGTCTTCTGGTTTCAGATACTTGAATTTAGTATCTACAAACTTCGTAAGCAATGACTCAGCTGAGAAATAGTCTTTCGATAATTCCATTAGCTGTTTTGCTTCATCAAATGTATCTCGTATACGTACACGAACAATTTGACGCAAATCTTTAAGCGATTCTTTTTCACTATCCGAAAGAATGATTCGACCCAGCAAACCTGATTCGCGGTTGATGTAGTAATTATGAAAATTCCAATTCATGCTGCACTCCCATTATTATTAGATTTAATGAACGGTTTTGATTGTGTTGTAAAGAAATCACGTAGCTCTTTTTTCTGGGCGAAACTCTGATCAGCATCATTTTTACCCCAGCCTTTAATTGTTTTAAGAACGCTTTCAGAAGCATTATCTAAAACAATGTCACCTGATGCTTCATTTGGAATAATGCGATCTATCTCTACGTAATTTCCTAGAAGCTCTAGGGGGCGTAACTCACGGATCAGCATATGCTTCTGCATACTTTGATTTGCTGTCATAGTACTTGCTACAAGGCGTTTGCCTAAACCCCACAAACCAAAATATCCCGTAGCGCACTTTTTACGTAAAGTCTCAGGTCCTATACAAAAGTTTTCATTCAATGTTCCGACATTTAAGATCCTTATGTCTTTTAGTGTCGCTTCAGGAAAATCTAAATTCATATCGATCAATACTTCACGTAAACCAATGTAACTTGGATTATTAGCAACTAAGCCGCCATCGGCAAAATAATGTCCTTCTTCTTTAATAAAATGCGGTTTGAAGTAAGTTGGAGCAGCTGAAGTAGCCATTGCTGCATCTATTAATTTCACATTTGCATCTTTGTAGAAGTATTGACCATGGGGTGTTTTAAAGAAGCGAGGAGATCCCTCTGAAAGATTCACTGACGGAACCATCACGCGCCGTTGTAAGTCTTTAAATGTAAGGCTATCCCCAATCATACTTTTGACCGTATCATGCAGAGGTTCACTCTTGTAGACTGGCAATAAAACTTTTATTAAAGTTTGAAAAAGGAATCGCCATCTTGGAAAAATCGAAGGGGCACTTTCTTGAAAAGTTGTTTGAAGTTCCCGTGCACTCTTGCCACTCGCCAAACCTAGTGCCAAGATGCCACCGATTGATGTACCCGTAATAAGGTCAAAGTAATCTCCGATTTTTACATTGGTAAGTTGATACTCTTCCTCAATAATTTCTTCGAGTCGAGCAAGTACCGCTATGGTATATAAACCTCGTGCACCACCACCATTCAAAGCTAAAACTTTGATTTTTTCTGATGTTGCTAGCGGCAAATTAACCAGACCAGAAACTTGTAATATTGACATTTTGTTTTATTTCTCATTAATTTTATTTCTATATTGTATTTAAAATGTATATTTCAAGATTATAGTTTAATATAAAAATATTTTTATATTGACACAAGTTCAGAGCTAAGATCAGCTTTTTGAAGAGTTTGATCTTGAATGAAAAGGGCTCAGACAAGGTAATGAGGTTATACGTAAGATTATCGCTCTTTTTGCTCAAGTAGAGCTCAACTGCTGACTAAAGTCATGATTCGATATGACATATTTGTATAGTACGATTGTTTATGCGTCATCTGAACTTAAGAAACGATCTTATAATAATTTAGCCCTGTCGGGCATCGCTTTCCAACTCAATTAAATTTTTTCCCGATAAAGCCAAGGTATCTCAGCAACTGGCTTCCCATATAACTTAAATCATCTTTGTTTATATTTCATTTAAGTTCATGAACTAGTACTAAAGAAAACGTGGAATATCGCTCAAATCTTACTATATCTATTAAGTTCATGAATCATAAAAAATAAAATTTAAGTAAATAATACATAACATATTGAATATTATTATTTTATTTAAAATATTTAATATGAATTAAGTTTTACATAAACATAAACCCAATAGATAATGACTGAAGGTTTATTCTACGTATCATTCTCAATCGCCATAACCGCTGCCTAGTAAACCAAGCAGCCATCATATGTTTCTTATGGAGATACGGAGCACTAACCTAGTGGACGTTTAAATTTTTGTTGTGGGACATTGATATTGATTAGCGTTCGTCACGACTAAATTCAATTTGCACATTACCTTGTCCCAGTACATCAGCTAACTTGTCAGGCTGGCTCACTCTACCAATACGCGTATAAGAATATGATGAAGGAAAACTCTTATAAAATACTACTAACGTTGATGAGCCATACAACATGACATCACCACTATGAATGGTATTTGCGCGACTGGCATTCGTTGGCAGTGGATTTGGTAGCTGAGCGTGCTTCTCATTACTGTGCAAATCCTGCATACTTAACGTTAAGGGTAATTGTGCCGCAAAAGCATGCGCAGTCGCGTTCTCTTCAGCCATCACTTCAAAACGATGTCCATTAATTGTCATCCACATATTCACCTGCTCCTTTTCTGATATTGTTTGTTTTGCATTATTGGGGCTTGTTTTTTGCGTCAAACTTTCATGCACAATGGACGAGTTTGATGTGGCATTTTGATCGTCAGCACAAGCACTCAATGCTGGCAAGATACCAACAGCCATCATAATGATCATGCGGTTGTTCATATTCATCTGTCAAACTCCCCTAAAGTAGTTACCGCGCGGTCAAACGCGATGTTAAGAACGCAGAAATCACTAAAATAACAGCGCTAAATATAAACGTTGCCTGAAAACCGCTATGATCCAATAAAATACCACCCAGTGTAGAACCCAAAGCAATGGCCAGCTGAACCACAGCGACCATCAAGCCGCCGCCTGCTTCAGCATCTTCTGGCAACGTCTGAGCAAGCCAGCGCCACCAACCAACAGGTAGCCCTGTCCCTAAAAGACCCCAAATTCCAAGTAATATAGCCACAACTATGGTCGATGTACCAAAAAATATCAGAGTCAATGCAATAACTGCCATTAAAATAGGACTCATAATTAGCGTCGTATAAAAACGACGATCCAAAAATATATTGATAATACACGTACCAATAAACCCCATCACGCCAATGCCAAGCAAAATAAGCGACAAGGTGGAAATATCAACTTGGGTAATGGTTTCTAGAAAAGGTCTAACGTAAGTATAAAGTGCGAACTGTCCCATAAAAAACAAACTGACGGCTAACATACCAATCATGACGATAGGATTACGGAGCAACCCTAAAATAGTAGGATGTTTATCTGTTTGATGTGTGGCAATCTGCATGGAAGGTAAACTAATCCATTGCCAAATAAAGGTTACAATAGCAACAGGAACGAGACAGAAAAAAGCACCGCGCCAACCAATAATAGAGCCAAGATAACTGCCTAAAGGTGCTGCAATGACCATTGCTAATGCATTGCCACTGTTAAAAATAGCCATGGCGCGCGGTACATCTGAGGGTGGCACTAATCGCATGGCCATAGCTACCGACATTGACCAAAACCCGCCTATGACCACCCCAAGCAAAGCGCGGCCAATCATGTAAACCATATAGTTTTGCGCCAGTGCAACAATGACGCCTGACATGGCCATAATGGCGGTTAAAAGCAACAATAGTGTTTTACGATTCATATTGCCTGCTACACGAGAGATCGTCAAACTTGTGATAACCGCAAAAGCACCTGAAATAGCAATACCTTGACCTACCATCCCTTCACTGATGCTGAGATCTACTGCAATCGGCGTGAGTAGACTCACAGGCATGAACTCTGATGCAATTAATGCAAAAACGCACAATGTCATGGCAAAAACCCCACTCCAATAGGCGGGCCGTTCTATATTTTTTTCTTTTTCTTTGGTGTTCAGCATACACACTCTCGATATTGTATTGAGAATCTATTAAAAAATGGGTTTTAAACTAAACGAAAAACCGGCCATCACGTAGCCGGTTGTTTTTATAACTCACTACCCTCTTTTTTCATTTCAAGTTTTTATTAAAAAAGTCTGTTAATTTATCAAAAGGGATTTTATCCATACGATCGTATAAATCGACATGGTTCGTATTTGGTAAAATGACCAGTTCTTTTGGTTGCTTGGCTTTTTGATAAGCATCTTTACTAAAATAAAGCGAGTGGGCATCCTCGCCAGCAATGATTAAGATAGGACGCGGAGATATCTCGTCAATATAGCTCAGCAGTGGCATATTCATAAATGATAAAGGCGTCGTCGCCGTCCATGCGCCGCTTGAGTTCACCGCATTTTTATGAAAACCCCGATCCGTGCGGTAGTAATCGAAAAACTCTTTTTGCACAGGGTTTGGGTTACTATCTAACGTTTCGGGCAAAATACGATCTGCCGTGGTCACTTTGCCGTTATCGTCTACATAGAGGTCATGATTGGCTGTCGTAGGCTGCCCTTTCTCTGCGTCTATCCATCGTTGCTGATTGAGATGTTTCAATACTGCTTGACGATCGCTGGCATCATAGCGATCATCACCGTCACCTACCCCATGTCCCATCGCACGACTCATATCGTACATACTGGTCGTGGCGACCGCTTTGATTCGCGTATCCATCGCAGCGGCATTCAAACCCATTCCGCCCCAACCACAGATACCAATAGCGCCAATACGATTTCTATCGACTTCAGGACGCAACCCTAAATAATCTATCGCTGCACTAAAGTCTTCCGTATTGATATCTGGTGACGCGACATTTCTAGGCGTACCGCTGCTTTCACCCGTATACGAAGGGTCAAAAGCAATAGCAACAAAGCCCTGTTCTGCCATCTTTTGTGCATATAAGCCTGATGATTGTTCTTTCACAGCGCCAAAAGGACCGCCAACAGCTAATGCTGCTAGCTTTTTGCCGTTATAGGCTTTTGGTATATAAAGATCTGCGGCAAGCGTGATGCCATAACGGTTTTTGAATGTTACTTTTTGATGTGTGACGCTGTCACTTTTAGCAAAAGTTTTATCCCATTTTTGTACGAGTGGGACGGTAGATGTGGCGGCTTGTGCCATATGGTTCGCTCCAAGGATGGTTGAGCTGAGCAGTATTCCCAAGCTAAGCTTTTTGATCATTGATGGTAAGGTCATTGGTCGTCCTTTTTGATAGTAAATCATCACATATCTGATGATTATTCATAATGTGTGAGTAGAAATAGCCGTGTTATAAACACGACAAAATTGTTTATAATATATTCTTTAAAGTCATGAGATTATCTTATACTTCTACGATTCTAGTGATAATACCCATTTTTTAACTTTTATTTATTCACTCAGGTTATGAATATGCGACAACAAGAGAATTATAATGAGCTGCATGCTTTCTTATTGGTTGCTCAAGAGAGTAGTTTTACTAAGGCCGCGGTCAAACTTGGGATATCACAATCCGCCCTGAGCCGCTCTATTAAGTTATTAGAGCAGCGCTTAGGTCTACAGTTATTCACGAGAACCACACGTAGCTTGTCTTTGACACATGCAGGCAAAGCATTGTTTGTGACCGCTGAGCAGAGTTTTAGTTTATTAGATGAGAAGTTGGATGGACTCAAGCATCTGCGCGAAACGCCTGCGGGGTTGGTACGCATTAGTGCTGGTCAGTATGCTATTGATAAAGTGCTGTTACCAAAGCTGGCCAAATTCAAACAGCTATATCCTGATATTGAACTCGAGTTGATCAGCGATACTGCTTTGTCAGATATTATCAGCACACAGTTTGATGCAGGGGTTCGCTTTGGTAGTTTGGTCACCGAAGGTATGATATCGGTGCGTATCGACTATGACGAGGAGATTGCTGTGGTCGGTTCGCCAGACTATTTCCTTGAGTTTGGCTTTCCCAAAACACCTGTAGAGTTGAACAATCACAACTGCTTGGGCTATCGATTCATGGGTGGCGGTATGTATCACTGGGATTTTATGATGGATGGTCAACCATATAAATTAAAGACGCAAGGACAATGGGTATTCTCGACTGATTATTCAGTGATTGATGCCGCAAAACGAGGGCTGGGTATAGGTTATGTGCCCATCGATATGATTAAAGATGAGCTAAAAAACGGTAAGCTTATTCATATATTGAGAGAGTTCAGTCATACCTTTAGCGGCTTTCATTTATATTATCCGCATCACAATGTGTCACCTGCGCTACGAGCCGTCATTGATGCGTTGAAGCTCAAATAATATTCACTCAGGCTATAAAGCATCAGCGTCCTACCTAAGAAAAATAATTTATGAAGACACTTTTCGTCTTCTAACCCTGTTCAGTTTCGCGCAATGTTTTGATGTCTTTTAATGGTGACTCACCAAAAAAACGGCGATACTCTCGACTGAACTGAGACGGACTCTCATAACCTACCTTGAACGCTGTCGCCGTTGCATCAAGGCTTTCAGTTAGCATCAGACGTCGGGCTTCATTCAGGCGCAGCTTTTTTTGAAATTGCAGAGGCGTCATAGCAGTCACTAAACGAAAGTGTGTATAAAATGCTGAAACACTCATGCCACTGTGAGCCGACAATTCATTGACGCTAAACGGTTTAAAAAAATTGCTTTTGAGCCATTCAATTGCTTTTGAAATTTGATAGCTGCGACTTTCCGCTTTTACAATCTGATGGAGCAAGATGCCCTGCTCTGTTGTCAAAAGACGATATAAAATCTCTCGCTGAATAATTGGCGCGAGAATTTTTACATTATCGCGTTCGTTCAGTAGACCCAATAGCCTAATAAAAGCATCTAGTAACGACTCAGAAAGCAGGCCTACAGCAATTCCTTTTTGCGTTTGTTGATTATTGCTAAATAAATCCTCACTCTCAGCAATCAGCTCTGATATCACTTGTAAGTCTAGCTCCATAACCACGCCCAAATATGGGCTTTCATGTGTTGCTTCCATTATGTTAGCAATAATGGGCAAATTCACAGATGATACCAGAAAGTGACTCGCATCATAAACATAACTTTCTTCACCCAAAATAACCCGTTTTTTGCCTTGAGCGATCAAACAAATACTGGGGTTATGGGTATAGCTTGTCGGTGGTGTAACAGACGCCCATCGAACCAGGCTAAGACCATCAATCTCTGTCTCAACTTGATTAGCACCACTCGCTGTCCATTTATCAATTTGCTGCGCCAGTTTTTCTGTGGCCATCGTGTTACTTTGTAAGCTGCTCATAATTATCCTACTGACGATATTAGTAATGTTCCTTTATACCGCGCTCATTTTACATCATTTGAAAAATAAAAAAATATTAGGCAAATCTAAATGTTGTCAGTTTATGCAATAAAAAATTTATTATTATTTTTAATTTAAAAACAATAGCTTAAGAAGGAATACCCTTCCCTTTTCATTGCTATTTTTATCCATATTAAAAGTAACCATAACGCAAGGAAGATTAGGCAATGTTTAGACAATATCAGGTTAGCGAGGACTATCTCTTAAGCGCTAGACTATATTTAAATTCTAATGACAACGAACGTCACTTTTATACAAAAAAAACAGTGAAAAAATTATAGGAAATAAAAACGCGAAAACTGACTATGAATGGATCGCATCAAGCAGCCAAAAAGGATTTGAAATGACGAAGTTGCGGCATTTTTCGAAAAAATTTTCTTACATTATCATTAATTTAGTGGCGATTTTTTTTATGACTACTACCTCAGCAGCAGACAAACTAGATACCAAAGATCAAGCCATCATCCCAATTGCAGCATTTACAGCAAACGGAGACGTAAGCAAACTCAAGATAAGTTTGAATGAAGGTTTAGAGAGTGGGCTAACGATTAACGAGATTAAAGAAGTACTGGTTCAGATGTATGCCTATGCGGGCTTTCCTCGTAGTTTAAATGGTCTTTCTACGTTTATGGCGGTACTTGATGAACGAAAAGAAAAGGGTATTACCGACATTGTAGGCCGTGATTCAAAGCCTTTACCGACTGACCGAAACAGTCTCGAATTCGGAACAGATAATCAAGCCAAACTAATCGGGACAGAAGTTAAAGGTGCATTATTTGAATTCTCACCCGAGATTGATACCTACCTAAAAGCTCATTTATTCGGAGATATTTTTGAACGAGACACCTTAAGTTGGAAGCAGAGAGAAATTGCCACAATTGCTGCATTAGCAAGCTTGGAGGGTGTCAATAGCCAATTAAGTTCTCACTACAAGATTAGTATGAATAACCATGTATCCGTCAGTGAACTTAAAGAGTTTATCGGCGTTATTGAAAAGCACCTTGGTACACAGATTGCTGAAAATGCTCAGCAAGTTCTAAATACAGTGCTTGAGAATAAGTCAGCATTGCAAGATCAATATTTATCTCGCGATAATTCTATAACAAAAAAAGGAGACAAGCTCATGAAGAAAAATACCTCTACATCATTGGCAATGAGTGGCGAGAACGACACAGGGCAGCAACTTTATCGTGCAAAAGACCTTCAGTCTTTTGAAGGCCCAGACAACCTTTTTACTGGTAAAGTTAACGTCGACGTAGTGTTCCCTGAAAATGACATTGCAAATTATAGCGCTGCATACGTCACCTTTCAGCCCAGTGCACGAACCGCTTGGCATACCCATCCTGCAGGACAGCACATGATAGTCACCAAAGGCGTGGCCGTGACAGGTACACGCGATGGTAAGGTGCTTCATTTTCACGAAGGTGAAAGCGTATGGTGCCCACCAGATATCGATCATTGGCATGGCGCTACCCCTGATGCCGCGATGACTCATCTTGTTATTACTGCGTCAAAAGATGGTGAAAGTGTTACTTGGAAAGAGAAAGTCACCGATGAGCAATATGAGGCTGCAAGCCAATAATATTGAGCAACATAGTTAATTTGAACGATTCACAATGTGTGTTAGACGACACCTAACAAATGAATCACCCTAATTTTTAAACAACATCTATTAAGGATTTAAAATGAACAATAGCGTAGAAAACAAAATTATCGTCATTACGGGTGCCTCAAGTGGTATGGGCGAAGCAGCAGCTCGCCATCTTGCCTCTATGGGTGCAACAGTCGTTTTAGGTGCTCGCCGCATTGACCGCATCGAAAAACTGGTTGCAGAGATTAAAGAGAATGGCGGCGAAGCCTTGGCCTTGGCGACTGACGTCACCAAAAAAGACGATGTGAAAAACTTAGTAGATACAGCGATTAATACATATGGACGTATCGATGTTCTGATCAACAATGCTGGGCTCATGCCTTTATCTATGTTTGAAAGCGTCAAAGTAGATGAGTGGGATCAGATGATTGATGTCAATATAAAAGGGGTTCTGTATGGTATCGCGGCTGCCCTACCACATATGATCGACCAAAAGGCTGGACATATTATTAATACAGCATCTGTTGCCGCTCATCTGATTTTCCCTGCATCATCAGTATACTCAGCAACCAAATTTGCCGTTCGTGCATTAACAGATGGTTTAAGACAAGAAATGACACCACATAATATCCGTACAACATTGATTAGCCCTGGCGCTGTCAACACTGAATTGCTTGATCACATTAGTGATAAAGACGTCCAAAGTGCCAATCAAGAGTATGTGGGTGAAGTTGGTATTCCTGCTTCTAGTTATGCAGATATGGTTGCCTTTGCGATTGGTCAGCCAGAGAATGTTGATGTGAATGAAATAATTTTTAGACCAACTGCTCAAGCGTTGTGACATACGAATGATGCTTGGTGATACATGAACAATGAGTAACGCTTGATCTGTATCACTTAAGCATAAATAATGAGCCATTCAAGCACATTAATACGATTCTTAAAGTTATGACCGTTTAAGGTATAATCATCTATAAATCAGAAACTAACGTTGATATTTATGGCTAAAGTGTCTTTAGATCGCCCCAGCCTTATTGCTTGCCCTATCGCTCACAACCTTTCGGTGTTTGGCGATCCTTGGTGCTTGCTGATATTACGCGATGCTCATATGGGACTGACACGATTTGATGAATTTCATAACAGCCTAGGCATTGCACCGTCGGTGTTGACCAAACGTTTAACCACTTTAGTCGAAGAAGGCGTATTGGCAAAACACCGCTATTCAAAACAGCCGCCGCGCGAAGAGTATCTATTAACGGAGGCAGGTCAAGACATACTACCGATACTATTCATGTTAAGGGAGTGGGGTCTTACTCACAGACCTTGTTCAGACTATGATAAAAGGGCTATTTTTGTAGATTCTGAGACAAGCAAAGAGATCCAACCTGTCGTTATTGACAAAGTGACTGGCGTTGAGATTGGTAAACGTGCCATCCAAAAAAAATTTAAATAAGCATTTCCTATAGATTTTAAGCGTTATCATTTCTTGATGATTTTTCAATCCTTCTTTTGCACAATCAACTCTTTTTCATAAGCCATTACTTGTGCTCGTGTTATTTCGCAAAAAAAATCGTGCTTAACTCGCCTTTAAATCACCCACACGTTCTTTTGCTCTAAAGAATTCTTTTAACGATACATACTCACCAACAGCTACAATCATCATGCATGCATATTGGCATAGATAGCCTGAAATGTTATGCCACTTGCCAGCACTTCTATTAGAAATAATAAAAAACTCTTAAGAATATACGTGGTAACTATATTTTTAAGAGTTTTTATTAGTTACTATCTTTTTAGTAGTAACTATATTATCTTATATTACTTCTTTGCCAACAAATCTGTGCTTCACACATAAGCCGCTCCCACCAAATAGAATGTATAAAAAACCCATACACAAGGATTGTAAAATGGATGTTACAAAAACAGATGTTAATAATATACTAGCTAATTGGCAAGCTGATGATGTGCGCGTGCGTGCTACATTAGGCTCTGTAGGGATAACCTCGCCTAATCAACTGGCCAGCATGAGTGGACAATCATTTTTTGATGCGATGTTTTCGGGAGAGTTGCCCTCACCACCGATTGGAGAAACGCTCGATTTCATTCCTATCCACATAGAAGACGGTAATGCCATCTTTCAAGGTCGACCCAGTCAGCAACATTACAATCCATTGGGCAGCGTACATGGCGGTTGGTTTTGTACCATTCTTGACTCTGCTGTTGGTTGTGCTATTCATTCTACCTTGCCCGCCGGCAAAGGCTATACCACGCTCGAGATTAAAGTAAATATGATTCGAGCGTTGACTAAAGCCATTCCACTCGTACGTGCTGAGGCTAATATCATCCATGTCGGGAGACAAACCGCAACAGCTGAAGGTCGTATCGTTGGGCCTGATGGCAAACTATACGCCCATGCCACCACCACCTGTTTGATATTTGATATGCAGTAGTGAGCATAATGATAGATTTTTACTTAATACGCTTCTGATCATTGATGAAAATTTTGATAGTTAACGAATAATAAGGCCAATACTATGCAAGCATTCGAACGGGCAATGACTCTAGATGATAAAAAAGCCCGCTATTATGACTTATCTGCTTTGGTTAATAACGATAAAAACGCCCCGTTGTCTCCTGCGCATTTTTATGGCGGCAATGGTTTTACGGCTGGTGTCTATCTGCCGCTACTAACTAAGCTCAGTGAGTCGTTTACTATCAACAGTCTTGCCATGCGTGGCTATTGGTACGATTTGCCATCCGTCAAAAAGCTCACTCGCGAGCAAGATGCTGATATGCTGATTGATTTTTTAGAGAGGACACAGGATAAGCCTGTCGTAGGTATTGGTCATTCTCAAGGCGCGACTGCTACCGCCATTGCGGCAGCCAAGCGTCCAGAGCTATTTTCACAGCTATACTTAATAGAGCCTGTTACGCTTACTAAATCGCAGAAACTCATGATTGATATATTGCCTAGTAGGTTCAAAATAGGTCGAGAACCCTTCAAAAGTACGCAAGCTAAGCAAGCAGCTTGGGAAAGTGTTCAATCTTACTATGACTATCTACGGGCGCATCGTGCTTTTAAGCGTATTGATGACAATAACCTTTATATCTTTGCAAAAAATAGTCTTGTCGAAAATAAGCAAGGACAATACAACTTGCTGTTTACCCCTGAGCAAGAGTTGGCAAGCTACTTTGATACCCCCTTTGTCAATGACGCCTTAAAAAGGTTGAATGCTATCGATGTCCCCTACACCATTATCGTTGGTAAACCTTCTATGTTTATTAGCGATAAAGTTCGTAAAACTTGGCAGAACCTTATACCTAGCGAACGACTCATTGAGCTGTCTGATAATGGACATCTGCTGCCAATGGAAGCACCTGAACAATGTGCAAACATCATTACAAAAGCGTTTACTGATAAGTAAGACGTTTTTTATTAACGGTAATGTGCAATGGAATAACAAACTAGTACCTAGCATTTGGACTAGAGGAATTAAACAATCAAAGCTATTCGATAAGAGGCTAAGCCCTAGAAGTTATGCTCTCTATAAAGCCTAGCCTCTAGCCTTCTATTTATACAGTAATCCAACTAGTTTTTATTGTGTAATCTAAAATCAGACTAACCCATCGTTGCCATTTCTTGCTGAGTGAAAAACGATGCACCCTTAGGTATTTCTGGCAGCTGTACAAGGTTGGGAGTTAATCTAACATTGCCACTTATCGCACCTTTTACCAAAGCGCCCTCATGCTTACTGGGTAACGGGTTTGGTGATAGCGCATGTGCATCTTCTGCCTTGTATACGGAGATGAATAAGTATCTGGGCAAGTCGCTTTTGTTCGGCCCTGATGAGTGTAGCAACCTACTATGCATAAAGCATATAGAACCCGGTTTACCAATACAGGGTACAAACTGTTGGCATTTTTTCGCTTCTATGTCATCACTTACTTTACCGACAAACTTCCCATTTTCCCAATGGGAAAACAGATCTTCTTTGTGACTACCGGGCACCACCAGTAGCGGTCCGTTTTCCATCGTGACCTCACCAATCATCAGTAATGCCGTGAGCATGTCATCATTGGTGTGCGGCGTAAACGGGAAGTCTTGGTGCCATTTAACGGTAGTCGACGTATTGGGCAACTTGGCATTGATTTTGCTATGGTGAAAACACGTGCCACTACCGCCTATCAAGTCACTCGCCATTTCTGACATATTGGATTTAAGTGCCATATTGGCAAAGAACTCAGATATTTCTGTTGGTGATGTAACACGGCGTAGAGAGGGATTTTTGGCACTATGATCTTTTGGGTCAATATCAAACCTTGCTCTACCATCTAATGTTGAACCCCAGGCTTCGGTATGTACCTTACTCTCATCTATCCAAACATTTATTTGATCAAGAAGGTCTGTGAGATCAGTAGAGTCAATCGCGTTTTCTACTACTAAATAACCTCTATCGTGATACTGCTGAATTTGTTCATTGGTTAACATTTAATACTCCTTCCTTTTTTACTTACGCGGCTTATCCGATTAATTCATTATTTGATCGATATCTGCTTGAGTTGGAACAGTCAGGCCGTAGACGCTCAGTAGTTTTTCTAAATCACCAGACTGTTTCATTTGTTCGATACCGTCCGAGATGATTTGATAAGTTTCAGTATCGCCTTTTTTCACGCCAATCCCGCCGACTATGGGATACAGCTCTTGTGTTGAAGTGATTTTGACGCGATCGCCAAGTTTCATTTCCGCGGCTTTCATGACGGCAGCATCATCATATTGAATATCTACAGCTCTAGAGAGCAATGCTTGAGAGGTCTGCGGTGAGGTTTCGTATTCACGGATTTCGATAGCACCTTGATTTTGCTCAACACATTTGGTGGATATTTTTCCTAATTGATTGACAAATTCTGTGCCTTTCATCGCGCCAACCTTTTGACCACATAAGTCATCTGCCCCTTGAGGTGTAAGGTCTGAATCACCACGCACCAGTAGTGAGATGTCGGTCTTGTAATAAGGAATCATATCAATCTGCGCTAAGCGATCTTTAGTGATATACATTGACGAATACAGCACATCAAACTTGTCCCCTTTTAGACCAGGAATGAGATTTGCCCATCTGGTATCCTCCCATTTGGGTGTAATCTCACCATTAAGCTCCGCTACTTTGGCCATAATCTGCACATCTACCCCGCCCGGATTGCCCTGCTCATCCAGATACTCATAAGGCGGAAAGGTCATATCAGAGCCTATGGCGAGTACTCGTTTATCAGCACCTGTGCTCTCAGTATTAGCAGCGCTGCTTTCTTGACTGCTGACAGGTGCTTCACTCGAACAGGCATTTAATACTAAGCCTGCAGCGGCAGAAAGTAATATCATTTTTAATGGCTTCATCGTAGTCATTCCTAGTGGGTTAATGAATTTAAACAACCGTACTCAAGGTGTTGATAACCTCTTTATCGCTTAACTCAGTTATACTAAAGACGACCTATTAAAAGCAATTTTGAAAAACCTACCCACTACTACTGCAAATCCTATTTAAAAAAATCGCTTTGTTTTCAATGCACTCTGTATAGTAATAATTTTACATACAGAGGTGATTTATGAGTAAATCTAAGAGTCAATAATCTTAAAAGTGAAGCGCAGGCACGCATTGACCTTGCCGCTTGTTTTCGTTGGTTTGCACGCCTGAATATGCATGAGGCGGTCGCCAACCATTTCAGTGCATCCCTATCTGAAGATGGTAGTCAATTTTTAATCAATCCAAAATGGCAACACTTTTCGACCATCAAAGCCAGTGATTTAATCTTGTTAGATACAAACAATCCTGATGATGAATTATTGGCAAAAATTGACCCAACCGCGTGGGCTATACACAGTCAAATCCATCTATTAAGGCCAGATATCAAATGCGTGCTGCATTTGCATCCGATTTATACCACTACCATCTCAACGTTAAAAGATCCGACCATTAAAGCAATTGATCAAAACACAGCGCGTTATTTTAATCGTGTGAGCTACGATGATTGCTATCAAGGCATGGCTGACAGCAATGCGGAAGGCAAACGACTCGCCAGCTTATTAGGCGAGCATAGTCGTCTGATGATGGGCAATCACGGGGTGCTTATCGGCTCGCACAGCATCGGTGTGGCATTTGATGACATGTACACCATTGAGCGCGCCTGCCAAGTGCTCACAACCGCTTACGCGACCAATCAGCCATTGCGCCTCATCCCCGATGACGTCGCAGAAAAGACAGCTCAGGACTGGGAGTCTATTGAGGACTTTAGCGAAGCGCATTTAGAAGAAATAAAAAGGTTGCTACTGATACAAGAGCCTGATTTTATTGAGTAGATTTTTAAAAAATCTTTGTATTTTTGTCCGCTTTTCCATACTTATCTGATATAAAGAATACAACGCTACAGAAAAAGCCCTTATATCCATAGATATAAGGGCTTTTATTGACTGTGATAGTTGGCAGTACGAAAAATACTTTATATTAATTGATATTTTGTACAAATTGATTGAAGCGTTCATTTGAGCTGTTTCTAAGTGCTTCAGGTGATCCTTGCTCAACAATATGACCCCCTTCCATAAAGATAACACGGTCGGAAATATCAAATGCGAAGCTCATCTCGTGGGTGACAATAATCATGGTCAAGCCTTCTTTGGCAAGCTGTTCCATTACTTTTAATACTTCACTTACTAATTCAGGATCTAAGGCAGACGTTGGTTCATCAAACAAAATAATAGAAGGTTCCATCGCGAGCGCACGGGCAATCGCTACCCGCTGCTGCTGACCACCTGAGAGCTGATGCGGGTATTTTTTTGCATGGGCCTTCATACCGACTTTGTCTAGCATCGCAATTGCGGTCAGCTGATTGATGCCTTTGTCATACACCTTATGATACTGAGGTGCCAGCATGATATTTTCTAAAACAGTCTTATGCGGGAACAAATTAAAATTCTGAAAAACCATACCGATATTTATAATTTGCTCTCTAAATGGCTTGGATTTATCGGTCAAAATGGCGTCTTTTAGAAACGGATTACCCATCAAATTAACCGTGCCTTTATTAAGTGTCTCCAAGCTATTTAACGTACGAATAAAAGTAGTTTTTCCTGAGCCTGATGGGCCAATAATAGACACCACCTCGCCCCATTTCACGTTAAGATCAATACCTTTTAGTACATGATGCTCGCCATAGGATTTGTGGATATTAATAGCTTCAATCGCGTAGTCGCCTTTGCGCTCTTGGTTTATTTCTTTGTAATTATTCAATGATTTATTGCTACTGATATTACCAACCAATTCACCTTCTTTCAAAATACCGGGCTTGCGTTGCGTAATATCGATAAACTTTTCAAAGCGTTGAATCAAGAAGCCAAAAACAGTGACAATCAGGATGTAGTAAAACGCGACCGCCAGCATGGTTTCAAGCACCAAGAAGTTCTGTGCATACAAACGCTGTCCAACCAGTAGGATTTCTGTCAGAGAAATGACCGATACCAGTGAGGTGAGCTTAACGATAACGACGAACTCGTTGCTCAATGTAGGTAAGGCGATTCTTAGCGCCTGTGGCACCACAATCAGTCGTTGAATACCCATAGGTTTGATACCTAACGCCTTACCCGCCTCTATCTGTGCTTGATGAACTGAGTTTAGGCCTCCGCGATGAATCTCAGCGATATAGGCGGTCTCACATAAGGTCAATGCAATCAGACCAGACATAAACGACGAAGACAGGATCACGCTGGTTTGTGGAAACACCTGCGGCATACTGTAGATAAAAATGAGAAGCACCAACAAAGGAATGCTGCGAAACAGCCAGATATAAGCTTTGCTTAATAACGAGACAGGTTTGATTTTAGATTTTTTGCCAAGTGCCATCACAAAACCTAGGACGATACCCAAAATCCATACCAATACACTAAGTTCAATCACGGTTAAGGTGGCTCGCCAAAAATTTGTATCTTTTAGCAAGCTAAAAGTATATGCCCAATCAAATTGCATGATCTGTCCTCTAAAATTCGTTAAGGAGTGAAGCTATAACAACGTCGCAACTAGCTGGTCTAAAAAGTGACTGCAAGCGTTTAATTGACTAATAGCAATATGTTCATTGGGTTTGTGGGCAACCTCGATAGAGCCTGGGCCACAAACCAAAATAGGAGAGTCAAAACATTGTTGGAACAAGCCTGCCTCTGTGCCAAAGGAGAGTTTGGTGATGTTGGACTGTGGTAATAACGCCTGAATACTTTTTAATTCTGGCCGTACTTGGTTGGTCATGAGTCCAGGGTATCGATTGATGTCTTGCAACTCATAACGATAGCTGGCGTCTTTTGCCGCAAAATCCTTTAAGATCTGTGTTTGAATCGCGGCAATACTGTCTTCTGCGACATTGCGAATTTCATAATCCAATTGACACAGATTGGGCACGACATTTAACGCGGTACCGCCATTAATCTTGCCCACATGAATGGTCGAGTACGGAATGTCATACCCCGTATCCAGATGTCCTTCTTTGGCAACCACTTGCTGACTGTCAATCAAGCTTTGTACAAAGCTACTTGCCGCGTGAATAGCATTGGTATAATTTGGTGCAAGGGCAGAATGTCCTTCGGTGCCATAAAACTGCACTTGAAACACAGCTTTACCCTTATGACTGGTAGCCACATCCATCAAGGTCGGCTCACCTATAATCACCACTCTAGGCGGGACAATTAAGCTGCTCAATTGCGTTAGGATGTGCCTAACCCCCACGCAGCCAATCTCTTCGTCATAGGATAGGCACAGATGCAGAGGATAAGTTAAGGGCATGTCCGCAGCTTTTTTCATCATGACCAGCGCACAGGCAATAAAGCCTTTCATATCGGCGCTGCCGCGACCATACACATGATCATTTTTTATGACAGCGGTAAACGGGTTGGTGTCCCAGTCTTGACCTTCGACAGGCACCACATCGGTATGACCAGATAACAGCACGCCAGCGCTGTCTTTAGGACCTGTACTGATAAACAGGTTGGCTTTGTTCTGTGCGTCGTTATAGTTGGTAGTGATGTTGATATTGTCATGGTCTAGATAGTGTTTGACGTAGTCAATCAGCGGTAGGTTGCTCTTATAAGAGGTGGTGTCAAACGAGATGAGCTGCTCTAACACGGCTAGGCATTCTGGGTGGTGTGGCATCCGCTGTCCTTATTCTTTTTGGTTCTTGATGTGTGCTTCAGAAAAGTATGAAACGCTCATGCCGGGAATGTACTGATTGGAGATAAAGGCTTGGCAACGACTTGAAAAGGCCTGTTGAACATTGGTCAGTGTGGCGTTTTTGGGCGTAGCAATGCCGATTTTCATTGGCCTCATATCACCAGATATTCTAACCATGACCAACTTTTTACCATCGTTAGATAAGTTGCTCTTTGGTCGAACATTTAAGATGGTGTAGCCAATGTTGTTACCCACCATCGAGCGGATCACATCGACATATTTACAGGTATCGATAATGTTGGGCTTGAGGTTGCTTTTGCGAAATAAAGACAGGAAGTAGTCATTACTGTAGGGCATATCGAGCAGGATCATTGGATATTCGGCCAGCTCTTCTAATGTCACCGCCTTGTGTTTGGCCAGTGGGTGCGTCTCAGATAATAAAACGTACGGCGGTAAGTCAGCCAGCGGCGTGAAATTGATGATGTTCTCATCGATATGTAAGTCATACAGTAAGGCCAGATCTAAGGTGTTTTTTGTGAGCTCCTGTAGCAAATTATGATGATCGTCGATCACGGCTTCTAGATCGATTTGCTTATGCAAGCTTGCAAAGCCGTGAATAATTTCAGCATAAATGAAAGGGGCAAAGGCTGAAAAACAGCCAACTTTGATTTTGCCGCGCATAATGCCTGTGAAGTCAGCCGACATTGAATACAGATCAGAGGATTGTGCCAAAATCACTTTACAGGCGTCTTTGACTTGTTCGCCTATCTCGGTCAACAATAAACCTTTAGCATGTTGGCGAATGAATAGTTGAACATGAAGCTCTTCTTCCATATGCGCAATCGCGGCCGATATCGATGGCGATGAAATATGGATTTTTTCAGACGCGATAATGATGCTGCCACTATCTGCTGTGGTGACGAAATATTCCATCTGGCGTAACGTAATTCGACTTAACACGATAGATCCTTTTATTAAATAGCAGTTTATAAGTCTCCAGGCACGCCATAGCTCGGTGAAATAGTGGGGTTTAGTGCGCGGACGATATAATCGTCTAATTGCGGCTCATAGATATCCCACAATTGCTGCAAGTCTTCTATGGGCGTATCTGACCAATCTACTCGTAGATCGACAATCGGCCACGTGGCCTTGTCTACCACCAGCAAGCCTGCAGAGTGTACGTCCCCTTCTTCACCGCCCGCGTGATAACCCGATACTAAGCTTTCAAGCAATCTGCTGGCAAGAGAGCCTTCGCTTTGCTCAAAAGTCATGAGCATCTTTTCAGGAACAGCAGTGCTAGATAGCATATTACCAGCACAGGCAGCACGTTTACCTTGCGCAGTCGCAAACGTCCCCAAGGTATGCTCACCGCTAAATACAAAAGGTGCATCGGTCGCACTGAGTGCCATCAGCTGCCGATACTGAATAAACTCAGTGCTTTTGACCAGCTCATGACCGGCATCGATCGGGGCTAGGTTGTATTGCATCATTTCAATCAGTATTTGCGATAAGTTGGGGTCAGTGATGTTTTGACTGGCGACTACGCCAACGCCTGCTTTAGCACGAATACATCTAGATGCTACTGCTGGTGATGAGGAACTGATTGCCGCACCCAACTGCCCTGTTTTTTCACATCGCGCAATAATAGAAAATGTCATCATATATCCTTAATATAATTATGGTTTTAAATCACAGCAGTCGCGTCAATTTCTACCAGCCATTCAGGACGTGCCAGCGCAGAGACCACAATGCCTGTCGATACAGGATGTACGCCTTTTAGCCAGCGCCCAACCACCCGATAAACGTCTTCGCGGTATCTAGGGTCTATGATATAAATGGTGATTTTGCAGATGTCCGCAAGCTCGCCGCCTGCCTCGTTGAGCAGCATACTGATGTTGTGCATTGCTTGCTCGGTTTGGCCTTTGACATCACCCACACACACGCTCTCACTCGTATCTAGGTCTTGGCCGATTTGCCCACGCAAAAACACAATACTGCCTTTTGCGACGACCGCTTGGCACAAGTCGTTGTCGATATTTTGCTCGGGGTAAGTTTCTTGGGTATTAAAGGTTCGAATACGGGTATGTTTCATAGATGTTATGGTTGACCTCTTATCAGTCTCAATTCTTCAAGAAGATGGACAGTATGTAATGGTTAAAAGATGTGCTATCGCCTTATAAACAGTATGTCGCAAATCAAATTCAAGGCAAATTAAGATTTCCTTTCCAGTGATTAGGCTCAGCCATATCAGAGTGATTCGGTTTTTTTGAGGTAGCTATTCAGGACATACGATTGTCATTTTAAATACAGAAAAATTAATATGATTTGGGTGGATGTGACCTTTATAGAGAGTCATATCTTCAAAAAGTAATGATTCAAAATATTAATTTTTATGCAGAGAGAATGGTCATATGTCAATCGATAATAAAAGTGTAGACACACTGGTTGTGGGTTCAGGTCAGGCAGGTATTGCGATGAGTGAGCATTTGGGCCATCTCGGTATTGAGCATGTCGTCTTAGAAAAAAATAGAATTGCCGAAGCGTGGCGCACGCGTCGATGGGATTCATTGGTCGCGAACGGACCTTGCTGGCATGATAAATTTCCAAATATGGACTTCCCTAATGATCCAGACAGTTTTGTGCCGCACGGCGAAGTCGCTGAGTATTTTGAAAATTATGCCAAGATGATTGAGGCGCCGATTGAGACGGGCGTAGAAGTACAAAACATCGTCAAAAATAAGAACAAAAAAGGCTTTAGCGTCACCACCAGTCAAGGCACACTTTTTGCCAATAATATCGTAGTCGCCACAGGACCGTTTCAAAAACCCCTTATTCCTAAAATTGCCCCACAAGACACCAGCCTGTACCAAATACACTCGGATCACTATAAAAATCCCGAGCAGCTGCCTGAGGGTGCGGTACTGATCGTCGGTGCTGGCTCATCAGGAGTGCAAATCGCCTCAGAGCTAAACAGTGTAGGTAAAAAGGTATACTTATCCGTTGGCCCGCATGAGCGTCCGCCGCGCAAATACAGAGACAGAGACAACGTGTGGTGGCTGGGTGTTTTGGGCACATGGCATGAGACCACGCCGCCGCAACGACCGATTAAGGGTTTTGCAGTGAGCGGTATGAATGGCGGACAAAGTGTTGATTTTAGAAAAATGGGTCATGAGGGTATCACCCTAGTTGGCATGACCAAGGCATTTACTAACAATACCGTATCGTTTAACGATGATTTGGTTAATAACATCGTCAGTGCCGAACAAAGCTATTTAGACAATCTTGAAGAAATGGACAGATACATTGAAAATAATGGTCTAGATTTGCCAAAAGAGCCTGAAGCAAAAGTGTTGATGGAAATGCCTGAGTGTATGACAACGCCTATCGAAGCGCTCGATTTTGAAAAAGATAATATCACCAGTATTATCTGGGCATCTGGCTTTGGCTATGATTACCACTGGCTCGATTTTGATATTTTTGCAGACAATGGCGCACCAATACATAACAAAGGTGTCACTAGCGTGCCGGGTATTTATTTTGTCGGGTTGCCGTACTTGTCGGGCAAAGGCTCTAGCTTTATTTGGGGTGTGTGGCATGATGCGAAGCGTATTGCTGAGTATATAGACATCCAAAGACACTACCAGCATTATCAATCCTCTAAAAAAACCGAATAATAGTTTTAGAAGAGAGGTCTATGGTATTGCGTTCTTTAGACCTCATTACCAACTTTTATCCTTTCTACCAAAAAATCTACCGCTGCCTTTACCTTGGGTACCAAATAGCGCTATTTTTGATATAGTAAATAGACGGCCACGTCATTATTCTGAGTGATTGTCAGTTTATGCTGAAAAACCAGAAATTATGACGTGAAAAAAATCTCAATTTGCAGCATTCGCACTGCAGTCATTTGTTAGGTGGTCTTGGCTGTATATGGATGCCGCTCTTTACAGCTGTTGTCGAAGAGCTTTTTGAATTAACTCGCTCAGTCGGGCTCGCTGCTTGCCGACCTCATCAAAGTTATCTGGCGCTAGCCATTGTGAAAATGCCCGATAAAAAGCCGGCCATTCGGCATCGATAACGGAGAACCACAGCGCTCTTTTACCTAAATAAGCAAACGCCTTATTTGTGCAGAAATAATAAACTGACTGGCATATTCATCCCAGCATAGAAAAAGCGACTAACAGTAG
Source organism: uncultured Gammaproteobacteria bacterium (assembly GCA_963744895.1). GTDB lineage: Bacteria > Pseudomonadota > Gammaproteobacteria > Pseudomonadales > Moraxellaceae > Psychrobacter. The sequence continues at coordinate 72,412 of CAVUUW010000002.1, forward strand.
CTTCCTAACCGTTTCAGAGTCTACACCACGAGCGAGCTGCGATGAAGCATTACTTAGCTGAGCATCGATATAAGTCGCGGCAAATTCAGATGACATGTCTGCAGAAAACTCGCCTTTGGCCTTTGCATGCTCTACCCACTGCTTGTAAGCTGCTAGTGCTTGATCTTGAATCAAATCAATTTGTGCTCGTGTTGCTTCACCTAAATGCATCTGCGCTTCACATATTTTTATCAACAAACATCCCTTTGGAGCCCCTTCACTATCATCTACTGAAGTGGCAAATAATACTAGATTATCAAGCGTCTCTCGAAACGGAGCATCACCGCTTAACATCTGCTGAACAGGACTTAGCACCTCTTGGTGATATTTAAGAATGACAGCTTTCATCAGCCCATCTTCGTTCGAAAACTCACGATAAAGACCTGGCTTCGAGATATCACATCTCCTACAAATTTCATTAAGAGACAAATTACCTATACCCTCTTTCCAATAGGAATTCATTGCTACTTCTAGAACATGATCACGATTTAGGGTCTTTGGTCGCCCCTTTGGAGCCTTAATTGAATCTAAACTCATTTTAATACCACCTAGTATTTTAATTTGACACGCTATTCTTTTACGCTTATTATACCGACTGGTATTTAATTAGCAAACCGAATAGGAAAGAAAAATGAGCGATACAAAGAAAAGCATAGTTGTCACAGGTAGCAGCAGTGGCTTTGGCCAAAAGTCAGTAAAAGATTTTGCTGATAAAGGCTATCAGGTGTTCGCCACCATGCGTGGCCCAGAAGGGAAAAACGCTATCGTTAAAACAGAACTAGAAGCGTATAGCGATTCCATCCATGTTGTTGATATGGATGTCACCAATGACGATTCTGTCAAGACCGCCATTGCAAGCATACTAGATAAAGCAGGAAAAATTGATGTTTTGCTAAACAATGCTGGCGTAATGTACCTTGGCATTACGGAAGCCTTTAGCATTGATCAAGCTCGCGAGCAGATGGAAACCAACTACTATGGCGCTATGCGTACTATTCTGGCCGTTTTGCCTACTATGCGTGAAGCTAAGTCCGGCCTGATCATCAATACCTCATCCATGGTTGGTCAAATTTCAGCACCATACTTCTCAACTTATGCCGCGACAAAACATGCTTTGGAAGGCTACCTTCAAGGTTTGCGCTACGAAGTAGCATCATTTGGCATCGATGTTGCCATTGTACAACCAGGCCCCTTCCCAACAGGTTTAAGCGCATCAGGACAACAACCATCACGTACAGACATACTGGACAGCTATGGCGAATTGGCAAATATCCCTGCCGTTATGTTCGAAGAGTTCGGTAAATTTATGCAGAGCGATCAAGCACCTGATCCACAAATGGTCGTAGATGCTTATTTGGCCCTAGCAGACATGCCTGCTGGTAAACGCCCAACACGCACACCTGTTGGCTTAGTTTGGGGTGTTGATGAGATTAACGCGGCGAAACAACCTGTTCAAGATCGTGTTTTGACAGAAATGCAACTAGACAAAATTCTAGGCGGCGCTGACGCATAACTTTACATAACAGGGGCAAACTATTTCTTGTCCCTGTTATAGTCATAACACCCTATTCTTTAAGAACCAGATCATCTTAGCGCTTACCCTTCCGGGTTAGACAAGCAAAATATTTAGCATATATAAATCAATTATCATATTTTTATTTAAGCTACTCATTCACACCTGCTACTTTTCTTTTATCCTTTCTACCAAAAAATCCACCGCCGCCTTTACCTTGGGTACCAAATATCGCTGTTTTTGATACAGCAGATAAATCGCCATATCCGCATGCTGAGTGACGGACAATTCATGCTCAAACGTCAGCTCTTGCAGCGCACCCGACTCAAGGTAGGACGCCAACGCCCAGCGCGTAGACATTAAAATACCGTCGCCCGCACAAGCTCTTTGTGCCAACCACGGCCCGTTGTTTGAGATTGCGACCACAGACCCTGAGACATCATGCCATTGCTCATCCACATAACATAACCAAGGGGTTCGCCCTGATGGCGCTTTAAAATAAAGTCCCCGATGTGCCTTTAATGCCATGACATGGTCAGGTACGCCATATTTTTCCAAGTAGCTTAAGGACGCCACTGGAATAAATTCATTGTCCATGAGCCTTATTGCAAGCACCCGCTCGTTCGGTGCGTAGCCACCACGAATCGCAATATCGACATCGTCACGCCCTAGTGTTGACAGCTCATCACTCAAACTGACATCGAGCACGATTTGCGGATACAACGCACTAAACTCATCGAGTAACGGCAGCAAGATTTTTTCACCAAAACCCACCATCGAGCTAATGCGTAGACGTCCGATCGGTGTGGTTTGATAACTGCGTACCGTTTCTTTGCTTTGCTCTAGCTGGTTTAATATGTGCTGCATATCATTATAATAAACCTGCCCTACCTCCGTCAGCTTCACAATCCGAGTGGAACGCTTTAGTAGTGTCGCACCCAAGCTCTTTTCCAAATCAGACACTCGTCTTGATAATGAGGATGGCGGCACACCAAATACCTTTGCCGCTTTGCTAAAGCTGCCTGTCTCGACCACTTTACTAAAATATCGTATCGCTCGTAGCTGATCCAAAACCTACCTCCATTCAATAAACAGTCAATTTTCCAACATATCTGTATCAATTACTACGTAATTTGACCTTATTATTGTCTTAAAGGCAATAGTGATTCGCGTTTTGCCCTATATATCACCCCCTGAAAAACAGTAATAATGGGTGTGGCTTAAACATGACAACTAAAAACAATACTCACATCCCTAATGGAATAATAATTTATGATCACTTTGCATGGTTTTCCCACAAGCAACTATTACAACATCGTCAAACATGCGCTGTTATACAAAGAAATACCCTTTCAAGAACACCTTATCTTTACTGACAACGACAAGTTATTGACCGTCAGTCCTGTGGGTAAAGTGCCCGCTATCACAACAGAGGAAGGCGTAACGCTATCAGAGTCGAGTGTGATTTGTGATTTTATCGAAGAGGCCTACCCTGATACACCGTTATATCCTGAGTCAGCAACTGAGCGTGCGATTGTTCGTCAAATTATGAAAATAGCAGAGCTGTATTTTGAATTACCGAGCCGCCGCCTCATTCCTTATGTATTTTCAGGTACACAAGCTCCTGACACTCTCAAACAAGAAGTACGTCAAGTGCTCGCCCGCGGGATTCCTGCTTTAAACCAGTTGTGCCAGTTTTCACCTTGGATTGCGGGTCAAGCGCTTACGATGGCTGACATCTATATGCACTATGTAAACGTCGTCGTCATTGGCTGCGCCTCAACCCAACTTGACTGGGACGTGCTGGCAGAGATACCCGGTATGAAAGAATGGAATAAGACCATGAGTCAATCTGATATTGCCCAAAAAATAGAGGCCGATCGCGTCGCCAATATGCCTGAATTTATGACACATATAAAAGCTCAGATACAGGCAGCGCAGCCTAAATAATGGCTTTTAGCATAAAATAACACCCATACGATAACAATAATGAGTGATGCCGCGCATCATTCATAGGAGAAAACATTATGACCGATAAAAATAAACAACTGGTATCCACCATCAGTGATGACAACAAGTTAACCCTGTCTTTAAAAGACATCGAGATGCCAGAGCCCGGTGCTGACGAGGTTGTCGTGCGCATGGAAGCCATGCCCTTGAACCCGTCTGACTTTGGGGTGATGTTCAGCGCTGCTGACATGTCAACGGCCACCCAGTCAGGCACCGATGATAGCCCTGTTATTACTGCTGATGTGCCTGAGAAAGTCATGCCAGCGCTCAAAACGCGGGTAAACAAAGACACGCCTGTCGGCAATGAAGGCGCAGGCACGGTCATCGCCGCAGGTTCCTCAGAAGCGGCGCAAGCCTTGATGGGTAAAATGGTAGCGGTGATCGGCGGCGGTACGTATCGTCACTATCACTGTGTCAATGTGAGAAGCTGTATAGAGATGAAAGACGGCACCACTGCTACCGAGGCCGCATCGTCTTTTGTCAATCCGCTCACCTCACTGGCAATGGTCGAAACCATGCGCGCTGAAGGTCACAAAGCTATTATTCATGCGGCAGCGGCGTCTAGCCTCGGGCAAATGCTCAACCGAATTTGTATGGCTGATGGCATTGATCTGATTAATATCGTACGTAAAGAATCGCAAGAAAAGCTACTGCGTGATATGGGCGCAAAATACGTAGTCAACTCAAGCAGTGAAACCTTTACCAAGGACTTAACCGCAGCGATTATCGAAACAGGCGCAACGATTTCATTCGACCCTGTTGGTGGCGGCAAGCTATCTAGCGATATTCTAAACTGTATGGAAGCGGCCATCACTCATGACGTGGAAGAGTACAGCGTCTATGGCTCAGATACCTTTAAACAAGCCTATATTTATGGTGCCTTAGACCGCGGCCCAATCACCTTAAACCGTACCTTTGGTTTTGCGTGGGGCGTTAATGGATTCTTGTTATTCAATGCGCTTGGTAAACTGGGTAGTGAAACAGTCAAGTCAATGCGTAAGCGTGTGGCAGAAGAAATCACCACTACATTTGCCAGCAGCTATACGCATGAAGTGACGCTCGAAGAAGCGCTGCAATTAAAATCAATCGCCGCTTATGGTAAACAAGCAACGGGTGAGAAATACTTGATTAAGCCTCAAGGCTAATGATTGTTTGAAGTATAATCTAGAAATAAAAAAAGCAGATACCTAGGGTGTCTGCTTTTTTTGTCTGCTTAAAAGTTAGCTATAGTCGATTCTAAATAAAACAAATACATCATATTTCAACGCTGAACTAGAATAAATTTTTCTTGCTTGCTGTGCCTTCGCAGACAGAGGCTACGAAAAATTTATTCTAGTGCCCCTTTATCGTTTTTATACTGAACTCACCATATATAAAGTTTCTATTCAAAAATATTTGAATACTCGTTACTTTTGATGACTGTCCCACAGTTTCATGATCTCTGCAATAGAGGCATTAAAAACCGGCATCTTGACGCCGTCTCTCGCTAATAGGGACACACCCAGTAGAAAACTATTGAACATCGTTCCCATGGCTTGAGCATCCGTTTCCTCAGAAAGCTCGCCTGTCGCAATCCCGCGCTCAACGCACCGTACAAAACCCGCATGAGTACGCAAACGTGAAGTGGTCAATGGCTCTGCGACATGAGCGTGTTCTGGTCTTGACGCGCTCATTGTTCCTAAGGCCACCATACAGCCTTTAGGATGTCCCGATTCACACTGCATTGTCGTCGAACGATGTAGCGCAAGTTCAATGGCTTCTCTAGGAGGAATTTCATTGTCCCATAGACACTCCGTTACGCTGGCATAGCTATCTAGGTAGCACTGAACCGCTTCTTTGAACAATGCTTCTTTAGACCCGAAAGCGGCGTAAAAACTTGGTGCAGAGATCCCGCCACCAATCTGCGCTTTAAGCTGGCTTAGAGACGTTGTCTCGTAACCCTGCTCCCAAAAAAGATGCATTGCTTGTTCAATGGCTTGTTGTCGATCAAAAGCTCTAGGACGTCCCATCTTTACCATTTTCAACTCCATTACCTTTACCTTACTAGACATATATACTAACTGATACAAAAGACCTTGACAACAGGATACCCATCACGATACATTTGTACCAATCGATACATATATTGTATGAGAGTCTATGGGCGCAAGCTACCCAGAGGTAACTTCTAACTTCAACAGAGTATTTTTTATGGATGGTCCATCTATACAAATGGCATTACCAGCTACCGACAAGCTTCCCCTATCAGCACTGCTGGCCTTGGCTATGACAGGCTTTATCTGCATCGTGACAGAAACTATGCCTGCAGGCTTATTGCCTCAAATCAGTGAAGATCTCGGAATAAGCCAAGCGCTAGCGGGACAGATGGTGACGGTTTATGCGCTAGGATCTTTGATAGCGGCGATCCCTTTGACGATTGCTACACGTGGTTGGCGGCGGCGCAACGTCTTACTTCTGACCATCATCGGATTTTTAGTTTTTAATTCAATCACAGCATTTTCCGATAGTTATGGCTTAACCTTGGCTTCCCGCTTCTTTGCAGGCGTTGCCGCCGGATTGGCTTGGAGTCTCCTCGCCAGCTATGCCCGGCGCATGGTCGCGCCGCATCAACAAGGACGCGCAATGGCAGTAGCGATGGTCGGCGTCCCGATTGCTTTATCTTTGGGCGTTCCTGTTGGTACTTATATGGGTTCGGCCATTGGCTGGCGTACGGCCTTTTGGGTTATGTCCGCTTTGGCACTTATTTTGATTGTATGGGTCATTGCCAAGGTTCCAGACTATCCCGGCGAGCCTGCTACCGAGCGTGCGTCATTACGAAAAGTATTTGTAACGCCTGGTGTGCGGCCAGTACTTGCCGTAGTTGTAACATGGATGCTGGCTCACAATATCCTCTATACCTATATAGCGCCATTTGTGGCGTCAGCAGGACTTGGCGAACGGATTGATCTGGTGCTATTTATCTTTGGCGTGGCATCGCTTGTCGGTATTTGGATTGCTGGCAAGCTTGTCGATAGTCATTTACGACTCACAGTGCTCGTAAGCCTTGCATTATTTGCGACAACCGCGTTTGTCTTTGGTTTTGGGGTACATAATCCTGTTGTCGTCTCTATCGGTGTTGCGGTATGGGGAATAACCTTTGGTGGCGCTGCTACATTGCTGCAAACCGCGTTGGCCGACGCTGCTGGAAGTAATGCTGATGTGGCGCTTTCTATGAATGTGGTTGCATGGAATACCGCGATTGCGGGCGGTGGCATCATCGGTGGCATACTGCTTGATTCGTGGGGCGTAGAGGTGTTCCCTGCTTCGTTGGTAATATTACTTGTGGTCGCTCTCGTCGTTACATGGAAAGCTCGTTCCTATGGTTTCAAAACGGGACGCCGATATGAAGAAGCTCAGATCTGAGATGGTCATTCGATACGCCAGCCAGTGGCAAACAGGCAAATGGTGAGAAGTAATTGATTACGCCTCAGGGATAATCATCAGTTAGATATTGGTATGGTTTGGTACAGACAGCTATGTCGACTTTTGGGTCAAGGACAAAGAAAAAGAAAAGCCCGTGACAGAGGTAGTGCGAACTGCGCCACCACCTGAGCCACGGACTATTTCTTATCCGATTATTATTAATTGATTGGAAGTTATTACTGATATAGACAAGCCATACTACTCAACAGATGAAGCTAGAAACCTAGAGATGGGATTATGGTTTAGCCACTTATTAACCTTCTATAATGCTGAGTAAGTAGCTAAATTTTTAACATAAAAAAAGTTTAGAAGTCTTCATCATACTCTGGTTCAGGAGCATACTCTCTATCTATTATTATAGGACACCAGCCGAAATATGAGTCAAAAAATTTAAGACTACTAACTTCATATTTGTCTTCTGAGAATTTATCTATAGAAATCATAGCATGGTTATAATAAGTGTATTCTCCTCCCACACCGTTAGGAGATAACAAGTTCATTTTTCTTATATCCCATTCTAATATTTCACCTTCTAATGAGAACGGATCAAAATCGAAAATTAATAAAAATTTAGTACTAACTTTACAGAAACAAGGTATATCTGTTCTTTTTAACATCTCATTAATTCTAAGATCTTCTGGAACTTTAATAGAAAGTATCATACCTATCTCCTTCTTAGCATTTTATTTAAAATATATCATTTCACCTGAAAAGCTTTTTTTTGAAAGTCTCAATTGGGCTTAATTACGCCTTAAGGCTAACAATGAGTTAATTTAAAACAAAAAAGCAGATATTATCGATAGCTGCTTTTTTGCGTTTGTTATAAGCATATTCTTAAGGCTTCATTCTGCAATGATAGGCGGTAAATAGATCGTAAATTCATTTATTGGTTCTACTAACACGCTATAAGGCATATGTTGCTCAGTTTCCTTGACGATGCCCAGATCAGACAAAAGCTTGAAATTGGCTGATATTAGTTTTGCTGGCTTGACTTTGAGTTCCTTGTGCCAAACTTGATATGTACCGACTTTCTTATCCCGTCGGTAATAAAACCCAGCAAGAGGATGTGTCAGATACACCAAGGCGGACTCAGCATCAGGAAAACCAGAAAACACCATCTCGTCCGATGCTGATTGCACAGACAGGTCCTTAAAATTTTAACGCTTCGTTGAGAGATAGCGAGATTTTTAGATAAAATAATCAATAAAGAGAATAAAGAGGCTTTGACCTTTAAGCAACCTATTTATAAACAATTGACTGTAAATAATATAAATAGGCTTTAATTTTAGCATCTTCTTTTTTGCACAGAACCCTCCCATTACCCTGATAAGTCAATTCTATGCGCGTACGCGAGCATAACTTTTATAAAAATACCTCTTAATCCATTTAAATATAAAGCGTGCAGGCGATATTTAATCAAATTATCTGACTGTAAAAGCGCTCATTAGTCGCTTTACCTCACTTATTTCTCTCAAAACCTCTCCTAGTTAGTCCATTTTTCACTTAATAGGACTCTTTATGCTAAAATAATCCCCAAGTGAACCTTGGGGATTAATTATGGTTAAAACCTATTATTTAAAAGGACTGTAAGATTGATATAATAAATACCAGTGTCCATATTGGTGTCCAGTAGTCAGTGTCCAATAATGTCTTATGACATAGCTGTTGCCTATAGTCACTCGCCCCTTTATAAAAATTACGGATATCCTGTATGGCTGTCGATAATGCAAATGATATTAATAAACTGGAACACCGAGATAAGGACTATTCGGTCAGCGTCTCAGGCGTCGCGGGTCTGAGTATCCGCGTCTATCCAAATGGCAAAAAAGAATACTACCTACGATACGCTCATCCCCACATCACGGGCAAGCGGCCCAGAATGATGCTAGGTAAGGTCGAGGATATCAATCTATACGAGGTTAAGTATAAAGCGGAAACCATACTTAACATGGTCGCAAACGGCTCTGACCCCAAAGCCATACAGCAAAAAGAACAAGTCAATAAGTACGCGCATCTAAAAAACGCCACTTTCGCTGAAATTGCACAAGCATGGCGAAATCACAAGACAGCCAGTCGCCAGCACAGCAAATCTAAAAAGCCTGCGTTTAGTGAATCGACACTTAAGTTTTGGGATTTGTGTCTGGGCTATATGTGTCATGAGATTGGTGAGTTGAGAATGAACGATATCACCAGTGAGATGATATTGAGTGTGTGTGAGGCCATTCAAAACAATGACAATCAAGCCACCTTTGTTGGCGCAAGCACACGGCTGTATACCGAAAAAGTATTTTCTTTTGCCGTCGCGCGCGGATTGTGCGATAGAAATGTGGCGATTGACACGCGTGGCGAGCTGGCACCTGCGGGTTCTGGCCATCACTTGCCAGCCATTACCAAGCCTGATCAGTTTGCAAGGCTTCTACAGGATATGGCCAATTTTAAAGGGGCAAGCAAGATCACACTTGAGGCCATGAACCTACTACCTTATGTGTTTGTCCGTAGTATCGATCTGCGCTCGATGCGCTGGCAGGACATTGATTGGGACAACAATGTATGGGCATTCTCCCCTACTAAAGGTGAAGGTCGTGATAATATGGTCTCGCACTTGGTGGTGCCATTGGCCACCCAAGTCATCGCACGTTTGCGGCATATTCACGCTATCAGCGGTCATAACGACTATGTCTTTGCGTCGACGCGCGCTTCAAATAATGCTTATATTAGTAAGGCCGCGCTGGTACAGGTATTTCACCGCATGGGCTACAAAGACGTGCAATGCGCGCATGGGTTTCGGGCCTCCGCCAAAACCCTGCTTATGGAACAGCCTGAGCTGCGTTATTCGGATATCGTCACAGAACTTCAGCTGGGTCATCGCATCAAAGACACTCATGGCGGCGCTTATAACAGACTTGATGAGATCGATACGAGGATAGAGATGATGCAGGATTGGGCAGATTATATAGATAAGCTGCGAGGCTGTGCTGAACAGGTCTAAAAAGAAGTCCTTCCAAAAAATAATCAACTTTAAACGTCTGGGTACAGTAGAAACTTATATTTAATTGTCTAAATACTTCCCTAGCCACGCTAAAAATGCATCACTGGTCGTCGATACGTTCAAGCGTAAATAGGTCGATGCGCGTGCGTCTGGATAAAATAGTTGTCCTGGGGCGACCAGCCAGCCTTCGTTATAAGCATCCAATGCCAAGAGCCCAGTATCTTGCCCCACATCCACCCAGACAAAAATACCCACCTGTGTGTGCTCAGGATAAACCAGACCAATCTTTGGTAGTGCGGTACGCATGCGCTCATGAGCGGTGTAGAGATGCTCTTGTACCTTTCTGATCTGGCGTCGATATTCACCATGTGTCCATAGGCTGTGAATCACACGCTCGCCAAATTCTGGCGTGTTTAAATTGCTTAACGTTTTGATGCGTAAGACATCATCGATAAAAACGTCAGGACATACCAACATTCCCACGCGCCACCCTGATGCCATCGACTTTGAAAACCCTGTCGCATAAAACACCCGCTCAAACTGATCGAGACTGGCATAGCGTAAGGTCTGCCCGTCTGGTACAAAAGTGGCATACAAATCATCTTCAAATATGTACGCATCATACTGATGTATGAGGTTGAGCACTTGATGGGCGCGTGCAGGATGCAAGTTATGAGACGTTGGATTGTGCAGCACGCTATTGGTCAAATACAGTTTTGGCTGATACAGCTCAAACAGTTTTTGCATTTGCTCGATATCAGGGCCTTGGTGATCACGAGTCACAGCCACAACATGTAACCCTTGCTGCTGTAGGCAACTTGACAGCCAATACCAGCCCGGACCATCGACCACCACTGTATCGCCCGCTTTGGTCAGCAATTGGGCAACCATCGTTACTGCTTGTGAGACACCCGCTGTGGTAATGACATTGTCAGTATGCGTTTGCATCCCAAGCATATGCAAATGCTGTATCAGCTGCTGACGCAATGGCAAATACCCTTGAATATCACCGCCATCATAAACAAAATCGTCAACCTGCTGCGTCACCTGCCGGATCGCCCATTCCATTTTGTCGTTCTTTATCCACTCATTTGGCAATACGCCAACGCCTGGTGAACGATGACGAGGTATATCACTAAACATCTGACTGAGTAGCCAGCGCGTATCGATCATAGGCTGCTTAGCCAGCGCTGCTTTATACTTATTTGGTTCACTCACTTTGGCCACGGCATTGACATAATAGCCCGAGCTGGGTTTCGCGGTTAATACATTGGTCGCGACCAGTTGCTCATAAGCCTGCACCACGGTAAAGCTCGATACACCGAGCAGCTTGGCCAATTTTCTCACCGAGGGCACACGCTGATTGGGTAAATAAATTTGCCAATCAATACGCTGCTGCATCCATTCAGCGACCGCAGCAGTCTTAGTGAGATTGGGGTTGAGCTGATAGGTTTCGATCATAATGAGGCGCGCTTTTTCTTTTAGTTATTTAATCATGGTGATAATGAATAACACACCGATAAGGGATAAAAAGCATGACGGCATGGATAAACTGTTATGTTAAGAGCAACTATACACTTTGTTCACTGTCAATAAAACCGTATCGGGTCTGTTATGGTTGTTTACAGTATAGTGAGGGTCATACATAGCCTATAGCACTAAAGAAACGGTAAGGAAAAAGCGCTAATGACCATAAAAGAACACTTACTCGCCCTAGCAGTTGTCTTGATTTGGGGTTTTAACTTTGTGGTGATTCGCTGGGGCATCGAAGATGTACACCCGATGACCATGACCTTGCTGCGTTTTTTATTGACGGCTATTCCTATGGTGTTTTTTATAAAAAAGCCGGATATTCCTATGCGCTATGTCATGATATATGGCGTATTATTTGGTGCTGGGGTTTGGGGTGTGGCCAATGTCGCCATCTTTTTGGGTACGCCTGCGGGAATGGCATCACTTTTATTACAAATGAGTCCTTTTCTAACCGTGTTAGCGGCGGTCATGGTTTTTAAAGAAACGTTAACAACCAAACAATGGGCAGGCATGATTATTGCCTTATTTGGGTTTTTAGCCATATGTCTATTTAAGTCGGACAATTTGAGTTATGTTGGTATGGAATTGATGGCAGTATCTGCGTTTTTTTGGACGCTCTGTAATATGATTATCAAAATGACTAAACCTAAAGATGTCGTGAGCTTCACGGTCTGGTCGAGTCTATTTGTACCGGTACCGATACTCATTCTATCGTTTGTTTATACACTTTTTTATGGTCTAGAGCTGACGACATTGGTACAGCTACCCAATATAAAAGGCTGGATATCGATTGTTTTTCAAGCGCTGGTCGTGACCTTGTTCGGTTATGCCGTTTGGACACAGCTCATCAGCAGGCACGGTCTCTCTATGGTTGTACCCTACTCACTACTAGTGCCGATATCTGGCTTATTTTTCGGTTGGCTGCTTTACGATGAAGTATTGACCAACGTTGAGATTATCGGGTCAGGACTGGTGCTAATAGGTCTTATCGTTTTGGTAGTCAATGTTACTACCAAACGAAAAATAATGAAACACAGCGTGGCTAAGCTCTAGTCTTAAATGACCACATATTACTCCCATTCCATTCGACGCGCGGTTGCTTGCGCTGTTTTGGCATCTATCAGTTTTTCCACACAGTACAAGCTGGCGTGAATACCAGCACTGATACCAGCGGAAGTGACAAGTTTAAACGTATCATCACTAGCATCAACAAAATGCGTATTACGCACAACGGTGATGTCTGGATAAGCGGACAAAGTATCCAAATCCATCCAGTGTGTTGTGGTTGCCGACTTACCTGCCAGCAGCCCTGCTTTCGCCAGTAGCAGCGCCCCTGTGCAAACAGACAGTGTCAGTTTTGTGCGCTTTGCTTGCGTGGTTATCCAGTCCAAAGCCACTAGATTATGTATTTCAATTTCTTCAGCGCCATAACCGCCCGGAATAACTATTACATCAAGGTCAGGATGGTTATTAAAGTGATAATCAGGGATAACAGTTAAGCCATTTCTTGCTGAGATTGGTGATGGCTTCTCAGCAATGGTGATGACGTTAAAATGCTTATCCCCATTGTCATTCTCAGGCAATGAGAACACCTCAAAAGGACCTGCAAAGTCCAATACTTCAACTTCATTAAATAGTAAAATACCAATGGTTTGCGGTGCACTCATTGCCTGTCCTTAATCTGCTTTATTAAATAAAAACACTCAAATCACTATAAATTTGATATCAGCCACAATTATATTAGATAAAAATACCAAAATCAGCGCACGATTACTTCAATATTTTATGATAGATTATCCGGTCGCTACAATAAACACAAAAACACCTGATGATTATAGAGGCTCCTTGAATGCAACAGATCAAAAGATTGCCCGCCATAGATGGTCAGCTTGGCTGGTTTGAGTCCGTCTCTTTCACTCGACCCATGTCCGTACAACAAGCTGAAAAAGACGAGCATTTTGATGTCATAATTATTGGTGCAGGGTTTTCAGGCCTTGCTACTGCTAGTCGATTGGCGGAACTGCGGCCAGACGCGCGTATCGCTATTGTAGATGCGCTGCAAGTGGGTCAAGGCGCTTCGGGTCGCAATGCCGGGTTTATTATTGATTTGCCTCACAATTTAGATCCAACAGAACCCGATGCAGAAGCAAATACTAAAGTTCGAGACTTAAACAGCTTTGCCATTCAGCGTCTAAAACGAATTCAGGAGCAGCAAGGCTTGAATGTCGGTTGGCATCAGGCTGGCAAGTACTTGGCCGCTCACGAAGAAAAGCATTTCTCTAACTTGACAGATTTTGTAAATACGCTAGAAGCCATCGGAGAGTCGTACGAGGTATTGGGTGGTGATGCGTTAGCAAAGCGACTGGGCACTCATTACTATAAGCGCGCGGTTTATACATCGGGCAACGTATTGGTCAATCCAGCAGCCTTGGCAATTTCTGTCGCGAGCGCCCTACCAAGCAATGTCACGTTGTTGGAAAACACGCCAGTACATAAGATAGACCTTACGAATAAAGTTATTCAAACCCCAACAGCACGTCTCAGTGCTGACACTATCGTGTTAGCCACGAACGCTTTTACAGAAAAATTTGGCGTATCCAATAATAGGATAACCCCAATATTTACCTATGCCAGCTTGACTCGCCCGCTTAACGACAATGAAATGAAGGATTTTAAAGACATTGCACCTTGGGGGCTAACCTCTGCCCACCCTGCTGGTACTACAGTAAGATTGACATCGGATAAGCGAATTTTTATCCGTAATACGCTTAACTATCAGCCGCATTTATCCAGTTCTAAGGCAGTGCTCGATAAAGCAACGGCCACACATCGTAAATCGTATTTGGCACGTTTTCCGAAACTAGCCAATGTACCGTTCGAATACACATGGGGCGGTATGATTTGCGTGACCATGAATCACGAACCTGTCTTTAAAGAGCACGCTACTGGTGTGTACGTAATGGGCGCCATGAATGGCGTTGGCGTGGCGAAAGGCACTTATTTGGGTCACTATATGGCAGAGTATATATGCGGTAAAGACAGTCCAGAGCTGGATTTTATACTGAGTCATTCAGCGCCAAATTGGATACCGCCCGATCCACTGCGTAGTGTTGGCGCCCATATTCGCCTCTCTTTTGAGGAGCATCAAGCAAAAGGCGAGGTCTAAGGTTTGAAGTTAATCATTCGTTTCACGATACAGCGTATTCTGTGATTCTTCTCTAAAGTCCTCATAACTAATGGCAGGCTCGGTATCTAAAGCATCGGTTGCTGCTGGTGCTGGTTCATTAGCCGTCGCTGCTTGAGCATCATCGGTTGGATTACTTTGTGGTAAGGCTGCGGTTGGTGCATTGACAGGATTAGTATCAGCAGACAGCGGATTATCTACTGTCGTCGGCGCTTCAGCGTCAATAACCACAGTTTCACTATCAGTTGCTGTGTCTGTCTCTACCTGATTAACCGTACTGGCTTCAACGGCATTGGGAGCATCCTCCTTCATTGAAGGGGACAGTATGCCTGTAAAAATAAGTATCGCAACGACAATACCAATCAACAATGAGCCAAGCATCATACCGATAATCAGCGGTTTTTTACTACTTGCCTGCTTATCCTTTGAGGAATCAACTTTCTTAGTAGGTGCTTGTATGGGTAAAATTTGCGAGTGTAAGCGATCATTATCAAGTTCATGGACGGTTTCATCAATATCAGAACGCACCGATAAAGCGGGCTCTGCGGCTTGACTGGAAGGGTTTATCTCATCATCAAAATTAAAGTTGAATGCATCATCATTATCATCGCCATCTAAATCACTATTTTCAGGTAAGGTAGGGTTATTCTGAGAAGGTATTGATTTGCTCTGATCTGAAAAATCAAAGATGGTATCCGTAAACCCAAGATCTGCTGAACGATCATCTTCATCGTTTTTAACGCGACTGATAAAGCGTTCATAGATATTGTTATTAGTAGGATGACGTGATTTTTTATTGACAATTTTCGCCAACTTTTCTTCAAAATCCGTGTCACTATTGTTTTTTTCGTTGCTCATAGAATAATACCAAACCAGTTTATTCTACTGGCATTAAATGACTGCTAGAATGAAAATTAGATTGTGATATTTATTACTAAAATGTAACGAGACCGTTAGCAAATAATATAGTTGCTTCGCTTCTTATCTTCAAGCACAATTTATTCGATAACATGAATTTTTCTATTATATAGCCAAATAAAGTAATAATCGCACTCAAAAACAGCGAAATAGCATAAAAACGACAGGTTTGAAGACATGGATTTAAAACAGCTCAAGGCGTTTATTGCTATTGCAGATTTGCGTAGTTTTAGCGCTGCCGCCGCCCATACAGGACTGTCACAGCCAAGTTTGAGTCGTTTACTCAAACAACTTGAGACAGATATGGGTGTAGAGTTGGTCGATCGCTATCATAGACCGCTGCATCTAACCGAAGCAGGTGCGTTCTTTTACGATAAAATTGGTGCAATATTAACAGAGATTGAGACCGTGACTAGCATGACCCAGCGCTTGTCGGCACCAAGTGCGGTCTTAAATATTGGTTTTGTGCCGTCTGTGCTTTATGGATTACTGCCCGAAATAATTGCCCGCTTGAAACAATCCAGTCCTGATATCGAAGTGACGCTTAAAGACATTAGCTCTTATCAGCAAATGGACGCGCTCAAATCAGGCGATATTGATATCGGTTTTGGTCGGTTTGCTCATCAAGTTCCTTGGATTCAGCAAATACTGCTGCGACACGAGCGCTATGTGGTTGCGCTACCCAAAGCCCATCCTTTAGCTCACACAAGTGATCAGCGCTTGATAGATTTGGCAAATAATCGCTTGATTTTATATCACCAAACCCACCTGCCTATATCCACAGCGGTAACAAAACCGCAGTCAATGAACACGACACATGATGCTAGCACTACAGCCAGCCATTTAACCAATAAGCAAGCCGTGCAGAGCGATGCCATTACCGAGCCTTTACTACACTTATTTGCACAATACGGTATTTCGCCATTCACAACCACGACAGTGAGTGACTTGCAAGTGGCGCTGGGACTGGTGGCAGCAGGCGAAGGCATTACGCTCGTACCTGCCAGTCTAAAAACAGTACGTACTGAACAGATCAGCTATCAAAATTTGGCACACGAAAATGTCACCTCCCCTATCTACTTACACACGCTAAAAGATTTCGTGCATCCCAAAATACCTGATTTACTCACGGCCATTTATGATGTCTATGAGCGACGCGGTATCACCTATCGGCGACAAAAATTCGAATAACGTCCTTAAATTATCAGATATTAGATAAATAGTATGTTATAAAGAAACGCCAAAAATAATCAGTTCTAATGCTTGATATTAACGCCTGCTTATGCTAACCAAAAAGAATGACGATGCAAACAAATAGTAATAATAACGAGAATAATCATTCTCCTGAATCGTATTGGTGTGCTAAAGTCGATACGAGATTAATCGTTTTATAAGCAAGACTTTAGTAAAGCGGTTGTCTAATGATCATTGGCAAGCTGACACAGGTAAGTGATAATTTGCTGTTTTAACCATTTCGAGGTATTTATGACTGCACAACGAACAAACACCGTTGATAGCGCTGCCAGCCAGGAAGGCTTTAGCTGGCGCATCTTTGGTCCAGGAATCTTGATGGCGACTGCTGCTATTGGTGGCTCTCATCTGATTTCTTCAACACAGGCTGGCGCCATATATGGCTGGCAGTTGGCGATTATGATTATTTTAGCCAACGTTTTTAAGTATCCGTTTTTCCGATTTGCAACGGACTACGTCTACGATACAGGCGAGAGCTTGATTGCAGGCTATGCCAAGCGCTCAAAGGTATATCTTTGGGTGTATTTTATTCTCTCTATCCTATCAGCTGTCATCAGTACGGGTGCAGTATCACTGCTCGCTGCTGTGATCTTAGGGTTTATGCTGCCAGCTTCGCTTGAATTCTCGACCATTACGCTATCGATCATTATCGTTGCGGTCTCATGGTTTTTTCTGATTGCTGGTCATTATAAATTGCTTGATGGCGTGACCAAATGGATTATGATTGCCCTGACAGCAGCCACAGTCGCAGCTGTTATTATTGCGGCTGGTAAGCCTACCGTCATGGCGGTGGACTTTGTGGCCGCCTCGCCTTGGAACTTGGCCACCTTAGGATTTATCGTCGCACTCATGGGCTGGATGCCAGCACCATTAGAGTTTGCGGCCATTACCTCTATGTGGACATCCGCTAAGGTTAAAACCGATCATACGACTCACCGTCAAGGCTTGTTGGATTTTAATGTTGGTTATGCCGTTTCTGCTATTTTGGCCTTGTTTTTCTTAGCGCTGGGTGTGTTTGTTCAGTATGGCTCAGGTCAAGAGATTGAGTTGGTTGGCGGTGCTTATATCAATCAGCTCATCAATATGTATACGGCAACCATCGGTGATTGGTCAAGGTTACTGGTCGCCTTTGTCGCCTTTATGTGCATGTTTGGTACCACGATTACCTGTGCAGATGGTTACGGCCGTGCCAATGCCGAATGCTGGCGCTTGATCAAAGGGGAAAGCGAAATCAATAAAAAGCAGATCGCTTTTTGGACGACTTATGCCATCGGCGGCGGTTTGGTTATTATCACTTTCTTTACGGGTCAATTAGGGGCTATGCTTAAGTTTGCGATGGTATCAGCGTTTATTTCTGCGCCTATCTTTGGTTGGCTCAACTACTCACTGGTCAAAAACCATAAAAAGCTGTCGGCTGGCATGAACGCATTGTCTATTGCAGGCTTGATATTCTTGGCAGGTTTTACACTTTTATTCTTAGCCAACTTTGCAGGTCTATTTGCTTAAATCAAAACTGACAGCATTACGTTTTAGTCTCATGTAAAAAGAGCCCTAGTAGTTTAGCTACTAGGGCTCTTTTCTACGTCATGTTGACGTAATGAGTCCATATATTTATGGTAATTGTAACTAAATGTAAAAAATAAATGACCTTTGATTTCCAATCATTGAGTAATATGAATACTAATAACCGGAAAGCTTTTAAATTTGTATAGTGCTATTCATTTTACGAATATTATTAATTTTATTACATTAATTTGTTAGTTTATTTAATCATATATTAAGAAGTCAAACTTTGCGAACGTCGATAATTGGGTATAATCAGTGACAACAACTAAAATATTTCCCTCTATGTAAGGATACTTGTATGACGTCATCTTCAGCAGGTGCACGCTTTCGCAGTGCGCTAAAACAAAAAAATGATAATAACCAGCCATTACAAATTGCAGGCGCGATTAATGCCTATACTGCGATGATGGCAACCCAAGTCGGCCACCAAGCGCTATATCTCTCTGGCGGCGGCGTGGCAAACGCGTCATTTGGTTTACCTGACCTTGGCATGACCAGCCTTGATAACGTACTAGAGGATGCTCGCCGTATCACGGATGCCGTTGATACGCCATTATTGGTTGATATCGATACAGGTTTTGGTGGTGCATTTAATATTGCCCAAACCATCAGAAAAATGGAAAAGGCAGGCGTGGCAGCGGTTCATATCGAAGACCAAGTCGCACAAAAGCGCTGTGGTCACCGTCCAAACAAAGAAATCGTTAGCATCTCTGAGATGGTTGATCGTTTAAAAGCGGCATTAGATGCCAAAACCGACCCTGATTTTGTGGTGATGGCTCGTACTGATGCGCTATCTGTTGAAGGCTTAGACGCTGCTGTTGAACGTGCAGTCGCCTTTCAGGAAGCGGGCGCAGACATGATCTTTGCAGAAGCGCTCACCGATATCGAAATGTATCGTAAATTTACGGATGTACTCGACATTCCAGTATTAGCAAACATGACCGAGTTTGGCCAGACTGATCTGTATACCACTGATCAGTTGTATGGCGTGGGCGTGGATATGGTGCTATATCCACTATCAGCCTTCCGCGCAATGAACAAAGCAGCATTGAATGTCTATCAGCACTTGCTCGATGATGGCACGCAAGAAAAAGTCGTCGATACCATGCAGACGCGTATGGAGCTTTATGATTTTTTAAATTACCACGAATTTGAGCAAACCTTAGACAAGCTGTTTGCCGATAACAAGTAAGTATGATTCACATTTCACTATAACAATTTCACTATAACAATTTCACTATAACAATTTCACTATAACAACTGTTAAAAAAGCTACCAACAAAAGGAATGTAAACATGGCAGCACAGAAAGAACTCTCAGGCGCAGGACTGCGCGGACAAGTGGCGGGCAAGACCGCTCTATCTACTGTCGGCAAATCAGGCTCTGGTCTGACTTATCGCGGTTATGACGTGTCAGAGCTGGCGGATAAATGTATTTTTGAAGAAGTGGCGTATTTGCTGCTATATGGCAACTTACCGACACAAAGTGAATTAGATGCTTATCAAGCTAAGCTCAAAAACTTGCGTGGCCTACCACAAGCGTTGAAAGATGTGCTTGAGCGTATCCCAAGCGACGCGCATCCAATGGATGTACTACGCACTGGTTGCTCGATGCTGGGCAACCTTGAGACCGAAACGGATTTCGCTGAGCAAAACGATAAAACCGATCGTATGTTAGCGCTATTTCCAGCCATTATTAATTATTGGTACCGCTTCAGCCATGACAATGTACGTATCGAGACTGATACAGATGACGAGACGATTGGCGGTCATTTCTTGCATCTGCTCAAAGGCGAAAAGCCAAACGAGCTACACGAAAAAGTCATGAACGTTTCGCTGATTTTGTACGCAGAGCATGAGTTTAACGCGTCGACCTTTACTGCGCGCGTGTGTGCGTCTACTTTATCGGACATTCATTCTTGTATCACTGGTGCAATCGGTTCACTACGTGGTCCATTGCATGGCGGCGCGAATGAAGCGGCAATGGATATGATTGAGGGCTTTAGCTCAGCTGACGAAGCCGAGACAGAGATGATGGCAATGCTTGCGCGTAAAGACAAAATCATGGGCTTTGGTCATGCCATCTATAGTGAGTCTGACCCGCGTAACGTCGTGATTAAAGGTTGGTCTGAAAAACTAGCCGCTGATGTTGGTGACGAGGTGCTCTACCCTGTGTCCGTGCGTGTTGAAGAAGTCATGTGGCGCGAGAAAAAACTGTTTGCCAATGCTGATTTTTTCCATGCGTCCGCCTATCACTTTATGGGTATCCCAACCAAGCTGTTCACACCAATCTTTGTCTGTTCACGCTTAACTGGCTGGGCTGCTCATGTGTTTGAGCAACGTGCCAACAACCGTATCATTCGTCCAAGTGCAGAATATATCGGTGAAGAGCTGCGCCCAGTACCAGATATGAGCGCGCGTTAAACTGTTTAAATCTCATCTTTGTAGGGTTTGCTTAATAAGCAAGCCCTATCACCTGAAAATTAAATAAACTTATTTCCTTTATAAAAGAAAAAATAATTATGAGTGAAAATATCTTATATATCGTTCCAATTGATAGACACTATCAAGCCACAGCAGAGCAAGTAGAAAGTGCTTTTTCTTATTTTGAAGAAATGATTATTGAAGCTGAGCATGAACCTTGCGTTTGGGAAAATGCCTCTTTTTCTAACGATGATAATCAGGTCATAGTAGCAAACACTGCTCTAACCGCAGGTTGGATATCTGGTAGTGAGGAGCATTGGAAATTAGATGATGAAGAAGGCGAAGAATATTATGAAATTATGCACGGTACTCAACTGAATGACAAAGCACAGCAAAAGCTTGAGCAACTGTTTGGAACAGAAATTGAATTAATTTGGGTACGTAATTGAGCATATGGACGAGTAGAGATACAAGCTAAAACTATCATTATATAGTATACATTCCAGCCAACCGCCAAAGGTGACTTATGGACAACGCCCTCATACAACCCATGAACGATGAATTTAAAAAACCCCTTCCCGATACTGACCTTTATTACTTTGACACCCGCGAAGCTGTCGAGCGTATCGAAGCAGGTGCTTATGACAAGCTACCATTCTGCTCAAAAGTATTGTGCGAAAACCTCGTACGTCGTTGTCCGCCAGAAGATCTGACGGCGGCGTTAAAGCAGCATATCGAGGGCAAGCAAGACCTTGATTTTCCATGGTACCCTGCCCGCGTGGTTTGTCATGACATTTTGGGTCAGACCGCCTTTGTTGATTTGGCAGGCCTACGTGATGCCATCGCTGAGCAAGGCGGTGATCCTTCTAAAGTAAACCCTATCGTGCCAACTCAGCTGATCGTTGATCATTCATTGGCAGTTGAGCATGCAGGATTTGAAGAAAACGCGTTTGAAAAAAACCGTGCGATTGAAGAGCGCCGTAACGATGACCGTTTTCACTTTATCAACTGGTGCCAGTATGCCTTTGACAATGTGAACGTCGTTCCACCAGGCAATGGCATTATGCATCAGATTAACCTAGAGAAAATGTCACCTGTCGTACAGGTCGTGCACAATAAAGAAGGTGAGGAAGTCGCGTTTGCTGACACGTTGGTCGGTACGGATAGCCATACCCCCATGGTTGATGCGCTAGGCGTTATCTCAATCGGTGTGGGCGGTCTAGAGGCCGAAAGCGTCATGCTAGGCAACCCATCTTATATGCGCCTGCCTGATTACGTTGGGGTCAAATTAACAGGCAAACTGCAAAAAGGTATTACCGGCACGGACTTGGTGCTGGCGATGACTGAGTTTTTGCGTGATGCAGGCGTGGTCTCTACCTATATTGAGTTCTTCGGTGATGGTGCACGCCAGCTTACCGTTGGTGACCGTGCCTCTATCTCCAATATGACGCCTGAATATGGTGCGACGGCGGCAATGTTCTATATTGATGAGCAAACTATTGATTATCTACGTCTGACAGGTCGTTCTGAGGCACAAATCAAACTGGTTGAACAGTATGCCAAGCAGACAGGCCTATGGGCCGATGGTATGGAAAAAGTCGAATATGCGCGCGTGCTTGAGTTTGATCTGTCCTCAGTGGGTCGCAATATGGCGGGCCCTTCGCGCCCCCATGCCCGTGTATCTACCGATGATTTGGTGGCCAAAGGCATCGCCCACGCGCCCGATCAAAAACTCCCTGAACCAAAAGATGGTCTCATGCCAGATGGCGCAGTGATTATCGCAGCGATTACCAGCTGTACCAATACATCAAATCCACGGAATATGGTTGCCGCAGGGCTGGTCGCTCGCAATGCCAATGCCAAAGGCTTACTACGTAAACCTTGGGTGAAGTCATCCTTAGCACCCGGCTCCAAAACCGTCAAGATGTACCTAGAAGAAGCGGGACTGATGCCAGAGCTACAAGAGATTGGCTTTGATGTGGTCGGCTTTGCTTGTACGACGTGTAACGGTATGAGCGGTGCGCTTGACCCTGATATCGAAAAAGAAATTATCGACAACGATCTATTTACCACGGCCGTCCTCTCTGGTAACCGTAACTTTGATGGCCGTATCCATCCGTATGCCAAGCAAGCCTTCTTAGCATCGCCGCCGCTCGTTATTGCGTATGCCATCGCCGGTAATATCCGTTTCGATATCGAAAAAGACTCGTTGGGTAAAGATCAGAACGGTAATGACGTCTATCTAAAAGATATCTGGTTTGATGACGATGAAGTTGATGCCATTGTCGCAGCTGCCGTTAAGCCTGAACAGTTCAATGCCGTATATATCCCAATGTTTGATGAAGCCAAAAAAGACACGGGCAAAGCACTAAGTCCATTGTACGACTGGCGCGAGATGACCACGTATATCCGCCGTCCGCCGTATTGGGAAGGTCAAATGGCAGCGATGAACAAACTAAAAGGTATGCGTCCGCTTGCCGTATTGGGTGACAACATCACCACCGATCACATGTCACCATCAAATGCTATTTTGGGCACGTCAGCGGCTGGCGAGTATTTAGATACCATGGGCTTGCCTGCTGAGGACTATAACTCTTATGCTACCCATCGCGGTGACCATTTAACCGCGCAACGTGCCACCTTTGCCAACCCTAAGCTATTGAACGAAATGGTACGCGATGAAGACGGTGAAGTGATTCAAGGCTCACTGGCGCGCGTAGAGCCAGAAGGTCAAGTCATGCGTATGTGGGAAGCGATTGAGACCTACATGAACCGTGAGCAGCCGCTTATCATCATCGCAGGCGACGGCTATGGTCAAGGCTCAAGTCGTGACTGGGCTGCCAAAGGGGTGCGTCTCGCTGGCGTAGAAGCCGTCGTCGCTGAGGACTTTGAGCGTATTCATCGTCAAAACTTAGTGGGCATGGGCGCGCTACCTCTACAGTTCCAGGAAGGCACGACTCGTCATACGCTAAATATCGATGGTACAGAGACCTTTGATGTCACAGGTGAAGTCTCGGCTGGCGGGTTGATGACTCTAGTGATTCATCGTGCCGATGGTAGTACCGCTGAGACGCCTATTATCTGCCGTTTAGATACGGCTGATGAAGTAAAAATGTACAATGCTGGCGGTATGCTACAGCGCTTTGCTAAAGAGTTTATCGAAGGTACGCTAGATATTGTATAAAATTATCATGTATGTTTTTAGAGTGATAAGCAATAAAGTATAAAAGTCGCCAATGTTGTATAACTTCATATGACATCGGCTTTTTATTTTCTTTTGCAGTCTATACGCTGAGCCTTCTCACTGACATCTAAATATTAGATAGTAGCTAAATATTGAGTTTACTTAATCAATAGCGTAATATGTACTATATATTGTACAAGTTATGAAGCGTATCATAAAAGGAGTAAACCATGAGAGTCGTTAGTTTTTCAGAAGCTAGAAAGCATTTAAAATCTGTCCTAGATACGGTAAATGACGATGCCAATGCTACTATTGTTACCCGCCGTGATGCTGATGATGCAGTTGTGATGTCACTTGATTATTACAATAGCCTGATGGAAACCGTCTATTTATTGAAATCTCCTGCCAATGCAGCGCACTTAGCGGAATCTATTGCCCAATATAAAGCCGGCAAGACCGTGACGCGTGAGCTAATTGATACAGCAGAAGGCAGTGATAAAAGTGACGGTCGCAGCGATGACAATGAGCATACGGATGGCGATATTGAGAGTGCTTGAACTCAAAGGTTTTAATCAATCCAAAGGGTGTAATAATGATTGAGCAACTAGCATGGACAGATGCTGCGTGGAAAGACTATCTGTATTGGCAAACGCAAGACAAAAAAACACTCAAGCGTATTAATAAACTTATCACCGAATGTAAGCGTAATCCGTTTGAAGGGATTGGCAAACCTGAACCCCTAAAAGAAAACCTATCTGGATTTTGGTCAAGACGCATAGATGACGCCAATCGGTTGGTATATGCCGTCGACGATAATTACCTCACGATTATTTCTTGCCGCTATCATTATTAACCCAGCAAGTAATACACCAAGCAAAAAATAGCCTTATAGATAGATAACGCATTTTGCTGCTTATATTTTACTCAACATTTATCAATATTTTATGCATAATAACGCTTCTATTTATTATTATCATTTGTTGAGGATTTTATGGGTTGGTTCAAACTATTCATTGCAGTGAGCGCATTATATTTGGGTCAAAGCTATTATTTACTGTCATCCGATCATGTCGAGCAATTTTTAGCGGATAATAATTCGCTTGCTATGAACGATCCTGTGGCCGCTTGTGACAATTATAGCGATGATGTGACAGTGATGATTAATCATAATACGCCTCAGGGTACATGGGAAGTCGAGGGCGGTAAGAATGAGCTGTGCGGCTATATGAAACAATCCCAAGCCGCGTTGGTCGTCATGCAAGCGAGCACATCAGGTTATTTTGACAATATGGAAGTGACCACGAGCTTCCCTTGGCAAAGTGCCCGCGCCAGTTTTGATGAAATCAATAATGTCAAAATGGGCGCATTGGGTTCAATCAGTAGCAAAACGCATGAAATCTTAAGCATTAAAAGAACGCTCACTGGTTTAGAAATAGTATCTGTCAATTCTACTGGTGGGGCAAATGTAGCCAGATAGTAAAAGCGTTTATTGATGCGACGTTTATATCTTTTTATAGCTCACCTGACACAAAGGCTGTTAACTATGTCGTACGTCTATATCCCAGAAGAAAATCTATCGCTTATCTTAAGAATCGCTGCTAACAATTGTGATTTTCTTACTTTCAGTGATTGGGAGTCAAAAACGATTGCTGACCTTTTATATCGGAGCGTAATAGTTGAGGTTTTCAGATACGATAGTATCAGTTTCTTAACGTTAGACCATATTTCTTCCCCCTACCAATGGCTCTTTTATTATCAACAGTTTGCTAATGCTTGTCGTATCATACAAACAATGCCTGAAACCCTTGATTTAACTACTTTTGCATATCTTAATTCTGCTGGTTGGAGTAAAAGCGTAAACACTGACCGATTAAAAAAAGATGCTGTATTGGCTTTAAACGAACTGGCGAAGTTAGCAACGTTTCCTGAGCTAGATAAAGAATGGTTAAAATTATTTGAAGCTATTAAGGGTCAAAATATTCGTATTGAGACCCAGAATGCCATGAATCAAACAAGTATAGGACTTAATATGAAAAGTAAGTCCTTATTCTACACAAATGCCGAAACTGCAAACTGGTATGATATTTTGTCTGTAACTCTTTATAAAGATAATTTATCGTTAGATTTTATAAAATCTGTTGCTAAATTAAATATTCAGGAATCTAGCTCGTTTATTGATAAAAAACCTATCTTAGTTATATCGTCGTTTAGCAAACATGATTTATAAGCTAAAACCTTATTTAAAACTAATATTACAAAAACATTTAAAAGGACTTTAAATTGTCAAATAATAAAAATACATTCGCCCCCCAACTATCTATCCCCGCCACCTATATGCGCGGCGGTACCTCAAAAGGCACGTTCTTTAAATTATCTGACCTACCTGAGCGCTGCCAAGTTGCTGGCGAAGCTCGGGATAACTTCTTATTGCGCGTCGTCGGTAGCCCAGACCCTTATGGCAAGCAAATCGACGGTCTCGGTAATGGCAGCTCTAGTACTTCAAAAACGGTTATTTTATCAGCCTCTGAAAGACCAGACCATGATGTGAATTACCTGTTCGGACAAGTCAATATCGCCAAGCCCATGATTGATTGGGCAGGTAACTGCGGCAATTTGACCGCGGCCGTCGGTGCCTGTGCTATTAATATGGGTTTGGTTGATGCCGACAAGATTGCTAACAGCATCGATGACAATGCAGATAGCGGCATTTGTGAAGTACGCATTTGGCAAGAAAATATCGGAAAAACCATCATTGCCCATGTGCCCGTCTATAAAGACGCAAATAACCAAGTACAGGTACAAGAAACAGGCGATTTTGAATTAGATGGGGTCACATTCCCAGCGGCTGAGGTCAAAATTGAGTTTATCGATCCAGTTGATGCCACCAGCGATATGTTTCCTACTGGCAACTTGGTCGATGATTTTGATGTGACGGGTTGTGGTCTAAAGGCTGATAGCGTCAAAGCGACCTTTATTAGCGCGGGCATACCGACTATCTTTATGAACGCAGAAGATTTAGGCTTTACGGGTACTGAATTGCAAGGCAACATCAATAGCGACAGCGCGCTACTTGCTACCCTTGAGAAACTCCGAGCTAGAGGCGGTGTGGCGATGGGCGTGTTCAAAGACGTTTCTGAAGCACAGACCAGCCAACACATTCCTAAAATCACTTGGGTTGGCGCAGCAAAAAGTTATACGGCGTCGAGTGGTAAGTCAGTTGATGCAAGCGATATTGATTTGGTGGTGCGCGCTATGAGTATGGGACAGCTACATCATGCGATGATGGGTACGGCAGCGGTCGCGATTGCTGCTGCCGCGACCACGCAAGGTACGCTTGTTAACGAGGCTGCTGGCGGTAGCGACTTGTCAGAGGTACGTTTTGGTCATCCATCAGGGACATTACTCGTCGGTGGTAAAACTGAACAGGTCTATGGACGCTGGCAAGCCAAAAAAGTGTCGATGAGTCGCTCAGCAAGGCGTATCATGGTCGGCGAGATTTTTGTGCCAGCGGATGCGTTTTAGTTTTAATCATTAGTTTTAATTATTGACCTCCCGCCTTGGTCTCACCATATATCATGACTATGCCGCCTATCGTGACTAAGGCCAGCCCAATGATTTTATAGATATCTATCGTTTTGACGGTTAACCCAAAAAGCCCTGTCTGACTCAATATTAAGGCAAAATACATTTGCCCGAGAAATACCCAAAGTAAGGTACTGCCCGCGCCTATTTTTGGGGCAGCAATAAACATAAACAAAATATAAAAACTACCTAAAAATCCGGGCAACCACATCCACCACGTTGCATTTTGAATCATGGGCGGCTTGATACCGCCACTCATGACATATGCCAATACCAAAGAGGCCAATGCGCCGCCGACATACAAATAGAAAGTCGCTTGTATTTGAGAGGCTTGCGTACTCTCTCGAAAAGCATTGACAATCGCCAGTTGTAGCGGAACAATAGCACCGCCTAATAGGCTAATAAGAACATAGGGAAGAATTTTCAAATAATCCTCGCTAAAAAATATTTGTATAATAATGGAATTTATTTCAGTAATTTAACACAAGTCTGACTCAGTAAAATATTAAACTCTATAAGTTAACCATTTATGTCAACATCGCCTCAGCCACGCCGCGTGCCCTTAGATAACAAACCCCCGCTCAAAAAGACTGAACGGCGGGCGCTGCTATGGGACATTCTCAAAAAGCTTGCCGTCTTTGCCGCCCCTTATAAAGTTTTAATCATAGCGACTTTAATATTAACGGTGCTCGGCTCGTTTACTGCGCAGGTCAATGCCTTTGTACTACGCTATGCCGTCGACACGTTGACCGAAATCATTACTCTATCTGATCCTTGGGCGGCTGGCGTGCGCATGTTGGTCATTATTAGCGCCGTATTATTGACCAAAGAAATACTGTCGATATTCGTCTCATTTGGACAGCGCTTCTTTGGCGAAAAGATTCGTATCAATCTGTCGCGTGATTTATCACAAAAAATCATTGAGCGTATTTTGACGTATCGGATGTCGTTTTATACCAGCAGCGAAAATGACAGCGGCAAACTACAAACCCGTATTGATTTGGGTGTCAGCAGTCTCACAACTTTGGTTCAAAACTTCTTTATCGATATGCTGCCGCTATTTGCCAGTGCCATTGTCTCGCTCGTTATTATGTTTTCGACCAATGTGTGGATCGGTTTGGTCGGCCTATTCATCATTCCCATTTACTTTTTTATTAGTCAAAAACAAGCGAAACGTCTGCAAGGGTTTAGGCGGCAGATGCGTGGATTTCGCGAAGCCAAAAGCGGTTTGGTGATCTCGCTCATCAACTCCATTAGCGTGGTCAAGTCTTTTGTCCGTGAATCGATAGAAGCGGAAAAGCATCTGACCATTCAAAAAGACATGACTGACAACCAGTTACGTATTCGTAGCATTGGCTTTATTTATGACGCAGTAAAAACCTTTATCGAACAAATCGGCGTGGTGGCCATTATTTTACTCACGTCTTACTTTGTATTAAAAGGTGAGATGACCATCGGTATGATTTTGTTTCATGTTTTGCTTTTTCAAAATGTCGCCGCCCCTATTCGCCAGCTGCACCGAATTTACGATCAGATTAATAATGCGCTGACTTATGCCGAAGGCTTTTTTGATATTTTAGAAGACGACAAACAAGTTGAAAATATTGATGGCGTGAAAAGTCGCGATTTGAAGGGACACATCGAGCTGCAAAACGTCGATTTCACCTATCCTAACGGCACACAAGCGCTCAAAGATGTGAGTTTCACCATCAAACCCAATCGTATTACGGCTTTGGTCGGTTTGAGCGGCGCTGGTAAAAGTACGATTATTAGCTTACTTGTAAAGTTCTATGAGCCAGATTCGGGCAAGATTTTGTTAGATGGGCGTGATTTGTCCGATTGTGACACTCATGAATTGCGTCAAAACATCGGTTTGGTGTTACAAAGCAATCATATTTTCTCAGGGACGATCAGTGAAAATATTCGCTATGGTAATATTGGTGCGAGCGAGGAAGACATCATTGTAGCTGCCAAAAAAGCCTCCATTCATGAGCAAATCATTAATCTGAAAGATGGCTATGAGAGTACTGCAAAGTCTTTATCTGGTGGTCAGCAGCAGCGTATTGCTTTGGCAAGGATGTTTTTAAAAGATCCACCGATTGTATTTTTGGATGAGCCGACCGCCAGCCTTGACGCCATTGCCAGTCAACAGGTGAAGAAAAGCCTAGATCTGATCAAAAAAGACCGTACCGTCATTATGGTCTCGCACAATATTGCTCAAATCATTGATGCTGACGACCTTGTGGTGATAGAAAACGGTCAAGTGGTAGAGACGGGCACGCATGAATCGCTTTATGCGCAGCGCGGCAAATATTTTGAGATATTCAGTGCCATGTCCGACAGTTTAAACTTAGAAAAGATCAGTCAAACGATTAATGGCTGATAGTCACTGGTTGATAAGCATTTATATCGTTATAATGCCCATAGTTGATGACCGCTAGTTTAGAAGCACTCTAACTAACACCAACAGAACTGAACTTCTCATTTAATAACCGATTTACCAAAAGCCGCTGAATTATGACCTACGAATTTTCTATCAAAAACTTTGATGAGCTGACCTCAGTTGATCTGTACCATAGCCTAAAAGCCCGCTCACAAGTGTTTGTGGTCGAACAAAACTGTGCCTACCAAGATATGGACGAGGTCGATTTTGATTGTTTGCATCTGATTGCCCATCAAAATCAAGCGCTGGCAGGTTATTGCCGTATCATTCCGCCTGAATTTAACAAGCTTAAATCCAACCTCAGCGCCAGCGTCGATGGTGTTGGTATAAAAACCGCGCACCCTCATACTCCTATGCCTGCTATTGGTAGAGTACTTGTGCTGGCAGAGCACCGAGGTGACGGACTGGCCAGACAGATAATGACGCAGGCGATTGCTCACTGCCGTAAAAGATATGGCAAAAAGACGCCCATCATTATCTCCGCCCAAACCTACCTACTCGGCTTTTATGAATCTTTGGGCTTTGTGCCTGAAGGCGATCGTTATCTTGAAGAAAATATTGAGCACGTAAAAATGGTGCTGCATGTCGCCAAAAAGACCAAAGTAAAAAAAGAGCGTGTGCATAATGAATCAACTGCGACCACCACCAAAGTTTTAAGCGCGTTGTTGTTTATCATGGCGGCTTTATTTATTTTAGGCCTGCTGTATTTAATGATTTAACAGCTGATAACTTAGAAGGCTTAAAAAGCTTCCTACCAACTACCAAGGTATCGCTTCACCTGCCCAATCTACAAAGCTGCCTGATTGGGTAGCTGTCATCCCTGATAGCACCTCTAATAAACATTCCGCGCTATACGCTGGCGAGAATAATTGTCCGTCAGCCACGTTCCCTTGAAAAGGCGCGGATAGCTGAGTATTAACGGTACCGGGCTGCATAACGACGACACACACGTCTTTGAGTGATCTTGACCATTCGATACTCAGATTTTTCATGCCCATATTGAGCGCCGCTTTACTCATGCGATAGCTATACCAGCCGCCCAGCTGGTTGTCGCTGATACTACCGACACGCGCTGATATCGTTGCAAAAATAGCAGGCTTATCTACACTACGCTGTGCTTTTGCCAATAGAGGTTTGAGATGTTTAGCAATTAGTAAACTTGCTAGTGCATTGATTTGCATATTTTGTAAAAAAAACCCACTCTCGATTTGCCGTAGGGCTTTTTCTGGCGTCTGCGTCTCCGTGTGTAATAGACCCACGCAATTGATGACCCAATCAAGATGGGTAGTTTGCTGCTTAATCATATTGGCGGCTTTTTCGATACTCTGCTCGTCACAGATATCCATGGGTAGCCAATGCAGATTGTCTGCCTCGGGGGCTTTAGGGTCAGACATTTTGTCAGGTAGGTTCTTATGATAGGTCGCAAAAACTTGCGGACGGTCTTTTTGAGCGCTCTCACCTTGTCCGGGCGCGTCATTAACTAACTTCTCCACCATCGCCCTACCGATACCGCCTGTCCCGCCGATAATGAGATAGGTTTTGCCAGTCATTTTGTTAGTCATAACGATTCCTTTTTTTGATTGTTTTTCACCACATTTTTGTCGTTATACTTTCTTTATATGAGTTTGGCTGATTTTTGTCGCGTTTACTATGATAAAAGCCGGTTCATTTGTGAATGGTTGGTGAACGTCCTTTCAAAATAACAGCATTCATTGCCATTATATATAAGCTACAATCATCGTATATTCAATCAACACTTTTATACGGATGTATCGCATTATGCTATCCCCTCAAGACCAATTAACTGAGCTGGTACGGACACTTGAGACTCAGCAGCATGTCTTTGCCACAGACCCGCTACTTGTCACTGAAAAACTGCAAAATGAGGACGGCAAACCCATCCAAAAATTGCATCGCCGTGCCTCACGTATCGACAGCAACGGCGCGCTGGCTCGGGTATTGGGCAAGATTGATGGTCGTATCAAAGGCATCATGATTGTTATGAGTGTGGTGTGGTGCATTTCAGGATTTTTGGGTTTATTTACCTTATTACAGACCAATGTGGTGAATTTCTTTTATGTCTTGGTCTGCCTGCTGGGTTTTCATACCCTCATGCTGGTCGGTTGGCTGCTAATGACCCTGATTAATCAGGGTAAGCAATCGCCGAATTGGTTTGCCAGTTTTGTGAGCCCCAGTTATCTCATCCGTGGTAAGGATGACGTGACTAAAGCGGCGGTGGATCTGTATGAGCGGCAATTGCAACACAGCGGTATGCGTTGGTATTTGGGTCGATTTAGTCATCAGCTGTGGCTTGCGACCTTAACAGGTATGCTCTTTGCGATTATTTTTTTGCTGATCGTGCGTCAGTATAGCTTTAGCTGGGAGTCGACCTTACTATCGGATCAGGCACTGATTGCGTTGACAAAGGTACTTGGCTGGCTGCCAAGCATGGTCGGATTCAATGTACCAGATAGTACCGCCATCGTACAAAGTCGATTAGTGACAGATGCGATGCCATTGTCTGTCGCTCGTCAATGGGCAGGTCTGCTGATAGGCAGTTTGCTGATGTACGGTATCGTACCGCGAGCGGTCGCATGGGTGTTTTGTGCGCTGATGTTTCGTCGCACAAAAATGCGATTGGACATCAAACAGCCTTATTATCAAAAAATCCTGAACTTTTGGCAGCGTCAGGTGGTTGATGCCGATGATTTTGAGGCAGCACCAGCACCCATCGCACCAAAAGCGGCGGTTAGCGCTGGCAAGAAATTGGTGGCTTTGCTTGAGTATCCATCGGAGCAAGATAACTGGTGGCAATCGGGTTTGGATGCAAACCTTAATGACACAAGCGAGATCGAAAATTTTGGCATTGTCGATGATCGGGATGATATGGCACGATTGAAGACGTACTTAGAGAGTCATTCTGTCCAAGTATTGCTCGGCATTCATAAAAATGCCCTGCCTGATCGCGGCACACTACGCAAACTCGACCAGATAGCCAGTCATGCTACAGATGGATTGATTGTACAATTGCTCAGTGATACCAGCGCCTCTACTGGGCTAACTGAGACTAGTATAGATGAGCCAGTAGACAAACAAGGCGTTCGCTATCAGCAGTGGCAAACTGCGCTGTCTGCTCGCAAGATCGGTCTAGTGACTTCGCGCGACTCGTAATAAATAATGAAATTTCAGATTAAAAGTAACCAGCTTATTATAAATAACGACTATAAGACTCCATTATGAACGATGACAATAACTATAAAGATGACACTACCAAGCCCTATTCAATTCAGGCTGACGATAATGCGCTGTTATTAAAAAAAGACGCTGAATCTAATAATGCGCCCCTCAAAAAAACCATCGCCAGTGGTGAAGCGCTAAAATTGGCAGTGGTGGGTCACACCAATACCGGTAAAACCTCCATACTACGTACCTTGCTACGTGACGTCTATTTTGGTGAAGTCAAAAACGAAGCGGCAACCACGCGCCATGTCGAGCAAGCACGGCTGACAGACAGTCAAACAGGTGAAGTGTTGGTCGCATTGTACGACACACCTGGCTTAGAGGACGCCTCAGGACTCATGGATTGGCTTGAGGACAATACTGCCAGTCGCCGCGATGGTATCGAGCGCCTGCAGCAGTTTTTGGCATCAGACATTGCTCAAGCGGTAGATAACGGTTTATCAGATAACAATTCAGACCACTATGACTACAGCCAAGAGGCTAAAGTCATTCGTCAACTACTGGCAAGTGATATGGCCATCTATGTGGTAGACGCTCGTGAGCCAGTATTGGGCAAGTATAAAGATGAGCTGGCGATTTTATCGTGGGCTGCCATTCCGGTAATGCCTGTCTTTAACTTTACCGACAGTCAACACGCCAATATTGATGATTGGCAGACCATGCTGGCAAGACGCAATTTACATATCTCAACACGCTTCGATTCAGTTGCCTTTGAATTTGAAGACGAGATGCATCTTTGGCAAAATCTAGCGACCATGCTCACTCATTCTGAGATGCTTGAGCAATTGATGCAGCGTCGGACTGAGGACTGGGCACAGCTGTATGACGAGGCTAATATTATCATTGCTGACTTTTTATTAAATGTCGCCGCCTTTGTACGCGAGATCAATGAAGATGATGACCCGATGCCTGTCTTAGCGCAAATGCAAGAAGCGGTCAGACAAAGTGAGCGTGCCATGCAGCACAATCTACTTAATTTATATAAATTCTATGATAATGCGGTCGCAGCAACCCCGCTTGAACTGCAAGCCTATCAGCAAGACCCTTTCGATCCTGAGCTACTCAAAAGCTACGGTATCCGCACCACCTCTGGTGCGGCAGCAGGTGCGCTATTAGGATTGGGAATTGATGCGGCTGCACTTGGTACGACGTTGGGTTTGGGCGCAGCAATAGGTGGTATCGCAGGCGGGTTACTATCCAATACCAGTAGTATTGCCGATAGGATTACGGGGGTAAAACGCTTGTATATCGATCCTGCGACATTGACATTACTTGCCACTCGAGCGATAGACTTACTCACTGCCCTACGCCATCGCGGCCATGCCGCTACTGATGCCACGCAATTATTGTATAAAGGCGAAAAAAATAGCCTTGATACATCACTGAATGACGACAGTTACAATAATAGCAATAACAATGCCGATGAAGAGAACCATCCAATCACCGTGTGGCCTGCGAACAAGATCCCTAGCGAGTTAAAAAAAGCTCGCGGCAAACCGCAGTGGTCATCACTCAGCAGCGGCAAATCTGAACAAGCGCAACTCTTACGAGCCGATATGGCATGGTCGCTATCAGGTAAGCTGCAGTCGTACAAGCGTGAGTCTTAATTATTTACTGCCCTATTGTTTACTATACATCTAGCCTAGCAATGCACTTAATGCTTCTGTGCCGCGTACATCTGTTTGTTGTAGATAAATCGGGTACAAGGGATATTTGGAAAAATTGTTTTCAATATCCTGCATTAACTGCTGTTGGCGCTCCGCACGACGCTGCCAAAATTCATCAGATTGAGCCGGTGTGATGAGCTGATTGATGACAATGGCGGCTGGCGTGAGCTTGCTGTCCTCTAGCTGCTCGATAGCCCGTTTAGTCTCAGCCAATGGCAACACGTCAGCCGTCATGACCAGCACGATCGCTGTTTGTGTACGGTCATGCAGTAGCTGTCCTGCTTGACGAAATAACTCTTTACGCTTCTCTAAGACCGATACCGCCTGCTCCCAACGATCAGATTTTTTTGTGGCAAACGGATTGGCGACGTCATTTTTTTGAGCGCTCGCTGTGTGATGCTCTTTTTGATTACTTTTCTGATTATGAGCGTGATTGTGACTGTCCAAATGCGTCGCTACCGAGCGTAGCTTGGCTTGCCTACGCTGCTGAGCAAGCAGCCCATCTGTCCATGCACCCATCATCTCTGGTAGTACTAGCAGGCGCAGCGTATGCCCCGTTGGGGCGGTATCAAAGATAATATGTTCATAACCTGCATCAGCAGCCTCGACCAAATGCTGACACATGGATTCGAGCATCGCCGCTTCTTGAGCGCCAGGTGCTGATTTTGATAATCGTAGGTGCTCACGAATTTTGGGCATCATGTCTGGATTGGCATAAGCTTTAATCGTACGCTCAACTTGTGCAAAATGCGCATCAACGATCACATCAGGATTGAGCTCAATGGCATCTAAATAAGGTGATATTACCGTTTTTGCATTATTAAGCCGTGTATTTAACACATCACCTAAGCTATGAGCGGGATCGGTTGAGACAATCAGTGTCTTTTGCTGCTGACTTGCGTAATAGCTGGCAAGTGCAGCAGCAGTAGTGGTTTTCCCCACACCGCCCTTACCACCGATAAATATAATCGGTTGAGTTACGAGCTGTTCTACGAGTACATGCAAAGGATGTAATGCCATATATTTATCTCATTTCTTATATTATTCTTATTTTTTAATATTCTTATTTTTCCATTATAAGCAGACAATCAGCAGCAGCCAACATGGTCAAATGGACATCTATCCATACCCATGCGCGTGTGCCATTCGTGGAAGTTTTCTAAAAACAGCGGCTGTAACTCTAAGGTATAAAAGCTGGCAGGATTATCAATGCCCAAACTCTCCGCAAACATGAGTAGCATAAAAAAATCTTCTTCGTCACGGGCAGCACGTGCCATCGTTTGGCGATAAGGTGCATGATAAAACTCATTTAACCCCGCTACAAACCGTTGCCACCATGGTTGGGTGTTTTCATTTACTTCTCGCTCATTTAATATATTCTTATTGTCCATAATTTACTCTCATTTTTCCTCTTGTTTCTTAACTATCATGCCTACCTGACACAAAAAACGCCAGCAATTGCTGCTAGCGTTTTTGATGAAATAGACTTTTCGGTCGGTTAGCGTTTAAGCATCACCGCTTTTTCCTTTATGTATTGACCACTCTTTACGTAGTACCGATAGACTCTCAAACGTCACCAAGATCGTTGCGATCAAGATAATGATATCCATAATGATCAGTAACCAATTACCATCAGTAAAGAAGGTTTTTAGCTGGATCAATAATGCAAGTACCGTCATGACCAGTAAGAACGTCAATGGTGCTAAAGTGTACCAAACCGGCTTGCCTTTACGTAATAAGATAACCGTAACAATCATTAGTGTTAGTGCTGCCATCAGCTGGTTAGTCGTACCAAATAGTGGCCAAATAATCATACCACCAGCACCATCAATACCGCCCGCGCCAAATGCTAATAGCAGACATGTTCCAACGGCAAGTAACGTTGCGACCACGCTTTTATTCAGGACTGGCAGGTTATAAAACTCACCAAACTCTTGGAAAATATAACGTTGCAAACGGACACCCGTATCCATCGTCGTACCTGCAAATAATGCAGCCATCACTGTCAGCATCGTCTGTGCTAGTACCATATCGATGCCAACACCTGCACTTAGGATGGTAGCACCACCGTCAATAAAGGCACCAATGGAGCCGTCGCCAAATTTTTGATAAACCGCTTGCCAATCACCGAGCGTAGCAAAACCTGCCGTGGCTGCCAAAATCGCACCAAGTGCTAGCATACCTTCACCAAAGGCACCAAAGGCACCAACGAAACGTGCATCTTCTTCTTTATCGATCTGTTTGGATGTTGTTCCTGTTGCTACCAAGCCATGGAACCCTGAGATAGCACCGCAAGCAATCGTGACAAATAGCAGGGGCACAAGTGACGGCGTACCGATAGGCAGATCATGGTTGATAGCTGGCGCAACAATATCGGGCGTGGCGATAAAAATAGCGGCATACAATAAAATCAAACCAACAAATAACTGCAGACCATTGATATAGTCGCGCGGTTGTAGCAGCATCCATACAGGCAATAACGAAGCGATTGCCGCATAGCCAAATAAAATAAGAATCCATATGGCGTTATCAGGCAAGCCCATCACGGTCTCAGGCAGTACAACTGGGAACATAGGGCCAAGATAGATCAGACCGTATAAAGCGCTTACCCCGATGATGGATACCCAAACCAAATTCATCTTGTAGCGATAAATACACTGACCGATGATAAAGGCTACCACCAAGGCGCCCCAAACTGGCAATACCGCCGATGGGGTTTTGATCATCATATTGGCGATAGCCACACCAAATACTGCATTGACCATCAGTAGTAACAAGAAAATAACGACCATCATCAAGCTACGGACACGTGTGCCCATGACGGTGCCAGCAATAGAGCCAATCGACTGTCCTTTATTGCGCATACTGGCCCAAATGGCTGACATATCGTGGACGCCCGCCATAAAAATAGTGCCAAGAACCACCCAAATGATGGCAGGTACCCAGCCCCAAATGACGGCAATGGCGGGACCAATAATCGGTGCAGCCCCTGCCACTGACGTAAAATGATGCCCCCATAGCACATACTTATTTGTGGGAACGTAATCTACCCCATCTTTCATCGTATGGGCTGGCGTGGGACGACTGTTGTCCAATGCTAAAATTTTGGTCGCAATAAATTTTGAATAAAAAAGGTAACCGCAAAGCATAGCGGCAACGCCAAATAACAATACGAACGCGCTGTTCATTTCATCTCTCCCTAGACAAGTCGTAGTTAGCCTTATAAGTTCAAGCTTTTTAAATTAGAATATAAAAAATATGCTAAATTAGCGTACATGAGTAAATCAGCTCACTAATTAGTAAGTGAAACACAAAAGATCTATAAGAGTGGCATGACTTAGCCTACCCTTGCGTCTTATAAATAAAGCGCATCGCTCATCATTATTTTATGTGACGAGCATTTGTCTGGCACTCTGCCTAAATGGTAACTGATTTAACACTAAATGTAACGCTGGCAAGGCATTAAAAACATAATTAAAGGAAGCACAATGGCATATTATTTTGGATTCGTCCCTTCAGATAAATTAAAAGCGCTAATCAGCGAGGCCGAACAAGTCGTTGCTTCAAATGAGCAGGTAGACTATTACCCTTATCGTGATGCCCTTACGCATCAGACAGCGCGTGATCTTACTGATAACTTATTGGTTGGGTTGGTTGAAATCATTCCAAACCCTGAGCGTCAAGCTGCTATGCGCAAAATTGTCGCTATGATTGAACGATCAACCGATACCCTACTCAATATTTTACTGGGAAAAGAAAGCAACGAAGACGTACTTCCAAGCTTTCATTTTCTAAGAGATCAAGCAACTTTCATGGATAATGAAGGGGTGAAACGCGTAGGATTTAAATTATCTGATAGCGATGCAAAAACGGTTAACACAGGCTTTGCAGCCATCACACCCGAGCACGTAGATATGCAATCATTCAAAAAAGCGCTGGAAACCATGAATGAAGCCACATTGACGCACTTTATCAGTCGCTATGCTGAGACACTCAAGTTGGGTATGATCAAGCGCAAATCGGTACCAGTGGCTAAAGCAGCTATTGATAAAGGGATGAACATGGCCCTAAACAAGCTACTGCCTGATTTGCCAGATCGTTCCTTGAATCGTTTGGCGGACTACTACCGTCCCTTCATTATAGAAAAATCAGAATAATGACTGGTGTGGTTTAACGAGCAGGTAATGTTGGGCAAATTTATTAAAATTTGCTAGAATAGGCGGCACTTTTACCGATGGCGCAACTCATGACCCAAATTAGTAATCAAGAAATCGAAAAAACCCTGCGTAATTCAGAGTGCCTTATTAGCAGTATAGAAGTCGCTGCTGCTTATGAGCGTCTTGCCGCCCAGCTCAACTTACATTATGCGGGTCTGAATCCAATCGTCATGGTCGTGATGAATGGCGGTCTTATCCCAGCTGGTCAACTATTGACACACCTCACATTTTATCATCGCATGCATTATATCCATGCAACACGCTATCGTGACAATGAAGGTACGAGCGAGCTTGACTGGAAATTCAAACCTGACGTTAGTATTGAAAATGAGCATGTACTGTTGATTGACGATATTTTTGATGAAGGCATCACACTAAAAGCAGTCGTTGAAGAGCTAAGCAAAGAAAAGCCTTTGTCGATTGAGTCTTGTGTCCTACTTAATAAAGAACATGATCGTAAAGTGTCAGGTTTTGATGTAGATTTTGTGGGTATCAATGTCGCAGATCGTTATGTTTATGGTTGTGGTATGGATTTTCATGGCTACCTGCGTCATCTACCGGGTATCTATGCCATCAAAGAAGACAAAGTGTAAGTTGTATAGTTGAATTCAAAAAAGCATCCAGTTTTGGATGCTTTTTTATTGCTTGAATTCTTAAAGTTTAGAAAATTGCAAAGCCAGACCAGTGTGACGCTCAGTCGATGTTTGGACGGCTGTTTCTAAAGCATGTTTTGTACTATAGATTGTTACCTGTTTTTTAGCACGAGTCACTGCTGTATAGATAAGTTCTTTGCTGAGCAATCTTGCGTGGCTATTATCAAAAGTGATTGCGACATGATCAAACTCAGATCCTTGTGACTTATGAATGGTCATCGCATAAGCAGTCGCAATGACCTCTTCATTCAGTAGATTTACGGCGATACCTTGCGTTTTATTCTCAAAGAACACTTCTAATTGATTGCCTCTATTCCCTGTTTGTAAACAAAAACCAATATCACCGTTGAACAATCCTAGCTCATAGTTGTTTTGTAGCACCATAACAGGGCGACCGTGAAACCACGTATTCTGACCTAGAGGTAACTTCAACTCGGAAAGATGCCACTGAGTGAGATAATTATTAATATAATGGTCGCCCCATTCACCATTGTGACCAGCACTTAGAATTCTGTACTGATTAAATGTCTTCATCAGTGATGCAATTGTAATTTTTACTGACGTTGGCATGGATTTTTCTATTGGATTTTCTAGTAAATTTTTTATTGTTTTAATGTATTTATAGTAGTCATGTGATATTTTTAACAATAATTTTTTATTGCTTAGGCTATTTTTTATTTTAGTATTTTGCATACCATCTGTATGTGGCACATTCACTGGTTGAAAGTTTAATGCCTCATCTTCCTTTAGCAACTGCCAGATCTTCAAGGTATTTGTTTCCGCTTTATTGATCTGATAGGCAAGCTTCCCAATGCCTGAATCTGCGTCAAATCGGCGACTTTCGGTTAGCTCTGCATGAATGGGCTGTAATAGTGGCATACGGCACAAGTCAGCCAGCACTGCCCCCGCATCTACTGCGGCCAACTGATTGGCATCTCCCAATAATATAAGTCTTGCACTCGGCTTTACAGCACTCACAAGATAATTGGCCAACTCGACGCCAAGCATAGAGGCCTCGTCAACGATGATAATATCTTCGCCCAGTGGATTATCAGCATTGTAACGAGGTCTGCCTGTCCGACCAATCCCCAATAGACGGTGAATGGTTTTTGCTTCTTGCAATTGTAACTCGACATTTGCTGTATCCAGCGCTGCTTGCAAAGACTCTTGCATGCGTTGAGCGGCCTTACCAGTCGGTGCAGCCAATGCTAGGCTAGCGCTGTCGGTACTAAATCTAATCTTCTGCTCATCACCCCTACCCTCTGTCGCCTGTTGCAATGCGATGACCAATTGAGCAACTGTATACGTCTTACCTGTGCCTGGACCGCCTGTGATAATACTAAAAGCACTGTTATTGGCCACATTGATAGCTTTAACTTGTTGCTCGTTCAGGTTTTGGGGTATTGATAACTTTAAAGGTACTATCTGCTGTTCTAAAATCGTACTGATTCTTTTGGCTAAGTTAAATTCTGCTTGCCAAGAGCGATGTAGCCAAAATGTTATTTGTTTTTCCGACTTTCCTGATTTTTGATTGTTAACCACTTTATAAATAATAGGTTTATTTTTTTTGCTTAGGCTATTTTTATCGTTGCTGTTATAAACCTCAGCCCTAAACTCAGAAAATAACGGATGTGCATTAACCGAATGGATAAAAAAATCTAAATCCTTATTTTTAAGTAGTTGGTACAATGCCACCGTTATGGCAAAGCGTTTAGTTAACGTCTCTTTTTCATGATTACTAAGCGCCAACTGCGCCCAGAGCTGATTGCCTCTAGCAAACAAAGTATTCAATAAACCAAAGAGTGCTGTCTCAACGCTCGCGACTTCTTCTGGTTGGGTATGTACATTGATATCTATCAACGCAAAAATTGGCGTTGCTAATATCTCTAATAATTGCTGCTGCCAAGTATAAAGCGCTACGACCTCCCCATTGATTTGACCTTGCAATGGTACTTCATGCTCAGCCTCGTCAATAGTTAATACGGTATGTCCTTCTTCTAAATGAGTCGCTAACATCACAAATAAAGCAGTAAATAAGTTGCTTTCTTCTGCATTATCGATTGGTTTGCTATCAACGCTCATGACGGCATCCGCTGCCGTATATGCTAAATACGTTTGCTGACGACGTAGCATAATATAGTCACTGATGTTGCTCGCCCAACTTTCCGCTGAGCCTATTGCTGCCCTACTCTTATTATTATTCATATCATGTTCGTCTCTATATTATTCTGGTGAATCGATATAATATTTTTTGGTATTTAATGACTATTTTAAGTTCGCTGATCAGGCATGCCAAACAACTTATCTAACTCTTTAATAAAATCGATTGGAATGTTCCAAGTTACTAGTCCATAGCGTCCACTGTATAGTGGTTCGGCATGATTAGGCTCACTAACCTGTGGTGATACGTTAGCATCTTTATGAGAGTTGGCGTCATAGACACCTCGTAAAAATACATACTCTACCGCCCCTAAATATTTATCTTCATTACCTGCATAGTCATGAATTCTTATTGCAAGAAATCGATGCAACGCTACTTGATAGATAGCCGCCTGCAGCCAATATCCTGCTTTTGACATAGCTTTTTTAAGTGTATTTTTATTATAATCGCTTAGGCTATTTCCTAAAAAGTTACTTTTATAATCGACAACATAATACTTGCCAGCGTGCTCATACACTAAATCAATTTCACCGCGCAAATAACGATAAAGGTGCGGATTGTTTTGAGTAATGAGAGTGACATGTTTGTCTGTCTCATCGGGTAGATACTTTTGAAAAAGCTCATTGATATTCTGTGCTTTAAAATGCTCTGACAACCCCATATTAAACTCTAATTCAGCAAATCGCTGATCAGCACTAAGAGCGTATAAAGACTGATTAGAGGCTAATAGCGGCGTGCCTAATACCTCGTCAATCCACTCGATTAGTGCCTCATGCTTTGTTATATCTATAGCATCAGGATCAAGTGAAACATCTTGGCCTTCTTGTTTGCTTTGTCGTCTTCGGCTTTGCTGTTCAGCGCTGCTATATACCAGCGGCAGCTGATAGCTACTAACAGCTCTATCAATTACTTGA
Source organism: uncultured Gammaproteobacteria bacterium (assembly GCA_963744895.1). Lineage (GTDB taxonomy): Bacteria > Pseudomonadota > Gammaproteobacteria > Pseudomonadales > Moraxellaceae > Psychrobacter. The sequence continues at coordinate 115,361 of CAVUUW010000002.1, forward strand.
GACCACTGAGATTTATTAGTAAAGTCAATTTTTTCAAATATTTCATGCAAAAACGTACCCGCATTGGCCCCTTTTACAAAGGTAAAGCGAATATCATCTTCTAACTTCAGCATTGCCTCATCGACGATTTTAAGAGATTCTTTGCGATTAATTAATGACGTATCCAAAACTGCAGCAGCTGTCATATCGATGTCGATCGCATCATCCATACGCTCATCGACCACCGCCATTGCCTGCGTAGACTCATCTAGCTGACGAGCTAAGGCGGTAAAGCTTGTCTTAGCCCAGCCTTGAAAATAATTTATTTTCATAACTTCTGAAAATTTATCGTACTCAATAGACTCTGTTACAGGCATGGCAGCAGTCAGCTGAATACGATCGTTTGCACCTGTTGATTGAGCGTCATTCTTATATTGAGCATGGCTATTGTGGAACTCATTGATATTATGTCCCCTGATCATACCTACAGTACCTTTAAGGCGATCCGGCAATTCAAATTTTGCCTCTAGAGACTCAAACCAATAAAACACTGGTTTACGCTCCATATCTCTTGTACTACTAGGATCTCGTAGCACCACATAAAGCTGCTCACTGGCTCGAGTGAATGCTACATAACCCAGACGGCGTAACTCATCAAAATCCTCATTTGTCTCAATATCGGTATAATAGTCCTCTTTTATCGCAGAGCCTTGCAGCGGTGAAAACCGGCGCTGATTGCCTGCCAGTTGATCCTGTTTTGATTGTTGTACTAACGCCGTAGGCGCTTGCTGGGCGTTATATAGATACAGGCCATACTTCTCATTATTGCCCGATTTTCTACTGGCATCTCCCATACCCAGTACATAAACAATAGGAAACTCAAGCCCTTTTGACTTATGAATGGTCATCAGTTGTACACCAGATTCTGTGGGTAGCGGATACTGCTTGGCCCAATCGCTATTGGGCGCAGTATTGATGCTTTGTCTAAACCAAGCCAGTAGCTCATACTCACCCATGCCTAAGCCGTACTGAGCCAAGACATCCATCACATGACGCAGGTCCATAATATGACGATCACCCTCTGAATGCGCAGCCAAAGCCTGCCATACGCCTTGCGACTGTACGGGATTTTTATCAAGCAAATAATGCAGCGCTGACAAAATGCCAAAGTGCTGCCAACGCTGTGCACCTTCTTTTAGGTAAGTAATAAAGTCTTGATAGCTTTTTTTCTTATCAACCGCTGAGACGTTTTTTAAGTGGGAACTATTTTTAGAGGAGCTTAGGGTTGTATCGCTATTTTCTACAATACCTGACTCATGATCCGTCATCATGGCGTTGACGTCTTTGATACTCAGTCCATATAGATGACTGGTAAGCACCCGATTAATCATGTCATGACGATACGGGTAGAGCATGGCACTCAGCAGTGCTGCCACATCCTCTGCCATAATAGTCTCAAAGATGCTGACATCACTGGTGGTCAAGGTGGGTACGCCCAGTTTTACCAGCTCATCTTCGACTCGTTTTAGATCCTTTTTGGTACGTGCCAGCACACCGATATCACTGGGTTGAATGGGGTTATTATTGAGCATCTGACCACTATCGAGTAAAGTGGCAATGTGACGTGCTGTGATCTCAAACTCATCGTACTCGAGCGTTTTATCCTTGTCATAAGGCAAGTGCAATACGCTCACTGGCTGCGCAGAGAGCACCTCCGTCACTAAGGTAGTGTTCAGCAGATCTGGCTGGTTAAACCAAGACAACTGGTTTTCCGGTTTTGCCGCTTTGATATGTTGGTAATAAATGCCACCACCCAACTGCGACAGCTTATTGTCCCCAGTCATTGGAGTAGGCATACCAAACCAACCGTTTAATGCATTAATCAAACTGGCATTTGAGCGACGGTTGATATCTAACGTCCAGCGGCTGCTAGTATCAAACTGGGCTTTCATGTAATTGTAATTGGACACATCGCCACCACGGAACCCATAAATCGCCTGCTTGGAGTCACCAACCAATAATAAAAACTCATGATTGGCCTTACGACTGGTTGACTGCTTATCCTTGCTTTCTGAGGTGGGTTTCCGCTTTGGCAAATAGATACTTTCAATCATAATGGCCTGCTCACCATTGATGTCTTGCGACTCGTCAATCAGGGCAACTGGATAATGGTGACGAATGTAACGTGCCAGCTTATCGCCTTGCCGACCTATCAACGCTTGATTTAGGCGTACCATTTGTAGGCTAAAGGTCGTCTCTCCTTGCTCTTCTAATATAACGGGCAATCTATTGCGTACAGCCAGTACGATATGACGGTTAAGATTGGCTAGCACATTCGTAACATACTCATCGAGCTTCTTACTTTCTTCAATATATTTCTTAATGTTTTGAACAACTGTTAATTCATTAAACAGATAATTTACCTGCTCTCCATTTTTAGGCTTACGAAACTGTGAACCAATCTCATCAGTTTTTTGAATACCTTCAATAAGTCTTTGAGTATAGGAGTCTGATTTATTGATAAAAGTAAATGCAGCGACACCATAACTCTTCAAAAAATTAAGAATATTTGGCCAATAATCACGGTTGTTAAACAGTTTTCCTTTGGGAACATCATAGTATTGACCACCGGGCGTCAAAAAATCGTCCAAATCATGGCTTTCTTTGATAATTGTATCAATTAATCCAAGATAGCTATCCAGTGAAAATACACTATTTCGTATCTCATCAATTGGTGCAGAGACAAAGTTCAGCGAGCGAGTCACATACTTTTTATGATCGCCCACGGCAGTCAGCTTACCTTGCTGATCCATCAGCGCATACAGTTTGGGCTGCTCATGATACAAGCGGCTCTGGAACTGACGCAGCTCATCATGAATAATGCTGTCTGTTACTTGCTCTATACCGCTGTCTTCGATAATCGCCATGCCTTGCTGATGACCGGTTTCGCTACTGTACTCCTTTAGCCATTTTTGCGCCAAGCTATCAAGTGTACCGACGAAGAGTTTGTCCAATGTGGTCAATACCAGTGCGGTGCGTCGAATGGCCTCTGTTATTGGATAGCTGTGCACGTGATCTAGCAAATAACCGACCAAATGCAAATTAATAGGATCTTGCATGATGCCATCTAGTCGAGCATATTTGGCTTGATTGACCAACCATTTTTCACGGTCTTTTTTAGCTTGTGTACGCTTCTCAGTCGCAGCCTGTTTGTCTGTCTGTTTGTCATAAACAAGGTCTTGGTTTAACTCATCAAGGTCTGTCTGAGCGTTTTCATTCGTGCTTGAATCTTGACCTGATTTTTTATCTTTATCACTTTCAGGTACCACTTGCAGTATATTGGGATACAAATTGTCCTTATGATTGAGATCAGCACTTACGCTACTGACCCACTGCAGTAATTGATAAAAATCGACCAATCGATCGTGAATACGCTGACGCATCTCAGCCGCCGCGGCTCGCGTAAAGGTGGTGGCAATGATTTGTTCTGGCGCACGTCGCGCTTCAATCAGTAGGCGCAGCACAATACCAGTCAGTGTCCACGTCTTACCTGTACCCGCTGAGGCTTCAATAAGATGCCGACCCGTCAATTCAACATCAACCGCTGGTATGATATCCGCTTTGTGATCGCTCATGCCTTTGCTCTCAGCCATATATGCAGATGTATCAAACAAGTCATCAAGCTCACTTGGATACTCATCGGACACATGCGGCGGCTTAGCAGTATCAACGCGCTTTGTGGTGTCAGTCGGTTCTATCATAGGGGCATATACTTTTCATTATTATCTATTAAATTAGTATGCTAAATAAACTAAGAGTCAGTCACTCTAGCTAATTATCCAAACCGTTAAGTGCTGCAAACATTGGCTCATACAATGGCTGCGCCAAGGTGGTCAATGCTGAGGATAAGGCAATAAACGCATCTTGATCACGCAATACGTATTGCCAAATGGCATGCTGCGAGCAGGTATCGTATACCGTATCTGAGTGATAGCTAGGCCTTAGCCAATCTGAGAAGTCTGCTCGTTTTGGCCAGTAACTACCATTTTCTACATCGTTTTCTTTCACTTTTGAGCACTTAGCCAGATAATTGAGCGCATACTCAGGCAATAATGTGATGGGCACTTGACCCGATAGCTTGGCAAAAATTGCCCACTTTATCAGCTCAACCAACGCATTTTCATAGACAATAGGATCTAATTTAAATGCGATGAAATTTTTATAAGTATCCACTTGCGAGCTAGATTTATTAAAGCGCCAAATACTGACACCGTCATTTAATGACACTTGCTCAGCCGTCGTACGTCTGGCTACTTGCCAATACAGATGTGACAACCAAAATTTGAGTAAATGCCGCGGACTGGCAGAGTTGGGCAGTACATTGAACCATTGCTTAGCGTAGGCCACGCCTGTCTGTCGATGAGAGTGGTTACTATCAATATCTATTGGTTCTGATGTTGGTGTTAATAGTGGTACTGAGCCCTTTATCTTAATTATTTTGGGCAGTAGTTTGTACCATGTCTCGTAATCAGCATCATTTAGCACAGCCGCTAGCTCTATCTGAACGGGATGCTCGGCGGTTGGTGTCAGCAATTGCAGGCCTATAGCGTCATCTTCTCCATTTCCATTGGTGACAATTCTGTTATCAAAGCCATTTGCCATTAACTGTTCTTTAAACTCTAGGCACTGCTGCTGCAGTTTTTGGTGTTGATTGGGCAATGTGGTTTGACGAGACACCCCTGCTGGCATAACCTTTTGGTACATCAAGATTGGATGAGCGTTTTCAGTCGTTACATTACCATTATTTTTATCGATCGCATCAGTGACCAACTGCTTAATCAAATGATCTTTAATTTTATAAGTGGTTAGGTTGTCTAAAAACAACGGCTCTTGATGGGCTATCGCTTCCTCACCTTGCACCACATGCACCTTTTGCGTACGCAAAAATGCTTTAGCAGGATGGCGTACTTGATAGGCTAATACCCCGTCAATGTCTATTTCCCCAATATTAAATATAGTATCAAATACCGTTTGGGTAAGCGCCTCAGTCGTATCATTAACCTTACTAGTATCAATGGTCTTATCTAGTCTCAACATATCAACTAAGGCAGATAAGGCTTTATCGTTTATATGACCTAGCTTACCTGAGCTTTGACCCAGCATTTGAACAATGGCTTCGTACTGTGCTTTTGTGGGTAAGCCAACCAATGGTACATGCTCACTAGAGGTTCGAGCTTTTAGGGTATCAAATACCGCTTGCCATAGCGGCGCTGGTGGAAATTGTTTTTTTTGCGCCAATTTGGTTTTGTGCATGGCTTTATTTAGCAACCTATCTAGCTCATCGGCTGCAGCAGTATCAGGGTTGCTATCTCTAACGTCATCAGACGTATTGCTTGGATCAGCATTGGCATTAGACGTATCAGTCTTTTTCTCAGAAGCGCCTTCAATCTCTGTCTCAAACAGACTCTTATGAAAAGGCAGTGCGGGATGTTCCGTCACCAGCCACTGTTTAATCAGCTTGGGTAAGTAACGCTTGAGACTTTCGGTCGTTGGGTCGATACTTTCAGGTAATGTGTCGAGCGAGTTGACCTGCCACTGTACCTCACCTTGTAAGAACTGCAGTAGCTCGCTGACTGGGTTGGCGGGTAGATGCTCATGGGTGTCCGTCAGGCTTTGACCATTATAAAATATCCAACACGCACTGCGTGCGCATAGCAGGGCATCCAAAAATGCGCCATTGTCATCATCCTCACTGACTCTATCACCGCGCCGCGCATTGGTGGCTTTCATCAAATCGTATCGGTTATCACGATCACGCGCAGGAAACTCAGAGAGATCCATATTGAGCATAACCACCAGCTCAAACGGCACATTTCTTAGTGCCCCAAATCGACCGAAGGTGATCACGCCTGTCGGCTCCGCACTGACTTGCTGACTTTCCAGCTCGTCTTCGATACTATCGAGCATAAAGCTCAGCTTTAGCGGTAGCTGCTCAACGCCCGCCAGCTTTTGCTCTACTTCCTTATTGGTGCTGCCATCACTCGCATACTGTCTATAATGACGATTGGCACGCAAACTCGATTTAAAGCCGTTCATGGCATTATAAATAGCCCGCATCGTGCGTGTTTGATCCACATCACCAAAGTAACGATGGATAACTTGAGTCTCAATCTGATCAAGCCAATCTTCTGCTTTCATTTTTTGTGTATGGTCATCGCGGCGCGCGGTTAAACCAGTATAGATACGGCAAAGCGCTTCTACAATCAGCGCATCATTGAGGCTTATCTGCGGCAACGGCAAACTCATTTCTGGCAGCGCGGTGCTCGGCCATTCATCCTCTGCTACTGGGTATAAGCAATCGCTCAACTCAGCCTCTGGCATCACCAAACCTAATGTCAATCTATCTAACGCTTGCGCAAAGCTAAAGCGATAATCGTAGTCATTATTATCTAGCGTTTGCTTCAAATGCCACTCATCAAACCCGCGAATAAAACCGGCCTCAACCAACAAATCACAACCACGGCTCATTTGTTCGTGGGTCAGCCCAAAGCTTTCAAACAAAGGTGGCAGCATCAGCCAATCCAAAACTTCCGCCGCTTCAAAACGAGCGCTATGACTGCCTAATAATTTATAAAACCCAATAATGGCTTCCCACAACTGACGAATATCGGCATCGACGACGCCCGTCACCTTAGCAGGCAAGGTTAAGCCGTCTTGCCCTTTACCACTGACAAAAATAGAGCCAATCAGCGCATGATGACGCTCAACATCGGGCAGTAAAACCACAATGTCAGATATATGGCGTTTCTTTTCACCAGATTTGACAGGTTCATTTAACCAGTGTCCAATCATAATACGCAGCACTTCAAGTTGACGCTGTAGGCTGTGACAAGAATGTATGCTTAGGCTATTATCTTGCGACGATATGTCCCAAAAACGATCCTTTTCAAAACGTTTATTTTCTAATACCTCATCATCGTACCATGCTGTTTCTGACGTCTCTTGTTCAAAACTCAGTTCTATCTGCTTGCTTACCGCCTCTGAAACTTTTGCCGCTGTTGCTTGCTGGGTCGATTGCTCATCAAGCATCAATACATCGTTTTGCAGACGCTGCAATAAGCTTGGGTTTTGCTGTGTATCCGAAAAGCCATTCGCGTCATTGGTCTGATGAGTGCTGCTATTATTACCGCTGTTATTACCAAAGCCCTCATCAAAATTGTCTTGCCATTCTACCAGCGCCTCTTGGTATTGCTCGTTACCTGACAGATTGGCCAGCATAGCAAAGGCATCACGTGACTGTTTGCCTAGGCGTGATAGCAAACTGTGCCCATAATCGCGCAAGAACACACTTTCAGGATTGATAATCTGTTGACGCTGCAGCCAAGACTTATCCACAATATCCGCCCAAAACAGCTTTGAGGGGTTATAGTGCAATAATGTGATGTCCATGTACTTTGATAAGCGCTGCAAAAAATCAAGCTCGGTCTGTGGCAACTGCTGAATGGTAAAAATACGCAGCACTTTAGGCAACCGCTCACGCTCATTTGCCTTATTGGCTTTTAAGGCTGACCAAAAGGTCTTTTCGATGGTCACGCGGTGCTGATGCACATCGGCAAACAGATGCGACCATAAATATCGCTGAGCGTTTTCTAGTTCAACATAATGCGACACCAACCAGTCGGGCGTACCGCGCGCATACTTATCAAAGCGCAGTGATAAGGCATCTTTATCGGCTATCAATTCATCCACATTAAGTGGTTTGTTGTGCGACCATAGAGCCAGCCAATCCTCACGGTGAGTCAAATAGCGGTTAAACACTCGCGCCAAATCACTTGCCAGCTGCCAAATACGCGCATCTTGTTGTGCCTTATCTTGTTGTGCCTTATCTTGCTGAACGCTTTCTTGCGGCTCGTCAATCAAAGATACCAGTAGCGGATGAACGGGATGGGTTTCATCTTTCACAATCCATTCTTGATAGTAGGTCAAATACCCAAACAGTCGCCACTGCATCACTGTTGGCGATAAAACCGCTACTTCAGGTACGTTTAAAACTGCTATCTCAGGATTTTGCGCCAACACATACGCGTTATGTTGGGTTAATACATCCTGCATGAGCGTCCACTGGTACTGACCCCAAAATTTAGTACGCACCAAGGTACTGATCCCTGCGCGGCTGGCAATGGTTTTATCCAGCCAATCACCCAAGACCATTGAAGGCACAATGACAATAAAAGGCGCAAAGACAGACTGGTTCTTTGACTGATATTGTACGAGCAATTGATCAACGAGGTTTTCGGTACGATGTGACTGAATAATGGTAAACATAGCGGATAATCTGATTAAATTAGGAGTAGAATATAAGGGCTAAAAAAGACTGTTGATTGTGATTGAAATGCGAATGCTTATGATGAAAGCCTTTAGGCTAAATATCAGATCAGGCACCAGACTAAGTATCGATAAAACTGAGCATGAATACTCGCCAATCCAAGTTTGGCAGTCGTCACTGTCTTGCATTTCTGTTAGCATCTCATCATAGATAAATACAAAACAGTAAGAATAATATGAGCCACCAGCGGTGATTGTTGACCTATAATACTCACAGCCTATGCTCATGGTCAGTGTGCCATTGATAGTTGTCGTTTACCAGTATAGACCTTAGTATTGTCACACCTCACGACAACAGATGTCGTCTTATCCACAATTGAACGACTTATACTTATCAAAAGACAGTTTATTAGATGACCAGTGACTAGATAATAAGAGAAGTCGAACGTTTTCGCCAAACTCGCGTCTGATTGCTGTCTATATTTTACTCTTTTTACTAGCGGGATAACCAAACATTATGTCTATTCGTCCCATTGATGCCATCTTCGTTCATTCCAAACAGCGTTTTTATGTTATTTATTATCGTGGTGAATTATGGCAGTTGCCACGTATGAAAATTGATGATGTGTCGTGGCAACATAGACAGCGCTATAAAGGTCATAGTAGCGAGCTTTATCTTAGTAGACATCAAGCCATTGACGATCCTGTATTGGCACAAAAACTGCGGACGTTGGACTTGCCCGCTGCCTTACATGGTAGGACATTATCACGCTTTGAGTCGTGGTGGGAGACGCACGGCTTTGAATGGCTCAAGGATCAACTTACAGCAGGTCAGTCGCCACTAGCGGTTCATCAAGTAAGCGAACAAACAAAAGCCATTGACAATGAGATGACTTCCCCTTCAAACTATCCATATTCTGAGCTCAATGATAATAATACTGATGCTTATGAAGATAGCGATGCATATGAAGATAGCAGTCTGATGACCGCCTTTTCTGCACAAAAAGACATTTTTGCAGAAATGCTATCAAACTTAACTGCTGAGGTGCTGCATCAACCGCTATAAATCAAGCGAACTATTTTACCCAACGTCTTATCATAATGTTACTCCTAACCAAAAGAAGAGCGGTTATATATGAAAAACCACAAGCTGCTATTGATTGGGCTAATTTTACTACTGATACTTTTCATTGCTCTCTTTACTTGGTTATGGGTACATAACCGCAAAAACATAGATCCACTACCCATTATGGCAAACGAGAAAGAACCTAAGGTAATGGCTGAGGACGACGATGAAAGCGCTCCCTCCAAGTATCCCTTTACACATACAAGCAGAAAAAAACTTACAGTCAGTCTTAGAAGAGGTTACCAGTCGCTTTGAATCTCGTTATCCTCACATAAAGGTGATGATAAACTACGTGGCTTCCCCTTCTCTTTTAACATTACCAGACACTACTGCTAATGAGGCCTCAGACTTCGTTGTAGGTACAGACATGATTATCTCAGATGATCGTTTATCTACTGTACAACTGGCGCCATTACAAGCACAGATCAAGTCAGCTCAAGATAAAAAGAATCAAAGTAACGCCAGTAGTGAAGAAATGGTTGAAGACGATCAAGAACCGGCCATCGATGAGAAAACGGGTATGGCTCAAACTTATAATACCGAGACACGTACACTAAATTCTTACAGCTATGCGTTGAGAGGCAATCAAACACTTGAAGGGGTTATTTTAACCAACAACACGGCTGCGGTGAATTTTCGAAATTTTTTACTCTCAAGTGCTGGGCAAGATATATTAAGAAAATACAATTACGGTAACATTGAAGGATATCAAAACAGTGTGGATGACTTATTTAATCCAAACTCTCGATCAGAAAAGCCATCAGATGACAGTTCAGTAGATGTGGCTGACGCTCTAAGCAATGAGGAATCATGATAAATTGTCTCTATTTGGGTTTTGTTGATTGCTTTTATGACGACTTTTTTCTACAATGTCACTCCTTAATGCGCCTATAGCTCAACAGGATAGAGCAGTTGCCTCCTAAGCGATCGATCCGAGTTCGAGTCTTGGTGGGCGCACCAACAAACATAACGATATATCCTGATAAGCCCTTGTAAGCCCTGTGCTGCAAGGGTTTTTTATTTGCCGACAAGATACGTTAGCTCACGGTATCCACTGGTTACAAACGATATTTTTTACGGTATCCGTCACTCCTCAAAATTTATTCGTAAAAAAACCTAACTATCTCTAGTTAAGGCTTGTTTGTATGAATTAATCACTTAGATTTTTAGTACGTATTTACATAATGCAAATCAATAGCTCTCAAGCAACTCTAAATATTGCTTGCTTAGCAGCTCAGCTCCCACATCTGTCATGTGATTAACATCCATACCAGAGTCTTTAAAGAAAACATCATCTCCTAATTGCTTGGCCGTTACAGATGGATCAAAAAAACGATCTCCAAGCTCAGCTGCAATTACCGCTTGAGTTGAGGATAAAGACCTTCTTTGCTCAACTAGATAGTTTAATTTTTCAGTATACACACTTGGAGATATATGGCTTACCCAAAGAATTTTTTTATCTTTAGCAAGAAGTTTTATCTGATTCATAACTGTTTTTATTCGAGCCTCCGAACTATTAGAGCTTTGAATTTCATCAGGCTTAATATTAAGTAATGCATTGCTTTCATAGAATGGAGCAAGCTCCTTGCTGTAATTCTCAATATCTCTTTCGAAGAATGTATTGACGTAAGTAACCTTGTCTTTACGTGTGTAATAAAACTCTTTTCTAGTTGATATTTCAATCACAATATGCGTCGATCTATTCCATCTATCCCTTTGCTGATTTAGTTCTCTTTGAATATCTTCCAGAGTATCACCTTTTAATATTCTTTCAATCGTAAGATCAGACACAGTATGAAGCTGGTTAATAGGATAATTATAAATACCTGCCAAGTGCCTAACAGTTTTTAGTATCTGTTGAGGTGAGTGATAACGCTCTGGCAAGACCAAAGCGTTATGGCCTTCTGCTTTTATAAAGTGCGCTGGGTCATGGCACCCTGCATGTACCTATAAATAATGGAGTAAAAGTCATTAAAGGAGTTCCGATAAACTAGAAATTAGTTAGATTGTCATAAATTTTAACGAGCTTATTAAAACTTAGCAATAAACTAATATTATCTATTACTCCGAAACGACTCTAATCGCCAAAGTCCATCATTGAATACCAGTGTTGCCGTATCATTCACACTGCCAAGTACGATATCTGCACCTGTTCGTATATTTCCAACAGCTCGCTCATCGCGTAAGAGACATGCATGGCAGAGCATATAATCGAACTGTGTTTTTACCAGAGCGCAAAGTAATAATGCAAGCATGGGCCGACTATTTAGCCGAATTAAAAGCAAACACTGATTAATAACTATTGCTATAACAAAGAAAAAATAATTTATTATTTCATTTCTGAATGAAAATAGTCTGTTATAAGTGGTTCCATTATGGCAGTCTATTAATAGGTTTAAAGGGTGAAGTAGCTGGTTCCCTTGGGGCATACCCAAAAATATTAATGATAATAGTGATAAAACAGTCTCAAAGCACATCACGCGCTAGCTATTGTGATAATTTCTAATAAAAATATCGCTGATTGAAAGATAAAGGGATAAACTATAAACGTTGAAATTTCGCCAACGAATATTTTTTAACAGTGATAAAAGACAACTACTATTAATTGAACGAATTCTATTGAGGATAAGCCATGAAGTGGACTGTATTGGTGTGTGCGTTACCGCTGTTGACCGCTTGTATGAGCATGAAAAATGTCAAAGAGTTACCACCTGAACTGATTTATCAGCCACCTATATCAGGTTCGAGTGCAACTATCATAGGTAAAATGGAGCCGCGACATACTAAGCTCGTTGGTGATCGTATCGCTTATATTATGGAAATTGATGGTAAGCGCGTCCCTAAAGATAAAAAAGAGACTTACAGTGATACTTGGGACAATGTGTATCCCATTACAACGGGTGAGCATACATTGACCGTCACTTACCGTATGGCAGGACACTATACCCTACCGACCAAGATTAACTTTGATGCCAAAGCCAACACTAACTATCAGCTGGACTTCGCTACTGATATTGGTACTGCATGGTTTAGTAAGGATAGCTATGTTGATTTTTGGATAAAGGACAAAGCGACAGAAAAGCCCGTGACCGAGGTAGTGCGAACTGCGCAACCACCTGAGCCAAGGGTTGTTTCTTATCCTGTTATTATTAGTAGGTGATTAGTGGAGTCCATAAAAATAACTCTGGTACGTGACCAGAGTTATTTTATTTTAAAGTTTAAACTTTTAGACAAGTTGTTTGTTGGACGTTTTAAGCTCAACCTTTATCTGAGCAAGATAATATTCATCACTCAAGTAGCTCTTAAGAGCCACCAACCTTTCGATGCTTAATTATATAAAAATTGAGCATTTAATCTTGACTTTTTCATGTTATCTATGCGATGACTAAGTGTCGCATTATGGTTGATATAAAATCAGGTTTAGTTAAACGGTTCAAAATTGCTTCTAATAAATACTATAATTGTTGACTGCCTTATAGTCTTAGAATGGAACTTAAAGATACTGACAGTAAAAATTAGTCACTATAGTTAATTTCGAGCTTAACTTGTGACTTTTTCAAGAGGCATAGTCTTCAATTCTATTTTTTTGCATTCAAAAACTATTTCTGTATCACCTAATAAAAATAGTGAATGTATAATATTACTATCAGGCGTTACGTCTACTTCATGTACCATTATGGTGATTGGTAATATACAACAATTGATATTAACATTTACAATATCAGAATAGATGATTTCTATTAAATCTCTGCCTTGTCTTTGCTCGATCTTCAACGAAATTCTATCATTTTCTAAATCATAATAAATCGTCTTGATTATGCCTTTATTAAGCGTCTTCTCTCTATTATTTATTCCGTTTAAATCACTTGATAAAATTGGGCTTAAATCCTCCCTACGTTTAAGTATCTTAGGAACTACTTCATCATAGTAGTACGTAAAATCCCAAGCATGCTCTCCATAAGAATTTACAAAGTGTTTTATATGTTTCATTATAACTATCCTTAAATCATATATTTTGGTGGTAATCCAACTATGTCTCTAAATTTAGGATCGTCAACTGGTTGTCCAGACATTTTAAGCAGTTTCTCATACGAGCTAATACTAGGGTCATTATAAAAATCTTGTTCTGTGAACGCTCCAAGAACTGATTGTATTATTCCTAATCCTATAAATACTTTTGGCGCTTGGATATTGTATTGCCCTTTTATGTTTTGTGCACCTTTACTATCTACTAATCCCGTCCATGTCCTATGTGTATCAACAATCTGTCCTTTTAATTGATTTGCTACCTCTTTAGGTAAGATAGGTGCTTGGGTAATTTGATGCTTGTTGAAGAATTCTCCTTTAGAGTTATAAATGCCTACTTCGACTAGATTAGGACCATTCTTCTTATAAACATGAACTTCAAAATCATTTACATTTCCAATTTTGAAAGGATCTACCCTTGCATAATACCCTTTCCCCAGCCCTCTTCCCGCTATTTTGGCAATGTTTTTAGGATCATTACCAACTTTATAAACGTTAGCGTTATTAATAATAGCAATTTTAGCACTATCGGTTGCGGCATTAACATCCAAACCAGATACCATTGAAATGGTACCGACCATCAACTGCCCTATTGAAAGTATCTCTTTTTGTTGTTGTGGGTTCATATAGCTAATTATTGTTCCATCATCTAATATAAATTGCTGAGATGGTTTGACCATGTAGTCGCCAATCATTTCACCAACGGCCGCACCAAGCGCTCCAGCATCACAACTTTGTTTCTTAGCACTAGCAGATACACAACCAACACCAGCAGCGACTAATTTATGTGCAAGATTACGAGCAAAGTCATCCGCATCAATGGGTTTTACTGTTCCAGTAAATACGCTAGCAGCAAATACATCAACCAATGCACCACGCAAACTATTTTTTAGTGCATCTTCTAAGCTGACTCCGTTAATAGCCGAATTGACAAAAGCATCCGTCATCCCTGAACCAACAGCATTGACCAACTTTTGGTTAAAAGGATCAGTAGCGGCGCTACCTAAACCTAGTTTAGCACCTATACCTGCCGTTAACGCTGCTGTAGCCATGCCACGTATGGTTTGACTACTGGCCATATCTTTTAGTGTCTTACTGATATCACCTTTGTTATTAACAAGTGTAATAACGGCTTGCGTTTGTAAAGCAAGACCAGCAGCATTAGTCGCTACCATAGATGCGGTGAGACCTGACCCTGCTGGACCTGCTGCGATAGTGATAGCAATAGCAATCAAAGCCGCCGCCCCTGGCGTCAGTCCTTCTTGGGTATAGTTCCAATTCTTTTGAATGAGATCAACTTGTACCCAGTTAATATCGTTACTCTTATCTAGAGTCGCGAGGTATTCATAGCCCGGTTGTTTAGATAAGTTAAGGGCAATCTTTCCTAGCTCTTCTTGGCTTTTTTGAATAGCGGCTTTGGCTTTTGCATTACTATCAACAGTAACTTCAACGGGTACAGCTACAATGACACCACCTGGTGAAGTGATCGTTGGTACTTGATTGAATTTAGGTAGTTGAGCAGTAGTGACAACACTGCCCTGATCGACCGTCTTCATCCAAACCGTACTTTCTTTTTCTTGGTTATGCGTGATCGTGATTTGATTAGTGATCGGTGCTAAAATCAGCTTAGCTGCATCGTCTGCATATTTGCCAACACCGACTTGAATATCGTCTTTATTCAAAGTATCGAATACGGTACCTTCTAATAAAGTATCACTACCTGACTTAGTATAAGCTTTACCACCTATCAGTGTGGTAGGTAGCTGAGATAACTCTTGTCTGGTATCGTTAGTATGCTCTTTATTATAGCGAACCCCTAAAAAGCTGGATTTTTTCTTAATATCTTTACTATTTTCATTGACATTATCAATAGAGTACAAATATAGCCCATTTCCTGCACTCAATTTGATCACACCAGTTGGAGCAGCAACAAGGTCTGAGCCATAAGCTCTAATATTACCGTCCGCAATCAAGGTAAGATTTTTTGCTTCTAGATCTGTCGTTACCGCATTGCTATTATTAGAAGTAACCGTCGTCGTTTTAGTTTTCTTTTTACCATACCATTTACGCGACGTACTACTAGTTTGGGAACCGTCCATAAATGCTGCTTGAGATGCTTCAAGATTAATATCACCTGCTGAAGCATCAATACGAATATTGCCATTAGTCGATATTACATCAGCGCTGTTTAGAACCACGCCATTGTTACTGATATAGGACTTCGTCTTTGAGTCGTAATTATTAGAAGACTTTACCAAATCGCCTTGACCTGATATTTGTATGTTGCCTTTGGCTTTGAGTTTAGGTTGGTTAATTATCTGATGATAAGAATAGTTCGGCCCATTTATGTCTCCTTGCTGGAAGACATCAGAAAGTCCTGTAATACGAATACTATCGTTGTAAGTGTCCGTTCTATTATTATCATCGGTGACATTCATAGAATCCAAATTACCTTTAGCCAAAATACTTATACCACCACTACTGCTGGTAACATCTGTACCTTCCAGTAAAACCCCTCCATTCTGAGCGCTGATATTAACCGTCCCATAGGAATTAATTTCTACCGTTTTATGTTCATAACCTTTACTTGGTTTTTTAGAAATCTCAAGAATTTTATTTAAATCTGATAACGTGCTTTGTAGTTTACTTACTTCGCTATTTTTGGCCTGCGCTGATAGCTTAGTATCCGCTTTGGTACTAGCTATTTCAGAATTGACCAATTTAATTTGATCTTCAATAACTTGAACTCTATGTGGAGAAACATAAGTGAAAAAGCCACAGTAGGGTTGACAACCGTCAATGTCATTAACTCCGTTTTTTATACCTTTTAACTCTACATTTCCATTAGTTGCTGTAATATTTATACCACCTGTTGGAAGTACAAATGGAATGACGCCTCTTTTCTTTTCAGTTTCCTCTTTCTTTTCAAGTTCAGCATTAAGAACATCTCTTTGTTTTTGCGAATCTCCTGATGAATAATCTATTTTGCTAGGGTCTATCATCAATCTAAAAAGGTCATCACCATTACTCAAATTAGCTCCTTCAATTAGGACCTCTTTTCCAGTTAGATTAATATTTCCTGAAGCTATTAACTCTACAGAGTCATTATTCCCAAATAATAATGGTGATGAAAAAAAACTCGCCTTTTCTAAAGCATGTCCTTTTAGATAAAGCTGACCGTTACGTGACGTCAAACTTAAATCGCCTTTCGAGTGTAACTTTACGAATTTAGGATCGATAATTAAATCGTTATAACTACTGACGGACAAATCACCGTTTAAAGTTTTTATATCTTTGCCATCTGAAAGCTTCTCTTTACTCTGTGCTAACTTACTACCTCCAGTGGCATCAAAACCTACGTTGTCATTTAAACTGACTTTACTCAAGACAGAATTTACTAGAATAGCGCCAGCACTAGCATCTATGTCTTTGTACGATTGAGTGGATTGACTATTTATAGATAATATTTCGTCTGCATTTAATACTACTTTTCCAGTATTTGTATGATTTAAGCTTGAGTTAGTATTAGCGCTACGTTCACCATTAAAAATAATTTGGCTCTGACTGTCTACAGCAATATTTTTATTTGAGTCTACCGTACTGTTATTGACTCGCATCAGGTTACCAGACTTTAAACTGGTTGAACCAGTGGATTTCGTTTGGCTGTCTATGACATTAAGATAGTTCGCAGCATCTACGATAATGCCATTACTAGTATCGCTAGTACCATTAGTGGTCAGCGTATTCTTGGTCAGCGTTATATCACCATCACCAAAGGTATTATTAATACCAGCGGTGTTTTTTAGCGTACTAGCAGTATTAGTCTTTAGCACAATACCCTGAGACTGAATATCATTGTTGGTCAGCGTAAGGCTTTTATCACTGCGCATAACCGTATTGCCAGTGCTATTTAGTGTGCTATTAATAACGCTGGTATTTACTTTTGAAGATATGCTAGTGCCACCTATCTGCTTAGTATCTTTAGCAGCAGTCGTCAAACCATTAATTGTGGTAGTCGCCCCTGACTCAATAACTATGTTATCTGCTTTAAGGTTACTTGCTGTAATACCCACATTACTACCAGCTGCTAATATTGTGCTATTGGCATTGGTGGTCAGCTTATTGACGTTTAGTACCGCTTGCTTCGCTATGGCTGTAACCGACCCTTTGCTACTATTCAGATTACTATTGGTAATCGTGGTAGCTTTGCCTTGACTTGTGATATAGATACCATCATTAGCATTGGCAGTGCTATTTAGGACGGTTGCTTGTTTGCCTTCAATCGTCAGCTGCTTACCGATAGTGATAGGTTGTGTACTGTCTTTTAGGTACGCCAGCTCTCCCGCTTGCACAATAGCGTCGTTAGTAACGTTAATGCTACCAGCAGTATCTACCGTTGCATTACGAGTAGCAGCAATAGTAAGATCGGTGGCGACACCGATTCGACTACCTGATTTAAGAATGGCATCGCGACCCGCACCGATAGTTAAGGATTTTTTTGCGCTGAGTTGACTGTTATTACTAACGGTCGTATCAGCGGCACGAGAACTGATATAGACATCACCGCTCCCAGCGACCGTCGCATTGTCAACCGTAGTACCACTTTTTGAGCTGATGTTTAATGCGGCAACGCCTACAGAAGTGCTACTAGTGTCCAAAAGACGTACATAACGATCGGCATCAATAGAGACACCGCCGTTTGATGCGATAGCGCTTTTGCTATCGACTATCGTATCTAGGGTCGAATGTATATAGATATTAGTTTGATCATCAACATTTTTATTACGGATATCTGAGATGTTTGATACTTTTAGACTACCCCCAGCATCGATATTGATGATATCAGGCATCAATTGTACAGCTGCTCCTGCACTATTCTTTCTAATAATCCCTTTATCAAGGGTAATGTCTTTATCAGCCTGTAGATCAATCATGCCGTAACTACTGATAGTGCCACTATGCTCAATACTGCCTGTCGTGCCTGTGGCATTGATACTCAATAAACTGGTCTGTGCTTTGGTGGTCTGTATAGCGCCTGTGTTCTCAATCTTGCCTGAGTTGGTGAGTACAATCTGCTGAGTGGCGTTGATATTACCAGCGTTTCTAACACCTAAGCCGTTCTCAGTACCGACAAGGTTAATAGAGCCTGCATAGATACCACCAAGCGTACTGACATCAACTGCTAAGGTTGGGGCAGTCCCTGTTCCAGTAATCTTGGTAGCTTCGCCTGTATCATAATCAACAGTGTTACTACCAATAACCATATTGACATCTTGATTGGCATGGATCTGACCATTGATCGTCACGGCCCGTGCTAGGATGTCCACATAATTGGCTTGGTTTTTGTTTTTGCCATCATATAGATCACCACCGAGCGCATTGCCTGTTGCTGCGTTATCAAACTGAATTTGACCTTGTTTAACATCAAAGCCTGTCAGATTGCCAGTACTATCAATCTTAGGCGTACCAGTTGTTAGGGTTGCTTGATTGGCATTAATAAAGCCGCCACCTTGTATTTGCAAACCTGATGGACTAGCAATGATGACATCGGCACGCTGCCCTGCAATCTCAAGATTACCTTGGAATTTCGCTGGGGCATTGCTACGAACTTCGTTTAAGATAGTATTAGCAGCGGTTTTAGCCAGATATTGATTGCCTGCAATAGCGCCTGCTAATTGAGTATTAGCACCGCCTATACTATTGTTCAGAATAGCACCGTTACTACCAATATCGAATTGGTTGTAGGTATTATGAGACAAGCCGTTGCTGTTGGGCGTGCGAATATTGACAATAGGGGTGCCGTTGGTTGCTTTTAAGAGCGCCGCTCGCTGGGCAGCTGGGACATTACTGGCTGTATTTTGTATTGCAGATGTCGCTGCTTGAACCTGAGTATAGATCATGCTTTGACAGCATAGAATTGCGAGCGCTAAGCGATGATAGGATAAGTTTGCACTCGATGGCGATTCTGATTTTGCGGCTACAGATTTTTTACTGCTGCCATTACCCGCTGTCTTATTTTGGCTCTTCGTGATTTCACTCACGACCATAAACATCCCGCGGGCTTTATTAAACACTACTATATAGCATTGCTTGTTCATCTCAGGAATCGCTCTTAAAAGTTGATATATGTCAAAAAATGTAAGCGAATTGTATCTATAAACTATTGTAAAGACTAGCGTTTTTTTCTATAAATTCAAAGTTTTTTTAGATTTACTTAAAGTCTGTTATTTTGTTAAAAAAAGTAGTCGTCTAAATACTTATCCAAAAACCTTATATCTTATAAAGCATTGATTTTTATATTCTTTTATTATTGATGTTATAAGTTAAAATGTGACTAGAGGGTTGTGCAAAAACTATAGACAATACTAAAAAACTGGCCACTATAATAATAGTGGCCAGTTTTTTAGCTTGATTAGAACAATAATAGGATCTACGAATATTTACCTAGCAAAATTCTAGTTATATATCGTGACTTTAAAACCGCCAGTGGTGTCTTTATTAATAGATCGAGGCGCTTGAAGACCTCTACCAATGAAGCCATCTATGCTTATATTACTTGCATATAGGCGTGCACCGAGACTGGTGCTCATAAGATACTTTCCTGCTAGATACTGAGCACTGTCACCGCCAACCCAGCCTTGATCTAGTGTCACATATGGCATCATGGTCACTTGACCCGTTAACGGTACAATACGGGCGAGCTCTTGTTGCAGCAACATACCATTTTCGCCCGATAGGCTCTGCTCATCGCTAAGCCCTTTGGTCGTATATCGTCCACCGATAGTAAATCTGTCTTGAGGGATGAGCAGTTGCGGGCTATATTGTCCGCGCCACTGTACTGTGTATTGGTAAGAAGATTTGTCCACACTAAAAGGGTGCTGTAAGCCTATTTGGGCATTCCAAATACTGGGCTGAGAGGTGGCCTCACTAATATAACTTTCAGGTGCGTCTATAGCCGATAATGCACCTGTCCCTTTTTGATATTGCAAGCTTGCTGTCATGTCGCCTAAAGGGGTTTGGCGCTGATGCTCAATACCTGCTTTCCAGCCAGAGGTACGACGTCTTTGTACTTCAATTTCTTGGTCATCAAAATAGTTTTTTGAATTTTTATGATAGCCATCTAAGCTGGCACTAGTTTTAGAGTAACGGTCTCGATGAATCAGCCTTTGTAGCCCAACCGAGCTTTGGTTTGACTTTCCCTTGTACACAATATCTTGGTTAAGGCCTGCTAAGGTTTGATTAAAATCGTAGTCACTATAAAGCAGTTGCAATTGCCATTTTTTATAGGGGTAACGGTAGTTGACGTATAGACTGTTGTTGTTAGATAGCTTGTCTATATCATTCCAAGGATCTATAGAATGCGTATAAGACAAACTTAACGCATCATTGGCACTCAAAGGATTGTCAATGCTGGTGGTCACTGTGCCTTGGTACTTTCCAGTATCTGCACTTCCTGAATCATCTATACTAAGTTGCCATTGTATGGGCGTGGTACGTTTTTGAGCAACGACCAAATCGCTACTACCGTATTGTGCATTATCAATGGTACTAACACTTGGTATGATGTCGATATTGGTGATCGCCGATTGAGGCAAGCGAAAGTTCTCTAAGCTGGTTTCAATGTCCCTTAGATTGATGAGATCGCCTTCTGAAAGCGTGAGCGCATTGCTGATATTTGTTTTTGGGTGACCGTCTTCAGATCGCCATACTCTATGGAGTCGCCCTGGTATGATCGTGATGTTAAGCACACCACTCGTTAGATCCTGAGGCTCAATAGTCGCTTGAGTGGTGATAAAACCTTGCTCGATTAGCTCGTTTTGTACATTACGCATGGCATAATTTAAGCCTTGCTGACCAATGCAATGACCTAGTATCGATCCTTGACCATATTTTATAGGGCCTAAAACAGTAGCAAATTGCTTTTTGATAGCAGCTTCATCAGGCAGTTCTAGGTTCACCTGATAGATAGTAAAGCAAGGGCTTTCACCAAGTGGAGGTTGTTTCAAGCTAGTATCTGGCGTGGGTTCACTGAGGTTCACAAAGGGTTTAGAGGTTTTATCCTCTAAATTATCAAGGCGCTGTTGATATTGATTGTATTGCTGCTGCTCTATTTGATTGAGATCAGATTGGGCGTAGACGTGACCAGTAAGACCGCCTAGGCTGCATAATTGAATACTGGTTATCAAAACAGGTTTTAGATGATTGGCAAATGACATGATGGTGTTTATCATAAGAAATAAAAAAACAATTGTATATTATTTATAATTGTTTTTTTAAGAATTTTTAGATAAATAGCTATCTTACTTAGATTTATAAATAATTTACTATTTACTAATTCACTACCCGCCTTGAGAGTGTTTCTCTGCCGCCTTATACTCATTCTCAAAACCAAGGAATTTGTTTTCGATAAGTCCTCTTTGCTCAGTCGCTTTAAGTACCACTTGATTATATTGGCCCTCGTCTAATGAGCTAATTGTGTGACCAGACATTTCACTGGCGTTTGGCCAAATCTTTAATGCGGCTACTAGCGCGTTCTTTCTGATATCCTGCGATATAGCCTGTGTCAGCATAACGATAATTCTCATCATTTTAATTATCGCTGTAAACGTCATCAAATTCGCCATCTAATTAATAATCTTTGGTGGCTTGTCTAACCTCCTTTAACGTCAGGTTTCCTATTGCGCTAATCTCCCTCAATACATTGGTAAACTCTTTTGCGGCCGTTAGCCGCGCTTTAATATCTGTTGCTGCTTGGAGGCTAGCAAGTGCTGTCTGCAGTTGTTTTAATTCAGCGAGTTTTTGTTTCATAATAATGAGTCCAGTTGTGTTTCGATGACCAATTATGTCAAACAAAAGAGGCTGTCCTTTTATAGTGTTCCATAAAAAAAGCCCTATCTATTGATAGGGTTTTCAACTAAGGTTTATCATAAGCTACTACTGGTTTTATTGCCGCTTACACTCATTCATTCTGTTCTATTGCTAATAAAGGACCCTAATACACAAGAAGTAAAGAAGGTGCTATTAACCATTTACTAGGAAAAGTTTAGAATGAGGACAGTTTGGAATATTTTTGTTAGTTAGTGTTTCAGCCATAGTATTCGGTATAAAACCACCACCTAGGTCAATGTAATCACCATCTCTATATTGCTTGCGATTATACGTCAGAATATTACTAGTGTTGTTCCACGCTACAGTATAAGAGGCAAAAATAGGTTGCACAGCTTCCCCGTATTCCGGAACAACGGCTACACAATTTTTTTCTACTCGCAAAGTCCCACTTAAAGAAGCTGCATAACCACCTGCCGATTCACCACTCTTAGGTTTTTGTTTTTCAAAAAAAGCGAGTTTTGTATCTTCTATTATTACTGTGTGATCTGGACTAGTAACATTTACAACACTATCTTTTGGCAATTCTAAGCTCATCTGTGGCTTATGTACTATAGTCTTGTCTTGAACACTAGATCCAAGAAAACTTTAACTACAACCAATGAGCGGCAATACATAAAAAATTACTAGTAGATTATGGAACAATTATTGATACTCCTATGTCTTTAAAATAAACGGTATTGGAATACATTGCGTAAGTATTTGGTTTGCTTGGATTACCATCAGCCCAAGTACAAGCTGTCATAACCCCAAAAGCAATCGTCCCTGTAAACACTGGATTTCAGCTATTCGTGTTTCTAGACGAGCACGTATAGCAGTTACTTTACGGACACTAAAAGAGCTATCGTAATAAAACTCACTTACGCCAATAGGATTAACATTATAAGCAAATCTTAAATAATATTTTAAGGGATCAATTTTTTGTGATTCTATAGAAAGAGGGTGGTTTTTCAAGTCACTTCCGAGAACAGAGAGATTTACCGGATTTACCAGAGCAACCTAATGAGTGATTAAAAACGAAGATCGATGCTATAGTTAGCGCACCGAACTCTAACGCAACCAATAAAAATGATGACGCTTAATTGCGTCATTTTTTGTTTTTACAGTAGTCTATACAGTACTTCCAATAATCAAATCTTCAAAAGATATATGTACCAATTCTTTCGTAGTTTAGTGTGGACTCTGGTGGGCGCACCATCAAACACAACGATATATCCTGATAAGCCCTTGTAAGCCCTGTGCTGCAAGGGTTTTTTATTTACCGATAAGCCATGGTAGTTTACGGTATCCACTGGTTACAAACGATATTTTTTACGGTATCCATCGATACCTGAATTAGGATCTGTACTGACGTAATGACAGTGAGACTTAATTTTATAAGAATTTGCATTACAGCTCGTAAAACCAGCGCACTACATATATTAGTAAAACACAGAGAATAGGCTGGAGACATCATCGTCACGCTTAAAGAAGGTGCTCAGTGTAATCTGTTGGCTAAAAAATATTCAACTTACCCATCAGGTAAAAAAGCGGCAGTTTAGGTGAGCTCACAAAGGATCAAATGGTACCCGTATTTGATAACATCTACTTCAATGGCGAGCTATTATCTCTGTACCTAATGAAAACCAAATTTGACTGGCACATAGTTAAAGCATCTCATAGACCATAAGAGTTCGAGCGGTTGCTTTCTTACTGCCGTCAGACTTTGTTACCAAAACACTCCAAACATAATCTTTAACAAATTGACATTGATGGCCAGCTTATAATACCATTGATTATTACTTTCATTCATCTTACTCATTTATGAGTAACAGACTCTCGGAGACATCCCATGCAGTGGACTAAACCAGCTTTTCAAGACATTCGTATCGGTTTCGAAATCACTATGTATTTTGAAGCACGCTAAAAAATCATAGACCTGAATACATTAAAAGCCCTAGATGATTAGGGCTTTTACTTTTTTAGCAATTTGGAAATATTGATCTATGTATATTCACGTTTTAGGCTCAGCAGCGGGCGGCGGCTTTCCGCAGTGGAACTGTAACTGCGAAAACTGCCATGGCGTACGCCAGGGCACCATCGACGCACAGACCCGTACCCAGTCCTCAATCGCCATATCAGAAAATGGCACCGATTGGATTTTGTTTAACGCATCCCCTGATATCCGCCAGCAATTATTTGACTTTAAAGCCGCTCAGCCAGCCCGTCAATTAAGCGACACAGGCATCACCGATGTGGTATTGATGGACAGTCAGCTTGACCATACCACGGGGCTGTTGACCTTACGTGAAGGCTGCCCCATCTCTGTTTGGTGTACCGACATGGTGCATGAAGACCTCAGCACAGGTTTTCCGCTGTTTAACATGTTAAAGCACTGGAACGGCGGCCTACAATACAATCAAATCGACCCAAAACAAAGCTTTCAAATTGACGGTTACAGCAATCTAGAGCTAACGCCTTTGGTGATCAGAAGTTCAGCGCCGCCGTATTCGCCGCATCGCAATGATCCTCATGATGGCGACAACATTGCGCTGATTGTGAAAGATTTAAAAACACAAAAGCAGCTGTTCTACGCCCCAGGCTTGGGCAAAATTGACGATGAAGTGATGCAAATTATGAAAGCGTCTGATTGCGTGATGATTGACGGTACGCTATGGACAGACAACGAGATGCAAGAGCGCGGCGTTGGCACTAAAACGGGTCAAGACATGGGGCATTTGCACATCAGTGGTGACGATGGCTCGCTGCACTACTTAGATCAGCTCGATAATGCTCGCAAGGTGCTTATTCATATCAACAATACCAATCCGATATTAAATGAGCAATCTGAACAAGCGGCGACATTAAAACAGCACGGTGTTGAAGTGGCCTTTGATGGCATGCAGTATAGAACTATAAGATAAAGACAGCAATCGCAAGGTAAAAATAATGCAAGAAGAAACCGCACTCAGCCCAGAAGCGTTTGAACAAGCGATTATGGCAAAAGGTCAGTATTATCATATCCACCATCCTTTTCATATCATGATGCATGAAGGGCGCGCGACGCAGCAACAAATCCAAGCGTGGGTCGCCAATCGATTTTATTACCAAATCAATATCCCGCTAAAAGACGCGGCGATTATGGCGAACTGCCCTGATCAGCGCGTGCGTCAAGAATGGATCCAGCGCATGATTGATCAAGATGGCGTTTATCCTGATGGCGGCGGGCGCGAAGCGTGGCTTGGTCTGGCGGAATCGGTTGGACTGACGCGTGAGCAGGTGATTTCAGAAGAATTGGTTTTGCCCGGTGTGCGTTTTGCTGTTGATGCTTATGTGAACTTTGCCCGCCGTACGTCATGGCGTGAGGCGGCGAGTAGCTCATTGACCGAGCTGTTTGCGCCGCAGATTCACCAATCGCGTCTAGAGTCTTGGCCCAAGCACTATCCTTGGATCAAAGAAGAAGGCTATACCTATTTTCGCTCGCGCCTCAGCCAAGCTCGCCGCGATGTTGAGCATGGCCTAACCATTACCCTTGACTCATTCAAGACGGCTGAGCAGCAAGAACGCATGCTTGAGATATTACAATTTAAGCTCGATATTTTGTGGACGATATTGGATGCCTTGAGTCTCGCCTATGTGCATGACCAAGCCCCTTATCAAAGCGTCACCACTGACAATGTCTGGCATAAAGGATTGTTCAAATGAGTATACCTGCTAGTTTACCTGAGCTGGATCAATCTCTGGTTCCCACATGGCGTCATGGCTATCGCTTTCAGTTTGAGCCGGCGCAAGACGCTTATGTCTTGCTCTACCCTGAGGGGATGATCACACTCAACGACAGTGCCAGTATCATTGGACAACATATTGATGGCACCGCATCGGTTGCTGATATTATCAAAAAGGTGAAAGCGATGTTTGGCGATGTCCCTGAAATCGAGCAAGATATCATTGAATATATGCTGGTTGCCCAGCGCGAACATTGGATTGATTTAGTATGACTGCACCCGTCGGACTGCCGCTATGGTTACTCGCTGAGTTGACCTATCGCTGCCCCTTACAATGCCCATATTGCTCCAACCCGATTGATTATGCTCAGTATAAAGAAGAGCTGACGACACAAGAATGGTTTGATGTGTTTGATCAGGCGCGGCAAATGGGCGCGGTACAGCTTGGGTTTTCTGGCGGTGAGCCACTGGTGCGTCAAGACTTGGAAGAGATGGTCGCTTATGCGCACAAGCAAGGTTTTTATACTAACCTCATCACTTCAGGTATGGGACTTACTGAGGCTAGAATCGCGAGCCTAAAAGAAGCCGGCCTACAGCATATTCAGATCAGCTTCCAAGCCAGTGATCCATCGGTGAACAATGCCTTGGCGGGTTCAAAACATGCTTTTGAGCAAAAGTATGAGATGTCACGTCTGGTCAAGCAGTACGACTATCCGATGGTGCTTAACTTTGTGATTCATCGGCAAAACATCGATCAGATCGACCAGATTATTGATCTCTGCTTAGAGTTAGAGGCCGATACGGTTGAACTGGCCATTTGTCAGTTTTATGGCTGGGCGTTTGAAAATATCGAAGGCCTACTACCGACCAAAGAACAAGTGGTTCGCGCCGAACGCATTACCAATGAGTATCGCCAAAAAATCGAAGAACGTGGTATCAAATGCAAACTCATTTTTGTAGTGCCTGATTACTACGAAGAGCGGCCAAAACCTTGTATGGATGGCTGGGGTAAGATTTTCTTGACCGTGGCACCTGATGGCACCGCCTTACCTTGTCATGCTGCCAGACAGCTACCCATGTCTTTTCCCAATGTCAGGCAGACGACATTAAAAGAAATCTGGTATGACTCAGACAGCTTCAATCAGTATCGCGGTGATGACTGGATGCCTGAGATGTGCCAAAGCTGCCCCGATAAAGAGCGCGATTATGGCGGCTGCCGTTGCCAAGCGTTTATGCTGACGGGCGATGCAAAAAACGCCGATCCTGTGTGCGGCAAATCGCCTTATCACTACCTGATCGAAGAAGCACGTGTTAATAGCGAAACGCCAACTCCGTTTGAAGAGCTGCGCTTTAGGAACCCTAAAAATTCTAAACAGTTAAGTGGCAAAAAAGCCAATGAAACACAAATGAGTCAAGAGCAACTGATTCCCACGCGTACGGTCACGGATTAATGATGAATAACCAGCCCATAATTTTTGATGGTCATAATGATCTACTAACCCGCCTATGGCTGAGCTCGGCTGATGATCCCGTGCATGATTTTATTTATGGCACACTACCGGGGCATTTGGATCTAGCTCGTTGTCAACAAGCAGGTTGGGTGGGCGGCTTGTTTTCTATCTTTTTGCCGCCATACGCTTATGTAAAAAACAACCATCCTGATAAGTTATCCAACCCATCAAACTCAGACTTCACTCCGCAAGAAATCGTTGATATTTGCTGCGCGCAATTAGAACTTGCCCAGCAATTGCAGGCGCGATCAGACGGTCAGATTCAGATCTGTACGTCTCTAAATCAAATTCAAGCCTGTCAGCAGAACCAGCAACTGGCTATCGTGCTGCATCTTGAAGGCGCTGAGTTTTTGGCTATTGAGCCTGACTTACTGGATGTATTCTATGAAGCGGGGCTTAGAAGTATTGGCCCACTATGGAACAGAAAAAGTCTGTTCGGTGATGGCTTAAATGCATCTTTTCCGCACTCGCCAAATACAGGCTCTGGGCTAACCCGCGAAGGCAAAGACCTTATTTTGGCATGCCGTGATAAGCATATGCTGATTGACATGTCGCATATGAATGAGCGCGCGTTTTGGGATACGTTAGAAATTGCGGATCAGCCCATTGTCGCAACCCACTCCAATGCGCACGCCTTATGTCCGCAAGCAAGAAACCTGACTGATCGACAATTGGCTGCTATTAAACAAAGCGGCGGGATGGTTGGGGTGAACTTCGATGTGGCCTTTTTGCTGCGGATGGGCAGCGAGATACGCAGACCTCACTTGATGTGATTGTCGATCATCTTGCTTATCTGATTGACCATTTGGGCGAAGATCACGTTGGCTTTGGTTCTGATTTTGATGGTTGTCTATTGCCTGATGAGTTGTCGGATATCAGTCAAATCTCTAAGCTGATTGAGCGGATGCAACAAGCGCCACTTCTCTGATGCGCTGATTGAAAAAGTCACGTCAAAAAATTGGTTTAGCTGTGCTGGATGAGATATGGCAGTGATAGCTTAATATGGTTTTTATAAAAAATAACCACCGTTATCATTGTCGTATTTGCAAGTCTAAGACTTCATAACCGTTTTTACTGATAAAGTTATTGCATTAATGATAAATAGCTAAGCTTAATCGTTTACACTTTTATAGTCAGAATTAAAATTTAAGTAACCATTGAACCTAAGAATAAGATTAGAAACACAGATTTGGAGCGTTCAGTTCTTAACAGGAATATATGAACTCTAATTTTGAAAATTATTGAGATATCTAGGTTGACTCTGGTTTAGGTAGTTTTAGTAGAGTAACTCCGTAAAGAATTGGAATATGGTTAAATCATACTGCTTAATGGATTTCAATAAAGAAATGCCGCCACGTGAAAGTATCGAATACCTTATTAATAAAGGTGAATTGAATTGTCAATGTTCAGGACTGATAATTTTGCAAATTGACTCCTCTAACAATTATGCTATTGCGTAATGAAACATCATAGGATGCTGCAAGTGTTTTACTTGAATAAGCCGCCGATTTAAAACCTCCAAATGCGTTGAATCTAAAATAACACTATCTATTTTCAGCATACATACAACGGACAGCCAGAGGAACGGTCAGACTTGCTACAGCTGATGCTCGACCCAAAGGCGATGATGGTGATTACCTAGGGTTTTGTCAAGAAAACTGGTAAAAGATGAGTCCACAACCTTTATTTTATTATTACTACGGTGTATTCAGGTTTATAGATTTTCAAGTTAATAATAAATTATTTTTAATGAAGCTTTTACGCAAAAATATCGATTATGCATACATAAACATACTCTTTATTATAAATTTTATTTTGAAAATGCACATTTATTTAAAGATCTGGAAAATCATATAGAACGTGACAATATTTATATAAACGCATAGTTTAAAAAAACCACCTTGCCATTAGCGGTGGTTTATTTTGGGTGCTTACAGATCGATCCTTACCAAGATATCAATCCCTACGCAGACCAACCCTCTAATACAATCTTGCCATGTGCTTGCTGGTTTTCTAGCATTTGATGTGCATGACGTACATGCTCAGCCGTGATAGTCCCAAGATGATAAGCAACGGTGGTCTTGATCTCGCCTGCATCAATCATGTTTGCCACGTCCGTCAATAGACGATGCTGTTCAATCATATCTGGCGTATGGAACATAGATCGCGTAAACATAAACTCCCAATGTAGGCTCAGACATTTAGTTTTAAGAAGCTTAACGTCTAATGAATCAGGATCATCGATGAGCCCTAATTTACCTTGTGGCTTCAAGCATTTGATGATTTCTTCATAATGCTCGTCGGTGTTGTTTAGACTGATGGCATAATCTACCTCAGTGATACCTGTCTTCTGTAGCTCATCAAACAATGGGTTACGATGATTAATCACATGATCTGCGCCTAGATCCTTTAACCACTGTACACTCTCATCTCGTGATGCAGTACCGATGACTGTGGCAGAGGTCCGTGTTTTCAATAACTGCGTTAAGATAGAACCAACCCCGCCTGCTGCACCAATGACTAATACTGAAACGTCATTAGCACGCTCATCACTACCGTTTTTATCTGCCGAGCTATTAGTAACAGGCACTTGCAGGCGCTCAAATAACATCTCCCAAGCCGTGATCGTGGTGAGTGGTAATGCCGCTGCCTCAGCAAATGACAGCGATGCTGGCATACGCCCAACGATGCGCTCATCAACCAGTTGATACTCAGCGTTGCTCCCCGAACGGGTTAGATCCCCTGCGTAATACACTTTATCCCCGACTGAGAATAGGCTGACCTCGTCGCCAACCGCTGTCACGATGCCCGCCGCATCCCAGCCAATCACTGCATACTCACCCTCTGGTGCAGGACGCGATTGACGGATCTTATAATCCACTGGATTTACGGATATGGCTTTGACCTCTACCAGAATGTCATGGCCTGTCGCAGTTGGTTTATCAAGGGTAATGTCTTGTAGCGCTTTTTCGTTATCGATGGCGAGATTGTCTTTATAGCCAATGGCTTTGATAGTGGTCATAATACGTTATCCTATTTTTAATAAAAGTATTTTATGGTTAACAGTTACTTCTAGCATTTAACTGATGGCATAATTATAGCCCATAAAATATAAGTGCTAGGCAAAAATGGACTGCAATACGGTTTGCGTTTGCGCTCAAGCTCGGCAATGGTTTCTTTATTTAATGCATCGGCATGCGGTTGTCCAAATTCGCCTCTGGCATCGCCATGCACGCCATCTTTGATATCGTTATCAAAGTATTTCCCCGTGTTGTCCGCGAACTCATCCGAGACCGCTAATGCCGTTAGGATATTTGCGCCTTTGTCTGCTGATGACCAATACTCACCATACGCTTCATCGACCATCTTAGTATTCAATAGCGATCCTGGGTTGACCGCAATCACGTTAATATTATCGCTGGCAATCTTATCCGCTAAGTGCATACTCCACATCGTTAATGCCAGCTTACTTTGCGCATAGGCGGCTTTATCATCCAAACGCTCTTGTCCCATAAATGCCTTATGAGATATCGGCGCTTGGGCAGCTGAGCTTAAGTTTATAATGCGCGGATTTGCGCTACTCGATTTAGCAGACTGTTTGAGCAACGGTAATAGCGCGTTAGTCAACTCGTAAGGCGCGAGATAGTTCACCACAAAGCGTACATCTAGACCTTCTTTGGTCATCGCTGATGCCGTGGTATAAATTCCTGCGTTGTTTATGAGGACATCAAGCTTTGGCAGCTTTTCATTGACGTCAGCGGCCATCTTGAGTACCTCTGTCAGATTTGAGAAATCCGCGACAAATCCATCAATATGATCTATCACTTCGCCTGTTGCCACTGCTTGGACTTCAGCATCACACTAGCAAGTTTGTCAGCATCGCGGCCATGCAGGTAAACGTGATGCCCAGCCTCTGCTAATTTTAAAGCAGCTAATTTACCGATACCGTCGGTGCTACCGGTGATTAAAATAGTTTTAGTTTTACTCATAGTCATCAACCATCCTTATGGTTCGAATTATAGTTATCGCTCTGGATATATGGTTTATTTTATCCACCGTTATGGCACCTATTGTAATGAAAGTGTTGTCATTCAAACAGCAGCCATCAGCAAAGCCACTTGCAATTTTTTTGAAAGTGGCTGATTTTTAAGTGATTGCTTGTTGTATTTGAGAATAATAAGATTGATAGAATATGGTGAATCAATTCTTTTGCTTACCGATAGTGTTAAATAAACGGCAGAGATGTATCAAAACCATATTACACTCGTATGCATTGATTTCACTTTCTGTTTGCTTAGTCTTCTAGAAGGTTTGTAATATTTACCCCAAATAAAACACCTCAAAACCAACGATTGGTTGACTGTATAGACTTACTTTAATCTTCTTCTTTAAAGGCATTCAAAATCACAGCTATACTCAATGTCATGGTAATAGCAGTGAGAGTAATAGCAATCCCTGTAAAGCCAAAATCCATTTTAAGCAAAATATCAGCACAATAGGTAAGTAAAATAAAACCCCCAATTAGCATCAACCAATGCCCCATTGCGAGTAATTTACCACCCACATTATCTAGCCATTCTAGCCGCGGATAGCTTTCGCTAAGACTAATGAGAAATGCAGGAGTCGCTAATAATAGCCAAAACAAAGGGCTGATTGGGAAAACACTAGGAATAGGATAGGACGGCTGCTCTACCACAATAACAAATACTGGTATTAACACTGCTAACACCAGTATCAGTACACCAGCATGCCAAGATATTGCTGTCACGATGATGTTACGCTGTCGTATGCTATTGGCAGCGAACAAGCTAGCACCAGCCAAATGAGTCAAGAAGTAGACGGGCGACGTTGGCATACTGATAGAATCTAGCTTGGAAATATCTAGCCAGCTGATATAACCCAATATAAATAAAAGAATACTAGCATTGCGCCAACCAGTCGTCCAAGGCCCATACGAGACAAACTTTTCTGGTGTCGCAAACAAACGCAACTGCAACTGCCAAAATAAATAATATAGCGATATGACCACAAATACGCCGATCCCATCGTAATAAAAGCTCAACCACGGTTTCTGAGAAAATAAGGAGAACAGTCCTAAGACAGCCGCAACGATAAGAGCAATCAAACCAAAATCTTCAAATTCGATAAAACGTTTAAGTATCCAGTCATTAAGTGTCTTTAATGGCGACTGCTGTTGCCAGTAGCGCGCGTTAA
Source organism: uncultured Gammaproteobacteria bacterium (assembly GCA_963744895.1). Taxonomy (GTDB): domain Bacteria; phylum Pseudomonadota; class Gammaproteobacteria; order Pseudomonadales; family Moraxellaceae; genus Psychrobacter. Next base: position 148,132 of record CAVUUW010000002.1, read on the forward strand.
AAGCGCCTTTGTTATTATCAGTGTTTGTCCCACCTAATTCGTTTGCCGCTGGATGGTCGTGGATATAATAATCAAGCTCTGCGTCTAATGTTTTTAGCTCTTGCGCCAGCTCTATGACACGAAAAGGGAAAAATAATTGCCTGAAAATATAGCTGAATTTAATTTTTAGAGGTTCTCTCGTTTCTTCAGCGTTATTTTCTATATCATGCGGGTTTTTTAAAGGAAAATAGCTCGCTACCGTAGGGAAGCGATGACTCAAAAACCCACGAAAAGCGGCAGGCGATTGAAAATAAGAAACATGTTGATAACGCTCATCAAGGGAGTCAAGCATATACCACGGATAGTCATTGCGTGACCAATGCTCTAGCCGTTGATCCCAGCGAAAATAGGACTTAGCCAATTGATAGCTGAGAGGAAATAATGGCTCTTGGTTAGCCAACCAAACGAGCAACGCTTCTTCAAAGTCATTTTGCTCATCTAAAGAACGCGGTGTATTGAGCTGTGATTGCAAAAGCGCTTGTAGATGCTCATCACTGTTGTCTGAGGCTACATCCATCTCTTCTGTAGCTTGCTCCCACGTTTGAACCCATGGGGAGGGTTCAAAAAGGAAAAAAGATTCCTCAGTATTATCGAAATCTTCTTCGCTCTCATCGTCGTCTTCATTTTTTACATTTTCATGTGTCGCATTAATACCTGCCCCATTATAATACCAATGAATAGGACTATCATCTTCAGAGGCACGTTCTACTGAGATGATATTGGGAGTATCGCTTAAAGCTTCTTCTGTAGAATCCTGTTCCACAAAATCATCCTCTAAAGAATCTTCCTCACCCTCCTCTTCATACCAATAGCTTTCATTTAAAGCTTGCTCATAAGCAGCTCGTAAATCTCGAAATCCTTCTGGGTTTTTATCAGGCTTGTTAAACTTAAGCTGCTTGGCATAAGCTTTTTTTATAACAGTATTATCCGCTGTGGGATCAATCCCTAAGCGCTCCCAACAACGGTCTTCCATAATCTAATCTCTAATAAATGAGGGCACTAAGCGGTTGTAATTTTTGCAAATCTATATTCATGAGTTTTGGTTAAAACCAGTCCTCACGCTCAAACTGCTCTAGACTTTGGCCTAGATCTGTATTCGCTTGGCGAATCTGCTGGGGGTTTTGACCATCTAGAATGCTCTCATACCAGCCAATCAATCGCGCCAATTGCTCACGCTCAAAGCCGAGACGCTGCGCGTATAGACGTTCAGCGCGTGCCAGCAAGCTACGGTTTTGTGCTTGATCGCGCGGATGTACTTTTAGACTGGACAAGCGATCTTTTGAGCGCTCAATCTCATCGCCAGACAGCTGCTTAGCGCCGTTTTGAATCACTAGATTATAGCGCTGATCACTGTCTGCCATATCAATATCAACTTCTAGCAGCCCATTAATATCGTAAGAGAAACGCACATCGATAGGCAGTTGTGTCGCTTTACCGCGGTAACTAGCGGGTAGTGACACCGTTAACTCACCCAATTTTATGTTGTCACGCGTCAGACGCGCCTCCCCTTGATAAATATTGAACTGAACCTGAGTTTGTTGGTCGTTCATGGGCGAAAAATTATGCACCTTACTGGTTGGAATCACCGTATTGCGCTCAATAATAGGCGCAAAAACACCATGCTGATATTGATTTTCACGAATCTCAAGCGTGGTATCAACGCCCATGGAATAGGGAGCAACATCGGTCAGAATAACTTCATCTAAAGCCGCATCTTCTGCGACCAAACCCGCTTGAATAGCCGCACCAATGGCAATCGTCTCATCAGGGTTCATCTGTACAGAAGGAAAACGTCCAAGTAACCGCGTCATAAGTTGGCGAAATATCGGCATCCGTGTCGCTCCGCCCACCAAGACCACTTCATCAAGCGCTTTAATGCGTAATTTGGCATCGCGAACCGCGCGCTCAATAGGATCACGGAATCTTTGAAACAATGGCTCACACAGCTTCTCAAATGCTGACTCCGTTACAGCCCATGTATAAGTGACGTCATTTACCGTCATGCTCATGGTAGCCTGCTTATGATGCGTCAACGTGCGTTTACAAGTTTCCGCCTCTCCATGCAATAACGAAAGATAAGGCTGCCAAAACTCATGGGAAGGCTGGCTTGGCTGACAACGTCCAATAAATCCTTGTACCAATAGCTCCGTAAAATCTTCTCCGCCAAGGCTGTTGTCACCCGCACTCGAACGCACTTCCATCACACCTGAGAACAACTCGAGCAGGGTCACATCAAAAGTACCACCGCCCAAATCCAATACCAAAAACTCACAATCCGTCGCCGTCTCATGCAAACCATAAGCCATCGCTGCCGCGGTCGGCTCATTTAATAGGCGTCGCACCGTTAAACCTGCCATTTGTGCGGCATGCTTGGTTGCGTTACGTTGATGGTCATTAAAATAAGCAGGCACGGTGATGACAGCATCGGTCACAGGTTCGCCCAAGTATGCCTCAGCGTCGGCTTTTAGCGACTTTAAAACCAATGCAGACAACTCCTCGCTACTAAAGCGCTGCGAGCCTAAACGATAGACTTTTTGACTGCCCATAAAACGCTTAAAGACGCTGGCGGTCTGCTCAGGATGACTAATTAGACGCTCTTTGGCAGACTGACCAACCAAGATAGACCCATCTTTATCAATGCTAACGACAGAAGGTGTTAATAATGATCCTAACGCATTTGGGACCAGTTTTGCCGCACCATCTTGCCAGATAGCAAGCAAGCTATGAGTCGTACCAAGGTCTATACCTATAATCATATTTTTATTCCTATCGTTAGTCGGTTAGCTGAGGTATGGGCTATTATCAAAATATTGCCGAGTAAAAGATCTTATAATATCCATATATAACTGATCGGTGGCAATATTTTTTGTTATGTGATTGCTACTTTGTCTTAGGTACGCTTTCATATATACAGCGTATCTACTTTTCTACTTACTCTACTTACGCTTAGCTTAGCTTTGGGTTATCTTCCATTTAGACCATAAAAAAGGCGTTTAGCATGTATCAAACGCCTGAATCTACCAAAGCGTACTAAAGATTATCTAAAGGAAGATCTATATTTGTTATTTTCCAGCTCAAGCCGTCACGATGTAAAATAACCTTCGTAGCCTCCTTCCCTTCTTCATTATTGATATCAACATGAAAGCTATCGAACGAGTCGTAACCAGTCTCATATTCTAAACGATCTGAATCGTTAGATTCCTCTTGTGTATTAGCAGATTCTGTAGCACCTTGCTCTTGTTTTGCTAGCATCATAGCTGCGATTCCTTCTGGCGTAATCAAGCCATCGACTAGCGGATCTATCATTGCGGTAGCAAACATCGATCCTAATGCTTCAAAGCCGTCGTCATTTCCGTTTGCCATCATCTCTGTCGCAAACTTAGCTTTGACTTGATCTTTAACCCCTTGCTTTACGCTTGGGAAATCAATGTAGCTAGATAGCTTTTCAGCGTCTTGTGCTTCAGCTGCATTTTTCATACTATTAAGTGCTAAATAAGGTGAAGCATATAAGTACCCTGCTATGACAACTAGTAAGCCAATAATTAGGATTGATATTTTTTTCATAAATACTTCCTTAACATAAAAAAACATTATGCTAACATATAATTTATAAACTATAGTTATGTTTTACTACTATCGTGCTTTTTTATAATATTGAAGCTCGCAAACTTAATACTTTTGCATCTATTTCTTATAGAGCGTTATGTAATCCTGTTCGTACTCATATGAAATTGACATCATTATTAGCAATTTGCTAATCTATATTGGTTGTTAGTAATGGCCGGGATTGGTGAACTCACTAAAGTGAAAGTATCCCCTGGAGCTACTCATGGCAAGGCTTGATAATTCAGCACTATCAAGCTCTTTTTTTGTTTACTTTTTATGAGTTTGCTGATCACTTTATAGTTTGTCTTCCTATCCTTTCGGGCATGACCTGTCCTGCCTACTCCTTTTTATTTTGAATAACTCCATAAGCCTCCATCTTCACTCAATCAAAACTCATAGGGACGCGTACCAAAAAAACCGCCATATAGGCGGTCATTAATCACTAAAATTATAAAGATAGTTATTAACAAACAATCTATCGAACTCTGCCTACTTATCAAAAGCGCGATTGTCGCCAAAGAGCACCTTTACCCGCGTAAAAATGACACCTTTTTAATCAAACCCTTCAAGCGCGGCAATCGCCGCCTTTCTTGATTCATCAATATTCTTTTTCTGGCCACTGTCTTTATCAAGATATACCAGAACCGACTCTCCGCGTGCGACTACTGTATTCATCGCTGTACTGTAATAGGTATATTCATGCGTCAGACTGGTATTGCCAATCTTTTTAACTTGAACTCCAATCCATAAAATATCGGGGTGGGTCACTGGTTTGAAATATTGACAGGAGGATGCGGCCATGACCGAAAATGTCTTTTCGTTAAATAGCTTTAATTGACGGTTATAGTGGATACGGGCGTTTTGAGCATAGGTATAATAGACCACATTATTGACATGGCCGAAAGCATCCATATCGCCCCATGCCACTTGTTGAGAATAGACAACCGCAAAGCCATGCAACGGATGATCGCTTTGTTGATCAAGGGTGTCTTTTATTTCGGGTAATATCGCTAATGCTTTCATGGTTCTCTCTTCTTATCGTATCAAGGAGGACACGCTAAAGTTATCAGTGGTTAATCAGCTTAAATGACTGTCTTTTTTGTGATAGTTAATTCATTTTTTAGATTAAATAACATTTTCTGCAACCATCGTTCGCATTCTTTTCTTATCGAGTTTACCCACACTGGTTTTTGGCATATCGATTAAAAACTTGATCTCGCTTGGCACGCCATACTTTGGCAAATGACCTTTTTCTACTGCTTGATGACCTAATGCCAAAATATCTTTTGCCTGAGTGCCACTATAATCAGGCTTTAATACCACTAACGCTAAAGGCCGTTCGCCCCATCTTTCATCTGGCACGCCAATCACAGCCACATCCGCCACACTCGGGTGAAAGGATAAAATGGTCTCGACTTCAAGCGAGGATACCCACTCACCGCCAGACTTGATGACGTCTTTGAGCCGATCAGTGATGCTGAGTGTACCGTCAGAGGAAATGCAGGCAATGTCTTGCGTGTGCATCCAGCCGCCACGCCACAACTCATTGCCTGCATCTGGATTTTTAAAATAGCTTTGCGTCAGCCAAGGCGCTCGAATCACAAGCTCCCCTGTTGATTTGCCGTCCATCGGTTGCGGCTTGCCGTTTTCATCCCAAATTTCCATCGACACCAGCATGATGGGTGAACCGGACAAACAGCGATAATTGAGCTGATCTTTTGTGGTCATTGAGTCTGTTTTGTCATCAAATACCGCTCTAGATAACACAGGACAGGATTCTGACATACCAAATCCCGACATAAACTCAATACCACACTCGATCGCCGCTTTGGCCAAGCCTTCGTTTAAGCTTTGAACCACCTAGTAATAGTTTGAGATTCTCGAATTTGCGACCGCGTGCTGCCATTTCTTTGAGGAGCATTTGCAAAATTGCTGGGACGCCATGCGACAAGGTGACTTTGTGCTGCTCGATCAAATCGACCAACGTTGGCGCGAGATAGCGTCCGGGATAGACTTGCTTGAGTCCGATCATGGTAGCGCCATACGGCCAGCACCAAGCATGGACATGAAATAATGGCGTCATTGGCATATATACATCGTTATAGCGCGCGCCTTGTCCTTCGGCGTTGAGCGCTGATGCCAAGGTGCTTGCCATCGTCTGCAATACGATCTGCCGATGGGTGAAGAAAACCCCTTTTGGATCCCCTGTCGTGCCACTGGTATAGAACGTGGTGGCAATGGTATTTTCATCAAAATCTGGAAAATCAAACTCATCACTGACAGCAGCCAGCAAAGCTTCGTACTCACCATCGACATACTCTGGCATGCCAGTACTATTACTGCCGTCACTGTTACCTTCCTTCACCCACCTCTGAATCATCAAGCCAAACAATATGCTCAATGGAAGGCGCATCGTCCCGGTAATCTTTCGCCATTGGCTCAAATTCGGCATTTAATAACAGCGCCTTTGGTTTGGCATGGTTGATGGTGTACAGCACTTTTTCTTCAGACAGACGCACGTTGACCGTTTGCAAAATCATGCCCGACATTGGCACGGCAAAGTACGCCTCAAGATATCGATGACTGTCCCAATCCATGACAGCCACCACATCACCTGCTTGCAATCCCATGTCTTTTAAGACGTTTGCCAAACGGTTGACGCGCTTAAAAAACTCAGCGTACGTATAAGTAACCTTGTCAGCATAACTAATGGTTTGATTGGTAGAGGCAATCTTTGCGCGGTTTAAGAGCTGTTTGATAATCAAAGGAAAACCATAGGCTTCTTCGGCTTGGTGGTAGTTGTCATCTTGATTAAGTATTGAGGGCGTTGTTGTTGTGCTTGTCATGGCCTTCATGAATGTCATCCTTGATAATAAAATAATAGTGCGAGGTTATAGTGAGCGCTACACGCGTTCGATAACCATGGCAAGTCCTTGCCCGATGCCAATGCACAAACTAACCACTGCGTATTTGCCGCCCGTACGCTGTAATTCTCTAGCCGTACTCAAAGCGATTCTAGCACCTGAGGCGCCAAGCGGATGCCCGACGGCAATCGCTCCGCCATTGGGATTAACACGCTTGTCATCAAAATCAAGCGCCAACCCCTTAAGGCAGCCGAGTACTTGTGAGGCAAATGCTTCATTGATCTCAATGATGGACATATCATCGAGGGTCAAATCAGCACGTTTTAGTGCCAGCTTAATGGCCTCAACAGGACCCACGCCCATAATATGTGGGTTCAACCCCCATGGCTCCAGAGGAGAGAATCTTGGCGATGGGTTTGAATCCTAGCTTTTCTTCTGCTTGTTTTGAGCCAATGATCAAAGCAGCTGCGCCATCATTGATACCTGAAGCATTGCCCGCTGTAACGATGCCTTCATCATTTAAAGGTTTCAGTTTTTGTAATGCTTCGACAGTAGAGCTGGCGCGCGGATGCTCATCTTCCACTATCACTTTTGCTGGCAAGTTTTTTACCTTGTGATACCATAATTGGTGTTATTTCATCTTCGAAGAACCCAGCTTGTTTGGCGGCTTGGTATTTGGCTTGCGAGGCGGCGGCGAATTTATCCGCTGCTTCGCGGGTGATACCGTATTTACGTGCGACATTGTCCCCCGTTTGCGGCATGCTATCGCTGCCAAACTTTTCGGTCAAAATAGGATTGGGAAAGCGGCTACCAATAGTAGTATCAAATACTTTAAATTCACGGCTAAAAGGTTGCTCAGTTTTGGCAAAGACAAAAGGTGCACGCGTCATCGACTCTACACCGCCTGCTAAAAATATCTCGCCCTCGTTACAAGTAATACTGCGCGCCGCATCGATAACGGTGGATAGCCCTGACGCACACAGACGATTGACCGTCTGACCCGGTGTTTTGACATCCAAGCCTGCCAGCAATGCAGCGTTACGAGCAATATTGCGTGAGTCCTCGCCTGCTTGATTGGTATTCCCGATCAGCACTTCATCGAACGTATCAGCAGCTAATTGGTGCTTTTCGACCAAGGCTTTCATCACGGTCGCGATCAGATCATCGGGGCGCACGCTTGCCAATGCGCCGCCATGGCGACCAAAAGGGCTTCTTAATCCATCATAAATATAGGCGTCTAACATAACGTTTCCTTGTTGTATTTTTTAACTTTGAATAATGGTTTCTTTTAAGGTTTGATAACCAATATTTTGTTTAAAAGTTCTTATTAATAGACGGGTTTGCTGAGTCAACAATGACAAGCCCAAGCGTGGCGCGGCGTTGTAGCCACGGGCTTGGGCGATAGCGTGGATCGCCTGTTAACGCGTAGATACGTGTTAGGATAAGTAAGATGCGTTCAGCACCAAGCTCATCTCCCCACGAGATAGGCCCGTACGGATAACCCAGCCCAAGTTTGACGGCGTTATCGATATCGTGAGGTGAGGCAATGCCTTGCTGGGCAATATCACAACCCAAATTGATGACCATCGCCACCACGCGCTGCGCCACAAAGCCTGTGCTTTCGGCAATCAGTGTGGCATTGGGAGTATGCTGATCTGATACATCGTTGCTGGATACATCGCTACCAAATAGCGCATAAGCGTGAGCGACAAAACTGTCCTGTGTGACAATACTTGGCATCAGCGTACGATGTTTAGACAAATCCGTCAGCATATCAATGGCGACGGCTTGTTTGGGATTGACCCCATAACGCATCGCGGCATTGGTGGTATCCTCGCCATAAATTGCCAGCAATACTAGACTGTCAGGATTTGGCTTATCGTTATTATCGATAGTGATGTCATGTGTATTTAGATAATCAACCAGCTGTTGTTTGTCTTCTGCCAAATCTGCACCAATCCAAACGACACATTTGATACATCAGACGCTAAAGTGGATAGTGACGTTTCAGACTCAGACAGTGATTGAGACGTGATCGCGACTGATTTTTGCCCATCCTTATACTGATAAAACCCTTCGCCCACTTTACGACCAAGCTTTTTACCCATGAGCATTTGACGGGTTAATGGATGCGGACGATAACGAGCTTCATGATAAAACTGCTCATAAATGGACTCCATGACAGGATGCGATACATCGACGCCAGTCAGATCCATCAACTCAAACGGCCCCATTCGAAAACCTGCCCCATCACGCAAGATACGGTCGATTTGCTCAAAACTTGCGACGCCTTCACCCAGTATTTTTAACGCTTCTGTACCGTAAGCTCTGCCGCCATGGTTGACAATAAAACCAGGCGTGTCTTTTGCCACTACGCCCAAATGCCCCATACGCTTGGCCAAGTCCTTCAGCGTATCTACGACTGACGGCTTGGTAGATAGCCCTGGAATCACTTCAACGATTTTCATAAGCGGCACAGGGTTAAAAAAGTGAAAGCCCACCACACGCTCTGGGTGATCACAATCCGCAGCAATCGCCGTCACAGAGAGCGATGAGGTATTGGTCGCTAAAATGGTTTCGGCAGGCACTACCGCTTCTAATTGTTTAAACAGCTGTTGTTTAATATCTAAATTTTCAATAATCGCCTCAACCACGACGTCTACTTTAGCAATCGATGCCAATTCATCAATGACGATAAGATTGTTCAAAGTCGCTTGCAACTCGTCATCTGTAAATTTGCCTTTGCTAGCGAGCTTTTCAAGCGTGGCTTTGAGAGATTGGCGTCCTTTTTCAGCCGCGCCTGATTTTGCATCAAACAACAGCACCTCAATGCCTGCTTGGGCAGCAATTTGGGCAATGCCCATTCCCATAATGCCAGTGCCAACAATGGCCAATGTATTCACGGTCATAATAATCCCTTATACAATCTTGTTTTTATCGTTCGTTCAATGCTAAAAGAGGCCAGCGCAACTAGCCATACTTAACTAGCCATACCTAAGCAAACTAGCGCCCTTTGTACTCTGCCGTACGTTTTTCCAAAAAGGCTTTGGCCCCTTCTTTTTGATCGTCGGTATCAAATAAAATTTGAAAGGCTTTACGCTCCAGCGCCAAACCCGCTTGCAGCGGCATATCGACACCCAAATTTGCCACTTCTTTAATTTGGGCTAAGGCAATGGGTGAATACTTCGCGAGTTGCTCGGCGATCTCAACCGCCCGCTTGATGGTCGCATCATCGTCAACCACTTCAGACACCAGACCCATTTGATCGGCGTCATCGGCGCTTATCATATCGCCTGTCAAAATCAGTTTCATAGCTTTATGCTTGCCAACAGCGCGAAACAAGCGCTGCGTACCGCCTGCCCCTGGCATCAGCCCGATTTTGATTTCTGGTTGGCCAAACTTGGCAGATTTGCCAGCGACGATAATGTCAGCATGCATCGCAAGCTCACAGCCGCCGCCAAGCGCATAACCATTAACCGCCGCGATAATCGGTTTGCGGCAATTGGTGATCACATCCCAGTAGCGCTCGCTATTGCGCAAATACACATCAGCCGTGGTTGCGGTCAAAAAATCATTGATATCCGCGCCAGCTGCAAACACTTTGTCACCGCCAGTCAGAACGATGGCCTTGGTCTCTGGATCATCATTTAATTGGATAAAAATATGGGCCATTTTCTGACGCAACTCACCGTTTAAGGCATTGCGAACCTTAGGTCGATTCAATCTGATAACACTGACGCCGTTTTTTTGTTGCTCACAAATAACGATTGGCTCTTCCATGATGCTGTCCTTTGAATGCTGTGCTTAAAAAAATAGAATGTAGGCAAACTGCCAAATTGTTCTAAGGCAGCTCAAAACTTTAATCACTAATAAAATTTTGATCACTAATAATAGGTATCTGGAATTTATTATTAGATACCGCATAGCGATATTTAATACCAATATATATGGTTTATTTTCTTTTGTGAAGCATAAAATAGGATTAAATTTGACAAAACCACTATCTTATAAGCAATTATATTTATAAAAATATCGCATAGCGGTTTTTAAAACCAAAAGTATTGTAATCTAATGCATTATCTATTATGCTGTTTTTTCGACTGACTCATAAAGTCCTAGTCAATTCATATTAGCCATCCATAACAGATATTATTTATACACTGTCATTTCAACAAGGAAGAATCCCATGATTAGAGATAAGGAAGTACTTGATCACATCGTCCAAACCGTTCGCCAGTTTGTAACCAATCAGTTGATACCCAAAGAAGATTGGGTCGCAGAGAACGATCGTTTGCCAGAAGAGATCATTGAGCAGATGCGCGAATTGGGCTTGTTTGGTCTAACCATCCCTGAAGCCTACGGCGGGCTTGGCCTGACGATGGAAGAAGAGGTCATTGTCGCTTTTGAATTGGGCCGCACCTCTCCTGCTTTTCGCTCATTGATAGGCACGAATAACGGTATCGGTTCATCTGGTCTGGTCATCGACGGTACCGAAGAGCAAAAGCAAAAATACCTACCGAAGCTTGCCAGCGGCGAGATCATCGGCTCATTCTGTTTGACCGAACCGGAGTCAGGCTCGGATGCTGCCTCTTTGAGCACCACCGCTATTAAAGATGGCGACACCTACGTGATCAATGGCACTAAACGCTATATTACTAATGCCCCGCAAGCAGGTGTTTTTACTGTGATGGCACGTACGGATCCAAAAAATAAACGCTCTGGTGGCATTTCAGCATTTATCGTTGAGAGTGACACGCCTGGTATTACACTTGGTAAAATTGACAAAAAAATGGGACAAAAAGGCGCACATACCTGTGATGTGATCTTTGATAATTGTGTTGTTCCTGCCAGTGCATTGATTGGCGGCGTCGAAGGCGTAGGCTTTAAAACCGCCATGAAGGTGCTTGATAAAGGTCGTCTGCATATCGCTGCTGCCAGTACTGGCGCTGCCACACGTATGTTAAATGACGCGCTGCACTATGCCGTAGATCGCAAGCAGTTTGGTCAACCCATTGCCAATTTTCAGCTTATTCAAGCCATGCTTGCCGATTCAAAAGCAGAAATCTATGCCGCCAAATCCATGGTATTAGATGCCTCACGTCTGCGTGATGAAGGCAAAGATGTCGTGACAGAATCGTCATGTGCCAAGATGTTTGCGACTGAAATGTGTGGCCGTGTTGCCGATCGCGCGGTACAGATTCATGGCGGTGCCGGCTATATTGCGGATTACGGTATCGAGCGTTTTTATCGCGATGTACGTCTTTATCGTTTATACGAGGGCACGACCCAAATCCAGCAAATCATTATCGCCCGCAATATGATCAAAGAAGCGAGTGAGTAGTTGTCATTTATTTGATGGTTAGAAGATGTTTGTAAAAGCACGATCATTAAAGCATAGCGATTAAAATAGGCTATGAAGGCATGGTTAAGTGTTTGCCGGGATGCAATTACTTAACCCATGCTGCTCTCTGTACGATGGAGAACGAACGTCTTTTATTCTCACAACAATAAGGATATTCATTGTGAAAAGTGCTGCGATAGCGTCCAATCCAAGTTTGAGTGCCACTCAAAAGCAACCTTGGAAATTGGCGTTCTTTTTTTGTTTTTTGGTATTGTTATGCGATGGGGCTGATATTGGTATTCTCGCCTTTACCTTGTCTAGTCTCAAGCAAGAGTTTGGGTTGACCAATGTGCAAGCTGGCGCACTCGGTAGTTGGTCGTTATTTGGCATGGCGATTGGCGGCGTGTTTGGCGGCTGGGCCTGTGATCGTTTTGGTCGCGTGCGTATCATCGTGATTGCAACAGCGATGTTCTCTATTCTGTCTGGCTTTAGTGGATTTGTGCAGAGCTATGAGCAGTTTGTGGGCTTGCGGTTCGTCGCTTGCTTGGGTCTTGGTAGTCTGTATATCGCGACCAACACACTCATGTCTGAGATGGTGCCCACTAAGCATCGAACGACGGTATTGGCTGCCCTTATGACAGGCTTTACGCTTGGGTCATTGGTCATTACCAGCATTTCAGCGTGGATCATTCCGACCTACGGTTGGCGCACCTTATACCTCTTAACCTTTTTACCGATTATCATCTCGGTAGCTATGTATTTTCTGATACCAGAACCACAATCTTGGAAAGAAGCACGCGCTCTTAAACTTAGCAGCCTAAAAAACTCGCTTATAAAACCTGAAAACCCTTATAAAGCCATTTTTGAAAACCCAAAACATCGCGTGATGTTTATCTTATGGTCTATGAGCTCGGGGCTATTACTGTTTGGTTATTTTGGCGTCAGTAACTGGTTGCCTTCTTATTTAGAAACCGAATTGGGTATTAAGTTTAAGGAAATGGCGCTATATATGGCAGGCACTTATTTGACAATGATGTTTGCTAAGGTCGTTGCTGGCATTGTGGCGGATAAAATTGGTCGCAAAATCGTCTTTGCTTTTGGTACGATGGGCACCGCCTTATTCATACCTATATTGGTTTATATGCACACGCCAGAGAATATTGGCTGGTTAATGATTACGTTTGGTTTCTTATACGGCATTCCTTATGCTATCAACGCCACCTATTTGACCGAGAGTTTCCCGACTGCGATTCGCGGGACGGCCATTGGCGGTGCCTTTAATATCGGCCGACTTGGCTCAGTGATTGCTCCTGTGGCTATCGGTTATATGGCCATGCACAACTCTATCGGCGCAGGTTTACTGCTAATGGCAGGCGCGTACTTCTTATGCGGTCTTATTCCGACGTTGTTTATTAAAGAAAAGCAGTATGATCCTCAAGAGGCGTGATATGAGTCCGTATGTGTACCGCACAGCGAAATAGCTTATAATAGGTATGGTAGCTTGACTTTAAAAAGCGTACGGAATTGCTTGGATAAAACCTTATTCTCTTACTTTTGTATAAAATACGCCATAAATAGTGTATTTATCCTCATACTTACCTTCACTTAATTGAGACTAAAAAAGAATATATGACAAATAAAGCCGGTGCGGACAACGACGCTAACAATAACCCTCATATCGAATTGTTAGAGCCAATTGCAGAAATGCGAGACAAAAACGATAGGCAATTTGTCACGGCTTTGGCTCGTGGACTTGAGTTGCTTCGTTGTTTTACCCCGCAGCGTCCGTATCTTGGTAATCAAGACTTAAGCCAATTGACAGGATTACCTAAAGGCACGATCACACGTCTGACTTATACCTTGGTGAAGCTTGGTTATTTAAAGCAATCGACCAATAGCAGCAAATACCAACTCTCGGTCGGTGTGTTGGGGTTTGGCTATACGATGATGGCGAATATCTCTACCAGCAGCTTGGTCACACCGCACATGGAAGAATTGGCTGACTATGCCAATAGCGCCGTTGCCATGGCGACCCGCGACCGATTGATGATGGTGTATCTCAACGTTGTGCAAGGCGCTGGCGCGACCACGATGCGGCGCAATGTCGGATCGTACTTACCCATTCACTTAAGCTCAATGGGCAGAGCTTGCCTAGCGAGTATGCAACCTGCCGAGCAGGAATTCATTCTGAATGCGATTCGCAGTAAGTATAAAGAAGACTGGCTAAAAATCAGACGCGGGCTGGACAAAGCCTTTAAGGATTATGACGATTATGGCTATTGTTTTTCCATCAGTGAGTGGCAAAAAGACGTGAACGCGGTCGCCACCGCCTTGATGCATCCAACCGAGGGTTTGCTCACCTTTAATTGCGGCGCACCAAGTTTCGTCCTTAGCCGTGACAAGCTTGAGGAAGACATCGCCCCTCGCCTGCTACACATGAAAAACAGTATCCAAGATAGCTTGTACATCATCTAGCGTCTGCTGTTAATCATAAGCTCATCTTTACTGTTGGTTATAGCCACTTAGCATTTATGAGCAACCGACCCTCAACCCAAGCCAACATAACGCAGGGCATAAAACCCTGCCATGCTCAATATGATTACGAGCAACGTTTGCCGAATCACTAGGCTTAATCCAACAGCCAACAACCCTGCCCAAAAGTAGCTACTACTCAATAATGCCATCCCACCAGATTTGCTCAATCCATCTTGAAAAACAATGGGTACGGCCATCGCTGTCAAAATACAAGGCGCTGTAAGTACTAATAGCTTTTCGATACGAGGATGTAGACGAATCTGAAAGGATTGAGTAAAGAAAAAATAGCGTACGGTAAAGGTGATACAGGCCATTAATACAATCGCCACCGTAAAATAGGAGGAGGTTATCATAACGTGGATTCTCGCTTATCGTTTACATTATCCTCTTTTGCATTAGAAAAAATAGCACCTACGACCATCCCAATTAAAGCGGAAAATATCAAACCATTACCGAATTCAAAGTATGCAAATACATACGCCGCAATCGCGCTAGTGACCACAGCAATCACCAATGCTTTATTTTTGATCATCGGTATGACCATCACGATAAAAGTGGCCGCAATCGTAAAATCAAAACCCAGTGTCTCAATATCAGTCAGGAATCGAGCTGAAACGATGCCTATAAAGGTGGCTATATTCCAAGTGATATAAAATACCAAGCCCGCTGTCACTGCAAACATATAATCAAAGCGATTGCTTTTCAACTGTTCAGTTTGTGCGATCAAAAACAGCTCATCGGTTAGTACAAAAGCAAATAACAACCTTTTGTATAAAGGCAGTGAGCGAATCACCGATTTATAGGAGGCAGAGTACAATAGGTGTTGCGCCGTAATCATACTGGTACTATTAATCAGGGTAATCCAGCTACCACCCGCACCAAAAATAGCAATACCTGATAATTGAGCAGCCCCTGCGAATATGAGTAGTGACATAAGCTGCGCCTGAAAGCCGCTAAGCCCTGCCTCAATACTCAATGTGCCGCACAATATACCCCATGGTGCCACTGAGATGGACAGTGGAAGTATGGCAAGGGTTGCAGCAAGTGTGCGATTTTTGGGTGAGGACCTATTTGAATCCGCTGAACTACTCATCGAGTCAGTCATGATCCACTCCTAATGCTTTATTATTTAAATAGAGCATCAGTTATACCGTACCGTGACAACGCCAGTAAAATGAGATAAATTGTATTTAATATAAATAAAACTTATAACCTAGCTTTATTACTGATACACAGTTGATTCAGTTTTTTTTGGCTTGAGTCTAAGAGGAACAAACAATATGGACGTCCAGCAACAAAAAGGCAGCAACCACAATAGTTTTTTTCGGCGCAATGACTCTATTACGTTAGAGCAAATCAAAAACTACATTGCCATTTATGAATTGGGTAGCCTGTCACTAGCCGCAAAAGCAGCCTACAAAACGCAGCCCGCGATCAGTCATAATATTAGCAAACTGGAAGAAAAACTGAGCGCCAAGCTGATCAAGCGCGAGCGCGGCAAAACCATTAGCTTTACCGAAGAAGGACACCAGTTTTATCAGCAAGTCGCCCCTGCCTTAGGGCATTTACTCAATCAAATAGATGAAGTGGAAAACAAAAATGCCATCAGTATTGGTATATGTGACGACGTGCCTATGTCAGTACAGCTAGCCGTACAACAAATGGTGACTGAACTCATAGATAGCCGAGTTCGTGTCATTTGTGACTTTTCTCATAGCATTACAGACATGGTCGCAAACGGCAGACTGTCATATGGCATCATAAAATTAACGGTCGAAGCCTCAGAAGATCTTCAAGCTTTTGGTTGGGCCAGTAACCAAAAAGTGTCTTTTGATGAATGGGATAAACTGCCTATTGTCTCTGCCCATAACGGTTGTTTTGTGCGGTATATTATAGAAGACACGTTGAATGATAGCGGCAAACGCTATTACTTTAGTTATTTGGCCAACCATTTGCAGCACCAAGTGGCCGCCATTCAGGCAGGATTTGGGATAGGATTATTGAGTAAAGACTTTATAACCCGTACTCCCAATCTTGAGTTGCTTGAAGCAGACGAAGGATTTCCTGCATTACCCAGCTATCAATATCGCTTAATAGGCGAAGCAGACACCCACGTAAAACAAAAAATTGAGCAGCCTTTGAAAGACTTTGTGGCGACTATAAGAGATTAGAGCTTGTCTATAAAGTGACTATTTTTCAATAAAGAAACTACATTATGTCGCTTCAAAAATAAACATTCATCCCCATCAACTACTCAAGCGACAGTCATATAAGTCAGTTCTAAATAAAATAGAACCACTAATAATATGAGACTGGTACAAATTTTTCTTGCGTGCTGTTAATACGGAGGCTGCGCAACATTCATTCCAGTCTCACTGTCTCTCCTTTAAAGAGAATCGATCATAAACCATTTATATCGCTTTGCATTTCATCTACCGTGCCTTTAGGCGCGTTTTTTAAGGATTCACCATGAGCCAACTTTTTTCACCCTTAAAACTTGGGCAACTAACGCTAGACAACCGCATAATCATCGCCCCCATGTGCCAGTACTCTGCCAATGATGGCGCGGCAAGCGATTGGCATACGATTCATTTAGGCCAAATGAGTTTGAGCGGCGCAGGATTACTGATATTAGAAGCAACTGCCGTCAACCCAGAAGGACGTATCAGCTATGCTGATTTAGGGCTATGGGATGACCGGACGCAAGCGGCACTGGACAAAACGCTAACCGCCATCAGGCAGTACAGCCCGATGCCGATAGGTGTACAACTTGCCCATGCTGGGCGTAAAGCGTCAACCGAAAAACCATGGGACGGTGGCGGTTCGATTGCCCCTGATGAGGTAAATGGCTGGCAAACGGTGGCACCATCGGCGCTTGCGTATGACGAAAATTCTACTGTACCTAAAGCAATGGATCAAAATGACATTGATGCGCTAATAAGCGATTTTGTGAATGCGGCAAAACGTGCCGACGCGCTGGGCCTTGACTTAATTGAACTTCATGGGGCGCACGGTTATCTATTACATCAGTTTTTATCGCCACTGTCTAATCAACGTGATGATCAATACGGCGGCAGTCTTGAGAACAGAATGCGCTTGTTACTTGATGTGTTTACCGCGGTTCGGGCTGAGCTTTCAAGTGAAAAGCCTGTCGGTGTACGCGTGTCTGCAACCGATTGGGTAGAGGGCGGCTGGGACCTTACCCAAACGATTGAGCTTGCTAAAGCATTAGAGGCGTTAGGTTGTGATTATATCCATGTGAGCACCGCAGGACTGAGCCCAAAACAGCAAATTCCTGTGGCAGCGAACTTCCAAGTGCCTTTTGCCACCGCGATAAAAGAAGCCGTCAATATACCAGTAATCGCAGTGGGCTTAATCACCGAAGCTGAGCAAGCGCAAAGTATCATTGCCGAGCAGCAAGCGGACGCCGTTGCCTTAGCACGCGGCATACTGTATGACCCGCATTGGCCTTGGCACGCAGCGGCAGAGCTTGGCGCAAAAGTAAAAGCGCCTAAACAATATCTGCGCTCAAGCCCGCATGGTAAGCCGTCTCCAATAGAGTAATTGTAATTGCACCACGAACATAGACTGAAGACATTACTTGCTTCAGTCTATGTCTTAACTCGCTTTAATTCGAGTTGAAGTAATTATGGCTTAAAAAGTTAGGCAAGGATCAGTGCGTTTAACTTGACAGTGGGAGTCATACCAACGCTCGACTCAGGCGCAACCAGCCAGAGCGAGATTTGTGCCCAAATTGGCGCTCGCGCCGTTGGCACAAATGACGCGGCGGTTGGTTGTCGCTTGGAGCCGTTTGTTAGGGCTCAAAGGCAGTAAATAAAGAACTCAGGATTAGTTGCATTCCCGACCAATCATATTGTGAAATTTTGGATTTATCTTGCTCACACTCTGCTATTTTTTGATAAAATTTCTCTTGTATTCCTTTCTTATTCAGCAGCTCACCTTGATACTTACCCAGCGATCTATCAAACCCACGCCACTCAATTAAGGTATAGTCACCATTTTCCTTTAGTACGTCCTCTCCAAGGTATAACTCTATGCTACCAGCAAGGCTGTTGATGTTTACTGATTGCTCTCCAGTTGGGCCAATCGTCGGGTAATTTTCAGCCAAAGGTAAATCCGGATAATGTAATACCCGAATATTTTCTGGTAAGTTGGTTTTTTCAAGCGATTTTTTTGCAACATAAGCCGCTGTATCGTTATCAAGAAGTGCAATCATTTTGTTTTTAATACCGACTCCAACAAAGCCTTTCACTTGAGAGACTAAAGAGCTAGCACCACCAGACGCATTAGCTACTCCAAAATCCATGAACCTGTAATAGTCAGCCAAGTGGGGATATAGTAGTTTTAGTGAACGCTCTATAATTGACTTGTCCGACGAGCCTTCCGTGAGTACTATTATTTTTGAGTTTACATCAACTCCCGACAACAACATATCAACAGCGTCATCACGAACCTTATCTTCTAACTCGTAATATCCAGCATTAGTTACTTCCGTAATATCTTGGACAACACTGGAGTCAAATGAGCAAGATTCAAGAAAAACTCTAATGTAGGAGCGTACATCACTACATGGGAAGTTAAGCATCCACCCATTAGTGTCACTAGCTAAATACTTAGCAGCCCGGGATAATTCAAACTTGTCTAGTTCAACAAATGAACTCAACGGAACTTGACTAACTCGAAGCTCTTTAAAGCTAGCAATAAAGTCATCAATCGTCACACTGTTTAAGAAGTTATACTCTTCTATATAGTATTCAGGCATTCCATCAAGGTGGTCATCTGAAAGGAATGATCTCCGCTCATTAACACTATCTTCAAATTGACGCTTAACAAACGCCATGGTGTAGCCCATTACCTCCAACCGTTCGATAGTATTTTTTACAGAAGATTTATAATGATGTGCTGTTTCAAGACACTCTTCCTCATCATGAAGTTCTCCCCAAACTAGCGGATTCCGGCTGCCTACTTTTTGTGTAAAAACTTCCTTGTCAGACTCAGTGAACAGTGTCATCACTTCAGGGTCAACGTAGCTTTTTGATGACAAAACAGGATAGTCATCTATATATAATTCAGTATATGAACCCATTTAATTCTCTCAAACCCCAATGTCTAAATCAGGTACGCCGCAGGCTTCGCCTGAATTTCATTGTTAAGCAAATTTTACTATAATCCTTGATATACTGGAGTCTTAAACCAAATCTCTCCAAAGTTTTTTGTGCTCCACAAATCGAACACATAGCCCTTTTCTATCCCACCATTTTGCCTGCTTAATGGATTTATTGAACAGCCGATGTCTTGTAAATATTGATATTGGAGCTTCAGAGCTTCTTGACTTGTTCTCGCTTTTTTGAAGTAAAGTGCTGTTTCTTTTGTTTTCCCATCACCACTAGCTACAGGCTTTTTCTCAGAAAAAACATTGGTGATCTTTGATCCTTTTTGAAAACATACCTCAACTAAATGGTGTACATTCCATGTAACAACGGGATGAAAAATTTTCTTTGTATTTAGGAATTTAAAAATAGAGTAACTGCAAATTACAATGCTTTGAATATTTTGGTGATCAAGCCTTTTTTTCTCAATAGTACCTTTTCCTAGCTCCCCTGAAGATACCAAAATGTTGTTCCCATAGTTTGGGTGAACAAATTCACACAAATAATCGTAAGTATCACTTGCATCAGTGATTTCTTTGGTCAACTCTTTAATGGCATCATTAACATGTATAGCCTCATCACTCTTTGACTTTGAGTTATTTTTACCCTCTCCCGAATAGACTCGATTTAGAACCTCTTCAGATTTAGATATTATTTTGTCGATTTTTTCAATGCTTGCCTGATCTTTCAAATTGTCTAGCATCTTTGAAACATTATTAACGAGATAGATCAAAACAGCTAGTTGTTCTAATAGCGAACGCGTATTATTTGCAAGAGATAATGGGTTCTCTGTTTCTATTGAATGTATAATCGCTTGAGCTAAAAGGCTAAACTTATAATTGAATAGCTCTATGCAGTAAAAGGTGCTATCTGCAATGTAATATAATCTTTTTGAAACCATATTTAATGGTGGTGGTAATTTACTAGATCTCTTTTCAACCTGATCTCTTACCCCACTGAATCGTTCGTCATGATTTCTTAAGAAGCCGGTCTCTTCTATTTCAGCTACGAATTCACGCAAAGCTTTTAACGTATTTTCAATATTTTCAATATTTTCCATAAGTAATTTATTAACTCCATATATGCTATTCGCTTAGACATAATGTCTTCCACACAGCGTTAGCTTCCATTTTTCATGGGTTAGCTTAATTAAAAGCCAGCATCATAACTATTTTGTCAAATAACTAAGTGTAGAAGCTAACACAAATAAAATTAGCATATTTCTGTCTAATCTGATACACATTAGAACCCAATAAAACCCCCTACATCAAACCACAATCTCCGTCACCACTTCAGTTTTCACCGAATTCGCGATAAAGCATTGTTCATGCGCTTGATGATGCATTTTTTCCAGCTGCGCCATGGTCGGCTGTTTATCACCTGAAAACTTAGCCTGCGGTTTTAGGATTACTTTGGTCATTGAGACTTTACCGTCACCGTCTTTTTCCATAGTACCCACCGCATTGTCTGTATATGAATCGATCACATATTTTCTTTTTGCAGCAATAGATAAAAAGAAGAGCATGTGACAGCTTGACAGAGAGGCCACAAACGCCTCTTCAGGATCGACATTGGCCTCAACAGAACACGGCAAGGGCACGACGTGAGGAGAAGATGAGGCTGGGACAACGGCACCGCCATCAAAACGCCATTCGTGTCCGCGGCTGTATTGATTATCAATATAGCTTTCTTGGTTGTCTCTCACCCAGTTGATTTTGGCGAAATACTCTGACATTTGAACTCCTTGTTGAAGATACTCTAAAATTTTAGGGTTTATGCGCCACCCTGTTTGTGTTGCCTCATCGCTTATTAGGCTAAGGCACTACCTGCTCTATGTATCAAAACTACCACCATTTTCTTTAGGAACCAAATCATCTTGACGCTCACCTGTGCGGATCAGGCCAAGGATCTTTTCTGCTACACAATCGGGAGAATGAGCCGCCGAGCCAATATTGTTTATTTCCACTATTGTACAAAAACCCTAAACTACAGGATGCTCACTTTTCACCCAGAAATATCAAATCGGTGCACACGAAAAATGCCAAGCGTTGGCGGTATGCTTAAATTGCTTGTCATATTTATACTGTTGCGGTGCTTTTAAAGTAATAACGATAGTAACCAATTAGATTGCTGGAAATAAAAAGAATTTCCATGACCACTGCAGCAGGTGAACCGACTAAATAATTGTTTATTAACCAAAGTGCCGTACCCACAATCATGAATTCTCTTAAACGTCGATCATCTTTATTAAAAGCAGCCACTGTTTGAAATATGGAGGCAAAGCAACTAATGACACTTACTAAGCCCGAGTAAGTGACAATGGTAGAAATCACTGATGCTGTACAAAATAGATATTTAAGCTTTGAGGATGTAGAGAATACACTCACCAAATATCGAACAGTCGCGATGACGATCAAACTTGCCGCCGTCCATTTCTCCAGCAAAATGAAGTGACTTGAAATCAAAATACCTGCGAAAAATAGACAAGTGACAATCTTTTGTCGGTCTTTAAATTAGAATGACATTAGATCAAACCCGATAGCTATAGCAACTAAAACTTGAGATAGCAAAAATGATGTCATTCTAGCCTTTTATAAATATTACGTCGTGCTTAATTGGCTTGTTATATTGCGTTAACCCGCTTAAGGAACACAAACAAGCGGGCTAAAATACGAATAGCCTGCTTGTTTGTGTCACAGTGTGCGCAAAGCGCCCATGCCTTGGAACGTTTGTTATACATTAAACGTTCTACAGTGTAAGTAGTCAATTTCTACTTCCATCTCGTATATGATTCTGGTTGATTCTAGATTGAGACTGTCACGCATTAATTCGTGCTGAATTTTATATTTTTCGCTCATCTCAATACTAGCAGCTTTACGATACGTTTCTTCATTAGGCCACTGTGCGTAGGCAATGAAAGCACCGTTTTTGTCTCTGTGTAACCTTGAACCAAGACTATCTTTGAAAAGATAAATACCTTGTGTGGTGTTTGCCCATGAAGCGAGGAATTGCTCTTCGCAACCATCCTTTACCACGAATTCATACATTACTATAAACATTGCGGTTCCTTCTTGATGTATAGACACGATAACTCCCTGTGAAATGTTAGCCTTCGCATTTTCGTAGGCTAATTTTCTCAAGCCAGTGCCATAATTAGTTTGTTCAATACTAGGTCGTAACATGAATTAGCACATTTAATGATGTAGCGGCCTTAGAATGGCTAAATTTTAGTATTTATATGACACGCTGTTTGTATTGCATCATTGCTTGTTGAGCTAAGACGCTAACTGCTCTATGTATCAAGACTACCACCATATTCTTTAGGAACTAAATCATCTTGGCGCTCACCTGTCCGGATCAGGTCAAGGATTTTTTCTGCGACGCGTTCGGGAGAATGAGCCGCCTCGCCGATGCCCTTTATTTCCGCTTCGGCGGCCTCTTGCCCTTTTTCGACCGCCCCATAGAACTCGGTATCAGTGACAAATGGATAGAGCGTCGAGACAGTAATACCAGCCTCTGCCAACTCAACCCGTGCCACATCAGATAGGGTATTTAAGGCTGTTTTTGAGCTGGTATAGGCTGACGCACCGGGTAGAATGCCAAAGGTCGCGCCAGAGCTCACATTAACAATAGCCCCATGTCCTTGCTGACGCATGTGTGGAATCACGGCCTGCATCATGGCCAAAGGTGCTAAGGTGTTGAGCTCGAGAAGCTCACGATAAGCGCCAATATCGATATCCTCTATCGAAGCGTATAAGCCACGTCCCGCGTTATTCACTAGCGCGTCAATCTGACCGAACTTTTCTAAAGCTTTTTGAATGCAGGTTTCAATCTGCGCGGCATCTGTCACGTCGCAAGGGAGCGCTAACGCATTAGAGCCTAGACGATCGGCTATATCATGCAGTTTATCCTCACGGCGAGCAAGGAGGATGACGCGTGCGCCATTTTGTACAGCGGCAATCGCTGTCGCCTCGCCGATACCAGACGACGCACCCGTTATCATTATGGTTGAGTTTTCAATCTTCATTGTTTTGGTCTCTTCTTTTGAGTAATATTGCAGCACAATAAAATCAGGGAGAATTCACTTTTTAATTATTTCTCTCGTAGTTTATTGACTGCTAAGAATTTAATTACGTTTTACCAATAATACCGATAAATCCTCAAGCATGTTGTCTTTATTCATACTAATCACTTTTAGTTATTTGTTGACATCTTATACTCATAAACTGACAAAGAGCGCCGATAGCTGCCACTATGCCTGCGCCTACTGGCAACGTCCATACAGGAAGATTTAATACCAACACCATACCTCCTACTCCTGCTCCAATCGCGCTGCCCAAATAAAGCGCAGATTCATTTAAAGCGACAGCAAGATTGCTATCACCTTTGGGCTCTCTAACATCGATTAATTGGCTATTCTGCGGTACTTGTAACGCCCAGCCAACTGCGCCCCAAATAACAATCGGAACCATGGCAAACCAAGCATTCCAAGAGGCAATGAGAGGTAATAGCATTAAAGACAAGGCCAACATCAGCATAATAAACAGCGTTGTTAAAGGCGCTCTGATACGATCGGTTAAAAGCCCCACTAAAAAACTACCAGCGATGCCGCCCACGCCCCAAATCCAAAGATAAGGTGTAATCGAATCTACTCCGCCATATTCAGACGCCGACATCAAAGGTGCTAAGAAAGTATACATACCAAGGCTAGCGATGGCCGCAAGCAAAGACACCAAAAGGATCACAATGACTTGACGATCAAGTAGCAAGGACATTTTTTTGCGTAGAGGAATACGCTCTGAAATGGGCAATGTGGGTAAGCGCCAAAACAATCCTACAAAGGCAATAATGCCAAGTAACGTAATCAACCAAAATGCTGATGCCCAGCCCAAGCGTTCAGCGAGAACAAGACCCAACGGCACGCCTAAGACCGTGCCTGCTGCCATGCCGCCCATGATAATGGAGATGGCTTTTGCTCGTCCAAATGGCGATATGGTAGCCACTGCCGCAATACCAACTGCTAAGTAAACGCCTGACCCAATACCTGCTAATGCTCGAAAAATAATTAACCAAGAAAAACTTATTGATAAGGCGCTAGCTGCATTGGCGATTACAAACAAACCAAGCGCCGTCAGCAAGCCTTTACGCTGAGCCTGCTCTGGCAATAAAGCCACTAAGATTGGGGATCCAAGTCCGTAAGCCAAAGTAAATGCCGTTACAAGCTGCGCCGCTACACCAGCAGAAATACTGAAGGCCGGTTCGATCATGGGAATAAGTCCAGCCGTGACATAAGACGCCATCCCTAATGCAAAAGCGCCTAGCCCAATCAAATACACCATAAGTGCATTCGTTTGAGTAATTACCCTCGCTTCATTTTTAGATTCTTGAGGTTTATCGTGTGTGCTCATAGAGAAGCTCTCGTTGTAAAAAATCTCATTCTACAAGTAGTATAATAGTGTTACAATTTAGCCATTTATACTATTACTAGGAGTACTAGGCAAATACTTCGAGTGCTCGGCAATTATAAAAAATACAGGAACCTTATGAGCAAATTAGAACGTACACGAAAAGAGCTGGCGACCTTTTTAAGAAATCGGCGAGAGCGCTTGACTCCTGCCGATGTGGGTTTGCCTAGTGGCGGTCGCAGGCGTACTCCTGGGCTGCGCCGCGAAGAAGTTGCTGCCTTATCAGGTGTCGGGCTGACTTGGTATATGTGGCTTGAGCAAGGACGCAATATTAATGCCTCCTCCTCTTTTTTGGATAATTTGGCGCAAACGTTGAAGCTGGACGCTGCTGAAAGAAGGCATTTATTTTTACTCGCTCATGATCGCCTTCCCGCCGAGCCTGGCAAGACCTTTTGTCAAGTCCCGCCACTTGTATTGAGAATCATGAACGACTTATCCCCTCATGCGGCTTATATTCTTAATCTTCGATGGGACATCCTTGCTTTTAACGAACAAGCGGATCAGCTATTCGGCTTTGGACGTTACGCTAACGAGGAACGCAATTTACTTTGGATACTCTTCACTGATGCCGTACTGAGAGAGCAATTAGTCGATTGGGAAAACCAAGCATTGCAAATGTTGTCAAGTTTTAGGCGAGATTATGCTTACGCGACCCAAGAAGCAGACATACAAGCCTTGGTCGCTAATCTAAAAAAAGTCTCACCAGAGTTCAAACAATGGTGGCGTCGTCATGATGTCGATGCGCCTTGTCAAGGTACAAGAGAGATGCGTGTCGATGGTAAAGTTACCACCTTTGAACATACCTCAATGACGGTGGATGCAGATCGCCATCTGCGTCTGGTCGTCTATGCGCAAAAATAGCTATTTAAAGAGCATTCCTGCAAACTCATATTACCTACAACTACCGCCAATGCCTTATTCATGCACGCGGTTCTATATTAGCGATAGCAATCGATGACCAATTGTCCGCGACTTCTTGTACCGTTGACGCCTGTACCGCTTGAAGGTTTCGTGGATAGTCTACCTCTTTTGCTTCCATAGCGCGGGTTGCATGAAACTGGCCATTAGCGGCGCGAAGTGTCCATCCGCCTTCCGTGCAAGCAACAGACACAAGATACGCGGCACCTAATGCCACCTCAGAGGCATGTAATTCCTCAGGCTCTCCTTCTACGCCCCACATACGGGTTTTGGCAACCGGAGAAATGGCATTCACGATGATGTTATCCTTTTTGCCTTCAGCTGCAAGGACGTTGGTAATACCCACTGTCGCCATTTTAGCTGCAGCATAAGCAGCAAGGCCCCGTTGTACATATTGAGGGTAAAGCGCTCGACATGAAGTCGTCATAACAATGCGACCATAACCCGCCGCTTTCATTGAAGGCCAAGCAGCTTGTGTCAGCCAAAGTGGAGCCTTGGCGGAAATGTCCATCATATGATCAAAGTCGTCTTCGTCTATCGACTCAATACCAGCATGTGCCACCCAGCCAGCATTATGAATCAATGCATCTAGTCGGCCGTAAATTTTAAGGATGTCTTGGCAAAGCTTATGACAGCCTGCTCGTGTACCAATGTCTCCAGTAATCGCTTGTACGTCCAGCCCTTCCAATTGAAGTGTCTCTGCTGCACTTATTGCGACCTGTGGATCAATGCCATTACCATCCGAATCAGCGCCGATATCTTGGATCAAAACGGTCGCGCTCAGCCCTGCAATACAGCGGGCATAGGCAAAACCAAGCCCGCGAGCTGCGCCTGTTATCAGTACTACTTGTCCTTTAAAATCTATCATGTCGCTCTCCGTTGACTAAAAGTGATTGAACGGAAAGCATAGATCTCAACTTGTAATCTGTAAAATACTCTTTAAATGCTTTTACGATACATTTATAGTATCGTAAAAGCATTATTGTAAGTAGAGCATCACAAGTCGGGTGGATGATTGAATAGGTACGGGAGTGGTACATGGCGATAGATACTCAAACTCGAATTACTTTGCGGGCAATGGAGCAGTTCATTGCGGTGGCGGAGGAACTACACTTCCACCGTGCGGCAGAACGTCTAAATATGTCGCAGCCCCCACTGACCAGCGCCATACGTAAATTAGAGGAGACTATCGGTACGACCCTGATTGAGCGTGGCAATCGCGTACTTGGCTTGACGCCTGCAGGCGAAACGTTTTTGGATGAGAGTCGTGAGATATTACGAAAAGCTGAACACGCCATTACTACGAGCTTAGATGTCGCAGCAGGTAAAACGGGGGTATTACGTTTAGGATATGTTGGTAGCGCGCTTTATGGCAGATTACCCAACGTGCTTCGCAAATTTAGGACAAGTTATCCAAATGTGCGTCTTGAACTAAGAGAAGCCACCACTGCCGCACAAGTCGCCGCATTACGTGACGGTACGCTAGATATAGGCGTCTTAATACCGCCACTTATGAATGCCGAAGACGTTGAGCAAACGCCATTTGACTATGACCGCTTATGTATCGCCATGCCTAAAGATCATTTGCTTAATAAGCTATCGGGCCTAACGCTTGCCGATCTGGCAGACGAACCCTTTATTTTATGGCCGATGGTTGAAGGGCGCGGCTTTCATCTTCAAGTTATTCGCCTATGTGCAGACGCAGGCTTTGTACCGATGGTCACGCAAGAAGCGCACGGGATGCATGCCGTCCTATCTTTGGTCTCTGTCGGAGCAGGCGTTTCCGTCGTTCCTCAAAGCATGAACGGCTTTCGTAGTGATCAAATCAATTACCACCCTTTATTAGGGCCGGAGCCTGAATTTGACCTCGTTTTGAGTCATCGCCATTTGTCTCCATCGGCACAAGCTTTTATTCATGCATTTGAGGCAAAGCCATCTGATGTAAATCCATGAGCGCAAAAACGAAAACGCATACCGCAACCTCTATGAATGTTTTATACTGTGGCACGTGGCTTGATCGAATACATAGCAATGCCAGATTGATGACCCTAATAGTAAAAGCGAACAATATAAAAACAAGTAACAAGGTTAAGCAATGATTAAATCAGTAACTATAACATCGGTCTGCTTGGCATTCATGCTAACGGCCTGTACCAAAGAGCAAACTGCTGATGCCACGTTGCCAGACGTTAATAAAAACAATGAGCAGACGCAAACACTACGCATCGCGGCGGCGGCCAATCTATCGGATGTGTTACCTAAGATCATTGCTGGATATAAAAAAGACAAAAACATGCCAGCGCAAGAGATCGATGTGACTTATGCCTCTTCAGGTAAGCTCTATGCTCAAATTATCTCTGGCGCACCTTACGATATATTTTTGGCTGCCAATCAAGCGTTTCCAGCCAAACTTGTTAAAGAAAAGCTGAATAACCAATCCTCTACCGAAAAAAAGCCCCCACAACCTTTTACTTATACCCAAGGTCAGTTGGCGCTTTATAGTGCAACGCATTCTTTAGAGGGGTTTAATCCCAAGACATTAAAAGAATTGCTGACGGCTGACTCTGATACAAAAGTCACCATTGCCAATCCAGCGCTTGCCCCTTACGGTGAATCTGCAAAATCGTATCTGCAAGCCCAAAATCTCTACGACACACTTACTGAACAAAAACGCATCATACAAGCTGAAAATATCGGCCAATCGTTTCAATACGCGCATACAGGCAGCGTCGATTATGGATTTGTCGCGCAGTCACAACTGACGGCGATTAAAGCCACTCCAAATCAGTTCTATACGTTAGCACCAGAGTCTTATCTGCCTATTTTGCAAGACGGTGCGGTGATCAGTGACGCCCCTGCTGCGACAGATTTTTCAAATTATCTGCGCTCGCCTACTGGTCAGCAATACTTCTCAGACGCAGGTTATCTCGCTGTCCATTGATTGTTTGTCAGTGCTCAGTACTCGTCTAAGCAATGAATGCTCATAGGTCTGGTGTCATAAAAACTGGTGTACGACTCAAAATTGAAATGACTGAGCATCGAAAGATAACCGCTCTTATTCCGTGTGATGTCAATGTCAACAGCCCTACCCTCTGTTATTTATTCATCTTCAAAAAAGGAAAGCATCGTGTCGCAGGCTCAATCACCACTCGAACCCGTCCCTCATTTTAGCAAGGCACAAAACGCCACACTGAAAAGCCTGATGATTATGGGCTATCTAGAAGGCACGTCTTTTTTGGTATTGCTGTGTATCGCTATGCCATTAAAATACATGATGGGTATTCCTGAGGTGGTGAGATACGTCGGTATGGCCCACGGAATGCTGTTCGTTGCTTATATTGTCGTCCTCTTTGCCACTTCTATGAGAATAAAAATGCCTATATGGGCAATCCCTGCAGGCGTAATCGGATCTTTCTTACCATTCGGTCCGTTTATATTCGACCATATATTAAAAAAGCACTTGAAGAAAAACTGAAAAGATAAAAGTCTAAAGCAAGCCTTATACCTTTTTTGCTTCATAAGTCAGGAGCATGGCAGAGAAATACAACATGACCACACCTGCCAACCCATTTAACCATCTGCCAATAGCGCCGCCCTTAAAGTAAGGCAAAAGTTTCATACTGACCGTGGCTAAAAGTATAAACCAGCTTCCTACAATGGTTGCATGAGTAAAAGTGAGAAGCAACGTGTCCGCTGTGGCGGTCGCAGACGTAAAATCAACGAAGTTTGGTATAACGGCCAGATAAAGCGCGGACACTTTGGGGTTTACTTTTTTAAATACGCTCTACAAATGGCTCGCTAATATCCATCCACCGATGACAATAAGCATCAAGCCACCAAATATTTCAGCCCTATGACCGATGAGCGACCCAAGTGCTTTTCCGAGCAGTACGCCAAGCGTGACCATAATAGTCGTTGCGAGGCCAATCAGACCTGCTGCAAGTAAAATATTCACCTCTATAAATGCCAAACTCACGCCGATAGCCATCGCATCGATACTGGTACCAAAAGCAGCAATCGCAAGTTTGACAAAAGAGTGTCTTGAAGGGGCTTCTTGTTCTTCATCATCAGATTGAAAACCTGCATAGAGCATGTGCAGTCCTAAGCCTGCCAGAATGACAAATGCGACCCAATGATCCCATGCTTCAACAAAAGATGCATCGATAAAAGAGGTGGCAGAACGCCCAATTAACCAGCCAATGATAGGAGTAATTGCTTCGATGGAGCCAAAGATGACACCCATTCTTAGCGCTTCGGTAAAACGAGGATTTTTGAGACTTGCGCCTTTGCTAATAGCCACAGAGAAGGCATCAGTAGACATAGAAAAAGCAAGTAATAGTAGAGCAATAGGGTTCATTTGAGGTTCTCAGGTCGAGTATAGAGTCCACGACATACGCACACCCTCGACCTGCAGTGTGGATATATCGATGGTCTCGCCAACCGAGAGGTGTTCGCACCATGGCATGTGGCCAAGTATGTTGATACGAACGCTTTCGTAGTATAGATGGGACGAAAGCAGGCTACTCCCCAAAGAGGTAAGTAGGGTAACATTTATTGGTTATAAGTCAATAATAAAGTCCAAGATTATCCGGCCAAACCAGAATATTATATGGGCTATTAATAAATTTGATATCCGCTACAATATGCGGTAACGCTATTTAAATAAGCGATGGACCGTTTATAGTTAGGAGTATGACCATGTTTTTTGATCACCATTTATCATTCACAAAGACAAAATCTCTATTACTTTCTGTCTGTGTTATGGGCGGAGTACAGCTCCTCACAGGCTGCGACTCACAGACCTCACCTGCTGATGACAACGCTGCGCAAATGGATAAAAATTCAGACCCCGCGCAAACTGACCCATCAGCGCCTGTTACTGTTGATAATGACAAGACAGCAATAGAAAAAGAAACGAGCTCGACTGACACGTCCCTCGCTGACGATCAGGTCGTGAGTCCATCAGGCTATCAAAAGCTTGGCTTTGGGCAAGTGGTTACCCCTGCCCTTTTGGCAGACTTGGGGTTGACCAAACAAGCGAGTGACAATGAGCAATGCTACTATGTGAGCGATCCAAAACAGTATTATATGGATCAAGCTTACGGCAAACGTGCGTCTGTCCTGTATCAAGTAATAGATGGCAGAGTAGCGCTGATTACCATTCGCGATCCCAACATTCCTTTTTATAGCGATATCAAGGTTGGCGACTCTGTACAAGCAGTGATGGACGCGCATGATGACAGTCTCACTTATGCCGTGGATAAATATGCCGTTGGTGGCGACTATTACAATCTGATTGCAAACGCCAACTTCATCATCGTCGATGACGAAAATGTGGGTGAGCTTTTAAAAGAAGACAACATCAAGCTAGACAGTGCAAACGATACCTTACCCATACAGATTGAGTATCATCTCAAAGGTGGACAAAAACTGAGCGCCAACACCATTACTGAGACTGACTGGACGGTAGAAACCAAACGAGCCTTACAAGGTGAAGTAGAAAGCATCGATATTGGCATTCCAGATGCCATCTACTTAGTCGAAGGTTGCTCTTAACCCTCAATCACTGACTCATCGCACTTTTTCAAATGGCACTTTAAAAAGCGTATAGGCTGAGGGTTCAAAATAACTTCGGTCGAATGACCTTAAACCAGTGTGTTTAAGGGAGTAGGCAAAAGATACATCTCTCATGCCAGCCTTTGTATAAAGTAGTATGCAATACGGGCTGGTTGCCCTGCCTATCCACTTCCTGCTCTAAGAAGTCATTAACACTGGCTGCTTGCGCCTGTTTAAATATCAGCAATATCAGTCACAATAAAGGAATAAGCTGTCCATGATTGCGTTCATTAAACAACACCCTCAGCTCATCAGCTTGGGGCTGGTGCTTATTTTAACGATGGCACTGTTATGGCTGATACAGCACCTGATGATTCGCTATGGTAAGCGCGTATTGGGATTCATTTCTCGCGTCGATCTTTGGTTACGTGAACATTTGGCAAAACTACCAATAATGATAAGTCTAAAGAAAAAATACCCAGCGACGTTTGGTTTTATCACCAAGCGCTTTGCCCGTGGTCATTTTTCTGGTCTAATACTCACCGTTCTGACGCTCTTGAATATTTATATTTTGGCGCTGTTTGCAGGCTTG
Organism: uncultured Gammaproteobacteria bacterium; assembly: GCA_963744895.1. Classification (GTDB taxonomy): domain Bacteria; phylum Pseudomonadota; class Gammaproteobacteria; order Pseudomonadales; family Moraxellaceae; genus Psychrobacter. The sequence goes on from CAVUUW010000002.1 coordinate 180,219, forward strand.
GTCGAGGATGTCGTAGAGTCCGACTCTATTGTGATCACCGATCTGTTTGTGTCGCAGCATATGAGCGTGCTACAAGATTCAAGCATCGTGCCTGCGTTTGTTTTTATCACCAGCTTAGGCTCTACACCGATTACTTGCTTGATCATTCTATTGACGGTAATCCTCTGCGCGGTCGTGCGCCAGCCTTATATCATCGTCGGTCTATTGATCTCAACTATCGGTAGCACGGCCTTTACCTTTGTCAATAAGATGGTTTTTCAGCGAGCACGACCGATCGATATTTTGCTGATGGAACACACTTACTCTTTTCCCAGCGGTCATGCCACCATCAGCATCGCGCTCTATGGATTTCTAGCTTATATGGCGATTCGTTTTAGCCAAAGCTTTATTCACCAAGTGCGGATATTATCGCTAGCGCTTTTATTATGCTTGCTCATAGGATTGAGCCGAATCGTGCTAAATGAGCATTATCTCAGCGATGTGATGGGTGGGTTTTTGGTGGGGACATTATGGCTGATCATTGCCATTAGTATGATGGAATGGCTGACCGCGAGAGGTAAAATTGATTGGGGCGTGTCATGGTCATCAGGATCGGTGTATATGCTATGGTTTAGCGTTGTGAGCGTTTTGATTGCTGTCTTTGTTTATGCCAATATTTATCAGTTTCCGTTGCTTGGGTAGGAGCACAGATAGTATTAGGCAATCATCGCGCAAAATCGATCTATTACTGTATTGCATTATTCTTGCACAATGCACCTATAAACAATGAGGAGTAAGCAATGAATAATTTACACAAGCAAACGTGGTTGATTACTGGGGCTACTAGAGGGTTAGGGTTTCAGATAGCGAGTGCAGCATTACTAGCAGGTGCTAACGTGGTAGCGACTGGAAGAGACTTGCAAAAATTAAAAGACGTGTTCGATGATACCAAAAACCTACTCCTGCTAGAGTTGGATGTGTGTGACGAACCACAAATTCAACTTATCGCAGAAACAGCTTTTAAAAAATTTGGTAGTATTGATGTGCTGGTTAATAACGCAGGGTTTGGCCAACTTGGGTTATTTGAAGAAGTCACACCAGAAAAAGTGAAAGCACAGTTTGAAACCAATGTTTTTGCCTTAATGTCAATGTGTCGATCAGTGTTACCCTTCATGCGCAAGCAACGCTCAGGATTGATTTATAATATCTCTTCAATAGGTGGTAGTTTGGGTTTTGAGAATTCATCCATTTACTGTTCGGCAAAATTTGCGGTGGAGGGTTTTTCGGAGAGTTTGGCCTTGGAAGTAAAGCAATTTGGCATAGACGTAACCATCGTCCAACCAGGTTTCTTTCGTACAGATTTTCTTGACCAGTCGTCAGTTAAGTTTGGCACAATAGCCATCGATGATTATGCACAATACGCCAAAGCTTTAAATGATGCGTATCGTTCTCAAAACCAACAGCAAGCTGGCGATCCAAAAAAGTTAGGGCAATTGCTCGTCGAAATAGCGCAAAAACCCACACGCCCCATGCGATTGGCTGCTGGCTCTGATGCGATTGAATATTTAGGTACTGCAAACAGTAATCGTCAAAATGATTTGAATAAATGGGCGGATTACTCTCGTAAAACTGATATCAACGATTAAAATATAGCCTTAATATCCTATATATTAGGAGTTAAGTGTTGACGATAACGGCTATAGCTGAGTATTCGCTCTTGGAGTAAATGATAAAGGTAAGGCTATGCATCGTACTATTACTAACATCATTGAGAACATCACTCCCCATGCAATAGAGAGTGGCATTTTTACGACTAAAATCCCCGATCTAGAAATCATTAGGAGCGATTGTACTACCGAGGAATTATGGACGCTTCATAAGCCTGCAATGTGTATCGTTTTACAAGGGAAAAAACGGGTAATATTGGGCCGACAAATATTCGATTATGACATGTCTAAATATTTGTCAGTCTCTTTTGACTTGCCGCTAACAGGACAAGTAATAGAAGCATCAAAACAAGCGCCTTATCTGTGTATAAAGCTTAACATAGACTCGTCTATATTAGCGGATTTGGTAGTCGCTATTCATGATAGAAAAAAGGTTAACAGCCCTATTTCATCAGGACTTCGTATAGAGCGAGCAACACAGGATATTCTCGACCCTATTATGAGATTAACCTCATTATTGAATAACCCTGAAGATATTGAGTTTTTAGCACCATTGATTAAGCGAGAGATCCTTTATCGGCTGCTTTCAACACCTGCTGGACATCATTTGATGGCACAGAGTTTAGGGGTTGGAAAAAGTAAACAGATAGCAAAAGCGATTGCTTGGATAAAAGCAAACGCTAACAAACCATTTAGTGCTGAGGCTGTGGCAAGAGAAGCACATTTAAGCTTGTCTGCATTTCATAAACATTTCAAAATTATCACGCTGATGAGCCCTCTTCAGTTCCAAAAAAACTTAAGGCTGCAAGAAGCACGACGCTTAATGGCCTTTGAAGGTGTCGATGCAACGACAGCGAGCAGTCTCGTAGGTTATGAAAGCCCTTCACAGTTTAATCGAGAGTATAAAAGGGTTTATGGTGCGTCACCTAAGGCTGATGTTTCAGTTTTAATAAAAAATAACGCTACTTTGTTTTTATAGATCCATCACATAACGATAATTAGATCGAAACAAATAGTCCCCAGCAATTTATAATGTACGAAACGGATAACCGTTTTATTCACTTTATGGTACGTCTATTTTGCGAACTCCTTTAAAACGCCCACAAAAAAAGCGCCATCCGAATAGATAGCGCTTTTTTTCTTGGCTGACTCTAATCTACAAAGCCAATTCTATTCAAAAAATATCGCTTACAAGTTCGGATTCACAATAATTTTCACAGCAGACTCATTGTTGTGAATCAAACGCTCAAACCCTTCAGAGATTAAATCATCTAATTTGATGCGCTGGGTAATAAACGGCTCAAGATCGACCAGTCCATCTTCGACCAGTTTGATGGTGTCTTTATGATTATTGACATAGCCAATGGTACCGCGAATATCCAGCTCTTTCATCACCACGCTATGCACGCTGATTTTTGCAGGATGACTCCAGATAGAGACAATCACCACCACGCCAGCAGGCTTGGTCAGTTCAACCAACGAATCGAGTACGGCATTAACACTGGTACACTCAAACGCCACATCCACGCCGCGATCTTCGGTGATTTTCATCACCTCTTCTTTAAGATCCACTTCAGTCGGATCCAAGACATAGTCAGCCACGCCGCTGTTTTCGGCTTTTTCTTTACGCTTGGCACTCAGCTCGGTCAGGATAACTGTCAGACCTTTGGCTTTTAATACTGACGACAATAACAGACCAATCGGGCCACCGCCGCCGACCAGTGCCACATCGCCTTTTTTTGCGCCGCTACGCACAAAGGCGTGATAGCCGACCGATAACGGCTCAATCAGAGCGGCTTGGTCTAGTGGAATATCGTTTGAGATAGGATGTACCCAGCGGCGTTTGACCGCGATTTTTTCGGATAATCCGCCGCCGCGTCCGCCTAGACCGATAAAGTTCATGTTTTCTGATAAATGATAGTTCTCCCCTTCTGCGGTAGAGACATCATCGGCGATGATATAAGGCTCAACCACTACGTGCTGACCGACTTCGATATCATCGACACCCTCGCCGACTTCGTATACCACGCCCGAGAACTCATGCCCCATAGTAATGGGTGCAGACTCGCCTGAGATGGGATGCGGATGACCACAGGGCGGAATAAAAATAGGCCCTTCCATAAACTCATGCAAGTCCGTACCACAAATACCGCACCATGCCACATCAATACCGACCGTACCCGGCTCAACGGTAGGTTCTGGGATATCTTCAATACGGATGTCACCTTTGTCATAAAAACGTGCTGCTTTCATAGTAGTCTCCTTCAAGTGTTGTGATAAAAACGATTTCCGCGATGGAAGTAAGGATTACTTACCGACATCATGCCTATATTAAAGTTACGCTGTCAACGCTTGACATGTGTGCAGTTGTTAAGTGAAAGTAACGCAAATAGTCGGGCTTAGCCAAGGTGTTGATATCAATCATTATCTACCGTTACCATAAAAGGTTAAGCGAAATAATTATTTCTTATAATCCATTGCATATGCACCATTAGGATTCGATATGTAAAAACAGGGTCGTCAAACTTATATCGTTTTAAGCAAATTTAACGCTTTATAGCTCTACGAGATTTTCCTCAGTAACTATCTCTTTCTGTCACATGAAGTGATAAACACGATAAGTGAACAATACCGCTAAACTTTTGGTTGCATCTGTCTATCATTACGCCTAGTATTTCGCCCTTCTAAATAATTCTACTGTTTACAATAAAGAGGGATTTGTTATGGCAACTAATTCAGTCACTATTATCGATGGCGGCTTGGGACGCGAACTGGCCAAACGCGGCGCGCCCTTTCGTCAGCCTGAGTGGTCAGCACTCGCGATGATCGAAGCACCTGAGATTGTCCGTGACGTGCATCGCGCCTTTATCCAAAGCGGCGCAGCAGTCATCACCACCAACAGCTATGCGCTGGTGCCTTTTCATATTGGCGAAGAGCGTTTTGCCAATCAAGCACAAGATTTGGCCACTTCGGCAGGCGAGATGGCACGCGCCGCTGTCGACATGGAAGGCCGCGATACTAAGATTGCAGGCTCAATCCCGCCGCTATTTGGCTCATATCGTGCCGACTTATTTGATGCCGATCACGTGGAAGATATCGCCACCCCACTTATCAATGGCTTAAATGACCATGTGGATTTTTGGCTTGCAGAGACCCAAAGCCTTATTGCAGAGTCAGTTGCCGTTCGTGAGCTGCTAAATACGTTGGATACCGACAACAAGCCGCTATGGGTGTCATTCACCCTAGAAGATAGCGAGCATCTCGATGTACCACGCTTGCGCTCAGGCGAGACGGTAGAAGAAGCCGTTACCAAAATGGCAGATATCAATGTAGAGGCAATCCTGTTTAACTGCTGTCAGCCAGAAGTGATCGACCAAGCACTTGATGTGGCACAAAGCGTGTTGCAAAACAAAGATGCCGCGCACATCAAACTTGGTGCTTATGCCAACGCCTTCCCGCCGCAGCAAAAAAACGCCACCGCCAATGACGGCCTTGATGACGTGCGTGACGACCTAACGCCGCCTGCGTACTTGGTCTGGGCAAAAAAATGGCAAACCCAAGGCGCATCACTGATCGGCGGCTGCTGCGGTATTGGCCCTGAACACATTCAGGAATTGAGCCAGCATTTCACAAGTACGTTGACAAAGTAGAGACCGCACCATGCAAAATGGACAAAAAATTGGGCTAACCATGCTCACCGCCCTTGTGTTCAGCTCGATGGTTGGTGCAGGTATTTTTAGCTTACCGCAAAACATGGCCGAAGTGGCAGGTGTGGATGCCATCATTACGGCATGGATCATCACTGGCGTGGGTATTTTGTTCCTCGCGGGCTGCTTTTTGCATTTATCACGCTTAAAGCCTGAACTGGATGGTGGTATTTATACCTATGCCAAAACAGGGTTTGGCGATTTGGCAGGCTTCTTTTCGGCATGGGGCTATTGGCTGTGTGCCACCATTGGTGTGGTGGGCTACTTGGTGGTGGCTTTTGCCGCGCTCGGCAGCTTTATTGATACACCAAACAGTATCGTCTTCGGTGAAGGCAACACCATATGGGCGCTGGTCGGTGAGTCTATCATCTTATGGCTGGTACATTATTTGGTGATACGCGGCGTCAAGCAAGCCGCCTTTATCAACCTATTGGCGACCTTGGCAAAAAGCCTACCGCTTATTGCTTTTATTGTGTTTGCTTATTATGCCTTTGATATGGAGACATTCAACGCCGACCGCGCAGGTACGACGTTGGAGGCGCCCTTTATGGAGCAGGTCAAAGGAACGATGCTAATCACCCTATGGGTATTTACGGGTATCGAAGGCGCGATTGTCTTATCGCAACGTGCGAAGAAGCGCGCTGATATCGGCCGTGCTACTTATATCGGCGTATTGTTCGCGTTGGTGTTGTATGTTGCCATTACCCTGCTTTCACTTGGGGTCATGAGCCGTGTGGATGTGGCGGCGCTCAGCAACCCATCGATGGCGGGCATCATGGCGCAGATGACGGGCGATGTGGGCAAATGGATCATCAGTATTGGACTTATCGTCTCGGTGTTGGCCTCGTATCTGAGCTGGATTCTTTATTCTGCTGAAGTGCCGTTTACCGCGGCGAAGTACAATGCGTTTCCGCGTATCTTTACCAAGCAAAACGCGCAAGGCACGCCAACGGCATCGCTGATGCTAACCAGCTTGACAGTGCAGCTGTGCTTGCTGATGATCTTTGTGACGGGTAAAGGCTACAACACTCTAGTCATCATCTCCACCTCGATGATTTTGATTCCTTACTTTTTGGTTGGGGCGTATTTGGTCAAGGTGTCATTTGCCCAATCAGAGCGCTGGAGCATCAAAGCCATCGGTTTGGGCGCGAGTGTCTATGGTATTTGGCTGATTTATGCCGCGGGCGTGGACAACCTATTACTATCACTCTTGCTATACATTCCAGGCTTAGCGATTTTTTATTACAGTCGCCATCAGGCACGCCAGCAGTTAACATAAGCCAGCTGGTCAATAGCTATTTTAATAATATAAAAGGTCCAAAAAACGATGGTTTTTTGGACCTTTTTTTATGCGCGGCTTATGGTAGTTGAGTAGTTACTTGAACTTGAGGCAACCTTTTAATTCCTTTCTTTCAGTTAACCATACCGCTATCTAAACGCTTCTTCTAGTACGCTCAAATGAATGTCGCCAAAACGCTTCAACATTAAGCTCTCAGCTTCATCCATGACTTCTTTTAGCGCATTATTTACGGCAATTTCTATCGGGCAGTTGGTATGTTCGTCAGTCAAACCAACCGTAAAAATGGAACTGTCACCAAATGCTTCATGAATGTCTAACAGCGTAATGCTACCCAAAGGCTTGGCAAGCGTCCAGCCGCCATTATGGCCTTTGGTTGAGGCAACATAGTCCTTCTCGCGCAGCAACGCAAGCATACGTCTGACTACCACAGGGTTGGTTGATAACATCTCCGCTATCGTCTCTGAGGTGACCGGTTTGTCAGCGTCATTGAGATGTACCAGTACATGTAAAGCGCGGGAGAGTCGACTGTCTTTTCTCATGTGGCATCCTAAATAATAAACATCAACTATATCATGGAACTTTTACTATTACATGATTGCCATTGTTTAATTTTCATGTAACAATAAAAGTTTCTTAACTATAACGAGTTTAATATGAAAATAGATGTGATTATTGTGGGCGGCAGTTTTGCGGGTCTGTCTGCAGCCATGCAACTGGTTCGTGGTCGACGCCATGTGGTGCTAATAGATGCCAACTCACCGCGCAATCGCTTTGCAAACACCTCTCATGGTATCTTTGGTTTGGATGGCAAAACCCCTGCCCAGATTCGCTCAACAGCATTGTCTCAATTAAGTGCTTATCCAACATTCCATCTTGTAGAAGAGATGGCTATCAAGGTTGCTAAAATATCAGATGGGTTCTGTGTCACGCTAAAAAATGGCGCGACGTACAGCGCAAAAAAACTGATTTTAACGACAGGCATTACGGACCAGCTTCCTGATATTCCTGGTGTGAAAGAACATTGGGGCAAGAGTGTCATTCACTGCCCCTATTGTCACGGCTATGAGTTAAAAGATCGATCCCTTGGTGTATTGGCGACGAGCGAGCTGGCGTTTCATCAAGCGGCTATGATCCCTGATTGGGGCGCGACCACGCTTTTTACACAAGGACAGTTCAAGCCTGAGGGCGAAGTACTGGATCACCTCATCCGTCGCGGCGTTGCTATAGAAGAAACCGCCATTACTCATGTGGTTGGAGATGGCGAGCACATTCAGCATGTTTTGCTGGAGGATGGTCGCACAAGCCCTATCAAAGGATTATATGTTGCGCCCAGAGCGATAATAACGTCGCCACTGATCGACATGCTAAATCTTGAAACCGTAGAGACGGCAATGGGTACGATGGTCACCGTCAATGATTTTAAAGAAAGCTCAGTAAAAGGCGTCTTCGTCGCTGGTGATTTATCCAACGCCATGCAAAGCGGAACCCTAGCGGTTATGTCAGGCACAATGGCTGGTGTCGGAGCGCATCGTTCACTGATTTTTAATGAATAAATCTAATTTAGATAAATTGCTGACTTTAGATGTCAAACTTTGGTTTCACCTATGTGCTTTTATAGTTCGGAAGACTGATTCTGTATTCGTTAGAAGAAATAATATGGCCGATGCAAAGCGCACTTAGGTAGCCACCACTTTTTTACTTATATTTGATAGTTTTCTTCTCTTTGGTGGCTGTATTGTCGATTTTTTAGTCATTGGCGCATAGTTAGCTTCGGGCTTGTTTTTGCTTTGCATCTCACTAGACCCAATTCTGACACCATTATGAATGTTTAGACATCAACCAAAAAATTTTAATAATCGAGTTAAGGATGAAATAAAAATGATCCAATCTTTACAGTCGGAAAATAGTAGTAACCCTTCACTTTTCGACCCTCTTATTTTGCCACGTGGCCCAGCTATTAAGAATAGATTTATTTTGGCACCGTTGACTAATACACAGAGCAACCAAGATGGAACGCTTTCAGATGACGAATATCGCTGGTTGACAATGCGTGCTGAAGGAGGGTTTGGGCTTGTGACAACCTGTGCCAGCCATGTACAGCTTAATGGCAAAGCCTTTCAAGGACAATTAGGATGTTTTAGTGACAATCATATACCTGGTCTTGCAAAATTAGCTTCTGGAATTCGCCAAGCGGGTGCCGTTTCTTCTCTTCAGCTTCAGCATGCAGGTATTAGAGCTTTAAGAGAACAAAATGAAATCTTAGGGCCTTCTAATGATACTGAAACGTCTGCCAGAGCCATGTCAAACCAAGAAGTAGAAGACATGATTTCAGCATTTGTTATGGCTGCTAAACGTGCTGAGTTGGCTGGGTTTGATGGTATTCAAATACACGCTGCCCATGGTTATGTCATAACTCAATTTTTATCACCTCTTTTAAATCAAAGAACGGACCATTGGGGTGGCTCTTTTGATAATCGTTCACGGCTCCTACTAGAGATACTTAGCAAAATCCGTGCAGCTTGTCGTCCAGATTTTCAGATAGGTGTTAGGATTTCACCTGAGCGGTTCGGATTGCGCCTACCTGAAATGATTGAGCTTGCACAAATTCTATTTAATAGCGGAAAGATGGATTATCTAGACCTGTCGCTTTGGGATATAAACAAAGAGCCGGAGGATAAAGATTTTAGTGGGCAAACACTCGCATCTCTATTCACACAGCTTGATCGAGGCACAGCCAAGATTGGACTGGCTGGTAAGATTATGTCAGGTGTTGATTCTGCTCACTGTCTAATGGAGGGCGCTGATTATGTTGCTATCGGTCGTGCAGCTATTCTTACTCATAATTTCCCAAATCGTCTTCGTAATAATCTTGAATTTTTATCGCCAAAACTCCCTGTTACAGCAGATTATTTACGTAAAGAAGGTCTTGGTTCATCGTTCATAGACTATATGGGCTCATTTTCTGGTTTTGTTAGCGCTTAGCTTTTGATGGTTTTTCAAAACAACTCTGACGAATATAAAAAGGTCCAAAAAACGATGGTTTTTTGGACCTTTTTTTTGTGATTGTTTTACTGGTATTTCTTTATTTTAACCGCCATTACGATTTGGCAAAATCTTCCAAGTCAATCACTTGATGGCAATAATGGCGCATGATATGGTGATCATGACTGACCATCACCAGCGTACAATCCTGAGCTTGGCACTGCGCCACTAGCAAATCCAGCGTTTCTTTTTGAGTGATGGGATCGAGTCTAGAGGTGACCTCATCAGCGAACAGCAAGACAGGATTAAATAGTAGTGCGCGCAAAATGGCCACCCGTTGCAATTCCCCACCTGAGACGTTGAGCGCATTACGTTCAAGAATCTGTTTATCCAGCTTGAGCTTTTCCAATAATTCAGGCACGCGGCTGGCATCTAACCGGTGCTTTTTAATGACATCATTAAGCAAGATTTTCAGTGGTACATGCGAGGCAAAAGCAGCAGGCGGGTCTTGATACAGTTTGAGTACTTGATGGCGCTTGGGTTTATGTTGCCACGTAATCGCCGCCATTAGCTGGTTTAAGCAGGCCGCAAAGCGCGTCTCCTAATGAGCTTTTGCCAATGCCGCTGCCACCAATCACCCCAAGCACCTCAGAGCGTTTCAGATTAAAACTCAACCCCTCAAACAACACCCGTGTACCGCGCGCCAAGCTCACGTCTTTTGCACTCAATAAGGGCTGTTCCGCGATGACGGCGCTCTTTTTTGCAGGCCAGTTATCGGGGCAGCCGCGATGAGTTGTTTGGCATAGTCTGATGTCGGTTGGTTGAGTACTTGTTCGCCTTTACCTTGCTCAAGCAATTTTCCTTTTTTCATGACCATCATGCGATCATTATCATTCCCACTTAAAGAGCGCGCTACCTCGATATCATGAGTGATGGTCAATAGCGTGCCACCATCGCGGGCGACGTTTTTTAGCAGATTAATCACTGCTTGTTTGTTGGCTTCATCCAAACCTTTAGTTGGCTCATCCGCGATGACAATATACGCGCCGCCCGAGGTGGCAATCGCAAAAGACGCACGCTGCGCCATACCGCCTGATAGCTCATGCGGGTAATAATCCGCAGATGCTGTCAATCCTAAATGCTCGATTTTATCTTTTGCCAATTGCTTACTGATCTTATTGTCTTTTTTCGCGACAAAATATAGGCTTTCCCACACTTGATCGAGCATAGTCATGGTAGGATTGAGCGAGCGGCTTGGCTCTTGCGGTAGCATCGCCATACGGCGGCCCCAATATGCACGCAATTGCGATTTGTCAATGATTGCTTTTCAATCAAAATATCACCTTGAGCGACCAACTCCTCAGGTAACGCGCCCATAATGGCCTGTGCCAACAAGCTCTTCCCCGATCCTGTTTCACCCAAGATCGTAACGTTTTGGCCTTGATGCAACGTCAAACTGATCGGTTCAACCAAGCTCAGGCCTGATTTGGTAAACACCGCCACATTATTGGTTTTTACTAAGACTTTTTTTGTTGATGCGTCTTGTATTAATGATGGTTCTATCATTTTGTTTTTCCTGAGAGTAATTGTAGGCTTAAGACCAAAACGAAGACAGCAATAATAGGCTGCAAAAACACAAAAGGCGCTTGATAGTAATAAGGAAACAGCTCCGTCATCATCAACCCAAGCTCAGCGGTGGGTGGACGCAAACCCACATTAATAAAGCCCAATGTAGCCAGTGCCAATACCGCATTGCCAGCCGCAAAAGCACTAAGTGTGGCGACAACGGGTAATAGCTTGGGTAAAAAATGACGCTTAAAACAATAGAAAAAATCCATCCCCATTAAGCGTGACGATTCAATCTCGCGACTACTGGCAATCGTCTGCGTCATGGCGCGCACCATCCGAAAAAACTCCACCCATAATACCAATGAGATACCCAGATATAAGGACCAAAAGCTATTGGGCGCGATAGCAGCGAACAACAATACAAATAGCAATCCCGGTAGCGCCATGACGATGTCGCACAAAAACCGGCAAACAAAGTCAATCCAGCCACCAAAATATCCGCTGAGCACCCCAAGTAATAACCCGAAAAACAAGGCAAAACCCACTGATAATACAATGAGCGAGAACGACAAGCGAATAGCCGATGCCACGCGTGCCAGCATGTCGCGTCCAAAATGGTCGGTGCCAAACCAGTGGCTGACGCTTGAGGATTGCAGCATACCGCTCAAATCTTGAATATTGGCATCTATGGGATAATAAATTGGCTGCAAAAACGCAAAGATCAACAATAATAGCAGTAAAAAACCACCAAACTTTTGGCCCAATGACAGGGTATTGAATCGATTAAAAATAGTCATAAAATAAAAATTCCTTTTGTCAGGTAAGTTTGTGATAAACACACTAGCGTGCCAAGTCAATGCGTGGATCAAGCAACCCGCTCAATAAATCCACCACCATGTTGAGCACCACAAACATACCGCCCATGATCAGCGCTGTGCCTTGTATCATGGGTACATCACGCGCGACAATCGCATGTACCAAGGCGTGACCACTGCCCGGCCATGCAAACAAACTCTCGACAATCACCACCCCTTCTACCAAATACACCAGCTGCACTGAGTGATATGCCAGAATCGGAATCGCCACATTGCGCAGGCCATGACGACAAAACGCCGTCCATTTGCTCAAACCCTTAAGCTTGGCAAAATCATAATACTCAGACGTTTGTACTTGTACCATGGCATGGCGACTGACACGGATAGAAACTGCTGCCAGTCCAATCGCTAGAGTCAACGCAGGCAGAATATAATGTTGCGGCGTGCCATATCCTGCCGCTGGTAGCCATTTTATCTGCACCGCGAGTAACGTAATGAGCGCAATACCAATAATAAACACTGGCACAGAACGCAGCATGGTACTGATCACCAAGGTAAATCGATCAAACCAACCATTGGGTTTTTGCGCGGCAAGCAGCCCCAAAGGCGGTCCGATGAGTAGCGATAGCACCAGCGCAACCAACGCCAGTGCTAACGTATGCCCGAACTGATGCGAGATCTCAGCCCATATAGCCTCGCCACTGACCAAGGAGTGCCCAAGATTGAGCTGCACCAAATCAAGGAGCCAATCGGTATAGCTTTGCCACCACGGCTGATCCAGACCCAGCTCTGCACGCACAATCGCAGCAGCAGCGGCATCGGTTTGATCATAACCGTAGCGACTGGCCGCGATACGGTAAGCCATATCACCGGGTAAACTACGGGTCAAAACAAAAGTCAACGTGCCAACCGACCATATGACAAACACCAGTTGTAACAAACGCTGCAAAATATACTTAAACATAATTATGAGTCACCATTTTTGAATGTATAAAACGAGTTACGGCAACCTCAAATTACCAAGACAGCTTGTTTAAATAAAAATTCCGCTCTAAACCATCGATCTCTAAGCCTTTTAATGACTTATGAGCAGCAGCGTTTTGTTGGTAATACACCACAGGCACAACAGGACGCTCATCAAAGATAATTTGTGAGACGCGTTGCTTGGTCGCCACATCATTCCCTTTGGTTGTCTCAAGCGTTAATAAATCCTTGCTCAATGCCGCATTTTGCCAATTCATGACGCCCCAGTCGCTACCGTTTGGATCAAAATCTTCTATGAGCGAGCCGACAGGATCAGGCGTCATGCCATAGTTGCGGGCATATAGTCCCATATCGAGAGTACCGTCTTGATGACCAGCAGGAATGTCTGAAAAATTACCCACGGACACGTCCACATCCACCCCGATTTTTTTCCATTGCGCTTGCAAGGCGGTCGCAATAATTGGTAGCTCTGGACGATCTGAAAATGTGCGTAAGGTGAATTTAAAGGGCTTGCCATCTTTTTGTAGCATCCCGTTACTATCCGCGGTAAAACCTGCGTCTAATAAACGCTGTTTGATGGCTGCTGGGTCAGGCGTTTGAGTGGGGGTTTTGATTTGCCAGTCTTTGAAAATCGGCGGCAATATCTGCTCAGCCACCGCATTTTCTGCATGCATCACAGAGCGAGCGAGACCTTGTCTATCGATGGCGTCACTGAGCGCTTGGCGCACGGCGACATCACGAAATAAAGGATTGTCCGCATTGACTTTGTATTCGATAGTACGAGCCAGCGACTTTGATTTGACTTGCAAATTCGGGTCTTGCTTTAGGCGGGTTAGACTTGCTGAATCTAGTGTAAATACTAGATAGTTGGGTTTGCTCTGCGCCAGCAACGTACGTGTTTCGCTACGACTGTTGGCAAGGTAAGTGACGTCCTGAATCTTGGCTTTTTCTCCCCAATAATCAGCAAAGGCTTTTTGCTCGATTTTTTGTGGTGGCTCAAATTTGGTGACGTAATAGGGTCCTGTACCGATCAGCTTTGTAACCTCGTTATTTTCATCAAACGAGGAGCTCGCCAAAATAATACTAGTGGCATGCGCCAAGTAAGCGGGAAAAGACATGAGCGGCTTGTCTAAAGTAATCTCAACCGTTTTGCTGTCAATGGCTTTGATGTCTGAGATTGCAGCCGACTCTAGAGCGGTGGGTTTGCTTAGCGCGACCTGCAGGCTTTTTACCACAGCATCCGCTGTCAATGGCGAGCCGTCATGGAATTTCACGCCATCACGCAGCATAAACGTCCATACATCGCCCTTATCATTAGACGACCAGCTTTGTGCCAGCATGGGCTGTAGCTCTGCATTTTGTTTGGCGTCCACCAACGTCTCGGCAATTTGCAGACGCTGAAAGATAAAACCAGACTTGCTTGGGTCCATGGCAGTCAACTCCCACGGGGTAACTACGATTAAGTCCTGTTGATCATCGCCATTACCTTGCGGCGTAGACGTTGATGCCGATGAATTTGTCGCTGTGCTTGCCCCAGCGATGAAATACCATGCCAGTCCTGCCAATGCGACCAAAACCGCAATTAAACCAACCTTTCTCATAAATTATTCCGTTATAATATAACATTTCAAAAAAATCGTTATGTTATAACGAAAGCGTGTAAAGGTAAACCTTTTTATATTGCAGCTACGCATCAAGCGCCTTCTCATATTTCAGAATTAAAACATGATTAATATCAGAGAAATACATTCTTTATGCTTCTTATATTTCATAAAAATGTCGAATAAATTCATCACTTTGTACAGAAAAAAACCAGAAGAACAAGACTGCTTTTATCAAAAATATATGGCTATACTGTGCTCGAATTGTTTAATAGAGATCAGTAAATGCTTAAGACCTTTAAAAAAATAGGTATTATTTTTAGTATAGTAGCGGTTATTGGTGGGACACTGACCTTTGTAATGACTTGGAATAACCTTGGTTTTGGGGATGGTTTTCTGCGTGCTTGGCTCAGCTCTTTTGCGCTTTGCGTCGTTTGTATTGCCCCTATTGGCGGTGTCATTGCTATGCTAATCAATAAAATATTGCGTACATTATTGCCAACTATTTCTATTGTACAAATGAATGTTATTTTTGGGCTATGCATGGCTGTCATCATGGAGTCAATCATGGCGGCGGTGACCACAATGAATATCAATGATTTTTCTGACTGGCCTCATTTTGTCTATATGTGGATGGTGAGTTTATTGACCGCCCTACCTATTGGCATTTTCTTTTCAATCATCCTCTCATTAGTTATCAAACCTAAACTCGAACTTTTTTGGGCAAAATAATTTTAAACTTAAGATAACGGACGAATAAAAAGCGATCAATAAAACAAAAAAGGTCTAAGCGAATGGCTCAGACCTTTTTATATTGAGAGAAAATGAAGATTTTTGCGGATTTGCGCGATAAGTTGTCGCTAATATAATAGCATCTACTATAGAGACACTGCCGTTACGCCTGATCAGCAATACGAATAATGGGTTTTAAAGTAGTACCCTCAGCACTGTCTTTTGCCGCTTGATTGATATCTTTAAAGTCATAGTATTTGACCAATTTGTCAAAGGCAAAGCGCCCCTGCAAATACAGATCCACCAGCTGCGGAATAAATATTTTGGTCGTAGAATCGCCCTCGACAATACCTTGGATGGATTTGCCGCCTAGTAGTAAATCGTTCACATCAAAACCCGCATCCGTACCCAAAGCAGGGGCGCCTACCACGCCAATGGTACCCATTATCGCAAGCGAGTCGATACCCTGACGCAAGACATCAGGAATACCCGTGGACTCTAAGGCAAACAGTGCACCGCCATCTGTAATCTCGCCTATTTTTTCGACTACATCTTCTTCTTTACTATTGATAACATGAGTTGCACCAAGCTCTTTAGCAAGCTCAAGTCGTGATGGCACAACATCTACCGCGATAATAGTGGTCGCGCCTGCCACTTGAGCGGCAAGAACAGCTGACAGTCCCACAGCGCCCGCACCAAAGGTCACAAAGCTCGTGCCTGGGCGCACTTTTAGCGAGTTAATGACCGCGCCTGCGCCTGTTTGAATACCACAACCTAATGGGCCGAGTAGCTCAATCGGTGCCTCTTTAGAGACTTTAATGGTATTGCTCTCTAGACTAAGCGCATAGGTGGCAAATGAAGACTGAGCAAAGAAATGGTCATTCAGCGGTTTGCCATCCGCATCTTCAATAGCATTGTTGCCTTCCATATCGCTGCCACCAAAGTTGCGTGGATAAAACTCTTTGCAATAAGGCTCATGACCTGAATGGCACGAGCTGCATTGTGAGCAATAGCCATAGGACAATACGACATGATCGCCCACTGCGATATCTTTGACCAGTGGCCCGACTTTTTCGACGATGCCTGCGCCTTCATGACCCAGTACCAGTGGCAACGGCACAGGGTAATCTTGGTCACGAACGATCATATCGGTGTGGCACATGCCAGTGGCGACGATTTTTACCAGTACTTCGTCGTCTTTAGGCGCGCGGATTTTGGCTTCTTCTAAGACAAAGTCGCTTCCTTTTTCTCGTGTGACGGCGGCGGTAATATCTGTATATTCTGTTGTACTCATGGGTTAAATCCTTTTTTATAGTATGTAATGAAGTCTAGTGCTGATAAGCATCGTATTTTTACGCCTGTTTTCAGGGCAGAGTGCTTGCTACTAGCGCATTTTTTATTCTGAGATATTGTGTTTTTTAGACAGTTGTGGCGTTTCCAAAATGGACGCTTTTAAAACGACTGCTTTACAGCGGATGCTTTAAAGTAAGTCTTTCTAAAATATACGTGAGCGTCGCGGTCAGTGTCAATATCAGCACTGGCGCTGTATCCGTTTTGATACAATTAGACTTAAGATGTTGTTGTGACAGTATTTTTCATTTATTTATTTGTAAATTAAGATCTCATTTCGGTGTCAAAATATATAACAAAGAAACTATCTCAGCGCACACGATATAGCTACTTATTCTCTGCATACCGAGAGCTCATGTATTCACCAGTACTACGACAATAACGGCTGCTAGCGTACTGACCAATACCCAAATCCTCTAAGACCGCAAATAGAGCATTATGTGTATGTAAAAACCCTACCTTAATGGCTTCATAAAGCAAAAAATCTAACTAAAAAAAAGATCTAAGTAATAAGCTTAGACCTTTTTTATTTTTAATAAGAAAAACACTTATAGAGGTTAAAAATCAACGCTGACATCAAAGATATAATAACGACCCGGTTCATTGAACGTGCGCGCCCCAGCATTGGTCGTCGTCCCTTCTCGTTTGATTTGTTTATCAAATAGGTTTTTGACCCCTGCACCAACGGTGATAGCGTCGGTTAGATTATAACGCGTGCTCACATTAGCAATAGCATAGGGCTTGCGAGACAATTTTTCGGTTTCTAGTGCATCGCCAGTGGTAACCGATATCTCAGGCGCCTCGATAGTGCCGTAGTAACTCACACCAAAGTCTGTATTCCAGCGCGGCGTGATGTCCCAATCGACATTTGAGTTCATGGTGTATTTCGGGATCAAGGATAACGGCTCGCCTGTGTCTTTACGCTCTGAGCGAATATTGCCCGTGACGTTGGTCGACCATGTGACCGTATCTGTGACGGGGACTTTGACAAACCCTTCTAGACCTTCGATGATCGCTTCACCTTGGTTCTCCCACTGAAAAACAGAACGATCAGCGGCGGCACCATCCGCTATAACTCCGACCACACCCACACGATCTACTCCAGCACCGATACGATTGTCGTAGTCATTGCGGTAATAAGTCAGGCCAGCATTCAGGCCAGTATCGTCCTTGTAGGTAAAGGTTAGCTCTTTGTTCCAAGAGGTTTCATGATCTAGCTCAGGATTGCCCAAGACATAGCAGCCCCGTTGATCAAGCGGCACGTTAGATGGGCAGCCATTACTACGCGTGTAATAAATATAGTTTGGATCGAGCTGATACAGTGACGGCGCTTTAAAGGCGCGGCTTGCCCCAGCTTTTACTGACCAATTTGGACTAAAATTCCAAGTGGTGTTGATACTGGGCGACCAGTTGCTACCGGCTTGATCGTGATAGTCGAAACGCACGCCAGGCGTGATGTACCAATCAGGATTGATTTGGTAATTGTCCTCCAAGTAAGCACCAACAAGATACGAGTCTGTCTTTGAATCCCGCTTAGAAGGATCTACTTCTGTCTCCCCAAAATCAAAGCCCTCATCAAATGTTAGAGCCGATACCAATGGATTGTCCAATCGCTCACCGCGGAACTCGGCACCAGCTGTCAATGTATGACGATCAAAATAGATATCCCACTCTGATTTTGCATTTAGCGTGTCGTAGGTCGCTTCTGTCCAAGTATACTCCGCGTCTCCTTCAGGCTGCGAAATTTGACCTTCACCGCCACCAGCTGTGCCCTCATTAAGACGTTCATTGATAGTGCTTGTATACTCAAGATAGCTGTTACTACTGGCATCTTCATACTCACCGCGATGAGTCAATGCCGCACCATAACGCTCCATCTTATTGGTTTCTTGACCTGCTAACGCATTGACCAAGTCATCATTTATCGTTTGAAACTGTGAGTCGCCCGCCCAGCGGTTGCTTTGATTGCTGTAATTGATCTCAAAGCCAATGGTATTCATCGCATCCATGGCGTATTCAAACAGCTGGCGAGCATCTATGTTTTCCACTCCTTCTCGCCCTGCTGCTACAGACGCGGCTGGACCACCACGTCCATCAACGATTACTGCATCTTCTTCATTAATGTAAGGATCGTCACCTTCACTATCGTGATAGCCGAGTGTGGTGCGAAAAGACAGTTTGTCTGATAACGGGCCTGCCATATTGATGTTGGTACGCCAGTTTTTACCTTCAAGATCACTCTCTGGCATCTCGTAATGCCCGGTCACTGAAAACTCTTTTTTGGTCGGGGCTTTGGTGATGATATTCACCACTCCGCCCATACTACCAGAGCCATAACGTGCCGCTGCGGGACCGCGCAATACTTCAATGCGCTCAATCGCGCTTGGCGGTACCCATTGTGAGTCACCGCGCGTGTCTTGCTCGCTACCGCGGCCGGGGCGTACTGCGTTACGAGAAGTAACTGGGCGACCGTCAATCAAAATAAGGGTATTGTTTGGCCCCATACCGCGCAGATCGATTTGACGTTGATTGCCACGTTGGCCCGAGGTAGAAGTTCCTGCCAGATTCACACCTGGCATTTTTCGTACAATTTCTGAGATATCATTAGACAGTGACGCTTTTTCAATGGCTTCCTCACCAATGATAGATAATCCAGGCGCTTGGACCAACTCATCCCTTGCGGCACGTACAACGATCGTGTCTAACGTGGTATTGGGTAATACCCCATCCTGTTCAGCAGAAGCTTCAAGAGCTATTTGTTGTGCTGTCGTTGTCTCATTTTTCGTTGTCTCATTTTCGGTAGCGAACGCGGTCGTACTAAAAATAGAGGCAATTGCCAAGCTAAGCAGTGCTTTGTTGGTCATCAAACGTTGCTGTTTTGGGACGTACGCAGATTTTTTATCATAAGAATTGGTTAGTAACGTTGGCATAAATAGCAATCCTAAAAGTACTTAATGTCATCAATATCTTTCAGCTTTTTTGGCAAAGTAAGCGTCATAGGGCTTTGAGCTCTACTACCCAAGTATCATGGATAGGCTTTGTAAAAGGGTTATATCACCCGTCAGGTTTATCCCTAAATAAACAAGGAATTACTTTTATTAACGGCCAGTAGTGCCAGTCTGCTGATAAAAATATGGATGCAAATCACATCACAAAAAAATAAACCGAAAAGTGATTAACTGTTCGGCAATAAAGTATATACACTTTAGCAACATTATAGTGTAAATACAAACAATAATGATAATTATTCTTATTTACATTGTGTGATCTCAAAAATATATTCTAAGATCTTACCCATGTATTTGATTCTTAATAAAATATTTTATATGTCGCTATGCGATGGTCATCCAACCAAAACTAGCGAAAAATATTCCACTGTCAGTAGGATAAAAGAATGAGATAGAATATAAACAGTAACTAACAACAAAATATCGATAATTACCTCAAAGGTTACTGAGTAAACAACAGAATAGATAATCAGCAAAATGAATAATGGGCGGTATAAGTCATGGATAGAATTGATGCAATGCGGGCGTTTGTGGCCGTCGTAACTGAGGGCAGTTTTAGCAATGCCGCTACAGCAATGCAGCTATCACCACAGTTGGTGAGCAAATATGTGTCAAAATTAGAAGAACGGCTTGATAGCCGTCTTCTTAATCGCACTACCCGTAAAGTCAGCCTGACGGAAGCTGGTACACATTATTTTCAGCATGCCCAGCAAATCCTCCTAAGCATCGATGACATGGAGTCTAAATTAGGCGGACTACAACAAAGCCCCAAAGGTACATTAAGAATAAGTGCGCCCGTTTCGTTTGCCTTAAAGCACATGGCCAAGTTGGTCACCGATTTCCAGAGCCTTTATCCTTCTGTTACCGTCGATTTGCAGCTTAATGACCGCAAAGTAGACATCGTTGAAGAAGGGTTTGATGTGGCGCTGCGCATTGGACAGCTCAAAAGCTCTTCGTTAATTGCCAAACAAGTAGCACCTATACGAGTCATCTTGTGTGCCTCGCCAAGCTATCTTAAAAAAAACGGCACCCCTAGCCGACCTGAAGATCTGAAAAACCATCGTTATCTGCATTACAGCTATATGGAACGCAATGCTAAAGAAAGTATTTACCAATGGTTAAGAACAGAAAACGGTCAGCTCAGCGGAGAATTGAGTAGCAATAATGGTGATTTGCTCGTCAATGCTGCCATAGCAGGTGGAGGCATTGCCTTGCAACCCACTTTTATTGCAAGCGAAGCGATTAGTAAGGGAGAGCTTGTAATTGTGTTACCTGAGTACGAACCCGAGACATTGGGGTTGTATGCGGTGTATGCTCATCGCAAGCTGCTGCCGCACAAAATCCGGTGCTTTATTGACTTTATTGAAGGGTATTACGGCTCACCGCCTTATTGGGATGAGTCGATACAGAAGAATATGACTATAGTTGATTCTAAATAAAACAGATATATTATATTCTAACGCTAAACTGGAATAAACTTTTCTTGCTTGCTGTGCCTTCGCAGACAGAGGCTACGAAAAATTTATTCCAGTCCCGCTGACTCATTTTTATACTGAACGCACGATAGTTAATGGGCGTTTTAAGGATCGTTTTTGCTGCCTATTTTTTAATAATCATTTGTACCAAAAAAATTAATTGATGTCTAAACAGATATATTTGGTCTCAACATATTCTTCGATACCATATTTTGAGCCTTCACGGCCCAAACCGGATTCTTTAACGCCGCCAAATGGTGCCACTTCTGTGGTGAGCATGCCAGTGTTAACCCCGACCATACCCACTTCAAGGGCTTCAGCCACACGCCACACGCGCCCAATATCTCGGCTATAGAAGTAGCCTGCTAAACCATATTCAGTGCGATTGGCAAGCTTAATGCCCTCTTCATCTGTCTCAAATTTAAAAATAGGCGCGATAGGACCAAAAATCTCTTCATCAGCCACACGCATGTCGCTGGCAACGTCGATCAAAATAGTCGGTTCAAAAAAGTTATGACCTGCCTCGACTCTCTGACCACCACATAATACTGTTGCCCCTTTACTGGTCGCATCCATAACCAATGACTCAGCATTGTCTGCCGCAGCCTTGGAGATCAAAGGCCCTTGTGTCACATCTGCGTCTAGACCGTTACCAATTTTTATAGCACGTACTTGCGCGGCCAATTTTTTGGTAAATTCGTCATAGACACCCGCTTGCACAAACAGACGATTGGCGCACACACACGTTTGACCACTGTTGCGATACTTACTCATCATCGCGCCAGTTACTGCCGCATCTATGTCAGCATCATCAAATACGATAAAGGGGGCATTACCGCCCAGCTCCATCGACATTTTTTTGACCGTATCCGCACACTGCTTCATCAAGATTTTTCCCACACGCGTCGAGCCTGTGAAGCTGATCTTTTTAACCAGCGTATTGGTGGTCATCTCTTCACCAATCGCGACTGGATCACCTGTGACTACACTGTAGATTCCATCAGGAATCCCCGCTTGTTGCGCCAAATACGCCATGGCCAATGCTGAATACGGGGTCTCCATCGCGGGCTTTACAATCATAGGACAGCCCGCTGCTAATGCAGGCCCGGCCTTACGACTAATCATTGAGTGCGGGAAATTCCATGGCGTGATGGCAGCGGTGACGCCAACGGGTTGCTTGATCACAATCAGGCGTTTATCCGACATATGCCCTGGAATCACATCGCCATAAACCCGTTTTGCTTCTTCAGCAAACCATTCTAGATAGTCCAGTCCGCTTTGAATCTCGCCCTTAGCTTCGGCTAGTGGCTTGCCTTGCTCATGGGTCATTAATATAGCTAAATCCTCAATGTTTTCGGCAATTAAGGTATGCCAACGACGTAAGACGGTGCTACGCTCTTTGCCTGTTTTTTTCGCCCAAGCTGCTTGCGCGCTATCAGCGGCTTCAATGGCGCGGCGGGTTTCGTTACGGCCCATCATAGGGACGGTACCGATGAGCGCACCTGTAGCAGGGTTTTGTACGTCATGGGTTTGCCCATTGTCCGCATCACACCAAACGCCATTGATAAAGGCTTGTTGTCTAAACAACGCATCATTTTTTAATTGCATTTTTATCTCCAATTCTTTTAGGACTCTAACAATCCGCGTGTGGTCAATACCCCACGGGCAATGCGAAAGCACTCTACCCCTTGTGGCACACCGCAATAAATCGCAATCGCATGAATAGCCGCACGGATTTCTTCAACAGAACAACCGTTAGTAATAGCACCGTTTAGATGCAACTCCCACTCATGCATCTTACCGAGCGCTGCAATCATGGTTAGGTTCATCAGTGAGCGGGTTTTTGCATCAATCGCGTCATCACCCCAGCCAAAACCCCAGCACCATTCCGTCATGGCTTCTTGGAACGGACGGTTAAACTCATCGGCCGCTTGTAGGTTTTTTTCGACGTACTCAGCGCCCAAGACGTCTTTGCGCCTAGTCAAACCCAGCTCAAATCTTTGCTTATCCATTACTGCTCCCTGTTGTGACTTATTAAAATGGTTGTTTACTTAAGTGGTTTTTTACTCAAGTGATTCTTTATTCAGATGTAAGGCCATACGGCAGGCTTCGTCGATATGTTTTCGGCATGCGTCAACTGCTGCGTTGCTGTCACCCTGCACGATATTGCTGACAATGTCTTGTAGATTGCTTGGGCCTTTGACCGCGCGCTCTTGGGTGGACAAGGTCATAAAGCGCAAGCGACCAATGCGTCCATTCAATCGTTCAGTCAGCTCCCATGCCACGGTCATGCCAGCCGTCACAAATAGATGTTCATAAAATGCATAGGAATGCGCTAAGGCATCTACCACATCACCTGCGTGTAAATTCTCGCGGATCTGAACCAAATGGTTTTGCAACGTTTCTACCAATTCAGGCGTTGCTTGCTTGGCGCAATGACGCACCGCTTCACTCTCGAGCATCGCACGCAAATGGTAAATTTGGCGAATCTCATCACTTTCTAGTACCGCAACCGAAGAGCCGCCTGCTGAAAAAGTCACCAAATGCTCGCTCTCTAAATGCCTGATACATTCGCGTACTACTGTACGACTAACACCCAACTGCTCACAAATCGTACGCTCTACCAATCTTTTACCCGGTGCCAGCTGACCAATCATGATGGCTAGTCGTAATTGTTCAAGCGCCGTGTCTTTCAGCGTTTTTGGTTTTTCTACTTTTTCTAACATAAGAACCCTACTCTCTTAAACATAAAGCAGAAGTATAACGAGTATGGCGCAAAAAATCAGTACGCTTTAATATCGTATTACGGTATACCATAATATTTATTTTTAAAAAAAGCTAGTAATTTATTTAATACCGTATTATGGTATACCAATATTAAGACAGATTATTCATTACCTTTTATGACCGTAGGGAAACTATCATGCTAAAACCAGAAATCAGAAAAATCGTCACTTTTGAAGAAGAAACGTTCATTGAAGGATTCAAAGCTGCTGACACGCCTCTGCGTATGTTTGCGGTTGCGGCAGTGATTACCAATCCGTGGGCTGGGCGCTATGTCGAAGATCTAAAGCCAGAAATCCAAGCCTTTGGACCTGTATTGGGTAAGTTGCTGACTGACAAGATTATTGCGTTGGCTGGCGGTGCAGACAAGATACAGGCTTATGGTAAGGCGGCTGTCGTTGGACTAAATGGCGAGATTGAGCATGCGTCAGGGCTGATTCATACCCTACGTTTTGGCAACTTCTACCGTGAGGCCCTGTCTGCGAGCAGTTATCTGTCATTCACCAATATGCGTGGTACAGCAAATTCGCCCATTATGGTACCGCTGATGGACAAAGATGATGTCGGTCGACGCTCACATTATTTGACCATTCAATTTGCCATTCCTGACGCGCCTCGTGATGATGAAGTGGTTATCGTCCTAGGCGGCGCAACAGGTGGCCGTCCGCACCATCGCATTGGTGATCGTTATCAAGACCTAAAAGATCTGGGTCGCGATTTAGACAATCCAGCAGCCGTTTAAGGAGCATTTACTGATGAAATGGTCACGCAAAATCTCTGACGGCATCGCCTATTACTGCGGTAGTAAGCATAACGATGACAATAGTGACAATGGCACTCATAACAACCATGACAATGCGATCCCAGTCGTGTTTATTCACGGTGTGGGCTTGCGAGCAGAAAGCTGGTATCAGCAGATGAACGCCTTTGACGACCGTTATGAGTGCTATGCCATTGATATGCCAGGCCATGGTGAGAGTGACTTATCACCTAGCCCTACATTAATGTTAGAAGATTTTGCTAAGGCACTAAAAACCTTCATTGATAAAGTAATTGGCGAGCCTGCCATTATCGTTGGACACTCACTAGGCGCGATGACCGCCCTGCAAACGGTGGTTAGTTATCCAGAAGTGGTACGTGGCGTTGCTGCATTGAATGCAATATACGATCGTCCAAGTAATGCAGCGCAAGATGTACAAACCCGTGCCGAATCGCTGCTAAACGATCTTGATCAAAATGTGACAGATCAGCCGATTGCCAGATGGTTTGATGGCAATCCGCAATATGACCATGAGGCTGAGCTGTGCCGTTCGTGGCTTGATAATGGCAACCGTTTGGGTTATGCGCAAGCGTATCAAATGTTTGCCCATTTACTCGGTATTCCAGCCGCAAAATTACAAACAATCACAGTGCCAACACTGTTTTTGACAGGTGAGCTAGATGCAAATTCTAGTCCCAAAATGTCATTAACCATGGCGAGTATCGTACCTAATGCCAACGCGGTTATCGTGCCAGAAGCCCGTCATATGACCCAGATGACACACGCTAGCGCCGTCAACGCTGCATTGACAAGGTTTTTTGCCCAGTGCGACACGCCGTATGTGGTTAACAGCTAATTTAAAAATACGCCCAATTTGAATAAAGAGGTTCTCATGAAACAACTTGATCCTAAGATACTTCGCAACGCCTTTGGCAGTTATATGACTGGGGTGACGGTGATAACCGCCACGAGTAAGGACGGCACGCCCGTTGGTTTTACGGCCAACTCATTTACCTCAGTATCGCTTGATCCACCATTGCTGCTGGTTTGCCCAGCAAAATCGTTATCTAGCTTTGACGTATTTGCCAACTGTGAGAGCTTTGTGGTTAATATTTTAAGTGAAGATCAACAAGCCATCTCAAACATCTTTGCAGGCTCTAAAGAAGACCGTTTTAGTCAAATTGAGTGGCATAAGGATGAGCAAGGCAACCCTGTCATCGATGGCGCTTTGACACACTTTTCGTGCAAAACAGATCGCAACTTAGATGCCGGTGATCACAACCTGTTAGTGGGTGAAGTACTGAGCTTTTCAAACCGCGAAGGTTACGGTTTAGGGTACGCATCTGGTGGTTATTTTAGCTTAGCACTAGAACGTGAAGCGGCAGAAATCAGCACGCAAGAAAAGCATGTCAGTGTGGGCGTGATTATCGAGCATAATGGCAAAGTATTACTGAGCCAAAAGGATGGCAAAGCTGTACTTCCTGCGACGACAACCGATGACAATACCAATGCGGTTAGCACCATCAAGCAGTTTTTGACAGAGAACGGTATAGACGCGCAATTGGGTGCCGTGTTCTCTATTTATGAAAACAGCAAAACCAATACCAACTATATCTTTTATCGTGCTATCGCAAACTCATCAGAGACCAGTGGACTGGGTGAATATGTCGCCATTGATGATATCGCAAAGCAAGACTTTGCTACCTCAGCCATGAATTCGATGATGAATCGCTATGCGACTGAAAGCGAAAATGGCCTATACGGTGTCTATGTTGGTCAAGAAGAGAAAGGCCGCGTCCACTAAATTTTATATCTAAACAACAGTTAACCAAACACGACATTTAAAAGCGTCAGTTAAAACAAATAGCGAAGGACATGCATTATGAAATTTTCATTATTCTTACACATGGAACGCATCGACGAATCACAAACGTATGAAAAACTCTACGCTGAATTTATCGAGCTGGCAAAAATGGCTGACCAAGGCGGCATGCACGCGGTTTGGACGGGCGAGCATCATGGTATGGACTTTACCATCTCCCCTAACCCATTTTTAAACTTGATTGATTTGGCAAACCACACCCAAAACGTGCGTCTCGGTACGGGTACGGTCATTGCGCCATTTTGGCATCCGATCAGATTGGCTGGCGAAGCAGCGATGACTGATATCATCACCAAAGGCCGCTTGGAATTGGGCATAGCCCGCGGTGCTTATAACTTTGAGTATGAGCGTTTGATGCCGGGCATGGATGCCATGGAAGCGGGCGGCCGCATGCGAGAGCTTGTCCCTGCCGTACAAAAGCTATGGAAAGGTGATTATGCTCACGATGGCAAATACACCCAATTTCCATCCACCACGTCAGCACCAAAACCGGTGCAAAGTGGCGGCGTACCCATGTGGATTGCAGCTCGCGACCCGCACAGTCATAAATTTGCGGTTGAACATGGCTGCAATGTACAAGTCACCCCGCTGTGGCAAGGTATGACAGAAATTCAAAACCTTATGATGGCCTTTAAAGACGCCAAAGCAGAGCACGGCGAAGGTAAGAATCCGAAAATCATGCTATTACAACACGCTTATGTAGGTAGTGATGCTAATGATGTAGCCATAGCAGCAAAATCTATTAGCCGTTTTTATTGCTATTTTGGCGCTTGGTTTAAAAACGAGCGTCCGATTCGTCAAGGACTGCTTGAGCCATTAAGCGAAGAAGAAATGGCAGCAATCGACATGTATGCCCCTGAAAAAATGTTAGAGAACATGCCAATTGGCACCGCTGAGCAAGTTATCGAAAAACTCAAAGTCTATGAAGATCTGGGCTATGACGAATTTGCATTCTGGATTGACTCTAGCATGACCTTTGAGCAAAAACGTGACTCGTTACGCCGTTTTATTGACGATGTCATGCCAGCGTTTGCATAAATATTTTGAGTCTCTTACTCTAGTTCGGAATCAAAAGACAAACTAATAAAGAATGTGGAGAACCACCATGACCAAACCTCATTACCAGCTCTATATCAATGGTGAGTGGTGCGAAGGCAGTAATAACCAAACCCTAGAGAGCTATAACCCTGCAACGGGTGCGGCGTGGGCGACGTTTGCCTGTGCCAGTCCTGAAGATGTTGCACGCGCGGTCGATGGTGCCAAAGCGGCACTTAATAATCCTGAATGGGCAAAAATGACTGCCACTCAGCGCGGCAAACTCATATATCGCTTGGCAGATTTGATCGAACAAAATGCTGAAAAACTCGGCAAGATCGAAACGACAGACAGCGGTAAATTGGCGCACGAAACCGTGGCACAAACCCGCTATGTCAGCGATTATTATCGTTACTTTGCAGGTCTGGCTGATAAATTAGAAGGCGCTACCCTACCGATTGACAAGCCTGACATGCATGT
This sequence comes from uncultured Gammaproteobacteria bacterium, assembly GCA_963744895.1. GTDB lineage: Bacteria > Pseudomonadota > Gammaproteobacteria > Pseudomonadales > Moraxellaceae > Psychrobacter. Next base: position 208,329 of record CAVUUW010000002.1, read on the forward strand.
CTTTACCACGCGTGAACCGATTGGTGTGGTCGCGGCTGTGGTCCCGTGGAATGCGCAGATGTTTTTAACCGCTACCAAACTTGGCCCTGCGCTAGCGGCTGGTTGTACCATTATTTTAAAAGCGTCTGAAGTCGCCCCATGTCCGATGTTTGCGTTTGCTGAACTGATCGAGCAAGCAGGTTTCCAAAAGGCGTCGTTTCTGTCATCACGGGTGACGCCGAAAACTGCGCCATTCCGCTGACCAGTCATCCTGACGTAGATAAAATTGCCTTTACCGGTGGCCCTGAAGCGGCGCGTCACGTGGTCAGAAACTCTGCCAATAGTTTTGCGGTCACAAGCTTGGAGCTGGGCGGTAAATCACCGATCATCGTCTTCGAAGATGCGGATTTGGAAAGTGCGGCTAATGGCTTGATCGCTGGTAACTTTGGTGCGTCTGGACAGTCTTGTGTCGCAGGTTCGCGCGGATTCGTTCATCGCTCTATCTTGCCTGAGATCATCAAACGCGTAGAAGAAAAAGCCAAAAATATTGTCATCGGTAATCCGCTCAATCCTGAAACGCACGTTGGGCCTTTATGTACCAAAGCGCAAGTTGAGCGTATTAAAGACACACTAAAAAAATCTGTCGCACAAGGCGCAACCATTCGGTTCGGCGGTCATGCGCCTGAAGATGACGCTTTGGCTGACGGCAATTACTTTTGCCCAACGCTCGTCGAATGCCCAAATACCGATATCGAAACACAAACCATCGAGATGTTTGGCCCTGTCATGTCATTGGTGGCGTTTGATACTGAAGATGAAGCCATCGCGATGGCAAACGATAGTGTTTATGGCTTAGGCTCTGGCGTGTTTACGCAAAATCTGGCGCGCGCGCATCGCGTCTCTAAGCAAATTAAGTCAGGGGTTTGTTGGATTAATACATACCGCGCGATTTCACCGACTGCGCCGTTTGGCGGTTATAACCAATCAGGCTACGGGCGCGAGGCTGGTAGCGAATCTGTACTGCAATACACACGCACAAAAACGACATGGATTAATATTTCGGCGGAGCCGATGGCTAATCCTTTTATCATGAGATAACCGATCAGTGTAGTCAGCTACATTCAGTTTTAAGGAAAAAACTATGGCTATCCGTCCTCCCCTAAAAGAGTTAAATATAAAAACGCACGACAAAGGTTTTTATAAAGGGTTTAACCGTTTTGTGACGGTAACATCGAAGATTTTTGTTACCTTGGTTGTGATTTGGATTTTAAGTGACATCGAGCGCTCAGGTGCCATGCTCGATGCCATGAAAAACTGGTCTTATACCAACCTTAACGGCTATTACACCTACTCCATTGCTTTTTATATTTTGGTCTGTTTGACGGTTATTTTATGGCCGTCATTTGGCCGCATTAAACTTGGGTCTGACCCAAATGGTAAACCCGAATTTTCCAACTTTTCGTGGTTTTCCATGATTTTTGGGGCAGGTATTGGTATTGGCGTCTTAACTTATAGCGCCGCCGAACCGTTATGGCATTTGATGAATAATCCTGACATCATTATGTCAAAAGAGATAATTTTATCATCAATGAGCAGCAATGGTATTGCCCTGCCGCAAGGCGCGGATGTCTTTGCTTTTTATCAAGATCAAGTCGCAGCCAACGCATTAGCACCCATTGATAATCTCGTCATACCCAAAAGCGATGAAGCACTAGACACCGCCTTTCGTTATGCGTTTTTTCACTGGGGTATCAGTGCTTGGGCGACGTATTGTTTGGTTGGGATCTGTTTGGCATTTTTTGCTTATACACGCGGTTTGCCGCTCACCATGCGTTCGGCGCTCTCGCCTTTATTTGGCAAGCATTTAGAAGGGCCACTTGGTAATATCATCGATGTGGCTGCCGTCATTGCGACTATCTTTGGCGTGGCGCAAACCATTGGTATTGGCCTCAGCTCTTTTGCCTCAGGATTGTATAGTATTACTGGTATTTCATGGCTAGTGACGGATGCGGTCAATCCTGAACCAACGACAGGCGCATTATTGATGTCGTTGCTGGTGGTCATGTGTCTTTCTATGATTTCAGCCCTATCAGGTGTTGGACGCGGGGTAAAATGGCTCAGTAACATCAACATGGTGCTGTCGTTTTTGCTTGTTGCTTTCTTCTTGATTTTTGGCGCAACGATGTTTGCGTTAGAGATGCTAGGTAAAGGTATCTTTAGCTATGTGATACATCTACCTGCAATGGCGGTAACGGTTTGGGATCCTAATACCGAACTGGGCGCTTGGCAAACCAGCTGGTCTATTTTTTACTGGGCATGGTGGATTGCGTTTGCACCCTTTGTGGGATTGTTCTTGGCGCGTATCTCCAAAAACCGTACCATTCGTGAATTTGGCTTGATCGGTATTGTTGCGCCAAGCTTGACGTTGTTTGTTTGGTTCTCTTTGATCGGCGGTACTGGCATTGATTTAGAGTTAAGCGGTATCGCAAACGGTAAGATTTTTGATTCAGGATTGACTGCACAGCTGTTTGAGATTATCGGGTTTATGTTAAATCCAGCGATGGCAGGGGTCTTGTCGTCGATGGTGGTTGTGCTCCTACTCACCTATTTAGTCACGTCAGCCGATTCTGCATTACTGGTGATTAATACCCTCAATGCTGCGGGTGAAGTCCAAGTCGAGAATGGCTCAAAACATATCATCGTTTGGAGTATTGCACTGACTGCGGTGATTGGCGCGTTGATTCTGGCGGGCGGATTAGACGCGATTACCTCAGCCATGATTGTGGCTGCTATTCCCTTCTCCTTTATTATTATTTTGATGGCAATCAGTTTATTAAAAGCTTTGATTTTGGATATTGCACGAGCAAGAGAGCGCAAACTGTAATGTTTTTATAAATATAAACGGCAATGTAAAAACCCCACCATTTAAACATTTAAATGGTGGGGTTTATTTTTATTATCTGTACTTTAGATAGTTTAGTAATCAACTGTATAACTCAAGCCATAGGTCGTGCCTGTTGCGGGCAGACGATTGAGATCGCCAAACGTGGTTTGATGATAGACCGTTTGATAGTCTTTATTGAGTACGTTATAAACCCCATAACCGACTCGGCCTACTGGCATTTTTACTTGACCCAATACATCTAAGGTCATATATCCTGTGACTGGCTGCGCACTAGCATTAGGGTCATTTTGTTGATCTTTGAACGCTCTATCATCACCGCCGATAGCCAATGCTTGCAGACGAACATTACTGCCTTCATCAAAGTTATATTGCGCAAACGCAGTACCTTTGAGCGGGGTCAAGCGCACTGCATCTAGCTCCAGCCAATCGCCGTCCTGCTTATACTGACCACGCGTGTAGGCCACGCTGCCACCCACTTGCCAGTTATCGCTGATATCTTGAGTCAGTGAACCCTCGACGCCATAGACGCGCTCATCGGTATCCACCACTTCTACCGTATAGTCATTGGTAAAGCGCACGGTTTTATCTGAAGTATTATAAAAACCCGTTACTCTTGCTGACGTGTCACCGCGCTTGCCTTGCCACCCTAAATCGTAATTATTGATTGCGATAGGTTGTACATTGTCTGAGTTGACCACAAACCCTGCACGTACGTCACGTAACGCACGCTGTATGTCAGCCGTGGTAAATCCTTGAGAGAAATTGGCAAATATTTGATCATTTGGTGTTAGCTGATAACTGCTGCCAAGATTAAACAAGGTCTTATCGTGGTCCGTCTTACCTTTTGCGACGTCACCTGATTGATAGTCAGTACTAGAGCCATTAAAGTATTCTTCTAACAGCTGCTCATAAAAAGGGGTAAAGGCATCTGTCTTTGATTTGAGTTTTTGATAGCGCACGCCCGCACTCGCATGCCATTTGTCAGTGATGTCTATGTCAGAGTTGACAAACGCACCAATTTTATCGATGGTCGTGTCTGGTCCGCCATTATAGGTCATACCATTTGCCTTTGAGACCAGACCATTACTGGCTATGAACTGGTTAAAGTCTTGGCCATGGTAGGTTTGTTCGCTGTTTTCACGCTCAAAATCCGTACCATAGCTCAATAGTACTGGCTTGCTAGCAAGCTCCGTCTCAGTTTGCATGGCAGCGCGCAGACCCATCACTTCGATATCTGCTTCTGATTGCATAATGTATATCGCACCGCCTGCCAGTTTTTTCGCGGTGTCTTTGTCGGCACCGTTTTCCATCAACACTTCACGAGCTTGTAATCTGGCGTCTTTGCCTGAAGGATAAAAACGCCCTTGTTCATCACGGTAGTAACCTGTAACGCTTAAATTAGAACCAAAAATATCATCATTGTTATAGTTCAGGTTCACGGATTTTTTGGTGGTATAAGGCTGATCTTCTATCCGAGCGCCATCGATCGCTTTTAAAGACGGCGGTGTACCAAGTAATAGCACTCCTAAGTTGTTACCGTAATCTGGGCCATAGTCAGTATCTTGCTCATCGTTATAATAAGTCACCGCTAGGTTTACGCTTTGGCTATCATCAATGTCCATACCTAGGTTGGCATTGACACTCAACGATTCGGTATCTTGTTGATCCGTTTGATTGACGTCTGTCCCGATCCGGTCGCCACGGCTATCGAACTTGCCGCCCTTGTTTTCATAATCCACATCCAAGCGACCATAAACGCGCTCACCGCCATAACCTAAGCTCTGTCCTACATGATAACCGAGAGAATCTGATTCAAATTCACGACTGCTGTCGATACCCAATCGCGTTTGACCTGTAAAACCAGCACCTGCTGCTGATTTTGTCACTAGATTAATCAAACCACCTGCCGCGCCAGACCCATAAATGCTTGTCGCACCAGACAGCACTTCTACCCGCTCAAGCTGAGAAGGATCAATACTGTTTAGCTCTCGTGATAAGTTACGTGATCCTGTTAACGGTACACCATTAAGTAGATACTGTACTGGGCGACCACGCATGGTCGTACCATAGTTACTGGTTGAGCCACTACTAGCACCCAAGCTTGGAATCAGCTGAGCCAATATATCGCCTGTGGTACGATTGCCTGTTGCCTGTGCTTGAATGTCTTCTTCACCAATCACTTGCGTGACCGCTGGCATCTCACTAATTTTTTGTGCCAGTGCCGTACCCGTTTTAGCACGCGCGGTTACCGTGATGGTGTCCAACGTTGTGCTTGGCACCTCACCAATAGCCGCGTTTTCAACTGAGTCTGCTGTAGAAGCATTGACATCAGTTTGTGCGTACAACTGCTGACTGATACATAGCGTAAGAAGAGAGAGAGCAACTTGATGATGACTTTTCATTGTTATTTCGCTTATGAGCTGGGTAAGTGGAGACGGGTTAGTGTTATGTTGAGCTTACAATACAAAGTGTACTGCGATTGTGACTGTCGTATTGTAAATGATAACCATTAACATTTCCATACTTGTTTACAAACCTATCGCTTGGTCGCCCTCTATTAGAGACATTATTTTGGTAAATAATTGATTGACATATGTCCATTTTAAAAAAATAAGATACTTAACCAATTGATTTATCATTCATTCATCTAAAAAATAGTAAAGCTATTGCTTGAACAAGGAGTCCAGTTGATTGTTTTGATAGGCTTCAAAAAATAGCTGGAATTTTGCCTCATCTTGCTGATGCTTGTCTTGGCAGTCAGGCAATAAATGCTGGACAACCTCTGGCGACAATATAAACACCCCATCGTTATCCATAATAGCCATATCGCCTGAGCGGATAAGCGTACTTTGCGTGCCAAAACGATAGCGGATATCAGCTCCCAGCACGCCTTTTGTGTCATTACTCTTAAACGTAGTGACCGCACTCACGCCTTGAGCAAAAACAGGAAAACCCAGTTGCTGGATTTGTAACGAATCGGTTGCCTGTCCAATAACAATCACGCCTGCAAGCTTTTCATAAATCGCAGCGCAAGTACGCAGCGCACCCCAACAGGCTTTATTGCCTAATACTTGGGCATCAATACATAAGATGTCGTTAGGCTGCGCTTGAATTAGGGCTTGATTGATGACCTCTGTGTTATCGGAGTTCAAAACCACTGTCACTATTTTGCCAACCACCGTGTGCGTACAAGGATATAGTGCTTTGATATCTGGTAAATATCCTCTCTCATTTAGATGACCAATCGTCGAGGTGGCGATGTCTTTGTAACTCTCTACTAGCATCTCAATATCGATGTTATCCATTGATTTTTGTCTCACTATGCTTTTGTATTGAATCCACCATAAGGTTTGCTTCGATATTTTTTGCGCTAAAAAAAGGATTGATGGTTCTGCTTTCCCCTGCAGGCATACTGCCATGCGGATCGTCACCGCGCTCAATCACTGGCAACAGCAAGGTTTTATGTGGATAGTATGGATTGGTCAGTAGCTGCTCACGGACAAACTGCACTTGATCGGTATCAAAATTAATACTTGCCAGCGCATTATCAATACTACTCATTGCCTCAAGCCAGAGTCTATTTTCACTAAGCTCATAATGCTCAGACAGTGCTTCAATAATGGCGCGGATATTGACCAATATGCCCAATGACTGTAAATAAAATATCAGTGCTTGCGGACTGTCTCGGTACAATCGGTTTTTAAAATTGGGCAGGCTTAAATACTCAGGGTCTGCGATTTGATGACGCGCAAGCCATGGCAGGTAAATGCGTAACGAATCATGGTCACGCAGTAACACACTGGTAAAACGATGGTGTTTGCTGACCATCACGACGTTCTGCCCATGCATCTCGGGCGCAAGCCCCAAACGCAAGCAGCGCAGCATCGTACCCAAAAATACATCGCACAAGTTTTTGAAGTATTCGATAGCCGCAGATTTTATGTATTCGACGTTTATAGATACTGATTGATCAGGCGCTGGTTTAGAGCTTAAATACTTCGCTTGAATCATCTCATCAAAGGGATGATGACTGACGCCCTCTTTATAGACCAACATACCTAAGCTTGCCATAGGCATTAAGCGGACTGGATCTTCGCACAGATCGGCAGGCAAACTTCTGAGCATCGCACCCAGATGCGTGGGTTTTTCTTGATAAAAATACGGGTTGGTCGAGCATTTGTCTTGTAGGTGCATCGGTGACATATAGCCCCACCACATACGCTCATCCCAAAGCCGTAGCGTCGCTGCCAATGCTTTATCTATCTGTCTTGCCTGCATCAAGATGGCTTGGTTTTTTTCACCATTGATCAGTTTTAGGGCGGGTAAATACCGTTTGGAATTTAAGGCATACACCCCTATCGGCAGCTTGATACTGTGGGGTGTATCGGCACTCAATAACATACTGCGCATTGAAGCACTGGCATAAGTCACTGCCTCATCAAACCTGAGTTTGACAATCGTGCCATCGGCTAGATCCTTGGCATAGTTATCCGCATTGTCATTCATAGCATCATTGCCAACAGAATCGGTAGCGAAAGCACCCTCACTTAATTGAGTCAGTTGCCAAGGATGCACAGGTAGCGCCACATGCGTATCGGTTAAATGACGCTCTACCATCTCTTCTGCTAATTTTTTTTGCGACAATTCATCTAATAAATAAGCTGTTGGATTTTGTTGGTCAATGTCCTCTACCTGATCCGCTACCATAAGATGGGTTTTGGCAACCGCTACCCATGCCAACGCAATAGGCTGATTAAATTCAGCCATGTAACGCTCATACTCTGTGGCCGTAAAACCCAGTTTGCCCTTTGCCAATGGATGAAAAGGTCGATCCATCAATGAGCCCCATTGCTCGGCGGCGATTAAGGTTTGATACCAATGTGGTTGACCATAAACTACCGTGGTAATGTTGGCACGAGCAGATTGGGTCTTGGCAATGAACGCCGCTTGTAAGCTTTCTTTTAGCTTTAGTATTCCACTCTCACTTAAAGAGGCGCGATCCATCACAGACAGTAAAATATCCAGCAGCGTCTCTACGGTTTCTACTGGTTCTAGTGGTTGAAACGAATTGTCATTAGAGTTGTCGCTATTGTGGTTAGAGGGATTGAAATGAGGCGTATTTTGTTGGCGGTATAAAACAGGCAAGCAAGATTTATGCAATCGCCACGACGATGTATACCCCGACTCTACCAATAACAATAGGCGATCGTCTTTACTCGTTTGAATCACCAATAGCGGATTATCCTCAGCGAAAAACGTTTGATAAGCACTTGGTAATGCCGCCAAGTGCTTCTGCAACTTTTGACTTGCGAGATAATCTGTTGTTGTTATTAGCTCAATCAAAGGCGCTTTTATCCACTCCTCAAGCAAGACACACTCGATCAGATATGTGATTAATGCGCTTTGTATTCTTGCCGCATCTGGTTTTATATCCGGATGATCCGTCTGAACTGGAAATAAAGTTGGCAAGATTGGCATTGTCTTTATACTGGCTGTTTTCTCAGTAATTAAACCGCTACTTAAATGAGTACTTAACATGATGCGTGTGCTCGGCTTTTGGCTAATGGGTTATTGATGTATTTGATTGGAAATACCTGATCGCCGAACAAGCGACGCTTCGCCAAAGATTCAATACGCGTTTGCGGAGCAAAAACATCAAACAGCTCAAACCTTGCCTCATGCTCTGGATTACAAGATTGGTACTCTGTGATGCAGTCAGCCACCTGTTGCCAAAACTCAGCTTCAGGATAGTGATAATGGGTTTGCATAAAAATAGCAATGTCCGCGAATGCCACAAAGAATAAGCAAGCGACCGTCATGTCTCGAATGCCATCGGTATCCTCTGTTTCGATAAAGGAGCCGCGGTTGAGCGCCGCATGAACGGCAGGCAAGCTATAAAAATTGGGAATTAAGTCTTGTCGAGTCAGATGTTTTGGAGAATAACGCACCCCATCATGCAAGTCTTTTAGTAGGACTTTTACAGGAAATCCTGCTTCGTGTACCAGTACGATATTTTGTGCATGACACTCAAGGGCAACGCCATGACCAAACAAGAGATGCAGTATCGGAGTCACCGTCACCTTGATAAGCTGAGCAATCCAAGCCTCGGCGCCGTACTTTTTAATCCAAGGATCAATGAGTATAGAGCCGTCCGTATTGACATAGCTGACCCCATTTAAAGGAAAAGCCGTTTGATTGGTTGATAGATATTGGCTCACGTTTTCGCGCCAAATCGCGCCCAATCCACCATAGATGTGCGGGTGCTGGTAGCCACGCTGCTGTAGCATCTCATGATCTAGACTGACTCCCACCGTCTCACCCAAAAAGGCAATGGATAGCGCCTGAGCTGTCGCATCTTCTGCCACCAATTGATTCAGCCATTTGGTCACGACCGCCGCGTTCATCACCGTGTGCTTGGCTAAGATACGAGTGCTTGAGGTATTTATCAAATGCATACTCAGCTTGAGATAAGCCTTGTCTTCTTGCAACATAGACAAGGAGCGAATCGACTGCTGGGCGCGATATGGGTTGCCCGTGCCGCCCAAATAAATGACGTCTTGTGTCTTAATGAGTGGCTGTAGCGCTAAAATTAAAGTGTTTTGCCATTGCCAAGGATGCGCTGGTATCAAGCCATAGGCATTGGCTTTAACATCAGTATTGGCATTGGCGACCATGGCTTCATTTTCACTTTGCTTACTCGTTGTCGTAAGGATATGGTTTAGCTTGTCCTGTAACGCGATGAAATTGTCCATATTTACATAGTCTTTAATCCACTCATCAACATCTATATCAGCCGCGGTATTACTGACCAACAAATCCTTTTTGACCGCCAACCACACCACCTCGATATTTTGATCAAACTCTGGCCCATAGTCATAATTGTCTTGTAAATCAAAACCGATTCGCGACTTAAAACAAGGATGATAGGGATGCCCCGCCATCAAATAGCCTTCGAGTTGCTCGTAAGTCAGCCTATCAATAGCCGCTGGCATATTTGGTGCTGATAAATGTGGTGACAGTCGTTGTGCTTGGGTTTCATTGATTAAAGTGTGACGCAGCTCTTTGATAAAACTGTCTTTTAACGTCGCCGCTTCTATCTTTGATAAGATATCGCTAATGACATTCTCAAGCGTGGCATCGTGAGTCTTGCCATCAGTGATGCGCTGTACGTTGCAATCGTTAAAACGAATGATGTCAAAGCTGTAATGGATATAACCTTGAGCCTGATAACGGATATGATTGGCAGTCTTGATGGTAAAGTCTAAAAGTGTGTCGTCATCGCTCGATGCTGCATTCTCATAGTCAAACTCAATAATGTTTTCATATAGTAGGGCTTGTAGTAGTTGTTTAATCACCCGCTGCTCTACCCGCTGCATGGCCTTATGATCGATTGGCGCTTGCCACGGCGCAGTCACGTCAACCGTTTGGCTATGATTTTTGTGGTCTATTTGATGATTTTTCATGGTTAAATATCCTTTCCTAAAACTAAAAACAAGCGGTTAAATAAATCGTTATAATCAATAAACATTAAAGCGAATGATAATTATTTACATTTTTTGTCTAAAAAATGTCTCAATTCGGTTGTTTTGACGCATTCACTAAACAGTTTCTATAAAGCGTTTGATCACTTACTCATTCAGACCGCTTTTGGTAATCGCCGCGCCGAAAAAATGGTCAAAAACAAAATCACAGCCAAAATAACAAAAATCTCTTGAATGGCCGTACCAACGCTTTGCCTACTACCTGCCGCTAACAACTGTGCCCCGCGACCTGCGACGTAGACCGTCACCAACGTGATAAAAATAGTAGAGACGATTCGGCGACTGATGTTGTTAAGTGCGGCACCTTCTGTCACCACCTCTTTGGCTAAGCTACTAAAACCAACCGTGGTGGTGGGTAAATAGGCCATTCCCACACCCACCCCTTGTACACTCATAATCACTATCAATAGCCACAATGTTGGCTGATATAAGCACCATGCCAGCAGTAGCATGGACGACGCACTCAGAATAATACCCAAAATGCCTATGTCTCTAGCGCCATATTTATCCACTCGCCTGCCAGCAAAATGCGTAGTGATACTAGACATCAGCGTCGCAATCATCAAAATCACGCCAGTCCACAAGGCACTCTCGCCCATCACTTCTTGAACTAAAATCGGCAATAACAACAAACCCACCATCAAACCCAAGGTTTGCGTCACGCTGATAATCGTACTGTGCAAATACACGGTATTGCTAAACAAGCGCACGTTTAATAACGGCTGACTCTGACGGCGTTCATACATCCACCAAACCATAAAAGATATCAGGAACATGGCAGCAATCAGACTGGTCTCAATCACGCTCGCAAGACTAGTATGAAAATCTGTTTTGAGCGTGCTCAGCCATGTCATCAAAGCCAGCAGCCAAACCAATAAGCTGACAAACCCTATCACATCAAAAGTCTTATCAACCTTGGGCGAACCGATATTTGGCAAAAATCGCCACACCATCAGAGTGACCGCTGCACTTAGCGGTAACGTCACAGCAAACAACGTCCACCATGTAAACTGCTCAACCAAGTAAGCGCCGACTAATGGACCAAATGCCAGCGACATCATAATAACAATGCCCCACAGCGCCATCACTCTACCGTGTCTATGCTGCGGATATATCTGGTAGAGCATGCCGATAGACAGTGGAATCGTCAGACCACCACTCAATCCTTGTATAGCACGCGCTACAATCACCATCGTCATAGAGGGTGCGCACATTCCAAGCACTGACCCCAGCATAAACCCGATAATTGCGGTCAAATAAACCGGCCTAAACGCAAACTTTTTATGCAAATACCCACTGAGCATGAGCCCTACGCTCATAGACAGCACGTAAGCATTTAGCACCCAGCCGCCCATCACAATATCGACGTCGAATACCGACATAAAAACAGGAATAGCAGGATTGAGAGCGCTATTGCTAAAGCTGATAACCGTGCCGCCAAGCAACAAAGTCAAAAGTACCTGTCGACGCGGCTTGCCTGTCAATTTCTCACTGCTCAATTTTTCACTGCTATCAAGAGATGCCATCATTTATATCATTGACCCGTGATGACATGACGGATACAGCGCGTTTACGCCAGCAACCACAAAAAATCGGATCATAAAGCCGCCGCACCATAAAACTTGAGATAGCCACTCGATTCAAAAAATTTCTCACGATTACAAAAGTAAAGCGCTGCCTTTTTTTCAGGCATATCGATCAATCGTTGTAACTGATAGGCAAAACCATCAGCCACCCATTTATACGCCTCAACTTTACTATCAGGTTCGCCCACTATTTTTTTGGCGTCGGTATGCTCGAAAATAAACTTACTGAGCATCATCACTATTGGTTTGAGATACCCTTTACCAACGACGGCAGTATCACCCAATAACAGATGCCAGCCCATGTCATTTTCGTCGGCTTTATAATAGTGAGACAAACGATCGCGAGCACCTTCGTAGATCTCTACATAGCCAATCGGCACATCCTCACAAAGTACGATGTAGAGACGCTGATGGTCATCGGCCAGCATTTTTTCAAAATGTACTCGCAGCTGCGGCATAGGCAGATGTAGCTGCCACTGCTCGACCACATGCTCAGCGTGCATCCATTGATAGAGCATTGGCATGTCTTCAGGATATTTGACCGCTCGCAATCCAAACGTTTTCTCATAAGCCTCTGCGGCAAAGGTATCTGGCAGATTCTGTGTGATGGTCGGCATAAATAGCTCCTTATTTTGTGTGATTTAGAGGTGAAATTTCTCTCAGTAGAGACGTACACTTTTTAAAATAAATCGACGATACTGCTTATGGATATAATGACACTGACATTAAGACGACGACATTAGACCGACGCGCCAAATTGTTGGAATACTTCTAACGCATCAGTGTCATATAGGGTCTTACCTATCAATTGATTGATGATTTGCCCAGCTCGATAGGCGCCCAACCCCAAGTCGGGTGTGCCCACGCCATGAGTATGAATTTCTTGGTTTTGTACGAATATTTTGCCGCTATTATTATCATGATTTTGATACACCAATGCGTAATGCCGATCAATCTTTGGTTGTCCAAACTCATCATACTCAATGGCATATAGCAATGAATTTAGGCAAGCAGGCAGCGCATGACGATAACCCGTGCCAGCGATGAGACAGTCGTAATCTGCCGTAAATGTCTGCTGCTGCTCACACTGTTCAAACGTTACTTTTAAAGTGTCATCCGATAAAGTATCGTCAAAACTTGCCGCAACCACTGCACAATTAGACAACAGTGTCGTATGTGGTGATTGATTGCCAATGCTGCGCTCATAGAGTTTATGATAAATATCGCGTATGGTATCGAACCCCATGCCTTTGTAGAGCAAGTCCTGCTTGGGCGCGACTTTTGCTTTGGTCGCGCCGTCCAACTGATAAAAATAATCGGTATAAGCAGGGCTAAAATGCTCTAACCCCAATGGCGAGTATTCCATCGGAAAAAAGCCAGATGAGCGGGTTACCCAGTCTAATTGGAACTTTGGTTCATCGTTGCTATCAAGTTGTTGGTCAAACAGTTCGCGATATACCTCAGCTGATGACTGACCCGACCCTAAGACCACGATTTTGGTTAATCTATTGTCTACTTTCTGGCTATTTTCCTGATTGCCTTGTACTTTAATCGCTTCAAAATCGAAATTATTAGCAAAGTGGGCAGTGTGCATACAGCGCTTAGGGTTTTGCTTGGCAAGCTTTTGCAACGCTGGCGGCAGTACTGGCTGCGTGCCCGTGCCTATAACTAGGTTTTTGGCATAATACGTTTTTTGTTCGCCTCGCTCTTGAACTGTGACGACAAACCCATTATGCGTGTCGGCGTTGGTATTGGCATGGGCGCTATCGTCATTATTGGAGTCAGCACCATTGTCATTAAACGCCACGTTTATCACTTGCGCATCAAATACCAAACTATCTAGTTGCCCTGCTACCCATTGGCAATAGTAATTGTATTCTTTGCGATAAATCTTAAAGTCCTCTAAAAAATAAAACTTCAGCAATCGATGCTGCGTATGTAAATAGTTTAAAAATGAATGGGGACTGGTCGGATCTATCAATGTTACCAAATCCGCCATGAAGGGCACTTGTAGCGTGGTGTGCGGTAAGATCATACCTTTGTGCCAATTAAATCCCGCCTTTTGCTCAAAGAATTTGGCATTGACCTCTGTTTTTTCGAGCAATGCCGCCAGACTAAGATTAAATGGCCCCAAACCGATACCAAGAATATCTAACACGTTGATTCCTTATTGCTTTATAGCACTTATTCACATATTGATTTACATCAAGTTATCGTCAGGTCACTATAAATGCTTATCAGCAGAACCGAGATAAAGGTTCCAAAACCTCTGTCATCGTCGATGCAGCCAGTAAGGAAACTGGTTACCAACTCTGCAGCATAATGACCTGCATCTGCTTCATTTAATATTGACCAACCCTACCCTAAGCGCTCATAGGGTTGGGAATATCGACATAGATAGATTGAGTTTCAACAGGCGCCGTCAGCTCATCCAATGCATGAAGTCTGGTGAGCAAATTGCCTTTGAATGGCAATGTCGGACTACGCAGCAATAGATCGATTAAAGAGCGGTGCGGATACTGACTGTCTAGTGTCTCCAAGCAATCTCGAAATGTCGCTAGTAACGCAGTTTCATTGACAAGCTGCGTACGAGCAATCGCGGTAATAAGACCAAAGATCGTATTACCCACTAAATAATAAGCAATACGCGAGTCAGCAAAATCTTCTGGAATAACACACTCTGCTTCACTGATGAGCTCAGGATACGCATCGATAAGCGGCTTGGCGTATTCAGCAATATAGCCAAAACTTTGATTGTCTCTTGCCCAAAACTTTGCAGGATAGCCGTCTTTTAGCTCTATCAGACTGTTTTGTTGATGTACCTCAAACGCAAGCCCATGCTTGTAGTACATATGGATGAGCGGTATAAAACCGATCTTTAGATAAGTATCAAACCATTCAGTCGCAATATCGTCCAACCGCTTACCAGTACGCTCATGGATAGACTGGAATAAAGTGGCAAAACGATTGGTGAGACGAGTGGGATGATCTTGACTCAAGCTTGCAAGATTGGTGACTTGCATGGACTGAGTAAAAGGATTATCACGCAAGATACAAATGGTCTCATCGATGATTTTGCCGTCTATAGACAACGCAATCCAAGCGGGGTCGTTCAATACCGCAATCGTAGGGTATTCAGCGCCCAACTGCTTACCATAGTCGCTACGCCATATTCGACAAGCATGCATACCGCGCTTACACTCTTTTGGCAAATTGATGCGCACCGAATTGGTAATCGCTACCGACAGCGACAATTTAAACATCCAAGGTGCTTCAAATGCTGCAAGCGTACGTACCGAGGTTGTCGGATGCAAATGCCACCCAAGCGCGCCCAAATCAAAGAGCTGACCTTTTTCAGTTAACGCCTGATACCAGGCTTGTTGCTGCAAAAACGTCGCTTGCCAGGGATGTAGTGGCAATAGCTTGTGATCAGGATATTGGGTAATGAGCTGTCGTTGATAGTCGCTCATATCCGCGAGTAGCTTGGTCTTTAACTCAGCGGTAATGCTATCGCCATCGACGAACTCTTCGGCAATGTAGTCAGGATGCACCAGCCAATAGTTCAGCTGCGTTTTACTGTTGGTTTCGGGGGCATACTTTGCCCATTCAGCACCATAAAAACCTGCGCGTCCTTTGGGCGTTGGATGCATGGCATGTCCATAAATCAGACTTTGCTCAGTTTGAATAAAATCTTGTGTGTCATCGACAATATCATCCATCTCATCACTGCGATGCTCTAAAATAATTTGCAAGCCTTCGTAACTCTCAATCCAGCGTTTGAGCACGCCATTACCATCTAGTTTTATATCCTCTTTATGCTGATGCACGATGTCTTCGATAATAAAAGACGCAAGGCTCATAGCAGAGGGCTTTAACCATTGTGGCTCTGACTGCGTATCATTTGTCGAAGGTGTTTTTAATAAAGCTGCATTTAATACAGAAGGTGTATCAGCAAAACGGTGTTGACCCAGTTGGCTGACTCTATCCACTGGCACCGCCATAATGGTGTCATGCGGGGCAAGGTTTAATACCAAAACAGGCTTGTCTTGCGAGATTTGCTTGTATTGCTCATCCTGCTGCTCTACGGGTACGATCTTGCCGCGCCCTGTCTCATAACTGTAGGCGTTCACTAAGTTTTGTAGTGTCAAACGATCAAGCGTTTTATGGTGCATCATAGTGTTGTCCTTCATAATTTTGGAGTCGATCAAAACCAGTGATAGCCATCTGTTCTATAATATTGTTGATGTCACAGGCTTGCGTATTAGGATTTAAAATAGTGAATTTTAGGCAAAGGTGCTGCTCAAATTGAGTGGTGGCCACGTTGGCAATATTATTGATTAACAAGTCCTGTGCAATTTGGCGGTTTAACTGAGACAGCTGGCTATCAGACAATGCGGTATCTTTTGGCTTAAAGTAAAATAAGACACTGCTGATAATCGGTTGGTGTACCAACACAAAATCTGCATGGTTTTCAATCAGCTCTGCCGCTTGTCTCGCTGTCCTAAGACAGTTGTCAATCAAAGCGCCATAATCCTCTGTCCCCAACAAATCAAGCGCCATCCAAAGTTTTAAGGCATCAAATCGACGCGTGGTTTGAAGAGAATAAGTAACCAGATTTGGGATATTTTCTTTTTCATCATCAGGAGAATTGAGATACTCGCTATGATGACGAATGCTCTCAAAGTCTTGTTGATTTTTTAATAAAAAAGCACCGCAGCTGATCGGTAAAAAGAAATGCTTGTGGAAATCCAACGTGATCGAATCCGCTGCTTGAATACCTTCAATAAGGTGTCGATAACGCTGAGACAGAAGTAACGCCCCGCCCCATGCTGCATCTATATGTAGCCATATTTTTTGCTCACGGCATATATTGGCGATGTCTGTTAAAGGATCAATCGCGCCCAAATCTGTCGTGCCAGCCGTAGCGATCACTGCTATCACATTATCTGCGCCGGTCTCCGCTATTTTTTGCTGTAGATGAGACATAAGCATCGCGCCACTCGCATCGGTCTTTACCTTTTCAACGCACTGTATGCCAAGTCCTAATAAGGCTGCGTTTTTTTCGATAGAAAAGTGCGCTTGATCTGAGCACAGAATGATGCCGCGCGGCTGACCCATCATGCCTTCTTTATGTACATCAACCCCTTTAGCGGTATAGAATTTATTGCGTGCCAATAGCAGGCCCATTAGATTGCTTTGGGTACCGCCACTGGTAAACACGCCGCCTGCCTTGTGTCTCGCTCGGTTATCAACTTGAGCGTCTGTTTGAGTGTGTATTTGAACATCATCACTGGTTTCAAACTGGCACAGCTGACACAGCCACTCCACCAAATCTTTTTCGATATAAGTGGCGGCAGGGCTTTGATTCCAAGAATCCATACTTTGATTGGTTGCGGCAATAATCATCTCAGCAATTTGGCCAACCACCAAAGTCGGTGGGTGCAAATGCGCCAGACAATGACGATGCGCCGTGGACACACAATTGGGCAAAAACGTGTCTTGTATGTCCGCCAGTATGGCTTCGATATCTCGTCCTTGTGACTGGATATTGATTGAGGTCGCCGCTTGTACTTGCTGCGGTGTGCCGCCTGAATACACATTATTGTCATTGAGCCACGCTTTAATAATGGCGCTCGTTTTGTGCATCTGCGTGAGGTATTGCTCACTGGTTTGCTCGTTTAATAAATGCAAAGTATCCTCACCAGTTTATCTTGCGTCTCTATTAAAATGAGAGAGGCGATGGTTGTTATACGTTTTTTTAAACAGTCATACAGGTATGACGATGTGCCACTGAGCGCTATTGGTTTTCTTGTAGCGCCCGCTCAAGCTTCTCTAATACTTGGTGTAGCTCGTCTTTGGTAACGTTAAGCGGTGGTAAGAGACGCAGCACAGTACCGCCGCGTCCTCCTTTTTCAATGACCAAACCGTGTCTAAAACATGCCTGTTGAATGCTTGCTGCCGCTGCACTATCGGCAGGATAACTACCATCGCTTTGTCTAGGAAGATCTGGATCTATAATCTCCATGCCGATCATCAGACCTCGACCTCTGACATGACCAATTCTAGGATATCGTTTTTGTAAGCCGTTTAGCTCTGCCATGAACCAAGCGCCCATCTCAGCCGCATAAGACGCCATATCATGGTCTTTTAGATACTCAAGGGTCGCAAGTCCTGTTGCCATCGCTAGCTGATTGCCACGGAAGGTGCCAGAGTGGTTGCCCGCTTGCCAAGCATCGTATTGTTTTTTAATACCAAGTACTGCCAGTGGCAAACCACCACCAATGGCCTTTGACATGACAATCATATCGGGATCAATGCCTGCATATTGATATGCAAACCAGCGTCCTGTACGGCAAAATCCTGTTTGCACCTCATCAATAATCAATAAGATATCCAGTTCTTGGGTTACTCGGCGTACCTGTTTGAGCCACTCAATCGGTGCGGGATTGACCCCGCCTTCGCCCTGAATCACTTCTAAAATAACGGCTGCGGGCTTGACCACGCCGCTCTCTACATCTTTTAAGAAGTTTTCAAAACAAGATATATGAGCGCTAACGCTTTGCTCAGAAGACAAACCAAAAGCGCAGCGGTACGCATTGGGATAAGGTAAAAATTGTACCGGACTCATCAGTCCTTCGATGCCTTGCTTGGGCGCCAAATTACCAGTGACAGCGAGCGCACCATGTGTCATCCCATGATAGCCACCACTAAAGCTGACGATTCCTGAGCGACCAGTGACTTGTTTTGCCAATTTTATCGCGGCTTCTACAGCATCAGCGCCCGTTGGCCCACAAAACTGCAAACAATACTCGTCTCTCTCGGTTGCCAAGAGCGTGTACATAAATTCGCTGAATTTGTCTTTTAATGGCGTGGTAATGTCTAAAGTGTGCATTGGTAGATTGCTGTCCAAAAGCTGTTTGATGCTCTCAGTGACCACAGGATGATTGTGTCCAAGTGCCAGCGTCCCTGCTCCTGATAGACAATCTATGTATTTATTGCCTTCCACATCGGTAATCCAAGCGCCTGTGGCTGATTGGATCGCAAAAGGCAATTTGCGTGGATAACTGCGCACCTTGGATTCGAACTGAGCTTGGCGATGTAAATAGCGTTTGTTATTGTTTTTTTCTTTTGAGAAAGACGTAGACATAGCATCGAACCTTATTCGTTTTATGCACCAAAACTTGGATACAAGTTTTACTGTTTGCAGACTGCTTATAGACATCATCATTGAACACACCGTGTTAAAAGCATGATTTTTAAAGGATGACTTTTAAAAATAAAATCCTTAAAAACGCATCTCTCAAAACATTAATGCCATTGGTGTGGTCATTACAAAGACAATCCGCATCATTTAAAAAACGTAGTGTAAATTCACTACAACCTCAATAAATAGTAAATGATAATAAAAGTGATAATCATTATCATTTGTGAGACGTATTATTGATGACCTTTACTCTGCTGTCAACCCACTTTATTTATTTTTAAATGATTGGCTTGAGAATTTGTACAAAATTAAACTGTATTAATGCTTATTAAAACGCGAATAAAAATATTCATGAGCATAAACCCATGAATATGAATTATTCGCCTATCTTTTTTAATATAAAAAACTATCGACTGACAGCAACTGGCACTTTACGAATCAGCCATAAGAAATAAGCGCCGCCAATTATGGCAGCAACTGTGCCCGCAGGCAGCTCATACGGAAAGATGACATAACGCCCTATCCAATCTGCCAATACCATCACCCCTGCGCCCAGTAACGCCGCCAAAGGCAATTGACGCTCAAGTCTCACCGCGCCAAGAGAGGTCGCCAAATGTGGCACCATCAAACCGATAAAGCTTAATGGCCCTACTGCCAGCGTACTAGCAGTGCTTAGCGCTGCCACCAATGCCAGTAATGCTATCGTCACTGGTGTCACCGCCACTCCTAGCGTGCGAGCAACGCCCGAGCCCAAACCCAGCACACGTAACGGCTTGATGAGTAATAGGCTTAAGACAAATAAGACAAGCGCAATACCAATGAGATACCAGACAGTACTCGGTTGGGCGCTATAAGTCGTTCCTGATAACCAGCTGAGCATCGCTTCTAGACGCGGATCACCAGACAGTTTGACCATGTGCATCACCCCATCCATCATGGCGGCAATGCCAATACCGACCAAGAGCAAATACCCTGAGCTTACTCGACGTGCCAGCCAAATAATCAGTAGCAATACCGCTATTGCACCAGTCAATCCTGACATCAGCAACGTGCCTGAGCCGGCAGAAAATCCCAAACTGGGTAACAATAAAAAACCTAAAATAACCCCAAGCGCGGCGCCTGAACTGACCCCCAATACTTCTGGACTTGCCATCGGATTGCGTGTGAGTGTTTGTAATAATACGCCTGCAACAGCCAGCATCAGACCTGTTGCTGCCGCACTCAAACTACGAGGAAGCCTGTACTGCTGAGTGATTGCCCACTCTGTACTCAGCCCCCAGCCACTTAAATCTTGTACAAACAAGCATGCCAGTACAATCATTACCATCACGCCAACGCCCCATCGCCAAAGCACAACAGGTGTATGAGTACCTGTCAGCATGGGCGTGACCGTCTCTATTCGTTCACGGCGCTGGCGCAAAATCAACCAAATAATGAGCGGTGCTCCCAGTACTCCTGTCATTGCGCCAGCTGGTATTTGCATACTCAAGATCGGCTCGAGCAATAACGCCAGATTGCTGGTGAGCCACAACAGCAGTGCCCCTAAGCAAAAAGCGGCAATCAAGCGCTTGCTAATTGATGACACGCCCAGCGCATTGACCAGACTAGCAGCACCAAGACCAATGAACCCAATCAGACCCACTTCACTGACCACTAACGCAGTCACAATAGCCACGATAAGCACCACGATGGCGCGTATAGCATTAATAGGCACACCCAAACGCTTGGCTTGCATGTCGTCTAAGCTCATCAAGGTCAAAGGCTTCAATAAAGGCAAACACAGAACCGTCATCACAATTGCAGTAATCGCAAGCATCACGCTGGTATGCCAGCTGTTTTGTGCCAAAAATCCTGCTGCCCACGACAGCATGCCATTGCTACGTTCAGCGAAAAACAGCACCAACACATTGGCGACGGCAGCGAGTAAGATATTCACCACCAAGCCTGCCAATATTAAAATCAAAGGGTTAAAGCGACTGGGTGCTGATAAGGCGAAGACCAATCCCATACTGATGATGGCGCCAACGAAGGCCACATAAATCCCACCATAAATCGCCAAGCTTGGCAAAAAAAGCGTCACAATCAACATCGCCAATTGTGCACCGACACCGACGCCTAATGTGGTATCTGAAGCAAGCGGGTTTTTGACCAATTGCTGAAGCAAGATACTAACCACGCCAAGCAGCCCGCCAACCAACAACGCCACAATACTGGTCGCCACCAAATGTAGCTGCGTTGCCATACTGGCAATATCCAACTGCGAGCTTGGAATAAACAACTCACTTATGGGACGCGTCCACTGCTGAGCGATCAATGCCCAACTACTCCATAGGCACAAACTTATCAGCATAATGAGCATGAGCCAAAGTCGCCACGAAGCAATAGAGACCAAAACGTTTTTTTGTTGTGGTTGATTCGGTGGCGGACTAGCAGGTTTTTGATACTGCTTTGGCCGTTTATTAAAGAGTGTTTTAGAGGATATTTTAGACTGTGTTGTCGATAAAGCTGCTGATGACTGTACTGGCTGAGAAGTAGGAAGTGATGTCATAGAATTGGTATTATTTATAGTATGATCAGTATTGGTGCGATCAGCATTATGAGGGGCATGAGCACCGTGAAAATGGTTGGTAGTATTGGCGGTCATGATGCCTCCCCGCCTTTTAATTCAACTGCTGATAAGTTATTTGCCAAACCCACCAACGATGACATGCCGCCATAAATCCATACAGGCGGTAACTCACCCATACAGCGATTGTTGCCATAACCCAAACGCTGCCAAATCAGACTGTCTTTAATCTCAGCCCGAGTAATCGGACTCATCGGATCAATGATCAATAAGCAGACGTCATCGTCTAACTGCGCCAAGTCTCCCATTCGTATAGGAATAAAGCCCCATGAGTTGCCCGTGCCCAACACCTCAAGCTCTTGATTCATTTGTACCAACGCTGCATTAAACAAACTGTTTGCCACATACATGCGCATATTGTTGGCATCAGTAAACTGTACAACCGCAAACTTTTTAACTTTTGGATAGCGTTTTTGAAAGCGCGCACCCGCACGCTTTATGTCTTCGTGACTTTTTATAATATAGTCTTCCGCGAGTTTGGGCTCATCAATCAGTTTACCCAGTTGTCGAGTCGGCTCGGTATAATCTGCCCAAGTCGCATTCTCTCCTTTGGCAGCAAACATGACCGACTCGGCTGGGACGTCACCATAAAGATTGCGAGCATGCTCATAAAAGAAGTTATCTACGACTACATCAACGGGTAACTGGGCGATCAATTCTGCATTGGGCTGATAACGGATACCGACATCGACCGTTGAAGTTGGCAATCTAGGCGTGCCAACCCATCTATCCCAAACTCTGATGTCGCCTGTCGCAATCGGTGGATAACCCATTGCAGTCAACGTTGCGGCATTGCCCCAATCGGGAGAAGCAATATTGATTTTAATGTCATTAGGCTTGTCTATCTGCGCGTCTTTTTGTTCCATCGTTGGTTGCTGACAGGCCGTAAGCGCGAGCGTTAGTGTCAACAATGAGACGATAGATATAGGCAGCGAGATTGCTTTAGCACCAGCTGAATTTAAGCGTTTTATGATTGAAGGTTTTACAATGGTTCTAGGCGACTTAACGTTGGGCAGGACAGGGAACATAACAGTCTATCTTTTTAGGCAAATATGAATGGGGTAAATAAAGCGGACTCAGATATTATGCAACGGCAACAGGGTGCCCTGTGATAGGGTGACTCAGCAGTTGCATATCCACATTAAAAATACTGCGCAGTATGTCCGGCTGCATGGTGCTTTTGATGGTGCCATTGTGGCAAATACGGCCATTTTTTAGGGCAATAATACGATCTGCATATTGCGCTGCCAAATTAATATCATGGACAATAATAATCACACTCAAGCCTTGCTCATCGACCAAACGACGAATGAGCTGAATCACTTCGAGCTGATAATGCATATCAAGAGCCGCTAATGGCTCATCGAGCAACAGATATCGGGTGTCTTGTGCCAAACACATGGCAAGCCATACTCGCGCCCGCTCGCCACCTGATAGTGTGGTCGTCGTCCGCTCAGCAAATGCCTCCACTTGAGTGGTACGCATCGCTTGTTCGACTTTATCTTTGTCAATTTGACTGGGTTTTTGCAACCATTTTTGATGTGGATAGCGCCCCAGCATCACCAGCTCACGTACCGTAAATCCAGCCGCATCTGGCAATTGCTGAGGCAGATACGCCATTTGCTGAGCGAGCTCCTTATTACTGTAGTCAGCTATATGGCGCTCGTCTAAACTGATACTGCCCCCATTGACGCTCATCTCGCCTGCCAACGCTTTAATCAAAGTGGATTTGCCTGAGCCATTATGTCCAACTAAGGCAATCAACTCATTGCTATTTAGCTCACAACTTATATTGTCTAGCAAAGTATTGCCTTGTCGGCTGATGGTTAGTTGGTTTACACGTAGCATATAGATACTCATTATCGATTAAAGTCGTTATGGTCATATTAGGAAGTCAATAAAAAACGATTCTACTCGTAAATGATAATAAAAACAATTATCATTAACTAATCTGCTTTCTTTTTTATTTACTATTGTCCGTGAGTATCACTATGATCCGTTCCACATCTTCTGCTAATCCCCTTTGCTGTGACCAAACAAACCTCTATACACCACTCACCTTTCCTGAGCTTGCCAGTGCCATCGCTCATATCAATGAAGAGCATTATGATGAGTTAATTGGATTTTTGACGGCTTTTACGGCTTTGTCTTCAAAAGACATAAGCGAGGCAACTGTACAACTGGTTGCTATCTATGCCGAGGTCATCGTTTTACAAATACAACCGACAGGCACAAAAAAAACGTCCACTCAGAGCTCCGATCAGACATTTTTTATTCCTTTTACCGCACCCATCACTCAGTTCAGCGACTTAAATACGCAATATATTTTGCTCAAACAAAAAGCAGATAAAAAGCTTGGCAAAAAAACCATCAAGCTGACCACTCAGACTTTTGTCGTACAAGACAGCTATAAGGTCAGTCAAAACATGCTTCGCCTTGAATTAACAGGGCCTACTATGAATACTTCTAACAACAACGCTATTCCTGTTGATGAAGCAGGCTATGCTTATTTGTTTGATTTGGCTCATAACTTCACCAGCGCAAAAAGGGATAACACCACTTTGACACGCGCTCATTGCTATTACACCTTGCGAAAAGCGTGGCAGACTTCAGACGGTGTACGCGCATGGGTCGATGTATTTTTGCATGGTAATACGCCAGGCGGTGATTGGGCGTGCTCGTTACAAGCGGGCGATACGGTCATCAGTAAGCGCGAGTTCCCTGAAAAAACGGCTCACTTACAAGATGGTCAGGCCTTACTGATCGCTGATGAAACGTCAATGCCTACCGTTGCCCGACTGCTAGAGCTTTGGGAAAACCCGATACCGCCTTTGGTTGTTTGTGTCACCCAAGATGCCGCTGATCAAGCGTACTTTGATGAGATAAAAATAATGACGAAACAAATAGACACCCAGTTTACGCTGCTGCCTGTCGTGACAGGTCAAGTCAATTCAGGCAAAGCGTTGGCCACTTTGATTGACGATATACTGGGTGAATATTTGACCACGCATCCATTGCATATTAAAAAGGTTTGGGGCGCAATGGAAGCAGGTACAGCCAAAGCACTTCGAGGACTCATTCAACAAAGGCTGGGATTAGAGCGCACCGATTCAGTCATTAAGGTCTATTGGCGTCAGGACTAATGACTGTTTGTACGCATGTTTATAAGCGCCTTATACACAACTGACCTCCAAAGTGTGACCCAATGCCGCAAGGTTATAGTTTGCAAACTCACTATGCAAATTGACCACCTCGCCCATAATTAATAGGGCTGGTGTGGGAAGATTGGCAACCGCTTGTTGTTCGGCGATATCCTCTAATGTCCCGATGAGCACTTGCTGCGTGGGCAGACTGGCATGACTGATGATGGCAAAGGGCGTCGCACTGTCGCGGCCTGCGTCAATAAGTCCGCGTGTCATCTCAGTCAAACGATGTAATCCCATATAAAAGACCACCGTCTGAGTGCTATCGAGCAATTCGCTATAGTCGTCATTGGGTGCGCCCAGTTTTTTGCAGGCCGTAACAAACTGCACCGATTGAGCGTGATCACGATGGGTCAGCGGAATACCTGCACGGCTCGCGGCAGCGCTTGCGGCGGTAATACCCGGAATAGATTCAAAGCAGATACCATGACGCACCACCTCTTGAATCTCTTCACCGCCCCGTCCAAAAATAAAAGGATCGCCGCCTTTTAATCTGACCACGGTTTTATTGGCAAGCGCATGTTTGACCAAAAGCTCGTTGATACCCTCTTGTGGTAGCGCATGATTGGCACGGCGCTTACCGACAAATATCTTTTCGGCTGTCACCGCACACATATCCAAAATATCTTCAGAGACCAGACTGTCATACAGCACCACATCAGCACGCTGCATCACTCTCAATGCTTTGAGGGTCAATAACTCAGGATCGCCAGACCCTGCACCCACCAGATACACGACCCCTTTTGGATGAGAGGTGGCAGCAGTGTCCCTACAGTTTTGCCCGATTAAATCGCATGGGATACGGTTTGAAGCAAAAGCGGATAAATCTTTCATGACGGACGCTCCTGATGACAATGCAGTGACAACATAAAGGGAATGAAAGCAATAAGGTAAGTCGCTGTTACTATCGTTGATTGACGATAAAATACGTACAATGCTAGCTAGCTATTAACAATTGCAAGCAGCATGCCACAGCACTATTAAGCAGACTCTGACTGGGTATATTTCGTGATTAAGTCATTAATCTGACCCACACAAGAGCCGCAATTAGTGCCAGCCTTACACTGCGCGCCAACGGCGGTCGCACTGGTACAACCATCCTGAGTGATTGCCTTAATAATAATATTTTCTCCCACAGACATACACGAACAAACCAATGCGCCGGGATCAATATAGCCACTAGCAGGACGCCCTGCCAGCAGCCATTTATAACGCTGGTTGCTCGGGATTTGGCTAATATCAGTAAAACAGCTGTCAAGCCAATGAATACTTGGTAGAGACTTCAAAGTGGGTGCAAGATAAACCGCCATAATGAGGCACTCATCGGCTACCTCGTTAGCTGCTATGCCACTGCCATTAGCACCATTCTGAGGCGCAAGCATAGGAACGGCTTGGGTCACTATAAAGCGCAATTGATCGCAGGGCTGGTTGGTAGTAAAAGCCGTATGCAGCGTGTGTGCCTGCTTTGGTGGCAATGATGAATGTAATGAATTTACAAGCTGTTGCCAAAACTCAGCCGTATTCAACATGGCGCAAACCTCAGCATTTGCACTGGCAACGTTAATCAAAACGCTACTCGCTTGGCGGCTCATGCTCCAAGTAAGTACTGGTGATTGATTGACTGAGTGCCTTTTAAAACTGTCTGTTGATTGTGCGGTCTCTGCCTCAAACTTGTCCAAAATGGCACACAGTTGCACTATAACGGCGTCCTGCCAGTCTGAATGCACCAAAATCTTACCAACCGTTTGCATCGGCATCGCCATAATACTAATGGCAGAGTTTTTTAGCTCAGGCTGTCCTGAATATGGATCGACAACGGTTGGGATCAACGTGCCCACGCGCGCAAAACTGGCAAAAGCATTACTCCAGTGCATTGGCATAAACGCATCCCCCACTCGCATCGCATCGCTAATCATGACTTGTGCCAGTACACGACTCACCTCTTCGTCAGCTGACACGCTATTTTCGTATTGACGATAAAGCTGTACAAAATCATCATTTATCACACCCAATTGTTTGGCATCGTTAGGATGAAGCGTGAGCGTGGGTACAGATTGATGCTGATTCAATGACGGTGCCAATCCTGTGCGAGTCATCGTGTGCCACTGATCACGCAATCTGCCCGTGATGAGCCGCACGTCTATGACTGGGTCGTTGTACGTTGCTGCGTTACTCTTACCTACTTGACTACCCAATCGAGGAGCCAAGTTAAATGATGACTGAGTAACTTCAGTAGGATGTTCTCTAAATCTGTGCTTATGGCGATAACGATTGGGTATACTGGCGTCATCAGCAGGCATGATGGCTATCAGTTGCGCTTTGATACAAGATATGGGTTTGTTTGATTTGCGCTTAGCCTCTTTTATTTCCTCGAACCCTTTTACTGGCTCCGCCTCTTCCTCTAACATCTGAATCATGGGTATGCGTGTGCCGCCCCATTGAAACGGCCGCATGGCCTCATATTGCTCACGGCTAAGCTCGCTTGACTTTGGCATGTGGTCAGATTGACTGTCATGCGGAGGCGCCATCATCAGCTCAGACAAGTCGTTGGCAAGATTGAGATAACGCGGTTGATTTTTGGATGATAAAGGTTGACTGCGCGCGTTGCCATAAGCCGTCAATGCCACATGCTCATTGAATATCTCACTTGGATGCTGGTAGTCAAATCCTGAAAGTCCCAGACGTTTGGCTACTTGCGATAGTATCCACCAGTCAGGTTTTGCCTCACCTGCCGCTGTCATGAACGAGCGTTGCCGCGAGATACGCCGTTCAGAATTGGTCACTGTTCCTGACTTTTCGCCCCACCCTTGTGCCGGCAGTACAATGTCTGCACATTTCACCGTGTCACTGTCTACGGAACAATCAGACACAATCACTAAGTCACATTCTGCTAGCGCTTGGCGAAATTTATCGGCCTCTGGCAAGCTCACCACTGGGTTGGTCGCCATAATCCAGATGGCCTTGATACGCCCGTCCAAAATAGCGTCTGCTGCATCGCAGGCTTTGATACCGACATTTGAGGAGATAGGCTGAGGCGACGCCCAAAAGTCCGTTACCAGTTGCCGATGATCGGCATTGTCCAAGTCTAAATGCGCCGCCAGCAAATTGGCCAACGCGCCGACTTCTCGTCCACCCATCGCATTAGGCTGGCCAGTGAGCGAGAATGGACTCGCACCTACTTTACCCACACGCCCCGTAAACAGATGGGTGTTAATAATGGCATTGACCTTGTCCGTACCGCTTTTGGACTGATTGACCCCCATACTAAAAGCCGTCACGGTCCGATCATTGGCAGCAACCCAGTCATAAAGCTGACGAATACTACTGCTTGGTACTTGGCAAGCGCTTGCCACCTTATCAATCGTCCATCTATTGGCCGCCATCAACGCCGCGTCTACGCCTATGCTTTGACTGATGTACGACGTATCTTGACAACCGTGCTGCTCAAGATAGTGCAACAAACCATTGTATAAATGCGTATCCGTGCCAGCCGCAATCGGCAAATGAAGATCGGCAAACTCACAAGAATCTGTACGACGCGGGTCAATCACCACCAGCTTTTTATTAGGATCTCGTTTTTTTGCTGCTAAGAATCGCCCAAATAGTATGGGATGGCACCACGCCATATTTGAGCCGACCAATACTAATAAATCGCACGCTTCCAAATCCTCATAATTGCCCGGCACCAAGTCAGCGCCGAATGCTCGCTTGTGTCCTGCGACCGCTGATGACATACACAGCCGAGAGTTGGAGTCGATATTGTTATTACCGATAAAGCCTTTGATAAACTTATTGGCAACATAATAGTCTTCTGTCAGTAGCTGGCCTGAAACATAAAACATCACACTGTCTCGCCCATGTTTGGCGATGGTATCATTCAGACGTTTAGCAATATCGTCTAATACTGTATCCCAATCCGTGTTTTCGTTGATTAGCGACGCATCGGGCGTTTTTTTAGACTCAATATGAAGAGATGTACGTGAGGACAAGTTATTAGGAGACAAGGTATTAAAAGACAAGGTATTGGGAGAAACGTTATTGGAAAAAAAGGCATTCGGCGAAAGAGAATGTTGTTGCATGGATGCTTGTTTATTTTGATAATAAGGCTGGGTCAATCGGCGCTGGGTGCCCAAGGTTTGAGCAAGGGCGCTGCCTTTTGAGCACAATTTGCCAAAGTTAGCAGGATGTTTTAGATCACCTTTGACGCTGACTACGCCCAAATCATCAACCTGCGCTAAAACACCGCAGCCAACGCCGCAATAAGGGCAAGTAGTACGGACTGTATTGGTTTTATCAAAAGTAGGCAATACTTGATTATGGTTTTTAGACGTGTCGATGGTATGAGTGACAATGCTCTTATTGGTAGTGGTCTGAGCTGAAACTGTATTGACAACCGCTTCCTTCATGAGGCCTCCTCCACTAATGCAGTTCTATTACTATTGCCGTTACCGCTTTGCTCGTCCTGCTCGCTATTATTCTGCTCACTGTCATCCTGTTTAGCATCACAACAATCATCGCCGTCGTCATTATCGACGACATAACCATTCGTATTACTTGAATCGATGGCGTCCAAATCGCAGTACGCCTCGCCAAAGATCAGCGTGTCTTTTATAGGTGATATATCGACCTTATCGGTAATGAGTTGGCTATAAAACCTACCATCATTGACCTCCCCATAGAGGACAGCACCAATGACTCTATTGTCCTTGAGGTAAAGACAGTGATAGTGATTTAAACTAGGCTGACGATAAACAAGCGTTTCAATGTTTTCAATGTTCTTAATGTTTTTAATGTTTTTAATGTTTTCAACGCTTTCAGACTCACTATCATTAAAGGTAATTTGACCCGCTGAAAACACTGATATGCCAGAGACTTTGAGCTTTAAGGATAAAGGTTTACTAATAAAGGGAGTCCAGTTCGCTTTTGACGTTGTGGTGTCTTCTTCTGTCTTTATAGCGCCTGATATGAGCGTCTCCTTTAAAACCGTCACCAGCGTATCGACTTGTTGATTGACAGGGGCAACCATGCCGAACAGCTCACCTGCTCGCTCGATACATTCACCAATGGCATACACATTGGGGCAGCTGGTATGCATATATTCATCAACGACGATACCGCGATTGACCTCAAGTCCGCTGTCTCTCGCGAGCGCTGTATTGGGCATCACACCCACTGCCATCACGATAAAATCTGCTGATAAGGTGCGACCGTCTTTTAAGACCAATCCGCACACCTCACCTGCATCATTCACAGCAATTGAATCAGTGCTGGCAGACAGTTCCAGACCCACACCGCGACGACTTAACTCAGCTTGCAATAGCGTGGCGGCTGGCAAATCCAACTGGCGATTGAGTACATAATCATCCACATGAACGACGGTCATGGTTGCCCCTTGTGCCGCCAATGCGCAAGCGGCTTCCAACCCCAAGACGCCGCCGCCGATGACCAATCCTGTTTTACCTTGACGAGCATATTCGGTTAACGTAGTGACATCGTCTAAGTCGCGAAAGACGTGCACGCCTTTGGCAGTGTGATTGGGAAAGGGTATCACTCGTGCCGTTGAGCCTATGGCAATCACCACTTTGGT
The DNA here is from genome assembly GCA_963744895.1 of uncultured Gammaproteobacteria bacterium. GTDB lineage: Bacteria > Pseudomonadota > Gammaproteobacteria > Pseudomonadales > Moraxellaceae > Psychrobacter. Next base: position 238,960 of record CAVUUW010000002.1, read on the forward strand.
ATAAGGTAGGTGCTGTCCACTATTCAACTCAACATATTGCTGGTCAGTATCAATGCTATCGACACTGACGCCAGACAATATCGTGATACCCAGCTGTTCATAATCGTCAGCATCGTACAAATACGTGTCTTCAAACGCGGTGTCTCCTGCCAGCACAGGCGACAGCATAATACGGTTGTACCCTACTTGTGGCTCTTTACTAATCAGAGTAATCGGGAGCGGGAGCGCCGAAGTTTTTAACTCATCGCTCAAATCAACACTTAAGTCATTACTGCCCGGACGTTCATGCTTTACTTGCCTGCTTTGTTGCTGGGCGCGCGCAAGCTCAATGGCAAAACGGCTGCCCGCCATACCAGCGCCAATGATGATAATACCGGCATGTTTTTGCGCTTTGGTATAAGTGTCTACTGGTTCAACCAACGCTGTAGTCGAAATATCAGATGCTGCGGTAATTTTTGACTTAGGTAGCAACATACAAGGGCATTCCTTAGCAGCGTCGTGCCGCGTTAAATGAGTGCTGTTGGGATAAATTTTGTAACCTTTAGCGTAATCAAGCATTGCCGTAAGCGAGGAAAATGGTTATCTATTATCACGCCCTACTGAAACAAATTTTTCTTGCTTGCTGTGCCGTCGCAGACAGAGGCGGCGCAAAATTTACCTCAGTAGTGCTGTATTTATTTTATAGTGGAACAACTGAATATCTTTTTTCTCGACAGCTTCTATGACAGATAGAGCCATAGAAATAAAGCAATAATCATGGTTTGTATAAAGCAAATGCTATGCCATACCAGTAACGGATTGCTTTTGATAAGCGGCTCAGGATCACGGCTGCGCGCGCGGTTATCGGGATTAAAGTCTTGTAAAAACTCACCGATAGCCTGATAGCGTACATTGGGACTTGGATGTAGCGCCCGCATAAGCGCTTGCTGACAGATGGACGGAACATTTTGCTTTCGTAAAGGGTGCGTCGGCATGACTAAAGCTTGTGACGTACTCATCAAAGCCTGCGACCCAAATGGCAGTTGCCCTGTCAAGAGCTCATAGCCAATCACAGCAATTGAGAACAGATCTGAATGTACCCCTTTTGGTGCATCGGTGTAATACTCTGGTGCAGCGTAATGCAGGTCACCATCAGGGGGTCGCGTACTGTCTCTGAGTAACGATGAGCTGGCCGAACCAAAGTCGATCAACTTGACTGCCCCTGATTTGGTTAAAAGTACGTTTTCGGGCTTGATATCTTGATGCAATAGATAATTACGGTGCATCACACGCGCCGCCATACCGATTTTGGTGAGTAAATCATATGTCTGCCACACATCGCATGGCGCATGACGCTCAATAAAATCTCGCAAGCTCTCGCCTTCGATGTATTCAGTCAAGTGATACAGATAGGTAGTGCTGGCAGGGACAGGGTAATAGCGCAATAGCCCTGAGGCATTCAACCCTGTCCCTATCTCATGAGCCGTTTTTTTAGTTGCCTCAGTCACTTGCAAGCGGTTTGGATCTGCTTGATTATAGGCAGACTCGCCAGCTCGGCGATGTTTTGACAGACTCAGACCAATTTTGCGCTCCTTCAAAAAATCACGCAGATAATGACCGTCGGCGATGGCATCAAGGCTTGGTGACTTCAGTACAAAGTCGTTATGTTTTTCATCTTGTACCCGATACACATGACTGCGAGCCGTGCGCGCGATAATATCAACCACTGTAAACCCATCTAAGATATCTCCTACTTCTAAATGGGTCGGCAACCGATAGCGATCGATATCGAGATTTTTTGCGTCTTCATCCTGAATAGAGTGTGGCACCTCTGAATCACTAACAGAATCAGCAATTGAGCTAGACTGGCTTGGCATCGGATTCATACTCAGCATAATCATACTTAGATTGTCATGACTGCCTTCTGAAAAAGCATGCTCACACAAAGTCTGACTCGCTTGAAACCCTACTGGCAATTTGTGATTGAATGTCTGTGCCTGAAACAAATTGGTAGCCGCTGTACACAGCTCAAATGTCAATTCTACTTCATCAATATGCTCATAAATCCCATCCGTCATGATTGCCAAGCACTCATTTTGGTGCAGCGTAAACACCAATTGCTGTAATTCCACTTTCTGATCGGCACCAATGGCAGCCGATAGCGCTCCCTTATCTTGGCCTCGATGAATGCGATGATCTTCACTAAGCGCGATTGCATTCTCTACTCCAATACGATAAATACGTGAATCACCCGTATGAAATAAATGAATACGATCGCCAATACATAACAAACCTGACAACGTCGATAATAGAGGCGGCACTCGCTGGTATGCTTGCGGAAAATACAACGTATCATTGGCTTTGTTCACTGCCATTTTGATGATACTGGCAACCTGATCATCATCCAAACCCACAGACCCAGTTTGAGACTGGTCTTGCGACATTTGCTGCGCGTGTGCCAGTTTTGATAAGGCCAATGTTATTTTTTCTGCCACTGTATTGACGATCAGCTGGCTTGCCTGCTTTGGAAACTGGCAGGCACTGACACCATCTGCCATAAGCACCAATAACGGCGCTGTTAGCGTGGCGGCTTTTTTGGAGGTAGGGTCTTGGTTTGAATGATGAGGATCAATTAAGGACAAACTTAAAACATCAGGCGGCAAACATGTCGTTATTAGCAGACTGTCTTGGTTTTCCGCTTTGCGCCCTTGCATGGTGAAAAAATCAAGCCACCACACAGTCGAGTCTATCGTTAACTCGCTTGATTGACTGAATGATGATTGACCACTGATACCGCGTTGAATATGTGGATCAAGCGCAGCATCAGTGACTACCTGCGCACTCACCTTATTGTCATGATGCTGACTTTGATGAGTGGCCATATGACGCCTATTTTGTCTGATTTTAGGAATAGTATTCAAAGTCATCCTTATTTGTTTTCTTGTACTGCCTATTACGGATACTACCTACCGCTAACTATGACTGACTTGGATCTCAGCAAACGTCCCATCTGGCATCTCTTCGATGATGACGCCTTCAGGCTCTTTGAGTAAAAATAGCGCAAAGAAGCCAACCACTGCCGTTGCGGCAATAACGAAGAAAAATACTTGATAAGACACCAGACTCAGTACCGTGAGATAGACCACCGAACCGACGTTGCCGTACGCGCCCGTCATACCAGCAAACTGACCTGTCATGCTACGTTTAATCAATGGAATTACGGCAAACACAGCACCTTCACCTGCCTGCACAAAAAAGGAGCAAAACATCGTGATCAATAAGGCAAGCGCAAGTGGCCACGTTGAATCAAGAATGCCCATTAATAAATAACCGACAGCCAAACCTGCCGTCAAAATCAACAAGGTAATCTTACGACCGAATTTATCACTGAGCCAACCGCCTCCAGGACGCGACATAAGATTCATAAAGGCGTAACTTGACGCGAGCACACCTGCCATTACGATCGAGAGGTTAAAGGTTTCTTGATAAAACAAAGGCAGCATCGAGACAACGGCAAGCTCAGAACCAAACGTTGCAAAATATAGAATATTGAGAATGCCGACTTGTTTAAAATCATAGCGATGCGCCTCAGGCATTGGCGTGGTAAAGACTTCTTTATTAAAGCGGTAGCTACTGATGAACTCATAGATGTACAGAACAGCCAGACCAATATAGATAATTGTCACGCTAGACTGGCTAAGTAAGCTTACACCCGCTGGCGATAGCTTCCATGCCAATAGTGCCAATGCCAAATACATCGGCAATTTAAACGCCATCATCAGCCAAAAATCACCCGTCGACGTCACCATCATTGCGCCCGACTTTTTGGGTTTAAAGTAGGTCGCTCCTTTTGGCGTGTTGCGTGCCATTTTATAAAAAATCACACTATAAAGCGCCATCACCACGCCGGACACGGCAGTAGCATAACGCCAGCCTTCATCCCCACCAAAAACAGCAGCGGACACAATGGCTACGGTTGGCAATAGTAGTGCGGCGGCGGCTGAACCAAAATTGCCCCAGCCCCCATAAATACCTTCCGCCGTACCCAGCTCATTGGGCGGGAACCAGTCACTCATTAAACGAATACCAACCACAAAGCCTGCACCAACAAAGCCTAATAAGAAACGAGACAGCGCCAAGGTGTTGTAATCTTGCGCGAACGCAAAGGTAAAACAGGGAATGGCACCAATCGCCAAAATCGCGGTATAGACGAGACGTGGACCAAAACGATCCGTCAACATACCAATAATGACACGGGCTGGAATGGTCAATGCCACATTTAAAATGAGCAGCGTCTTGACCTGATCTTTACTCAGACTCAACGTCTCACCAATCGCGGACAAAAACGGTGCATGGTTGAACCACACAAAAAAGGTCAGAAAAAACGCCATCCAACCTAAATGAAGCATTTTATTTTTGCCCGAAAAAGACAGGACATTAAGCTTATCTTTAGCTGGGGCGACGGGATTTGATGATGACATAGGCGGCGACTTCCTTAAATGGTTAACTTCTCAGTTATTACAAAGCGTCAAGGGTTCAAAAAACAGTCCGTTGAGACAATTATCGCGGTGCAATGGCTATGCCAGTTATGTTTTAAAGCAGGGCTTTTAAATAAATATAGATACTCAGCTAGCGCTACAGCGCCTTTTTATCAAGGCATGAACCGTCTTAATAAAAATGGATGAGTGTTTGGACAATCAGAAAAAATGGAAGAAAACAGTAAAAGCGGCAATACGTCTTACGGACAGCTATAACAACCAAAATGGTGCATTATCATTTCTATCTTGGTGCATTAACACGTTGTTTTAGTGCTTATAAAGAACTGAAATACTCAATCGCCAAGCGATTCATAAGCGCAGGATTGCTTGGCACAGTTATTGAATGCTCTGTATTAGTAGGCATCTAAATGTCATTTATCAGCTATATAGAGGACAGACGCATGAGCAGCACTACAATGGGCACAGAAAACAAGATTGAAAAAAACGTAGGCTTAAAAATTCCCATGGCAGACAAGAAAGGCAATTTGGTTGTCATTGGCAATGGTATGGTTGGTCACCATTTTGTTGAGAGAGCCATTGAGCAAGGACTGCATGAACAATTTGAGATTCATGTGTTTGCGGAAGAAGATCGCCCTGCTTATGATCGTGTGTATCTATCCAGTTATTTTGAGCACAAAGACGCCAGCAAGCTAAACCTAGTGGATCTCACCGCTTATGAGTCCTCACAGATAAAGCTACATTTGAACCAGCGAATTGTAGATATCGATTCGGTTAATCAATCTATCACCACAGAAGCGGGCGAGCAGATTGCCTATAGTGAGCTGGTACTGGCGACCGGATCATATCCGTTTGTGCCTCCCATTGCAGGTCGTGAGCATCCGCACTGTCATGTGTATCGTACGATTGCAGATTTGGATGAAATTTTGGCGATTGCAGAGTTACCTACGGTCAAAAAAGGGGTGGTGGTCGGTGGTGGCTTGCTTGGACTAGAGGCAGCAAAAGCCTTAGTCACGCTAGGTCTAGAAACTTATGTGGTCGAATTTGCCCCGCAATTGATGGGTGTTCAGCTTGATGCGGCAGGTGGTGAGATTTTAAAGCGCAAAATTGAGGCGCTGGGTGTGACTGTCCTAACAGGCAAAAACACCCAAGAGATTCTCTCTAATACTTCTAATGCTGATAGCACAAACAATGGCACCAGCCACCTCACTATGCAATTTACCGATGGTAGCTCATTGGACACAGATATGATTGTGTTTAGCGCAGGGATTAGACCACAAGATGACATCATCAAAAACAATCCTGAATGCGGCATTGTCATGGGCGGGCGTGGTGGCATTTGGATCGATGAGCATTGTCGCACCAATGCTGATCACGTCTATGCCATTGGCGAATGCGCCGTGTGGGACAATCAGGTGTTTGGCTTAGTAGCACCCGGTTATAGCATGGCCAATATCTGTGCCGCGCAAATTGCAGGCGATCAGGCGCAAACTTTCACAGGCGCTGATATGAGCACCAAATTAAAACTAATGGGCGTTGACGTTGGCAGTATTGGTGATGCTCATGGCAAGACGGAAGGCGGACTAAGTTATCTGTATCAGAATCCAGCAGAAGGCATTTATAAAAAACTGGTCACCACCGCTGATAACAAGCGCTTGCTGGGCGCTGTATTGGTTGGCGATACCGAAGATTATAATAATTTATTGCAACTCTATTTAAACGACATTGACCTCCCCGCCCACCCCGAAAGCTTGATCTTACCCAATGTCGAAAAACCTATGATGGGCATTGATAATTTGCCAGATACTGCCACGATTTGCTCTTGTTACAGCGTTAGTAAAGGTGCCATTTGCTCCGCGGTCGAAAACGGAGCGTACTCAATCTCTGACGTAAAATCAGTAACCAAAGCAGGTACGGGTTGCGGCGGCTGCGCACCCATGGTGAAAGACACCGTGAGTTATCAGCTAAAAACACTTGGTTTTGAAGTCAATAACGATCTATGCGAGCATTTCGCTTACTCTCGTCAAGACTTGTACAGCTTGATTCGCGTCCATGGCATCAGAACCTTTGATGAGCTCCTAACTGAGCATGGTCGCGGTCATGGTTGTGAGATTTGCAAACCGACTGTCGCCTCTATTTTGGCATCGTGTTGGAATGATTACGTGCTCAAACCTGAACTGACGCCACTACAGGACAGTAACGATTACTATTTGGGCAATATCCAAAAAGATGGCACGTATTCAGTCGTGCCACGCGTACCGGGCGGTGAAATCACAGCGGATAAACTCATTGTGCTAGGACAAGTCGCAAAAGAATTTAATTTATATACCAAAATCACTGGCGGGCAGCGCGTGGATTTATTTGGTGCACGTATGGAGCAGTTACCTGATATTTGGACACAATTGGTGCAAGCAGGATTTGAGACGGGTCATGCCTATGGCAAATCACTACGTACCGTTAAGTCTTGTGTGGGGAATGACTGGTGCCGATATGGCGTTGACGACAGTATGGGTCTCGCTTTGAGATTAGAAGATCGCTACAAAGGCGTGCGCTCGCCGCATAAGATCAAGATGGGCGTCTCAGGCTGCATGAGAGAATGTGCAGAAGCACAGAGCAAAGACTTTGGCATGATTGCGACCGAAAACGGCTGGAACTTATTTATCGGTGGTAATGGCGGTATTACCCCGCGCCATGCAGAGCTATTTGCAACTGGCATCGATACCGAAACCTTGGTCAGATATATCGACCGTATCATTATGTTTTATATCAAAACAGCCGATAAATTGCAGCGCACGTCAAAATGGCGCGAAAGCCTAGAAGGTGGACTTGAGTACTTACAAGCGGTCATTATCGAGGACAGTTTGGGAATCGCCGAGGAGCTTGAGGCACAAATGGAGCTGCTCATCGAAAATTACGTCTGCGAGTGGGCTGAGACGATTAACGATACCGAAAAGCTCAAACGTTTCCGTCATTTTGTGAATAGTGAAAAAGGCGATGACAACGTCGTGTTTGTGACCGAACGCGACCAAATCCGCCCCGCCACTGATGCTGAAAAGTCAGAAATCAAACTGGTGGAGTTGGCTTAGCAACATATCACCCGTAACACTCATTGATAGTAGCGGTTTAACGTTTGAGGATAGTTTTTTATGAAACAGCACAGTATTTGCCACCTGAATGACATTCTGCCCGAAACTGGCGTTTGCGCCCTCATAGAGGGCAAACAAATTGCCATCTTTCGTACCAAAACCAATGCCCTATTCGCTCTTGATAATTACGATCCATTCAGTCAAGCCAACGTACTGTCTCGCGGTTTGATTGGCGGTACGACGATTGTGAATGAAACTGGCGTGGATGAAGAAGTACTTTATGTTGCCTCACCTATTTATAAACAGCGCTTTAACCTTGCGACAGGACAGTGCTTAGATGATGTGGACGTGACATTAGCTGCCTATCAAGTAACGTTAAACAAAGAAACTGTCATGCTAGAAGGCATTTAAAAAAAGTAGGGCGCACCTCTGTTTGAGATGCGCCCTACTTTTTATCACTTTTATCATCAAGACATTAGTGGTTTAAAAACCTCTCACACTGCTTTGACTGGCTCATGGTTTTTTACGCGACTGATAGTAATGCCCGTAAAGCCAAACAATAACGTTAGCAGCAACGATAGATAACAGAAAAATGCATAAGGCAGGTAATCCAAAACGGGCACTTCTAACGCTTGGCTAATAAACACACCGCAGACACTCCAAGGCACGAGTGGATTGATGACCGTCCCCGCATCTTCAATGGTACGAGACAAGTTTTTGGGATGCAGATTCAAACGCTCGAATGTCGAGCGAAACGCCGTACCAGACAGCAAGATACTCAAATACTGCTCGCCAATCAGCACGTTGATACTCAAGGCGGACATAGCAGCAGCAAATATGGCACGCCCTGACGTCGTCAACGTGTCTTTAATGCCAGACAACAATGCGGGCAAAATACCTAGTGCAGTCAATAGTCCGCCAAGGCTCAAGGCCAATATCACAATTGCTTGCGTAAAGAACATGCTTTGGACGCCGCCGCGTGACAACATACCGCCCACTTCACCCAACGCTAACGATTCAGCAGGAGCATAACCTGCAAATAAGTAACCGCCCAACTGACCAAAGCTTGGCGAGCTGTGCAGATAAGTAATGATGAGCGCCGTCGCAATGGTACAAATAATGGTGTAAATAGCATTAACACGAAAAACGGCCAACCCAACCAGCACGATAAAGGGCAACACTGCATACCAGTGTACCAAGCCACTCGCGATCAGCTGACCTTGCAGTACAATGACTTCGCTAAGATCAGAGCCTGCCGTTTGTCCCGAGAAAAACCAAAAAAGGATGACGGTCAATATCCACGCAGGTACGGTGGTATACATCATATTACGAATGTGCTCAAACAGATCAATGCCCACCACCGATGAGGCAATGGTACAAGTATCTGATAAAGGTGACATCTTATCACCAAAGAACGCCCCTGATACCACTGCGCCCGCCGCAATCGCGACATTGGCATCAAAAGCATTGCTCATACCAATAAATGCCACGCCCAATGTCGCGGCAGTCGTCAAACTGCTACCAAGCGCAATGCCGATAATAGAGGTCAAGACAAAAGCAGAGATATAATAATACTCAGGTGATATTAGCTGAAAGCCAAAATACATCAAGGTTGGAATAGCGCCAGACATCATCAAAGCGGCAACCATCAAACCGATAAAGAAGAACAAATATATCGCTCCGATCCCGCGCATCACGCCTGAGGCCATTTGCATTTGCATATCATCAAAGCTTAAGCCTTTATACAAACCAATCGCCAATAAAAAGCAGATCGCCAGTATTAATGATAAGTGCGGTACCCAGCCAAAACCAATCATGGTGACACCCATGATGGCAATGACCACAGCAGAAATCACAAACGCCAGTTGTGCTGAAATGTGGGTTAGTATTTTTGGCGGCATCACTTATCCTTAAAACGCCAGTGTCATCTGACGTTATGTTGAATTTAAATATCGAATTTAAGTGTGGGCAAGTTTAATGAGTTTGTTTGGCGATTGCCAATCGAATTAGATATTAATCAACTCATCAGTCTTAGCGGCCATCACAAAATCGTTGTGATGCAAGCCTTTGATACTGTGCGACCACCAAGTGACCGTCGCTTTGCCCCACTCGACCAAGATACCAGGATGATGCCCTTCTGCTTCGGCAATGTCGGCAAGTTGATTGGCGAATGCCATCGCTTTGACAAAGTTTTTGAATTTATATTGACGCTGCAATTGGTTGATGCCATCGACCTCAATCAGTGACCACTCAGGAATTTGTTGTAATAACTCGTTGGCCTCAGCCTCGTCTACTGTCGGTGCACCGATACGACAGGCTTCGCAGCTGGCTTGTGATAATGCAGTCATGATAATGTCCTTTTATTTTGAATGTTAATGCGTGCCATTTTTGAGACACGTACGTCCATGTGACAGAGGGTTTCTACTTTTTGATTTTTCTATTATTTATACCAAAAATATTAAAATAAGGTATCGCTCAGTCGTTATTAGGTTTTGATAGCATACGTTGGCTCAAACAATCCTAAGGACATGGCTTTTTTTACCATGCCCATGATATCGCTATCGATGATGTCGAACAGGGTGTCCAAATCATTAATAACATAGTAAATCGGCTGAATCTGATCGATACGATACGGCGTACGCAGCACATCTAACAAATCAAAGGCTCGGCACTCGGGCTTATGTTGTAACTGGTTGTGCGGCTCATCGCTAAGCGCATAGATGGTTTCAGAAGGCGAGCTTAGGATACCGCCGCCATAAATTCTGCGATCCTCCATACTGGTGCCGACCAAACCAAACTCGATGGTAAACCAATACAATCGTGCCAAAAATCCTCTTTCTTCTTTAGTCGCTTCCAAACCAAGCTTGCCGTAAGTTTCATTAAAAGTAGCAAAGGCAGGATGCGTGAGGAGCGGACAGTGTCCGACGATTTCATGAAAGATATCTGGCTCTTCGATATAATCCATGTCGTCAAATCGACGGATAAAGGTTGCGACGGGAAAGGACTTATTGGCAAGCAGTTTAAAAAATTTGCCAAAGCTGATTAGTGCAGGCACAGCCGCCGTTTGCCAGCCTGTCGTGGCTTGCAATACATTATCGATATCACTGAGCTGCGGAATGTGTGTGGATGGCAAAGCCAACTTGTCCAAACCTTTTAGATATTCTGAGCAAGCGCGATTGGGTGTTTGCTTGGCTTGACGTGCAAGCAGCGCTTGCCACATGGTATTTTCATCATCACTATAATGTATATAACCATCGGCATCTGGCTGGTGTGAGACGTAAGGTTGCTTTTGACGCGATTCATCAGCACCCATGATCTTGGAGGGCAAGTTATTGGCATTACCCGCACTGGTAGTAGAAGTCTGTTGTAGGCGTTCCATGCCTGTATTCCTTTTATGACAGTCAGTCCATTACTATTGCGTCATCAGCTTACTCTGGCATCATTGGTTCAAAATAAGATGAATACAAAGTACTGTGATGCGTGGCTGGTACAAATTTTTCGTAGCCTCTGTCGGCGAAGGCACAGCAAGCAAGAAAAATTTATACCAGCAAACGATATCTCTTTTGAGCTAACGACAATAGCGTCAGAGTAAGCGCACTAGTAAGAACTGGATTAATAAGGGCAAAACAAACTCGCTTTACCCTGCCCATTTATTATTTTTTACAGCAAGATTTGGCCAATATTTTAAGTTTTCATTAAAATTATGGCGCTTCAGTTTCTTGCTTATCAGTCTCTTGTTGACCGATTTTGCCGCGACTTAATTGGTCGCGTTCGATAGATTCAAACAAGGCTTTAAAGTTACCTTCACCAAATCCCTCTTCATAATCCCCTTTACGTTGAATAAATTCAAAGAACACTGGGCTACCTAAGATGGTTTCAGAGAAAATCTGTAGCAGCAATCTTGCCGTACCATCTTCTGTCGTACCATCTAGCAAGATGCCGCGGGTTTGTAAGTCTTCAACGTTTTCACCATGATTTGGCAAACGCTCACTTAGCATGTCGTAATAAGCGGCCGTTGGCGCGGTCATTAATGGGATGCCAGCGGCTTTTAGCTTATCGATACTGCCAACTAAATCATCACTGGCGAGCGCAATATGCTGGATACCTTCGCCATTGAAGTGCATCAAATATTCTTCGATTTGTCCGCCGCCTTGCTTAGATTCTTCATTTAAAGGGATACGAATTTTGCCATCAGGCGCGGTCATGGCTTTACTGGTCAGCCCTGTATACTCACCTTTGATATCAAAATAGCGAATCTCGCGAAAGTTGAAGATGCGCTCATAAAAATTGGCCCAATACGCCATGCGGCCACGGTAAACATTGTGGGTCAAATGATCGATGACTTTAAAACCATATCCGACCGGATTTCTATCCACGTCTGGCAAAAACTCAAAGTCCACATCATAAATCGTCTCGCCTTCTTTAAAGCGGTCAATCAGATAGATGAGTGACCCACCAATACCTTTGATGGCAGGCAATCTTAGCTCCATGACCCCTGTTGGTACGTCTACTGGTTGTGCGCCCATTTCGATAGCGCGCTCATAGGCTTTTTTGGAATCTTGTACACGAAAGCCCATGCTACAAGCCCCTGCGCCGTGTTCTTCGACAAAGTAGCTCGCTTGGCTATGTGGCTCACGGTTAATAATGAGGTTGATGTCTCCTTGACGATACAAGGCCACATCTTTCGATCTGTGATTGGCAACATGGGCAAATCCCAGCTGCTCAAATAAGGTGGCGACCGCTTCGGGCTGCGGTGAGGCGAATTCAACAAAATCGAATCCTTGTAGTCCCATTGGGTTTTCGAATAAATCTGCCATTGTCATCATCCTTAATTTCAATTGGTGGTAGTTAGTCAATCCCCTATCATCCGGATACGGCGTCAGACTCGCTCAGCCTACTATCGTAGTACTTTCACTCGCCTTCCTTGTCTCCGAATTATATTGAAACGACTACAAAAATGCTATTAAAAATACTTTGCCTAGATAGCTGAATCAATCTTTATTGTTGACGTTGTATTTATATTAGATTAGCTTTATTTATAAGACTAATTGTTTTTTATGATTTATTTATCAGGTTTACTTATGAATATCAGCCTTCGCCAACTCACGGCATTTATCGAAGTGGCAGACAATGGCAGCTTTACCCGTGCCAGCGATCAGATGCATTTGACCCAATCTGCTGTTAGTGGTTTGATTAAAGAGCTAGAATCTAGCCTTGGCATCATCCTGTTTGACCGCACCACGCGTCAGCTGTCTTTATCAGCAGTAGGACGGCATTTACTGCCGCAAGCTCGGCGCATTTTGAATGAGATGCAGTTGTTTGAAAACGAAGCCAGCAGCTTGACGAGCCTTGCACAAGGTCAGGTAAGACTTGCGGTTTCACAATTCGCCGCGTCTTCCATGCCTGCGGTCATTGCCAAATTTGCCAAAACGCATCCTGAGATTCGGGTCACATTATTGGATTGTTCAGAAGAGAATTTACTTAAACACATTCAGGACATTGAGGTAGATTTAGGCGTTGGTACTGAGCTTGATTTCATCGAAATAGAGGATGACATCAATGCCGATCTTTTGTATCAATTGCCGTTTTGTGTGGTCATGCCTGACCATCATACGTTGGCGCAAAAACCTGACATCACATGGCAAGACCTATTAGACATCCCACTCATTACCCTGCAAGGTCGTTTTATCGAGCAAGTAACCATAGAGCTGGATGACCGTATCGCTGCTCATATTCAGCAAGCACGCTATAAAGTGAACTTTATGTCGACCGCCCTTGAGATGACGCGCCAAGGCTTTGGTATTACCCTATGCCTGCCCTATATGCCTGAAGTCATCGATTGGGTTAGTGCCAATGGCTTACAGATGAGACCACTGACGCAGCCCATTAAAATGCGTCAGTTTTTTATCTATCAGCGCTCATCACGCGCGCTGTCTCCTGCCACCATTGCTTTTAAAACGTTTTTACAGAATTACTTTGCGAGCCATTTTAATGAATTACAGCGTGCTTGAGGCATTAGCCCTTAAAAACTGGTGAGTAAACAGGCGTTGGTCGTTAAGGGACGTTTGACAAATAATGCGCGAAGCTTAGCGTATCAAGAACAATCTGAAGAATGGAGATGATCTTGAGAATTATCCAAGTTAACGGAATCTTGTATTGAGTTAACGGTCAATTTGCTCTATGATTTTTGGCGGCTTTATTTATATTTTTATAAGGAAACAACATGTTTGAACGTGTCGACTACTACGCTGGTGATCCGATTTTAGGGCTGATGGAAAAGTTTTTGGCGGACAACAATCCTAACAAGGTCAACCTAGGGATTGGTATTTATTATGATGAAAACGGTGTATTGCCCGTACTCGATTGTGTAAAAACTGCCGAGCAACGCATTGCTGATCCGATTTCTGCTCGTCCGTATCTACCGATGGCAGGCTTAGCTGGACACCGCAAGGGTTGTCAGGAATTACTGTTTGGTAAAGACGCCCAAGTCTTACAAGACGGTTTGGTTGCGACCATTGCGACTATCGGTGGTTCTGGCGCTTTAAAAATTGGTGCCGAGTTCATCAATGAGTGGTTCCCGCACGCCAAATGCTATGTCAGCGATCCCACATGGGCCAACCACATTGCGATCTTTGAAGGCTCTGATGTCGAAGTCGGTAAATACCCGTACTACGACAAAGCCAGCAATAGTGTCAAATTCGATGAAATGATCAGCTTTTTTAAGACCTTGAATAAAGACGACGTCGTCTTATTACATCCTTGCTGCCACAATCCAACAGGTATGGATTTGACTCATGAGCAATGGGACACTGTCTTGGACGTGGTTCAAGAACGCGGATTGATTCCATTTATGGACATTGCCTATCAAGGCTTTGGGGAGGACATGGACAGCGACGCTTATGCCATTCGCAAAGCCGTTGATATGGGTTTACCACTATTTGTCAGCAACTCATTCTCTAAAAATCTATCGCTATATGGCGAGCGTGTTGGCGGTCTATCTGTCGTGTGCCCAACGGCAGATGAAGCCGAGCGTGTCTTTGGTCAGTTGAATGCATTTGTACGCCGCATCTACTCAAGCCCACCATCTCATGGCGGCCGTGTTGTCGATATCGTGATGAATGACGACGCCTTGCATGAGCAATGGGTTGGCGAAGTTTATGCGATGCGTGACCGTATCAAAGCCATGCGTTACAAGCTCAAATCCGTATTAGAAGCCAAAATTCCGAACCGCAACTTTGACTATATCACTCGTCAAAACGGCATGTTTAGCTTTACAGGTTTGACACCTGAACAAGTGGCACGCCTACAAAGCGAGTTTGCTATTTACATGATTTCCAACTCTCGTATGTGTGTCGCTGGCCTTAATACCAGTAATATCGACTATGTCGCCAATGCCATGGCAGATGTTTTAAAAGACTGATTAAACCCGCTATTGCATTGAATCGCGTAGCAATCAATAAGATTTGGTACATCGACAAATATAATGAAAAGGCTGAGCAACTGCTTAGCCTTTTTTTCGTCCAAAACTCACGTAAATCGGAGTCAATACGCTATAAAAAAGCAAAGTACTGCTAAGATAAATTTTGCGAAGCCTCTGTCTGCGCAGGTATAGCAAGCGAGAAAAATCTGTCTTAGTAGCACATCATAATATTTATACCTATGTATTTAAGATTGGCTGTATCTATACAATAGGTGCTCGCTATATAAAAAAACTTGCAATCCACCTTGCTATAAATTACATTATTCGTAAGTCATTAATTATAACGTAACTTATTATTCATTTTTAGCAAGGAGCATCTTATGTCAACGATTGACACCGCCCTCACATCATTTATCGATATTGCGAGCGATTCTGACTTTTCAATTCACAACCTCCCTTATGGTATCTTTAGCGACACCGAAGATGGCAAACGCCGTGCAGGGGTTGCCATTGGTGACCACGTGCTGGATCTCTCTGTACTTGAAGCAGAAGGTTTATTACGCTTAGAGGGTGGCTCATATTTTGATCAGCCAACTCTAAACGCTTTCATTGATTCTGGCCGTAACAACTGGACGCAAGCGCGTCAAACCATTCAGACGTTGCTGTCTCGTGATAGCGATACTTTACGCGATAATCAAGAATTGCAGCAAAAAGCCCTACTTAAACAAGCAGACGTTACCCTGCATCTGCCGGTTCAAGTACCGGGTTTTACCGATTTTTACTCCTCTAAAGAACACGCCACCAACGTCGGCACGATGTTCCGTGATCCTAACAACGCGCTGCTCCCTAACTGGACTGAGATGCCTGTTGGCTATAATGGACGCGCCAGCACAGTGATCGTGAGTGGTACGGATGTCGTGCGCCCATCTGGTCAGCTAAAGCCAAATGCGGATGACCGTCCTATTTTTTCTGCCTGTAAACGTTTGGATTTTGAGCTTGAAACTGCTTTTGTCGTCGGTAAAGGCAATAAAATCGGTCAACCAATTGCAGTAGACGAGGCGTTTGATCATATCTTTGGCATGGTGTTGCTCAACGACTGGTCAGCGCGTGACATACAAAAATGGGAATACGTGCCTTTAGGTCCATTCAATGCCAAAACATTTGCCTCCGAAGTGTCGCCTTGGATTGTGACCATGGACGCATTGGCACCATTTAAAACGGCTTGCCCAACTCAAGAGCCAAAGCCGCTTGCTTATCTCAATGAAGCAGACAGCGATAATAGCTTTGATATCAACTTATCAGTTGAACTGCTACCAAAAAATGCGGACAGCGCCACGGTTATTTGTGAGACCAATTTCAAATACATGTATTGGTCTATGGCGCAGCAGCTGACTCACCACACCATTACAGGCTGTAAAGTAGAGGTCGGCGACATGATGGGATCAGGTACTATTTCAGGATCAACGCCCGACTCCTATGGCTCAATGCTGGAGATTGCTTGGAACGCAACCAAACCTGTCACGCTTGACGGCGGCGCGACGCGCAGCTTTATCGAAGATGGTGACACGGTCATTATGAAAGGCTATAGCGAAAAAGACGGCATTCGTGTCGGCTTTGGTGAAGTGCGCGGTAAAGTATTGCCTGCGATTAACTTTGACTTTAACGAATAGTAATAGAACAGAAAAAAGGCGTAGAGAAAATAGATTTGAGCGGCTAGTACTTTGAGCGGTTAGAACAATGACATTTGGTCTGTGAGTACTAGCACCATTTCTCTTAATATTCACGCTATGCCTTATCAAAAGGAGTTTGATATGAGCTTTAAAATCGAAAAAATTCATCATGTGGCTTACCGCTGCAAAGACGCCAAAGAAACGGTTGAGTGGTATCAAAAACACTTAAATATGGACTTTATCTTAGCCTTTGCCGAAGATCACGTACCGTCGACTAAAGCCTTTGACCCATACATGCACATTTTTTTAGATGCAGGTAATGGCAATGTACTGGCATTCTTTGAAGTGCCCAACCAACCCGAAATGGGCTTTGACCCCAATACCCCAAATTGGGTACAGCACTTGGCACTTAAGGTAAAAGACCGTGAGGAGCTGCTGGTTGCCAAAGCACATTTAGAAGAATCAGGTATCGATGTGATTGGCGTGACCAATCACGGTATCTTCCATTCTATTTATTTCTTTGATCCAAACGGCCATCGCTTAGAGCTGACCTACGATGATGTCACGTCAGAAGAAAAAGTCTCTATGATCACAGACGCCATCAAACACGACATGTTAGAGGAATGGTCACGCACCAAACGCGCGCCTGCCCATACACAGTTTTTGCACAGTGAAGAGCTTAGCGAGGCAAAAGAGATCGCCCCTATCGGTGAGTAAGTGCACTCTGCCAACCCTACTCCATCATGAAAGGATTCAATGATGAAAACAAAAACCTATTTAGGCATTCTAGTAGCCACCTTAATGACGGTGGCTGGTTGTGCCGATAATAAACAGAGCGCCAGTAGTACGGCTACAGGCGCAGATGATGTGACGATATTGAGATTTTCACACTTTATGACGGCTGGTGACAATATAAACACCGAGGCATTAGAGCCGTGGGCAAAGAAAATCGAAGCCGACTCAAACGGACGTATCAAGGTTGAGATCTACCCTTCTGCCACCCTAAGCAAACCCGGTGCTACTTATGATGCTACCGCTAAAGGCATCGTTGACATTGGTATGCAAGCGCAAGGCTATACCGCAGGACGATTTCCTTTAACACAAATTGTAGAGCTTCCTGGCATTACCAATACCGCTCAGCAGCAGAGCTGTATCTTGCATAAGCTTTATGATGAGGGCGTTATTGCCAGCGAGTACGAAGATACGCATTTGCTTGCGCTTATCGGCACGGGACAAGGCGCACTTCATACAGTAGACAAGCCGATACGTACGCCAGCAGATATGAAAGGCCTGCGTATACGTCAACCTTCTGCCGTTGCCAGCCACATCATCGAAGCAACTGGCGCGGCGCCCGTTGGCATGCCTGCCAGTGATACTTATACTGCGCTGCAACGCGGCGTCATTGATGGACTCAGCTTTACGTGGCAACCGATTCAAGCCTTTCGATTGGAAGAGTTGATCAATACTCATACCAACATTCCTTTTTACAACTCCACCTTTGTTATCAGCATGAATAAAGACAAGTATGAGAAGCTGCCAGACGATCTAAAAAAAGTCATTGATGACAATTCAGGCGCAGCGATGGCAACGCGTATCGCCAAAGTATTTGATGTGAGTAATGACAAAGCCATGGCAGCGGCTAAAGAAAAAGGCGATATCATGATTGATATTCCTGACCCGCTTAATGATCCAGATTGGAAAGGTCCATTAATGGAAGGCTCGCAGGCGTATTTAGACGAAGTAAAAGCCTCAGGACTAGACGCTGATAGTGTATACGAAAAAGCCAAAGCCGCCAGTACGGCCTGCGCTGTTTAAATGATTCAGACCGTGACATAAGCAGCCCAATGTTAAAAAATGGCTATGCAATTTGATGACGCTGGGCAATCGCTAATATTTTTTCGACCACGTTATGTTGTTCACTCATTGGCAATTGCGCGGTCGTTCCGATAACCGTAATGGCATATTCTAAAGGCAAGTTTTTATCAAAAGACTTTTTATTGATAGGCGCTGCTGAATGTGGGCTTTTTAAATGGCTACTTGTCGGCAGGATAACCGGAATAGTAATGGCGTTAATACCCATCAACATATCGCCTGTGACGGTTGCATAGCCTTGAGTACGAATCTTGGCTTGCAGTTGGGTAAAATGCTGCCATTTGTGCGCGGTTGTTGCATCGTCCGATTCTTGTTCATGGTGCCATTCAGTCATGACTAAAGGCTCAATAACAGCGTCGGGTTGATAACTGGCAAACAGCTGCCCTGTCGCCGAAGTCGTCAGCGGCATACGTGAGCCGATACGGGTAATGATACTAATAGGGCTATCTGGCTCAACCGATTGAATAATAATAGGCCCTTCATTGAACCATTTAGCGATTTGTACCGCACAGTTTAAGCTGTCTTTGATCTCACTGGCGATGTGCGCTAGCCGCTCCAATATATTGTTGTGACTGTATCCTGCGTGCCCCAATGCTGCCAGCGTATTGACTCTATCGCCCAATCCATAGCGACCATCATCGAGCTTACGTGCGTAGTTTTTACGGATAAGGCTGACCAGATAACGATGGCACTTGGCGGGATGCATTTGCATGACTTGAGCAATATCCTTCAACATCATAGGTTCGTTATGATCGACTAGGACATTCAACATGGACAGTCCGATCTCAAGAGATTGAACACCACTTTGACTTTTATTGGCGGCAATGGGATTGTCTATAAGGTTGTCAACTTCTGGCATGCTTTGCTCGATAAATGATTTATGCAATGAATGATTTTCTCAATGAATTTAATATCAATCTAATAAAAGCTTAACTTGGCTCGCTTCTTATTATAACGGCTTATTTTATAGACCACATCACAAAAGGAATGAATGATGATGACACTTTATGGTTACTTTCGTAGCAGTACCTCTTATCGTACTCGTATCGCGTTGAACTTAAAAGCGTTAGATTATGACGATATTGCGGTCAATTTGGCAAAAGATGAGCAGCTAGAAAATGCGTTTCAATCGATCAATCCACAAGGACTGGTGCCTGTTCTGCAAGCTGATGATCTGCTGCTCTATCAAAGCCCAGCGATCTTGGAGTGGTTGGAGGAAGTCCACCCTAAAAACCCTTTATTGCCCAAGGATCCAGCAGGTCGTGCGCAGGTACGCGCGCTCAGCGCCTTAATTGGTTGTGATATGCACCCGATCAATAACCGCCGTATTTTACAGTATTTACGCAATGAGTTGTCGGTAGACGAGGACGGTGTCATCACATGGTGTAACCGCTGGATAAAAGAAGGTTTTGACGCTTTAGAGAAACGTCTGGCAGCAGATAAAAATCGCGGGAAATTCTGTTACGGTGATCAACCAACCTTTGCAGATTGCTATTTGATTCCGCAGGTTTCCTCTGCTCGTCGATTCAAAGTAGATCTAAGTCCTTATCCTGATATCGTCGAAATTGACACACATTGTCGCACCCTAAAAGCATTTGCAGATGCCGATCCTATGATGCAACCAGATGCGCCAAATCATTGATAAACATCAATGATTTGGGACAAATAAAAATATAGACACAATCCAGCAATTAAGTGTATAGTGAAAAATGAATTAATAAGGACATTGTTTCGTTAACTGATAAGTTCAAGTAAGACCGACTCTAAAAAGCCCTATCAATTAAAGTTTCTATACAAGGATTGTTTATGAAACATACTACCAAGGCACTAATAGCAGCCATGACCCTGTGTGTGAGCGCAAGTGCCGTCGCCTCAAGTCACCGTGAAGCTCCTTCTATCACCAAAACCCCAAAAGTCGATGCCTCTGACTTTTACATGTTTAATAGCTATGAAAGTAATCGAGCAGATTACGTCACGATTATCGCCAACTATCTACCGCTGCAAGATGCTTACGGCGGACCCAATTATTTCGCTCTAGACCCAGATGCCCTTTATGAGATTCACATCGACAACAATGGCGATGCAGTCGAAGACATCACTTTTCAGTTTGATTTCACGCAAAATCTAAACAGTATCGAAATTGACTCAGACGGCAATCCATCAACGCCAAATGTCGCCATCCCTTTATCTAACGCTGGCGATGCCTCAAATGGGGCCAATGTACAAACGAATGAAAGCTATAACGTCACAATGGTCAAAGGCGATCGTCGTAGTGGCACGCGTACGTCGTTAGGTAACTTTAACAAACCATTTGATTATATCGGCACCAAATCGTTTGCAGACTATCCCACCTATGCGCGAAGCTTTATCAAACCGCTGAATTTGGGAAGCTGCGGGCAAGGTAAAGTCTTCGTCGGTCAGCGTGCTGAAGGCTTTGCCATCGATTTGGGTAGAGTGTTTGATTTGGTCAATCTAAATCCATTGGGTGCACGTAATGGTGGTACCAATATATTGGCGGATAAAAATGTCACATCAATTGCAATGGAGGTTCCAAAAGCCTGTCTGGTTAACGCCAGTAGCACAGACCCTGTGATTGGCGCTTGGACCACGGCGAGTGTCCGTCAGGCAACCTTGGTCAACCCTTCGCCAGCGTCTGGCATCAGCACCACAGCCAAAAAAGGCGGCGCATGGACGCAAGTTTCAAGACTTGGCATGCCATTGGTCAACGAAGTAGTGATCGGTCTCAAAGACAAAGATAAGTTTAACGCCTCAGAACCAAAAGACGATGTTGCCAAATTTGCGCCTTATGTCTTTTATCCAACGCTTCCAGCATTGATTCAAACCTTGTATCCGCAAGCTCCAGCACCAACGAACTTCCCTCGTCAAGATCTAGTGACCGCATTTTTGACTGGTGTTCCGGGTATTAACAAACCTAACAATACCAACCAAGTACCCGCGGATATGTTGCGTTTAAATACAAGTACGCCCGCTGTCGCCGCTGCCAATCAAAATGATTTGGGTGTGATTAGTATCATTCCTGGTCAAAATGACGGTCGTCCTAGTGCAAATGCTAAAGATACAGCAGGATTTCCAAATGGCAGACGTCCTGGTGATGATGTCACTGATATTGCGTTAAGAGTATCGATGGGCGCCTTATGTCATGCAGGTCTACCTCCTGCTGTTACTTGTGTACCGGCTGATGCCAAAGCTGGCAAAGCCTTGTTCACCGATGGTGCACTCAAGCCTGCCAACGAGTTTGACTCAGTATTTCCTTATCTAACGACCCCTACCCCAGGTAGCCGATAAGCTGACTCTAACCCAAGGAGAAATACTATGCGCTATATAATATTAGCCGTATTGATCACTGGATCAGCTGCGCTTTCTGGTTGTTTCAATGACAATGATAATAGCTCGTCCAGTCCAATCGATAACGATGTTGCATTAGATCAAGCAAAAGCTCAAGCTGCTGCTGACAGAACGTCTGATGTGATTGACGCTAGCAACAATGTCGATACCGATGAGCCTCAAGACATCGATCGAATTATACTGCCTGAGGCAAACTTGGCAGAACCTGTTGTAGTGAAAAATGCCAATGCCTCACTTTAATATAATGTGAGATAAATCCAGCACCGAGTCAGTCTACTGATTGGGTGCTTCTTTATATTCTAAGTGAGATAACTTATGCGCTGGATTAAGTTTCCTATCGAATTGTTATTATTACTATTTATCAGTAGCCAACTTGTTCATGCGGCTTCTTTTGTACCGACAGACGATCAACAAATCCTCGAAACCTTGCCCAATGACTCTCCGCCGCCGCGCTATCTAAGCGCCGCTGACTTCGTATCTGAAACAAACACAACGAATTTGGAAGAAACTGGTCAATTATTAGAGCGGGCTTATCTACAAGGTGACCCACGTGCTTTAGGACAAGCGCGCGCGCAACTTGATCAGACCACTGATCAAAGTACAGAAATCCTGATGCTAAAAGCACGAGCGCTGCAATCGGACCACAAATTCACTGAAGCAAAAGCGCTACTAACACAGATACTAAGTCAGGACCCAGCGCATCCAGATGCCCTACTAACCCTCTCCTCCTTATTGGTCGCTCAAGGCCAGTTTAGCGATGCCATGAGCTACTGCGAAAAACTTAAAGACCCTGCATTGCGTGTTTACGAATTGGCCTGCGAAGCGCAAATACAGAGCATGACTGGCGAGCTAACGTCCGTAAAACAAACACTCAGTGGGCTGGCAGCCATTGCTCCTGGATTAGATCCATCAACGGCACGCTGGATTTATTTGATTCAGGCAGATGCCGCATTACGTAGCCAAGACGCCACGCTTGCCAATCAAGTATTCAATGTCATGGATGATCAGACAGTACCTGCCCTCATGGCGCGAGCAGATTGGCTACTGAGTACTGGTCAATATGAACAGGTTCGCGATTTGCTGCAAGATCATACGGATAAAGACGCCTTATTACTACGTCTTATCGAGGCTCAAATGAAGCTAGGCGACCCTAAAGCCAAGCAAAACTTAGCTTTGATGAAAGAGCGCATTGAGGTGTGGCAAATACGCCAAGAAAACGCGCACATGCGCGAACAAGCCAGCTATGCCTTGCTTGCCAATCAAGTTGACTCAGCGCTACAACTGGCTCAAAAAAACTGGCAACAGCAGCGCGAAACGGCTGATGTCGTGCTCTATGCGACAGCGGCGCTCAAAGCCAATAGCCAAAAAGACATCGAGATTGTCCGTCAATTTATAGCATACACGCAGTTTGAGTATCCAGCACTAGAGCGGGATTTGCAGGTAGGTAAAATTAGTGACTGTCTACATTGTCAAGATAACCCTAATCAAAACTCCTCTAATCAAGGCTCCACTCAAGTTGCTCGCACTACGATTAGCACATCCGCGTATTCAGGTACGCAAAATCAGCACAAGGATGAAGCTTTATGAGCGCACTTAGTAGACTCATCTGCCGTCATACCTACCGTTACTTGACGCTGCTAATGTTATTGCTGACTTGCACTTTAGTACAAGCGCATGAAGCCAGTACCGCCTACTTAAACCTAACTAAAGATAACAGTGAGGGTGCAGCAAGCGCTGTATATAATGCTGAATATGAATTATCACTCCGCGATTTGGCGTTGCTGATAGATATAGATCCCAACCGCGACCAGCAAGTTAGCTGGGCAGAAGTGAAGTCACAAACGCCATTAATAGAACAGCTGGTAACGTCCAAGGTAAAGCTAGACAACGCAGCACAAAATTGTGAAGTAGCAGGATTTGAACCGCTGGCAATCAACACGCGCGGCGGCTTTAATTACTTATATACCAATTTTACTCTAAGCTGTGAGCAGCCGATTGATAATCTTGATTATCAAATCCTAGCAGGTATTGATGCCAATCATCGCTTGATTCTGACGCAAGCCAATGAGGGCAGGCCGTTACAAGTATTGGCCGTTGGTAAAACTCCGTTGGGGACAGAAGCGAGCGCTGGGTGGCTATCTATAGCGACCAACTTTCTTAAAAGCGGTATTCATCATTTGCTAATTGGTTGGGATCATCTACTATTCTTGTTTGTCTTGCTCATTCCTGCAGTATACATGCGCAAACAAAAACAACTGGTCGCTGTCTCCAATCCAAAAGCAGCACTGCTTGAGGTTTTTTGGATTGCCACCTCTTTTACATTGGCGCATTCAATTACGTTAACCTTAGCAGCGCTACAAATCGTCAGTATACCGGCGCGCTTTATTGAATCTGTCATTGCGCTTTCTATCGCTTTTGCTGCCCTGAATAATTTAGTGCCAATGCTACGGGTACGTGCCATCTACTTGGCTTTCTTTTTTGGACTTATTCACGGTTTTGGCTTTGCCAATGTACTGGTTGATTTGCCACTCGCCACAAGCGAACGCGTCCTAGCCTTACTGAGTTTCAATGTAGGTATTGAATTGGGACAGCTGGTCTTTATCTTACTGGTGTTCCCAATCGCGCTGCTGCTACGTCATACGCAATTTTATAAGTACATCATATTTTATATAGGATCGCTAATCAGTGTTTTGGTGGCACTATGGTGGTTTTTTGAACGAGCCTTTTAGATATCATTAAATTAACTTATAAAAGGTGGTGATCAGCTAACAATCTGTCACCACCTTTTTGTTTGGTCGCATCTTGATAACCTCAAAACTATCTAACGTTAAGGTCTCTCATAAGCCAGTGACATCGGCACAATGGCGTCTACTGCAGCGCCATTTTGTATGAACGGATTGAGTTGCCCGCCCCTTACTTGCGTGGTTGCGATGGCATCGATAATGGGGCTGCCCGATGGCTCAAGTAGCTGCACCTCGGTAACATATCCTTCTGTGTTGACATGCAATTCTAATATAACGATGAAGATATCCCCTAAATCCTTATTAATACTGCGCCATACAAGCGCTGGAATACTGGTGATGGGTTCGTGCGCCTCCATCCAACTGCCATCATTTGCCAAAAAAGCGGTCTCTTCTTCTTTTTTATCAACGTTATCATCTAAAGCCATCTTATCGGCGGTTTGTTTTTTGGCTTGCTCAGCCGCTAAGGTCAGCATCTTACTAATTTCTTCATTGGCGGCTTGTATGCGCCACTGTTCTTTCTCTATTAGTTTTCTATTGGCTTGATTTTTAGCTGCTTGCTGCTGCTTAGCGCGCTCGCGATTAAACTGCGCTGTCACGGCACGAATCATTGCGGATAGATCATCTTCTGTCTCTTTTTCTTTGTCAGATCTATTTACTATTTTCTTTGATTCTACGATTGTCAAACTTTGCTCTGATGAAGGATTTTCAGGCTCATTTTCCAGATTTGCGTTTTGCTTAACCACTGTATTACTTTTAATCCGGTTTGAATGCTTCTGTTCTGCTTCTGCTTTCAAAGGATCGACCACTTCTGGCAATAGCTGAGTGGTTTCAGGTTTTTCTATGCGTTTTGTCTGTTGGAGATTGGACGGTGAGGGAATTTCGATGAAAGGCTCGATCTTCTGCTCATTAGGGAGGCTGGGTGTAGATGAGGGTTTTTTTTTGGGCATTGATGAGGGTGTTATCAAC
This sequence comes from uncultured Gammaproteobacteria bacterium, assembly GCA_963744895.1. Lineage (GTDB taxonomy): Bacteria > Pseudomonadota > Gammaproteobacteria > Pseudomonadales > Moraxellaceae > Psychrobacter. Next base: position 264,559 of record CAVUUW010000002.1, read on the forward strand.
TCTAAATGAATAACCTTAGGGCTGTTTTTGGTTATTACTGGTGCTGGAGTCTCCATAGATACCATTGCCCACGCGATAGCGCCATGCAATGTAACAACTAACATGGTGACCCAAGCAGTGACCGGACGAGTAGAGAGATTTGGTATCATAATAGTTATTAGAATACTCTTAAAAACAAACCTTTATAAGATTTTATTTAGTCATTTGACAAATAAAAACTGAGTGATTTATTACCTTTATTCTCTATACGCGCTCTTGTAGAACTCTGATATCGCTCACAAAAAAGCAAGACCACCCGTGTCTTGCTTTTTTATATTTTATCGACAGTCTTAAAACTTGGCTTTGCTTGTTTAATTAATCAAAGTGGAAGCCTGCGCCAATCGAAGCGCCCGCATTACCTTGGGTATCTGCCGTACCATTTAGCTTCATAACCCAACGGCCGTCATTGGATAATTTAGAAAAACCGATAGCCACGGCACTTTCTCCATTGTATGTACCCACACCACCACCAATCATTGACTTACCAACGATATAGGCTTGCGGTAACGAGGACATCGCCATGGCCGCTGAGATACCAGCATTGGCATCGTCTTCGACTTCATTAATCTTATATCCTAACTGATTCATGTTATCACCAAGTCGTTTATTGACCGCATCTAGCTGTCCAAAGTTCACAGCATCTCGAGGTGCCACGCCATCAGCAACATTCGTAATCTTGTTGCTAGCAGCATTGATACCACTTACCGTCATACTAGGACCATCAGCAATGGTCACCCCGTTATTATTAAGGGTGGTTTTGCCAGTCGTAACGCTATCGACATTGATGTTACCGTTTAAATCAAACTTGATACTACTGCCCGCTGCGGTGGTTGTTATGTTGTTACCACCTGTGAAGCTGAGAACACTACTATCCCCGACTGACTTGTTGATGTTAGCACCACTATCTGCACCAAATTTAAGTCCTACATCTAGCCTATCTTTATTGGCCTTGATGTTCGTTACATTGGTGGCGATATTGCTGGTATTCGTTGCGATGTTGGTGGTGTTGGTAGTAATGTTTGTGGTATTGGTTTGCACATTTTCATTAATTGCAACCGTGCCTTGTCTAATAGAGGCAATTGCACCATCAATATTGCCTTGACCAGTTCCACCGATATTACTGTTGGTAAAAGTACCATCTACCGGATTGTAGACGGTGGCACCACCGATAATACTACTGATACCACTGCCTTGTGCATAAAGCTGGCTGCCGTTGATAGCATCTTGGCTCTCTACGGTGACTTCACCATTTCTGACGTTGGTGATCTTGTTATCAGCAGCGTCGATACCAATTTTTGTGATGCTTGGACCACCTGCAATCGTTAGTCCATTGTCATTCATAGTGGTATCACCAGTAGTTACACTGTCCAAAGTAATATCAGGATTCAAATCAAAGTTAATATCATTGGCATTGGTCGGTATTGCTGCAGCTTGCAGTGATGGATTGCCGCCACGAGTAGCTGCAGTATTCACTGATTTCCTAGATACTTTGATATTGCCATCTCTACTGCTGAGATCAACAGCATCCCCTTGTTTTACCATGGTGGCGATATCACCTTGAGCCGTGATTCCCCACCCTTGATCCAAAGCAATCGCTACTTCTTTTAGTTGCTCGACGTTTACAGCATCAGTATTTAATGTTCCTTTACCAACGTTGCGAATAGTGTTGCCGCCATTATCTAGACCAAGGCTGCCCAGCATGACTGTTCTACCTGAACCATTATCGACAAAGGTAAATCCTGAACTGTTTATGATGCTATTGCCTATTTGCAGACTACCCGCTTCTCCCAAATTCAACTGGTTATTAAGCTTCACTTGGACACCAGTCGCAGAAGCAACGGTAGTCAGATTGCTATCACCAGTGACATTAATGGTATCACCTAACGCGAATTGCTGATCGTTGGCGCTATTGCCATCACCAATATTGATACCTTTGGCAATTTCATTATTGGTCTTTGTGAGCTGTGCAAAGTTGACAGCATCACTTGGCGCAATCCCTTCACCAACCTTGATGATTCTGTTGTTACCATTATCAAGCCCTTCGTTGCTTAGAGTAATAGTCTGATTGGGCCCATCAGTAATAGTGACACCTGCGTTATTAAGCACCGTGTTTTCCATTCTGACGCTACCATTTTTACCAAGCATCACATCTTCAGCCAATCTAACGTTTAGATTGCCTTTTTCATCAGCGATAATACCGATATTATTTTTAGTTAAATTTGTTGCGCCCCCTTGGATTGTTAAGGTTTGACCTAACTTGCGATTGACGACAACAGTGGTATCATCTCCTGTAAAGTCCAGTCCCAAGTCGAGCGTACTGTTGGTTGCATTCAACTGTCTGATGTTAACGGCATCTGTATCGTCCTTACCATCAGCTACCTCAGTGATTTTGTTGCCACCATTATTAAGACCGCTTTGGCTGAGTCTGACACTGCTAGCACCAAGGAAGCTGAGACCTTCTGTATTTAACAAGGTATCGCCTGTGGTAACACTGGTGAAGGACACATCCTCTGCTGTCGAAACTTTAATACCGCCATCTTGAGCCGTTAAGACGATGTTGTCTCCTGTGAGAAAATTGGCTGTATTATCTGCTTTATCCAGTGTTTTAACCTTGGTGCCATCGATTTGAGTAACCACACTCTGCATGGCACTGTCAGCTTTGACTAAGCTTGCTTTACTATCTTCACTTAAGTCTACAGCGTAGTCAGTCATGTTGGTGGCTGCATCTTTGTCGCCTGCGGTGACGGTGACGGCGGAGGAGCCCGCTGATGCGGTGACACCATTGGCATTGACGGTGTAGATATCTTGACCGGTGACGCTGTTGGTTGAGAAATCAACGCTTGCCACATTGGTGCCTTTAAGTACTTTGGTCCGCGCAGCAGCAGAGGCGCTGGTGAGTTGACTGACATTGACGGCATCTTTTGCTGACACACCATCTGCCACGTTGACCACTTTTTTATTACCTGCATTGATACCACCCGATTTGGTCACGCTTGGGCCATTTAGGATAGTGAGACCATCACTGGTTAGGGCGGCACTGGTCGGGTGAAAGGGGTTGAGGCCGGTCACGCTGACACCTGCTCCACTGACGGTGGTGACGCCGCCTGTGAGTAGACCGCCTGTGACGATGCCTAAGCGATTGACACTTGTGCCATTCACGATATTGCCTGTGCTGACGCTGCCGTTGTTACCAAGGTCAAGGTTGTCATTGAGCTGCACTTCAATTTTACCGTTTTTCACTCGCGTGCCGATATTATTGTTAGAGCCAACTACTTCAATTGCTTGTCCCAGTGGTTTTTGTACTGTATGACCATCAGCAGCTTTTAGGCCAAAGCCTAAGGTAGATACTTCAGTAATTGCAGTATTCAAATCACCAATATTGGCAGCGTTAGATTCTACCGTACCGCCGCTTGCCACGCCTTGAATTTGTTGATTATTGGCATTAATCCCAGTTGCGGTGAATTTTGGGCCATTAGCAATGCTCAAGCCGTTTGTATTTATCAGACTATTACCTGTAGAAACACTGTCTAAACCAGTTAAGTCTTTTGCCAGTTTCACAGTCAACGTATTAGTACCATCAGCAACCACGCCGATATTGTTGTCCGATAGGTTGGTTGCCCCACCTTTTACGGTGAGTGTCTGACCAAGTTGACGATTAACAGTGTCACCCGTGTCACCATCAAAGTTAAGTCCTGAGCCAATAGTCGTGGTATTGTTATTGACCGCTGTGTTTGTAGCATGTAACTGACTACCATTCACCGCATCCGTACTGCTTGCGCTGATGGCCCCACCAGCGACATGTTTGATCTGACGCTCAGCACCCGCCGAACCGATAGAGACTTGATCACCTGCTCTCGTCGCAGGACCTGCGATGGTGTAAGTAGTCCCACCCACTGTCATGGTAGACTCGCTGGTGGCATTCGTGGCAGTTGTTGAACCTGCACCTAGCGCCACTGAACCTTTTAAGCTTGCTGAAGATCCCATACCAAAGGCAGAAGAGGCGACACCAGCCGAAGAAGACTGTATACCAATGGCGGTAGACAGTGCCCCTTTAGATAGCGCTTTTGCACCCATTGCTATAGAGGCGGCGCCACCTGATTCTGTATTGACCATATAAGGAGGGGTCTCAACCAGATCACGACCCGTATAAGCTTTGAAGGTGGTGTTGACATCACCACCATTGATAGCAGATGCTGAGGTGCCATCGATATTGGCTTTAGAAGCAGCATCTAGGTCATCACCACCAATGGCAATAGACGATGCGCCTTTAGAGACGACGTTTGCACCAATGGCAATGGATTGCTGTCCACTTGCTGTAGTATGCTGACCACTCCCCCCGCTACCAATGGCAATGGCTTGTCCACCAGTTGCACTAGCGTTTCGACCCATAGCTATCGCGTTTTGACCAGTCGCACCAAGATTGTCGTCATTGCTACCACCTGTTGAGTTCACGCTGTAGTACTGGGTTTTGTTGGCGGCGACTGCGCTGCTTATATCACCAATATTGGCAGCATTCGTTGCGGTTGTACCGCCACTTGCTACGTTGGTGATTTGCTTGCCGCCATTGTTAAGACCAGTGCTGCTTAGACTAACGGTACTACCGCCGAGGAAGCTGATGCCGCCCATGTTCATCACGGTATCGCCTGTGCTGACACTGGTAAGGCCTGTTAAATTTTTAGCCAACTTCATGGTTAAGGTATCAGCTCCATCAGCCACTACACCGATATTGTTACCGCTGGCTAATTTTGTACCATCTGTCTCGCCACCTTTTATCGACAGCTTTTCGCCAATCTTACGATTCACCTTATTTCCACTGTCACCGCCAAAATCTATCCCTTGGTTCAGCGTAGCATTGATACCATTCTGTAGACCCGTTAGCTGAGCCACGTTGACCGCATCGCTACCATTTGTACCGGCAGCGACATTGACAATTTGACGATTGCCACCCTGTGCGCCTGTACCAACTGATACCGCACCAAGTGTGACGCTTTTCGTTGCGATAATCGCGTTTTTATCGACTAACAGCGCACCCATTGGCACAAAACCTGTTGCACCACCTGCGACATTGGCTACGGATTTTGATCCCAAAGCCACACCATCTTGCGCATCAGACAGGGCACCTGCACCAAGTGCCACCGCTCCTTTTTTAGTCGCAGAAGCGGCCATACCAAAGGCTAATGAAGCGGTGCCAGCTGAGTTGGCATGCACACCAACAGCGGTAGACAGATCCCCTTTAGACTGTGACTTTACACCAATGGCAATCGATGCTGCACCACCTGACTCTGTATTCACATCGAACTGATTGCCTTCTACCATATCTTTACCAGCATAATCCTTAAATACCGTATTAACGGAGCCACCGTTTAGCATCGTACTGGTAGAGTTATTTCCAATATTGGCTTTTGACGCATAGTTTAAATCATCACCGCCTAGTGCAATAGATGAATGACCTTTTGATACCACATTTGCACCAATTGCAATAGATTGCTCTCCACTTGCTGTGGTGTGTTGACCCGTTGTACCGCTACCAATCGCAATGGCTTGTTCACCAGTAGCTGTTGTATTTCCGCCCATGGCCATTGCGTTTCTACCAGTTGCACCATCATTATTAGCGTTACCAGCGACATCTGAGTTGACGCTGTAATACTTCGTTTTGTTGGCTGCGACTGTGTTGGTTAAGCTGTTTAGCTGAGAGCCATTAACCGCATCTTTACTGGTTGCCGTAATATCACCATCGTCTACATTTATTATTTTGTTATGTCCGTTATTTAAACCAAGGCTGGTGAGTTTGACGTTATTGATTGCATTATTCGCTGTGATTTTAATACCTGAACGATCAACCAAGGTGTCGCCAGTTTTAAGACTGCCATCTACACCTAAATCGACAGTTTTGTCGAGTTTTATCGTTAGTGAGTCGTCCCGGCTATTTGCTGTGACACTTATATTCTTAGTATGATAATCGCCAGTGACTGTTTCACCGCCTTTTACGTTTAAAGTCTCATATGGATTTATATAAACCTTAGGTGTTGGATTATCTCCAGTAAAATAAATACCAGTCGCATTCGTTTGCATAGCAAAACCCGCAGCCAAAAGCCCGAGCCCTATGGCACTCATACGCAATGTATTGATAGAGGATAGATTAGAGGTAGTACTGTTAGCGTTAACGCTAGATTTGGAAGACTTGCCTCGCCCTTTTGCGTATTCACCGACTGCGGTAAAACAATTCAAGGCGTCATTCCAGATGACTTTATAGATGCGATTCATGATATTCACTCCCTTGTAGACTTGTCAGATTTGAAAAATCAGAGATAAAATCTATGTTGCAAGAGAGTCGATATGACGAAATAAAACGAATTATGAGTTTGTAATGATAAAAACCTTTATTAAATGTTACGGATATTAGTGTTTAGGAAATAAGACATTTTATTTTGTAAGTTATGTATCACTCTCTATATATTAGTATTGCCGAATATATAGAGAGTAACAATGCCGTTCATCCGAGATTTAATACCGTTCGTCTAATATATTCAATTAAACGGATATATTTATGTTAAAAAATGGATATATACCTCATAAATGTATCCGTAGCAATGTACGAGTTTTATTTTGAAATTTCTTTTAATGTGACTGTCTTCATATTTATAGAATATGGGACGTCGATCCATGAAAAATATCTACCGATAAGTTAAGCGTTTCTCTCATGATAAGTATCACTATTTAACTGGTAATACTATCTGCACCACCAACCCTTGTATACCGTCCTGTCGATTATAAGCATTGATATGCCCTTTGTGCGCCATGATCACGGCATGGACGATTGCCAACCCCAACCCATACCCACCAGTTTCGCGATGGCGAGCAGAATCCAGACGGACAAACGGTTGAAAAATACGCTCTACATCCTTCTGTGCAACGCCGCCCCCTTCGTCTGTTATGCTGATTTGGATGGCAGGTATCTTATTATCCATATGCACTTCTTTAATCTCAGCAATCACTGTCGAGTCAGAGGCAGTATGCATAAAAGCGTTACGAATGACGTTTTCAAGGGCACTATGTAACTGTTCTTGGTTACCTATCACCGCTGTTTTTAGAACGTCTGATGGCTGCCATTGCCAGCGCACCTGTTTATGTTGAAACTCAAAACAAACATCTTGACCAATATCACTGATAATCTCAGAAAGATCCACCACGCCATTTTCTAAGTTATCAATGGTATATTGCTGCATCTGCAAAGATTGGATATGAATGATCTGCTCAATCAACTCATTCATCCGCGCAGACTCTTTATCAATGCGGTCAAGGTAACGATTAGCATTGGGTGCAAAATCACGAGTCAATTCAGTGGCAACATCTAGACGTGCCAATGGCGAGCGCAGTTCATGCGAGATATCACTGAGCATCTGCTTGCGTGCCAGCTCACTCTCCGCTAGACGTGTGGAGAGCTGTGCTACGTCTTTGGCGAGTAACCCTAACTCGTCATCCCCCATCTTGGTCAAATTTGGCTTGGCTTGATAATCGCCATCAATCATACGGTGTACGGTATTTTGTACGCGGCGAATGCGCTGGGTTAAGGTACGACTGAGCCAAATACAGACCAAAATACTGAACACAATAATCAATAACAGACGTATCGGAAAATTACCGCGCTGTAGCGTTACCACCTCTGAAAAACGCAGGTGTGGACGAAGCTGGATAATAACCGTCTGTGCATCAGGTAGAACAACGGTGGTTTCAGCCAATTCAGGGCGGTTTTCAGGATCAGCAAGCGTCGCGCTACGCGGTATTGCCGGATGTAAAAGACGACTCAAAAAAGAGGGTTTGTGAGGAGATGTGTTATCGTTTTCTTGATGAAGCGTTTGCTTAGTATCGGATCTAGGCTCAATTGATGTTGCCTGTGTTCTTTGAGTTACCTGTGTCTCCTGAATCGATGACGGCCGCTCGCTCGCTCGTTGTTGCTCTTCTTGCTTGCGCTGATCATCGCGGTCTCGATATCGCGGAAATATAGTAGCACCTTGCTCATCATAGACTCTGATTTGGCCCATAAGCCGCCGATCTTCCCAGTACATTTGTCTGACTGCATCAAAATCGCCTACTTGCAGTGCCTCGACCATCTCTTGCCGCTTAACCAATAGATTGTCTATCTGCACATCCATGCGCGCCGTTAGCGCTTTTTCTACCAGCCAGCGCTCCACCATGATGGACAAAATAGAGGTCATCAAAATCGTCAATAATAGACTCAAGAATAAACGCCAAAACAGTGTCATTCGAATCTTAAATGGGAAGTTTTTTATTGAGGTGTCCTTCATCACAGTACCAGCTGATAGCCTTTGCCACGAATCGCTTTGATTGGCTCATCGTGAAAGGGTTGAAGTTTTTTGCGCAGGCGTGACACATGCACATCGAGACTGCGATCAAACGGCTGTAACTCGCGCTGCAACACATGCTCTGACAGCCACGCCTTACTCACTACCTCGCCTTTTTGTTTGAGAAGCGCAACCAATAGATCGAACTCTGTACCAGTGACTTGTAACGCGACGCCATCTATTTGACAAACCCGCTGGTTTTGATCAAGTTGCAAGCGGCTCTCTGGTAACGGTGAGTGTTCGGCTCCCACTACATTGGTGCGTTTGATCACCGCATTAATGCGCGCCAGCAACTCGCGTGGATTACAAGGTTTGGTAATATAATCATCAGCGCCAAGTTCCAAGCCAATGATGCGATCAATCTCCTCGCCTTTTGCCGTCAGCATAATGACAGGAATATCGCTGATATTTGGCAATTGACGCAGCACACTCAGTCCGTCGATCTTTGGCATCATAATATCAAGCACCAGCAAATCATAAGCCGCGGCACTGTTGTTCGCAGCATTGGCAGCTTTGAGTGTCTGAATGACCGCTTCACCATCATGAACGCAGTCGCAGATCACGCCATGATTATGCAAATATTCTTGTAATAATTGGGTCAACTCTTCATCATCATCGCCTAACAATATATTTGGCAAACCTATCTCCTTAAGCGTTATATTCAAAATACTTTAAAAGCGCTACGGCAAGGCTGAAATAAATTTTTGCAGCCTCTATCTGCGCACACGCAGCAAGCAAGAAAATTGATTTTAGCTGTGCGTGATGTGTCGATATTACTTTTCACTGAAAAGCATATAGTCGGTTCAAACTAATTTAGATACTAAGAAGATAAGTAAAAGTACTATAAATAGTAGACTAATCCAGTCTGACACCGTATCCGATTTATAGGGAATTGACTATGGCTTGATTATTCATATTATCAGGCAAGTACTGATTAATACGCCATAAACGTTACCTTTCTTAATATTTCATAAATGTTCGCAACTTTTACCTGTCGTAATATAGCGACTATCAGCAGTACGTAGTGCACTCTTCTATAACACTTAAACCGTGTGTGGCAAAACGAGACTTTATTGGTTTGTTTGACCGCGCCGTATTCAATCAAGGATAACATGATGAAAAAATTACTATTGGGTTCAGTCTTGGCAATGTCTAGCATCTTTACTGTCACTGCCTGTACCAGTGTTAACGCAACCACTGATACGACACCAACGACTAGCAAAATGCAGCATAAAGATGGCATGAAAAAAGGTGGCATGAGAGGACCAATGTCTCAGTTGGATCTGACAGCGACACAACAAGCACAGATCAAAGCCATCATGGAAGCAAAACATGGCGACTATAAAGCTGACCGTACCAAAAATAAAGCAGAACGTGCACAAATGTATCAGCAGATGCAAGCATTGACCAATGCTAGTACGCTAAACACCGCTGCGGTAAACCGTTTGGCCGATCAGCAAGCCGCTAAAACCAAACAGCGCTTTATTGAGCGTGTACAAACACAACACGCCATTGCTCAGGTATTAACCCCTCAGCAGCGTGAAAAACTGGCCAAAATGAAAGCAGAAAAAATGGCTAAAGGACATAAAGGTTCAGACCATCGCAAAATGCATGGCAAACAGCACCAAGGCATGTAACTGGTTAACTGGTTAACGACAGGCAAAAAGTAATGAATACAGAATAAGAGATACAAGGCCATTTCTACTACATTACGTGACCTATCCGACTGAGTCTATAAATACAAAAAAGTGCATCGTATCAACGGTGCACTTTTTTTATAAACGATTCGGGTGTGAGTATTATTGAACTCTTAATCACTCTCTTTAATCGACAGTGCCATTTGACTCTATACCACCTGCCTCTATAAACATGGGCAACCTACTAAATACCATCTGACCCAAAAAGGTCCCATTACCATCACGGTAATACTGCATCAGCTCTTTGCTATATTTTCTCACATCGATACTATTGCTGGCGTTTGGTACTTGCACATCACTTGGCAAATTCGGAAACGCGGCCTGTGCCGCGCTTATAGCGTCATATTGCTGTAAAGCATCTACCATCACACTCTCACTTGCTGTGCTCATCGGTTTCGCTTTACTTGGTAACCCAGTACGCATGTGTTGCCATTTGAGATGACCGCGTTTATCAAAGCCGTAAAGCGTTTGCACGGTTGTGCTCGATGTCATTTCGTCCGTGTCACTCTCGCCACTATCGTCTATCTTACTTTTCATCATCGCCAGTATCTGCTGTACCAATGCCTTACTGCTAAACTTATTTGACGCAGTCTCACTGGCTTCATCAGGTTGATTTTCGTTGACCAGCTCAGGGTATTGCTTGCTAATACGGTCATAAAAAATACGGCTATAATCTTGATAGAACTGCTCATAGCTCTCAGCACTTTGTACACGGCGAATAATCTGATCGCTTGCAAGCATTGGAGTCAACTGCTGCTTTGGCAATTTAGGGGAAAGCGACGCCAACGTATTCGGCGCTACGTAGTCGAACTGGCTGACGGGAACTTTTTCAAACGTTTGATCCAGTGCCGCAAAATGCGTCTTGATCACCTCACGACCAAAACCTTTGGGTAAAGTGCCATCATCAATGGCTATTTTTAACCATTTGTTTTGCCACTTTGTGCCAAGTTTGTCGTCTAACATTGAGGAATTAAACATGGCAAAATTATCGGCCCATAGATAAATGTCGCCGTTTTTGAAATCGACATAAATAGGCTGATTGATATTGCTTTGATGATTGCGTGCATGATATTGGACGCTGGCAAGCATCGTTGCCCTACCCGCCAATGGTTGATAGATACCTTGCGCATTAATAGACAATGGCTTAAATAAATATGCGTCAAGCAACTTTGCTTTTTTGACATCGAGCTGCTGTGGTGTGTCGTCATAATTGTCAAATAATTGCTGATAAGGTGGCGGCACCACAATGTCACTATCAGACTGCTGGTCTACCCATGCCATATAAGCCTGACTGCATTCCAGATAACTGTCTTTTAACGCCATACGCTGAGCATCATAAGTGCTGCTCAAAATATCTTTGTTTTGCGTTTCTGCTTGCTTGATTAAATCAGCATACGCTTGGTCGTGAGTGTCTTCGCAGTATTGATCGATATAATCTGAGGCAACCAGTGCCTTCGTGTCTGCTTTCTTAGTTTGCTGATCATTATTAATCTCAAGATTGCTGTGATAGCTAAATGATTGACGGCGCTGTTTTTGTAACGCATCTGCCAATACCGTTTTAGCCGCCGCGGGCGTTTGCTTGGCAGTCATGGCGCTAGACTGATTCATACCGGTAGATTGACAGCCTGTCAGTAACAACGACCCTGTCAAAAAAGCACTAGTAAGAAAAGTGCTGCTTTTAATAGATGACGAAAGACGATTTTGCACGGTGTGAGGTACTATTTTCATGTTTTATCCTTAATAAAGAGTCGCTTAAATATGACAACGTTACAAGCAAGTTGGCGCTACGGCGTCTCTATCCTATCGTCAGTATCATCTCCATAACGCTCATCATCATAGTTGTTATCGCTGTCATCAAAGCTATCAGCACTGTCATAAAAGCTATCAGCACTGTCATCAAAGCGACTATCGCTATAATCGTAGCGCGCGTAACGCGCCGTCGCTAGTCTGTCTTTTTGTTGGCGCTGGTCTGCCATCCAAGCATTGCCATCGATAGCAGGTTTGGCATTTTCTCCAAAAGACTCAGTCAATAAAAGCGTCAATGCATTCTTATTAAAGCTGGCTTTATCATAGCGGACTTGGTTTAGTACCGTGGTGGTAGAACCCAACAGATCACCACCAATGTTCATTCGTTGCTGCTTAGCAAGCAGACGATCTGAGCTGTCTAAATAATAATAGTTGATCTGATTAAAAGAGAGTGGTCCGATGGCTTCAATAATCTGGAGTAATGCACCCACATCTTTACTTTGATAGCCTTTATTGTATAGTGCTACCTTATCAAGCGCGGCTTTTAGCATAGCGCCATCAGGGTACTTATCTGGGTTGGTATCAACATAACTCTGGAGTGATTGCGTCATATATTTGAGCACTTTACCAATCATCTCACCGCTTTGCTGACTGCCAAAATAGACTTTTACCGCTCGACTGGCTCCAACTTCTTTGGCGAACCGATCCTGGCGAATGTCTACAGCGCTAAAGTGCTCAGGTGATAGCTCTGACATACTGTTCTGTATGGCCGAGATTGCCGCATCATAAAGCACTGCTGGCGGTAATTGCGACGTGATAGCATCGGGTAAACCAAAACTTACAGTATGTGAAGTCATCTGATTCGGTAGCGGAGCATATTCAGGCTTGGCGAGTGCGACGATTGGCATAATTGCCGATGGATCGACTGTGATACTGCTTTTATTAAAATCGAACGCCAGTGGTATCTGTACCGATGCACCAATTGTTGGCGTCACATAGTCGTAGCTGTAGACGCTTTGTAGTTGGCGTTTTTCGGGCAAATAGTGACTTACACTATTGAACGTTAAGTTTTTGTATTGGTAAGCGTTTGAGGCTGCTATTTGTTCAGGCGTATGATGTAACATATTTAGCATCTGCCCAACTACTGCTGTAGGCTCGTACGCTTCGTTCATCGTCTTTGGCTGTTGTTTTGCCTTTTGCATAGCTTCGTAATTTTCCAATAAACCTTTTGACTTCAAGCCCGACATACCCGAAAGAATACGATTTCGTCTGTAGTTATCATCGCTATCCTCCTCGTCATCGTAGTCGTCATCACCGCCATACATTGACTCATCATTTTCACCCGCCTCTTCTAACACCGTCTCTATTGCCTCATTCTCTGCTAATTCATACGCCTCTTGATCCTCGTATGCTGCCTCTGTGACGCTATCATCCTCGATCATAGATTCAGATGCACTTTCATCATAATCGCTTTCGTTATAGTCGCTTTCATCATAGCTGCTTTCATCATCACTACTTTCTAAACCGGACTGATACGCATAGGTTTCTATGATTGTTCTGAGCAAACTACTAGAACCTGCGTCAATACTGTCTAGATCAATAAAAGGGACAGCATGATAATTGGCTTGCGCAACAGCGACATGCTCTGTGGCTAAATGTTGACGAATAGCGGTCAACAAGTGCGATTTGGCTTGATTTTCGGTATTAGGGTATTTGTCTTCATCAAATAATTGCTCATAGCGCGCAGACTTTGCGTTTAAACTGGCATTAAATGCGCGACCCTGTGCTTGGTTTTGCGCAGGGTCAGCAACACTAAAATCCAGCATAGTATTTGAAACGGTAGCAGATGAGGCAGTTGGACTTGATTGACACCCAGCAAGTAGTAGTGACGTACTACCGAAAAGTAGTGCGCAGCGAGCGATAGACGTTAGTTTTTGCAATTGATTATTATGACTGTTTTCGTTATGGACAGATGAATAATGCAACACCGTTTTAGGGCCATGTTGTTGATTGAAATTATTGCGATGAGTTGATGACATAAAAATCCTTCTATTCAGATAAACAGTCGATAATAGATGCCTATTATTTTGTATATTTATAACACGAAACGTTACACTTTAGTAATATTAGCGTTTGCTTTTAAAGAAAATTTTTATATATTTATGAATTATTCTTAATAAAAACATCAAACTAAGCTTTTTAGTAGTTATGTAAATGCTATATCCCATTTTGGAGTAAAAATAATAGTGAAAAAGGAAAGTTAATAAACAACTTTCTACCCATCAATATTTTCGTTACTATTCATGTGTCTCAATTGTTTCTTGAAACTTACAAGCCTGATTTTCTACTTATATAAAAAGGATTTTGCGATGTCGCCACTCTTCTCTGACCGTCATACTGCCACTCAGCCGAGTAAATCAAAACCAAAAACATCCTTCAAAACAATTAACTTACTTATCAGTAGCGCCCTATTTCTATCCGTGTCCGCTCATGCGCTTGAAACCACGGACTCAGTCAACAATGGCGCGGTGAGTACGACTTCACTTAATACCAGCGCGATCAATCTGCCAATTGTGACCAACGCACCGATGGTCTTGACTGAAAACCAGCGCATTACCCGAGCAAAAACCAATCGTATTACACCAACGACTAACAAAGCCAAAACCGATCAGGCCATCTATTCTGCAGATGCCATTCATCATCCGGTATGGGCAAAAAACGGTATGGTTGCCACACAAGAAAAGCTTGCGTCTGATATTGGACTTCAGATTTTGAAAGATGGCGGTAATGCGGTTGATGCTGGAGTCGCTGTTGGCTTTGCGCTCGCCGTGACTTTACCACGCGCAGGCAACATTGGTGGCGGCGGCTTTATGATGATTTATGATGCCAAACAAGGCAAAACGGTGGCGCTTGATTATCGCGAAAAAGCACCAAGAAGCGCCTCTCGTGATATGTATCTTGATAGCGAGGGTAATGCCGTTAGTGACTTGTCCCGCTATCATGGTCTGGCCGTTGGTGTGCCGGGTACAGTCGCGGGATTACTCAAAGCGCTTGAGGAGCATGGCACGATGAGCCGTGAGCAAGTCATGGCGCCAGCGATTGCGTTAGCAGAAGATGGTATTGAGGTAACGGCGGGCTTGTCTGAATCACTAGAAGCCTTAAGCGATCGCTTACAAAAATGGCCAAGCACCAAAAAAATATTTTTTAAAGCCGATGGCAGCACTTATCAGCCCGGTGAACGCCTAAAGCAGCCTGAGCTTGCCCGCTCATTGAAACTGATTGCCACGCAAGGCGCGGATGGATTCTATAAAGGTGACACTGCTCGCAAATTGGTAAAAGCCGTCAATGATGCTGGCGGTATCATGAGCTTGGAGGATTTTGCCAACTATGAAGCCATCGATCGCGTGCCAGTCAAAGGTGACTACCGTGGTTATGAAATCGTTTCTATGCCGCCGCCATCTTCAGGTGGTATTCACATCATTCAAATCTTAAATATCTTAGAAGGCTACCCGCTAAAAGATTATGGACAAAATAGCGCTCAAACCATTCACTTGATGGCTGAGGCCATGCAGTTGGCATATGCTGACCGCGCTGAGTACTTGGGCGACTCTGACTTTATCGATGTACCGTCAAGTGGTTTAACCTCACAGGCTTATGCTGATAAGCTACGCGGTTTGATTGATCCGAATAAAGCCACGCCAGCGTCCACCATTAAAGCCAATAATCCCCTTCCCTATGAGAGTGATCAAACCACGCATTTCTCTGTCGTTGATAAAGACGGCAATGCGATCGCCAATACTTATACCCTAAACTTCTCTTACGGTACTGGCTTGGTCGCTGACGGCACAGGTATTTTACTCAACAATGAAATGGATGACTTTTCTGCCAAACCGGGCGTGCCGAATGGTTATGGATTGTTAGGCGGCGAAGCAAATGCCGTCGAAGCCAATAAGCGCCCGCTCTCCTCTATGAGTCCGACGCTGGTCTTCAAAGACAATAAGCCTTATATTGTCACAGGCAGCCCTGGTGGTAGCCGAATCATTACGACCGTTCTGCAAGTCATATCCAATGTCATCGACCATGACATGAATATCGCTGAGGCCACTCATGCACCGCGTATTCATGACCAGTGGTTACCGGACGAAATTCGTATCGAAAAAGCACTTAATGTAGACACCATCAAAAAACTGGAATCCATGGGACATACCGTCAGTCCGCAAGCGACGATGGGTTCAACCCAATCGATTATGGTTACTCCAGATGGCGTGTATGGCTCTTCTGATCCCCGTATTGTCGATGCCGCCGTGGTTGGTTATTGATTTGGGTTTGTAGTAGCGCTAGTTTTTAATAATACATTTAGCCCTCTATATTTTATAATGTAGAGGGCTTTTTCATCGTGCCTTTCACCTTGATTCCCTGACATCCTAATTTACTTTGTCCAGATTAAACCCTGTCAACCAGTAGTTGTCATTGGCAAATAATGGTATTATTAACATCCTAATTCAAAACGAATAAATACGACTTTCACTGTATTTTTTGTCCCTCATTACTAGCTTAAAATATTGATAAAATTGAATTTATTTCATTATCAACCACTTTCTGACCGCATCCGTAAGAGTCCTCTATGGCATTTGTACACCTTGGCATTCACAGCGAATATTCAATCACTGATTCTATTGTGCGCATCAAGCCGCTCATCAAAGCGGCGGCAGCTGATAATCAGCGCGCGATTGCATTAACGGATTTGTCTAACCTTTATGCGACAGTGAAGTTCTATCGAGCCTGCCTAGGCGCAGGTATTAAGCCGATTATCGGCAGTGAAGTCATCATGGATAATGAAGACACGCGCCTCACCTTACTGGCAATGAATAACGAGGGTTATCAAAACATTACTCGTATCGTCTCGCTTGGATTTACCGAAGGCCGCGCTGATCCTGTCAATCATGGCACGCCCGTCATTAAGCGTCGTCATATCTTAGAACACGCGGCAGGTGTGATTGTGTTATTCACTGAAAAGTCAGATGTTGGTCAAGCGCTGGTCGGCTCTATGCCAGAAAAAGCCGATGAGCTGCTTGCTGAGTGGCAAGCGCAATTTGACGATCGCTTATACTTTGCAATCAAACGTACCAATCGCTCAGGCGAAGATGCCTTTATTAAAGCGGCGATTCATTCAGGTGCCAAACACAGTATTCCTATTATTGCGCATAATGACGTGCGTTTCTTGGAGCAAGACGATTTTGATGCCCATGAAGCCCGTGTTTGTATCGCAGGCTCTTATGTCTTAGCTGATCCAAATCGCCCGCAAACCTATTCAGACGAACAATATCTAAAAACCCAAGACCAAATGGCGCAATTGTTTGCCGATATTCCGCAAGTGGTTGATAATACCTTACGCTTAGCAACACGCTGTAATGTGACCTTGACGCTGGGCATTAATGTACTTCCTGACTTCCCAGTGCCTGAGGGCGAGACAATTGAATCGTTTTTTCGGGCAGAGTCGCAGCGCGGTCTTGATAATCGCTTAAACAAACTCTTTCCGGTTGAGGCTCGCAGTGATAACTGGCCTATCATTCGTCAAAAATATGATGAGCGTTTAGAGTACGAGCTTGACGTTATCTTATCCATGGGCTTCCCTGGTTACTTCCTAATCGTGATGGACTTTATCCGCTGGGCAAAAGCCAATGGCGTGCCTGTTGGACCGGGTCGTGGTTCTGGTGCAGGTTCACTGGTCGCATATGCACTAAACATTACCGACCTTGACCCAATCCATTACGATCTATTATTTGAGCGCTTCTTGAACCCTGAGCGTGTATCCATGCCCGACTTTGATATTGACTTTTGTATCGAAGGTCGCGACCGTGTTATTGACTATGTGGCGCAAACGTATGGGCGTGAAGCGGTCTCGCAAATCATTACCTTTGGTACCATGGCAGCAAAAGCAGTGGTGCGTGATGTTGCGCGTGTACAAAGCAAATCGTACTTTCTTGCCAGCAAGCTGTCTAAGCTCATTCCCAAAACGCCCGGTATCACCCTCAGCCAAGCGCTTGAGCAAGAGCCGCAACTTAAGGACTTGATTTCCAATCCTGACAATATGGATTATGAGGATGCCATCGAGATTTGGGAGATGGCAATTAAGCTTGAAGGCGTCTGCCGAAATGTTGGTAAACATGCTGGTGGCGTTCTGATTGCGCCGCATAAGATCACCGATTTTAGCGCTATTTATTGTGATGATGAAGGGCACCGTGTCAGCCAGTTTGATAAAGACGATGTCGAAGCCGTAGGACTGGTGAAGTTTGACTTTTTGGGTTTGCGTAACTTAACTGTCATTAACGCAGCCGTTGAAAACATCAATCTGCGCCGTGCCAAAGAAGGCGTCGCTGCCTTGGTATTAGAAGACTTGCCTTTAGATGATGTCAAAGCCTATAAGCTATTGCAAGATGCCAAAACCACGGCGGTCTTTCAGTTAGAAAGCATGGGCATGAAAAAGTATTTGGCCAAATTGCAACCAACTAACATCGAAGATGTCATCGCCATGTGCGCGCTATATCGTCCAGGCCCACTGGACGCTGGCATGGTAGAGATGTACATCGACCGTAAACACGGTCGCGAAGAAGTCATCTACGATCATCCCAATCTTGAGCCAATTTTGGAGAACACCAACGGCGTTATTGTCTATCAAGAGCAGGTCATGCAGATCTCGCAGGTAATGGCAGGCTATAGTTTAGGCGGTGCTGATATGCTGCGTCGTGCCATGGGTAAAAAGAAACCCGAAGAGATGGCCAAACAGCGCGATATCTTTATTACTGGTTCAACCTCACAAGGTATCGATGAAGTCACTTCAGGTGGCGTCTTTGACTTAATGGAAAAGTTTGCTGGGTATGGTTTTAACCGCTCACATTCGGCTGCTTATGGCGTTTTGGCTTATCAAACCGCTTATCTAAAACAGTACTATCCTGCTGAATTTATGGCAGCGGTATTGACGTCTGATATGAACAACACTGATAACGTTGTATTCTTTATCAACGACTGCCGCGAAAACTTTGATTTGACCGTAGTAAATCCATCGGTGAACCGTAGTGAATGGCATTTCGTTGCTGATACCCCGACTAATATTATTTATGGGCTTGGTGCAATTAAAGGCGTTGGTGAAGGCGCGGTTGAATCAATCGTGGAAGCGCGTCGCACGGATGGGCCATTCAAAGATTTATACGATTTTTGCCGCCGAGTGGATATCAAAAAGGTCAACAAACGCACGCTTGAAGCCTTAGTGAGCGCAGGCTGTTTTGATGACTTTGCCGCAACCCTACGACCTGACTTGCCAGCAGACGCCGCTTTCGAGATTCGCGGTGCGTTAATGAGCCAGTTACCAAATGCGGTACAAGCATCTGAACAAGACCGCCAAAACAATGAACTTGGTATGATGGACTTGTTCGGTGAAATGGATGGTGTGGTCGCTGCACCACCACTCGTAATGACACCAGAGCTGATTTGGGGTGATAAACACCGTCTCAAAGCAGAAAAAAACACGTTAGGATTGTACTTAACAGGGCATCCGATCAACGAGTATTTGGACGAGCTAAAACGTTATACGTCAGGCGTTCGTCTCAATAAACTGACGGATACCGGCTACAACGGCAGCTGTTATTTTTCAGGATTGATTATCGATATCGCCAATTTTGGTAACCGCAACGTTATCACGTTAGATGATGGCACTTCTCGTCTTGAGGTCAGTTGTTATGCAGAGCGCTTTAATCGCGTCAAAGAGCAACTGAAGGTTGATGAAGTGGTCATTATCAAAGGCAGCATTCGTGAGCGCGATGGTCGCCTGTTTGCCCGCCTTGATAGTGCCATGAGCATCGTGGATGCCCGTCTGCGCTGGCTCAAAAAAATTAGTATCAAGATTCATGGTAGCGATATCAATTTGCTCACGCGTCTGCAACCTTTACTCAAATCCGCACAAGCCGATATCATACCAGCGCCGCGCTTAGGGTATAATAGTGAGCAGGACGAACAAGACGGTTATAGTAGTGATGGCAACGGTAGCACTTATGACCCTGCCATGGGCGGCAGCTTATATGACGAAGATGGCAACGATTTATTGGCTATAGAGAATGAGATAAGTCAATATGCTAACAATGCCCTGAGCAATACAGACGCCTCTATTAATGACAACTGTCTTCCACTTGGCCTGAGCATTTATGAAGCGTTTGGAATCGCTAATGTCGGGTTGTCTGAGCATTGGCGCATATACCCTAACGACGACAACTTACAGCAATTGAAAACCATGGTAAGTGAAGACAACTTACACTTTCATTACAGCTAAGATGTCTTTTACTCTCAATTAATTTATCATAGTAATTCTATGGTGTTAATTTATAAAAAATGGACACAAGAATATGGACGAGAGGCCAAATATGAGTGAGCACCTTCAAGATGATGAAGAAATCATCAACAATGAGCAGTTTGAAGATATGCGTGACTTATTAGAAGAAGACTTCAGCGACTTGATACAAATTTATGTGGCTGACAGTAATGAACGACTGGCAACTTTAAGAGTGGCTCAGCAAGAGAACGATAATGCCAATGGCTTTGAGATTGCTCATGCCCTAAAAGGGGCCAGCGCCAATTTAGGCACAACGCAGTTGGTCAAGCTCTGTAGGCAAATGCAAGAACACTGCCGCGCACGCCTTATCGGCGAGCAAGCTGACCTTGTGGAAGAGATTGCAGTCGCCTTGCAACGCGCTGAACAAGAAATTAATCACAGATTGGGACAATAATGAGTCAAGACTTTCCACTATCACCAGTGCCAGCGCCGCCAACCCGTATCGCCAGTGACTATCTTGCTTGCGTGCAAGTGGTCATGGTCAATACCACCTTGCCTGCTAATATCGGCTCGGCTGCGCGTGCCATGCACACCATGGGGTTGTCTCGCTTGACTGTCGTTGATCCTAAGCTCCCAATCGATGAGTCTAGTGTGTCTCATGCAGCAGGCGGCAATGATTTGCTATCCTCTGCCGTTATCGCACCAACGCTAGAATCTGCTATTGCTGATTGTCAGCTTGTATTTGCAGCCAGCAGTCGTAGCCGTCACTTACCACGCCCTGTGGTCACACCTACACAAGCGGCTAAAATCATGTCAGAATTTATTGACAGTCAGTCCGCCTTGAATGCGAAAAATACGCTTGGCAAAGACCAGACGAACGACAGTGTAAGCTCGCCAAACATTGCAATCTTATTTGGCCGTGAAGACCGTGGTTTGACCAATGAAGAACTGGCTTATGCAGATTATCACATTCAAATCGACGCCAATCCTGCCTACCCTGTGCTAAATGTCGCATCAGCCGTGCAAGTAATCGCAAGCTTTATTTTTGCTTACGTGCAGACTCATGTTCAACCGACTGACAAGCGTGTGGATGATAATAGCAGCGTGACAGCTCAGCCGACATTAGACGTACATTTACGTCAGCAATGGGATGAGCCAGCCATTACCCAGCAGCAACTGCAACAATTGACTCAACGTACTACTGAATTAATGGTTCAGCGCGGTTTGGCAGATCGTGAACATTTAAAATCAATGCCATCGCGATTGTCTAGACTTGGCTCACGTCTACAGCTTGATCAAAAAGAGTATCAGCTACTAAGCGCTTTAATTGCCAAACTTTCAAAAGACTAATCTGTGCTTTATTATTAATAATCAAATGCAAAGTCAACAGTGATAAGCTAACAGTTGTATATCAAGGCATTTTACTTGATCATTTATCTCTATATTTTATGATATATTGAGTATGGACTATAAATACGATTATCAATAATAACCAAAACACCCATCAAAATAATGATTAATGCAGTGGTCAATAGTAGTGACGACAGATTGAGATATCCCCCTCCTCTTGTCAAAACCCTACCACTTTATCGACGAATAGATAGGACGCTATATGTCATTTCCATCTAAATGGTTTAAATCGCTTACCACCATCAAAAAAGATTTAAAAGAAGATATCGATGCGGTGTTTAATCGTGATCCTGCCGCGCGTAATAGTCTGGAAATCATATTAACCTATCCTGGCTTTCATGCGCTTATTTTGCATCGCGGCGCACATTGCCTCTGGAATAACGAGCAAAAGCTAGCAGCACGAATGGTCTCTTATGGCTCACGAATTATCACGGGTATTGAAATTCATCCTGCGGCCAAAATTGGTAAACGCTTTTTTATCGATCATGGTGTTGGTGTGGTCATCGGCGAGACTGCCGAGATTGGTAACGATGTCACCTTATATCACGGCGTCACGCTTGGCGGCGTTTCTTGGAATAATGGCAAACGCCACCCAACACTAGAAGACGGTGTTACGGTTGGCGCTGGGGCAAAAGTCTTAGGGCCATTCACCGTTGGTAAAAACGCCAAAATCGGCTCTAACGCGGTGGTGGTCAAACCAGTGCCAGCAAATGCAACGATGGTTGGCAGTGCCGCTCGTATGATTTCAGATCATCATGATGAAAAAGGCAATCCAATCACGACCAAAGTGCAAGACGCCAAACAGCAAGAGAAAGTCGCGCAAGCATCCGGTACTACCGATAAAGACGCTGCGAAAAATACGAGTTCAAATACGAAGCGTACCACGACGTTTCAGGCCTATGGGGTTGACCCATCCTCTCAAGATCCAGTCACAGAAGCATTCGCCAAAATGCTCGAACACATCCAACAATCAGAAACTCGTATTGATCAGCTACAAGCCGCCATGTGTCAGCTCGATCCTGAGTTTTGCAAGAAAGAATACGACAAGCTGTGCTTAGAGGATTTGGATGTGATTGGTCGTGCTGATATGGGCAAAGCTGACGCTCAGTCTAAATAAAAACTTCTTCAATTCAAAAACACGGTGATCTAAATACTATGGTTTATGCTCTTATATTGTTTGATATTAAGGGCGTAAACCATGGTAAACCCCTTTTTACAATATCTGACATCAAATCTGTATGTCGCTATTTCTATAAAAAACCTTCTGCCACTAATTCATTAATTCCTGCGGTTTCGTGTGCTTTAAATGGATAACGATCTGCCATTACTATCCAATTTTCCATCGACTTATTAGGTATAGATTTCTTGCTTAGGCTATTTTTTTCTTGTTCCAATTTAACGAGTAAGATATCAATATCCATTGTCACCCGCCGTATTTGTTTAGGCTCAGTCTCTCGACACCTATGACAATCCCCCTCAAAGGCTTTGAAAGTGTGTTGTAGCTGCTGCACATTCATCGGCGCTGTCAATAACAGATAAACACATTGATTGGTATAGTCAGGTTTTGGCTGCGCTACCGTTGCGGTAAAATCAGGATTTTGAAATGCCATCGACACCTGTATTTCACCTAAGTCTGCTAGACGTGATCGAGCAATCGGCAAGTACTCTTCCGCATGATAATTACTGCCCAATGCCAACAGTACCGCCGTCACTGATTGCTCTTGCAATTCTTCAAGCGTATGCTGATCCAAAGCCTCAATACTCAAACCGTTCAACTCTTCATTCATCACTAGAAGCAGTATTGGCATAACGCGTGATCTGTACACCGACCGCATCCGCTTGCTTAATCGCAGTTGGCTTGGCAATACTTAACGTGACTTTTTGGCAGGCATACTTTGCAAGGAGTTTATCCGAAATTTTTCCAGCCAAATGCTCAAGCAGCTTTGCTTGAATCTCTTTGCACCACTCACTCACATCATCGCAGACCTCTTTGTAGCTCAGTGCATCGTTGACATCATCTGACACAGCAGCATCGCTAATATCAGTTTCAAGCGCAATATCAATGAGTAGAGGCTGCGTAATAGCACGCTCCCACTCATATACCCCTATCACCGCCTCTACTTTTAGACCTTTTACAAATACGACATCAGACTGGGTATGAAACATGCTTTCATCCTTGTTTGCTAATTTTGTTATTCAAGTTTTTAATTCAATATCTTTATAAGTCTTACTGCAACGCCTCTTCACGTAGATGTTCAGCTTTTAACATTTTACTCGGACGGTGACGCCACAAATCAATACTGAATAGTAGCAGACCTAACCAAATTAGCCCAAACACTGCCAAACGATGCAGATCAAAAGGCTCGTTATAATAGAATACCGCTAAGAAGAAAATAAAGGTCGGGGTCAGATAGTTCATAAAGCTTAAAATACTAAACGCGACCATTTTAGTTGATTTGTTAAACAGTAAGAGCGGTATCAAGGTAATAGGACCTGCCAGCATTAAGAGCCAGATGTTTGGACTGAACCAAAAGCTCATTTGGCTACTAGCCACGTCTGCTTGCCAAAACCACCATAAACAAATCGGTACCAACATCGTTGTTTCGACAAACATCGCATCGACTGCTGTCAGAGGCGTTTGACGTTGAATCGTACCATAAGTACTAAAACTAAACGCTAATATCAATGATATCCAAGGCAAGCTCCCAATCATGACCACCTGAATGACCACAGAAAACAAAGCAAAGCCAATAGCGACCCATTGTAAAGGTCGCAGCCGCTCTTTGAATAAAATCATCGATAGCGCAACGCCTACCAGCGGTCCGATGAAATACCCCAAACTGGCTTCAAGAATACGGTCGTGATTAACCGCCCATACATAAGTGAGCCAATTGGTGGCAATAATCAGACCCGATATAAACGAAAACGCAATCCATCTAGGATTTTGCTTAAGGGTATCAATCCATTGCCAGCGTTTGGTCACCACCAACACGACAAGCAAACAAATAAAAGTCCAAATGATACGATGACCGATAATTTCAGTCGCATCATAAGCTGCCAATTGCTTAAAATATAGCGGAAAAATACCCCAGATGAAGAAGGCCATCAGCGCAGTTAAAATACCGCGTCTGGTCGTTTTGATAGGCGTTACTGGTTTTTTGATGACGTTTTGGGTAGTCATAATATAAGACAACTTTTTAGAGCAAAGCGCACCCTCACCTAATTTTGATTATTATTATCAATTTAATGGTGAAAACGCAGGGTTACTACAGTGAGATTATAAGATAAAAAGCAATGTACTCATGCCAGTGATGACATGAGTACATTGCTAACGATATTAGATTGCGCTTTTTATTTATACTTTACAGTGCGTAATCAGAGGCGAGTATGAATCAGCACTCAGTGCTTTATTCAGCGCCAGTATCCACTTGGATAGACATACCGATTTGATTGGCAAGGTCGGCAAACCCTGGGAAACTGGTATTGACCGTTTCCGTACCCTCGATGGTGATTTGCTCAGCAGCACGCAGACTAGCAACAGAGAAACTCATGGCGATACGGTGATCATGATGCGAGACAATGTGTCCACCACCAAAAACTGGCTGACTGTTATTGATGTCACCATTCTTGCTTTCGATACCTTTACCCTCGATGATTAAACCATCATCAGTCACGGTACAATCAACGCCAAGTGTTTGTAACCCTTCAGCCATCACTGCAATACGGTCTGATTCTTTGACACGCAGCTCTTTTGCACCTGTCAAAACGGTACGACCTTGCGCACAGCTAGCAGCAACGAATAACACAGGGAATTCGTCAATCGCTAGCGGTACTAAATGTTCTGGTATCTCAATACCGACCAAGTTTGAAGCTCGAATCGTAATATCAGCTACCGGCTCACCGCCCACATATGTCTCATTGCTTAGACTAATATCTGCATTCATTAATTTTAAGATATCAATAACGCCAGTACGCGTTGGGTTGATCCCGACTTGCGTCAAGGTCAACTCACTATTTTGGCTAATGGCAGCCGCGACCATAAAAAACGCCGCTGACGATATATCAGCAGGCACAGCGATATCACCGCCTGTCAATGTACCACCGCCTTCCACGCTAATACGGTTGCCATCGACCGTGACAGGATACCCAAAAGCTGACAGCATACGCTCGGTATGATCACGACTGATTTCTGGTTGAGTAATAGTCGTTGTACCCTCGCTCCATAAACCGGCAAGCAATAAACAAGACTTAATCTGTGCAGATGCAACTGGTAGCTCGTAATCAATACCTTGTAGCGGCTCACCGACTGTCTCTCGACCAGTGATACTCAGTGGCGCTGTTCCACTATGCCCCGTACTTTGAATCACAGCGCCCATTTTGCGTAGCGGTGCTGCCACACGCTCCATAGGACGCTTGTTTAAACTGGTATCGCCTAGCAATACACTATCAAATGGTTGCGCGGCTAAGATACCGGCGAGCAGACGCATGCTGGTGCCTGAATTGCCCATATATATCGGCGTTTTACTTGGTTTTAAGCCATTCATGCCAACGCCATGAATAGTCAGATTACCATTATCAGGTCCTTCAATAGTCACACCCATATCACGAAATGCTTGCAAGGTCGCAAGCGCATCCTCGCCTTCTAAAAATCCAGTGACATGGGTAACGCCTGTCGCAAGACTACCAAGCATGATACTACGATGAGAGATAGACTTATCACCAGGAATGGAAATAGTGCCCGAGACAGTATTGCTAGGCGTAATAATATAAGAAGCTGACATGGCAGAAGTATCCGTATAAGGGGTGCTGGCTAACATATGGCCAAAATGTCGCCGTGCAGCTTGCGCACGGCCCAAAAGTCCCATCAGGGCGGTTGAATCTTTATCAATGATAAGCTGACGCATGGTTTGCAGATAGACATCATACTCGTCAAGAGCGCTTACAATGGCGCTTTGATTGGCAAAAAATATGTCGTGCCACATTTTAGGATCGCTGGCAGCAATACGGCTAAAGTCACGAAATCCGCCAGCAGCGTAGCGAAACATATCCAAATTGTCATCATGACTTGCCAGCTGCTCTACCAAATTAAACGCTAGTAGATGCGGCAAATGACTGGTATGTGCCAATATCGTATCGTGATGATGAGCATCCATTGGCATCACTTTTGCACCCACTGCCTCCCATAACAGTCGCAGCTTAGCAATAGCAATATCACTGGTGGTAGGCAGTTCACAAATAATGACACTATGATTGACAAATAAAGTGGCACGGCGAGCATGATACCCTGAATTTTCAGCACCAGCAATCGGATGTGCAGGGACTAAACCCACAGGCAAATCAGTAAAAATGGTTTTGGCCGCGTCAATAATATTGGCTTTGGTGCTACACACATCCGTGATCATACAATCAGTAGCAAGCTCTCCATTGTCCATAGCCTGCTTAATACCCGCAAACACTGCTTGTACTGCTTGTACAGGCACAGCAATGATAATCAGATCACTACCAGCCACTACCTCACTCAAACTTGAGCTGCCTGCTTCTAGCAGACCTTGCTTGATGGCTTCTTCTATACTTGGTGTATGCCTATCAACTGCCACTAAGCGCTGACTTAAACCATTGTCTTTAATAGCTTGAGCAAGACTGGCACCGATCAACCCAAGCCCAATCACACAAACTTGCTTAAACAACGCTTGCTTAAATAATGGCGGCTGAGTATTTATAAATGATTGTTTCTTATTCTTTTGATTTTTTTGCTGATGACTCACGGCTTTTCTCGTTGTACAAACGAACGCTTAAATAAAGCAACCCTGCGCTCGTTTGATAAAATTTAATAGCTGAATTATTCTCTAAAAACTTTTGATAGTCTTATTAGGACGTGTCTTCATTTTAAAAATGGAGATAAAAATGAGATAAATTGCCGTCAAACAAGAAAAATAGTGCAGATAATATCGAGATATCAACCAGCTATTTGACGCAGTTTAGCAAAATTTAGACATTTTTAGCCCATTTAGATGACTATCGATTGAATTGAGGACACGCCCTAGTCTTCGGTCAAAATAGATTGCAACGTATCAATTAGACGTAGATTATCCTCGGCCACACCCACCGTGATACGCAGCCAATTGGGCAACCCGTATGATGTTAATGGACGCACAATCACACCTTGTTCGAGCAATGCCTGATAAATTGAAGCCGCGGTCGTGTCTTCCATCTCAACCTCCACTTCTACCATAATAAAATTGGCATGCGACTTGATAAAACCCAGTCCCAACGCGTCGAACTGCTTTTCCAACCAGCGCATTTGCTCATCATTCATCTGACGGGTCTTGTCGATAAAGTCTTGATCAGCAAGTGCAGCAGCGGCAGCGGCTAGACCAATACGGCTGACATTAAATGGCTGACGAATACGGTTTAACAATTCAGCCACTGCCACTGAGCTTAGCGCATAACCAACGCGCAAACCTGCCAACCCATACGCTTTAGAAAAAGTGCGGACGATGACCACATTGTCAAACTCGTCCAGCAGCGCGCGATTGTTACTTTCGGGACTATACTCGATATAGGCTTCGTCCAATACCACCAATACTGAGCGTGGCACGCTCTCCATGAACTCACGTAGCGCGTTATGCTCAACCTGCGTCCCTGTTGGATTATTCGGATTGGCGATAAATACTATTTTAGTATTTGGATTGTCTTGAACCGCCTGACTCATGGCTTTTAAATCATGACCAAAACGATGGGCAGGTACTTCGATGCCCGTGGCTCCCTGCATTTTTGCCAGCATTGGATAAACGATAAACGCGTACTGACTATAAATAATGGCATCGTTAGCATTAGCAAAACTACGCACCAAGATATCGAGCAAATCATCAGAACCATTACCTAGCGTAATTTGACTGACATCGACATCATTAAAATCAGCCAATGCTTGCTTGAGATAATAACCATTACCATCAGGATAACGCGCCAGCTTCCCCAATTGTTCAGTCACCGCCAATGTCACATGCGGCGAGCAGCCCATTGGATTTTCATTACTGGCAAGTTTTACCACATCTGAGATGCCATACTCACGCGTCAACTCTTCAACTGGCTTGCCCGTTTGATAAGGAGCCAATGCTAGAATACTGTCATAGGCAGGTACTAGCGGTGCTAGGTTTGACTGAATCGTTTGAGTAGACTTCATGATTTATCCTTAGATGGGGTAAGACACCTACTATTGGTTAAGCCTGTTCGTTTAAGTTATGACCGTTATATGCGATAAAGGCACGTATCAAAGACCATGCGTCAAAGACATTGCACTTATAAAATTTATAAGACTGCTTTTGGATAAGAGCCCAATATACGTACATCTTTTACTAACGGACGGATATCATTAATGGCTGCCTTCACGTTTGCGTCATCGATATGACCATTCATATCAATAAAGAAGACGTATGCCCATTTGTTCGGGCGTTCAGGACGTGTCTCAATACTGGTCATCGAGACGCCATGATAAGACAACGGCTTCAAGATTTCGATCAATGCACCCGCTTTATCATGCGCGGAGACCACGATAGAGGTCTTGTCTTGACCGGATGGAGCAATCGCTTCGTGACCAATGATAAGAAAGCGTGTGGTATTGCTTGGATTGTCTTCGATATTTGAATAAAGCTTATGCAAATCATATTCTGCAACGGCTACATCGCCTGCGATTGCGGCTGAATGCCATTCGTTTTTCAAACGACGTGCCGCTTCCCCATTACTCGACACAGCAACACGCTCAACATTGGGAAAGTTTACATCGAGCCAATGACGGCACTGAGCCAAGGATTGCTGATGTGAATAAATACGGCTTAAGCTATCTACTTTGGTGTGCTCAGCGACCAAGAAGTTTTGATGAATCGGTAGCTCAACTTCACCAATAATCTTGAGACTAGAAGATAAGAAACCATCCAATGTGTGATTGACCACGCCTTCTGATGAGTTTTCAACGGGTACCACACCATACATGGCTGTGCCCGCTTCTACTTCGCGGAATACATCAGTGATGGTTGTCATTGGCACCGTATCAGCAGCTTTACCAAAGTGCTTGAGCGCGGCGGCATGGGTAAAAGTACCGACTGGGCCTAAGAAAGCAATACGCTGCGGCGCTTCTAAGTCCAAGCAAACCGACATAATTTCGCGGAACAGACGTGCCATTTTTTCGTCAGCGATGGGACCTTCATTACGCTCCATGACCGCTTTTAATACTTGCGCCTCACGCTCGGGACGATAAAAAATGGGGTTACTACTGTCAGCAGTCGGATTATTGGAAGTATGGCTTTTTTTCACTGCAGCCACTTGTTGAGCCAGCTTGGCTCGATTATTGATTAACGTTTGGATCTCACAGTCCACTGCATCAATATTTTGACGAATGTTATCTAAAAATGCTTTTTCAGTTGCAGTATCGCTAGTGCCTGCGATGGTTTGATTTAGATTATCCATGTTTTGCTCTGTTGACTGCTCACTCATTACCGCCCATCCTTCTTAGATTATATAATCTGTTAAGTATTACTGTGTTAATTTTAATATGCAATAGACCAGTCTATCAATAATATTGTGCCCTGCTAGTCCTATCTTTTATGGTTCCTACCTACTGATCGAACGTTAAGCCGCAAATGTTGCAAGCAAACCGCTGATCGAATCTACTATAACAAAAACGGCGCGCAGTGCCCATGGTGTAAATGGATGTAAATAGGCTTAAATCGTTAAAAATGCCCATAAACTGGCTAATACTAAGAAAGCCATATAGCTGATCCATTTCAAAAAAGGTAAAGTTCTACTGGGATTAATTTTACGAAGCCTCTGTCACGCTTGCGAACAGCAAGCGAGGAAAGTTTATACCAGTAGAACATGATGACCGTACGTACCACTTTTATTTTGAATTAACGATACCAAGGCACCGTAACGCAGGGTCAAACTATGAAACAACACTGACTCAAAACTATGTTACAGTTTAAGTCTAATAACAAACGGCACGCCTAATAACAAAACCATCTTATATTTGAAATTTGAACAAGGATACCTGATGAGCGCTTTACAACAACTTCGCACCATGACCACCATTGTTGCTGATACGGGCGATCTCGCTGCTATTGCCCGTCTTAAACCTATCGATGCGACTACCAATCCCAGTCTTATCACCAAAGCCCTCATTCACCCTGACAACCAAGGGATGCTTTCTGAAACCATGAGTCGTCATAATGGTAATGTAGACGCCGTCATTGATGCCCTAACCATACAGGTTGGCTGTGATATTCTGGCACTCATCGAGGGTCGAGTCTCGACAGAGGTGGACGCCCGCTTGTCTTATGACACTCAGGCGACAATTGATAAAGCCCTTGAGTTTATGGACGCTTATCAAAAAGCAGGTATTGACTCAGAGCGAGTCTTAATCAAGATGGCCGCAACTTGGCAAGGTATTGAAGCCGCACGCTACCTTGAAACCCAAGGTATTCATTGCAATCTGACCTTATTGTTTGGACAGCATCAAGCGATTGCATGTGCAGATGCCGGTGTCACCCTGATATCCCCTTTTGTTGGTCGCATTTTAGATTGGCAAAAACGCCAACAAAACCGTCAAAATGTCCCTACTTCAGATGATATGGGCGTGCAATCAGTGAAGCGTATTTACCAATATTACAAACAGCATGACTACCGCACGCAAGTGATGGGTGCTAGTTTTCGATCAACTGAGCAAATCTTAGCGCTGGCAGGCTGCGATTTATTGACCATCGCACCCGATCTTATCGATGAGTTGGCGGCCATGGATACTGAGGTGGTTCAGCAATTGTCGCCAAGCATGTCGCTGGATATAGCAGACATGACTCGGGTGAGCTTGACGCAGGAAGAGTTCAGTGCCGCCTATCAGCAGGACACGGTCACACAAGATTTATTGCCAAAAGGCATTGATGGATTTATCGGAGCGCGTGATGAGCTGGCACAGATGCTGACCACGATGCGTAATTAATACAAGCACTCATTGATATTGAGGTTACAATATTAACCAGATACGACGCTACCACAAGACAACAGGCAGTCATAAAACAGATTTGCCTGCTACTAGCAAGTTGGTTACTATGATTCAATCTCAATAAGAAGAAGCAAGGCTTTATTATGAAACGGCTATCAGTATTATTAGCAGGAGGGGCGCTCGCAGTCAGCGCACATGCAGTGAACTGGTCAAAAGTATCAGAGAGTCCTAATGGCACCATTTTTAGTTTGGATTTGAGCTCTATTGAAAGCTCCGACATCAATATCATCGATGAAAAGTCTGCCGAAAACATCACGGTCTCTATTCGCCGAGCGTATCCTGCGCAAAAACCAGTGGATCCAAAAAGCGAGGCGAAAGAAGCAAAGGCAAATAAAGACACTGTTATCCACCATAGTGATCAGCAATTACTCATCTCTTGTGAGGACGCCAGTTACTATAAGCGCGCTTATGTAGACTATGGCGCTGATGGCAAAGTCATTAAGTCTTGGCAATCGGAAAAACCCATTCTGACGTCAAAGGATTTTACCGTTACTAGCCCCAAAACCGTGAGCCGCAAACTTGTTGAGCAAGCATGTAAAAATTATGAAAAAGCCAAACAAGCGATGTAATCGCAATGGATGATACATAATAAAAAAGCGCGCTGATCAATATCAGCGCGCTTTTTTTATCGTAATAGCCCACTTTGAAATAGCCATGGTCTAAGTCGCTAAGATTAAGCCTTTAATACTGTATAAACCGGAACGGGAAATTCACCATGTAAATCGACCAAATCTAATAGTACTAAGGCACCAACCACAGTATGACTTGCTGACTGGCAAAGCTCATAAGCCGTTGTCAACGTACCACCCGTCGCTAAAATATCATCGACTAATAACACGCGCTCAGGTGGCAGATTATTTTGCATCTCAAGCGTGTCTTTACCATATTCTAATGCATAGGCTTTATTGGCAACAGGCGGTGGCAACTTACCGGGTTTACGTAACAAAATCATGCCTTTACCCAATCTTCCAGCCAGTAAACTTGCGAATACAAACCCACGCGCCTCTACCGCTCCAAGACAATCGACCTCATCTATCAATCCGTCTGGCAAAGCGGCAAGTAGCGTATCGATAACGTCATTAATATGGCTACGCAGTAATGGCGTGATGTCATAAAAATCAATGCCAGCTTTTGGAAAGTCTGGTACGGTACGAATAATTTGCCAAAACCGATGATCAGTATTAAGCAGATTAGAGGGACCGGTTGCATTGTCAGTGGTTGTGGCAGCATTGATGCTCATAATAACCCTTAGTTTATATGGCGTAGATAACAGTGTTTAGATGGCATTCTTTAAATGAAATAATTTAGATAACATTAGGTGGAATATGGTAGTACGGTAGCGATTTTTTAACATCACTAAGCGTTTTTCGGCGATTATTATACCACAGCTCACGCCAATATCGTGATGTGGGAAGCCCCTGTTGAAAAGAGAAGTGTTAGGCAAAAACTCGTTATCGCTGGGCGGCGTTTTTTAATACGCTATTCTTTGAACCATCTCAGGCATATAACAATACGATTGCGCATTTCAAGAATACACAACTGACGACCTTGATAAACGCCAATTTGTCTCAATATACAAGTGTAAACTTAACTACGAAACCTTGGTCATATAGTGATGGTTATATGCTAAACTACGTGCGCTTTTGTAGTCTGCTACAATGGCTGTCACTCTAAATATGCACATCAACCATTTATTTTATTGTCACAATGGTAATGATCGATAGGACTACTTATGAAACGTTATGAATGTATCGTCTGCGGTTGGATATATGATGAAGAGCTCGGCTGTCCTGAAGAAGGCATTGCACCTGGCACCAAATGGGAAGATATTCCTGATGACTGGACTTGCCCAGAGTGCGGTGTCGGCAAGCTTGATTTTGAGATGCTTGAGATTTAGTAGACGATTCTCTAATTAGGATATTTCATGACAAAATCAAATGACATCAATGACACCATATCGTCTGAAAACTTAGCTGAAGACTCAAGTGCCTATTCAATACATGAGCCAACACCTGAGTGGCAAAAGTTTGGCAAACATCAATGGTGTAAATCCGACCTAAGCGAACACCTTTATCAGGCAATGATCAATATCGGTGATGGTATTGAGCTGTGTGTTGAAGCGGGTGGCAACCCTAATAATCCACCTTTATTGATGGTAATGGGTCTTGGCTCACAAATGGTGTTTTGGCCGGATAACTTTATTAAGCGGTTCATTGATGCAGGTTTTTTTGTGATTCGCTTTGACAATCGCGATATTGGCCTATCCTCTAAAGTTCAGATTGAAGGTCTACCACGTATCAGTCAATTCAAAATGATGATGCGCTTGCAAACAGGACTGTCTAATAAAGGCGCTCCTGTCGCTTACAATTTGACGGATATGGCAGAAGACACGGCGCGTTTAATTAAAGCACTTAATCTGGGTACCACTCACCTGCTTGGCGCTTCTATGGGTGGTATGATTGTTCAGATTGTAGCGGCT
Source organism: uncultured Gammaproteobacteria bacterium (assembly GCA_963744895.1). Classification (GTDB taxonomy): domain Bacteria; phylum Pseudomonadota; class Gammaproteobacteria; order Pseudomonadales; family Moraxellaceae; genus Psychrobacter. The sequence goes on from CAVUUW010000002.1 coordinate 298,667, forward strand.
CGTTATCCAAGTCTTGTACAGCGCATGGCCTTGATGTTTACCTCAACCAACCGTGCGTTTTTGCGACCACCAAAGCCCAAGCAACTATACACTCTCATTAACCGCCCTGAAAGCCACTCTGAGCGTGATATTGTGCGCCATAGTGTATGGTTCATGAAAACCGTGGGTACACCCGGTCACGTCAACGTACGAATGGTGCGTGAAATTGCCAAACTACGGTATCAACGCAACTTTCACCCACTCGGTACCGTGCAACAGCTCAACGCAATTTTGGCATCAGGCTCTATCAGCCGATTTAGTAAGCAAGTTAAAGCACCTACTATTGTGTTGCATGGCAGCGCAGATGGATTATTACCGCCGTCTCAAGGACGCGTGGTTGCAAAAACCATTCCTAATGCCAAGTTTCACTTAATCGAAGGAATGGCGCATGATATTCCTGAGTACTATCAGCCTTACATGGTAGATTTAATTAGCACGCATTTATTGACCAAATAATTTCAGGTATTGAGCACCTAAATGTATTGGCACAAAAAAGAGTGTAAAACCTATTAACTACTGTAGGGATTACACTCTTTTTTTATGCTAGCGGCTTGGTATTGGAATTTATTTATTGTTTAATCACACCTGACACCCGTGCCTTCTTTGTCGACACACATTTTATTGCCATTCTTTAGGTTACCGATCCAAGCCTTACCGCCTGTAAATACAAAGGCTGGCTGGCCTTTGTAGCGATCACCTGCCGACACCCCGCTGTTGGCGAATCGAAAAGGTATCACAAGCTCACCGCCTAGATTGATAAACCCCCAGTCTTTACCGATACGCACGCCAGCCAACCCCTCAGAAAATGGACGTGCATCATCAAATGAGTAAGTAATCATAACCACCTCATTGTCATCAATGTACCCCCATTTACCATCTTGCTTACGTGGTTGCAATGTTGTAAAACGGTTGGAGGCTGTTTGTTTGGGCGATGATGAATTGGCGCTGGTATTTGACGAGCGAGGACTAGCTTGTTCCTTATTTTCATTACTTGGCTCACTGATCGTTTTGCCATTTTTATCCAGCCAACTGACCGCTTGATTTTTACGTACCCGCGCCCGACCATTCTGATAATCATCAATATCACTGATTGACGCTGAAAAAGGGACGATAATTTTATTTGCTGTGTTAATGACGCCATAGTTACCATCTTTTTTTACCACAATACGCCCATCAGACACAGGACGCGCCCAGCCTTGGCCTTCTGTCAGCACGTCATACATCGCAGGTACGACTTCACGCCCCTGCATATTGAGATAACCCACTCGATTATTACGCTGCACGGGCAACAAATTACCTGACAGATTATTAGCATCGACTTTTTGATAGCGTGATAAATCAACCACACTTTTTCCTTTGTTATTCAGTAACGACACTGGTGCACCAAAATCTTTTATCGCCAAAAAATAGCCACTGTTCGAGGTACAAGAAACGTTTTTATAGTAACTTTTGGGGATTTTACAGCTGGCCGCTTGTGCCGTTGGTACGATAAATAGAGCACCAAATAACAGACTCGCCGTCAAGCTAGAGTATGATCGTATTCGCCATAAGCTGAATATCAAAGAGGAGTGGCGTTTTGATAATGAACGTCGAAACATAAGTAAACCTAGGCTAATGGTATTGAAGTTTTTGGTATATAAGATGGTGCAATATGATCATTATAAACCACTAGACTAGCAAAGACTGTGGTCTGCACCAATGTGATTCCTGTAAGAATGTGACTCGACTATACACATCACTATCTTTAATAGAAAAAACCGCTATTGATATAAACTGTTGGCGCATAAAGTATCTGACAAATAAGCTGACTTTTCATGTAACAATCAACATTAATTATTATTTAACCGTTTCAATTTTAGTGTAAACCCTCGACAATGTAACCTCTGTCGACACCAACATTAACACTACCCTGTTATCATAAAACAAAACAATAATACGGATTTAAGGACAGCCTATGGCTATTGCTTCTGCTCGCTCTGCACCTATTGGCTTAGTCATCGGTTGTATCATATTTGGGCTGGGCAGTTTGATTGTCGCTCATGTCAATATTGGTGGTTGGGCCATGTCATTTTGGCGATTGCTGGTATCAGGTATTGTCTTTGCCATTTTGGCCAAAGTCATGGGGCAACGTCTACCGCATTCACGACGTGCGATACTTTATGCTTTATTATCGGGCGCATTCTTAGGGTTAGATTTGGCACTTTGGCACGAGAGTATTTATGCCGTTGGTCCCGGTATTTCAACCTTGCTCAATAGTTTGCAGATTTTTTTCTTAGCGGCAATTGGGTTTCTATATTTTAATGAACGCCAATCTATCTTACAGATTATCAGTTTATTTTTAGCCATGCTCGGCGTGGCGATGATTGGTAGTCCTGAATTTGCCCATAATACAGCTGCTACTTGGGGATTTGTTACTGGTATCGTGTCAGGAGCAATGCTCGCCGCATCCATGACCTTCATTCGTAAGACTCATGATACTGAGCCAACGCCAATATTCATGCTCATGCAACTGATTAGTATCGGCGGTGTTTTGGCGATGATTGTGCCGATGCTGGTATTTGATATGGGTCATATCTTGCCCAATACGTGGTCTGAGATTGGCTGGGTGCTGATTTATGGCACGGTGATGCAATGCTTGGCATGGGGCTTAATCGCTTACTCCATTCCTAAACTGTCGCTGGCTTTAACGGGGCTATTATTGTTATCAGAGCCTATTGCAGCCTTGGTGATAGATTATAGCTGGCTGGACAAGCCTATTAACACATTACAATGGAGCGGCGCACTGTTGACCATGTTTGCCATCTATTTAGGGTCATTAAAACCTAAGCCACGTGCGTTACGGCGTTATCGATTTTTTTCACGGTTTTATAAGCGTAACTATAAATAACTTGGTATTTTTTACTAAAAAAGCGCTTTTCCTATAAATAAGAGAAGCGCTTTTTAACTATGTGACTCAATTAAAACTCACTAAATAAATATTGATTACTTGTCCAATAATTTCTGAGCGGCTCTCGCCTCAGAGCCTTGGTTGAACAAAGTGTTTAATATAATAGCCGCCAAAGTCGCAGTGCCAATACCACCCAAATCAAAGCCGCTTATGTGTAGGCTAAAGTTGCCCGTACCCATAATAACAGTGACAGCAGCGATAATCAGATTACTGTTTTTACTAAAATCGATGTGATTATCTATCCAGATTTTGACACCCGCGATAGCAATTAGACCGAACACCACAATAGAAGCGCCGCCCAGTAAAGCAGCTGGAATTGTCTGAATAATCGCACCAAATTTTGGTGATAAGCCCAGTAAGATAGCGACCAGACCCGCCACAACAAATATCGTGGTACTATATACTTTGGTCACTGCCATGACACCGATGTTTTCAGCGTAAGTGGTCACACCTGTTCCGCCAAACCCTGCCGAAAAAGTCGTCGCAAGACCATCAGCAAAAAAGGCGCGACCCATATAAGGTGTTACGCGTGCCTTGGTCATGCCTTCTACCGCCTTAAAATGACCTAAGTTTTCTGCCACCAAAATAAAGGCCACAGGGGCAATTAAAATAATCGCACTCATCTCAAAGCGCGGCGTATGAATACTTGGTAAGCCAAACCATGAAGCAGCAGCCACGCTACTAAAATCAATCGCTAAGCCAAAGCCCAGTACATTGGTCATCACAAAATAGGCAATATACGACAACACCAAGCCCACCAGCAGTAGCAAACGACGTAGCATCCCTCGTGTGAACACCGCGACGACGCTGATGAGTATTACAGTCAGTGTTGCCATCCACGCATCAAACTGGTTGGCTGACACCCCTTGAATAGTCACTGGTGCTAAGTTCAGACCAATAATCATAACGATCGCACCCGTTACAATTGGCGGCATTAGACGCTCAATCCAGCCTGTACCCGTCTTCATGACCAGTAATCCAATGAGCGCGTAGATAATGCCGCAGGCCATGATACCACCCAATGCAACATTGAGATTAGTATTGAACCCTGCACCTGCATAGGCCGTGACAGCGATAACTGGACCAATAAACGCAAAGCTTGAACCCAAATAGCTTGGCATGCGGCCACCAGTAATTATAAAAAACATCACCGTACAGATACCCGACATCAAAATCGCTAAGTTAGGATCAAATCCCATTAATAATGGTGCCAGTACTGTCGCCCCAAACATCGCAAAAGTATGCTGTATACCCAGTAGCACACTCTTAGACGGTGGCAGATATTCATTGATACCGACAGGATCACGATCTAAGTCACCTTTATAAGGTCGCCATGTCGGAAACCAGCGACCGTTTTCAAAGTCTGGGTCATGAGGATGATTGATAACGGTTGAATCAATGCCTGCTGCTTTTAAGGCATTATGATCTGAGTGATGTTTAGCGCTGTTTTCTAAAGGTGCTGAGGGATCTTTTTGAGATGGCATGCGCTTGTCCTATGTGAGCTTGACTAAAATAATAGGCTAAAATAACGAATAAAATAGAAATGGTATGCAACCAGAAAAACAGTTCATGAAAGGCATGAGGTTGGATATTTTATCAATAGCAACTCTGTGTATTCCCCTCTATAATATGACATCCCAATTCATTCATTTTTGTTGTAAGATGACAAACCAAAAGTACGATATGATGGTTACTACTTAATAGATATGTAGGGTTAAATAGGATCTATTGACAATAGTGTCGATCATTTATAATACAGATACATTATATAAGCAGTTTACTTACAGGATGTTACATACTGCTCGACTCAGAGCATGATAGCGGAGTTTTAAAACAAATAAAAGTTATTATTCAATCAATAGTACTCCGTTTTGACTGCCATACTTTTATAGATAATGCTTTCTACCTACCAGCAACTACTACGTAAAAGCGACGGCTATCTATTATACTTTCCATCAAAGTGCTTCAAGCAATAGGGTTCACTATGCTAAAGCCTTTAAAATTTTCGGTAACTTATTATGATTAGTGTTTTTGACTTATTTAAAATTGGTATTGGCCCATCAAGCTCACATACGGTCGGACCAATGGTGGCTGCTAACCTGTTTTTAGCATCACTGTCCAAGCAAGCAGAACTGACTGCCATTGAAAAGGTAGAGATTGAGCTTTATGGTTCGTTGGCAGCAACCGGAAAAGGCCATGCCACTGATACCGCCATACTATTAGGGCTACTTGGACATACGCCTAGTACCATTGACACCCGCATGACCAGTAGCTATTTGGCACCTATTTTCTCTGATAAAATCCTGAATATTTCAGGAGTTCATAGCGTTGGCTTTGATACGGAACAAGATATTCATTGGTATGATGACACTGTCCTGCCTTATCACCCTAATGCATTGACACTTCGAGCGACATTAACGGATGGTAGCCGTTATCAGCAGACCTATTATTCAGTCGGTGGCGGCTTTGTGATTAATGAAGAAGATGCTACCAATCCCGATGAAGACCATGCCAACCCAACAATTGGCCGAGTGCCCTATCCTTTTAACAATGCCGCAGAGCTGCTAGAACAGTGCAGTCAACATGCACTCAGTATCAGTGACTTGGTATTGGCAAATGAATGTCACTTTCGTAGTAAAGAAGACATATTTGCCTATTTAGATAGTATTTGGGACGTCATGCAGGACTGCGTCAAACAAGGCTGTGAAAATGGCGGTACTTTGCCGGGCGGACTAGATGTCAAACGCCGTGCTCAGGATTTGCATACGCAACTGTGTGCTGAAAAAGATCAGCCGATCACTAAGACGGACAAGTTGGCAGCAATGGACTGGGTCGATTTATACGCGCTCGCTGTTAATGAAGAAAACGCTAACGGCGGCAAAGTAGTCACTGCTCCTACCAATGGCGCAGCTGGTATCATTCCAGCAGTCTTACATTATTACCGCGATTTTTTACCCAACTACAGTCAAGATGGTGTGCGTCAATTCTTATTGAATGCCACCGCAATTGGTAGCTTGATCAAACAAAATGCATCCATCTCTGGTGCTGAGGTCGGCTGTCAAGGCGAAGTGGGTTCTGCCTGTGCCATGGCAGGCTCGGCATTGGCAGAAATTATGGGCGGCTCGCCAGCCAAATGTTTGAACGCTGCTGAGATTGGTATTGAGCATAATTTGGGTTTGACATGCGATCCTATTGGCGGTTTGGTGCAAGTGCCTTGTATTGAACGCAATGCAATGGGTGCAGTCAAAGCCATCAATGCCGCACGTCTTGCCTGTAGAGGAAATGGTCAGCACTTTGTGTCTTTGGACAAAGCTATAGAAACGATGAAGCAAACGGGTGCTGATATGTCTGACAAATATAAGGAAACCGCTCGTGGAGGTCTTGCGATCTATGCTGATAACCGCATTCCAACTGCTACTCGCGGCGTCAGCGTAAACTTCAGTCAATGTTAATTTAACGTATTAACTTAACTGTACGTAGTCCTATTTCTCCATGAGAGCGAATATGATAGACATAAAAAAGCCTCTAACTTAGTAGAGGCTTTTTCTATTTTAGCTATAATAATATTTATAGCAATATCATTATCTTAATCTAATATTATTCAGCAGTTTTTGAAACAACTTCGTTAAGAATCCAAACAGGTTGAACCATGTTAGAGCCTTCAGCAGTCATCGCTTCTTGGCGTACGTCAAGTACATAGCGATAGTTTGGCTCATAAGTGAAGCCTTGGATGCTGCCACTTAGCGTGTTGAAGTTTTTCTGATAAGTCTGACGGTATTGCAGGCACTGTGATTCAACTTTGCTGCCATCAGTGGCAGTCAGATCACATACTGCTTTACGCGGAGCAATTTCCACTTCAAAACTTGGAATGTTAACGACTTTAACATCCATAGCTTGCCCTTCAACAACCATTGTACGCTCGTTGTCCATACCCATGGTAGAACAACCTGAAAGGGCAAAAGTGGTCATCAACGCTGCAAGTGCTAATTTTTTCATTACTAATTCCTCAATTAATTGGTATAAATTTGCTTCTGTTTATTTCGATTTATTGTTCTAAACTTTTTGCATTGTCTAATATTCACAGCATTTTAAGCAACGTCAATAATTTTTGTATCGCGATTACTAACGCAAATCAAATTAAGCCAAACTGACTTTATCAGGATAGTTTTACCAAAATATTAGCAATGTTGTTTCTGCTTACTGAGGCTAGTATAGAGCGCTGTACTCCATTCTCTCTATGACTGCTTTGTAAAGTAACGTCAGCTTTTGAAACTGATGTTAACACAACGTATTAAATGATGGCACAAATTGATAATCACTGATATTAAAATCTAAAAAGCCAGAACGATCGACGCTCTGGCTTGATGAAAATATTAACAAGAATTTTTGAGTTTAAGATTAACCTCAAAAAGCTTTAGCTACGGTAGTCGGCGTTGATTTTGACGTAATCGTACGATAAATCACACGTGTAAACGATATCGCTGGCCTCACCGCGGGTAAGATCAATATGAATGGTGATCTCAGCGCGACTCATAACCGTCTTCCCAGCTTCTTCGGTATAATCAGGCGCAACACCGCCATTTTGGCAAATCATTACTTCATCCAAATAGACATCAACTTGCTCTGTATCAAGATCCTCAATACCAGCGTAGCCAACAGCCGCTAAAATACGACCCCAGTTGGCATCACTGGCAAAGAACGCTGTTTTTACCAGTGGTGACTGCGCGACTGCATATGCCACATCACAGCACTCTTGCGTCGTTTTACCACCTGTGACTTTCACCGTCATAAACTTGGTCGCACCTTCACCATCACGCACGATCAATTGTGCCAAACGCACAAACACCTTGGTTAAAGCGGTAAAAACTGCTTGATAATGTGGATGTGCCGCGCTATCAATGACGTCTGAATTGGCAGACCCGGTCGCTATCAATACACAGCAATCATTGGTGGAGGTGTCTCCATCGACAGTGATACGGTTAAATGATTGCTCGTTAATAGCATTTAGCATCGTCTGCAACAAGTCAGCTGAAATATTAGCATCTGTTGCTACATAACCCAGCATGGTTGCCATATTTGGGCGGATCATGCCTGACCCTTTCGACATACCAGTAATGTGATAGCTGACATTATCAATATCGACTTTTTGGCTAGCAACTTTGGGGATCGTGTCCGTAGTACGGATACCGTTGGCCGCCGCTAGCCAATTATCAGCTGATAAATTAGCAAGTGCCTTGTCCAACCCAGCAATAACAGCGTCACTATTTAGTGGCTCGCCAATCACGCCTGTGGAAAATGGAAGTATGGCACTGACCTCTACTCCTGCCTTGTCTGCGAGTGCCTGACAGATATCGGTAGCACGGCGTTTGCCATCTGCACCAGTGCCCGCGTTGGCATTGCCCGTATTAGTAACCAAATAGCGCGGACTAGTCTTATTGACATGTTCACGCAATATGCGTACAGGTGCAGCACAAAAGGCATTTTTGGTTGTCACAACCGCAGTGGTAGCCGTATCAGCAATCTCCATCACCACTAAATCATCACGATTTTTATAGCGTACGCCCGCTGCAGTGGCGCTTAATTTTATACCTGCGATAGGATAGATCGTATTAGGTACTGCAATATTTCCAACGGCCATCGTTCAATCCTTATGTCTCAATGTTTGATATTATTTATAGAATCCAGTTGCTTGTATCATAGAAGCTGGTTTCATCATTACTATTATAGTTGTTATCTACACTACAATTTACTCAAATCAAATGCTGACCAAATGGGCGCATGATCAGAGGGTTTTTCCATGCTGCGAAGCTCATAGCTGATACCAGCATCGACACAAGCGCCCACTAAATCAGCGGTGCACAAGATATGATCAATACGTAAACCGCGCTTCGGATCGTCATTAAAACCGCCACTGCGATAATCAAACCAGCTATATAGATCGGTGCTTTCCGGATAATGCAAACGATAGGTATCGGTCAGCTCGCGTGACATCAAATCGCTGTACCACTCACGCTCTTCTGGCAAAAACGACGTCTTTCTATTTTTTAGCCAGCGCTTGGCATTCGCCTCACCAATACCGATATCGATATCTTCTGGGGCGATATTCATATCTCCCATGATAACGAGCGAGCGCCCTTCTGCTTTTAAGGTATCAATATAAGCCATCAAATCAGCATAATAAGCGCGCTTCATTGGAAATTTGGTTGGATGATCTTGGCTTTCTCCTTGCGGAAAATAACCATTGAGTACATCAATCTCTCGACCTTCTATCACGTAGCGCGCATGAATAAAACGCTTTTGCGCCTCCGCGTCTTCACCAGGGAAGCCTTTTTGTACAAATATAGGCGCCACTTTGGACAATAACGCCACGCCATAATGCGCTTTTTGACCAAAATATTCTATGTGATAGCCAAGGCCTTCTATATTTTTGAGCGGAAATTGCTCATCATGCACCTTTGTTTCTTGCAGACCCATTACATCAGGATCGATGACCTCTCGTACGGCCTCAAGCTGATGTTGACGGGCGCGAATACCATTGATATTAAAACTGACAAAACGGGGCATAAACCATCCTATACTGATTGATTAAACGATTAATGAAACTACGGCACTGATACAAACACGTGAGATGCAATATTTGATAAGCGACTATGATAACAGACGTAGGTCAGCCTTTGTATTGCGTGCTTCTACGTCTTAAGATAGAGTAGTCTTTACTATCACCTAGATTGTTTTTTGAATCCCATTTACTAAACCACTTTTACAACACTTTTATTAAGGCACCTTTATTGGGTGACTACTCTCAAACCAACTGACTTAGCACCATAATGGCAAATACTATGAATAACAATACAAACGTAGCATCTATGAATCAAACAGCTTCTGATAATTCGGCTGGGCCGCTATTTGCGACAGACTATAACGTCTATATCAACCATACTGACGCGGGTGGTATAGTTTATCACGCCAACCATTTGGTGTTCTTTGAAAACTGCCGACGCGACTGGTTTACCAAGCTCGGTATCAATGGCTATTTTTTACAGACTGATACAGGGGACGTCCAGCATTTTGTGGTGAGTCAAGCTGATTTGCAATATAAGAGAGCCATTCTCTTAGATGAAGTCATCAATGTGCGTATTGATAAAGTCGATCTTAAACCTGCCAGCATCACATTTTATCAAAGCATTCATCGTTACACATCAGATAATGATGCTACTAACAATACCAATGCCAACCATAGCTTATTAAGCCATACCAAAATCGTTATCGCTTGTGTGCAGAACCAAGTAACCGCAGAATCAATCTCTAATGATGATCCAGCCGCTACTCATGCCGCACCAATGCGCCCTATCCGCGTTCCGCAAAAGCTACGTGACGCAATTCAGCAGGCCATTACTCAGCACGCTGAAGAATAATCATGTTGATCTACTGCCAAGTATCAGAAAAACGCTATGCTAGAATTTAACAACCTTCGGGTATATAGCAAGCGTTCTAATACCGCAAATCCAAGTCGTGAACCTTCTTCTACGGCTGCCCCTACTTTGTTCAACAAATACTACAACTGGCTCACGAAAATAAAAAAGCGTTCTATCGCAGATATGAGTTTGCCTGCCCATGAACGCGTTTTAATAAATGGCGTTAGTGGCACGTTATTGTCAGGGCAGGTAACGGTTTTGACAGGCGCGTCTGGCAGTGGTAAATCAGTATTGTTACGTGTATTGGCGGGTCTATTACCAATGAACAGTGGCGATGTTCTTTTATGCGCTGAAGATGAGTCCAACAGACCTATCTATTATAGCATTCATGATAGAGCCGCTATAGAGTGGCGCACTCAGGTTTCTTTGCTCGCACAGCACCCTCAACTATTAGAAGGCCGTGTTATTGATAACTTGCAAATGCCTTATGGTCTACAAGCGCACCAGCATCGTAGTTTTGATATGGACTGGCATATTACTCAACTTGCCCATCTCAAGCGCAGCACTGATTTTTTGTACCAAGAGACCACTCACCTATCAGGTGGTGAACAGCAACTGGTTAATACCTTACGTCTTTTACAGTTAAGCCCGCAAGTACTGTTGTTGGATGAACCCACTGCTGCTTTAGACATTGAAACGTCAGCGCAATTGGTACAGTTACTCATTCACTGGTTACGAGCAGATTCTTTACGGACATTATTGTGGGTGACTCATGACACACAAGATATTATGCCATTCGCTGATCATCATTGGCACATGCAAGCAGGTGAATTAAATAATCTATTTTAGAGTCTGTCCTGATTTTAAAAATGGTGAAAAAAATGAGCTAAATTGTCTTCAAAAAAGGAAAGTAGTGCTTGTGAATAGCCAGTGAGAAAATTGATACTAATAGAACATGATGACTGTACGTATCAATTTTTTTAGATTGACGATACGCTTTGAGTATTTCATGCAGTCTTATTTAATTCTATCTGATACGCCTACTTTTACAATGAGCAGCTATGAGCAGTACGGACGATATGCAAATATTTCTAACTCTTGGTGATATTGCCCTTGCCAGCAGTCTAATTATTATCGCTCTTATTTTATCTTGGCGATTGCGCTTGGCGCTCACCAAAACACTATTAATCGCTGCCATTCGTACGGTTATTCAGCTGAGTTTTATTGGGCTGATACTGGCATGGGTTTTTGCGCGTGAACAATGGTATGAAGTATTACTCATTTTAACCATCATGACCCTAATCGCAGGGAGCGCTGCCAAAAACCGTGTCAAACGTCATTATAAAGGTTTGTGGATTGATACCCTGCTCTCAGTCAGCATCTCTGCTATCTTAGTCACTGCGATAGCCATTATCGCCATTTTAAACGTGCAACCTTGGTATATGCCGCAGTTTGTTATTCCTATATTGGGTTTGATATTGGGCAACTCTTTAACCGCTATTTCATTGACCAGCAACCAGCTGATTGAAGCTTTTCATGAGCAACATCGGCGCATCGATATGATGCTGAGTCTCTCTGCTCGTCCGTTTGAAGCCGTACATGAGCCAATACGCGCAGCCATCATCAATGGTATGACCCCCACATTAAACTCTATGTTGGTTGTTGGTATTGTCAGCTTGCCCGGCATGATGACAGGACAAATACTAGCTGGAGCCGATCCCACCCAAGCCGTTCGCTATCAGATAATAACCATGTTTTTGATCTGTGTGAGTAGCACGCTTGGTTGTACAATTAGTGCTTTACTCATTTATCGACGCTTTTTTAACAAAAACAAGCAGCTCACCCTTCCCTTATAAATGCAAAAATACGTTGGCGCTAGCAAACGCTTAGTGAGCCAATAACGAGAAAATTTACAGTTACTATCGTAGGATTTTTGATATATATCATTGTATTTACTACAATAAACGCTTTGTTTTCTTCGCATATCCCTATTCACTTCTAGACTACAAAAATACTGTAGTATTAATACTCTATAATCACATAAATTGTATTTTTCAGTTTTATTTATGTACTGCCCAGTATTTCTTACTGTTGATACATCATTGTTTTTTCATGCTAATGTATTACTTAGATTAAATATACTGGTTTCTATACTGGAGCAGTAAATAAGAGATAACACTTATTAAGAGAGCTCATATTTTACCATGACACCATTTATTGGTTCATGTTCCTTAGTGGTGAGCAAGGAATATTGTAAAAAGGAATAGAAATCTAGCGGCCAGTCAATAAACAAGGATTTTATTTCTCTCAGCGACAAACGCTTTATGTCAGCGCTGATGAGTTTTGTTGACACGGATATGACTGCTTTACTACAAAATCTCAACCTATCTTAAATATCAAGGACGCTGACTATGATGCTGAACAAACCTTGGCTTAACCACTACCCTAGTGGAGTGCCTAAAACCGTTAACCCAGATAAATATAGCAGTATAATGGAGCTATACGAAGAGTGTTTTGAGCGCTTTCGCATGCATCCAATGTCGATCTGTATGGGAGTCACTCATACTTACGGCGACGTGGATAAGGCATCACTGGCAGTGGCAGCATGGTTACAAGCACAAAACCTACCTAAAGGTAGCGTCGTGGCTCTTATGATGCCAAACGTCCCTCAATACTTACCCACCATGATTGGAATTTTGCGAGCCGGTTATGTGTGCACGCCTATCAATCCTTTGTATACAGGTCGTGAGCTGCGTCATCAATTGAATGACTCAGGCGCTCAGGTTATTTTTGTGGTTGATAACTTCGCACAGGCACTTGAGCAAGTGGTCGATGAAACCAACATCAAGCGTATTGTCTTGTCCAAGCTGGGCGACATGATGGGTCTAAAAGGTATGTTGGTCAATACCATTGTCCGCCAAGTCAAACGCTTGATCCCTAAGTATAAGCTGGACGATCCAAAGCATGAAGTAACGAAATTCCCTGATGTACTCAAAAGAGGCAAAAACTTGCCTTTCCAAGCACCAACAATGAGCTTGGATCAATTAGCGATCTTGCAATATACGGGTGGTACGACGGGTTTATCTAAGGGCACTATACTGAGTCAGCGTAATATCGTGTCTGCCGCCTTGATGGCAGAAGCTTGGTATCGCCCTGTCACCTCAGAGATCAATGAAGTCTATATTAATATGGTCATGGCCTTGCCGCTCTATCATATTTTTGCTTTTTCGCTCAGCCTTCTTGGTATGCGCTCAGGCTACACATTTATCATGGTACCAAACCCGCGCGATATGCCAGGCTTTGTCAAGACATTGTCAAAACAACCGTTCCATATTTTCCCTGGTGTAAATACGCTGTTTAAAGCATTACTTGACCAGCCAAGCTTTAAAGATTTAGATTTTGGCCCATTAAGTATTACCCAAGCGGGTGGTATGGCGGCAACGGAACAAACCGCGGCACTTTGGCTAAAAGTGACTGGCTGCCCTATGATTGAAGGTTGGGGTATGACTGAAGGCGTCGCTGGCGGTACAGCCAATGTTGTCACTGATCGCAAGTTTAATGGCTCTATTGGCTTACCAGTCCCAAGCGTCGATATCATTTTGATTGATGAAAATGGGGAACGTGTGGGTGTCAATCAAGCAGGCGAGATGTGCATCAAAGGACCAAACGTCACTTCAGGTTATCTTAATAGAGACGGTGGTGAAGACTTCACCAGTGATGGCTACTTCCGCACTGGCGACATCGCTAGTATGGATGAAAAGGGCTATTTTAAACTACTCGACCGCAAAAAAGATATGATTTTGGTGTCAGGCTTCAATGTCTTTCCGAATGAAGTTGAAGCGGTCATGCTCGATTGTGATGGCATTATTGATTGTGCGGTCATTGGTATCCCAGATGAGCGTCAAGGTGAAGCTGTCAAAATCTATATTGTCCCCGCCGACAACAACGTAACCAAAGAAGTCGTTACAGAGTTTGCATTAGATAATTTAACAGGTTACAAGTGCCCACGTCATATCGAGTTTGTCAGCGAATTACCGAAGAGCAATGTCGGTAAAGTCTTACGTCAAAAACTGCGCGAAAAGCATCTTGCAGATCATTCCTAATGATTAATCAGCAATATCCAGCCAGATTTTGACTTACAGCTCATATAAAGTTTTATTAAAAAGCGCCTTATGCTATGTATAAGACGCTTTTTTATGGAGATAAATATCCTTTACCGACGGCAACTATGACGAAATCAGTATTATTTTATTGAATATATGCGCTTATGTTGCTTTTTGATCTATAGGTATTCATAGCTTTTCAGCAATTCGACTTATTTCTATTATTACTCGTTTATTCTGATACATATATTTTTTTATTAAGCAAATTTAATTGTGAACTGACAAGTTCTTTTATAGAAATAACTGACTTAGTTGCAGTTATGTTAATGTGATGCCGAAATATGTCAGGATGATTTCTAGCAACTTACGCTAGCCGTTTATTTTGATTCATATCAAGGTATGACCGGTTTTTAGATGACATACCCTCACTGCCAAAAATAGTAATCAGCCATTTAATCTGCTGAAGTGCCTACTCTTTGTGGTTCAATTAAATCTTATAAAGGCTTCTGTATTTTAGCAGTATGTGCATAGACGGGACAGGATAGCACTCGACAATTCATTGCTCTCAAAGCAAAGACTCTTATTGTTGACATGGATGTGACTAACTTTTTATAGACCCTTAACTTATTTCAATTTAAGGACGCTACGCATGACAGTAGATAAACCTTGGCTCACTCAATATCCCAAAAGCGTACCCAAGACGATTAACCCTGATCAATATGGAAGCCTCATCGAGTTGTATGAAGAGTGCTTTGAGCGCTTTCGCATGCACCCTATGACTGTCTGTATGGGAGTTACTCATACTTACGGTGACGTGGATAAGGCATCACTGGCAGTGGCAGCCTGGTTACAAGCACAAAACCTTCCTAAAGGCAGCGTCGTGGCTCTTATGATGCCAAACGTTCCTCAGTACTTGCCAATAATGATTGGTATCTTACGAGCAGGCTATGTCTGTACGCCTGTCAATCCGCTATACACGGGTCGTGAGCTGCGTCATCAATTGAATGATTCAGGTGCTCAGGCAATATTTGTGGTCGATAACTTTGCTCAAGCCCTAGAACAGGTCATTGAAGAGACAAATATCAATCGTATTATTTTGTCAAAAATGGGTGATATGATGGGTTTAAAAGGCATTTTGGTCAATACGGTTATCCGTCAGGTCAAACGCTTAGTACCCAAATACAATCTTAACGACCCCAAATATAACGTCACCAAATTCCCTGACGTGCTCAAAAGAGGTAAAAGCTTACCCTTTAAAGCCCCAGTAATGAACTTGGATCAATTAGGCATACTGCAATATACAGGCGGTACGACAGGTCTGTCTCAGGGTACGATATTAACCCAGCGCAATATAGCCTCTTCTGCAATGATGGCAGAAGCTTGGTACCGCCCTATTACCTCAGAGATTAATGAGGCGTATATCAATATGATCATGGCTTTGCCACTCTATCATATTTTTGCTTTTTCACTCAGTCTGCTTGGTATGCGCTCAGGTTATACGTTTATCTTAGTGCCAAACCCACGCGATATGCCGGGTTTTGTCAAAACGTTATCAAAACAACCGTTCCATATTTTTCCAGGCGTGAATACGCTGTTTAAGGCATTACTTGATCAGCCAAACTTTAAAGATTTAGATTTTGGCCCATTGAGTATTACTCAAGCAGGTGGCATGGCGGCAACGGAACAAACCGCGGCACGTTGGCTAAAGGTGACTGGCTGTCCAATGATTGAAGGTTGGGGTATGACCGAGGGCGTGGCGGCTGGTACGGCTAATATCGTTACTGATCGCAAGTTCAACGGCTCTATTGGCTTGCCAGTTCCTAGTGTCGATATCGTCGTTGTCGATGAAAATGGCCAACGTGTGGGCGTTAATCAAGCAGGCGAGATGTGCATTAAAGGACCAAATGTCATGTCAGGTTACTTTAATAAGGACAACACAAACATCTTTACCAGTGATGGTTATTTCCGTACGGGTGATATTGTTAGTATGGATGAAAAAGGCTATTTTAAACTGCTTGATCGCAAAAAAGATATGATATTAGTATCAGGCTTTAATGTCTTTCCAAATGAGATTGAGTCTGTAATGCTTGATTGTAATGGCATTATTGATTGTGCCGTAATCGGTATTCCTGACGAAAATCAAGGTGAGGCTGTCAAAATCTATATCATCCCTGTCGATAACAATGTAACCAAAGAAGTCATTAAAGAATTTGCACTGGACAATCTGACTGGTTATAAATGCCCGCGTCATATCGAATTTGTCAGTGAACTACCGAAGAGTAATGTCGGTAAAGTACTGCGTCAAAAGCTGCGCGAAAAGCATTTAGCAGAAAACGCTTAAACATTGCGGCGTTAATCAGCCTTTCAAAGGCTCCTTATACTAAAGCCCTCTATATCATCATATAGAGGGCTTTTCAGTATCTTACTATTTGATATTGCAACTTCGACATTATTGACATCAATGCCAGTATTATTAATTGGCTAGATTGAGCACTTGTAGCGGCAAATGCTTCATCGCCTGACCCACAATCGACCACGGTAAACTTGGTACACACGCTTCTTCCACTTCTGCTTCAATGGCTGCCACAATGGCGTTGGTTCCTGTCTCTGTATCCACTTCAAACAGCAATGGTTTGGCGTTTTCATTGATCTCAGTACGAATATAACCCGGATAAATAGTAGACACTTTAATTGGTAACTTGGTCAATAGCATATCGGCACGAATGCCTTCTGCTAAGTGAGCCAGGCCAGCTTTACTAGCGCCGTAAGCGGTCAAATGCTTCGGTAATCCACGCATCGCTGACATACTAGAGATTACGACCAGATGACCGCTATTTTGTGCCCGAAAGATATTCATTGCCGCTTCACATTGCGCCAGTGCCGAGATAAAATTGATTTCTACTGTACGGCGATTGGTATCAAAACGTCCTTTACCAATACGGCGACTGTCACCTACACCTGCGTTGACGACTATCCGATCAATACGACCAAAATCCTCTACAAAAGCATCGAACACTTCAAAAATAGCATCGTAATCACTGACATCCAGCGTACGATATTCGACGCGGATATTAGGATATTCTGCCATAAGCTCTGTCTGTAAATCTTTCAAGCGATCGACACGACGTGCGCAAATAGCGAGATTGTAGCCAAGCTTAGCAAAGCACCTTGCCATTCCTTCACCCAAACCAGAACTGGCACCAGTAACAAGCACTGTTTTGTTTTTTCCAGCTTGCTGTTTACTTAGACCTTTCAAATAACGCGATGGTTGGATGGCACTGTATAGTTGTTTTTTGCTTTTATTGGCGCGTTTAGATACTGAATTGATCAATTTATTTTGCATAAGCCCTACCTTCTATCGACTCTAAATGACAATCAGACTTTTATAGATTCTCTGTGCCAGCTATAAAAACTAGTTGATTAAAACCGTTTATTGTAATGGCTAATACTCTATAAATAAGTGGCGGTTATGTATAAAATTTCATAACAGTATATAGCTCACCTATATTAGTAATTCTGAAATTTGTCCTTGAACACTCGTAGTATTCAAGATTATTTTGCCCTGTAGAGTTGATGAGATTTGCCAGGGTGTGTCATTATTTAAATTTCGAGGCTTAATTCGAGGCTTAAAATGAGAAAAATTGCCACTAAACAAAGAAGAAGTCTCTAATGTATCAATATACCAATTCATCCATACCCTAAATAAGGGAGCCCAACCTTAGCAGGCATATTGACACATTATAGCGGCTGAAACAGCGTACGTTTACAGTGAGCTGGCAGAAGCCTTTTGCTAACTTATCGCCACGTCACAAAACGCTTACCTTCAGAAAATAGATGACTGTATTCATTCAGAGACAACAAACGCGCGCTCTGATTTTTTAGCGTAATAGATGTCACGCCCGTATTGACCAAGCTCTTATTCAACTGGTAAGCGGTTTGACTCCCTTGTTTTAGTAGCTGTGCAGTAATAGCAGCGATGACGCCACCTGATGTAAAGACCAGTACCGTACTGTCCTGATCTAAGCTCATACTGGCTATTTTTGTACGTACTTGTTCAATCGCCTGCTGAGCCCGATTATTGAACTGCGGCCAGCTTTCAATGTAGTCTTGGTCGTTATCGCCTTCATGCCAGCGGCGCATTGCCTGATCAAATAACTTCGCCAACTCGATCTCTGGCATATCTGACTGAGCAAGCTTAGACGCCATTGTGGTTTGACTATTCAAAGCAAGATCAGTAAACGCAGGATCAGCTTTGGCGAACACGTCTTTATGATCGAATTCATCAAACTGTGGCAAAACATAACTATCAGGCTCATCGATATTCATTGCAGGCGAGAAAGCCATGCTATCTCTGTGCTCAGCGTTAATAGATAATTGATAACGTTCCCAAAAACATCGAGCAGAGTCTTGTTGTCTGACCAAACTACCGGTAAAGATAGCATCAATTTTGCGCTGCGTGTTTGCATAGTGTTGACCCAGCATTTGCGCTTGGGTCTTCCCTAACTCTGAAAGCTGATCATAGTTTTTTTGTCCAAAGGACGCCTGACCATGACGCGCCAGAAGTATGGTTGTCATAAATAAATCCCTTTTTATCATATTTTATAGCGCAATTCTTAAGTAACTACTTTTTAGTAAGCTGCTTATCTCTAGAGGTTAGTCATGCTTAGCAAATAGTCATTTTTCAGCGTCATTAGTTACTTGTGCAAAATAGCTTTTTGGCAAAACGCTCTTAATGACGCTTTGCACCGGACTTGGTAGCTGCTCAATCGTCGCTGCATCAATGCCCGCGTCTTGCAAATGTGGCTGTACACGGCTCGTAAATAACGCTTCACCTTCATACTGAGCAATCAATTTAAGACATTTAGCATGTAGAGCGTGCACAATGATCCAAAAATTCTTGAACGCTGGATTGCTGGTCTGCTTATTATAATAACGATAGTAAATCTGCTGAACGATACCGGCTAAGCGAAACAGGCCAAATACTTCATAAAAGGTCCAGTTGTCTATCTCTAAACCTGTCTTTTCTAGATAATAATCAACCACTTCCTTACGAGTCATCATGCCCTCTAAGTGAGTTGGTTGACGACGAGATTGCTGCATAATGATATTGTCATCTTCTTCAATCCAGTAAGCCAAAGCACTACCCAAATCCATCAATGGGTCACCAAGGGTAGCCATTTCCCAATCAAGGACACCGATGACCTTAGTCGGCTCGTTTGCCTCCAAAATCACATTATCGAAGCGCCAGTCATTATGAATGACACACGTTTTGCTATCGGCTGGTGTGTGTTTACCAAGCCACTGTCTGACCAAGGCAAAGCTTGGTACATTGGGCGTTTTTGCTTTGACATAACGCTTGTCCCAACCACTGACTTGACGTTCGCAATAGCCCTCGCCGCGACCCAAACTCATCAAATCAGGATGCTGCTTATAATCCACTTGATGTAATTCGATCAACGCATCGATAACATTGGTACACAAGGCGCGCGTTTGATCTTTGTCTAAATCAACCCCTTTTGGTAGATTGGCGCGCGGGATGATACCTTCCATACGCTCCATGATATAAAAGTCAGCACCAATCACATCTTTATCAGTACATAGCGCGATCATTTTTGGTACATAAGGATAGGCGTCTTTTAATGCTTTTTGCACAGTATATTCGCGCACCATATCATGTGCCGACTTAGCTTTAGTACCTTTTGGCGGGCGACGTAGGATCAGGTCTTGGCTTTTTTCTCCACTCTCGTATTGCAGACGGTATGTCCAGTTTGATGCGCCACCTGAAAACTGAGTAACGGTAGGCTCGCCTACAACATCAACCCCTTGACTGCGGAGCCATTCACTAACCGCTTGGGTATTGAGCTCTTCGCCTTCACGCACAGCGCCGCCTTTATCGAGTACTTTATTATTGATTTGAGTATTATTTATGCCTGTATTATCGGCAGAACTGTTAGTTGACATGAGACATTCCTTATCATGTGGTCATTTATTCTTATAATAGACAGTGGTCATAAAAAATTAGTAGTGAAGAAAATTCACTACTAATTCAAATGACGCTCAAATGGCGAAATCATAAGCCATCCGCGCCATTGGTCATTGGCATTAAGATTTTTCAGTTTTAGACGATCGGCTAAAGCCCTGACGTTTTAGCTCCAACTTGGCAATCATCGTTTTATGCACTTCATCAGGACCATCTGCTAAACGCAGTACACGTGCTTGCGAGTAGAAGTTCGGCAACATCGTATCTTGGCACACACCCATACCACCATGAATCTGAATCGCCATATCGACCACTTCTTGTAGCACGGTAGGTGCAACTACTTTGATCGCAGAGATTTCCGTGAGTGCCGCCTTTGTTCCTTGAGCGTCCATTTTTTGCGCCGCATAAAGGGTTAGCAAGCGGGCTTGATCGATTTTGATACGCGCCTCAGCGATACGCTCAAAGTTGCCGCCCAACTGTAATAACGGCTTACCAAAAGCCGTACGTGACATACCGCGTTTCACCGCCAACTCTAAGGATTTTTCAGCCGCACCGATACAACGCATACAGTGGTGAATACGCCCTGGCCCTAAACGCCCTTGTGCAATTTCAAAGCCTTTACCTGGCCCGCCGATAAAATGACTGACTGGCACACGTACATTGTCAAAGATGATCTCACCATGCCCGTGCGGTGCATCATAGTCACCAAACACTTTGAGCATACGCTTAATCGTCACACCTTTTGTATTTACTGGTACCAGTACCATTGAATGCTGGTGATGACGATCTGCATCCTCGTCAGCGGTATAGGCCATAACAATTAAGATATCAACCGCAGGATCACCAAGACCAGACGACCACCATTTGCTACCATTGATGACGATTTCATCACCATCAACCACGGCGGTTGCTTGCATGTTGGTGGCATCACTTGAGGCCACATCAGGTTCAGTCATACAAAAAACAGAACGCGTTTCACCTTCTAATAGTGGCGTGAGCCATTTGTCTTGCTGTTCTTGTGTACCGTAGCGCCACAATAGCTCCATATTACCGCTGTCAGGCGCATTACAGTTAAATACATGCGGTGCTAGCAAACTGCGGCCAGTCAATTCTGCAATAGGTGCATAATCAGTCACCGACAGCCCTGCGCCTAAAGTTTCGTCCGGCAAAAATAGATTCCATAAGCCTTCTTCACGTGCTTGTTTGCGTAGATTGTCATAAGCTTCTGGCCACTGCCAATCCTCCCAGTTCCCATCAGGGTTTCTTTTATGACACTCTTCCCAGAATTGGGCTTCGATGGGTTCAATATGCATTTCGATGAACGCTTTGACTTTGGAATGCATGGCTTGACCATGCTCTGTTGCAGTAAACATGAGGGTATCGTTAGACATAAATGACTTCCTTTTCTTTGATTGATTATTTTAATCAAACTCCAATAAAACACTGATAGTGTACGTACGTATACTGTCTTTAGTATCCTACATTTATAACACAGCAATTATGATTAAACAGTAAAAAAGGCGCGACCCGTTAGGACACGCCTTTTACAAAATACAAACATTGTTGGGCTTAGATTTAAGGCATTAGATGATCAGCTGCTAAAATAGGAATCCTCTTTAATAGAGATAATCAAGCTACTTTGCGGATCACTATTTTAAGATGTTAAGACGACTGTTTAAATCAAAGCGAGCTAATGCGTCTGGTAGCTTATCAACCACTATATTCAACGTGGCTTCTGCAGCTTGGGACAAACCCAACTTTTCCGCTAAAGTTGGCTTTTGGCGTGAATGCAATGCGTATACTTCATTATCCTCTAAACGCTTTAAAATATAACTGTCAGACGTTTGCAGGCTGTCAATCAAGTTAAGTTTTAATGCATCTTCACCATACCAATGCTCGCCAGTGGCTACTTTGGCAACATCCAATGTTGGACGATAAGTATTAACAAAATGCTTAAATAATTCGTGCGTCTGCTCAAGCTCTTCTTGATACTTAGCACGATCTTCAGCATCATTTTCGCCAAATACAGTCACTGTGCGCTTATAATCACCTGCGGTGAACATCTCATAATCGACGTCATGGTTTTTGAGCCATTTATGAAAGTTTGGCAATTGTGACACCACCCCGATTGAGCCAATAATCGCAAATGGCGCTGCCACGATATTGTCTGCCACGCACGCCATCATGTAGCCACCGCTCGCTGCGACTTTATCGACGCAGACAGTCAGCTTTAGACCTGCCTCTTTTAAGCGCACCAATTGCGCGGCTGCCAGTCCGTAACCATGTACCAAACCGCCACCTGATTCAAGGCGTACGATTACCTCATCACCTTTATTTGCGGCACTAATAAGCGTGCTAATTTCTTCACGCAGATGCTTGACTGCTGTGGCCTTGATGTCGCCATCAAAATCCAACACAAAAACTTGTGCTTTGCTATCCACTTCTTTTTTCTTATTTTTAGATTTTTCCTTTAACGCCTTTTTTGCTTTTTTGGCCATTGCTTTTTTGAATTGTTTAAGCACATCTTTGCCTTGTGTGGCTTCCATCAGGTCTTCACGGCGCTGCTTTTGCGCTTCATTGAGGTGCAATATTTTTAATTCAATAGGGTTTTTGGGTGAATGAAATAGCATAATGATAATTCCTAAGATTAATATAGATGTCAGTAGATGGTTTAATAGGGCTGTTTTTATTAGCGTCTCGTTGATATGCGCGCATTCAATTGCGTTTTCAAGCACAAAGAGGCATATTTAGCCCATTACCCTTATTACTGAACAAACAAGTTACAGGTAGATTTAACGTCGAGGCATTCCTGCATTCTGATTGAACTCAGCCGGTTGTATAACAAAGGCGGATTAGGCATAATATGCGTTTATATCAAATTTTCTGCAGCCAACGTGATGACCATTTGTCTTGATCGCGTTGCTTGTGTGTTTTTTTTGCAAATCGCTTGAAACACGCAGCAATGGCTGCATTATTGTATTTTGAATTGGGCTGATAACTGGATAACTATATTATGACGCAGAGCACTATGACGCAGAGCGAATACCGAGACGAATATTGCGGAGCCGTAACCGAGAGCTTGCTTGAGCAAACCATTAGCATCGTAGGCTGGGTACATCGTCGTCGCGATCACGGTGGCGTGATTTTCTTAGACATGCGTGACCGCGCTGGTATCTTGCAGGTGGTTGTCGATCCTGATACACCAGAAGCTTTTGCAACGGCTGACGCAGTACGTCCTGAATACGTGCTAAAAATCACTGGTCGCGTACGTCGCCGTTACGAAGGTACTGAAAATAACAATATGACCAGTGGCCAAATTGAGCTATTGGGTAAAGAAATTGAAGTACTGGCCAAATCTGAAACCCCGCCATTCCCATTGAATGACGAAAAAACGACCGTATCAGAAGATTTGCGTCTAAAGTATCGCTACCTTGATATGCGTCGTCCGCAAATGCAAGAGCGCATGGTGTTCCGTGCCAAAGCGACTTCAGCAATTCGTCGTTACTTAGATGACCATGGCTTTTTGGACGTTGAGACGCCTATTTTGACTCGTGCAACGCCTGAAGGTGCGCGTGATTATCTTGTACCATCACGTACGCGTCCAGGTAACTTCTTTGCGTTACCGCAGTCACCACAGCTGTTTAAGCAGTTGCTTATGGTGTCAGGTTTTGACCGTTATTATCAAATCGCTAAATGCTTCCGTGATGAAGATCTACGTGCCGATCGTCAGCCTGAATTTACTCAGGTGGATATCGAGACTTCTTTCTTAAACGAAGAAGAAATCATGAACATCAACGAAGGTCTTATCAAGCATTTGTTTAAGACCATGATGGATGTTGAGTTTGATCAATTTCCACGTATGACTTACTTCGAGGCAATGCGTGACTATGCATCAGATAAGCCTGACTTACGTATTCCACTGAAACTGGTTGACGTTGCAGACTTGATGAAAGATGTTGATTTCAAAGTATTTGCAGGTCCTGCGAACGATCCTAAAGGCCGCGTTGCTGCTCTACGTATCCCTGGTGGCGCGTCATTAAGTCGTAAGCAAATCGATGCTTATACCAAGTTTGTTGGTATCTATGGTGCGCGTGGATTGGCTTACATCAAAGTCAATGATGCCAACAATATCAATAACGGCGTGGATAAAGAATCTGGTCTACAATCGCCAATTATTAAAAATATGACTGACGATGTACTGGCCAGCTTGATCGAACGTACTGGTGCAGAAAGTAATGATATTATTTTCTTTGGTGCCGATAAAGCCAGTGTTGTAAATGATGCTATTGGTGCACTACGTCAAAAAATTGGTCTAGACCTTGACATGATTACCTGTGAGTGGGCGCCGCTTTGGGTGACTGACTTCCCAATGTTTGAAGAAACTGACGATGGTCGCTGGACGTCAATGCATCACCCGTTCACTAAACCTAAAGGCTCGGTTGAAGAGTTGAAAAACAACCCAGAATCTGCCCTTTCTATCGCTTATGATATGGTATTGAATGGTACAGAAGTCGGCGGTGGTAGCTTACGTATCAATACCTATGATATGCAGCAAGCAGTACTTGATGCGCTAGGTATCGGCGAACAAGAGGCTGAAGACAAGTTTGGTTTCTTACTTGATGCGCTAAAATTCGGTGCGCCGCCGCATGGTGGTTTGGCTTTTGGTTTGGATCGTCTGATTATGCTTATGGTAGGCGCAGATTCTATCCGTGACGTTATTGCATTCCCGAAAACCAAAACGGCTGAGTGTCCGTTAACTCAGGCACCTGCGGAAGTCGATAGCAAGCAACTGCGTGATCTTGGTATTCGTGTGCGCGACAAAGTGCAGGCCGATGCCAATAAACCTGCTCAATAAATGATGTGATGATGTTTGATTATTTCGTACAGTGCGTACTATGTGATTCACCACTGTGTGGATGGTCATGAATCCGTATCATATTTTTAAATGCGTGCCTTTGTCTGTCCTACAGATATTGGCACGTTTTGTCGCTTGGATAATTATTAAAATTCCAAGCTTCAGTATTATGCGTACTATTGATACAAATATGGCGCTGGTCGCTCCTGCTTTGTCTGATTGTCAGAAAAAAAACCTGACAAAGAAAATTGTTTATCACCAGTGTTTAACCAGTATTGAGTCTGTCAAAAGCTGGGCAATGTCTCCTGAATGGAGTATCGCCCAGATCCGTGACGTTCATAATAAAGATATTTTATTAGAAGGGCTTGCCAGCCCTAATGGCATGCTTGCTATCGTTCCTCACCTCGGCACATGGGAGATGATGAATGCTTGGCTCAATCAGTTTGGTGCGCCAACTATTATGTACAAGCCAGTTCAAGGCACTATAACCAATAACTTTGTGCTTCAAGGTCGAGCGCGTCTCAATGCCACGTTGGTTCCTACTGATGGAAGCGGTGTGAAAGCAGTCTTCAAAACGCTTAAACAAGGCGGCTTCAGTATCGTGTTACCTGATCACGTTCCTGATCCTTCAGGCGGCGTGGTTGTACCCTTTTTTGGTATTAAAACCTTAACCAGTACGCTTGCCTCCAAACTTGCCAGCAAAACCAAATGTGCATTGGTTGGCTTATCTTGTATTCGCCGTGACGATGGTCGCGGTTTTGACATCCATTGCTATAGAATGGATGATCCAGACCTATATAACCGCAACGCTGAAACAGCGACTCATGCTCTCAATCAAGCCATGGAGCAGATGATTACTGCTCATTTTGATCATTACATGTGGGGTTATCGACGCTTTAAACGCCTACCCAATTTGGGCAACCCTTATAATGCTGAAAAAACGAAGCTAACCGCTTTTATTCAGAATAATACTAATGATACCCAACTGCCAGATGAATAAAACCAACTCTAGCATCCTTTAGTATTGTGCAAACATCATCTGCGTTGACTGTGTTAGCATTATAAAAGACTTTCATTATTTTTAGCTTATAAACCATTTATTTTAATATGAGTGCATTATGGCAACTGATATCACGACTCCGCTACCAACAGATCAAACGCCAATAGACTCCAGCGCTTATAATCAGCGTTATGTCATCTGTATGAAATGGGGTCATAAATATGGGCCTGAGTACGTCAACCGTTTGTATAATATGGTCAGCCGTCACTTGACTATAGACTTTCAAATGGTCTGCTTAACCGACGACAGCACTGGCATTGACCCTGATATTACTTGTTACCCTATACCTGAAATGGATTTACCAACAGGTCCTGAGCGTGGCTGGAAAAAACTCACCACTTTTAAACCTGAACTTTATGATCTCAAAGGTATGGCGTTGTTTTTGGACATTGATATTGTCATTGTCGATAACATGGATGGATTTTTCACTTATGAAGCCGCTCATACAGATAGTGTGGTAATTATCCGTGACTGGAAAAAACCATGGCGTATGATTGGTAACAGCTCAGTCTATCGCTTCAATATTGGTATGAACACCTACCCTGATTTGTTAGCGAATTTTGAGCGTAATTTTGAGACCATTCGTACCCAAGTGCGCCACGAACAGGCTTATCTATCAAACTATTTACGTGAACATCATCACCTAGAATATTGGGATAAAGACTGGTGCGTCAGCTTTAAATACCAATGTATGGCACCGATTCCTTTTAATCTGGTACGTGCGCCGACACTACCTAATGGCGCAAAGATTGTGGTATTTCATGGTGAAATCAATCCACCAGACGCCATTAACGGTGGTGGCGGTAAGTGGTATCGTCATGCAAAACCTAGCCCTTGGTTAAAGCAATACTGGCAGTAATAAGTATTTGATAGTAGCTATATTCGAGTGATTTAAAAGCAGTACATCACAATATAAATATCTTGAGTCAAAAGCAATCACTGGGAAATAGTATGGCGCTATATTTAAGGTTACCTACTACCGCTGGGTTTAATATTGACAACGAAGTTATTGTTATCAAGGCTTTTAACGCTAATGAACCTGAGCAAAGCTTGTTTGGTAAAGATGTCAATATTATCGCCTCAGGCCCCTCTATACAGCAACTATCCTTGCTAGAGTTACTAGACACACCCACTATTTTTGTCAATGGTAGCTTTAGCTTAACAGCACATCATAATTTTACTAATATCGCGGGCTATGTTATTAGCGATGCGCGCTTTATTAATCATCAGCCCGAGATTTTGCAACAACATTATACTGGTCAGCCTTTGTATGCAACGTTGGCCGTCTTTGAAGCCATGGCTACAACACACCCTGATATTATGCGTACTTACTATCATGCTATGCGTGTATTGTACCCAGTAGATAGACCATGGGGGGTCAAATCAAATAAGCTATCATTCAATAAGCTAATTTTTAAGAAAAAACGACTCAATAAAAAAATGCCATTGTCTTACTTTATAAATCATCCAAGCTTTATTATTGATAGTAGTCATAGAACTGCTGAAATTGGCGTCTCTCTTAATATCACTCATGGGTTCGTCGAGGCAGGTACGGTTGCTTATGTGGCCACACAGTTGGCTTTTTCACGTCATGCAGCAACTATTCATCTATACGGCGTTGATTTGCTCAATAGCGACCAGCCACGATTTTATGAAAACAAAAATAACAGTGCTCCAAGCACACTGAGCAAAGTCATGCGTGAGCGCATTGTACCTTCGTTTAACCTACTGGGTAAAACCTACAAAGCGTACGGCGTCTCTGTTATCAACCACTCTCCTGTCTCCAAAACACTCTTTGACTGCCTATAATCTTGCTCCTCTAACATTCATTATCAAATGAATTCAATAACGTTCCAAACTCTAAGTATTGACGTGCGATAGACTGAGGCAATAATTGCTGATTTAGCGGTACGATATAGTTTTCCAGATTATCTATTGCTTGCTCGATAAGCATGGCCAATCCTTCAATATCACCGACAGGTACCAAGTTTTTAGTCGGTAGCAACTCTCTTGGGCCAAATGGGCAGTCGGTACTTATGACTGGCACACCAAGCGCTTGTGCCTCAACTATGACATAGCCAAACCCTTCAAACTTAGAAGCCAGAACCATCAACGCCGCTGATACAATGAATGGGTACGGATTGGCTTGAAACCCCAGAAACATAACACTGTCACCAATATTTAGGTCAAGCACTAGTTGTTTCATTTCATCTTCAAGCCGACCCTTACCAACCAACACCAATGGTAACTTGCGTCCAGTTTTGGCATACGCTTGTAGCAAATCACGATGATTTTTCATAGTATCGAAAGAGGCAACATGAATAATATATTGTTTATCTATTAAACCAAATTGTTCGATGTGTGGTGTTTGCGCCGCTTCTCTTTGGATCCAAGGAACATCGCAAGGATTATAAATCGTTCTTGTTTTGGTCATTTCTTCCAGAAATGAGAGCAAATCTTTACGTGCGCCTTCGCTGACGCAGCTACAAGGATGAGCACCGTAGACCATTTGTAAATGCTTGAGCGTTTGCATAGGTGCATCTGATAGCTGATTCTGAAATTGCTTGGATAATGCTGTATGTAATACATTCACAATATTTGGTAATTGGCTATAGGCCATAATCCAGTTTATTTTATAGATATTGGCAAGTATGAGATCGGGAACGCCTATGTGACTGAGTACATAATCGTCAATACGTCGGGCAACCGTCCTATAGGCGTCTGCTTGGACAGATTCTGGTGCAATATTTTGAGGAGAGAATACCTGATTGTACGGTACCACATGATAGTGGACGTTGTTATTTAGAGGCATCTCTTTCGTCTCCTCTAAACAAAGCACGTGAACCTGGCAATTCATTGACGCATAAGCACTCGCTAACGTTGTCACCATACGCTCAGCGCCTCGCCCTTCAAGCGCTTTTAAGATAAATAGAATTGTAGGTGGCATTAGTGTCTCAGCTTAGTTGTATGGAAGTATAGGCATAATGGCTCAGCCAAATAGGTTTATCGATGGTCATAATTATTGCAGCTTTCCGACTTTATATGCTAGTCTCATCTACCTTTAGACCTCAGACGATACTTACTAAGTATGGGTGTAATATGTCCGTCTATTCATAGAAAATTTGTGTTTTCTCTTTATGGTATAAAACAATTAGACCTTGCCAGCGATAGTGCCAGTAAATATCATAGCTAAGTCAATATAACGACCAAAAATGTCAACATAACAATAAAGCGTATTCACAAAAAATAGGATCAGTCATGAAGCAGCCTGACGAGAAAACACTAGATATTGTCATCGCTTGGGTAGATGGCGCAGATCCCATACTCAAACAAAAAAGAGAGCATTACAAACCAGTAAGGACGGTGGCATCGGACGCTATAACTGCTACACGTTTCGCAAGTGACGATGAGATATACTATAACGTAGCTTCTATCATCAAATACGTACCTTTTTGCCGTTATATTTATATTGTCACAGACCAACAACGACCCGCATTCATCGATGAGTTTGCCAAGCAAGATATCTGTTCAGCAGATAAAATACGCATTGTCGATCACAAAGAGATCTTTTCAGGTTATGAACAATTTTTACCGACATTTAATACTCGGTCCATTGAAACAATGATATGGAACATTAAAGGGCTATCTGATTATTTTATTTATATGAATGATGATTTCTTTTTTAATCAATCAGTAACGATAGATGACTTTTTAGATAACGAAAAACTTATCATCCACGGCCAATGGCGTAAAAATGCTGCCTTGAATGCCAAGCTGAATTTTCGAAAGTCTCGCTTTAAATTGTTTGGCACACCAATACAGCCAAGACATATGATAGCGCAGATGTTAAGTGCTAAAATATTGGGTATGGATCAGTTTTTTGAGATTCATCACTATCCTCATATTGTCGATAAAAATATTCTCAAGGACTATCTACTAAACAATCCTAGCCTGTTAACAGAGCAGATAAAATATAAGTTTAGAGACGTTGCACAAGTGAATCCTATAACACTGACAAATCACTTAAAAATCAAAAAAGGTGAAGCAACTTTAAAACCCAATACCTCTGTCAACTATCTAAAAAATGAGACTAGCGTAGAAGATTTTATTCTTGCATTGGAAGATAAAACCATCAAATATGGTTGCATTCAAAGCTTGGATCTTCTTGAACCAAATTTATATAAAAAAATCAGCCAAGCTATGAGATATAAACTCACAGATTACCTACCCGCCTCTGTGATAGGAAACTCTAGCGAATAAACTCAAATAAATTTAAAAAAATATTGAACTATTATTAGTATTACCTAATCTTAGTTTAAACCAATAAAATTTTAAAAATCATTTGGATATAATATGAAAATAGCAGTAGTAGGTACAGGCTACGTAGGCTTATCAAATGCGATGCTATTGGCACAGCACAATGAAGTCGTGGCTGTCGATATCATTCCTGAAAAGATAGAGTCGTTAAATGCAAAGCAGTCTCCTATTGAAGATGAAGACATTGAAGATTTTTTATCTCATAAAAACCTCAATTTTTCTGCGACGCTGGATGCCAAAAAAGCTTATGAAAATGCTGATTTTATCATCATAGCAACCCCAACTGATTATGATACCAAGACTAATTATTTTAATACATCAACAGTCGAAGCAGTGATTGAGCAAGTGCTTTTAGTTAACCAACAAGCAACTATTATCATAAAATCTACCGTGCCAGTTGGGTATACAGCCAGCATTAGAGAACGATATGTGACTGACCGTATTATTTTTTCACCTGAATTTTTGCGAGAAGGCAAAGCATTGTATGACAATCTCTACCCTTCACGAATCATTGTAGGCGCACAGTCTGAGCAGGCTCAGATATTTGCGAATCTTTTGCTTGAGGGTGCGATCAAGAAGGACGTGCCGCTATTATTTGTGAAGTCTACCGAAGCTGAGGCGATTAAGTTATTCTCTAATACCTATCTAGCGATGCGTGTGGCCTATTTTAATGAGCTTGATACTTACGCGCAAACCTTTGGACTCGAAACCAAACAAATTATAGAAGGCATCGGATTAGATCCGCGTATTGGCAATCATTATAATAACCCCTCATTTGGCTATGGCGGCTATTGTCTGCCCAAAGATACTAAACAATTACTGGCAAATTACGACGAAGTGCCAAGCAACCTTATAAAGGCTATTGTCGATTCCAATAGAACCCGCAAAGACTTCATTGCCGATAAAATTATCGAAAGACAGCCAAAAATTGTAGGGATGCATCGACTGGTCATGAAAAATGGATCAGACAACTTTAGAGCGTCTGCTATACAAGGCATTATGAAACGCATCAAGGCAAAGGGTATCAAAGTTGTGGTTTATGAACCAGTATTAAAAGAAGACAATTTTTTTAATTCTCAAGTCATTCAAGACTTAGAAGTATTTAAATCCATGAGTGATGTCATTGTCGCAAACCGCTTATCTGATGATATAAAAGATGTGGCAGACAAAGTATTCACACGCGACTTGTTTGGGAGCGACTGATGAATATATTGGTCACTGGTGCGGCAGGCTTTATTGGTTTTCACTTAATCAAAGCATTATTAGAAACGGGCGTATCTGATAGCGAATACTGTATTGTTGGTATCGATAATATCAACGACTATTATGATATAGATTTAAAAAAAGAGCGTTTAAGAATATTAGGTGAGATAGCATCACCAGACAAATTTACGTTCATCAAGTTAGACCTTGCTGATCGCGAAGCCATGTCCGAGCTTTTTTCAACCCATCAATTTGATACCGTTGTTAATTTGGGCGCTCAAGCAGGCGTACGTTACTCTATCGAAAACCCAAATGCCTATATTGATTCGAACGTGGTTGGATTCGTCAATATATTAGAAGGTTGTCGTCACCACGATATCAAGCACTTGATTTATGCCAGCTCAAGCTCTGTATATGGTATGAATATCAAGCAGCCATTTACCACTGCTGATTGTGTCGACTTTCCTATCAGCCTATATGCCGCCACCAAAAAATCCAACGAGCTTATGGCACATAGCTATAGTCATTTATATAATATTCCTACCACAGGGCTTCGATTTTTTACCGTTTATGGACCTTATGGTCGACCTGACATGGCTTACTTTTCTTTTACCAAAAAAATTCTAGCTGGCGAGCCAATTAATGTATTCAATAATGGTGTTATGCGGCGTGACTTTACGTATATTGATGATATCGTCAACGGCATTATTCGCATAATCAACAAAGCGCCCTCTCCTCAGTGTTCTACTATTACAACAGCGACCGCCCCCTACAAGATTTATAATATTGGCAACAATCAGCCAGTGACATTACGCCGCTTTATCACTGCTATTGAAGACGCTTGTGGTAAAAAAGCTAAGGAAAATCTATTACCTATGCAAGCAGGTGACGTACCGATTACTTACGCAGATATAGATGAGTTGGTAGATGATATTGGATTTAAACCTACAACCAGTATCGAAAACGGTATCGAAAAATTTGTCGAATGGTATAAGCAATATTACTCAGTTTAAATAATAATCTTGCATACACCATTTCAGTATCGATTTTTTAAAAAGACGTTCAGGCTCTAATCTCGCATCATACTTGTTCAAAGGATTCTAAGCACATGACCACACCTTCAAATTGGCAAAGAAAACTACTATTGGTATTCCGAAGCGAAAAAAGATTGAATGCGGGTAAGATTATTAAGGATTATGATGGTAAAAGCTTTGATGAGATGAAAGCAACAACCATTACTGAGTCATTGTGTGATATTGAAGGACTCACTGACGAGCGCAAAAGTACCGACTTAGAAATCCATTTAAATAATCTAAAATATCAATCACTAGGAGATTCTGAGCTCTGCTTTTATCACAATACCCTCATTATATTGATGCGCCGTAAATACAAAATAGATAAAATATTTGCTGAATTTGAGAGGTTATGGGAAGCAGAGAGCGACTATCTATTAGAGCATCTTTCGTTGCGCTGGATAGTCTCAGCCTGCGATACGTTCATTGACCACTCAAATGATACTGTTAGAGCTTCTATTCTAATGAATGTCATTACTCTAATGAATACCTTAAGAGTTCATGAGACCAAAAACTTTTTACAACTAAGCACTAATGCCGAACCTATGCCGCTTTTAGACGAAAAAACCGACATACTTTATGCCGGTGATTTACCTTTGTATGACGGTCTTACTTACTTCCGTATTGGCACTGATGACAGTCTACGAAATATGCGCAAGCGCTATAACAAATTCCGTAAAGCCGACAATTTAGCTACTACTATACTGCTCGCTGTATTCGAAAAACTACAGAATAACCAGAGTGCTTTCGCCACTCTACGGCAATTGCATAGAGACGATTGGTCCAAATGGTGGCTGGATTAAGACCTCTTATCTGTACTCTCAAAATTCGATGCAAATTCGGCATATTTCTTTGCTATTGTGACAGGAAGAAGAGCCTCACTAAATTCAGAATGAAACTGCTCTGGATTCTTCATTGCTGAGCTTAATTTAGCCGCGATAGCATCTATATCTCTCATAGGCATTAGGTTTTTTTGAGGCAATAACTCACTTGGCCCAGACTGGCAATCAGTACTAATAACGGGCGTATTTAGCACTAAAGCCTCAGCAATAACTAAAGCAAAGCCTTCCCAATCAGAAGTCAGTACTTTAAATCTTGCATGCTTTATATAAGGGAAAGGGTTTTCATGGAATCCTAAAAAAACAACCTTATCTTCTAGTTTGAGCTCTACTACCAACTCCTCTATATTGCTTTGAAGCTTACCTTTACCTAAGAGAAGTAAAGGCAAAGACTGATCTGTCTTTGCGTAAGCTCTCAATAGCACATCATGACGTTTTGCTTCTTTAAAACTACCAACATGAATAATATAGTTTTGATATTCGGGAACGAAAGCATCAGCTAGCTTTTGAATACTATCTCTATCAATAGGATTATGTATTGCAGTTGTTGAAGTAACATGACCAAAATTCTCTACAAAATCCTTTTCTACCCCTTTACTTACGCAGGCACAAGGATGTTTAGAATAAATTCTAGTAAAGTTCTCTTTTCTTTGATGGCCTATATCTGTTTTTGCAAATTTATACAATAATGACAAAGTATTATGAATGACGTAGATGATGTTCGACAAACTACTATAGCTGAAAATACTATCTGAACGATCAAGGTTTGACAAAATAATATCAGGCTGTCCAATATTTTTTTTGACATAACGATCTATCGCATAAGCAAAAAATTTATCGCGACGTTGTGCTCCTGGTATCATTTTGTAAGGTTTGAATTTGAGCATATGGTAAATAAGATTTGGATTAAGATCATATTCGACCCGCGGCTTAAATCTTAAAATATGTACTTCATATCCTAATTCGTAAAATCCCTGTCCCAAAGTAAGAACGACTCGCTCTGCACCGCCACCCTGTAAACAATTAATAGCGAGCAACGCTATTTTTTTATGCTGCTTCATAAAAGATAACCTATGGATAAATTACTATTCATTTATTGTGCTAAATGAATCAACGATTGAATAATTTTGCAAATAAAGATTTAGAGGCCTTTGGACGGGTCACCTGATTACCAATATAGCCTTGCTGAGACTTTTTCGGAAAATCACCAAAAGGCTCAACTCTATAACTTTCTAAATGATAGCCAGCAGCGAGTGCTCCCTTATAATATTCATCGAAAAGGCCAACTAAATCCTGTCTTGGATGTGTCATTACTTCACCGTCAAACCAATGCTCGATTCCCTCTGCCTCTACTCTAGGTATTGCATATTTGTGACTAAATTGCGTACCCATATCTGAATAGTGTAAAACTCTGATATTTTCTATCGCTAGACCTTCACCATCTACACAGTTATAGCTATCTTGATAAGGCTCAATAAGTTTCTGATTCTTTTTGAGTAGCTTCATCATTTGTTTATGGCTATCAGGATCTTTTCTTAGTTTTTGGACTGATGGAATGATTTCTTTTGCTTTATTACAATCCCAAACGCAAGTGCACAATCGAGTCATATCTGCGTTTGTTTTGGCTGCGACAATAGATTGACCATCGATAGGATGCTGCCATAACTTTGCCAAATCATCTAAAATAACAACATCCGCATCCATATAAATGGCACGTCCCGAGTAATCACAATACTCAGGGATTGCCCATCTAAAGCCGGAAAATGGTGTTGACCATTTAGTCGTATTCCAGCCTTCATTAGTCTCGGGATTGGAATACCAATAGCTATTGGGATCACGCGATAATTGCATCCATACTATTTCGACAGGTGCACTGGTATGTTTGTGGATACTATAATCTAATACCATCATCTGTTCTAGATCACAGTTATTAGGGTCACAACCAACAAAAATTCTAATAGTATCATTCGTTTTCATAGTTCTATCCGTTCACTGGAGAGTTTGCTTTATTCTAATTCCCATTGGAATAAAGCACCTCAATACCGACTTCTACTAATGCAATAGCACTCAAATATAACGTTAAGCCTATTCTTTCCAATACTTTTCAATCCAGCCTACTGGCAAGATAAAATGACGCAGATGACGTAGCGGTCTTTTTAGATTTTTAGGCTCAGCAAGTCTCTTCAAATGATCTGCGACATTATTTGCAGCGTTTTTATTGTACTTGCCTTCAATCGCGTGCGTGGGATACAAGTCACCTGGGAAAATGACAATTCGAGCACCTTTAGGAATCTTTGGTTCTTTGATATAGTTAAGGGGAAATGGCTGACGACATTTGCGTCTAAAATGTGCGACCCAAGGTTTTGGAAATAGTTTGACACCGCCTGGCGCATTACGCGTCACAAAACGCTGCTCAAAACGATACTCATCAGCAATACCTTGTGGATCGGCTTTGAATTTTTCTTGTAATGAAACAAGCGACCCTATTTTAAATCTAAAGCAAGACGTCTGCCCCAAACGCTCTAATGGGTTACTTGGGTTATAAGATAAAATAACATCGTCTGGTTCGCCATATTCGAAGAAAGGATCGAGGCTGTCTACTATGATTACATCCAAATCTACAAACAATACTGTCCCTGTCAAATCACCCAATTTCTCACCCCATAAACGAGATTTTGGCCATTTACCCAATGTATTAGTCGGCATAGTGACATCTAATGGGGGTAATTCTTGACATTCAATTTCTGGGCGTACATCTGTCGTATCGTCCGTAAAACAGACAAAACGGAATGGCGGTGTGATATTCCGAGATACCATGCCATATAGTTTGTTAGCATACTCAGCACCGTATTTTGTGCCCCATTTAATACAAATAATTTGTTTAATATTTTTATTATCGGCTGCATTAGAATTTATTGGCATTGACTGCTCACTTTAATCTTATGAATAAATATGACAAATATATTAGCATAAAAAAGCTGAACAATTATGTTCAGCTTTTTTGATAGGTTTAAATAGCTCTATTTTTAGTCAATAAAGCTTAACCAATCCATATATTGCTCATTGCGGCCATGTACCACATCGAAATATAGGGTTTGCAGTTTTTCAGTCAAGGGGCCGCGGCCGCCATTACCGACTATGCGATCATCATATTCACGGATAGGCGTCACTTCAGCAGCCGTACCGGTCATAAATATCTCATCTGCTAAGTAGAACTCATCACGAGTGATACGGCGCTCAACGACTTTAATACCTAAGTCATCAGCGAATTGAATGATGGTACGACGAGTAATGCCATCAAGTGCACCGCCCGCTAAATCTGGCGTATGTAGCACACCATCTTTTACTAAGAACAAGTTTTCACCAGCCCCTTGGCAAACATATCCTTGTGGATCCATCAAAATAGCTTCGTCATAGCCGTTACGAGTGACTTCTTGGTTTGCCATAATAGACACAGGATAGTTACTTGAGGCTTTTGCCTTACACATAGTCACATTGGTCATATGATGGGTAAATGAAGAGGTTTTTACACGGATACCATTTTTGATGCCTTCTTCACCAAGATACGCGCCCCAGTGCCAAGCGGCAACCATCGCATTGATACTGTTGTCACGTGAAGACAAACCAAGTTTTTCTGCGCCCACCCAAATGAGCGGACGAATATAAGCTTCTGCCAAGTTATTTTGTTTGACCACATCTTTGTGTGCTTGCTCTAAAGTGGCAGCATCAAAAGGCACGTCCATTTGAAAGATTTTTGCTGAGCCAAGTAGACGTTCGGTGTGTTCTTTTAGACGGAAAATAGCGGTGCGATTGTCAGCGGTTTGATAAGCGCGCACGCCTTCAAACACGGCCATTCCATAATGCAAGCTATGTGTCAGCACATGAACTTTAGCATCTGGCTGTTCGATCATTGTGCCATTCATCCAAAGCTTACCATCTTGTGTTGCCATATTCATTTTATAGTCCTTATGCTAGCGTCAAAGTCTAGCTTTTTAGATAAATTTTATTCAATAGTATATATCAACATCACATAATAACACCGTCGTGTCGAATGTCACGATTAAAAATCCAGTGTTATTATTTTTAATAACGGTTTTTAATTACTATACTGACAAGCAACAATGATATTGTAATGTGTCATGAATTATATCACTGGCAGTAAGCGCGAATGAAATCTTTTGGTTTGGACATAGCAGGCTATTATTTATAACCCAAGATTGTCCTGAGAGATGGATGTGCTTTTATCTGTCAAATCAACGCCCATTAAATGTTGCCATTGTGCCTGTAATAGTGCTCGCGTCTCTTTCCATAGCGACTCGTCAACCAATAATGATTGCTCTGATAATGCCAACTGATGAGTAGCAGCACGAATTCTAAGATAGGCATCGGTCAAATCCTGGCAGACTGACGCCTTCCAAATACCAAGTGAGGCTACCTCTTCAAAAATACGCACATTGTCACTCCATTTGGTCAAGCTTGGATGCTCATGCGAATAGGCCAATACAGCAAACTGTGCCAAAAACTCAATGTCTACTATGCCACCAGCATCTTGCTTAAGATGGAACTTACCAGCTTGCTGCTCCCACTGACTCGTACCCAGATGCTTTTGCATCTTTATGCGCATACTTGTGACCTCGCTACGTACCTGTTCAATCGTACGCGGTAGCGCCAACACTTCTCGGCGAATGTTACAAAAGCGCGCCGTTACTTGCTTGTCGCCGCAAATGGCACGCGCTCGAACCAACGCTTGATGCTCCCAAGACCACGCTTTTTCAAGCTGATACGTCTCGAACGCGTGACAAGAGACCACCATCATGCCAGCATTACCTGAAGGCCGTAGACGCATGTCAATCTCATAAGCACGGCCATCTCGAGTTTGAGTGTTAAGATAATTCATAAGCTTTTGAACCAGACGCGCCGCAAACTTCATACCACTCACGGACATCTCGCCTGTGGTCATGCCCTGCTCTTTTATTTTATGCAAAAACACCAAATCCAAATCTGAAGAATAGGACAGCTCAAGCCCGCCAAGCTTGCCATAACCAATAATGGCAAAGCCGCAATTGGCCTCCGTCACTGGATCGCCGTCTTGACCAATAGGATAACCATAACGTTTGACAAGCTCTGTAAACGCACGCTCTAGCGCTGCCTCTAGCACCACCTCTGCAATATAAGTGAGGGAATCAGACACCTTCATAATTGGGCGTTCAGCCAATACATCGCTGGCAGCCACAGCCAATACTTGATTCTTTTTAAACAGACGCAGGACGCTAAGCAGCTCCTCTTCATCATCTGGCTCGACACGCAATAGCTGTTGACGCAAAATATCACGCAGCTCAGGCTTGTCAGGTAGATGACGATAGCGCTGTTGTAAGAAGCTATCGAGCAAGACAGGATATTGGGCAAGCTCCTTTGCAATCCAAGGACTGGCTGATAGCATCGGAATCAGCTCAATCGTTGCATTGGGGTTTTCTGCAATCATGACCAAATAGATGGATCGGCGACAAATCGCTTCAAGCAAAGCAATAAGACGCGGCAAAGCTGTATTAGCGAGTTGCTGCTGCTCTTGATGCGCCAATAACGCACGTACAATCACAGGATAGGCAGCGTCTAGGCGTTCTCTGGCTTCATCGCTTAAATTGGCAACCATTTTTGATTGCCAAAAACTTCTTAGCAACTCGCCGTTGGTCTCTGTTAATACTTCATACAACCGCGCAATTTGCTCATCCAAATGCTCAGGTTCGAGATCCGTTTCTTCTTGATTAGGCACTTGACGTTCAGTGACCATACGCTCAAAGGGAACGTTTACATTGTGTCGATGCTGATTCAGCGTACTTAGTAGCCCTTCCCAGTTGTCAAAGCCGAGTATGATCGCAAGGTTCTGTTGCCAATGTGGATCGTGAGGCAAACGCTGCGTCTGCTGATCATTGATTGCCTGAATGCCATGCTCCAGACGCCGCAAAAATCGATAAGCCGATTGTAATTGTTCATAAGTTGACGGCTCTAGATATCTAAGTTCACACAAGACTTTCATCGCCTGCAAGCAAGACTTAACTTGTAGCTGGGGATGGCGACCGCCGTAAATCAGCTGAAAGGCTTGCACAATAAACTCAATGTCTCTGATACCGCCGGCACCAAGTTTGATATTGTCCAAGTCTTCACGCTGAGCCACTTGGTTTTGGATAAGTGACTTCATCTCTCTGAGTGCAGCAAAAGCGCTATAATCCACATAGTAGCGAAAAACAAAAGGTTTGATAAGCGCTTGTAATTCATTATAAAACGGCTGATCTACTTGTCCTACTACTCGTGCCTTTAGCCAAGCGAAACGCTCCCATGCACGCCCATGCAAGGCAAAGTACTTTTGTAACGCTGACAAATGAATCGCCAAATCGCTGCCATCACCCCATGGCCGCAGACGCATATCAACTCGAAAGACAAACCCATCAGCGGTCTTATTGTCCAATAATTTGATAATACCTTGACCCAAGCGCGTCATAAAGCGCTTATTTTCGATGCTACGAGTGCCGCGGGCTTTATCACCGTTGGTTTCGCCTCTTGTTTGATGAACAAAAATAAGATCAATATCACTGGATAAATTCAGCTCGTGGGCACCAAGCTTACCCATAGCCATAATTGCCATGTCATCAATTTGCAAATTACCTTGGTCGTTAATGAAGGTCGGTTCACCATACTGCTTAACCAGATTCTGATAGGTATAGTCTTTGGCAAATGCGATACAGCCATCGGCGAACTCAGATAACTCATCGGTCAATTGCTCAAGCGCAATCATTTGCAAGGCGTCTTGCCAAATCCAGCGCATCATCAGCAACATACGCAAATTACGCAAGCCGCTCATGACCTTTGCTTCATCTGCAAGTTGATAGTTATCATCCAACGTATAATCTTGAATCAGATCTTCGATTTGTTGACGCGTCAAGGTCTGGTCTAAAGGATAGCTACGCAAAAACGTTTGGCACGAGACCGTTCGACTCTCCCAAATCTGATAAGCAAAGCCACTCGCCATTTGTAATACTTGCAGCTGCGCCGCAGTTGGCTGATAATCTGTCGCATTGTTCATAGGTGAAGGCGTAACAGGTAACATAGAGACATAAACTCCTTGCATAGAGTGATAAGACTACGTGAAGCTCGCGTATAAGTTTATTGTTTTTTCTTACGAGGCAGTCACTGTATTAAATCATGACAATGAAACAGTAATTAATAAAACAAAATAAAACCATAAGTATTAGGCATAAGACCATATTTCATCGCAGTGTGCCTAGTTGATTTGAGTGGCTTTATGGTAGCATAAACAACTTTAGCACAGATGATTGACAAAACCTCCTATGACCACCACAACGCCCCTACTACTGATTACCGCCGATCCTAGTCATCCACTGGCCAAACTGGCGTTACGCTATGCTCGTGCCTATCTTCAAGATCATACTAAACAAGCAAACGATAGTGCTAGCGAAGAAAATAGGAATACTCAGACACTCCTTGATAATAACCCAACCGTCGACAAAGCGTTGTTAAATGTGTTTTTTTATGGCGAAGCGGCTCACACTGCCAATGGCTTACGCTGGCAGTCTGCTGATCAAGTGAACATCACTAAAGAATGGCAAAATCTCGCAAAGCAATACAAATTGTCGTTGCCTGTCTGCGTCAGTACCGCCCTCAGTCGTGGTATCAGTGATGCGGATAATAGCGCTCGTCATCAGCTGGATAGTGACAATCTTGCCGCAGGGTTTACCTTAGTTGGACTTAGCGAGCTTGCCATGATGATGCAAGACGGTGGTCAGCTGATGCAGTTTTGATAAACTGTGACTTAGTGGAATATCGCTTAATAAAATGCAGATTGGATCAAAAAGTGCTCATATCACTGACTACTTAGCTCAGTGATATGAGCAGTCAGTGACCCTCTTGTTAAAACAAATGCAATGCTGCTCCGTGTCAATCAATGAGCAATTTAGGAATCTATCATGAAGTTATTAATTCAGCTGCATACGCCTACTGAAACGGCCAGTTATGAAGGCTGTGCGCTCGCATTAACACTAGCGACCTTTGGACATGAGGTGCAGCTGTACTTAGACGCGCCTGTCTTTGGACTATTGATGCAACCTGAATCCCGTTTGCATGGGATGATTCAATCGCTTGAGTTGTATGATATGCCAGCGGCTTGGCTACCCAACGACGTTTTTAGCGGCTGGATCACGGGCATGTTACCGGCTGACTTAGCCTCGCAATTAATATTAATACCTGAGGTTATAAACTCACAAGACTTTGAGCAGATATTAAGGTTTTAATGACCAGATTCTCATTGAATAGACACTGATTCAATTCAATGCTTAATATTAAAATAACGACATCAACTGGATACCTTTATGGCAACTTTATATCAATTACACAGTACAATGGACACGATTACGCATAGTATCGATGAGCTGTCGCATACATGGCGTGCAGGTGACAGTATTGTTTTACTTGGCACGACAGTTGCCTTTATTGACTGGTTGACTGCTGCTTTCGGCGACAGTGATATCCAAGGGATCGCAGGTATCTATGCGCTCACTGATGATGTGGCTCAGCTAGCTACCAATACCAGCGCCAAGCTCAACCTAGATGCCAAACTAGAGGCTTTATTGACAGATTCAGAATGGGTCAAGTTAACTCAAGACAATCAATTTGATAAAGTGGTGACTATCGCCTTATGAATAACGACAATCTGACTACTAATGCGGTTAACATTGAATTGGATCAGGACGGCCA
This sequence comes from uncultured Gammaproteobacteria bacterium, assembly GCA_963744895.1. Classification (GTDB taxonomy): domain Bacteria; phylum Pseudomonadota; class Gammaproteobacteria; order Pseudomonadales; family Moraxellaceae; genus Psychrobacter. Next base: position 341,264 of record CAVUUW010000002.1, read on the forward strand.
TCTACGTGACCACACTATTTGGACACCGACTATTGCACAACAGCTCGCGGATATCTTGGAGGTTGAATTAGAACCTGAACATTTACAGGTTTTACAGCAAGTTCGAGCATTTTTTGATAAATTTAATCACGCGCCAGCCACACGCCCGCTCATTAAATGGCTACAAAAAACATTGCCAGATCAGGATATCAGTAACCAAAAACTGCAGCAGCTGTTTAAGACAGGACTGGTTGCCCGTCATGTTAATCGTCTTGCCGGCTTACCAAAACCGCCTAACTGCTTATAAAAACCCTACCTACTTATAAAAAATTAGGCGCACCGTACTTTTATTAAAATATGGGGCGCACGGTATTTTATAGAATATTTTCTTATTTTGGGTCATAAACAGTCAATGTCTCGTAGCCAATACTACGTCCTTCGTCACCTGCAAAGTCTTGTTGGCGCCATATCTCATAGAGACAAATCGCCACACTATTAGATAAGTTTAAACTGCGTGAATCAGCCAGCATCGGTAATCGTAACCAATGATCCGCGCCAATGTCTTCACGGATATCGTCTGTTAATCCAGCGGTTTCAGAGCCAAAGACCAAAGCAATATTAGGCATTGGCGTATTGTCTGTTTCAGCATCTTGCTTTTTGCTAAAGTCATAATCGTAAAAAGGCTTACTAAGCTTGGTTGTCAAAGCCGTAATTATTTGGCAGCTAGCGGCGTTCAATGCCTGTTTGGCGGCCACCCAGTCGTCATGTACTTGTAGATGAGCATATTCGTGGTAGTCCAAGCCTGCACGGCGTAGTTTTTTATCATCTAGCTCAAATCCTAGTGGTTTAACCAGATGTAATTGTGCGCCCGTGTTCGCACACAAGCGAATAATATTGCCTGTATTACTGGGCATCTTGGGAGCTACCAGTACGATATGAATGGTCATTCTAATTCCTTGAGTCATCGAAGCAAACTACTGTCTGCCCTTATAGGTTGTGTGTAATTAAAAGTTACAGTTTATTGGTCATAATTACATTTTGATACTGTGCAGCGTTTTTAACTTTCACTATTATGTCGGTAACGAATAGCGAGATAATATTTAAACATTATCATTTTATTCATTGCCCGATCATTGAGGCTTAAGCATGTGCTTGGTGTCACTGTGATTATTTATAAAACCCATTCTTTGAGGATACTATTGTGAAAAAATTAATTATCGCATCTTTAGCTGCTATGTTTGTTCTAACTGGTTGCAACACTTTTAAAGGTTTGGGCCAAGACGTATCAGGCGCTGGTGATGCAGTAACTGGTACTGCACAAGACGTACAGAACAAAATCTAAGTGCTAGCTTCTTAGATCACTTAAAAGGCTTATCATTTATTTGATAAGCCTTTTTTTATTGTGTTCCTACTTCTCAGTTATAGAGTATTGCTCAATCACGTTACTATCCAGCTCGACTATTATAAAAACTCTTGCAATATCTGATTAAGATAGCGCTGTCCTAATACCGTTGGCTGTAACCGCTCGGTACTGTCAGTAAGCAAACTGCGCGTGACCAGCTTTTCCACTTGTGCAGTAATATCGCTGCGATCACGGCCTGTTCTGGCTTTAAACAACGACCAGTCTACCCCATCATTTAAGCGTAATGCATTGAGCATAAACTCACTGACCAGCTCATCGCTGGCAATCTGCTGCCAACCTACCATTTTAGGTGCGTTTTGCGAAATAACAGAATGCTCAGTTGCTTGTAATTCCCTATCCTTCCCCTTTTCCTGAGTTTCAGTGCTTGATGGTTCATCAGTGCTTAAACCCGTTATCCTTAAACATATAATCTTTAGGCAAGCGTGATTTACTAAAACGATAGATACCTGACCCTGAATATGTCAGCCCGTCATTTTCTAGCCTTTCTTTATTTTTCAAAAGTTGTAGCATACTCTCATTTAATTTTGAGGGCATATGACCAACCGTCACTTTGCCATGTGCACCAGCGCCAATCGCCAGATAGTCACCAAATTGCCAATAATTGATATTATGACGACACGGTTTGTCTGACGCGCCTGCCCAAGCGGATACTTCATAATTGCTATAACCCAATTGCTGCAATAGCGCTTGACCAGCTTGCTCAATATCAGCCAAGTTATCTTCATCGGGCAAAAGTGGCTGACTACGATAAAACACGGTGTTCGGCTCAATCGTTAATTGATACCATGAAATATGAGTTGCGCCCGCTTCATGCGCCATTTTAATATCCGTCAATGCCTCATTCATGGTTTGCTGCGGTAAGCCGTGCATCAAATCAACATTCACTCTATCAAAACCCGCTGACCGCGCCGCCTTAATGGCGGTTAGCGCTTGAGCAGGATCGTGGATACGCCCAAGCGTTGTCAATTTATCAGCAGCAAAGCTCTGTACTCCGATTGACAATCGGTTGATTCCCACTTCTAAATACTGAGCAAAAGGCGCATGTTCAAGTGTGCCAGGATTGGCCTCCATCGTCACCTCAATGTCCTCAGCAAACCTAAAAATACGGCGCAACTCAGAAAACAAGTGCCGGTACTGCGCAATGGGCAACAATGATGGCGTACCCCCGCCTATGAATATTGAGCTGATCTCGCGCCCTTGCACCAATGCCTGTTGCATACTGGCATCTAATAATAGCGCCTCTACGTACTCTTCATACATAGACAGCTGGGTATCTATTGGCAACTCGTGCGAGTTAAAGTCACAATAAGGGCATTTTTTGACGCACCACGGAACGTGGATGTAAAGCGCTAAGGGAATGTCACTTACCTCTAGCGCTTTGATAGGAGTTTCATTCAGCATGTCATTATGATCTAACGCATGAACAGATTGACTATTTGGCATAAGCAAAAGTTTCTATAATAAAGGTTATAAATGGGGCTCTACTGTGATTAGCAGAAAGTAGCGCCAGGATAACGGCTAGATGGCGTAAAGAAAAGCGGTGCGATGATAAATTTCTCAACAAAATCACTTACAAAAACCGATGTTAAAACCGTGAGCTTACGGGCAAGATGTTGAGAGTATATGACACAAAAAACTTATGACAGGCAATAGATAATAAAATAAGGATAAAATACATGGCTTACTGGTTAATGAAATCCAACCCAAAATTTTTTGGTATCAAAGATTTAGAGCGATTAAAGACTGATGCCTGGGATGGCGTTCGCAATTACCGTGCCCGCAACTTTATGCGCGATGACATGCAGGTGGGTGACCAAGTTATCTTTTACCATTCCAGCGCCAAGCCATCTGGAGCCGCTGGTATCATGACTATTAGCAAAGCAGGCTACCCTGATCCTAGCCAATTCCATCCTGAACATCGTCATTATGACCCCATAGCAACCGAAGAGACGCCGCGTTGGTATATGGTGGAGGTAACTTTTGAGCAGGCTTTTATAGACATTTTACCTTTATCACAGTTGAAGTTTTTGCCAGCGCTTGAAGATTCATTATTACTCAGAAAAGGCTGCGAACAGCTCACTATTATCCCACTTGAGCCAAAGCATTGGCGCGCTATTATAAATACGGCAGATATTCTCAACCTATTGCCAAAAGACGCTAAAATTTATTTGGAATGATGATATAAACCAACCATCGTGCATATACAAGCGTTCTAAATGGCGGCAGGATATTGGTCTTAGCGATAATAAACGCATCTAAAGCGTTGACATCATAGCCCTGCTTCTTTACCATCTTCTTTACTTATGACCTGTCCATTCATTTTTGAATTGACGGGTTATTTTTATTTTTGTGCCTTTCATTTTATTCTCATACTTCGCCTCTACAGGCTGTTTCATATTACTTATCAGAGTATCATCAACGGCACGACACCTATCTTATTGTCGCTATTGACTTATTGATGGCAGTAGTTGCTCATCAATAATGACCACAAAGAATAAAAAGTTGCTCACTATGGTTTTTCCATTATCTTTTAAAGATTTTAAAAGCTACAGCTTACGCTTAGGCGTGCTCGCGCTTCCTATTTTAATTACTCAGTTTTGCCAAGCGGCGCTTGGGGTAGTTGATGCCATTATGGCAGGTCAAGTGTCCGCGCTTGACTTGGCAGCCGTAGCAGTTGGCTCTGGTATTTGGCTACCGCTGTTTTTGTTGGCCACTGGTATTTTAATTGCAACCACCCCTCTCATTGGTGAGGCCATTGGTCAAGACCAACATAGCCAAGTACCACATATTACGCAGCAGTCTTTATGGACGGCAGGTGTGCTTGGTATTGTGGGCTTCATTGTTGTCAACTTGGCACCGAACGTCCTTGGCGTTATGGGTGTACCTGAAAACATCCAACCCATCGCCACACGGTATTTACATGGCGTCTCTTTTGGCTTCCCCGCCATAGCCGTTTATGCGGTACTGCGCAGTTATTGTGAGGCGCTTGGTCGACCTGAGCCCGTAACGGTTATTAGTATCATTGGCCTACTTGCCGACATTCCTCTAAACTATATTTTTATTCATGGTTTGTTTGGTTTGCCTGAGCTTGGTGGTGCTGGTTGCGGGGTTGCGACTGCCTGTGTGTTATGGATAAACGTGTTGTTACTTGCCGCTTATACCAGCTTTACGAAACGTCAGCAGTTTGCAAGCACTCGATTTTTCTATGGCTTTGCCAGTCCCAATCGTAAACAGATCAAAAAGCTTTTGAAACTTGGTATCCCGATTGGTGTCTCTATCTTTTTTGAGGCCAGTCTATTTAGTTTGGGAGCATTAGTGATTAGCCCATTGGGTGAGTTGGCAACCGCTTCGCATCAGGTCGCATTGTCAGTCACTTCACAACTATTTATGATTCCCATATCGGTTGCCATGGCATTGACCATCATGATATCTAATCGCTACGGCGAAAAAAACATCATGGCGCTACGTCAAGTACAAGTCACTGGTCTCATATGGACGGTGTTAATTGCGATCATTTGTATGCTTGGTATTTGGTTGTTTAGACCACAGTTAGCCGCTGCATTTACAGACAATCCAGAAGTTATCGCTCAGTCCATGCATCTACTTATCTTTGCACTTGCATACCAATTATTTGATGGCTGGCAAGTGAATATCGCTGGTATATTACGTGGTATGCAAGACACCGCTATGCCGATGTGGGTCACGCTCTTTTGCTATTGGCTGGTCGCTTTGCCACTTGGCATCTACTTGGTGCGCTTCACCGATGTTGGTGCGCAAGGGTTTTGGATGGCATTAATCACTGGTTTATTTTTGTCCTCTATTCTTTTGACTTTACGTCTGCTTTATCAACAAAAGCGACTAAAAGCAGCATGGGCTTGATAACCATATTTAATGTAGAAAAACAAATATAACTGTCGCAATGTGCTGGTGCTATAGCAGCACATAGACTATGATCAATTGTAGAAATTTTCTTACACGTAAAACTGCTTGCGTCATAATATGTAAAAAAACTCAGTTAACAACTGTACATCGATTGCTCATTGGCAGGAATATAGGTATCATTAGCAATTATCTACACAATATTTAGTTACACTATTTCTCGAATTTGGTACAAGGCAAAATTAAAACTATGGATATTGAAAAAATACGCACCCTGATCGCCCTCATGGAAGAAAGTGAACTGGTTAATTTAGAAATTAGCTCAGATGATGAACACATCAGTTTAACTCGTCACTATGATGCCCCTGCACCAACGATGATGGCCGCTCCTACAACAGGCGCTGCACCGATGGCTGCTGAAGCAGCACCAGCGGCAGTAAAAGCTGGTAGTGTTGAGACCTCTCCTATGGTTGGTGTTTACTATTCAGCCCCTAGTCCTAATGATCCTCCATTCGTGAAGGTTGGACAAAAGGTACAGGCTGGTGACACGCTGGGTATCATTGAAGCCATGAAAATCATGAATCCTCTTGAAGCGACTCAAAGTGGTGTCATTGACGAAATCTTAGTTACTAACTCTGAAGTGGTACAGTTTGGTCAACCAATCGTACGCTATAAAGCGTAACGATATTATTTGCCATACTTTATCTCATGATGATAGAGACTTCGTTATTATTTATAAGATAATTTAATCTAAGTTATCTTATGTTAAGCGTACCTTATTTTAAGATACCTTAGCGACTCTATCAATGAATGCCGCTTCGACAAGGATGAACCCATGATAAAAAAACTGCTCATCGCCAATAGAGGTGAGATTGCTCTGCGTATCGTTCGGGCTTGTAAAGCTCTTGGAATAGAAACGGTAGGCGTCTATTCAACCGCTGATGCAAACTTGATGCATCTGCGCTTTGTTGATGAAGCAATTTGTATTGGCAAACCCAACGCCAGTCAAAGCTATCTTGATATCAATACCATCTTGACTGCCGCCGAAATTACTGGTGCTGACGCCATTCATCCCGGTTATGGCTTTTTATCAGAAAATGCTGAATTTGCTGAACGCGTTGAAGAAGCAGGTTTGACGTTCGTTGGTCCCAATGCTGATCATATTCGCTTGATGGGCAATAAAGTTTCAGCCATTAATGCAATGAAAAAAGCAGGTGTACCGACCGTACCTGGTTCTGTAGGTGCTGTGACTTTACACAATGCTGAAGAGCAAGCGCGTAATATTGGTTTTCCACTATTGATCAAAGCAGCTTCTGGCGGCGGTGGTCGTGGGATGCGCGTGGTTGAGCGCTTTGAAGACATTATCGGTCAAGTACAGGCTGCCAAACAAGAAGCAGAATTGTGGTTCGGTGATGACACGGTATATATGGAACGTTATTTACAAAACCCACGCCACGTAGAAGTGCAAGTACTCGGCGACGGTAACGGTAATGCTATCCATTTATACGATCGCGATTGCTCTCTACAACGTCGCCATCAAAAAGTATTAGAAGAAGCGCCCGCCCCTGATATTCCAGACGATGTACGCGAACCTATTCTCAGAGCTTGCGTCAAAGCCTGTGAGCTCGTGAAATACCGCGGTGCTGGTACGTTTGAGTTTTTATTTGAAAACAACGAGTTTTTCTTTATTGAGATGAATACTCGTGTGCAGGTTGAGCATCCTGTTACCGAAATGATCACAGGCATTGACGTGGTCGTTGAACAGCTTAAGATCGCTGCTGGTTATGGTTTATCTTATCGTCAGAGCGAGATTGAGATTCAAGGTCATGCGATTGAGTGCCGCATCAACGCAGAAGACGCAGCGACTTTTGTGCCTTGTCCTGGCACGGTCAGCCAACTATTTGCCCCGAGTGGCGCAGGTGTTCGCTTTGATTCGCATCTGTATCCTGGCTATGAGATACCGACTTATTATGACTCATTGATCGGAAAACTTATTTGCCACGGACAGACTCGCCAGCAAGCCGTATCTAAAACCTTACATGCTCTTGATGAGTTGGTTATTGAAGGCATCAAAACCAACATAGCTTTACATCGTGATGTTATTTTGGCAGATGATAATTTTGTGCAAGAAGCGCAAAACATTCATTATCTCGAAAGAGAGCTGTTAACGGCTAATAAAGCAAAAAAACCAGCCTAAATAAAAACATTTTATTTTTTATAAAAAAAACCGCTATTGATTAGCGGTTTTTTATTCTTTATTGCTTCAAAAACACTGAATAGCTTTTTTTGACTAAGGCAATATTCTATTAAAATTCATAAAACACTCGTTACCATCGGGATCAGCACACCACTGCATCTTGTTACCATCATGGTTTAAAAACGCGATCAACGCTTCGTCCGTTTGATCAACCTGATTACCTGAACAATCTACTTCATTGTTGTCATAAATTGTTTTGATGGCAATAACAGGCAATCCATCGTCACGGTGTGTTACCAAGTAACGGCCATACGTCGATTCTTTGCCACTGACTGTCCACATCTCATTATCAGCTGCGAAATTATAAAGCTCACGACATTGATTGGCTATTTTAGCAGCGGCCATCAATTTTGTATTGGTATCTGACTGAATACTGAGGACACGCTTTTCATCTTGAGTAAGAACGCCGCCTTCTGTACCAGCAATTGACTTAGGTTCTTCGCCTTGTACCGCTTGCCGCGCTTTTGCTTCCTTTGTCATGGTGATACCGCTATCCAAATCTACCTGCCACTGTCCGGCGATAGCAGGACTGATGTGCGTGGTAATCGTCGGCTTACTAATAACTTCGCCATTCGCTGGCAATGAAGCCAAAAGCGCTGCCAATGAAAATGAAGCAAATGATATAGGTTCCATAATTAACCTTTTATTTATAATATAATAATATGATCTATATACATTAGCGTAAGTCTTAGACACCAAAAATACAAGTAACATTATGCTATTGGTCGTGATGCTTCAAACCATGAGAAAACAGACGATTGGTATACCGCGCTACCTTTTAGAATAAATGGCTTTTTTGTCCAAAAAATAACGCCACCGCTTTACTTGTTAGAAACAAGAAGCGATGGCGTTACATATAAGGTAGTAAAACCTTTAGACAGTCATAAATTTACGCGGCTGTTTTATCCACTGCTTGAGCAAAAGCTGACAACGCACCTTTAAGCATTGCTGAAACGGTACTGCTACAAGTCCCAATGCCTGAATAAACCTCACCATCAACATTTAACTGAATGTATGCGGCAGCGTTGGCGTTGGTCTTATTGTCCTTATTGGTATCATCGTCAATGCCATTACCACTGTTATGGTCTGGATTGATCGCATGCTCAGCATAATTGATAATATGAAGTGATTTACCCGTATGCTGTGCTAGGCCATCAATGAATGATGACAACGGGCCGTTACCTTTACCATCAATATCAATGACATCATTATCCATTTGCACTTGACCATTAAAATAAACGTCGCCGCCTTTATTGTTGACACTATAGTCTAATAGCTCAAACTTGCCCTGCTGTAGATACGTGTCCTCAAAGGTTTGCAAGATTTCGTCGTTCTGCAATTCGCGCGCGACGGTCTCGGCTTGCTTTTGTACCACACCACTAAAGTCAATCTGCATCCAACGTGGTAAGTTAAATCCATAATTGCGCTGCAATATATAAGCAACGCCGCCTTTACCAGACTGGCTATTGATACGTACCACATCTTGATAACTACGACCAATATGAGCCGGATCAATCGGTAAGTAAGCCACATCCCAGACATTGTCAGTTTCATCTTGATGACTCTCGTTATAGTCGAGAGACTTTTTGATGGCATCTTGATGCGAACCACTAAAGGCAGTAAAGACCAGCTCACCCACATAAGGATGGCGCGGATGTAGTGGCAAGTTATTACACTCACTCACCACCTGTACAATCTCACTCATATTGCTAAAATCAAGCTCAGGATCAATACCTTGGCTAAACAAGTTCATGGCCATGACCATAATATCCATATTGCCAGTGCGCTCGCCATTGCCCAACAACGTACCCTCAATGCGATCGGCACCTGCAAGTACGCCAAGTTCAGCCGCAGCAACCGCACAGCCACGATCATTATGCGTATGCAAGCTAATGATCACATGCTCACGATGGGTAAGGTTACGGCAGAAATATTCCACCTGATCGGCGAACACGTTAGGCATAGAGGCTTCAACCGTCGCTGGTAGGTTCAGAATGACTTCTTGCCCTTGCTGTGGCTGCCAAATATCACAGACCGCGTCACAGACTTCTACGGCATACTCAGTCTCGGTTTGGCTAAAGCTTTCTGGCGAATATTGAAATACCCAATCTGTCTCAGGATATTTTGCTGCATACTGCTTTAATAATTTAGCACCAGTGATGGCAATCTCTTTTATTTCAGCATGGTCCTTACCATAGACTTTTTCGCGTTGTACGCGGCTGGTAGAGTTATAAACATGGACAACCGCACGCTTAGCGCCTTTCAACGACTCGAAGGTGCGCGCAATCAAATGTTCACGAGCCTGTACCAACACTTGAAGGGTCACATCATCAGGTACATGGTTTTCTTCGATAAGTTTACGAGCAAAGTCAAATTCAACCTGCGCAGCTGAGGGAAAACCAATTTCAATCTCTTTAAAACCCACATCTACTAGCGTTTTAAAGAAGCGCATTTTTTGTTCGATTGTCATCGGATCAATTAGTGCTTGATTACCATCACGCAGGTCCACACTCGCCCATATTGGTGATTTCTCTATCGTCTTACTTGGCCAAGTGCGATCTGGTAGTGATGGCGCAAAAGCAAATGGACGGTATTTACGAAAATCAAAAGCGGCACTTTTCGGTGTCATCTTGGCAGTGGCTTCGACGCCAGTGCGTGTGGCTTGGTCAGACATAATCAATCCTTAGATGAAGGTTCGGATAACTTTGAATAATTTAGTATTGAATCATGATTTATCAAATAAGATAAATCATCGCTAGATCATTATAGTATCAAATTTAATTGTCTAAAAACCTGCTTTTTTCGATTCAATTTAATGCTATTTTAGTGGAAAATCCTTTAATAATAGTTATAATTAGTAAAATTCACTAATAATTATCAGATTATGCAAAACAATCACGTCAACCATACGCTTTTAGCCGATATCGATGAGATCGATCGACAGTTACTGCGTTTATTACAAATGCAGGCACGTATGAGTATTACTGAGCTTGCCGAACGCGTTAATCTTTCAGCAACCCCATGCGCACGTCGTATTAAACGCTTAGAAGATGCTGGCATTATTACAGGCTACTACACCAAAACAGATGCGCAAAAATTGGGCTATCCGCTAGCAGTGTTTATTGCGATTAGTATGGATCGTCATACTGCTGAGCGTTTTGAGCAATTCGAAACTAAAGTACAAAGCTTCGATGAGGTTGTTAGCTGCAGTATCGTGACGGGTCGCACAGAAGACTATCTGATTAAAGTACGGGTACGCGATATGGCGCATTATGAGGAATTTTTATTACACAGATTGAATCGGATCGAAGGCGTTGCTCAAGTGCATACCAGTTTTGAGCTAAGAGAAGTATTTAATCGTAATGTGGTATAACTAAACCTACCTGCACATAGCTTACTAAACTTAAAGTAGTGGCTTTATCATGACCTACAATAACCTCTATAAAGCAAGTTTAAAGTTCACGTAGGTCTGATATAAAGTAGCTTTAATATAGAGTAGCTCTGATATAAAAATGGTAGGAGAAGCACGACTTTAGAAATAGCCGTCACGACGGAGCCAATTTGTAGCGATAGATACACAATCCATTGTGCTAGAAATTCGAAAACAGAGACATATCAATAGCGTAAGATTTAATATAACTGGCTCCCAAATCATATTCTATATCGACGTTATAGTCGATTTACCTTATGCTTGTCCAAGCATTTGCACCCGTTGATCACTGAACATGTCCATGTCGGGCGCAAGGGTGCGCATAAACCGATCAAAATATAACATTTGCTTAGTTAATAAAGCAAAATCACGGGGAAAATGAATACCATGACGCTTACCTACTTCGACGATCTCCAGCATCATAGTATTAAGCTCATCCGCTTGCTCTTTACTATTAAAAGGCACACCGCTAGTAAAAGCTTTGTCTTCTGCCATAATGGTCTTCATCATACGCTGTAGATCATTGCCCAAAGCCACGACATCAACCTGATTGCCACCATGGGTCATCTCCATATCAACCATATGGCGCGCCATTGCTTGATAGTCATTGTCTTGCATTGCTTGCATCATACCCATACACGCGCGCCAGCTTTCTGCTTTTAACTTACCCACAATACCAAAATCTAAAAAGCCGATACGACCATCGGTTAACAGCATCAAATTACCTGCATGCAAATCTGCATGGAAGCTATTGCACAGCATCAGACTGGCAAACCATGTATTCAAGGTATCTGCCATCACTTGTGCAGGGTCGTTGCAGTATTGACGCATTAGCGACTCATCGACCATAGAGACGCCGTATAAGCGACTCATAGTCAGCACGCGCTTCGTCGTTAGCGTCTCATAAACTTTTGGCGCAGTTACAAGAGTGTTGCCAGAAACCGCCAAGAACTGCTGAAAATCACGAATATTCTGTGCCTCAGCGATAAAATCGGTTTCTGCAAGCATCCGCAGACGAATTTCATCGATAATTGGTGCAATACTAGCAAACTTCATCGACGGCATAAGTAATTCAAGCAGTTTGGTGACGCCATGCAATATCCCCAAATCTGTCTGCATGATGGTCTCAACACCAGGTTTTTGCACCTTTAATACGACCTCATCACCATTGTGTAGACGTGCGGCATGAACTTGAGCAATAGAAGCTGATGCTAAAGGCTCTACGTCGATATGAGCGAACTTGTCAGCAAGCGTTATACCATCCACTGCCAGCTCTTCTTTCAATACTTGCTCAATATAAGCGTACGATAATGGTGTGGTTTGATCTAAGCAGCTCTGAAAAGCGGTGACGTAATCACGCGGAAACAGCGAAGGCGTACTGGCAATAAATTGACCGATTTTGATGTAGGTCGTACCTAATTGCTCAAACGTCTCTTTTAATAGCGTAGCGTCAGGCTTTTCACCTTTCGCGACTCTGAGCGCAGAAAGACCAGCCACACTCGCCGTTTGGCGGACACGATTGACAACATTAAATGTATGCTTTAATAAATGGGGGCGATGAATTTTCATAAAAAACAACTGTGACAATAAAAAGAAGATTTGAGAATATAATGACGTTAATAAATTACAAGCATTTGTAAAACGGGCATCTATCGTTTAAGAAATAGAGTTACAGATAGGACATGCTGGATCTTTGCGATAACCCATCAGCCGTTGCTGCATCCGGCTACCATCCCATATTAATAGCTTGTTTGTCAGTAGATTTTTGGTTAATCCTAAATACTGTAAGGCAGCGTTGGCTTGCAGATTACCCATAATGGCTGTGGTACTGGCAAGTACACCTGAATTGGCGCAAGTGCGTTCATCTGCTTCTACATCGTCTACCACTGATCCGAACACACAGTGATAACAGCCCGTATCTAAATGGGGCTCAAACAAAGCCAGCTGACCTTGCATAGCAATCGCTGAGGCAGATAGTAGAGGGATTTGATAGCGCACGCTAATACGATTGATGATATCGCGTGTGGCAAAGTTATCCGTGCAATCTAACAGGAGATCAGGCGTCTCATTTGCTATATCCAATAAATCGTAAGCGTTATCTTCGCTTAGTCGCGCTACGGTACCACGAGCACTTATCAAAGGATTGATGCGTTCTAACATGCTTGCCGCTGTCAATGCCTTGGACTTATCGATATCTTCAGGTAAAAACAACGTTTGCCGCTGGAGGTTACTTGCTTCAATGACATCATCATCAATCAAATGAATCTGTCCAAGTCCTGCGCGTACTAACGTTTCAGAAGCAGGACAACCTAGTCCGCCTGCTCCAATGATTACCACACGTGCAGACTTCAGTCGTAGCTGAGCCTCAATATCCCAGCCATCAAGCAATATTTGCCGCGCATAACGCAGCAGCTCTTCATCCAATAATTGCTCTGTCTCCAATGAATGCGCCATATTTATTTAAAACCTATAATTAACCAACTTTATTATTACAGTAACCTAACTATTGACTTTGACCGAGCGTCACACGATCATTACCGCCATAATCTTGCACGGTAACCACCGATTCAAAGCCATAATTCAAAAACAACTGACGTACCAAAGCGCCTTGATCATAACCGTGTTCAATCGCCAACAGTCCGTTTTTGTATAAATAGTTGCTTGCCTGCTGAACGATCTGCTCGATATCCCCCAGACCATGATTGGGCGCACTTAATGCGCTAAGCGGCTCTGCTACTAAATCCTTTAAGTGCTCATCTGCTTCATCTATATAAGGAGGATTAGAAACAATCACATCAAACTTATGCTCATCACCAGTGGGTAGCGCTTGATACCAACTGCTTTGGATAAACTCGATGTTGATTGCACTATTGAGCGCCGCATTATGCCGAGCCACGTCAAGCGCTTCTAGCGACAGATCGACGGCAACGACTTGCCAATTATCTTGCTTTAACTCGTGAGCAAGACTGATAGCGATACAGCCTGATCCCGTACCCAAATCCAGCAAGCGCTTATTATTGTTAGATACTGGCTGAGCATTTATCCAATTCAATACTTTTTCGACTAATACCTCGGTATCAGGCCTAGGGATCAAGGTGTGCTCATTGACTTTAAAGTCAAGCGACCAAAATTCTTGCTGACCGATTAGATAGGCAAGCGGAATACCTTGCTGCATCTTCGTCACACCAGCATTGAACTGTACTATCTCGCTATCAGTGAGTTGATAGTCATCATCCGTCATCAAAAACAATGTAGGCTTGTCAATAACATGCAATAACCAATCCGTTAGCCAAAACGATGGAATCTGGCTACTCATATTGCCACTCGTCAGTTGCCCAATTTGCTGCTTTAGTTGGCGAATGGTCAATGCTGTCATAAGTCACTCTTAAAGATATTGTGAATGTATAAATGCGAAAATACTGCCTACGCTACTCTGACGCGCGGGGTGGCTCATTAGTATCGGTCAGGTTTGGATTGGCTTTGGATAATTTATTGCCAGTATTTTTTCCGTTACTATCCTCATTATCACCATAGATATCATCATTATCGCCAATGACAATATGCTTATCGACCAGATAAATTAGCATTAAAATTGGAATGCCAATAGCAAAAGTAAAGATAAAGAAAAATGGATATCCCATGTTATCCACAATGGTGCCTGAATAACCGCCTAGCACTTTAGGGAGCAAGGTCATGAGGGATGAAAATATGGCGTATTGTACTGCAGTAAAACGAATAGAGGTCAATGCTGATAAGAAAGCGATAAACACAGCGCTGGCCAACCCTGCCGCCAGATTATCAAAAATCACTGCCACATACATGACTGGTAAGCTGCCTTGATGGAAAGTCAATAGCACAAACAACAAGTTAGTCGCACAGGCCAAAATTGCGCCAACCATCATTGCCTGCATCATACGCAGTTTTTGCGCCATCAAACCGCCCAAAAATCCACCAGCAATCACCATGATGACACCGACTAGCTTTACAGCATTAGCAATGTCTGTTTTGCTAAATCCCATATCGAGATAAAAGACATTGGAGATCACCCCAGCGACGATATCAGAAATACGATAAAGACCAATTAGTGCCAGTAGTAACAGCGCTTTTTTACCATAACGACGGAAAAAATCTGCAATAGGTTCGACCCAAGTTGCCCTCGCTACCTCTTCTTTGACCAGCCCAACCTTTACTAGACCATATCCTATGGCTAACGCTGTCATCAAACTCAGCGCCAGATGTACGATCTCAATCAAGAACCCTAACAGCGCACTTTCAGTTTCAGGCAGTATGGCACCAATATTGGCAAAAACCATGACAAACCCAACAACTGATAAGGCAAATACCAAAACCAAACGCGTATAATCTGATGTCTGCCTTGGTACACGTACTTGCTCACTTACTGGTTCACGAATGATCAGTGTGGTCACCACACCAACACCCATCACACCTGCCATAATCCAGTAGGTGTTACGCCACGCTTCATAACTATAAAGCGCTTCTGTCGAACCAAAATAGTCGGCCAGATATAGAGCACCTGCCCCTGCAACAATCATACCCAAGCGATAGCCAGCCGTGTACATAGCGGATAATACAGATTGTAAACTGGGCGGCGCAAGCTCGATACGGTATGCATCAACCACAATATCTTGCGTTGCAGAAGAGAATCCGAGCAACACGGCACCAACCGCCATCCACACTAAACTACTGTCATCAATTGGGTTTACACTGGCCATCAGGCAGATGGCTAAAATAATCAGCAATTGGGCAACCAGTATCCAACTACGCCTGCGACCCAGCAATTTGGTTAGTATCGGTAGTGGCACCGCATCTACTAACGGCGCCCAAATAAATTTGAACGAATAACCTAGCGCTGCCCAACTGAACATGGTTACAACGCTGCGATCGATACCTGCCTCACGTAGCCACAACGACAAACTTGAAAAAATAAGTAGGATAGGAATGCCAGCGACAAAGCCCAAAAACAGCATGATAATAGCGCGCCGATCGAGATATGCTCTTGCAGCGTCTCCCCAAGACTTTTTGGCAATTGGTTGATCGGGCGGAGCAGATTTGACAGCAGACATAGTAACTCACCAACACTTGAAACAAAGAACACAACTGTGCACAATTTTTATCAATAATTATAAGGATTTATCACCAGCAAGGATCGATAAAAATTGCTCAACGTTGCACCGACATTCTTATCACAACAAAATCCAGTTATGGTACTTGAGAACCTCTACCTTGACTAGATATTTTTACATTAACTTATCGTCTGTGACAACTGAGGTGGTACATTAAGAATGCTATGAATGGCGAGTTTCTATGATTTATTATTTAAAACTTATTGTTTTTATAAATTGGTTTTATAAATTCATGGTGTTTGGTTATGCTCTTTACATGAATAATGATTATTGCGATTAACGTTTAATCCTCAACGCTCAGGAGTTATACCATGTCCGACTCAAAACACACCCCATCTGACAAAAACACAGCGCAGGATAATGCTGGTTGTCCCGTAAACCACGAAAGTAGTAATCATACGGCACCAACCAATACAACCTACGACCAAGGAGACGATCAAGGGCCAACAATTCATAGTGAAAACGTCGATCAGACGCATACCCCGCAGCGCCCTAGTATGGGTGGCTGTCCTGTTATGCATCAAGCTCATACCACCCAGGCTTCAGCCGCAACCGACTGGTGGCCAAATAGTTTGAATTTGGATATCTTGCATCAACATGACCAAAAAACGAACCCTATGGGCGATGATTTTGACTATAGCGAGGCATTTAAACAGCTTGATTTAGAAGCAGTGAAACAAGACTTGAAAAACTTAATGACTGAGTCACAAGAATGGTGGCCAGCAGATTGGGGCCATTATGGTGGTCTTATGATTCGTATGGCGTGGCATTCGGCGGGTACTTATCGTAACGCGGATGGACGCGGTGGCTCTAATACAGGCAACCAACGCTTTGCTCCACTAAATAGCTGGCCAGACAACGTCAACTTGGACAAAGCACGTCGCTTGCTGTGGCCTATTAAGAAAAAATACGGCAACAAACTGTCTTGGGCAGATTTAATGATCTTGGCAGGTAACATGGCTTACGAATCAATGGGCTTTAAAACCTTGGGATTCGCTGGTGGTCGTGCTGATATTTGGCATCCAGAAAAAGATATCTATTGGGGTTCTGAGCGTGAATGGCTTGCACCAACCGAAAACCGCTACGATAGCGATGAAGATCGTGCGTCACTTGAAAACCCATTAGCAGCGGTACAAATGGGCTTGATCTATGTCAACCCAGAAGGCGTTGATGGCAATCCTGATCCCCTAAAAACAGCTCAAGATATGCGTACCACCTTTGCTCGTATGTCGATGAACGATGAAGAAACCGTGGCTTTGACAGCAGGTGGACATACGGTAGGTAAATGTCACGGTAATGGTGATGCCACTATACTAGAAGATGAACCAGAAGCTGCTGATGTCAAAGAGCAAGGTCTAGGCTGGCATAACCCGAAAGGCACTGGTAATGCAGGCGACACCGTCTCAAGTGGCATTGAAGGCGCGTGGACTACCAACCCTATTCAATGGGATCATGATTATTTTAAGCTACTATTAGGTCATAACTGGGCATTAACCAAAAGTCCAGCCGGTGCTTGGCAGTGGGAGCCGACTGATATTAAGGAAGAAGATCGTCCATTAGATGCACACGATCCAAGCGTACGCCGCAACCCAATCATGACTGATGCGGATATGGCGTTGGCTAAAGACCCGATCTATCGCGAAATTTCAGAAAAATTTCATCAAGATCCGGCGTACTTTGATGACGTATTTGCAAAAGCTTGGTTCAAACTGACTCACCGTGATCTAGGGCCTAAATCTCGCTACTTGGGTGCAGACGTGCCAGCGGAAGACTTTGTATGGCAAGACCCGATTCCAACAGGCAATGCTGACTTGACGGACGAAGATATTGCGACGCTAAAATCGCAAGTATTAGACAGTGATTTGAGCCGCCGTGAATTAATTGTTACGGCATGGGATAGTGCTCGTACATTCCGTGCGTCAGATTATCGCGGCGGTGCGAATGGTGCACGTATTCGTTTGGCTCCGCAAAAAGACTGGGTAGGTAATGAGCCTGAACAATTACAACACGTGCTTGAAACGTTGACACGCATTCAAGCTGAATTTAATAGAGACTTGAGCTTAGCTGACCTTATTGTTTTAGCTGGTAATACCGCTATTGAACAAGCAGCAAATGATGCAGGAATTGATATTACCGTGCCATTCAAAGCGGGCCGCGGTGATGCAACCGAGGCAATGACTGATGACTTAGCATTCTCAGATTTAGAGCCTTTGCACGACGGTTACCGCAATTGGGTGAAGGAAGATTATGCGGTCTCTCCTGAAGAGATGCTACTTGATCGTACGCAATTGATGGGATTGACTGCGCCTGAGATGGTGGTATTGATTGGCGGTATGCGCGTTCTAGATACCAATCACGGTCAGAGTCAATACGGCGTCTTTACTGAGCGAGCGGGTGTACTGACTAATGATTTCTTTGTTAACTTAACAGATATGAATTACACATGGCATCCAGTAAAAACTGGCAACGACGCAGCCAATACTGCTAACACGTATGAAGTACGCGAGCGTGGAACAGGCAAAACCAAATGGCAAGCCAGTCGTGTGGACTTGGTGTTTGGCTCCAACTCCATATTACGTTCTTATGCTGAACTTTATGCACAAGACGATAACTTAGAAAAATTTGTTAATGACTTCGTTCGCGCTTGGAACAAAGTCATGAATGCCGATCGTTTTGATGCTGCTTAATTAATTTGTTTTCTAAGTTTGACAATATAGTCAGCTGAAAATAAAACGGTTATACGGACTTAAATGCGCTACTGGTATAAATTTTACTGGCTTGCTGCGTTCCCAGAGGCTGCGCAAAATTCATTCTAGTAGCGCTATGTTCTTTTTATAGTGCATTGACTATGTGAAGTAAATTAATCCCCTTATTAAACAGCTGTCTTTAAAAAGGCAGCTGTTTTTCTTTTGGTCATCAATACTTTTGGTCATCAACAAACAGGTATATTCCTAAATACTATAAATTGATAGCTATTTATTATATACAAGAATAATAGCTTTGTTTTACACTAGTCATTCACAGGATATTTGTACGTTTTTATTTTATGTATACAGACGGGGTTTGTATATTTACACGATAGGATTAAGTTATGGCAATCGATGTAGTGGTCAATCAACGGCACTTACAAATTCAACTTAAGCAGTTGGAGACGGTATGGCATACGGTGATCAATGGCTATAACTTAAGTCAAGCGGCGACAGTCTTGCATACCAGTCAATCAAGCTTATCAAAGCACATTGCCGCGCTTGAAAATCAACTCAAAACGGAAGTATTTATCCGCCAAGGCAAACGTCTCACTGGCCTTACCACCATGGGTACGGCGCTCATGCCGCATATCGAATCTATCTTTGCAGAAATTCGTACGATTGAAAATTTAAGCCTCGATTTTAACAATCCAAATGTCGGTACGCTCACTATCGCCACCACTCACACGCAGGCGCGTTACGTGTTGCCAAAAGTGGTAAAAGAGTTTAAGGCGCGTTTCCCCAAGGTGAATTTGATTTTACAGCAGGCTGATCCTGAAACCATCGCGCAGATGGTCATTCGTGGACAAGCCGATATTGGCATCGCCACCGAGTCCTTGTTACACAATAACTACCTCAGATGTTATCGATATTACGACTGGACACACCGCGTGATTGTACCAAGCGATCATGAGCTTGCCAGCCAAGAGTCTGTCGACCTGCCTACCCTAGCTAGCTACCCCATTGTGACTTATCACGGCGGTTTTACAGGGCGCGGCGCGATTGATAAAACCTTTGAAGAAGCAGGGCTAGAGCCTGACATTGTACTAGCAGCGCTTGATGCCGATGTGATTAGTACTTACGTTGGTTTAGGTTTGGGCATTGGTATCATTGCTGAGATGGCATTTGAGCCGAGTCACTATCAGAACTTAACGGCCATTCCCGTCGATCATTTTGGACGCTTTACCAGTTGGATGGCGGTGCGTGATGATGCTGAAATCCGTCAATACGGTCGCGCCTTTATGGAGCTGTGTCAAAAGCAGTTCGATAACTAAGTTAAACATGCCAAACTGCTGTTCTTAACTTACAGTAACTTTACCGACGTTATGTAGAAGTGATAAAATAGAGTCTCAAACGTGATTCTGCGTTTGATTTACTATTTATGCATATATTGATGGACGCCTCATTTTTGCTGGGTGTCGATCAGTGCATGTCCTTTTGCTTTTATATAAACAGGCTGTACCGCTCATGGAAAAATTCGTAGCGATCATTATGGCAGTTTTCGCCGTCCCCTTACTTATCGGCGGCGCTTATCTGCTCTCTTTAGGCGGTAGTCCTTACTATCTATTCGCTGGCGTTATGATGTTAACGACAGCATTTTTATTGTTCAAAAAACACTGGAGTGCTTACGGGGTTTACGCGATCTTTATCGTTGTGACACTGGTATGGGCACTTTGGGAATCTGGATTTTATTGGTGGGCGCTGGCAACTCGCTTGGGCTTCCCGCTAATATTTGGTCTATTAATGCTTCTACCGTGGGTCTCTAAAAAGATGCACGGACGTCACACTCAAGTAACAACAGACGCTGCTAATAGTGTCAGAACCACAAACACAGCTAAAAAGACCCCTCTTTATTATTGGGGACTAATGGCCAGTGTGGTCGTGGGTGCACTGATCTCTTTCGGTAGTATGGCTAATAACGCCACTGATAAATTGGGCGAGCTCGATTTAACTGCCAAAGATGGCGGCGATCAAAACACCACTTCTGCAAACCTTGGCGACCCATTATCAAATGGTCAGCAAACACCAGATGGCGAGTGGAGCGCGTATGGTCGTACTGACTATGGACAACGCTACTCTCCTCTGACTCAGATCAATACTGATAATGTCAAAGATTTGGAGGTTGCTTGGCAAATCCAAACTGGGGATGTCAAAGGTCCTGATGATACTGGTGAGACCACTTATGAGGTAACGCCTCTAAAAATTGGTAACGCCCTATATCTTTGTACTCCGCACAACTGGGTCATGGCGCTAGACGCTGACTCTGGTGAGACTCTATGGAAATTTGATCCTAAAATATCAGGAGACCTGCAACGTCAACATCAAACTTGCCGAGGCGTATCCTACTATGCTGGTCAAGCTGGTACAGATACTACCACTCCAGCAGTTAATGATCAGGTAAGCAGTGACAATGAAGTAGCTGTTGCCAATAAAGCAACTGCGACCAGCACTGTGATGGCACAGAAGGTGGATGGTAATACCTTTGAAAAAGCGTCTAAACAATGCGATGCTAAGATATTTATTCCAACTTCTGATGCCAAACTGTACGCACTTGATCCAAATACTGGGCAACGCTGCCAAAATTTTGGTAAAGATGGTTCATTAGATTTGATGCACAATATGCCATATAAACAAGATGGCTATTACTATTCGACCTCTCCACCGATTGTCGTCGGCGACACGATTGTTGTGGCCGGTGCCGTTAATGATAACTATGATGTGAACTCACCTTCTGGTGTTATCCGTGCTTATAGTGTCAATACTGGTGAGCTATTGTGGAACTGGGATTCAGGCGATCCTGACAACACAGCTCCTTTCGATGTCAATGATCCCACTCAAACGTACAAAACCAGTTCACCAAACTCATGGTCAACAGCCAGTGCGGATGAAGAACTTGGTTTGGTCTACTTCCCGATGGGCAACCGTGTACCGGATCAATTGGGTAGCTATCGAAACGCAGCTGAAGAAAAATATGCAACCTCTGTTGTCGCTTTAGACATTCAAACAGGTAAAGCACGTTGGGTTCAACAATTCGTACACCACGACCTGTGGGACATGGATACACCTGCCCAACCAAGTCTGATTGATTTAAATACTGATAGCGGCGTTCAGCCTGCACTTGTTGTTCCTACCAAACAAGGCGATGTGTATGTATTGAATCGCGAAACAGGCGAACCAATCGTACCAATTAAAGAACGTGATGCGCCGCAAGGTTATTTGGTAGCAGGTGAACATGCCGCTCCAACGCAACCTTATTCTGGTTTGAGCTTTGAGCCGCCGATGTTGAAAGAAAAAGACATGTGGGGCGCTAGCCTTATCGATCAAATGATGTGCCGTATTGAGTTTAATCAACTTAACTATGATGGTCGTTATACACCGCCGTCAACGAATGGTAGTATCGTTTATCCTGGTAACTTTGGTACCTTTAACTGGGGTAGCCTCGCTGTTGACCCTGAAAATGGTGTGATGTTTGGTATGCCGACCTATTTGGCATTTACCTCAAAGCTTATTCCTAAAGAATCACTAGGTGATGCTGAGACCAATAAAGGCGAACAGGGCGTTAATGCCAATGAAGGCGCAGATTATGCAGTAGAGCTTGGGCCCTTCTTATCTCCTTTAGGTGTACCTTGTCAGCAGCCACCATGGGGTACGGTCGCTGCAGCTGACCTAGCCACAGGTGAGATTGCGTATCAACGTAAAAATGGTACGGTTCAAGACTTGTCTCCTCTACCCTTGAAGTTTGAGCTGGGTGTGCCTGGTATTGGTGGCCCTATCATCACCAAAGGTGGCGTCGCCTTCTTGTCTGCTGCAACGGAAAATAACTTCCGAGCTTATGATTTGAAAAATGGCGATGTCCTATGGAATGTTCGTATTCCAGCAGGTGGCCAAGCCACGCCTATGACTTACTTGAACTCTAAAGGTGAGCAGATGGTGGTATTGGTCGCTGGTGGACATGGTTCAGTAGGTACGAAGATCGGCGATTATGTTGTAGCTTATAAACTTGCTAAGTAAATAAAAGCGATTTATAAATTGCTCTTTTGTTTTATTAACTTAACTCCGTTTTAAAAACATTATATTTTTAAAACGGGCTAGATTTTAAGACAAAACGTTTTTAATAAAAAAGCAGATGACCTAGGTTATCTGCTTTTTTTATGGAATGTTAATAATCAATTTTGATCTTATTTATCTATCAAAGTGATTGCCTTGAAATGTTTAAAAGTAACTCACGCTCATTTGTTATGATTTATTACTACTCAGTAACACAACTTGAAATAGATACCAGTGATAAGCATATCAAGAGAAAATAATTAATAACTTCATTGGACACTTTATGAGTAACACAATCCCCCTATCCTTTTTAGACCTAGCTCCCGTTCCTCAGGGTAAAACAATCTCCGAAGGTATTGCCCAAACCGTTGAAACGGCACAACAAGCGGAAAAATCTGGCCTTAATCGTTATTGGATGGCAGAACATCACAATATGCCGGGTATCGCTAGTGCGGCAACTTCCGTCTTACTATCACATATAGGTAGCCAAACCAAGCGCATCCGTATTGGTGCAGGTGGCGTCATGCTCCCAAATCATGCCCCACTGGTTATCGCTGAGCAATTCGGCACCCTACATGCATTGTACGGCGATCGTATTGATTTAGGATTGGGTCGCGCACCCGGAACCGACGGTGCAACGTTCCAAGCGTTACGCCGCCAAATGAAGGACGCAGAACGTTTTCCAAAAGATGTACAGGAACTGATGTACTTTTTGGGCAATGATACGGACGGAAGCCCTGTACAAGCATTCCCAGGTGCAAAGTCAAACGTTCCTATTTGGATTTTAGGTTCTTCGCTTTTTGGCGCAACTTTAGCCGCACACTTTGGACTGCCCTATGTGTTTGCCTCCCACTTTGCACCGCAGATGATGTCACAGGCCATCGCAGCTTATCGTGAACAATTCAAGCCATCGCCATATTTAGATAAGCCTTATGTCATGCTAGCGGCTAATTTGCTACTCGCTGATGATGATGAGACTGCGCACTATCACTTTACGTCAGCGCAGCAAAGCTTCGTGCGTTTGCGCCGTGGTGAAACAGGTCAAATGCCAAAACCTACTCACGATATGGACAGTATTTGGAGTCAAGCAGAAAAAATGATGGTAGATAACGCGCTGTCTGTTTCTTTTATTGGCTCGGTTGAAACAGTTAAACCCAAACTTGCTGCGTTTATAGCCACACATCAACCAGATGAGCTAATTGTTACGGCTAACATCTACGATCAAGCGGCGCGCTTGCGTTCACTTGAACTTACATCTGAGCTAAACTTGTTTACTTTACAAGCATCATTAGCAACTGCATAATTATTAATAAACCACAACGAGAAAAAAGGTCATGGAACCCTCTACCTTCATTGGTTCATCAATATTTTTGTATATTGTCGCGTTTATCGTTGTCATGGCTATTTTTGCATACCTCACGTATCGTACTAGCCCTAAACGTAAACAACGCCGAGAAGACAGACGCACTCGAGATAATCTAAAGTAACCAGTTTAATCAATAAGAAGCCCTTTCATCCAATTGGAGAAAGGGCTTTTTTGATGCTGTGAAAACGTACCAAATATTGATAGTTATCAATATTTATTTATTAAAAAGCCGATGCTGCCATTTCAGGCTCTTCTGCATTAGCTATTGCTGGAGCAATTTGTGGCTTATTGTTTTGCAAATTTAGGCTGCCAATATTGGTAGCCATATTTTTCATATTATGTCTTAATAGGGCTTTTTTTACTTTACTATTAGGATCGTTCATTAGCTCAAATAGATCGATTGTTATTTGACAGACGGTTTGTTTATTCTCAACGGATATGGCCTTTTTAGGATCAATAAACAGTGCCATATCTTGACCGTATTTTTTTACTAGTTGATCAAATATTTTCTTTCCCATCTTATCCATATCTCTTTGAGAGACAATAGAATGGTCGACTTTATTGTCATTAATGACAATTAGCATAGCGCGATTCATACCACTTTGCTCAAATACTTCTTCAACTATTTTTGCTTGCTCGTTAGTCACACTATCTTGATTGTGCATCATGTCATAGCATAATGTGCCACCTTTATTTTTCAATAAGCTGATATTTTTGGTAAAGGCATTAGTAAACTCGTAACGAGAAGCGTCACTTATACTAGCAACAAGCTTTAAGGTGAAAAGTACTATATGTTGGTCAGCAAGTTCGACTACTTCATTTTTTTTGAGTTTATCCTTCTTTGCGATAAGACTAACTTTCTTAACTATTGATTGATATTCTTGAGGATACTTTTGCTTTAGAGCAACGTACCTCTCCTCGTCCTGCAAACGTTCTTCAACATTAACGCTTGGCGTTATTAGACTTAAAACGCCATTTGCAGTACCAGCAAAGACAATCGTTAACACGAAGGTAGCTAAGATACGCAATAATTTTTGATTGTCATTGAAATAGTTCTTAGCGACTTTATAGGCACCATAAACACAAGCCACAGTGATTAAATTCTTTAATATAATAAACAGCATTTAGTGCCTGCGATTGTAAGTTATGTTATAAAAAGTAGAAATGTACTCAAAAGAGAAAACAATATATCCACATTTTTAAATGTTAATAAAAGGTAACAATACATCACAGAATTATAATTTTCAAGAAAAAACTCAACTAAATGCTACTAATAGAAGAATAGAGTATATCTAGAAAAAACTGACAGTCATTTTTTTATTAAAAAAATAGTAATCAATATTTTTACATAAGCCCTAAAGCCCGTAGTATCGCAGCCCCAAATGCCATGCCAAACATCCCTACTACCGTAGTGAACGCTAAAATATTCGCCGCCAGCACATCATTACCACCCATTGCCTTTGCCATTACATAACTGGCAGCAGCAGCGGGCGACGCCACCATTAAAAACAGCACCCCCATGTGCACACCTGATAAGCCAAAAGCCAATCCAACAGCGATAGCTACCAATGGGGCAACAATGATACGACCAATACTGGCTTGCATAGACAGGCCTGACAACCGCAGCATGGATTTCAGATCAATGCTAGCACCAGCACAAATCAGTGCTAATGGTAATGCCACTGCTGCTAGTAAATCACCCGTGACATGGATAACGCCTGTAATTGGGGGTAACCCAAGTGCTTTATAGGCAAACGCCGCCAATAAGGCCAGTATGAGAGGATTGGTGCTCAGTTTTTTGAACACCATAATGATGCGGCTGCTCCACGTATCATCAACACTTTTGGACACGCGGCTCAGAGTAATGACAGCCAAAATATTAAATAGTATCGTGACTACGCCCATATAGACCGCACCAATACTTAAGCCTGCGTCTCCATAGGCATTGTAGACGGTCGCTAGACCTATAATAGCCATGTTGCTACGAAAGATACCTTGTACAAATACCCCTTGGTCTGCAGGTTTGCTAATAAAATATTTGGCGTAAATTTCTGCACCAATGAATAGCGTGAACGTTACGAGAATACCAACCCCTATCAGTGTGATTTGCTTGGCATAATCAACGTTACTATCAGCGACACTAAAAAATAGCAGGCACGGTAAACAGTAATTAAAAACAAAGTTCGATGATTGGTCAATGAAGCTCTGGCTGGCTTGACCGCGTCTTTGCATAAAAAAACCCAACCCCATCAAAGCAAGGTTGGGCAGGACAATAGTAATTGCAAAAATAATGGCTTCAATCATAGATAAGCTCGAATCAGCAGGACTCTCGGAGCCATAGCTTTGTAGCAATGACCGCCTGCATTTTATAGGTAGTTTGTATGAATAGCATGGTGTAAAGGTCGTTAACCCGAAATACTGTGAGTCCCAAATAAAGCGCTAATGCCTATTTATTTGTACTATTTTCGATCCGATTTTTTTACCCATTCGCCGTTAGCGTTCTTTTCATAAACGTTTTCGACAGCTGCCCATGCCGTAGCGAACCAGCGCGACTCTTCGTCATATTGCTCGCTTGCACTATTGAAAGCCGCTTGAAATATTTCTTGTGCGTGTTTTGGCAAGTTATCTTTTACCGCAGGCGGTAGGTCTGATAATTTATCATAAGGCATAAAACGCTCCTTTTCAGTAACAAACCAGCATCATTAAAATCAGATATCCATTCTACCTATTATTTCTATTCAAAACAGCATAAAGACGACTTAAGTTGTTTTGACATTGTTAAAAACTAGATATAAAAAAAGCTCATAACGAATAACGTTACAAGCTCTTCTTATATGTTTGCTCACGACTCTTCTATGACAGATTCAATGCCATGGCAGCTTTTTTGTGCTTTTTGACCGTCATCGCCAGTAGCTGTATAGCAGCAGGTGTCACACCGCTTACGCGTCCAGCTTGGGCTAGCGTCGCAGGTCGTACTTTCGTAAGTTTTTGCACAATTTCATTGGATAGACCAGACACGGCAGCATAATCAAAATCCGTCGGCAGCGCGGTATTCTCTAGACGCTTCATTTGATCAATATCTTCTTGCTGGCGATCGATATAACCTGCGTATTTGACAGAGATTTCTATCTGCTCGCCCACTTGTGCATCAACTTTTGAGTCAGTAATAGCAGCAATATCAGCAAAGTGAATCTGCGGACGCTTTAGCAAATCAAAGGCCGTCGCTTCTTTTGACAAAACTTCACCCGTTTGCTCAGTTACTTGCTTACCTAGCGCATTGGTAGGCGTTGCCCACATGTCTTTTAAGCGTGACGTCTCTGTCGCGATGGCTTCCATTTTTTCTTGATACGCTTGCCAGCGCACATCATCAACCAAACCAAGTTTACGACCTGTCTCAGTCAAGCGTTGATCCGCATTGTCTTCACGTAGCAGTAAACGATACTCTGCGCGGCTGGTAAACATGCGATATGGCTCAGTGGTACCGTGCGTGATCAAATCATCGACAAGGACGCCAAGATAGGCTTCATCGCGGCGCGGTGTCCACGTTTCAAACTCGCTGTTATTAGTCGTCACCAATGCTGCATTCGTACCTGCTAGCAAACCCTGCACGCCCGCTTCTTCATAGCCTGTCGTACCATTGATTTGACCAGCAAAATACAAGCGATCAATAGACTTGGTTTCAAGCGTTGGCTTTAAGCTTTGCGGATCGAAGTAATCATATTCAATCGCATAACCAGGACGAGTGATATGCGCGTTTTCTAATCCCTTCATGCTATGAATAAAGTCTAACTGCACATCAAATGGCAAACTGGTCGAAATACCATTCGGATACAGCTCATGCGTGGTCAAACCTTCTGGCTCGATAAAGATTTGATGGCTGTCTTTATCAGCAAAACGATGTATTTTATCTTCGATAGAAGGACAATATCGTGGACCAACACCTTCAATCTTGCCAGAAAACATCGGTGAACGATCAAGATTCTCACGGATGATATCGTGAGTACGCGCATTGGTATGTGTGATATAGCAGTTAACCTGCTCGGGATGCATAGAGACGTCACCCATATAACTCATAACCGGCAGCGGTGTATCACCCGGCTGTACCGTCATCACACTAAAATCAACGCTACGGGCATCGATACGAGCTGGCGTGCCTGTTTTTAGGCGACCTACTGGTAGCTTAAGCTCACGCAAACGATCAGCAAGCTTGATAGACGGCTGGTCTCCTGCACGTCCACCATTTGAGTTTTCCATACCGATATGAATGACGCCGCCCAAGAAAGTCCCTGAGGTCAATACCACCGTTTCTGTCTTAAACACAATACCTGTCGAGGTCACAACAGCTGTCGCACGACCGTTCTCTACCAAAATATCATCAGCGGCTTGCTGGAATATATCTAGGTTTGGCTGATTTTCAAGCGTATGACGAATCGCCGCTTTGTAGAGAATACGATCTGCTTGAGCACGCGTGGCGCGTACAGCCGCCCCTTTGCGACTATTCAGTACACGAAACTGAATACCAGCTTTGTCCGTTGCGAGCGCCATGGCACCGCCCAATGCGTCAATTTCGCGTACCAAGTGCGATTTACCAATACCGCCAATCGCTGGGTTACAGCTCATCTGCCCAAGCGTCTCTATATTATGCGTCAACAGCAAGGTCTGCGCGCCCATACGTGCAGCGGCCAAAGCCGCTTCTGTGCCAGCATGACCACCACCGATCACTACCACGTCGTAATTTTTTGGATATTGCATGCATGCCTCGCTTGAATAACGATATTTTTGCCGACAAAGTATTAACCATCTTACCTTTATCGCACAATTCATGACCGTCAGTCATATTTTAAAAACGGATGATATAAGTCATTAAAACTTAAATAGATAACCGATAATTATAACAATTTTTTGTCACTTAAAAAACGTTAGAACCAAAACTGTTGAAATTAAACGTCAATAAATCATAAGAATAATCAGATCAGGACTGATTGCTCTTTTTTAATTTGATGTATTGCCTGAACTAAGAGGTACGATCTGATCTGATTGACCACTGCTCAACATATGATGGCTACCATAGCCTTCTGGATTTATTTGTAGATACGCATTCATCAGACCAATCGCCTCGCCATCATTGCTCGCTAAAATCTGCTCTTTGATAATATCGACAGGTGGTAATGGTAAATTTTTAAGCAATGCCAAACGTTGTTGATTATCGCCTTTATTCACCACCAATTCGATCAGTTGACGCGCATCAATGGGCAAATCTGGCGTGCTTTGCGCCAATAATGCCAAATGATAAGCACCAGCAGGATCTTGATCTGCGACAATGCGTTGTTCAATAGCAACATAAGTCGCTTCTGTCGCGCCCCCTGCCACACTCAACTGATGAATACATTTCAGTGCTGAATTTGCTTCGGTATCTGCAATCTCAATAATTCGTAAGGATTCATTTTTTAGGCGCTCGCGACGCTTCTCAATAGCCACTTGCTGGGCTGCCTCTTTTTGCGCCTCTTGCTGATCAAATGCTTGATTACTCATAGAATTCTCTTTTTGTTAACTGTACTTATCATTCTGTTTGTATTGCACACTATATGGGGTCGAAACTTATAAAAACAATAAATGCTACCCACCATAAAAAACCCAAATAGCCATAAGACTATTTGGGTTCGTTGTGTTGCAATCATAAAACTTATTTACGTATCACTCATTTCTAAAACATAAGATTAAAGTAATACCATAAGTCGTCTCAACTATTAAGCAGCAGGGCTATTGGCTTCAACCAGTGGCTTTAGCTCACCTGATTGATACATCTGCAAAATAATGTCTGATCCACCCATCAACTCACCATCAATCCATAATTGTGGAAACGTTGGCCAGTTGGCGATTTTTGGTAACATGGCACGGATTTCTGGATTTTCTAAGATGTTTACAAACGCAAATGGACGGCCAATCTGAGTTAATACTTCAATAGAACGGGCAGAAAAACCACACTGCGGGAACTGCGGCGTGCCTTTCATGTAAATAATTACTTTGTTGTCACGGATTTGATCACGGATCAATTGTTCAACGTCGTTTGCAGCAGTATTTGGGGTTTGCTCACTCATAAAAGCTCCTATTGATAAGGCGGTTTATTAAAATATTATTTATAGTACAAAATAGCTTATATAGTTCATCCAATTTAAGAGTGGTACAAGGCAACCGAGTGCAGATGTATATGTCATACTTCAAGCGAGGTTAACGCTGTAGCGCTTTTATAGTGGACTGACTATAGTACAAAAAAATAGTTATGTGAAGATATGGCTGATACATGGGGCGACTGCCATCATATTACAAGTACGATTAATCTATTGGCTTGATGATCAGCTACTACACACTGATTACGTGACGGCTTTATTAGGAACCAATAATACCACGGCATTGGCCATGATGCCCTCTTGTCGACCGGTAAATCCTAACTTTTCAGTCGTGGTGGCTTTAACGCTAACGTTACCAACCGCCGTTTGTAAGTCGCTTGCAATATTGTCGCGCATGGCTTGATTGTACGGTGCCAGTTTTGGACGCTCACACATGACAGTAATATCAGCATTACCTAACATATAGCCAGCCTCTTGCACCTTGCTATATACATAGCGCAATAATACTCGCGAATCCAAACCAGCATGCGCGGCATCCGTATCTGGAAAGTGTTGACCAATGTCGCCAAGCGCCAACGCACCTAGTAGTGCATCTGCTAATGCATGTAGCACCACATCACCATCAGAGTGTGCCAGCAAACTATGCGTATGCTCAATGGGTACGCCTGCTAATATGACATATTGCTGCTGCTGACCGTTGTTATGAAAAGCATGAACATCAATACCTTGACCGATTTTTATCATTATTATTCCAACTTAATTAAGACATGCCAATTAGGGTATGATTAAAATAATTCAAAAACACTATCTGAATTTCTAAAGCCATTTTACTCACCGTAAGATGCCATAGGTCGCCACCAGTTTCAATTAACTGGTATAATATGACGCTTATTTTATCATAATACTCAATCTAAAAGAAAAACTGGGCTCGTTAAAGCGCTAAGGCTATCAAGCATAGTTATAGCATATGTAATTAGACCCAACCTTACTTTTGAATCAAGTATAAATAGTTGAGCCGTTCTATGTCAGTCTCCAGATCAAACTCAGATACCTTTCATGCGCATCGTCCTTTAACACTTGCCGATATCGACAGTCCTAACACCAAGCATGTCATCGTTGGTATGTCAGGTGGGGTCGATTCTTCTGTGTCAGCCGTACTGCTACAGCAAGCAGGCTTTAAGGTGGAAGGTCTGTTTATGAAGAACTGGGAAGAAGATGACGGTACCGAGTACTGTACAGCGATGGATGACTTAGCGGATGCGCAAGCTGTCTGTGACAAAATTGGTATTAAGTTGCACACCGCTAACTTTGCCATGGAATATTGGGATCGTGTTTTTGAGCATTTCTTAGCAGAATATAAAGCAGGACGCACGCCGAACCCTGATATCTTGTGCAATAAAGAAATAAAATTTAAAGCATTTTTAGACTATGCGTTGACACTTGGTGCCGACTATATTGCCACTGGTCACTATACCCGCCGCAGTATAAATTATAGTAACGCAGATGGCGAAACAGTCGCGCAGCTATTACGCGGTCTCGATAACAATAAAGACCAAAGCTATTTCTTACATGCGGTAGGCGGTGATAAAATTGCCAAGACGCTATTTCCTGTGGGCGAGCTTGAAAAGCCTGTCGTGCGTCAAATTGCTGAAGAACATGATCTGATCACTGCGAAAAAGAAAGACTCTACGGGTATTTGCTTCATTGGCGAGCGCCGTTTTAAAGATTTCTTGCAGCAGTACTTACCTGCTCAAAAAGGTGAGATCCTCACTGATGACAATAAAACCATTGGTACGCACGATGGGCTTATGTATTACACGTTGGGCCAACGTGGCGGCATTGGAATTGGCGGTGTTAAAGACCGTCCTGAAGAACCATGGTTCGTACTGGCTAAAGACTTGGATAAAAACCGTTTAATCGTCGGTCAAGGGCATGAGCATCCAATGCTGATGAGCAATGAGCTAAAAGCCTACAAACTCGATTGGATTGATGGTCTACCGCCTGCTGATGTCTTTGGTGAAACAGGCCTACGCTGTATGGCAAAATCGCGCTACCGTCAGCCCGATCAAGCGTGCTACGTATTTGCGACTAATGCTGATGGTAGCGAAGTCCGCGCGGTATTTGATGAACCGCAACGTGCTGTCACGCCTGGTCAGTCAGCGGTATTCTATATAGATGAAGTATGCTTAGGTGGCGGTGTGATTGAATCTATCGATGCACCGTGTGGGTTTTAGCATGCTCCCGGCAAATTGATTAAAATGCTTATCTGGATCATTGCTATTTGGCTCTCAACACTCATATTGCTAATACTTGGAATTTCTAAGTTATCTAAGAAAGGCGAGCCTAATTATTCTACTAAGAAACGTACCTTCTTATGGGCAGGTTTAATAAGCCATATTTTTTGCTCACTCGCCTTTATCATATTTTTTATATCAGCCGTTTTTAATACAGCTGCTTCTGTTTGAACTTGCTTATTATTCATTTACCTTGTAAATATTATAAGTCAATTGTGCCACAGGCTGTAGCTCTGAGGTGAATTGATAAAAGCGAATATCATAGCTGCCTTGTGTCCAACCATCGTCTGGCTTAAAACTGACCCAGTTTTGATTGCTATTGGCAACGATGTCTTTTTTCTCAAACAATAATACTTGTCCCGTCTGATTGTTTACCCATTTCACAAATACGAATGGGCTGGCAGGCACTTTCCCCGCTGTGTCAAGATGCGCAAACACCGTAGCATTTTTGTCGATGTTTGAGGTATCCATTGACGATGATGGCATCGAAGACGTGAGTGACAATTTAACTTCACCAACGAGTGGTTGATTGTCATTTTTCTTGTATAACTCCTCAACTGCACGCTGGGCAAATTGTCGCTTATCCGCAAGCGCCTCGCCTGCGCCTTGTGACATAAACCGATCAATGTACTGTCCTAGCATATAGTCAGGCATTTTATTGACGATATCCATCGCTTGCTCTTGTGAATAATCATGCATAGAGCTTATGGGCTTCGCTCCTGCCACTGGTATGTTATTACCATTCTGATTTTCAAGCGCTTGGAGCTCTTCGGGTAGCTTGCCGTCTTCTCGTCTAAAGCTTGAATCAGTATCGGCTTGTAATGATGTTGCTGCCTGCTGGCGGCCTAGCATAACCTGATCCATTTGCTGCTTGGTCATAAACAGGTAGGTACTTAAAACCCCGAAAACGAAGGCGATTAGAACAGAAGATATAAATAAGGTTTTATCTTTCATATATTTAGTCTAGGTACGAGAGTTTATGTTGTTAAAATACTTTTATAACCGACTACATACTATAAAAGAGCACTCATCATAGCAATGGATGCTCTTTTATGACTAAAACAGTTACTTTAAATATTAAAAATTAACTAGCACATTTTTAAATGTATAGATTATTGGCACTTAATATCGAAGCCATTGAGGTTTGTGCTTTTAGATACAAAAGTTGTTTTGCTCAATGTGATACCACCAATATTGCCATCAACAACTAATCCAGCATTTGAACAAGAAATCACTGCGTTAGAAGTACTATTCTTAAAAATACAACTGCTATTATTAGTTCCTGTTACTGTATTACCTGATACATTACAAGAATTTTGCGTTCCTGGGTTTGGTTTCGTCGGGGTTGTAGGAGTAGTTGGCTTGGTTGGAGTAGTTGGCGTTGTAGGAGTAGTTGGGTTTGTAGGCAGGTCTGGTGTGTTGTTATTACTTCCACTGCTATCACTATCACCGCCGCAAGCGCTAAGTGCCAATGCTGAGCCTAATACTAAAACGCTAAAGAATTTATTCATGATGTAATTTCCATTTAGTGAACTATTGACTGTTAAAACCAGCTTATTAAAGCACCATTACATTTAAAAAACAATACTGTTACAAATATAAATCATTGGTTTTTATAAAAAATATGTATAGCGCTTCATTATTATTTCTTTAGCAACATCAACAATGCTTTGCTTGTCTTCCAACCTGTCTTTTTTATTCCCAACAATAAGCGCGAAATACGGTAAACATTCACTTTTTTTATGAGTTTTTGCTATAATTACGCCACCAAAATTTTCCTGCTGTCGTAGGCATTCATTCACTTTCTGTTCACTCAAAGGCGATACCATGACCCCACTTACCGCACTCTCCCCAATCGATGGCCGTTATGCCAGCAAAGCAGACAGCTTGCGTCCATACTTATCTGAATTTGGTTTGATTAAAGCTCGTGTGACCGTTGAAGTTCGTTGGTTACAGTCTCTGGCTGATAATGATGCGATTGGTGAGCTGGCTGCATTTGATAACGAAACCACTGCGTTTTTGGATAGTATTGTTAATGACTTTAGCGAAGCCGATGCTCAAGCTATCAAAGACATCGAAGCGACGACCAATCATGATGTAAAAGCGGTTGAGTACTTTATCAAAGACAAGTTCCGTGGTCAGGATGCGCTCATTGATTCATTAGAATTCATTCACTTTGCTTGTACCAGTGAAGATATCAACAACTTATCTTATGCATTGATGCTAAAAGACAGCCGCGAGCTAGTCGTTGCCAAAATGCAGCAAGTGACTGACAGTATCATTGACTTAGCAATTGCGCATGCTGATCAGCCGATGCTGTCACGCACCCATGGTCAGACAGCCAGCCCAACGACGCTTGGCAAAGAGATGGCAAATGTGGCCTATCGCCTTGCCCGTCAAATCAAGCAAGTCAATCAAGTAGAGTTATTGGGTAAAATCAATGGCGCCGTCGGTAACTACAATGCGCATTTTTCAGCGTACCCTGATATTGACTGGCAAACCCATGCTGAAGCCTTTATCAATCAGCGTTTGGAGCTAAGCTTTAACCCTTATACGACTCAAATCGAGCCGCATGACTATATCGCTGAATTGTTTGATGCCGTTAAGCGTTTCAATACTATTTTGATCGATTTCAACCGTGACATTTGGCAATATATTAGCTTAGGCTATTTCAAACAGCGCCTAAAAGACGGTGAAGTGGGTTCTTCTACCATGCCGCATAAAGTCAATCCGATTGATTTTGAAAACTCTGAAGGTAATCTAGGTGTTGCCAATGCGATGCTGGCACATTTGGGTGAGAAGCTACCAATTTCACGTATGCAACGTGACCTATCGGACTCAACTGTATTACGTAACATCGGTGTTGGCCTAGCCCAGAGTATGATTGCTTTTGATGCTTGTCTAAAAGGTGTGGGGAAACTTGAGCTAAATGCACAGCGTTTGAATGATGACTTGAATCAAGCACAAGAAGTACTCGCTGAGCCGATTCAAACGGTCATGCGTCGCTACCGTGTTGAAAACCCTTATGAGAAGCTGAAGGCCTTGACTCGTGGTAACGCCATGACTCGTGAAGCGATGCTAACGTTTGTAGAAAGTGAGGAATTGTCTGCTGTTAGCGATGCTGACAAAGCCCGCCTGCGCGAAATGACACCTGCTACTTATATCGGTAATGCCGCTGAGCAAGCACGTACTATTAAAGAATGGATTGCCAAGATTTAATGGCGAATAAATAAGTAGGCGTTCATAGTGCGCAGTCGTTTTAATTCTATTATTGTCAGTACTATTGTGGTATTTATCGTCATGGTACTGGCAAGTATTAAGCCGCTAGAGTGGTCGAGCTACCTGCTACATCAGCTCGGCACGTTGCTTTTTTTAGCATTAATGCTGGGCGCTTATCGCTATCGATATGTTAGCTCGCGCTCTTATGTGCTCGCTTCGCTGTTTTTAATTATTCACATCATAGGGGCACGTTACTTATACTCTTACGTGCCCTACAATGACTGGACACAGCAACTATTCGGTATACGTTTAGACGAATTATTTGGCTGGCAGCGCAATATGTACGATCGTTTTGTTCATTTTAGTTACGGGCTGCTACTCTTCAATGCGATGGTAGATTTCTCAAAATCTATCTTCAAAATTCAATCCGTCAAACTTTTGATCGCTATTGCGCTCATGATTAATATGTCATCAAGTCTGCTCTACGAATTACTCGAATGGAGCATTGCAATGACATTATCACCAGAAGCCGCTGAAGCGTATAACGGTCAGCAAGGTGATGTTTGGGATGCCCACAAAGATATGGTTTTGGCATTACTTGGCGGGCTAATTGCGGCAGGTATTATGCTATTTCAAACTCGTAATCACCAAGTGATTACTCAATAATAGCTTAGTCCAAGAATAGCTTAGTTATCTTTTTTATCGTCATCACTGTCGCCTGGTATGATAGCTTTACCAACAGCCACCGTTCCTTTGACCACGCCTTTGGTGGTTTTATAAGCGATTTTGGCAGGTACGGTGACAATCTTATGTACACAAGCCTGTAGTAAAAATATGCTTGTGAGGATAACGATCAAATGCATTTTTTTCATAACGTTCCTACGATTCAGTGGTAGCTCTGATGATAGCCATCAGATAGAAGATCATCATAAACTATTAAAACCTTCCTATAAAGCACTGCTCATTATTAATCTCATCCTCATTTAAAATACGGATTTACCCATGACTTCTATACCGCTTTGTTTACCCGCCTCTATTACACCTGAACAATTTTTAGCCGAGTACTGGCAAAAAAAACCGCTACTTATTAAGCAAGGCTTACCCCAGCTTATTGATATGTTTGAGCCAGAGGATATGCTAGGTCTTGCCATTGAAGAAGATGCCTCGGCGCGCCTACTGACTCAATCTGCGACCAAGCAAGACGGTCAACCGCAATGGCAATTAAAGAAAAGTCCATTGGTTGAAACGGATTTTGATAACCTGCCAGCACAGTGGACGGTTTTGGTACAAAACCTTGAGCAGTGGTCACCTGAACTTGGTCAATTATGGCAAGCATTTGGCTTCATACCGCAGTGGCAGCGCGATGATATCATGGTCTCTTATGCGCCTAAAGGCGGTTCAGTTGGTAAGCATTATGATGACTATGATGTGTTTCTGGCTCAGGGTTATGGACAGCGCCGTTGGCAATTGGGCAAATTCTGCGACAAAGACACCGCGTTCGTCGCTGATGAGCCTATTCGATTGTTTGATGATATGGGCGAGATTATCTTCGATGAAATACTAGAAGCGGGTGACGTACTCTATGTACCGCCGAAGTTATCTCATTTTGGTGTGGCTCAAGATGATTGCCTGACTTTCTCTTTTGGCTGTCGCCGTCCAAATTTGATGCAAATCATTGATAGTATGGCCGATATTGCTACTAATAATAGCAGTTTGTTTATCCCGATGCTGCTACCACAAACGCTACAGAACTCAGGTGAACTGCAAACGGACAGTATCGCTGCTATCAAAGACCAACTATTGACAATGTTACAATCTGATCACGGTGATGATATGATTCGCCAAGCGGTCTCTGAAGTGGTAAGCAAGCGCCAATATGATGCGCTAATGCCAGAAGAAACGTTAGATACTTATGAGCTCATGCAAGCATTGTCTGAAGGTGCCATTCTACAAGCAGACTATAGTAACCGCCTACTCTATAGCCAAAACCATGACGGTGTTGTTCTATATGCCAATGGTCAACGCATTAATGGTCTTGATGAAACAGCAATGTCCGTTCTTATCCGTTTAGCTAATGGTGAATCTTTACAGCATAGTGATGTGACGGACATTGATCCAGACGATCTCAGTGAATGGTTAGAAAACGGCTGGATATGGATAGATTTTGCTGAATGATTTTTACTCAATCAACCTCATTGAATCGTTTGACATTCAAATAAACATATAAAAAAAACCGCTGTCTGAACAATACTCAGATAGCGGTTTTTTATTGTCTTTACTTTAATGCGCCTAGCTTTGATCAAAACTAAGCGCAACTTTGATAAAAATTACTACTCTGTACCAAGCTCAAGTAAGCTGGCGTTACCACCAATAGCAGTGGTATTGATCGTCTTGACGCGCTCAGTGACGAAGCGATGCAGGTAGTCAGGTGTTAGCATCTCTGACAAGTCTTGCATATCAGTGACGCTAATCACTTGAGTCAAAATACCATCTGTTTTAGCAAGCTCTTGACTGATGACTTGTACTTCACTGTGGTTACCAGAGACAGCGACTTGCGCAAGACGGTCAATGTATAAAAGCGTGATGGTTTGAGAGTCATTAGCCACACTTAGTACATCTTCGCTAATACCAGTATCGTACAATATCTTGGCAGCTTCGTTGCACATCTCTTCTTGGCTCGGACAATGTAGAATCACTTCATTGCCTGTCAGTAAAGCCGCAACGAGCTGGCCTAGTACCGCCATAGCTTTGGCAGATTCGCCGCCAACGACCATGGTTTTACCACGACCAGTTACGTATAAGTCGTTTGACTCACCCGTTGCCCCAGTCATACGATGCACTTCATCCAAGCTAGGCGCCGCGCTCAATAGATGATTGAACAAACGCTTTGCCTTGTTAGCATCGCCCGTTAGCAACGCCAGTTTAGGAACCGCCGCTTGCAGATAAGTGGCGCGATTGACTGCGCCAAGTAGTCGCCAAGTTTCACAAACCTGGGCATGATTTTTTTTGAATTCAGTCGCCATGTTGCTACTCCTTATGCGAGTTCTGTTTGGGTGGTTGAGGTAGTATTGCTTGCTGTCTGTTCAGTCATTGATGGCTGATTAACTGATGCCTCTGTGCTCAATTGCATGAGACGCGCCACATAATGCGGACCACCAGCTTTGGGGCCAGTACCAGATAACCCACAACCACCAAATGGCTGTACATTCACTACCGCACCAATCTGATTACGATTAATGTAAGTATTCCCTACAAAAGCACGACGCTCGATATGTTCAGCGTTATTTTCGATACGGCTATGAATACCTAAGGTCAAACCAAACCCTGTACTATTAATCGCATCAATCAACTTGTCTAGATCACGCGCTTGATAGCGTAGTACATGGAGAATTGGGCCAAAGTGCTCACCACCAATCACATCGATACTATTCACTTCAATTGCCGTAGGCAGTACAAAGGTAGATTTTTCTTGGCTGACCACTGAGCTAACACTCATTGGCGTTTGAGCCAAAATGTTGGCGGTTGGTTCCGTACGCATGCGTTCGATATGGGCTTCAAGGCCTTGCTTGGCGTCAGCATCGATTACTGGTCCAACATCAGTTGCAGCGTAAAGCGGGTTGCCTACGAGCAGCTCCGCCATATTGCCTTGTAGCAGTTCAATCAAATCATCCGCCATTTCTTCTTGTACACATAAGATTCGGCATGCTGAACAACGCTGACCTGCTGAACCGAATGCAGATAAAACAGCATCTCTCACTACCTGCTCTGGTAGCGCTGTTGAATCAACAATCATGGCGTTTTGACCACCAGTCTCAGCAATAAAGACAGGCAACTCGCCGCTGGCTTGCGCATGATCGTTCAAGCTTTGGTTGATACGCTGAGCCGTCTGAGTAGAGCCTGTAAAAATGACGCCTGCGATATTATCAGCTGCTGTCAACGCACCACCAACATCTCCTGCACCAATGACCAATTGTAGCGCTTCTGCTGGAACGCCAGCTTGATACATTAATTGTGCGCCAAAGTGAGCAATCAAACTGGTTTGTTCGGCAGGTTTGGCCACAACCGTGTTACCTGCTGCCAATGCTGCTACGATTTGACCTGTATAGATAGCCAATGGGAAATTCCAAGGACTGATACAAACAAAAGTGCCGCGTGGCTTATAAACTTGACGAGACTGTTTGCCAGATAAATCTGTGAACTCATGCACTTTAGCGTCTAAACGTTCTGCTTCATCGGCATAAAAACGGCAGAAATCAACCGCTTCTTTGATCTCATCGATGCTGTCTTGCATGGTCTTGCCAGCTTCAACTTGGCACAACGCCATCAATTCAGCATAGTTCTCTTCATAAATATCTGCCATTTTGCGCAAGATATCAGCGCGCTTGGTAGCCGATACATTTTTCCATGCGCTTTGTCCAGCGACTGCTACATCAATAGCGTGGCGAGCAAGTGCTGCATTAGCGTAAGTCACTTCACCCGCGCTTACCTCATGGTTCCAAGGAGCACGTACTGGTTGTACATCCAGTTTTTGAGTGACGCCATCCACTTCGTATTCATCGATCGCTTGACCATTCACGATAGACGTTGCTGACCAAGTTTTATGAAAATGGTTATCGATAGCAGACTTGAACGGAATCCACTGCGACTCTACAAATATATTCGGGCCAAAGCTTGCACGGCGCGAACCGTAGATTTCTGC
The DNA here is from genome assembly GCA_963744895.1 of uncultured Gammaproteobacteria bacterium. Taxonomy (GTDB): domain Bacteria; phylum Pseudomonadota; class Gammaproteobacteria; order Pseudomonadales; family Moraxellaceae; genus Psychrobacter. The sequence goes on from CAVUUW010000002.1 coordinate 381,876, forward strand.
TGGCAATGGGATTTCTGGGTTATGTAGCGTGGCATTGGCAACAAGCTTGTCGTACGGATGCACGGTTAACTTATCGATCGGATAAGACTTATCTAATAATTGATGCACAAACGAGCTGTTAGCACCGTTTTCAAGCAAGCGGCGTACCAAGTACGGCAGCAGATCTTTATGTGCTCCAACGGGCGCGTAAATACGAACAGGGATTTTATACGCTTGTAAAATATGATCATAAAGCGCGTCGCCCATACCATGCAGACGCTGAAACTCGAACTCTTTATGCTGGCTCATGGTCATGATTGAAGCCAAAGTATGCGCATTATGAGTCGCAAACTGTGGCCAAATCAGTCCACGCAAATGGTCTGACAATAAAAAACGAGCACACGCAAGATACGCGGTATCCGTACCTTCTTTACGTGTCCAAACTGGATAGCCTGACAATCCTTTTTGCTGAGCAAGTTTGATCTCAGTATCCCAATATGCGCCTTTTACCAAGCGTACAGGAATACGGTCGCCGACTTCTTTAGATATACGAGCAAGCCATACAAGGACGGCAATAGCACGCTTAGAGTAACCTTGTACAACGATACCTAAACCATCCCAACCTGCGGTTAAGTTGTCACGATATAGCGATTCAAACAACTTTAGAGAAATCTCAAGACGATCAGCTTCTTCGGCATCAATACTAAGGTCGACGTTGACTTCGCGCGCCGCTTCAATAAGTAGCAAACAACGTTGGCGTAATAACCCCATTACTTGCGCTTCTTGCGTGGCTTCGTAGCGAGGATGCAAAGCAGATAGCTTGATAGATACAGAAGGCTTTGGCATACCCTCTTTGACTTTGATACTGGCAGTGGCTCTGATCGCATGCAGATAGTCATTGAAATACTTTTCAGCATCTCTTTGAGTGATCGCCGCCTCACCTAACATATCAAATGAGTAGGTGTAGCCTCTATTACGATATGGTTGGCTGTTTTTGTTAGCGCCTTCGATGGTCTCACCCAATACAAACTGATGGCCCATGATACGCATGGCTTTTTGCATCGCACTACGAATCACCGGTTCGCCCATCTTTTTGGTCATACGATCCAAAAACCCTGACGCAGTAGTGTTACTATCAATACTAACGACACGTCCCGTCATCATCATGCCCCATGAGGAAGCATTGACCATAAAGTTATTGTCGTTCTTGATGTGTTTTTTCCAGTCAGCCACACTCATTTTGTCATGAATAAGGGCGTCTGCAGTATAGTTATCAGGCACTCGAATCAAGGCTTCTGCCAAGCTCATTAGCAAGATGCCTTCTTGCGTATCGAGACTGTATTCAAGCAGTAACGAGTCAACCATTTTGACCGCTTTGCCATCATTACGTACGTGCTCAACCAGCTGGCGCGTTTGCTCAGCCGCCGCATTGCGCTCTTCATCACTAGGTTTGGCTAATGGTAATAACTGTGATAACCAACTCGTTTCATCCACGCTATATAATGGGGAGATCCGCGCATGCAGCGCGTCTGATGATTGAGTAATATATTCTGGCGATAGCAAATCGACAGGATTAAACAAAATCGGTTCTTGCGGGGTAAACTGATCTACTGGGTTCATAACAACTCCATAACTATCGTTTAAAAACCATAATAAATGGTGCTTTAGGAAGTTTGATCTTGGTGCTTAAGTGTCTATTACCACTATTATCTTGAATAGTGATTATTAATTGATACTCACAGCAATAGTCAAAACACCAAACAGCGCCATCACGAAACGGGAAAATCCAGCATAGGCTGGAAATGGTTAAGTAGGTCGTTCGAGTGTTAAACGGGCTACGTTAACAATACAAAGGCAACAACAAAACATTAAGCGACATTAGTGCCTTCTTCTTGTTAGTAGTGAAAGGAGTGTGATGCTCAGATATTTCTATCACTTAATCAAAACAATGGTGAATAAATACTACTTTGATTGGGTCTAGATCTGTCATCTTATTTGACGCTAATTCACTGTAAGAAAAACCTCTACGGCGTTGATTGAGGTGATGCGCTTAACTCGGGCATGTTAGCATGAAAAAAATTTTCAAACTAATACTATTTTTCATTTTTATAAATTAATATCATACTAAAAAACAACCAGTTAACCTAACTTTAACTATTATGACGCTTTGGTTATATTTTCCTGTTTACTATTGTAAATTAATTTTTTAAATCAAACACTTGCGAGAACAGCCAATCATTAGTAAACTTTTCCAAACATTTTTGGCATAAAAAAAACCCTCCTTATCGTTCTATGATAAAGAGGGTTTAAAAGCAAAATAAAGGTTTTGAGACGTATTATAAAAAGCTTATAACAGCACCAACTTAGCCAACAACACAATCGTCAATATCCAAACTGGAATTGAAATTTCAGAGAATTTACCCGTCATCAGTTTTACCGCTGTAAAGGTGATAAAACCAAGCGCAATACCATCAGCGATAGAATATGTAAGCGGTGTGAACAGCAATACAACCACAACAGGAGAAGCTTCTGTCAAGTCGTTCCAATCAATGTCTTTGAGCGTCCCCATCATCAAGACTGCTACATAAAAGATAGCACCAGCAGTCGCATAAGCGGGAATCATACCTGCTAATGGGGAAAAGAAAATACTCAATAAAAATAACACACCGACGGTAACCGCCATCAATCCTGTACGTCCGCCTGTGGCAATACCGGAGATACTTTCGATATAACTGGTTGTTGATGACGTACCAAGCATAGCGCCTGCTACCGTCGCCGTTGAATCTGCCAATAGCGCCTTGCCCATATTAGGAATATTACCATCCTTGTCCGTCAATTTGGCTTGGCTGGTGGTCGCAATCAACGTACCTGCTGTATCGAATAAATCCACAAATAAGAACGCAAAAATCACACTGATCATACCAACATCAAACGCGCCCGCGATATCGAGCTGCATAAGCGTTGGTGCAATTGAAGGCGGTGCAGACACGATACCGCTAAATTGCGTATAGCCCATCAATAAACTAATCAAAGCAACCAGTAAAATACCAATAGTGACGGCACCTGGAACTCTCTTATAAGACAAACCAATGATAACAATAAAGCCTAACGACGCCATCGCAGGACCAAATGAAGTCATATCACCAAGCGTAACCAAGGTCGCATCATGATTGACGATAATGCCTGCGCTTTGTAAGGCGATAAAAGCCAAAAAAGCACCGATACCAGCGACCACGCCACTTTTGAGAGAATACGGAATGGCATTGATAATCGCTTCACGAATCTTAAAAAGACTTAAAAGAACGAAGATACAACCCGACAAAAAGACGGCGCCCAATGCCGTCTGCCATGCATAACCCATACCTAGAACCACACCATAGGTAAAGAAGGCATTGAGTCCCATACCTGGTGCTAGTGCTACGGGCAAACGGGCGTAGATACCCATGATAAAACAACCTATCGCTGCCGCCAAACAAGTCGCTACAAATACGGCTCCTTTGTCCATACCCGCGTCCGCTAGGACATTAGGGTTAACAAAGATAATGTAAGCCATGGTCAAAAACGTGGTTAAACCCGCGACAATTTCTGTTTTGATCGTGGTATTGTCACCATTAATCCCAAAATAGCGCTCAATTGCATTCATAAGTGTCGCCCCCGACTGGCTAATAAAAGTCACCACTACCCAAAATCACATATGATCGCAGCAAAAAATAACGATGCCACAATAAGAATAATGTAGTAACAAAGCGTAACATATTAGCCCAGTTGTCTTACAAACTCAATCGCTGATAATGCCCATCACGTACAAATCACAGTTTCAGCTTGCTCAAATATACACGCCCAAAACCTATATAGAGTGGCTGACTCCACGCTATTTTTAGAAAACTATTGATAGCCAATTTTTGTATAGCATTCACTTGTCCTACTTACTCTAGGAAGATAACGATTGGATAGTCACTTCTTATATCTATATAAAACAAGCGTGATGTAACACATTAATAATGACCTTTCCCTTATTTAACAGTAAACTATGGCGTTAATATACCGATAACTCATTGATAGTTTTTATCGCTGATGAGGGTTTGTTAAATAAGATGGTAAATTCTCAATAAAAACCTCTCATTAAGTGTGAGCTGATAAAGAGTGAGTGTTACCTTTTGGGGTTCGTTTGGTTTAGGTGTCATTATCCAAACCAGCTGTTGTCAATTATTCGTGAGTCCAGTACATGCCTGAATCATTAAATATTATCGACCTTATCACTCAAGCCAGTCTACTGGTACAGATTGTGATGGCGTTATTGTTGTTGGCCTCCTTAGTTAGTTGGGTAATTATCTTTCGTATGAGTGCGCGGCTTGGTACTGCCAAAAACTTTGATGAGCAGTTTGAGACGTGGTTCTGGTCGGGTGAGGATTTGGCCAAACTATACCAAGGGGTGCAAGGCTCGCCTGAACGTCAAGGCCTTGAACAAATCTTTTATGTGGGGTTCTCTGAATACTTAAGAATGCATAAAAAGCGCCAACCAAAAGACGACATCATTGATGGTGTTGAGCGTAAACTGCGTGTCGGCTTGGGACGTCAGCAACAACTATTAGAGTCAGGATTGACGACACTTGCTAGTATCGGTTCGGTCGCCCCATATATCGGTCTGTTTGGTACCGTTTGGGGCATTATGAATGCGTTTTTGGGGCTGTCACAAACTGAACAGGCAACCCTTGCCTCTGTCGCACCGGGTATTGCTGAAGCATTGATCGCCACCGCCATGGGTTTGTTTGCTGCCATTCCCGCAGTGCTGGCTTATAATCACTTTACCGCCAAGTCGAGCCGTTTGTACGACTCACGCGCCCTATTCTGTGATGAGATGACAGGTATGCTCCAACGTGAGACCAGTGCAGAAATCATGGCTGGTAAAGATACCACCTCTGATAGCAGTCAGGTGACAGGGTTATGAAACAAAGTCCCTATCGCCGCGAGAAAAAAGCGCTGAATGCGGAGATGAACGTGGTGCCATATATCGACGTGATGCTGGTGCTACTTGTGATATTTATGGTCACAGCCCCAATGCTGATCACGGGCGTTGATGTGGATTTGCCAAAAGAGCAAACCAACACCATGAGCCAAAGCCAGCTCCCTGTCATTGTGTCTTTAACCGACAGTGGCGAGATTTTTATCAGTTATGAAAACAACGTTGACTTGCCAGTGAGTGAGCCTGAGCTGATTGATACCTTATCAACTCTGCAAAGTCAAAGTAGCGACGCTGGTGCTCAGCCTGTACAAGTGATGATCAATGCGGATCAAAACAATCAATACGGCGCGATTATGACCTTGATGGCAAGCTTGCAACAAGCAGGTATTCAAAAAGTTGGTCTATTAACCGGTGCTCCCTTACCCACTCCTTCATTGCAATGACGCCTATTACTGGCACAACTTGTTATAATAAAGCAGACCATTTGATAACCCTCACTCTTGAGTATCTCTATCATGCATAATGCTCCTCTCGTTTATGTACCAACCCAGCCTGAGAGCAACGGCTTAACCTTGCCGACGCTACTCAGTTTGCTGGCACATGGTCTAGTGATTGGCGTACTTATTTATACCTATCAACACACTGAAGCTGAGACTCCTGGCAGTATCGAAACAGTTATGGTATCCCCTGAACAGCTGGCTGAAATGCAGGGGCAAATCTTGGCCAATCGTGCAGCCGCTGCCAGTGCCATGCAAGCTGAAAGTAGTGCTACCAGCATGGCGCAAACAGAAACCTTTGATGGTGGCGCAAGCACACAAAACCCCAATCAAACAAGCTCTCAACGCGTACCCGTATTTACACGCTCTGATGATGCTAGCCAGCCGATGCTAATGAGTGAAGACCAGCGCCAGCGTATACTTGAGCAAAACCAAGAGTATGAACGCCGGATGGCGGAGTGGGCTGCCCAACTTGATGAGTCAGTAACCGAAGAACACGATCAGGTTGAGCAAAATAAACGAGAGCAGCTCATAGAAGAACAAGAGACGCTCGGAGACTTGCGTAATAAACGCAACAACCCGCCAAAGATTAATCGCCCTACTCCGAGTGATAAAAACCTAAAAATTGATACAGGTAACTCCAGTAGTAAAGGGCAAAATTATAGCTTATCGAAAGATGGTGAGTCGACTGTTTCTGAATCTAGCGCCAGTCAATCTAGTAATAGAGGAGGCGGTCGTTCTATGGGTGATGTAAAAAGTGCTATATTAAGCAAAATACAAAGCAAACTTGATACCCCAATCGAAACCCAAGGCATGACCACGTCTTTGTCTCTCAAATTAGATACTAGAGGCAACGTAAAATCTGCAAAGGCTAGTGGCGCAAATGCCGTCGTAAATCAAGCAGTAGAACAGGCGGCACGCGATGCTAGCCCATTGCCAATTGATTTAGACAATCCTGCAAGTTTTGCAAGTTTGACCATTAACGTCACTATTAATTGATTTTGTATAGCTTCTAACTTTATAACGTTAATAATTTTCTACTATTTTAAGGCTTTAGTTTATGAGATCAAACAATATTCATATATTACGTAAGACCTCAACTTTGCTCATATTGCTCTCTCTTTTTCTATCATCTAGCTACTCTTTTGCTGATACGTCATCGGAAAATAACAATGTAAAAAATGAGTTTATGGATCAAAAAGCCTTGTTTGCAGCTATTACTAGTAAAAAAAATAGTTTAAGCAATAATAGTAATACTCCTACAGAATCTTTTGAAAAAAATATTACAACAGCTATATTAGACAAAATTAAACGTAATATTACTCTGCCAGTTGCTACGCAAGAATCGACGGTTGATTTATATCTTAGTTTGGACAAGAAAGGCAACGTACTATCTGTTAAAACTCAAGGTTCAAATGCCGTTGTAAACCAAGCAGTGGAAAAAGCCGCTTTATCTGCTAGTCCGTTACCAATTGACTTAAATAAACCTGAAAGACTTAGAGACTTGATAATTAAAATTAACGTTACTAATAATAATCCCACAGAATCTATTAAAAATAATGTTACAACAGCTATATCAGACAAAATTAAACGTAACATTATTTTACCAGCTGCTACTCAAGGATCGAAGATTGCTTTATATCTTAGTTTGGATAAAAAGGGTAACGTACTATCTGTTAAGGCTCAAGGCGCAAATCCTACTGTAAATCAGGCAGTGGAAGAAGCCGCTTTATCTGCTAGTCCATTACCGATTGGCTTAAATAAACCTGAAAGCTTTAAAGACTTGATAATTAAAATTAATGTTCAATAAAAGACACCTAACGTTGTACAGTTAATCTCACTATAAATAATAATTAAGCCTGTATGATAAACCAATTGTTTCTATTTTAGGATATCACCTCATGAAGCTATCTACACATTCTATCCTTCGTGCCACTTCAAGCCTGCTATTAATAACACCTTTATTATCAGCACCTGCTTATGCTGATGAGTCAATGGTGCTTAATATGACTGTGACTGCCCCGCGTCAACAAAACCAAGTTGCTTTTGTGCCGTTTGCAGGCGATTCTGTTTTATCACCTATTATCCTAAACGATTTAAGTAAGACTGAGCTAAAAGTGACTAGCCGAGATTTGCCACAGCAGCCGCATAGTAGTGGCGAGCTGGCAGGCTCATTACCGGTATGGCAAAGTATGGGGATTCCTTACCTAGTAGTCGGTAGTACCCGCAGCAATCGCGGCAAAATAGTAACGGATTATGAAGTGGTTGACGTCAAGTCTGGCCGCGTTATCCAAGGCAAACAAAGCTTAACGGCTGATAACAACAAAGAAAGCATGCGGTACGCCGGTCACGTCATCTCCGATAAAGTATATGAGCTTATTACAGGTATTCCAGGTGATTTCTCAGGGCGTATTGCTTATATTGAAGAAATAGGAAGAGGCAAAGACAAAGTATCGCGCCTGAAAGTCATGGATGCAGATGGCGAAAATGCCAGAACCATTACTGAGGTAACAGGCTCTATCTTTTCACCAACTTGGTCGCCCGATGGCAATCGAATCGCTTATTCTGTACTACGCGATAAATCCTATCCTATTATCTACGTACAGAACGTCAGCGGTGGTGGAGCTAGTGTCCTGACGCCTTTTAATGGCAGTAATTTAAATCCTTCGTTTTCACCTGATGGCAGCAAAATACTTTTTTCAAGCAGCTTTGAAGGCAGTGCAAATATTTACGAGATGAGCGCCAGCGGTGGTCAACCTAGAAAGCTCACCAATTGGCCGAGCAGTGAAGTGCAGCCAAACTACGCGCCTGACGGCAAGTCTTTCATATTCGTCAGTGATCGAGCAGGCTTTAACAAACCACAAATTTACCGTTATGAGTTTGGCTCAGGACGTACTACCAAACTATCAAGTAGTGGTTATGCAACCAGCCCGCAATTTAGTAGCGATGGCTCACAAATTGCCTTCTTAAATGGGCGCTCAGCTGCCATTATGAATAGCAACGGCGCTGTCACTAGTAACTTGGGTAATACAGGTATCGATGAAGCACCGAGCTTCTCACCCAATGGGAAACGCGTGGTATATGCGTCAACCCAAGGCGGTAAAGGCGTACTAACCATCAAATCATTAAATGGTGGCGAAGCGTTCGGTAAATCAGGACAAGGTGTTATCCGCTCACCCGTCTGGTCATCTAGCCCTAAATAATTTTTTATGCCTCCACTAATATGCCAACTGTTTTAGATAATATCGTCCTTTGATCATATGCTAGTCACCTAGAGAAGCCCCAATCATAATAGTTATGGTTGGGGCTTTTTGCTATGCGATAGCACCTTCTAACGGCGTAACACTCCTGTAAACTTGCTAGTACCAAAAAAAACATTGCTATAGCGTACATTTTGCATATACCCTAAATAGAGCTGACCAAATGGTCAGGTTATCGAGATAATACGCTACAAATGTACACTTAATTTAGTTATTATTTTGAAGAGGGATGCATGCTTTTGTTATTTATATCGATAAAACAAGTCAAGGATTAGATCTTATTTTTTCCCTAGCGACTTACTATATTGTCTGATATCTATTGTTAAGCGGCTACTAAGCAGTGACTTTAGGAGGAAACCACCGTGAGTGAAAACAATCCAGCGAATACCGATTTACTATATAGACTGCACGACCGTCCCGCTCCAATTAAGGCATTTTTAGGTGCCATACAGCACGTACTGGCTGCTTTCGTTGGCATTATTACTCCCTCATTAATTATCGGTGGCACCTTGGGTCTAGGGGAACATATCCCCTATCTGCTTAGCATGTCCTTGATCGTATCTGGGGTGGCGACTTTTATTCAAACTCGTAAAGTCGGGCCTATCGGCTCTGGGTTGATGGCGCTACAAGGTACCAGTTTTGGCTTCTTAGCAGCAGTTCTTACCGCTGGCTTTGTGGTAAAAAACCGTGGCGGTGGCCCTGAAGAGATACTTTCCGTTATCTTTGGCGTCTCATTCTTGGGCGCATTTGTTGAGATATTTTTGAGTCAATTTATCACCAAACTCAAATCTTTTATGAGTCCTATCGTGACTGGCTGCGTGATCGTCACAATTGGCTTGTCCTTAACAAAAGTAGGACTCACCGACTTGGCTGGCGGGTTTGGTGCGGAAGACTTTGGCAGTATTCCCAATCTACTTTTAGGTGGTGGCGTACTGGTAAGCGTCGTACTGATTAGTATTATTAATAACAAAGTCATTCGTTCAAGTGCTATTTTTATTGGTTTAATGCTTGGCCTAATCGTTGCTATGTTTATGGGACGTATCGATTTTTCCTTGGTATCTGAAGCGGCCTTTTTTACCGTTCCCATTCCGTTTAAATATGGTTTTGGTTTTGATTGGCAGGCTTTTATTCCCATTGCCTTTATGTACATCATTACCAGTATTGAGACCTCGGGCGACTTAACGGCAACGTCAATGATTTCAGGTGAGCCAATTAAAGGCCCTCTGTACGAAAAACGTATTAAAGGTGGCGTGTTGGGTGATGGTGTCAACTCTCTGATTGCGGCCGTATTTAATACTTTTCCTGTGACCACTTTTAGTCAAAATAACGGTGTCATTCAGATGACGGGTATTGCCAGTCGCTACGTCGGTTTTTATGTTGGCGGCATTCTGTGCTTGATGGGACTGTTTCCGGTGCTTGGCGCTATTTTTACGCAGCTACCTAAACCTGTCGTTGGCGGCGTCACGCTTCTCATGTTTGCCACTGTCGCAACGGCGGGTATTCGCATACTGTCTACGGTAAATTTTACCCATCGCAATGTCTTAATTATTGCAACGTCCTTGGGTTTGGCAACAGGCATAGCCTTTGTTCCTGATGTACTCTCACAAACGCCGCAATTTTTTCAAAACATTTTTGGCTCAGCCGTCACCATGTCGGGGATTGTGGCCATCACACTTGATATGATTTTACCAAAAAACTATGGGGTCGAATTTGATACTGCTGAGCAGCATGCTGAAGATGGTTTAAAACCTGTTCGCGAAGTGGCTTAAAAGAGAGTATTTGCCAGCGTTTATTACTAAATAAGGTGCGATAGAAAAATTCTACGCACCTCTTTTGCTACCACATTCAGTATATAGTTAGCCTAAAATAAAGTGGGACAAATAGTCATCATGTTCTACTGGTACAAATTTTCCTCGCTGGCTGTTCGCAAGCGTGACAGAGGCTTCGCAAAATTTACCCCAGTAGAACTGTACCCTTTTAAAAGGGATTGGCTCTATTGAATTCAAAACTCACTCACTCAAGCCCACAGCCGCGTAGAATAAACGGTACCAAAAAATCTGCCGCACGCGCCTCATCTTCTGCGTCATAAGCGGTCTTATCCATCAGACCCACAATTTCAATCTCAAATTCAGCGTAACGCTGGGTCGTCGCCCATATCAAAATTAGTAGTTGCAGGGGATCGGTAATCCCAATCTTACCTTGGTTGTGCCACTCTTTCATGACTTGTGCTTTATCATGCACCCACTCTTTCATCGTGGTTGACATAAATTCATGTAAATGCGGTGCACCGCCGATAACCTCAATGGCAAAGAGCTTATGACGACTTGGGTTTACAAAGGCTTGATGCAACTTAGTACGGACGAATTTTTCAATGACGGTTTTTGGGTCGCTGTCCACTGTCATGGTTACCAAACCCTCATTCCATTCTTCAATAATTGAACGGAGTACGGCCATATATAGGTTTTTTTTATTTTTAAAATAGTAGTGTACGTTGGCTTTAGGCAATCCTGCCCGATCAGCAATACCCTGCATCGTCGCGCCGCGATAGCTTTGGAGAACAAACTCCTCCTCAGCCGCCGCTAATATAAGCGCTTGATTGTGTTCACGCGTGGCTTGTTGACTACGATGTGAAGGTACATCGGTCATGGAAGTATCGCCGTGTTGATTGTTTTGTTTCATAGCAGTGCTATCTCACTTTAATGGCAGGTTCAACCAAATAGTTGCTATATTCCTCTGCATATTTATCAAGAAATACGCAAATATGAAAAACATAACCCGCTAAATAAAAAAATTCTGATAAAACAGTTGACCAATTGGTCAGGTTTTAGCAAAATGGGAATTATAAATTAAACACATCATTACTGATGCGTGTCTCATCACATGATTGTTGCGGCTAAAATATCAGCGTTCCTTTAGTTATTCTGTTGCATATTGTCAGCCTACTATAGAGTAGGCATTATTAAACCAAATACAGCTCATTTTTTCATCTAATAAAAATCTGAATACTATCGTCTTTTGATTATAAATCTGTCGATCACAAATCGCTCTATCATCTCATGCAAGCTCAAAGACTGAACTGTATTAATGGATAACAGCACCTACTTATAGCGCCAGATTTTTATAACATTAGCTTTGGGCAAATAACCTCAATGTATTGGTCACTAAAAACAACTCCTTACCCAATATGGATAATGGACGATCACATCATAAAAAAAGGATAACATTGTGAGCTTAACCTTAGCGCAATTCAACGATCTACCACAGCAAGCCGCTATCGAGCAGCTCTTAATCTGTTGTACCAGTAGTAGCTGGGCAAATAAGCTTGCCGATGATCGCCCTTTTGCAGACGTTGATGCGCTCCTAGCGAGTAGTGATGCTATTTGGCATGACGTGCAAACCAATGAGGCCAATCTATTAGAAGCGTTTGATGGACATCCACAAATCGGTAATGTGGCTTCTTTAAAAGAGAAATATCGTAACACGCAAAGTAGCGCCGCCCATGAGCAGTCTGGCGCTAACGATGCTGCAGATGAGGTGCTCGAAGCTCTCGCCAAAGGCAATCAAGACTATCTGGAAAAGTTCGGTTTTATTTTTATTGTCTTTGCGACTGGTAAAAGCGCCCAGCAAATGCTTGATCTGCTATTAGCGCGCCTGCCAAATGATCGTGACACAGAGCTGACCAATGCGGCTGCAGAACAAAATAAAATCACACGTTTACGTCTAAACAAACTATTAGGTAATGCTTAGATAAACCAGTTGTTAATTAGCACTTTGACAGCCGATCAACAATACACCGTATTATCGATGCTCATACAACACCCTAATTATCAGATGCGATAGCCTTATCACCCTATTTACGTTTTTACTGAATACAAAGGAAGCATTATGTCTGCCACCCTATCATCACATATTTTAGACACGCATCTAGGGAAGCCTGCTGCTGGTATCGCGGTCACTTTACATCGCATACAAGACAGCGGTGACACGACACTACTAGCACATGGTACAACCAATAACGATGGACGCGTCACCCTAGATAGCTGGCAATTTGAGACAGCCATTGATAGCAATAAAGGTAAGCTCACTATCGGGCGCTATACGGTAACCTTCGATACTCAGTCTTATTTTGATACCCAAGCGCTAATAGCATTTTATCCGCAAGTGGTGATCGACTTTGTAGTAAGTGATACCAGTCATTATCACGTGCCATTACTACTGAGTGCGCATGGTTATAGTACCTATCGCGGCTCATAACTTGACGTTATAGTCAATCCTCTATAAAAGAGTTACAGCGTTAACCTCACTTGAAGTATGACATATACATCTGCGCTCGGTTGCCTTGTATCTCTTTTAAACTGAATCAACTATATATCGAAAAACTGTGAGCAACCGTCATTATCCGCTCACAAATATTTTATTAAGATACTGTCATATTAAAGGACATTTACCGCATGGGTGCCTACCTTCTTGAATGGTTGAGTTTATTTTTTCGCTGGTTTCATGTTATCGCTGGGGTGGCATGGATTGGTGCATCGTTTTATTTTGTGTGGCTAGATCTAAGCCTACGCAAACCGCCACAGTGGAAAGCCGACAAAGGTATTTCGGGTGATCTTTGGGCCGTCCATGGCGGCGGGTTTTATGAGATTGCCAAGTACAAACTCGAACCAGAGGAAATGCCAAAGACGCTACATTGGTTTAAGTGGGAAGCGTATACCACTTGGCTGACGGGTGCGGCGATGATGTCGATCGTCTATTATGCCAATGCAACCGCCTATCTAATCGATCCAAGCAAAGTACCTTTTACCAGTATCGGTGCCATTGCGACAAGCTTACTGTTTTTATTTGGCAGCTACTTCATTTACGAAGTTATCGTGCGCAGTCATTTGGGTAAAAACGCCTTTATTTTTAGCACCCTGATTTTTATCTTACTGGTCATCGCGAGCTGGGGATCTTATCAATTATTTAGCGATCGCGCCTCGTTCATCCATATCGGGGCGATTTTGGGCACGGTGATGGTTGGTAATGTCTTTTTCGGTATTATGCCAGCGCAGCGCGCACTCGTTGATTGTGTACGCCGCGGCGAAAAACCAGGCAAAGAAGTCGCTGAATTGGCATTGCAAGCCAAAAATCGCTCACTGATGAATAACTACTTTACCCTACCGCTCATCTTTACCATGATCAGTAACCATTATCCAATGATGTATGCCCATGAAAAAGGATGGCTAGTCTTGGTTTTTGTCGGCGTCATCACTGCAACGGCGCGCCATTATTTTAATCAAAAACATTTAGGCCATAAAAAACCACGCTACTTAGTCATTCCAGCTGTATTGACCGTATTATTGATTATTTGGATGCGACCTGAGCCAATCGAGCCTGCACCTGTCACGCCTGTTACTACCTCAGTCGCACCGACAACAGCTGACAGCACCCCACCAATGACAAGTGCTACTACTGATTCAAGCACTGATACCGTTACTCATACTAATAACAATGTTAGCAAGGATGCAGCTGCTGAAGCTGTACCAGTGAGCGCTTCGGCAGATGAAACGATGATGGACGTCGTACATACGCGCTGTAGTACTTGCCATGCAGTACAGCCCACCCAGCAGGGGTTTGCCGCGCCGCCTGCAGGCATCATATTGCAAACACCAGAAGATCTAAAAATACATAAAGCAAAAATCATTACTGCCGTACAAACGGGCTATATGCCACTAGGCAATATCACTCAATTAACCGATGCTGAGCGTCAGCAGCTAGTGGCGTATGCCTCAGCACTATAGTTTTTTACAATAATAAAGTTTAGCCGACAGACAGAACCCAGTTAAATGACACAGTGATAAAAACATATTTTGAGAAGTCACTTGACGGAGCTACTAGATATGCATACGATAGTTTGAGCTGATTATTGTTAACAATAATCATATTTGTTAACAATACAAGGAACGTGTATGTCTGACAATACCCAGCAAGTACGACTTGATCCTCAAAAAATAGATTTCGATCATAGTCAACTCGATCCTTCTATCAAACAATCAAGGCTGTATAACGAAGACTTAGCACCCATAAAACCAACAGAACGTAACTGGGGCTGGTTTGCTATCTTCAACGTTTGGTCAAATGATATCCAAAGTTTATTCGGCTACACGCTTGCTGCGTCATTGTTTTTGAGCTACGGCTTGAGTGGCTGGTGGGTTATGGCAGCCATTATCTGTTCAGGTTTTATTGTCATGATGATGGTGAATCTGACGGGTAAACCTAGCGTCAAATATGGGATTCCTTTTCCGGTATTGATACGTGCAAGCCTTGGGATTAATGGTGCCAACCTACCCGCAATGCTGCGAGCTATTATTGGGATTTTTTGGTATGGAGTGCAGACGTATTTTGCCTCGACAGCCGTTGCTATTTTACTGACCTTGATGATGGGTAGCTCAGACGCTACATTCTTGGGACTCAACAGTACCGCTTGGCTTGCATTCGTTATTGTTTGGATATTTCAGATTCTACTTTTTTGGTCGGGTGTCGAAACGATTAAGCATTTCTTGAATTGGGCAGGCCCATTGGTGTATGTGGTGATGTTGATTCTGATGGGTATTGTCTGGTATCAGTCAGGATCAGAGCTATTGCCCGCAATCGACTCTATTTTTAGCCGCAATAGTGATTATACCGGTAGTCCAGTGCAGGCTTTTATTGCCATTGTGGGCACGATGGTGGCTTATTTTGCAGCAGTCGTGATCAATTTTGGGGATTTCTCACGTTTTCTACGAAGTGAGAGAGACATGAAGCTCGGTAACCTGATTGGCTTGCCAGTAAATATGGCGTTCTTTTCGTTCATAGCCCTAGTGATTACGGCGGGTACTCTCGTATTGTTCGGTGAAGCACTGACGAATCCTTCTGACATTGTTGAACGCGTCGATGCGCTGCCCTTAACCATCATTGCCGCCTTGACGTTTTTTGCCGCCACGGTCGGTATCAACATGGTCGCAAACTTCATACCGCCCGCTTACGATTTGGCTAACCTATTCCCGAAGCGTATTAGCTTTCGCATGGGTGGGTTAATCACTGCCGTTATCGCTTTTTTTGTCGGCGCGCTATGGTTATCTTTTATTAGCCAAATTGGCATTGTCGGTTTTGTAAATGCAGTGGGGGCAATCATCGCGCCATTCTTTGGCATTTTGATTGTTGATTATTATTTGATCAAAAACCAACATATCAATATGAATGACTTGTTTTCTGACAAGCCCACTGGTGCCTACTATTATTATAAAGGTTGGAACATTCGTGGTTTGATTGCCTTTGCCATTGGGGCTATTTTTTCCTTATCTACCGTACTTGTACCTCTACTAACCAGTCTTGAAGGCTATGGGTTTTTGTTAGGAGCGGCTTTAGGCGGGGTGTCTTACTGGTTACTTATGCGTGGTGAGTAGCCAACGACTTTATAATAAAAGATAAGTGTGCTTGGCATACTGTGTTCGTGACATTGTGGAAACATAAAATGTTGTAAAAAAATTAGCGCGTGTTTTATTATTTTTATATAGGAATTTGAAAAATGACCCAAAAAGTCAGCAGTGATTTTGATCTGAGTACGTATCCCCGAGACCTAAAAGGCTACGGTGGCAATCCACCAAAAGCGAATTGGCCAGGTGGCGCAAAAATCGCCGTACAGTTTGTATTAAACATCGAAGAAGGGGCAGAAAACAGCGTCATCCACGGTGATGGACAGTCCGAGCGCTTTTTGTCAGATATCTTGGGTACGCCAGAATTTAATAATCGTCACCAGTCTATCGAGTCAGCATTTGAATACGGGAGCCGTGTTGGTGTGTGGCGTGTGTTAGATACTTTTAAAGAATACGGTGTGCCCATCACCACGTTTACCTGTGCTGCCGCTGCCGAAAAAACGCCACACATTATCGAGCGCGTATTAGAAGACGGTCATGAGATTGCGAGTCACGGCCTGCGCTGGATTACTTATCAAAACATGTATCGCGAGACTGAACGTGAGCACATTCGCCGTGCAACCAACATATTTGAGCGCATGCTGGGCAAACAGCCGCTCGGTTGGTACACGGGACGCGATAGCCCAAACACGCGCGAGCTGGTCGTCGAACAAGGTGGCTATCACTATGACTCCGACTCTTACGGCGATGAGCTGCCCTACTGGCTCAATGTCAAAGCCCAAGATGGCAATACAATCATACGCAAGCCGCATTTGGTCATCCCTTATAGTTTAGAAACCAACGATATGCGTTTTTCTTCTAGTCCAGGGTTTACTCACGCTGAGCCGTTTTATCAATACCTCAAAGACAGCTTTGATACCCTTTACGAAGAAGGCGAGCACACCCCAAAAATGCTAACCATCGGTTTGCATTGCCGCATTATCGGACGGGCAGGACGTATCAAAGCGTTGAAGCAATTTTTGCACTATATCACTAGTAAGCCTGACGTTTGGATATGTCGCCGTGATGAGATCGCCAAGCACTGGTATGACAACCACCCTGCAACACCAGACAATACAGCTGATTGGATGTAGCTTTTGCCACTACGGGCACTACCACGGCTGTCGAGTACATCGCAGTGTGTCGAATAAATAAAACAAACGGCACACGATCAATCAAACCTACTATTAAATAAAAGGAATCATTATGAGTCAAAATACTTCAGAAGTGGGACAAATTATCTCAGCAAATAACATACCTGAGAGCCTGCCTGCCTTTACTAAAAAATCAAACGTGGCCGACAGTCGTTTGGGCGCAAAAGCGCTATTTGCTACGGATGATTTTTTTGCGGATAAAAGCCGTATTTTAAATCCTGATGCGCCTATCTTTATCGTAGGTAAATTCGACGACAACGGTAAATGGATGGACGGCTGGGAGACGCGCCGCAAGCGTCATTTAGGCTATGATTATTTAATCATTCAGCTCGCCCGCCCAACCAAAATTGCAGGGCTTGATATCGATACCAGTCATTTCACCGGTAACTTCCCTTCTTCAGCCAGTGTTGATAGTTTATATGCGCCAGAGCTACTACAGCAAGCGGATGATAATCTTATCAGTCTTAATCAAAAAGATTGGGAAAGTTTGAACTGGCAAGCGCTTGTCGGTATGACACCACTACAAGGCAACCACCATGAGTTAATCGAGATTGATAACGAGCAAACAGTCACCCATATTCGTTTGAATATTTACCCAGATGGCGGCGTGGCTCGACTGCGTGTCTATGGCGATATACAGCTTGATGCGAGCCTGAGCAAACAAGGCGAGACGATTGACTTGGCAGGCGCGTTAAACGGCGGTCGCGCGATTGCCAGTAATGACGCGCATTTTGGGGAAGCCAGCAACTTACTGTTACCGACCAAAGCGCCCAACATGGGTGATGGCTGGGAGACACGTCGTCGCCGTGAGCCAGGCAATGACTGGTGCATTATCGCGCTAGGTCAAGCAGGTATTGTGGATTCTATCGAAATCGATACCGCCCACTTTAAAGGCAACTACCCTGATAAAGTCTCGATCCAAGCCGTCTACTCGCCAAATACACCAGAGCAAACCTTGGTCACGCAAAGTATGTTTTGGGACACGTTACTTGAGCCGCAAAAAACCAATGCCGATGACATCCATACCTTTGGTAACGACAAGCTCCAGATAGATCAGCCTATCACGCATATTCGGGTCAATATCTTCCCAGATGGCGGTATCAGCCGCGTGCGCGTGTTTGGTAAAGTGGCAGATCATGTTGTTACTACTGATGATACAGAGGTTAAATAATGAGTGCTATCTTAACCGCTCAGCCCTTAACCAAAGCCGACTTCGCCCCTTACGGCTCGGTCATCGAGCGCTATAGTGATGATGAGCAAACGGCTGACAATACTTATGAGATCAATAATGGCTATGCGGTTCGCCATCATGCGCTAGCCGAGAGTCAGCTTGAGGGTGGCACAGTCGGTATGAGTATCTTCCGAGCCAAAAAACGTGAGAATCCTATTGCCCTCTCCGTCATGGAGTATCATCCGTTTGGGACACAAGCATTTGTCTCGATGGAAGGTCAAGACTATGTCGTCGTCGTTGCCAAAGCAGGTACGCCGCCACAATCGGCAGATGATCTAGCAGTGTTTTATACCAAGTCTCATCAAGGCGTACAGTATGATGCCAACGTTTGGCATCATCCCTTATTGGCGCTTGGACGCGACAGTGATTTTTTGGTGATTGATCGTATCAATGGCGAAGGTAACAACTGCCATGAGATAGATATTACTGACTGGAATGTGTCTATTGAACTAGAAGACGTCAGTTAGAAAACATCAATTAGAAAATGAACACCGCTAAGCTATCCTTAAGCACAGAACAAAAGACACAGACTAAACCAATAAAAGTCCCGTTTATATTTCAATAAACGAGGCTTTTTTGTGACTCATATTTTTCGCTAGTTTATCAAGACGTAGATTTTCGATAGCGGCTCTGACCTGCAATTATCGTCTGCTCGATCACTCTATCGTCACCTAGCGTCATCAACACAAATAGTTGTTCTTCAACGGTTTTGGTCTGCGCCATACGCCGCTCAAGCAATGCTGTGGCCTTCATATCAATCACAACAAAATCTGCTTCTTTATTGGGCATAAAGTTACCGATTTTATGGTCCAATAGTAGCGACTGCGCATTGCCTAAGGTGATTTGATATAACCCTTGATGCGCGGATAGCTGATTGCCTTGTAGTTGCTGGACTTTGTACGCCTCTGATAACGTCGTGAGCATCGATAAGCTCGTCCCTGCTCCAACGTCGGTGGCGATACTGACACCGGTATAACTTAACGTCTTGGGTAAATCGAACAACCCGCTACCCAAAAACAGATTGGACGTTGGACAATGTGATATTTGCGTACCAGTCGCGCGTAGACGCTCGTATTCTGGTGTCTCAAGATAGATACCATGTGCCAAGGTGGTACGGCGGCCTAACAGGCCCATATCGTCATAGACGTCGAGGTAGCCTTTGTGATTGGGATAGAGCTGTTGTACAAAAGCCACCTCATCGCGGTTTTCTGCCAGATGCGTCTGTAAATACACACTGTCATAGCTGGCATATAACTCGCCTGCTAGACGTAATTGCTCAGGGCTCGACGTAATCGCAAAGCGCGGGGTAATCGCCGCATGCTGACGCCCACGCTCATGCCAATTATCAATGATATTTTGAGTATCTCGAATACTTTGCTCAGCAGGCACGCATAGCTGCTCAGGCGCATTTTTATCCATCAAGACATTGCCCGTGATCATGCGCGTATTAAGCCTATGACTTTCTGTAAAAAAAGCTTCGGCAGATAGCGGGTGACTGGTCGCAAAAACCATGGCACTGGTCGTACCATTGGCAAGTAGTTGCCTTAAAAAGAAATTCGCGGTGTCGTGAGCTACTTTTGGATCACCGAAATTGGCTTCCGTGACAAAAGTATAATTATTAAGCCAGTCAAGCAGTTGCTCACCATAAGCGGCAATCATATCGATTTGTGGATAGTGTACATGGGTATCGATAAAACCTGGCATGATGAGTTTGTCGCGATGGTCGTGCACTTTGACTGCTGGCGCTCTCTCTTTATTAACATACTTTGATAATATGGTCTCACTATGACCGTACTCGACTACGCATCCTGTCACATCATCAACCACCAATGCACCGTCAGCAATATATTCAGGATAAATACGCACATCTGCAACCACTGGTAATAACGTTGTATTTTTATCAATAGTTAACGTTGTAAGAGTTGCACGCTCAGCGAGGTCATTTTCAGTCAGATAATGTAGCAATCGAGCTTGATAAATATGTAGGGTCATTTAGTGGTCTCACATGGCTTGGTAATGCTGAGCATTTTAATAAATAGTACTGAGCGTTTTAATAATTTGATGAAAAATAACGATGCTAAAATGGGGCTATATTGAGTCCACATAAAAACTCAGCATTCAGCTTGATGATAATGCTGTAAGAGCTGCGCCACGATAGAGACTGCCACCGCCATTGGCTCTTTGCCGCCAATTGGTAATCCAATTGGCATTACCAACTGATTGACTAGTGGCTCACTATAGCCACGCTGAATCAAACGGTCTCTAAAACGCTTTGCTTTGGTGGATGAGGCAATACAGCCAATATAAGGTAATGGGATATCTGAGCGCTTACCATCAGCTGAGCTAGTATCAGAAATAGTATCTAATGCTGCTCGTACCAGCTCAAAATCCACACTATGGTCATGCGTCATAACCAAAATAAAACGCTGACCACCCTGCTCGATAAATGGACGCACAAAATCGACAGGCTCCTCATCGATATGCGGACGAATATGTCTTGGTAGCTGATAATATTGAGTGTGGTTTGGTGTAGAATTTTGGTAGATACTGTCTGCTTGGCCCGTCTTACTCTTACTGACGCTAGGTCTATTGTCACTATATTTATCAATCAAGTAACGCTCAAACATTTCTGGGCGACTATCCACCCAATCTACCTGACAAGGTAACTCAGCGAGGATCGTCATGAGTGCTGATGCCACATGCCCTGCACCAAACACTAGTAACGACATTGGCGGTGTTACATTAAAGCATTCGAACATAACAGTGACACTACCGCCGCAGCATTGGGCCAATTTTGCGCCCAGCGGGTAATGTTTGGTATAAACCGTGTCACGGCGTACCGCGTTAGAAGGGGTTGGCGCTGCCGTGCTGTCGCCATCAATTTCAGATACTTTTTGTTTGACTTCTTTTGATACCGTTGCTGAAATCTCACCGTTTAGTAGCTGCCTTGCAGTATTGATAACGTCGTGCTCAAGACCTCCTCCGCCCAGCGTATCTACGATGCCATCCTGCGTGACGATCATCTTTGCCTGTAGCGCACGCGGGGCGGAGCCATTCACAGCCACAACCGTTGCCAACACATGAGCGGTGCCTTGCTGCTGGTATCGTGCCAGACCTTCATACCAGCAGATAACTGGCGGTGCTAATGACTCACTCACTGTGCGCGGGACCTCTTGCCCCTGCGACATTTGGATGCTCTATCGCTTCTGGCTGCTCATCGGTCTGTCTGCCTGCTACCTCTTTTGGATCGATATCTTTGGCATGACGCACATCTTGCGGCATGACTTTGTCATTATAAAGTTCGCCATTTTCTTCTACGCCTTCAACGAGACTATCCATCGTATCCTTGTCCGCCTTGGTCTCTAGATCCCAAGACGAACCTTCCATACGCATGACTGCCTTTAGTACGGCTTCTGGCGTCGCAGGCATGGTCAATTCTGGATTTTTTTGATAATTACCAAGGCTAGCCACCGCGTTATTGAGAGCGCACCAGACACTGGCTGCCAACATAAATGGTGGTTCTCCAACGGCTTTAGAGTTGTAGATAGTTTGTTCTTCGTTTTTACGGTCGTACAGTTTGACATTCCACTGCTTAGGCAAGTCATGCGCGGTTGGGATTTTATAATTGGCAGGACTGTCGGAAGCGAGCTTACCTTTATCATTCCAGATCAGCTCTTCTGCTGTGAGCCAACCCATACCTTGCACAAAGCCGCCTTCAATCTGACCAATATCAATGGCAGGGTTAATCGACTGTCCTGCATCGTGCAACACATCACAGCGTAGCACCTTGTACTCCCCTGTCAGCGTATCAATCTCAACCTCAGCGCAAGCGGCACCTAGCGCAAAGTAAAAGAATGGACGTCCCCATGCTTTAGAACGATCATAAAATATCTTCGGTGTTTTGTAGTAGCCAGTAGACGATAGACTGATACGGTTTTGATACGATAGCTTAATCATTTCGGCAAAGGTTAGTGTCTCTTTGTCACCGACATAGACATGGTTTTTCTCAAAGCGTATATCTTCTTGTGCCACCTCAAAATGCTCAGCCGCAAATTCAACGATGCGCGCTTTGATGCTTAAGCAAGCGTTCTGTGCGGCCTTACCATTGATATCGGTACCTGATGACGCTGCCGTTGGTGAAGTATTTGGCACTTTATCCGTACGGGTCGCTGATACTTTAACTGTGTCCAAATCAACGTCAAATTCATTGGCGACAATCTGGGCGATTTTGATATATAAGCCTTGCCCCATCTCTGTACCACCGTGGTTGAGATGGATACTGCCATCTGTATAAATATGTACCAGCGCGCCTGCCTGATTGAGCGTTTGCACGGTAAATGAGATACCGAATTTCACGGGCGTTAGCGCGATACCTAAACGCTTGTCACTGCCTTCAGCAGCAGCTTGTTTATTGGCTTCTATAATTTGCTGACGGCGCTTGTCGTAATCGCAATCGGCGGCCAGTTTGGTCATGATGGTCGCCAAATCAAAATGCTCAATCATCTGACCGTAATGGGTGCTTTGACCATCTTGATATAGATTGGCTAGGCGCACTTGCAGTGGATCTTGACCCAAGGTATAGGCAATATGATCCATCATATATTCAGCCGTCATTAGCCCTTGTGGTCCACCAAACCCGCGATAGGCTGTATTGGATACTGTATGGGTCTTGCAGCGATGCCCTGCCACATGAGCTGCTGGATAATAATAGGCATTATCACAATGGAACATTGCTCTATCAACGATGGCATCAGACAAATCTGGCGCATAACCGCACAGACCAGCCAGTTGCATATCGACGCCCAATATACGCCCAGATTCATCCAAGCCAACCTCATAACGATTGGCAAACTCATGACGCTTACCGGTCACCACCATGTCATCTTGACGGTCTAGACGCATACTGACCGGAACGTTATGACGCTTAACAACAATACCGCACAGACACGCCCATGCAGCGGCTTGGGTTTCTTTACCACCAAAGCCGCCACCCATACGGCGCACCACGGTATTGACCGCATGAAAGGGCAAATCCGTCACTTCGGCGACGAGCTGCTGCACTTCGCTTGGATGCTGCGACGACGTGTATACTTCTAGCCCGCCATCATCACACGGCACCACATAAGACACTTGCCCTTCAAGATAAAAGTGCTCTTGCCCGCGCATATGAATATGACCTTCGATGCGAATCGGTGCATTCTCAAGTGCCATCGCCGCATCTCCGCGCTTCATAAAATGACTCGGACGTACAAACAACTCTTGCTCTAATGCTTTATCAATACTCAGCACCGCTGGCAGTGGCTCATATTCTACCACTGCCTTGGTAGCCGCTTTCTTGGCAGCACGGTGGCTGCTCGCCACTACTACAAACAGTGTCTGACCCACATACTCTGTGATGTCATTCACCATCAGTGGCTCACCATCGAAAACAGCACCGATATCTGTCTGCGCTGGTAAATCCTTAAAACTTAGAACATCTACGACCCCATCAGCCTCTCTAACAGCGCTCAAATCCATACTCAATACCCGAGCATGGGCGTGACTACTTTTACCCAATGCCAGATGCAGCGTACCTTGTGGTTTGGCAATATCATCCACATAGGTCGCCGTTCCCATCACATGGCTGATCGCACTGTCATGCTTGGCCGAGGTGCCGATCTTATTTTTTGGCGGACGCACCCGGCGGATACTATAACTGTCAAATAGGGACGAATGATGGCTCATGGCAGATCTCTTCTATTAGTACGCTTTAGTTAATGCGTTTTTTATTTTTAGCAAATATAACAATTAGTCAGTATTAGCAATCAACAACGCTAATAATCAAGCACTCTCAGTTTGCATCTCTGCTACCAATTGCTTACCACATTTCACCAGTAGACGCTGTACCACATGCATGCGATATTCACGGCTGGCTCTGACATCCGTCATTGGTGTCACGTCGGCAGATAAGATTTGCGCTGCTTTCTCAAAACTTGCAACATCAACCACTTGTCCGATCAGTGCTTGCTGACACTTGTTCGCTAGCAATGGTATAGCCGCCATTCCGCCAAGCCCAAGCTTTGCATTTTCTATTGTCATGCCATCTGTTGACACATCAATGCGTGCTGCAAGCAGACACGCTGAGATATCATCTTCATAACGTTTGCTAATCTTATGGATAAATAAATGCTGATTTTCTTGCATCAAAGGAATATGGATAGCAACGACGTAGCTGCCTGCTTGCAGTTTGGTTTTTTTATAATCTAAAAAGAACTCTGATAAAGGTATGATCTCATCCGTATAAATCGCATCGCTATTATCTGAATCACTACCTGACTCTCGACTATCAGGCGCATAATGACGCAAATGAATAGAGGCATCCAATGCCAATAAAATCGGTGGCAAATCGCCAATCGGCGACGCGTTGGCGATATTACCGCCGATGGTGCCCATATTACGGATTTGCGGAGAGGCAATACGCTCAAACACTTGCGCGAAGCTTGGGAAGTACTGTTCAAGTACTGGTAGCATCTGTTGATAGCTCATGCCCGCCCCTAGCATCAGTGACTGAGTTGCGAGTTGTTCGCTACTCGATTTATCACTGTTTGCGTCAGACAATGACCATGACTTTAGTGCCTCAACACCTGAGAGCTGGATAATGACCTCATAGTCGATTAGATGCTGCGTCACACTCAGCCCTAAATCCGTACCACCTGCCCAAATCGTCGCCTGAGGATTGGCTGCTAATACTTGATTGAGTTCACCTACTGTTTTGGGCATGTATAACTGTCGACCAGCATCCGTCAGTGCAGGTTCAATAGTTTTATAATTTGTAGCGTTTGGTGCAACGTCGTTAGCTGATAGATTACTAGACGCTACTGACGCTTTTATCGTTGCCATCGCATCTGTGGCAAGACTCATAGTCAAGTCTTTCACCACCGACTGCTCTGCCTCTCTTTTCTGACCAATATCATTCATCAGTAGGCCCGCCTCAATAATCGGACGATAACCTGTACAGCGACATAGGTTACCCGATATTGACGCAACCACTTCATCATAGCTCAATTGCTTAGCATCATTCTTGTCAGCTGCATTTTGACTTATCTGCATACGATTGTTTTCGTAAACACAAGCGAGCGACATCACAAACCCAGGCGTACAAAAACCGCACTGCGACCCATGACATTCAACCAGCGCTTGCTGTGCTGGATGTAAAAGGGCACGCTCTGGATGATGCTCAGGATTGTCCGCCAAATAAGAGGCCGTCATAAGATGATGACCGTCCATCAGCGACACTAGCGTAATGCAGGAATTAATCGTATAGAACGGTGGCGTGACACTTTCTTTATTATCATCTTCAGCATCATGAGTTTGCTTGCTACTGTTAGGCAGGCGCTGAACCATCACCGTACAGGCACCGCAATCACCACTGCCGCAACCTTCTTTAGTATCGGTTTGGCTTGCATGTAATCGTAGATACTCAAGCACCGTCGTATTAGGGTTGAGCTGGGTTAGCTCATGGCTTTTCCCATTGAGATAAAAACTAATCATAGCAAGACTCGGCTAAAATAAAATAATAAAGAAAAACCTAAATTTTTAGGAAATTGACGGCTTAAATACCAATGCTTGACTGAAGACACAGTACTGCTAAGGTGATATTACAACACTTCTAACACGCTTATTGCCTATCTTCTCATTAGCGAGCCTGCGTTAGACAACTCAGATCTATAACATACTATCACTCGTTAAATGAACAAATATGAATGCTTTGTTCTGTTTCAAACGGTTCTTAACAGGAGTAAAGACAACGGTAATCGTAAGATCATTTCATTATAATAATGACTTTAGAATATACCTGACTATTTGGTCAGCTTTCAACATATTATCACTATTTTTATTTGTAATACAACTCATTACGATTGATGTAGATAGTACAGACCATTAGCATTTAGGCGTTTGCTTAGCCATTATGCAAACCTAAATGATAACAAACATGGTTGATATTGATCGCTGACTCAGTTGAACGCAGCTCGGTAAGATTCAGGTATTTTGAGCCTATGTAGCCGCTTTTGTTCATATTGAAGATCTATCTTAGATAAATATCGCCTTACATAACCCTTAAAAAGTCCACTAATCTCCTATGATTATTGGCTCTAAGCATACATAATAGAGGCATAGCACTAAACCAAAACATTTCTTATATTCTGCGCTTTCTTATTTTATTAATGAACACAAAGCTACTTAAAATAGTAGTTACTGATGATTACTGCGCTTTTACTATCGCCAATAGCTTAATGAGATACCCTTATGAAATCCTTAGCCCTAAGCTGTTTGCTTACCTCGACTATACTATTTACAGGTTGTCAATCATTTCAATTCGTTGACAGCCCCATACCCGTCACAGGGATTCCTGCTGCAAATGTTGCAAATCAAAACACCGCCATTCAAAATACTATCGTAAACACTCCTGCTCCATAAAAACGTCTAACCAAAAAGAACACCCATAAAAAAACAGACATCCCTTTGATGTCTGTTTTCGTTTTGATAAAGTGTATTTTTATCACTATTTTCGAAACTAAAACGTACCTTAGTTTTTTGAAGATGCGGGTTGATGCTTGATGATGGTTTTAGCCAAATGATCCCCGAACCAAATAGCCGTGTCGATATCCCCTTTTCCTGGCGTTTCTTCAGGTGGACCGTCAAGAGACTGCGTCATCAAACCCAAAAAGCTAGATAAGCGGTTTAAATCATGGCTTTCATGACCTGTCGGCATGAGTGGCAGACCAATCCAATTCATACCATGCTGCATGGCATATAAAGAGATCTGCTGTAGCACGGCAAGCTTATCGCCACTTAATCCGCCTGAATTGGCAAAAGCTGCCGCCCACTTACCTTCCCACTTGCGGTTATACCAACGCTTTGAGGTTTCATCCATAAAGGTTTTAAACTCAGCCGTAACGCTGCCCATATAGACAGCACTACCGAATACAAGCAAATCAGCTTGATCTAAATAATCCCAATCAACCTCGTGAACATCAACAGCTTTGGCTTGCGCTTCTGGTAATTGCTGGTGAGCACCTTGCACAATGGCTTCAGCGACACGCTTAGTATGACCATAATTACTATGATAAATAATAGCAATGGACACATTGGGTGGATTCTTAGCAGATGTGGATGTTAAAGACGATTCAACAGATGTATTCATACAAACTCTAATAATGATGTGAAATGGTTAGATAACAACTTAAATTTATATAGACGCATTTTTATAGGACGCATTGCGCACGATGACCAGCGCCATACGCCCAGTAGCAGGCTGCTGCAAATGCGTCTGACGCCGATAAGAATAATAACGACCATCGGCATAACTACAGTGCTTGGGTAACTCATCAACTAAGGTTACCTGAGCCGCCTTCAATTGGTCTGCTGCTAACTTCGGTAGATCAAGTTTCAGTTTGCCAGCGTCAGTTTTATGGGCAGTAGTATTCTGTGATAATGGATCAGCATTTTGCTGTAAACCTTGATCCTCACTATCAATCACATAGCGCGCGTCAAAATTATCAAGGTCAGATTGCGTCAATGACTGAGCCTCTACGCAGCCTGCTAATAATTGATCACGGACGAGAGGCCCAACTTCATAACTTGGTTGGCTAATACAAACCCCTATCCAAGCATTTATTTGTCCAGACCCATTGAAACGCTGCACAGTTGCTTGAATAATACCGCATGCAAGCCCTTGCCAGCCTGCATGAATAGCCGCTATTTGACCGCTAGCTGGTTGATATAAAACGATCGGTACACAATCAGCCGTCATTATCGCCAACCCAAGACCTGTCTGTTGGCTAACCATGGCATCAGCAGCCATCGGTTCCATACTCAGGCTGGCGTCAACGTCACAAATATGTTTGCCATGAACCTGATTGACCCAATGCAAGCTTTTGACTCCGCTGCTAGACTTACTGTCTAATGAGCCCTCTGCTAATTGCTCATTAATAGCCGCTAACAGACGCATTCGATTGTTCAATACCTTTGCCGCGTCGTCCTTAACATGCAATCCTAAATTCAACTCACCGTAGCTGGCTTGACCCTCATGTGCTCTTTTTTGGCTTTCGGCAGTAGGGTCATCCATCTTGTTCGACGCAAAAGCAGCGGTTTGAAAAACAGCCATATCATCAATTTGAGCGAGCAAGGTCATAGGAAGCTTATTATTCATGACTGATCTACCCTCTTAATGGATCGTTTTTTGTCGCTGACGATGATTTGATTTTTTATTGTTCATGACAGACGCATAAAGCCAATTGGCAGAACAGCTTTCTATCGCTTATTCCTCGTCATAGCCGTCACTTAGCACTTGCATTAACTGTTGCATATCATCTGGCAGCGGGGTCGTGACTTCAATATCTTCACCTGTCGTTGGATGGACAAAACCAAGGGTATAGGCATGCAATGCTTGGCGTGGGAAGTTATTAATGGCTTGGCGCTGTGCTTCTGTCAGTCCTGATCGCAGTTGACGACGGCCACCATAAACACGATCCCCTACTAGCGGATAGGTCACATGACTCAAATGCACACGGATCTGGTGCGTACGGCCAGTTTCAAGGCTGACATCTAGCAAACAGTAGTTGTCATTCAGCGGCGTCACATGCAATAGATGGGTTACCGCTTCGCGACCAGCTGTCATCACTGTCATTTTAGTGCGTTGAGTCCGGTGTCGCCCAATCGGCGCATCAATACGGCGATGACGTAGCAAACTTGCTTGATCGCCTGCTACCACACACTTGTAGTGACGATAAACAGACTTATCTTTTAGCTGCTCCATCAGTGCCATTTGAGCAGGCTTGGTTTTACCAATGAGCAGTAACCCAGAAGTGTCTTTATCAATACGGTGTACCAGACCTGCACGCGGCAAATGATGCTGCTGCGGATAATGGTACAGCAAGGCATTGACCAAAGTGCCTGTCTGATTGCCAGCACCCGGATGAACGACCATCCCAACGGGTTTGTTAATCACCAATACGTCATCGTCTTCGTAGACCACATCAATGTCTATATTTTCTGGCTGATCTTCACTGTGCTGCTGCAACGTCGTTGATAGATGTAGGACATCATCGGCTTTGACACGAACTTTTGGTTTTTGCACACTACCGTTATAGAGTAAGCTGCCGTCAGTGATCCAACCTTGTAGTTGCATACGCGAAAAGTCTGAAAATACTAGTGAGGCGACTTTATCAATGCGCAGACCAGACTGATCTTCTGTGACAGTGTGGATCATGTCCACCACTACTGGTACAGCTTGGCCAGCTACTGGGGCTTCATCTTCATCGTCGTCGCTGTCATCAATATCATTATCGCTGTCATCGTCAATGTCTTCACTGCCATCCATCACGTCGTCATCTATTATATCGTCAAGCATATTATTGTCTTGTGACATCAGCTTCTCTGAAGTTGCGTCTTCTGAGGACTCTTCTAATACTTTATTATCAGGTAACTCATTATTTTTTAAAACGTCATTTGGCATTGGTGACTCTTGTGCTGATGAATCCGTATCTAACGATTGATTCGGTGATAAATGGGTGGGCATACTATTGTTATTCATAATAAATTGATCTATCGCAAAGTCCGTCAAACCGCCTGATATATTGGCATTTGAGGTAACTGACAAAGAAGCTTAAAGTATAACTTTGGAAAAACAGATGATGTCTTATGTCTGATAAAGACAATCATCGTCAAAAAACGTGGCGGCAATATCGCGATAGTGTATCATGCCGAGCACTGAAGCCCTATAGACGCAATGTGTTATCTGGCGTTTTTTAATAACAATTCAATGTACAATGTGGCAATCAAACATCGAGCACTAACTCTCTAAAATATGACATTGCTGTAATTTACTGTATATTTACCCATGCCAGCGACATTCAATATCGCTCGCGATAGCCGCTCATGCTAAAATACCAAAAAATAGACGAAGTAACCGATATTCTATAAAGTATCGCCATATTTTGCTGTATGCTATGGCACTATATTTTGAAATAACCGTTTAAAATAGCCCTATTTTATTAGCACGAGGTGTGATTTTTATTTAATGCACAGGTAATACAAACCATAACACAGCTGCATTTGATAAGATTATATCGATAATAAGTCCGCTTAACGATAAGCGTCCTTGGTACTAGACAGTTAACTGATGCCATAAGCATCGTTTTTTATTATTAACCTTTTATATAGCATAATGGCGCTGCTATTGTGCGCCTTGTGTCGGAGAAGAAGTATGCAAGCTGTTGGCAATACGTTTATCAAACTGTCCTCAATAACTTTACTTGCGCTCAGCGTAAACCTTGTAGGTTGTCAGACTTTCAAAAACCTGACTGGTAAAAAAGACGTCGATGCGGTAGAAACTGCCGAAAAATCAGAGCAAGCTTACTATAACGACGCCATCACTCAGATTGATAAAAGTCGCTATAACCAAGCCATCGAGGATTTGACCAGTCTGCGTACTTTTTATCCTACTGGTCAGTATTCTGAACAAGCCCTACTCGACATGATGTATGCGCAATATGCCAGCGGCAAGTTTGAAATGGCAGCCGCCAGCGCTGATCAGTTTATTCGTCTATACCCTTCCAATCCACAAGTCAGCTACGCCTACTATGTACGCGGTGTGGCCAATATGGAAGGGTCATCAGAAGGTCTAAAACTGTTTAAGCTCAACCAAGCTGAGCGTGATACTGCCTATTTACGTATTGCTTTTGCTAACTTCCAAGAGCTTGTTAGTAAGTATCCAAACAGTCCTTATGCACCAGATGCCGCTCAGCGCATGACCTTTATTTATAATCAGTTTGCTGAAAGTGAGATGAGTGCTGCCAATTGGTATATCGAGCGCGAAGCTTATGTTGCCGCTGTTAACCGCGCCAAATGGGTATTCCAGTACTACCCACTCAGTGAGTCGGTACCAGAAGCCATCGCAATTCTTGCCTATAGCCATAATAAATTGGGTTTGACAGACTTGGCAAATGAGTACAAGACACTGTTGCAAATTAACTATCCAAATTGGCTCACTAATGATGGCCGTGTCAAACTAAAGACCAAACGTGACAGCACATGGCTCAATAAAATTACCTTTGGAAAGCTTGGTCGCTCAAGCATGACAGATAACTCTGCTGCGACTGGTCAGTATAATGGGGCCACTAAGACTCAGATGATTCGTAACGCCAATCAATTGAGATTGCCAAGTGAAAACGCGGCTCTTACTACTGCCCCTGCTGCTGGTAATTTTACGAATACAACCAATAACAGCGGTCTTAACATCGGTCTAGGGTTGCCAGAGGCGTCAACAGAGCGCGTCACTAGCCAGTCGAGCACCGGCTCTACAGCTAGAGAAGCAAACGTTGATCCGCAAAATATCAACCCAACACGCCGCACGACCCTACCTGAGTCTGACCGTAGCAGCATCATGCTAAGCCCATCAAACGCTGATGTAGATATGACTGAAGAGTGATTCTATCAGACGCTTTAATATGTAAGTAAGCGTCTTACCGTCTACCGCGTATCAAAAATAATAAGGTCAACGTTCTGTTGGCCTTATTTTTCTATCGTCAATATTTTTTTTACCACTAATTTATTGTCTATACACCAACCCAATTGACCTATGGTAAACTGTTTTTTGTATGAGCATTCCTAACCATATTCTCGAACAATTAAATAGCCAAGCTGACCTGATCAGTATTATTGGGCGTCATACCACGCTTAAAAGAGCGGGAAACGAATATAAAGGTTGTTGTCCTTTTCATGGTGAAAAGTCGCCTTCTTTTTATGTCAATCCACAAAAAAACATTTACCACTGTTTTGGTTGTGGTGTTGGCGGTAATGCCATCAGTTTTTTGCGCGACTATGAAAGCTTAACGTTTATTGAGGCGGTCAAGGAGCTGTCAAAGCAAACGGGTATTGAAGTACCGCAAGAAGAACAGCAAAACGTCACTTATCAGCGAAGCACTCCCAAACCTATCGCACCACCACCTGTACCTAATCCGGCGGTAGCTCCCAGCAATCCAAATATAAGTAACGTAAGTAAAGAAAAGCCTGAACGAAACCCTCCAGCGCATGCAGATTCATCTGCTTACGACGCTCCCGCTTATGACGATAATGTAGGCTACGGGGACTACCCACCATTAGAGGCTTACGATTCAGCACTTTATCCAACTGACGATTATGGTTTTGATTATCAAAACAGCAGTGATGGTAGTGGCAATAGCAACGATAACGGTTATCCACCGCCATGGCTGACAGGTACTGATGGAATCGCCGATGCGCACGGCATGAACAATTCTGCTGCTGAAGACGGCAATTTATACGAGCTACTAGAGCAGATACAGCAATTTTATCAGCATAACCTCACGACCCACCCTCATGCCAAGCATTATTTTTTATCACGCGGTATTACTGACGACATATTTGAAACCTTTGGTTTGGGGTATGCGCCCTTCGGTTGGCAGCATCTTGAGCATCAGTTTCCGCAGGATATTGAGGGACTCAAAGCCCTAGGATTGGTGCGCCAATCAGAATCTGGCCGTGACTATGACTTGCTACGTGATCGCGTGATCTTCCCTATTCGTGACAACCAAGGCCGCACCATTGGTTTTGGTGGTCGGGCGCTCGATGATGAGGTAAAACCCAAGTACATCAACTCATCAGACTCACCCGTTTTTCACAAGCAACATGTACTGTACGGTTATTATGAGTCACGCCAGCAGCGTGCCAACGACTGGCTGGTAGTCGAAGGTTACATGGATGTGATCGCCCTTTATCAAGCGGGTATTTATGGTGCCATTGCATCCATGGGTACAGCGATTAATGAGAGTCAAATTTCACGACTACTGACGCTCAATCCAACATTGACATTGAGTTTCGATGGCGACAGTGCAGGACAAAAAGCCGCTTGGCGTACCCTTGAGGTGGCTCTACCTATATTGGCTGACGATAAAGAGCTGCGGTTTTTGACGTTACCAAACAATCATGACCCTGACACCTTTATTAAAAGTCAGGGCAGCGATGCGATGCGTGAACAAATCGCCAATGCCATGCCCTTGTCCCAGTATATTTTTGCTTATTTAAGCGAGCGTTATGATCTGACATTGGTAGAGGGTAAAGCCAAGCTGATGTCGCAAGTGCGCTCATTGACAACTGCTCTACCTAAAGGCAGTAGTTTTCGCTATCTGCTTAATAATGATATTTATCAAAAGCTTGGCGGTAAACGCAGTCAGAACGTTGAAGCAAAAGATGCCTTGTTAGATTTTGATGGTGACATGACCATCAGTCAACAGCTACAACTTTGCTTTTTGTTTCAACCGCGGTCGCTTATCGATGACCCTATTGAGATGATTTGGCAGCGGGCTGGTATCGACAGTCTGCAATTACCTGCTCACATCAAACAAAAGGCATCTCCTGATATCTTACGAGCCGTGGCTTGGGAAGACTTACAAGATAATGCCCTAATTGATATTGTTAGCACCATCAAACGCTGTCTCAATTACTTGCCAAAAGATGCCAATGCGGCGGCGCACTTTGTTTTATCCAATCTGAAGCCGATTACTCAAGAGACACTAAGCCGTGGCTGGGGCGGATTTTATAAAACTTTGACGGCAAGAAACGTTTTAAGCTTGGATGAGCAGATCGAAAACTTGGTCATGCAACTACTTAAACTCCATTTGCAAAAGAAGATGCAAGAACTGATAAAAAACCCAGATCATATCAAACTTGCCATTGTTCGTAAGCAATCTCAATTGTTAAATGATTGGTTACGCGCCCAGCAGGCCGAGCAATCCGCACAGATGGTCACCGTTCAGTCTTAGCATTATGTATATCAACAATTCTTTATAAAATACGTACGTGCTACTGGAGCAAGCAAAATTGTTTTCAGTAGCACGTTGTGCTGTTTATTTTCATCGCTTTTAGGATTGAGTATATGCATAATTTTTATTTCTAAAACCGCCTCCCCTTTAAAAGTATGAACGCTGCCCCCACTACTAATGATTATGGCCAGTAGCATGTACAAGCCTTTAAACATTTAAGTAATAGCAAATAATCAGTAAAAAATGATGGTTAGCTATCACTACCTCGTGCTTGATTACAGTGGTCTGTGTTAAACTGTGTCGCTGTGTATTTGCAGCATCCTTTAGCGAATGACTATGCACATGTATGGTTAGACGCAAATTTATAGCCTGTTCTACTGAGCGTTTTTTAAGCAAGATTATTTTCTGGAAAATGTTATTTTTTAACGATGTTACTTTTTAAACAAAGTTATTTTGAAGAATTTTTAGCTGTTTTTTAGCAGTGTGATTGTAATGTTTTGAGCCTTTATTCATATCAACTCATTTTTGATATTATTGACAACCTCTACGCCCCATTTTGATCAATCGATTGATAAGATCAACGCACCCAGCAAGCGATAGCGAGTCACAATATAAAAATGTCCGATGCAAGTAAGCGAGTATTTATGAACGATAAGTCAGTTTCTAAGTCCACATCTCAACTGGCCACCTTAATCCAGATGGGTAAAGAGCAAGGGTATCTTACCTATGCTGAGGTGAATGACCAACTGCCAGACTCTATTACCGAAAGCGATCAGATCGAAGATATTGTGCAAATGCTGACTGACGTTGGTATTAAAATCTTTGAATCAGCCCCCGATGCCGATGACATCTTGATGAACGATGATTCAAGTGATGACGATATGGCAGCGGATGAGGCAGCGGCAGTACTCGCCTCTGTCGAAACTGAGCCTGGCCGTACTACCGACCCTGTGCGTATGTATATGCGTGAGATGGGAACGGTTGACCTTCTTACCCGTGAAGGTGAGATTGCCATTGCCAAGCGTATCGAAGAAGGTATTCGTGATGTACAGCATGCCATGGCTTATTGGCCGGGTACGGTACAATTCGTCCTTGACGAGTACCAAAAAGTACAAGATGGTGAGAAAAAACTCTCTGACGTCATCACTGGTTTCTTAGACCCTGAAACCGAAGAAGACAAAATTGCCGCTCAAGAAGCGAAAGAAGCGGCGAAAGAAGAGCGCGAGCGCATCAAAGAAGAAAAAGAAAACCCGCCAGTTATCAAGGCGAAAGCCAATGCCAAAGCCTTGGCACTTGATGACGACGATGAAGACGAAGACGACGTCGAAGAAGAAGCCGAAGAAGAAACCAGCGGCATCGATCCAGAAGAAGTGCGCCTGCGTTTGGAAGAGATCGAAAACTTATTTATCAAAGCCAAACAAGCCTTGTTAGATTATGGCCGTGGTAGTGTCGAAGCTGATGACGCTTATGCCCTACTCGCCGAACGTTTTATGATGCTTAAGCTAAACAACCGCTTATCAGACCAAGTCATGGCGATCATGCACGATGTCTATGATGACGTGCGTAAGCAAGAGCGCCAAATCATGCGTTTGGTCATTCGCCGTGGTCGTATGCCGCGTGAAGAGTTCCGTAAAACCTTCCCAAGTAATGAGACCAATGTTGATTGGCTCATCGAGCGTATCAAAGGCAAGCCTGCATTTGCTGGCACACTAGAAAGAGTCGCTGACGACGTCATTTTATTACAGCGTAGAATTCGTGATTACGAGCAACAGCTCGACATGAAAATCCACGATATGAAAGATGTGGCACGCCGTATGGCGGTTGGTGAAGCAAAAGCACGCCGTGCGAAAAAAGAAATGGTCGAAGCCAACTTGCGTTTGGTGATCTCTATCGCCAAAAAATATACTAACCGTGGTTTACAGTTCTTGGATTTGATCCAAGAAGGTAATATCGGTCTGATGAAAGCGGTCGATAAATTTGAATATCGCCGTGGTTATAAGTTCTCAACTTATGCTACATGGTGGATTCGTCAGGCGATCACCCGTTCTATCGCTGACCAAGCGCGCACCATCCGTATCCCTGTACACATGATTGAGACTATTAATAAGATTAACCGTGTCTCACGTCAGTTGCTACAAGAAATGGGACGCGAGCCGACGCCTGAGGAATTAGGCGAACGCTTAGAGATGGACGAAGTTAAAGTCCGTAAAGTGCTAAAAATTGCTAAAGAGCCTATCTCAATGGAGACGCCAATTGGTGATGATGAAGACTCACACCTAGGTGACTTCATTGAAGATGGTACGATCTCAAGTCCTGTCGATGATGCAACCTCTGCGGGTCTGCGTGAAGCCACTCGTGACGTGCTGGGCAACTTGACTGAGCGTGAAGCGCGGGTATTGAAGATGCGCTTCGGTATCGATATGCCAACCGATCACACGCTTGAAGAAGTCGGTAAACAGTTCGATGTAACGCGTGAGCGTATTCGTCAGATTGAGGCAAAAGCATTGCGTAAATTGCGTCACCCATCGCGCTCTGAGCACTTGCGCTCATTCCTTGAAAATGACTAATACTTTAGTAATCTAAGTATAAAAAAAGCCGAGTTTATCTCGGCTTTTTTGTGCGTGTTAATATGTTTAGCGATTACCAAGATTAGGTGCTCTTACGCCACGTCATAACCTATCCTTTTTAGTTCTTTAAGTAATAACTGCCTTCCAAGTTTACCCTAAATAGGTATAAGTAATATCAAGCCCCATTCTTCCAATCAAAAAAATCAACAGGACTAAAAAGCCGATTCGGATAAAACGACTGCCATATCTAAGCGCGAGAAACACGCCGACAATTGCTCCAAGAATATTACAAATGGCTACCAGTAGCCCCACTTTCCACAGCACGTTACCAGAAGGAATAAAGAATAAAAGTGCAGCAGTAAATGTTCCTATATTAATCAGTTTTGCTGAGGCTGATGCGTTTAGAAAGTCAAAACCAAATCCTCGAACAAACAGAAACAATAGAAAACTCCCACTTGCCTGGACCAAATAACCCATCATAAAACCCGATCAATCCACCGAAAATTGTCCCTTTAGTTATTTCTAATTTACTCCCTATTAATTGCTGATGTGTCGCCCCTAGATCCTTTTTTACGAACGTATAAATAGCTATTATAACCAGCAGAAGAAATACCACGATCTGCATTGTTTCCTTGGGTATTAAGGACACTGACATAGCACCTAAATAAGCAAACAAGAAAGCAGATAAAGCTGTAGGAATGATGATTTTCCAAACGATGTTAACCCGCTTCATATATTGAAAGATAGATGACAATGTACCAGCCCATACAGCAATTTTGTTCGTGCCAAATACAGTTGTGATTGTATATTCTGGTAAAGCATGAAGTAAGGCTGGCATCAAAACTAATCCCCCACCTCCAACTGCAGCATCGATCAACCCACCGAAAAATGAAAAAAGACCTAACGTATAAAGATCAATAGACATATTTTAATTTTTTTTGATTTCTATTAATTGAATTTTCAGCCACGTTAATCCCCCTAATTAATCGATAAATACTATTGAGCATTAGCTGTTATATCTCTGAGCTTTGCTACTCTATGTCCATAAGGTTAATTTGTTGGACAGATAAATAAAAGTGATTTATATTGATTCTATAACTCATTTTAAGTGACTATTTATGGAACTATCTCAACTCCTTATGTTTAAGAAAGTTGCAGACCTTGGAAGTATTGCAAGAGCAGCTGAACAGCTACATTGTGTTCCCTCTAATATAACTGCGAGAATCAAAAATTTGGAGGAAGAATTAGAGGAATTATTGTTGATTAGAAAAGGACGAGGACTGGTTCTTAGTCCTTCTGGAGTCATATTTTTAGAGTATACAAACAAAATCCTCACTCTTTGTGATGAGGCCAAAAGATCAATCAGTTTTGGGACTACCCCTACAGGTAGGCTTAGTATCGGTGCCATTGAGTCTTCAGCGACAAGTCGACTACCTAAACTGTTGTCAACATATCATCAATCCTATCCATCAGTAAAAATTGAATTTTCTACTGACACATGGAAAAACTTAGAGAGTAAGGTAGTAAAGCACGAAATTGATGGTGCTATCATTGCGGTTAAAAGTGCTCACCCTAAGATTAATTGTGAAGCGATTTATGAGGAAGAGTTAGTAATAATTGCATCTTCTATGTTTGACAATATTGACTCTGCAGAAAGTTTAATTGGTAAGAATATTTATATGTGGCCAGATGGCTGCCCCTATAGAAAAGCACTGGAAAACTGGTTATCAGAGAGCAACCTTTCTGTTCCTATTACGAGTATAGCAAGTTATGGAACTATCCTAGGATGCGTAAGTTCTGGGGCAGGAGTATCGTTGGTACCTAAAGGTATATATGAACAGTTCAGATCATTAGATGGTATTAAAGGGTATTCAATTTCTGAATTGAAACCTATTAACAATTATTTTATTTGGAATAAAGAAACAGGTTACCACAGCGCGAAAGATGCATTTTTAGAACTCATAAAAACAGTGTTTTGAAAAAAGTAAGTTAACCCCCTAATTCACGTATACATAGAAAATTGCTGGGAAACTAGGAACCAAGCGAACCTCTGAAAAATGAAGAACGTATGGCATTCATATCTTTATGACGTCCTACCTAGGAAAATACCATAGACTCACTCAGATTTTTCAACGCCGAACAGAAATTAAAAATAAAAGTTGAATATTTTCTTCTAAAAACAGATATTGTCAAAGTACTGAGTGAATCAGTTCTCTTGAGTATTGGTGTTTATGATCATCCATCACCCAGACTCTATCAGGCTTTTTAAACAATCAAAGACCTTTTATGTTTTTCCAATGTAGACCCTACTGTTTACCTCTTAAAGTCAACGTATAAACAGCCCAACCTTTTCCAAAAAATATCATCACCCAATCTTTCAGAAACTGTATATTTTCTTCAGTACTTACCATTTCATTTGTGCCTATAGGATATTGAATTTTCTGGATAAGTCTGACCCTGCACAGGTGTTAAACCCTAAAAGCTATTTGCATTCCTAGATTCTCTTGAGCTTATACAATAAATATTATGTTTGCCCCAACTAATAAGAGCCGTCTTATACCTTTTGTCATATCAAGACTTGATCAGCCGACCTTTTCTTAACTATAACTTTCTATCTATCAGCATACTTTTGCATCATATCAACGACTGGTAAAAGCTTGTTATTAGTTAGACTATGCTCTTTAACCCCTTCTAAAATAGTCTCATAACTATTATAAAAATGTACATCGCCGCCTTTATCAAGCATCAACTGTAGCAAGTCAAGTTCCTCTGGCTGTCCGTTGATGTAAGCTAAAGGAATAATATTTTTTAGATTCGCCGCATTTGGGTTAGCTCCAGCTTCAAGCAAAGCCATAGCAGCACCTACACTTTCCTTGCGCATTGCATAATGTAGAGGCGTCATGCAATAGCAATCCTGAGCATTGACATCAACACCTTTATCAATAAGGTATTCAATGCTTTCGCGTGGTGGCATTTCTTTATTGAAATCCATTAAAGCAGTATGTAACCAATTCCAACTCTCTACTGGGGTTACTCTACTAAAACTGCAAGCGCTAGAATTAACGAGTTCTTCAATTTTATTGAAATCAGCTTCGTCAAGTGCATCTAAAAATTCAATTGCTTGCTCTGTTTTTCTATCTATAGCCATAGTTCATCGCTCACTTATACGTTTTAGTATCTTTTCTGCTATTTGTCTCGTTCTTTGTTGATATATTTTATTATTTACAACATTGTTCAGATAAGTTGAAAAGTATAGGTTCAAATCGTCGTCATTCTCGTTATCTAGCCATTCGACCGCTAGTTTGACCCAGTAAGGTATATCATGTACGAAACCTGCTTCTATTATCTCTTTTACTGGGAAACTATTAATTGCTTCCATAGATTCTGAACCTATCATTTTAATATAAACGCTCTTTTTTTGTTCAATAAAAGGAAAAAGAGACATTAGTACTTCGAATATTCCAACATCTAGCTCAAGATACTTATCTCGGTATTTCAATTGCCAAGTTTCTCGATAGACCAGTAAGACATCATTAAATATAGGAGAAATTATACTAACCATACGGTATATCCTAATATTATTTTAACCACTTATTTTTATAGAAAAATTTTCTATTTTCTAAAATATACTGCCTATAGTCGCTAATACTACCTCGATTGATACTGCTAGTTTTATTTACATCAACAGTTCCATCGTATTCCCACTGGCAATATCTACAGATGT
Organism: uncultured Gammaproteobacteria bacterium; assembly: GCA_963744895.1. GTDB lineage: Bacteria > Pseudomonadota > Gammaproteobacteria > Pseudomonadales > Moraxellaceae > Psychrobacter. Next base: position 422,505 of record CAVUUW010000002.1, read on the forward strand.
CATAGCCCGTACCTTTCTGAGCATCATAAACTTCTAAAAGAGTTTGAAAGCCGCAGCACGGACAAGAAAACAACCTTTTGGTTTCACCTATGACCTCAACTCTCTCTCCAGTTAATGTCAGGTAAAATTCTGATAGAAACCCATTCGAACAACCTATTAATTCATATTTTATTTTATCAAAAACTCCAGACTCTAAATTTTGTGTTTCATAATCTAGAGAACTTATTAGTTGATCCTTAGATATAAACGCCATTCGATAGTTATATATTGTATTGATCACATCAGTTCTTAAGATTTGTTTCATCATAACTCAGCCTTTCTAAGTATATTTATTATAGTTTAGTCTTAGCTATTATTTTAAGAAAGAGGATTCAATAATCCTTCTATCATCACAATAGTGACACACCATAAGTTCAAGGTCTGTGTTGTGAATTCACTATTGAGAGACTTCATTCTTTATCAACATAGGTTCCAGTACTTGCAATCCAGTAAAGACTCATGTCCTCTTCTTCTAAAGGAATCATCTCAATTGTGCGACCTTGATCGTCAGTAAATTCAATTTCATATACGGGAGGAGTCACATCAAAGATATGTACGACAGTTCCCACATCACCCGCTCTTATATTCTCCTGAATATCTTTTAAAACTTTAATCACATCATTAATGTTTAACATTATAAATCCTTATTTAACAAAAAGCAGAGTCAGTCTAGCGTTAGTTTGAAGAACCTCTATAAACGCTCAGTTTGTCTAATCATACTGGATTTCTATCGCTAGGAAACTGACATTATTGTCCAGCAGACAACTAAATTCTTTCAAAATACTTTTCATGTTTATTGGTTCAATTATGCCAAAAACATACTCTTAAATATTAAATTTATAATAACCATAATTAAAATCTAAATGCTCAATGCGCGCCTAAACTTTGCTCAGCATCTGGTTTATCATGAACGCCAAAACGCTCTATCATCGCTTGGCTCGCTTCATTCAGACCAACAAGCGCCACCTCAGTGCCCTCACGGCGAAATTTGATAATGACTTTATCTATCGCGGCGACTGCTGTCACATCCCAGAAATGTGCTCGCGACACGTCGATAACCACCCTAGATACAGATTCTTTAATATCAAAGGATTCGGTCATGCGCTCTGCTGATGAAAAAAATACTTGTCCATCAACGTGATAATAACGTGTTTGTTCTGCTTCATCCATATGACTATGCACGCTCATATAACGTTCAATTTTATTAGCAAAGAACAGTGCTGATAGTAATACCCCAATGAGTACCCCGTATGCTAAATTATGAGTTGCGACTACCACAGCAACCGTCGTCAGCATCACGACGTTACTTTGCAGCGGTTTGGTTTTTAGCTCTCTAAAAGAACCCCAGTTAAAAGTACCAATAGACACCATAATCATCACAGCAACCAGTGCTGCCATTGGGATAATCTTTAACCAATCACTTAAAAACACAACCATTAATAATAAAAACACCCCTGCCACTAAGGTAGAGAGACGCGTATAGCCGCCTGATTTGACATTAATGATAGACTGTCCAATCATCGCACAGCCTGCCATACCACCAAAGAAACCACTGACGACGTTTGCAATACCTTGACCTTTACACTCTTGGGTGCGATCACCTTTGGTGTCGGTCAAATCATCCACAATGGTCATGGTCATCATAGACTCAAGCAAACCAACTATCGCCAAACTAATAGAATATGGAAAAATAATCAGTAAGGTATTTAGATTTATTGGGATATTAGGTATCAAAAATATCGGTAAGGTATCAGGTAGTTGACCCATATCATTAATGGTTCGGGCTTCTGCGCCCAGTAGGATGGCTATAGCCGTCACTAGTACAATACTGACTAGTGGCGATGGAATGATTTTGCCAACTTTTGGAATATATGGATAGCCATAAATAATCACTAGACCTAATGCTACCAGACCATAAACATGTACCAAATTTGAGCCTGCTTGCGGCATCAACTCAGGAATCTGCGACATAAATATCAAAATGGCCAACGCATTGATAAAACCAAGGACAACAGATTGAGAAACATATTTCATCAAATTACCCAGCTTTAAAAAGCCAAATATAATCTGTATGACGCCTGTCAATACACTGGCTGCCAGCAAATATTGCAAACCGTGCTCTTTGACCAATGTGACCATTAACAGCGCCATTGCACCCGTTGCCGCCGAAATCATGGCTGGACGTCCACCAACGAATGAAATCACTACAGCGATACAGAATGAAGCGTAGAGACCTACTTGGGGATCTACACCAGCAATAATAGAAAAAGCAATCGCTTCAGGAATAAGGGCCAAAGCCACTACCATGCCAGCCAAGACATCGCCTCTCACGTTGCCTAGCCAGTGTTCTTTAATTGTATTTAACATTTTGAGCTCAGTTTTTAGGAACTGCTTTAGTCTGCCAATACACAACGTATCTAATAAAGCTTTAGGAGAGATATAAGGAACTTCTAACATGAAAAGTCTGACACATCTCTATCTAGGCACATTGCCCATCAAATAATAAATATAAAAATGTGAACTGTCATCGTTAGCGAATTATTGTCATAACTTACTTTATTAGTTTAATCTTAATGATCTAATCGATACATCGAATAATGATACAAACGTTAGAGCAGTGCATATGCACAAGAAAAAGCGTCAGACGCTTTATGAGATTCATTGCTGTCGAGAGCAATGTTTACTGAGGAGGGGTACAACTAGGGTGGCGTAGTCATCTTTATAGTGGACAGCTTTTATAGAGTTAAGAAGTGATATTTCGCATCATTTTAACATAGATGCGCTCGATTTATAACATCCTATTTTGTTTGTAAGCGATAGACTTTGATGAACTTACCCTTCGACCACATCGACAAACAAATTTAAGCATGATTCACTCTCATTTGACTATATAGGCTCATTTATATAAGTTTTATGTCCCTTATGTTGATACTGCTTACCAGCATAATAAAGGTATGAAGAATAATCATTGTCCATCATGATTCTTGGCCCTTTTTCTGAGGAGTAGTGTACTCCAAAATCAATTTCTGAATTTGCAGGTATAAATCTCACTGTACCATCATTAATGAGCTGATGTGGGTCATAATTTAAAATATCTATAGAAGGGACATTCTCCCACCATTCAATGAGATCTGTTATATTAGTAAACGAGCTATACCAAATATACTCCTCAGCGCCGTAATCAACTTGAATTGGAATGATTAAATTAGTCATTAAACATTTACTCCCTTATTTTCATTATATTATCTTTACGATTATATCAACCATAAAGATAATGAGTCACTTTATTTCTCTCAGCTGTGGCTACACCATCAAGTCCTTGATTAACATTATAGTTCAACAATCCTTGCACCAAAATCTACAAGCAAATCTAAAAACTCTGCTGGCTTTATCCCCAAACTTTCGGGTGTGTACAATGTCGCCTTATCATCTGACTGCCATTTTTTAATGAACTCATTGAGTAATAAGCTCGAACACATCCCAGTTAGCGCAGACTGACCTTTAGGAAACTCAATGGCTAGTTTACGAGTGCTCTCTACCCCGGCGTGACTTCCCGTTATGGATACAATGATTTCGGCCGCAGCCTTATCTCGTGTGTTTCTAAAAGAAGAGGCCTCGCTTGCAATATCAAACCTAATGTTCTTTGCACCTGTCACGGCTCGTAAACTCACTGTATCAAGTGAAGCAAAGGACGTTCCTATGACCTCTCGACCATCAATCGTAGATATTTTATGATGTATAGCATCCTTGATTAACCATTTTCTCTTTCCATTCTCATAAGAAAATGCTGAGGGCACACCTGATTGTAATCGCTCCATATCCTCGAATGCAGCAGGACCATAGATGTCTTCTGGATCGAGCACCACACCGATATTAAGTGTAGAAACTGAATCAAACTGTTCTGCCAAATGTAGTGCTAAAAATGTCGCAGCACCTGCAGCCCAATGACTGGCGAGTAACATTGGGCCTGAGGTGGTCAATGCATATTCTGCCAACTCAGCACCAATCTCAACCATGCCAGTCACAACATTCATATAAGGTATCTTTCGATCTTGTGCAAGGCGTAAACCATGCGTACCAGAATCTGGAGCAAGCATCATAACAGCACCAATCTCGATACAATCATCTATTCCCAAGTTGGGCCGTTCTACATCAATTGCGAGTGGCGATGCATTGCCTAATTTGACAGCGAGTTCATCAGCGAGCGCCATATTTCTGCCACCAACGTAAATGGCTTGCTCAAGATTAATATTGCGAAACCACTCTATCGCTTGCTGACCAACAACGCCTGTCGCACCTGCAAAGAGTATAGGGTATTTAGTATTCAAAATTTTTCTCCTTTCGTATATAAGAAAACGCATTTGAGCTTTTATGACACCAAAAGCCCAAATTTATTTTTGCGTTCTTGTCGCTTATTTCCCTTCATTTGGCAGTCGAGCAATCACTTTTATCTCAAAATCAAAACCAGCAAGCCAAGTTACACCAATTGCAGTCCAAGCTGGATAAGGCGATTCTTTAAAAATAGTGTTTTTTATTTTAAGTATTGAATCAAGTTGATTTTCGGGATCTGTATGAAAGGTTGTCACATCTACAATATCCTCAAACGTACAGCCCGCCGCCTCTAATGTATGACGCAAATTCTCGAAAGCGAGTTTTACTTGCTTCTCAAAATCTGGCTCTGCACTGCCGTCCTGAAGGCTGCCTACTTGACCTGAAACGAATAGTAAATCTTTCGATTGAATGGCGGCAGAATAACCATGTTTCTCATAAAGAGAGTGTCTACCCGCTGGAAATACTGCTTTTCTTTGAGACATAACTTACTCCAAAATGTTTGAATTGATATATATTGAGGATTAAAAGACATATAGTCCTTATAATGGTGCTTATTGTCAGTTAACATACACTGCGTATGTAAAATTAACACATACGTGGCGTATGTCAAGTTAATATACGTGGCGTATGTAATTTTTATCTTTTCACTTTTAAGGCAAGACTATGTCAAAACGTGCATTAAAAATGGCTGAAACCAGAAAAAATATAATCGCTGCAGCCAGAAAATCATTTGCCGAATATGGTTATTCAGAGACGTCAATGGATAAGTTGACAGCCGATGTCAGTTTGACTAGAGGAGCGCTTTATCATAACTTTGGAAATAAAAAAGGACTGTTTTCAGCGGTTGTTGAACAAATAGACTTGGAGATGGTAGAAAATGCAAAGGCTAGAACAGAAGGGTGCGAGAATCTTTGGGAGGGGTTGCTCATTGAGGCACAAACGTACATTGAGAGTGCGCTAGATCCAGAAATTCAGAGAATTATTTTATTAGATGGGCCTGCTGTACTGGGCGACCCCTCTCTTTGGCCCAGTCAAAATCGTTGCTTATTGTCTACCAAGCAGATTGTGATGCAGTTAATTGAAGAAGGAACCATGAAAGAGGTAGATCCGGAAGCCGCTGCCATGCTCATTAATGGTGCTGCTATGAACGCTGCCCTTTGGATTGCAGCGAGTACTGATCCAAAAGTTGCTTTGCCCAATACAGTCGCTGCCTTTAGTACTATGCTGTCTGGATTTAAAGCATGACTCTAAGGGTTTGCGTCACTCAATTGGTATGCAGAACGCCCGACTGTGCGGAAAACCTATTTCAGCAAGACGCCATTTAAACTGTCTCTCTTTTATTCTAGATTGGCTACCTCTCTATCGCTAGGAAACTGACATGATTGTCCGCCAACAACCCCACCCTTTTAAAATATTTTTCGCTCTTCGCGGTTCAATCATTCCAAAAATCTATCCGCAGCTGCTATTAGTTACCATCCTTAGTACGCTTATCACGATCATTCAGCACTGGGTTCCTGACTCTTTCCCTTATTATGGTATAGCGACTTTTACCTTGTTAGGAATCGCGTTATCCTTATTTTTGGGATTTCGCAATAACGCAAGCTATCAGCGTTGGTGGGAAGCGCGCGGGCTTTGGGGACAGTTGGTATATGACTCTCGCAGCTTAACCCGTCAAGTGCTCTCTTTTATAGACGAAAAAAACGAGGCTGGACAACAAGTTCAGCAAAATATGATTTACCTGACTATTGCATTTGCTCATGCGGTGCGCCATAGACTACGTGGCACTGAGCCTTGGCAAGATATCGAACGCTTTGTAGACCCTATACATCATGCCAGCATGCGCCAAGCGAAAAATTTGCCGGATTATTTAATGCGCCTTATGGGCAAGCAGCTCGGCGATATTCGGCGGCAAGGACTGGTCTCAGAGCAAGTCATACAAAACATGGACGAGCGCCTGACCTCTATGACGATTGTCTTGGCGGCCTGTGAGCGTATTCTCAACACACCGCTACCTTTCGCTTATATGCTACTGGTACATCGTACGACCTATCTGTATTGCATCATGCTACCTTTTGGCTTAGTGGCCTCACTTGGCTGGGCAACGCCTTTAATTTGCGCAGTGATCGCTTATACGTTTTTTGGATTGGACGCGCTTAGCGAAGAATTAGAAGAACCGTTTGGCGTCGCTGACAATCAGTTGCCGCTGACCGCCTTGTCACGCACTATCGAAATCAACTTGCGAGAAGCATTAGAAGAGACGGACATACCGCCTGATATCACGCCTATCAATGGCTATTTACCCTAAGTTTAGAATGAGGTTGGATTGGCATTCTCTTATGCACGACAGCGTCGCATCGATGAAACGTCGTTATCATCACACTTGAATAATGACTCATCAGCCACTATAAATAGAAAATAAAACCACTATCCTTTACTACCTCTCCTGAAAGACTCAATCCTTTAAGAGACCAAGCTTGTCTCAGATGTTGATTTTTTTAGGAAACCGGTTAAGCACGATAGTTGACTCACCCAGATTCCCATAAAAGTAAGGCACACATCATGAGCGATGATCCAAAAGACAACAACAATCAAGAAGCTAATAATCAAGACACTGGCCAAACGTCTAAAAAAGAAGTCAGTATGACAGATATGACACCCAATGAAGGTGTCTTAAAAGGCAAAAGAACAGACATCCAAACCCCAGAGCTTTGGGATTTTCCGATGAACTATCCTTTAAGCATCATCGGTAACGAAGGCGAACACGAAAGCTTACTCAATGAAGTGAAGCTGATTTTGGGTAGCCAATTCCCAGAATTTGATTTGGCCTCTATTGAAGTCAAACCTTCTAGAACCGGACGTTTTCATTCAGCACGCGTCAATTTATATCTCACCGATGCTGATCAAGTGAATAAACTTTATGCCGCGCTTGATAATGCCAAAACCGTGCGCATGGTCGTTTAAATAAATAACGATTATTGAAACATGCTCAGCGCCTATTTATTGCAAATCGTCACTCGCTATTAATAACATACGGGTGGCGATTTTTTATGGTTTGATGTACAATCTGCGCCCTCATTTTTATTGCCAGTACGCTCTTTATAGCCGGATAATTTGTGAGTGTACAAAAAATAAACGGTCATCCCATTTTTACAAAAAATTTATTATTTCTCTTATTCTCGTCTAACCCTTATCCCATCTTCCTTTAGCAAATTTCGGGTGGTTAACAACCTTGTAGCAACATAGTTTCCTCCTAAAATCAATATAGCATTTCCAAAATTTTCCCGCTATATTGTGCCTACCTACTAACAAACACGCTATATGTAGTACTCAATGATTTTGACCATCATCATGAGTAGCGGTAGTCTTTTGCCTAAAAAAACATCTATCGCGACAGAAAGTTATAGCGTTATAAAGAATGCCTGCCAAGTCTTTAACTGCGCAGCATCACCATAAGTAATTAACATAAGAGGCCAGCATGACACATATCGACAAAATCCAAGTGACCAAACGTGACGGACGTTTAGAGCCTATTAATTTAGAAAAAATTCATAAGGTAATCGCGTGGGCCGCTGATGGGTTAGAAAATGTGTCGGTATCGCAAGTTGAGCTAAAGTCGCATATCCAGTTTTATGAAGGTATCAAAACTCGTGACATTCACGAAACCATCATCAAGTCTGCTGCCGATCTGATCTCTGAAACCACGCCTGACTATCAATATCTAGCTGCGCGCTTGGCGATCTTCCATCTGCGTAAGATTGCCTATAACAGATTCACGCCGCCGCATCTATATGATCATGTCAAAACACTTAACGGACTCTGGCAAATATGATCAGCACATCCTAGCGGACTATAGCCGTGCTGAATTTGATGAATTAGAAGAATATCTTGACCATTGGCGCGATATGAACTTGGCTTATGCAGCTGTTGAGCAAATGGCTGGTAAATACCTCGTCCAGGATCGCGTGAGCAAAACAGTTTATGAAAGCCCGCAGTTCTTATATATGCTGGTTGGTATGTGCTTGTTTAGCCAATACGACAAGTCAGATCGTCTTGATTTCGTTAAACGCTTCTATGATGCAACGTCAGAATTCAAAATCTCGCTACCAACGCCGATCATGTCAGGCGTGCGTACACCATCGCGTCAGTTTAGCTCGTGCGTATTGATCGAATGCGGTGATAGCCTAGACTCAATCAACGCGACTACTAGCGCCATCGTACGCTATGTGTCACAGCGTGCTGGTATCGGCATCAACGCAGGTCGTATCCGCGCCCTTGGTAGCCCTATCCGTGGCGGTGAAGCACAGCATACTGGCTGTATCCCATTCTATAAATTGTTCCAAACAGCCGTAAAATGCTGCTCACAAGGCGGCGTCCGTGGCGGTGCAGCGACATTATTTTACCCACTATGGCATTTAGAAGTGGAGTCATTACTGGTACTGAAAAATAACCGCGGCGTCGAAGACAACCGTGTCCGTCATATGGACTACGGCGTCCAGTTAAACAAAACAATGTACACGCGCCTAATCAAAGGTCAAGACATCTCGCTATTCTCACCAGGTGACACGCCAGGCCTCTATGATGCGTTCTTTGAAGATCAAGACAAGTTCGAAGAGCTATACACTCAGTACGAAAATGACCCAAGCATTCGTAGCCGTCAAATTCCAGCCGCCGACTTGTTCAGCCTAATGATGCAAGAGCGCGCTAGTACTGGTCGTATCTATATCCAAAACGTCGATCATTGCAACACGCATAGCCCATTTGACGCGACTGTTGCGCCGATTCGCCAGTCAAACCTATGTATGGAAATCGCGCTACCGACCAAACCACTGGATAACATCAATGACGAAGAAGGTGAAATCGCGCTTTGTACGCTATCAGCGGTCAACTTGGGTAAAGTCGACAACGTCAGCGACATCGAAGAGCCAGCCGAGCTAATCGTCCGTGCACTTGATGCCCTGCTCGATTATCAAGACTATCCAGTAAAAGCGGCGCAAAACGGCAGCATGCGTCGTCGTACGCTAGGTGTAGGCGTGATTAATTATGCTTATTACTTAGCTAAGAATGGCGCACGCTATTCAGACGACAGCGCGCTTGGTCTGACCCATCAAACGTTTGAAGCATTGCAGTTCTATCTATTGAAAGCGTCAAACAAATTGGCAAAAGAGCAAGGCGCGTGCCCTGCGTTCAATGAGACCACGTACTCACAAGGTATCTTACCGATTGATACGTACAAAGCCGACTTGGATAAAATCTGCCAAGAGCCGCTACATCTCGATTGGGAAACGCTACGTGGCGAGATCACTGAGCACGGTCTACGCAACTCTACCCTAACCGCCTTGATGCCGTCTGAAACCTCAAGTCAGATCGCCAACGCGACCAATGGTATCGAGCCACCACGCGGTCTGGTCTCTATCAAAGCGTCAAAAGATGGTATCTTAAAGCAAGTCGTGCCTGAGATTGATAAGTTAAAAGATCAGTACGAGCTACTATGGCAAATGCCAAACAATGACGGTTACCTAAAGCTGGTCGCTATCATGCAGAAATTCGTCGATCAAAGTATCTCTGCCAATACCAACTACGATCCTGTTCGTTATGCAGGTGGCCGCGTACCGATGAAAATATTGCTAAAAGATTTGCTAAACGCTTATAAAATGGGTGTGAAGACGTTGTACTACCATAACACTCGTGATGGTGCGAACGATGCTCAAGCGGATATGGAAGATGATTGTGCTGGTGGTGCTTGTAAGATTTAAGTTTGAAAAAAGTGGACTCAGCTTTGGGGCTGGGTTCGCTTATTAAGAAGTTGTATTGGAAAACGTAAGTTGGATAGAACTTGTGACAACTAATACGATAATTTAAAAAACTTATCGATAAATCAAAAAAATATTTTTATAGCTATTTTTGTGTTTAATATTTTAGGATAGATTAAGCAGATACTTTTCTAATAGAGGATTAGTTATACATGACTATAGCTACATTAGCACCATATGCTACATTTGCAATTCTACTACTAGCTGTCTTAAATTTCTTTCTAAATATGAGAGACAGGAAGCACAATCAAGAGTCTAGTGCCAGAAAAGATATTCTGAGCCATATGGCATGGACAGGTCATAAATCATTAGAACTGGAAGATTACAATTCTGTTATATTTAGAATTCACAACCCCTCATCCTATATTTTCACTGGGGTCATTGAGAAAGTTATATTTAAAGACAACCTCTTTGAGACTAAGAGATTTCACTTTAATTTTGAGAAATCTAATCGGAAATTAATATATATTACAATTAAAGATAAAAGCTCGGAAAAAGAAAATAAAATCGTAGCTAAAATAGAACATATTAATCCTGAACTTTTTAATATTAGATTAAAAAAAAGCATCCTAAGTAAAAAAAACTATTCTGATTTTAATTTTATTAATAATTTAAAGATAAATCCAGTTGAGGGCTATGAAGTCAATAACAACAGACTTCTTACCGATGATATTCTTGATGAAATACGTCCTAAATTAAATTATGACAAAGTCAAAGAGTTATTAGGAACGCCTAACAAAGAAATTGAGAGTCATTCCTTTATTGAAGATGATTACTTTGAAAATGAGAGAAAAACATTCCATTCAGACTTATATTTCTTGAAAAATGCTATTCTTAAAGTAACTACTACTGATAAAAAGTCAATACATTCTATTTCCATATTAGGTCATGAATCAAATATAACTTTGCCCAAATTAGATATTATGTATAATTCAATGAATGAAGATGATACAACAGTAATTACTAAAGAAATGATTAATGACGCTCTTATTGTTCCAATTAGAACAATGAAGATTAATTCAACTGCTATACAACACTTTATTGGACCACCTTTTCGTGAATATGTGACATATTTCGTTGATGGAGACGTAGAAGAAGGTAACACTAACTGTTTAGTAGGTAGAGAAATTATTGGCTTCTGTATATCTTCTGACAAAGAAACATTCTATATATACGATTATGAAATAATATAAACAATAAAGTAGTTGTAGGGTGCACCTGTTACGTCAAAATATTGGACTTTTGATTAGATTATGAACAGGACAGAAAGCACTTGTGATGCGTGCCAATCATCATACTTTATACATAGCTCAAAGATGGCAGGTTTATGCCCAGATTGCGCTCACAAACTTTATGGTTACCAAAGTTGTAGTCATCATTTTTCATGATAGTTTTTGTATGAAATGCGGCTGAAATGGTCAAGAACCTGATTATATAAGAGAGTTATAGTCATTACGTCAGTGGCTTAGCAGATATAGGCGGGATTGGCTCCTGTTATAATTAAAACATACAGACAGAACTAAAACGACGGAGGTCATGTGCAATATACCGCAATCATCAAAGACGGTGGTTTGTTTATCCCAAACGTATTTTCAGACCTAAACGATGGTGGCTCGCATATCGTACAAGTCGAGGTTGATATTGCAGCGGTGCGTCAGCAGTTAGGTGTGGATGAAGCACCAAAGACAACTGTCATCAAAAAAACCGTGGCAAAAGCAGCCAAAAAACCCGTATCGCGCGCGGCCAAAAAAGACTTAAAAATAGCAGCAGAAGAGTCTGATGTAAGTACCCTACGCAAAAGCGCACTTGATGAATTAGAAGCACTCGATGATAGTGAGCTGAGCGAGATATTCAAAGCCTATATGAACGATGGACAAGAGTCATCACAGATATCACTAGAGAATTTGTAGTCTCGTATAGCCCATTTTGAACTTGAGAATTTTTTTGATGTCAGATCAGATAGAAACAGACCTTATATTTAATACTTTATATCATGATAATGAAGTACGTATCCATACATATCACTCCTTTGAAGCGGAAACTAAAAAAGCTGAAAACCTAGACTTTTTTGTAGAGTACAAAGGCAAACATTACGCTTGCACTGCGTTTTCACTAGATAGCATTATCGCCTTTAAAAAGGATGAAAGCACAAACGTATTTAATAGTTACTTTTGGGCACCTTATACGATCATTATTAAGGAATTTTCTAGTACATGCTTAATAGAAGCAGTGTTAGATATTATTAGTGATGACATAAGCTCATTTGAAAATATATTGTGCTTACAAAGATAATTGAATTTAAAAATACCTTTACACCCAGACCAAAAACTAAAAGGCAGTCCCATGACTTACTCGATTTTTTCGCAAACGCCAAACAATGCGCTAACAGAGCCGATGTTCTTTGGTCAGCCCGTCAACGTGGCGCGCTATGACCAACAAAAGCACCCAATCTTTGAACAACTGATTGAAAAGCAGCTGTCGTTCTTTTGGCGTCCAGAAGAAGTCGATGTCTCACGCGATCGTATCGACTTTAGCAATCTGTCATCGCATGAGCAGCATATCTTTTTGAGCAATCTCAAGTACCAAACCCTACTCGACTCGATCCAAGGTCGTAGTCCAAACGTGGTGCTACTGCCACTGGTGTCTATCCCTGAGCTTGAGACGTGGATTGAGACATGGTCGTTCTCTGAGACCATTCACTCACGCAGCTATACGCATATCATCCGTAATATCGTCAATGACCCAAACATTATCTTTGATGACATTATGCAAAACGAGCACATCTTAGGCCGTGCCTCTGATATCGCCCAGTACTATGATGAGCTGTACCGCAACTCACAGCTATATAGCTTGTACGGTCCAGGTACGCACAATATCAATGGCGAGCAAGTCACGGTTGATTTACGATCGCTGAAAAAGCAAATGTATCTTGTGCATTATGGCGGTCAACGTCCTAGAAGCCATTCGTTTCTATGTATCGTTTGCTTGCTCGTTTGCCTTCGCTGAGCGTAAATTAATGGAAGGCAATGCCAAAATCATCAAACTCATCGCTCGTGACGAAGCGCTGCATTTGACGGGTACGCAGCATATGCTAAACCTCATGCGAAACGGTCGTGACGATCCTGAGATGGTCGAGATTGCTGCAGAGTGCTTTGATGAAAGTATTGAAATCTTCCGCAAAGCTGCTGAGCAAGAAAAAGAATGGGCAGGTTATCTGTTCAAAGACGGCTCAATGATCGGTCTAAACAAAGACATTCTGTGCCAATACATCGAATACATCACCAACTTGCGTATGGAAACCGTCGGCTTGCCAGCGGCGTTCCCGAACTCAAAATCAAACCCAATCCCATGGATCAATACGTGGTTGTCGTCTGATAATGTGCAGGTCGCACCGCAAGAGACTGAGATTAGCTCGTACTTGGTTGGTCAGATTGACTCTGATTTATCAGACAGTGATTTTGATGATTTTGAGCTATAAAGACTTTGAGTTGTAATAGTTTTAGACTTTAATAGTAGTAATAGCAAAGACATATCCCGATAGGATCAAAACTATGACTTGGGTAATGACCAGTAAAAAGCAGTTTTATCTACATGATGACGAAAGTCTATTAGATGGATTGCTACGCACCGGACACGATGTGAACTATCAATGCCGTGAGGGCTATTGTGGTAGTTGCCGAGTCAAGCGTATCGCCAGCTCGCATACGGTTGATTATCCATTTGATCCGCTTGCGATGATTGAGGACGATGAAATCCTGCCCTGCTGTTGCCGTGTGCAAGGGGTTATTTATATCAATCATGAACTTATCGTTAAATAATTGCTTCTGTATTAAACACTAGTCAAAACGTATCAACCATAACGTATCAACCATAAAAAGCGCGCTATCTAAACAGATAGCGCGCTTTTCTTATATATTGCTGTTATATGCTTAGGTCACTACAGAAGAGAGCCTACGAGACTGTCGTCAGTTTTACCAGCCCCATATTTCTGATTATCTGCCAATTTTAGTTACTGGCCAATTTTAGAATATTATTGCGGCGCACCATCTCTTTCAAACAGCTTCAACAACTCTTCACGCATACGGTCACGCTCGGCCTCTGACATCATCGGTACTTCTTGCGGCTCACCTTGTAAGCTTGGTTGACCAGATCCATCTTGCATCATGACGACCGGTTGTTCAATTGCCGCTTGAGCTGGACGCTCTTCTAACTTTATCTTCACTTGCGCATTTTGACCTTTACGCACTATTTGGGCATTTAACTCACTGTCGGGTGCTTTGCGAGCGACATACTGAATTAGAGTATTGGCATCAGTCATCTCGACACCATCAATCGTCAAAACAATATCGCCAACACGCAGACCGCTTTTAGCAGCTGGACTACCATCAATGACATTAAGCACCTCAACACCCGTCGACGTCTCAAGCTGTGTCGGGTCACGCAGTTGTGATTGTATTTCAATCCCCAACCAACCACGGCTGACGCGACCATTCTTAATCAAGCCATTCATTACTTGCTCCACAATCGATGTTGGAATAGCAAAACCAATCCCCATCGAGCCACCAGAGCGTGAGAAAATCAAAGTATTGATACCCACTAACTCACCATGCGCATCGACCAGTGCACCGCCCGAATTACCCGGATTGATAGCCGCATCGGTCTGGATAAAATCTTCAAACTTACTGACACCAAGTCCAGTACGACCCGTCGCTGATATGATACCTTGCGTTACCGTCTGGCCCACACCAAACGGATTACCAATCGCCAATGCCACATCGCCCACGCCAGCAGGCGCTTCACGGAAACCTAACGGTGTTAATCCCGTCATATCTACTTTAATAACCGCCAAGTCACTGTCGGGATCGGTACCGATGATCTTGGCACGGCTTTTTCGACCATCATTAAAAGCGACGATAATCTCATCTGCTTTTTCGATCACATGGGCATTGGTCACAATGTAGCCATCTGCTGATACAACGACGCCAGAGCCTAAATTGGTATTACCCTGCCCCTGTGACGGATCGCCATGATCTTCAAAGAATCGGCGCAAAACAGGATCATCCATATAGGGATGCTCTGTCATCGTTTGTGTGGTATAAATATTGACAACCGACTGCGACGCACGCGCGACCGCATTATGATAAGAAGAAATAGGTGTCGGTGTATCACTGGTGGGTTCTGACGCTTTTTGTTCAGCTGGTGTGGTTCTCGGCGGCTCCCATGTATCTTTCGACGGTGACTTCATACTCATAAACAACCAAATAAATGCGGCAATCACTATTAGTAATAAAACCCAAGGTATCCATTTGAATAACGACGCCTTGTTATTGGTGTTTCGAGATGACGACATATAAAACCTCTATAAATTTGATACACAGACGGAAATAATTCGATAAAAATACAATGCTTATTTATTTAATATAACGCATCGTAAATCAGCCAATAACAGCGCTAAGCCCTTATATAGCTTTCATTGAGTATATTCATGTGCCTAAATTATACCCCTGCATATCATCAAATTGTCACGTATCGTGTACCCTTTCAGTTATTAGTCTTGTCTACTCTTTTACAGCCACATGTTAAGATGGCTGTTTTAAAAATATTCTATAGTGAGTTCGGTATAAAAACGAGTCAGCGGGACAGATATGAATTTTTTGCAGCCTCTGTCAGCAACGGCACAGCAAGCTAGAAAAATTCATATCCGTTCTACGTCATAAAATAACGTATCTGTTTTACTTAAAATCGACTATATACATAAAAGAAAAAAGGAACAAAAATGACTGACCAAACTGCTTCTCCCAACGCTTTGCCCACCTCTATAAGCGTACAAGACCTAACCACATTTTGTGACGAATATCTATCGGCTAACGCGTTTAAAGACTATGCACCAAATGGCCTACAAGTTGATGGTGGGCGGCCTGTTCAACGTATCGTCACAGGTGTCACGGCGTGTGAAGCACTGATTGATGCTGCCATCGCCGCTAATGCCGATACAATCATGGTACATCACGGTTATTTTTGGAAAGGCGAACCGGCGCCTATTACTGGTATGAAAGGACGGCGCATCCGCAAACTAATGCAACATGGTATTTCTATGCTGGGCTATCATCTACCGCTTGATGCGCACCCTGTTATTGGCAACAATGCCAAACTGGCTGAATCACTCAATATGACCATTACTGGCGCGCTCTACCCTAACGAGTCACATCCTGTTGGTAATATTGCCACTTGTACCCCGCAAAGCGCTGAGCATTTGATTGCCCAAATAACCAAAGCATTAGGGCGTACGCCATTGCATATTTCTGCCAATTACAACCATGCTGACTCTACCACTGTGAAAGAGACTCACAAACTTATCGAACGCGTTGGCATTTGTACGGGCGGCGCGCAAGATATGATTGAGCAAGCAGCAATAATGGGCTGTGATGCTTTTATCTCTGGAGAAATATCAGAGCGTACTACTCACATTGCACGCGAGCTTGGTATTGACTATTTTGCGTGTGGTCATCATGCAACAGAGCGCGGTGGTATTGAGGCTTTGGGAGCGGTCATTGCTCAGCAATTTGGCTTGCCTGTCACGTTCATTGATATTGATAATCCTGCTTAAAAACTTGATTGTGTCTTTAATTTTTAAGTAATTCTACCGAACTTGTCGTTGATAATTTATCAATGGCAACTGGGTTTTATCGTATTTCTTTTACTATATCTATGAGTAAAGAGGTGTTTTTTAACCGTTTATAGCTCTATTGTTAAGTTTTATCGTAATCTTCTTAACTCTACTTGAATAATAGACTTAATATCCGCATATTACTCACTGAAGAAAGAACGTCTTGTCATGAGACTTCCCATTTATTACAGCTTCCGGTTATGACGTTTCAATGATGGCGATCGTCTAAAAGCTCATTGTTTTATGATTGATGAGGTTACAGATTGATTGCCTATCGACATATTTTTTCTGCCTAATGCATTTTAGCAGTACGATATATCATCATTTTAGTGTCTCGATAACGGTATCGCTTGTCTTGATTGATTAAGTGTTTTAATGCTTCTTTCCTATCAAGATTACTGGCATACCCTTACGACTGAACAATAAAATATCCGCGTCCATTGACTCTCTCAAAAGATACCAAAAGAGTCAGTGGTGGTTGATATTAACGTAGTAAATTTTGAACGACGACTTTTTATTATTATGCTGGTGTCAATCGCCCACATCTACATCGTTCAACTGCGCTACGGTTTTGTTTTGATAACTTATTCATGACCTTATCTGTGTTTGTTCTATTGTGATTTTCTACTAGTTCTATCTGTTATTGATGAAGGAATCATCTGATTTACATCCTTCACATTGTTGCACGTTTAAATTGATAAGGCGATATTTGACATCGCTCAATACTTGTATCGATAAAAGATAAAGGCTTATTAGAAAGCAGTAACGCTAACTTTCAATATTTAGTAGCGGCACGATAGTTAAACAGGGTGATATTGTGCTTGCATCATTCATAAGCACCATATCATTTGAAATGTAACCTTGTTACGTGTGTTTTATATCCGTAGCTTGTTGGCATTTTAGGGTAAGTAGGACGGCTAAAATCAGGAGACATCCATGCAGCGTATTACTTATCGTGTAAAAGTATCTGCGCAAGGGGCCAAACGTTGTATTTCTCATTTATTGAGTCCCTCAAAGCGCCGACTAAACACTAAAAGTAACATCGTTTCATCCGTTACCCCGACTTCGACTCGTTTTGCTAGAACCAAAAAATTGGCCCAAGTCTCTAGTATCGCTCTGCTCTCACTACCAGCTGAGAGCTTGACGACGATGGGTGTGCAAGTGCCCGCTTATGATCGCGTTATGCTAGCAGATACCTTGACCGTTGCCGCCGTCCCAGGTGACAGTACTTATTTTGCGACCGATGGGTTTCAACATGGCTTCGGTTTTGATTTGGTACGTACCTATTCAGACGAGCTTGGTGTCGATATCAATCTAAAAGCCTATGCCAATGAAGAGTCTGCGTTAAAAGCGGTAAGATCAGGCGAAGCAGATATGGCATTGACCACCGCCAGCACCCAGCTAAAAAGCAAGCTTAACTTGGCATCTATTAATGTGAGCTGTGGTTATGATGCCAGCTTGACTAAAAATGGTCTGCATCCAAAGGTGAGCTGGACCTTTAGCTCAGCAAACGATCAGCTATCAAAAAAGGCCAGTTATTTTTTATGTGATAGCATCAAGTTGCAAAGCACACAAAAGCTTGCCGCCTTCTATAATCAAAACTTGCTAAAAGACGCTTATAGTCAAGATCACTTCCAAAAAACCCTGACCGAAAAATTACCTGATTATCAGTCCTCTTTTGAAGAGCAAGCGCGCAATTATAATCATGACTGGGAGTTACTGGTAGCCATGGGTTATCAAGAGTCACACCTCGATGCCAATGCAGTATCGCCAACAGGTGTGCGTGGTCTTATGATGTTGACCAATAATACAGCCAAGGCAATGGGTGTCTCAGATCGCGTTGATCCTTATCAAAGTATTGGTGGCGGTGCCCGCTACTTAGAGCAAATGAAAGATGATTTCGCCGATGTACCGAAAACAGATCGTATTTGGTTTGCACTTGCTGGTTATAATATGGGCCCTAATGCGGTAAAGAGTATTCAGCGTCAATTGAGAAATCAAGGTATTGATGATAAAAGCTGGGCGAACGTTTATGCGTACCTAGCTGAGAATAAGGCCTCTAATAGCCGTTACGGTCAAGCGATGCATTACGTAAGCAACATTAGAAGCTATCTTGAAACCATAAAGACTCAAACCGTTTAATAATGCGCTTTTATTAATTCCTTTATTGTTCACTCTTCAAATAAAAAAGCTGCCCTATCAAGAGCAGCTTTTTTTACGTTAAGACTTATGTCGCTGGATGGGTATTGCTTTTAGCCATCAACCATTATTAGCGATTGGGTACGGTCAGTCGTTGACCACGCTGCAACATGGTGTCAGCTGCGATATTATTCATCTCAGCCAGCTCTTGCGTTGATATACCATATTTACGCGCTAAGCCGATTAGGCTATCCCCTGAACCAACGGTATAGCTGACCGTGACCTTAGGTACTTTAAGCGTTTGTCCACGCTGCAATTGAGCATTGGTCGCCAAATCATTGGTCGCGGCCAAGTCGTCTACCGAGACACCAAACTGACGCGCAAGTGCAATCAAGCCATCGCCTGATTTAACTTTGTAGCTCTCAGTATTACCCAATTTTTTGCCACTGCTGCTCGCTGTACTTGTGTTACTACTGCTTTGCTTAGTACTAATAGAAGTAGAAGTATTCGCAGAAGTTGCAGCGCTGCCGCTGGCAGGAATAGTAATAGTACGACCCAATATCAGGTTAGAATTGGTTGTCAAATTATTGGCTGAAGCCAAATCACTGATACCAATATTGTAACGTTGTGCCACCCCTGTCAAAGTATCGCCTGACTTTACTTTATAGCTGACTGCTTTGTCATTCAACTGGCGATCTACCAACTCTTTTGATACCGGGACTTTAATCGTCTGACCACGTTGCAAACGCGCTCTGGCATCAAAGTTGCTGTTCACTGCCGCAAGCTCCGCTGGACTCACACCCACACTATTTGCAATCCCGATTAAGGTGTCACCCGACTTCACTTTATAGTTCGTCGTCGCGACTGCTCGTGAGCTGCTTGCACTACTAGTGCTGGTAGCCGCAGAGTTAAAGTCAACGCTTGCAGGTACTTTAAGCGTTTGACCAACATATAATGAGTCTGTTGCCCCTAGCCCATTTAACGAGGCCAGCGTGTCTGTTGATACATTGAACTGACGCGATAGGGCGATTAAGCCATCACCCGCTTTGACTTTATAGTTTTTAGTAGCTGTACTCGATTTGCTAGAGGGTGCCGCTTGTGTCACCGCTGGCGCAGAGACTTTGCCAGGTATTAACCACAGCTTTTGACCTCTGAGCAGATCCGCACGGCTACTTAGGTTGTTGTAAGTGGCAAGCTGGGTAACAGATAAACCAAAGCGATTGGCTGTCCCAATGAGCGTGTCCCCACTTTTTACCACATAGCTGTCTGGTTGTTTTGACGCTGTACTGCTCTCAGTGCTTAACGGCTCAATAGTTTTGGCGTTATATAAGTATAAGGTACTACCAGAGAGTAGGTTTGCCCTGGCATCTATTTGATTCCATTCTGCGATATCACGCCAGCTCACACCAGCGCGGCTGGCAATATTGGACAAAGTGTCGCCGCGTTTTACTGTATATGTACTGCGCGTGCCTTGTGGTTTTGGCTTGCTCGCTGAAGAACTGGCAAAACTCAGTTTCTTCTCTTCACCACTGGCTTCTAGAATAGATTGCTGTGTCTGCACTGCTGATAAGTTGATGTTACCATCCGCATTGATGACATTGGTCTCAGACGTACTGCTACGAATTTGATTGGCAATAAAATCGCGCTCTTCTTTACTGAGTGGCGGTTCTTGAACAATCGTATTATTCTGTGTTATTTGAGCTGAGGTAGTCGGTAACGTATTGCTACTCTTAAGCTCAGCGTTAATCTTGTTCGTTTCTGCCGTGGTTAATGGTGGCTCAGTACGAGTCGACGTATTGCTGCTATAAACCGAGCTACTCGTAGGCGTCACGGACGGTGTAATATAGCTTGTCGTTTGCTGAGGCACGCTAGCACTTGCCGCGTAGTCAGCCAACGCACTACCATTAGAAGGCAAAGAAGAATTACTATATGGTTTGCTGTTATAACTTGGTGTGGTCGAGGTGCTAGGGGTGCTGGCATTGTTTGATGCCAGTACATTACCCGTGCCATTGCCTCTAAGCGTACTCAATTTGGTATCGAAGTTCACGCTAACGTCATTAGGAATGATGATACGCTGTGGCCCTGATGAGTCAACACGTCCAGAAGTTAGGGCTGTATTCAATCTTTCTAGTTCATCGTAATCAACGCCTGTTAATTGCGCCACTTCTGTCAGACTCACGCCATAATTGACAGGGACACTACGGAAATGCTGACGGTTAGCAATAGCGGGCAAATAAACCCCATATTGTTCCGGTTTGGCAACGATTTCGGCCACGGCCAAAAAGCGCGGTACATAGTTCATAGTTTCAGTTGGCAATCTGAGTGACCAGTAATCGGTTGGCAATCCACGCGCAGCATTGGCATCAATCGCCTTTTGAATACGACCAGGACCTGCATTATAAGCGGCTAGCGCCAACTCCCAACTACCGAACTGGTTGTGTAGTGCCGTCAAAAAGTCATAAGCGGCACGTGTCGATTCGATGACATCACGGCGACCATCATAAGAGCTGCTCTGATTCAAACCATAAATACGGCCTGTACTTGGGATAAACTGCCATAGACCTGCCGCTGCTGCACTACTGGTACCACTTGGATCATAAGAGCTCTCAATCACTGGTAACAAAGCAAGCTCGGTTGGAATATTACGACGCTCAGCCTCTCTTACCGTATGATAGATATAACGACTGGCACGTGCCGTCAAACGATTGAGATAATCTTGACGACTGGTAAACCAACTTTTTTGTGCTTCAATACGCTGATTATAAATTGGCTGACCACCATTCATACGGTAACCGGCACGAAGGCGATTCCACAAATCACCATATTGCTGAATAGCCAGCTTGTTGCCTTCCACCATTGTCATATCAGAGGCTTCTAACAAATCTGCCAACTCATCCAAACTTTCCGCATCCAAATAGGCAGTTGAATAGTCATTACTGCCTGGTTTGGCGGTTTGTGTCGTAGGACGCTTGACAATGGCAGTTGAGCTATTGATCGCGCCATTGTTTTTTACCGCTGACGTATTACTACAGGCACTAATAAGTAAAGTGGAGACCGCAAGGGTCAATGGCAAAGCAATAAATGAGCGAGAGTTTGATAGCACAGTAGACATGATATTGAAATTTTCCTAACGACAAGAAGTGGTAAGATAAAGTTGCTTGATAGTATAGTATGCAATGTGAAGCAAAGACCACTTTAATATTCAAAGATAATGGTCAAAGGTGACACCATCGTTTGTATTGCTCAACTATCAGTTAATAGTAACCTGTGATACAGCCCGCAGTAGGACGGCATTGCCAGTAGATAAGGTCAATGTCACTCTTGATGTTGTGACAAATGAGACTTTTTGTCCATTTTTTACCCAGCTTTCATTGGTCGTTACGTTGGCTTTGGCCTGCGCACCCGTTATAACAATGTTATCGACGGAGATATCGTAACTATAATTAGACGTGTCATTCCAGCTGCTTTGCAGCAGTTTTAAATAAGCGTCTTTGTCTAAGCTGGTAGATTTACCTTTTCTCGATAGTGAGATCAGCGCATCATCAGAGACAAGACGCGCTACTTGATTGATGCTTCGACTATTCGCTGATGCTTTCATTGCAGCTATATAGTCTTGTACCAACGCTTCGTTCATGGTTGCTGCCTGAGCATTGATACTCATAGTGCTGGCTACGGCAACTACTGTCGCGATGCTCGCACTTTTTATTGATAGCGCAAGCCATCTTTTTTTCCATAATCGTTTCATGATAATCCTTAGCGATACTGTTTTTATATCTGTCAAATAGCGAGTTTTATAACTGCCAGATAGAGGCAGACAATACGCTGTTGCTATTCATCAGATCTTTATAATTAGTCAAACGGATTAAATACTTACGCTTTATTAAATACGCTAACTTTACAGATTTTATTTCTAAAATCGCCATCAATATTGATAGCTTTATACATGTATCATAACGTGAGCGTATCATTCAATTATCACAGCTATGTGACGCGCTGTGTAATTATTGCGACGGTTAAATAATAAAAACCATGACAACAAAAGACAGTGGCTCAAGTAAATTAAATCCTCTTATTTATGACCCCATACTAAAGCTTAGTATTGCTACCATTGTCTTCGTAATACTCTTCATCATCACTCAACTTCATACCCAAACGCTCTACGCGTCTGTCCATCATCTGCCGAGCTAATGCCTGCATGTCTTCGACGCGATCTATTTCATCTACAATCTCAAGACCCAGTAATGTTTCAAACACATCCTCTAGCGTGACCAAACCTTTGACTTCACCATACTCACCCACCGTAATCGCAATATGAATGCGATTTTTCAGCATGAGGTCGAGTAAATCAAACAGTTTCATTTTTGAGAATACAAAGGTGATTTCTCTTTTAAACTGAGTCAAAGGCTTGTGCATGGCATGGTTGACCTTTGCCAATAACATGTCTGTCTTTAACACAAAACCTGTAATATTGTCCAAGTCACCATCATAAATGGGTAGCCGCGAAAATGTCAGTTTTGGACGATCTACCAGTAACTCAGCGACTGTTTTGTTTTCCTCAAATGCCAACATTACCGAACGCGGTGTCATGATGTCTTCAACCTTAATAGCACCAAATGCCAGCAAGTTACGGATAATGCGCGACTCTAATGGATCGATTTGCCCCGACTCTTCGCCGATACTGGCAAGCGCAGCAAACTCACGACGACTAAACGCTTGAGGTTCTTTGCCGCGTACCAGCAGTTTCGTCAATCGTTCTGATATCCAAATAAGTGGGTACAGCAATAAGATAATACCGCGTACAAAATAAGCCACGATCCCACTTATTTGACGCCAGTACATTGTGCCAAGTGTTTTTGGAATGATTTCAGATAAGAATAAGATGGCTAGTGTCATGAGTGCGGAGAATAAGCCAAACCAAGCACTACCAAACACGATTGTGGCTTGCGCACCTGCACCGATAGAACCCAACGTATGCGCCACTGTATTTAAAGTTAAAATAGCGGCCAATGATTGATCGATATTATCAACCTTTAAACGCCTCAGCATGTCCGCTTTTTTTGGATTGTTTTCTTGTATATCAGCGATATATGACGGTGTCATACTGAGTAATGCCGCTTCTGATAAAGAACAAACAAAAGAGATGCCAATAGCTATAACCACAAAAAATATCAGTAATAACACGCTTGCGGCGGTTGGCTCTGCTATCACGTCTGTGGCGACCGTTCCTGCCCCTGCTGCAAAAGCAGAATAAGGCAATAGCAACATAAGCATCGTGGTCAATGATGATAAACCATAGACCGATTTAAGCCCGTTAAAACGCATAAAATGGCGTGTCGTCGGAGGAGGTTCAGCTGACGCTTCTTTATGAGCGCGCGGACGACATAATCGAGATACAAACATAGAAGTGTTGAACAAGTTGGGTAACCTAAACAGAAAAAAGAAAAAGGGAATACAACAAATAGGCAAGCTACATCAGACATTAAGACAATCATCAACGTAAACAAAAATGTAGGTAGAAATACCTGTAAAAGCGACTATCAATAATTGCCCAAAGCTGATGTATTATTTCATATTAGACTTTATCACATCTTAGTAGATCGCATGCTAAATACAAGTAATTATTACTATTTGATAGTAGCATTGATGATGGTATTTCACAATAATTCGCTATTTTAAACAGATATATTTTTACAATCTTCTGTTTACTTTTTAGAAATGCTTGGATATTGGACATAGCTATTAACCACTCAATACCTTAATTTTGCTATACTCTCAGCACTTTTATTCCCATTATATAAGTCAGCAAAAATATTATCATGATAAGTAGTGGCTTCTTGCACGTTATTACTGTAAGAAAAACATGCCTAGCCTATGATTAACAGTTACCAAGACTGGGATTTTTTGTTACTATGCGTCTAATTTGATTTTTACCTATAATTTATTGAGAGAGAAATATGGAACAGTTCGGTCAGATCATATTGCCTGTTGCTTTTTTTGCGATTTTTTACTTCTTGGTCATTCGTCCACAGTCTAAGCGTACTAAAGAGCACCGTGCAATGGTCAACGCATTGACGGTTGGCAGCGAAATCATTTTTGCTGGTGGCTTGATGGGCCGTATTAAAGCCATAGAAGGTGATTATGCCGTTGTTAGCTTAAACAATAATACTGACGTCAAAGTACAACGTGCTTCTGTTATCTCAGTATTGCCTGCTGGTACGATCGAGAGCGTTTAATGCTTAATAGCGTCTACTTAATGATTATTTGCTAGTTATATCGAGTTATTAGTAGATACTGATGACAGATACGAAACTAATGGATACTAAGATTAGAGATGACCGTACATTGTTTACGGTCATTTTTCGCTATTGAGTGGTGATAGAAAGCTGTTTAGTAGACCAAAAAATACTCTATATTTGCTCTATTAGGCAGTTTAAGTAGCTTGTTTTATAAGCTCGTCATATTTTTGATGAATATATAAAGAGACATCTGTATTATTTGTTTTTTTGTTTTACGCTTTACTATTATCGCGGATGATAGCAGTGGCGTTTGATGAAGGTGCTAGATACAGCGCACTCAACCACTGCTATCGCTAACTTCCCATCTGCTAACTTGTGGCTCATGTCGCCAGTCGTTTATCAACTTAAAGAAGTGATTATGCAATATCCCGCTTGGAAATACTTACTCATTACCGTCGTGCTGATCATTGCCGGTCTATATGCTGCACCTAACCTATATCCTGACGAACCTGCTGTGCAGATTACCAGTGCAGCCGCTGGTACCCAGTTGTCTGAAGGTGTCTTGACCCAGTCTCAAAGTTTGCTTAAAGAGGCAGGTCTTGAATACCATGACGGTACGTTTGAAGGCAACAGTGCGCTGGTACGTCTCAACAATCCAGTCGATCAGCTAAAAGCGCAAGAAGTGTTACGTCAGAATTTGGGCGAAGACTATGTGGTCGCACTCAACTTGGCACAGACTACCCCGCAATGGCTACGTGATATTGGTGCAAGACCGATGAAGCTTGGTCTTGACTTACGTGGTGGGGTACGTTTTGTACTAGAAGTCGATATGGACAAAGCGCTCGAACAGCGCTTAAATAACGCCAGCCGTGATATACGTCGTGATTTACGTACTGAGCAAGTTGCGGTCAAAGGGATTAAAACCGAAGATCGCAGTGTGATCCTGCATTTTGCTGATACAGATACTCGTAATCGTGCACAAAATGTCCTACAAGGCTCGGTGGGTAATACGTTTAATCTCCAGTCTTCAATCGATAGCCAAGGCCCTGCTCTGATCTTGGCATATAACGATGCCACGCTTGATGAGATCAATAGCTATGCGGTCAATCAGAACTTAACGACGCTCCGTAACCGTATTGCTGAACTTGGTGTGACCGAAGCATTGGTACAATCACAAGGCGCTAGTCGTATTGTGGTCGAGCTACCAGGCGTACAAGATACGGCTGAGGCGAAGCGTGTTCTTGGCCGTACGGCAAACCTTGAGTTCCGTCTAGTGGCTGAAGACAGTGAAAATTATACGGGCGGTATTCCTCCAGCGGGAACTGAAGCATTCCCATTTGAAACCCTCGATGGTCCACCAGTACTGCTACAGCGTCAAGCGATTGTTACAGGCGATAAAGTCACCAACGCCCAAACTGGCCTTGATGAAAATGGCGCTCCTGAAGTCAGCATTACGCTAGATAGTGCAGGCGGTAAACTGATGCAAAACGCTACCCGTACTTCGGTTGGCAAGCAAATGGCCGTATTGTTCATCGAAAACAAGCAAAGAATTACTTATGAAGAAGACCCTGCAACTGGGGAAACTACCGAAGTAAGAACGCCTTATGCTGAAACCAAGGTCATCAACCGCGCCAATATCCAAGCAGTACTTGGCTCATCTTTCCGAATTACGGGTTTAGATAGTAGTGCTGAAGCCGCCGAGCTTGCCTTGCTATTACGCTCAGGTGCGCTTGCTGCTCCGATGTACTTTGTTGAAGAACGCACCATTGGCCCGTCATTGGGTCAAGAGAACATCGATAAAGGCCTATTCTCTACTCAGGTCGGCTATCTGTTGGTCTTTGCCTTCATGATTATTTTCTATCGTCTATTTGGTGTTATTGCCAATGTGGCGCTTGCTGTGAACGTTATTATTATCATCGCTATCATGTCCATCTTAGGCTCATCGCTGACGCTACCGGGTATCGCTGGTATCGTATTGACCATCGGTATGGCGGTCGATGCCAACGTGCTTATTTTTGAGCGGATACGTGAGGAGATTGCCAACGGAGTGAGACCAAAGTCCGCCATCGTGGCAGGTTTTGATCGCGCTTTTAGTAGTATTTTTGATGCCAATATCACCACCTTATTGGTCGCATTTATTCTATTTGCGATTGGTACAGGTCCGATCAAAGGCTTTGCGATTACGCTCGCTATCGGTATTGTGAGCTCACTATTTACCGCTATTTTGGTAACGCGAGCGCTGGTACAGATTGCTTATGGTAAGCGTAAATCTATCAAACGTTTGAGCATCGGTTAGGAGAACATTATGACGATCGATAAGAATGACCCTCTAGAACAGCAGAACAACCCAGATCGAAATGGTTCAGGTGGCTCAAATAGTGATGCAAATAGTAACAGCACACGTCGCCGCAACAAACCACGCCGTGATGGTAAAGGCAGTAATAACAAAGCCTATAATCCTACCACTTCAACATCTAGTAAGACCCGTCGTGGTGGCAAAGGTCAAAATAAAGACAGTCAGGCACTAGCCACGACCGCTGCTATTGATCCTAACCTAGCGTCTAATGATGCTGCTGAAGATGCCGCAGCACAAGCTGAAGGCGGTATTAAAGCTGTTGGTAACCAACGTATCATTCCATTTATGAAGATAGAAAAGCCAATGGCACTCTTATCTTTATTAATGGTGATTGGTAGTATCATTGCAATCGCAGTGAATGGTCTGAATTTAGGACTTGATTTCACAGGTGGTGTCTCAGCAGATGTGAGTTATGAGCAGCCTGTCGAGCAGACCGAAGTCGTGCAATCACTGGCTGATAACGGGTTCGATGATGCGGTGGTACAGTACTTAGGTACGCGACAAGAGCTACTGGTACGCCTGCCGCCTCAATCAGATAGTGTCGATGGATTGAATGCTAATCTTAATAAAGCGTTGACCTTGCCTAATAATACCGTTGAGATCAGCAATGTTAATATCATCGGTAGCCAAGTTGGCAATGAGGTGTACTTAAACTCAGTCATGTCACTTGTGTTGGCGCTGGCCTGTATGCTGGGTTATGTTGCGCTACGTTTCCAGTTTAAGCTAGCGCTTGGTGCGGTGTTATCACTATTTCATGATGCGATTGTGACTATTGGCGTTTTTGCATTGTTTGGCTTTCCTTTTGACCTCACCGTTTTAGCCGCCGTCTTAGCCTTGATTGGTTATTCACTGAACGATACGATTGTTGTTTATGACCGTATTCGAGAGAATTTCCGCCGTGTCCGTGGCATCTCGCCGCTTCAAACCGTCGATTTATCCTTGACTGAAACTTTGCGCCGTACCATCATGACAATCTCGACCGTATTATTGGTCGTACTGGCTATGTTGTTCTTAGGCGGCGATGGTTTATTCTGGTTCTCAGTCGCATTGTTTATCGGCCTGTTGGCTGGTACTTACTCTTCAACCTATATTGCAAGCTCGATTCCGCTGCGTATGGGTCTGTCTCGTGATGACTTTATCGTAAAAGTAAAACCGGAGTTCGAAGAAGAGATCGTGACTTTTAATGATCCAAAAATGTTCGAGCAAGAAAAATTATAGTAAAGCGATATTAGTACTGTTTGTATTGAAAAACACTCGAAATAATTTCGATCAATCTTATTTTTATATTAGGGCTTGTTTGATCATTCGACTATGGCACTGACAGAGACGATTTTTTAGGTGATTCGACGCTAAAAATGGTAAGTATAGTCATTCTATACGTCTATTTTTAGCAAAAAAGCGGTAAAAAAGCGTCCTGTCTGGAACAATTTTCGCGATCAGCAGTGCCTATTTGCGAATGTTCAATACGCCCTATTGATTGAAGAATAAAGACAGTTATATAAGAGCACCTGACTTATCAATAATGAGTCTAGGTGCTTTTGTCTTTGTAGCTATTTTTAATCAAGCATAAAGCATACAACGCTTACCTCTTTCGTTCAGTTTTCGTTTATTAACCCCAATCCCCTATACGAGTACAGGCGAGCCATCAATGTCAATCAATACTCCGCCATCTAGTACAATGCCGCCAATCGATACACGATATGCGCGTATTATCGCCATTGCCTTGCCAGTATTGTTAGCCAATCTAGCGATGCCACTACAAAGCGTGATTGACACTGCTATTGTTGGCAATATGAATGATACCGCCAAACTTGCTGGTATGGGGCTCGCAATACAATTGTTGTCCTTACTGCTTGTTAGCTTTAACTTTCTACAGTACGCCTCCTCTGGACTGTCGGCTCAGGCGTTAGGGCAACTGGCCCATTCTACTGGCCACTCTGTAAATGACAAAACGGTCTCATTGAACCCAGCACCATCTCCGCTTTTGTCTATTTTGCAGCGAGCGTTGTTATTGGCATTTGTGATCGGAACTTTTTTACTTTTGGCAAAACCTTGGTTAATCGATTTTGGACTACAAGCTCTATCTGCCAATCCTAATAGTGGTGAAGCAGCGAAGACTTATTTAGATGTGAGGTTTTGGGGCGTTATTGCTGAGCTGATGAACTTTGCTTTTATTGGCTGGTTTGCAGGTCAAGGAAAAACGCGCTATATGCTTTATCAGCAAGGGTTTATTGCTGTCCTTAACATTGTTCTTACTTTATTTTTTGTGTTTGGTATGCAAATGGGATTGGTTGGCGTGGCGCTAGGCACAACCATTGCGTTCTGGCTAGGAGTTTTTCTAGCATTATGGTTAAGCCGTCGACATTTAAACATCTCTTGGTCATTGCTGTTTAAGGTTGACCCGCAACATTTCACTAAAGAAAAAATACTTAGGCTATTTTCACTCAATAAAGATATTTTTATTCGTACACTTATCTTAACGCTTAGCTTTGCTTGGATTACTCGGCTCTCTGCTCAAAGTGGTGACGTCATACTGGCTGCCAACGCTATTTTACTCCAAGTACTTAGCATCTCAGCCTTTGCACTTGATGGAGTCGCAGTCTCTGCTGAAACTTTAAGTGGACAAGCAGCTGGAAGACGTGATTGGCCGCGCTTCCGACTTATCGTGAAGCGCACAGGTATCATCAGTTACGGGCTTGCCCTTACCTTAACTGCCATTTGGTGGCTACTAATGCCAACCTATTTGCACTTTATGACCAACATCGAGTCGGTCTTTACGCTTGCGTATGAGTATCGCCTGTACGCTGTGTTATTGCCTGTTGTCGGCGTTGGCGCTTATTGGTTGGATGGCATATTTTTTGGCTTAACAGCTGGCAGTGTAATTCGCAACGCTGCTCTCATACTCGCCGCCATTTTCTTTCCTATTAGCTGGTTACTTTTTCAGCAATGGGATATGACAGGTATTTGGCTAGGTGTCTGGTGCTTGTTACTCTTGAGACTCATTATTTTAGCTGGCTTCTTATATCGTGCCCATAAAACAGGCAGCTATGAAAAACTCCAGCCTGATGTCTAAAACCCTTTTATAACGTTGATTTTGTCACAAAAAATTAAGACTCAAAAACTATAGCAAGAAAAATTAGGATTTTACGTGTCTACACATTCAAAACCATTAAAAGATCGTCACGATTGGGCTGAGGGATTTAAAAAAAGCATACCAGTAGCAATGGGCTATTTGCCTGCAGGTATCGCCTTTGGGGTGCTAGCACAAGTGGCGGGAATCCCTATGTGGGCTGTAGTCATGCTCAGTATTGTCTTATATGCTGGCGCTGCTCAGTATGCTTGTCTGCCAATGCTAAGCGCAGGACTGCCCATTGGTAATATTGCAACAAACATTGCCGCCATCAATTTACGCCATGTGTTTTATGGAATGCCACTACTACAGTATCTTCCCAAGCAAAAACTTGCCAGAACTTATTGCTTATTTGCGCTCACTGATGAGACTTTTTCGGTAATCACCAGTTTGGCTGACGAATCAAGATCCGCCTTGATACTGCCCATTAGTTTGTTTAATCAATGCTGGTGGGTACTCGCAAGCACGATTGGTGTACTCGTAGGCAGCGCGCTTAGTGATTTAGTACCACATCTAGATTTTGCTTTAGTTTGTCTGTTTGGTATTTTGGCGTATGAGCAATTTCAAAGCATCAAACGTTATTTCCCAATTATTGTGGCCATTATTTCTTTAATTCTTGCCTCTTTATTTACCAGTAAATGGCTATTATTGATGGCGATTACGATTTGTGTTGCCTTAATTTTAGCACGTGGTATTTGGACACAACGTCATTTGGCAGGAGCAACCCATGACCAGTAGCTATCTTATCTTTGCAACCTTAGCCATGGCAGCGGTCACTTTTGTTATTCGTGCCCTTCCCGCTTTGATACCAAGAAAACTTTTGGACACACCTTGGCTACATCGATTGAATGAGAGCTTACCATTGTCTGTCATGGTATTACTTATCTTAACCAGCCTTTCTTATCAAGGTATATCTGCTTCAACGGGCATCGACAGTCCAGAGTGGCACTTGTTAATGGCGCAGATTGGCGCTCTACTTTTGGTGCTTTTCATCTACCATATCAGTCGTCAGTTATTGGTCAGTATGGTTGTTGGTATCGCGGCAATCAATGGACTACTATGGTTATTTTCTGGTTTTTAAACTGAATCTAAAAGACGCTATTCAAAATAAAAAAAAGGCCAGATTCTAATAGAATCTGGCCTTTTTTATAACGTTTCAGTCATTTTTAATAAGAACTGAGTGCTTAAACTTCTTCAACACCCATCATATCGACTGGTGTATCGGCAACAATTTGTACACCTTTTTTACCAGTCTTAGCCGTATCATTGCGCTGCTCTTGTAAATGATCAAGATACGCTTCGTTGATTTGACCTGTGATATAGCAGCCATTGAATACGGCGCAATCGAAGCCCTCAACACGGCTATGCTTAGTGTCTTTGACCGCATCGATCAAATCATCCAAGTCTTGGAAGATCAAGCGATCAGCGCCAATAATTTCACGCACTTCTTCTGTCGTGTGGCCTGAGGCAATCAGCTCGCTACGTACTGGCATATCAATACCATAAACGTTCGGGTACTTAACAGGTGGCGCAGCACTGGCAAAAAACACTTTATTGGCGCCAGCATCGCGAGCCATCTGAATAATTTCATGACACGTCGTACCACGAACGATAGAATCATCTACTAACAATACATTTTTGCCTTTAAACTCTAGCGGTACGGCACTCAGTTTTTGGCGAACCGATTTTTTACGCTGTTGCTGACCTGGCATAATAAATGTACGACCGATATAGCGGTTTTTCATAAACCCTTCACGGTATTTCACATTCATTTTAAGCGCCAATTCCATCGCTGACGTACGCGAGGTGTCTGGAATAGGAATGACGACATCGATGTCATGATCTTCGCCCCATTCAGCAAGGATCTTATCAGCCAACTTCTCACCCATACGTAAGCGTGATTTGTAAACTGAGATATTGTCCATGATTGAATCTGGACGAGCAAAATAAACATACTCAAAGATACAAGGTGTATATTCTTTTGGTTCTACACATTGATGCGTATGAAGATTATGATCTAGATCAATAAAAATCGCTTCACCTGGTTTTACATCACGAATGATACTAAAACCTGAGCCCGTCAAGGCCACTGATTCTGATGCAACCATATATTCAGTGCCGCCATTTTCTGCCATGCGTTTACCAAATATAAGCGGACGAATGCCATTTGGATCACGGAAAGCCAGCAAGCCATGCCCTGTAATCAAAGCAACCACGCCATATGCGCCTTCACAGCGGCTATACACGGCCTTGACTGCTTCAAAGATGTCAGCAGCCGTTGCTTTAGTTTTGCCTAGATTTTGCATTTCATGGGCAAGTACGTTTAATAACACCTCAGAATCTGAATCAGTATTAAGATGGCGACGATCTTCGATGTACAAAGACTTAGCCAAGCTCTCAGCATTGGTCAAGTTACCATTGTGCGCAAGCGTAATGCCGTATGGTGAGTTGACATAAAACGGCTGGGCTTCAGCACTACTAGACGTACCTGCTGTTGGGTAGCGCACATGACCGATACCGAACTTACCAACCAACTTCATCATATGGCGATTCATAAAGACGTCACGTACCATACCGTTTTCTTTGCGCAGATAGAGTCTTCCATCTTGCAAAGTCACGATACCTGCTGCATCTTGTCCACGATGCTGTAACATCGTTAAACCATCATAAAGAATCTGATTGACTGGCTCATGAGCTGCAACCCCAATGACTCCACACATAGTTATATCCTATTTTGACCCATACATTAGTACTACAATAACGGCAAAAATGTTGCTAGTACACGATTCGTAATCGCCACTACTTCTTACCGCCGACCTGATGATGCTAAAAAACATTTATCTAATTAATCACTAATCGAACGAATAATCATTACGTCATCTAACATCGTTCATCACACTTACATGCTACCAAAAGAATTTTTATCAAGGATAGATTACAAAGACAACTTCACAGAAATGATAAGGACTAAGATCCTAAAAGCCAATATTATAAAACAGACATATCAAGCGCTTAAGCCATAAAAAACTTACGATTGATTGACCTGATCCCAAGCCATACCGAATACATCGGACACCAATGCGCGCCCCATTGGTGCATATGGTAACAATTCAGGCGCAAGTACCGAAGTTTGCCATTGCGGCATTTTTACCAACAGCGGTGCACTGACACTAAGAATGACCAATATCATCAGTACGTTTTTGGCCGCGCCTAGCACTCCGCCTGCCATCTTGTCTAAAACCCCTAAACGTAAGGTTTTTAGCACGCCAGAGAAAACAAACGCAACAAAGTGCATGATGGCTAAGATAACAATGACCACCAACAAGAATGCCATGGCCATTTGTAAAATAGGGTTTTGTACAATACCTGATAATTGAGGCGACACCACACCTGCCAAACGTGTGGCAGCGATAAGGGCAATGAACCAACCAGCCAAGCCCACGGCTGTTCGAATCAACCCCACTTGAAAGCCGCGCCATAAGCCAATCAAGACAACAACAGCAATCACAATATCCAGACCACTCATGTTTTATGCCTCGTACCTTATTCATTTTTACCAAGACTTTATTTAGGAGTCGATAAGGTAAATCAATAATGGTTTTATTAAAAATACAATACAGCGCGCTTATCTAAACCATAGCTATTTAAGCCATAATATTTTAATGGTCATGTGTTAAGCGCTAATGTTTAAGAAAATAATATTCAAGAAAATAGTATTTGAAAAGCAGTTATTTGACACAAAGCCTAGATTTCCATGGCATCGTAATAGCCACCAACTGCCTGAATGCAAGACTGTACCAGCCCAGGCCCACGATAAATAAGACCTGTATAAAGCTGTACCATGTCAGCACCCGCTTCAATCTTCTTAACTGCCTTGGCGCCGCTATCGATACCGCCTACGCCTATCAAGGTCACTTTATCATCGAGCTGATCGGAGAACTGTTGTAAAATCTGAGTGCTGATGTGACTCACAGGCCGACCCGATAGACCACCCATCTGATCGCCATCACGCAAGTCTTCAACACCTACGCGGCTTAACGTCGTATTAGTCGCAATCAAACCATCAATCTCAAAATCTAGCAACTGCTGTGAGATATAGTCTACTTGCGCCGGCTCTAAATCTGGCGCAACCTTAAGCACCAATGGCACATAAAAGCCATATTCGGTGGCTAATTGACTGTGACGGTTTTTAATCGTATCCAACAGCTGGGTTAAGGCATCACCGCTTTGCAGATCACGCAAGTTTTTGGTATTTGGCGATGAGATATTGACCGTAATATACGAGGCATGCGGGTAAGCACGCTCTAAACAATATACATAATCATCAGCCGCTTGCTCTACTGGCGTATCGGCATTTTTACCGATATTAATACCAATATTGCCTTTATATTTACAGCGTTTGACATTTTCGATTAGATAATCGATACCCTGATTGTTAAAACCCATACGATTGATAATCGCATCTGCCTGTTTGATTCTAAACAGTCTTGGCTTATCATTGCCTATTTGTGGGCGCGGCGTGACCGTCCCCACTTCTATAAAACCAAATCCAAGCTCAGCCAGCGCATCAATATAATCACCGTTTTTATCCAATCCTGCCGCTAGGCCAACTGGGTTTGAGAACTGAAGCCCCATACAATCCGTTGGCTGCATAGACTGACCATATACCAAACCTAGCGCACGCGCTTTATGCGCTTTATCCAATAAAGACAAAGTCATTTCATGGGCGTGTTCTGGATCCATTTTAAACAAAAAAGGACGAAGTAAGGCATAAGACATAGTGATGGCAGACCCGGCTCAAAAGAAATAGTGAATGAGATATGTGAATAAAATCAAGCGCTGCGATTATATCAGCTTAACAGAAATAAGAGCAAAGTTTCATGTGGTAAATTTCTATGTTTAAAACTCAGTTTACTTATTCAACCATAATAAATAGACATGACAGATTAAGATTTTTTGAATGAAATATACATTATCCTAAACCAAATCAAATACATTTTCATCAGGGTTAAGGCACAGGACGATTATCTGTTAAGGCTATCCAACCTCGGACAACACGATAAAGGTGCCAAATAAAGGTAAAGGTCATAATAAGCAAACCAAATCCAGCCAATAATATTGAACCAATAGCAACATTGCCACTATCAGCCAGTACACTCACGCCGACTCCGCCTAGTGCGAAAACAATAATCATCACCCCTATAAAAAACCAGACGATACTGTACCAAAAGGTCTTAATCTGCCAATCAAAATGTGTGGATATCCATGAGCCATCGGCATCATGACGCTTTGCATAATTCATCACAATCGGCACAATCCATAATAAACCGGCGGTAAAGTAACTGATTACATATAAGAAATAAGTAATATGATTGTAGGTAATCAGGGAGCGGCGTTTTTTGTCACTCATCATATCGGATTTTCCTCGTTGTGCAATTCCGTGATCAGACATGATACCAATGGAATCGCGATTGTGAGGCTCAGCATGCTCAGTCTGCTGGCGTTTTTGCTCATCAGGTTTGCGTTCAGAAGAAGGGTTTATCATTAAGTATCCATATCTGACAATGACTAATACCTATTTGATTGTGTCAAACCAGCGGTTTTTCAACACATTAACTATAAATACTGGCGCTACCCTACATCAATGATGTCAAATCTATCAATACAACTTGCGTCATACTGTCACGACAGGGTGTTTTATGAATGCGATTTTTATGAAGTAGTCAGTGTCGCTTGCACCTGAATAGATTTGTCCGTCAGGTCTTGCTGCATAGACAGTTGCGTAAACTGCCAGCCGTTTTGC
The DNA here is from genome assembly GCA_963744895.1 of uncultured Gammaproteobacteria bacterium. Lineage (GTDB taxonomy): Bacteria > Pseudomonadota > Gammaproteobacteria > Pseudomonadales > Moraxellaceae > Psychrobacter. The sequence goes on from CAVUUW010000002.1 coordinate 459,017, forward strand.
TCAAGCTTACCTAGGGCCGCACTAACTACGGCTTGACTGGGGTTGTTGAAGCTTAACTGAATCGCATCACCTGCTGCCACGACTTGAGCGTTTGCAATACCTGCATTATTTAATAGCGCACTGACCGCACTGGCAGGTGGCATGGCCGCTTCACCATCCGCTGTATTAGTAGCTTGCATAGCATTACTATCAATATTACTGGCTTGGGCACGCAACCAAAAGTAATCTGCCACTTGCGCTTGATACTCATTCTTACTCTTACTTGCTCCCTGATGAATACTATAACCACCGTAGCCACCAACAAATAATAGTAAAAAAGCCAGCAATATAGCCAACGCCAACTGATCACGTGAAGACAGCGACTGCCAACGCGTAGAAAAAACACTTTGAGAGCGATCCATCAGCGTTGTTAGTACATGATTTTCAATACTACTACTGATATCAGGACTCGCTTTACTCAATTTGACTCGGCGTTTTAATCGTTTCATTTTCTGACCTTTTGCCATGACTTGAATGGCTAATAGATTATGACGCCGCTGTATCCGCTTGCGTACCATTATTTTCTAAAGCACTGCTTTCAGCAGGATTATCTGCTGCGACATTTACAATAATTTGACCACTAAATTGCTCCTGTTCGCTACCAGTTACTTGCTCAAGCTTGGCATTCATTCCTTGCGCTACTAGCGTACTCATAAACTGATCAAGACTATTACGGTTAGGCGCAATCAAGATAAAGCTAAGCGACGATGGCTGCATCACCAGTTCTTGCGCATGCAATGAGGATTGTTTGATCAAAGGCGATATTCGAGCTAACGTTGCCATATGGGCATTTGATGCTTGACTGTCACTACGCAGTTTTGGCTGTAATTGCACTTGCAGCTTTGTACGGGCGCTCAACGGTTCATCAGCAAACCAAGACTGATACTGCTTAGCAACTTCGCTTTTGGTTGCTGTCGCTGCCTCATTATACTGGTACCATTGCACAGCATCAGTCGCCATTTGTAGCACTAAGGCTGATAATGCCACCATCATGGCGACACGCAAATATGGCGAGACTTGTGAGTCGGTTGACTTAATAAAGAAATTCAACGCATGGCGATCAGGGTTGTCAACGGGTCTTGGCGTCGTTGCCAATGTGGTCAATAGCAACTGCTGCTCAGCAATCAGGGCTGACGTTTGCGCCATAAAATCATGAGGCGTTGCGGGCTGTTGGTGTTTACTGTTAATAGGTTCTAGGTCATCACTGTCACTTTTAAGATGACTGAGCGTGTCCGAAAAAGTGTTGTTGGCAGACAGACTGGTCGCTTCATCTAAGGATTCGATGGGCGGTATGACATTCACTTCATTTAAATGCGGGAAGCGCTCAAAAATCAACGGCAGATAACTGACGGCCATGCCTTGGCGTAAGGATTGGCGTAGTAGCATGGTTTGCGTATCTTGATACAGAGTCACTTGCTGACCTGCGCCCTCTTCTGGCGTTGGTAACAATAAAAAATCAGGGAGTAGCGCCACTATTGTCATACCAGCAAGTTTGGCGCTTTGCTGCCATGACTCGATATCGTTTTGCGCCAGTGCATAGAGCTGATGATGATCAGCGTGACTGAGTTGTCGAATCGCCAATTGCTCAATGGGCGTGAGCGACATATCTTCGAATAAATATTGCTTGCCAGTATTGCCCAGCTGCTTTAGCTGAACAGCATTTAATTCAGTATCTACCTGTAAAACATGGCTTGAGGGAAAGTAAAGACACAGGGTTTTAGAAGCATTGGCCTTATAATTGCCATAAATAGCTTGCAGCTGCTGCCATCCTTCGACTGATTGCCATTTCTGTATATCATCATGCCAGACAGCTAGTGGGCTATGCTGCGCTCGTAACCAAACATGTAACACTAAGCATGTCCTCAATCGTTGATGCTATTATAAAAGTAAGGTTGTTCGTCGTGCTTACTATTGTCTGTCATACCTATTATGGCTGATCAGGTACAAAACGATTAATCTCGGTTGCCATACCGCTCATGACAAAATCCATCTCAAAGACACGCGCTTCCGCTAAAGAGAACGACTCTGGATAATCGCCTGTCAACAGCCCCGCAATATGAGCGACAATAGACATATGACACACCACAACCAAACACTGTGCTTCTACCTTACCAATGTCTATTAAAGCCTGACGGGCATCATCCGCTGGCGTGATATTGTCCTGTACTGATGACGGCACGTCTGGCGCGCGCGCTTGGAATTCTGCCAATGTTTGCTGCGCTCTGTCATAAGGACTCACCAAAAAACGGTCGGGCTGATAGTGAGTCGTCAAATATTCAGCAGTTTGCGCCGCTTGCTGCTTACCAAAGTCAGTCAGCTGACGGGCACTATCTGGCCGCGTCTCGTCTTCTGCTTGACCATGACGTACTAATATAATTTTCATAACCGTCCTTGTTCTACTTCTTTTGAGTTCAGGTTTTTTGGTATAGCTTGTGAGTAAAGGGTTTAATATTACTAACTCTCATAACTGCTCAGCCTCATAACGTAACTGCGCGGTAAGATAACGGAAGACAGTGCCCTACTCATACTCTTTATTTTTTACGGTCTTCATCGTCTTTCTGGTCTTCAGTATCATCGCTTGACGTTTTCATATGAGCCGTTAACGCTGCGTTGCTGTGGTCATGCGCCATCACAAACTCAACATCACTACGGAAGCCCGCCTCCATCAAATGCAGCGCAACCCCTAAGGCAGCTTTGTCTTCATAAATAACTGCGTATAATGCATGAGTGATGGGCATATAAATGCCTTCTTTGGTGGCTTTTTCGTGCACTTGCTGAATGGTATTGACGCCTTCAGCGGTTTGACCCAGTTTTTTTACAGCGGCATCAATATTCATACCACGACCAAGCATATTACCGATACGGTAATTGCGACTCAACTCTGAGCTACAGGTCGCATATAAATCACCAACGCCTGATAATCCTAAGAATGTAAGAGGATTTGCACCTGCTTCTACGCCAAAACGACTCATTTCTGCCAAGGCGCGTGTCAATATCATCGCTTTGGTGTTCTCACCGACATCATAAGCAGCTGCCATTCCCATTGCAATCGCATAAATATTTTTGAGCGCCCCGCCCAGCTCGACACCTTTTACATCATCACTGGCAAACACGCGAAAAAAGGCACTGTGTAGCGCGGCTTGTACGGCATGACGCAGTGGCTCAGACTCGCTGGCAATGACCGTGGCAGAAGGCATGTTTTTCATGATCTCTATGGCCAAATTTGGCCCTGACATCACACCAAAATTCACTTCTGGTAGCTCATCTTTAATAATATCGCTCATTAAAGCAAACGTATCTTTTTCCATGCCTTTGGTCAATGAAACAATAGACTGTCCGCTGATAAAGGGCGCGATATTTTTTAAGGTTTCTCTAAAGGCCAAGCCCGGCACAGCAATAAAAACGATATCCTTGTCTTTTACAGATGCCGCTAAGTCATGGCTATATTTTAAACGATCATCCAGTTTATAACCTGGCAAGTATTTTTTATTGGTTTGGGTTTTGACCATTGCTTTTACGGTACGTTTATTGCGTACCCACAGCGTGGTATCACAACCGTTTCTTGCAGCCAAGTTGGCCATTGCGGTGCCAAAACTACCACCACCCAAAAATGCCAAACGCAGTTTTGTAGGATTGCTATGAATCTCAGCCATGTTCTTGGCAACCGCTGATTCTACCGCGCTTGGATTCAGTTTTTTACGACCAATACCTGATTTGGTCGCCCGTTCGATGAGACCGACCAGCAGACTGTTTTGTTTCTCAGATGCATTTTTATCTGTCACACTCTCGTCATTATTCATGTCTTTATTGCTATTATCAGGGCTGGTCATGTTCTCTTATCCATATTGACTGACTAATTGTTAGTAATTTATCATGATTTGTCTACTAACACGCACTGTCTTTTTAAAAAGCAATCGTGTTCAATACACAGTACCCAGCTATATTAGGACTCAAATCGTACTAACGGCTCGATATCGATAGGCTTGCGCGCGGCCTCTTTTTTAGGGCTGGTACCAGTATAAACAAAAGCCGTCACATAATCATCTGGCCCGACATCAAAATAAGCTTTGACAGCGGGTTCGTTACACAGCAGCCCAGTGCGCCATACGGTACTGAATCCTTGTGCCTTTAACGCTAAAATAAGATTTTGTACTGCCGAACCAGCACTAAGCATTTGCTCAAAAGGCGGCACTTTTTTGTGGGCTGTCATTTTGGTAACGACTGTGATGATAAGCGGCGCACGTAATGGCATCGATTGAGTTTTTTTAATATTTTTTTCGGACAACACCTCGCCTTCTTGCTTTGCCTTTGCTTGAGCCGCTTCGACCAAAGCGCGACCCAGCTCATGACGTGCATCACCTTCTGTCACAATAAAACGCCATGGGCGCAGCTTTTTATGATCGGGCGCGGTTGCAGCACATTCGATCGCTGATTCAATTTGGGTACGCGTTGGTGCTGGTGCGTTCAAATTGCCCATACTACGTCTTGAATTAATCCAACCTATCAAACTGTCAGCAGTATCGATAGTGTCATTATCCGTTACGAAATTTTTGTCATTCTGCTGTTCATTATTGTCATTGAGTACCGTCATTATCGTTCCTTGTTTATTATTATTTGTCGCTGTTGTCTTATATATAAAATATTGCTTTGCAGGCTACTCATTGAAAAAAGGCTACAAACCGAATGTGTATTAGACATTCGGTTTGAATCATTAAATCTAAGAGTGACGTATCATGCGGCGTCTTCAATACGATGTGCCATCCGTAAATAATCTTCTGACTGCATCTCAAGCAAGCGTGAACGCGTACGCTCAATCTCAAACGCCAGCTTCTCTCCTTGATACAAATCCAATATCGATTGTTCGGCTCGAACCAGCAGCTTCACTCGGCGATCATAAAACTCATCAACCAAGTAAATAAAGCGGCGCGTCGGGTCACGCAAATCATCATCTAGCGCTGGTACTGAATTGACTAGCACCGTATTGAACTGCTTAGCGATCTCAATAAAATCAGACGCAGAACGAGGCTCCATACATAGATGACGGAAATCACAAAATAAAATGTCTTCTGTGCGAGCATTAACTTTGATCTCACGACCATTAATAGTGATGGGCGCGTTACTGATTTTTTGATTGTTGGACAAGCTGGCAAAACGGTTGGCCAACCAATGGTGATTGGCTTTGGTCAGAGGCGCTTCATACAATTCCGCTTGCTGCAAAACACGCAGACGATAGTCAATACCAGAGTCGATATTCATAACCGTGGTATGACGCTCAACCTCCGCAATGGCTGGCAAAAAGCGATCACGATGCAAGCCATCTTTGTAGAGTCCTGCAGGCTCAATGTTTGAGGTGGCAACCAAGGTAATACCGCGATTAAACAGCATCGTAAATAGATCACCTAAAATCATGGCGTCAGAAACATTAGACACAAAGAATTCATCAAAACAAATAATGACGGCTTCTTCATGGATAATATCAGCGACTTTTTCGAGTGGATCACTTTCACCTTGTAGCTTATGAAGCTCTTGATGTACACGCTGCATAAAATGATGAAAATGCAGGCGCATCTTGCGCTCAATTGTCAAAGAATCATAAAACATGTCCATCATCCATGTTTTACCGCGGCCCACCCCGCCCCACATATACAACCCTTTTGGTGCCGTTGGTTTGGACTTCAAAAAGCTAAAAAAACCTTTCTTTTGCGGCGCGCTATTGATGAGCTGATGATATATCTCATCAAGATAGCTCATGGCTTTAAATTGCTGCTCATCGTGAGTAAAGTCATCCGTACTGATGGCTTGCTCGTAACGTTGCAATGGAGATAAACTCATAATACGACTCATCGTTAGATAAAATAAATGGTAAATAAGGGAGTGGTTTTGGCTCATCTTATCAAGATAAAACCATCTCAGTAAAACTAGGGCGTGTCCTCATTTTAAAAATGGTGATAAAAATGAGATAAATTGCCGTCAAACAAGAAAAATAGCGAAGATAATATCGAGATATTAACCAGCTATTTGACGCAGTTTGGCAAAATTTAGCCATTTTTAGCCCATTTAGAGGACTATCGATTGAATTGAGGACACGCCCTAGCTCTGACTATCAAAACTGTGTTTTTCTAATAATCCTTTTAGCTCTGACAATCGACCATGAAAAAAGTGCCCAGCACCATCCACAACGCTGACAGCAATGCCTAAGCGTTCGGCAAATGCCTGCATATTCTCAGGCGCAATGACTTCATCTGCATTGCCATAAATCTCAAAAGTCTTATCTACTGGCAATTGTAGATCGCTACTGTCGTTTTTTTCGATAGAAGGCGCGATAAGGGCGATTTTAGCAATTTCAAAATCACTGGTGCCCCATATATGAGACGCTTCGAGCACCTGTTCAGCTACCCGTGCCGTCACATAACCACCAAAAGAAAAACCACCCAGCCATAGCTTGCGCGCATTGGTTTGTTCAGCAATCCATTGTAGCACGGTCATGGCATCCACTACTTCACCTTCGGCATAATCATGCTCGCCCGTTGACTGACCCACACCGCGGAAGTTAAAACGTATCACGTGCATACCGCTATCACGGGCAAAGCGGTACATGGTCGTGACCACTTTATTGTTCATCGTACCGTCAAATAACGGATTGGGATGGCAAAGGAGCGCCACGGTATCAGTGTTTGGATCACAGGGATTGTTTTGTTGCCATAGCGCGTCAACTTCGAGCACGCCAGCAGGCGCAGGAATTAATTGCATAACGTTACTTACTAATTAAGAATGAATCCGTCAATTATCCTAGATATGGTTTATATTTCAAGTGATTTGCTGTGTCAATATCACTGATCAATAGTAAAGCGCTAGACAATTTAGAACACAATAACCGCCTAGACACTCACTGCATGAATGGGTTAGATTCAGCTTGTACCGATCATAACAAGACCTATTGATCGCTGTCATCCCGCAGATAGTATAGTCTTATCTCAATTTACCAACCCTTTCAATTTGCTAACATCAGGAACCATTCATGATTACTTTTAATAAAACCGCTACCTTAACGGCCACGTTAGCCGCTGCTCTTGCTTTGAGTGCCTGTCAAACCACGCCTGCATCACCTGTGATCCAACGTGCCAATTCTGTTTATGAAACCACTGGCATCGCCGATACCAAAGTGAAAGCCCAACAAAATGCTATCGATAGCGCGCAAAAAACTTGCCGCAGCAAACAGGTTATTATCGTCAATGACACTACCAAATATAATGGTATTTTAGATGAGCGTACTGGACGTATGGTTGGTCAAGTAGGTGCCGTCGTCGGCTCAATTTTTGGTACTGGCTCACCTGACTTATCACGTAAAGACGATTATGAGTACATGATTAATTTCCGTTGCCAGTAATAGGAATTGATTATATAAGTACGCAAGCGGCATCGGTTAAAGATCTTTAACAGAGACCCTTGGTTTGATACTGCTTGATCTGACACTTGTTGAATACTGCAAAGCCAACCAGTTTGCGTGAAATATTCTCGCGCTACTTGTTGGCTTTGCTTTTTGTACGTGTGCTTTTGAGGTAAACTACTGCCTCTAGGATTGCATCTGTTCTCATCAGTTGCTTACGTCCTAAACCATTTCTCAGCTTTATTTACGTGGTCTACTACTATGCGCAAACCCAATCTCTCAAATGTCAAACAAGCGAAAGTATTGGCACCTGCCAAAGACTTGGCGACCTTAGAAGCCGAACTGGCTGAACAAGAAGATCATTTGGAAGACACCGTTCTGCGTTTAAGCGATTACCTGTCAGCGGTTGAGATGGTTATCAAACAAACCTTTGACCACCGTGTATGGGTAAAGGCCGAGATTCGCAATTTATCGAGCAAAGGTGGGCACTACTATTTTGAATTGGCAGAAAAAGACGACGATGGCAAAGTCGTTGCCAGCTGCCGTGGTAACTTGTGGCGTTTTAAAGCTACTCGCGTCTTAGCAAAGTTTGAGCGGGCAACTGGGATGCCTCTTGATCGCGATTTGACGGTATTACTCAAAGTATCAGCAGGGTTTCATCCGCAATATGGCTTCTCGCTTACCATCGAAGACATTGATCCCAGCTATACTTTGGGTGATTTGGCACGCCAATATGCACAAATGGTTGATCGCTTGACGGGTGAAGGCTTGCTGCATCTTAATCAGCAACTGCAAGCGCCCTTTGATATCGAGCATGTCTTAGTCATCGCTCCTGAAAAAGCCGCTGGTCTGGGAGATTTTCAAGCCGATGCCAATCGCTTAGCCAATACGGGAGCCTGCCACTTTCATTACCATAACGCGACGTTTCAGGGCAATCATGCGCCCGCTGAAATACGTCAAGCCATTGTCAGTGCTCAGCAGCAGTTTTACGAGACCTACCAGCGTCTACCAGACTTATTAGTGATTATACGCGGCGGCGGGGCGGTGGGCGATTTGGCGTATCTTAACGATTACGAGCTTGCCGCCTTAGTGGCTGAGCAGCCTGTTCCCGTCTGGGTCGGTATTGGACACGAGCGTGATAAAGTCATCTTGGATGAAGTGGCGCACACTAGCTTTGATACGCCCTCAAAAGTCATAGCGGCGATCATGAGTCATTTGGCACAACTGATCACTCAGACGCTGCAATATCAAGCGCAAATTAAGCAAACCGCGCAGCGTCAACTCACGATGGCGGAACAACAAGCCACACGCCAGCTAAGCCAAGTACAATCACAGACGATTGGTCAACTGACTGCACTGCAAAAAGACAGCAGCTATGCGTGGCGGAGTATCGAGCAAAGTGCCCAGCGCCAAGTAAAGCAAGCCGCCAGACAAACCACTGAGCGTTACAAGCAGATTAAAGACGCTGCGTATCAGCAGTTATCCGTCGCGACGACGGCTGGTAAAAATCATCAAAATACCATTCGCAAGAACACGCAGCAACAGCTGGTACAAGCGCAACGCAACAGTGAGCATCTGCGTGATATTGTGCTATTGCACAGGCCTTCTCGCGTGCTTGAACAGGGCTACACTATGCTCACGGATCAAAACGAGAAGCAAATACTGACCAGTAGCAGCCAACTTTATCCCAATCAGACCATTCATATCGTCTTAAAGGATGGCAAAGCAAAAGCACAAATTATAGAGATAAAAATGCCATAGACGCATAGACGCTTTGCTAAGTATTGTTCACTGAACGATTTGACCAACCTATTTGCTTTAACAACCATTTAGCTTTTATTGACCCTTTGTTTTAAATACTCCAAAAATCAGGACTTACTATGACAACCTCTACTCGCAAACGTAAAAAAGCCGCTCCAAAAACCTTTAAGGCAGCTTATGATATTCTAAAAACCAATGCCACTGAACTACAGCAGCAAGACGAGCCTGATATCGACAATCTTATGACCACGGTTGAAGAATCTATTGCTGCTTACCGTGTTTGCGAAACTCGTATTAATGCCGTACAACAGGCGTTAGATGCTGCTTTTGCTGAAGAAAATAAAACCGAGAGTGGTGATAGCTAAAAAGTTAAACAAGCTGTCTATTCAGGTTCATCAACCTCAAACACTTGGCGCAGATAGGCAAGATACGTATCATTGTTGATCATGGTCTTGCCAGGGCTATCAGACAGTTTTGCAACGGGTTGTCCATTGCACTCAACCAATTTTAGAACGATATTAATCGGCGTGATACCCATGTCATTGGTCAAATTAGTGCCAATACCAAAGCTGGTTCTAATACGGCCGTGGAAATAGTGATGCAGCTCCCACGCCTTTTCAAGTGTTAGGCCATCACTAAAGGTTAGAATCTTGGTTTTGGGATCTATCTTTAATTTCTTATAATGAGCAATGGCCTTATCACCCCAAACATAAGGGTCACCACTGTCATGACGCAGGCCATCAAAAAGCTTGGCAAAATACAAATCAAAATCACGTAAGAACGCATCCATCCCAACGACATCGGTCAGCGCAATCCCCAAATCTCCACGATATTCATGTACCCACGCTTCAAGCGCCGCTTTTTGTGAATCGCGTAGACGCACGTCTAGGGCTTGAAAGGCTTGCATAAACTCATGCGCCATCGTACCAATCGGCGTCATGCCCAGCGTTTTAGCCAAATAAACATTGGAGGTGCCTCTTATGATATTTGGTTCTGCCTTGTATAACGTTTCGACTACATGTGCTTGCCACGCTTTACTAAATCGACGACGGGTACCAAAATCTGCAACGATAAACTGAGGCGTATCAGGACCTTCTTTTGCTTGTTCTGCTGCATAATGATGCAATAAAGCGACTTTATCATCTAGTCTGCGCTGACCTTCTTCGATAACGCCTGCATCTGATAATGCTGTGAAATAGAGTTCATTAACAATAGAGAGAACAAAGACCTCAAAGAACATGGCCTGAATCATTGGCCCTTCAATATCAATAAACAAGCGACCTTTATCGTCAGTACTAACAGTAATAAATCGGCGCTTTAGTTTAAATAACTCCAAATAATCTACAAAATCCGAACGCATAAAGCGCAAACTGCGCAAATACGTTAATTCATCTTCTAAAAAACGCAGCTCACACAAACTGTCTAGCTGCTTTTCGAGTTGTTCTTTTATATCAGCCAATGGATAGATCGTATCTGCGTTGTTACGACAGCGAAACCGATAAACACCGTGTGTCTGCGGAAATTGATGCAACATGGCTTGAAGCATGGTGAATTTATATAAGTCGTTATCAAGTAACGAGGTAATAATAGGGGTATAGGTAACGGACATACGATGGCCTTGAAAAACGCAAAGATAAGATATAAACGTCACCTAACACTCCAAGCGACATCAATATGGGAACGATAAAAAGTGTACTCACCAATAGTAAGTAATTAATAAACCGTTAAGTATAGCGAAGTTTGTAGCTGATTGCAGAGTTCACGCTTGATCGCAGCAAAATTACTACGATTGTTAAAAATTTCTATCAAAATATGGTTGAAAATTAAAAACAAAAAAAGACGCTAAGAAAACTCTTAACGTCTTTTTTGTCGACTTATCTAGGAAGTGTTAAATAAAATAAGAATAAATACTATACCGGGCAACTGAAACAAATTTTCCTTGCTTGCTGTGCCTGCGCAGACAGAGGCTGCGTAGAATTTATCCCAGTAGCCCTACATCTATTTTATAGTAGATAAATGGAATATCAATACAACTACGACTTAACCAGCTTAACCAAAGGCGCGTAGCCCGACTGCGGCATCACACTAACAGGTATAAACTGTAGCGCCCCACCATTGATACAATAACGCAAGCCGCCACGATCTTTTGGACCATCAGGGAATACATGCCCAAGATGCGAATCCGCTACTCGCGAGCGTACCTCAGTACGCACCATATTAAATGCCTTATCTTGATGCTGAGTAATCACTTGCATGTCAATCGGCTTGGTAAAGCTTGGCCAGCCACAACCCGACTGATACTTATCGGTCGATAAAAATAGAGGCTCGCCGCTTACCACATCCACATAAATCCCAGGCGCAAATAAGTCATCATATTCATGACTAAACGCACGCTCTGTACCCGCATCTTGCGTGATGTTGTACTGGGCTTTGGTCAAGGTATTTTTAAGCGCCCCTTTATCAAAATTTGCATAACGCTTGGGATCTAACGCTTCAGCAACGGTGTTGACGGGAGCAAGTTTAGCACGGGCAGTGCCTTCAGGTTTGTCAGCGGCAAGACTCAAATCGATATGACAGTAGCCATTTGGATTTTTAGCCAAATAATCTTGATGATAAGCTTCTGCTACATAGAAATTGTCTAGCGCTTCATTTTCGACCACAACTTTTTGCTTATACTGACTCTGCACTCGTTGAAGGGCAGCATCGATAACCGCTTTATCTTCATTGTCGGTATAGTAAATGCCTGAACGGTACTGGACGCCGCGATCATTGCCTTGCTTGTTTAAGCTGGTCGGATCAACAACGCGGAAGTAGTATTTTAAGACCGTATCTAAGTCGATTTTATCGGCATCATAGGTCACTTTGACCGTTTCAGCATGGCCTGAACCACGAATCACTTGCTCATAGCTTGGATTGGCCGTATCGCCATTGGCGTAACCCGATACGGCATCGATGACGCCATCGACCCGCTCCATATAAGCTTCTACGCCCCAGAAACAGCCGCCTGCCAAATAGATTGAGCGCGTGTTAATTGGTTTACCTTTGTCATTATAGTAAACGCCATCTTTTTGCTTGATGGTTTCAATCTTATTGTTGTTATCCAGTGCTTGCGCGTTTGCAGGCTTCGCGTTGCCAGATTTAAGCTCAGCAAAATCGTTGTTGGCATTTTCAGCGAGTGCATAAGCTTGTTCAGCGCTGAGATTGCCTTTGACCAAGTGAACCAAATTGCCTTTTTTATCGAGGATAGCCCAGCTTGGATAAACCTGCACGCCAAGCTTTTCAATCAGCTTGCCTGATGGATCAGACAGTACTGGAAGTTTTGGATAATCCGCTTGAACGCCTGCATACCACGTACTAAACTCACCGTCTTCTTTTTCATTGAGGTGACCAGGACTTGCTACCGTAACCACATTTAAATCCGCAAATTTAGGATCTTTTCGCCACGTCTCCGTCTCTTCTAGCGTCCCTAAACAAAGCGGACACCAGCTCGCCCAAAATTTCACCAACGTTGGTTTATTGGTATCAATGACGGCGGCGCCCGTGTCTCCCAAACCTTGGGTCAACTGTGGCAATGCCTGCATCTGTTTGAGCATATCAGAGGGCAACATGTCACGAGAGCTGATCTCATCACTTTTTTGCTTGCCCGTATTGCTGCTCGTGTTATTGTCGGCGTTGCTCATTTGACCACAAGCAAGCAATACTCCTGCACTCAATACGGTCGTCACGCCAAACGTAGTGGCGTTTTTGAACCAACGCGATGAGCTTGTCGTTAGTGCTTTGACATCTCTACGGTTGTTATTGCGACTCTTTTTATGTGGCATGATAGGTCCTTTTCACGAAGTCTTGTGGCCTTATATCTAGTTGTAAACTGTCTAATTACAAACGGTCACTGTTGCCTTTTTTGATAACAAAGACAACCAGATAATGGATTTAAAAAATGGTTCAGCAGAAAGCTTATATATGATGGCACTGTGAGAATATAAGTTGGAGTGTATTAGAGCATCTTAATAGTATACATCGGTGATGGATCTGATTTTAATAGTAATAATTCATTGCTACACTTATTTAACAACATAGTAAGAGTAGCGATATAGAAGAAGGATAATGAGGCGTTCACTCTATACTCATAATGACTTATATAGTGATAAATTGAAAAAAAACAATGAGTTCAGTGTTTATATTTATTCATACCAGTCAGTTTTTCTAGAATTACCGCTTGCTTAAATAATAGAAAATAATGATAAAAGCACGAGTATGAAACACAGTCATAAAAAGAGTTCTATCCGTTTTTGGCACTCATAAACTGTGCCACATAATCATCAGCAGGATTGTGACGCAGATCGTTAGGCGTCCCCGTCTGTATCAATCGTCCGCCATTTAAAATACTGATACGCTGCCCTACTTTGATGGCTTCGTCGATATCATGGGTAATAAAAACAATGGTTTTATTCAAACGGTCTTGTAACTCTAGCAACTGATCCTGCAATTGAGCACGGATAAGTGGATCAAGTGCGGAAAATGCCTCATCCATTAACAAGATAGGATTGTCGGTCGCCAAGGCGCGTGCCAAACCAACTCGCTGCTGCATCCCGCCTGATAACTCATCAGGGTAGCTATGCTCCAAATTTGTGAGACCAACTTCATTCAGCCAGTGCCGAGCCACTTCATGTCGCGACTTGATACTCATTTTTCGCACCCGTAAACCGTAAGCCACGTTTTGTATGACGGTCATGTGCGGTACCAAGCCAAAATGTTGAAACACCATACTGACAGTTTGCTGGCGATACTGTTGCAGCTCTTTGTCGTTCAGCTCCAATATATCAATAGCAGAATGACTGGCCTCAGCGTTGGGAAATTCTGTAGTAGCAACAGGCGTTTGGGGATTAGTTGAGTGAATAGTTGGTGACTGTGTATTAGCGGTAGAATGGTCTACTTTGGTAGATCGTTTTGCGTTAATAGTCGTATCGACCCATATTTTGCCGCTGGTTGGATCAATCAGGCGATTGATGTGACGTATTAATGTCGATTTGCCAGAGCCTGATAGTCCCATAATACAATGTAGCTCGCCTGCTTTAACTGTCAGGTTGATATTGTAAAGCCCAACTGAATAGCCCGTTTGCTCTTTTACTTTAACACTGTCCATCCCTTGCTCTAACAACGCCAATGCGGACTGTGCTTGCGAGCTGCTAGCATTATAAATCTTACTGATATTTTCTAACTGGATATGATTCATCAGGGTTCTCGCTATGGGCGCGGTTTGTTATATGCTATTTTGGGCATCGGTTAATTAACGTCACTTATATTACTACTTGTGTTGCTTTTACCATCAAACCAATCATTAACCAATCGGACGTTTACGGGCATCAATGGTTTTTTGACGCGCACGCTTGCCTTGACCAAATGCTTGCGTAATACGGTCAATGATGATTGCAACAATCACAATCGCTGTACCTGCTTGTAAGCCTTGACCGATATTGAGAGTCTGTATTGATTGCAATACATCTTCGCCAAGGCCGGGCGCACCAATCATCGAGGCCAACACTACCATAGCAAGCGACATCATTACTGCTTGGTTAATACCTGCCATAATGCTCGGTAGCGCTTGTGGTAACTTGATCCAAATAAGCAGCTGTAAATGCGTACTACCAAATGAGCGCCCTGCTTCTACCATTTCATGATTCACTTGCGTAATGCCGAGCATAGTTAGACGTATGAGCGGTGGCAATGCATAAACAATGGTGGCAAACAGCGCAGGCACCTTACCAATACCAAATAACATCAAGACGGGAATCAGATAGACAAAGCTTGGCATAGTCTGCATCACATCCAATATAGGAGTGACAATCCTACGAAGCCACTTACTGCCGGACATAGCAATACCAATGGGAATACCAATTACCACCGTGACCAGTACCGATACGATGAGCAATGCCAAAGTATCGATCAACGCGCCCCACAATCCAAACGCGCCAATTAAAAACAGCCCTGCACCGCATGCCAGCGCAAACCAAATTTTGCGTACCCCAAACCAAGCCAATACCGTCACAAGCGCGATAATCACCCAAGGTGGAATAATCGTTAATAGACGTTCAATAGGAAGTAATAAATAGGTCAATGCCAAGTGGCTGACGGTACGAAACACATCACCGTAATTTTGGACGACGCTTGCTAACGTATTATTAAGTGGTGTCTCAAGTGACCATAAAGGAAAGCTTTTTGACCAGCCCGATGCATTATCGCTCACAGCTGTAGAATCAATGACAGCGGCTCCTGTCAGACTGATACCCAGTTTTTTGGCAAGGTTAGTCGCGGCTTCATCAGATAACCATGATTGCCAAATATCGGGGTGTTCACGTAAGAACACTAATGCTTGTTCGTCTCCGCTGCGTTTGGTTTCACTCATCTCCAAAATAGCCCCATTGAGCTCATCAGAGGTGAATTGCACTTTTTTAAAGGCCTCTGCCAACTCTGGATTATTCTCATTAAATGGGGTCGATGCTGCAATGCCTAATGGTGAAACGGGAAATCCAGAGACACAATCAGCTGTGCCATCAGCAAGTAACAAATCCTGCCAACAAGCGTCATCATAATCAGGAAACGCCAATGGTGCAAAATCATATTTCGCCATTAGGCCCGTGGGCTGCCAGTAATAAAATAATAAGGGTTTACGCTGCTCAAACGCGGAGGCAATTTCGGCATCAAGTGCCGCCCCAGTGCCAGGGTGAGCATTATTAAAAATGCTGCCTAACCCTGTATTTTCGAGTAGACGCGTATTAAAGACTTCACACGCCCAACCCGATGGGCAGTTCATAAAACGAGATTTACCGGGGTTTTCAGGATCTTTAAAAAGATCAGCGTATTTGGGCAAGTCTTGATAGCTACGCAAACCAGGGTTATCTTCTAAGACGTATTTTGGGACATACCAGCCTTGAGTGGCACCGCCTTTTAGCGTATCGCCAATCACTGCCACTTTATTTTGCTCGATGGCTTTTTCCATGATTGGAGAGCGTCCAATCCACTGTTCACCAATAATTTGGATATCGTTTTGTGACAAGGCCGTTTCAAGCGCCGGTCCTGCACCGGGCACTTCCTCTATCTCACAATTATAGCCATCTTCAGTGATATATTTGAGTACGCCAGTAATGAACTGCCCACTCTCCCACGTTAGCGCGCCAAACTTGATAGGCGAATCACAAGCGGCGGACGCTGATACAGGCAGTAACAGCGCACTCATACACAGTAAACTCAAGGCAATCCATTGGCGCATGTTCTGTCCTATTTATTATTGATATGAGCGCTAACGTCAGTATTAACATTATCGATTTTTATCGAAAT
This sequence comes from uncultured Gammaproteobacteria bacterium, assembly GCA_963744895.1. GTDB lineage: Bacteria > Pseudomonadota > Gammaproteobacteria > Pseudomonadales > Moraxellaceae > Psychrobacter. The sequence continues at coordinate 475,539 of CAVUUW010000002.1, forward strand.
TATCTGAATTAATCAGGTCTAATTTATCTTTGACATCTCTATAAACTGTCCACTTAAACTCACTTTTACAGATACTTTTACTTCCTGTGAATTTTGTCAATTTATAAGACTGATAATAGATAATTATTCCCCAATTGTTAATACCCGTTTTTAAACTGTAACACATATAGAACAGTACTGAATGAACCGTCTTAGATATTCAAGAGTTTACTAAGTCTTTATTTTTGCACAAAAAAATAGCACCCAGCTGAGTGGGTGCTATTACTTATCATGGCTTTGGCAAAACACAGAAGCGATAACAATTGATCCAAATAATACACGTCAAAACAATGCTTTTAAAAATACTTACTTCAAAAACACTTACTTCAAAAACAGCGCCATGGCCTTTTTAAACAATCCTCCGTAAGGCGGCAACAGTAGATTCAGACCGTTGAGTTTATTTTGGACAAAGATTGGCTTCATGTGGCTGAGGCGTTCAAATCCGGCTTTGCCATGATAGGCACCCGTACCCGACTCGCCGACTCCGCCGAATGGTAGGTCATGCTGTGCAACATGTATGATCACCTCATTGATACACAGACCACCTGATACCGTCTGGTTACGCACCTTTTCTATACCAGTATGGTTATCCCCAAAGACATATAACGCCAATGGTCGTGGACGTGCGTTGACGAAGTGAATCGCCTCATCCAGCGTTTCGTAATGCACAAGCGGTAAAATTGGTGCAAAGATTTCTTCCTGCATTACCTCACTATCAGGAGCGGGATCACTCACAATAACAGGCGGCATAAAGCGCGTTTCAATATTGGACTCAGCGTCCGTCAGTGGGTAAATCTCACCGCCTGATAGCGCATCCAGATAGCCTTTGACACGCTTAAATTGTTCGCCATTGATAATGCGCGAATAATCAGCATTGTTTTCAATATGGGGATAGTGTTTTTTCATCCACTCTTTTGCCAAATGAATAAACTGATCATGATGCTGGCGTTGAACCAACACGTAGTCGGGTGCGATACAGGTTTGACCTGCATTCAGTGTTTTACCCATCATCACACGATTGACCACCATTTCTAAATGAGCATCGTCCAGCACGATCACGGGTGACTTACCGCCAAGCTCAAGGGTCACTGGCGTCAAGTTGGGCGCTGCTGCTGCCATGATCTTTCTACCCACTGCAGTTGAGCCAGTATAAAGCAGATGATCAAAAGGCAGCTCGCTAAATGCGGCCGCGATATCTACCTCGCCCAACACCACACAAACCATATCTGGTGAAAAGTAACGAGCAATCGCATTGGCAAACGTTTGCGCAAATTGCGGTGCTGCCTCGCTCATTTTAATCATGACGCGATTACCCGCCGTGAGCGCGTCGATCATGGGGCCAATGGCCAAATACAATGGATAATTCCAAGGCACTATGATACCGACTACACCTAGCGGCTGTGGCTGGATTTCATTATGAGCGGGCATATACAGCGCAGAAATAGAAACACGCTGGGTTTTCATCCATTTTTTGCCATGCTTTTTGGCATGACTGATACCAGTGAAGCTCGGAAACAGCTCAGCAAACTGCGTTTCTGATTCGCTGCGATAGCCAAAGTCGGCACTGATGGCTTTGGCAAAACTTTCTTGATTATCGCTCAGCATCACTTCTAAATTATCCAGCTGAGTTTCGCGCGTACCCCAATCATTGATAGGTTGCGTGCGACTCAATTTTTTTAAATATAAAAACTGTGTTTGCATCTCGTCAATGGTATTGGCAATACTACGTGCTTGTGCTTGGCCTGCTTGTTTTTGTATAGCATCCGTCTCGGCTGGCGTTAAATCTTGATAGTCTTGGCCGTCGTTTGTCATTTATCTTCCTTGTCATAAACATGGGCATGGGTACTGGTTGGGCATGGATGCTAATGTTGGTACTTGCATCATTAAGTTAAATTGGGCAAAAAAAACGATATTTCTAGGCAGGAAATTCTCTTTATAGAAGTTTTTGGCTAAAAATATGAATAAGTTACCACTCATTATACTTTAATGTAGCGCATCGATTGATCAATGAACAGCATATTAAATGGACCGCTGGGTTTGTACTGTCTTTATATTGAATCAGCCATTAACATCCTGATATTAAAGTTTTTTATCAGTCTGCTTTTATATTTCATACGGAGACTCATATCCATTAAATATACAGCAAAAGAGGATAAGCGGAATAAAAGATAGTTTTGGGTGAGCTGCTCTAAAACTGCTACACTAAACCCTAGCAATCAATATCTTTCAACCTGACAATATAAGACCACCACGCTCATGCAAAACGCCCCGCAACCTCTAAACGACATGCTCATTAGTAAAACTCTGATAGCCGCTGATTACGTGCCTACTATGGATGCGATGCTGGCACGTACGCTGGCGCGCATTGACTTAAAGAAGCAAGGTCAGCGCACGCCTGATGAGCTTTGGATTGTTGATCATAATGATGTCTACACGCTTGGACAAGCTGGCAAAGAAGAACACATCTTACAGCGCACCGATACACCGATCATCAAAACGGATCGCGGTGGTCAGGTGACATGGCATGGTCATGGACAGCTGGTTATTTATTGGCTGTTTGATTTGGACAGTTTGAGCTGGAGTGTGCGCAATTTAGTCTCTCATGCGGAGCAGGCCATCGAAGACGTTATTAATGACTGTCTGCGTAACTCGTCATCTAACAGTGATAATATGAGCGCGCGCTCACGACGTGATGCCCCTGGGGTTTATGTGTACGCTGATATGCCTACAACCCAAAATGATGACATAGATGCCTCTCCTAACGATGATACCGTTGATAATAAGATTATGTTAGGCAAAATGGCATCGCTAGGATTTAAAATTAAACATGGTTTTAGTTACCATGGTATCGCCATTAATTTAGATTGTGACTTATCAGCCTTTAACGCCATTAATCCTTGCGGTTATGCGGGGATGCAAATGCTGCGTCTGTCGGACTTTGTAGCGATGAATCGCGATATAGATAACAGTACAGATGACAATGAAAGCAGTAAGCAAATTAAACCCAGTTTGAGCTATGAGACAGTCACGCAAAAGCTTATCGATAATATCGCCAAACGTCATGCTGGACTGATTGAATTACGTGCGATTGCGCCTAAGTGAGATCTTTGTGTTCATTTTTGCATAATCCTTTTTTGCATAATATCTTGCACGCTTAGACTTAAGCATTAAGAGAAAATTTGGGCCAAACTTGTTATAATCGCATCCAGTACCAATCGGGTGACGCAACAATTTTGTGTCACTCTCAGATCAACCCATTACTCAAACACTTAAAACAAAAGCAAATTGGAGCATTTCATGGCAGATTTTAATAAAATTTTGGACGCAGGCGATGTAGACGGCGGCATCATCAACGTCGTAGTAGAAATCCCTACTGGCAGCAGCCATAAAATTGAGTGGAATCGCGAATTGGCAGTATTCGAGCTTGATCGTATTGATCCACAGATTTTTGCTAAGCCTTGTAACTATGGTTTTATCCCGCAAACACTTGACGAAGATGGTGATGAGCTTGACGCGTTGATTTTGACTGAACAGCCGCTACCAACGGGTATCTTCTTAAAAGCCAAAGTTATCGGTGTGATGAAATTCGTTGATGATGGCGAAGTGGATGACAAAATCGTTGTGGTACCAGCTGATGACCGTGATACTGGCAACGCGTACAACAGCCTAGCTGATCTACCAAAACAGTTGATCAACCAATTAGAGTTTCATTTCAGTCACTATAAAGATTTGAAAAAACCTGGCACGACTGTGGTTGAATCTTGGGGTGATGTTGCGGAAGCAAAAGAAGTCATCAAAGAATCTATCCAGCGCTGGAAAGATTTATAATCTATCAACAATTGGCAGCAATGCTGATAACAGATAAATAGTAAAATACCGCGATCATGATGTGATGGCGGTATTTTTTTGTTTGAACGTGACGCATGCAAAATGGTTATAATAAACCAACTATATCTTTCTATTTTTATGTGGCACCTACTTGGCACTAAGGACAATCATGTTTAACCCCGACCCTATCTCAAAGCCCGTCAATACCAAGCTACCAAAAGCGGTTATCACGATGATTGAAAAAAACAACTTAGTGATGGCCATCAAAACGTTGTCTGCTGATGAGAATATCAGCATGGACGAAGCCAAGGTAAGGATCGATGCTCATGAAACCAAACTGAAGATAGAACAGCAGCAAAAACTTAATAAAATCGCCAATAAACAAGGCATTCCCAATGAAGCCATTAGTTTTGATAGAGAGCAAGAGCCTGACGATGACTTAGACCCATTGGTAAAAAACCGTGTCAAAACTACCAAGTCACATCAGGATTTTCAAACATTGCAAACGGGCGTTGACACTCGCCTCAAAGACTTGGGCTACGAGAAACCACTGGTACCGTTTTGGATGAAGCGATTATTGATAATTGCTGTGATTATGCTAGGAGTATTTTGGATCTTGTGGCGGGTGTTTGGGTAAGTCAGTTTTTTTAGGTTTTAAGTAGTCTATTAATAGGTTTGAAGGGTAAAATAGCGGGTTTTGTTGGGGTATACTCTCTATTGAAAAGTCTTGAATCAAAAGCTATCACTGGCTATTTATAAAGCTCGAATTGTACTTTTCCTCATCCACTTACAAAATCGCATGCAAGCCATAAATATTATGAATAAAAGACCAGCTCTGCTTGTATCAGACCAAAACCTAAAGTTAGTAACTTCATTTCTAATAGTAACGTATATGCTTTGTTTATCATTACCTACTTATAAGCTAAGTATAATGGTAGGAGATGGTCAAGATGGCGGAGGTATTGGTACTTTAATATTGGGTACGTTGTATTTACCTATAGGTTTGACGTTAAGAGACTACGGAATATTAGCTGTTTGTGGAAAATATATATTCTTCTACCTTGTTATTCGATTACTTACCATACCAAACTATTCGACCAAATTTTCAGTCGTTTTAGCCATCTTGTTGTTATGTTCGATAGCTTTAAGTTTTTACGATGTTTTTCCTGTCAACTACACTTCAAACGGGTATATAGTGGCATGGGGATATGGTGCTTTTGTTTGGTATTTTAGTTTGTTCTCTATGTCTTTTTTAATACTTTATCGTTTTTTTGTTAAAAGAACACCGCATATTTCATGGTTTATATTGGCATTGATAGTAAGCTTCTTATGCTCTCTAGGTTTGCGATATTATCAATATCACTATTGGGCCGATGAATACCACAAAAAGTATTTCTTTGACGCTGTATGGTTGATGCGTATGCGTATGCTGAGCCATATTGGTATTGTTTAAGATTCAACAATCTGAGAGAGTATGGAAATTCCGAGGTGTTTCATACATCTAGCCAGATCGATTCCTATATAGCGCACCGAACATATCACGATAACTCCTTAAGTAAATACACCACTTTGAAAATGGACTTAGAGACTGAATAGGGATCAGTCCTAAAAAGACAGCAGCCTGAAATGCTTTAGTAAAGTTTTTATCGTGTACGAGGGACAGTATCTGTATTGAGACAGTAATGCCGATGCCGTTACTAGTTTGTAGCAGATCTTGGTCTTGCTTACTCTTGGACACGCAACATGACATGCCTACTGTGTCCTTGAACCGTTGAACGAAAACCTTGATCCGCAGGGTAAAGAAGAGCGCGAAACCGATTGAGCAAGATCACTGCTGCTTCCCTTCTGTTATGGCGGCGGTCATTGTCTTAAATGCAGGCCTGCATGCCTAAGATCAGGACCCTAAGCTTGTCTAGCCACGGATACTGATTGGTTGACAAAGTCCATGGATCCGAACGAGGTTAAGAACGCGACGCTGGACGCGTCAGATCCAACACCGATACGGGCCATCGTGTCAGCTTCTGCCATGCCAGTCGGATCAATGAGGTGCCAGCTCCCTTCAAGATATACCTCGGCCACGGCATGAAAGTCCTGTGGCGTCACATCGGGCGCATAAACACTCGCGAACCTAGCCGGTATCGACGATGCGCGTGCTAGTGTCACGAGAACATGCGCAAAGTCACGGCATACGCCCTGACGTTGAACAAAGCTATCGAGCGCGGTGGTTTGTGCGTGGCTCGATCCGGGCACATAGCTAAACACCGACTCTATCCAATCGCGCATCGCAGCAATCCTTGCGCCGCCAGAGAGATCGCCAAACTCGGCCTCCACGAAGGCTTGGAACTGGTCTGACGGGCAATAGCGAGACGGCATCAAATGCCTGATCGTATCTCCAGGCAAAAGATGGAGAGGCACTTGGGACAGTGCCGATATGTCCAAGACGGGACGGTCAACGGCAATTTCTGCGATATAAGTGCAGCTAAAATCCCCTTCGGCGCGGATCCAAATCCGCTCTCCTATGCCATCATCGGCGGCGACCCGTGAAAAATGTGCAACGTCTGATGTCCAAATCTCAGCCGAACGCACCTGCTGATCCGCAAGATCGGCGGCTTCGATTTGAAGCAAAAGATCCATCGGCTCTGAGAGTCGATAATGGAGTGTGACGTTAATTTTCAGGATCATGTTCGAACTCCTTAAGGGTGTTTATCTAGCGGGATGACGATGCTGTAGGGCTTTCTGATCGGCACGAGGCGACACCTCAGCCGCGCAGGTCTATCGAAACCGAAATATTGTGAGATGAACTGCGTCGTATATCAGAGACTGGTTTACTTGAGTCAGGTAGCGATGCCTGACAGGATTAAATGATCATAATACCGCTTTTTAAACTCAAAAGGTGAGACATAACCAATTGCACTATACATTCGGGCTTTATTAAACCTGAGAAGCGTTAAAAATTGATTAATTATCGATTTAGCTTTGAAAGACGAGAACTATTCTCGAAGTGCCACCCATTCAAGGGTTGCCAGTTCAGCATCGTTCACCCCATGCCACTCCTCTTTTAGGTACTCAATCACCTCAGACTTATATAGCCTGCTGACGGTTTTAGCCAAGGCATTATCGTATGAATCGCCTGTTGTTCCAACGTAAGCAATCAAGTCGCAATCAGTCATACTAGAAGTATAGCGAATGGATAGATACTGAACGCCGCCATCGCTATAATGAATCACATTCATGGGCTTGTTTCTATCTGCTAGCGCTTGATTTAACGCTGCCACTGTTCCCATAAGAAACGTTATGATAAATAATTAAAAACAAATAGTTATCACTCTACTTATCTATATGAAAATCAAAACTTTTTAATACATAAAAAAGGATACTGTCGTATCCTTTTTTCATCATCTCAGATCTGATAACAACCCTATATTAGTGATGTTCACCAGGTAAGATTCTAGCAAACGCACGTTGAGCAAAATTGGGTTTGCTGTCATTCGTTTGCGCCGCGGTCGAGCTTGGGAAGATGCGATAACCAATCGATTGAACACCCACATTAAATGCTGGCACCAACGAATAAGTGGCCGATGCAAACTTACCCATATTGCTAGCAATGCTGTTTGGCTTATCCACGATGGCTTTTGCCACCATCAAGGCTGCTTCATCAGGCATCAATGCTGGCATGTAACGATATAGCTTGGTTGGCGCAATCATCGGCGTACGAACCAATGGCATAAAAATATTGGTAATTTTAATATTATCGCCTTTAACTTCAGCTGCCAAACAACGACTAAAGGCATCAAGTGCGGATTTTGATGCGACATATGCGGCAAAGCGCGGACTGTTTGCCAATACGCCGATAGAAGAAATGTTCACGATTTGACCTGTTTGGCGTCCAATCATCGTTGGCAAAAAACCAAGAATGATTTTGACAGCACCAAAATAGTTCACCTCCATCGTGCGTTCAAAATCATGAAAACGACTGACTGACTCATGCACGGATCGGCGGATAGAGCGTCCAGCATTATTGACCAATACATCAATGTGCTTAAAATCAGCAAGGATTTGTTTGCTGACTTCCTCAATATTATCCATATCAGTGAGATCACACGGATAATAACTGGCCTTACCACCCAGCGTTTCAATGTTTTCTTTAACCGTTTTTAGTTTGTCTTCGGTTCGAGCCAACAAAATCACATGCGCGCCGCATTCACTAAGCAAAAAAGCCGTACGCTCACCGATACCGCTTGATGCACCCGTAATGACAATATTCTTATCTTTAACTGCATCAGCTATCTTTTTTTTCGAGGGATTGGCCATAAAAAATCCTTTTTGTTTGTTCTATGCCTATGAATGTTAATTAATAGCATAGCAAAAAAAGTCTGTCATAAGATAATAAAACAGCGAACTCAGTCAGATAAGTTGATGAGGTTAAGCTTCGTAGACTTATAATGGGGTTACTGCTAAAATTTCTACCTTTCGCTGGCTACTTATAAGGGGTAAGTATTTTGATCGAAAGTTTAGCCCATTACATTGATCTGATTGCCAAAATAGTCGAAGTTATTGGCGTACTGATTATGTTTTTTGGCCTATTTTTTGCTTTTTATCGCGGCCTACGTTCAACTGCTGGTTTTAACCATGATACTTATATTGAAGTCAGGCAGACCGTCGGTAAGTCTATTTTGTTAGGACTAGAGGTACTGATTGCGGCTGATATTATGGCAACCGTTGTCACAGAACCTACATTACGCAGCATTCTTGTTTTGGGCTTTATTGTCCTGATTCGAACGTTTTTGAGTTTGTCTTTACAAGTTGAGCTAGAAGGCAAATTTCCTTGGCAAAAACAAAAATCTGCGCCTAAGCACGTAACAGATATTGATTCAGCCGATCAGACGTAACGTGCTTTAAGAGATCAAAAGAAAAACATTCCTTACTCGTGGGCATGCAAAAAAGCCTCTACTACCTGAAACTGCCCTGCGGTGCTCTCCTCGCCATACATCGCTTGACGAAAGGCGTTAGAGTTGGGAATGCCTGTCGTATACCACGCAATATGCTTGCGGGCGATACGGCAGCCAGAGTACTCGCCATAAAAGTCATACAGCTCTTGCAGATGAGCAAGGACAATCTCTTTGATCTCAGCGACGCTGGGTGCATCAAGCATCTCACCTGTGCGCAAAAAATGCTCAATATCACGAAATATCCACGGCTGACCTTGTGCCGCTCGTCCAATCATCACCGCATCACAGCCTGTCATCTCGTAGACATGCTGCGCTTTTTGCGCGCTATCGATATCGCCATTCGCAATGACAGGAATACTGATGCTGTCTTTGACTTCGCGTATGAGCTCGTAACGCGCCTCGCCCGTATACATATCTTCGCGTGTACGCCCATGGATCGCAATCGCAGCAATACCAGCTTGTTCAGCACGCTTCGCTACTCGCAAAATATTCTCGCGACCATTTTCAAATCCCAACCGTGTTTTTAGTGTCACAGGCGCATCGACTGCGTTTACAGCGGCATCAAGCAACCTTGCTACTAGATCTTCATCTTGTAGCAGCGCTGAACCTGCCAGCCTACGGCAGACTTTTTTGGCAGGACAGCCCATATTGATATCAATGATCTGTGCGCCATTATCAATTTGGTACCGTGCCGCCTCAGCCAATTTATCAGGCTCAGCACCTGCTATCTGTGCAGAAATAGGGGCTATTTCATTATCGAAATTGGCACGATATAGCGATTTTTTGCGCGCATAAAGTGCCGTATCAGCGATGATCATTTCACTGACCGCATGACCTGCGCCAAAAGATTTACACAATCTGCGAAAGGGATTATCCGTCACGCCTGCCATCGGTGCGACCATCAAACGGTTTTCAATCCTCAGACCACCTATATTTAGTGGTTGTAATAATGGATGGTCAGACGCTGGTTCGGACGAGGATAAAACAGAAGAATCAATAGACATAAAAAAACGGCTTGATTTGTAAGGAAAACAAGCCGTTATTCTAAGCATTCATGGATATATTGCAAGTTATTAACGCGAATAACTTGCTCAAGTCCTCTTTCTTTTTAGTGCATTACCAGTCTTATTTATCGAACACACTGCCTTGCTCTAGTGTGATGTCTTCATCATGCGCTTGCATGCGCCATGGGAGACTATCAGGCGACACATTGAGGAAATGTAGATACTTTTCAAACTGATCGATGATGTCATTAATCACTGATTCAGATTTATAACCATATAAGTCATACGTCTGACCACCGCGGCGTAGATATACCTCAGCACGGTGATGGTGCTCTTGTGGTAAATCTTCGGCACTGTCTTCGGTATAATAATCGGGCGCATCATGCTCAGACAAGCGCACTTCATACCAAAACTCTACATCATCGCCACGTTGTAACTCAAGCACCGCACGGTTGTTAATTGCATCGTAATTGACTTCAGTCGTCCAACCTGTTTCTGCAAACTTAGAAGACACCTCTATCATCGAGGGCATAATCACTTCTTTGATGTAGCTCAAGACCTTTTCACGCGTCGGCTTATCAGTCATATAGTCGATACGCTCGCGCCATGCTGACGGTTTAAGCAAATGCGGGGGCAGTTTGTTATTTTGATCAAGACTTTGACTACGATGTCCCTCGATACGTAGCGCGCGCCACATACCAAACATAGAGATCAGAATAATAATAGCAAACGGTAACGCACTGACAATGGCTGCCGTTTGCAGGGCTGTTAGACCACCTGCAATCAATAGTACCGAGGCAACCGCGCCTTCGGTCACGACCCAAAAGCTGCGCTGCCACCACGGCGTATCACTGCGACCACCAGCCGCAAGCGAATCAATCACCAATGAGCCAGAATCCGATGACGTCACAAAAAAGGTGATAATCAATAAAATGGTCAATGACGACACAAATTCAGTAAACGGTAGGTTCTCTAACAGTTTAAACAAAGCAATGGCTTGATTGTTTTGTACTTCGCTGATCAATGACGTATAACCATCAACCATAATCATATGTAGCGCGGTATCGCCAAATACAGCAAACCAAAAGAACGTAAAGAAAGTCGGTACGAGCATCACACCCAGTACGAACTCACGGATGGTACGACCACGACTGATCTTGGCAATAAACAGACCCACAAAAGGCGCCCATGCAATCGTCCATGCAAAAATAAACAGCGTCCAGCTGCCGATCCAATCGCTATTCTCGTACGCCTGTAAGCTAAAGGTACGCTCAACGATATTACCCAAGTAACTGCCCGTATTTTCCATAAAGGCATTTAAGATAAAAATAGTCGGCCCGACAATAAATACGAACAGCATCAGCGCGGTTGCCAGTACCATATTTAAAATAGACAAGCGTTTTACACCCTTGTCCATCCCTGCCAATACCGACACCAGTGCTGCCGCTGTCACCAAGGCGATGGCAATCACCTGTACGGTCGTATTCACTGGGATAAGATCGGGCAATAGATAATTGAGTCCTGCATTGATCTGTGACACCGATAGACCTAGACTGGTCGCAATACCAAACATCGTACCTAATATCGCAAACACATCGACCGTATGGCCAATAGGGCCATAGATTCTATCACCAATAAGCGGGTACAGCGTCGAACGTATCGATAACGGTAAACCATGCCGAAATGCAAAATACGCCAGTGACAACCCTACTACCCCATAGATCGCCCAAATATGAAAACCCCAGTGGAAATATGCAATTTGCATCGCCTCTTTTGCCGCCGCGATCGTCTGAGGCTCGGACATTGGCGGACTGGAAAAATGCATTACTGGCTCGGCAACCCCGTAAAATAGCAAGGCAATGCCGTAACCTGCAGAGAACAGCATGGCAAACCATTCGAGAAACTTATATTCTGCCTCACCATGGTCAGGGCCAAGCTTGATACTGCCATAAGATGAAAATGCCAGCACAATAATAAACATCAAAAATAACGCTACTGCCAGCATATAAAACCAACCGAACGTTTCGGTCGTAAAGGCAAGCACATTACTGAACAGCGCACCAGCCGCTTCAGGGTTGATCGCCGTACCGATGACCAACAACAGCATTATGACCGCTGCAGGTACAAAGACTGGCAATAAAATAGTAGATCGAGGTAATTTACTCATACAACATGATTTCCTCAAGAAATGAATAAGAAAATAGCCTCACCTTTTTAGAGACAGTACAGAAACATAAAGGCAAAAATAATTACAGTAAGAGACAAGACTATTAAGTTGGCACAATTTTTACCACAATATCTGTCAAAACCCCAGTTAAGCAGTATATTTGTAACAATAACTTAAAGAACATTACATGAAGATTACCAAATAATAAAAAAGACAGCTATTCAGCTGCCTTTCTATTCATTATACGAAAATTCTATAATTATTAGGATAATAAGAGCTACTAGACTTTCTCTTTGATAGCAGTAGCAAGTTTTTTTGCAATATCAGCAAGTTGACTGCTCTCTACTTGGGTTGCAGCATGACGACCTAGCTCATGAATACTCGATGGTATGAGATGTACATGATAATGGAACACCGTTTGACCAGCTTGCGCGCCATTCAACTGCATCTGAACAATGCCTTCACGCTCAAACACTTGACGCTGTGCTTGCATGACTTTTTTGCACGTCATCAAAACAGCTGCCGCATAGTCAGACTCGAGATCCACTAAATCAACCGCTTTTTGTTTTGGTATGACCAGCACGTGCCCTTCTGCTTGCGGCATGATGTCCATAAAGGCAAGGGTTTTATCATCTTCATAGACTTTGTGACAAGGAATATCACCATTCAGCATTTTGGCAAAAACGTTGTTGTCGTCATAAGCGACTTGTTGGTTAACGTCAGTCATTATTTTTCCTTTGATTGTTTTATTATTGGGTATTCAATAGCTTTTAGAGTCGTTTAGGAAGCTGGTTCTATAGTGGACGAAATGCCGTTTAAGTACAAGCTGTGACAACAAGGACAACAAATAAAAAGCGGTAGATACTGGCGGAGACTCATTAATTGATTGGCGAGTCAGATGCTTTAAATGTTATATTAACACCCTACTTTAAGAACGCGATGTTTATGGATTCGTCTACTTTGCTAACTCAACCAAATATGAATAACAATGCTGTTCCATCTCAGAATGAGGAAGAACACTCTGATATTGAGAGCGCAAGCAGTGCTCAAACCATTGATCCTAACGCCATCATTTTGGCTGAAGCCCTAACTGATAAGACCATCAGTTGGCAAATACATAATTGCAAGATTATCAAAAAAACGGTCACGCAAGACTTGCCACTACCCTTCTTGTATCATTACGATAACTTGGATGACAGTATCAAAGCGAACTACCCATTAACGCCTACTTTACTTGCGCAATTTAATACACCCATGACGACTCATGAGGCCGCAAAATTGATGGGCATTGATAACGCGCTCTTTTCCAATCCTTGGCACATAAAAATAATTGGATCATTGGTCGTATTCAGTGAGGCGTTGCAATTAGCTGTGCGTCTACATTGGACCAATACTGGAAAAGAAACTCAGCAGATATATACGAAAGACGAGGCCGACGCTATCGTAACGGCCTTTGAAGACTGGCAGTTTTTTGGGCGGGTGGATGTCCTCTATAAAAATGTCAAACAGTCGTTGATCAGTATTGATGAACAAAACCCTAACACTCAAGCGTTACCTGCCGAATCACTATTGACGATTGAAGCGAGTAGCGACTATCAGCAGCTGTTAGCCACTCATGCGCTAGCAGTTATTGTAAAGCTAGAAGCGGACAAAGTTGATCTGCCTTGGTTTGATAAAGCGATTTTGGCTCGCGTTGAATAGGGCGTGTTTGATATTCGACCATAGCACTAACAGACACTATTTTTATCCTATTAAACCCATTACCATTACTAAGCTATTTTCAATTATTCATATCTAATGGTATGGTAAAGACTTAGTATTATTCACTAGTCTTCATATCAGATAAAAAGCAAACTATAAGCATCACACTTGCGAGTTCACACTCAAAAAAATCTCGCCTATTAGTAAGGAAAATCACATGGATTATCGCTCAAAAACCTCTACCGGTGGTCGTAATATGGCTGGTGCACGTGCGTTATGGCGTGCAACTGGCATGACTGATGGCGACTTTGGCAAACCAATCATCGCCATTGCCAATTCATTTACCCAGTTCGTACCGGGTCATGTGCATCTAAAAGACCTTGGACAACTGGTCGCACGTGAGATTGAAAAAGTCGGCGGTGTGGCAAAGGAGTTCAATACTATCGCTGTAGATGACGGTATTGCTATGGGACATAGCGGTATGTTGTACTCACTGCCAAGCCGCGATTTGATTGCTGACTCGGTCGAATACATGGTCAATGCGCACTGTGCTGATGCTCTGGTTTGTATTTCTAACTGTGACAAAATCACGCCTGGTATGTTGATGGCGGCGATGCGCCTTAATATCCCAGTGGTATTTATTTCAGGTGGCCCAATGGAAGCGGGCAAAATTTTGGCCAGTACCGTTGGTAAGAGCCACAATACCGATAGTAATGACAGCAGTGCTGTTCGCAAACTTGATCTCGTCGATGCCATGATGGACGCCGCTGACGACAGTATTAGCGATGAAGATGTGGCAGCTATCGAAGCTTCGGCCTGCCCTACCTGTGGTTCGTGCTCTGGTATGTTCACTGCCAACTCGATGAACTGCTTGACCGAAGCCTTAGGATTGGCCCTACCGGGTAATGGCTCGCTACTAGCCACCCATTCACTGCGTCGCGAGCTATTTTTAGAAGCGGGACGTACCATTGTCTCACTTGCCAAACGTCGCTACGAGCAAGATGATGATTCGGTATTACCGCGCTCAATCGCCAGCAAAGCAGCTTTTGAAAATGCGATGACATTAGACATCGCTATGGGCGGATCGACCAATACTATCTTGCATCTATTGGCAGCCGCTAACGAAGCCGAAGTCGATTTCAAAATGTCAGATATCGATAACCTAAGTCGCGGTGTGCCATGCCTCGCAAAAGTAGCTCCTGCCTCACAAAAATATCATATGGAAGATGTGCATCGTGCGGGCGGCGTCTTTGCCTTATTGGCTGAGCTTGATCGCGCCGGATTAATGAAGACTGACGTACCGACCATTCATAGTGCCACGATGAAAGAAGCGATTGATAAATGGGATATCATGAACCCTGACAATCAAGAAGCACGCGCGCGCTTCCTTGCAGCGCCTGGTGGCGTACGTACCACTGAGGCATTTTCACAATCGAAAGAATGGTCAAACCTTGATGTCAATCGTGAGTCAGGCTGTATCCGCAGCGCGCAGCACGCTTATTCACAAGATGGTGGCCTAGCGGTACTTTATGGCAATATCGCTGAGCGTGGCTGCGTCGTCAAAACGGCTGGTGTCGACGAGAGTATCTTAACCTTTACTGGTCGCGCGCGCCTGTTTGAATCGCAAGAGGATGCCGTTTCCGCAGTATTGGACGACAATATCGTTGCAGGTGATGTGGTCATTATCCGTTATGAAGGGCCAAAAGGTGGTCCGGGTATGCAAGAGATGCTCTACCCAACGACGTACCTGAAGTCAAAAGGTTTGGGCAAAGAATGCGCCCTACTCACCGATGGTCGTTTCTCTGGTGGTACATCAGGACTCTCAATTGGTCATGCCAGCCCAGAAGCTGCTGAAGGCGGTGCAATTGGTTTGGTTGAAGAAGGTGATACCATTCACATCGATATCCCTAACCGTACCATCAATATGCAAGTCAGTGATGCTGATTTGGCCACGCGCCGCGAAGCCATGGAATCCCGTGGACGCGATGCATGGAAGCCAGTCAGTCGTGAGCGTTATGTCACTCCTGCTCTACGTGCGTACGCGGCCTTGACGACCAGTGCCGATACTGGGGCGGTACGCGACGTCACTCAAGTTGAGCGCTAAGTCTGACATGCACTTATAATTTTTAGCATAGACTTTTGTCCTAAAAGAATAGAACTATATTAAGCCTGCGCAATGCAGGCTTTTTTTTCACCAAAAAACAACACAGCAACTGGTTTGATAACGATTTTTTGCGACATTGATTGCGTTTTCTCGTCATGATAAGCAGGGCGTGTTGAGCACTAGGCCACGCCCTAGTCTTTAATATTTTGTATTACCGTCTATTGTGTTATTTCAGTACGTCATTTTATTAACTCGAACACTTATTACTATTAACCATACATTTGCAACGCTTACCAGCGCTTGAGATGCACATATTGGCGTATATAACTCTTATGATAGAAAACTATAATCTCTTCTTATTGATCTGCGGTATCGCCTTTTTATTTGGTGCTCTGTTTCCTATTGCCTTTAAGAAGACCCCTATTTCTCTGCCCATGATACAAGTCCTGATAGGAATGATTGTGGGTTACTTCTGGATCACTCTAACTTTTTTAGATCCCGTTGAAAATGGCGTGGTCATCGAAAAGCTCACCGAATTTGTCGTGATCGTTTCCTTAGTTAGTGCTGGTATTAAGATTGATACCCCTTTGACTTGGAAATTATGGCGTCCGACTGCGCGTCTTTTGCTGATTACCATGCCGATTGGTATTTTTACGATGGCGGTTTTGGGTTATTACGCGTTTGGTCTCACTATGGGGGCCGCTATCTTATTGGGTGCCGTGCTTGCCCCTACTGATCCGGTATTGGCGTCTAGTATTCAAGTGGGTCCACCCAATACGGGCCGTGAAGATACGCCACGCTTTACGTTGACCTCAGAAGCAGGATTAAACGATGGATTGGCTTTTCCGTTTGTTTATTTGGCCATAAAAATAGCAGAAGCATTTAGTGAAGGCAAAGCGTTAACTGGTGAGTTACTCTGGTCGTGGTTCACTCATGATGTTTTATGGAAAATCGCCGCAGGTGTAGTAGTGGGAGTCATAGTCGGCAAAGCCATGGCTAAGCTGGTGTTTTCCAAATACAGCAAAGAGACGACGATCTCTCAAGGTTATATGGTAATTGCGTTGACGCTCGTGGCTTACGGACTAGCAGAATTTGTCCATAGTTATGGCTTTATCGCGGTATTTGTAGCAGCATTTGCTTTTCGTCGCTCAGAACATGAACATTCTTATCATGAAAAGTTGCATGACTTTGCGGAACAATCTGAAGGCTTGCTAATGACGCTAGTATTGGTGACTTTTGGTATATTCTTGGGTCAAGGATTACAATCTGGCGTTGAGCTGACATGGCGAGTCTATATCGTCAGTTTTGCGTTTTTATTACTGATACGCCCAATTGGTGGTTTCATTGCACTATCAGGCTTGAAGCTTCCTCGTACCGAAAAATACGCAATCTCAGCGCTTGGTATCCGTGGTATTGGCACCCTTTATTACTTATCGTATGCGCTAAACCAAGGGTTCTTCGGTGAGGAAGATGCTCTCAAATTATGGATTGTTTGTTCAATTGTTATTTTAATTTCAATCTTTATTCATGGTCTTAGTGCCAACAGATTGCTTAAAATGATACCCAATAAGCCGCGATGACAAGCGGCAATAAATGAACACCATAAATAAATACTATCGTCGATTCCAAATAAAATAGTTACCTTATATTCCAACGCTGAACTGGTATAAATTTTTTTGCTTGCTGAGCCTTCGCAGATAGAGGTGATAAAAAATTTACGCCAGTCCCGCTGTGTCGATTTTATACTGAACTCACTATTTCAATAAAACGTATCAACCTTTTGAAAGGTTTACGTCAAAGATCATCGTTATTAAAGGCTATCGTCGATTAGGCTTAACACTGCTTCTGTTAATGCAAACTGACGGATATCATTAAGCATGGTGGCATCGAAATTATGAATAAAGGCAAATGACAATTCCCGCGCTGGATCGCACCAAGCCACCGAACCATTATATCCCATGTGCCCAAATCCTGATG
Source organism: uncultured Gammaproteobacteria bacterium (assembly GCA_963744895.1). Lineage (GTDB taxonomy): Bacteria > Pseudomonadota > Gammaproteobacteria > Pseudomonadales > Moraxellaceae > Psychrobacter. The sequence continues at coordinate 493,308 of CAVUUW010000002.1, forward strand.
ATTTTGGTAGCACTGTTGGACGAGAGTGATTAGTTGAATTATAACCGTTAGTAGCGCTGTTATGATAAGGGCATAAACTAAACAATCGATGATAGCCTAAACGCCACTGCATTTGCGCGGGCATGACAGCATCCGAACCCGTGACCTGCGGTGCAGACAGCTCATTAAACGTGTCACGGTTGATAAGCGTCTGTCCTTGCCATTCGCCACCACTCGCTAGCATCGCATAAATGGTAGCAAGTGCCTGCGCTGAGGCGACACCATTGGCTGCTGGGATGACTGCTTGCAATGTTTCTCGCTTATGGTAATCGATAGGTTGTTTATTCGCAGGTACCAGAGCCGCTTTATAGTTTTTGATATTAAGCTGACTGGTATCGAAGTATAAACCATTAATTCGGCTTGTATTGAGCACAGGCAGTGCTCGTTGCTCTATCCTATCTTTAGCATCATTGCTGCTGTCAGCGGTTGTCTTTTCTAACATTCTCTGCTGCCAACACGCATAACTAGGTAGATTTGCATAAGTACGCAAAGTGTCTTGTGAGTCTGTTTTTAAGACAGGCTTTTGACTATGGCGCTTATGACCTAATGATGAACCATCATCATCCAAGGGTTCAAAGTCTTTGACCAAGGTGGCTACTTGCTCTATTTTGTTGTCTGGCACGCCAAAATAGCAACTGTCCTCAATTCCCAAAGGTGCTGTCAAATAATGTCTCAATGCTTGCGCTAGCGACATATTGGTCACTAATTCTACAACACCGCCCAGTACCCAGCCGTAGACCAATGCGCTATAAGCACTATCATAGGCTGCCGCATTTTCGGGCGCTGTGACAGGCATTTCGGCAACTTTATTTAGCATGACAGGCCAATTGAGCATCGTTTCACTATCGACATCAATACTTTGAATGGAGAATAGATCAGCCTGATGTGACATCACACGGCGTAGAGTGATGTCTTCTTTACCATTTGCTGCAAAAGCTGGCCAGTATTTAGCAATAGGCGTGTCATAGTCGAGCATTTGCTCTGAAACCAAGATATGTATCAGCGTTGCCAACACGCCTTTACCGGTTGAAAAATTCACGGCCAACGTATCAGGTTGCCATGGCATATCAATACGAGCCATACCTACGGCTGCTTTAGCAATACATTCGCCTGCTCGATAAACAACCACCGACCCACCAGCTGGCGCATCTTCTAATTGAAGATCTATCAGCAATTGCTGCAAGCGTTGTTGAAGCTTGCTATTGATTGTTTCATCAAAATATTGAGGGGTTAGTTGATTGCTATCGGTCATGCTGATTTTGCTCCCTTGTCATAAAATACATGTCATAAAACACGTATCATAAAAATCATCGTCGCTTTTTATTCATATTCTTATCATAAATAGAATATTTACTCACAAAAAAGGCCACCGATTGGTCGCCTTCTTGTTATTAATTATAGCTCTTCTCTTAGCACAGTACTTCTTAACGCGGTACTAGCAAACGCTTATAGACCTCATCTTCAAGCTTAGTCAAGCCATGGCTACGCCCACGCTCCATTGCCGTGTCCATCTTACGACCGCGTAACCAGCCAGCTCGCAGCGCAATCGCTGCTCCAACTCGATTACCAGACCAGCAATGAATGGCCACTTTTTTACCATGATATTGGCGCAAAATATTGTCAAACGCCAATATTTTAAGCTGCTTTAGATCATTGGCATCATGGATTGGTAGATGTGCATAGTGCAAACCTGCACGCTCAACCGCAGCTGACTCATCAAAACATAACTCTTCGTCTGGCTGCAAGTTGATCACTACCTCAAACCCTGCTTTTGCTAAAGCGACAACCTTTTCATCATTGAGCGCACCGCAGACTAATGTGTTTGTATCAGGACGAAAATAAGGCTCAAAAATAGTGGCGAGATCAATACCGTTATCAGGCGCGCTTTCGATGTTCGCGCTGTCATTAGCAGAACTACTACTGGTAAAGCTCTCATCAACAGTAGTGGTATCAGTTGCTGCTAGTCCATTAGATAACTCAGTGTTTGTTGCGTTGCGTTGTGAAGTCATAATTCTAAATTGGTTCGTTAAGTCAGGCGATTAAGATAAAAAGTTTTAGACGTAATCAGTGATCATTCAGTAGTTTAATCACGCCAGCCAAATGCGGCTTATCATTTTTTGAGCTATACAGTCCAAACTGGCAGCTGTCTTCTGAGCTCTCAAGCTGTGCCACAGGCTCGGCAATCAGCTCGACCTCAGCTGGCAAAAAGATAGGAAGTTTAAATGAGACATTCACTGTGCAGGCATCCGGCAATTCATCCATCATCGCAAGACACTTGGCTTTTGACCACATGCCATGCGCAATTGCTTTAGGAAAGCCAAATGCACGGGCAGATAGTGGATGTAAATGAATAAGGTTAAAGTCACCTGAAACAAACGCATAGCGACGACCAATATCTTCTGGTACTTCAAAGATACTATGCACGCCTTCTTCATTAACCAATGGCTTAACCGTGGTTGGGCGCGGCGTACTTTTCTTATCTTTACTGCTGCTTGGTTTTTTACTACGAGATAGATAAGTCGATGTACCTTCCCAAATCATCTCACCTTCTGACGACTTGACCGTGGTCACAAAGTCAAACTGCTGACCTTGCGCATGATCACGTAAGTTATCAAAAGCGACTGACATCGCAAGCGTTTCGCGCTCGCCAATCGGACGATACTGCGTAACACTATTATCAACATGCACCAAGCCCAACATCGCAAATGGAAAGGGCTCTTTAACCATCATATTCATCTGCAAGGCTTGAGACAAAACAGAAAAATAAGTAACAGGTACTTTGCCATTGTCCGCAAAACCACAAATCTTACGATAGTCGTTTAAGTTCTCTTGATCAATATGCAAGTCATCGACGTAATAAGTCGCTTGCGGCAATTGGTCTTTACCAATTTTTCCACTATTACCGATAGGCAGTAAACTTTTTACAATATTGGCGTAGGTAGTATGCGCTTTTGGCAACGCATCATAATGTTTGTCTGACATAAATAAATCCTAAATGGGGCTTGAACAAGTTTTTTGCGTGCATTTAAAGAAGCTATGAATATGTTGATTAAAGCCTATCAGTGAGCTCAGTGAGCAACGTCACACGCCCTATATTCAATCAAATGTATCAGCAACAGTCATGGCAAAAAACGATCTGGCGTATAACCTCTGTGTTTTTATCATAAAAAAGCCACCCTTGGGCAGCTTTATTACTTTTTATCGTCAGTTTTTCGTAAGCATATGTGAAATGGGTTAAAAATGATCGGTTATATCAATGACTCACCATCAGATTTAATCGTTATACCTACGCTCGATCAATACAATACTCAATCAATGCTATGTCTAATTGATACGGTATTTAACCGGTGCTATGCACCAAGTAAGCTTTGTCCACACACGCGTACTGTATTGCCGTTCAAACCACCAGAAGCTGGTGATGCCAACCATGCAATGGTCTCAGCCACGTCTACTGGCAAACCACCTTGGCTCATTGAATTCATACGGCGACCCGCTTCACGAATAGCAAATGGAATGGCTTCTGTCATTTGTGTTTCGATAAATCCTGGCGCTACAGCATTAATAGTCATTCCTTTTGCATTGTCTTCTAGTTGTTTTGCTGTGGCATCAACTAAGCCAATCACACCCGCTTTAGAAGTCGCGTAGTTGGTTTGACCCATGTTACCAGCGATACCTGATATAGAAGAGACACAAACGATACGTGCATTTTCTTTCAATACATCGTTGTCTAATAAGTAGCGGTTCAGCTTAGCAACACTGCCTAAATTGATGTTGATAACCATGTCCCACTTTTTCTCATCCATTTTTGCCAATGTCTTATCACGTGTCACACCAGCATTATGAATAACTGCATCTAGGCCGCCACGTTTCTGTGCGGCTTCTGCGATTTGAGCGCCAGCATCTTCGTCAGTGATGTCCACAGTCAAGATAGAACCACTGATTTCGCTTGCAACCTTTTGTAGATCGGCTTGCTGTTGAGGAACGTCTAGACATACGACATGGGCGCCTTCACGCGCTAATACACGCGCAATTGCTTCCCCAATACCGCGACTCGCTCCCGTTACAAGCATGGTTTTGCCGCCTAGTGGTTGATTCCAGTCTACATCAACTGAATCACCTTTAGTGACGCGTACCACTTGACCTGATACATAAGACGAGCGTGCTGAAGTGAAAAAGCGTAATGTTGAGTCTAAATTTTCTTCAGCACCTTGTTCAACATAGATAAGCTGAGCTGTCACGCCGCGCTTAAACTCTTTACCAACAGATTTTACAAACCCTTCAAGCGCACGCTGTGCCAATGCCGTTTCGATATCAGTGACTTTTTCAGGTGGACGACCGACAACAATGACGCGGCCTGACGCTTCTACGCGGCGAGCGACACTGTGGAAGAACTCATGCAATGCTTTGAGTTCATCTGCATTACTGATATTACTGGCATCGAACAATAGAACTTTGAATTTATCCTCACCGCCTGTGTTGGCTTTGGCTTCTACGCTAGCATCCGCTAATGCGTCCTTGATGTCATCATGGCTGTTAACAAATATATCTGCATGAACGTCTGATAAGATGCGCGCAACTGAAGCACTGACGCTTTTGTCGTCACCATTAGCACGACCAACTAAGACGCTACCGCGCACCAAACGCTCACCACTTTCAAAACGATCAAGTGTCACTGGCAAAGGTAAACCTAAGTTTTTTGCAACTTTTTTGCCAATAGAAGACTGAACAAAATCACCATAACGGTCTGACATAATATAATCCTATAAGTAATGATTAAATAATAGTAAACGAAAAATGCGATAGCTCTATTTGATAGACGGGTCACCTTCCTAATTATCGATATTTGGTGAATACGTCTAAAATTGTCTTAACTATACACTTTCATCACAAACAAGTCCAAAAATCGCTGCTGTCTACAACAATCTGTAAACAAGCTGGTATACAAGCGCCCCACTTTTTTTCACGTTAAAAAACATCGCTTCATGCTAAAATCACAAGATAAGTTATACGTCGCACGAATATCGATAACAATATATTATCAAAAGCATCACTACGCAATGTTAATAGTTGATACTAATTGGTCCAAACCAGACGTTTACTTTGAATTATTTTTTTGCTCGTCTAAACGGCATATGATTTGCCAAAGATATACACTGGAATCACAAAAACGCATTATCATGAACAACTGAACTATATAATAAGTGATCGTAATAAATGAAGATATTTGCTTATTATTTATTTTGTATTGATTGAATCGCATCTTTATTGAAAACCATTTTTTTCTTCCTATTTTTAAGGATAATATTATGAGTAACAAGAATAACCATCCTGAGAGTCCTGTTGTTGAAAGCACTGTCGTAAAAGCAAGTGACGACAAAAACCAAAATTCTACAACCACCTCTACTACGGCTAAAGACAAAAAAACAGGGCTTGCCTCCGGTCAAAAACGTGTGGCTATCTTGGGTGGTAATCGTATCCCATTTGCTCGCTCAAATGGATCCTATGCCGATGTCAGCAATACAGACATGCTAACGGCGGCTTTAGATGGTTTGATTGAACGCTATAACCTACAAGACGAAGTATTGGGCGAAGTGGTGGCTGGTGCGGTAATGAAACTAAGTCGCGACATCAATCTTACTCGTGAAGCAACGCTTAACACAGCACTAAGCCCGCACACACCGACTTATGATATCTCACAAGCCTGTGGTACTGGTCTGCAAGCGACCTTTGCTTCTGCCAATAAAATTGCGCTAGGTCTTATCGATTCTGCCATCACAGGTGGTGTCGATACCACTTCTGACGCGCCTATCGCGGTTGGCGATGGTCTACGTAAAGTTCTCATTAAGCTGGGTGCGGCAAAAGACAATAAGCAGCGCTTAAAAGCATTGATGGGTCTAAATCCAAAAGATTTGATTGATTCACCACAAAATGGTGAGCCACGTACAGGTCTTTCTATGGGTGAGCATCAAGCCATTACTGCACTTGAATGGAATATCAGCCGCGAAGCACAGGATGAGCTTGCTTTTAATAGCCACAAGCATCTTTCACGCGCTTATGAAGAAGGCTTCTTTGACGACTTAATTACCCCGTACAAAGGCCTGACTCGCGACAATAACTTGCGTCCCGACACGACACTAGAGAAGTTAGGCAAACTAAAGCCAGTATTTGGTAAAAAGAACGCCAACCCAACGATGACAGCGGCCAACTCTACGCCATTAACTGATGGTGCTTCTTGTGTTCTATTAGGTACCGATGAGTGGGCAAAAGAGCACGGACTTAAGCCACTGGCTTATATCGTACATCAAGAAACTGCAGCAGTTGATTTCATTGGTAAATCTGGAACTACCGAAGGATTATTAATGGCGCCTGCTTATGCCGTTCCGCGTATGCTTGAGCGTGCTGGATTAACGCTACAAGATTTTGATTTTTATGAAATCCATGAAGCCTTTGCTTCACAAGTCCTATCAACCCTCGCAGCATGGGAAGATGAAAAATTCTGTGAAGAGCGTCTAGGACTTGATGCCCCGCTTGGATCTATTGATCGCAGTAAGCTCAATGTTAATGGCTCATCTTTGGCGGCTGGTCATCCATTTGCCGCCACTGGTGGTCGTATCTTAGCGACTGCCGCTAAATTACTGGATCAAAAAGGGTCAGGTCGAGCGCTTATCTCTATCTGTGCGGCTGGCGGTCAAGGCGTCACTTGCATCTTAGAAAAATAAACCTCAAACCTGATATTTACCCTTATAGTAGATACGCTAATTGGTAGTCACTTTGACTAAACAAAATGCCCTTTAATTTAATTAGAGGGCATTTTATTTGCTTTTATTTTATTATCATAAATTTGCCCTATAGACATGATATCTTAAAAGCCAGCTTATCAAATAAAGGTAGTATTTATGGGTACGATAAAATATTTGTTAAAAAAACTCAGAGAAGTGGCTTTTGACGCCAATCAGGTTGATAACAAGAAACCAGTCGTTACGACTGATTTTCAGCCTGCGTCCCTTGAAACATATGAGGATCCAGATAAAGATAGGTATGAGGATGAGCAAACCACGCTCTCTAAACGTATTGAAAAAGAGGTTATCCATGATGAGTTGCGTCGAAAAATGCATCAGGATCTGATTGATAGCCATGACGAAGAGCTAGAAAACGAAATAGATGATTATATGCGCAATTTTCACTTTGATGGATGTCAGCTCACCACACAGGACAAACTTGACCGCCGTACCTACTTTCAAGAATTGGTTCGTTTGCAACGGGAACTTATCAAACTACAAGACTGGGTGGTCGAAAACGGTGAACGCATTATTGTAATATTTGAAGGACGCGACTCTGCTGGTAAAGGTGGCGCGATTAAGCGTATCACTCAACGTCTGAACCCGCGGGTTTGTAGAGTTGCAGCTCTGCCCGCACCTACTGAGCGCGAACAAACTCAATGGTATTTTCAACGCTATGTGGCGCATTTACCAGCAGCTGGTGAGATTGTTTTGTTTGATCGTAGCTGGTACAACCGAGGCGGCGTTGAACGCGTCATGGGGTTTTGTACTGATGCCCAATACGAAGAGTTTTTTCAATCAGTACCAGATTTTGAGCGTATGCTAGTGCGCTCTGGCATCCGCTTGGTAAAATACTGGTTTTCAATCACCGATGATGAACAACACTCACGTTTTATGAGCCGGATTCACGACCCTCTAAAACAATGGAAGCTCTCCCCTATGGACTTACAATCACGGCGGCGCTGGGAAGATTATACCAAGGCTAAAGAGATCATGTTTGAGCGCAGTCATATCCCTGAGGCACCGTGGTGGGTGGTCGAAGGGAATAACAAAAAACGGGCCCGATTGAACTGTATCGCTCACCTACTCGAGCAAATCCCTTATCAAGAAGTTCCTCGTGATGAGATTGAGCTGCCTGAGCGTAAGCGCGACGACGAATACTATCGTGAGCCTATCCCCGACGACATGTACGTACCGCCGCGTTACTGATCTGAGTGGCTGCCAAAATACTGTTAAAAGCTGTCAAGAAACGCTCTTATTTATCTGATGAGCCTTACATACAAAAACAGGCGTAGCGAATACTAAATAAATCCGCTAATGCCTGTTTTTTCTTTTCTTTTCTTTTCTAAAAGAAACTACATCGTATAAGTAGGCTGCGTACCCTCTATTTTACCCGCCAACAAACGCTCAACTTCGTTTTTGATTCTTTGACCGGCGATATCAGTGCCAATCTGCACTGCAAAGCCGGCGGGACGACCGCCTTGGGTTTTTGAGTTGATCCAAACCACTTTACCATTCATCGGCAATCGCTCGCTTGAGTTTGGCAATGTCACGGCAATGAATACTTCGCTGCCTAATGGCTGAACCTGTTTAGAAGGCACAAATAGCGCCCCATTATTGACAAAGGATAAATAGCTGGCATATAACATGTCTATGTTTTCAATATGACAGGTTAAAATCCCGCCGCGTCCTGGCATGGCCATAGTCAGCTTCCTATATTGGTTGGATTTAATAGATAGTATAAATGATTAGCGATATTTAGACCGCAACTATGAACTATGATACGTTGCTCAACAATTAACACGCGCTGTAATACGAGTTTATAAATAGGCCAACTCTTGCATCAGCTTATCATAGGCAAATTTTTCTTGCACATTTTGTTGTAGGGCAATTTTGGTCTGTTGTAAGCTGTTGGCGAATGTCTCCAATGCATCATCAGTCGGTTGGTAGGTCTTTATTAACGCTGATAAATTGACGTCTGTCTGTATCCCATTAAGACCGAGACAGACGCGCTGTATATCTAGCAGCATCATCTCAGACAGTTGCATAAAGTCTACGACACTCAGCTGGTTTTGCCAATAGTCACTGGCTGCTACGCTACTGCGTTTGCCACTGCGTAATGCCTGCCAAGTGGTCAACCATAGGTTACGCTTGCTGTACCACGGTGCTTGCGCCATTGCTATGGCTGCTAAGGGCGCACCATTTGCCAGCTGAACCAGTTGCTCTATCGCAGCCGTCCCAACCGCTTCACGATTGACCGTATGACCCAATGCGGTTGTCACATAATCAGTGGTTGTCACCGTATCAATCGTTTGCAATGGCAACTGCTGAACACGACTTTTAATCGTGGGCAAAAGCTGAGCAGGCGCATCACTGATTAAGAATAAATGCACTTGTGATTGCGGCTCTTCTAATGTTTTGAGTAACGCATTGGCAGCAGCAACCGTCATTTGCTCAGCCTGGTCTAACACACAGATGCGTATCCCTTGCCCGCCTTGATAAATAAAAGGTTGTAGGGCACGAATATCATCAACTTTAATTTTAAGCGCACTATTACTGACAGCCTTGGCAGACTTTTTGTCTTTTGCTTTGCTACTCAATTTTTCTGTATTATCGACGCTATCGGCACTGATTGGCATACGAATAATTGGCAATACTTGCAAATTTGGATGTGTCCCTGATCTGAGCCATTGACAGCTTTCACATTTACCGCACGCTCCTGTTAAATGAGTACTCCGCTCACGGCACAACAACCAAGCGACCAATCGCCATATAAAGGCACGCTTACCCATACCCTGCATACCTGCTGCGAGTAATGCATGAGGTAATGGCTGCTGTGACGTCAATACTCGCGTCGTTAGTTGCGACCAAAGCGCCTGCTGCCACGGCAACAGCGGCGCAAAATAGATGCCGTCTGTGGTATTGACTACGCCTGTGTTTTCCATCATATCACTCATGGCTATTGCCCTATAATATGGCTCGTTTACTAAAAAAATATAGCCGATTGATAGGCATTATTAGCGCGTATTAAACATTCAAAAATAAACATGGCGCGGCTGAAATAACTGTCTTAAAAAATCTCTCAGCTGCGCTTAAACTGGGTTTTGAAAGTCAGCTAAGCTCATCGCATTTAGGCGATCCAAGTCCTCTTGGGTATCAACACCAGCTGGTAGGAGGCAAGCGGCGGCGGCTATTGCAATATTCTCACCATTTTCTAAGACACGTAACTGCTCCAAGCTTTCGAGCGCTTCAAGTGGCGTTTGTGGCCAATGCACAAACTGTTGTAGCAGACTGACGCGGTAAGCATACAGACCCAAATGACGGTACGCGTTTTTTGGCGGTTGCTTATCATGGTTATTAGCTAAAACAACATCGCGATCGCAAGGAATCGGTGCTCGGCTAAAGTACAGAGCACGCTGCCTGTTTTGAGACTGATGACTGACGACTTTTACCACAGATGGACGCTGGAAAGTCTCGTAATCCTCGATAGGCTCACATAGTGTCGCCATCACACTGTCTTCATCTGCGACCAAAAGTGCTTTTACTTGTTCTAATAAGAGCGGCGGCACCAGCGGTTCATCACCTTGCATATTGACCACAATATCATGGTCAGCCCAGCCCTTGATAGCAGCCACTTCTGCCAAACGATCCGTGCCAGAGACGTGTTCGCTACTGGTCATCACAACTTCAAAACCTGCCTCTCTACATATCTGAGCAATACGCTCATCATCAGTAGCAATACACATATCGTCAGCGAATTTGGCAGTTTGGGCTTTTTCAGCAACCCAAAGAATCATCGGCTTGCCATGAATATTTAACAATGGCTTACCAGGTAGACGTGTACTTTTAAAGCGTGCAGGTATGACAATATGCGTTTTAGGCAGTGTGATGGCTGATGACATAATTGATTCCTATAGCTTTATTGTAGTCAGTTTAATATAAAATCGATATATGAATGGCAGCGTGACTAATTATATGTTGCGGGGATAAATTCTTTGTAGCCTCTGTCACGCTTGCGAACAGCAAGCAAAAATAATTTATTCCAGTAGCACTGTAACGGTTTTAAAGTGAATCGACTATATATGGTTTAACGCATCGTCCATTATTTGCTTTAATAGCTTTGGTAGCGTATTGGTTTTTGTTACTTTAAGCTTGAGCAACAGCAGGCTTAGCATCGATACCAAAGTAACTCAATTGCTGCTGTAAATGCGTATAACAGTTATCAGATAACACAGCTGTGACTGGTAATACCCAAAGTTTATCTATGAGTAGTTGATACTCGTCAGTTAGTGGTTGCTTGGCTGTATGCTTTAAGATCAGTGCTTTTATTTTCACGGCATCTTTGGTAGTGACCACGATTGGATGATTGTTATATTGTAATAAATCAGCCAAACTGAAGTCGTAGTGGTCGGGATAAGGATGTCCGATAACATCAAAACCAAGCGAGTTTAAGGTATTAAAAAAACGCTGAGGGTAACCGATGCCACTCACCGCATGGACTGTACTTCCTTTTCTCAGCACTTCAACATCTACTTGTTTGTCAATCGAAGTCGGTTGCCACAGGCGCTGCATACCATCAGCTTTTAGATGCATCGTCAGGCGATTTCGCTGTGAGTTATTATCCTCTTCATGGTGAGTAATTAGCGTCTCCATACTTTCGTGATAGATGACGTCTGCCTCTTTTAAGCGCGACATTGGCTCGCGCAAAAACCCTGTGGGTAGTAGCTGCTCGTTACCAAAACCCCGTGCTGCGTCGACCACAATCCACTCTATATCACGTTGCAGCGCATAATGTTGCAATCCATCATCAGCGATAATCAGCTGCAAGTCAGGATAAGAAGCTAATAAAGTATTAATCGCCTGCTCGCGACTCGGACAAACTGCCATTGCCACACCCGTCATATTGACGATCAAACAGGGCTCATCTCCTACTACGTTCGGTAAACTTTCAGTAGTGACCAGCGCTGGCATCTGAGTGGTATCACCACCATAACCGCGGCTAATGACACCAACTTTAATACCTTGCTCTTGCAAGTGATTGACCAAACTAATAATCAATGGCGTCTTACCACTACCCCCTACACTAATATTGCCGATGACCATAACAGGAATAGGCGCACGATAACTGGAAAACACGCCAACCTTATAGGCTTGACGCCGAAGCATCGTAATCAGTCCATATAACCAACTGATAGGCAGCAGTAACCATAACCAAGCGGCTTGACGTTGCCATGCCCGCGTTACTGTTGTCTCAATACTCATTATGGACCATTTATCTTATGTGATTGTTTTGGGTTTGCTTAAACACTATAGCGATTGAACACATTACCTTTAATAAAAATCAATACTAGTCAAAATCTCGGGCATACATCTGTGCATAATGACCTTGCTTTTGTATCAACTCATCATGTGTACCAAGCTCGACGATCTGACCACCATCCAATACAGCGATACGATCAGCAGATTCAATGGTTGTCAAACGGTGGGCAATTACTAATGTCGTACGGTCTTTCATGACGTTATCAAGTGCTTGCTGAATGTAATACTCTGACTCATTATCAAGGGCGCTGGTAGCTTCATCTAAGATCAAGATGGGCGCGTCTTTTAATAAAGCACGAGCAATCGATAAACGCTGACGCTGTCCACCAGACAGCTGCAAACCTTCAGCACCGATTTCACTATGATAACCATTTGGCATCTTCATAATAAAATCATGAGCAAAGGCATCCTTTGCCGCCTTTTCGACCTCAGCCTGTGTTCTATTAGCTAAGCTACCATAAGCAATATTATTAAATACCGTGGTATTGAACAACACCACTTGCTGGTTGACCATCGCAATCTGTGAGCGTAGGCTCTCTAAAGTGACATCTTCAATAGGCACTCCATCCAAAGTAATTTGACCTGAGGATGTCTCTAAAGTACGTGTTAAAAGATTGACCAAAGATGACTTACCTGCCCCACTTCGTCCCACTAGCGCAACTGTCTCGCCTGCCTTTACATCTAAAGTAAAATCACGCAAAGCGACCGTTAAGTCTGGATACACCAAACTGATATTATCTAAAGACATTTGACCTGATAACGTTTTGTCAATTGTACCTGTATCTTCCTCTTCTGGCTCATCAAGTAACGCAAAAATTGACTCACCAGCGGCAATGCCTTTTTGCAATTTTTGATTCACATCCGTGAGTGAACGCACAGGCTTGCTAAGTAAACCAGCGGCAGCGATATAAGAAATAAACTCGCCCGCCGATATATTGTCTATCACCGCTGGGCGCAATGCGAGCCATACCACGACCGACATGGCGACTGCCATCAATAACTGTACGACGGGCGTATTGATGCTATTGGTAACAACCACCTTCATGCCTTGACGTAAATTTTTCTTCGATGTTTTATCAAATCGCTGGGCTTCGTAGGCTTGTCCGCCATAGTTTTTGACCACTTGATAGCCACCGATGACTTCATTGGTAATATGACTGACATCACCCATCGTCTCTTGAATACCTTTAGACAGCTTAAGATACCGTTTGGATGCCAAACGAATCAGCCACAATATAGGAGGCAGCACGACAAACAAAATGAGGGTCAAGCGCCAATTGCTATATAGTAAAAAACCAAGCAATCCTATGACCGTCAGACCATCGCGCAACAGTGTCTTCATCGAATCAGTGCTGGCAGCAGTGACTTGCTCAACATCAAATATTAACTTGGAAGAGATAGTACCAGCGGGATTGGCCAGATAAAACGAGCTTGGCAAACGCAGCAACTTATTAAAAACCTCTACTCGCAGCTCATAAACTAAGTTACGTGAGACCAAGGCAGAATAATAGTTACCCAAAAAGCTACCCACCCCGCGTACAAAAAATAGCCCAATAATCAATAATGGAAACAAATTCTGCTTGCTTTGATCTCCTTGATTAATAGCATCAGTGATGTACTGTAAAAGTTTGGCAACCCATATCTCTGTCCCAGCATTGAGCGCAAAGCCCAAAACTGTGAGGAGTAAGGCCCACCAGTATGGTTTTAGATAGCTAAGTAGACGTAGTAAAGTCTTATGCTTAGGCGTCACTGCTGATGGTTTTTGAGCAGAGAGCGCTATAGGATCAGATTGGTGTATTTGGCTCATAAAAGCCTCAGTTTTTGTATTATTATAAAAATAGGCTGCACCTAACGCACAGTTTTATGAGAGTGTCATTGGTCAAAATCAACCACAGACTATGGTGGCAAAGGTTGGCCGAGCGGTACGACCGTACTGATATTCAGATTTAAAAATCCTAATTTACCAGCGACGTCCATGACCCGCACCACTGATTGGTGGGTAGCATTGGCGTCCGCAGCGATCACAAACAGCATATCACGATTGCTGCCCGCCTCTTGTTGTAACATGCTGGTCAATTCCGCTTCATTGCTGCTGGCAAGGGTAATACCATTGACTAAATAGCTGCCGTCCTCTTGTACAGCCACTTCAATACTGTTTTTTTGTTCGGTTAATGCCACACCCTCAGCTTCAGGAAGAATGATGTTTAAACGACTAAAGTGATTGAATGATGTCGCTAGCAACAAAAACACGATCAAAAACAATAAGCAATCAATCATCGGCGTTAAGTTAATTTCGAGCGGCTCAACCGTAGGTTTTCTAAAGCGCATATCACTCTCTTTAATTCACTGAATGCTAGTGATTGGGGCATGATGGGCATAAGTATGGGTAGCAAGAAGTATTCATGTCCATAATTTTTTATGTTCATAATCGTCTAAATTAAGAAGCACTTACGAACACTTTTACACTCATTATTATCGCCATCTTATATTAGCTTGAGGTACTCAGTGAGCGCTCGTGGCGCAAATCCTCTTCACTTATCGCTGTACTTGATGCTTTGTAACGCTCAGATTGATTAATCCCAGTCGTATGAGTGTTTTCTAGTAGCTGATAGTCATAAAGTTCTTGAATCATCAGACCCGCTTGAGTCTCAAATTGCGCATTGATATCTATGATACGGCGCTGAAAGTAGCGATAAGCAACCAGCGCTGGAATCGCCACAATCATACCCGCTGCCGTGGTAATAAGAGCTTGTGATACGCCAGCTGCAAGCATTGTTGGATCTTGCATCGCACCATCGGTGATCGCCAAAAACGATGAGATAATCCCAAGCACAGTGCCAAGTAGCCCAAGCAGTGGCGAAATCGCGCCTATGGTGCCCAGCATATTGATGTTTTTCTCTAGCTGATGAATTTGCACGCTTGCTCGGTTCTGCATGTGCATCGTCATCGACTCTAATCCATACTGACGATAAATCAAGCCTGTCGCCAAAATATCACCAAGCGCGGTTTTTTCTTTGACATTCATCAATTGCGTTCGACCAATATCGCCGTTTTCGCGTAAGCGATTGATGAGCTGTTCACGCAATCTATTGGGAACAATTTTATTAAACTGTAAGGTATGGCTCCGCTCTATGATGATGACTAACGCCAATATCGAGCACACCACGATAGGCGTCATCAACCAACCACCTGCTTTTACCAACTCCCACATAGTGACTCTCTTCTATTTTTATAAAAACAGGGGCGACCAAAATGATAGAAAGAATCGTTATGATCAACTCTTTCTATCTTTTAAGCTTGCGCTTCTATATGTTTAATTAAGGCTGCTAATTGGTCTTGGCTATGAAAGAAGATCTCAACGCTGCCTTGACCATCTTTTTTGTGTTTGAGTTTTACCTCAGCGCCCAGCATGTCCGTCAATCTTTGCGTTAACTGCTCAGCGTCACGAGATTGCACTTGTTCTGTGCGAGTTGTTTTAGGCGCAGGCTGCAAGATTGATTTTACCAGCTTTTCGGCCTCGCGTACGGTCATGCCACCATCAATGATTTTTTGGGCAATGATGGGCTGTTGATCAGATGACAACGCCAAGAGCGTGCGCGCATGACCCATGTCTAACGCACCGTTCGCTAAATGATCTTTTACGGTGTCATGCAATTGATTCAAACGCAATAAATTCGATACGGTCGTACGTGCCTTACCAACGACCTCAGCAATCATCGCATGGCTCATACCAAACTCTGTATGAAAACGTTGTAGAGCAGCCGCTTGCTCGATGACGGACAAATCTTCACGCTGAATATTTTCAATCAGGGCAAGCGCAATCGCCAGCTCATCGGATAAGGCCCGCTCAATCGCTGGGATGACTGATTTTCCGGCCATTTTTGCCGCGCGCCAACGACGCTCACCTGCAATGATTTCGTGAGTGACGAATGCTTCGCTCTTATCTTCATTCGCTAGCAAAGGGCGGATAACGATCGGCTGCATCACCCCATGCTGTTCGATAGAAGACGCCAGTTCGGCCAGCGCCGTTTCACTCATATCACGACGTGGTTGATATTTACCGGCTTGCAGGCGCGTCACATCAATTTGTACCAAACTGATCTGATCTTCTGCAGCGCCCGCATCCGAACCAGTAGCACGCGCTTTGTTGACAGGCGCTTTATTACTAACACGCGGCGAACGCACTCTACGATGACTATTGTCAGAGTTTTGCGTCGCGCTCGACTCTTCTGCTAACTGTTCATTGGGTTCTATACCGTCTGTCTCAGTGGATACATCGGTATTTGGCATATCATCTAGCGTGGTTTGTTCACGCGCAGCCATATCATCTTGCAAAGCAGAGGCAGTAATTTGCTTTTCTTTTTTGATTGACCCTAATAAGGCATCCAAGCCTCGGTTGGCGGCCAACCCTCTTTTCTTTGCCATGATTACCTATCCTCTAACGCTAAATTAAAAGCCAAATGATTGTGAATGCAGCTTACCAAAAATATAATAATAAGTGTTTGATGACTTAACTTGGTGCTCTGTTTTGACTAAGCCGTCTTTCTTTTAACTATTTCTTTCAACTATTATGATCGTTTATCAGCAGTATCAACTAATGGCTTTGTTTCATCACTTCTGCCGCCAGTTTTAGATACGCGCGTGCGCCTTTTGACCATCTTTCGTAAGCAATAACAGGTAACCCATGGGCTGGCGCTTCTGCCAAACGGATATTCCTTGGGATATGAGTTTTATACATGATATCGCCGAAGTGTGCCTCAAGTTCGGCGGACACATCACGCGCCAATGTATTGCGCGCATCAAATAAGGTTCTTACCACGCCGCGAATATACAGATTTGGATTGAGCTCCGTTAAACGCTCGATCGTCTGCGATAAATCTGCTAGGCCTTCTAAAGCGTAATACTCACACTGCATAGGAATAATGACGCTATCGGTCGCGACCAACGCATTGATGGTTAGCAAATTCAAACTGGGGGCACAGTCAATGATGATATAATCATAAGCCAGTTTTTGCGAGGCCGCTTGACTCTCGACAAGATCGGCCATCGCCGTTTTAAACAACTCATGACTATCGGACTTACTCATCAAGGTGATATCCATACCGGCCAGATCACGATTGGCCCCAATGACATCAAACCCTGCTGGACTATTAACGATGGCATCCGCTAATGGCACACCATCAAGTAGCACATCCGCTATCGTCAGTGCCAGCTCATTTTTATCCACGCCAGTGCCACTGGTTGCATTTCCCTGTGGGTCTAAGTCAATCAGCAGTACATGCTTGTGCTTAGCGGCCAAGCTGGCGGTCAAATTTACCGCCGTTGTGGTTTTACCCACGCCGCCTTTTTGATTCGCAATTGCTATGATTTCCATACACTCACTCAATTTATTTGGGGTCTGTTACGTTAATTCTTATTTGCTTTCGCCATCATGACATCTGTCATTCAGCACTTAGCTTTATACTTTACAAAAAAGCCCATGCGCTTCATGATTACTGCTTTATGTCTGCAAAGTGCTCATAGCTTAGACATTTTTAACAGACAATTCAATTAAATGACGGCTATCATGCAAATACGGCACTTTTAGTGGAACGGTTTTGATATTCCACTCGCTATTAAGCGCGTTTAGCTCATCTTCACTCGGTGCTTTGCCTTTCATGGCACACAGATAACCTCCATTTGCCAATCGAGGCTGCGCCACTTCGACAAAATCAATCAAGCTGGCAAACGCTCTAGACGTAACCACATCGTAGCTGGCCTCATGCGCTTCGATACGAGACGCGATCGGCTGCATATTACTCAAACCAAGCTCGCTACTGATTTGCTTGATAAATCGTATTTTTTTCTGATTGCTATCTAGTGCTGTACACGAGCGTTCAGGCTGACAAATGGCGATAATCACCGCAGGCAACCCTGCACCCGTACCAATATCGAGTAATGATCCTGATGGCAAATGCGTTATAATAGCCAAACAATCAATCACATGTTTAATCAGAGCTTCTTCTGGATCAGTGATTGCGGTCAGATTATACGCTTTATTCCATAACAAAAGCTGATCTAGATACCGTAGTAATGTGCGCTGCTGCGTTATACTTAAGGATAAATCTAGTTGGTCTATCGCTTGCGCCAAGGTATTGGCAAGCTTTGGTAATTGTGAGCCAAGTTTCACAAAGCCAGTCGGATCAAGATGGACATTGCTCATGTTAGCAGAAGACGAGGGATTTTTGGCGGAAGCTGACATATAACAAGTTATCCAGTTATGACACGTGAACCGTCTATTTTATCATGCAGTCTGCTTATTGAATAGTTGCAGATTGCGGCAATGTGAAACATCTTATACTATCTGCCCCAGTATTAAGTGCGTTATTCTTATTTAATCACCTTGAAATGACGATTTATTCGTGGTTTTGTGTCATTGTTTGCTTGGTTAAATTCATCGTGGTCACTCATTGCGATACAAAATAGCGTCTAATGACTTGTTTTAAACGTGGCCATATCTTGTAAGATGTCTTACTTGCTATCCAAAATTTGGCACAAAAAACTGATGATAAAATGCTAATCATAAAAATCAATGATGACAACTTATTGCAGCACACCAAGTAAAATAAATTAAGCACGAAAATTTAGACATAAAAACCAACCTTATAAATATCAACTATCACCCTACTCTTTTAAGACGATCTACCATACGCCTATGACCGAACAACGCCTAAAGTCCACGCAACAAGTATCAAAAGACACTCATGATACCGTCACTCCTGCCACTCAATTGACAGATACCGAGCAAGCCGCATCGAACACGCCGCATCCTAGCTTTATTGAGGTGAAAGAGCGCTGCCTTGTTGCCGCTGAGCAACTCAAGCGTTATAGCGAACCAAGCGAGCTGCCGACGGACACTCGCACTGCACCTGACTTAGATGTTGGCTTTGGTCAACAGCGTGCGCTTAAAGCTCTACAGACAGCTCTAGACATTAAGGCTAGCGGCTATCATGTGTTTGCCGCTGGCGAAAATGGACTTGGCAAACGTACTATTATTACCCGTTTGCTCAATCGTATCTCAGCCGATGCACCGACACCCGACGATTGGGTTTATGTACACAACTTTACTGATCCCCGCACGCCATTGGCGCTACGTCTGCCTGCTGGACAAGCAACATTATTACAGCAGCAAGTTAATAACCTGTGGCAACAAGCAAAAAAACGATTAAGCCAACGCTTTCGCAGCGATCAGTATCAAAGCAAAATCGAAGCCATTAAAAACAATACCCATGAACAAGAGAGTCATGCGTATGAAGTATTGAGCGCGGAAGGTAAGCAGTATGATTTAGCGCTGACGTTTCGCTCATTTGATAATAAAGCAGTATTTGTACATCCAAGCCAGCTACCAGCAGAAAACAACGATAGTAGTAACAATGACTCTATCGCGTCTGGCACTCATAAAAATAAAGCCGCAGTAGATGATAACAAGAAAGCGAAAAGTTCTAGTGTAAAGGACAGCGATACTGAATATGGTAATAGTGAATACGAAGCTGAGCTAAATAACTTTGTACAAAAAAACCATATGCAAAAACGACTCAGCCAGCTGACTATTGCCTTAGAAAAACTAGAAGACGAAGCCAACGATGCCATAGAAACACTGCATCGCAGTATTGCGCAGCGAGCATTGCAGCCTTTGTTTTCGCCAGTTTATGAACAATTTGCGACCCTTCCCTTGGTGAGTGCCTACCTAAAAGCCGTATTTGACGATATGGTCACTCATGTAGAGCGTATCGTCAATGGGGATGATGAAGAGTTTGTGACAGCTGTACTCGCCACAACACCAAGCCGTTATGGCGTCAATGTGATTGTCAGTCACGCGCCCGATAGTGGCGCTCCTGTCATCTTTGAGGACTTACCCACTCATTTAAACTTATTGGGTCATGTTGAGCAAATCACACAATTGGGCACAGTGACCACCGATGTCAGTATGATTCGAGCAGGCGCTCTACACCGTGCCAATGGTGGCTACTTGTTATTAGAAGCCAGCCACTTGCTAGAGCATCCTTATGCATGGCAAGGGCTAAAGCGCGCTTTACAATCACGTAAAATTAAGCTGTCTAGTCTTGAGCAAATGCTAACATTGACTGGTAGCTTATCCTTGTCACCTGCACCAATTGACCTTGATATTAAGGTGATTTTATTGGGTGAAGCAGATTTGTATTATGAGCTACTAGAGCTTGAACCTGAGTTCGATGCCGTGTTCAAAGTTCGTGCTGACTTTCATGATGATGTGGTTCGTACCAGTGAGCATGAATTGGCACTGGTTGCAAAAATGGCTGACATCATCGATTATGCCAACCTCTACCCTTTTGATCGTTACGCACAGGCGACCTTGCTTGAGCACTTAAGCTTACAAGCGGAAGAGCAAGACCGTCTAAGCCTACACAGCGACTTACTGATTAAACTCCTTCATGAATCAAACCGTCATGCGCGTTTGAGTGAAGAAAATATTGTCACATCCGAGCACGTTACTCAAGCCATTGATGATATGGATGAGCGCTCTGGATACTTGCGCGATCTATACTGGGATGAGCTAAAAAACGGTCAGCAATTGATCCAAACACAAGGCCGTGCGGTTGGACAAGTAAATGCTCTAACGGTGGTAAGCTATGCCGATAGTGAGTTTGGCATGCCAGCGCGTCTTACGGCTGTTATTCAGCCAAACATTGGCGCGGGTGAAATTCTCGATATTGAGCGCGATGTAGATTTGGGCGGGAGCTTACACGCCAAAGGTATGCTCATTATGACCAGCTACTTGCGTGCGTTATTCAGCCAACATCATGCCTTAAACTTTAGCGCTTCACTCGCTTTTGAGCAAAGCTATGCACAGATAGATGGTGATAGTGCCACTGTCAGCGAAGGCTGTGCGCTCTTATCCGCCTTAGCAAACGTGCCCATTGATCAGTCTTTTGCTATCACTGGCTCCATGAACCAGCTGGGCGAAGTACAGGCCGTTGGCGGCATCAATGCAAAAATTGCCGGATTCTTTGATGCTTGCCGCGAGCAAGAACTGACAGGTCAGCAAGGGGTGGTCATTCCGATGGCCAATGTCAAACAACTCATGCTACGCGATGACATAATCGATGCTGTACGAGCAGGTAGCTTTCATATTTATGGCGTTCATACGCTGAGTGAAGCCCTCACCTTAATGACAGGCCTCCCTATCGACACGATGAATAAAAAAGGTCGTTACCGCAAAGACACTTTATTTGGCAAAGTGTTAAGCCGCTTAATGTTATGGGATGACAACCAAGACAGCGAGAATGACATTGATGATAAAAAATCAAAGAAGAAAGACAAAAAAAAGCGTAAAGCCAAACGTCAAAAGAAAGAAGACAAAAAGAAAAAAGACACAGGTCAGGGCAAGAGCAATAATATTGATGACATCGACGCTATCAATGACATTGATGATAGCGCCTCATTGGCTATTAAAAATGAACGTGCCTAGACGCTACGACGCTTTTCTGCGATGATAAATGATTAATGGTGCGCTAAAAACGTGTAAAAACGGACTGTGACTTTATAAAGGTTATTTTTCATGACGGTATATTCTACTGACGCCAACTCTCTCCAAGCTCGGACAGACCCTGATACCAAAGCCAGTACGCTTGTGGCTACAGATGATCAGGTGCTAGATGAGTCAAATAACAATCGACATGGCGCAGCGACCACAGCGCGGCAATGGCAAGTATTGTCACAACTCCAGCGCAATCGATGGGTTGGCACCACGCATATATTTGAGCAACTTATGATGGCAGGTTTCGACATCAGCCTGCGTACCGTGCAGCGTGACCTAAATGCCCTCGCCAAGCGTTTTCCAATTGAAAAAAACAACGCCAATCCGCAAGGGTGGCGCTGGTGCGATGACGCGCCATTACAAAGCTTACCGCATATGAATCTATCACAAGCCGTTGCTTTCAATATGGTAGAAGCCAATCTCACCCAGCTACTGCCTCCTGTGATTTTAGACGAGCTGTTTCCTTGGTTTGATTTGGCAAGACGACAGCTTAAAAATAGCAAAGTGACGCATTCTTGGATAGACAGAGTCCGCATCGAACCTGCCACTCAACCATTAATTGCCCCGCATATTGATTTAGAAAGCAAAGACAATATTTATCATGCGTTGTTTTATCAGTTGCAGATCAAAGCGGCCTATACTCGCGGTGACAAATCTCAAGCGAGCGAATACACCTTAAATCCCATTGCGATTATTCAACGTGGAGTTATCATTTATCTGGTCGCAACCCGCATTGATGATCCAGAAACCATCATTCGCACCTTTGCCCTACATCGATTTGCCAGTGTTGAGATCCTTGATACTGCTGCAAAAACTCCAGATAACTTTCAACTCGATACGTATTTGGATTCAGGCGGTATGGGCTTTAGCCATCCGTTTTTCAGCGGGTTACCTGATCATGGCAAAAATACACCCATTGAGCTACAATTCACCAAACAAGCGGGCAGAAGCCTCACTGAAAGCAAGCTCAGTGACGACCAAGCGATAGTATTCAATGAGGATACCTTAACGATCAAAGCCACGGTTAATCTGACCTCACAGCTGGTTTGGTGGTTACGGGGCTTCGGCAATGGTTTATTGAATGCCAAACCCGAGCTGCTATATCAAGCGGTGTTAGATAAACCTTTGGAAGATAACTAGCAATTAATAAATAGTGTTTACATTCAGCCGTATCTAAATTGCTGTGCTTCTTAAAGAATATTGCTGTGACTACCTAAAAAATTAAGAACTAAAAAGGAATATTATGTCGACCTCTGTTCCATCACCCTTACTGTCGGACAGTTTAAAAGGACTGGGTTTAGATGCAGGTGCCTTGTTTTTTGCACTGAACTATGAGTTTACTAAGATTGAGTCAAAAGGCTTGTTTAAGCGCTTCAAAAAAAACAAAGAGGCGATCGACATTGATTTGGCGTGTGTACTCTACGACAATCATTCCAGCATTCACGACATCGTTTGGTTCAAACAACTGCGTGATAAAGCAGAGTCTGTAAAGCATCAAGGCGACAGTTTAAATGGCAAAGATCGCGGTGAACAAGCAATGTATCAAGCGCCACTGGATCAAGAGCAAATTAGACTGTACTTAGACAAGATTCCAATCCGCATCACCCACATTGCTATGATTGCCAACTCTTACCATGGCCATCCTTTTTTTAGAGTGGAAAAGGGTGAGATTCATTTGAGTGATGATGAAGGCAACCGCTGTTTTGAAGTCAATTTAAAGCAACTACCAAAAGATTGTACAACGCTTTGGGTCGCGCATTTGCGTCGAGAAATAGATGATTGGCATTTGACCTTACAAAATTTACCACTTTCTGCCGAAGACATTACAGAAGCGGCGCAAGAAGTCGCTCATGAACTGGCACGGGCGCTCCCTATTCCACAAGGCTTGTAAAGTTACCCCAGTACTTCGTCAGTTATTATATATAAAAAACAACCACGTATAAAAAAGGTGCTGCGTTCAATAACGCAGCACCTTTTTTACTATCGTTAATCTACTATAAAATAAATGCAGCGCTACTGAGATAAATTTTGCGTCGCCTCTGTCTGAGAAGGCACAGCAAGCAAAAAAAATTTGTGTCAATAGTGCGCGGCAATGAATATTTGTAATAATTCATTCGTTATAACGCCTCGCCGCAATTGGGACAAAAATTCTTCTGTTTGTCGGCCACTTCCTTCTCACGGCGCTCAAGTTCTTGCTCTCGCAATACCTGTAAGACGATACTCTGTGCCTGCTCCCGGTCTAATCCAAGCTCACGGCGAATCTTATCAATCATCATCTGATTTTGTATCAAATCAAAATCACTATCGATCAGTTGTTCTCGAAAGTGTTGTTCAAGCTCTTCACGTCGCTGAGCAAGTTCATTTGCCAGTCCGGTCGCCAAAATACCCGCAGGCAATGCTGCCAAACCGACACCCAAGATGGTAATCACCGCTCCCAATATTTTACCCGCAGTGGTGATCGGGATAACATCACCATAGCCCACAGTTGTGAGCGTTACCACTGCCCACCACATCGCTTTAGGTATTGACTCAAACTCTTCTGGTTGAGCGTGGTTTTCTACCAAATAAATACCGCTAGAGGCTGTCACAATCATAATGATTAAGATAAAAATAACCGCTTGAAATGAGCCTTTTTCTTTATTAATAACCACAAGTAAAATGCGCAAAGACGCAAAATATCTTGTCAATTTTAAGATACGGAATAGACGTAGAATACGTAAGAAACGCAAATCAATATTGACAAAGAAGTTCAAGAACGCAGGCGCAATGGCCACCAAATCAATGAGTGCTGAGGGGCTTTTTAGCCATTGCCAACGCTGATGCCAAGTGGTGTTCACAGGCTTTGCTTCGGCCACACTCCACAGTCGCAGTAAATACTCAATAGAGAATATCACGATGGAGAAATTCTCAAACCAAGTAAAATACGTCTGGTACGGGTAATACCACTGATCAACCGACTCAGCAATGACGGCAGCGACATTGGTCATGATTAATAATATTAAAAAGTAATCAACGCAGCGACTAAACAATGTGTCATGAGCATCGTTTTGCAGAATATTGTAGACAAAAAGACGCAAGCGCCGTATAGATTGGAATATCATGCCATCCCTATGCGGTGTAACACCGGTCTTGAGTTAATAATAAGATAAAGCAGTCATCATAATAAGGTACATCATCAGCGTATGAGCGAAGTAGAGACTGCCAGTCGTCAGTTGTCTTATGTTAAAAAGTATCGGCGCGACTGATATTTGGTGCGATTTATTCATTATGCTTCATGGTTTTTTACAATGCATTATATGTAGTATGAATAATATATATAGACACCGGCAAACAGTATAAATGCAATCGTTAAGACAGCAAACAGCAAGAACATCTCTTCAGTACGTAACTGCTGGCTTATGTCTTGAACTGGCACCAAAAATAAATGACATTCAGGGCAACAAGAATCCACTTGGTTCAATAGTTCCATAGAACGCGCTTTTTCACAGCGTAGAGGAGAGTTACTACAATAGCCAAGCATAATATATTACGCCTCTTTTCGTTTGGTATCCTATTCATCAGTCTAAAAAGTGATCATTGGGTCATTACTAACTTTAAAATTTCAAAATCAATAGCGGAAATCTAAATTTAGTCATTTCAAGTTTACTTATGATGCATCAATGCGGAAAGCTCCTTGATTGCTAAGATCCATTTAAGAAAAGGATTGAGTCAAATGCTTCAATTTTACTTATAACCTAAAGCTTAAAGACAGCAAATTAAATAAAAGTCACTTATCTCCAATTAAAACCTTACAGTTAGAGTGGTTTTATATTACAATAGAGTTATAATGTTACAGGTTAATCAACCACCATAACATTGTGTATCAGTAACTAACTAATGCCATCCCTCATTAGGTAGTTATCAATAACTTTCTATTATGTCGAGGAATCGAACGATGAAACTACAATCCCTAGTTTTAGCTGCCGCCACTGCACTGACTATGACCACTGCTTTTGCTGTACCTGCTGGTACTTGGTCTATCGCTGCTGGCGCTCACTATGTGGAGCCAAAAAGTAATAATGGTACCCTTGCAGACGGCGCATATTCTGTTGATATTGATGGTGATGTTCGTCCAACGATCAGTGGCGAGTACTTCATTGCTAACAATGTCGGTGTTGAGCTATTGGCAGCAATTCCGTTTCATCACGACATTACCTTAACTGACAATGCGGGTAATAAAGTTGATGCAGAAACCCAGCACTTGCCCCCTACGCTATCTCTACAATATCATTTTGATGGCTATAATATGCCGATGAATGTGAAACCATTTGTAGGTGTGGGCGTGAACTACACGACTTTCTTTAAAGAAAGAGTCTATCTTGGTAATGGCAATGATCTAGAGCTTGATGACAGCGTGGGTGTAGCAGGTCACGTGGGACTTGATATCCCATTTACTGACACTGAAGCCTTTCGCATCGATGCTCGCTACATGGATATCAAGACAGACGCGAGCCTAAACGGTAATGATATTGGCGAAGTGGATATCAGTCCTTGGGTATATGGTGTGGCGTTCGTCAAACAATTTTAAGACTGTCAAATCAGTAGCAATAAAAAAGCCAGTTTAATAGCTGGCTTTTTTATGCCTATACCATTGTGATATGAGAATAATAAATTGACATAAAATCCTTCTGCTAAAAGTTATTCCGCTAAAATCATCCGACATAAAAAAGACCGTCCGTAGACAGTCTTTTTTTAAAACAGTGATTCTATTTATGTGTTAATAAATGGTCTATAGCAAGATACGACGCGGATCAGCCAATAACGTTGCAATATAGCGGGTAAATACAGCCGCGTCCGCCCCATTAATCACACGATGGTCATAAGACAATGACAGTGGCAACATGAGACGTGGCTCAAAGCTTTGCTTTTTAGCATCCCAGCGTGGTTGCATGCTGGCTTCAGACACACCCAAGATACCCACTTGTGGCCAATTTACTAATGGCGTAAAGGCGGTACCACCCAAGTTACCTTGGCTAGATATGGTAAAGCTTGCACCTTGTAAGTCTTTGGTACTCAGCTTTTTATCCCGTGCTTTCACTGCAAGCTCACCAATCTCAATAGCAATTTGCTTGAGACCTTTGTCTTGCACGTCTTTGATAACCGGCACGATAAGCCCATCATCCGTTGCTACGGCAATGCCCATATTGACACTTTTGCGTAAAATAACTTGCGTATTATCGTCGCTCAAATGACTGTTAAAGCGTGGGTGCTGCGTTAAGGCATAGGCAGTTGCTTTGACTACAAACGCCAAGATGGTAAAACCAATACCTTCTGCTTTCATTCCACCTTTTAGCTCACCGCGCAATTTTTCAGTATCAGTGATATCTGATAAATCAAACTGTGTTACTTGTGGCAACAGCGTATTGTAATTGAGCTGTGGTATTGAGACTTTCTGTAGACGGCTAAGGTCTTGTGTTTCGGTCTCACCCCAAATCTCAGTCTTACTCATATCAGGTAAGCTTGGTAGACTAGCACTGGCTACATTACCACTAGCAGGTGCTGCCTTTTGAGTACTTAAACTCTCTTTGACATGCGCAAACAAGTCTTCTTTTAAGATGCGATCATTGATTGCAGAACCACTCACTTGTGTAATATCTACACCAAGCTGACGGGCAAGCTTACGCACTGCAGGGCCTGCATAGACGTCTGTTAACTTTTCATTAACTTCCGCTTCGCTTAATTTTTTATCCGCAGGTGCAGCAGTCGAGGTCGGCGCAGGCGCTTGCTTTGGCTCGCCTGTTGGTGCTGGCTGTGACTTACTTTCAGCTTTCGGCGTAGGCTTGTCTGTTTTATCTTCTTTATTAGCAGTATCCGCTTTCGGTTTCGCTTTGGGACTACTTGCCGCTTTAATGATGATAAAATCTTGACCATTGGCAACGGTGTCACCAGTGTTGACCAAGATTTTCTCGATCACGCCTGCTTCTGGTGCAGGCACTTCGACTGAGGCTTTGTCTGACTCAATGAGTAGAATAGACTCATCGGCACTGACCGTATCGCCTACACTAACCATAATCTCAGCCACTTGCGCTTCATCAACGCCAATATCTGGTAGTGCATGGGTGGTTGATGCGCCTTCACCAGTATCGTCAGTCGCTTCTTCTGCGTCTGCATCATCTTCAACAGGTGCATCTTCAGTACTAGCGTCTGCTTGTTCTGCCTCACTGACTTCTTCTTCGGCATTGTCGTCAGCACCATCGCTTACATCAGCACTTTCAATCTCAATCAGTACCATGCCTTCACTAACTTGATCGCCAACCGCGACGCTGATTTTGGTAACTTTACCAGCAGCAGAGCTCGGCACTTCGACCGAAGCTTTGTCAGATTCTAGTAAAACGATGTTGTCATCTTTTTCGATGACATCACCAACGGCTACCATAATTTCGCTGACTTCGGCGCTATCAACACCCAAATCGGGGGCTTTAATGTCCATGTTTTATCTCCTCGTCTTATGGTTATTATTCTTTGACATCGCCACTGTTTAGTAAAGTCGCATCGGCTTGATCTTCAGCACGGCCTTCGCTACTGACTTCGTCATCTTCTTCACCAACGAACTCAGGAACTGGGTTTGGTTTGACTTTATCAGGTGCTGGCGCATCTGGGAAATGATCATAGTGAGGCTGCTGCTGCCATGCAGGTGGCTGATCCGCTTCGATACCAAAGCTTGAAATGGCATCTTTTACCAAACGCATTTCTACTTCGCCTTCATCTGCCAAGCGTTTAAGCGTTGCAACGACGATATGAGCTGCGTCTACGTGGAAGAAACTGCGTAGTTTTTCGCGTGTGTCAGAACGACCATAACCATCTGTTCCAAGGGTCGTATAAGGACGATTGTCTGGTAACCAAGCACGAATCTGTTCTGAGTAGTTGCGCATATAATCGGTTGCTGCAACTACGATGCCTTCGTGCGGGGCTAATTGTTCAGTGACCCAAGATACTTTTTCTTCTTCCATTGGGTGCAAGCGATTGTAATCATCACAAGCCATACCATCACGGGTTAACTCGTTGAAACTGGTCACACTCCAAACGTTAGAAGTAATATTGAATTCGTCTTTTAGAATCTTAGATGCTTTTTGTACTTCACGTAAGATCACACCAGAACCCAATAGCTGTACTTGTGCTGAGCCATTGTCTTCTAGCAGATACATACCACGCTTGATACCTTCCTCAGCGCCTTCTGGCATAGCAGGCTGATCGTAGTTTTCGTTCATCAAGGTCAAGTAATAATAGACACGCTCGCCTTCGCCATACATACGACGTAGACCATCATGCACCACAACCGCCAGCTCATAACCAAAGCAAGGATCATAAGTCACGCAGTTTGGTACTACGTTAAATAGAATCTGTGAATGACCATCTTGATGCTGTAAGCCTTCGCCATTCAACGTGGTACGACCAGCAGTAGCACCTAATAAGAAACCTTGCGCTTGACAGTCACCTGCCGCCCAGGCTAAATCACCGATGCGCTGGAAACCAAACATTGAGTAGTAGATGTACATCGGTATCATCGGTAACGCGTTCACAGAATAGCTAGTTGCCAAAGCAATCCAAGTACTCATCGCACCCGCTTCGTTGATACCTTCTTCTAGCATATGACCATCGATGGCTTCTTTATAGCCCATCAACGCTTCGCTATCTTCTGGCGTATATTTTTGTCCAACCGCAGAGTAAATACCCAATTGACGGAACATACCTTCTAAACCGAAGGTACGCGCTTCGTCTGGCACGATTGGTACCACACGATCTTGGATGTCTTTGTTTTTCAGCATAGCTGACAATAAACGTACGAATACCATCGTCGTTGATTGCTCTTTACCATTACTACCTTTTAATACGCGATCAAACATCGATAGTTCAGGGATGTTCAATGGGATATGACCACTACGGCGGTTTGGCAGATGACCACCCAAGGCTTCACGGCGACCTTTGAGATATTTCATTTCAGCCGACCCTTCTTCAGGACGGTAGAACGGTAGCGTCTCTAGCTGCTCATCGGTAAACGGTAAGTCAAAACGGTCACGGAAATAAACCAAGGCCTCTTGATCCAGCTTTTTGATTTGGTGCGACTTATTGACCGCTTGTGTTGTGCTGGACAAACCATAACCTTTAACGGTTTTAACCAAAATGACGGTTGGCTGACCTTTTGTTTTCATTGCTTCACTAAAGGCTGCGTACACCTTTTGAGGATCATGGCCGCCGCGGTTTAGACGAGCAATATCTTCGTCAGTCAATGCGTTAGCCATCTCTTCTAATTCAGGGTATTTACCAAAGAATTCTTTGCGAGTGAATTCAGGGGTACGCGCTTCGTAGAGCTGGTATTCCCCATCGACGACTTCTTCCATACGATGTTTGAGCACGCCTGTATCATCATTGGCAAGGAGACTGTCCCATTTACCACCCCAGATGACTTTAATCACGCGCCAGCCTGCGCCGCGGAATACGGACTCTAGCTCTTGGATGATTTTACCGTTACCACGTACCGGACCATCAAGGCGCTGTAAGTTACAGTTGACTACCCAAATCAGATTGTCCAACTTCTCACGACCCGCAAGGGAGATTGCGCCCAAGCTTTCTGGCTCATCCGTTTCGCCATCACCCAAGAATGCCCAAATCTTACGGCCTTCTTTGTCAAGCAGTTTGCGGTTTTCCATATAGCGATGAACGTGCGCATGATAGATCGACATGATCGGACCCAAGCCCATTGATACGGTTGGGAACTGCCAATAGTCAGGCATTAGGTATGGATGCGGATAGCTTGACAAACCTTTACCACCCACTTCGCGGCGGAAGTTGTCAAGCTGATCTTCTGTCAAGCGACCTTCTAGATAAGAACGTGCATAGATACCTGGTGCTGAGTGACCTTGATAATAAATCATGTCACCACCGAAGTGATCACTTGCCGCACGGAAAAAATGGTTGAATCCTGTTTCATAAAGCGTCGCACTAGAGGCAAATGAGGCTAAGTGACCACCCAAATCGTCATCGTTTTTATTAGCGCGCATTACCATGGCTAGTGCATTATAGCGGATCAAAGCGCGAATTTTACGCTCCATTCCTAGATCACCTGGGTACATCGGCTCATCTTCAACAGCGATACTGTTAACATAAGCGGTATCTAAACGGTTAAACGGCAATCCTTCTTGAACTGCCATATTGTATAAAGCTTTCAATAAAAACTGAGCACGATCCTTGTCTGCATGCTTAAGAACAGACTCAAAGGCCTCAAGCCACTCTTTGGTTTCGGTGCTGTCAGCATCCTTATAATAATTCATCATTACTGTCCTTTTCTGTCAGTAAATCCTGCCTAAAAGCAGAATGTTGTTAAATCAAAGTATTGTTCAATACTGTCTTAAGTGAGTGATTCGCTCAATGACTTCCTTGTTAATTTAAGAAGTTGCATTCAGTCTCTTACGATTGTGCGACTATATTCGACTGCTTCATAATCTATACATCACAGTTAAAATAAAAATAGCACTACTATCCATCACCGTTTAATTGGATAATTAGATAGTAAAATGTGGTTTCGCTTTGACTCCTATAGTCCATTATCAAATGATAATAACCCTTCATTATAGGCGCTTATGGGATGGTTGTTTATAGCGATAGGGAAATGGTAATACGACAAGTATTTCTAAAATAAATAATGATTAGTGATTAGGTAAATAATTATCAGCTTGTTTTAGCTTTTAGTCAGACAACCTCATTAGAATGAGATTGATGCGTTTTTATAGATTAGATACAGTTTTTTTAAATATGTCATAGTATTACTAGCAAATAATACGCTGTTCTTGATGCTAACAATAGGGTTTGGTCGTAGAATATCTACCACTTATCGACTCTTTATAGAATTACACTCATAGATATATATAAAATATGCTTTACAATATTTATACATCTAGATATAGAATTATCAACAGACAAACCTATAGCTAGTTCCGATTATCAAGATATATTGAAGGCTACAATACTATGGAAAAGACTAAGTGTATTTTAGGCTACAGAAATTCGTATGTTCTTCAACGATATAGATATTTATTGTCGGTTTTTATCAGCCTCATCACTTTACTGTTTATGAGCAACGCATCATTTGCGCTTGCTACAAACCCAGGTGCCGTTTGTAATACTAGCTTTTCTCAAGGTAGTTTGACCAATACTGATTATTCTAACTTAGTAGCCGCTGTCAACACTAACAACTACACCAATATTGCAGGTAATGCGGGAGGTAGTATCCCCCTACAAGTAAAAATGACAACCGTTGAATCTAGTACTAACACGGTAAAGTCAAATTTTGGTGTGATTACTACAGCGGGCACTAGTGCTATCAATATTCAAAGAACTTTCCCGAACATCTCCGCTTATACTGACATTATTTTTGACTTTCGCAATGCTTTGACCTCACAACCCATCTACTTAACCAACGTGGCTCTTAGTGCTTTTGATATCGATTATGCCAATAGCAATGGTAATACCTTTGATGATTTCGTGGAGATTACAGGGGTTACTCAAGCAGGCTCTACTATTTCAGGTACATTTCAGCCAATAACTGGCTCAAATATTATGTTTGGCCAACCTCCACAAGGTTTGCAAGGCTTATTCACTAGAACCGCCAGTGACCCCAATTGCACAGCCAAAAATTTGGGTACACAATGTCAAGGTTCTGTACAGTTTTCTCAACCTGTCACCTCAGTGAAAATTCGTTATACCAATACTGGTTATCTTAACAGTGCAACCAATCAAGAAATCGATATACGCTTAGATAACTATTGCTATGTCCCTCAGTATATCTTTACAGGGACTGTATTTGATGATAATGGTGGCATTACTACTACTCAGGCAAATGCGACCAACGATGATATTACCAGTAGCAGTAGTATTTATACCAATAAGCCTAATTATTTTAATGGCATTTTTAACTCGCCTCAAGAGTCGGGAATTGGTGGTAGTACCGTTAAATTAGTGAACTGTACGAACACAGCCACTACTTACGCGACTCAAAGCGTTAATACAGGTGCTCCCATCGGTCAGTATCAATTTAGCGTGCCTATTGCTACTTTTAACAATAATACCAATATTTGTTTAATAGAAGAATATACTGGAACTACCTATCCTATTCGAACCACCAGCGATAATAGGAATACTGGATTCACCACTACAACGTACCTTTATCCAAACAATGACTTTGGTAGAGTAATCGCTGCAAACGCAGCCTTGGTTCTAAAAAAAGCACAATATATTAATAACTGTCCGACCACGCTCAGTTACACCGATCCTAGTCTTAATACGGCTAATAACGCTGATCCAAAAACCGGATTTAGTACTGGCAGTATTAGTAACATGACACCTGGACAGTGTATTGCGTATAGAATTACTGCTACTAATCGTGCAAATATTGGAATTAATAACTTTATAATGAAGGATACTCTTCAAAAACAAGGCGTTAATGGCGCCACAGTAACCTCCGTACTGACCAACCCTCCACTTTCCACAACGGATTATACTATTTCCGAGAATCCAGCGATTGGAGCAAATGGTGAAATCAAGACTAAATCTCTTACACTAGCATCCAGATCAAAACGAGATTTTTATTTTAATACTAAATACGGTAATACTGTGAACCCTTAATCTTTATTTTTTCTTTCTATGCTATTGTTTTACTACCTCTTTTTATGATCTAAAAAAAAGCCCTATCTTCCAAGATAGGGCTTTTGCCGTTTAGTCGTCTTAATAAACCCTTTGTCGTCTTTATAGTGATTATTTGTATCGTTTACGTGAAAATTACCAAAGAAGAAAATACCTATTTTTTATGCGTACTTTCTATAACAGATTCAGGTTAATTATTCTGCGATTTGTAAGTTAATACCTTATTAGCATTACGATCGAGACAAGGATTTTATATGAAACGATTCAAGCTTGTACCCAATATTTTATTAGCAGCACTGGCTTCTACCTGTCTATTAGGTACCGCTCACGCTGATGATGCATTGAAAATGGATCTAACTGCTAATCAAGTTATCAAAAATGCAGAAGGTAAAACGGTTTATTCGCCAGTACGCACAGCACCAAAGGGTACTGTCATCCAATATAAAGCAACTTATACCAATACTATCAATAAAGATATTAACGATTTGATGGTCGCACTACCCATTCCTACCAACATGGTATTTACAGGCGACGCTATGCCTGCCAGCGCTCAGGGCAGTACTGATGGTCAGAACTACGCTGACATGCCTTTGATGCGTAAAGTAAATGGCAAAGTAGTAAAAGTACCCTTTTCTGAATATCGTAGCCTTCGTTGGAATATCAAGCTATTACCCGCTATGAAATCTGCCGCCGTATCACTAAACACAATCGTCAACTAACACTTACACAATGCTTTTATCTTAAATCTTCTGGAGATTGACCGCATGAAACCTAATTTATTCAAATACTCAGTGTTGACCGTTGGTGTGGTTGCTGCTATGGGTATTACGACTGCCAATGCAGCTACCCCAACAGGTGGTACGTCCGGCTCATTCAATGTAAATAACAAAGCCACAGCTTCTTATACCGTCGCTGGTAATACGACTGTACAAAACGCGGAATCAAACGTAGTCACCGTTAATGTTTCTGAAACAGGTTCTTTTAGTTTGATTTCTACTGTTGTTGATGCCAATCCTAACGATGACTTTGGTAGAGATCGCGCTATAAATGCACAAGCCGTTTCAACCGTAGATTTTACTCATACCTTAGCCAACGCCGGTAACATTAATGATACTTATACTGTCAATATTGCCAATGCCAATGGTGATGATTTTGATTACAACCTAGATAATAGTGTTATTAAGTATCAGAAAGTCGATGCTAGCGGCGCTAACACTGGTGGTTTGGTAACCATTGCTAACGGCGGTACTATCGCATTAGCGCCAGGCGAAAAAGCGTTAATCACTGTGACCGCCCAAGCCGATACTAAACGGGTTGCAGATGCTAATGGTGTCCTAACCGTAACCGCTCAAAGTGCCTATCTAAAATCGAAACCTAGCAACACCGCTGTTACTAACTTATACCGCCACTAACACTGATAATGCGTTAACTAAAACGCCACTTTATGCTATTACAAAATCGGCTATTACCAATCTTGGTAATAGTAACTTAGATTTAAATAGTAGCACTGCTTATGTTGATTATACGATTACCGTCAAAAACGAAGGTAATATCGCTGGTACTGCAATCAGTATCTCAGATGATCTACCGTCAGGCTTAGTAGCAATCGCATCGACAGAAACTAACTATATAGCGCCTACTGTGACTACCTCTAATGGTAGTGCCGCTGGTACTGCTGTTCTCTCTAACAGCAACAAAACCATCACTGTCGCTGGTCAGAATGTCAAAGTTGGTGAAACGATCACTGTTACTTTCCGTGCCAAAAAAGCTAATGGTGCAACCGCTACTAGCTCATTCGTCAACTATGCAGTTGTCAGAGACAATACCAAAGACGATACTACTGCGAATACGCCTGATATCATCGATAGATCTGATAATGGCACTACGCCAGGCGGTCCTACTGAAAGCGTTTATGAAGACCCCGCTAAACCTCAAGTGGGTAAAGACGACAATACTAAGGCCACAGTAGAAACGACCAATCAAACGCGTGCTATTGCTATCACTCCTGGTGCCAATAAAGAAATTGCGCTTGTTACTCCTACCACTATTAACGACGTGACCAACAGTTACACTTATACCATCACCAACAATGGTACTGACGTTACAGAAGCAGAAGGAACAGGCAATAACGCCAATGCGGTCAAACTTTCTATAAAACCAACGGCTACGCAAGATGGCGGGATCATTGATAATCCTAATATCAGTATCGCACGTGTCTATGTAGACGCTAACAATAATGGTCAATTTGACACGGGTGAAATTGAACTTACTGGTGTAAATGGTATCTACGATCTTAACGCTGCCACTCCTTTTGTGACAGGCAGTACGACCACTCGTAAAGGCCTAGCTGCTGGTGAAAGCGTCAAAATCGGTGTACAGGTCGCTTCAACAGGTAAAGGTAGCAACGATCCAAACTCTACAACAGATAACGTAAACAACATAGGTGACTTTGAGACTTTAACCGTCGCTGTACAGCCTAATGGTGCCGTTAACGGTACTGCCGCACCTACTAGCACTGCTGGCAACCCATTGTCTACAACCTCTACGACGACCTTGCAGGGTATCAATCTGAAAAAATACCAAATAGCTGCTAACTGTGATGCCAACCCTGGTGTTACCGCTGCTGCGTGGTCGACTGGAAATGCAACGGCTAATGCAGATCAGTGTGTATTCTATAAATTAGAAGCTAAAAATACGTTTACTGATACTACCAAGATCGTTAATAACCTTATGGTTTCAGATATGTTGGACAGCAAACTTACCTATCAAGCCAATAGCTTTTCAGCGTCACCAACAGCAACTAACCAAACCCTTGGTCAGTTAGTAAAAGTTACTTTTGCGAGTATCGCTGCTAATACGACAGCCAACGTTGTGTTTGCTACAAAACCTTCGCAAACGGGCACTAATTAATACTTAAATAACCTATAAGCGCCACAAGGTGCTTATAGAACCACTCTCTAGCTTGAACCAATCGTTTTTAAAGGCTCAAGCTAGAGACGCTCCACCCTGTTATCTCTTTATGTTTTATCGGATAAGCGACATATGACACGATCTACAATAAAACAGTCTAATCGTACCGCATTGTGTACAGCGAAGATCTCTACGCTGTCATTAGCAATGTTGCTTATGCAATCAAATATGGCATTTGCTGCGCCTGAATCCCTTGTGCAGATAATCAACAATACCGCTCAAGCCAACTACAATGTCAATAAACAAAATGACATAGCTATTACTAGTACCTCAAACCAAGTACAAGTCAAAGTCTCAAACTTACCAGAATATGGTATCAGCCTGACTCAGCAGCCATTACTTACTGTCATGCCAAATGCCTTAGTAAACTGGGTCAATATTCTCAGTAATACCAGCTACAGCGATGAGACTGTTGAGTTGGCTTTAGATATGTCTCAAGCCCTTTCTAATGTAAAAGTTTATCAAGACCTCAACAAAAACGGCATTGTTGACAATGGCGATAGTGAAGTGACCTTTGATAATCTACGTGCTCAGATCAAGCTTGAGCGTAATAATAGTGTTCAGCTTATCGTACAAGCCTTATCGGACGCCCACGGTAAAAGTGGTGATACTGCTCATATCAAAATCAGTGCGGCGGTATTAGAAGATACATCTGCCTCAGAAACCAATGCTACTGATGAGTTAATCATTGTTGAGCCTGATATAGCTTTTACTACTCCTAAATTCGATGCAGACAAAACCACTTCTCAGCTTAACGAAAACGTCTATATTGATGCCAGCTACGCACAGTGTAATGTTCAGCCCGAAAAACCAGATCAAGTATGGGTGACAATCACCTCTTCACTAACGGGTGACAAATACTCATTAAAAGCGATTGAGACGGGCAATAACACAGGTAAATACCATCTGTCGGCACCAACACAAAACAATGCCAATGCTATCGATGACAAAATCATTCAAACATTAGTAAACGATACCTTAACTGCCAGCTTAGACGCTTGTATTGCGCCTTCTGTTGGTACAGGCGTAGATGAGATACCAAACGATGGCGACTTTACAGTACGTATCGACGATTTAGATACGCAAATCAATATTATTGATGACACTCCAAGCCTTATTGTGACCAAAGAAAGCGATGTCAAAAGTGCCGAGCTTGGTGATTACGTCAGTTACACCATCAATGTCACCAATAGCAGCACCTCTACCGCTTTTGATGTGCAGCTTAAAGATGCGTTGCCGCGCGGTTTTGATTACGTTGATGGTAGCGTGCGCGTTGGCCAAAGCGCTGAGATTAATAAGGCACAGACGACCGAGTTTAAGACTGACGGCAAGTATCAGGTACTAAGCTTGGGTAACATGCCAAGCGGTGAAAGTAAAAAAATCACTTACCGTGTGTTAGTCGGTGCAGCCTCATTGGGCGGTGATGGAATCAATCGTGCGACAGCAGTGGCGAATAACGGCCAAGGTCAAAGCGTGGCATCAAGAGAAGCTCAATGGAAAATTGAGGTAGAACGCGGCACAATAAATACCGATGGTATCATCGTCGGCAAGGTCTACCATGATATCAATCGTGATGGTATTCAACAAAAAGAAGATGGCGAGTTGGGTGTCGCAGGCGTACGTATTTACATGGAAAATGGCAACTTTGTCGTGACCGATCCTGAAGGTAAATATAATTTTTATGGTGTGAGCGCCAAGACTCATGTGTTAAAAGTTGATCGCACAACCCTTCCTAACGCAACTGAAATGGTCACTCAAAGCAATCGTAATGCGGGTGATGCGGGTAGCCGATTTGTTGATTTGAAATATGGTGAATTGCATCGTGCTGACTTCGGTATCGTCGGCGGTATGGGTGATAGTACTGATCGCTTAAACGCAGAGCTGATAGCTCGTAGCAAATCAGTGGGCACTAAAAATGACGCCCTTGAGCAAGCCGTAAAAACAGAGCTGACGTTAGATCCTGACTACAATCGCAGCTATAAAGATAATGTTCAAGCGAGCGGCTGTAACATCAACGGCGAGCTAGACTTAGGCAATAACTGCGACTCCGCTATCGTCAATGAAATCGTTCATCCAGCAGCCAGTCGTGTAGATATGGTCACGACCACCGTTGCGCCACCAGTAGAAAAAGAGCTAGAAGAATATCTAAAAGAAGTGGCCAACAATGAGGTTGGTTTTATCAATCTAAACGAAGGCCAACAGCTCAGTACTTATAAGCAAATGGTACAAGTACAAGCACCGCTTGGCTCATTATTCACCTTATATGCCAATGGCAAAGCGGTATCAGAAGAGCAAATCGGTAAAACGGCTGAGCAGAAAAAACAAAGTGTCGTAGCCTTCGATTATTATGCGGTTGACTTACAACGCGGTAGCAATACTTTGCGCGGCGTGGCGACTGATGTAAATGGTAAGGTCATCTCTGAGCAAACGATCAAGGTGTTAACGCCAGATAGCCTGCAAGCTATTAATTATCGTACTCAAGAGCAAATGGTGACGGCTGATGGTATCAGCGAATATCAAGTCGTTATCAGCCTAAAAGATCGTGATGGTCGTCCTTATATTGCTTCTACTCCGATCACTATCGACACCAATATTGGCCGAATCAACCTTACCGATAACAGCAAAGACCAAGCCGGAACTCAGGTTATCGTCTCTGGTGGCGAGCTACTTATCCCTGTCATTGCACCAAGCGCCGCTGGTAAAGGCGAGATGGTTATCGACACGGGTAGCAGCAAGCAAATCATTCCTTTACAGTTTACTGCTCAATTGCGTCCTTTAATTGCTGTCGGTATCGTCGAAGGTGCTATTTCACTCAAGGATTTTGATGGTAGTAGCATCACTGACGCTCAAGGCGCGTTCGAGCAAGAGCTAAATGACTTTGCGGGCAATGACGCTTCTGGTCGTGCTGCTATGTTCCTAAAAGGCAAAGTACGCGGCGACTATCTATTGACCTTGGCTTATGACAGCGACAAAAAAGGTGAGCGCCTGTTCCGTGATATCGAACCTGGCGAATACTATCCTGTGTATGGCGACTCATCAGCCAAAGGCTTTGATGCTCAGTCTACCAGTAAGCTTTATGTACGCCTAGATAAAGGTCGTTCATTTGCCATGTATGGCGATCTAAAAACTCAAATTGATAATGATGAAGGTATCAAGCTTGGTCAATATAACCGCACATTGACTGGCCTGAAAGCCCAATATGAGAACACCACCACTCGCGTGACTGCCTTTTTGGCAGAAACCAGTACGAGCCAGCGCGTCAATGAAACACGCGGTTTGGGTATCTCAGGCCCTTACCCATTGGCTCAAAACTTTGATGCAGTACTAGAAAACTCAGAAACCATTGAAGTCATCACTCGCGACGCCAACAATCCTGGCTTGATTATCAAGCGCGAAACCTTAACTCGCTTTGCTGATTATGAGATTGATCCAATTAGCCGCAGCTTATTCTTAAAAGCCCCTATTGCTAGCCAAGATATTGACGGCAACCCTGTTTATTTACGTGTGACCGTAGAAGTAGACGAAGGCGGTGAAGAGTACTTGGTTGGTGGTGTTGCGGCCAAACAACAACTGACCAATAAAGTTGCAATTGGTGGCAGCTATATTAATAGTGATGATCCACTAAATAAAGAAGAGCTGGCAAGTGTAAACAGTGTCGTCAAGTTCAATGATAAATTGAAGCTCGTTGCCGAATACGCGATGAACAAAGCTGAGAACCCAAACTTTCAACCAAGTAATCAAATCAATACCACGCAATTAACAGGTAATGACGTTAAAGGTAATGCGCTACGTGTCGAGCTTGACTTTGATAATCAGAAAAACACTCGTGCTAAAGCCTATTACAAAGACACTGACGAGGGGTTTGTCACTGGTGCATCACCACAAACAGCCGGACGCGAAGAGTCTGGCGCTGAGCTGACCCATTTAATTAACAATAAAAAGACTGCGCTAAAACTTGAAGGCGTACGTACCAAAGACAATACAACCGACGCAAGCCAAGAAGGCGTATTAGCCAGTATTGAACAACGCTTAAGCGCCAACGTTGTGGGCGAGATTGGCGTACGCTACTATAAGCAAGACGCCACATCTGCCTCGCGTAATACTCAAGCAGCAACCGATGTCGTCGATGTAACTGATGACACGATTTTTAACGATGACATTATCAATCAATCGGCGTTGAATAGTGTGAATACTGCCGAAAAAGATATTGAAGGCACCACTGCCCGTGCTCGTATCACCGCTCGTCTACCAAAGGTTAACAACTCTTTGGTATTTGCAGAATATGAGCAAGATATCGACAACAGCAATCGTAATGCAACCTCTATTGGTGGCGAAACACCACTCGGTGGCTTGGGACGTTTGTATGCGCGTCATGATTTAATCAACAGCTTGTCTGGTACTTACGGCTTGGATGACACAGAAGAGCGTCAACGTACCGTTTTTGGTTTTGATGCCAACTACATGAAAGACGGCAAAGTCTATAGCGAATACCGTATGCATGATGCGGTTAGCGCGCGCGAAGCCGAGGCAGCTATCGGTCTAAAAAATAAATGGTACATTCAGCAAGGATTAACATTAAACACCTTATTTGAGCGTGTTGAGTCATTAGAAGGCGAAACCAGTAACACGGCAACCGCAGCTGGCATCGGTGTTGAATATCTGGCAAGTAAAGACTACAAAACCTCAGCACGTGTTGAAAAACGTTGGGGCGAAACCAGTGATACCTTGCTTGGCAGTGCTGGCGTTGCTTATCGTTATAGCGACGACGTTACTTTATTGGCTAAAGATATTTACTCACAAGTGGATTACAGTGATGGCGATCGTATGATCAACCGTTTTCAGCTTGGTGCCGCTTATCGTGATTACGATAGCAACCAGCTAGACATGCTAACGAAGCTTGAATATCGCATAGATGATAACAACACGGGCGATGATGCTTATCAAAAAGACGCGGTTATTTGGTCATTAAGTGGTAACTATCATCCAACACGACCACTTACCTTATCTGGTCATTATTCTGGCAAGTATACGCAGTTTGATGCGGACAATATCAGTAGCGACAATACCGCACACGCGCTTTATGCTCGCAGTCTTTATGATATCAGTGAGCGCTGGGATTTAGGTTTACAAGCAGGAACTTATTGGAACAAACAAGCGGCTGATATGTCTTATATGTTAGGTGCTGAAGTCGGTTATAGTCCGATGACCAATTTATGGTTATCATTGGGCTACAACTTCATGGGTTTTCAAGATGAAGACATCGCCAATGATGACACCACGCAGCAAGGCGCATATTTTAGACTGCGCTTCAAGTTTGACGAGGATTTATTCAAACGTGAAAACTTACGCAAAGATAAAAGTGTGACTACTGACCCTGAATTATAATTTATGCACATGGTTTAAACACAGTTATGCTATCGTCTTGATGACATAACTATGTCCAAACCAAGTGTGTTAAGCCCTTACCCTATCATATGGGAAAGCAGACATACGACCATTGGCTAAGAGGTCAAGCTCAACAGTTAACCACACTAACCTTCACTTGCTTACTATCAGGTTTTTACATCATGTCGCATTCTATTATCCAAGCAAGCTCTCATAAACGCTCTACCTCTAGCCTGTTAACTGCCGCCTTATTATTGACCTCAACGCTACTCACCGCAACTGATGCAATGAGCGCGATACCGCAAGTGTCAGCTATAACACAGGCAGATGACCAATGCGCCAAACAGCAAGCATCGTCTTACCGCTCAAAAGATCAACGCGCTTTGAATTGTATGCTAATGCAAGCGAAATACTATCAGCAAGACAATATGACTGCCCGTCAGCAGTACTTTGCCTATAAAGCTCAGGCGTGGCTGAA
This sequence comes from uncultured Gammaproteobacteria bacterium, assembly GCA_963744895.1. Classification (GTDB taxonomy): domain Bacteria; phylum Pseudomonadota; class Gammaproteobacteria; order Pseudomonadales; family Moraxellaceae; genus Psychrobacter. Next base: position 535,510 of record CAVUUW010000002.1, read on the forward strand.
CTATGCCATTCACAAAAACAGTATGAACAGCCGCTCATCGGCTGGTTTGCAAGCAACGCAAGCGGCTAAAAATATATTACTCGCCTTAAAAAACGGCACTGAACAAGACCTTCCACTCATTCAAGATACCGCTTCCAACCCTCCACGGATGCGATCTGATGTATGGGCAAACTTAAGCGCGCTCAAAGAACAAGGAGGCATAGCGTCAGCACCACGTGAGATTGCCTTTAGCGAAGTTGCTCTTATTTGGGCAACGAATAACTATTGTGAGCGTGGTGAACGAGAATCCGGTAGCCTTTTTCGCATGGCAGATCGCTGGGCTGAGCAAGCACGTGAAGCCTATATTAATGAGCATGACTCGCAGACTAATGTCGCCTTGGAGGAATTGATCGTTCAGTATTACAAGCAATACACTGCTTTAGACTCAAACGACGATATTTGTCATGACTAAATATAGGGCATGTCTTCAATTCACTCGATAGTCATCTAAATGGGCTAAAAATGGCTAAATCTTGCCAAACATCGTCAAATAGCTGACTAATATCCCGATATTATCTGCGCTATTTTTCTTGTTTGACAGCAATTTATCTCATTTTTATCACCATTTTTGAAATGAAGACACGCCCTAGTCAAAACATTCTAAAAACTCTACGGTACTGCTGCTATCAATTTTTCGCAGCCTCTGTCTGCACAGGTACAGCAAGCAAGAAAAACTGATAGCAGCAGTGAGTGATGTAGCGATATTACTTTTCACTGACTATACTTACTACGAGTAAATAAGATAATAAAAAAGCCGACATTATATGTCGGCTTTTTTGTGATGGCTTAGCGTTAGCAAAGCTTATCTTCTATCTATTAGCGATTCTTACGTGGTAGCTTTTCTGGTAAATAGCAACGCAGATAGGCAATAAAAGCAGTGTTTGCTTCTTGAATGTAGTCATTGGTGATGCTTTGATGACGACGATAAGACAAAGTAAATATAGCATTAACAATACTATACGCCACTAATAGCGTGTCTTGAATGTCTTCAAAGTTTGGCATCTCATAACGCTCTGACAGGCGTTTATAGACCAAATCAACAATCTGATGATCCATATCCTCACCAAAACCATCGCCTTCAAAATCAGGCGTGTTGGTATCATAAATAAGCTTGGCTTTGGTTTCATCGTTATGAAATATCGTGACACATTGATCGATAAGCGCCGTTAGATACCCTTGCCATCTGTCATAGTTACCGACGTCAACTGTCTCTACCATTTCTAATATTTCAATAGCATTTAAAAAACGCAATGCTAAGAATATGGCTTCGATGTTAGGGAAGAAGTGATAAGCTGACGCTCTTGGGATACCTGCTTCTTCACAAACAGCCGCTAACGTAATGTCGTTAATAGCTTGTGTTTCGCTTAGCTTTTTGGCACCAGCCAAAAGCTTTTGACGACGAGAACGACCTTGTTGGCTGGTAAATTTAAACTTGTTCGGTACAAGTTTTTTCGCCAGTTCCGAGTCTACTAACACGTCTTCAATTTTTTCGTCTTTATTTTCGCTCATCATAAGTCTCTTAAAATTAACACCCTATTTTATAAAATAATCTTTATTAGATAGCACGCCTTCTAAACTGAAGAATTACTTTCTACTAGCCGATAAGACAGCTCTAGTCCTGTTAAGACTAATAGAGAGTCATCATAAACGCTTGTACACTATCAAGCAAGGGAGATGAATGGGTTAGGCATAATGTATAGATCAACAATTTATTAGAACTGATGATGCAATGCAATTTAATAAAACTAATCGTTAAGTTTGATTTTCGCTCTTATAATACCATGATCAATGACTCTATCTGCATAATCCCATTTTAAATGGTCATTAAAGTAATCAACTCGTTCAACCTGACCGAGCGAAAACTTGCTATCAGGTAAAAACTCTTCTGAAACAAACAATTGATCGATAACTTCTGGCATTCCTTGATAAATATGCGTATAAGCCACGTCCCTCATCCAATCGTAACGCGATTGAATACGAGCCGCGTCAAATAGTGCCACATCACGCATGCTCTTATCGTAATTAACCTCGCCCGTTTCTGTCATCAATTGCGTGGTGACACTACCAGTCACATCATTCATATCACCCAATAAGATCAATGGCTCACGAGTATGATGTAGACGCTCTATAATAGACATGCGAATAGAAGCTGCTTCTGCGGCACGCATACACAAACTACGGAGTTTGGCACGGACTCTAATATTTGGGTCATCCATATCTTCCAACAGATTGCCCTCTTTGTCGCGTAAGAAAAAAGCCCGTTTGCTTTTTAAATGTGCCGTAATAATCGTAATTGGCTGACCATGAACGTTGACGCGTAATAACAAAGGTGGTCGATTAAAACGACGATAAGGACCAATATCAGGAATATCAATCACAGCCTTTGGCGCTACGTCTTCTAACAAACTGCTTTCTAATGGCTCAAATCGACTGATAATACCCACAGCAGGTGTATCTTGCGCACCTCTACCTTGCGTATATGGACTTGCGCTGTCATTACTTGCCATCGGTGCTATAACATGTCTCGGCTCAAAACCTAGCGACACAGCCAGCTCTTCAAGTGCCTTACTATCCCAAACTTCCTGCACCGCTATAATATCAGCATGAGCTTTCGCTAATAGGTCAGTGATACCCCGAAGCTTGTGATCATATTCAGCATTGCTATAAGCAGGCGCGTTGTCATAGTAGATGCGATTTGGGTTAGCAAAGTTAAGTAAATTGGCGGTTGCAACATAGAAATGATTTTGACTGCTATTACTCATATTACTTCTCACAAATTACCTATGGTTATCTCTGACAATCAATTACATTCCAGAATATTAATATACATCAAAAAAGCTTCCAAAGAAATCTTTGGAAGCTTAAAAATAGCATAAATATCATTGATTTCGTCTAACATAAAGGCCACTTCTACAATAGAACTAACTATAGTGATAAGAGGGTAAGATTTTTTGTACTCCCTACCCAGTCTGGCTCAATCATTGATGATACTTAACTATTTTACATTTGCTATTTGTTGACTTATTGCTAGTCGATCGCTATTAAGATACACGATTCCAAGCATCTGCTGAGGCTCGACGGGCTTCGTTCCACTCCATACGAGACTCACCTTTTACTTCGTGCCATGAACGCTCTAGGTCTGCTTCATGATCTTCAAAACGGGCATCTGCAGGATAACGAGCACGGTTGGCATAACCTACCGCATAAGCTGGATGCAAGTCGCGGTCGAAATCATAACCTTCTCTGTAGTAATCAGCATTTGCATGCTCAGCACGCCAGTATGCTTCTTCGTGTGTTGGATCAATTGCTTCAGCTGCTGCATGACCTGCACCGCCACCAACGATTGCACCAATAGCACCACCGATTAACGTACCTAATGGACCTGCCATCGTACCAATGGCTGCGCCTGCTGCTGCACCGCCAACACCGCCGATACCTGTACCAACTGGGTGTGAGCCTGGCTCGCCAGTGATCATATCAGCATTCAAATCTTTCTTTGTCTCTTTTGACATATGCTTGACTTCACTACGGTCAATAGCATCATGATTTTCTACCATGTTGTCATTGTCATGTAGCACGCTTCTGTTACCGTCTACCATAGGATCAACGCCAGCTTCTCTACGTTGGTTATCATCAATGATGCGCTCTCTGTCACCCACTTCGAGGTAATCTTCATCAGTAACTACGCGGTTGTTAGGATCTGTAATACGGCCATCGTTATTCATAATATCATCCTTAAATTCATTGTTATATATTAGAGTTATTGAGTACTAATTCATTAATAAATAAAAAATCAGTGGTCTTACTGAATTCATCTAAAGTATAGAAATTTATGAGGGACAACCGATAGACCGATTATGTAAACTCTGTCCGAATTGCGATAGTCTTGCGTTACAGCCTGTATCTTTCTAACCATTTTATAGTACAGCAGAGTACTTAAAGTAAGCATATATTTGATGATTGTCTTACGTTAATAAGCTCACCTAGCTTTTACTCCCTGTTCAATACATTACTGGTTATTCAATGCACTGTTGATAGCTCGTTGCCATTTATTAAGATGGCGCTCACGCGTCTCGCTTGACATCGTAGGTTCAAAAATTCGATCCACTTGCCATGAGGCTTTTATCGTAGCGTCATCATATAGACCTGTTTTTAAACCTGCTAATAACGCAGCGCCCTTAGCAGTGACTTCCGTATCTTTTGGGCGTAGTACAGGGACGTTGAGTAAATCCGCCTGAAACTGCATCAGTAGATCATTATTGGCAGCGCCGCCATCTACTCTCAATTCTGTGAGAGGGTGCGGACTGTCTTTTTGCATCGCAATTAGGACATCATAAGTCTGATAAGCAACCGCTTCTAACGCAGCGCGTGCGATATGAGCTTTAGTAGTACCACGGCTCATTCCTGTAATACTAGCGCTGATATCTGAGCGCCAATAAGGTGCGCCTAGCCCTGTAAATGCTGGTAGCAATACCACCTCTTCACTACTATCGACCTGCCGTGCCAGTTTCTCAACTTCATCACTTTGTTGAATCATACCCAAATTATCACGTAACCACTGTACGATTGCGCCTGCCATAAACACACTACCTTCCAAAGCATACGTCACTTCTCTTTTGGGTGGATGTAGCATGCGTCGCCCTGACTGTACAATTTGATCAAGCGACAGATTTTCTGAGCGAGACGGTGTCGTCTTTCTTTGCCAAGCAACGGTGGTCAATAACTTATGTTCGCTAAGCTTGGGCTCTGTGCCAATATTCATTAGCAAAAAACACCCCGTTCCATAAGTATTTTTTGCCATGCCAGCATCTAGGCAACCTTGTCCAAACAATGCGGCATGCTGATCGCCCAATACGGCCTGAATAGGAATTTGCTTGGCAAACAGGCCTTTTTTGGTTTTGCCAAAGTCGCCATCAGAGGGCAGTACTTTAGGCAATAATTTCATGGGTATCGCAAAGCACTGACATAACGATTCTGACCACGCCATTTTATGAATATCATATAATAAAGTACGTGAAGCATTGGTCACATCTATGACATGCTCGCCGCCTGTTAATTTATATATAAGCCAGCTGTCTATAGTGCCAACCGCAATCTCGCCTTTATCAATGCGTGTTCGCCATTTGGGATTGTGCTCTAACAGCCACGCTATCTTACTGGCACTAAAATACGGATCTAAATGTAGACCTGTAATGCGCTGTACATCGCTTGCAATACTCGTCTGTTTGTCCTGACCTTTATTGGTTGTTAGCTCAGTGGTCAGCTTTTCACAATAGCTGGCGGTACGTCTGTCTTGCCAAATAATCGCAGGTGCTAATGGCTTGCCCGTCTGCTTGTCCCAAATGACAATAGATTCACGTTGATTGGTAATCGCAATGCTGGTGACATCCGTGGCGAGTAATCCCGCCTGATTAATCACATCATGAGCACAACTGATCTGTGTCTGCCAAATTTGCTGCGCGTCTTGCTCTACAAAACCGGCTTGCGGGGTTTTTAGAGTCGTCGATTGTTGTGCCATCTTAATTGGGCGAGCATGATCATCGTATAGTATCGCTCGACTTGACGTTGTGCCTTGATCCAAAGCCAAAATATATCCTGCCATTACTCACACCCTGTCTTATTCCAGTCATTTTTCAAATATTTGGTCGTTTACATTTCGAGCCATTGATTCATGGCTAGCACTTATTTACTCTTTTCGAGGTCAATTATTAAATTCTTAGCAATCAAAATCATCATTGTTTACCACGCTATTTTCAACACTGTAACCTCGTATAGAATGTTGAAATATAGCATATACCAGCAGCGTCTATTATTGATAACTGCCTTGTATTAATAAAACAATATAGAAATCAGTAAGATCTAAGCCCTAAGTCATTTCATAAACCTTACATCCCCAACCGAAAAGTAATGCAGTCGCAATGCAGTCGCATTGATAAGTGTAGATATCTAACATAAAGCCATCATTCATTCAATGCAAAATAAGCCAATACTGAGCATTGACCCGTCACCATTGTGGCACTACAGTGTACGCTTTATTAAGAGTAACAAAATTCTAGTCTCTATTAATGGTTTATAATATTAGTTCTATTTTACTGGTCGCTAGTAATAGAAATCTGAGCTTTCGATACTGTGAATGCTGCATATGGCTATAAATACTCTGCTTTTTAATTAATGGTTTACAAGACTTATGAAATTTGCTTTATCGACGCTGTCTGCTGCGGTCATGACGTTTACGCTCATGGGCTTGGCCACCTCTGCACACACTCAAGGAAATAGCACTGAGCTGCAAAATGACATATTACCAGTCGCCGTGACGCAAATTATTGACGCTGATGCTCAAAACAACGCTTTAGACGACCTGCCCGTGACCCAAAATAGCATTCAAACTGGGAGCGCTGAGTCGCATGTTGGCTTGACGACGCTCATTGATCCCATCACTCATAAAAGTATTGATAACAGTTACCCATTAGAAGTATCTAGCCTATTGAGCCTTGAGCAAGCTCAAAATATTTTATTGCAAGTGTCACCAAAAATGGCCGCCAACCAAGCAGCGATTGCCGCGAGCGAGTATCAAACGGACGCGCTTAAGACCATAGACAACCCTTTGGTTTTTGCACGAGTATCGGCTACTGCTTATAACTTAGACACAGATCTTGATTTATCAACGCTCAAAAGTGACATTATTAATGAGGTAAATAATGATGTTGGCAGTGTGGTTCCTCCAGCCGCCGCGTTACCTGACTTGCCAAATTTTGGAGAGTTGCTTGGAGAACGTATTCCTGATTCTTACGAATTAAAGCGCTCAGGTTCTACGACGGGCGCAGGTGTGGGTGTGGTATGGCCAATTTATACCGCTGGACGCACTACCGCGCTCACAGGTGCCTCCAATGCACGAACACAAGAAGCCGTTGCAGACAGTCTATTGGACAAAAATGAGCTTTATAACACGTTAATTGAGCGCTATTTTAAGGCACAACTGGCTATCATTGCCGCCTACCTGCGAGAGGATGCTTATGATACTTTACAGCAGACCGACCATATGGCGCAGCGTCTTTTTGAAGAGGGCTTTATCTCACGTGTGGATCGCCTAGAAGCACAGTCTGCACTTGCCGATGCGAAAAGCGAATCGGTCAATGCCAACAATGACGCCCGTCTTGCCATGATGTCGCTACAGCGCCTCTTGCGTACGGATTATCGTATCAAGCCTTCAACACCGCTGTTTGTCTCAAGCCGCCCTTTACCAGATGTCAGCTACTTTCAAGATTTGGCACTCGAAAATCATCCGGGTCTACAAAAAGTCGCCGCCAAACGTGCACAAGCGCAGCAACTGCACGCGTTATCAGATACTGGCTATAAGCCTACTGTCATGTTATACGGCTATGGACAAGTTGAAAAAGACCCCAGCTGGGTAGCGGGCGTTTCTGCGAGCTGGAAGCTTTGGGGCGGACTTGATAAAACGGCTTTACTGGCGTCAAGTGATGCCAAAATACGTCAAGCCGATTTGTCTGAGATTGAAGTCAGTGATAACTTATTATTGTTGGTTGAAAAAAACTGGCACGATGTGAATAATGCCCAGTCACGCTATCAGGCATTACAAAGCAACGTCGATTTGGCAGCAGAAGTCTTGCGTTTACGCCAATTAGGACTACAAGAAGGGGTGAATACGCCTATTGAGGTAGTACAAGCGCAGACCCAGTCTCTCAAAGCACGAACGGAACAAGCTCAAGCAGCGAACAGTTATGTACAATCATTGGCAGCGCTGATGCAAAGCTGCGGTACACCGCTCGCTTTTAACGCTTATCTCAATGCTGCCGACATTCACCTGCCAACGCTATATACTGACTAATGGTTTTATATTATTTATATTGAAAGTCATCAGGTATGTTGCTAGGTGCTTACACTGATTCTTAGATACTGTCTGATTAGACAACTACTCAATTATCATGCCATTACTCATACCCAAACTCATCTTATTGTGAATACCTTTTTTATGAAAAAAATGACGTCTGAATCGACAAGTTGGCTACAAACCTTACTAGAAACATGGCGTATCGCGAATAGTTCCAATATTTGGGCACATTGCGCGAGTGTCGGTTTTTTTGGTTTTCTCTCTATTTTTCCCGTGATGGCCGTGTTTGTACTCATTTATGGTCTCGCATTTTCTCCCGTTGAGATGCAAGAGCAGATCTCGCTTTTACGCGCTTTTATACCTGACAGTGTCTACGAAATTCTTAATTCACGCTTAAGTGACTTGGTCTCTAATACCACATCCACGTTAACTTTTAGCCTTGTTATATCAAGCTTGCTTGCGCTTTATGCTGGCTCTAAAGGTGTCAAGTCTCTGATTACCCTTATCAATTTGGCGTTTCATATTAACCAAGAACGCAACTTTATACAGGGTACGATTCGAGCCGTGGGTTTGACTTTTGGCGCAGTGGTGGTTTTGATAATTGCGATTTCCTCTATTGCCATTATTCCTCTAGGGGCAGCCTACTTCCCCTTTCCCGAAATCGCTAAAACCATTGCACTTTGGAGCAGATGGCCAATATTGGCTGGCATCATCTTTTTCAGTTTTCTTGGTCTATATCGCCTAGCCCCAAACCGTGATGCTATCGCATTAAAAAAACTGATGCCAGGCGCCTCGTTAGCAACCATTCTTTGGATCGTATTGTCGGTGCTATTTTCTATTTATGTGCAAAATTTTAATAACTATAGTGCTGAGTTTGGCGCGCTTTCGGCCGCCGTCGTCATTATGCTGTGGCTTTACTATTCAGCATTTATCATCGCTTTTGGTGCTATTTTTAACTCTGAAACGCTAGAAAATGCCAAACCTCATGCTGTTCGTGTGTACTAATCATAAACCCTTTATTCTCAATTTTGTTGTTTTAGGAATCTCATTGTCATGACTGACTCTACAAACGGACCAGACGACGCACGCAAGTTAACAGACTCAGAATCATCAACCACGCCTAACAACCATGACAATGAGCAAGCGCCCGTTGACCCTGTGATTGATGAAAACAGTGCTGAACAAGCGAAAGCGGTGCCCAATTATCAGCGTACGCCTACAAAAACGAATAAGTCAGCCATGATAAAAAAAGGACTGCTCGCCTTATTATTTTTGTTAGTCGTAGGTATCATCGCGTATGGTCTGTATAAGAGTAATCAGCACAGCGAACCTCAAGTTGTGACACTACAAGGGCAAATGCAAATGCAGCAGACGTCTATTGCGGCAAAAGTGCCAGGACGTATTGCTAAAATTTTAGTAACAGAAGGGGATACGGTCACTGTTGGACAGCAGCTTATTGAGATGGACTCACCTGAGATTAACGCAAAAATCAATCAAGCACGCGCTGGCAAGCAAATGGCACAAAGTCAATTGGACAAAGCCGAAAATGGTGCGCGCCCGCAAGAGATCGCTCAAGCGAAAGCGGCATGGCAAGCCAATAAAGCGGCGTCTGATTTGGCAGAAAATACCTATCAGCGTGTCAATCGTCTCTATGAAGAAGGTCTGATGGCAAGGCAGAAACGCGACGAAGCTTATGCCCAGTATCTGGCCACTCAAGACCAGACGGAAGCGGCGCGCTTGCAGTATGATTTGGCGATGGAAGGCGCGCGTAGTGAAGACAAATCTGCCGCTACCGCACAAGTTGCACAAGTTGATGCAAAGCTGGACGAAGCATTGGTGGCAGAGGAAGAAGCCAACTTAAAAAGTCCGATTGCTGGTATCGTAGACAATGTTATCGTTAACGCTGGTGAGGTCATCGGTGAAGGCGTGCCTATCTTAACGCTGGTCAATACTGATGACCAATGGGTGGTGCTAAACGTCACCGAAACGCATTTGAACCAGTTCGCCATTGGACAGCAGTTTACTGGTACGATTCCCGCACTCTCGTCAGCCAATAAGCCTTATACCAAACAGTTTACTGTCTATGCCACCTCAACACTCTCTGACTTTGCCACGTGGCGACCAACCAATAATGATGATGGCTTTGATGTGCGTACGTTTGAGATAAAAGCGCGGCCATCCACGCCTGATGCGCGTATCCGTTCAGGTATGAGTGTCGTCGTGCGTATCGATCCTGCTGCTGCTCCCCAGATTCAAGAGTAAACCATGCGCCTAACTAAGCTAATAACAGCTTTTGTACGTAGCGCTGCCTATGAGCGACGGTTTTTAGCCAAAAACCCATGGGATTTGAGTATGGTGGTCTGGATACCGCTGATGACGGTATTACTGGTTTGGTGGATATTTTCCCAAACCCAAATTACCGACTTACCTATTGGTGTCATGGATCAGGACAATGGTCCAGTTGCCAATACCGCCGTACGCTATTTGGAAGCCAGTCCTACTCTAACGGTAAGACAACTTTATCACTCAAAAGCGCAAGCAGAGGCAGCTATCTTGCAACGCGATGTGTATGCGATTGTCGTTATTCCTGAAGATTTTTCTCGCCATATTTTATCGGGTAAATCCGCGCCTTTAATTTTGCAAGTCAATGCGCAGTACGGTACGCATTCGGGCATCATTCAAACCAGTGTCCAAGGCGTCGCTGGTACATTATCAGCAGGTGTTAAGATACAACGTTTGATCAAACAAGGTATGGCGCCATCGCAAGCAGCCATTGCTTACTCGCCGATTAAGATACAACGTATCAGCCTGTTTAATACTGCCACTAATTATCAGCAATTTTTAGCATCGACTGTCATTCCTGCTTTGCTACATATTTTGGCAATGGTCATCGGTGCTACAACGATCGGCCGTGAGTTACGTGATAAAAAACTTGGACACTGGTATCATTTTATCGATAACGGTTACTCCAACTTATTGATGAGCAACGAGACAATCCATAAAAAATCCGAGCAGACGTTAACGTTAGCAGCAGCTAATACAGACGGCTATCAAGATATTGAGACAAAGGAAAATATCGCTAATAAAGTCTCTAATCATGTCAGTGTCTCCATTTTGCTATTCGGCCTGTTGGGTAAGTATTTTTGGCCGATGCTGGCCTATAGCATCTGGGGAATACTGGCACTATGGCTTGCCGCTCCTCAAGACGCTATCACTATAAGTTCACTCATCGTCACTTATATTGGTTTATTACTGCTCATTATGCTTTCTTTTTGGCTCGGCGCTATCTTTACCTTAAGATCATTTTCATTACGCATGGGCTTATCTTCTACTGCTTTTATTTCCGCGCCTTCTTACGCTTTTGCTGGCGTCACTTTTCCGTATATTGCTATCAGCAGTAGCGCCCAGTATTGGTCCAATGCCTTACCCCTTACCCACTATCTAAAACTGCACATTGCTCAGTTGCAGATGCGAGCACCTGCGGTCATATCATTACCGATTGTTTATGGTCTTACTATTGCTGCAATGATTGTTTTGCTGTTGACGGCTTTATTGACCAAACGCGCACTGGCACATCCTGAACGCTGGGGAGCACGCTAATGCCATTACCAAAAGATAAATTATCTAGCAAAGCGGTAGGATCACAATCACAACCACACTCATCACAAAGCTTTTTAGGCAGTTTTTTACAGACTATTAAAGACATCTTTTCAGATAAAGGCGTGTTTTTATTATTGTTGATTGCGCCCATTATCTACGGCTTTTTTTATCCTTGGCCCTATTCCTCGGAAGTCGTCAATCATGTGCCAGTGGGTATCGTTGATAAAGACAATAGCCCACTATCACAAACCATCATTCGTTATGCGAGCGCCAGTCCACAGTTGGATACACAGCGCTTTTTCAATGAGCAAGCTGCCAAAGAAGCCATGTGGTCAAATGACATTGCAGGATATATGGTCATTCCTATTGGACTTGAACAACAAGTCATGTCTGGCAAAGCTGCAAGCGTCAGTGTTCTTGGCAATGGTGGCTATCTTTTATTAAATAAAAACGTGCAGACGGGATTCTTAAAAGCGGTGAGCACGGTCTCAGCAGGCATCGAGATCAAAAAAAACGTGGCACAAGGGGCTTACTCTGCAACCGCTGCCGCCAACACTCAAGCAGTACCCTTACAGATTGTCCCTTTGTACAACCAAACTGAAGGGTATGGCGCTTACGTTGTGCCAGCAGTTTCTATTCTTATTTTGCAACAAACGCTGTTGATCGCCACCGCTATGTTGATTGGTACTTGGTATGAGCAACGTCGCCATAGCACCACGATGCGCGGTTGGCTTGGACGTATCGCAGCGCTCAGTATGTTTAGCTTTATGATGGGCTGCTTTTATTATGGCTGGGCGTTTGATCTCCATCATTATGCACGTGGACAAAATATGATTGGCAGTTTGTTATTTTTACTGCTGTTTTGCCCAACCGTAGCAACACTCGGTTGTGTACTTGGGCTTTGGTTTCGTCAGCGCGAACGTAGTATGCAGATTTTGATTTTTAGCTCATTGCCGTTATTTTTTATCAGTGGCTATCCTTGGCCTGCGGATCAGCTTCCGGAATTCTTACAAATCATACGATGGTTAATACCAACCACGCCTGCCATCAATACCTCTGTCCAGCTGAACCAAATGGGTGCGAGTGTCTCGCAAGTCGCTATAGGATTTTATGCGCTGGCAGGATTGTGGTTATTTTATTTCACGCTATTAATGGTGATACGCTGGTATGCGTCAGTCAAACAACGAAAAGCGTTGCTATAGGGTATAGGTATAACATCAAATTTGAATATATAGGCAAAAAAAGCGCCTACTCGTGCAGCAGGCGCTTCTTTATATCTTGTTGTTTAGATGCTTATGTTTTAAAAAACACGGTTCAAACCATTCAATGCTGCCACGCGATAAGCTTCTGCCATCGTTGGATAGTTGAAGGTCGTATTGACAAAGTACTCAAGTGTATTATTGCTCTTACACTTCATTACTGCTTGGCCGATATGGATAATCTCTGACGCATGATTACCATAACAATGAATACCCAATATCTCTAAAGTCTCACGGTGGAATAATATCTTCAGTACACCACTGCGCTCACCAATGATTTGTGCCCGTGCTAAGTGCTTAAAGAATGCCTGTCCCACTTCGTAAGGAACTTTTTCATCCGTCAGTTCTTGCTCGGTTTTACCAATGCAAGATACTTCAGGAATGGTATAGATACCCGTTGGTACGCTGGAAACTGGTTCAGCATCTCTGTCACCAACCATAAAGGCGGCGGCACAGCGTCCTTGGTCATAAGCAGCAGAAGCAAGCGATGGCCAACCGATGACGTCACCTGCTGCATAAATGTTTTCGACCTCAGTGCGATAGGTATCGTCTACTTTTAACTGACCACGGCTATTGGCTGTTAGGCCGATCGCTTTTAAGTTTAGACCTTCTGTGTTACCTGAGCGTCCATTTGACCAAAGAATCGCATCAGATTTAATTTTTTTACCGCTTTTTAGATGCAAAATCACACAATCATCATGCGTTTCTAAATGATCAATCTCTTCATTACTACGGATAAGCACACCGAACTGTCTAAAATCGTGAGCGATCGCATCACTAATTTCACTGTCTAGATAATTGAGCAATTGATCTTGGTTATTAATCAAATCTACCTTATAACCCAAACCAGTAAAGATAGAGGCATACTCACAGCCGATCACGCCAGCACCATAGATAATGATTTTTTTGACGATATAATCCATTTGTAGAATTTTATCAGAATCAAAAACGCGTGGATGATCAAAATCGAGAATATCAGGACGATATGGGCGGCTACCAACCGTCACAATGGCTTTATTAAAGGTAATAGTCTCAAAGACATTCTCGTCTACTTCAATGCGCAGAGTATGAGTATCAACGAAACTTGCCCAACCTTGAATAACTTCAATTCGATTGCGCTCATAAAAGCGTGCGTGCGTACTGACTTGACGGCGTATCACTTGGCGAGCATTGGCCAGTACACTATTAAGTGGTACTTGATGAGAATCCATGGCTTTGGTAAACAACGGATCACGGCGAAAGTTAATCAAGTTAAATACCGATTGGCGTAATGCTTTACTCGGAATGGTGCCGACATGTGTACAGTTACCACCAACTTGGTCGCGTGGATCAACGACCACTACTCTTTTGCCAGACTTACTCATCTTCATGGCAGCCGCTTCACCAGCAGGACCCGCTCCTAAGACGACCGCATCATATTCATACTCGTGGTCATCACTTTTTACGCGGGCTAAGTCTTTGGTAAAGCCAGACTTGATATCGATCCGCGTATCATCAAGCGGGTTAATGAGGTCAGGATGATGCATGACATCATCCGTGACTTGCTCGTGGGTTTGTTCAATTTTTTCTTTTTCAGCTTTGCTGTTTGTATGTTCAGGGTTAGACGGGCGACCACTTTCTTTGTTCGATACTTCAGTATGGGTGTCTTCATTGACATCATTAGTCGCATCGCCATTGACAGCATCGCTTGATTTTTTACTTACCATCTTGTCCTCTTTATATTTACTTATGTATTTAGTCTTTAGGTCGTGACTGACTCAAGACGTAGTGGAGCCAAAGACATCCATTAAGGCATGGCCACCATGCGCTGTGACACTATGTTTTGTAATGTCCAATGTCCTGTCAGGCTCTGTTTGCCTTCATCAATCTGGGGACGCACGCTAATGACGTATTCTGTACCAAGAACTGGCTTAAAATCATCAATCCAATCATAAGGAATCTGAAATACGGTGCCATCCTTATTTGATTTGGCAAGCAAACACTGCATTGGCAACGTCGATGCACAGGCAACTCGATTTGGCATAATGGTGAGCGTTTGCGCCTCACCCAATACGATCGTTGGAATATAACGCGGCTCAGGTACTGGATCACGTGAGAATGGTGAGGTCTGACAGGCACTAAGTAAGGTCGTCATGCTGAGCAAACCGGCCAATAATAAAGGGGTTTTGCTCGACTTGTAAGATGAGATCATAATATTCTCTATATGATAATGACAGGGTGTTAAATGACGTATATTAGTTTTTTAGAGGCTTATTTTTAAAGCGAACCCAGCGTTAGCCAATACGGCGTTTGAGGCCCGTCATTTGTAAAATACGAGTGGCAATTTCTTCAACCGACATCTCAGACACATCTAAACTTGGAATACCATGGGTGATATAAATACCTTGTATCGCACGCTGCTCTTGCTGACATTGTTGATAGCTAGAATAACGGCTACCTGCACGGCGTTCTTGACGGATTTTCACCAAGCGATCGGTATCGATTAACAAACCAAACAGTTTGTCTTTATGCTCACGCAGCGCTTTTGGCAATTGATTGTCGTATAAATCGTCTTCAGTCAAAGGATAGTTGGCCGCACGGATACCGAATTGTAATGCCAGATATAATGACGTCGGTGTTTTGCCTGAGCGTGACACACCAATCAAGATAATATCTGCCGCATTATAGTGACGAGTACGTGCCCCATCGTCATTGTCTAAAGCAAAATGCACCGCGTCGATACGTTCTTTGTAGGTCTCTGAATCTACATCGTCATGAGCATGACCTGAATGTCCGTCTGGCTCTACTCCAGTCTCTTCGGCAACTCGCCCTATTAAGCCCTCGTACATATCTAAATTACAGCTTTCTGCTGCATTGATTTTTTCGCGGATATCAGGATTGACGATCGTATCAAAGACCAAGGGCAACAAACCATCTCGCTGATAAGCCATGTTGATTTGTTCAACCGCATCATCCGCACGCTCCAAGCTATCTACATAAGGCAATACCCGTGTCTCAAAAGGCACTGAGGCAAATTGACTCAAAATCGCGCGACCAAGTGTTTCAGCAGTAATCGCTGTACCATCTGAGATAAAAAAGGCCGTTCTAACGGCTTGTGAGCTGTCCAAATTTAACGCATTGCGGTTTTGAATAGTGGGCTTCACTTGTTCAGCAGGATTGCTTAAGTACATAACGTTGGCACCTCGATTGAAGACAAATTGAAGACAATAGTGACTTGTATTCAGCGCTAGCTTTTATCTGTCTTTGATCGATTGAGCGCATAATATGGCACTTTATAGTAATGTGACCTTTATAAAAGTGCTTGCATTCGGCATCAAAATCAACCGTCGTACAGTGATAAGCTTCGACTATTTATGCTATCTATTATACGCATATTCACAGCTTAATAGGAATCAATGTTACAGGCGTACACCCAGAAACCAACACTGTTTTTTACTACTAATTCTGACAACTTTTCCTATCGCTGTCTTTCATCATGTTGTCTTTGTCTTTTTTCGCTATTTTGCAAGGGCTTTGTCCACAAAAAACTGAGACCTGCCCTATCAATATTTAAGACCCATTCTCATAATTATGTAGCAAACTCGACAATTTGTATCTTTTTAACAAGTTTTTTGGTTTAACCTCTCGAAATTATCAAAATATAGCGGTATAATTCACCATTATAATCTTTACTAAATAACCTTATTTTCTGGAGTTATCATGGCAGCGGAATCTACAGCACTTGTAATCAATCTTGATCAGCTAGGAAAAGACGATATTGAGATGGTCGGTGGCAAGAATGCCTCACTTGGCGAGATGATCAGCCATCTTTCTGATTTGGGCGTTAGTGTTCCAGGCGGTTTTGCCACCACTTCAAATGCGTTCAATCGCTTTTTGACAGAAACAGGCTTACTTGACAAAATCAACAGCGAGCTAAAAACATTAGACGTCAATGATGTCAATAAGTTGGCTGCGACTGGTAAAAAAATTCGTACGTGGATTATTGAGCAAGAGTTGCCAAAAGATCTTGAGCAAGAAGTACGTCAGTCATTTGAAACCATGAGTGGCGGCGAAGACATCGCGGTTGCGGTACGTTCTTCTGCGACTGCTGAAGATTTGCCAGATGCGTCGTTTGCCGGTCAACAAGAAACCTTTTTGAATATTCGCGGCATTGACAACATCCTAATTGCCATTAAAGAAGTATTCGCTTCTCTTTATAATGACCGTGCTATCTCTTACCGTGTACACAAAGGTTTTGAGCATGAAGGTGTGGCGTTATCTGCTGCCGTACAGCGCATGGTACGTTCAGAGACTGGTGCTGCTGGTGTCATGTTCACGTTGGATACTGAAAGTGGCTTTGACCAAGTCGTATTTATCACGTCAAGCTATGGCCTAGGCGAGATGGTTGTACAGGGTGCGGTCAACCCAGACGAATTCTACATCTCAAAACGCTTGCTAGAAAATGGCAAGCCTGCGGTGATTCGCCGTAACCTTGGTAGCAAGCACAAGAAAATGATCTACGGTGACGAAGGTAGCACCGCAAAATCAGTTAAAACCGTCGATGTTGAAAAACAAGATCGTATGCAGTTCTCTTTGTCTACTGAAGAGCTAACGTCACTTGCCAAACAAGCCATGACTATTGAAAAGCATTATGGTCAAGCGATGGACATCGAGTGGGCAAAAGACGGTGATACTAACGAAATCTTTATTGTTCAAGCACGTCCTGAAACAGTAAAAAGCCGCCAAGACAGCAATGTCATGGAGCGCTATATCATTGACACAACTGATGCCAAAATATTATGCGAAGGCCGTTCAATCGGACAACGTATCGGTTCTGGTAAAGTGCGTATCGTGACTAACTTGAACGAGATGGACAAAGTCGAAGACGGCGATGTGTTGGTTTCAGATATGACTGATCCTGATTGGGAACCAGTTATGAAGCGTGCTTCTGCCATCATTACTAACCGTGGTGGTCGTACTTGTCACGCTGCTATTATTGCGCGTGAGCTTGGTGTCCCTGCCATCGTTGGTTGCGGTAACGCCACTGAACTATTGGTTGACGGTCAAGACGTGACGGCTTCTTGTGCTGAAGGCGATACGGGTTTCATTTACGAGAGTCAGATTGATTTTGAAGTACAAACAAACTCTGTTGAATCTATGCCAGAGCTTGCATTCAAAGTCATGATGAACGTGGGTAACCCAGATCGCGCCTTCTCATTCACCCAAATGCCAAACGAAGGTATTGGTCTTGCGCGCCTAGAGTTCATCATCAACCGTATGATTGGTGTACATCCAAAAGCCTTGCTAAACATGAACAGCTTACCACGTGAGATCTCACAAGCCATTCATGAGCGCATCGCAGGTTATGCCTCACCTGTTGACTTCTACGTGGACAAATTGGTCGAAGGTATCTCAACCCTAGCGGTTGCCTTTATGGATCAGCCAGTCATCGTTCGTATGTCAGATTTTAAATCAAACGAATACGCTAACTTACTAGGCGGTAAGTTATACGAGCCATCAGAAGAGAACCCAATGCTTGGCTTCCGCGGTGCTAGTCGCTATGTGTCTGACAACTTCCGTGATTGCTTTGAGCTTGAGTGTAAAGCGCTAAAGCGTGTTCGCGACGAGATGGGCTTGACCAACGTCGAGATTATGATTCCATTCGTACGTACAACTGGTGAAGCCAAAGAAGTCATCGAATTACTTGGTAAAAATGGTTTAAAACGTGGGGAAAACGGTCTACGCGTCATCATGATGTGTGAGCTACCAACCAACGCATTATTGGCAGAAGAATTCTTAGAATACTTCGATGGTTTCTCAATCGGCTCTAACGATTTGACTCAGCTAACCCTTGGTCTTGACCGTGACTCAGGTATCGTCTCACATCTATTTGATGAGCGTGATCCTGCGGTTAAAAAGCTATTGACAATGGCAATCGACGCCTGCCGTAAGCAAAACAAATACGTGGGTATTTGTGGTCAAGGCCCATCAGATCATCCAGATCTAGCTTTTTGGCTCATGGAGCAAGGCATCAGCTCTGTGTCATTGAACCCAGATTCAGTACTTGATACTTGGTTCTTCTTAGCTGGTGAAGAAGCAAAGTAGACCGTTACGTTCAGTCACAGCGGTAATTCACACAGTCATTGAAAAGACAACTTTTAGGGTCTATTTGATTTTTTCAGATAGACCCTAATATAATGGCTTAAGATATGACTAACTATGCAGGCAACTATGCAGATTTTCCTTGCTCGAAATAACGTACAAGCTGGTCCTTACAATTTGGAGCAGCTCAATATCATGTTGGCATCTGGCGAAGTATTGCTGGATGATTTGATGTGGCATGAGGGCTTAGCTCAATGGCAGCGTGTCGGTCATTTAACCAATAATCAAACGGTTTACAGACCTACTAATATTGGTTCTGCGGACGTTAATGACTCTATTATTAATAACGTCACCATCTTCCCTGAAGACAACGCTAATAATTCTTCAGGTGATAAGAAATCTGTATCGTTAGACAGATTATATGGCAAACCCGAACGTTCAAAAGAGTCGAGTAAAAACGCGAAAATAGACATGACGACCAATCGTCATCAAACGTCGCAAAATAATGTGTCTTTGAACAAGTCTGCCCTTAAAAAAACTGCCAATGACAAAGTCGTGGGCAGCATGGTACTTGCCCCTATTATGTCGCGAGTTTTAGCGACTGCTATTAATGGTTTGTTATATGTATTGGCCATTGTGCCATTAGTGATGGCACTGACCAAAATGGATGTGGATTACAGTAAATTCCAAAACATTCAAAATATGGACGCCGCATATCAGTACTCAATGACATTGATGGAAAGCATTCCCAGTAGTACGCTCATGATGTCGCAAGTCATGGTCTTTGGGTTATTTGCGCTACAACTGATATTTATCACGCTACGTGGTCAGTCACTTGGCAAATTGCTGACGGGCATTCGTGTTGTCGATCAGACGACCCATCGCCTGCCATCGTTCACTAAACTGGTGGGCATACGTACCCTGCTTCTTTTCATCATTTATAACTTGTTATTCTCATTTACAAGTTTTCTAGGGTTCATCATTATTGCCATTCATTACTATATGGCATCAAGAAGTCCTGAAAATATTGGCTGGCATGACAAACTCGCTAAGACATTAGTCGTCAAGGCGGATAACAGTCAATTAGTAAAAGAGCCAAAAATTAAATAGTCTATTCTACTATCTATCCAGTTATTTGATGCGTTTCTACATGGAATTATTGATAAAAAGGCAACGTACTAGCGTTGCTTTTTTATGAGCACTTATTTTTTATAACAATAATCTCTACAGACAGCAAACCATAACTGGCTTTTATATTTTATTCATGGTGCCTTGGGGATTAACCTTTGTGTTAATCGCTAAGTGCTGTTATAATACGGCGCTTTATAAACTAAGCTTTTGCTCTGCTGTATTTGCCGAGATGAAGCTTACCTTATAAATCTCCTTGCTATTAACATAGGGTTAATAGCTACTAATCCGTAAGGAGTCATAATGCGACATTACGAACTGGTGCTACTTGTACACCCAGACCAAAGCGACCAAGTGGTTGGCATGGTTGAGCGCTACATTAAGTTAGTTCAAGACAACAACGGTGTTATCCATCGTTTAGAAGATTGGGGCCGTCGTCAACTGGCTTACCCAATCAACAAGATTCACAAAGCTCATTACGTTCTTTTCAACATTGAAACTGACGGCGAGACTTTAGCTGAACTTGAAGAATTATTCCGCTATAACGACGCGATCATTCGTAGTCTAGTTATGCGCCGTGACGAAGCTGTCACTGAAGAGTCGCAGTTAGCCAAGAATGCCGATGAAAAACGCGCACGCAAAGCAACTACTCGTCGTCCAGACAATCGTGAAAACGATAATGACGACAACGACAACAGTGAAGACTAATTAAAGGAGAATACTCATGGCACGTTTCTATCGCCGTCGCAAATTCTGCCGTTTCACTGCTGAAGGCATCACTCACATCGACTATAAAGATGTTGAATTGCTAAAACAGTACATTAGTGATAATGGCAAAATCGTACCAAGCCGTATTACCGGTACGTCTACTAAATATCAGCGTCAACTAGCGACTGCTATCAAGCAAGCTCGTTATTTATCGCTACTTCCATACACTGATAACCATCAAGGTTAACCGTTAACTAGGAATGACTCATGCAAATTATTTTGTTACAGCGTATCGTCAACCTTGGTAAACTCGGTGAAACTGTCGATGTAAAACCAGGTTACGGTCGTAACTTTCTTATCCCTCAGGGCAAAGCGCTTCCTGCAACTAAAGCTAATATTGAGAAGTTCGAAGCACGTCGTGCTGAGCTTGAAGCTGAAGAAGCAAAAGAAGTAGCCGTTGCTCAAGAACGTGCTGATGCGTTAACTGACGTTAATGTTATCATGCGTGCTAAATCAGGTGACGAAGGCAAGCTATTCGGCTCTATCGGTACTCGTGATATCGCTGAAGCATTGACTAACTCAGGTCTAGAAGTTGACCGTGCTGAAATCAAGCTTCCTGAAGGCACTTTACGTCAAATTGGCGAATACAACGTTGATATTCAGCTACACCATGACGTTACTGCTAGCATCTTAGTTACTATTCTTTCTGAAGATGGTAACAACGAAGATTCAGCTAACGAAGAAGAAGCTGATGAAGACTATTCTGAAGAGTAATCTTCTAAATAGTTAGACTCAGTCTATAAAAAAAGCCAGTAACCTTGTGTTGCTGGCTTTTTTTATGGATACTTTTTGGCCTAACGTTGTGACCACAAGCGTACCACATTTATAAAAGAAACTACTTTAATCCACTACTTACTTGCTATTTCTCAAATGACATAATCCAGTAACTATTTGCAATAAACGGCATAGAAAGTTCATACTTAACAATAAGATACTATCTATAAAGTTATCTTTATTAGCCTTTACCGAGTTGCTATGCTATTCGTTTCTTATTGACTAATGGAGCGCTACTGTATGATACAGACTGATGATAAATTGTTGTGTATACGGGGTAACGATTTTTACTCTGAAGGTGAGGTGTATACGGTAGGCAGGATTGTGAATAATAGATACTTCCAGCTGTTGACGGGTGACAATGACGATCATTGGTATGCGACGTTAGATGAAGAAGGCATCTATGTCAGCTTCGACTCTGCCATCGCTGAAAAAAGCAAAGCGTGGTTCGATAAGATAGCTTAGTGGTTATTAGCTCTAGTCATAAGCTAAATGGCAGTCTTTCTAATCAGAGCGCCATTCAACTTACGTCTTCATGAAAGTGATTTGAATTTTATCTTAAAAAATTTGTGACCTACTTAGCCAGTCAGTTAGCACGGCACAAATGAAAAGTAGTACAAGAGATTATGTAGTGAAATATAAAATAAAGCGCCCATACTGTCATGGTATGGGTTTTTTGCGAGCTATAACGTCATATCTCTGTCGAATAGGTTTCCTAGCAGAGTGTATTTGCGATAGAATATGCCCCTTTAAAAATACCTATCACTATTGATGCTCAGCTAAGTGAAAGCTGCATGGGTAGTTAACGAAGTTATCAACTATACAGAGGCAGTAATGATCGTATTTTGGCTGGTGCTGACCATTCTTTTTATTATTTTCGCCACAGCAAAACTAAAGTGGCATCCTTTTTTAGTGTTGATTCTGTCTGCTTTCTTGGTCGCACTATTTTATCAAGTACCATTGAACACGGTTGCTAAGACTATCTCCGATGGCTTTGGTGGTATTTTAGGTTACATCGGCTTGGTGATTGTCTTTGGTACGATTATAGGCTTGATCCTCGAAAAGACAGGTGCCGCTATTGTAATGGCAGAATCTGTCATCAAAGTATTAGGCCCACGCTTTCCGACGTTGACCATGTCTATTGTTGGTGCTGTGGTATCCGTTCCTGTATTTTGTGACTCAGGCTATATTATTTTAAACTCTTTAAAAGAGTCTTTGGCTGAGCGCTTAAAGGTATCGAGCGTGGCCATGAGTATTGCACTAGCAACAGGCTTGTATGCGACACATACCTTTGTACCACCGACCCCAGGTCCGATTGCAGCGGCAGGTAATTTAGGCCTAGAGTCAAATTTAGGCTTGGTCATTATGGTCGGTGTGGTCGTCACTGCTGTTGCCGTATTGGCAGGCTGGTGGTGGTCAAATCGTTTTCTTAATGCCACACCAGACAATATAGACGCACTCGATGCGCCAGCGGCAACTCTACCTGAAAACATGAAAACACGCGACGACTATGACAAGATGCCGTCAGCAACGATGGCCTTTTTGCCTATTATTGTCCCTATTATCTTGATTTGTCTGTCCTCTGTTGCCAATTTTCCAAGCGCACCCTTTGGTAGCGGTATGCTAACAGACATCTTGGTCTTCATTGGTAATCCACTCACTGCCCTACTGATTGGTCTATTTTTATCCTTTTTGCTCATCAATTCTGACCAAAAAACCCAGCAGATTAGTGATAGCATCTCTCAAGGTTTAGTCGTAGCTGCGCCTATTTTATTGATCACAGGTGCTGGCGGCGCATTCGGTGCCATGTTAAAAGTCACTCCAATTGGTGATTATTTGGGCACGACTCTGTCAGCATTAGGCTTAGGCATCTTTATGCCATTTATCGTATCTGCTGCTCTAAAAACAGCGCAAGGTTCTACCACCGTTGCGTTAGTAACGACTTCTGCGATGGTGGCTCCTTTGTTAGATCAGATTGGTCTCGACAGCGAGCTTGGTCGCGTGTTTTGTGTGATGGCGGTTGGCGCAGGGGCGATGACGGTCTCACATGCCAATGACAGTTTCTTTTGGATTGTTAGTCAATTTAGCCGTATGAGTGTGGCACAAGCCTATAAAGCGCATTCTGTGGCCACTGGTATTCAGGGTGTGACCAGCATTGTGTTTATCTGGTTATTAACCTTGGTATTTATTTAACGCGTCAAATAATCTGCCTTCAATGGCAAATGCGCTTTTACTGATATATTTGAAGGATCTTCATGAAAATTTTAATCGCTCCCGACTCGTTCAAAGAAAGCTTAGAAGCGTTGGATGTATGTCATGCTATTCAGTCTGGATTCAGTCAGGTGTTTCCAAATGCTGATTATACGTTGCTGCCTATGGCTGATGGCGGTGAAGGGACTTCAGCAGTATTATCTTACGTATTGGGTGGACGCTGGAAAGAAGTGCGCGTCCATGACCCCTTAATGAGGCCCATTACCGCCAAGTACCTGTTATTACCAGATGCAACTGCGGTGATTGAAATTGCGCAAGCTTGCGGATTACATCTACTAACGGTGGCAGAGCGTAATCCTGTAATCGCTAGCAGTTATGGCGTTGGTGAGTTGATTGCCGATGCGTTAGATGAAGGCGTCAAACGTATTATTATTGGTCTGGGCGGTAGTGCGACCAACGATGCAGGACTTGGTATGCTCACTGCGCTGGGTATGACGTTCCATGGTGCTGATGACAATACGTTGGGTCAGGGTGGCGGCGA
The DNA here is from genome assembly GCA_963744895.1 of uncultured Gammaproteobacteria bacterium. Lineage (GTDB taxonomy): Bacteria > Pseudomonadota > Gammaproteobacteria > Pseudomonadales > Moraxellaceae > Psychrobacter. The sequence continues at coordinate 559,760 of CAVUUW010000002.1, forward strand.
GCTTGCCAACTTGCAGCGACTAGACGATACCCTTTTTCATACAAAGGTACTAGATACCGTGTTTGAAGTGGCTTGTGATGTGACCAATCCTTTATGTGGTGAATTGGGCGCAAGTGCAATCTTTGGTCCACAAAAAGGTGCTTGTCCGCAACAGGTGCTTGACTTAGACAAGGCACTTGGGCACTTTGCTACCATATGTGATCAGCATGGCTATGAGAAGTGTCAAGAAGTTGCAGGTGCTGGAGCAGCAGGCGGTCTTGGTTATGCACTCATGGGATTTTGCCGTGCTCAGTTAAAGTCAGGATTTGATACGGTGGCAGAAGTTGCTAACTTATCACAGCAGATTGCCGATGCTGACCTTGTGATCACAGGTGAAGGTAAGCTTGATGCGCAAACTGCTATGGGTAAAGTCGCAGGCGGTATCAGTCAACTTGCCAAAGCCTCTCACACGCCAGTTATTGCTATTTGCGGCAGCGTTGACGGGTTAAAACCTGCACAAACTACTCAATTCGATGTTGTCATGCCGAGTATTCAAAGAATAGATTCTATTGACAATGTGCTAAGTGCGGCCTATCACAATATTGAGACCACAGCGGTTAATATTGCTGCTGCTATGCGACTGGGTCAAAGCATGAAATAAGAATAATCCTTTGGCATATTGGCATATTTGTCCGTCAATACTAAATCGACTCTACCTAACTTCTCTACTTATCTCTAAATCAATAGCACCCTCATAACTTGAGGATGCTATTTTTTATTAATTGATATAATAAGAGCAGCTCGTTTTCAACGAGGCATCTTAGAATGTATGAAAGGAGTATTAAACATACTCAAGCCACGCAAATTTAACATTATGATTGTGATGCCATCATAACGGACCCAATCAAGAATAGTGGAATAGCGATCAATGTTTTCAAAAATGGTGATTTGGTCTTTTCCCATCTAGTGAAAACGAAATATAGATTGGCAAAGGGTACAAATAAATACATGAGCCCCCAAGCAGTTGATTCTTGAAAAGCAATGACAATCAACTTAATCCCATAAATAATACAAATGATCAAAGCAATAAAAAATAAACCAATTCCTATAATTCCCACGTGGTAATACCCTAAAATCTCAGTATGAAATAAGTTATAGTCAGCCAAAAATAGAAACTCTCCTACTTGATCTAAAAATAGGATTACTATGTTTAGTAAATATGCTTGACTATATCGACTTTGTATTACTTATGATAACATTTGTTTCAGAAAACACATAACTTTATTGAACATAAGTTCTATTAATAATAAAAAATATAGTCAAATAATCCGCTTTTAGTATTTATCTATGTTTAATTACTGAACAATGTAGTCTTATTTAACTTTTAGAGATTTCTTGTATTATTAGTTATCCTAAAAAATCTTACTTGTACGACTCAATCCTTTGGTATAAAAAGCATACTCATAAAAAAGGACGCGATATCGCTATCGTGTCCTTTTTCGCCTTATTCAATCTTTTAAACCATTCTATTACTCAGCAGCGATGGCAATCATCTCAACCAATAGCTCAGGGCGTGCTAATGCTGACTCACCACACGCACGCGCTGGCGGCTGTATGCCTTCAAACCATTTGTCATAGACTTCGTTCATGGCAGCAAAATCTGCCATGTCTTTTATCCAAACCGTCACTGACAGTAGCTTTGACTTGTCACTACCCACTTCTTCTAGCAGTGTTTGGATTTTTTCCAAACATGTCAATGTTTGAGCTTTGATATCGTCTTCAGCATTACCAACCTGACCACATAAATATACGGTTTGGTTGTGCACGACAATTCTGCTCATGCGCTGGGTACTATGTAGTTTTTTTATCATATTACATCCTTAATCTATTAATTTAAATCTTCGCGAGGCTTATTATATAGGCGCTTAGTGAGAAAAACGCTCAGCGCTAAATGGGGCAAGATCAACCAATAATGGTTTTTCATGAATCATCTCTTCCACAAGACGACCAGTCATCGGCCCTAACGTAAAGCCTTGATGACTATGCCCAAAAGCAAACCACAATTTTTCGTGCTTACTTGCCGGTCCAATCACTGGTTTCATATCTGGCATACAAGGACGTGACCCTGCCCATGCTTCACTTTCTACCGCATCTTCTAATGGTAGAATTTTTTTGGCAAGCTTCAGTACGGTGTTTAACTGTCCGAAGTTCTTTGGCGCGTTCATTGTTGTCATCTCAGCGCCCGTCGTGATACGAATGCCTTGTTGCATTGGCCCCATTACAAAGCCTTTGTCCATATCGAACATACTGTGCTTAATCCTATTTTTTTCCGTCACTTTGAAGTGCTGATGATAGCCACGCATCGGGAATAGCGGCAAGTTATAGCCAAGTGGCTTAATCAAATCATTTGACCAAGGGCCAGCTGCAATGACCAATTTATCACTATAGTAGGTCTCATTATCAGTGACAATTTTCCAGCCTTCACTATCTTGTACGATGTCTTTTACATCGCTCTCTTTAATCGTACCCTGCATGTCTTGAAAGTTTTTGGCATATGCTTTTACGAGCGAGCTTGGGTTAGATACTTGCCATGAGTTGAGCCAATGAATCGCACCAACGAATTCATCAAAGTTAGCGCTCGGCTCCATAGCTTTTAATTCTTCAACGTTTAATACGTTATGTTCAACCCCTTGCTCGCGGGCGTCTATCGCTAAAGCCATGGCTTCTTTTAATGTTTCTTCAGAGCGATGTAGTTGCAACCAACCTTCACGAGTAATCAGCTCATCCGCGCCAGATGCAGTAATCATTGTTTGATGTTCACTGGTGCAATGCTCAATCAAGGTCTGCCATTCAGATTCGATTTTTTTGACTGAAGCTGGCGTAGAGTATTTCCAGTACTGAAGGAGTGCTTGATGATAACGCAAAATCGCTGGAATACGATAACGAATATCTGTGCCTTGGTTCGGCAGTACTCGAATCATCTCGGTCAGCTGACGAGGAAAAGGATGCGTATGAATGGCCTCGCGCTGAATCAGTCCAGCATTACCATAAGATGTCTCTGACCCTGGTAGCTTCTTGTCTAACAGCAGCACGTTGGAATTGTTTTTTTGCAAATGCCATGCAATTGAGGTACCAACCATACCTGCACCGATAACGATCACTTCATAGCGCATAATCTGTCCTTCTCATAGGATATTAATACAGTGTGTCAAAATATAGGGGTGTGAAAATAAAGGGTCTAATTATAAGGTGGTAATATAACGCATTGAGCCAAATATGAAACCCTTATCTAAAAAATATTTTTACGGTTGCATATATTTGGTTATGAATTTGATAGAAAGCCGTTTTTAAAAGGAATAATAATTGTCAGTCAGGCACTCATCATCCTATCAGAGGCTTACCACCATACCGGTTCATCATTTTCCCTAATAGATTTTTTAATTGTCTCAACTGTTACCTTGTCAGCAGACAGCTCTGCAATAAAACGGGACACTTTATCAAAGTACCCTGAGTAACTAGAAAAATAATCCGGTGCAGTCAAAAATAATCGGTTCTTCGCACGACTACAAGCGACATAAAACAGCTTGCGCTCTTCCTCCAATGCTTCAAAATCACTCAATGAGCGATAATGCGGCATCATGCCATCGACTAAGGAGTTGACGAACACCACTGGCCATTCAAGTCCTTTTGCACTATGAATGGTAGAAATGGTTAATTTATCATCGTCCTGCCCTTCTGCCTCACCTGACGTAGCGACCGAATCATTCGGTGGATCAAGAGCCAAGTTTTCCAAAAAGTCATCAAGATTGTCATGCTCTGACGCTAAGTTTGTGAGAACGCGAAAATCCTCGCTACGCTCCCGCCAGTTATCCTCATTGATTTTTAGAACAGGTATATAAAACTCAAGAATCAGCTCGATAACTTGTTCAACGGTATCTGCGCGGCTTGCTTTGCTCAATAATTCATACAATGGCGCAAGTTGTGTGCTTTTTTTGGCAAATTTTGCCGTCAGTAGGGGCTCAAAAGAATTATTGTCAGCGGCAATCGCTTGGGTTAAGCGGGTTGCAGTCACTGCGCCTACTCCTTTAAACAAAGTCAAAATACGATGCCAAGCAATAGTGTCGTTGGGGTTGTATAGTATTTTGACAAATGCTAATACATCTTTGATATGGCGTCTCTCAATGAACTTGATACCGCCGACAACAATAAACGGAATGCGGCGCTCCATAAATTCCAGCTGGATATAATTGGACTGAAAAGATGTGCGGCACAATACCGCAAAATCCTTGTAGTCATACTCTGACTTTAACGCGACGATTTTATCAGCGATATATTTTGCTTCTTTGCTTTCATTACTTGAGCGGCAAAATGTCGGCGTTACCCCTCCTACTACTGAGCCGGAATACAGCTGCTTTTGATAACCTAAAGTAATTTGATCTGACAAAGCATTAATATAATTTAAAACAGCGGGCGTACTACGATAATTTTGCTCAAGCTTGATAAGCTTGGCATTAGGGTATGTCTCACCAAACAAAAGAATATTTTCGTAATTGGCGCCGCGAAAGGCGTAAATACTTTGATTGTCATCGCCAACCACCATCAGCGAGACCGATTCAGGGGCGCAAATGAGATCAATTAGTGCTTTTTGCGGAATATTGGTGTCTTGATATTCATCCACCATAATATAACGATATTGGTTTTGTAGCAGCTGACGAAACTTATCATTCGTTTTTAGGTGGCGTACAACTTGACCAATAATGTCGTCAAAATCATATAAGTGATTGATGCGTTTGTATTCGTGAAAATCAATCGCTAGTTTTTCTATTGCAGGTATGTGTATGGCAATATCGGGATAGCTACTTTCAATTAACTCACGGAGTTGAATACGCCGATTTCTGGACGTGGAAAATATTTTTTGCAAGGTTTTTTTGCGTGGAAAAGCTTGACTGGTGATGTTGGTTGCGTATTTTTTTTCTTTATTAATCAAGTCTATGGCGTCTTCGCTATCACCTGTATCTAAAATAGTAAATCTTGGATTGATACCAAGCAGCCCTGAGTATTGACGCAGCAGCATGGTACAAAATGAATGGAAAGTACCACTATTGATAGCATTGAGCGCTTTGCTGTCTTTTTCGCCATCCGTGTCACTCGCTAATCTGCTTGCCAGCAATGTCTTAGCGCGCCCTTTAATTTCATTGGCAGCTTTACGAGTAAAGGTTAGCAGCAAAATCTCTTTGGGCGACACGCCATTTTCTATCAAATAACTGGTGCGATAGGTCAGCGTTTTGGTTTTACCAGAACCCGCGCCTGCAATCACAAGCACCTTACCTTCAATGGTTGTGGCAGCCAACAACTGATCGGCATTCAGCTCACGGGCGTAATCCACCTCTAATTCTGAACGAGCAAGCCGTTGATTGGTAACTCAGCATCCGCCTTTAGCAAATTGGCTTCGAGCTTTTCAATCGCTTGTTCAAGACGTGCAAGCTTGGGCTTCATCTCGATAAAGTTTTGCGGATAATTATAGTGGCGTGTCTCAAAAATCGTGGAGGTCATTATACAGTCTTGCCTTTAATAAGGTTTGTAGCGCGATCAATCATTAGATTAAAGCAGGTAAATAGCCATTTAACATGAGCAATAAGTCGTAGCTTATCATAATAGTGTAAGCGCCAAACCTTGCAGATACGGTGTCATGAAAATCCGTTTAACCAGTATAACAACCTCACCCCTATTGGGTGAAATTTGCTACAATATGCGCAATTTTGATTTACTATTTAACCAAGTTGTTTATCAACTGATCTTATTACTACATTGAGAGAATGTTATGGGTTTTAATTGCGGCATCGTCGGTCTACCAAACGTGGGTAAATCCACCCTGTTTAACGCCTTGACCAAAGCGGGTATCGCCGCTGAAAACTTTCCATTTTGTACCAAAGATCCCAATACAGGTATCGTACCTGTACCTGACCCACGCCTAAAAAAACTGGCTGATATCGTCAATCCTGAGCGCGTGTTGCCAACGACGATGGAGTTTGTTGACATCGCAGGTTTGGTTGCTGGTGCGTCTAAAGGCGAAGGTATGGGTAACCAGTTCCTAGCCAATATTCGTGAGACTGATGCCATTGCGCATGTGGTTCGCTGCTTTGATGATGATAACGTGGTACACGTTGATGGTCGCGTCAGCCCAATTGATGACATCGAAACTATCAATACCGAATTGGCATTAGCAGATTTGGAAGCCGTTGAGCGTGCAATCCACAACCAAACTAAAAAGGCTAAAGGTGGTGATAAAGACGCTCAAGCATTGCTTGATGTGTTTAAAAAAGTTGAGCCATTATTAGCAGAAGGTAAAGCAGCACGCGCGGCAAACCTTGATAGCGATGAGAAAAAGCTGATCAGAAGCTATGGCTTAATCACGCTAAAGCCAACGATGTATATCGCTAATGTCTCTGAAGATGGTTTCGAAAATAATCCTTATCTAGATGCGGTACGTAATTATGCCACGGGCGAAGACTCTATCGTTATCGCTCTTTGCAACCAAATCGAATCTGAAATTGCGCAACTCGATGAAGACGATAAAAAAGACTTCTTGGCTGAGATGGACATGGAAGAGGCTGGTCTTGATCAAGTGATTCGCGGCGGTTATGACCTGCTTGATATGCAGACTTACTTTACCGCTGGTGTCAAAGAAGTGCGGGCATGGACAGTCGCCATTGGCGCGACTGCCCCGCAAGCCGCTGGTGTGATTCACACGGATTTTGAGCGCGGCTTTATTCGTGCTGAAGTGATCGCTTATGATGACTTTATTGAATACAACGGTGAAAAAGGTGCTGGTGCTGCCGGTAAATCGCGTCTAGAAGGTAAAACGTACATCGTACAAGATGGCGACGTGATGCATTTTAGATTTAACGTGTAACATACCTTACCCTTCGATATAAAAACCAATGTAGAGTAATCTATGTTGGTTTTTTTTACCTTTATTATGTTATATTATAACGTTCTAAATTTATGTTTAAACTATTCCATATTACCAAAGGCATTTTCTATGATAGCGCTTACCCGTACTCATTCTAAAACCGCTCTACTTTGCTTTGCTTTTCTACTGACCGGCGCAGGCTGCGAACAAAAAGTTGAGGCTCCGCAAACAAGTGATGATATGGCAACGACAGAGGCAGTTCATGAGGAACATGCGCACGATGAGCACGAACATGATCATGAGGGTCACGACCATGAAGGACATGACCCTGATCACGAACACGAGCATACCCATGACGAACACGATGCGGACCATGCAGGACACGATCATGAAGGACACGATCATGAAGGACATCATCATGATGCAGCAGACATGACAACCTATAACTGTAAGCCAGAACAAACCATTAAAGCCCATTATGATCCAGAAGGTAGCGCCCAGCCTGCTACCAGCGCACATTTGATAATCGATGATGTTGAGTACGATCTGACAGCCATGACGTTACCTCAAAATAATAGCGCTGGTGCTGCGTATGAGACCGATATTGGTATTGCTAATGATGCAGGCATGACATGGGAATTGAATGCTGATACCACTAAGGCAATATTGAGAAATAAAACATTAGATGGCAGTGTTATTGCCAGTGATGAAGATGTATTGTTTGACTGCAAAAAAACTGATGGTTAAAACATTCTCATAAACACGTCATTTAAATCCTATCTTTTATAACATTGATTTCTTTATAAAATGATTTCTATATAAATTGTCGTTGTCTAACCACAAAACAGACAGCGACAACAGATGAACCCTCGCGACTATTTTGCTATGCTAAGAAGCAATAGAACAAATACTGTCCGTTCATCATTAGGATTATAATAATAATGTCTAACCACCAATCCTTCTCATCTGCCACCACACAATGGTCACACTTACTGAGTGCTCAACGGCTCGGATCGAATAAAAAACCCAAAACTGGTGAAACAGCACGTTCGCATTTTCATAAAGACTACGACAGGTTGGTCTTTTCGCATTCCTTTCGCCAGCTCAATCAAAAAACCCAAGTCCACCCATTGACCAATCAACTTGGCATACATACCCGCCTAACGCATTCACTTGAAGTATCCTGTATTGGGCGCTCTTTAGGCATGATGGCCGCAGAAAAACTCCATGATAAATTAGATAGTGGTTTACCTGCTGGATTTTCGCCAGCCGATGTTGGCGTGATTGTACAAGCAGCGTGCCTCGCGCATGATATTGGCAATCCGCCATTTGGTCATGCAGGAGAATATGCCATTCGTGATTGGTTTCGGCACCCTGAGCCTCAAGCTATTTTGCAACACTTGAGCCTCAATGAGCAGTTAGATCTTCTAGCTTACGAAGGTAATGCACAAGGGTTTCGACTATTGGTGCGCAACGAGCATCATCCTGACAAAGACGGTATGCGGCTGACCTGTGCAACCTTGGGTGCTTTTATGAAATACCCTTGGCTGGCTACTCACAGTAATAAAGGGAATGGTCACAATATCAGCCGTAATGTACAAAAATTTGGCTGTTTTGAAAGTGAGTCAGCACAGTTGGAAGCATTGGCGGCGACGCTACATTTACCTCGCTCAGAGCAACACGACGGTTTTGCCCGTCATCCTTTGGCTTATTTGCTAGAAGCTGCTGACGATATCTGCTACGCCTTGATTGATTTAGAAGATGGTATCAATCTGAATATGCTCACTTATACGGATGTGGCCAGTATTTTTTATGAATTGATTGGCGAGCGTCCTAGCGATATTCAATTGCCAGCAAATATGTCGGTCAGACAAAGTCTGGCCTCATTACGAGCACGCGCCATGATGCGGCTGGTCAATACCGTGACTGATGCTTTTGTCGCCAATAATGACGCCATGCTGGCTGGAAAATTGAACGGTAGCTTATTTAATCATTGTGAGGCAAGCGTACGAAATGGCATCAATCAAGCCAAACAATTGGCGCGTGAGCAAATATTTAATCATCCAAGCAAAGTGAGAATGGAGCTGATGGCCAATCAATGTTTGCATCGCCTACTAGACGCGTTTATGCCGCTGGCTTGGACAGGTTTTCAAACAGAACCCTCTTCACACCCTATGTCTTTTGAGCAGCAGCGATTGCTAAGCCTACTACAGCCTCACCTTAACGAGCATCGCCGCGAGCTAACAGACAATTACTATCTCAATGTTTTGAATGTTTTGGATTTTATTACCGGCATGAATGATCATGAAGCATATCGATTGGCGCAGGAGTTACAAGGCCATTGGGGTACAGTGGTTTAATGGACGGTCGTTTAATCAATAATGGTTTAAAAGTTTAGAACAAGTTGCTTATTTCGGTCGTATTTATACGCTGAAATGAGTATGATAAACGCTTACTGGATAATTTTGATACATTATGAGCAGTCGCGAACAGAAGAAACTTCAAACTCGGCACGCCTTTTTTAATGCAGTGCTTGATTTATGTATGACAGGGCAGTCTTTTAGCTCTATCAGCCTCAGACAGGTTACCCGTGAAGTCGGCGTCGTACCGACGGCTTTTTATCGACATTTCGATGATATGGAGTCGCTTGGGCGTGCATTGGTAGTAGAAGAGCTTGGTGGTACATTGGAGATATTAAGCGATGGTTTGCAAATAGGTCGCAAACGCAGCTTTGATCGCCAAATTGCCAAAAGCATTCAGCTATTCTTATATATGGTCAGCGACCAGCCTTATTATTGGCAGTTTTTGATCAGTGAACGTTATGGTGGCTCAGAAGCCGTTCGTAAAGCCATTAACGAGCTGGTAAAAAAGCATGCGCAAAGCTTAGCTGAAGATCTTGCATTGCAGCCCGCATTCACACACATTAATAATTATGACCGTCGCCTACTCGCTGAGGCGGGCGTAAACATGTTTTTTTCTTGGATTATTGATTGGTTAGAGCTGACTTATACAGAAGATCATGATGATGAGATTGATCTAAATGTGATTGAAGAGAACAAACAGCTCATGCTGCACAACTGTACTCGCCAAGCACAAATGCTGTTTTATGGTGCTTACAACTGGAAGTCTAGCGAAGAGACACTTTTAAAGGATTAGCGCTCAGCACCCAAGTCTTAAGCATTTATCAGAAATTAGGGTTAAATGCCCAAAGACGCTGCGTCACTACTTTTACATCTTTCGCTTTTTTATCATCGATTGCATCACTTGGATTAGCACTATTGCCATTGGGGCCGTTATTAGAATTACTGTTGTTTTCCGTCTCGTTGTCCTCAATCGCAGTTTTGCTAATCAATACCGTGGCAAAGCGCTGTCTGGCTTGACCGCTATTTGCATTCATACTGGCATTGTCAGTCACAGTGATGAGCGCCATAAAAGCTCGACTGTCAACTGCCAGTAATGGCGTAAGCTCTTTTCGCTGCTTTTCATCTACATTGCTTAAGATTGGTAATTGCCAAATATCATCAATAGACTCGATCGCTTGCTTTGATCTCATATCAACCAGTCCTTGCATTTGCTCGCTGCTTGCACCATCCATCAATGCAGCCAGCAAAACTGGGCTGGCGGTATTGACATTAATAGGCACGTAGTAAGGGACTGCCGTGATGTAAGGACGTAGTGTCGTTAGTACGTCATCAGTGACGCCTTGAACCGCTTGCAATTGATCAATCGTTAAAAAAGGCTGATTTGGCAACGTATTATTGGTAGCGGTACTCGACTGCTGGGCATATACCGTACTCTCATTGCCGCCGTCTTCATACACTTCACCGTCTGGATCTTGATAATCAAGTACCGCAATGGCGATATCAGGTTCTAGATTCAATTGGGTCAAAAGCCTTTGAAATACAGCTAACGCGGCAGTATCAGCTACGCCATTTTGATATAAATTATTGATATTAAAGCGGCTGGCCTCATCCTGCATTTCGATACCAATACTGTGTGTACCCAAACTGTACGGCGGTATGGGCTGTGCCCAAATATCATGCTCACTGTCTGTGTCATTCAGCTTATCGTCAGCACGAATCATGGTGATAGCCAGCTGCTGACCAGCATTAATGTCTTGTAATAGTTGGTTTTGATCAAACAACAAACCACTGCGCCTGATGGCTATCTTTTGGCTCGCAAGCATCGCCCCTGCGACCACCGTAATGCTGACCACCAATAATAAAATGGTAAGCAGGGCGACGCCGCGCTGAGAGTTGGCTGTCATTGACATAAACCGCCTTTATTATTAATCGCCTGAACCATTTTCGGTACTACCTTTTTATTTAATATACCAACTCAATTATTGTTATTCACATTACCATTAGCCGTATCGCTACCGCCAGATCCGTTATTATTATTATTGTTCTCGTTATTGTTGTTATTATTATCTACATCACTAGGCGCATTTTGATTCGTACTACGTGGTATCGGTGGCGGCGTCAGTGCCCACTGCCAAGTAATAGGCATACCCTCATAAGTAAAATTCAATGCCACCCCTTTTGGCAATAGCGCTGTCTCAGACTCTACGCTCACTGAGCCGGCCGCCTGCGTAGAGGAGGCATTCGCATTATTACTGCCTGTTTCGTCAGGGAATTTAGGACTTAATGCGGGTAAATAAGCTTGCCAGCGTCCAGCAGTCACCCCTTCGAGCAACATACTGTCTAAGCTGACACTATCGCTCCCACCATCGAAACTTGTATATTGGCGGCGAATCAAACGGTCATCTGCAAAAACGTATTCGACGTGCTGTATGCTGGTACTATTTTGATAGCGCGGATCAGGATCAGCAAAGCGCATAAAGCTGACATGCTCACCATCTAAACGCATAAAAGGCTCAGGCGCTATGTCATTAGCTTGGGCACTGGCACTAACATCAGCGGTATTGCTTGCAGCACCTTCTTGTTGCGTACTGGCTGCTTGATAGGGAATGATTTGCCCCATGTCTTGCTGCAATTGCAAATATGCATATTGCAATACGGCCAAATGATCTGCATGTGATTGCGCCCGTTCACGCGCACGGCTAACCCCATCGAACACTTGCCAACCCGCTACCGCTAGCATCGCAAAGATAGCCATGGCAACCATCAGCTCAAGCAAAGTAAATCCATGCTGCTGCTTCATGGATTGCCTCCTACTTGTCCTGACCTACCTAAAGCTTGAGATTTTGCACGTCCTAAATCCAAACTACCAATCTCTTGTTTACTGTTGCTGACGATCACATCAATATCCGTCACTACCCTACCTGTTTGCCCATCTATGACAGGAGCGACCGCGATGTTCACTTTTTCTAATGAGGGCGTAATTGCATCACTAACTGTCATCACAACTTGCCAGTCCCGACCTTGAGCATTAAGGCTCTGCGTGCGATTTGCCGTGAGCCATGTGTCTTGAATGCGCAAATCAGCGGCTGCATTCTGTGCAACAAAATGAGCGAGCGTGCGGGTACGTAATACATCGACGGAGCTTAGATACGCGCTACTTGCGCGGCTAGCAGCGACAGCGACCACTGCCAAAATGGCCAAAGCAACCATAACTTCAATGAGCGTGAAGCCTCTTTCATGCTTAGACATAGAACATGAAGTCTTGGCAGAAATAGCTGGGGATTTTTGGGAGAGAGCCATCAATTATGACTCCTGTCCAATCTTTATACTACCATCGGGCATGATCGTAATCACCTCACCCACCAAACGAGAGTTATGGATGACTTCAATCGTAACGGGCGCGGCTTGTCCAGTCCCAAACCATAATATCTGCGGCACGGCTTGATCCGCAAACCAAGGCTGTAATTGTCTTTGTTCCGTGTTGGACGAAGCATTAGAGGCCAAGCTTTGAACCCTTAAACTGACACCAGCAGGTAAGTCAGGTAAGCTGACTTCTGGCTCTACCTCCCAGCTTGGCGTTGGCTGTTGATCACCTCGCCTATCTGACATGCTTGTCAAATCGGTAGACAACTCCATAGAATTTTTGGGGCGTCCATCCGTACTATTTGGTGCAGTATCGGGGGTTTGATAAGTAATATAAGCATTCGATAACGTAACAATGACAGGCGTTACCTGACCTTGTTTATCCGCTTTTAAGCTTAAACCCATGGGTTGCATGCGCTCAGCGGATAGTAGCCGAACATAACTCAGTGAATCGGTAAGATGCTCATAAAAGGCACGATTTTTTCGAGACTCACTACTACCGACTGATAAACTCATCATTCCAGCAAATATCGAGATGATAACCACCACGACCACAATTTCAACAAGAGTAAAGCCCGTTTGCGATCGAGAGGTCTTTGATGGATGTAAAATAGGCGCGTGGTTGATTGGAAGTTTTTCCCTATGGCAGGGACAACGTAACAAATAGCTGTCCGCCTTGTTAGATAGAAAATTTTGACGAGCTAAGCTTACATAGCAAATAGTGGCTGAGCTGGACTGATTCTTGGCAGTGACCGGCATAGTGCACCTATGAGCCTATTGCTAGGTTTCATCTATAAAGAGGAATATCAGCTTTCGGAGTGATAAAAAAGAGATTTAAGCGTGCTGCAATATGAAATATGACAACACGAAATACTTGGATAGTATTGTTACTATATTAAAAATCAATAAGCACACTAATAACTGGCTTTGCGATGCTCTTCTGACTCAGTATCAATTTGTTCTACCAGCTCTTGCATGTCTTCATCCATCACCTCATTGTCCTCGGCAGGATAATGACTAGGTAGCTCAAGCATTTGCTGCACAAAAGCATAACGCAAAGTATCACGGCGTCCCAAATAACGCTGATAGAAGCTTGAATTTAATAATCCAGCGCCACCTTGACCCATTGCCCAAATAGAGGACAAATAATCACGAGTGCTTAGACTACTATGCTCATCCTTTAAATAAGCGCTAATGATATCGATCAAACGTTTCATACGCTGACGCCGAATATCGTATAGCTCACCAAATAAGCGATTAAGACCCGTTACCGATGCTGCTAAGCGCTCTTCGATTTGGTTAAGTAGCATTGCTTTTTGCGGATTAAATAGCTGTTGAAAAATCATTCGAGCCACGCCTGCCGATGGACAGTCGTCAATACGATTGATGTCAAACAATTGCTCTTCATAACGAATAATAATGCGTAGATAGAGCTCGTCCTTGCTGGAGAAATGCTTATATAGTGTACCTTTAGCCAGATCAAGCTGATCTGCCAAACTGTCTAAAGTAATATCACCATCACCCGACTCAAGTAGTAGTTGCTCTGCCATCGCTAAGATATTCTCTTCTCGTGCCTTGAACTGATGCTGACGACTCATAATCCCTCCTAAAATCTGACAAGATTCAGCATACCATCATTGTGTGAGCGCATCAGCAAAAAGTAGAAGTCTATGCAAGGACGGCTTGGAAGTCTCAATAAAAGATATGCTTATTTTTTTCTAAATAAACATGATTAATCATATGTTTAAATTTATCATTAAAATCACTAAACCTATAAGCCACATAGCGGACTGATAAATGACTGATTGGTCATAGCATAACGATTTTAATGATACTGTGCTAGTAAATTTTCAAAGTTTTTTGCAGTCAATTTGCCTACGTCTTGTGCTGTGCAGTCATACATCTCTGCGAGATAAGCAGCCACATAAGGGACGTATGCTGGTTCATTGGGTCGACCACGTTTAGGAACAGGTGCGAGATAAGGACTGTCTGTTTCAATCAATATTCTGTCTTTAGGCATTTTTTTTGCAGCGTCCTGAATCATTTGCGCGCTTTTAAAACTAACAATACCTGAAAATGAGATATAGAACCCTAAGTCCAGCGCTCGTTTGGCAGTCTCCCAATCCTCTGTAAAACAATGAATAATGCCATGTTCAGCACCCTCACTTTTTAATATATCAATCGTATCTTCTTTTGCCTCACGCATATGTATCACAAGCGGTTTTTTTAGATGTTGACTGGCATGAATATGACGAGCAAGACTGTCTTGTTGCTCTTTTTTATTCTCGGTAGACCAGTAATAATCCAATCCTGTCTCCCCGATAGCCCATATATGGTCGTTGCTGGCGGTTTCTATAAGGCGCTCAACGGTCGCTGATTGTAAGATTTGAATATCTTCACAAGGATGAATGCCCACACTCATTCCTAGATTGAGCGTGTCGTCGTTATAGGTGCTAACAATCTTCGTAATCTCATCATACTCAGCAAAATCACACATGATTGCCATCGCGCGGCTGACATTGGCGGCTTTCATCGCGTCAATCGCACCAGACAGTTGGCCATCGTATTTGGTTAAATCTAAACGGTTGAGATGGCAATGGGTATCAGTAAACATAAGCACTCACATTAAAAAAAGGTTTTCGTTAATAAAATTGGATTTGTGATAGTTTTAATTCACTATAGAACAACTATAGTATTTATTGCTTTAGAGACAGCTGTTTTCAAGTGGAGTAAAAATAGCTTATTTATCAAATACTACTTTATAAATACTTAAAACTAATGCAGCGGCACAACGCGCATCACCTCTTCTATGGTCGTTACCCCTTCGCTAATACGTTTTGCGCCCGATAAACGCAGCGGTTGTACGCCTTCTCGGTAGGCCTGCTGTTTGAGTACGTCTAAATTAGCATCAGCGGCGACCAGCTTCTTCAATTCATTGGACAACGGCATAATTTCATATAGGCCGACACGGCCTTGGTAGCCAGTATGGCGACAATGTTCACAACCCTGTGCTGTATGGATTTGTGCAGGTAATGAAGCACGCCAAGGCTGTACTAGCTCTTGCCACTGAATAGCAATCTCACTATCTGGCGTCACATCGATTGCTTTTTTGCAATGTGGACATAATGTGCGTAATAAACGCTGTGCCATTACGCCCAATATAGTCGCTGACGTCAGAAACGGCTGAATGCCTAAGTCATGCAGACGAGTAAGAGAGCTTGGTGCATCATTGGTATGCAGTGTTGAAAGTACCAAATGACCTGTCAGCGAAGCTTGTACCGCCATATTGGCGGTTTCGGCATCCCGAATCTCACCCACCATGATGATATCAGGATCTTGACGCATCAATGAGCGAATGCCATCAGCAAAATACAAATCGACGCCTGGATTCACTTGCATCTGATTAAAGGCAGGCTCGATCATCTCAATTGGGTCTTCAATCGTACAGACGTTGACTTGCTCAGTGGCCAGCTGTTTGAGCGTACTATATAGGGTCGTAGTTTTACCTGACCCTGTCGGGCCAGTAACCAAAATGATGCCATTGGGGTGCGCGGTCAATTCATGCCACGTTTCCAGTTGCTTACCTGACAAACCAAGCTGAGCAAATGAGCGCACGAGCACTTCAGGATCGAACACGCGCATGACCAGTTTTTCACCAAAAGCAGTTGGCATGGTGGACAGACGTAACTCCGTTTCCAACCCTTTTGGTGTGCGAGTTTTTAGGCGACCATCCTGAGGCTTGCGTTTTTCTGCCACATTGAGCCTTCCTAAGATTTTAATACGCGCCGTCACGGCCACTAGAATGGCTAGCGGCATCTCATAAACCGTGTGGAGCACGCCATCAATACGAAAGCGAACTTTACCTGTCTCACGACGTGGCTCTAGATGAATATCACTAGCACGCTGCTCAAAAGCGTATTGCAATAGCCAATCAACGACTCTAACGATATGCTGATCATTGGCGTCCGGATTGGTATTGTCCCCCAGTTGTAATAATGCCTCGACATTAGTGACGTCAGCTGCCGCGCGTTTGTGGACACTATTTGCACCTGCAATCGCTTGGGTGACTTGATAAAACTCTCGTCGATAGCGATTGATTTGGTCAGGACTGATATAAACCGTACGATAGCTTATAGATTTTATTAGCTTTTCGATACTTGTCTGCCAGTCAGTATAAAATGGCTGATCTGTACCGATAACCACTTCATCAGTGTTTACTTCAATGGGCAAAATATGCTGCGAGCGTGCATACTCAAACGACATCAATTGCGTCACAGCTGGGACATCGACTTTTAAAGGGTCAATACGAACGAGTGGCATACCTGCTTTGCTTGCCAGCCATTGATTCAGCCATGCGAGTGTGAGTTTGGTTTCAGAGTTTTGATCAAGGGCGTGACCGTTAGGTAAACCAAACTCGCTAATCGTCATCAGCGGATGCTGCGCTTTATCGCGACGACTGGTAATGACGAGATTGTAGCCACGCTGATCAATGACTTTATCAGCCAATAATTCATCTAAGCACCAACGCAAATCGATCACGATTGAATAATTCTGTACAGACATATTTTTCTTCTTTTATTAGCGGTAAAAAAGACTGCACTACTGTCTTACTGGTTAACGATTTTATTGATTGATAACAAAATATTAACGGTCATTATTTGAACCTACAAATTCACCTCTATAATAGTGGTTATCTGTAACGCTCCTGACTCTAACAAACAGAAGCTCACATCGACAGACTTGTAGCGCATCACGAACGATGTGTTTGTGTCGTAACGACGATAGGCAGGCCGCGGGTCTTGGGCTATCAAAGCTTTAATCGTATTCATATCTGAGACAAACAATTGGTTTTGTATTTGGTGAATATGCTCAGATACTGTAACAGGTTCTGTATTAAAGGCGTCATTGATACTTTTGTCAGCTTGCCTTGAACCAATCAGATGCATGAATTGTTGATAAGCGACCTCGGTAATCTCTACCGCTAACGACTCAGGCGCAGTGGGGGCAAAACCACTATTTGCGTACATAATCGCATCACTATAAACCACATAAGGCTTTATATCGACGATTGGCGTGGCATCGATCATGTCTGCCCCACTAATAAACAGTAACACGCGCCCTTCTGCAATCTCAATACGTTCGAGTTTAACGACAGACAACCCCAATCCCGACGGTCGATACATACTACGACTGGCAAACACGCCTATTTTTTGATTACCACCCAGCCTTGGTGGGCGCACTTGCGGGCGGAAATGGTCATCTGTTTTATTAATACTATTGTCTTTAGCGAGGTAGTTGTGATGAAATTGCCAACTGACCCAAATATGACTAAACGCTTCCAAACCAATAAAAGCCGCTGGCGTATCATAAGGCACTATCATCTCAATGATACTGGTCAATGCCACCAAATTAGGCTGCCTTGGTGCGCCAAATTTTTGCGTCAGCGGTGCACGGTGATAACCAATAATTGGCGCACGGTGCTCACTCTCTTGAGACGCATTGTCACAAATCATAGTCCCACTCCATAAGCAACAAGCTGCTTTATCAAACAAATCCTTCAATCTTACAAAATTACTCGCTAACGATATTCCATTTTATCATGTCCCATCATTACCACTAGACGGATTTTTATTTTAAAGTTTGGTATGATAACCAAGCAATTCGACGTCAGCCATTCTATTTCGTACGCTATCGTACGTCTTTATAGACCTTCAAGCCATCTCTACATACTGACAACATCCCATAAAATGTTAGAATGGTGCTGATATTTTTGGTCAGTAAACTCATGGTATCATCGAACGCTAACAAAATTAATGTTTGCAAGACAGCCACTTAGACACTTATCAATGCTCAGATACTTTTTATAATGCTTAATCTAACATTGAAAACCTTTATTTAATACTCATCTAAATTTAACAACAAATACAGTAACTTATTGACGAGGACTTTATGTCAAAACTTCGCACCGAAACGGTCACAGAGGTTCACCATTGGAATGACTCTCTATTTAGTATCAAAACCACTCGTGATGACGGTTTACGTTTCCGTAATGGCGAGTTTGCAATGATTGGTCTTGTGGTTGATGGCAGACCACTATTGCGCGCTTACTCGATTGCGAGCCCTAACTACGAAGATCATTTAGAGTTCTTTTCTATTAAGGTTCCAGATGGCCCTTTGACGTCACGCTTGCAGCATATCAAAGTCGGCGATGAGTTATTGGTCAGCAAAAAGCCCACAGGTACGTTGGTAGTGGATGATTTATTACCGGCCAAGCATCTGTATATGCTTTCAACAGGTACAGGGCTTGCACCTTTCTTGGCATTGGCACGTGATCCTGAAGTATACGAGCGTTTTGAAAAGATCATTTTGGTACATGGTGTGCGTCATGCCAAAGACCTAGCTTATCGCGACATGTTCGAAAATGAGCTACCCAATGATGAAATCTTTGGTGAATGGTTCCGTGAAAAATTCATCTACTACCCTACCGTTACTCGTGAAGAATTTAGAAATCAAGGCCGTGTGACTGATTTGATGAAGTCAGGTAAGCTTTTTGAAGACATTGGATTACCGCCAATGAATAAAGACGATGACCGCGTCATGATATGTGGCAGCATGCCATTTAACGCTGAAGTTTCAGCAATTTTGGATGACTTTGGCTTAACCGTTTCACCGCGTATGGGTGTACAAGCGGACTATGCGGTTGAACGTGCGTTCGTTGGTTAATAGGTGTTTACCGCTTTAATTGAAAATAATTTGAAATAATTCTTGACGGCTAAAAATAGGCTGCTATAATACGCAGCCTATACAGAGTTAACCCTGTAGCCCAATTCGATAGTCTCTATATAGTAGTTCATAGACATTATCACCTTACATGCCAGTGTGATGGAATTGGTAGACATGACGGATTCAAAATCCGTTGCCTTTAAAAGCGTGTCGGTTCGAGTCCGACCACTGGTACCAATACTTTAAGTTAAGTGCTTGTTTACTAAAAGATTAATCAATATTTATCTTTTAGTGTGTACATCACAGTGTACATTTTGATGAAAGCTTAACTTAGTAAATCAGCCTCCTTATAGGAGGCTTTTTTATGTTTATCTCAAAAGTAAAAGTTTATAGCCTAGTCTGACGTTTTTCTTTTGACCAAGATAAGATCGCGCGTGCTCATTTCCTAGTGAAAATTTTTGCATAATCTACGTATAAACTAAGCATTTAATTGTTATATTGTCGAATATCTACAGATAGGGCGGTGTAATTGTCCACAGTTTCATCAGTAGTGACCGCTGCCTAAGTAATTTTTATGCGTCCGAGTAATCGAAAGTTTAGCTATCATTTTTCTACATACCACTTTCTGATCTAAATGCCTCTAATCGCGCCTTTGTTTGCTTGCACCTATCTAGCCCCATTCTAATAGGTTCGGATAAATGAGCGTTAGGCTTGATAGCATTTGGTACAGTAGGTCTCATACCTCTTTCATCTTGCCTTTGCTGAGCCAGTTTGTTTAATGGCAAGCCTATTTGTGACTCATCATTAGACGTATTATCTGGGTAGAAATAAACTTCGTTCATACTGCAGGCAACTTCACCATATTCAGTAGTGAATGGGTATGGCTTAACATTTCCATAAGTTGACCAATAAAATTCATTAACACTCACAAAATCATATAGTATCCTCAAATGTAGTGTCGATAGGTTGGCAAGCTGTGAGTGACAGTAGGATCATAGAAATTAATTTTTTCATTTGCTCACTCATAATTAAATACTTCGTATGCTTCTTTTCATGTTTTACCATATTTCTATCTCAAGGCTTCAGAAGCAATACCATCTTTATCTCTATCTAAGCGTTGATAGCCAGCTTTTTTAGCATCAAAATATCTCTGTGCCTTTGCTTGACTGCTAAAGTCTGCACATACCACGCCTTTAGCATTAGCAGGTAAGCTAGTAGTAAGTAGAAAGATTGACGTAGCAGCGAATAATATAATTTTCATGATTTAGCCCTTTAATTTTTGATACTTATTTATAAAAGTAACAGACAGCCTACTGATAAACTAAAGTTTAATATAACTTATAAAGGCTGATAGTACCAATGGCTTGTACTACTTTGATAAGTTTCATATGATAATTACTGCTTTAGACCTTTACGAACTGGTTTGAGAGTAACGGTTCTATTTATTTTAACTTTTAACATGGCTTTAACTTACTATTTATCGCTGTAAGTTATGCGCTTACGATACTTGTCGCTAAAGTTGCTTTAACCTCTTTTTGAAACGCTTTTTATTTTGCGCATGTGAATGGTGGCGGTGTCCTCTTTTGATACGCTCAACACTCAAAACAATCCCCCCCAATATCTGTCCAAAAAGTCCCCTTTTTATGGACTCGCAAAAGTTTCTCAGTCTTTTTATAGTAGTGCGAAAAACCACTCTTTTTTATGGACTCCAAGTATTATTTTGACGACTCTCTAAGATGTCCGAAAACTAGCCAGCATTGGCATAAATTGCACCTGTGCGTGTACTGTTCGCAAAAGTCGCTCTTTTTTATGGACTCTAAAAACTTCTTTCATAGTGTATGAAAACATCTGTAATTGGTGATTGCTTTGCGCGTGTGCGTACTGTTCATAAACTCCGCCTAACGTGTCCAATAACTCATTCTTTAACCCTGCTTATGATGTCCGCAAATTATCCCTTTTACGGATTCCGAAAACTAGGTAACGGTAAGGATCAAGCCAGCATTGCACGGTGTGTGACTTGGTTTTGAATGTAAGGTTTTATAAGGTTTGCGATATTTGATTTTCTAACGTTTCAATGTGAGGTTTTATGAGGTTTACTATGTGAGGGTTCAGGTTTTCTCAGGTTCTCAATAACAGGTTTTGACAGGTTCTAAGCTTGTGGTGTTCTTGGGGTAGTTGTTCCTGAAAATGTTAACAAATGACAACATGCAAGGCGGTGCGAGTTGATCTTGAATGTACGGTTTTGACAGGTTCTACAATGTCCAAAAACCTTAGTTTCTTTACGCTATAAAAAGGCTTGGTAGTAATCACCTAACGTGTCCGAAAACTGGCTTCAACAAATGATAGGCTCAAAACTAAGCGCATCAAATTAGGTTTACAGCCGATTTCTGATTTAACCTTACAATCATCTCTTAGATCATACCTAGCAAGCGTTTGCGCTTCATTCGTGTTTTGCTTTCTCGTATCGGTAAGTCAACATAGGTCAACGTAAAACGTGCTTAATACTCCCACCTTCGGGTTATCTTTTACCTGTTACAGCCCTACTATAATTTAGCCTTAAAATTACCTTATAGCCCATGGTTGGTAAGTGTTTGCGCTTCATTCACTTGTTGGCAATTCGTAACTAAATAGTTAACTCAAATCATGCTTGATACGCACAAAGCTACACTGTTTGGCTGTGTGGTAATCTTCTCCATATAGGTTTTAAACCTTAACATACCTTAACAGGCTGCCAGTGCTCAAACTGATCTTACGATAGATATTTATAAACATCAGGAACAAAAAAGGTAGACGATAAATGCCCACCAATATAGGTTTATACCTAGAAAAAGTCGCTAAAGTTGCTATATTCCCCATAAGCCTTACTGGTTAT
This sequence comes from uncultured Gammaproteobacteria bacterium, assembly GCA_963744895.1. Lineage (GTDB taxonomy): Bacteria > Pseudomonadota > Gammaproteobacteria > Pseudomonadales > Moraxellaceae > Psychrobacter. The sequence goes on from CAVUUW010000002.1 coordinate 581,973, forward strand.
AACTTGTAGCTTAGTTAGTAGCTGCTAACGTCTGCTAAAGTTGCTATAGTTCCGCTAAAGTTTACAACTTTAGCAACTTTAGCAATACTTAGCAGCGCCCTACCTAAAGTTAAGCCCTTGACTGGCAAGGGCTAGATTAAGTTTAGCAAGTTTAGCAGCTTTTTAAGGTTAGCTAAGCAGCCATAAGCTTAGGATTGATACACACTAAACGCCTGCGCCCCTCACTTTCTAACCTGATATGTCCTATACTCTCTAAGTCATCAAGTAAGCTGTTTAGCTTCTTACCTCTAATAGCATTAGGTGCATTTTGTGAGACAAACGACTTATTCAAGATAGGCTGATTTTTACCCCTCGCTTTATCCACTAGCCAGCTACTTAGCTTTTCACTGTCGTTCTGCTCACCTGTGGGTGTTGCATCAAGATAGCGCAAGCGTTCAGCTGTTGAGTATTCCACCAACATAAACGCCCGTTTAATATCATCAGTAGTGATTTTACTGCGTCCATCAAAGAACGCCATTAATGACGCGATACGGCTAGCGTTCTCCGCCATACGTGACGCATAAGCTTTTAGATACTCCAACGGCTGCCCCTGTGCTTGTCTGTCCTCTATTGCCTGTTTGAAGTCACTAAAGACTTGCCTAGTCTGATTGTCCGCTCATTGCATTTTAATGCGCTTCGGTGCGCCTGTGCTGTCACGAGGTAGATTGGCTGGTAATGGATCAAGTAAGTTCTGACAGCGTGACCAGTTATCTATTAAGTGTGGGTTATCATACGGGCTATCATTATTGCGCTGCTCATCGTTCCATACTCTTTGATCCTAAGTCCCAGGGCAAGCAATTAAGGCACGGGCTAAAATCCTGCCCATTCATTACGGTTGGCTAGTGCTGGCTCTAAGATAACGCGCTGCCCTTGTAGCAATAGCGTCATACGCACGTTGTAAGCTCTGCGTGTGGTGTTGTAGGATACTTTTGCGAGCGTAAACGGACACCTCACCATCACTATATAGCGTTGTTAATTATACAGCTTCTGCGTTCGCTTTGTAGTGTGCCTTTTGGCTGCTTCTTTCTCTACGGTCCCGATACTACCGTCATCTTTTCGGTCGCTCTGTTGCTTCTTTCTGTCTTAGTTTGAGTTTGTTGCTCTATCGCTGTTCTTTCTTTTTCTTGCTTGTCTTCTCCCGTGCAGTTCTGATATCGCTTAGCTTTTCTCTCTCCGTTTTTGAGTGAGTTAGCCTAGCCTGTGCTTCCGCTCCCTTTTGCCTTTTTTCTGTCGGCTTGCCGTGTCCCTAGGTGCTCTCCGTTGCCCTGTGTGCTGCGCCATGCCGCCTGCTAGCTTCGTGCTTGCGTTAGTGTGCGACTGCTTGGATGTGTTGCAGAGCTGTGCGCTGATAGGTTTTGTTGTTGCTTTGGCTGAGGCTCGGCTCGCCCTATCTGAGCTTGTATGGTTGTTTCTCGGGCTTATTCGCTTAGCTTGATGCTTCCTGCTCTGCTTCTTCCTGGTCCGGCTGCTTCCTTTGGGCTCCTTTTCTGATCTGTGGATAGCCGGGTACTTCGGCGTGCCTGCTTTAGCGCTTTCGGCTTACGTGCGGCTTCGGCTCTGTGTGCCAGCTTTCGTCCTCTGCGTCTCTCGCTTGCTCTCCGCTGTCCTGCTTTGGCGCGCTGCTCTCGTCGGCTTTGTGCTTTAGTTGCCTGGCGGGTTCGGTGTCTGTTCTGCTCTCTGCCTTCGTGCCCTGTGGTTTGCTCTGTTCGCCTGTGTTTGTTTTGCCATCAGGTGCACTCGCTGCGAGCCCCCCCTGTTTTGTTTGTTGTTTGTCATCTGAGCCCTTGCCGTGTGGCTGCATAATCTACTTATCATTTCAAAGCCTGGTAAATGCACGGGCTTTTTATGGGTGGTGGTTCGTAGTTTAGGGTTCATTTACCCCTATATGATTGATTACTCACATGACTTCAAACTACTATGTATTCCATCATAGCCACCTCCCACAAGATTGAGATGTGCATTTCATGAAGTGTTTTATCGATATTTTCCTGAATTGTGGCTCTCTGTTACCAGCAATACAAAGAAATCACGAGCCTGCTAAATTGACATTTATCGCGCTTAACGTATACATAATCTATCAACTCATTAGCTTTTGATGCTCATTTACAACGGCATCAAAAGTATGATTTTGCGACATGAAATTTGGTTACATACATAAGATATACTAGCTCTTTACAAACCCAATACCTTGGTCCAGCCACCACGCTTTACTCTACACGTTTTCAGCGAGTTACATTTTGCAACTCTCTAGAAATCTTTAGTTTGTTCATTTCTTAGAAATGCAGGCACGCTTTTTTTCCCCTCCGCTAGCCGTGTAAGTCATTGAGACAGAGTCTTCCATATTCTTATAGGATTATGGGCGCCGCCGGGGGCGGAGCGGCGGGGCGGGGCGGGGGGAGCGGGGGGGCCGGAGGGGGGGGCAGGCGCGGATATAGTCTTGACGACTTTTGAGAGAGTGAGAATGATACCTTAGGGGTAACTATAAGCTTGCTATAGCTTCTATCGTGGTTATGATATTAAACGTTTTGTTTAACGACAAGCTTAAAACAGACAGAACGTTAGTAACAACCAGTAAAGAAAAGCCTGATATAGCTCTCACCTCTCTTTTGGTAAATTGTTATCTCATAGCTTTATCTCCTCTTTGTTGGCTCTCATTAAATAGGTGGGCGGTAAGTTGCTCTCTAGGTCGCAAACTTATCAAGCGACTATCGCTCCACACTATTTCTATACATTAGCTGTATATATAGTCAGTTTGAGTATGACTTACATATACTATGCTAGACGTTAATGTTTAATTTAGCGCGAAATTTCAAAATACTATATGATCTTAGTTAAAACTATGTGATACAAGAGTATAATTTTCTAAATTCGGCAAAGCTGACTGGATAAGGGTTGAGCGAGAATAAGAAAACAATAAATTTTGTAAAAATCTAATGATAAGCTAACATGTTGATGATTCTTATTTTTAGGCATCTTTATCACATTATCAGTTCACCAGTCCTCAGAGCATCTATATAATCTGCCAATGCTGCATCATTACTGTTCTCTCCTCTATAAACTCCCATCTATCATAAGCGGTGCATTGGGTCTTGGTGATATGTCCTAACGCTTGCTCGATAACATCTAAGTCATACTGAGCTTGTGCCAAGCATAGTTCTAGCCGATGCTCTGAAACCATGGGCGCATGCTTACTTGATATCCTGGGACTTAGCGCATCGTTGCGGCGTTCTCGTTGATAAGTGGTTTGGTTGCCGTGTCGCTATAAAGACATAATCAGTATGACCTGTAATGGTATGCTCTTTAAGTATTGTACCGCTTGACGTGATAGCGGTAATATCATGTTTAACCTTCTCAGCTTGCTGGCTCCGTGTCTTTCATGGTTGTAAGTCTATCTGTGCATGATAAATCTACTCTTCCACTTTAAGCGCCGTAAATCACCGTTACGTATGAATAGCAGGCCAATAACTCGATAGAAGAAAAACACTATCAGAATACGCTTTTAGGTTCAATATCTCGCATCAGCTGCCAAACTCTGACGGCGTGGTAATAGATGGGCGGTGCCGTATCGATAGCTATCTAGCATCGGTTAACCAGCCTTGCTGGGTCATTAGTAGCATAGCCTGTATGATAGCGGATGAAATATCACGGCATAACAGCGCCCTACTCGCTTATCGGTTGGTGACCGTCATCTTAACGAAGGCCGAATATCTAACCACCTCAAGCATCTGTAACGGCTCAATATCTCCGATAGGCGTATCCAAATAAGAGCCAACAACATAACGCCAGTGCGCTCAACGTGGTAGCTCGGGTTTATCGCTGGAAGGCGCCAGCCATTCAAAGGTACGACAGGCTTCGCATCTGATGCGCTCACGGTAGCCTGGGGTCGATAACGTGCAAAGCTGCTCATACCGAGCGTATAGCAGCGCTGGCGAGGCACACCGGATAAACAAAGACAGAGTAGTTAGATGGGGTGGGTATAGCGATATAGCCACAGTGGCACCGCGGCACACCGCAAAACAACTAGGATCCGAGACCGCAAAGCATCACCTAGCAGGTGCTCTAGCTGATGGTTCTATCTGATGATAGTAATTGACTGGGCTGTCATGCTGGCGTGTACCCTTAAGCTATCGTGTACATCGAAGTGTACACCATGAGGCTAGCTTAATGCGTACTTATTGGGACTTTTTAGACAAGCAATAGATAGAAAAATCTCTGTAGGCTTCTAAAATAAAGGCTTGTTTATGATAAAATATATTGTTACAGACTGTTATGGATAATCACCTAAAATATAAATGGTTCCGACCACTGGTACCATTTATATTAATCAAGGCTTACAGCATTATGTAAGCCTTTTTTATTGCCTATGATTTAATATTCCTTTAAGAAATAACGACTTTTCAAAACCCTCAGAAACTAGACTTTTTTAAATAATTGACCATAAAAAAAACCTCACCTTTGAGGGTGAGGCTTTGATCTCTAAGTTCTATCTATAAAAACAATAATCCTAGGCCAATCACTACACCACTGACAACCAAAACAATGACACAAAAGCCCATAATGTCTTTGGCTTTTAGCCCTGCAATCGCAAGCGCTGGCAATGCCCAAAATGGCTGAATCATATTGGTCCACGCATCACCCCATGCGACTGCCATCGCCACTCTTGCCGGATCACTACCAAGCATCTCTGCCGCTTCTAGCATGATCGGCGCTTGCACTGCCCATTGTCCACCACCTGACGGAACAAAGAAGTTAACAAGCCCAGCGCTTAAGAAGGCAAAAAGCGGTAAGGTATCTGCTGTCGAAACACTCACGAATGCCTCTGACATAATGGCCGCCAAACCAGACGCGGTCATCATCCCCATAATGCCTGCGTAAAATGGAAACTGTACGATGATAGCGCCCGCGCCTTTGACTGCCTCTTGAACCGCTATCAAATACTTACGAGGCGTTCCATGAAATATAATGCCAAGGAATAAGAACATAAAGTTGACCAAATCGAGCGTCAACGCAAATCCATTCTGCACGAAATAATAAACAATAAAAGCAATGCCCATCGCTCCAATGACCATTGATAACATCCAGCTATTCTCCAGTCGCTCTGCTGGCGTCATATCAGATTTTGCTGGAACGTCGTCAATAATGGGATCAACCAGAAGCTTGGGATCAACGGTCACCGTGTCTTCTTGTTTTGGCATCATTAAACGGTTGAGTAGCGGCACAATAATTACGAGCGCAACCACGATAATCAAATTATAACTAGCAAAGATAGTGGCACTCGTTGGAATAATACCGATCTTATCCGCGAATGGATGACCCTCTGTCGCAATCGATAAGGGGATGGATCCTGAAAACCCAGCGTGCCAAATAATAAATCCAGAATAAGCACTTGCAATCAGTAAGCGGTAATCGACGTTTGCAACACGCTTTGCCAACTCCTTTGCGAATAACGCACCAATCACCAAGCCAAATCCCCAGTTTATCCAACTGGCCGCCAATGATACCAAGGTCACTAAAATAATGGCGCTACCTGGCGAATTGGCAAAACTCGCCAGTTTGCCCAATCCTTTTTTAAATATCGGACTGCTAGCGAGCACAAAACCTGTGACCAGCACCAATACCATTTGCATTGAAAACGCAAGTAACGCCCAAAATCCTTCTCCCCAATATGCAACCATCTGCACGGGTGAAGAATCCGTCAATCCTAAGCCGAGGACAAAGATAACCACCGTTAGGATAATGACAAATAAAAATGGATCTGGTAAATACTTTTCCATCAAGCTATTCGAAAAACGTGTAATCCCTTTCATTTTTTTACTTCCCTTTTATTCAAATATAGACCCAATTTATAATGCTAATGCTACCTCATTCTTCCCTTTTAGTCTGACTCATTTAGTCATAATCTGGTTTTTTGGCATCGCGCTTTCTCAATATAGCTTTTCCATAAATTTTTAATAAAAAAAGAGCACCTCTGCATAAAGGTACTCTTATTACAATATGGCTGGCTTATATGTCTATTGGAAAAAATTCTGTTCTCATTTCAACCGATAGTCATTTATAGCTCTAAGTCCAATAATTTAGAGCTTAGGCTTTTTCCGTGCATGTCTTGCGCCAACGATTTTGTCACACCACCGCCTAGGGCATCATACATTACAAAGTTAAAGGCACGGAGGTTTGGTAACTCGTAACGGACGACCTCCCCTTTGACGACATCCTTGAACCATTCTTTGACAACCGTTTCTGTCACCTTTTCTTTAATCAACTCATAGTCTTTGTCTTTAAAGGCAATTAGAGAAATATTGGAGACATTGCCTTTGTCGCCAGTGCGAGAATGCGCGATTTCACGTAATTTCATTTATGTTACCTCCCAATATGAGACGGTGATGTCCGTATCGGCTTCTGGAATCAAGATAGAGCCGATAGAAACAATTTCTTTGACGTTTGAGCGAATCCCGCCGCCACCTGCGGGGCCGTTGGTGTAAAGCGACTCAACCTCCCGCGTGATGGCTTGTGCTATTGTTTCATCAGCAGTACGTGCCGCCACGCGCAGTCGCACTTCAGCCGCCTCTGCTGTGCTGGCAAGCTTATTGCCGTATAAAGAATTGAGCCCTATAAAATCATAACGTATCTCGATAGGCTCAATATGTTGGGCGGCAAGCCTGTTTTCGATGACCGTCTTTGCAAGCTCGGCCCTTTTGACCGCACCTGAACCGCCATAACTGATTTCCGCTTCCGCAATGTAGCCGTCTTTATAGCCGATACTGGTTTTGAGCAACCCTGTTTTGGATTTGCCAGTTCCGCCAGACACTTTAACTAAATCATTATCAATTTCTTTGACAAACACGTGTGAAAAGTCAGCAATAACATCTGGAGTGAGATAGCGGGCAGGATCATGGATTTCATACAGCAGCTGCTCTTTCACCGTGGCCTCAGAAACTAGCCCGCCAGCATTTGGCAGCTTGGTAACGGTATACTCCCCGTTTTCTGTCACCTCCAAGATGGGAAAGCCAACATTCCAAAGCTCAGGCACATCCTTATAATCGGGATCTGCAAAATAACCACCTGTAACCTGAGCGCCGCACTCCATCAGATGACCGCCGATAGTGCCCTTGCCCATCAAATCCGCATCGTCAAAAGACCAGCCAAATTCATACACCATCGGTGCCAAAAAGAGTGATGGGTCAGAGGCGCGGCCAGTAATAACGATATCTGCGCCTGCGGTCAGCGCTTGCACGATACCTTGGGCACCAATATAGGCATTGGCAGATACGATAGAGTCGCCCAAATCTTTGATGGTTCGATCATTTTCCAGCAGTGTCTTATCCTGATAACGCGCCATGTCTGAAAAAACATCGTCGCCTGTGACGGCGGCAATTTTTAAACCCTTTAGCCCTTGCTGCTCAGCAATCTGTTTAATCTTTTCGGCAGCAGCTTGGGGGTTAGCAGCGCCCATATTGCTGATTATTTTTACCTTTTTGTCGACGCAAAGCGGCAATACTTTCGCCATGCGGTACTCAAGTAAGCTGTCATAGCCCTCGTTTGGATACTTCATTTTGCGCTGCTGAGCAATGGCAATCGTACGCTCAGCCAGACACTCAAACACAATATAATCTACGTCTCCATATGTCATGACATCAAGGGCAGGTTCTAGCCTGTCGTCAGCATAACCTGCGCCAGACCCAATTTTGATGGTTCTCATACCTTACTCCTTATGATTGACTTAGATAATCACGCCCGTAATCACGGCTACAATAGTCATGACCAGCGTGGTACCAAATGCCCATTTAAAGACAAACTTTTGATGATCACCCAGCTCCACACCCGCAAGACCAATCAATAAGAACGTCGATGCGGTCAGTGGACTGAGTGGAAATCCTGTGGTCATCTGCCCCATCATAGATGCTTGGCCAATCTGTACTGGGTCAAGCCCATAAGCACTCGCGGTCTGCGCCAAAATGGGCATCACCCCAAAATAATAGGCATCAGGCGTGAACACCAAGCTTAGCGGCATACTCAGCACCGCGACAATGACGCCCATAGAGCCGCCCACCGCGTCTGGAATGATCTGTACCAGCGCAGTCGCCATCGCAGAAATCATTTCAGTGCCTGATAAAATGCCAGTAAAAATACCCGCTGCAAAAATAATAGACACCACGGTAATCATGCCAACGGATTGAGATTTAATCTGATCCATTTGATCATTGGGTTTGGGATAGTTGATAAGCACGGCGATGGCAAACGCCAGCATAAAGACGATTGGTAATGGCAGCCAGACTTGCACCAACGCGACAATAGTGACTATCGTCAATACCAAATTGAACCAGAAAAGCTTCGGCCGGCGCATACTGCGTTCTTCTTCCGTCAGTTCGTCATGCAGACTGTGCTCCATATCCTGAACGCCCAAGCGTTTACGCTCTTTTTTGCCTACGAGGTAGGCCACAAACACAATCCAAATCACACCCGCCAAAAACGCAGGAATGAGCGGATTAAATAATTGTGCCGTACTTACTTCTAGAGCAGCGGCAGCGCGTGCAGTCGGACCGCCCCAAGGCGTCATGTTCATCGTACCGGCGCCAAGCGCCACCAAACCCGCCAGTATGATGCGGTTCATGCCCAGTTTGTTGTATAGCGGTAACAGGGCTGGAATGGTAATCAAAAACGTCGACGCGCCAGAACCGTCCAAATGCGCCACCATGGCGATCACGACAGTGCCGATACAGATTTTGACCGGATCCCCTTTGACCAGTGTTAGTACCCGCGAGATAAGCGGATCAAACAAACCAGCATTGTTCATCACCCCAAAAAATAAAATAGCAAACCCTAACATGATGCCCGTTGGCGCTACGCTCACGATACCGTCCAACATAAAAGTGCCCAATTCGCTGCCGAAACCGCCTATTAACGCAAAAACGATCGGTACTAAAATCAGCGAAACAATCACGGATACTTTTTTAGTCAATATAAGAACCAAAAATACAAAAATCGTCAAAAATCCCAATAAAGCCAACAAGCCCACTCTCCCTTTTTGAATTACTTTCTTCCTGATTCATTCACCTTAGCACCTTTATTCGTACTTAGTAGAATTCATACCAAATCTTTTAGCCATGTCTTACTATCATTGTCGCTATTCTTTGTTTAACAATATATGAGAGCGCCGAACGCTATTCAGCACTCTATTAAAGATGTTACTCATCAAGATTCAATATCAAATAATCGCAGGGATGGACAGCACAGCCACGTAATAACCCATGAACTGACAGCCTGTATTGAATGAGAAATGCTTTGATAAAAGACCGCCCAATAAACCCAATCCTAGAACGGTAAACACGCCAACCAATCCGCCTTCCCATATACTAATAACCAAAATCAGACCGATAAAAGTGGCGATAATCGCTTCGTGACTGATTTTTTTTACTACAAATAAAGCGGCGTTTCTGGCGTAATTCATTGAAAAAGGATACGCGATAATAGCGGCCAATATGACTGATAGGACACCATAAAAAAGAAAATCCATCGGACTGAGTAAGTGGTGCAAATTATTACCTGCTACCTCAGCTGTCTCCACATTAAACACAGGCGGCGCATTGAATAAAGGCGCGGCAGGACCAGCAGCGACTGGACTGAGCGGTAGACCAAACGCAATAAGCGGAATTAAAGCTTCTGCAATGTAGGTCGATTCAGTGACCCCATTCTTAGAAGATAAGACCGTCGTTAGCCTGTGATACGTATTTTTGATACGCGAACCCACAAACTCGCCCAATATAACGGTCATCGCTACTGGGCTAAACACAAAGGTGGCACTCGATATGAGGGAGGTTATTACCGTAAATTTAATCTGTGTCTTGTTCAGAATTTTAAATGGATTGGGAAAATAACCTTGCCAGAGCTTTAAATCTGGCGCCACTTGAACCTCATTATTTTTTGCTCGAGATTGCAGCTTTCTACCAGCAGGACTCATAACGGTAAACAAATCTGCTATTAGCGGGCCGATAGCAATGGCTAAGAAATAAGTCACGCCCAGACTGGTATCGTATTGTGCTGTAAAGGCTTTTAGCGCCAAGATGAACGTCACAAAGGGAATGAGTAATAGCACCGATGCCCACTTACCTTTGGAAAAATAAGCAATCAATATGGCTGCTATTAAAAAAATCCACGGCGCAAACTTAGTAATAATATCGCCAAATGGCGCTAAAATCAAAGCAAACCCAACAGCGGCAACCACCGCAATAAAAGCCGATATAATTGAGCTTGAGATCATCTTTTTGAGAGCAATATGCGGTATGCCCAACTTCCGTAAGAGATCTGCCTCCTCTAACATAGGCGTCGCCATCGTATCACCAGGAATCCCCAGCAGCGCTGTCGGTATGGCATGCGTCATGTGTTTGGACACCGCACCTGCCATCCAAAACGTAAACACGGCGGCTGGTGGCGCTCCAATTATAATCACCATCAAGGTGAGTGGTACCATGGTCGCGGTCTCATCCGTTCCTGACACCATACCAATCAACGAAAAAATAATAGCGCCAATAACACCATACATCAGCGCTGGCCAAAATTGAATCAAAATCTCATGTAACATCGCCTTCTTCCTTGAAGTCTGTACTTTTAGCCAGTGGCTGTCGTATATTGGCTAATGGCTCTTATATAAATACTTAGAAAAACCATCCATGGGTTATTGTTTTTTCTTTGCTGTCTCTTCGGCTTCTTGAAACACAGTCATTAATTGCAGCAAATTCAGCTCTTCTTTTACCTCAGCAGGTAAGTCATCGACGCTGGTATAATTGGGATCGTCTTTAATCAAGTCGACAATGAATGCTTTGACATTCTCGCTATTGTCTTCTTGACTGGATATCACTGTCCTTGCTGGTTTAAACATAATGGAGCAAATAAACCCTGAAAGCAGACACCCTCCTAAGCCAATGAGCATTGCATAACCATTAAGTAGAGTGGTGTCTCCAGACGAAGAAGACAGAAAAAACTTAGCCAATAAAAAAGTACCTGTGCTCACGACACTACCTATCACGATAGCGAACAGCATGGAATTAAAGTTAACTGTATCTCCCCAGACCTCTACCAAATCACTGTTTGAACTGTCCATAGTCATATTCATCCTTGTCATCATAGTCCGTATAGAATGACCATCTAAAAACCAGCCTTGAAGCATCGACCTTGATGCTTACCAAACCTTTCTTTCATATCGACATGCGCCGCTTACGTATTGTTTTGACGTAAGGTTGTTAAAATCTCTTCAGCCACATCGATACGTACTTTGCCGCTCTGAACCAATAGCTCAGTTACTTTATCAACCTCATGGGTTTTGGCACCTGCCATCACTGCGATGTTTTTGGCATGCAGTGACATATGCCCTTTTTGAATACCTGTGGTTACCAAAGCTTTCATTGCCGCAAAGTTTTGTGCCAATCCAACCGCACACGTAATCCTAGCCAGCTCATCTGCCGAATCAATGTTCAAAATCTCTAAGTTTTGCTGCGCCGTTGGGTGTACTTTGGTCGCACCACCAATCAGACCAACGGCCATAGGCAACTCTAAGCTGCCACATAAATTGCCGTCTTTATCAACGCCCCAACTGGATAAACTGCGGTATTGACCTGTTTTACAAGCGTAAGCATGAGCGCCCGCTTCTATCGCTCGTGTGTCATTCCCTGTTGCCAGAATCACAGCGGATATCCCATTCATAATGCCTTTATTATGGGTCGCTGCTCGATAAGGATCGGCATCGGCAAATCGGAATGCTGATAACATCGCATCTCTGACGGCCTCGCCTCCTATTTCATCTGTAGGCCATGTGGCACGAGCCATCGACAGGCGTTTGTCTGCAAGATTTGACAAAATCCTCATATTTGCCTTGGCAGATGTCCAGCCCTCCAATGCTGGTGATAACGCCTCAACCATAGAATTGACTGCATTTGCACCCATGGCATCACAGGTATCTACCAAAATATGTACGATAATGTTGTATTCATGACCATCATCCAACACTCTCACTTCTAACCCTTTGAACCCACCGCCTAGCTTCACTAATAATGGATCTACATCGTTACAGATAGCTTTAATATCGTGCTCATGTTCGAGGATAACTTGTTTGGTAATCATGGGATTGATGACATCAATCAATTGAATCTGACCGATCATGATGTGTTCAGAGGTGTGAGTATAAAAACCGCCAGTAGCGCGGCATTGTCTGGCGGCATTACAAACAGCCGCCACTACGGACGACTCCTCTGTCGCCATAGGAATCAGTCTGTCTTTACCATCGATTATCATGTTGGTAGCAACACCAATGGGTATATTCATCGTACCAATGGCATTCTCAATCATATTATCAACGGTTTGAAACTCTGTATTACCAGTGTTCAAAAAGTGGTCTTGATTGAAGTCGCTTTCGCCCAAAAATTCAGCGATTTTTTCTAACCGTTGCTGCTGCTCAAGTTTGTAAAAACTAGAAATGCGCGAAGAAGAGGTTGAGTCTTGCATGGGTATACATCCTGTAAAATGATTCCTTTAAAAAGGGTTTGATATAGCAAACCCTAAGACTGCTCGTAGCAGTACTATCTCAGTCCGTTATTATAGAAATACCATGCGCGCAATATTGTTCCAAGGGTACAGAAAGGCTTTTACCCTCAAAACTGTACCCACTCTTATAAAGCGCTATCGTTGTGGCCAATACAGTCAGCTGAATACAAGAAGAGGTCACTAGATGTAGGATAAGTAAAATAGGTAAACAGATAGGTAGTGAAATCGTACTAAGCGTGAAAAATGGATGACACCCAACGACTTCTTTTTGGATAATGGCTTTAAAGCAGTCATAAAAATAATAGGCTAACGCGTATTAAAAATCTCTTCTTCAATGAATGTAACGGTGGTTTGGTCTATATAGAATTTATTGATTCTCAAAGCAAAGTACGTATTTTCACAAGGAAAAAATAGATTGCCTGGCGCCATAAAAATATTGTTTTTTCTGGCTTGATTGACGACTTTTTTGTCATCCATTGGAATACGAAACCACAAAAAGTGACCGCTAGGATTATGAGGATAAAGCTTTAGGCCTTCGATGGTATTCAGCGCCGTTATTGATTCCGTCGACTTTTCATGTGACAGACTTTTTAGTGCTTGTAGATGACTGCCGAGCGTGCCACTACTGATCATATGATTAAGGATGTTTTCAGTGATGGATGACGTATTGATGACCGTTATCATTTTTAGACGCGTGAGTGATTTTATTAATGGTGTAGAGGCGACGATAAAACCACATCGTAACGAGGCCGAAACGGTTTTTGAAAAGCTGCTTAAGTAAATCACAGGATCGTCTTCACTAAACAGATAACTGGCGGCTTTTTCTCGAATCAGTAAAAAAGGATCATCTTCTACAATAACCACGTTATTCTCTATGCAGACCGACTTAATGGCTTCAAGGTTTTCTACGGTTAAGTCTGTTCCTGTTGGATTGTGCGCGAAGGGCTGCAAAAATAACATTTTAGGATGCTTTTTTTGAATAATGGCTTCTAAATTGTTCACATCTAAACCGAACTTGGTTCTTTTGAGCGCAATCGTATTTACTTTATGAAGCTTGAGCTTACTGAATAAAGGGTAATATCCAGGTGACTCGACGATAACGTTATCGCCTTCTGATAAAAAATGCCTAATGATTAAATCCACACTATGATTGGTACCGTAGGTCATTAAGACATTTTGCGGATCAACGTCAAGAGAGTGGTTTTTGAGTATGTCAGTGATCAGTCCCCGAAGCATACTATTACCGGCTGGATCACCATATCCATAGTCAAGATAAGAAGATTTGTCACTACAGTTAGGGTAACCCAAATAACTATCTAGCTTGAGCTTATCCATGTACTCTCTTGGATATCTACCCTCACCAGGCTTGTGGCTATACTCATTGACCAGCTGTTGCTCAAGTAAATCGACGCCATTATAAAAAGTGGTCAAATCCAGCATGGTATTATGCATCTCTTTACTGGACAAATCTTCACCAACATAAAATCCAGACTTAGGCATCGCCTTAATCCAGTGCTGCTCCAGCAAGACGTTATAGGCTGTGACCACAGTATTTTTAGATACCTTGTGTTTTTCTGCCATCGCTCGAATTGAAGGTATTTTGTCCCCCACTTTTTTTCTACCCGACTTAATGTCATCAATGACTATTAAACATATTTCTTCAAATTTTTTCACAGGTAAACTCCGCTTTACATATCAGTCAATTATATTGATGTCAGCACATGGTTGATTCACTATAAAACAAATAAAGTGCTACTAAGATAAATTTTGCGTAGCCTCTGGCAGCAACGGCCCAGCAAGTAAGGAAAATTTATCTTAGTAGCACGTTGCAATCGTTGTGCGTACTTCATTTAGTACTGATTTTGGCTTAACCAAATAGGTGTTGAAACACATGCTTATTATATTGATTGCGACAATAATTAATACTGAACTCAAACTGTCTGTCAGTTAAAATAAAGAATATGACAACTTCTAAAAACCCAAGCCCTCGTAAGATTATTCACATAGACATGGATGCTTTTTATGCCAGTGTTGAACAGCGCGATTTTCCTGAGCTGCGCGGCAAGCCTTTGGTCGTGGGTGGTGATCCGAGCGGTCGCGGCGTAGTAGCGGCTGCCAGCTATGAAGTGCGTCAATTTGGCGTACGTTCTGCTATGTCTTGTTATGAGGCACGCAAACGTTGTCCAGACGTGATATTTGTTCGACCGCGCTTCGACGTTTATCGAGCGGTCAGCAGTGATATTCGTGAGATTATGTATCGCTTAACGCCTCATGTTGAACCATTATCATTGGATGAAGCGTATTTAGACGTCACTGGGTTAAAAGTCCATCAAGGCTCAGCGACATTGATGGCCAATTGGGTGAGATCTCAAATCTTAGAACATACAGGTTTGACCGCTTCTGCTGGCGTATCTTTCAACAAAATGCTGGCCAAGATTGCCTCTGATATCAATAAACCCAATGGTATCGCCATTATTACCCCAGCCGATGCCGAGGCCTTTATCAGTACACTGCCGATCGAGCGCTTTCACGGTATTGGCAAAGCAACAGCCCAGCGTTTACACACCATGGGCGTCAATAATGGTGCTGACCTTCGTCGCCTGTCAGCCGCAGTATTAGTGCAAGAGTTTGGCAAACGCGGACAGTTTTACCATGATATTGCGCATGGGCGTGATGAGCGTGCGGTAAAGTCTGAGCGCACGCACAAATCTGTCGGTTCGGAGACCACCTTTACAGAGAATTTAAACGATGATGATGCACTGCGTATACAGATTTATGAGCAAAATGCGGATGCTTTCAGTCAATTACAAAAGAAGCAGCTTATCGCTTATACCATTACTCTAAAAGTAAAATACGCAGACTTCACTCAAATCACGCGTACACACACGCTCTCCACGGCTTTTGATAGTGCCGAATCCGCTCATTATTGGCTTGATAAGTTATTCTTAGACATTCCACGCCAGCTGCCCATTCGGCTGGTGGGTGTTACCTTTTCGTCATTGGCACCTGCCGCGCAGATACTGCCTCAGTTGAATTTATTTGAATAAGGTTATAGATAATAATTTTAAGTATTTCTATTTATTGTTAGTTTTTACTGCTTAGGCTATTTATTTATCTAAATGATTTTTGTGTGCTTCAATCCTTATTAAACTATCCTTTCATAGCCTCGTTTCTGCTACAATTACGCCAAAATTTATATTCATTTAAAGACTGATTATGACTGATTCTCACCTTCTAGTTTCTACGACTCGCACCCTAATTGATAATGACACAGACAACCACGTCTTAGACTATTTAAGTGTCGATGATTATGACTATGAGCTACCAGACAGTCTAATTGCACGTTACCCATTAGCGCAGCGTTCTGCCTCAAAACTTCTACACCTAGCCGTCGACCATCAGCAAAACACAACCCGTGTAGAAGATCGCTTGTTTGCGGAACTACCTGATTTATTGAATGCAGGCGACCTGATTGTGTTCAACGATACCAAAGTCATGAAAGCACGCCTATTCGGTCAAAAAGACACGGGCGGTAAGATTGAGGCGCTGATTGAGCGTTTGGTGACCCTTTCAGATTTAGATGCGACGACTTTGCACTTAACAGCGATGGACGATAAACCCATTAATAAAGAGCATATTGCCCTTTGTCATGTTAAAGCGAGTAAAGCGCTCAAACTTGGTCAACGTGTGGCACTTGCAGATGGACATATGAGCGCTGTAATGATTGGTCGTCAAGACAACTTATTTATTTTGGCATTTGATGCGCCTATCCTTCCACATTTAGAGCTTTATGGTGAGCTGCCTATCCCGCCTTACTTCGAGCGCCATGCGGATGACACTGATAATACGCGTTATCAAACCGTTTTTCATGATCCAGCCAAGCTTGCAAGCGTGGCTGCTCCAACCGCAAGCTTACATTTTGATGAGTCGGTACTGAGTAAACTTGAGGCAAAAGGTGTAAATACGGCCTTTGTCACTTTGCACGTTGGCGCTGGTACGTTTGCCCCCGTCAAGACAGACAATCTGCTTAATCACACCATGCATAGTGAATATGCACATTTGCCGCAATCAACCGCCGAGCTTATCAATCAAACCCATGCTAATGGCAATCAAGTCATTGCTATTGGCACAACGGTGACGCGTGTCCTCGAAACGGCTTATCAAAAAACCGCCCTAAATGGTCAAGCGCTTTCTAGCTGGTCAGGTGATACAGATATTTTTATTTATCCCGGTTTTAAGTTCGGCGTGATAGATCGCTTATTGACCAATTTTCATTTACCTAAGTCCACTTTATTGATGCTAGTCTCGGCTTTTTCTGGTAAAACGGCCATCGAACACGCGTATCAACACGCCATTGAAAAACAATATCGTTTCTTTAGTTATGGGGATGCCATGCTACTTGATAAAAAAGTGTCGTAAACATTGTGCAAGCATTTATTTATTGGTCACAACAGTTGTGAAATAAACTGGTAAACTAGATAGTATTTTGTTATAACAACAAAGATAACTTATATCCTAAAGGGCGGCTCATGTCTTGTCATTTATCTCATCGCTTGACTACTGTACATCGCGCGATATCGATGGCATTGCTATGTTCTGTAGGCTATGCCACCCTAACCACAAGCGCAAATGCGGCAACGATTGGTAAGACAGTGGTCACCTCGGCGCAACATGAGCCCTTAGCAGCCAGTATTGTCGTCACCGACATTCGAGCAGCGGACTTTTCAGCCAGCCTAGCAAATCCAGTTGTCTATCAGCAAATGGGCCTCACCCAAACCGATTCGATGACTGTGCGCTTTACGCCTACCTCTGCCACCAGTGGTCAAGTCCTTATTACTACTTCAAAGCCCGTTTCTAAACCTTTTGCGGATGTAGTATTAGCCATTAATGATAAAGGTCAACGCAATGTCATTCCAAAAACACTATTAATGCCATTGAAAGACAACTTACCTATTAAGACGCCAAAAAACATCGTAACAGGGGCGGCAAAACCCAATTTGCCAAGCGTAACTGCAAGCACGGCCAGGCCATTGACTGTTAGAAAAGGTGCGCCGCCTCCTTTAATGCCAACGTCTACTTTATCAGCCACTCAATCAACAACAAACTCAGCCGTTTCGACTAGATTGTCAGCGGCTCGCATTCAGCCACCTGTCATGCAAGCATCTAATATCAAGGCACCGAATACAAACACAGTGCAAGGCAACAGTCTTGCCTATGCACCTAATCGTTTGGATAACGGGCGTTTGGACAATGGACAGCTGAATAATACCCGTATTAATACAGACAAAATAGAGGAAGTCACTGGTACAAACGATAGCCTGATGAGTGCAAGTAATATTGGCAGCAATACTGCTGAAACTACCGTCGACAATATAGCTAATGGCGAAAACGTTGCTAGCGATGCGGCCATAAGCAATAGTCAAGTAGCGGTCAATAAAACGCCTAGTTCAGTCGTTACTGACAAGCAGATGGACATTCTAAACATTCAAGTCACTCGTCAGATACAACCAAGTGGTGGAAAAGAGGCAAGCACTATCGCAGCATCCCCTACTGTAGCAACGCCAAAAACCGATACAATCGAAACTCTACGTCCGAGCTCAGAGCCAAGCAATACTGGCACACTCACTGCTTCGACTGGCAATATACCTACCAGCATCGCTGCGTCTGAAACATCAAAAGCTCCCACTAATGTGGCTGTTTCTGGCAATGCGAGCTTCTAGTAATATGACTGCCAGTAGCCCTGCCGCTCAGTATCAAGTGCAACGCAACGATAGCTTGTGGCTTATTGCACAGCAAATTGCGCAAGAAAACAATCTGGATGTGTCAACGGTGATGAAACAGATTCAAGCACAGAACCCAGATGCTTTTATTAATAAAGACGCAGATCAATTAAAAGCAGATGCCAAACTAAGCTTGCCAAGTTACGACGTCATTCCTTCACAGCAGAAACTAGAATCGGCTATCAATGCGCAAAAGCAATACAGTCGCAGGGCGAACACCCCTACAAAGACAGTTAAGACACCTTCTAGAAAACCCTCTGAGATGGCAAAGGCTACCAAGCCGCCTGCGGCACCCGCTGTAACCAAAACTCAGACACTACCACAAGCGCAATTTTCTGTACTTGCTCCCGATCGTAGCGGTAGTGCAGATGGCACACAAACCAAATCAGTGGCAAAAACGGGAAAGGGGCTAAGCACTGATATATTGGCGACGCTCAAATCATCAAGACAAAGCACAGCGACGCAAGCCCAACAATTATCCAAGACCAGTAGTGCGCTTGATAGCTATACCAAAAAAATTCAATTACAAAACCAAAAACTGGCTGAGCTACAAGCTCGTCTTAAAAAACTACGCAATCAATAATTGCCTGACTGATCACTACAATATGCTGTGATCATAGGCGTGGGAGTAACTATGGACAATATGCTATATATCATCGCCGGATTGGTGCTTATCGTGTTAGTAGCTGGTTTAGTATTGCGCAAAAAGAAAGCACAGCAACCTGCCGTACAGCCAGCGATCAAACCAGAAAAGAAAGCAGCGGTTGTAACACCAGCGGTCAAAACAGATGATAATACTGCTCACAGCCGTGAGGATATCGATAAAAAATTCGATCATGTTACGATTGCTCAGCGCTTCATTGATCAACAGCGCTATGACAAAGCGATTGAAACGCTCAATCGTGGTCTCACTGAAAAGCCGAATGATAGCCAGTTGTTATTTAAACTATTAGGCATCTACGCCACCATTGATCAGCCAGAAAACTTCACTCAAGTTTATGACACGATTAAAACGCATAATGATGCAAAAAGTATTGCCCAAGCCGATGAGCTAAAGGCTTTATTTTTTGAAGAACAAAGCCCAGTTGTGACACAAGAGACGCCAGTAGAAGACGATACCAACTTTGAAAGTATCGACTTTGACTTACCAGTTGGTGAGTTTAATGACAACCAAGCCGATAATCAAAATCGGTCGTCAGACCAGCCAGTGGCTTCTGATGATAGCGCGACTCTGTTAGATGATTCGGTTAATGACGTGGCTGTTTCAAATGAGTTTGATCCAGCCCATTCAAACACCGATGCGGCAGAGGATAGCTTTGATCTTACGCTAAGCGATTTTGAAGATGATTTTGACAAGCCAGCTGAAACTAGCACCACTCCTGCCACCTCATTGACTGCGACAGATAGTGAAAGTACCCTTAACACTACTGCTGATGAAACCGATAGCGACATTAGTGACTTTGATTTCAATTTTGACGTATCTGAAGATAAAACTGAACCCGCTGAGACATCTACCTCGACGAGTGAATCTAATGACACTCGCGATGAGATGACGTTAGAAAGCGACGAATTTATTCTTGATTTTGATGATTTAGTCACGGATGTTGAAACCAATACGGATGAAACGCTTTCTGAAGAACTGACCGTTGACGCGGTTAAAGACAGTAAAGACGACTTCGCTCTATCCTTAGATGATTTCGATGAGCCAAATAATACAGAAACTGTGTTAGAAAGCGAAAAGTCTGATACTGATACTGATGCGCTTAGCTTTGACGAACCAAGCTTTGAACAACCCAGTGTCGAAGAGCTTAGTGTTGAAGGTAATAGCGACTTTGATAACTTTGTGCTTGAAGATCATGATTTTGAAAGCAATAGCATTGAAGACGATAATGTCAAAAACAACAGTATTAACAGCAGCGGTATTGAAGAGATCAACCTTGAAGAATTACAACTTGATGATAATGACTTAGATAGCAATCTTACTGAAACAACTCGTGCTACCTCGACTGCTCCATTGGTATTTGATGACAATACGCCGATAGATGACGATACTTTATTCAGTGATGACTTTAAGTCGGTAGATTCAACAGTACCTACTTCTGTAGCGCCTGTTACAGAAGTTACAGCCGATAGCGAAGCTGAATCAGCAGAAGATTTCTCCTCACGTTTTTCAGCAGATTTTGACTTTGTAAAATCATTAGATAGCAATCAAGTGACGTTAGACTTGGCCAACCAGTATATACAGCTGGGTGAATACGACAGTGCCAAGCGTTTATTGAATGAAGTCGTCGCTCACGGTAATGATGAGCAGCAAAACCAAGCAAAAGCATTACTTGACCGCACAGCATAATAAATAGCTCGATATCTTTTTAGCAAGTGTTCTCCAGCAGGTACTCTTTGTTTATATGACATAGAGTACTTGCTGTTTTTTTGCATCGAACAGATATATTATTTATTATTACTTACTCATCCTCTTTTTAACTGCATGACAACGAAGCTATCCCTTACTATGACAAAAACAATATCCAATCCTATTCAACTGATTTACGCTGGTGGTACATTTGGTAGTTATGGCAAACCTTTAGCGTCGTTGCCAGCAGACATCTTCTTACCTGTTTTACAAAAGCTATTATCAGATCAAGAGAGCACAGCTCATTTACCAAAAATCTCATGGTTAGACAATGCGTTGATTAAAGACAGCAGTCAACTAACCCCCAGTGATTTTGTGCATTTTTATCAGTTGATACTAGCGGCTTATCAGCAAGGTGATAGGCAGTTTGTCTTAATTACTGGGACAGATACCCTAAGTTATTTGGGTGCGTTTTTGGCTGAGGCTTTTGCGGGCAGCGATATTTGTGTTGTTCTTACTGGCAGTATGCGCCCACTATTAGATAGCGAAGAATTGCACACTTACTGTGTCGATGAGCACAGCGATGCTTGGGACAATCTCAGTGGCGCTTTGAAACTGGCTGGCGCTGGCGAATCTGGTGTGAAGATTAATTTTGGCGGTGAGGCTTGGCCTGCGCAAACAGTCCAAAAAATTCACAGTCATGATTTGATGGCATTTACAGGTCATTTTCGAGCGGCATATCCTGCCAATAGCTATATAAAAAACTTACCAGATACTCGCCGCCAGCACTGGCTAGATGATCAGAAAGCGCTTTTGGAGAGTATACAAAAACGCGCTCAAAGTGTTCGTATCCATGCTGTTTATTGTTTGCCCAATGACGCTGAGGCCATCAACAATCAATTGCAGGCTTTATTGTCACAGCCATCATCTGGCATTATATTACTAGGATTTGGGGCGGGCAACGTCCCCTATTCGCCTGCCTTGGCAGACACGCTAGAGCTTGCGCATGAAAATGGCCATATGGTGATATGTGCTAGCCAATGCCCGTTTGGCGGTGTCAGCGACAGTTACGCAGCTGGCAGTTGGCAATACGAGCACCATGTCATTGCGGGTGGTCGTTTGACCATTCCTGCTATTTATGCGCGGCTGCTATGGTTGCTACTCCGTTATGACAGTCCAGCCAGACGCAAGCAGCGTTGGTTAAACAACGTCAGTCAAACGGATATTACAATTAAAAAAAGATAAACCACCATTCACTTTATAAGCCTCAAA
Organism: uncultured Gammaproteobacteria bacterium; assembly: GCA_963744895.1. Taxonomy (GTDB): domain Bacteria; phylum Pseudomonadota; class Gammaproteobacteria; order Pseudomonadales; family Moraxellaceae; genus Psychrobacter. The sequence continues at coordinate 603,945 of CAVUUW010000002.1, forward strand.
AATACAATGTCTGAAATTGAAATAGTCTCTGCAAACGAAATCAGCCAATCTGAACAGTCGCCAACCTATACTTTAGCCATTGGCATCGAGTTTTTAGGCACGCATTATCATGGTTGGCAGCGGCAAAGAGAAGTAATGGGTGTACAAGAAGCATTGGAGACAGCTATTGGTAAAGTTGCCAATGAACCCATAGAGGTTGTTGCCGCTGGACGTACCGATGCAAGCGTCCACGCCAGTAACATGATCGCTCATTTTACTACTCATGCGTATCGTCCCACTCACAATTGGCTGCGCGGCGTGAACAGTTTGCTGCCTGACGACATCGCGCTACGCTGGGTTCAACCAATGCCAGCTGACTTCCATGCGCGTTTTGGTGCGATTGCACGTCGTTACCGTTACATCACGCTCAATCAAGCCCAGCGTCCTGCCATACTCAATCACCAAGTGACGCATATTTATGAGCCGCTCGACTTAGAAGCGATGCAGTTGGCAACAGCCGACATCGTAGGAACTCATGACTTTAGCAGTTACCGCGCGGCGGCCTGTCAATCCAATCAACCCGTGCGTACCGTTAGCCATGCCAACCTTTTTATGCATGGTCAATTTATTGTTTTTGATATACAGGCAGATGGGTTTTTACATCATATGGTTCGGAACTTGATGGGTACCTTGTATGCCATCGGTAAGCATGAGCTGAAGCCAGCGGATTTTTTGAATATTTTGCATAAAAAAGACCGTACCATAGCGCCGTCCACCGCTTCTGGTGATGGTTTATATTTTATCAACGCCTACTATCCAGAGCGCTTTCAGCAACTACTGCCAAATTCTGCTTTAACGCCAGTTTGGCTGAACCTGCCTAACTGACATACATATCACTTATATGCTGTCAAGTCTAAACTAGGTTCCTTATTGCTTTAACCTGCTAACTTACGTATAATATGGGCTTATTTTTAATTGATTGATACAAATTATGGCAAAAGACGATATTATCGAATTTGAAGGCGAAGTCATTGACACCCTTCCAAATACTTTATTTAAAGTACGTTTAGAAAACGGACACGAAATCATTGCGCACATTTCTGGCAAGATGCGTAAGCATTACATCCGTATCCTGACGGGCGATAAGGTTAAAGTTGAAATGACACCTTATGACCTATCTAAAGGTCGTATTACCTATCGTGGCAAAAACTAAATCTTTATTGATTAACTAAAATGGTTATAAAAGTATTGATATACTTACCACCAGTTGTTAAATAACTTTACCGCTGATATGAATACTTGAGTGGTTTGACTGATAATAATAATGAAAATGTTAACCTACTCATTATTGCCTATCAATATTTTAGTTTGATCTCATAGATTTATTTTTACCATAAAAAATACCGCTAATATCAGCGGTATTTTTTTGTTTGGGTTTTTACTTTATTAGAATTTTAATCTTCATTACTTTTGTTATTTATTTAAATTCAACCGTGGCATCATTCTTAATCACACCTAAGAGCGCTAATGCGTCCCAATTGGTTAGACGCACACAACCTGCAGACGCTTGACGACTGATACGAGCTGGATCTGGTGAACCATGAATACCATAAGTAGGCTTACTTAACCCAATCCAGACCAAACCAACTGGATTATTGGGCCCTGGCGGAATGATAGACTTAGTGCCGTCGTCAGCGGTGTAAGTATAATTGGGCTCATGTACTTTTACTTTGACTGTATGTGTCCCTGTAGGCGATGGTGTCGCTGTACTTCCTACTGTCGTTGGGTAACTGGCAATCAAATTGTTATTATCATCATACGCGTACAACGTCTGAGTACTCTTATCTGCCACTACGCGACTGACAGGCTTAGTATTAGGGTTACCTGGATTGTAAACAGTTATTGTCTCACCAGCATTGAATGTAGCATTAGGGTTAAGCGCTTTTAGATACCCTTCACTAATATGGAATTTTTCTGCTAAAGCTTCTATCACGCTCTCATAATACATTCCTTCAAGCTTAGCCTTTTCTTCTGCTTCGGCTGGTATCGTTGTCGTTTTGACATTGACGTCCGCATCACTTAGCTGATAACTAACCAATACTGGTTGTGCCATCAATTTCTCATTTTTAGTCAGTGCTTTCCATGTCTCGTTATTCAAATCATCAGTGACAGTCAAACCATTTGCTTTTTGAAACGCCTGCATGGCTTTGCGAGTATTTTTACCCCAGTATCCGTCAACAGGTCCCACGCCATTATTGTGCCAATTCAAGAGTGCCTGCAACTTTGACCCTGTCGTACGATCTATTTTTTCGCCCGCTTTCCACGCCGCTGTATTCACTTTTTTCGCCATTGCTGGCAAGTTGTCTGTTGTGTACTTTATTGTGGGGAGTAACTTGTTCAGTGAATTTACCGTCTTGCTATCGCCAGTAAGCTGCTGACTGACACCATTCGTCACAGGGCTCATCTCGTTATTAACAGAGGTGCTAGTTGTTCTATTGTTGTTCATATTATTCGTGGTTGCTGCAACACTTTGCCCCATAAAAACGACTGTAGAGAGGCCTATCGCGGCTATCGCTGTACTTATCTTTTTCAACTGATACATGTAAAGCTCCTAATTTTAATAAAAATAATCAATTTGGTTTTATTTTACTGGTAGAGATTTATTCTTCTGAAATTTATATTCATTTGGTGATTAGCTTTTTAAATATATAACTTTTTCACTGTATATTTTTTGGGTCATTTGTTGGGTCATTTGTTGGGTGAAATTTATAATTAAAATATTTTGATTTTTTAGCAACTATCAAATAATGCCGCATCAAAGCAAGTATAAATGTCTATTATTTACAAACACCTTATATTGACATATTCTTCTGTGAGCATATAACAGCTTTATGTTAAAAGGATTCAGGTTATACAGCATCTCTGTTAATGACATTCAGGGTTAATAAATTTTTCATTAAATTATCAATTTATAGACAATAAAAAACCCATAAATCGCTAAACAATTTATGGGTAAATAAAATCAGATAAGCGTACATTTTAGATTTATAAAATCGATAAAGTTGTTAGTATCAGAGCGACTCTATTTATACTAATTTGGCCAATACTGCCTGACCCATCTCTTTACAGCCTACTTGCTTTAGGCCAGACTCGCTACGGTCTAAGATATCGACAGTACGTAAACCATCTTCCAAAACATCGCTCACTGCTTGTTCAATCGCTTGCGCGGCAGCTTCTTGTTTAAAGGTATAACGAAGCATCATTGCCACTGATAAGATAGTCGCCAGAGGATTGGCTTTGTCTTGTCCCGCGATATCAGGCGCTGAGCCATGGCATGGTTCGTACATGCCTTTGCCTGCTTCATCTAAACTGGCTGATGGCAGCATACCGATAGAGCCCGTTAACATGGCCGCTTCATCAGACAAAATATCACCGAACATATTGCCCGTTACCATCACATCAAACTGCTTGGGATCTTTGATCAGCTGCATGCATGCATTGTCAGCATACATATGTGATAACGCCACATCGCTATAATTTGCTTGTTGCAGCTCAATCATCGTCTGCTTCCACAATTCCGTGACTTCTAAGACGTTGGCTTTATCTACTGAGCAAACCTTTGGTGCCGTACCCGCTGCTTGCGCACGCGTTTTTGCCAGCTCAAAAGCCACTTTGCCGATACGATTAATTTCACTCGTACTATACACCATGGTGTTATAGCCTTGTTGCTCACCATTTTCTAATGTACGGATACCGCGAGGCTCGCCAAAATAAATACCGCCCGTCAGCTCGCGAACGATTAGCAAATCTAAGCCCGAGATAATTTCAGGTTTGATACTTGACGCATTAGCAAGCTGAGGATAAAGCTTTGCTACTCGTAAGTTTGCAAATAACCCAAGCTCAGCGCGGATTTTCAATAGACCACGCTCAGGACGTTTACTACGCTCAATTGCATCCCATTTAGGACCGCCTACTGCGCCTAATAATACAGCATCTGCTGAACGTGCACGCGCCAAAGTCTCATCTGGCAGTGGCTCGCCAGTGGCATCAATAGCAACGCCGCCGATTAGTCCAGACTCAAGGGTCAAACCCAATTCAAATTTGTTATTAACTGCATTGAGTACATCAATAGCTTGGGTCATGATCTCAGGGCCAATACCATCGCCTGCTAATGTTAAAATCGTTGACATACTGATCCTTTTAAATGGGTAGTTTTTTATTGATTAATTGATTTGATTATTATGATTCTTACAAAAGGTGCTAAGTATTTTTTTAATAACAATACACTTTTATGCGTTAATTTTTTGACTGTCAGACGCCTTTGATAACGCTCCAATCATTCCAGTTTCTACAAACTCACCTTGATGCTCAGAGCCCAATTGTTTACAAAATCGGCGCTTGACTTGACTGCCTTGTAGCAAATCAACGCACAGGGGTTCAGGAGACGCGGTTTCTAATAAGCTACCAGAATTTGTAGCAGATTTTTTTTGATAAGCACGTAGTTGGTAGGTACCGGCTTCAACAAAATCATGAATCATGGCAAAACGTTCTACATAGTTTCTATTGTTTTCTGGATAGAAATTGATATGTACTTCATGCTTTGCAGGTTTAACCCGAGCGTAATAATTGGTCAAATCTGGCATCGCAGAGGTATATAGAGGTGCTATCTTGATGTCTTCTTTACCAACCAGTGGCGTCATGCTGGTACTCGTAGGTGCGGTTATAGTATTTTTAACTGTACCCCCTTTGATGTTGCCATAGTTCGGTGAAGCAGCCAACATTCTAGGATTAACGGGTTCATGACTATCAGGTGAGATAATCAAAGTCCTATCTATCTGTACAATTTCACAATGATAAGTACCCACGCAGGCAATATTCACTTCACCATCAATCGGTTGGATTTTATTTGTCGATGCCGTTGCGGTATTTGCCTCGTCTATTTGCTGATACCCTGTTAATGCCTGACAACCCGATAACAATAGGCTTGCGGCAAAAGTCGTGCTTGTCCATAACGCATAATGTTTTTTATTCATAATGGCGGCTACTATTTATAAGAAAGGTAATAAAATAATATAGAAAACTGTCTATCATTTTAGCCAGTTCACCGCCATAACTCAACTTAACGCTACATTGTTATTGCTTGATACTTTTATAAGCAACATGAATTGCCGTTTATACGTGCGCAATCTATGCGCGTACCTCATTAAATATCCAAGGCGTTTTTTGCATCATCTTATGTTCATAGTCTTTGATAGCGTCGCTTTGTTGCAATGTTAGTCCGATATCATCAAGCCCGTTTAATAAGCAATGCTTGCGAAACGCATCCACTTCAAAAGCGTACTCTTGGCCTGTTGGTGTGATGACGACTTGGCGCTCAAGATCGGCAGTCAACTCATAACCTTCGTTGACAATGGTGGCTTTCATTAAAGTATCGACAATAGCTTCATCTAATACAATCGGTAACATGCCGTTTTTAAAACAATTATTGTAAAAAATATCAGCAAAGCTTGGTGCAATGACCGTACGGAAACCATACTCCGATAACGCCCAAGGTGCATGTTCACGGCTAGAGCCACAACCAAAGTTTCGACGTGCCAGCAAAATCGTCGCACCTTGATAACGCGGTTTGTTCAAAACAAAATCTGGATTGATAACGCGTGTGCTATTGTCTTGACCCGGATAACCATCGTCGAGATAACGCCAATCGTCAAATAGATTCACGCCAAAGCCGGTACGTTTAATAGACTTTAAAAACTGTTTTGCAATAATTTGATCGGTATCGACGTTTGCGCGATCAAGTGGGCAAACGATACCTGTTTGAGTGTTATAAGCTTGCATAAAATGTCCTATCAATTATATTGTCATTGATGAGTAAAGGTCGTTGGCGAATAAGGATTTTATCCGTCTTAAAACGTTCTTACATCCACAAAATGACCCGCGAGCGCTGCTGCTGCTGCCATTGCTGGACTGACTAAGTGCGTGCGCCCCCCATTGCCTTGACGACCTTCAAAGTTACGATTAGACGTAGAGGCACAATGTTCTTGTGGCTCAAGCTTATCGGCATTCATTGCAAGACACATAGAGCATCCCGGCTCACGCCACTCAAACCCAGCCTCAGTAAATACTGCATCAAGCCCTTCCGCTTCTGCTTGCAACTTCACTTGTCCCGAGCCTGCAACGACGATGGCTTCTTTGATATTGTTGGCAACTTTACGACCTTTAATCACAGCGGCTGCATCACGTAAATCTTCGATACGAGAGTTGGTACACGATCCAATAAAAATACGATCAAGCTGAATATCGGTGATTTTTTGACCTGCCTCTAGCCCCATGTAAGTATAAGCGCGCAACCATCCTTCTTCTTGCGCCTCGTCGGCAGCTTGATCAGGTGTCGGTACAGACTGCGTGATATCAACAACCATTTCAGGAGAGGTGCCCCAAGACACTTGCGGCGCTATCTCGCTACCATCAATCTCCAACACAGTATCAAATACGGCGTCATCATCAGAGTACAAGGTGCGCCAATATTTTTCTGCTTGCTGCCATTGAGATTCATTTGGCGCATAAGGGCGACCTTTAACATACTCAATAGTAGTGTCATCAACAGCGACCATACCAACGCGAGCACCTGCTTCAATCGCCATGTTACAAACGGTCATGCGACCTTCCATACTCATGTCTTCGAATACTTGACCCGCAAACTCAATCGCATGTCCCGTACCGCCCGCCGTACCAATCTTGGCAATAATGGCCAACACAACATCTTTCGATGTGACGCCAGCCCCAAGCTTACCAGTGACACGGATCTGCATATTTTTTGATTTCTTTTGAATCAAACATTGCGTTGCCAATACATGCTCAACTTCTGAAGTGCCGATACCATGAGCCAGACAGCCAAGCGCACCGTGTGTTGCTGTATGCGAGTCACCGCAAACGACTGTCATACCTGGTAGCACTAAACCTTGCTCAGGGCCGACGACGTGCAAGATACCTTGGCGGGCATCATTAATAGTAAATTCAGCAATATCAAATTTGGTACAGTTGTCATCCAGTGTGACTACTTGTAGGCGAGATACCTTATCTTTGATACCAGGCACCCCTTCTAATCGTTCCTTAGATACTGTCGGCACATTATGGTCAGGGCTAGCGATGTTGGCAGACAGACGCCATGGCGCTCTATTAGCCAACTCCAAGCCTTCAAATGCTTGCGGACTTGTCACTTCGTGCAACAGATGGCGGTCAATATAAATTAGGCTTGAACCATCGTCACGTTTGGTGATTTCGTGAGCATTCCAAAGTTTGTCGTACAACGTTTGACCGGCCATATTATTATCCTTTGTTGGTTACTAATCATTGAATGTCTCGCTTGCCTATATGGGTTAAGCGAAAAGCCATTTCAAATGCTTTTTATATCTAATATTTCATGCACAGCTTTTCTTAGGAAGAATAATTACTCTACAGAGCTGCTGTAAAACACGGAATGTTAAAAGCGTTATATTCTATAAAACAAAGCTATTGCTTATGCTTATTGCTATATTTGACTATCAAAACCAATTTTTGCGGCAAAATTTTAAATTAACATAATAAATATGCCACAATTCGCTTTGATGTCTTGTGATTATAGCAGGCTAATCCTATAATAATAATTGATGATTTTTACCTAGATGCAAACTTTTATTTCTAATTCAGTTTGATTGAGACAATCAACGATTATTTATAGCTCATTAAATAGCTAAGGACCCCCGCGTGAATACCACGAACTTAACGACATTTGTTACTGTCATGCATACTGGCAGTATATCAGGCGCAGCAGAAAAGCTGTTTATCACTCAGCCTGCTGTTAGTAAGCGTATCAAAAATCTGGAAGATGAATTTAACATCACTTTGTTTGATACAGTCGGGCGCGGCATTGTCCCCACTCAAGCCGCCAGTGAAATGTTGCCTCACGCCAAGCGGTGGCTAGAAGATTATGAGAATTTTAAAATTAATCTGCAACACTCTCAACACATTGTCTCAGGTAAATTGGTCATCGGCACCAGCCATCATATTGGCTTACATCATTTGGCTCCTGTGCTCAAACACTTTATTCAAACCTACCCTGCCGTACAACTAGAGGTACATTTTGTCGATTCAGAAAAAGCGCACAAAGCCGTATTGGACGGGGATTTATCGTTGGCTTTTGTTACCCTTCCACCTGTTTATGACAAACGGTTGAGCTACCATACACTATGGTCTGATCCCCTATACTTTATGACCGGTACTTTGTCACCTTTAGCGACCAAATCTAATGTAACCTTAGAGCAATTAGCCCGCTATCCTGCTATTTTGCCGTCTGCTAACACCTTTACCAGTCAGATTACTTTAGCAGAATTTGCCAAGCATAATCTCAAGCCTTACGCCACCATGAGCACCAATCCCCTTGAGTCTATTCGTATGCTGGTATCTGTCGGGCTTGGTTGGTCAGTATTGCCGCAAACCATGATTAGTCAAGATTTAGAACGCATCAACATGGCTGACAATATTGAGCTACAACGTTATTTAGGCGTGGTTATTAACCCAAAACTCACTCAGTCTAGCAGTGTTACTGCTTTACTAGATTTACTTGCACCACTTGAATAAGGATAACTTATTTTATGAAAAACGCTGTATCGTGAAAATACGTTGTTCGCATTTGCTGTATTCATGCGTTATAATACATGTTGTGCGTTCTTATCACAAAAATTTACCATAAGCGCACTGATAGTCATATATTGAATACTTCTAGTAAGGTAGGATGGTTAACAGTAGGTTTAATGGTTTTACATGATTGGTTAATTAGACTAACTATTGTCTATAAATCAATGGCGAATTGAGCAGCTAGGTTAAAAAAAGGAACGTGAAGTTCCGATTGCTTCTTCTCTTCGCTTGTGAGTATTGACCATAAAACAATACCAATCATATAAAACTAATAACAAATACTGAGGTGAGCCATTATGTCCTAATTAATGGCTTTTTTTGTCTTTAAATATTGTGTTAAGCATCGCTTTATAAGACCTCAATTTTATAGTTACGAGTAATTACCGCCAACAATGTTGGTTAAGGACAATTTATATGAACGGAGTTTCTAGTGGCGTACTGATATCACTCGGCGCCTATTTCTTAGTGATGATTGGGATTGGCATTTATGCTTATTTTAAGCAAGCCAATGATACCGAAGGCTACTTGCTAGGAGGACGTAATTTAGGACCCGCTGTCACTGCCCTTTCAGCAGGCGCATCTGATATGTCTGGTTGGTTGCTACTTGGCCTGCCTGGTTACATGTATGCAGATGGCGTAGTTAGTGTTTGGATCGCCCTTGGTTTGACCCTTGGTGCGTTTTTGAACTATATCATCGTAGCACCGCGTCTTCGTGTTTATACCGAAGTTGCTGATAATGCGATTACTTTACCTGACTACTTTGCCAACCGTTTTGAAGATAAATCGCACATGCTGCGTGTTTTCTCTGCACTGGTTATCATTCTATTCTTTACCGTCTATACTGCTGCAAGTTTGGTAGGTGGTGGTAAACTCTTTGAAAGCTCACTTAACTTATCTTATACCACAGGACTTTGGGTTACTGCTGGCGTAGTCGTCGGCTACACGCTATTCGGTGGTTTCTTAGCAGTGTCAATGACCGACTTTGTTCAAGGTGTCATCATGCTGTTTGCGATGGTCATTGTCCCTGTCGTCGCCTTTACGGATCTTGGTGGTATTTCAGCCACAACTGACGCGGTCAGAAACATTGATCCAACCATGCTTAATATCACTAATGGTATGACTGTCATTGGCATTATTTCACTACTGGCGTGGGGCTTAGGCTATTTTGGTCAACCGCACATCATCGTTCGATTTATGGCGATACGTTCGGTCAAAGATGTACCAACGGCACGTAACATTGGTATGAGCTGGATGATTATCAGCTTAATTGGTGCTTTGATGACAGGTTTTGCTGGTCGTGCGTATGTACAAAAAACCGCTATGACATTAGATGACCCTGAAACTATCTTCTTGGTTTTCACCCAATTTTTATTCACGCCACTGGTTTCAGGCTTCCTATTAGCTGCAATTTTAGCCGCAATCATGAGTACCATTTCATCGCAGCTATTGGTCGTATCGAGCTCACTAACTAAAGACGTTTATAAGTTGTTTTTTGATAAAGATGCACCAGAAGCTCGTCAGGTATTAGTGGGACGTATTTCGGTTGTGGCCGTTGCTCTTGCCTCTATCATGCTAGCCTCTGACCCAGACAGCTCGGTGCTAGACTTGGTTTCTAATGCTTGGGCAGGATTCGGTGCAGCATTTGGACCTTTGGTTATCTTCAGTCTGACATGGCGCGGCATGAACCGTAATGGTGCTGTAGCTGGTATGGTTGTTGGCGCATTGACCGTGATCTTATGGATTTATGGTCCATTCCAAATGAATGGTATGGCACTTAACAGCTGGTTGTTTGCTATCGTTCCAGGCTTTATTTTAAGTACTATCGCTATCTTTGCAGTAAGTATCATGACTGGTGGCCCAAGAGAATCAGTATCTGCTAAGTACAGAGAGATGGAATTGAATCTAAACAAATAAGTTTATGCAGTAGCCTTATCACTATAAAAAAACCTCGCCATTATTGGCGAGGTTTTTTTATAGGTATACAATAGAATCAATGAGACAGCTGAATTTATCTCTCCTTCACTATAGTTGCCTTATATCTAATCAACCTACTTCATAGAATGCGTTGCCACTCTTTGTTTAACCACTGCCTTTGGCCTTTACGATATAGTTCATAGTCGATGCTCAGTAAAGGAGCTATGGCTTATTATAATGCGTGACTGGTACAAGTTTTCTGACTTTCTATGCCGTTGCTGACAAAGGATAAAAAATCTCTCCTTGTCCAATAATATCTCTTCTATATTCATCTCACTCTATTGCGAATAATGCACCATAAAAAAGCGACCCATTATGGATCGCTTTTTATTTATTGATAGACGGTATTAATAGCTAAAAGTACTATTTAATATCTTGGTAAGACAGTTTCAGACCTAAGATATAACCATTATTGTCTTCAAAGTCGCCAACAATTTTACCTGTTGGTAAGCGTCCCTGTGCATCACCGAACCATAGGTATTTACCACCAGCTGAGACAGCCCAGTTTTCAGTCACATTGTATTTAGCGCCAAGGCCGACACTGTAGTATCCTTCAACAGGTCCTAATGATGTCGTTGGGTCGCCAGCACCGCTATCCCAACCAACTGTGCCACTGATCGCAAGAGCTGGCGCAACACGCTTAGCCAAACCTAACTCAACCTGCCACTGATCATCATCATACTCAACCAAATTTAATCCGTCAGGCCCATAAAGTGGGTTGAGTTTACTCACGTCATTATATAATGGCGGCGTAATGACAAAGTCGCTCCAAGGCACCCAGCGCACTTTTGCCGTGGCTAAAGTGGTCGGATTAATACCTGTTTGAAAATCGAAATTGACAGACTTGGGCGTTGTAAGCTCAGACTTACTAGTACGATTTGCTGCATCTGCGGCCTGTTCTGGGGTAGCACCTGCCGCTAATGCTCTAATACCAGCTAGTGGATAAGTTTCAGCGACTGTTATGTCATGATCAATTTCAGAACGATACGTCAGAGCAGCCTTCAGAGCAATTTCAGGCTTGCTATAAGAAATACCCGCGATATAACCATAATCTGTATCAGGGTTGCTGGTTGACGTATAACCAGTAGCAGGTCCATAAGCCAATCCACGTAGTTTTGTATCAGCTCGTATACGCTGTGCTACTGGACCGCCATACACTTGGAACTCTTTATTGGCACCAAACTTCATGCCAAGAATCCCCGTTAAACTTTCACTACGAACCTCAACATTCGTATTTTCGCCTGCATTACCTGCTTCTGCCTGGGCTATTGCTCCTACAGTACTAAGATTTGTTATTTGCTGGACAATTCCAGCCCTAACTACTGGATCAGGCTCTGCTGCAGCTTGCTGTGTTAATGCATTGATTGTAGGTTGAAGAGTCGCGCCATTGAATTGACCATTAGTTAATTGCTGAATAGAAGCGTTCAAGTCACCTTTAGAAACAAAGTTACTATCGCCTTCATAAGAGGCGGCTGCTCCAAATGGCTCGTCGTATAAAACACCAATACTAAACGTATCGTTAATATCTGTTTTTACACCATAACGGAAAAAGTCATAAGATTCAGCAATATCGCCCGTTTTATCACCACGCTCGTAATCGAGGACAGAAGGGTTTTCATTAGCACTATCATAACCAGTTACATCAGCATTGATATAGGTATAAACGGTTTCTGCGTAAGTGCCATCTTGAAAGAAGGCAGTGACATCTTGCCCCGAACGATCAAGACCTGCTGCGTTAGTCACGCTAGCAACGGAGAGAGTAGCAATTGCTACTGCAAGGGTTTTCAAGTGAAAGGTGTTGCGCATTGTGTATCTCCAAACGTCCTCGTTGTTTAATTCGCTTCAATCATCTATATGCAATGTTCCTATGCATAATTTTTTGATCATCAAAGCGGTGTCCTAAGTTGAATACTAATGCCTTTTTGACACTAAAACAACAATTAAAGTACTTTATTTCCCTAATATGACTGAACAGTACACATAATATGTAAGTAAAATACAGTTACTTATTTCGTAGAATCAATCTTTAGCTTGCTATTAGTCACAGCTAGAAAATACTTTGTGTTGAATTAATACGTTAAATAGCGTTTTAAGTATTTACAACGAAAAAAGCGACCCATTGTGGATCGCTTTTTTTGCACTACTGGCACTTTTATAGCAAATTTGCGCTATTTATTACTTGGCTTGGTAAGAAAGCTTAGCACCAAGGATAAAGCCGTCGTTATCTTCAAAATTACTCACGATTGTTTTGGTTGGGATTTGACCTTTAGCATCACCGAACCACAAGTATTTACCACCCGCTGACACTGCCCAGTTTTCGGTAAAGTTATATTTTGCACCAAGGCCTGCACTGTAGTAGCCCTCAATAGGACCCAAAGAAGTAACTGGATTACCAGCACCACTATCCCAGCCTACTGTACCTGTTACAGCAAATGCTGGTGTCAAGCGCTTAGCAAGCCCTAACTCTACTTGCCATTGATCGTCGTCATAGTCAACCAATGGTAAACCTTTATCATCATTAGTGGCTCGCTTACTTACTTCATTATAAAGCGGTGGTACGATAGAAAAATCGCCCCAAGGTACCCAGCGAACTTTTGCCGTTGCTAACGTTGTTGGGTTAATACCAGTTTGGAAATCAAGATTGACTGACTTAGGCGTAGTAATCTCAAGCACATTACCTTGCGTAGGGTCACCATCTAATGCTGCAACTAGTGGATAAGTTTCATCAATACTCGCGTTATGTTCAATTTCAGAGCGATAGGTCAATGCCGCTTTTAACGCGATTTCAGGCTTACTATAAGCAACACCAGCTAACCAACCATAGTCTTGATCAGGACTAATATGGGCGGTATAGCCAGTCGCTGGACCATACGCAATACCACGCAGTTTTACATCCGCTTCGATACGCTGAGCCACAGGGCCACCATAAACTTGGAAGTTTTTGTTTTTACCAAGTTTAGCACCTAAGATACCAGTAATATTGTTGGTACGAACTTCAACATTAGTACCTTCACCAGCAGTGGCTGCTTCTGCACGAGCGGCGGCTACTGCTGCTCCAAGAGACTCAGCTTGACCTTTTAAGGTTTCGGCCTGAGTTTGTGCTGCTTGAGCTTGTTGTAAAAGCGTAGCTTGAGCTTGCGGAGTAGCAGCAGTTTGTGCCTGTGCTGCGAGATTTGCCGCCAATGCGCCTGCCTGTCTTGCACCTTGCGTCAAGCCGCCAATTTTTAGTCCAGCATCTGCTACGCTACTGGCATTACCGTTCGAAATTGCATTGACCGAAGCATCAAGATCGCCTCTTGCTACAAAATTATTATCACCACTATAATCAGCAGCAGCTCCAAATGGCTCATCGTATAAGATACCAACACTGAATGTGTCATCGATATCTGCTTTTACACCATAACGGAAAAAATCATATGATTCAGCGATGTCGCCAATCTTATTACCCTGTTGATAAGCATTTTTATCTGAACCCACATACGCATTGTCATGACCAGTTACATCGGCTTCGATGTAAGTGTAAACAGCTTCGGCATATAAGCCATCTTGTAAGAATGCGGTGACATCTTGACCTGAACGATCAAGACCAGCAGCGCTAGCAACGCTGGCAATAGAAAGAGTAGCAATTGCCACTGTTAGAGTTTTTAAGTGAAAATTCGCCCGCATCATATATCTCCAAACATCCGCATTGTTTTACTACTAAAGCTATTTTGTTAGCTTAGCAGCATCCGAGGTAAGCGATATTAAAGTTTTTTGAACATGAAGACAACTACAAAAACATATTATTTCTATATTATGACTATATAGTCATAATAAGGTAAATGGTTTTAAAATTTTACCTTTAACTTTTATTAAAAATAGAACGTTTGAAACGCTTCTAAATTTTAATAGTGTGGAGGTTTGTCGGATAACACATCAAAAGGAGCGATACCCGCTTCTGAGTCCTGATTTTCAACCTGTTTGTAGATCAGTTGCAGCTGGCGCTGTAATGTCTGTATATCCCTATCCTGCCGCGCAATCACTTCATCAAGTCGCTCTACTGTCAGCTCAAGGTGTGCCATACTCATTTGCAAATCGATGAGCTGTTGTGTTTGCCATTCGGTAGCCGGATTTGACTTACCGCTTTGTTCGTTCGACTGGTTCATATTATTCTCTGAATTATAAAAAACATAGGGCTGATAGGATTTGCCCATGGCATCAGTCAGCCACCTATAAATAGCAGCACCAACTCTATGATAATGATGATAAAATAGCAGTAAGGAATAAAGACTATAAGTGACTATTGGCAAAATCTGTAAACAGTACTTATAAAACCCTTTACGCTCACTACAGTCATGTGGTGGCATGTTATACTGCCGACCATTTTGCAACAACCCCTACCTCACTATTATATAAGCTTAAGACATTCTATGGCACTGATACATTTAAAAGACATCCACTTAGCATTTGGCGTCGCGCCTGTTCTTGACGGTATTGATTTCTCTATCAATTCAGGCGAACGTGTTTGCTTAATTGGCCGCAACGGCGAAGGTAAATCCACCTTATTCAAACTGATTAACGGTACATTACAGCCAGACAGTGGTGAGATTATTACTAATAGCAGCATGCGTGTCGCTATGCTAGAGCAAGACGTTCCAGAAACCAGTGGGCGTATTTTGGACATCGTTATGGGCGGCAGTCGCCGTACGGCTGACTTGCTGATTAACTATAATGAACAAGTTGATCTCTGTGCCAATGGCGATATGGATGCTTGTGAGCATATGGCAACGCTACAGCATGATATCGATGCGGTACATGGCTGGGATTTGGAACGTGATGCGATGCGTCTGATCACGACTATGGGACTTGATCCAGAAGATGATTTGTCATCACTCTCTGGTGGCCGTAAACGCCGTGTGTTACTTGCTCGTGCGTTAGTCACCAAGCCTGATGTGCTACTACTAGATGAGCCAACCAACCATTTGGACGTTGAAAGCATCGAATGGCTAGAGCGCTTTTTGCTTGACTGGCAAGGTCTGACCTTGTTATTTGTCACCCATGATAGAGCATTTGTTAATAAATTATCGACTCGTATCATTGAGCTTGATCGTGGTCAACTGACCAGCTATGACGTGACCCAAGGCGAAGGTGGCTATGCACGCTACCAAGAGCTAAAAGAGCTACAGTTATTGGCTGAAGAAAAGAACAATGCCAACTTTGATAAAAAATTGGCGCAAGAAGAAGTTTGGATTCGCCAAGGGATCAAAGCACGCCGCACCCGTAACGAAGGCCGCGTCCGTGAACTAAAAGCATTGCGTGAAGAGCGTAGCGATCGCCGTGAGCAAGTCGGTAATGTCAACATCACCATGGGTCAAGGTGAAAAAAGCGGTAAGCTCGTCTGTAAGGTTAAAAACCTCCACCTTGAATACGATGGCAATGTCTTGGTTGATAACTTTACGACGACGATCATGCGTGGTGATAAGATCGGTATCGTCGGGCCTAATGGCGCTGGTAAAACCACCCTTATTAAAGCCCTACTCGATATGTCTGATGATGAAGTCACTAAGACGGGTAGTGTTGAGTTAGGTACCAACCTAAAAATCGCCTTTTTTGACCAGTTACGCGATCAGCTAGATCTTGAAGCGAGCGTTGCACAAAACGTCTCTGAAGGCTCTGACTTTGTTGAGGTTGGCGGTCGCAAGACGCACATCATGAGCTACTTGCAAGACTTTTTGTTTGCGCCAGAGCGTGCACGTACCCCTGTCAAAGCCTTGTCAGGTGGTGAGCGTAACCGTGTTTTACTTGCCAAGCAGTTATTGAAACCTGCCAATATCTTGGTGCTCGATGAGCCAACCAACGACTTGGACATGGCAACACTTGAGCTATTAGAAGAGTCAGTAGCTAGCTTTGGCGGTACGATTTTGCTGATCAGTCATGATCGCTCATTTATGGATAACGTCGTTACCTCTACTTGGGTATTTGGCGAAGATGAAGATGGCAAAGGTACCGTCAGCGAGTATGTTGGCGGTTACCAAGAGTATTTGGTACAAAAAACTCGCGAAGAAGCGGCTCGTGCTGCCAGAGCTCCAGCCAATAATAATACGAGCAATAAGACTTCTAATAAGGCAGCGGCACCAGCGAAGCCTGAAAAAGCTGTCAAAAAACTCAATTATAATGAGAAGCGCGAGCTGGATAATTTACCAAAAGAGATTGCAGCCCTAGAAACCGAGCAAAGTGAGCTACAAGCAAAACTGGCTGACGGTTCTTGGTTTACGCAGGACATTGATGCTGCCACTGCTGCTAGTGAACGCTTGTTAATGATTGAAGATGAGATGATGAATAAGCTTGAACGTTGGAACACGCTTGAAGGTTAGGAGCAAGAGACAGACTAGCCTCTATATAAAAGGATGAGTCTAACGCTTTGTCTTTTTATAGCCCTTCAAGATCAATAAAATAATCACCACCTTATTCTATAAAGTGGTGATTATTACTTTATAGTCCAGTTACATTCTGATTGGTTACTGAAAGTTAGTGAATATTAGCGTAATTTCAAGTATCATTCGCTATTGCCAAATATCCTTATTATCTATAAGGTCATTATATTTATAATACCTAGTAAAAATCATATGTTAGACGTTGATAATCTTATTATTTTTCTGAGATCATCATATTCAACCTTATAATATGGCCTACGAAGGTTGCTTTATTTTTAACACAATAATTTATTTTATCACCGAAATAGCTTAGAATAGAAACAATTAGCAAAATTAGGCACAGCCAAAGTGGCTTGATATTGTATTTTTTCTAAGCCACAAACCCAGTGTGGGATAATCCCATTTCATTCACCTGGAGGAAGTATTAATGAGCCAAGCCGAAGGCGTTAATGTACAACGCCGTAGAGTTCTTATTGCCTCAACTGCCGTAATTGGTGCAGCTGGGGTAGCTGCTGTGGCAACACCTTTTGTCCGTTCATGGTACCCAAGCGCCAAAGCTGAGGCGGCAGGTGCGGCAGTGACCCAAGATATTGGTGCTATCGAAGCCGGTCAAATGATCGTTGTCAAATATCGAGGCAAACCTATCTATGTAGTGAAGCGTACTGAAGATATGATTGCAGGACTAGAATCCGTCAAACCATTATTATCTGATCCTGACTCGAGTGCCTCACTACAACCTGAATATTGTACCAATCCTACTCGCTCTTTAGATCCAACCGTATTGGTGGTTGAAGGCGTTTGTACACATTTAGGCTGTGCACCAAACTATCGTCCTGATGTGGGTGCAGCTGACTTGGGTGGCAATGACTGGTATGGCGGCTTCTTTTGCCCGTGCCATGGGTCAAAATATGACTTAGCAGGTCGCGTTTTTAGTGGCGTTCCTGCACCGCTGAATTTACCCATCCCAGAATATGGTATGGATGGTACCATCTTGACGGTTGGGGAGGCTTAATATGAGTATGGGTAAAAAGTTAATGCATTGGGTTGACGCGCGTTTTCCAGCGACTGAAACCTATGAATACCATATGTCAAAGTACTATGCACCAAAAAACTTTAACTTTTGGTATTTCTTTGGCGTGCTTTCGATGATTGTACTGGTCAACCAATTGGTAACCGGTATATGGCTGACGATGATGTACAACCCAAGTGCCGAAGGGGCATTTGCGTCTGTTGAATATATCATGCGTGATGTAAAAGGTGGCTGGCTCATCCGCTATATGCACTCGACTGGCGCCTCTGCGTTCTTCGTCGTTGTCTATTTGCATATGTTCCGCGCCTTGCTATACGGCTCATACCAAAAACCTCGTGAGCTCATTTGGCTCATCGGTATGGGTATCTACTTAGCATTGATGGCAGAAGGTTTCTTCGGATACTTGCTACCTTGGGGCAACATGTCGTTTTGGGGTGCACAGGTCATCTTGAACTTACCTGCCGCGCTACCAGTGATTGGTGACGGTCTTGCTGAATGGGTACGTGGTGACTATATCATCTCTGGTATCACGCTAAACCGCTTCTTCGCTCTCCATGTAGTGGCTATTCCACTAGTGCTAGTTGGCCTAGTGTTCATGCATATTGTGGCGCTTCATCACGTGGGTTCAAACAACCCAGATGGTATCGACATCAAGAAGCTAAAAGACAAAAACGGTATCCCACTAGATGGTATCGAATTCCATCCGTACTACACTGTGCATGACATGGTTGGTATCGTCGTATTCTTTATCTGTTTCTTTGCAGTGGTATTCTTCTTCCCAGAAGGCGGCGGCTTCTTCCTTGAGCCACCAAACTTTGAGACTGCCAACTCACTGAAAACACCAGCGCATATCGCACCAGTATGGTACTACACACCATTCTACGCTATCTTGCGTGCGGTTCCTGACAAGCTCGGCGGTGTTATCGCAATGGGCGCAGCAATTGCCGTATTGTTCTTGATTCCATGGCTTGATAGATCACCTGTTCGCTCTATGCGCTACAAAGGTATCTTGTCTAAGATTGCACTAACTGTCTTTGCTATTAGCTTTGTCGTATTGGGCTACTTAGGTGCGACGCCTGCTACACCAACGGCGACCATCATGGCTCGTGTATTCACGATCCTATATTTCTTGTTCTTCTTACTGATGCCGTTCTACACTGCTATTGAGAAGTGTAAACAGCCACCAGAACGCGTTACCGGAGGTCACTAATGAGCACGCTAATTAAATCCCTAGCGGGTCTAGGCTTAGGTGCGGCGTTGACCTTGACGGCAGGTACAGCGCTAGCCGCTGGTGGTCACGGATGTGGCACATTTACTAACGCTGAAGGTGTGGAAGAGCATTTGGCCTGTAGCACAGCGCCTATTGATTTTACCAATAAGGGCTCACTACAAAACGGTGCAAAAACGTTTATGAACTACTGTGCTGGTTGTCATTCAGCAAAGTATGTTCGTCATTCGCGTATTGCAAAAGATCTAGAGATACCACCTGAGCTGGTCGAAAAGTATCTGATGGTTACCACTGATCAAATCGGTGACCACATCAATGCTGAGATTGATCCTGATATCCAAGCATCATGGTTTGGCGCAGCGCCTCCTGATTTGTCGCTTGAAACCAGATTGCGTGGTGACGACTGGGTATACACTTACCTACTCTCATTTTACGAAGATCCAAACCGTCCTTGGGGCGCTAATAACTTAGTGCTACACAACGCGGCAATGCCTCACGTATTGCATAATATGCAAGAACAATTGAGTGCAGAGGAGTTTGAGAGCGAAGTTGGTGATCTAGTCAACTTTATGGCGTGGATGGCAGAACCTGAACGTCATAACCGTCAAGTGATTGGTTTCTTTGTCATTTTATTCTTATTGGTCTTGCTCATCCCAGTGTACTTGCTAAACAAAGAATTCTGGAAAGACGTGAAATAAGTATTAAAAATATAAGTTTTTTGCAAAAAAAAGGCGCTATGTTGATAGTGCCTTTTTTTACGTTCATTTTTACCTCTAATCATCACGTTTGTTTTAAACAAAAAACGGGCAAATAAAGGACTTCCGAGCAGTGTTTACGTACGTTACCTTGATAAGTAAGGCGACTTTGTTTACGATGACAGCCTTTACTATTAACATTAGGCTTTCATGATTGATGCGAATGACATTCCGAGTAGTCAGCTAATTTTATACGCTGATGATGGCTACGACAGTCATGTGGTACGTCTATTACTTGAAGAAAAAAAGCTTGCTTATTATTTATCACGCTTGCATTCTGAGCGTCCTGAAGATTTGACTGAGTTAAACCCTTATCACACATTACCTGTGCTACAGCAACGTGAAATTGCACTCTATGAAATCAATGTAATCTTTGAGTATCTGGAAGAACGCTATCACACCAATAAACTGCTGCCTGAAACGCCGCAAGAACGGGCACAGTTCCGCCAGCTGGCTTGGCGCATTCAACGTGATTGGTTATCACTTGGCAAACGCTTATTGATGCATCCAGATAGTTTTAATAAAGCACAAGCCGCCAGCGCTAAAAAACAGCTAAGCGACTCTTTGATCACGCTATCGCCACTATTTGCCCATAAGTCGTATTTTATGGCAGATGAGTTTGGATGGTGTGACATTTTATTAGCGCCTCTATTGTGGCGACTTGAAGAGATGGATATTGAATTACCACGTGCCATTAGTCGCCCATTGTTTGACTACCAAAAGCGTATCTTTGAACGTGATAGCTTTCAAAAAAGCGTACGTTAATTAGACAACTATCTGCCGCTACATTAGAATAGAAAATTATAAAAATTTGTAGAAAATATCTTATAAATATTTAGTTAACACGATCAATATAGGAAACCAAAATATGAGCGACATCACCTCTATTACTCCAACCCGTCCTTATATGGTTCGCGCCCTATATCAATGGATAGAAGACAATGAGCTAACTCCATATCTTATGGTGGATGCCACCGCTGAAAACGTTCAGATACCGACGGAACATGTACAAGATGGTCGCATTGTCCTAAATATTGCCAGCCGTGCGACTGGTAATATGAGTATGGAAAATGACTATATTCATTTTAGTGCGCGCTTTGGTGGCGTATCGCAGGAAATTTGGGTGCCTCTTACAGCAGTGATTGGCATTTATGCAAAAGAAAACTCGCAAGGTATGTTTTTTGATCCAAATGAATACGAAAACTATCAGCCAGAAGAAGATTCGATAACGGCTCCTACTAAAACGACAGCTACCCCCAAACCGAAACGTGACAATAAAGCGGGTTTGAAAGTCTTGAAGTAAGCAAACCATCATAAAAAAAGCCAGTCACATTCGATGTGACTGGCTTTTTTTATGATGTCATTTAATAAACTAAACGATTGGCATATCCATTAAGTTCTTGGCAACGTCACACCGCGCTGACCTTGATATTTGCCACCGCGATCTTTATAACTGGTTTCGCACACATCATCAGCATCGCTTTGGAAAAACAGCATTTGAGCCACCCCTTCTCCTGCATAAATACGTGCTGGCAGGTTAGTGGTATTACTAAACTCTAAAGTGACGTGCCCTTCCCATTCAGGCTCAAGCGGCGTGACGTTGACGATGATACCGCAGCGCGCATACGTTGATTTGCCCAAGCAAATAGTCAGTACATCACGCGGAATACGAAAATACTCCATGGTTCGTGCTAGAGCAAATGAGTTTGGCGGAATAATACACTCGTCGCCTACAATATCAATAAAACTTTTGTCGTCAAAGTTTTTAGGATCGACAACGACTGAATGGACATTGGTAAACACCTTAAATTCAGGCGCACAGCGTACATCATAACCATAGCTAGAAGTGCCGTAGCTCACCAAACGCTCACCTGCGTCGTTGAAACGCACTTGACCTGGCTCGTATGGCTCAATCATGCCATGCTCTTCGGCCATTTTACGAATCCAGCGGTCAGATTTGATAGACATTGTTATTCCTTAGCAAATATTTAGTAGCGACGATTTTTTGATAGTGGTGATTATACGGAATCGATAGCGAAATTTATAGGGGAGCAATAACTTTTAAACCTATAACGTTATAAAGTGGCTTTATATATAAACTCGCTTTCTTTAGGCAAATTTCTCAAACATCAAAAAATCCGCTTATCGTCAATCGGCTTGGCAAATTTATCGATATTGGTTTCAATATTTTTAGCTATGCTTAAATAATAAGACGCAAACTCATCATTGGCCAATACGCTTGGCTCACCTTTATCCACTTGCGCACGTATACCACTGGCGAGTGGCAGTTGCCCTAGTAATGGTACATGGTACTGCTCAGCGATCAATTCACCACCGCCTGTACCAAAGATGGCTTCGGTATGGTTGCAGTTGCTACAAGTATGTAGCGCCATATTCTCAACCACACCAAGCACAGGAATATTGGTTTTGTTAAACATCTCGATACCCTTTTGTGCATCAAGTAGCGCAATGTGTTGCGGCGTCGTCACGATCACAGCGCCTGTCACTGGAATACGCTGTGCCAATGTTAGTTGAATATCACCGGTGCCTGGTGGCATATCGATAACCAAATAATCCAGCTGCGGCCAGTTAGTTTGGTTATACAGTTGCATTAGAGCGCCTGTTGCTTTGGGGCCACGCCATGCAACAGGGGTATTATCGCCATCAAGTAAACTACCAATGGATAACATCGCCATACCATGAGCATTCACAGGGACAAATTGCTCATTTTCTAGTTCAGGCTTGACGTTATCTACGCCGAGCATCGTGGGCATACTGGGACCGTAAATATCGGCGTCAAGCACGCCAACACGGTTGCCAAGTTTTTGTAAAGCCAAGGCAATATTGACAGTCGTCGTTGATTTACCGACGCCGCCTTTACCTGATGCCACAACGATGATATGACGAATGCGTGGATGTGCGGCTAGTGATGCTTGAGTCGGTGCTTGCTTAGTGATTGGCGGTTCAGCTTGGGTATCAGCACGTGGAGACGGATTGACTTGACTGTCCATAGCGTTAATTGTTTTTGGCATTGCTTTCGGTAAGCTTGAGCCTGCTCCCTTCTCTGGTGCAGGCAAACGCACATTCATGTGTATGGTATTGATCCCATGCGGCTGAAGCAGCTGTCCAAGCTCTTGTTGAATAATTTCAGGATTGCCGTCTTGTGGTAAGCGCAAATCTAGCGTGAGCTGGTTACCGTTACGTTCAAGACCTGTGACCATGGTCGCAATACTGACAGTGCCGACTTCATAGCCGAGTAGTACCTTATCGACGGCACTATCACGTTCTGCCTGTTGCTGCGGTGTTTCAGATATTGAGTTGGATTTTTTTTTCATGAAGTTAAACATAGCGCCCGTTACTACCTATACAAGTGGGTTGGTGTGGTAAGGCAGATCAATCAATGCTTTCGCAGATACAACCAATCAGCTTTTTGTCCAAACCTATTATCGTGACAGTGTAGCTCAATTAATGACATAAAAAAACCACAATGCCAGTAGGAGTGACCTTGTGGTTTGACACCATTAACAGCTGCTTATGAGTAAGGTATTAATTCATAAACCAACCATGACTGGCAACGATAGACTGACCTGTAAAGACATTACTCGGAAACGCGGCTAAGAATAGCGCCAGTTGGGCGATATCATCAACCGTCGTAAACTCTTGGTCGACGGTATTTACTAGCATGATGTCATTGACCACAGATTCTTCGCTGATACCTTTTTCGCTTGCTTGCTGCGGAATTTGTTTTTCAACGAGAGGGGTTTTGACAAATCCTGGGCAAATAACATGGGCGCGTACGTTATGAGGCGCGCCCTCCTTTGCGAGCACGCGGCACAGCCCAAGAAGCCCATGCTTGGCGGTCACATAAGGCGCTTTATAGAGCGACGCTTCGTGAGAGTGTACGGAACCCATATAAATAATCGTGCCACCTTTATCATCTTTATACATATGCTGCACCGCCGCTTTGGTCGTCAAAAATGCCCCATCCAAATGAATGGCGAGCATTTTTTTCCAGTCATCAAACGCCATTTTATTGATCGGATCAATGATTTGGATACCTGCATTGGAAACAAGAATATCAATGCCACCAAAAGTATCAACCAGCTTTTGAACCCCATTATTGACAGCGTTTTCAGCGGTGACATCCATTTCGATGGCGAGTGCCTGACCACCTTTCGCTTTGATCTCGTCCACCGTTTGCTGTGCAGCTGCGAAATCGATATCTGCGATACCAACAGCGGCGCCTGCTTGAGCATATGTTTCGGCTATATCACGTCCAATACCACTTGCCGCTCCGGTGACCAATGCTACTTTACCCGTCAAATCTTGTTGCAACTGAGTCGCCATATATCTTCCTTAATAATGGAGGGCTTAAAAGAAGCCACTAACTAGAAACAACTAAAAGAAAGATAGTGGCTAGCAAAAAAATGAAGGTGTAACACTTACTGGGCAATACTGACAGGGGTTTTTTCTTGCAACTCATCAAAGCTGACACCGTCTGCCAGCTCCACCAATTTCAACCCTGTCTCTGTGACATCTAGTACAGCAAGCTCTGTAATAATACGATCAACCACGCCTTTGCCAGTCAATGGTAGCTCACAATTGGCAAGGATTTTTGGCTCGCCATGCTTGTTGACCTGCTCCATTAGGACAATGACGCGCTGAACGCCTGCCACAAGATCCATGGCACCGCCCATACCTTTGACCATTTTTTTGGGAATCATCCAGTTAGCAAGATCACCTTTTTCTGACACTTCCATCGCGCCTAATATCGCCAAATTGACATGCCCGCCGCGAATCATTGCAAAAGATTCTGAGCTGCTAAAATAACTGGCCCCCGCTTCTGCTGTAACCGTCTGCTTGCCTGCATTAATCAAATCTGCATCGACGTTTTCAGCGGTTGGAAACTCGCCAATACCTAATAAGCCGTTTTCTGATTGCAACCAAACATCCACATCTTTAGGAATATAATTGGCTACTAGCGTCGGTAAACCAATGCCTAAATTGACATAATAACCATCTTTTAGTTCTTTTGCGGCACGCTGTGCCATCTGTTCTCTTGTCCATGCCATGGTGAATTCCTTCCCTTCTTGAGGTTTTATTTCTATTTATTTTATTCAAAAATCAGTAACCACGTATCAAGCAATTATGATAGTTAACTAAGCGCCTTCAACCGCTTTCGTCGTGGTTTTCTCAATACGTTTTTCAGGATTGCTGTTCAATACAATGCGCTGGACAAAAATTCCCGGTAGATGAATCTCATCCGGATCAAGTGTGCCCACTTCTACAATCTCTTCAACTTCTACAATGGTCGTTTTGCCCGCCATTGCACAATCTGGATTGAAGTTACGCGCGGTTTTGTTGAATATTAAATTTCCTGCTTTGTCTGCTTTTTGCGCTTTGATTAACGCCACATCTGCACGCAATGAATGCTCAAGCACATAAGTACGTCCATCAAAATCACGCGTCTCTTTGCCTTCCGCCACTAGCGTACCAACACCCGTTGCTGTATAAAACGCTGGAATGCCCGCGCCACCTGAGCGTAGTTTTTCAGCCAATGTCCCTTGCGGTGTCAACTCAACTTCTAACTCGCCTGCCAAATATTGGCGCTCAAATTCTTTGTTTTCACCCACATAAGAGGAGATCATTTTTTTAATCTGACGGGTTTGTAGTAGTAATCCTAAACCAAATTCATCGACACCCGCGTTGTTACTGATACAAGTCAAACCCTTGACTTCACTATCGCGTAGCGCTTCGATTAAGGCTTCAGGGATACCGCATAGACCAAACCCACCAATAGCCAGCGTTTGGCCGTCACTCACGATGCCTTTTAGCGCTTCTTCTGCGCTGCTATATACTTTTGATTGACTCATGCTTATCTCCTTGCAAGTCTATTTTTTTATTAATGTCGATTAACTTCTATTTGTATGAATCACTATTTGCGAGCTTATGACAATAGCTTAATAACAATACATTTTATATCGATATATAAACTATAAAATATTTATGATAACTTAACATATAATCCCCGTAGCGACTAGAGGATAACGTTAAGTGCCTAGGCGTCAGCAAACCATTCATTAAATAATGAATCCATATACTATTAATGAAAACTCGTATTTGAAGAAATCTTCTACATCGGTTCATTCACTGAGTTTTCGATTGAATTCATTGCCGCTGCCCAGTTACTGTTTTACTTTTGCCAAGGAGGGCAATCATGTTTAGTACCTTTGCCATTGTCATCACTTTATTATTGTTAATGTTTTTCGCCTATCGTGGTTACTCAGTGCTGATATTAGCACCGATCATGGCCACATTAGCGGTATTACTGTCAGGTGATTTTTTAAGCAGTATCCCCGCCTACACTGATATATTCATGGGTGCATTAAGCAGCTTCTTACTCAAGTTTTTTCCTATTTTCTTACTAGGAGCGCTTTTTGGGCGCTTGATGGCAGACTCAGGCGCCGCAACAGCAATTGCCAAGACGGTGGTTGAAAAGCTCGGTGCTAGTAAAGCCATTCTGTCGGTTATCTTGGTTTGTGCTATTTTGACTTACGGTGGGGTTTCACTGTTTGTAGTGGCGTTTGCCATTTATCCCATTGCCAAAGACCTGTTCAAGGCCGCTGACATCCCTAAGCGCTTGATTCCTGCGGCCATCGCCTTAGGCTCATTTACTTTTACCATGACTGCACTGCCAGGCACGCCAGCTATTCAGAATGCCATTCCCATTCCTTATTACAATACCAACGTCTTTGCCGCACCCATATTGGGCATTGTCGGCGGGACAATCATGTTTATTGGCGGTTGGCTTTGGTTACAGACTCGAGCCAAAAAAGCCAATGCAGCAGGTGAAGGTTATGGTCAGCATGATGAAGAAGACACAGGTAGTATTGGGGCTACCGCAAAAGCAACTGAGAAAGCTGAGGTATTAAATACGCATCAAACCTCGTTCATCGTTGCGATGATTCCGCTGATATTGGTTATCGCGTTAAATGCTTTATTAACCTATCTGATTTTTCCTTCCCTAGATTTTAGTAGTTTGCAAACTCAATTTCCAGATTTGAATGTCGCAGGCTCACTTGGTCTTTGGTCGATTATTATCTCCTTAGTCGTGGCTTGTGTGGTGCTGATTTTGCTCAATATAAAACACTGGCACAATCTACAAAAAACCATCAATCGCGGTACTTATGATTCAATGCTCCCCATTTTTAATACCGCGTCAGAAGTAGGCTATGGCGCGGTTATCGCTTCATTAGCAGGCTTTCTTATTATTCGTGACAGCATCTTAAACCTAACGCCTGACAACCCGCTTATTTCAGAAGCGGTCGCTATGACGACGCTGGCTGGTATTACTGGCTCATCCTCTGGTGGTTTGAGTATTGCGCTGTCCACGTTGGGAGAAGACTATCTACGCATGGCGGTCGATGCGGGAATCGATCCTGAGCTGATGCACCGCGTGGCTGTCATGGCAGCTGGTGGTTTGGATACACTGCCGCATAGTGGCGCTGTCATTACCTTGCTGGCTATCTGCGGACTAACGCACAAGCAGTCTTATTTGAATTTGGCGATGGTCACCATCCTGATTCCTCTATTAACCGTCATCGTCATTATTATTTTGGGCACGACGTTCGGTTCATTTTAAGGTTTGGCTCGGTTTAAAGTATGCTAGGACTGTTCATAGCGTCTTATGATTAAAATAAAACAACCCACCTTGCAGATCACTTGGTGGGTTTTTTTGGTAGTTTTGTGATGAGTTTATAAGGATGAAAACTTGTTAGAACTCGATGTGTGCGAGTGATAAGGGAATGGTTTTCATATACTACTGGTCACTAATTGCTGTATTAATTACTGAGGGATATCACAAATATAATCGAATTACGGTATCATAGGGACACTTTTTAAATTTACATCCTCTTTGGCAGCGTTTAGCCTTGATAACATTGCGTCCAATAGCCATAAAGCGTTTAGGACGTTTGATAACCAACCCGTTTATATAAAAATATAGGTGATTTTGTGCGTGAGATTTTAGTAACCAGTGCCTTACCCTACGCCAATGGTGATATCCATCTGGGGCATCTTTTAGAGCATATTCAAACTGACATTTGGGTACGTGCGATGAAAGCACAGAACCACAAAGTCACTTACGTCTGTGCAGACGATGCTCACGGCACAGGAATCATGCTCAAAGCCGAAGCCGATGGCGTGACACCAGAAGAGCAGATTGCATCAGTTAGAGCCTCACACGAAGCTGATTTCTCAAAGTTTCTTATTAACTACGATAATTATTACACCACGCACTCAGAAGAAAACAAACATTTCTCTGAGCTGATTTACCGTCGTCTTAATAATGCCGGTCATATTAGTACCAAAGATGTTGAACAGTTATTTGACCCGGAAAAGCAATTGTTTTTGGCAGATCGCTTTGTCAAAGGCACATGCCCTGAATGCGGTGCCCCAGATCAGTACGGAGATAACTGTGAGGTTTGTAGCACTACTTACAATGCCATAGAGTTAAAAGATCCACGTTCAACGATTTCGGGTGCCACCCCTGTATTAAAAACGTCTAAGCATTACTTCTTTGATTTGCCAGAATTTGAGCAGTTCTTAAAAGAGTGGACGCGTAGTGATGATCGTTTGCAAACGTCGGTCGCCAATAAACTCCAAGAATGGTTCGACTCTGGACTTGCCAGTTGGGATATCTCGCGCGATGCGCCCTATTTTGGTTTTCAAATTCCAGATACGCCAAGCGATGAGCCAGACAAGTATTTTTATGTATGGCTAGATGCACCTGTCGGTTATATGGCAAGCTTTAAAAACTTATGCGATAAGCGTGCTGGCACAGATGAAGCGCTCGATTTCGATCGTTACTGGATGCAAGAAAACGAGCACAAAACCGAAGTCTATCACTTCATTGGTAAGGATATTGTTTACTTCCATGCGCTATTTTGGCCAGCAATGCTTGCAGGTAGTGAGTTACGTACACCAACAGGTGTTTTTGCTCATGGTTTCTTGATGGTTAATGGCGCAAAAATGAGTAAGTCACGTGGCACCTTTATTAATGCTAAGACGTATGCCAAACACTTACATCCTGAATATTTGCGTTATTACTTCGCCAGTAAGCTGTCTGACAAAGTCGAGGATATCAACTTTGACTTAGAAGACTTTATGCAAAAGGTCAACTCTGACTTGGTCGGAAAAGTCGTCAATATCGCCAGTCGTAGCGCTGGGTTCTTGGTTAAAAAATACGACGGTATGCTGTCTGATGTTTGCGTTGAATCAGAATTACTAGAAGACATTACCAAAACGGGTGATGAGATTGCCGCCGCTTACGAAAACCGCGAGTTTTCACGTGCTATGCGCTTAATTATGCAATGTGCGGACAAGGCTAATGAGTATATCGATGGCAAAAAACCGTGGTCACTGGCCAAATTAGAAGGTACGGAACAAGAAGTACAAGATGTCTGCTCGGTCGCGATTAATATCTTCCGTCAATTGATGGTTTACTTAGCACCAGTATTGCCAGAGCTGACTGCCAATGCCAAAGAGTTTTTGAATATAGATGACTTAAGCTTTGCCAGTCGTAATGAGTGGCTACTAGGTCACAAAATCAACAAGTTCAAACCTTTGATGCAGCGTATCGAAGAAAAAGACATCACCGCTATGGTGGAAGACTCCAAAGCTTCGTTGACTCAAACCGACGCAACTGCCGCGACTGAAGATAATAAGCCAACCGCGACAGACGAGAATGCTGAGCAAGCAGATTACATCGGAATTGACGACTTTGCCAAAGTCGAGATGAAAGTGGCACACGTTATAGCTTGTAATCATGTCGAAGGCGCAGACAAACTGTTGCAATTTACCTTAGACGTTGGTGAAGATAAGCCACGTAATGTGTTTAGCGGTATTCGCAAGTTTTATGAGCCTGAGCAGCTAACGGGCAAAAAAGTCATTTGCGTCACCAATCTTGCGCCGCGTAAAATGAAGTTTGGCGTATCAGAAGGAATGGTCTTATCAACGGGCAATCCAAAAACAGGACTGACAGTGGTCACCTTACCTGAAGACTGTGTCATTGGCGACACCTTGGCTTAATCCGACTTACCAGCCTTGAATAATAAAGAAGATGTCCTAAGCGGCATCTTTTTTTGTCTTCAATTTATGAGTATGGTCCGTTCAATATAAAAGAGTTACGATGAACATGATACTCTGCTGGTATAAATTTTCTGCGCTTGCTGTAGTCTTTGCACTCTAGCGGCATCGAAAAATTCATAGCAGCATCACTGCATTCTTTTTAAAGTGAATCGACTTCGGTTAAGTATCAATATCCATTATCATGAAAAGCTGCTTCTCTAAAAACGATATTACCAATAAAAACTGATTTAAAACCTGCTTTATGACGACAATGACAAACCCTTTTTAATTTCTTATTGCCATAAGTTACATTACTGTCATAATATGGACATCATGATCAATGGATTGATTATTTTGATATTCATCCGTTATCTCAGCATACACGTGATATTGACTTGGGTAACCTGCACTTTCTAACCTATGAGCCAGAATACAATGACTTTTGCTACGACTCTACGCTTGAGCCTATACGGTGCTGCTATCAGCGCCACTCTTGGACTAATTGGCTGTTCAAACGCTACTGATACTGCCGCCACGACCGATGATGCCGCAGCGGCTGATACCGACAAGCCTGCCAAAACATTGGCCATTACACAAATCGTTGAGCACCCATCATTAGATGAGATGCGTCGCGGTATTATTGATGAGTTGGCTGATAATGGCTATGTCGATGGTCAAAACCTAACGGTTAATTTCCAAAGTGCCCAAGGCAACACGGCGACGGCAGGACAGATTGCCAAACAATTTGCTGGCGATAATCCAGATGCCATCGTGGCAATATCGACGCCCTCTGCTCAGTCTATCGTTGCGTCAACCAAAACAATTCCTGTCATTTATACGGCCATCTCAGATCCGGTGGCAGCAAAGCTGATCGATGAAAACGATGTGCCTATTCAATCTAATGTGACCGGCTTGTCGAGTCAGTTACCTATCGAGCCGCAGTTAGATAACATTCAAAAAATCGTACCCAATGCCAAAACCATTGGCTACGTTTATAGCCCAGGTGAAGTGAATTCTGTTGTGGTGCTCAATCAGCTTAAAAAAGCAGCCGCAGCACGTGGATTGACAATATTAGACGTCACGGCCAATCGCCCAACAGACGTCGCGATGGCAACCCGTAGCCTTGCTGGCCGTGCTGATGTTATTTACACATCACTAGACAACAATGTGGTATCAGCATTCGAAGCCATGGCAGGCGCTGCCAATGAGCTGAAAATACCAGTCATTGCTTCAGATGAATTTAGTGTCAGACGAGGCGCGACTGCTGCCATGGGTGTAAATGACTATGATTTTGGTCGTACCACAGGCAAGATGGTTTATCGCGTATTAAATGGTGAAGCAATCAACACCATTAAACCTGAAGTCATGAATACCTTAACCTTGTACGCAAGCCCAAAACACGCGGCGGCACAAGGTACAAGCTTGACAGACGACTTGTTAAAAAATGCGGTTAACGTTGATGAAAAAGCGCAAAACGCTGATAAGTAGTTTTTGGTCATCTTTTTAGATGACTTGTATGACCTTTTATTTATTCAATAATGTATGGACACATTATTATCTTCAGGAGTGAGACCTATGTTCTATCAAAATCGTTTTGGCCGTTTCAACTTTAGTAAAGCACTGCTATTGGGCGGTGTCTGTACCGCTATCTTAACGGGTTGTAATCAGTCAGCACAAGAGACCAGTACGACAGATACTGCGTCTACTGACACGGCCGCAACAGAGATGAAAACGGTCGCTATCACCGCTATCGTTGAGCATCCGGCGCTTGATGATGTACGCAAAGGTGTCATAGATGAGTTAAATGAAGCAGGCTTTAAAGATGGCGAAAACCTGACTGTCAACTTCCAAAGTGCCCAAGGCAACACAGCGACTGCTGGACAGATTGCTAAGCAATTCGTTGCAGACAATTCAGACGTCATTATCGCAATTGGTACGCCATCAGCGCAGTCAGTAGCGGCTGCGACCAGCAGTATTCCTTTGGTATTTTCAGCAGTCACTGATCCAGTTGCTGCAAAACTGGTCACAAAACTAGATGGCTCTGGTACCAATGTCACTGGTGGCTCTGATGCATTGCCTTATGAGCCACAAATTGAATTGATGCGTCAAATCATTCCTAGCTTAAAAAATGTCGGCTATGTTTATAGCCCAGGCGAAGTGAACTCAACGGTTATTTTGAAAAACCTAAAAGAAAAACTGACACCACTAGGTATCAATGTACTCGAAGCACCTGCCCAGCGTAGTACGGATATTGCGATGGCAGCACGTAGCCTCGAAGGTAAAGTCGATATGATCTATACCTCAACTGATAATAATGTGGTCTCAGCTTACGAATCACTGTATCAAGTGGCTAAAGAAAGCAAGATTCCATTGATTGCCTCAGATACCAGCTCAGTTGAGCGCGGTGCAGTAGCGGCATTAGGGGTAAACTATTACAATCTTGGTCGTGAAACTGGCAAAATCGTTGTTCGTATCTTGAATGGTGAAAAAGCAGGTGATATTCCTGTCTACACACCTCAGCAACTAGATCTATACGTCAGCCCAAAAAATGCCAAAGAAGAAGGCATTACTTTGTCACAAGCGGTTATTGATAAAGCAAAAGAAGTGGTAGAATAACGCCCTTTTAAGTTTGGCTTGTCATGATGATGAGAGATAGAGAACTTTTTTAAGTACTCTATCATTCGTTATCTGCTTCAGTGTTATGACGACACATGTCCAATGTAAGAAACCCAGCTATGACTCAGTAGGCTGGGCTTCTTATTTAGGCCATGGTTATTTAATAGGCGTCATGCAAATGTTTTGATTGAACGCCATACTGAAAAAACACACTATCCATAAAAAATATTGATACCTTTGCTAACTTTTTGCTTTAAAAAATTGTTGAATCAAGGTAGCTTATGATAGTGCGTCATCATGACATGTTTTGGTTTACCCTAACCGCAGATTGTTTAATCTGTTAAATTCACCGCTTAGTTGTTTAAATAATAGTGACTGATAGATTTGTAGATAAATGGCGCTGATATTTTTTTGCCACTTATTCTATGAATACTGTGATGTTATTTGCTAAACGCTTGGTTATGACTTACTGATCTCTTATGTCCTTAATTGCTTTTTTCGGTGCGCTTGAAAGTGGTCTGATTTATGGCCTAGTCGCACTTGGTGTGCTGATTTCATTTCGTACCCTCGATTTTCCTGACTTGACCGCTGACGGTAGCTTTCCGTTAGGCGGCGCAGTTGCTGGCATCTCGATTATCGCTGGTATCAATCCATGGCTGGCTTGTGCTTTCGGTATGCTAGCAGGGTCAGTCGCTGGTATTGTCACGGCATGGTTGCACGTCAAACTTGGTATTTTGCAACTACTTGCCAGTATTTTGGTCATGGTTGCCCTATATTCTGTCAATCTACGTATCATGGGTGCGCCAAACCTACCACTATTGGGTGAAACCACGGTCTTTAGTACGCTTGTATCCGATGGCAATGGTTATTGGATGCGTTGTCTCATTATTGGGACAGTCGTGCTACTGGCTATGCTGTTTTTAAACTGGTTCTATAGTACCGAAACTGGCTTATCCATGCGGGCAACTGGCTCTAACCTAAAAATGGCACAGGCGCAAGGTATCAATACCTCATGGATGACCATTATTGGTATGGCAATCTCGAATGGTTTGATCGCCTTAGCAGGTGCCCTGTTTGTTCAGACGCAAGGTGGCGCAGATATCTCTATCGGTATCGGTACAATTGTCATTGGTTTGGCAGCGGTCATTATCGGCGAGACCATTATTCCTGCCAAGCGTATTTGGCTTATCACCTTTGCGGTAGTGGTCGGTGCGGTGTTGTACAAGCTATTTATTCAAGTTGCCTTGTCGAGTCAGACGCTGCGTAGTATTGGCTTTGGACCACAAGATTTGAATTTGATTACAGCACTACTCGTGGTACTGGCTCTCGTACTGCCAAAAGCCAAAACTAAATTTTTAAGTCGTAAGGTTCGGGCTTAATGTCAATGTGCACCCATAAGGACTGAT
The DNA here is from genome assembly GCA_963744895.1 of uncultured Gammaproteobacteria bacterium. Lineage (GTDB taxonomy): Bacteria > Pseudomonadota > Gammaproteobacteria > Pseudomonadales > Moraxellaceae > Psychrobacter. Next base: position 638,150 of record CAVUUW010000002.1, read on the forward strand.
TATTATGATGCAAGCTACAGATTTGCGGTTGACCTTTAATCCTGGAACGCCCATTGAAAACCCTGCCCTGCGTGGTATTGATCTTAATATTGCGGATGGCGAGTTCGTTACCGTCATTGGTACTAACGGTGCTGGTAAATCAACTTTCTTGAACGCCGTTAGTGGCACCACCCGTGTCGATAGTGGCTCCATCTTATTGAATGGCATTGATGTCACAAAAAAGACAGCACACCAGCGTGCCCACTGGGTAGCTCGAGTGTTTCAAGACCCGATGGCTGGAACGTGCGAAGCATTAACCATTGAAGAAAATATGGCGCTGGCTTATAAGCGCGGTGGTAAACGCGGTTTAAACTTTGCACTCAATCCAAACAATCGCGATTTGTTTCGAGAAAAATTGTCTGTACTAAAGCTGGGACTAGAAAATCGCTTGACTGACCGTATGGGACTGTTATCAGGTGGTCAGCGTCAAGCAGTCAGCCTACTGATGGCCTCTTTGCAACCCTCTAAGATTTTGTTGCTTGATGAGCATACGGCGGCGCTTGATCCCAAGACGGCGGCTTTTGTGCTGGAACTCACGGATAAGATTGTGACGGACAATAAGCTGACCACTATGATGGTTACGCATTCTATGCAGCAAGCGTTGGCGCATGGCACTAGAACAGTGATGCTGCATCAAGGACAAGTGGTACTCGATGTCTCAGGTGATATCCGTAAAGGTATGACTGTGCACGACTTGCTTGATATGTTTGAGCAAACGCGCGGTGAAAAAGTTGAAGATGACAGCTTGATTTTGAGCTAGTTCATATAAAAATGACAGATATCTAACTCGTATGGTAATTTACCAAAAAAGTAGTGTTTTATAGCTTTTTATTCGCTTATAGCTATCCTACAAATACTTCGGAAACCTTCAAGAAAACACGTTTTTCTTGAAGGTTTTTTTGTTATCTATAGTTAATAATCGTATAAAACTCTTCCTCATAGGGATATAGTTGTTGTATATCGCTATTCATCTGTGAGATCTGCCATGCGTAAAATTCCTGTTTATACCCATCCTGCTGCTGGTTGGCCAGCACTCATCTCCTCTGCTCGCAAACTGATGGACTATCAGACTTTTTTGCGTGGTAGTGCCAGTGTCCTCAAAAGTAATCAGCCTCAAGGCGGTTTTGATTGTCCGGGATGCGCTTGGCCTGATCATAAATCACATAAAGCGATAGACGTTTGTGAAAATGGTATTAAAGTGGTCGCTAGTGAAACCATGACCACAAAAGCAGATGCTGATTTCTTTGCAAAACACACGGTTACTGAACTACAGGGATGGTCAGGCTACGAGCTTGAGCACATTGGTCGCTTGTCAGAGCCCGTCTATTATGATGTAGCACAAGACCGTTATATGCCAATTTCTTGGGAGACCGCTTATCAGCGTATTGCTGAGCAGTTAAAACAGCTTGATTCCCCAGATGAGGCGCTCTTTTATACCTCAGGGCGTGTCACCAACGAACCCGCCTTCATGTATCAGTTATTTGTACGCTGTTTTGGCACCAATAATTTGCCTGATTGCTCCAATATGTGTCATGAGCCAACATCGGTGATGCTGGGTAAACAACTGGGTGTCGGTAAGGCCACAGTCAAACTAGAAGACTTTGAACAAGCCAAACTGATACTGATGTTTGGGCAAAACCCTGCCACCAATCATCCACGTATGCTTGAGATGCTGGCTCACTCTCATGATCAAGGTTGCCGGATTATCTCGATTAATCCCATGCGTGAGCAAGGCTTAAGTAAGTTTAGAAACCCGCAAAAACCCACTCATATGGCGGCTGGTCAAAGCGACAAAATGGTCGATGATGTCATTCAGATACAGATTGGTGGCGATGCGGCATTGTTAACGGGTATGGCTAAGTGGCTTATTGAAAACGATAAGATCAATACTGACTTTATTGCGACTCATACTTCAGGTTTTGAGCCGTTAAAGCAGTGGTTAACCGAACAATCATGGACAGATATTGAGCGTGGTTGCGGTATTACTCAGGCAGATATCATCGGTCTTGCTAAGCTAGTGGCTGACAGTCCAGCAACGATTTGCACGTGGGGCATGGGTATTACTCAGCATGTACAAGGCGATGACAATGTGGCGATGATTGCCAATTTATTGCTACTAATGGGTATGATCGGTATTGATGGCGCAGGCGCATCCCCAGTGCGCGGACACTCCAATGTACAAGGCGACCGTACCATGGGCATTCACGAACGCCCTGCTCAAAAATTACTGGATACGCTTGAGCGTGTATTTGAGCATCCTATGCCCCAAGAGCATGGCTATGATGTGGTCACAGGTGCCAAAGCATTAATTGCTGGCAAGTTGAAAGTATTTATGGGGATGGGTGGTAACTATGCCGTTGCAGCGCCTGATACCAAAGCCATTCAACAAGCGTTAACCACGACTCAGCTCAATATTTTTGTGGGCACTAAGCTCAATGAAACCATGTTATACCCGAGCGCTAACAATATTATCTTGCCATGTTTGGGTCGTACTGAACGCATCGTTACCGCCAAAGGTGAACAGTTTGCCACCATCGAAGACTCTATGTGCCAGATCGTGCCAACTCAAGGCAAGCTTAAACCGGTTAGCGATACATTGAAGTCTGAAGCGCAAATTGTGGCGGATATGGCAACTCACCTATTTGGCACTGATACTTCAATCCCTTGGCAAGCGATGAGCGAAGACTTCGATATCATTCGTGATTATATTGCCCAAGCCATTGATGGATTTGAGGACTTCAATCAGCATATTCGTACCACTGAGCGTGGCTTTCATTTGTATCATCCAGCGCGTCATCGCGTATGGAATACTAGCGATGGTAAAGCTCAATTTGTAGTACCGGAATATCCGATCACTTATGTCGCCGCACAAATGGCAGAGGCAACCTCCTCGTTTAAAAAGGATATACAAGCTACTGATAACGCTCAAGACCAAAAGATTTGGCAGCTAACCAGCGTTCGCAGCCACGACCAATTTAATACCATGATTTTTGGGTTTCAAGACCGTTATCGTCACACCAATCGTCGTGACGTTCTATTTATGCATCCTGATGAAATCAGTCGCCTAAGATGGCAAAAAGGCGATGAGGTGATGGTTACTCGACACGCCAGCGAAGACAGCACGCAGCGACCACGTATATTAGGTCCATTAGTATTGACTGAGATGGATATTGCCTCAAATGCTGTGGCAGCTTACTACCCTGAGTGTAATGATTTATTCGACTTAGATACGCATGCTCCCGACTCCCACATACCAGCATACAAATCCACGACGGTTATTTTACAACGAGTAGATGCCTATGCAGACAGCCATAGTGCTGCTTAGTTAATGAAGCGTAAGCTGTTCGTTCGTGATGCTAAATACAAGATAAAACCACATTTATGAAAAAGACTGTGACCAACCATAATGACAATTGATACAACTATTAAAGAGGATGGTCAAGCAAATGCTCATCCTCCGGTAAATAAAACATCTGAGAATTTGGCATTATCAGCAACGCCCCTTGCGCGTGTCCATTCTTCGCAAAAACACCATTATTCGTCAGGCAATCATGGTCACGACATAGATAACAATATCTGTGTGGATGATCAGCCTGCAAGCCTAGCAGTAGAAGCGGCCGTATCTATTGTTATTAATGGCATTCATTATGCAGTACTGATGGCCAGTCCCCATCAGCTGGAATATTTGGCGTTGGGATTTTTATTCAGTGAAGGTTTAATTCAATACAGCCATGAACTGCTAGATTGGGAAGTAACTCAACTGACCGATATTGCAAGTTATCAGAAATTTACGGATTCTTCATTAGATGAATCAACATCGTTTGCGCAGATATCACAACAGTTGCAAGATTACGACGTTTATGTGGTGGAGCTGGTGCTTAACCAGCGCTCCCATCAACGTATTCAGGCACAAAGACGTCAGCTAGCAGGGCGTACGGGATGCGGTATGTGCGGTATCACAGGACTTACACAAGCCCTACCCGACCTTAGTAGCTATGCACAAGGCGATGTCTCATCTGATTATCCAAAAAGCTCAAATATCAAGCAAAAAGTGCCAAGTCTTGAGTATCTATTAGACATGCGGCAACAGGTCGATGCCTTGCAACATACGCATCAATTAACTGGTGCGGTACATGCGGCAGCGACCATACATAATCAACAGCTCTATCTGTTTGAAGACGTAGGCCGGCACAATGCTCTCGATAAACTGATTGGCTGGCAGCTGCGACAAAAATTAGAAGCGAACTGTGTGCTTATGACCTCACGCCTATCAATTGAGCTGGTGCAAAAATCCATTCGCGGGCGCATACCTTGGTTAATTGGCATGTCCGCTCCTACCAGCACAGCCGTTCGTGTCGCTGAGCGTTATGGACTAGGTGTGGCTGGATTTTTACGTCATGACAGAGTGACCTACTATTCAGGTCATTAGGACACGATAGTAATTTTTAGAAATATTATATGTCCTAAACCAAAGGTTCATTGCCATATCAAAGAAAATCAGACATTATGGCGAGGCTGTTTCTCAGTATTGATCTGATCGTTGATTGCTAGATAAACAGTCAAGGGCTAATCAATAAAGCTTATTTATCGTGCTAATGACGCCAAATAACGGTTAAATTCCTCTAAGAGAACAAATAACCTTCTTTTAGCTAAAAAATGACTTGTAATTTGGTATATTTTTGCTAATATAGTCCACCTTGATTGGCTGGATGGCAGAGTGGTCATGCAGCGGACTGCAACTCCGTTAACGCCGGTTCGATTCCGACTCCAGCCTCCAATTATTTATTAACTTTACGTTAATTTTGGCTTGCATTATTATCCCAACCGATTATAATAGCGACCACTTATCTAGTAACTAGATGGTCTATCGACTAGTTTACATTTTAGATAACACAAGTTTTGCCCGGGTGGTGAAATTGGTAGACACAAGGGATTTAAAATCCCTCGCTAGCAATAGCGTGCCGGTTCAAGTCCGGCTCCGGGTACCATATAGCAGTACAGATTAGCCCAAGCGTCATAAGCGTTTGGGCTTTTTTGTGCGTGTGCATTTTAAGCTTCTCTTAGACATAATAATTGGGACAATATAGTTTTTATGCGTTTATGTCAGATCCTATTATTACCGATTTTTTAAAAGACAATCTGTTGAGAATACGACTGTTAAAACCCTAACTTGTAAAGCTTGCTATACGGTAGAAAACATCGCATCATTGCCTTTATTATTAATGATTTTGGTATTAATACTCTAGCAATACTTTCAGTCCCTTCTAAAAACCTAGGTTGGTTTGATTAAATTTATCTACTCTATCACCTCGTCAGCAAGGTCTTTTTATAAACTGTGCATTTGATATGTACAAGATCATTACTCGATATCACTCATGGAAGAGGATTTTATATTGTCCACTGTTTTAGACCTATTACAAACCATTCCAAATTGGCATTTAATCAGCTTGTTTGTCGCTGGCATGATTGCTTTTATCATCTCTGTGATATCAGGTGGTGGTGGCGCCATATTACTTATACCCATTACTTCTTGGATGATTGGGGCAGCAGCTGCGCCACCTGTGATCAACTTGGCTACCTTCATTAGTAATGGCTCACGGATGTACCTATTCTGGCATGATATTGACTGGTCACTGACCAAATACTATGTACCAAGTGCTATCGTAGGCGCATGGCTGGCAGCATTGATCTTTAGTCGTTTAGATGCGAATTGGATTCAGTTATTGGTCGGTGCATTTTTGGTGTCTACTATTTTTCAATATAAATTTGGCAAGGTAAGTAAAACATTCGATATGCCCAAAGTAGGCTTTATACCCTTGGGCTTCGTCATTGCTTTTATGAGCACATTGGTGGGTGGTCTTGGTCCCATACTCAATCCTTTTTATATGAATGCCGGACTAGAAAAAGAAAATCTTATTGCTACCAAAACAGCCAATTCTTTTTTTGTGGGTATTATACAAATCGTGAGCTACGCTTTTTTTGGTTTGCTCACTGCCAAACTTTGGGTGTATGGTCTCGTATTGGGACTGGGCGCTGTCATCGGCAATATCATTGGCAAACGCTTTTTGGCAGGAATGAGTATCAGCCAATTTAGAATCATGCTGCTTATATTGATGGTCGTTAGCGGGGTAATAATGATAGTCAGAAACATCAATGCGATTTTCTAACCGCCTCTAAATTGATGCCAGTACTTATGCGATGCAAAGATACAATATTTAAATAGGTAAGACTAAAAGAAATTCCTAATGAATGTTGTTATTTAGAAATGGCAACATGTCTTATTCTAAATAGTTACCTTGTAAAAATTTATAATTCATAAGAGAACATTGACTCTCTTCTTAAAATCCATATAAGATAAAAACCGTATTTTTGATAAGGCTTTTATCTAGACATTAGATGATCCATTTGTCTGTTGAGCATTAAACCCCAACAACAAAATTGGTTATATAAATATTTCAACTAACTCTTGCAAGCCTGCCTTCCTATCATATTTGCTCTAACGGTATATCTTGATAGTGATTGTCTTACTACTCTTTTAGAAACTTTGACTATGAGCTTGGTGGAATTGTCTATTGAATACAAAGCAAACCCGTTAATGTGAGAAAAAAATGTTTGTAACTCCTATCCCTAAACTTCCTCAACACCAGTGGAAAAATATAGAAGCAATCCCCGTTATTGAAGCAGATGAGTCGCTACAAATCATTCCAAACACTGAAAAATTAAAACAATTTCCCATATATTTTGATCAAAATATATCGCATGCCATTGATGTTTGTGTCGCTAGATCCTCTGTTATTCAAAAGCTGCAACAAGCGGCAAACCTACTTCCTGATCATCTGGGTATTGTCGTACTTGATGCTTGGCGCTCAAGAGCGGTCCAAAAAGCTGTGCAAGAAGAAATAGGCGACATCATAAAAGCCAAGTATCCGAATCTAAGTATGTCTGATCAACAAGACATTTTGTCAGACTTTGTCGCGCCAGTCGGTCCAAATTTTATAAGTCCTCACTTAACAGGTGGCTCTGTAGATATCACGTTGTTTGATGTAGCAACTGGTGAATGGTTAGACATGGGTGCCGATTTTGATGAACCAACCGAACGGTCATATACACATTTTTATGAAGACCAACCTGAGCACACGGCTTGTACAAACAGGCGTTTATTGTATTCAGTGATGACAGCCGCTGGTTTTAGCAATTTACCAACAGAATGGTGGCACTTCGACTATGGCAACCCACTTTGGGCACATTACAATCAGCAAAATCATGCTATTTATGGAGCGGCTCATTGGGAATCTGCGGCTTCTTAATGGTTCAGGCATTTAGTTGAATAGCATTCGTATTTGGTTCATGGAGGGACATTATGGAAACACTTATTCAAGCAGATGATCATTTAGCATTATGGACATTTGTATTGGTTGCTGCCACTTCAGCAATTTTCATTGAGCAACGCTATAAATGGGCGAGTAAAATACCCGGTGCAGTGATTGCTTTGTTGATCGCTATTGCGGCTTCAAACTTAAAAATTATTCCAACAGATGCGCCTACTTATGACATTGTTTGGGGCTATATCGTCCCGCTTGCCATCCCCTTACTACTCTTCAAGACCAACATACAGTCGCTGGTCAAAGAAAGTTGGAAGCTATTATTACTTTTTTTAACCTCATCTATGGCAACCATGATCGGTACGGTCATTGCTTTTTTGGCGCTGCGACATTACATACCTGATTTAGATAAAGTCAGTGGGATGATTTCAGCCTCTTATAGTGGTGGCGGTGTGAACTATGCTGCTATGTCTGCCAAGTTAGAGCCGAGCGAAAGTATTAATGCTGCTACAATCGTCGCTGACAATATGATGATGGCTTTTTACTTTTTAGTACTCATTGGATTGGCTGGTATACCTATTATTCGTCGCATATGGGGCTCACCGCATACTGATGAGATTGAAAAAGATCCAGCAATGCAAAGCAGTCGCACACTGTCCGAGGCTTATTGGAAGCCCAATCTCATATCGTTAAAGGACATTGCAATCTGTTTAGCAAGCTCTATGCTCATTGTTTTGATTTCATTCAAATTGTCTGCATTATTAAAAGCGGTATTAGGTACCAGCGATAATATTATCGGTGATTTGATGATCAACCTCATTACTGATAAATACTTATTGTTGACCACGATTACCTTTATCGTGGCTTCTCTCTTTAAAGGCACTTTTGAAAAACTAAGCGGTAGTCAGGAGCTTGGTACTTATTGTATTTATCTCTTCTTCGTAGTCATCGGCATCCCAGCCTCCATCAGCTTGATTGTAACCAAAGCACCCTTATTATTCGTCTTTGTCTTTATCATTGCGATGGTCAATTTGGCCATTACCATGGGTATCGGTAAACTATTCAAATTTAATATTGAAGAAGTTGTACTTGCCTGTAATGCCAATATCGGTGGACCGACTACGGCAGCGGCGTTGGCAATTAGTAAAGGCTGGACAAAACTGGTCGGCCCTATTTTAGTCATCGGTACGGTCGGTTATGTCGTCGGCAACTATATCGGCACGATTATCTACTTTTTGGTCACTCAGATTGGTATGTAAATACTATGAGACAATACAAAAAAGTCGATACCAAGTGGTGTCGACTTTTTTATTGCACTTTTTATTAAGCAATCACCAACATCACATACAGTATCGAACCGATAAACCACGCCGCATTAATTGCAATTCCTGAATACCATTTGCGTTTAACGGCTTGGTTTTGATTAGCAAAAGCTGCGTGGCGCTCAGGTGTGACAGGCAATATGTTATACGGGTTATTGTGACCATCCCATATCAGCAGACGCTGTATCTCAGGATGTAGTGCTGGGTTAGCACTAGATTGATAGATATTACCCTCTGCTAGGTCTAAATAGCTGATTGTGCAGCATCTACCCCAATCGCCAAGACGAAATTCATGAGTGGGATTTTTAAGATAATACTCTTTGGAAGCTTGAGCAATATCAGCGCAGGCAAATAATGATTGACTCATATCAGTTGGACAAGCTTGCGCAAACTCTGGGTTTAATGGTAGCTCATCCGCTGGGCGCTCCATGTAAGTGCGAATAAATGACCATTGGTCGTAAGGATTAAGTCGCATATCTTCAAAACTAATAGAGTGTATCAAATCCCCTGTTGACTCATCGATAACGTGCAAATTAAGAACTTCATAAACTAAGCCTTCATTACGTCTCACTGAGGCAGTGATATCTTTGTAATTGATTAGGTGAAAGATAGATGCTTGCTTGCGATTGTGTTCGTAATAAGCAATTTGTTGAGTCTGCTTTAGCAATAAGACTTTATTATATCGAGATTTTTTAACGACAAGCTGCTTAAATGTTAATAAAGGAGCAAAGCCAATTAATATTAAAAACAGAATAATCATTCCAATTGGAAATAAGACTATCAGTTCGAATTCTTCAATTATTAAGTATTTAAACGACACAAACAACAATATAAATAGACTTTGTCCAAACAACCATGCCGCCCCATAGGAGGCTAAAAGCCATAAATTTTGAATAGAATTAATCACTGGATGAAACAGTAGATAGTCTGGATTGACCTCATGGATAATATTACTTAGTCTATCGACACTATTTTGCTTTTCTTTAAAATCAGGTATCGTACCTTCGTAAGGACGACTGATTATTTTACCGATAGGAGGTATGGGGGGTATGGGTAGGATCATGGTATATATACTTAATATTTATTATTATCTAAGTAGCTAATATCTTTTAAAGGATATGATGGATTGCGACTGGTATCGGGCGTATAGGTCACAATCACTTTTGCATTATTGATATTCTGCGGTTCAAACTTTAATAACTGCGTATCAATAATAAACTGAGGTTCCGATTCTTTTTCAGCCTCTTTTTTTGTCACTATAGGTAGTAATTTCTCAATGGCTAATGACGTAATATTATTAGCAACGGGTTCATAGCTGGTAGAGTTATAGAATGTCGCTTGATATAGGTTTTGTTCTCTGCCGCAGTATCTCAAAAAAGTAATCTCAAGGCATCTACAGTAGCCGGTATGAAATCGCAAGCTTGATTCTAGAAAGAAAAAATTTGAAGTATGTTGTATATATTATGAATACAACTTCACTCTTCATCGTCAATTATGCTAAGCATCTTAGAAAGACTATGAGTAGCATTGGCTTTTAATCCATTGTAATTCACAAGCACAAGCTCATCCAAGCTCTCTGCTGTTAGATCATTATCACTCTCAGTATTTATCAAACCTTGTATGCCAACTCTAACTGGTACATCACTATGCTCTGATACAAACTTTATTAACTGCTGTCTGAGCTGCTCTTGACGCTCGTTTTTAGTGATAATAAGTAGCTTACCGCCTGAAACTTCTAATATAAGCTCATCACCTCTTAATACTAAATCTCCAAAATATCGGTCAGTCCCTCCTTCATACTCACTGATTGGAATATCATCAGGATTTCTAGCAAATTCAGAGTTGTAAATTTTATCGTATTCCTTTGCAAGCTCTTCGAGATACTCCAGTCTGAGTTCTTCTGCATTTTTAGACGTATTATCAGTGTAAGAAGTATCAGCAGCAATAGTGAGTTGCGACTGACTAACTCCTAGCGCAAACAGTACAAACACCCACAACCATACCCTAAATGTAGCCTGTGAAACTGAACGATTTAACATATATAAAGCTCGTTTGTTATTAGTAATTGATAAGGTGTAAGTTATCTTAACCGTTTAACTGATTGGTCTCATTAAAATACCAAATGGTTTTCCATTCAAGTCGTCTCATCTTTGGCATGATGTCACCTGCTTCAAAGTGTTTAACATCCTGACTGGATGGTGACCACCAGTGACCAGTCTGTGGACAGGGCTTACCCGACTCGCAGCGTAAGCGTTTTGGCGCGACATTCTGGATACCGCCACCACTATCCGCAATGCGCTCAACGAGCATCCAAGTGACAGGAGCCATGCCGACCGCTTGCATAGTTTCTGGGTCATAACCGACATAGGCTTCATTTGCCAACATGCCATCTAATAGCACTTGGGCACTCGCATCTTCTCTATCTGGAACATAAATACCTGCGACAGGGACAACTTCATCTAATTCAACGCTATATTGAGGATTGAGGCGATAAATAGGCCATGATTCAGGTGGGTTGAGCGGCCCTCGAGATTCAGTACTATAATCTTCCATTAAATCACCAATACACCAACCAAAATAACTGGTTATTTCCATATTGAAGGCACGCAAACTCGCCTCTTGACGCCACTTCTCATAATCCAATTGTTGCTGCTCTGGCATCCAGTCGATATCATAATCCATACTGATAGCGCGAAAATCACTCTCAACATTACCACCATATCTTATTGCTATTAAATCGCCATTTAACAGCTCTTGATAGCCAACATTTAAGCTGTCTAGAGTATCACGCAGGTTTGACAATACCCGCTCGCCCCAGACGATATCAGGTTGTTTGTTAATAGGACGAGTACGGTAATCAAAGGGCAAATCATTGACGAACAGCTCTAATGCGTATTCAGCAGCTTCTAACATATTCGCAAAGGTATCGCGCATCTCTTTAAAGTAAGCGGGTGAGCTATAGCGCTCTAATAAGTAAATCTCTTGCGGTCTGATGATGTAGTTATTCATTGTTTTTGATATACCGTTTTTCTTTAATCTAATAATTGATAACTCTCACAAGCTTCTTCATTGCCATTGTCACAAGACTTATTGAACCACTCTTTAGCAATAGTAATAGTAATATCCTGACGGTCTAGTAGCTCCAGGTAAGTTGAATTAAATTGCACAATAGTGCGCTGCGGATAAAGTGGTACGTCACAATGATGCGTTTTATCTAACCACTTAAAATCACGAATCTCTTGAAACCTTTCGCCTAAACCCATGCTAAAGTTATCATCTAGCTTTTTATTGACTTCCTTATAGGATAATTTTGCAAAAGCGTTCCTGCCATTAATGTCTATCATTTAACTATCCTGAAGGTTGATATCCTCACCAACCACAGCACGAACAAACTGCTTTAATGTATGTTTAAGTGACCAGTTACCATCGTACTGGCACTCAGTTTAATAGACTCTACGACCTCTCATAAATTTTCATTACGTATTATCTTTTTATCACATGACCCTTCGTCTAGCCCTCTAACTTCAGTATGAGTATCATAGATATCGATTTCGTAGCTACAAAAACCTTTTTCTGAGACATTAAAGGCCTCCCCCTGACTCTTGTACATGGGCTTTCCTTCAATATCCTCATCAATAACATGCCACATAATATCAATATTAACGAGAGAATCCGCTAATAGAACATAATCACTGACATAATAAATATCTTTTTCGTTGACATTTAGAACTATACGTTTTTCCGATTCCATTTCTTCTAAAGTAATCTCAGTATCACTATCTTCGGTCTCAAACTTCGAAGTATAAAGCGTAAAGCTGGTTTTATTATTCAAAAAAATCTTGTTTGAAGAATTTGTATGCATACATCCGAATAGGCTGCTTACAGCAAGTAGCATATTTGGAATTACTATGTATTTTATTAACTTTTTATTTAAACACATTATCATTCCTTTTTTTCGCTATGCATAACATAAATACGTCTGTTTAGAATATGGCAAGTCTGACCTAGCTGTAGAATCTAATATTTTCAATATTAAATATTCAGTTACATATGTTGCAAGATGAAAATTTTCAAACAAATCTATACCTATTTTTATGGCTATGATATCGTCTTTCGTATCCGCTTTAAGCTCGCTTTATTACTGTAGTAACGAATATCGCCTACCACCAATTGATTCATTTGCGTTTGACTGTGATGGTGAGTATTCTTTGTGGCATGGCTGTACGTATTTTGATTTTGGGTACTGGTAAATTGGCTATGCTGTCCACTGAGCATGGCAAGATGACGCTGGGAGTCGATAAGCAGATGCGACTATTGCCATTGTCCAGATTCGGTTGAGGGGTCTGATTGCTGACTACTGATATGCAGTCCTTTGCTGCATAGGACATATTTGGATGATCTCTTTCAACATCCACAACATCACTGGAAGGTCGAGGTAATAAGATAATACTTGCTGTGTCTTGGGTAGGTAAGATGGTTATTTTCTCATTCCTTATAAACTGAACATGAACACAAAAAATAATATGATTATTAGCGTATGTAATATCCATATAATGCGCCAGCGCCATAGAAAACACTGACTTTGGTTATTTATGACCTTGATGCGATACGGATCTATGTTGGGATCAAGATATGGATTAGGCTTATCCTGAGGATAGTGTAAATGTTGATATTGCGGCTCATTAATGATGTTATGGCCTTTTGATTGTACCCACCCACTACCAAGTTTGACGTAAGCTTGTAGTATTAGTAACGGAATATACCACGGCCATATTTTAAAGTTTTGGGTGACGCCATAGCTGGGTAAGATGCTGTCGGTATAGAGGTATAACTTATGCTCGTTGGTCGTCTTTGGCGGGTCAAAGGGAATGATGGACGGTAGGCTATTGGCGTCTTTTTCCATATAGTTGCGGATGAACTGCCACTGTGCTCGGGCATAAGCATCGGATGTCGCGGGGAATGAGGATACCCATTGATTGACAATGTTACGACTATCATCTAGCCAGTTAAGTTGTAAGAAGTAAGTTCTACTCATACCGCCTGCGCTAACGATATTGACGCTTTTGACACTGGCATGAATGTCTTGATAGGGCAACTCATTGATGCCGTGGTAGTCTACTTGTATTTTGCCATCTTCTTGGGTAACATCATATTGCAAAATGCGTTGGCCAACTTTATCAAAGGCGTCTATAGGTACATCGCTATCGGTGAGTTTAGAGACTTTGCGTATCATGATAAAGGGAATGCCAAATGCCATTAAATTAAAAATTAAAGCAAGTAAAAAATCCCAATAGTCTAATGAAATAAATAACTCAAATGTCATTGGTAGAAACAATACACCACCGAATAATAACATCAGAACTAGTACCAGCCCCCCCTCATTTAGCATACTTTTACCGATATCATTAAAGGTTAAGGCATAAGGGGTGATGCCTCGTACATCTTTTGCCACATATAGCATGTTCGGATTGTCTGTTTCAACATCCACAACATCGCTGTAAGGTCGAGGTAGTAAGGTAATACTTGCTGTATCTTGGGTAGGTAGAACATCCATCTAGAGTGGCTCACTATTCGCATTCAATCAGTAAAGGTAAGTAAAGTTTTATCGATCTCGCATTGGTACATAAGGTTTTTTCTCTACTGTTTTAGACTTAGATCTTTTCTGGGTATAGGTAGTACCAGACTCTCTATCATAGGCAGCATTAACTAAATTGAAATCAACCCTGTAAAAATGGAAGCTTGATTCATAGATCACAAAATTCAGTAAGAGCTTATATCCACCTTCCGTTTGAGTATATTTATAACTTGATAATCCTTTTGGTAACTGAGCTTTACCAATTTCATTTTCACTAGAAATTTGGCCAATACGTGCAAAAACATCATCCTGAGTTTCGAGTTTAAGTATTTTTTTTAAAGGGATAGAACCGTTAATAGTTACATCATCTTTAAAATAAGAAGAAACATCAACCTCAGAGTAAAACATGTAGTCTTTAGGTTTAGGCTTATAGGATGTTGTTATTTCATAGCTGATGATGTCTTTTTCACTAATGGGTAGGTATGAGGTGATTTCTACCGTTATAGTACATGTGCTCGTTATACTGTTTTTAATAATAATTTCAATATCATTTTTTCTCATATCTATGGCTAGAGCAGCAACCTCAGAAGCTGCATCACGAAAAGAAGGTACTACTGAACCTGAGTCAGGATCTATATAGGAGTTTTGATTGATATAGTCAGCTGTCAGAAAAGCACGCTTACCAAACTTACCAAAGTCTAGCCAATAGTCAATATTCGTTAGATTATCAGCACTATCATCATAGACATTCATCTTAAAGTATGACCACAAACTAACACCCAATCCTATTATCATAACCCCTGCCAAGAAGTAAGGATTAGCAAACAGGGCAATACCGCCAGCTTGACTAAAGGCAAACATTACCCCGAGACGAGCACCTGTTCTTTTTGCCATAACTTCAGCGAGCGCACGCCCAGCGACTGAGAAAGTGAATACTGCGATCCCATTACTTGCTAAATAACGTCCAGGTACACTACTATGATTTTTACTATAGAGATATAAGTAACCCAACTCTGCTATCCCAGCAAACATACCAATAGTTGCTGCTAGTAGGCTTCTTTGTGCCGCTTTTATCTGTAGCTCTTTGGTGACGGCACTTAGCTGAGTGATATTCGCTGCCAACTCAACAGAAGCACTCATTACCATAAGGCTAGCACCTATAGCAGCTGAGCCTAACTCCATGTTCTGCGATAGCGATACATCTCGACCCATTGCTTCTAGATTTGCAAACATAGCCCGAGTTTGTAAAAAGATCAAACCACCACTTAAGGCAATACCAACAGACGGTGTCAAAGTGTTCAAGCTTTCTAAGCGATTATTAATTCTATCAACTTCTAACTGTAAATGAATCGTTTTCGGGTCTTTACGAATCTCTGCTTCTACTAGATTTACTAGAGGTCGATTTGATTCTTTACCAAGGGCCTTTAGCGTACTGTTATCTAGCATGATACCTTCTTTGTATTGTGCACTAACAAAAAAGGTAAAGGTATGATAAGCTTCAGTTTGTACAGCTACGCCACTTCTATTTCTCATATCGTGAACATTAATAGGTTGCTTATTAGTTCCTAATTTATTACCTTCTACATTATTGGTGTAATTTTCATACAGATGCGCACCATTAACCCCCTTTAAATTGTCAAAAATTGTCTTAACTTTGCCTTTCACAGTAATAGGTATCGCAACCTCACCACTATTGCTCAACATAAAGCTTTGCATAGCCGTTGTAATGCTTTGAACCTTAGCTTTAGGAATCGTACCTTTTTGGCGTTTACGCTGATTTGTTAAAACCGACTGATAGGCATGAGAAATTAGCAGACTGATAGCAGTAGCAGTTTCTTCTGATAATCTATATCCTCTGAGCTTAGTATATAATTTATTATACTTATCGCCATTCTGTTCAAGATATTCAGTCAAAAATAACAGAGAGGATTGGATATCACCTTTCAATACATCATAAAGCCTATCAGAGTTTATATTATTTTGAGAGTGGCTAAGAATTGCTGAGACAAGCTCTGGTTGTAAATTACATAAGGTGTTTAGTATCCAATCTCCCACTTGTATCAGCGTACCAGACTGTTGAATACTATCCATACCCAACGCTTCATAAAAATCTGCGGTGCCCGATCCTAGAAAGCTACTTAGAATCATATCTCTATGATGAATAATGCTGTTTACGTCTTCACCATCAAAATCATAGGTTTGGATATACTTCCAAATACAGTTATCATCTTTTAGCTTTTGAACCATAATTTCGTCAAAAACAAGATAACTTTCTTGAAATTTTTCAATGCTTTTATGTATGCTTCTATAAGCTTCAAATTCATCTAATTTTAGTCTTCGTTTATATTTTTGACTTCCTAACATTCCAGCACTGATTAAAATTCCATCTATAAATCCTGCCATCGTCAGTTTGTGTTCAAACTCTTCTTGGCTCGGATTTCCAACCTTATCCTTATGCACACCTGACTGCCTAATAGTTTCTACTACGTCGACACAATAATTACGCTGGTTATTTAATATTGCAAAATCACCTACTGGATCTTCAAATATAGCCAAATATGGATCGTTTTCTAGATTAACTAATTGCATTTGCTCAAAGATAGCTTTGTCTATTTTATTGGCACCACTTTGTGAGTTGAGACTTTCCAACTCTTTAATATAATAATTATCGACTTCTATGTTCAAGCTTTCATAAGAGAGATTCAAACCTTTATTTGAAATAAGCATTTGCTGACTTTTATTTAGCTCTAAAACGTTATAGTCAGCATTACCATTCAAGGAACGAACCTGAGTCTGCCCGAGGTTTAAATGCATCATTCGATCAGCACGCATCTCAGTCGCTGACTTCGTAAGTTTACCTGCCCTATAACCATCCTTGGAATATCGTTTTCTAACTTTCTCTGTCCATGGATAAATACTATAAGCAATCCAGACATTACTACCATGTTTTGGATTCAGCGTAATGAATTTGAGCTTATCATTGTGACCCGACACATTACATCCAAAATCTATTGCTTCTAAGTCCGGAGAACTGTCTAAGTTTATACGCCTGATGCAACTATTTTTATCTGCCTGGTAGCCTTCCCAAAGATTTTTGTCCTCATAATAAACATAAATGAAACCTTGAGTAATTTTTTGACGCTGAGTATTTAAGTTTACACTTTCCCCAACTCTATGCTGCTGATTGATGTGATTATCGGTAGATAGCATTTTTCTACCAACTATAGGTAGTATTGGGATACCTTTGTTTTTGCAATCCTGACATAAGCTAGAATTTGTATCGATTCCAGTTGATTCAATCTGTTCTTCTGCACTAAAAATACTATCTAAGATACCCATATTACGACCTTCTAATTCGATATACTTGAACTATTTAATTAGTAATCTGCTCGTTTAATAATTTCCCAATCTTCGTTATTTATAGTCTGCATTTTTTCTGTAAAGCTTATTTTTTTGTTTTTAATCGCTATTTGCACTCTTTGATGTAGATAGAAATTTGGATGTACTGTCAATGATAATAATACCCATATATACTGATGCTTTAACTCTTTAACTCCTTGCCCTACAGAAATTTTTATATATTCTCTTATTGACTGTATGACTTCATTGTTATTTAACATATCTGGATTAACTAATTTATTTTTTGATTTATATGCTAAAACTAAGCACTGATTAATTAAGCCAACTGTACTAATTTCATCTTTCTGAGTACGGTTTACTATTAACTTACCTCGTACTGCATTACTCTTAAAGTCTTTGACAAAAACTTTTTCATCGGCTGATAAGTTGTCTAATTTTTCCTGATTTATTTCCCATAATAAATTATGTTGTATATACAGACATGGCATTAGATAATATCTGTAGAGCAGATACTGACTGCTACTAAGTATACTTTTTAGATGGATAAATACTCTAGGATCCCAATAGCGTAAGTAATGCTTCTTAACTTCTGCAATACTATCCGTAGGCAAATCTATTAGTCCAAGTTTCGTATAGGAAGACATAATATTTTTTCTTACAACATTTGGATTTTTACTCCATAAACAAACACTCACTCCATATTTATCATTTCCACTACGCCATTTTTTCGTTTCATAAATACTAATAAGTAATAATAGCTCTAGTATTTGCTCATCAACTGAAAAACTTGTATCTAAAACTAACCATTTTAAAGGAATAGGTTGCTCTGGGTGAATAACCGGTAAAGTATTGACTTGCAAATTGCTAGTTTGAAAGCCCCACTTTTCAATAATACTTAAGGGATCATAAATATTACTATCAAGTAATACAGCTATAGTAGAAGTTTTATCATTTTTAGACTCTAACCAAGCTTTGATCTCTCTTAGACGGCTCTGATATAAGTTGGTTTCCTTAATCTGTTCACATTCTTCATAATCGAAAAGCTGCATTAAATGGCTCCGCCCTGTTTTGCCTTATCTTGACCTAACTTCTCACAAGCTTCAAACTGCATTTGCTTCATCACTAATTCCTTAGCCTCACCACCCCCACTACCCCAATCCACCTTACTCGCCTTATAGCCCACCTGACTTGGCGTGATAAACGTCACATTACCGCCTGCTATCTCAATGCCGCTACCAGCCGCTTTTAATGTCAGCGTGTCAGGCGCGATAATTTCAATACTGTCGCGGCTATGGATACGCAGTACTTGCTCACTATCAAGTCGCATCTGGTTTTGATGCGCTTGTATGGTGACATCACCATGCGCGGCGGTATGGATTTGCGCTTTGTTGGCGTAGTAATGAATATCACCTGCGACCAGCTGATTCATCTGTGTTTGGCTGTGATGATGAGTGCTTTCCGTAGCGTGGCTATGCGTATTCTGGGTGCTGGTAAATTGGCTATGCTGTCCGCTGAGCATGGCGAGATGACGCTGGGAGTCGATAAGCAGATGCGACTGTTGCCATTGTCCAGATTCACTTAATGCCGTGTCATTAGTATCTTTACTAAACTTAATAAATGGCGTTTGAGCATCTTCTTGGTTTTGGCTACCATTTGGTTTGTTATTGGCACCGCTGCCCAATCCGACAGGCTGATGGGTATTGGCGAGTTGCTCGTACGCTTGTTGATGCTGATCGGCGGTTTGTAGTTTGCTATGACTGTCATGACTCATGTGAGAGTTTGATGAAGGGTTTGCTTGCCGACTACTGATATGCAGTCCTTTGCTGCCTTGTACATTGGCGGCGGCCTCAGTCTCTATGCTGATGCCACGTCCACGTGCAAGGCCTCGCGTGTGGTCGGTATGCTGGTATAGATGACCAATAGTCAGGCTGCTTTGGTAGCTTGTACTATAGACATTGATTTGCGGACTCTCAGGATGGGCATCAAACATGAGCTGGTTGTAGCCGTTGGCGAGACTGTCTTTGGTCGTATCTCCCGTACGGCTTGAGTCGATACTTTGGGTCTTGATGCCATCTATGGGATGGGCATGGCTTTGATTAATGAACCATGTGGGACTGGTCGCATCAATGAAGTCTGTGTCACTGGCAATACTATTGTGTTGAGCATCAGAATTACCTTGACCATTGTGGGTGCTACCGATGATGATAGGATGGTTAATATCACCCCCGATAAAGTCGATCAAGACCTGTTGACCATGCCGCAGTGGATGGGTTTGTCCCATATGATCGGCAACTAGATGGCTAGCAATAGGTACCCAGTGAGACGTGTCACTATTATTATCCTGTCCGCCTTCATCTTGCTGCCAATGATAGCGAATATGAGCACGGTGGTTACGGTCGATGGTAATGGCACTGCTATTGGTATCAATGACGCTGGCGCTCATCAGACCAGTCAGGCTGGGATGCGGTTGTCCAATCTTAGCTAACTGTTCGCCAAAAGGAATATGGTGATGATGCGGAAATGGCAGGTAGCAAACAGTGATATGATTGACATTATTATCACTGTCGTCCTCACTTTGGTTATCATTATCAGTCAAATGAGGCTGCAACGTCATTGGGTTAAAGGGCGCACTGCCCAGCCAATCTGCCGGGATATGATTGTTAATGCGATGATGAATAGACGTCAGGCTAATCGGCTCTGTCACATAAGGATTACCATCGATATAGTGCGCGCTTGGTAGATTAAGATGACGGATATTACCAGCGAGGCTACCTACGTTAGCAAGCTGTTGCGCATTTTTTTGATAACGAGTAGCAAGCTCACCCAGACTGTCATCATCGAAGCGAGTATGGCTATGTAGGAAGCGGGTATGATTGTTTGGACTACTCGAATCAATCGGTTGTTCACTAGTGCTGCTACCAGTATAAGTACTCATCAATCGATTGTCATAACGATGAATATCGGTTTGTTGAGTGTGCTGGGCAATGCGCGGATGAATGTTAGTGATTCGGTCTTGTCTGTCGGCAAGATTGGCTGGGTTTTGGCTCAATATACTACGGACTTCATTAGCATCTGGACGCAATGCTTCGGCGTCATTTGGCAGTAAGACCAAAGTATGTTTGTCTATGTCATGACGGTAGTAGCCTGTAACGCCATATAAAGCAAGATACTGAGTTAAATAAGCCAAATCCGTTTGATTGTATTGCACGCTGTGCTGAATATGGTAATCACTCAGCCGCTCGTCAATCTCAATGTCCATCTCATAAGGCCTTACGATATCAGTGATAAGCTCACTGAGGCTAAGGTGATGATAACGACGATTGTGGCTAGAGAGACGTAACTGGTTTAATGCAGGCTCGCAGACAATACGATAAGCTGCCATGCCGCTATTGCTCCCAAGGGCAACCACTTCTGTGATTATACCGTGACGAGTTTGATGTGGCAGTGCCATATCACCAGTAAGCCACTGAACCGAAAGCATCTGCCCTAGCCAGCCTTTGATATTGAGTCCCGCTTGTGGATGCAATAAAGTAATACTCATGCGGTAACCGCAGTATAGCGCAAGCTGACGCTCTTTATAACTTTGAGCACGTTGGTCATGATGATAAGGACTTGGATAGTCACTCGGCACTGGCATAAGCGTAGGCGTATCCCAAACACTGCTCGGGAGTGACATGCCCAGTAAACTCTCAATGATATCCGCCTGCTGTACAAGACTGGTCGCGATATCAGGATGGTCACTGCTGATTTGTAAGTGCCGCTTTGTTTGAGTCCATACCATGATAAGCCCTTTACTATCAGTCCAAAGATTTAAATACTAAAATCAAAAAGCCAACAAGTTAAACGTGAACACGTGCTCTAGCCCCTTACCTATAATATAAATAAGGCACTAAATGCTTAGATATCAATAACCATCGTCAGAGGATTCTCGTTTTGGCTGAATACCGATCATGTCAGAGAGCATCGCTAATTGATCTTCATTTTTGATGATGTGGGTCAACCACTGATCCAGTGGCATATCCGCCCAATCAATCGCTCGGCCTAAAAGAAAAGTCACTGGGCTGTGCGGCTCATTAGTCGCAAAGTAATCTTGAATTTGACCCAATAACTTAAGCGCTTGACGACGGTTACTTTGATGATCGCGATTGCTCGGGTTAAAGCTGGTTGGCTTAGCGTTTGTGGGGTTACTCGCTTGTCCATCGTTATCCAAAACAGCCTCTTCACTGTCTACAACATTAGCGACATTGTCTTCACCAGTATGGTCTGCATTGATGGCAGACTCTGGAAGCAATGAGCGCAGATGCTGACTAAGGGCTGCCAATAAATCCGTCACTGGCGCAAACACGGGCGCATCCATACCCATGAGGTCGTTCAGCTGATCGGTGAGCGTCTGCCATTGCTCAATGACGGTCATGAGATTGGTCATTAGTGTCTGTTGCCATAAATCGCTACTATTTTTTATGGCATGGTTATAGTCACTCAGTATTAATTGATTAGGCGTTTCACCATCGGGATTTTGCTGACGCTGCTTATCATGATCACGCGCGGTTAGATAATAATTATAATTATAACTACCAGCCTTGGTGTCGGAGAGGGACAACTGTTTAAGGTCATCGGTTAGCGTTTTTACAAACCATGACAGCAGTCCTGCCCTGATATCCATGCTGTCTTCTTCACCATCGAGTGGCGGATACATGGTGAGCCAGTACTCTTCATTGAGCGCCTGTAATAGACTAATGCCATGACTGATGCCAGCTAAGTGGTCGGTATGACTGAGCGCATCGACATACCAAAGCGCCAGCTTCATGTCTTTACTGGTACGGCTCAATAAATCTGCACATTGCTCTTTGACGAAATCCCAATCGGCAATTTTTAACTCAGTGACCCAATTGCCTTGCGCTAGTAATGGATCATCCTCTTGACGAGCAGCAATGATGGCATCCACACGTGGGTCAAATATTAAATCCTCTCCCACGCCATGATGACTGCCATCAATAGGAGCGATCAGCGTGTCAATCGTGGTTATTAAGGAATTATCATTTTTCATTATAGGGATTCTTCCTTAATTGGTTTTTTACGAGTTGTTTTTTTGACTGATGTCTCTTTAGTGGTTTTTTTGCTAATCGGTTTAGTAGCTGAAGCAGTCTCGTTGTTAGCTTGAGCGTTTGCCACCTGCTGAGTATTTTCTTTAGAGCCGCTCTCTGCCTCAGTTTTGGTTTCACTGTATTGTGCCATTTGGTTGAGCGCCACAACAGAATCGCAGTCGAGGCGATAAGCAAAGTTATCATCGGCATCGACAAATACCGTAATCTTCCTGAGCACGCTTTGACTGTCATCATGAGCCAGTAGCTGACTTGCCAGCTGTGGCAATAATATATGACTGATAATGGCATCGGCGTTACGCGCTCCCGAGTCAACTTCATGACAACGAGATAAAATCAGCTCAATCACCTCAGGATCAATGACACAAGGCACGTCGTAATTGTCACGAATACGATCAGTAATCTTATGAAGCTTGAGGCGAATAATTTCTGCCAGCGCGTCATCGGTCAATGGATAATAAGGAATCACCGTTAGACGACCTAAAAATGCAGGTTTAAAGGCTTTGTATAAATGCGGATTAATTACCTGTTTTAAGCGGTCACTGTCTGGCAGGCTAAAGTCAATATTAGTAGGGTCAGTATTGATACACTGCTGCATAATCTGCGATGAACCAATATTGCTGGTCAATAAAATAAGGGTGTTTTTAAAATCGATTAAGCGACCTTCGCTGTCTTCCATGACGCCTTTATCAAAAACTTGATAAAACAAATCCAATACATCGGGATGCGCTTTTTCTACCTCATCAAGTAACAGTACGCTATAAGGACGACGACGGATCGCTTCCGTCAACACGCCACCTTCACCATAGCCTACATATCCTGGTGGCGAGCCTTTTAAGGAAGCAACACTATGGGCTTCTTGATATTCTGAGAGGTTAATCGTAATAAGGTTACGCTCACCGCCGTAGAGTACTTCGGATAGTGCCAATGCGGTTTCTGTCTTGCCTACACCACTTGGGCCTACAAGCATAAACACACCTTGAGGACGATTGGGATCATCGAGACGTGCTTTGGCCGTATGAATACGTTTGACAATGGCGGCAACAGAATGGTCTTGTCCAATGACGCGTGCTTGCAAGGTATCCGCCAAGGTTAATATGTGGTTTTTTTCATTGCCTGCCATATCGTTAAGTGGAATACCGGTCCAATCTGAAATAATTTGCTTGATGACCTGCCGATCCAATACGGCATGAATGAGTCGATGTGCTTCTTGTACCTGTTTTAGCGCTTGCTCAATCGCTTGATACTCGGCTTGTTTGTCTAAGCGCTCCTTTGCACTAAGAGTATCAGAACTCTTAATTTTGCTATTCAACTGTTGATTGAGCACATCAAGTTGATCATTAAGCGTGCGCTGCTCTTGCCAACGAGCCGTCATATCAATAATACTTTGTTGATTGGCTTGGCGCTGCTCATCAAGCACCGCTATCTGCTGGCTGACCTTTTCTTTTTCATCAACACCGCCAATACGCTCAAGCTGCTGACTGAGATTATTGATATGCTGCTCTAACTGCGTGCCTTTTGCTTTTAGTTTGTCGAGCTGATTGGGCATAGCAGTCTTTGATAAACTCACACGGGCGGCGGCTGTATCCAATACACTCACTGCTTTATCAGGCAGCTGTCTGTCACTAATATAACGGGCTGATAGCTCAACGGCTGCTTGTAGCGCATCATCATCTATCAAGATACCGAAATGCGCCTGCATTTTGGCGCTTAAGCCACGAATCATCGCCACTGCCGTATCAATATCAGGCTCCTCGACTTTGACTACTTGGAAGCGACGCGACAATGCCGCATCTTTTTCGAAGTACTTTTTATACTCCGACCAAGTCGTGGCGGCAATCGTTCGTAGCTCACCGCGAGCCAGTGCGGGTTTGAGCAAGTTGGCAGCGTCATTTTGACCCGCTTGACCACCCGCCCCAATCAAGGTGTGCGCTTCGTCAATGAATAAAATAATCGGCTGTACAGACGCTTGTACTTCTTCAATGACTTGCTTTAAACGGTTTTCGAACTCACCCTTGACGCTCGCTCCTGCTTGTAGCAGTCCCATATCGAGACTACGTATCGTCACGTCTTTGAGTTGGTCGGGAACCTGACCTGCTACTATTTTTTGTGCCAAACCTTCTACTACGGCAGTCTTGCCCACGCCCGCCTCACCTGTCAAAATTGGGTTGTTTTGGCGACGACGAATTAAAATATCGATCAGTTGATGAATCTCAAACTCACGACCAATGACCGGATCTATTTGCTCAGCAGTCGCTTTGGCGGTTAAGTCGTACGTATATTTGTCTAGCGCTGGTGTGGGCTGATCAGTTTGCGCGATGTCTACATTCTCATTATCGCTGTCATTATCTGTTTTATTTTTATTGTCTTTATTACCATTTTTATCGAGTTTGGCGGAACTACTGCCCTCAGTGCTACCAAGGCATTGACGCTCATAGTCGTCTTTTAGCGTAAAACGATCAATATACTGAAGCTGCTCAGGTAGGGCATGAAGTAATGATTGATAACGCTCATGAGTCAAAAGCACCAGCAATATGTGTCCAGAGCGGATTTCTAGTGGGCTATTGTTATCCTCACTTTGACTATATTGGCTACTTGCTAGCTCCCATGCATCTTCGAGCAATGCCATCAAACGCTCACTAAAGACCGGTGTTGAGCCTGTTGCCTGACCAAACGCGCCCAATAAATCTGTGATCTCTGCTAGCAGTGACGGCTGATTAATCTTATTCGCTTTCAATATTTGCGCCACATCATTGTGCGCAGTGGCGATGAGTTCATGCAGCAAATGAATGGTATCTACTTCGCGATGTCCTTTATCAATACAAAGCCGAGCTGCCTGCTGCAAACACTGTCGGCAGCTCGGACTCAAGCGGGTAATCACAGCTTTTAACTGACTCATAACTCTTTTCCCTTAGCATTATTATTGATTTTGAAATATTGTCTGTTAAACATGAAATTTAAAATTATATTTATAGAGTTTATATCTGATATTTACTGATAAACCGCTTCTGAGCCCTAATGATCATTTACTGAATTGGTAACGCATAGCGGGTGTCATCGTGATGCGTGTTAGCAGGCTGCGATACCAAAAAACCACCTCGCCCTAAGCCGCCAAAATGACTTTCAGATAAAGACAATGGCGTAATATATTGCTTATCCAATTCAAGCTGCATTTCGACCGCCAAACACACCCCGCACCATTTACGAATAAAGTCGATGATGACTTGGTACATATCGCCTGCAGGTAACAATCTAAGATAACGTTTATCATCTAGCTGATGAAATACGATTCTAATCTTGCTATCAAACTGTACAGCGCGCGCGCCACAAAATGCCGATAGCCCAAGCGTGGCATGCTGACCGCCAAGCGCCGTTTGTTCCGTTACTGGCAGATCAAACCATTCAGGTACAAACTGCTGCACACTCACAGTGCTGTCTAAAAAATGAGACAATACATGCGCCAATTGATCGGCAGTGAGACGTCCTGGGGCTATCATGCCTGCATAAGCAATCAAGCTATCGATTGCCGTAATCTTTTTAGGTTGCCGCGCCAGTGCCCGCAAGCTAAGCAAATAGCTGTCTTTTTTGCGGTTTAATTCATACTGTAATGGCAAGTTATAAAACCAGCTCGCTTGGACATAAAGATCCGTCAAACGATGATTAAACAAATCTAAAAAGGCCGGTGCTGCCTTATCTTTTATATGTTGTACTCGAGATGCCAAATGATCGGTATACATCGATGGCAAAGCAGATAATGGCCCCGTCAATCCAATGACTGATGGATAGACTTCTACCTGCCTAACGCTTACCTGACTCGTATTGGTGTCCATGCTGTCTTGGGCAATTAACGAAAGTGACTCAATTTCAGCTTGCGGATAAGCTAAAGACAAGGAGGCACGGTAACGTATCTCAATAGGCGCATTGCCCTATGTTGATCTCATACTGAACCAAACGAAGCGCTTGCAATAGCTCATAAGTTTGAGGCGCTGCAACGAGGTCGGTTAAATAAGAGGACTGAGACCACTGCGTGGCTGACATCTATATATCTCCTCTTTGGTCACGGCATCACTGATGGCCACCTCAACAAAGCTATTTAAGCTGGCGTGATAGCCGAAAACATGAGCCAATAAATGGGCAAACTGGCGAATACTGACACCAGCGAAATTCTTTTTGTTAATTTGAATATTAATCAAAGTGCCACGCACAAACCCAGGTTGCGGTAAACGCTGGATACGCCGAGCTTCAATACTGGTCGCGACAGAGACAATCCCTTCCACCAATAGTTTGTTAGAAGCCGATTGCGTAATATCATATAGTGACAAATACTCTTTCATGAGTTCTGCGTCTTGCGCGGCAAGCGACAAAAAGTTTAAGCTAATCAGAGAAATCAAGCGCCAGCGCTCCTCCCCTGTATATTCAAACCGTGCCGTTCTGGTTGGTTGCTTCAATAACGACAAACTACTAAAACCCGTCATCCCTTCACTAAACAGATCACCGCGGCTTTGTCCGAATACCACTTGAGCGGGCAGATCTCTATTGGTACACAGCAAAGAAGTGCTCATACTCACCGCGCCTGAAAGGTCTTCACGGTTTTTTTCGACGAACATAATCTGATATTCAAAACCCTGCTTAAACTCCGCCATGTCCTTGTCACGTTTAACATGGTAATAACGGCCTTCGTCTTGCTGCTCATAGTGATTGAGCGCATAAAACGGATGATACTCACGCTGTATCAAGTCGATTATCATTTTGTTTAGACTCTATAACTTTTTGCACCTCATAGATTTCATGCTGAAAGAGCGCACGTGTATCAGGTACTAGATCGTAATAGATAGAACGATGCGTTACTTGAATGGGTTTGGCCGCCGCTTTGAATAAGTTTACGACAGGCGTGCAAAACAACTTGATACTAGAAACGCTTAACTGCTGTAAGTTTTTGAGTAGAATGGTATTTTTTTTATCAAACTTAAAATAGCAACGAACCTCAAAGCCATTATTATCAATTTTCAGATCAGGACAAACATGACCCAGATTGAGGCGTAAAAAATTGAATTTTTCAGGAAAGTAAAAGTACTCTTTTAACAAGGCGGACGCGGCATTGCTAACGCGATGGCTAGGGAGAATTTGCTGCTCAGGATCGAAACCTGATAATCTCAAACGGACTGCCAACTGTCTTATTAACGTGCCTGCCATGAAAATGCGTTTGCCTAATATCGCAGCCCAATAAATCCCACAAACTGGTGCCTTGACTGGCATCTTCGTCAATATACAAATCTAGTGGATGATTCAATAATGATTGGTAATCGAAGCTTGGGTTAAGTCCTTTAAACTTAATACTAATACAGCCATTAAGCAGTCCGTACTGATTGTCGTATACTTCTTGACGTGTCTCAAAGTCAACGCTATCTATTTGTAGCGGTAGCAAAGTCACATCTTGGGTTGACTGAAACTGACAAGGCGTTCCATTTATTTTTTGCGTGGCAAACATACTTTGTTTAGGAACTAAGACCGCCTCACTCATCGCATTGCCTTGTACCCCTAAATTAAACTGGGCAATTGAGACAGACGGAAAAGGCTTGAGATAATCGGGATAAACGACCTCTAATAACGATTCGGTAAAGTCGGCGTACGAATCGTCCAGTTTTTTATTAATGCGCGCACTGATCAGTGAAAAAGCCTGTATCAACCGCTCAATATGCGGATCATCTACCGTGTCATGCCCCATCAATAACCGATTGGCTATTTTTGGATATTTTTTGGCAAACTCTTTCGACTGTTTATTAAACAGACTAAGCTCATGCTCAAAATAAGGAAGTAGACTGTCCATGACGCCTCAATATGTTTATTGCTAATATAGTTATCGCTGCCAACTAAGGATAAAGAATGTTGGCGGCGCTAGTGGTTATTTGATTAAGTAACGCTGTGAGCTTGGCTCAAAGAACGCATCAAAACTGACCAGTTCTTGGGCTGGATAAACTTTTAATAAGGCTTCAATAGAAAAGCACAGCTGATTGACATCGACCGCACCAATGTCTAATGAAACTCGAACATTTCTTAACCGCGTGTCTTGCTCTTCAACCGTTCGTGCAATTTGCAGACAGATATAATCACAATCAGCAGGATTGGCACTGCTGAGCCCCACAAAGTCCAATATGCCAAAATTCAATATCGATGAGCGTACCTGCTGATACGCTTGCAGCTTGCTAGACACCACACAGCGCGTATTCAATAAAGATTCTAAATCTTGAGCGACTGACGATTTCAACTCATCAATATTAAGACGACGAACCACAAGTTCATGAGCTAAATGACGAGGCTGATCATCAAATAGTTGTTCAAATAAGTTTGGGCGAAATCCAATGTCTTTGGTAGCGTAACTCATTGATACCATCACTCCCGTTTTGAAAAATAAAAAAGAAAGGTCTAGCTATAAACCTTTCTTCTTTTGCACGATAAATAATAAACACCTGATACTACTCAACTTAAGCGGTATAAGTAGCAGTATTATTAGCTAGTGACCACTTCTTAGTGACCGCACCTTTGGCAGTACCGTCGATGTCTTGCTGAGTATAAGTCCACTCAACCGCGGCATACTTGATACCAACTTTTTCAATTGGTACGCCTTCTGAACGAACCGTAGGCTCAACACTAGCAATAAGGGCATGCTTAAGTTTTACTTCAAGATATTTAACGCGCTTATCACCGTTGGCACGATAAAAATCAATTTGAATTTCATCAAACGTGTAGCCAGCAGAACAAGCTTCCCACAATTTAGGGCTGGTAGAATCCAAGTCTTTCATAAACGTCATGTCAGCATGTTCACAACGCTCAGAAGTATGACCGCCAACGCTACTTGCTGTCGCTGATTTTGGCTGACGAATCAAATGATCCCAAGTATTTACTTCAAGCCAACCTTTATGCTCGCTATCACGAGATTCGCCATCAATTTTGTATTTACCACGGAACTGAATATAGATATCTTTCATATCACACACCTTTTTTTAGAAAGTTTAACGTTGGATTTAAATAAACGATCAGTTGTTGCTAGACTGCGGCAGTTGAGTGACCAGACGCAAAGAAACAGACAACTCATCAAGTTGAAAGTGTGGTCTTAAAAAGACCACTGACTTGTAGACACCAGGCTTACCCGGCACTTCTACAACTTGTACAGAAGCTTCGCGCAGTGGGTACTGGGCTTTTGCTTCTTGTGAGGCTCCATCGTCTAGCAAGACGTAACGAGAAATCCAATCATTCAAAAATGACTCAACATTACCCGGCGCTAAGAAGCTACCCACCTTATCGCGCATCATCGCCTTTAGGTAATGGGCAATGCGTGACACGGCCATAATGTATTGAAGTTGAGTCGATAGCACAGCATTGGCATTGGCATCGTCGTTTTGATATGTTTTGGCTTTTTGAACGGACTGGGCACCAAAAAAAGCAGCATAATTGGTATTTTTGCAATGCACCAACGGAATAAAACCCAAGTCGCTCAATTCTTTTTCGCGGCGATCAGTAATAGAGATTTCGGTTGGGCATTTAAGTGCCAAGTCGCCTTCATCGGTCTTAAAGGTATGAACAGGTAAGCCTTCTACCAAGCCGCCACCCTCAACGCCGCGAATAGCGGCACACCAGCGATAATCAGAGAAAGCAGACGTCAAACGTGAAGCAAAAGCATAGGCAGCATTCACCCATAGATAATCACTGTGATCGTTACCAGAGACTTCTTCAGTGAAGTTAAAACCTTCCACCACGGTTCCATCTTTAGGATCATAGGGCAAGCGGCCTAAGAAACTAGGCACAGTAAGCGCAACGTAGCGAGAGTCCTCTGACTGTCTAAAGGCACGCCAGCGTATATACTCAGCGGTCTCAAATATTTTTGATAAATCTCGAGGGCGACCAATGTCAGTAAAGGAGTCTAGACCAAACATCTCAGCAGATGCTGCTGAAACGAAAGGGTGCATGAGAAGCAGCGGCAACATGCGACAATTGCTCAAGCAGATACATGTCAGCATTTTGACGGGTAAATTCAAAGTCGCCCACGATAGCCGCGTATGGCTCACCACCGAAGCTACCGAACTCTTCTTCGTAGATCTTTTTGAATAGGGTACTTTGATCGAAATCAATGGATGACTGAAAATCTTTGGTAAGCTCACGCTTATTGGTATTCATCATGCGAATTTTCAGCATTGATTCTGACGGGGTTTGACTACATAGATAATGTAGACCGCGCCAACTAGACTCTAACTTTTGAAATTCAGGGCGCATGCATAACTGTTGTTAGCTGCTTAGATATCAAAGCATCAATCTGCGCAATACGAGCATCAATAGATGCTGATAAGTTATCTGATAACGTTACCGTACCCTGCATGACTTCATTGGCCAGCTCAGCGATTTGCGATTTTGCGCGATTTTTTTCGTCATCGGACTTAGCAACGTTACTTTTATTGACGATTTCTTCTAGCAAGTCATAGCTTTCACTATTTAACGGATCAGTTGCTATTTTTGCTTGGGCTTGAGCATTCATCGCTTAATCCTCACCATCAATTTGATTTTGTTCTGCCATTTTTTTGACTTGCTCGGTGTTTTTGAGCACATCGTCCAATAAGTCCTCAAGCTTTTCGTTAGCCGATATCTTATTGCGTAGGTCTGCCAAGCGATCACGTGCTTGTACCAATTGTTTTAACGGCTCAATTTGATCAGCCACTGCTTCGGGGCGGAAATCGTTAATACTATTGAATGCTAAATCAACCGCAAACTCGCCGCCTTTATCACTCAGATCATTATTAACGCGAAAGGTTGCACGCGGTGCTAGTCCTGACATCACCTCATCAAAGGTGTCCAAATCCACTTCAACGAATTTCTTGTCTTTAAAGCGGGGTTGTTCAAGCTTAGAATCTCCTGAAAATTCGCCCAGTACACCAACTACGAATGGGATTTCTTTCGTCTCAATAGCATCACCCACTTCGACGTCATAAGTAAGATGTACGCGGGGTGCACGTACCTTTGCGAGTTTCTTTTGCACACTGTCTTGATTTGCCATAATAAGTTGCCTCAGCAGTTTCTATGTTCAACGCAATATACTGAATGGATCAGCGGCGTTGTTTCTAGGGGATGACGGTTTAACCGGTTTATTGACAGGCTTTGCTCTGGGTACTTGGCGTGGCGGTCGTTTTACGGCTGCTTTTCTTTTAGTCGAGGTCGTTTGTTTTTTGACCGATGAACGGTAACGCGTTTTAGACTGACTTGCTCTTCTCGGTTTTACGACAGGCGCTGGCGGTTTTGGCAAGGACTCATCGTAATTAAAGCCATAAAGATCGCCATATACCTTGCTTAGGGAATATTGATATTCTTTTAAGAAAGCGGCATCCACCTCATCCGTTAAATAGTCTGACTTCAATTGGCTCTGAGAGACGGTAGCACTACTATTTAGAAGTATTTTTTTCAGCTTATTGGTACTTTGACCTCGATCAATCGCTTCACTGGCTGCATAGAGAGCATAAGCATGATAGCCATTGTCATAGTAGATCTGTGCCAAAACTTCCCATGCCAAAGAATCATTTGGATTGCGAGAGAGTCTGTTATTCAATTCAGTAACCAATTGATGTAACTGCGGCGATTTTGCATTAGCGTTCTTAAGGGCAGCGTATTGATTAACAATGCTTGCGCTCGGATCTTTTTCTTGTATTACAAGCTCACTGTGCGCTGTACTCATCGCTGAGCCTATGATAAACATACCTGCCATGATCGCTTTAGATCGCTTAAAACTGACTTTGATATTGTTTTTGATAGTAATCATCGTAAGTCCGTGCTCATAATTATTAATATTAAATGGATAAATCTGTCTATCCAAAAACGGCTTTAATTGGACGTGTTAGTCAAGGTGGTAATATTGGTTAACGTCTTTTTAAATGTCTCTTTATCGCCATCGCTCATTAAGGCTTTATCGTGATAGACATCAATATTGTTTTCCATCACTTTAACCGCTGACAACATCGCGATTTGACGCGCCTCGATGTTTTGATCATCCATACTAAGCGCTTCGTTTGCCGCTCTTAATGCCCGTGCATAATGTTTTGCTTCATAATTTTTTTTGGCCATTGCCATCCAGTCCTCAATATTGCGTTGCTTGGATTGACTGGCGCTCGGCATATAAGCAAATGAGGGCTCACTCAATTGTTTCGCTGTAGCTTGGCTTCTTGTATTTTGCTTACCTGCTTTAGCCTGTTGTGTTACAACCAGTAACCAGTAAAGAAGTACTAAGCACGACTGTTAATAAGCCTGCCATCGTAAGATTGGTACGGTAAATAGAGTTCATAGATACAGTATCATCACTAAAAGTATAAAGGAAAAAGAAGGTATAAGGACTCAATATTTAACTAAAGTCTGTCAATAATAGTATTTTAGATGAGATTGATTATACATATACTTGACAATATTTCAATAAACTCTATACTTTTATTGATAAATAATTCATAAAAACTCTTATTCAAGCCATTTTCTTGGCATAAAACAAGCGTAACGGTATCCCTATCATGCCTTTAAATGCCGCTCGTCTACATAAGATTACCGTTTATTCCAAAGATACTAAGCTCATTCGCCTTTTATCCCATCGCATTCCTCGAGAAAAGCACGATTAATCAAACAGGCAGTATTAACATACTGTTGTTCAGCTACGATTTTATTAATTCTGACGATTGTTTATCATTAGTGGGAATGCCAATATGCCTGAGCACGCTATCAGCCACTCGCACGCCTACTTGTCGTACGGGACTCATAAAAGGCGTCAACTACCAGTATTCAGATGGTGCGATGCATTTCTATGTTTTCGATGTCGTGAGCCCAGATTGGCAATTAACACAGTCCATAAATACGCGTAGTTTCATCAATCAGTCTACCCTCGATATCGTGACCACCATCCTTAGCGACTACGATATGACGTGGCAAGTCTCTGAGTCGCTACTGTCATCAGGACGCTTGTCCGAGGCACTATCGATACGCACACAATCAGACATCAGTGACTATGACTTTGTCACTGGACTGCTTGCTGATGTGGGGGTATCTACCTTGTGGGTATCGGGTGATTCAGCTGATGATATTGGGTCGTGGTGGCTCGTTAGTAAGTTGGATGAAAGTGAGCTGTCACCACTGAGCTACAGCTATGCCCAATCCTCAGTACAGTCGGGTCAAGACAGTGTCAATACGCTACAAATGAGGTCGCAGCAGCTCGGTAGTCAGATGGTGTTGGTAAAGGCAGACGGTTTGGCCGCTGACACTATCTATGAAGGACAAGCGGATGATGACTCACCTTTAGCCATGGATGACGTTACGATACTACTGGCGGCACCGTCTCGAGTGAGCAATGATGAATCAGCAACTCAAATGGCTGAGCAATGGGTACGGGCAAATCGTTGCCTGCGAGAAACGTATCAAGCCAGTGGCGCAATGCGCGGTCTTAGCGTCGGCAGTCCAGTTGATATCATTGAACTCCCCTCGATTGGCCGCTTAACGACTCGCTGTATAGACACCATAACGATCGGCATCGAGCCTGATAATGATAGCGTCTCTTATCATTATCAAGCATTTATCAAGAAATGGTTAGAGCGCACTGCCCAGCACCTACACCACCATGCAACAAACGCTACCGATGCCTTTATTCCTGAACATGCCTACGACATCGCTCGTGATACAGGTATTTGGGTAACGGCTACCCTACTTGACGCCACTATTCCTTACTGCCCTTATCCGAGTCATTTGTCGCTGGTCAGTAGCATCTATCACGGTCTGACTCAAGCCCGTACTGGTACTACGGCTACCCCAAGCTACGGCTCACAAATCACTGACGATACCCTACACCAAATCATCACCGCGCCTGTCTATTCAGGTATCAGCGCACATGATGATGGCACCACCCCGCCCCTACGCTCATTACAATTGTCATCAGGCGCGACGCATGGCTGGCAGTTTGCCCCGCGTATGGGACAACCAGTTCTGCTCAGTCACTGGTACGGTGATATCGACAGTCCGGTGATTAGCCAGTCACTGTTTGACGGTATCGGTATGGGCGATACGGATGAGCATGACATCACTACCCGTGATACGGTCTTATCTAACAGGCACAACGTACAAGGCGGCACCTCCCCTAGATGGCATGGCAATGGTTTGGGACACTCGCAAATCAGTGAGAACGATACTCACAGCGGCTGGATATCAGGTATTGCTCAGTATGGACTGAGCGCTGAGTCTGAAGTGACGTTCAGCTTTGATGATACGCCAAACAAGGTAGGACTACAGTGGACAGTCAATACTGGGTCAAGTGCAAACAGCGAAAACCCAACCGCCTCGGAGATGGCGACCTTTGCCCCCGATGAACACGGTGTAGAGCTTGGCGTCTTGCGTCATCGTTATAGCAATCATCAATCAAGTAACCGTGGCCAAGGGGTCAATGTCGCAACCGATCATGGACTACAGATCAGTGGCGATACAGGTCTGCTACTCACAACCTTTGGACTCAGACATACGCAATCAGAGCATGAGTCGGCGTGGGTCAATGATGCCGGACAACGTCAGCTTAAAATAGGTGCTGAGCTGGGTGAGACGCTAGAAGAGGCCAAACAAGCCCATCTGCAATCAACACAAACTCTGAGTAATGTGAATCAATCAATAGATGCCTTTAAAACCACGGCACAAGTGATCGATGAGACACTCAATACAGAAGTCTTAGGCGCAGCCGATGTAATGCTAGTCAGTCGTGACAGTATTCTTACATCGAGTAGCAATACGCTATGGACAGCAAAGACGATTGTCAGACAATCCGGCAGCACGCAGTCGGATGTGGTGGCAGGCAATTATACGCTGACGGCAAATACGATTGAGTCACTCTCAGGGGTTGGCGGTCAAGCGGATCTATCAGGCATACACATCAGTGCCAACACCAAACCTGTGGCGATACAGGCACAAGGTGGTGAGCTGCAATTGCACTCTCAGCAAGGCATGACGATTGGTAGTGAGTCGGGACAAGTAAATTTGTCAAGTCCCAAGCGGATTAAGCTGCAAACGTCAGCAGGGGCTTCGATTACGATTGATGATAACGGTATTAAGCTTGTATGCCCAGGGACGATTAAAGTGCAGGCGGTGAAGAAGAGTCTGGTCTCTGGAGCCAAAGCTCATTATTCATTACCGATGATGCCAAATACTATTCCACTTTTTAGTAATAAGCTCGATGTTTATGACTTGTTTTATCAGCATGACTTCAAAGACATTGAGTTTCGAATGCTCCGTCCAGATGGACAATTGGTAGAAGGAGTATTAGACGAGCATGGACGCACCGCTCCTGTGATTAGTGATAAAGAAGAAGAAGTTGAAGTATTAGTTGGCTTTAAAGATACTGAGTGGGGTATTGAATTTGAACCTGATGAAGAAATCAATATCCTTAATGAAAATTATGTTGGTGAATCGAATAAGGATTTAGAGCAAGATAACTATCAGGAGAGTGATGACGAGTAAAACTAATAAGATATCAATTCAAATTCGCTTTATTGATTTAATGAATAAACCTCTTGCTAACCTATATCATGAAGTCAGAGTATCAGGCGATAAGTATGCAGCCAGTGCTGGAAAATCTGATAAAAATGGTCTAGGTGTATTGATTGAAAAACCCATAGGCACGCAACTTGATATTTTAGTACGCCACCCATTGACTAAAGAACTAGTTCCTGCAAAGCATCGAGTCATAGTCCAAAAAAACGGCATATTTAGGGTACAAGCCCCTTTTTCTGTTCAAAGAATAAAGCTTCGCCAACTATCAGAAGGGGGAAATACGCTTCGAAAGACTTATAAAATACTACCTGGAGATGACCTATACAGTATTGCTAAGAAGTTTGAAACAACTTGGCAAATATTATTTGAATTAAACAAAGATCAAATCAAACAACCAGACAAGATATTCCCTGGTCGATGGATAAAGATACCACCTAAGGGCAGTAGTTTAACGGGCAAAACTAATGACAAACCTGACTCACTAACCTCACAGACTCATTATGAAGTGAAAAAGGGAGAGACATTATCTGGTATTTCGCAAAGAAGCGGCGTATCAGTAGAAGAGCTTCAACGTATCAATGGGATTAGTAGACCTGAAACATTACAAACAGGCCGAACGATTAAGCTGCGAGGTAATAGCTTAACTAAGCCTCAGACCTCATTAAAACCAAATCCAGTAACCAAACATAAACCTACGGCGTCTTCTTCTAATAAAGAGGAAGGGCTTTTCGATAGTGCAATGGATACTATGACTGATATAGCAAAAGGGGCGGTTGGCGTTATCGGCGGCGCTGTTGGAAGTATAGGTGATGGTTTAGGTGCATTGAGTGAGAAAGCAAAAGAGAGTTTAGAAGGTCTAAATGATGCTATGAGCGGTGGTAAGAATGATAATCAAACTGGAGGAGCACCTGCGGCTGGTACTAATGCGAAAACTAAAATAGATACTCCCTTAAAAATTCCTGTTGAACAGGAGTACAGCTCAAAAGACGGTACTCCAAAAGTAGTAAGTGGCGCCGTGTGTAAAGATGACCCTGCCTGCATATTTAAAGGCAAAATTATAGATGAAGTAGAAAAGAAATTAGTTTTAGAAGTCAATATTAGACTTGCAGGTTTTGGCGGCGCTCTACCCAGTAATGATTTTACAGACCTTACAGAAAAGTGCATTAAACAGTTTCAGCGTGACTATATGAAAGCACCTGAAACAGGTAAAATTTGTGGCTCACTTATTAAAGCAATTGATAAATTCAATTATGAATATCCAATCGGATCTTATCACCAACAAATGAAGTGTCCTTGTGGTCAATGTTCTGGTTTTGGTAACGGTAGAATGGGTGTTCCCAGTGGACAAAGTATTGCTAATGAATATCCTGGTATTCATAGAAGTATTATATGGGCTTTTAAAGCCTGTATATTTTATTTATCATTTACAGAATTAGGATATAAAGCACTTTTAGTAAGCTCAGGATATAGGTGTATTGTTAGAAACGTCCAAAAAGGTCGGAAAAGTGTTAATCATATGGGTCAAGCTTTAGATGTACAGTTTAGTAGCGTATCAAATGGAGCGATAGCTAATTCTGTAGCTGATGTTGAAAAAATAAGGGAAGTTATATTGGTAAAATCTATGGGTGCAGAATATAGATGGGATAAGAAAAATAAAATATCACTAGAAACTACGGCTGACGGAGCCAGTAGTTGGGTACATTTTGACAGTAGAGAATACGAACAAAAGTATAAAAAACTAAATTTTTACGCTAAAACGATAGCTGGAATGGTAGGTGGCGATTTAAGTAACCATACTAATAAGAAAATACTTGCTTGTGGAGGTACTTTTATTACTAAAAGTAAAACAAAAAATATGAAAAGTATAGGTGGTATTATTGGGAAAGTAATTGCATCACATGAAAGTCAAGGTGGACGCTACGATATTTTCAATAGAGGTACTGTAGGAGAGTATGCATGGACATCAGGATATGAAAAAATTGAGGATAGAACTATCGATGAATGGCGAAACTTAGGTACTTTAAGTGGTGATAATAAAGATAAGCGCTTTGCAATGGGTAAATATCAAATTATACCTGATACATTAGGTGAAGTTCAAAAATCGTTAAAACTATCAGGAAATACTAAACTTACCCCTGAAACACAAGAACTTATGTTTTTAGAACATTTCGTCAAAAAGACTAATATTATAACTGCTATTAAATCTGGTAGTAGTACAGATATTGAATCCGCTGTTATGAAAATAGCTAAAATATGGGCTTCAGTAGGAGTTCCATTTGCTACTTCTAGAACTGCCTATAAGAAAGTAAATGGTAAATCAGTCTCATACATGATTGACCTCAAAAAGGGTCAAAGCTATTGGTCTGGAACAGGTGGAAATAAAGCACATACATCACCAGCTTTAGCGATAAAAGCACTAAAAGATATGAATAACGATTATAAAACTCTAATCTCTCAAGGCTCAAGTTCAGAAGAAGCATTTGATAAAGTTATGTCAGTTGATACAAAGTTATTTTAGGAGAATTTTATGAGATTAATATTAGCTGTATTATTAACTTTTATATGTAGTTGTAGCTCAGTGTATTCTAAAGACTCAAATTATAAAATACGTATTCATGGTAATGAAGAGTGCAAATATGATTACGGTGATGAAGACTTCTGTAGCAAAGATAATTTGATATTTTATAACAATACTGATAAAACTATAAATTTCGATCGTAATAAAATTTTAGTAGTACCTAAAGACAACTTCGGTTATCTAGTTGTTATAAATCCAAGAAATAAAATAGTTTATCCTTTTAAATACTTAATTGATTATAAAAAAATAATTTTTTCTAAAGATTCTAACGAATTTTGTATAGAGGGAGATATATCTGCTTATCGTGATGAAGATAGTGGACACTTCTGCTTTGAGTTTACAGAAGATAATTTTGAACGAATATATGATATGAAATAATATAATCTACAGACTATATCTTATTGTGACGTATATTAATGCTATTAAAATTAATGCTCCAAGTACAGTAATTGTAGATCTTATAATTTCAAAAAAGGATAAATATTTATATGAAGAATCTATACCTTATAGCAATATCATTTCCTTTATTTATTGCAGGATGTGATTTTGATATCTCACAGCATCAAGCAATTAGTGAAAAAACGATAGTTGATAAAGAAAATTTAAACAAAGATTCGAAAATCATGGATGAAGTAGAAAAAGAAGTTAGTTATACTGAAATTCAAGTATCTAATTCAGACGAAAGCAAGGGAGTAAAAGAAACAAAACTTCCGTTAACGCTTAATAGCTATACGAGTTGCAATGTGGAAAATAATAATGATTTTTGTAAAAATAGGTTTCCAAATTATGATCTCAAGGTTTTGCCTATCAATTTAAAGGAAGGTTACAATGATATTAAATATATAGACACTACTTTCAAACTTCCAAATATAAATAACATAGAAGTTTATATTTTAGCTAGAAATATGACAGATGTTGAAGAATATACAATAGTCACCTATAATAAAAAAATAATTGATAAACTATTGATAGGAAAGACAGGTTCAGCTGATAATTCTAATAGAACATTTTCTATTAGTAAAAATTATAAAAACATAGAAATTAATTTTAATGACAAATCTAAAAATTATAAAATAAATAACTCAGGAAAAATATTAGGTATCTGAACTATTAAACCTCTTTCGAATACTAGCGCAGCTCAATAAGGCGACCATCAAAGACCTTGATAAAATAGTTGCAGGTCAATTTATTAAAGTGCCACCAACGGGCAATAGCTTAACGGGAAAAACTAATGAGAGACCTGACTCACAGACTCACTATAAAGTGAAAAAAGGTGAGACGTTATCTAGCATTTCACAAAGAAGTGGCGTGTCAGTAGAACAGGTTCAACGTATGAATGGGATAACTAACCCAACAATATTGCAAGCAGGTCAAACGATCAAGCTACGTAGCGATGGTTAAGCACAAACTCACACGACACCACCCCCCCCCTCCCACTGCTAGACCCACGCCAAAGCAATCATCCAAACCATCTTCTTCTTATGAAGATGAAAGGTTTTTCGGTGGTCTGTTTGAAAGTATAGAAGATGGTTTAGGCGCGTTAGGTGACAAAGCAAAAGAGGGTTTAGAGGGTATCAATGACGCTATGAGCGGTGGTAAGAATGATAAGCCAGCTGGAGGTGCGCCTGCGGCTGGTACTGACTCAAACAGTAACGCCTCATCTACATCAGGTGGTTATACCGTGAAAAGTGGCGATACGTTAAGCAGTATTGCTCAAAATTATGGCGTTAATACTAATGATCTCGCTCATGCTAATGGTTTGATTTTAGAAAGTAATATTCATCCAGATGATCAGCTAAAGATTCCTAAAGAAGGCTCTAATAGCCCATCTACTGACAACCCCTGTCAATCAAATAGAACAAATAGCCCTGTTGACGTTACGACAAAACCTAGCAACAGCAATAACGGTACACCTAAAAGGGTAGCAACGACTAATGGCTCATGCGTTTGCAAGTCGCATGATTTGATTTGGAGTAATAAATCTAATGTGATGAAAGACTAAAGCTGATTGAAGTACATCAGGAATTATGGCCAAATAATTACTTAGAGACAGCAAATAATTTGATAGCTGTATTTGCACAGGAAAGTGGAGAAAAATTTGAGACAGGCGCTCCTAATAAACAAAACTCTGGAGAAAAAGGGCTTATTCAAATTATACTTTCTACGTACAAAAATTTAACTGGTAAAGAAGCAATTTTTGAAACAGTTAACGATTATTGGGGTAAAGGTCAATTATTAAGAAGAATCAAATAACTGCTACTAAAACCTTTGGTCATACAATCTACTGGAGACGTACATCTTGAAAACTAAATTATTATTCTGTCTTATAGTATTTTTAAGTGCTTGTAGCCAAGTAGAAGTTCAACAAGATAATACCCAACAATCACAGGTAAAAAAAAACAACAAGGCCTTCAAAAAATACAGTCTAACAATCAAAAACTAAGACAAATTTCAGGAACAAATTTTTCTTCAAATTGTTGAGTTAACAATGAGAGTTTTAAAGATATAATATCAACTTGGTCGATATCAGACTTAATAGATGTTAGCGATAATATCTCTATTGATATAGATCATGACGGGAAAGACGATATAATATCACTACTTCAACCTACTGAAGAGTTATATGATTACTGCAAATCCATCTCTTCTGATGATGTGTTATTGCTAACTAAAAGTACTAAGCTAGATATTTCTTCTGAATATAAAATAGACATTGGTTATGCATCACTTCCAAAACTTAATAAGACTTCTAAAGGTTTTTCACTAAACTATGAATCGGGACAATCCACAAAATTTGATAATTCTATTGATTTCGTTTTAAATAACAATCATTTATATATCGATAATTTAAAAACCATCTGCTATGTTCCTGATTCTAATATCGGATGGCAAAAGTTATCGTTTAGTAATAAGTTGGTTTCTCCAAATGATATTGAAACTCCTAATAACTTTGAAAACCTTCAACAAGTCTTTTTTGAAATATCTAATTACAA
This sequence comes from uncultured Gammaproteobacteria bacterium, assembly GCA_963744895.1. GTDB lineage: Bacteria > Pseudomonadota > Gammaproteobacteria > Pseudomonadales > Moraxellaceae > Psychrobacter. The sequence continues at coordinate 679,980 of CAVUUW010000002.1, forward strand.
GTACACTGTTAAAAAAAACAAGTATATATTCTCAACCATCAAACACACATAAAAAATCATCTTACTTTATTGCAGGAGATGATGTTAAGTCTCTCTCTGTCAACGATGATTGGATTGAAGTTTCATACTCAAATGATACTAAGAGAGGCTGGCTATCACTTAGAGATTTAGAGAAGATCGCAGTAACCTCATCTACTGAAGAAAGTAATAATAAACTTTCAAAAAATGGTTTTAATGATATACATATTGATTAACCTTTTGACTCAAAACTATTTAAAGAAACTCCGAACAGTAGTAACCCTGACATCAAAGGATGTTTTTTTGCCGAAGCAAAATCTTATTCCGAAGATTTATTAAAATTATTCGTATTCGGCAATAAAGTGAGTGCTATTTATGTCGAAAGGCCTGAAATAGAATCATATGCAGGCGTCAAGGTAGGTGATAGCATTCATACAGTCTATAAAAAACATAATCATAAAATACCTGAAATACGTAGAAACGAATACTCGAACCAACCTATTATAATCTATTGGAATAGCGCTGAAAGAAACATTGGTACTCGTTATGACATTGAAGAAGGTAAGGTTTATAGCATCCAAGTAGGTAACTACAAAGTATTAGGATTGCAAGAAGGCTGTTCTTAACATCTAATTTTATATAGATAATATCTAAGACTACATACTCGCCCACGCTTTCGAGATAGCGCGTACAACTTGCATTTGCGTATCAACCTCCGATAAAGTCGGGATGGTTCAACTGGGTAAAAGTTTCTTATAAAAATGGTACTAAATTTGGCTAGATAGATAAAAGATATTTGAAACTTGTCTCGTATTAAATGTAACTCTAGATTCTTACGAATATGTAGCTTACCTTCTACAGTTATGAATGCAATTAGTAGAAGAAATTCTCAAAATCAAACCAAAAAAAATCCGACCACCTAAGTGATCGGATTTTTAATATTTGGTGGAGATGGCGGGAGTTGAACCCGCGTCCGCCGGCATTACGCTCATGAATCTACATGTTTAGTTTCTGTCTTTAGTTTTAGTCCGCACCGATCCGACAGTCAGGATGGATTGGACGATTCTCTACTTTTGAACCCAAGCGATTGAGACAATCCCTTGTGGCGAGCCTACATGCGGACGCTTCAACTTAGTTAACCAACTGTAGGTGATCAGCAACTAAGTAAGCAGGGTTTAAGCTGCTAGAGCGTAAGTTTCGTCGTTTGCGACTATAACAATATATGTTTGATTAACGAGAGGACATACACTCTCGACATGCATCATTGAGTTTCATCACCAGCGTCGAAGCCAGAACATCCCCAATAAGGTCGAGTATTATATATGATTTATGAGCCGACTTTCAACCGATAACAAAGCGTCATTACATTACGTTACAGCTCAATTATTTAAGCCAAGACTTTATTTAGCCATTGACCAATATTTTGAATTTGCGGCATACAGACCTGATGCGCCATCGGGTAAGTATTGTATTCAACATTATACCCTTTTGTCGATAATAACTGATGTGCCTGCTCGCCTAACATGACAGGAACCACGGGATCATGAGACCCATGCTCAATAAGAATCGGCATGTCTTTATTAGCGGCACTATAGTGAATATTATCATTAGTCGCAAGATAAGTAGATAAAGTCATCAAACCAGCCAAACGCTCCGGGTAACCTAAAGCTACATGATATGCCACTGCCCCGCCCTGAGAAAATCCTGCAATGACGATATGCTCAGGCGCGACACCTTGTTCAATTTCACGGCGAATCAAATCTTGTATTTGTTGAGAAGACTCTTCAATTTGGGCCGTATCAACTTTGCGCTCAAGGCTCATCTCCAAAATATCGTACCATGCTGGCATTATCATACCGCCATTGACAGTCACTGGACGCTTTGGCGCATGCGGGAAAATGAAACGTACTGCCATGTCCTCATCTAAGCCCAACTGCGGTACGACGGGTTCAAAATCATGACCGCTCGCTCCTAATCCGTGCAACCAGATGACGGCTCTATCTATCTTTTTTTGTGAAGGGTTGTGCTCAACAATAACGGTGTCTAAATAGTCAGTCATGACTTATCCTTAATACGATTTGAAGAATTAAAAATAATATATTTTTGTAACAATGGCTCGCTTGTCATCATCTTTTAAAAATTATCAGCTACCTTAAAAGATGACTCTATGACAGCAATGTGTACTTATTATTTTTCACTTTTTGTAGGGACAGTTTACATGACAATGTCAAATAATTCAGTGATTAGGTTTAACCCACTTAAAAAATTACGCTTCAAGACAGCTGAGCAAGTCAGTGCAGCCATACTACTATCTGCCGCTTGCACTCTATCTATGGCCGCAGACGATACAAAAACTAGCACCTTGACTCAAACATCGACGCAAACCATCAAGCCTGTTTCCACACAGACTTCAAAAACGTTACCAACTAAACCAATAGCTTATACTTATGGGATACGGCCATTATATTTGGTCAACGATATGGACGCAGGGCCACTTAAAAATGAGCTACTGGCCTGTAGTGCGCAGACACCTAGCAAAACCAATTTTTCTATTGCCCATCGCGGCGCGCCACTGCAACTGCCAGAACACACATATGATAGCTATGTGGCATCGGCACAAATGGGTGCAGGTATCTTGGAGTGCGATGTAGCTTTTACCAAAGATGGTGAGCTGGTCTGTCGCCATGCACAGAACGATTTGCATACCACCACCAATATTCTAGCCACCCCACTGGCCAAACAATGTACCGTAGCACCAATCATTAACAGTAAAGGCATACTTACCAATGCTGACAGCATTGAGTGCCGTACATCAGACATTAGCATGAGTGAGTTTAAAACTCTAAAAGGAAAAATGGACGCCGCTAATACAAAAGCCACTAACCTCACTGATTATATGAATGCAACTGCCCCATGGCGAACCGATTTGTATTCGCAGAATGGTCAAGTATTAACGCTAAAAGAGCACATCAAACTTGCACAAAGCCTTGGTATGAAACATACACCGGAGCTAAAATCACCAGCGGTTACGATGGCTTTTAATGGCTATAGCTTAGATGCTTATCGCCAACAACTGATAGATACCTATAAAGACGCAGGCATAGCAGCCAGTGACGTGTACCCGCAGTCATTCAATATTGAAGACGTACAGTATTGGATCAAAAATGACCCTGATTTTGGTGCTAATGCCATCTATTTAATTGATGATAGCAATGAGACAGCAACTGGCAAAAGTTTTGATAAAAATGACCCAACTACTTGGAAGCATTCTCTCGCCAACATAAAAGCACGAGGCATCAAAACCATCGCACCGCCGCCATGGATACTGATAACCACTGATGCAACTGGTAAAATGCGACCATCCGTCTATGCCAAACAAGCCAAAGCCCTTAATTTGAATATCATTACCTGGTCACTTGAGCGCTCAGGGCCTTTAGCAGCGGGCGGCGATTGGTATTACACTGACTTGGGTACCGCTGTTAACAACGATGGCGATATGATGACCTATATCGATGTATTGGCGCAAGAAGTTGGGGTCAAAGGTATTTTTTCAGACTGGCCAGCAACAGTTACCTACTATGCTAACTGTAAAGGTTTGGGCTAGGCTATTTTTTCAATTTAGTTAATAGCCATTTGCCATCCATTTAAATAGTATCAGTAATGCAAAAATGCAAAAAAAGCCGACCCAATGGCTACTGGGTCGGCCTTTTTTATGTAGTCGGTGCTACTCTAATTCAATTTATTGTGTTCTCTGTCTTAATTTTCCATCAATTTTTCACCGCTTTTCACAAGCTATCCAATAGTAACGTGATACTTTTGTGCTAGGATAATTTAACGAACCTAATTTGCACGCACTTTTTAAATAAGTATACCGCCATGACCCATATTTTATTAGTAGAAGATGATCCAGCTATCGCAATGTCGCTAAAAGTCACTTGCAAACGTGAAGGCTGGGACATGACATGGCTAGATAATGCCAGTAGCGTGCTGCAGATGTTACGTAGTGATGAGGCAAGGAATCTATCAGCCATTATTTTAGATGTTGGCTTGCCAGATGGCGACGGTTTGAGTTTGTGCCAACAAATACGTCATAGTGCTGATATCGATGCTCTAAAGGATATTCCTATCGTGTTTTTGACAGCGCGTAGTGAGGAAGTCGATCGTATCTTAGGGTTAGAGATGGGCGGTGATGATTATTGTGCCAAGCCCTTTAGTCCGCGAGAACTGGTTGCTCGTTTAAAGGCTATTTGGCGACGCGAGCAATTGTTATCTCAGCAGTCCGCTACTCAGACAGCGACAGACAATACGACCACTAATAACGCTATTAACCCTATGTCGGGGCAATCCCTAACCTTCAACTGTCAATCTGGCGTTTGGCATTACCAACCGCTCAATTACTCCTTAACATGGCAAAAGCAAAAGCTTGAGTTGAGTAATACAGAGCGCAAAATTTTATTGACCTTATTGCAAGCGCCTAATCAAGTTTTTAGCCGTGAACAACTTTTGAATGCAGTGAGCGATTATCCAGATCATCGTCTAGCACGAACGATAGACAGTCACATCAAATCGATTCGTAAGCAACTGGCAACCGTTGATGCAAGTGTGGATGTCATTCATACACACCGCGGGCTGGGTTATGGATTGTGTCCTGCTTAGTATTATCCTCTGCCAACTTTGACTTGCCCAAACTATGACTTATAAAACCAACACCAGCAATAATACTCATACCAGCCAAAGCAATTGGTACGCTAAACTGCATCCTATTGGGACGGTAAAACAGACTGATCAGCCCAAACGACTGTTAAATTTGAGTATTTTTTTTAGGATTTGGTTAGCAGTGACTTTGGTTTTGATTATCTGCGGTGTGGTCGCCTTCACTCAACTGTTCGGCTATGTCAAACCGACCGCCCAGCAAGTCATTGAAGACACGTTATTGGATACCAGTAAATTTCTCGCGGCAAATTTGCAAATGCCTCTATCTTCAGGGCAATTATACGATGATAGTTATCAAGCCAAGCTGGATACCGCGTTTATTGGCGTGCCCGCCTTTAACAGCGATATAAAACCCGAATATAAGCATGAGGGTTATAGCAGTTTTCGGGTATATGTGACAGATCAGAGAGGCGTGGTCATTTACGATTCACTGCCTGAGCCTGATAACGATGAAGGACGAGACTATAGTCGCTGGAATGATGTGTACTTGACCTTAAATGGTCAGTACGGAGCAAGAAGTACCACGCAAAACCACAACCAGCGTGATGGCACGATCATGTATGTGGCGCAGCCCATAAAAAACGATAAAGGCGAGATAATCGGTGTGGTTAGTGTTGGCAAGCCCGTCGCGAGCGTGCTGCCTTATTTAGACAATACTCGCAATCGCATGTTTATTACGGCGCTACTGATGAGTATTGCGGCGCTTATGTTGGCAGGACTGGTGGCATGGTGGCTCAAACAAAGCATCACCTTAGTGACCCAGTACACCAGCGCCTTGGCTGAGGACACCAAAAAACCCTATTTCTATTTAGGCCATGAGCTCAATAGCTTAACAGACACGATTGAGTCGATGAAGCATCAGTTAGAAAATCGCGCCTATGTCACAGAGTATGTCCATACCCTCACTCATGAGCTAAAAAGTCCTCTAACGGCGATTCGTGCCAGCAGTGAGCTGTTAGAAGATAATGGGCTTGATGAAGATGATCGTCAGATGCTCGAGCAAACTATTGGTGAACAAAGTATCAAAATGCAGCATTTGATTGACCGCTTACTGCTACTGGCCAAGATTGAACAACCGAGCTTTAAGTTAAATCGCAAATTGACGCCTTTATTGCCCCTACTGCAAAGTCTGGCAAAAGACAATGCCGCTAAATTACAACAGCAGCAATTGCCATCCATTGACATTTATATTGATGATATACGCTTTACTGAAAAAACTATTTTGCAGCCTACTCTATTGGCAAATACTAGCGTTTTTGCTGACCAATTTTGGCTAGTGCAGGTACTACAAAACGTCTTAGACAATGCCATTCACTTCGCCGAAAGTACTGTCACTATTTATATGCATAACGCGGTGGATACCGTGACTATTGATATCTTTAATGATGGCAAATTGTTACCTGATTATGCCGTTAATAAAGCGTTTGATCGTTACTTTAGCTTATCGCATCACAGTCAGACTGCTCATCATCCGGCAAGCTACTCAGCCAATGATACGTCAGTCACAGACTCCGCCCAAACCCTTAACCTTAGTCAAGAAACGCCTAACATGCCTCGTAATACCATTAAAAAAGGCACAGGGCTTGGCTTAACCTTAGTAAAACAAGTCATCGAACATCATGGCGGTCACGTTGCTATTAACAATATCAGGGCAAACGGTGGTCAAAATAACATGGCTACCAGTCAGCGTTCTGGCGTGATGGTCAGTATTACTTTGCCATTGGCTACCTAATAAAGACTGTGCAGTAAATCCAAACTGCCCGTTGTATCAAAGCGCGTTATTATCTTTGAAACCCTATGTTTAATAACAGTTCATGAACTTTCCATCATTGCTACATAGGTTTTCTATCTCTGTATTTTACGATATAACCAATCCCTATAACCGGATACGGTGTCAGGCTAAACTAGCCTCCTGATTGTAGTACTTTCACTCGTCTTCCTTATATCCAAATTATATTGAACCGACTATAGCGTCATTCACATTCGTAATGAATATTAGAGGTAAAAAATCGATGCAACATCTTACTCAACAAAACCAAATAATAGAAAACTGCTTAGGTCATAGTCGCCATGATTGTTTGCTGGCTTTATCGCGTGCAGGCTTTGATAGTACTGCTTTTGGACATTGGCTTGCCATTCCTAGTCAGCAGCTATTATTGGTGTTCAGGCATCAGCAATGCGTGGCAATTGAAGATTATCAGTTGGCTGCTTAATATAGCCAGTGAAAAGTAATATCGACACATCACGCACTGCTGAAATCAATTTTCTTGCTTGCTGTGCCTGCGCAGACAGAGGCTGAAAAAATTTGTTTCAGCAGTGCCGTAGCGCTTTTAAAGTATACTGGCTATACCTTTATTATTAAACTGATCAAAATTTTTTCAAATCAGTTTTGAACTTTTTTTAAACACCCACAAAAAAGCCCTTCGTTATTCCTAATTAACTGTCGTGAGGAACATTGCATTAGAAATAACGAAGGGCTAGTATCTCGAATAAACAATCTAAACAATAGACCCGACCGGCGGCTGTACGTCTGCGTTTTGACCACGATGACGCAGGTAATGATCAAGCAATACAATTGCTAGCATGGCTTCAGCGATGGGTGTTGCCCGTACACCAACGCAAGGATCATGACGACCTTTGGTCAGCATATCAATTGACTCACCTTGCGTATTGATGCTTTTGCCCGCCGTCGTAATACTAGAAGTAGGCTTAAGAGCGATACTAACCCGAATATCTTGACCGGATGAAATACCACCTAAGATGCCACCTGCGTGATTGGCTGTGAAGCCATCTGGCGTCAACTCATCACGAGAGCGATGACCAAACTGCCCTGCCACTGCCATACCATCGCCAATCTCAACCCCTTTTACGGCATTGATACTCATCATGGCATGAGCAATGTCTGCATCCAAACGATCAAACACAGGCTCACCAAGTCCGACTGGTACGCCACTGGCGATCACTTCAAGACGTGCCCCGCAGCTAGTACCTTCGCGGCGTAAGCTGTCTATTAAGGTTTCAAAACGACTTACCGCTTCTTTGTCCGCACAGAAAAACGGATTGCTATTTACAAACGTCCAATCTATTTGGCTAGGATCTAGTACTTGACTATACTCATTACCGATTTGGGTAACATGACCATGAATTTGCACGCCCAAGCGATCTTGTAAATACTTTTTAGCAATAGCACCTGCTGCCACTCGCATCGCCGTCTCACGCGCTGATGAGCGACCACCACCGCGGTAATCGCGAAAACCATACTTCATACTATAGGTATAATCAGCGTGACCGGGACGAAACGTGTCTTTGATGTCGCTATAATCTTTTGATTTTTGATTGGTGTTACGAATCAGCAGACCAATAGAGGTGCCTGTTGTCTTACCTTCAAAAACGCCAGAGATAATCTCAACTTCATCGGATTCACGGCGCTGAGTCGAGTATTTAGAGGTGCCTGGTTTGCGGCGATCCAAATCTACTTGTAAGTCTTCTTCAGACAATGCTAAGCCTGGTGGCACACCATCGACGATTGCCATAAGACCGGCACCATGTGACTCGCCACAAGTGGTAACCGTAAAAACCTGTCCAATACTATTGCCTGCCATATCTATCCTTAAACCAGTAAATGCGACTGATGCTTCTTGACCAACCCTTTTTGATGCAAACTGATGTTACTTATGCCTATTCAATCACCAGGCTGTCTACTGAATGCCATCCAAAAGCTGTACATAAGCAGCAAACAGCTGACGATTCGCCATCAATTCATCATAAGTAATCGCAAAAACCCCATGACCACCGTGGGCAAATTTGAGCCAATCGAATTGAATCTCAGGATAAGCCTGCTTCAACGCCCATTCACTGTCACCCACTTCACAGATTAGCAACCCTTCTGGACTCAGATAATCTGGCGCTTCAAATAAGATACGATGTACCAAATCCAACCCGTCTTGACCTGCTGCCAGTGCATGTTCAGGCTCATATAAAAATTCAGGCGGCAGATCCGCCATGATAGCAGCATCAACATACGGCGGATTGGTAACGATTAGCTCGTACTGGTTTTCGGTAGGAATCTTAGCAAAAAGATCAGATTCAATCACATTCACTTGATGACCAAGATCGTGATGATCGACGTTGACCATGGCCACCTCTAACGCGCCTTTATCAATATCAACCGCATCAACTAATGCATCCACAAAACGCGTTGCAAGGGCAATAGCAATACAGCCTGAACCAGTACATAGGTCTAAAATACGTTCAGGTTGCGACAACTGCTTAACATCTAGCCCATGATCGTAAAACACGCTTGTCTGTTCATTCACACTCATTCCAAGCGGTTTGGCCAGCTCACTGACTTCAAAATACGGATGAAACTGTTGACGAATCAACTCTGCTATAGGCGAACGCGGTATCAAAACACGTTCATCCACATAAAAAGGCAAGTCGCAGAAGTAAGATAGATTGATCAAATAACTGAGTGGTTTGCGCTCAGCGATACGTTCTTCTAATAGACCCAATACAAGCTGCTTTTCTGAGGTGGTTAAGCGACAATCAAGAATCTGTTCATTCGCTGACCAATCTAAAGACAATGAATGCAGGACAATGGCTGATGCTTCAGCAAATTCATCTGTCGTGCCTTGTGCTACTACCACATCGTAGTTACGCAACTGCGTGACTGAAAAGCGAATGAAGTCACGAATACTAATGAGCTGCTCGCGCGCTTCTTCTAGCTCTGCATGTAAATTGGCAAATTCGCCCGTCTCAGCAAGCAGCCCCGTCTCTAAATCATACTCTACCTCACTTTCTAAGCCCTGAGACTCATCATTGTTAAAGTATTGATTTTGAAATTCTTCTGCACTCATTGTTTGGTCTTCTGACATATCACACCTGACTGATTGCATGTTTACGGAATACATGCGAGTAAGTTAAATTGCTTTTTATAAAAAGCCAATCTATTAAATAAATATCTAACCTCACATTATAGACACAAACGTCAATTAGCGCCAATTATTGCGTTCATACTAGTTTTTTATCCATAAAATAACGTTGATAATAAGATAGGCTGATAAGAATAGAGCATTATCTTGTACACATTTTAGCGAGGTTATTGCCCAAATGTAGTGAATACGTCAACCGTTGACGTTTAGCAAGTCATAAATGAAAAAATGTGTGTCAAAAGTTTGCGAACTATTCAAATTGTGCGCATAATAGCCGCATTAGTAGCAAACACAAGTGATTCAATATTATGAAAATAAAGCCAATTATTACTGCTATATCTATTGCTGTCGTTGGTGCTAGTGCAAGCGTGCTTGCCGCTCCAACTGATAACACTCGTACATTGCCAGTGCGTACGGCTAATGCAGCGCCTAGTCTCGCTCAAAAGGTCAGCCTCAATGTACAAGAAAATCGCAGCAGATCAGTGGATGGCGGCACGCCTGTGGCCGTACAACCGACTGCGAACAAACCTGTAGATCGCATGAACCAACTGATCGACTCAAAAAACAAATCAGATACGCCAGTGCAAACGCAAAATTCTGCTGCAGATAATATGAGCGCTGATGAGCTGACGCTGAAAGATGAGCGCGCTGACAGCACTGATGATATTAGTGAAGGTCAAGCGGTTGCAGCTCCTAGTGATGTGGCCTCTATCGATTCTTCTGATCCAATGGCTTTTGAGTTGCCTGAAAGCGAGAAACGTCAAGATTTCAGTGATGACCCTACCATCAAAAATATCGAAGACAAAGATGGCAAACGATACACCACCTTGAACTTGTCAAACTACGCTGAGCAGGTCAATGAAGCCGTTTGGTCGCCCAATATGAAAGTCAATTCAGCAATGACCATTAAGATGCAGGCATTGCTCGATTGGAACCATGCTTCTCCTGGACCTGTTGATGGCGGCTGGGGTATGAATAGTAAAAAGGCCTTAATTAACTTCCAAACCATGAAAGGCTTGCCAGCAACAGGTAAAATGGATCAAAAAACTTGGAATGCTTTGATTAAAAATATTCCTGCCAACAAACCTGTATTGGTGACTTATACGATCACTGACGATGATATCAATACTAACTTTGCAAACACACCTGCAGGTGCAGAAGCGAAGTCAAAAATGAAAGGTCTTTACTATCAAGACATCAAAGAGATGTTTGGCGAACGCTTCCATATGGATGTGCGCTATTTAGACAAACTGAATAAAAACAAATCGTACAAAGCTGGCGAGACCATTACGGTTCTGAACACTCGTGGTCAGCTCAATCAACGTATCAATCGCGTTGTTGCCAACAAAGCAGAAAAAACGCTGTACGCCTACAATGATGATAAATTGGTTGCCACTTATCCGACTACCATCGGTAGTAGCGACACCCCTTCACCACATGGTACGTTTAAAATAATCAACAAGGTAAAAATGCCTTGGTATAAAGCTACCGTCGGTGAAGGCGCTCAAAAAGAAGTTTATATGCTGCCACCAGGACCAAACAATCCGGTTGGTGTCGTATGGATGGGCTTGTCTAAACCCTCTTATGGTCTACATGGCTCACCAAAACCTGAAGGTATCAGTCGCCAAGCATCACACGGTTGTATCCGTTTGACTAACTGGGATGTCTTAGAGGTTTATGCCAATATCGAAAAAGGCGCAACCGTCGAGCTTAAATAATCGATCGTAAATATTTTATAAAAAAGACCTTGATATCAAGGTCTTTTTTTATGGATGACACTCTGTAAATGTCCTGTCGCCTTACGCATTATGCTGTTCTTCATTACCCGTAATACTGCCGATTTTTTTGGTAAAGAACATTCCTATCGGAATAGAGACCAAAATACCCAAGCCTGCCGCTATTTGAACATGCAGTATCTCATTAAACCCTGTGACTAATACGCCAATAATAAAAATGCCAGTGGTTACCGTTGCTGCCATTGCATAGACGACAGAAAATAATGACCAGTTCATAACTTACTCCTCATTAATATTGTGGGTATAGTCTATTTATACACCAAACCCACAAAAAAAATAAGGATTTATTTTAGCTCGCTAGATTAAGGATAATAGATGACTGGATCTAAAAACCTTGTTATGATTAAGGTTTTGATAATGACCCTTCAAAATGCTTATCTAACCCTTGTCAATTGACTATGCTCTGGCCATAACAACTGCCTACGGTTAACCACAAAAAAATAGCTATACCTTTATTCATTTACTATTACAATGATAACTTTCTTTTAGCCCTCTAAAAAGTTATCTGCTATGACTAAAACCCAAAAAAACCCATCTAATGAGTCCAATACGTCACAGGATTCAATCGACGTCGACGCTATCGCTATTAATGATGACGAAACACAGACCGCCACTGCTAGTGAGATAGCAGACGATGCTGATCAAGACTCGGAATTGGAAGGTGCTAAGCCGCCTGAAGCAAAAGTTAAAATAGAATCTATTGCGCCTGATGTCGTAGTAGCATCACTAGAAACAACTGAGGACGTCGCTTCTTCGGCTGAAACAGCATCATCAATGCAGTCAGAACCAGAAATCATCGCACCAGAAGTGAATGATTTAGACCTTACTAATGCAGAAACTGAGAGCTTAGAGAAAACTGAAAGCTTAGAGCGTGATAATTTAGACATTGATCATTCAAATGATAAAGTTTCAAAAATGTCTGAGGAGCAAGATTTAGACGTTTTGAAACCAAACGATGACGCTTCAGTAAGCGATCAGGTGACAACCGATGAGGATTTAGCGGCACAAGACGACAATGAAGAAAAAGAAGAAGAAATTAAGGAAAAAAAAGAAGCCAAGCTTGAGTCCTATAAACAATTCGTCGCAGAACAATTTAATAATAAAAAAGTAGACTATCCCGAAGTCAGAGTCACCATTGAAGCGAACGCCTTGCCCAGTAGAATGTATTTCATCATGAACATACTGTCGGCCATTATCGCAAGCTATGGTCTTGTGACCAACTCAGCCGCCGTTGTCATCGGTGCAATGTTGGTCGCCATGATGCTTGGTCCCATCACTGGAGTCGCATTGGCCATCATTGACCACCGCATGCCCCTACTACGTAGATCGATTATTACCGTGATCATCGGTGTATCATTGGTCATAATGGTCGGGTTCATCATCGGATGGTTACACAAAGATCAGCCCCTAACCGCAGAGATACTATCGCGTACTCAGCCAACATCCATGGACTTAATGATTGCCTTAGCAGGTGGTACAGCTGGTGCGTATGCCATGGTGTCACCGCATCTCTCGGTCGCCGTTGTCGGGGTAGCTGTTGCCACCGCCTTGGTGCCGCCTCTTGCTGCCAGCGGTATTTTGTTTGCCAATGGCGAGTTGCAACTTGGCTTTGGTGCATTGCTATTAGCGATAACCAACATCATTGCCATTCAATTTACCAATGCGCTTGTGTTGTGGATATTAGGCTTTCGCCGCTTGGTTGATGACGATTATCAATCAAATACTTATCTCACGTTTTTGCAGCGTAACGCCATTACTTTACTGCTATTGGGTGGCTTGGGCACGTATTTGACCATTAATTTACAAACCAACGCCAAGCAGCAGGCATTTGAAAATAATGTCAAAGAAGCCATTAGTGAGCATTTTAGCGATCAAGGTAACGTACTGACCAATACTCAGTTTGATAAAAATAATGGTTTTCAAATTATTCGTGCTGTGATTCGTGGTGAGAGCAGTCCAAATTCAGAAGATGTACAGCAAATAGAAAGTGTAATCACAAAGGACATGAAAGAAAACTTCCCAAAATACTTGCCTATTAAGTTGCAACTGCGCTATTTGCCAGTACAGGTCATCGAGTCTGATCCATTGATAAAAGACAAGCTTGATGAAACCGATGCGGCAATTTTGACCAATTCACCCTGAAACGCCATAAATTTAGTGACAAACTACAGACGCACAATAACTTAGCAGTTGTAACTCTTGTACCAAGAGCTTGGGCGTTTGTGCTAAAATCGCTTGCAAAATTATTTTATGTCATTTACTCAATTCTATCCGTCAGTAAGGAGCCGCTGTGAGCCAGCCATTTCGCTCAGCCGATATTCGCCAAGCCTTTATCGATTTTTTCATAAGCAAGCAGCATACCCAAGTTTCATCATCTAGCTTGATTCCGCACAACGATCCGACGTTGCTATTTACCAATGCCGGTATGAATCAATTCAAAGAAACGTTTTTGGGTATGGAAACGCGCGACTATTCACGTGCTGTGACTTCACAAAAATGTGTACGTGCTGGCGGCAAACACAACGACTTGGATAACGTCGGTTATACCGCGCGTCATCATACATTTTTTGAGATGCTCGGTAACTTCTCGTTTGGCGACTATTTCAAGCAAGCGGGTATCGAATATATCTGGGAGTTTTTGACTTCAGATGAATGGCTGGCGATTGATAAAGACCGTTTATACGTCACCATCTACGAAACCGATGATGAAGCCTTTGATATTTGGAATAAAAACATCGGCATTCCAAGTGAGCGCATCATTCGCATCGGTGATAATAAAGGCGCACCTTACGCGTCAGATAACTTTTGGACGATGGGTGATACTGGTCCTTGTGGCCCTTGTACCGAAGTTTTTTATGATCACGGTGCTGATATCGAAGGCGGCTTGCCAGGCACGCCTGAAGAAGATGGCGATCGTTATATTGAGATTTGGAACTGTGTCTTTATGCAGTTCAATCGCCAAAAAGACGGTACGTTACTGCCGCTACCCGCGCCAAGTGTCGATACGGGTATGGGGCTTGAGCGCATCAGTGCGATCATGCAAGGCGTCCATGGCAACTACGAGATTGATTTATTCACTCACTTGATGGATGCAGCAGCTGAGATTTTAGAGATTGACAATGAACAGCAATCCTCATTAAAAGTCATCGCTGATCATATCCGTGCCGTTTCATTTTTGATCGCTGATGGCGTCACCCCAAGCAATGAAGGTCGTGGCTATGTATTGCGCCGTGTCATTCGCCGTGCGGTACGTCATGGCAACAAGCTTGGCGCAGATAGCGAGTTTTTCTACAAGATGGTCGCACCGCTTGTGGCTGAAATGGGCAGTGCCTATCCAGAGCTAGTAGAAAAACAAAGCGTGATCGAAAACGCCATTCAAAAAGAAGAGGCACAATTCGCTAAAACCTTGGCACAAGGGTTACGTTTGCTTGCCAGCGAGCTTGAAGGCCTGCAAGATGGTGACACGCTCTCCGGTGAGGCAGCATTTAAACTGTATGACACTTACGGCTTCCCGATTGATTTGACCGCTGATATCACCCGTGAGCGCGGTATTGCGATTGATGAAGCAGAATTCGATGAGCACATGCAAGCGCAGCGTGAGCGTGCACGTGATGCGGGCAAGTTTGACGTTGATTATAGCAGCGTCATCCAAGTCGAGATACCAACCACATTTATTGGTTATGAGCAGCTTGAAGAAGATGGTGTTACGGTAAACGCGCTTTATCAAGACGGCAATACCATTGATAGCTTAACCGAAGGAACAGAGGGCGTTATCGTGCTCGACCGTACACCCTTCTATGCCGAAGGTGGTGGTCAGGTTGGCGAGCTTGGCGAAATTCGCACCGAAACAGGCGTTTTTGAAGTTCAAGATACCAAAAAATCAGGTCAGGCCATTATCCATTATGGCGTAGTGACTATGGGTGATATCAAAACCACACAAACAGCCGATGCTCAAGTGCTCTCTAGCATCCGTGCCGCCAGTGCCAAAAACCACTCAGCCACTCACCTATTACATGCTGCATTAAGAGAAGTATTGGGCGAGGAAGTCACGCAAAAAGGCTCATTGGTATCAAGTGACGTTTTACGTTTTGACTTCTCTTATGACAGACCCGTCAGTCCTGCTGAAATTACGCGCGTAGAACGCCTAGTCAATGAGCAAATACAAGCCAATACCCCAGCTCGTATCGAGCACATGTCTATCGATGACGCCATGAAGCAAGGCGCGATGGCACTGTTTGGCGAAAAGTATGGCAGCGAAGTTCGCGTACTGACTATGGGCACCGACAATGTTGTTGACGGTCAACGCAAGCCCTTCTCTATCGAGCTATGCGGCGGCTTGCATGTGCAGCGCACTGGTGACATCGGTATGCTAAAAATCACCAGTGAATCAGGCATTGCCGCAGGCATCCGCCGTATCGAAGCGGTCACTGGTATGAATGCCGTCAAAAACGTTCAGCAAAGCGAGCAGCAACTGAGCGAATTGGCCAGTCAGCTCAAAGTGAAACGTCCTGAAGTCGCGCAGCGTGTACGCACTATGGCAGACAAGCAGCGTGAGCTTGAAAAACAACTTGAGCGCTTACAGCAAAAAATGGCCAGTGCCCAAGCAGCCAATTTACTTGATGACGTTCAGACCATCGCTGGCACGCCAGTTCTAGTGAGTACCTTAAGCGGTATCGATGGTAAATCTATCCGTACGCTAATGGATGATATCAAATCCAAGCTACCTGATAGCGTCATTGTACTTATTGGCGATAAAGACGATCAGTTGGCACTAGCGGCTAGCGTAGCAAAGTCTGTCACTGATAAAATCAAAGCTGGTGATATCATTCGTCATTTGGCCAGTGAGCTTGGTGGTAAAGGCGGCGGTAAGCCTGACTACGCTCAAGGCGGCGCTCCTAAGTCAAGTAACAGTACCGCTGTTATTGATGCCCTACCTGCTTGGATTGAAACCAAGCTTGGCTAGATATTAAATAACGCATACTTCTGCTTTTGTCCTATGTCAAATAGGCGATTGGTTATAACCCTCATAACCAATCGCCATATATCTAAGTCTTGTTGACACTTAACGTTATGATGCAGATATGATATAAAGGTCAACGTTTGAACGTATTGTTCCTTTGTTTAGTTTAGCTCCGTTTAGTTTAAAGCAAGCAGTAGTGAATAAAAGGCATAGAACAGAACCCTCAAAACGTCTTTATCTATGCCAATGTTGATGGAGAATTGCATTTATTCTCGTCAATAATAACGAAAGGTCATTCATGAATAATAGGTAGGTTTTTATGGCGTTAATAGTACAAAAATATGGCGGCACCTCGATGGGCAGTATCGACCGCATCAAGAACGTCGCCAAACGCGTCAAACGTTGGCATGACAACGGCCATCAAGTGGTGGTTGTGGTGTCTGCTATGAGCGGCGAAACCAACCGTTTAATTGATTTGGCACGCCAAATTAGCACCCAACCTGATCCTCGCGAATATGACCAAATGGTCTCAACGGGCGAGCAAGTATCTATCTCTTTACTCGCCATGGCGATAAAAGAGCTTGGCATTGGCGCCCGCTCATTTACTGGTCGTCAAGTTGCTATCAAAACCGATAATGCTCATAACAAAGCACGTATCGAAAGTATCGATGACAAAAATATTCGCGAACAACTAGAAGCTGGCAATATCGTCATTGTGGCAGGCTTTCAAGGTATCGATGACGACGGTAACGCGACTACATTAGGTCGCGGTGGCTCTGACACCACAGGCGTTGCAATTGCAGCAGCTTTAGGTGCTGATGAGTGTCAAATCTATACCGATGTCGATGGCGTCTACACCACTGACCCTCGTGTTACTTCAAAAGCTAAAAAGCTTGAAAAAATTACCTTCGAAGAAATGCTCGAAATGGCGAGTCTGGGCTCCAAGATTCTCCAGATTCGCTCAGTGGAGTTCGCTGGTAAATATGGTGTGCCTTTGCGTGTACTATCTAGCTTTGATGAAAATACTGACGGCAGTTTTGACCAAGAGTTTCAAGACACCGTTGGTACCCTAATTACGATAGATGAAGGAGACAATATGGAACAGGCAATCATCTCAGGTATCGCATTTAACCGAGACGAAGCAAAAATTGTAGTGCGCGGTGTACCTGATCATCCTGGTATTGCCTCGGCTATCCTAAGCCCAATTGGCCGTGCCAATATTGAAATCGACATGATTGTACAAAATCTATCGGTCAATGGTACGACAGATTTTACCTTCACAGTTAATCGCTCTGATCTAGACAAAACCATGAAAGTACTCAATGACGAAGTCAAAGACGAAATTGGCGCAAAAGAAGTACTGGGCAATAGCGAAGTGGTCAAAGTGTCTTTAGTTGGTGTTGGCATGCGTTCACACGCAGGCGTTGCCAGCCTTATGTTCCAGACCTTGGCTGAAAACAACATCAATATTCAAATGATATCGACCAGTGAGATCAAAGTGTCGGTTCTGATCCAAGATCAACATTTAGAAAAAGCGGTCAAATCCTTACATACCGCTTTCGGTCTTGATCGTGAAGATGGTGAAAGCAAGGTCGCTGGACTATAGTTTCCAGTAAGGAATCACAAAATATAGATTTGATTTTCATCATTATCACTATATTGGTTGTTAAACCACTTGCAATAATACATTCCATTAAATAGGGTCTTTTTAGATCCTATTTTTATTTTTTAATATTGCCAAGATAATGGTTTAACCAATAGTTTTGTGAAAACCCGTGACAGTATCTGTTATGCCCCCTATAATGGGGCTTTCATTTGGGCTAAATGAATCTACCTATCGTTACCGTCATTGGCACAACATTTTTTATTACGGTTGTTGTCAATTTATTGCCTATTTAGTGCGGCGGTAATGTCCTGCAATTGAGAACTAATCTAATGAGTAATAATTTGTTGATGCGACATAAGGAGTGTGACGCATGTTAATTTTGACACGCCGCGTGGGCGAAACGCTAATGATTGGCGATGAGGTGAGTGTGACTGTTCTAGGTGTTAAAGGCAATCAAGTACGTATCGGTGTAAACGCACCGAAAGACATTGCTGTACACCGTGAAGAGATTTATCAACGTATCCAGCATGAACGCTCTGTACAATCACAGATGCAACACCTTGAGCAAGGCAGTTTTGCGCCATCATTTGATGACGAAGACTATTTTAATCGCTAAGCCGATCTGTAATACTTAACGCTTAATTATCAATCATTATCGAGCATATATAAGCATTTCATTTCCAGACGTACTGTATTGAAGTACTGTATTTTTGCTTTTTTAATCTGCTCTGAGGTCATTTATTTATGAGTATCCGCCAATCAGATGTATCGGCTTTACTTAATGGTTTGAATAAAAAAGCCATTGGATTCAATGATGTCATCAGCTTTATTGATGATTTTTATCGCTATGCACCTGCCCCTTTTGTGAATGGCATGGTACATAATGCAGCTGGTGAAAACGAAGGTAGTGCGAAAATTTTTGGCTTTGCCAAGCATCATGGTCTAAATCAGTTAGACACGCTAAAACTGTTTGGTGAACATTACGCCAAGGTTCAAGCAACGCCTAACGGTACTGATCATGCCAATATTCGCAACTTTTTACATTGGGGCTGGCAAGGGTTTTTAATGCAAAAAAACCCGCTTACGGTACGTCCTAGTGTTGACACCACTGCACTTTAATCATTTATCATAATAAAAAAGCCACGCTAACTAGCGTGGCTTTTTTGTGGCAGATTCACTATTAATGGTTTGATTTATTAATAATGAAACCAGCCATCGTAAGACTACTTATTACGAAATTTGATCGGTTGTACCGCCCCTTTAGGATTGGGCATATTAGGGTAATGTTGCTCATGCTCAACCTCGCACTCAGCGCCAACGATATCACCATTGTCTTTTACTGGCTTATGAATGAAGCCTGTACGCTCGGCAGGTGGTAGATGCTCATGCTCCCAAACCATCACTGCTTGCATACAAGTCTCGCGCTGCTCAGCAGTTACTTTGCGACCATCTGGCCATTTGCCAAGCTCAATCGCCATACGAAATTTATCAACCACTTCTGGCGTTAAGCTTGTCAGTATCGTTTGTTTGTCCATCTTGCCTACTCTCCACGGCTATTTTTGTGTCGCTTATCTCTTATTCGTCGTCCATCATATCATCATCGCTATCAAGACTGAATTCTTCTGCATGGACGTTCCAGTGCAACTTGGTACGGCATGCTTCATAAAAATCAAATCCAGGCGGATGTAATAAGGTGAGCTTATCAGGATGTTTGCGAATATAAAGACGCTGATCCTGCTCCAATGGGACGCTCGGTTTGCCATCTGCACTGACCATCGGCTGAGTACGATTGTCTTCATGAATACGAATACAGACTTCACTATTGCCACTCACCACAATCGGCCGACTCGATAGTGTATGTGGATGCATAGGCACCAAACAAATGGCATCCATGCTTGGATGAATAATAGGGCCGCCACCAGACAAGGCATACGCAGTTGAGCCTGTCGGTGTGGCCGCTATCAAGCCATCACTATGCTGCCTATAGACATCCTGACCGTCAATTTTCATCTGAAAATCAATCATATGTACTGACTTACCAGCATGCAGTACCACATCATTCAGTGCCATGTCTTCATGAATAATATTACGGCCTTCTCGTATCTCCATCGTTAACAGAAATCTGTGATCTAGCTGATAGTCGCCCATCAAGACTTGGCGTAACTTAAAAGCCGCTTCATCAGGTTTGACATCCGCCAAAAAGCCAAGGCGACCACGGTTGATACCCAATACGGGCACACGATAACGTGCCAGCGCTTCAGCTGCATGCAATATCGAGCCATCGCCACCCACGACGATAACCAAATCACAAATCTCACCAATCAAACCACGTTTGACGATTTTGACTTTTTCAATCTCAATAAGATTCAAGGTAGGCAAATTCGCAGTTTGTACATCCATAACCAAGGTAAGATTCATGTCATTAATGGTTTGGGCAATCTGCACCAGACTTTGAGTAACGCTGCGCTTACCTGCACGCCCCATCAGTCCTATACGTCTAAAAGCTGGATTTTTGATAGCATGAAACAGCTCTGATTCGTGTAAATGTGGCAATCTTTCTGACTGCGCTGAGTTTTCCATAAAACGACTCGGTATAACGGTGAATTACAGAGCAATGATAGCGATAAATGAACGCTTAAACTAGCCTGTTTATCAATTATCGTTGTTAACTGTCGTAACCACGTTTCTAATATGCTTCTATGAAAGTCATTAATACGGTCTTATAGATATCTGGCTTGGCGATGATGCATTTTTGTTAGCCAATTATTCATGTAAAACCAAGGTTAAGCCTTGACAGTTGTCACGTAAACACAGTTGACAATAATGGGGGTTTTGCTAAAGTATCTGATATCTATATTATTATTTATTATTAAGGATACATGTATGGCCAATCCTATTGTCAGTCGTGCAGAGCTTGCGATCGGCGGTACTCCAATGACGGTCAAAGGAGTGATTCAAAAGACCAGTCTATTGCTTGGACTATCTGCTATCACAGGTGTAGGTTTTTTCTTTTATGCCCTCATGGCGGGATTATCGCAAGGTTTTATTACGATGGCAGCCTTTGGTAGCATGATTGCTGCGTTTGTGCTTGCCCTTTTTATCACCTTTAAACCACAAAAAGCCAAGACCTTAGCAGTGCCTTACGCATTGCTAGAAGGTATCTTTTTAGGTGGTATTTCATTATTTTTTATGAGAATGTATCCAACGGTACCCGTCACTGCGATGTGCGCAACGTTTGTGACAGCAGCGGTCATGCTTGGTCTATATCGCTCTGGTTTGGTGAAAGTCACTGAAAAGTTCCGCTCTATCGTCACATCAGCGGTGATCGCCATTATGCTGGTTTATGTGGCACAGTGGGTACTGTCTCTAGTATTCAGCTCAACCTTACCCTTTTTATTCGAAGGTGGCATTATTGCTATTGGCTTTAGCTTATTCGTGATTGTTATTGCTTCTTTTACGCTTTTATTAGATTTCGATAATATTGATCGCGGTGTGGCAATGGGTATTTCTGAAGACTATGAGTGGTTGTTCAGTATCGGTATTCTTGCAACGCTTGTGTGGATGTACATTGAATTCATGCGTCTGCTTAGCTATCTACAAGACTAATTAGAAACTTATCTAGCACTGTTTTCATATAACAAAAACCGCCTTTAATTGAGGCGGTTTTTTATGAGTAAATTTCACAAGTGTGTTTACACTAAGCACGCTTTAGACGTAATGCATTGAGTACTACAAATAACGAACTTAACGACATACCAATAGCAGCCAGCCATGGTGGTACATAGCCTAACGCTGCTGGAACTAAGACAATCCCATTGTAAATAAGTGCCCAGCGAAAGTTTTGTTTGATAATACGTTCTGTTTTATTAGCGATGCGTTTGGCCGCTGTAATAGCTTCTATCTGCCCATTCAAGATAATACTGTCACTAGATACTTGCGCCAAATCTGCCGCGCCTGCTATCGAGGTCGAAACATCGGCTGCTGCCAATACAGGGGCATCGTTTATACCATCGCCTACCATTAATACGACTGCTCCTTTAGCTTGCAACTGCTGGATGTGAGTGACCTTATCAGTCGGTGACAACCCATTATAAGCAGATTGCATACCCAAGCTTTCAGCCATAATCAATGCTTGAGGGCTTGGGTCACCTGTCAGCATGACCGCCTCAATACCCGATCCTTTGAGCCTATCGAGCATGGGTTTGGCACTGTCTCGTACTTTGTCATTAAAGTAAAAACACGCCAACGCCTGCCAAGTCTCCACCGCACTGTCTTGGCTAGACAGTCGGCAAGACAGAACGACCGCAGAGCTTGCTCGATGCGTCTCCAAATCTATCGTGAACGTTTCATTTGTCTTGTCTTTACTGACGTTGTCTCTATCTAAAGCAAAGTCAATATGACCAATTCGATAGTATATGCCATCAATCATCGCTTCTACGCCGCCTGCTGAATAATGTTGCAAGTCTTGCGTGGTTGGCAGATGCAATTGGTAGGCAGCCGTCAACAGGGCATGAGCAATGGGGTGACGACTACCCACTTCTAGTGCGGCGGCGATTGCCAATAGCGTATCTTTTTGTTCAGATAGCATGACAGTAGGCGCGTCATTTTTATTATTAGACACGACTTTATTGACAGGCGCTATTCTATTAATAGGCGCTACCAGCTCAATATTTAGCAAATTTGGCTTGCCATAAGTGAGCGTACCTGTTTTATCAAAAGCCACATGCGTGATCTCAGCAAGCGTTTGCAGGGTATGCCCACGCGTCGTCAAAAAGCCATAGCTTGCCAATCGATTGGTTGCCACGGTCAGCGCAATAGGTGTCGCTAAAGAGAGCGCACAAGGGCAGGTCGCCACCAACACGGCGACTGTCGCCCAAATGGCTTGGCTTGGCTCGACAATGTACCAACCGATAAAAACCAAAACTGACAGTACTAAAATGCGTGCGACAAACCAGCGTGCCAGTTTATCTGCTTGCTGCGCCAGTTTCGGTTTTTCACTCATGGCACGGTTCATTAGCCTATCAATCAAGCCAATTTGACTGTCTTCTGGCAAGGCTGTGACCAACATCTCAAATGGTTGGCTATCGTTTTGTGCGCCGCCAACGATATAATCACCTTGATGCTTAATCAGTAAGTCGCCCTCACCCGTCAGCAAACTCTGTGATACCGTTGCCATTGGACTGAGCAAAATTCCATCACTAATAATTTCAGACCCTGCTTCAATCATGATGATGTCGCCCACTTGTAAGCTATGGGCGGTCACCATTTGTTTTTTTTCTGGTTTGTCTTCTGTCTTGTTTAAATGTGATTGGACTAACAGCTGGTGGCGTGTCTGCTGCCAGTCTTGCGCAATTTGCAAGGTTATTTGTTGAACATTGGCTTCTATGCTTTGCATAAAACTGGGCACAGCATTCAAAGCAACGCCTTGTTGGTCAGTAGTGTCTTTATTCTTCTGCTCAAACTCGGTCTGCTCAAATGCCTTTTGCTCTAATTGGTGCAAGATACGCTGAGCGCCTACTTTATCTTCAGCAATCTTTTGTACCAGTACTGGCTCAACTACCACCAAATCATTGGCCATGGTTGCTGCTTTTAGACGCGCATTGTGCTCAATATAACGCCCTGCCAATAAGAAGAAGATAAACATACTGACAGAATCATAGTATGTTTCCCCTTGACCTGTAACAGTGGCATATAGACTGGCAAAAAAGGTAATAATCAAAGCCACGCTAACGGGCACATCCATATTCACTTGACGCGCGCGAATC
The DNA here is from genome assembly GCA_963744895.1 of uncultured Gammaproteobacteria bacterium. GTDB lineage: Bacteria > Pseudomonadota > Gammaproteobacteria > Pseudomonadales > Moraxellaceae > Psychrobacter. The sequence goes on from CAVUUW010000002.1 coordinate 703,769, forward strand.
GCTGACCATGCTGAGGTAAAAAAAGGAATACCGGCATAAAAGAAAACAGGCGTGCTGACAAACAAAGAAACCCAACGCAGAAAATCTCGCTGAAAAACCAGCATGTCACTATATTCACCAAAATAAAGAGCAACAGCATACATCATCGCTTGCATAGCCCCTAAGGCCGCAATACCCAGACGCAATATCATTTGATTATTATGGCGTGCCAGCATCGCTTCATGTGTATCTTGGCGATAAGGTTTGGCGTCATAGCCAATTTCATTGATAACGGCTAGAATGCGGCTGATTGGTAGCTTTCTCTCATCCCAAATCACTCGCATACGCTGATTGGTCAAGTTCACCTGACATTGACTAATACCCTCTAGTTCGTCTAGACGTGATTCAATCAACCACGTACAAGCGGCACAGCGTAAATTATTAACGGACAACTCTGCTACTGACAGCCCCTCTTGTGCATAAACGAACTGCGACTTTATCTCGTCGTGATCGTAAACTTCGAGGCGAGTTAGCTGGGTTGGTAGACTTGCGGTGCGGTTAATCTCCGAGCGATCAAGATAATATTGCTCAAGCCCTGCCTCCACAATGCTTTGAGCCGCCAATTGGCAGCCCATACAACACATTTCACGCGACTGACCTAATATTTCAGCATAAAACGGAGGATTTGGCACGGGATCACCGCAATGAAAACAATGACCCGCAAGTGGTAAGACCAAACCGTCAGTAATAGAGTTGTCTTCATAAGGATGGCTGATATTGGATGCCGCGGGTTGTGGAGTACTAGACATAATCGCGCTTATTTCCTTTATATAATTTGCTCGAACTCTATTCACTCTCGATAAACTTGCTCTTACTGGCAATGCCTCTTATTGTTCAAGATAGCGGTTCTAAATCGTAGTGGAAGCGGATTCATACAAAATACATCGTGAGGGCAATCGTAAATTGCTATCTTATGTGACAGTCATAAACCCAATGAAAAATGACCAATGCTTGTGTTATCTATCAGTTTAATAACACCGATTATACTACAAGCCATGGGGCGGAGCAGTATAACCGCTCGCCGTCCACTCACAATGAATGCCTACATTGACGATGATAGATTGAAAAATTTGTCAATTTGCGTCATTATGAGGCAGTTTTTTATCCAAAAATGGTGCGATATCAGTGCAAAAATCCAATTCCAAGCTATTACGATCGTCTAAGTTTGCCCAACATACACCGCCTTCCCAGCAGCGTGGCTTGGTATTTAGTAGTATTCTATTAATTATTATCATCGCAGGCATGGTGTTATTGGCGCTATATTTGGTGAAACTTGATCGCACAATTACGCATAAGTTTGAGGGTAAGCGCTGGGACATTCCTGCCAAAGTATACTCTCAACCGCTTGAGTTGTATCAAGGCGCTAATGTCGATAGAGATACGATGAAGACATGGCTTGAGCTGCTAAATTACCAAAGCAACAAGTCCTATGACCGCACTGGTACTTATCATAGTTCAGGCAATACCTACTTTATCCATACGCGCGGCTTTACTTATAGCTCAAACGATATAGACAAAGAGCAAGTCATTAAAATGACCATTGCTGGTAATAAAATTGATTCGATCCAAAGCACCTTGCCCGCCAAAAGCGGCATCATTCGCTTAGAGCCTGTCAATATTGGTGGCATCTATCCAGATAGCAACGAAGACCGCTTAGTCGTCTCGTTAGATGAGGTGCCTCAACCGCTGATTGATGCACTGATAGCCACAGAAGACCGTGGGTTTTATGAGCATAAAGGGGTATCGATACGCGGCATTGCTCGCGCCGTCCTGAATAACTTCTCTGGCGGCTCTCGACAAGGCGGCTCGACCATCACGCAGCAGTTGATTAAAAACTTTTATCTCAACTCGGACCGTACGCTAAAACGCAAAGCCAATGAAGCCATGATGGCGGTATTGCTCGAGCTGCATTATAGCAAAGATGAGATTTTACAAACGTATCTGAATGAGATTTACTTGGGTCAAAACGGCAATCGCTCTATCAATGGCTTTGGTCTGGCATCTCAGTTTTATTTTGACAAACCTCTCAATGAGCTGCGTTTAGATCAGCAAGCCATGCTTGTGGGTATGGCAAAAGGTCCAAGTATTTATAACCCACGTCGCAATCCAAATGACTCAAAAGAGCGCCGTAATGTTGTGCTTAGCAATATGCTGGCAGTGGGTTCAATCAATCAAGAAGACTACGATAAAGCCGCAGAACAACCACTTGGTATCGTTGATAAGCCCGTTGAGGGCAAGAGTCAATTTCCTGACTTTTTAGACATCGTAAAACGCGAACTCAATACCGTGTACTATTCTGACGATCTTAAAAATGAAGGTCTGATTATTATTAGTACGCTAGATCCTATTGCTCAGTTAGCGGCAGACAAAGCCGTTGATACAAAGCTTGGCGAGTTACGCCGTAATAATAGCAAAACCAAAAATCTACAAGGCGCGTTAGTCAGTGCTAATCCTGAAACTGGCGAGCTGGTTTCAGTAGTGGGCAGTGGCAGTGAATTTACGGGCTTTAACCGTGCCGTTGATGCCAAACGTCAAGTGGGTTCTTTATTGAAGCCCATTATTTATATGACAGCGCTTGAAAGTGGACGCTATAACCTAGCCAGCTCAATAGATGACTCGCCCATCACTGTAAATTTAAACGATGGCACCAAGTGGAATCCTAAAAACTATGACAATCGTGATCATGGCTTTGTACCACTCACTACCGCTTTGTCAAATTCTTATAATCACAGTGCGGTACGCGTCGGTATGGAATTCGGCGTGGATACCTTTGCTAAGCAATTAAAGCGCATGGGTGTTAAAGAAAAAATACCGCCGTACCCTTCTGCTTTATTAGGCTCAGTCAATCTTAGCCCAATGGATATGCTTGGTGTCTATCAAGTGTTTGCGACAGGTGGCTTCCGTACACCAATCCATAGTATTCGTACTGTGATTGATGATCGCGGCCGCATTTTACAACGTACTGGTCTAAACACTCAGCGTAGCATTCCCCCTGAAACCAACTTCTTGACCAACTATGCGTTACAACAAGTGGTTGCGACGGGTTCTGCTAAACGTGCGCAATCGCTTGGTAGCAATCTAAACTTAGCGGGTAAAACAGGCACTACCAATGATTTCCGCGATGCTTGGTTTGCAGGCTACAGCGGCAACTATGTCAGTGTGGTGTGGGTCGGTCGTGATGACAACAAGCCAATTGGTTTGAGCGGCGGTACAGGCGCTCTGCCAGTCTGGGTTGATTATATGAAACAATTAAAACTCACTCCTGTCGCATTGCCAGAGCCTGAAGGCATCGAATGGCTGTGGCTTGAAAACAACTCAGGCAAGTTGTCCAATGAGCGCTGTGCTAATGCGCGCTACCTACCTGTGCTGTCTGCGCATTTGCCAGAAGAAGCCAGTAGCTGCGCCCTTGATTTATATCAGCAAGCCCGTGATCAAGAACAAATGCAAGGACAAGACCAGCAAAGCGCTATCAACCAGCAACGTCGCCGTGAAGGCTTGGAGATTCCAAATGGCGAGGCGGTTGAATCTGATAGTCAAGAAGGTGCTGATGCAGAAAGTCGTGCCGATACTTGGTATGACCGTGCCGTTGAGTGGTTCTAAAATTGCAAAGGTCTAACGTTTCAGAGTTCTGAAGTTAAAGAACTTTGAAAATGAAGGGCTTTGAACATGAAGGACTTTGAAACTGAAAGACACTGAAGTTGACAGATTCTAAAATTGTTTTTAAAACTTATAAAGGGTTGCAATATGGTGTTACCTCTAAAGCAAACGGTCTCCTCCAAGCGAGCAATTATTACGCCCATTAGACAGAGTAAGTCTGCCAATATATTATTGGCAGGCAGCGCGCTTGTCACCATGCTAAGCTTAAGTGCCTGCCAAACGGCGCCCAGTGTGTCGACTGCAACGCAAACTACCACGCAAACCACAACCGTGCAGACCTCTCCACCTTCACAGATACCGAATGCTAAAGCGACTACAACAACGGTAACGACCGTTACTCAAGCGCCTATTCTTAGAACTGATGACGAAGCTAGTACTGTTAGTAAAAACAATCAGCCAGTTGAACCGTACCGCTCTTCTGAAACCTCTGAACCAACCAACCCGTTAACACAAGAAACGCCTGTATTTGTCCCGCCAAGCTCAGCACCGGATCAATCGGATACCATTATTGTCATACCTTCTCGTGATGACTATATGATCTCTGAACCATCAGCGCCATCACATAATGAGTTACTGGAGCAGGCAAGAAAAAACTCGCAGCAACGCGCTCAAAAAACGACAAGCAACAATAGCAATCTTCCAGCGTTTCGCAATTTGATGCAAGCGGGTATCAATCAACTTAAAGCAGGTAAATTGACCAATGCTGAAAATAGCTTTACCCGTGCCCAGCGCCTAGCACCTAAGTCTTCAGCTGTGTACTTTTATTTGGCGCAAGTGGCTTTAAAAAAGAATCAACCTCGTAAAGCAGAAGCAATGGCAAGACGTGGTCTCAGTGTTTCTCAAGATAGCAGTCGAAGACGAGCCCTTTGGCAGATTATCCTGCAATCAGGACAAGCTCAAAACAACTCACGTGTGGTCAGTGAAGCAAAACGAGCCTTACGTTAACAACAGCAAACGTTAATAACAGCAAAGTTTGAGCCTGTCAGTCTTAAACAGAACAATGCTACAAGCACAAAAGCTCTATCATTATTTTTTTCATTTTTATTCAAGCTCAAGGTTATTTTTATGGCATGGCAACAACTACATTTACAGTGCGAAAAAGCAAACGTCGATTTGGCAGAAGCGCTGCTATTAGAAGCAGGTGCATTATCAATCGCTCTAGATGACGCAGGCGACCAGCCTCTGTTTGAGCCATTACCGGGCGAATCACCTTTGTGGGATGATGTGATCTTAACAGGTCTATTCGATGCCACAACAGAAGCGGGCAACCGTCAAGCAATTGAGCAGCTCAGCCATGAAATTGCCGCGCAAGTTCAAGCCACACGTATCTGGCTGAGCGCCGTTGATGATAAAGACTGGGAACGTGAGTGGATGAGTAACTACCACCCTATCGAATGCGCTAATAATTTATGGGTTGTACCGAATTGGATAACACCGCCCAATCCTGACGCAACCAATATTATCATGGATCCAGGTCTGGCTTTTGGTACTGGGTATCATGCCACTACTCGCTTGTGTCTTGACTGGCTCACAGAACAAGATTTAACAGATAAAGTAGTTATTGATTATGGTTGCGGCTCAGGCATTCTAGGCATTGCCGCTTTGTTGCTGGGTGCACGCCAAGTCTATGCAGTCGATATTGATCCTCAAGCAGTACTGGCAACCAACCAAAATGCAGAACGCAATCATGTTGGCGATCGTCTACAAGCATTTTTACCAGAGGCATTTAATGAGTATTGCGCACAACACGATATCTTACCTGTCGATGTTATTGTTGCCAATATTTTGGCCAAACCACTCATCGGTTTAGCCCCTTATTTTGCTACTTTATTAGCACCAAAAGGACGTATTGTATTAGCAGGTTTAATAGAGTCTCAAACTGAGCAAGTAACAGCAGCTTATCAGCCTTATTTCTCACTTGATCCAAAGCATGCCTTTACCGCTCAAGAAGAGCAGCACTGGCAGCGTTTGTCTGGTACATTTACTAGCTAGCAACATTTAATTACATCTGTTACGATAGAGGGCAGTCAAATGTTATGAGTTTGACGCCACTTTTTATTATCTACGTCTCATGAATGTACAATTTTTTAAATAGTAATATGAGTGTGACGAGCAATTGTAGTGAGTGGCAAAGCGGTATTGATAACCATATTTTTTTGGATTCGACCCTATGACTACTCCCATAGAAACCCAATGCCCTCACTGCAAAGCCTGCTTTAGTGTAGAACAAAACCAGCTAAATAAAGTCAATGCTATCGCCAAATGCGATCATTGCAAAAAACACTTTTTGGTCAATCAGCATCTTATTGTCACGCCTGAAATCCCTCATACTACTCAAACAAAAGTTACTGCGACCAACAGCACACTTCCGTTAGCCAGTAAAAAACACGCAAAAGATCTTTCATCTGATGACTTAATCTATGATGATATGGACATCGACGAGCCAGCAGAGAGTATTGTAGAGTATGACTCACTAGATAGTATGGACGCATGGTTGAGTCAAGCGAGTCAAACCGTTCACCAACCAGCAAATAAACTCTCTAAAGCAACCAACAATAAAAATAATCGCTCATCCATTACATCATCAATATCAATGGCTACCTCAAAGCCGCTACTGAGTTCAGTAGCGGCCAATGACATTCACGCCAGCATTGATAATAGTACAGAGAATTCATGGCTTGAAGAACTGCTTAAAGAGCAAAACAAGCAGAAAGACAAGGCAGAACTTTCACCAATACACAGCTTAAGCACCCCTCTTCAAAATACCAGCAGATTCTCTAAAGTGCCTACTATAAAACCTCAGGCACCAGAAAAATTTGCAGTAACGCTAGAGAGACAATCGATCGCATCCATATTATGGACACTTGGCTGCTTGGTACTGGCTTCATTACTTTTTGCACAATATGTCATTTTTAATCTAGACAATTTGGTTAAAAATCCTGCTCATGCAGAGCGTCTCCAGGCAATATGCTCTATCGCGGTTTGTAGCTTACCGAGTGCTGAGTTGAACGCATTTACAATAGCAAGTATCAATCACAAATCCAGTCAAGTTGAGACGACTGGTACTTTTAGCGATATAAGTGCCTTGCTAAACAACCAAAGTGAGAAAGCGCAGCTCTATCCGAATATTAAAGTTAGCGTTTATGACGCCAACGATCTAATCGGAGAGTTCATTGCTGAGCCGAAAGATTATCTTTTGAGCAAACAAAGCCAACTGGCGGCCAATAGTAGTCGGCGATTGTTATTTACCGTCCCTGTAGCCAATGCAAAAATTCGCGAGGTTGTCATAAGCCCACTGTATTAGTTGCCGTTTTAGTGGAATAGACGTTTATTGATAACTTCGACAAAGAATTTAGCCAGTAACCTGACTGTTAAGATAACGATCAATCTGTCCGCGCTAGACCACGTTAATTTGATATAATACCTTATCCTCATGGTTTGATTATTTTTAAAGGACATTATCTTATGGCAACACATGCACAGCATAATGCCAATCATTTTGCCAAAAACTCTGATCATCCTGCCGATTACCACAAAGAAGATTATCTGCCGAACCACAGTTATGCCGCTTCTTTAAATAATCATGCCAGTCCGGCGCATGAGCCTTTGCGTGTCCATGTTGAGCGCGTGGTCAGACAGTATTTTGCAATGCTGGGTGATGATGTACCAACTGACTTATATGAGCTTATATTAAGACAAGTCGAAGAGCCGCTCTTGTCAGTAGTGCTCGAACAAACACGAGGCAATCAAACCAAATGTGCCCAAATTCTTGGTCTTAATCGCGGTACATTACGCAAGAAACTCAAAACCTACGATTTAATGTAGTATCGTCTATATGCGTTCACTCATCCTCACTGGCAATCATTACGCATGGCAAGATAGTGTTTACAACTTCCTCGTAAGCAATATTGTCTGCAATTATTGTCATTGTCACCTTGCCAGACGTTTACGTCAGGCTTTTTTTATGGAAGTTCTTTTATGAGTACAACACCACTTGCCCTACTATCGGTCTCTGACAAATCTAACATCGTTGAGTTTGCCAAAGGTCTTATCAAAGCAGGTTTTGGCTTACTGTCTACTGGCGGTACTTATCGATTACTCACAGAAAACAATATCGATGTGACCGAAGTATCAGATTACACAGGCTTTCCTGAAATGATGGATGGCCGTGTTAAAACACTACATCCCAAAATTCATGGTGGTATTTTAGGACGCCGCGGTACAGATGATGCTGTCATGAGCGAGTACGCGATTGAACGCATTGATTTGGTTGTCGTAAACTTATATCCTTTCGCTGAAACCATTGCTCGTGCAGACGTAACCATGAACGATGCCATTGAAAACATTGATATCGGTGGTCCAACGATGGTGCGTTCAGCGGCGAAAAATCATGCTCATGTGGGCATTGTTACCGATCCTGCAGACTATGATCGCATATTGGATGCTTTAGGTAGTGGCACTGAATTAACAACCGCCTTACGCTATGACTTAGCGGTCAAGGCATTTGAGCACACCGCACAATATGACGGAATGATTGCCAACTTCCTCGGCAGCCGTGTTAATGAAAGCCAACAACCTGAAAAGTTTTCACGGACGTTCAACGTGCAGCTTAAAAAGGTACAAGACTTACGCTATGGCGAAAACCCTCATCAAAGTGCCGCTTTTTATACCGAAAACCAGTCACTAACTACCACGCAAGCATCCATTGCGACCGCTAAGCAGTTGCAAGGTAAAGCCCTATCTTACAATAATATTGCTGATACCGATGCCGCTCTTGAATGCGTAAAAGCCTTTACTGCTCCAGCGTGTGTAATCGTCAAGCATGCTAATCCTTGCGGCGTCGCTGTTGATAGCGATCAAGTAGCGGCTTATCGTACCGCGTTCAGTACAGATCCTGAGTCTTCATTTGGTGGCATCATCGCGTTTAACCGCCCGTTGACGTTGGCAGCAGCCAAAACCATTATTGACAGTCAATTTGTAGAAGTAATCATCGCTCCTAGCGTCGAAGATGGTGTGCTTGAAGCAACGGCTAGCAAGAAAAACGTTCGTGTATTAGTTTGCGGTGAATTACCAGCGCCAGATCAACGTAATACGCAACTTGACTATAAGCGAGTCAATGGCGGCCTGCTGGTGCAAGAACAAGACCTTGGCTTGATTACGGCTCATGATTTGACAATCGTCACTGACGTCCAACCAACTGAAGCACAAATTGCTGATCTATTGTTCAGTTGGAACGTAGCAAAATACGTCAAGTCGAATGCTATTGTCTATGCAAAAGGACAACGTACGATTGGTGTAGGTGCTGGTCAAATGAGCCGTGTCAACTCAGCACGCATCGCTGCTATTAAGGCTGAGCATGCAGGACTGGCGACTGAAGGTGCGGTCATGGCCTCAGATGCTTTCTTCCCATTCCGTGATGGTATTGATAATGCCGCTCAAGTTGGCATTTCTGCGATTATCCAGCCAGGTGGCTCCATGAGAGATGATGAGACTATTGCTGCTGCTAATGAGCATGGTATCGCCATGGTATTTACGGGCATGCGTCATTTCCGTCATTAATCAATCGAAGTTGTAAGTGATAAAAAAAGCCACTGTAACCATACAGTGGCTTTTTTATGTTCTTCCATTTTATAAGTACTTATAACCAATAATGGGTAAAACGCTTATCGCCCTTGAGCATTGCTCATATTGGCTTCATTAATCTCAACTTTGTACACCAAACGTAGATAATCCAAATAATCTTGTAGCTGGTCTTGTCCTAAGTTATCACGAACAATCGCAGCCGTCTGCGCTCTTTGCACATCAGACAATGGCGATTGCTGCTCTGTTTTGATACGATCGCCGACCAATAAGGTTGCCCCTATTTCCGTTTCACTAGCGATAGCGACTACGCCGTTATCAGCGGCTTGCTTACTAAACGCTAAGCCACGCTCTTTTTCAGTCAAGCGTGTTGTTTGACGATTAATTTCCCCTAATGGCTGAAAACGTACTGACTGTTTGTTGATATCAGCTGGTACTTTGATATTAGCGGCCAATGCTTTCGCGTCTTTTAACGCCAATGCCGTGGCTTTTTGCTGACGGAGTATCTGAGTGACTCTTGGCGTGGCTGCTGATAACGTGAGCGTCTTAATAGGACGATAGTTACTTGGCTGTACCCACACCGTACCATTACCGACTTCAATACCAGCGGTCACTGCCTGATCCTGAATCGTAAAGTCATCAAAGGCCTGTTTGATAACGGCAGGTTGAGACAGTGGTGTTTTGTTGTTTTCTTTAGGATAGTTTTTAATACGTTTTAGCGTCACATTTTCTTGCTGAGCAATATCCTCAATACTGAAGCCATCTGCTGCTAAGTCATTGATAGCGGCTACTTTGTCTGCATAGCCTTCTTGACGCTTATACTCTTTTGCTTTGGCGGTTAACTCGTCACGCATGCTTTCAAGACTTGGTATTGAACTGCCATTATCTTCAGTAACAGCAAATATTTGGTAGCCAAAACTTGTTTTGATCGGTGCGGTTACCTCACCAACACTCAATCCCTCCAAAGCCTTTTCAACAGCAGCAGCATCACTGCCAAAGACGGTTGGATTGAATCGACCAATGTCACCACCTGTCTCTCCAGATGGATCATCGGATTCAGTTTTAGCCAACGCGACAAAAGACTCGCCTTTATCCAAACGCGCTTTTACCTTGTCTGCTCGTGCCTTAGCGTTTTCACCTGTTAAAAGAATCTGGCTGATCTTGCGCTCATCAGTGATTGCTTGGCCTTGCTTATAGGCTTCATATTGCTGCTGCAAATCTTCTGTCGTGACGTCGCTGATTTGAATCGATTGAGGGCTGAGTTGCAAATAAGCCAAATCTACTACTGCTGCACTTTTTAGATCATTTTTATTGGCATCATAATAAGCTTGTATGTCGTTTTTGTTCAGCTTAACTTGGTCAACATAGTCTTGCCACTCAAACCGATGTAGCCAAATATTGCGTGACTCCAATTGCAAATCAATCAACTGGCTGACCGCTTTCATTGGATAAACAGCAGTGCCGACGATACTAGCATTCAGCTGATCCAGACTAAGCTGGTTGCGAAATTCGGCAAATAACTGATTTTTGGTCATACCGCGTTGACGTAAAAAGTTTGCAAACTGATCATTAGAAAAATTACCATCTGCATCTTTAAAGGCTTGTTCTTGACGTAATAAGCGATTAATAGTGTCATCAGAGACAGTCATACCAAGCTTGCCTGCCTGCTGCTCTAATAATGTGCGGTCAATCAGACCTTTTAAGACCTGCTCATGCAGTACGTCTTCATTTAATAAACTGGCATCATCAACTTGCTCTAGTATTTCGCTGCGACGGTTGTTGACGGCTGTCTGATACTCGGACAATCCTACGCTTCCCTCACCCACCTGAGCGATTTGGTTGGGATCAACCCCGCCGCCAAAATAGCTTTCGATACCCAATAACGCAAGTGGCGATAGGCATAAAATCAATAAAATGCGACCTGGCCAGCTTTTTAAAAAATCGCGCAATTTATCCATAGTTATCTCTGCTTTATTAACCTATATTGATGAAAAACCATTGTAATACTATTACTAATATCAATGCTATCTAAGCTGGCAATGGTAAAAGGAAGAACGCATACATTTTATAAAAGAAGCTAAGGTTTAGTGTTAACACCTTATTTGAACAACACTTCTATCGCGCGCCCTATGATACGTGATTTTTTGTATATACTCAAAATATTCACGCTATATGATACAAACTATAGCGACAAAAAAAGCACCTAAATATTAGGTGCTTTTTCGGTGCTCAGCTTATAACATCAGCAAAAGCGACCTTCTATCATAGAGCGACTTAGTTCAAACGCTCTTTCAAATTTTTACCAGCTTTGAAGCTTGGTACTTTGCTTGCTGGGATGCTTAGCTCTTCACCAGTTTTAGGGTTACGGCCAGTACGGGCTTTGCGGTCTTTTACGCTGAAAGTACCGAAACCAACTAGAGAGATGCTGTCGCCAGCTTCTAATGCTTCACCAACGCTTTCCATAACAGCGTTCAATGCATCGCCAGCTTGAGTTTTATTTAGACCACTTTTTTCTGCGATGCTATCAATTAATTCTGACTTATTCATAAAATTTCCTTCAAGTTTAAGGGAGATAATAAACGCTCACGCCAAGCATTGTAACGCTCTCATAGTATTTAAGCAATACAAACTGCCTGACTGGCGTGTTAACAGGTGTCGCTTTGTTATCGTCTTTATATCAAGGCAGCATAAGTAGCGCAAGTGATTTTACATATTTTTGTCCACTATACTACGTATTTGACACTCAATGTTACGCAAAGCCTTTGAAACTGTCCTTTTAGACCACTATCCTAGCCAAAATTCAAGTCAATTCTTGGTTAAAAGAGCCATTAAAATGAATATAAGGTCTTAATTATGGCAAATAAAAATGGTTTTATTCGCTACTAGGGAGTCAGTTAATAATTTAACAACTGAAGAAACGAGCGTTACTTTTTATTATAAAGACGTTACTATAAACAAAAAACAAAATATCATTGCATCTTTTGGGTCGACTTTAACCCTTGTTTATTTTCTGCCTCTGATTTGTCATATAAAAACGGATTATTTACATGAAGCGTTCTACATTGTCCCACTCTCTTCTCAATGTCATTTTGGTGTTCATCGAGTCGGCACTCACTCTTTTGCTGCGTTTCGATCCCGATCTTCGTAAAGCGGCTTATCCGCTCGCTAAGGAAGGCACCGTTGTGGCTTTACGGTTGTACTTACCTCATGTTGAGTTTTTTGCCACTTTTAGCACCAAAGGCGTATTACTTGATGCGCAATTACCAGTGGGACGTAGCGAGCCTGACGTTATCATCAACGCTTATAGCATCCAAATTATTAATGCAATCACTACTCACGACAGCGAAACAGCAGAAAAATTACAAATGCGTGGTGACTCCGTCCAAGTACAATTAGTGAAGCAGTTTATCATGCAGCTTGGTGTCGGTAGCTTAATTCGAGGCTTGATCAAAAAGCTAAAAGGGGGCAAAGACAAGGGCCGTCCTACTGATGCTGAAATGGCGGATAAAAAAGAAAGCTATCAGCTCCGTATCAAAGAGCAACAGACTCAAATCAATACCCTAACCATCAAAAATCGTGAACTTGAAACGTCGCTCAAAGAGCTACAAAGTAAGCAAAAGACGCTTACTATTGTTACGGTCATCGCCCTTATTATCGCAGTCGTTTCTGTCATAGCGCTCTTACTGACTTAGCTCTTATCATGTCATAAATAGTGGTTAAATAAATTAAGCGTTTAATGCCTTTCAGATTAAAGGTGTTAAGCGCTTTTTCATTGTTACTCTCTTTTAGAAACTCAAACAAAAATTTTTGGTTTCAAACTAGGAGACTAGATTCACTACGCTCTTCTCAGTTTTCCTTTCCTTATTAGTCATTGTTTTTATCAATTATGACGATTAGATAGATTAACCGTTTAACCACACTTTAATCTTGACTAAATTACTCAGGTTTAAGTATAATTACCTTAATCGTTGGACACATCGGGTCAACCATCTGCTGTTTAACAGCGATTCAATATACCTTAGCCAGCCACTGTTTTAATGCGCCATATTTATAAAATATGCTCTTAACATTGGTTACTATAAGTTTGATCTTGCTAAGACCGTTGTTAACTAAAACTGATATAAAAGTTTGGAGATAACCTATGCGTTTGACTACTAGAGGCAGATATGCCGTTACTGCATTACTAGATTTGGCATTACAAACCAGCCAACAAGACAGCGCTGTATCTCTATCCGATATTGCCAAGCGACAATCCATTTCTATCTCCTATCTTGAACAACTGTTTTCTAAGCTGCGTAAGCGTGGCCTTGTTATCAGTGTACGTGGCGCAGCTGGCGGTTACCTATTAGCAAAACCACTACATGAGATAGATGTGATGAGCATTATATCTGCAGTTGACGAGTCAGTGAATGCGATGCAGTGTGAAGGACGTGGCGATTGTCAGGGTGGTACAATGTGTTTAACCCATGATTTATGGTGCGCATTGTCTAATCATATCGAGCAGTACTTGAAAAATATAACTTTAGCGCAATTATTAGACATGGAAAATGTGCAATTGGTCTCAGAGCGTCAGCTCACTCCGACCAAAGATATTTCTATAAAAGATATTAATACTATTACTCTATCGAACAGCGAGGCAAACCCAGCATGAGCCAACATAACAACCTTATATACCTAGATTACGCCGCCACCACGCCAGTTGCTAAATCAGTAGCGGCTAAGATGAGCGAGTACCTGACGGTAGATGGCATCTTTGGTAACCCAGCCTCGCGTTCTCACGGCTACGGCTGGCAAGCGGAAGAAGCGGTAGAAACTGCTCGTCAGCAAGTGGCTGAAGTCGTTAACGCTGATCCGCGCGAGATCGTTTTTACCTCTGGTGCAACTGAATCTGACAATTTGGCCATTAAAGGCGCTGCTCACTTTTATCAGTCTCGTGGTAAGCACATTATTACCAGTAAGATTGAACATAAAGCGGTATTAGATACTTGCCGTGAACTTGAGCAAGAAGGTTTTGAGATTACGTATCTTGAGCCACAACCAAGTACAGGTCTTATCTTGCCAGAGCAAGTAAAAGAAGCCCTACGTGATGATACGATTTTGGTATCGCTCATGATGGTAAATAACGAGCTTGGTACCATTACTGATGTTGCAGCAATTGGTGAAATCACTCGTGAAGCTGGTGTTGTCTTCCATGTTGATGGCGCACAGTCTGTTGGTAAAATAAAAATTAATCTTGAAGAAATGAAAATTGATTTGATGAGCTTTTCAGGTCATAAAGCCTATGGCCCTAAAGGTATCGGCGCATTGTTTGTTCGTCGTAAGCCACGTATTCGCTTGAAAGCTGAGCAACACGGCGGTGGTCATGAGCGCGGTATGCGTTCAGGTACATTACCAACGCATCAGATCGTTGGACTAGGCGCAGCGTTTGCTTTAGCCAATGAAAGCTATGAAGCGGATCATGCACATGCTGCAAAATTGCGTCAAAAACTGTGGGACGGTCTACAAGATATCGAAGAGATCTACCTGAACGGCGATCTTGAAAATAGCGTCCCAAACATTGTGAATATCAGCTTTAACTTTGTTGAAGGCGAGTCGCTCATGATGTCACTTAAAGACTTAGCGGTATCGTCAGGTTCAGCCTGTACGTCAGCGACACTTGAGCCATCATACGTACTACGTGCGATCGGTCGCCCAGACGAGTTGGCACATAGCTCAATCCGCTTTAGCTTTGGCCGTTATACGACTGAAGAAGACATCGACACCATCATCAAGCAGATGCATGAAGCCGTTGATAAATTACGCGCCTTATCACCACTTTGGGATATGTATCAAGAAGGTGTTGATCTAAACTCAGTTGAATGGGCTGAGCACTAAAACCAGTTACGAAAAAAGTAATGTCGCTATACAATATAGCGATATTACTATCGCTCAGACAATTATAAATAAAGTATTTATAAGCGACAAGTTTGACCCCAATTATCGATGAGTCAATAGCATTTTAATTTTAATAAATGACTGCTCATCATCTAACCAGGAGAAAACCTCATGGCCTATAGTGACCAAGTTATCGATCATTACGAAAACCCGCGCAACGTTGGCAATCTTGACAAAAACGCCAAAAACGTTGGTACTGGTATGGTTGGCGCCCCAGCCTGTGGCGATGTGATGCGCCTGCAAATTCAAGTTGATGATAATGGTATCATCGAAGATGCACGCTTTAAGACTTACGGCTGCGGTTCAGCAATTGCTTCAAGCTCACTTGTTACTGAGTGGCTAAAAGGCAAAAGCTTAGACCAAGCTGGCGAAATTAAAAACAACGATATCGCTAAAGAACTAGCATTACCACCAGTAAAAGTGCATTGCTCTGTACTTGCAGAAGATGCTATTAAAGCCGCTATCAGCGACTATAAAGGTAAGCATGGCACAGTAGTAGAAAATGAAGCAGTAGAAACAGCCATTTAATTTATTGACAGCAGTCAATAAAAGCAATCACTACGATTTTGTTGGTAATGCTTTGATGGCAGTATGTTAAATAATGGCTAATGCTAAAAAGGTGACAATAACGCTTATGCCATTGTCACCTTTTGTTTTCTAAACGTTGTCAGTGTTTTTCAGGCAAACTTGTCTTTTGGATGCCAGTTGATACAACGTTTTATTAATATTTATTATTGATAGTCAATGGGAGTTGGCATGATTGAAATGACAGAACGCGCCGCTCAGCATGTTCGAGACTTTTTGGACAATCGCGGAAAAGGTGAAGGTATTCGAGTCGGTATACGTACAGCCGGTTGCTCGGGTCTTGCTTATGTTTTAGAGTTTGTTGATATACCTGATGAAAATGACACGCGTTACGAAAGTCGTGGCGTTAGCATCTTTATTGATCCTAAAAGCTTGGTCTATTTAGATGGCCTCTTAATGGATTATGAAAAAGAAGGTCTAAACGAAGGCTTCAAATTTACTAATCCCAACCAAAAAGGTGAATGTGGCTGCGGTGAGTCCTTTACCGTTTAATGGTTCAATCAACTGACTTTTCAGGTTTATACACCAGTCGTGATGAATTAATGCAAAAGATATAAATGCACTGATATATCTAGCTGAAGAACCAGATTGAAACTTTAAAAAATAAATAAAAAAGCAAGGCGTAAGATATGACAGACAAAATTCCAGAAACGCAATTCGATAACTTCTTTGCCCTATTTGAGCAACCTGTACAATTTGAAGTCAATCAAGACAGTCTCGATCAACGTCTACGTCTGCTACAAAAACGCTATCACCCTGATAATGTTGCCAAGAATTTAGCAGATACCAAGCAAGCAAAGCAGCAATCAGAGCAGTATTCTGCCATCATCAATCAAGCCTACCAAACGTTAAGCGCTCCTGATAGCCGTGCTGGTTACCTACTAGGTATGGCCGACCAAGCACAAAATCTAGAACACTCAATCGCAGACTTAGACTTCTTAGAAGATGCGATGGAAATGCGTATGGATTTAGATGACGCTATTATAGGCAAAGACCTTCCAGCCTTGCAGCAGCTACATCCTCAAATTACAGAGCGACTGACAAACCAGTCTGAGCGTTTTGAAACCGCTTACCAAGAGCAAGATTGGCAAACAGCGATTGATGCGACACAGAAATTGAAGTTTTTGGTCAAATTGAATGCTGATGTTACAACGGGTCTTGATGAAGTCGCCACTGCTGCACATTCAGATGATGATGATCTGTACGTTTAGATAGCTGTGCACGATGTATCTTACTTGAAAGCTAGATTCTAAATATTTGGTTAAATTAGTATCAACTATACCGTATAATCTCTGATTTTAAGCGTGCTTAACTGCCGTACTTCCCTAGTTTTAGACTAAAGATAACGTCGTTAAGCTTTTATACCGAACAGTTTATATTTGCCTCATTTCACTTATTCATTTTATCCCTGAGTTATTCTTATGTCTTTAATGCAAATTGCCGAACCCAATCAAAGCGCTCAACCTCATCAACATCGTTTTGGCCTAGGTATCGACCTTGGTACGACACGCTCACTGGTCGCTGTAGTACGTTCAGGCAAGGCGCAAGTCTTAGAAGCAGGCGCAGCGTCAGACACGTTGTTGCCTTCTGTGGTTTATTATCCAGCGACAGGTAATCCATTGGTCGGCTATGATGCCCTAGCGCATTTGGCGGATGATCCAAAAAATACGATCGTCTCGGCTAAGCGTTTTATGGGTCGTAGCCAAGCGGATATTAAATTCTCTCATCCTTATGAGTTGTCTGGCAGTAAAGACGATATGCCAGCATTTGTCACGGCTCAAGGCGAAGTATCTCCTGTCGAAGTATCAGCGCGTATATTAGCCGCGCTCGAGCAACGTGCAGCGAGCGCATTGCCTGCAGACAGCATCGAGGGCGCAGTGATTACCGTACCAGCTTACTTTGATGAGGCACAGCGTCAAGCCACTAAAGATGCTGCGCAAGCGGCTGGTATCAATGTGCTGCGCTTACTGAATGAGCCTACAGCTGCTGCGGTCGCTTACGGTCTTGACCAATCATCGGAAGACAATAATAAAGAAAACTATTATCTAATATACGATTTAGGTGGCGGTACTTTTGATGTATCTATTCTAAAGTTGAATGACGGTGTCTTTGAAGTATTAGCAACTGGCGGTAATAGCGCACTGGGCGGCGATGATATTGATCGTCTTATTACCAACTGGATCATCAAGCAACTGGGTATTGATCCAAAAGACGTAAGCCTTCATGATAAATCAATACTTGCACAAGAGGCTAAAGCTTATAAGCAAGCGTTGACTGATGCGGAACAGGTCAATATCAACGTCACTGTCAACGGACAAACCTATCAAGGTGTATTGCGCCGTGAAGACATACTCGCTATCGTAGAGCCTGTTAGTCGTCGCACGTTGAGCGTATGCGAACAAGTACTGCGCGACGCTAAGCTGACTGCCACCGATCTAGATGAAGTTATCTTAGTCGGTGGCTCAACGCGTATGCCTGCCATACAACAAGTCGTCACTGAATTTTTTGCCAAGCAGCCACTTTGTCGTCTGAATCCAGATGAGGTCGTTGCTTTAGGCGCTGCCCAAACTGCCCATCAATTGGTGAATGGTGACAGAGATAACAACTTATTATTGTTAGATGTGACGCCATTATCTTTGGGTCTTGAAACCATGGGTGGTCTGGTCGAAGTATTGATCCCACGTAATACACCTATCCCTGTCAAGAAACGTCAAGTTTTTACCACCTATCAAGATGGTCAAACCGGCATGGTCATTCATGTGGTACAAGGTGAGCGCGAAACCGTAGAAAACTGTCGCTCATTAGGTCGTTTCGAACTATATGGTATTCCGCCCATGAAAGCTGGGTTTGCTCGTATCGAAGTCACCTTTAGCATTGACGCCAATGGTCAGCTCACCGTTAATGCACAAGAAACCACGACCAAAACAGAAAGCAAAATCGAGATCGTGCCTTCTTATGGTCTATCAGATGAGCAAAAAGAACAGTTACTGGTTGCCGGATTCAAGCACGCGGAAGAAGATAAAAATGCGCGCTCTTTGATTGAAACCAAAGTCGAAGCCGAACGTGAAGTGTTGGCCCTAGAGTCGGCCCTGAACGAGTTTGCCGCACTGCTCTCTTCTGAGGAGCAGCACTCCTTAGCAGAACAAATACAGGCACTAAAGACGGTGCTCAACACTAACGACTTAGCAATTATTGAAGCACAGCAAGCAAAGCTCAAGCCGCATAGCGACGCTTTTGCTGCTCGTATTATGAATCAAAGCGTCAAAACCAGCATGGCAGGCACTAGCGCCCAAGACTGGTAACAGGAACGCTTACAAGGACAGCTTAATATAACGACTAAGCTAACTTCTCAACTCTCTTATTTTTATATTGATTAGCATTGGACACATAATTTATGCCAAAAATTACCGTACTACCCCATCACGAGATTTGCCCAGAGGGTGCAGAAGTCGAGCTAAAATCTGGCGAAAACTTATGCAAAGCGTTATTAGAAAAAGGCATCAAAATTGAGCATGCTTGTGAGATGTCAAAGGCTTGTACTACTTGTCACGTAGTCGTGCGCAAAGGGTTCAATAGTCTAGATGAGATGGATGATGTTGAAGCAGATTTACTTGATCGTGCATGGGGATTAGAGCCTGATTCACGTCTGTCTTGCCAGGTCATGCTCGATGATGAAGATCTAACCATCGAAGTTCCAAAATATACGCTGAATCATGCAAAAGAGAATCACTAAACGGTTCTAATATACGTATTTCAATTTAAGTGATTTATAGCGTTAAGAAAGAGCCAACTATGATCTATATAGCTGGCTCTTTTTGACTTCTTATTAAGGGGTTTTATTGTTAAGTCATTATTTGGAATGCATGTCGTTGCGTTTACTTTCTATCGCTATATTTGTATCCACCTTTTGTTTTTCTTGCTCGACACGCTCAAGTGCATAATTCAAACGAGTCATGATGTCTTGATAATCGTGATCGTTCATATCTTTAAAATTTAAATGCAAGTTAAACCCTGGTAAAGTATGATCTACCCACTTGGACAAATGACCTTTGTTGGCATCGGGGTCTAATACTTGCCATGCATTGACTTTCTCATCAAAGCCTTTTAGCTGAAACGAGCCGGCATGCTGACATTCGTAATTGTGACAAATATAATCATAAGTGCTCTCGCTGACTAATATCATGCCTTTACCAGCACTAGACTCGAGTCTCGCTGCTAGATTGGCTTCTTTACCGATAAGTGTGTAGCTAAGCCTGTTATTACTACCAAAATTGCCAACATGGCAATATCCTGTGGTAATGCCGATACGGATGTACAGCCCATCAAAACCCATCAGCCGCCATTTTTGACGTAATGTACGCATCTCTCGGCGCATATCTATCGCCATTGCAACGCAATCTAGGGCATCTTGACGCGGACCTTGAGTACTGGGATCTCCAAAAAAACATACCATGCCATCACCAATAAACTTGTCCAGTACGGCACCATGCTTATTAGCAATTAAAGTCATACGATCCATATACGTGTTCAAAATATCGGCTAGATTATCAGCACTTAAGCTATCAGACAGTTCAGTGAAACCAACGATATCTGAAAACATGATAGTGAGCTTTGCTCGCCTGTTAGCGACCGTAACAGGACTATCTGCTCGCACAATCGGTTCCCAAATTTGTGGGGGAACAAAGCGTGTTAATTTATTAATGACCGATACCATCGTGCTAAGACGTCCAGTTGCCTTGTGAGCATTTGACTTATAAGAGAGATATTCTTGGTAAATGCGATAAAAATGTCCCAAAATAACTATCATACTGGCCAATAGCACTGTTGTTGGCACCCAACCTTGTTCACAGTCCACATCAGCGCCATCTAGAATAGTACCTACATAAAAAAATACAACCGTGGTGACCAGTGATACTGCGATTAATTTAAGGTAGTTATTAGAGCCACTGATGATAATACGCATGGCAATTAAGGATGCTAGACTAAGAGACATTACCACACAAAACTGTAGCGATCCGATGACTACTGATAACAAGATAACGACCATATTAGATGTCCAAAATCTAGTCGGACGTCGGTAGTTATAAATCAGAATCATCAGACTGGGCAAGGCAGTAACAACCAATAATGCCATCGAGGTAGGACGAAAATCAAAATACACGGCAAGCAATACAACGGTCAAAATCAACACAAAAACTTCTGGGTAGTCAAATTGATAAACGTCTTTATCTTTTGACGCAAGGTTCAGTTTCGATGTGTTTGAAAAGGACATGAGAGGGGGTCACTTAATCTAGCAGGCTAACGCAAAAAATAAAGGAGACAATCTAACGTTTGTATGATCCTGAGTACTTATGATCCTGAGTACTATGGCAGAGTGTCTATCAGGTTAACTAATAATATATTATACTTTCTAAGTGAAGCAAATCCTAAATCATTGGTCGCCAAAGAAGCCCACTTTATCCGTTTATTGACTACCTACTTATACATATATAGGCAATTCTAAATAAAATAGATATATTAATCGTCGCGTGTGATGATGTGTATCGCGGTTAAAAAATAAAAACGTTACTCCATAAAAGAAACCAGATACTTTTGGGTGTCTGGTTTCTTTTATGGAGTAATAATTGTGTGGTATTACATTTGCCAGTCAAATGGCATTTGGTGATGGCCACGTAGCGCCATCATTAGCGTTTGCTGCATTTGTGCCAATACTTCTTTAGTATAAGGAATAGCTTGCACGCCCCACACTGGGTTTGGCCATTGCATATCGTTCTGATAGCGAACAATATGGTGAAAATGCAGCTGCGGTACCTGATTACCGAGTGCCGCCACATTCATCTTATCTGCCTGAAAAGTCTTTGCAAGCTGGCTTGATAACCAGCTCGATTCACGTAAAAATTGCGCTTGATCTGCCTCAGATAATTCATATAGCTCTTTGATACCCGATACACGTGGCACTAAGATCAACCATGGAAACTGGCAGTCATTGATCAAGCGGCAAGTAGATAATGGAAAATCCCCTACCAAAAAACTGTCGGCAGCAAGTTTGTGATGAAGTTGGAACATAGTGACGGTTCTCTTGTTATGGCACTTAGGTAAACAAAAATAAGTATGTTTGAAGGCAAAGTAGCACAGACTAAAAATACAGTGACGCTATTTTATCAGGTATCTATCCGATAAAATAGCGTCATCACTTATTGCTTAAGCTTTTACTTTAGCATTACGGGTTTAAAGGATCAGCTATTTAACCACTCTAACACGCATTTTGCCATTATCAAATTGAACTACGCTGACTCTTCAACCATATGTTCACTAAAATAACGCAGTAACTCTTGAATAACAGTGACACGCTGCTGCGATGTTGCCAGCTTATCAGCGTCCTGATAACGAATACCAGAAGCACCATTCATGCGATAGCGTTGTCCATCAGTTTGAATTAGTTTGATAATCGCCAATGCTTCGACCGGAGTATCTGGCGCAAACTCAAGAGTCATACTACCACTGTTAGCATCAATTTTATTAATCTTAAGCGGTTCTGCTTGCAAGCGCAATCCATGAATCGCAAACAGCTGCTTGGTTTGATCAGGTAGCGTACCAAAACGATCAATCATTTCGGTCCGAATGTCTGTCAGCGACTCTTTGTCGTCTGCATTGCTGATGCGTTTATAAAACAACAAACGCTGGTGCACATCATGCAAGTACTCTTCTGGTATAAGCGCAGAACTATGCAGATTGATCTCACTAGTTAGCGACAATGGAGTACTCAAATCAGGTTCTTTGCCTGCCTTAATGGCTTTAGTCGCACGCTCTAGCATATCCATATACAAACTAAATCCAATCGCTTGCATGTTACCACTTTGCTGTTTGCCGAGTATTTCACCAGCACCGCGAATTTCTAAATCCTCACTTGCCAGCATAAAACCTGCGCCCAATGTATTGGCGCGTTCAATGGCATGTAGGCGGCGCTTGGCATCCCCTTTAAGTCCCTTAATAGAAGGTACCAATAGATAGCAATAGGCTTGATGATGGCTACGGCCCACGCGACCACGCAGCTGGTGAAGCTGGGCCAGACCGAATTTATCAGCGCGCTCAATAATAATAGTATTGGCATTGGGAACATCAATGCCCGTCTCAATAATGGTCGAACAGATCAACACGTTGAATTTTTTATGGTAAAACTGCTGCATCACTTGTTCAAGTTGGCGTTCTTGCATCTGCCCATGTGCGACGCCTACTCGTGCTTCAGGCACAAGCTCACGAATAGTCTCCGCCATACGCTCAATACTGGCAACATCGTTATGCAACAAGTATACCTGCCCGCCCCGTAACAGCTCGCGCAGAATGGCTTCTTTTAATAGCGCTTCTGTTTTTTGCATCACAAAGGTTTTAATCGCTAAACGCCGTGCTGGTGGCGTCGCAATAATGGACATATCACGCATTCCTGACAACGCCATATTCAGCGTTCTAGGGATTGGCGTTGCTGTCATCGACATACTATCAACATCGGTTTGAATGGCCTTGATACGCTCTTTATGACGTACGCCAAAACGATGCTCTTCATCGACGATCATAAGGCCAAGATTAGAAAACTTCACATCTGGTTGCAAAAGCTTATGCGTACCAATAACGATATCTACCTTGCCAGCAGCTAAATCAGCCAATACCGTATCTTGATGCTTTTTACCACCAAAACGCGATAACGTCTCAATACGTACTGGCCAATCAGCGAAACGGTCGCGGAAGTTATCTTCATGCTGACCCGCTAGTAATGTTGTCGGAACCAATACAGCTACTTGATAGCCTGCGCTAACTGCAATAAAGGCGGCCCGCATGGCAACTTCTGTCTTACCAAAGCCAACGTCTCCGCAAATGAGGCGATCCATTGGCTGGTTCTGTCTCATGTCTTCCATTACAGCATGGATAGCATTCGCTTGGTCGGGCGTTTCTTCAAAAGCAAATTGGCTAGCAAATAGCTCATATTGTGAGCTGTTTATTTTAAAATGAATACCAACCTTAGCTTCACGCCTTGCTTGCATATTCAACAGCTCAGCGGCCACATCATGGATTTGCTCTAACGCTTTTTGTTTGGCTTTATCCCATTTACCACTGCCAATTTTATGCAGCGGCGCTAGTGCTGGATCGCCACCACTGTAGCGATTGATCATTTGAAGGTTGGCGACTGGTACATAAATACTGGCATCATCAGCATACTTTAAATGAATAAATTCTTGCTCACCATCACCAACATCTAACGTAATAAGACCATTATAGCGACCAATCCCATGCTCAATATGAACGACTGGGCTGCCTTCAGTGATCTCAGTTACGCTCTTTACCAAGAACTCTTCTGACACGCCGCTTTGACGATGACGACGAGTTTGTAGCACTTGGCGACCAAATAATTGTGTCTCACTAATCAATACCAAACGTTCAGGAACATACACACCGCGCTCAATAGGCGCAACCGTTAGGCCGACTTGTGGTAATTTATTATCCACGACCCTCTTTGTTTTATTGGCTGCTAAAAATGCCTCGAAGCTATCATAAGCTGTAACATCAATTTTACCTTTGAACAGCTCAATCAAAATCTCACGGCGACCGGCTGTTTCAGCAACGATCAATACTGGTGTATCTGTTTGCGCTTGCGCATCCAAAAAGTTTAGCAATTCTGTTAACGGTTCAGCCTTTTGATGGTTTACGGCCAGTTGCGGCGGCTCTTGAGCGCTTACCGTCACTAATCCTTGCTTATTAGGAATCAGAGTCTCTAATTTTTCATTTTCCACCGCTGGGATATCATTCGTGGTGACCAGCTCATTACGCGTACTTAAGATCACTCTTGGATAATGATTAAGATATTTATTAAAGGTATTTGCTAACAGATAAAGCAACTCAGGGGCGACAATCGGCTTATCGATATCGTGACGACGTTCTTCATAGCGGCGCTGGATTTGTGACCAATAATCTACCTGCTTTTCATGAATCAATTCATCAGTAATGAATAGCGCATCGCTTGGCAAATAAGCAAACAGACTGCTCTCCGCATTCCACTCCTTGGCATCAAAGAATAATGGCTGGTAATATTCGAGTCCGCTACTTGCAATACCAGCCATCACGTCTTTATGTAGCTCAAACTTACGGCTACTGACATTAGGAAACATCGCGGCAAAATTGGTACGGAAAGTCTCGCGACCTTCATCAAGTGGGAATTCTTTTGCTGGTAGAATTTGAAACTGCTCGATAGGCTTTGAGATATCAGGCAACTTATGAAGTAGTGACAACGACTCTTTTGCCATACTATTGTCATTGCCAGTCATCATTGTATTGAGATCATCTACAGTCAATGTGCGCTGAGTCTGAGGATTAAAGAAACGAATCGTTTCAATTTCATCGTCGAATAAATCGAGACGCAGTGGAAATGGCTGACCCATCGCAAAGATATCGATGATGCTGCCACGGACGGCAAACTCACCCGGTTCAAAGACGTTATCGACTGCACGATAACCAGCTTTTGCCAGTAGCTCACGCTGGGTATTGATATCAAATTGATCGCCAACACTCAAATCAAAATGCTGCCCAATTAACCAACTTGGTGGTGCCACCCGATGCATCAGTGCCTGTACTGAAATCAATAACACACCTGTAGTTGGCATATCAGTCAGCAAATTGATACGCTCACTTACGATATCTTGATGCGGCGACAGCTCATCATAGGTAAGCGTCTCCCAATCGGGAAATACATAGGCATCGACGCCGCAAAACGCGAGTTCCGTCTCTATCTGATTCAGCTGGTTTTGATCGCGCGTTACCACCACTTTGAGACGGTCAGCAACCGTCCCTAATGGGGTTTGCATCAAACTTGCTAGCCACAAACTACTGACAGCACCATATACGGGCGCAAGCCAGCGTCGCTGGGCATTTTGGATTGGGAATAACTGCTGGTTAATAGGGTCAAATGCATCCGTCAGAGCTGTGATAGGCATAAAGAATCGGGTCAACGTTAGGAGTCAGATAGCTATTATACGAATATTTAAGCAATTGCCAAAACTTATGCCGTAACGGTTTGTCACTTGGCACTTTTATGTAAAACTTAGCGCTTCTATGTACAAAGGGTATTTGGCACACTTGATCTAGGTACTGCTTCGGACTTGTCGCTGAGTCTTACAATTCAGGTTCTTATGCAGGAAATGAGAAGCTAAACGCATTGAAAACCGTATTATAGATGCTAAAAATCCCAGCTCATGAATGAGCTAGGACTTTTAATTAATCATTGTCGATTAGGTAACTTTTTTACTAATCAACTTATCCGTTAAAGCTAAGCGGCTCATTCTTACACTAAAGGTTTATGATTAGCGATGATACCGTTGTTATCAGCATAGACAAACATGCCTGATTGTAATGTCAAATCACCAAAGCTGATCTCAATATCGGTCTGACCTTCATCACGACGCGTTGACTTACGCGGGATTCGACCTAATGCCATTACGCCTATGTCCATTTCTGCCATATCATCAACATCACGGACACAGCCATACACGATCACTCCGGCCCAACCATTATCGATCGCTGACTGTGCAATCATGTCACCTAGTAGCGCGCAACGCATAGAACCGCCGCCATCGACGACTAACACCTTACCTTGACCATCTTTGTCTTTACCATTACTGTTCAAAAGTGACTTAACATGGCTATTGTCTTCAAAGCACTTGACCGTCACAATCTCACCGCAAAATCTGTCTTTACCGCCAAAACTATAAAACGTTTTCCCTTCAATATTAGGTAGGCACACCTGCGATTCAGGATTGGCATCCAATAAATCACAAGTCACAAAATTTTCTTTATTCATCGTCATTGACTCTGCCATGGTTAAACTCCTTGTATTAAATTCTTCAGTCATGATTATGGATGTGTTTTTGAATTTTATTATCGCCAGTCTAAGACTAAAATCCTAACTTTTAAACTGTATTTGACTGTCATATATTTCTAGTGCTAGTTTTATTTTTTTACTTAGGCTATTTTTATTATAAAACCTATTGTAGAAGAGAAGCAATTATCGACTCTCATTTTACTCTAGTCATCGCCAGCATCTGCCTGTTTTCTATAATACGAGTGGTCTTAACCACAGGCTCACTACGATATTTGCTACGTTCATAGATATCATGCGCACTCATTGCCATCGCACTAGCGACACGCTTGGCAGAAATAGGATGCAGTGATAGTGATTCAGACACCAGTGGTGAAATCAGCTTGAAAGCCTTTTGGCCGATACTTTCAAGAGGACGACCCTGGTGCTTACCAAGCAGTAACGAAGGGCGGAAGATAACAGTTTGTCCAAAACCTAACGCTGTGATAGATAGCTCAGTTTCTGCTTTCACTCGATTGTATAAAAACCGACTGTCGATATCCGCATTCATTGACGACAATAAAAAGAAGTTCTCGACCCCTCTTTCCTGACAAAGTTTGGCAAAATTTACATTAAAGTCATGATCAATTTTTCGGAAAGCTTCACTACTGCCTGCTTGTTTTTTCGTCGTACCAAGACAGCTGAATGCATCTGTTTTGCGATCAACGCCAACACTTGTAAATATTTCAGACAAATTGTCAAAATCATTGACCTGATAAAAACGCATGCTGGCATTGATATAGCGTGGTGGACGCCGTGCGATCACAATTAGCGTGTCATAAAGCTCACTAAGTTGTTTAACAAGATGCTGACCTACCAGCCCTGTTGCACCAATTACAATTGCTTTTCGCTGCATATCCTATCCACTTATATACGGTTGGGAGATTTATAGTGACCCAATATGTCTTTTAAAATTACATCTGTTTAGTATCATACCTATTAGTATCATACCTAAATTAATGAGTCACTGACGTTATTCTGCAGGGTTTATTGTAAGAGATTTTATCCGTTAGTATACTTTTTAAGCCAATAGTCCCGTTATTCAAGCTTATAAAGACTCTAAAACACCTATTATTGCTGTCATAGCATAACTTCTTTGATCATTAATCATCAAATAGATTGTTCTAAGCGTGATAATTTGCTAAAATATCCGGCTTTACACGTCAACGCTGTTTAATTATTCCAAACAGTTCTGGCGCTTGCGATGATCTATTAATATTAGATACTTTAATATTAGACGTCGACATCATGTTTGACGAGACGGCTGCTCGTCACCAATGATTGTTAAACCATTATTGCAATCAACATTCATATTTTATCTGTCTTTATCAAGGAGATACGCGTGGCTAATACTGCACAAGCTCGTAAACGCGCCCGTCAAAACACCAAACGTCGTCAGAACTCTGCGTCACAACGCTCTATGGTTCGTACTTACTTAAAACGTGTTGATGCGGCTATCGCAGCTAAAGATTATGACGCGGCTACCGAAGCTTATAAAAAAGCGGTACCAGTTATTGATCGTATGGCTGACAAAGGTATTATTCATAAGAATAAAGCTGCTCGTCGTAAGAGCCGCCTAAACAAAACAATCAAAGGCTTACAAGCTTAAGATTTGTAACGTTTAGACCCTATCATACTTCTTTAGTATGATAACTAAAATCCTGTCTCTGGTTTCAATACTGGGGCAGGATTTTTTATGTGCATTCATTTTGTTTTCGTTTAAAGCGATAAGCCGGAGAGCCCGCTATACTTTAAAAAGGCTATTAGTATAGTTTTACCTCGGGTGGTAATAGCAATGTACTGTGATGGAAACCTGCTCTACGATAAGCATCTAATAGGACGCTTATCGGGCGAATATATGTCTCGCCGCGCCAAACAAAATGCGCGTTTGCTTGATCAAAAGGCTTATCATCAAACCACAAAAACACTCCCTCCATCATTTTTGGCCAATCATTCCAATCAATCTCCTCCACATCAAACATCACGGCTAAGAATGCAGACAGTAACGTATCATGACTGACAGCCAGCATTAGATGCCCATGTTGTGGCTGATGCTGATAAAAAAGCGATAAGAGGTCGAGACCACCTTGATAAGTATTCTTAGTTCCCTCAAGATTGTTTTGCAAAAATCGATTGATAAAATTCAGGACGCCAATCTCTTTAAATATTGGATTAGCAATCTCAGGCTCAGTGACTAAGCTGCCTGGCTCCACCAATAACGACTGATGTGTGATGTCACGTCGCAGTCCTGCGCCTTCCTGCATGAGCTGAGCGGTGTCGATACAACGACCAATTGGACTTGAGATACTATCTACATCAAGTGAGTACGGTAAGTGCCCTGCCAACCACCGTCCCCAAGACTTTGCCAATATGCGTCCCTTGGGCGTTAAAGGCAACTGATAACTGGCAAAACCATTGCCATCAGAGCGCTCACGTAGTGAATGCCTGGTAAATAAAATCAGGCGCTCCCCTTCCGGTAGTAAACCAACCGAAGCGATCATACTATCAGGTAAGTGAGAAGGTGCTGGCGCACTTGGACTATGACTCATAAGTCTCTCAGCGGACAGTTTTGACAAAGTATTACTCGAATTTTTACTCATAATAGTAAGCGTAACAAATTTTTTGGCAAGAATGAATGAAATATCTGTTCAGTGATCGTATAAGCTATTGTCATCAGGGTTGAGTTTATCTTTCGTTCAAGCTGGGAATATCCATATCTTAATCAATGTCGATGACTTTATCCCATGCAAATGCTAAAGACGTACTACTTATTTCATTGGGATAGGCACGTGGATTCACAATCACACGTGTATGACCAATACGGTAGTCAAAGGCTTCGTGCGTATGACCGTGTACCCAAAGTGACGGCGCCCAATCTTCATGCATCCATGCCGATAAATCACTGACAAAAGCGGCATTACTCGGTAGACTGGCATACTTTTCAGACACGGACAATGGACTGATACTATGATGGCTCATCACAATGGTTTTTTTTCCAAGGTCTTTTGCCGTTATCAACGCTTGCTTGAGCCACTGACGCTGCTTCATATGAATTTGTATCGAGACCTCAGGTGAAAACAGCTCATTACCTGCATATATTTGCTTATAGTCTCGCATAAATTGTCTGGCTGCAATCATGGTTTCATCATTGGCTTTATACTGATAATCTGTCCACAATGTACAACCCAAAATTCTCACGCTACCTATATCAACATACTGACACTGCAATACCTTCATACCCTGCCGTAACTCATCACTATAGTTGTCCCAAGTAGCCAACTTTTTATCAAAACTCAGCACATCTTCGTTAAAGTATTCATGATTGCCAGCAATCGTAATCAAAGGTACTTGTAAGCGTTCTGCTTGTGCTTGTAGCCAAGGCATGCCACTGTCACTATTAGCCGTATCTCCAGCCACTAGCACAATGTCTGCATCAGTTTTAGGGATATGCCCCATAGGATGCGACTGCCGCGCATAGCTATCGATATGTAAGTCACTTAATATCTGTAATTTCATGTTGTCCGATGTCGTCCAATAATACTGTTTTAAAAACTTAAATAAAGAGAGAAGTTAATCTGAATACTGCTTCTAGAAGACCAAGCAAAGTTAATACTTTCTAATATAATTTTATAAGGGTTATAAACACAAGTTTGAACAGTGTAGCACCTTTTTTACTACTCACAAAAAGTAAAAAAGACAGCGGGTTAGGCTGTCTTTCTCATTGTTTTTTCACTATAAGACATTAAATAATTTGTAGTATTTTCTGCAATTTCGCGGCAGGATCTATGGCCTGCGTGATTGAGCGACCAATGACTAAATAATCAGACCCATCATTTAGCGCTTGTTGTGGTGTACAAATACGTTTTTGATCGTCCGCATTGTCATCTAATAGCCTAATACCCGGAGTCACTAACTTGAAGTCTTGACCACATAGTGCTTTGAGCGCCTTGGCTTCCCGAGCAGAACAAACCACGCCATCAAGTCCGGCTTGTTTGGTCAGCTTTGCCAATCGGCTAACCTGTTCCTCTAAGCCTGTTGTGATACCTGTTTGCATTAGCGCTTCATTATCCATGGACGTTAAGACCGTCACTGCAATCAGTAAGGTCTCAAACCCACCGTCTAGCAAGCGTTGTTTTGATAACGCCATCGCTTCTAAGCCTGCACTTGCATGGACATTGACCATCCATACACCCAGATCAGCCGCGGCCAACACAGCTTGCGCGGTAGTATTAGGAATATCATGAAACTTCATATCTAAAAAGACATCAAAACCACGCTGATGTAGCATCTGAACGATATTAGGTCCACAGCGAGTAAATAGTTCTTTACCCACTTTTAGCCGACACAATGCTGGATCTAATTGATCGGCTAATGTTAAAGACGCCTCCATGCTCATATTATCTAAGGCGACGAGGACAGGAGATTTGATTGCGTTATTCATGGTAATGCCGTATTGATATTATTATGGTTAAAAAGTGAGGTAGATAAAACTAAGTCACAAACCCATGTCTCACTACTTTAGTCTCTTCTGTGCTTCGTGAGGATAGGCTGATTGTCAGACGTGACTGCAGTAGTATCCTGTACATTGGTCGCTGTAGATCCATAAACGGCTTCTTCTACCGTTGGTGAATTCGCTTGACGATCAATGACGATATTGGCTTGTGTCAATTGTTCTTGTAAATTGGTATTCGCTTTTTGCAAACGTGATATTTCCCATTTGTTTTGTAAAACACGAAATATCAATAAAGCCAATAAAATCCCAATGACAACACCAAGTATGAGGCAAAGAATCAGTAAAAGCCCCAAGTTCATTGCTGGCGCTTGTGAAAATATCAGATTGACGCCAACTTCAGTGTTGTTTGTCAACACCAAACCAAGCGCATAAGCAAAGCTTAAAAATAGTAAGACAAAAAGTAAAAATCGCATGAGACATATACCTCGATTTGGAATGCCATTAATTTTTATAAAATAGCGTGTTAGAAACATACCGCAACACGTTATTGTATTAAAAACTTTTACTAAGTCGACATTCGATAGTGACTATTAACTGTTTGCAACTTTATCATTCACTGCTTCACGTAACGCTTTGCCCGGCTTAAAGTGAGGAATAGCTTTAGCAGGTACGGGTACACTCTCGCCTGTTTTTGGATTACGGCCCATACGAGCACGGCGATGATGTAGACAAAAACTACCAAAACCACGAACCTCTACTCGCCCATCATTGGATAAAGTATGAGTCATTAGATTTAATATTTCGCGTACTGCATCATCGACTACGGTATCAGTTATAGTCTCACAGTTTGCACTCAGATTACTAATAAATTCCGATTTGTTAATTGCTTGCTGCATTATTACGCTTGCCTTTTAAATTAATGGATAAGATGATTATGAATCAGACCGTGGCTTTTGAAACTTATTCAGTAGCAATGTTGACCTGCTACTTTAAAAGACTGTATTTATTGGCTTAAAAAGTCCAATGCTTAAGTCAATGTCGTCATCTTGTATGAGTCATAATTTATAACTTGTGACTCAGTGTTGCAAATGATAGCGGATATTATAGTAAATGAAAACAAGAGTTTGCCTGTTTAGGCAAAAACCTTATTAAGAAATGGTAAATTCAAAGTTTATATATAAAAAAAAGCGACCGGAGTCGCTTTTTCTATATTACTTCTATATCAATAACTTATCGCTTACTGCATTTGCTCTTTGATCAAGTCACCAATTGTTTTTGGCTGTGCATCAGAACCTGGAGCAGCAGTCGTCGTCGTGCTACCAAGATCTTTAATCGCTTGACGCTCTTCAGCTTCGTCTTTCGCTTTGATAGACAAGTTGATATTGCGTGTTTTACGATCAACACTGATGATTTTCGCTTCAACGTCATCACCAACGCTCAAGTGCTTAGTGGCATCTTCAACACGGTCACGCTGAATTTCAGAAGCACGTAGATAAGCTTCAACTTCGTCAGCAAGTTCAATAGTAGCGCCTTTAGCATCTACTTCTTTTACTTTACCATTAACGATAGAACCGCGGTCGTTACCAACTAGGTATTCGTTGAATGGATCAGAGCTTAACTGCTTAACGCCTAGGCTAATACGGTTTGCTTCTGCATCCACAGACAATACCATCGCTTCTACGGTGTCGCCTTTGTTGTAGTTACGGATAGCATCTTCGCCAGTTTCATTCCAAGAGATATCAGATAGATGAACCAGACCATCAATACCACCATCTAGACCGATAAAGATACCAAAATCAGTGATTGATTTGATCGTACCAGTGATTTTATCACCGCGCTCATGTTTCTTATCAAACTCGTCCCATGGGTTAGCTAGAGTCTGCTTGATACCTAGGCTAATACGGCGACGCTCTTCGTCGATATCAAGAATCATTACTTCAATTTCATCACCCACTTGAACCACTTTTGATGGGTGGATGTTCTTGTTAGTATGATCCATTTCTGATACGTGTACCAAACCTTCGATACCTTCAGAAATCTCAGCAAAACAACCATAATCAGTCAAGTTGGTTACGCGAGCTTTTACAACACTACCCACTGGGTAAGTACCGCCAACGTTGTCCCAAGGATCAGTACCAAGTTGTTTTAGACCTAGGCTAACACGATTGCGCTCACGGTCAAACTTCAATACTTTAACTTTTAGGTCTTGGCCAACTTCAACAACTTCAGATGGATGCTTGATACGGCGCCATGCCATGTCAGTGATGTGCAATAGACCATCAATACCACCTAGATCAACGAATGCGCCGTAATCAGTAAGGTTCTTAACGATACCTTCGATCTCGATGCCTTCTTCAAGCTTGTTCAATAGCTCTTCGCGCTCAGCTGAGTTTTCAGCTTCCATTACTGCACGGCGGCTAACAACAACGTTGTTGCGTTTTTGATCAAGTTTGATGACTTTGAATTCTAGCTCTTTGCCTTCAAGGTGCGTGGTGTCACGGATAGGACGTACATCTACCAATGAACCTGGTAAGAATGCGCGTACTGAACCGATATCTACAGTGAAACCGCCTTTCACTTTACTTGAGATAATACCTTTTACGATTTCATCGTTATCAGCAATTTTCTCAAGGAAGTTCCAAGTTTCAACACGTTTTGCTTTTTCACGTGACAGCAAGGTTTGACCCATGCCGTTATCCACTGCTTCAACTACGACATCAACACTATCGCCAACTTCAACTTCAAGTTCGCCTTCTTCGCTTAAAAACTCTTCACGAGCGACGATACCTTCAGACTTCAGACCAGTATCTACTGTGATCCAATCGCTATCGATGGCCACAACAGTACCATTAATAACCGAGCCACGCTCGATATCTAGGCCTGTTTCTTCGATGCTCGCTTCAAATAGTTCAGCAAATGATTCCATTATGTCTACCTTTGTATAGCCGTATCCTGTCCAGCACAGTACGGATCAAATGTATGGCTGCATAGAACGAGATACTGGTTTTATATCCCATGCAATCATATAAAAAAACGTTTGTTGATAATAAGCGCATAATCAAACTTACTAACAACAACTGTCTTACTTTCACTATTCTTGTCTACCAAACTTGTTAAGCAATTTATCGTTTAAAAAGGACTTACTTCCAACTGTATAATTCTACAGCAAAAATAAAGACTGTAGGAAGTTTTTAGTACTTAATATGTTGTTTTTATTAGCTATTAAAGCAAATACCTTTTTCTTGGCAATGTTTTTTCACTTGTTCATAGACAGTATCAGCATTTAATGTTGAGCTATCGAGCAATAACGCATCTTCTGACGGTTTTGAAGGTGCAGTCGTACGATTTTCATCACGCTCATCACGCGCTTTAATCGTTGCTAAAATAGCCTCAAAATCCGCTTCTTGACCCGCTTGTAACAGCTGTGCCACACGGCGATCAGCACGCGCTTTAGCACTCGCCGTCAAAAACACTTTGACATCAGCATCTGGAAATACAACTGTACCCATGTCACGACCATCTGCTACTAGCCCTGAACGAGTTGCCATATCTTTTTGCAACTTAAGCAATGCTTGACGAACGCTTGGGAAAACTGCTATTTGTGATGCATAGCCTCCAATCGTTTCGTTACGGACTTGCTCACCGACCGCCTCACCATTTACCAAAATATCGACACGTCCTGACGCATTATTCGGTACAAAAGCGATATCTAAGCTCTTCGTTAATTCTAGTACAGCCGTCTCATCAATTACTTTGCTTGCATCTTCTGAGATCAATCCTGCTTCAAATGCCTTGAGTCCCACAATACGATATAGCGCACCAGAGTCAAGCAGCTGATAATTCAAAGCTTGGGCTAAGCGCCATGTGACTGTTCCTTTTCCCGCCCCACTTGGACCATCAATACAAATGACAGGAAAACACGGCGATTGTGCCTGACTATTATCATTATCAAGGACAGAATGATCAGGGCTAGAGACGGTCATAGTATTCACTTAATAATGAAAGTTATCACATGGCTTTTATTATAAAAACAGCGCAATATTTACTTATTTATCAGGCATTTGACTGTGAATTGATTGTTTCGCGGTCAAATAGGGCAATATTATACCAAAAAAACCCTACTATCACTAGCAGCAAGGCTAATATCTTGTTAATTGATTGTATTTTCTCTTTTTTTTGCTGATTTACGTCTTGTACGAAAAAAAGCCTTAAGCATTTGACTACTGTGCATCTGGCAAAGCCCACTATTTACTTGGATACGATGATTGTAAAAAGGTTGTATGGGCAAGTTCATTTGACTGCCTGCCATACCTGCTCGCGGCTCGCTTGTTGCATATATTACTTTATCAACTCGCGCGTGAATCAGCGCACCGATGCACATCGTACAGGGCTCTAAGGTAACATACAACGTTGTCTGCAAAGGCAAGCGGTAGTTTTTTAAACGCGTACAAGCATCTCTCAAGGCAACAATCTCAGCATGAGCAGTGGCATCATGGCGTCCGATAGGTTCGTTAAAACCTTGGCCGATAATCTGTTGCTCATGTACCAGCACTGCCCCAACTGGCACCTCTCCACGTGACGCTCCTTGTTTGGCAAGTATCAGTGCTTTTTGCATCCACTTCACGTCTTGGCACGACCAAAATGTACAGGTTTCAAGCTTCACACTTGCCAGTTGGCTGACCACTAATGGATAAGGCTTTAAATTAAAATGAGAAGTATTCATCATCTACTGTGGTAATTGCCAATCAATAGGTGTTTGGCCATACTGTTTTAAGTAATCATTGGTCTTAGAAAATGGCTTAGACCCAAAGAATCCGCCACGATTGGCCGCAAGTGGTGATGGATGGACAGCTGTTAAAATTAGGTGTTTGTCCGTATTGATATATTTGCCCTTTTTTTGAGCCTTACTGCCCCATAATATAAAGACAGTATGTTCTGTCTGTTCGTTCACCACATCAATGACCGCATCGGTAAACTGCTCCCAGCCTTGATTCTGATGACTGTTCGGCTCACCTTCCTTTACCGTTAATGAACTATTCAAAAGCAAAACTCCTTGCTCTGCCCAGTATGTCAAATCACCGTGATTCGAGGGACGAATACCGATATCGTCCGCCATCTCCTTGAGCAGATTGTTAAGTGACGGCGGCTTAGGAATGGCTTTAGGAACAGAAAATGACAACCCCATTGCTTGCCCTGGTCCATGATAAGGATCCTGACCTAAAATCACTACCTTAACTTGCGATAAAGGGGTGAGATTAAGCGCATTAAACATGAGCGGCGCAGGTGGATAGATACTATCGTCTGACTGATAGGCTTCTTTTAAAAATGCGCGTAGACTGTCCATATTATCAGAGGTCAATTCTTCAGCTAGTGCTTCTTTCCAATCTTCGGGTAGACGTACGTTGTCTAAAATAGCTTGTTTTTGTTCAGGTGTTTTTGTTGTCTGCTCATCGAACAGTTCCATAGTATATCCTTTATATTTGTTATAGATAGGAAGAAGGGGTACAAATATTTTTTGATGCCTCTTAAATGAGAGACCAATAAAGCGCCATATTAGCTTGACTATAAATTATAGCAATAAAAAAACGGCTACCGCAGTAACCGTTCTTATAATATTGGTACAAATTGCTTTAACTGGCTACTGACTCAGAGTCTGGATGCGGCGTATGAGTCTCAACGACCGTTAAGACAATGCGGCTATCCGCTGATCCTTTATCTGAATTTTTGCTATTGCCTTTGTTCAGATTGATAGACTCATCATCTGTTACTTCTGGCTCTAGGGTGAGATGTACTACCCCGCCATTAACCAAATCACCGAACAAAATCATACCAGCCAATGGCTTTTTGATCTCGTCTTGAATCAAGCGCTGCATTGGACGCGCACCCATTAGACGATCATAGCCTTTTTCTGCCAAGTAGTCGCGTACGTCATCATCGATCTCTAACGTCACTTGCTTGTCATCAAGCTGTACTTGTAGCTCAACCAAGAACTTATCAACCACTGATACCACAACTGACGTATCTAATGGGTTGAACTGAATGATCGCATCCAAACGGTTACGGAATTCAGGGGTGAACACACGTTTCAATGATTCAGTATTGTCACGGCTGTGATCCTGCTGCGTGAAGCCCATTGATGAGCGGCTAATACTATCTGCCCCAACGTTCGTCGTCATAATAACGATGACTTGCTTAAAGATAGCCACGCGACCATTGTTGTCCGTCAACGTCCCATGATCCATGACTTGTAGTAGCAAATTAAAGACATCAGGGTGTGCCTTTTCGATCTCATCAAGAAGCAATACGCAATGCGGATGCTGATTGATCTTTTCGGTCAGCAAGCCACCTTGATCATAACCGACATAGCCTGGAGGCGCGCCAATCAAACGTGATGCGGTATGTGCTTCCATGTACTCCGACATATCAAAACGTACTAGCTCCACGCCTAATAAGTTTGCCAATTGACGCGATACTTCTGTTTTACCAACACCTGTCGGCCCAGCAAACATAAACGAGCCAATGGGTTTATCTGCCGCTTTTAGGCCAGCACGTGATAACTTAATCGCATCAGCCAACGTTTCGATAGCTTCATCTTGACCAAACACTAGATGCTTAAGATCACGATCTAAGTGTTCAAGAATACTCTTATCATCACTCGATACTGATTTGGGCGGAATACGGGCAAGTTTTGCAATAATGGCTTCGATATCTGCTACATCGATTTTCATCGGTGGTTTTTTCTTAGTTTTAGAGGCTTTTGGCTCACCAGACGATTGAGCACGATCATTGGCTTTTGCCGTATCAGCTTCGTCCTGCATTTCATTATCAGAAGCATCCTGTTCAAGGTCGCTATCAGCAATCTCATTGGCTTCAATCTGCGAGTCAAAGTCTTGCTCGATGTCAGCAATGAAGCTTTCTTCTGCTTCAATGTCATCTGCATCAGGAATAACGCCCAAACGCTTATAAGCACCTGCTTCATCAATCACATCAATGGCTTTATCAGGTAAAAAGCGCTCATGAATGTGCTTAGCAGATAGCTGGACAGCCGTTACCAAAGCTTCATCTGTGTATTCAACATTATGGAACTCTTCATAACGAGGTTTGAGTCCGCGTAATATATCGATACTATCATCGACACTTGGCTCTTTTACATCAATTTTTTGGAAACGACGTGATAAGGCATGATCTTTTTCAAACACTTGGCGATATTCGGTAAAGGTCGTTGAACCAATGCAGCGTAGCTCACCGTTGGCAAGTGCTGGCTTGATCAAGTTCGATACGTCCATATTACTGCTCATTGATGACCCTGCACCAATAATCATATGGATCTCATCAATGAATAAGATAGCATTTGGCTTGTTCTTAAGCGCATCAAGTAGTGATTTCATGCGTTTTTCAAAGTCACCGCGATACTTAGTACCAGCAATCAAAGAACCAATATCGAGACTATAAATAACACAACCGTTGAGCGGTTTTGGCGCTTTATCATTAATGATTAACCAAGCCAACCCTTCAGCGATAGAGGTCTTACCGACACCCGGCTCACCGACCAGTAATGGATTGTTTTTACGGCGGCGGCACAGTACTTGCGCGGCACGTTCAATCTCAGAAGTACGCCCGATTAACGGATCCGTTTTGCCTTCAGCAGCGCGCTGATTTAAGTTCGTTGCGTACTCTACCAATGGATCTTTGCTGGTTTTTTCTGACGCGCTACGACGATCACCTGTCATAGAAGCACGCGGTTCGGATGGCTCTTCTTTGTCTTGACCATGTGATAAATACTGGGTCAGCTCAAGACGGCTAATGCCTTGTTTTTTGAGTAAATAAACAGCGTACGTATCATGTTCTGAGAACATAGAGACTAAAATATCCGAGCCTTCGACAAGGCGACCACCACCAATAGATTGCACGTGAAAAATAGCACGTTGCAAAATACGATCAAAGCTTTGGGTCGGCTGCGGCGATTGCTCTGTTTCTGCATCGACAGTCGGCGTATGCTTATTGATATAAGCTTCAAGCTCAGATCGTAGCGTTGAAACATTGGCATTACACGCCGTCAATGTATTGGCAGCGTGAGTATTTTCTAACAACGCCAAAAGCAGATGCTCAACAGTGAGATATTCGTGCGATTTTTGGCGCGCAAGTGTCATTGCTAAACGCAAGGAAACTTCAAGATGACGACTTAACATAGCGACTTCCTACGGTTATACCTATCTTTATAATTGATAGCTTTATGAATGAGTTAGTAAGTAAATCAGGGCAATAGATGGATTGTTCAAGGGCAATGTTTATATTATTAAAAGGTATTGCTGAATTAAATAGACCATGCCTCATCTCAATAGCGTATCTCGCTGTTGATTACGGAGGATGCATATTCGCTTATCTTTATCTCAACACGATACTCAATCAGAGTCAATCTATTAACACAGACTAAAGTGTATCGAAGTACGTTGAGTAGTTTTTATAGACAAATAACTTATGGACAAAAAACGAAGAAATACGGCACTAAAACTAAATGCATGACGTCTATTTCGAAATAAGCAATGACAATACAAACGGTCTGAATGGTGTTCGTTTAAAAAAGTGAGATACTTAACGGACAGACCAAATTAGTGAAAGATAAGCAAAACGAGGGAGTGATTATTTAATGACCTTTCAGCGGTGTGACTTAATATATAAGGCTATATAGAGGAAATATCAAGGTTATGATCGTAATATAGCCATTTATTGATAGTGAATATAAGGAATGACTGTACAGGTAGTTACTGAAACTAGATGCTTATCAAACTTGCGATAAGCATACATAGATTTTTCTGATATTTTGGCATGATAAAAACGTGATGAAAGATGCTGTATAAGATATATAAATAGTCAGGCGCTTTGAAATAATATAAAAACTTAAAAAATTATTCGCCTTGATGCGGCTCAATTTGAGTTAATAATGGATATCCTTCACGATGTGCAAGACTATTTACCTTCTTGGCCTTAGTTTCAGCGATATCTTTTGGATAAATGCCAGCAATGCCTTTGCTGTTGTTATGAATCGTTAGCATAATTTCAACCGCCGAATCCATACTATGGCGGAATTCAGACTGCAAAATATAAACGACAAACTCCATTGGCGTATAATTGTCATTATACATCACCACTGCATACATGGGCGGCTTTGCCACTTCTGGCTCTGCTACTAGTACATCTGCTTGCGGCGAGGTTTCATTGTCTGTATCGCCTTCCTGCGCACGCGGCGCTGGCATATTTGGGAAATGCCAATCCGAAACAATTGGCGTCGAGTTTGGTATCATTTTTTTTATCATAATAGTATAAATATAAGGTAAGTTTGAGGTAAGAAAAGACTAAAGCAAGAAATCAGGTATATTACTCGTCCATTATGCAACTGCTCAGGCGTCAATCATATGGACTTTACCTGTATGTGGCTCGTAAGCAGCTTTAAGGGTTCAACCTTATCATCAATGGACTGTCAGCATAATTGAGATTACTTCCTCAAGTTTTTGAATTCAAAAGCAAAAGGCTTGGATTTAATTAGTCTGATAGCTCGTTTGGTCATATTGCCATTGATTAACCACGTATCGATCAGTATGCAATTAAGGATTGATCGGACTTTCATCGACTTCTGGCAAATCTAAAAGTGACAACGGCATACTGTCAACGTTTGCACCAAGTGACCAATCATACAATTGTTCTACCGTCTGTCCACCTGCTTGTAAGTTAAGTTTGACCTGTGATGGTTTAAAGCCTGAGGGCATTGTAAAACGGCCACGAATACGGTTGATGCCTTCAATGGTGTAAATTGCAGGCTCTAAAGGCACCTCAACCAACGAATTATCGTTGAGCAAGGTTAGTGTTGGCGTTAAACGTTTGGCTTTACCATCACTGCTCAGCATACCAATATCAAAACCGTACTCAAACGCATTCTCAGGTAACGGTTTAATTTTTGCACCGATAACTTGTAATGGCATACCACCTTTGTCGCTGACAATCTCAGCATACAACTCATTCAACTGTGAGACCTGTCTATTTTCGACCAACAATTCTTTTTGATTTTCGCGCAATTCTTTTATATTGGCTAAGCTTATGGCCAACTCTTGCTTGGCTGTCGCGGCTTGAGTTGTTGCTATCTTATTGCTTAAGCGCAATTTATCAAGCTCTTTAGTGGCTTCGGTACTATTGATTAATGCCTGCTTGGTTTCATTTTGCATCGAATGAAAGCCACGCTGATACCCTATTTTATGTCCGAATATCAGTCCCACAGTGGCAGTCACTAATACCACCACAACAAATAGCGCCAATACCAGCGTAGACGCACCTCGCTGCGCGTTGCCTTTAATCATTACAAGGCCATCGCGACTTTCAAAGGAAGATGGTCTACGCTTTATGTCATAAAGAGCAGAATTTTGGCACGATAAACGTGTTGGTTGTGAGCAAAAGCGTTGTACAAGCTTAACACGCATTTAGACAGTATCTCTTAACAAGAAAGGCAAGTCATTATAGCGGAATTTATAATCAATACCTAGCACCATAGATATGAATAACTTACGAGTCAACTATTTGTTTTAAGGGACAATAGGTGCAAAATTCAGTCCCATAGACTCATCCAATCCAAACATTACATTCATGTTCTGTACTGCTTGCCCAGCAGCACCTTTGACCAGATTATCTTGCACCACAATGACAGTGAGCTCAGCGCGCTCGTTGTCTTGATGTATCGCAATACGCAATCGATTGCTAGCACGAACACTACGAGTATCAGGATAAATACCTTTTGGCATTACATCAATAAACGACTCTGAAGCATAAGCGCTTTCAAATGCTTGCTGCCAGTCAATAGCAGCACCCGCCTCAGTCAGCTCCACATGAATAGAACTGAGCATGCCGCGTATCATTGGTACAAGATGCGGTAAAAAACGAATACGCTGCGTAAACTGACTGTCTAATAGCTGCGCAACACCTTGCTCAATCTCCGGTAGATGACGATGGCCTTCAACGCTATAGGCCTTGAAGTTATCTGTGGTTTCAGCATAATTAAGCGCCAGCTTTGCTTGGCGACCCGCTCCTGAAACACCAGATTTTGCATCAATGACAATACGGGCATCAATCAATCGCTCAGCTTGCTTATTTTGGGTCTCAATTATTGGTTTTAAACCCAATATAGCTGTGGTCGGATAACAACCGGGGTTACCGACAACCAGCGCGCTCGCAAGTTTGTCACGATTGACCTCTGGTAAGCCATATACCGCTGTTTTTAGTAGCTCAGGACAAGCATGCGGCTGTTGATACCAGTGCTCAAATTCTGCCAATGATTGCAAGCGAAAGTCAGCGGCCAAATCAATAACCTTTGCACCTGCCTGAGTCAATGCCTCAGCTTGCTGCATGGCAACACCGTGAGGCGTCGCAAAAAATACCACATCACATTTTTGTAATGTAGACAAAGTATTTTCGCCCAAATCACTAAACACAATGTCCGAAATACCGCGTAAGCTTGGAAATATCTCATCAGCTCGTGTGCCCGCTTCACTACGTGAGGTAAGTAAATCAATAGATACCTCAGGGTGAGCAGATAATAAGCGGATCAACTCAATACCTGTATAGCCTGTACCACCAACAATCGCTGCTGAAATCATAAGACACCCTTCTTTCTTTTGCGTGTAAATACGAGATAAATATAATCATACCGTTTAAAAAAACCAAATTCTTGGTCTCTACATTCATGACCTACCTTTTTGGCGTTTTTAATTCTGCATTTTTAAATCTGATAATCATGTACTGCATCAATAAAGACTTTGGCATGGTCTGGATTGACCCATTGAGTAATACCATGACCTAAGTTTGCGATGTAGCCTGTTTTTTCACCACTTGCGTAAGCACTATCAAGCATCGCCTTTACTTCAGCACGAATCGTCTCAGGTGAGCCGTACAAGGTAGCTGGATCTAAATTGCCTTGAATGGCTTTGCTGCTTTGTAGTTTTTTATGCTGCTTGGTCAATTGGCGCTGACTCTCATTCAATACTTGTCTAGCACGGTCAATTGGCATTGTCCAATCAAGACCCAGTGCATCAGCTTCGCTATCTGCTTGAACGTCAAGCCATAGTCCACCGCCTTTGGTAAATAATACCACTGGCACTTGTGGGTGACGTAGCTTTAGTTCAGCAACAATACGCTTGTTGTAAACATGC
Source organism: uncultured Gammaproteobacteria bacterium (assembly GCA_963744895.1). GTDB lineage: Bacteria > Pseudomonadota > Gammaproteobacteria > Pseudomonadales > Moraxellaceae > Psychrobacter. The sequence continues at coordinate 747,108 of CAVUUW010000002.1, forward strand.
GAGAAGTCGATAAATTGACGATGACCAAGCGCCCCGCCCCAGCTATCAAAAATCTGTAAGACTTGAGCACCAGCGACTACTTGTGCATCTAAATAATCAATTACAGCTGTCGCTAGCTTATCTAACAATTGATGTAAAAAATCAGGGTTGCTGTACAAGAAACCTTTGGTATAGCGATAGTCTTTTGAGCTGCCACCTTCAATCATATAGGTCGCAAGTGTCCAGGGACTTCCAGAAAAACCAAATAAAGGCACTTGTCCATTGAGCGCTTTACGAATGCTGGTCACGGCACGCATCACGTAATCGAGTGAATCATTTGCATCTAACACAGGCAGTCTATCAAGATCTGCTTGTTGACGAATCGGATGTTTGAATTTAGGGCCTTCACCGGTCTCAAAATACAACCCTAAACCCATGGCATCAGGAATGGTCAAAATATCACTAAACAAGATAGCAGCATCCAAGTCATAGCGGCGCAACGGCTGCAAAGTGACCTCAGTTGCACGGGCGGTATCCTTACATAAGCTCATAAAGTCACCAGCTTCAGCACGTGTTGCTTTGTACTCTGGTAAATAACGACCTGCTTGACGCATCATCCAAACTGGCGTGGTATCGATGGACTCAAAACGCAACGCTCGTAGCAATCTGTCGTTTTTTAACGGAGCAAAGTCGTGTTGGGTCGAGTTACTGTTGTCTGAAGCACTCATGTACAAATCTCCAAAACAGCATCGTATTCAGACTTACTGCTGAATACGGTACTGGATAAAATAAGTTAAATAAAATAGGAATAGGCGTTTATCAACAATAAGCTGGTAACCTATAAATGAGAACAACTACGTTGAAGAAGACTCAATGCTTTTCACTGTAGAACGCTTCACGCGTCAAAGGTTATCAACGTTCAACTATAATAAAAAGTTTAACGCCAATGTCAGTACTAGATGTGGTATCAATCTGAATACTGCATACTGAATAACAGCGACTAATTAGGTGAAGAGTGATGGGTAAAGAATGTCTACGCGACTATATGACCGTACACTGCATGCTGATGTACTAGCACACAACTATATAGCCATGTAATCACGTAGACAGCATAGACCCTATACCGTCAAAGCCAAGTTATCACGGTGTACCATAACAACGCGCTCTTCACTACTACCAAAAATCTTATCAAACTGTTCGGTACGTTCACGAGCCACACGACGCGCATCATGCGATGAAAAGTTTACTTGTCCAACGGCAATACGCTCGCCTGTGTCTTGATGAATGATCTCAACCACATCGCCTTCATCGAAACCACCTCGAACCTCTACAACGCCCACTGGTAGCAAGCTTCTATTGTGCTCAGTCAATGCTTTTGCAGCACCTGCATCGACAACTAGGCTACCTGACATACGTAAATGCGCAGCAAGCCATTGTTTGCGAGCAATGATTTTGTCTTCTTCGTTAGTCGTCAGTAGTGTACCGACTGCCTCGCCTGAGACAACACGAGTGATCACATCATCGATAGCACCGCTCACAATAACGGTTGGACAACCACCCATTGCTGCAAGACGACCAGCACGGATCTTGGTCAACATACCACCGCGTCCAAGCTTGCCACCATCCCCTGCGATATCAAATAAATAATCAGCCATCGCACGTTCTTGACGAATCATTTTAGCATTAGGATTGTCGCGTGGATTATCAGTGAATACCCCTTCTTGATCGGTTAAGATAATGTACAAATCAGCGTTGACCATCGCGGCTGCCATTGCCCCCAACGTGTCATTATCGCCAAACTTAATCTCATCAATGGTAATGGTGTCGTTTTCGTTAATGACCGGTAGTACACGCCATTCTAGTAATTGCGTTAGCGCACCTGTCGTATTGAGATAACGGCTACGATTGGATAAGTCATCATGAGTCAATAGGAGCTGTGAGCTTTGAATACCATGCTGAATCAATGCCGACCACCATGTTTCAATCAGTCCCATTTGACCAATAGAAGCACAGGCTTGTAGTGCTGTTAGTTTTTTAGGTCGCTCCTCAAGGTCCATACGTACCACACCTTCAGCAACGGCACCTGACGACACCAGTAGCACTTCAACGCCTTTTTTGTGTAGCTTAGCAATCTGCTTTGCCCACTCATATATGGCAGTACGATCCAGCCCTCGACCATTATTTGTCAATAACGATGAGCCAATCTTGACAATAACGCGCTGAATATCAAAGTTGCGAGATTGTTTAATAAACCTTGCTTCTTCGGTCGTGTTTGCTATGTCACCTGCCATATAAACTCCTTGTTTTTATATAAATTGATAATAGGGATTAAATTCACCATTCAAGTATAACAGCTTAAGCATACTAGCTTAAGGAACATACATTACCTCAACACCATCGTCGTCATCATCAAAATCAGATGGATCTAAGCCTTCACGTGCCGCTTTACGAGCGGCACGGTAAGCTTCACGCTGTGCTTCAGTGTTCAGACGCACTTCAGCTTCCAAGCGTTCAAAACGCTCTTTTTGTGCTTCAGAGAAAATAGGATCTTCTATTTCACGCTCACGCTCAAGTTCGATATCATTCATCAAATGATATTTGACCGCATCAACGCCTTCCCCTGTCAGGGTTGCGGTGCGAAACACCATCCCTGTCCAGCCAAGCTCTGCCACGATATGTGTACAAAGTGCATTCAAATCTTCATCATTGACTTGGTCGATTTTGTTTAATACCAAAATCTGTGGCAAGTTGGCCAATTCAGGCGAAAAACGCTCAAGCTCATTTAAGATGACGCGAGCGTTTTCGACTGGGTCGCTACCATCAACAGGTTTAACATCCACCAAATGTAATAGACGGCGGGTACGCGCAACATGCTTTAAAAAGCGAATGCCGAGTCCTGCGCCTTCTGATGCGCCTTCGATCAAACCAGGGATATCTGCCATCACAAACGAGCGATGGCGTCCGATATCAACCACACCTAGGTTTGGTACAAGCGTGGTAAATGGGTAATCAGCGACTTTTGGTCTAGCAGCAGAGACTTGGCGGATAAAAGTAGATTTACCAGCATTAGGCAGACCAATCAAGCCAACATCAGCCACAACTTTTAGCTCAAACTTAAGAACTTTTAGCTCACCTTCAAAACCTGACGTGGCTTTACGCGGTGCTTGGTTGGTCGAGCTTTTAAAATGGGTATTGCCCAAACCACCATCACCACCTTTGGCAATCAGTAGTGTCTGACCAATTTCAATCAAATCACCCAACACTTCGTCGGTTTCGGTATCAACGACCGTCGTACCCACTGGTACAGGTAAATAAAGATCATCTGACCCTTTACCTGAACAGTTTCTGCTGTGACCATTCTCAGCTCGCATGGCGTCATGACGACGGGTATAACGATAGTCAACTAGCGTATTGGTGTTGTCCTCTGCAATGACATAGACGTCACCGCCCTTACCGCCATCGCCACCATCAGGTCCACCACGTGGGACATATTTTTCTCGGCGAAAACTGGCGATTCCGTTACCACCGTCACCTGCTTTTACCGTTACGACGGCTTCATCAATAAATCGCATTCTACGTTCCTTAATTCACAATCCAGTCCATGACTGGTGACAACCAACGGTTGTACTTTAGGGTTTTGCTATATTCTGATGACAAAATGAGCACAGTATAAAAACCAAGTTACACTAGGTTACTTAGTGCCCATGATGACAATAACACCCGATAATCAATCGGACTATCGGGTGTTTAAGTATGACAGTTAAAGTAATACCAAGCTATTCAAAGTAGCGTCTACGACAGCATAATTTTCAAGAAATCACTACTTTGATGATCTTGGTATGACCTTATTGCTCTACTGTACTGAGTATTTTATGCTGGAACCTGTGTATAACTGATTCCTGCCATCTGCGTTGCTAAACGCAATACCTGCGTACTATAACCAACTTCATTATCATACCAAACATATACGATGGCATGATTATCAGTCAGAATAGTCGCTTGAGCATCGACGATACCAACATGAGTCGTACCAACAAAGTCAGTGGAGACAGCTTCTGTAGAATCCGTATAAGCAATTTGCGACTGCCACGTGCTGCTGTTAGCAATCTTACGCAAGAACTCGTTTAAGGCATCAGCACTTTCTGGTGCTGTTTTCAGATTCAAGTTCAAAATTGCTAGGCTGACATTGGGTGTTGGTACACGGATAGCGTTACCAGTCAGTTTACCACTCAATGCTGGCAATGCTTTACCGACTGCTTTTGCCGCACCAGTACTGGTGATCACCATGTTCATTACTGCACTACGACCACGGCGATCTGCTTTGTGATAATTATCAACCAAGTTCTGATCATTGGTGAATGAGTGAATGGTTTCTACATGACCGTTTTCGATACCGTATTCATCGTTTAATACATTCAACGTCGGTGTAATAGCGTTGGTAGTACAGCTAGCAGCACTAACGATAGTATCGTCGCCAACCGTGTCATTGTTCACACCATAAACGACGTTTTTGATATCGCCGCCAGCAGGTGCTGTTAGCAAGACTTTTTTCACACCAGTAGACTGTAGATGCTTACCAAGACCCGCTTCATCTTTCCAAATACCCGTGTTGTCGATAACTAGCGCATCGTCAATACCGTAAGCAGTATAGTCAATTTCGCTTGGGTCTTTGGCATAAATAACTTGTACAAAACGGCCATTAACGATCATGCCATTGTTGTCATCATCAATACTGATGCCGCCTAAAAATCTACCATGGATCGAATCACGCTCAAGCAGTGAAATACGCTTAGCAAGATCGCCTGCCGCAGCTGGACGTACGACGATTGCTTTTAGTTGCAGCCCTTTTGCGCTTGATGCTTGCGACAATAGCAAACGGGTCAAGATACGACCGATACGACCAAAACCGTATAGCACAACATCTGTTGCGCCATTCACAGCACCTGCGTTATTAATAGACTGTAGCGCTGCTTGTACATCAGTATCGTTAGCAATCAATTGACCAACATCAATACGAGTGGCTTGGATATCAGTGTTTTCTGATATAACTTTTACCATCGCTAGAGTATCAGCAATATCGATAGATTTAGCGTCATGATCGCGTAGTGCGACTTTCTGATGTAACGCTAATATTTGACCAACTGAGGTAGAATCTAGCGTTTCACCAAACAAAGTTACTTGTACATCTTGCTCGTTATATAGCTTGTTTAATAGCCCCATAAGCTCGATGGCTTGTTGCTCTTGATTGTTATAGTTTTTTAAATGGTCTTGATGCAATTGGCGTAAGGTATCAGCGTTGCTCACGAGAAACATCCTTATGGTCAGTAATGTATGATCAGTAAAGTATAAAGAAATATAAATTAGAGGGTTTATGAGTTGTCTAAACAATTACTCAAATGTGACGACCGAATATAATAAGTATCGATGATTGGCTTCAGAGTATTTAGATCGCTTAGATTTTAGACTAAAATGCCTTATTTTGCCAGTGATAACCGTTTACTAGGGCTTATAAGGTATTTTTCAAACATATACTGGCTATTCAAAAGATAAAGAGCAGCTCTGTGGCGACATTTCTATTTGCTCTTTATTGTCACAGATGCAGTTCAACAACTTATATAAAAAGTTATAAAGCCCAATTTCTTAGAAATTGGGCGAATGATATGCTACGGAACTAATTTGACTGTTTGGTTGGTTTGCGGCGTCAATTTAAATTCCTTTAGGTCATACCCCTGCTGCTGAGCGATTTGACGATATTTTGCATAGGTTTCTTGATTGATATTAGGCGAACGAGCAAGTAGCCACAAATAGTCTTTATCAGGCGTTCCCACTAAGGCGGTTTTGTAGTCTGCATCGCGTGCTAGCACCCAATAATCGGCTCGACCCACTGGAATCCAGCGTATCCATTTTGGTAAGAAAGTAACCTTTAGCTTACTACCGCTTTCATCTACTGGCTTTGCCAAACCTTCAGCTGTAATACCTGAACCATCCTCACTCATACACTTATTAGTGACGACAATACCTGATCCATCGGTCTTCTGTGCATAGTTGGCCGTTACATCGCCCGCACATTTTCGCTGAAAATACATTGGTAGGCGGCCTATCTCATACCATGTCCCAGCATATTTATTAAGGTCTACACTATCCACTGTCGTTGGTGTACTTGCAGACTTATAAATAATATCGCTTGGTTCAACGGTCAGCATTTTTGTGGTTGTTTTGCTATTCATCGCATTATCTTGCATATTGCTGGCCGTCGCCATATCAACTGGCGGCGTTGCCGCATAAGCTGAAAATGCTGCTAACGGAATGATAATCGCTAAAGCAATGGCTGTATGCTTGATAAGTCCATTCATAAATATACGCTCTGGTATGTCTTCACATGATGAGTTAATAGTGGTTAATGATGTATCTGTGACCTGCTTGGCGCTATCTTGTAGATTGCTTACTTGCTCATCTACAAGCATAGACACTAGCGGCTCATCTTCATTTAATGTTGTTGATCGCTTGTAGCCATTAGCAATATTGAATGATTCTTTATGATGGCTATTTTTTGGATGTTGATAAATTTCACTGTTGCTCATAGCGGACTCTTTTGCCTTGTTAAGGCTTTTGTCGGCGCTTTTGTATCCAAAATAGCTGTCTTGCGAAGACATATCTTCTGCCAGATGGTGCGAGTATTCGCCATTCAGATTTTCGTTGCTCAGTTCTGCGTGGCTATAATTGGCATCGTTACTGGCATTTTTCGTTTGTTGCACATTGCGACCGTTATTATAGCCATTTGCCTGTATAGGCTGCTGAGATTGAGAACCAGCTGCCCGTGAATCAGTCCATGCTGACTCAGGTAACTTATTGGTTTTCATAGTAGTACCATGATTAGTAGTGATTGTTGAAATTCTTTGTCTGCATCATTCATCCGAATTGATTTTACAATGATTGTCAGTTTTAGAGGTGACTGTCGATTCAAACTCTACTACTACAAACGCTCTTTTTATTATAAGTTTTGATAGATGCGTTGGTATGCAATTCAATGATAAAAATCAGAGGCAATGCGCTTTAGATATGCAATATATATTAAAGGTAGCCGGACTATTAAAACAGTAGTCCAATGTAGGGAAACGCAACGGTTTGTAAGTAACTATGGTTTTATGCATTGGTAGCTACACATCGTAATTACAAAGTTACTTACTGGATAAATAACTTAAAAATCAGTTATTTGCCCTTACTTATTTTAATAATTTCACCTACTTATTTGAGTGATATTACTACTTAATCGGTACTAATTTTTTAGCTTTTTATTGGTGAAATTGACGAATACCTGCGACGCTAACACCGCCATGCGCTAATGCTTGGTCAATCATGATAGGTGCTAAGCCGCCCAAACCGATGACTGGCATGTCAGCTAACTGTGACAACTTTGACCATGATTCCCAGCCCAGTGGCTCCGTATCAGGGTGAGTTTGAGTCGCCAACACTGGTGATAAAAAAGCGCCAATGACTGGAGGCAGCTGTTGCTGTATACGCACGCTAGCAAGTTTATTGGCCGCATAAATACTAGCTGCATCATGACAACTGACTATCAAAGGATGCGCGCTAGAGATTAGCTGACCAGCTACAGAACTGTCTTGGGAGTCATCAAACCAATGCATCAATGCACTATGCGTTAAATGACAAGCGACAACTTGTTGACGAGTACTGATGTCATTATCTATATTTATAGAGTCCTCAATATCTAAAATCGGGCTGCCGTCATTATGAGGGACAATTGCTGAGATATCTGGACGCAGATGCATCAACTGCTCAGCACTGTGTTGTGAGGCAGAGGCTTTCAAGCGGATATACACCCAAGACTCTGATGCCAATTTTTCTTGATAATATTGTAGCCATGCTGCTGCTGGATCAGCATACTCACTGAAGTGCGCTAGTGGATAAGTAATCGATACGTTAGTGGGCAGGCTGAGCCATTTAAGAATCGTTTGATTAGCAGCTGGCAGATGGTACTTCCCTGCCAACAAGTCAGATCTACTAACCCATGTCAGCGCTTGCCCTTCTAACCCACGCTGGCAATCCTTATATTGTTCAAATTGAACCAGAGTCAACGCTATCTTATAAACGTGTAAGCTGACTTGCTTATCTCCATAATCGTGATGCAAACGCCCAAGCTTAACGACAGTGTTATCATAAATGCCAATACCAGTCTCTTCAGCGACTTCGCGAATGACCGCTTGCTCTGCGCTTTCACCGGCATCTATTTTGCCGCCTACAAACTCGTAACGGTTACCCTGATGTTGGGCGGCGCTTCTAAATCCTAACAAATACTGCTCTTGATAATGAATTACTGCTACCGCAACATTGACAGTGGTTGTTTGAGAAGAATCAATTGGCTGATTTGATTCATTTGACGTTGATTCATTTGACATAGGAACTCGTTATCGCTGGATTGGTAAAAGAGTGGATTACAAAGTGTTGTAGAGATAGATTAAGATAAGTTTACATAATAACTGCATTTTATTTTATTAATTAGCTTGCAAAAACATCAAATGTAAATGATAATTATTATCGTTAAAAGCAGTTAAGTTATCGCTTATTTATCTAGCCACTTTTTATGATTTATCAAAAGGAATTTACTATGAGCATGGTCATCTCTCGTTATTTGAATTGCCGTGAAAACCGTCTACCTACTCTACAATCACAGCATCTGTTTGCATTAACCAAAGAAGTGCGTATTGAACATGAAGGTGAAGAATATCGCCTACGCCTAACGCGTAATAATCGCCTCATTCTGACCAAATAAATAGCTACAACGCTGGCCTACTGATAAAAAAACGCCTTTATTAAAAGGCGTTTTTTGTTGTCTGTCAATTATAAAGCAAGCCTATCGTCAGCTCTAAAACAACCTCTAGAACTGCCAACTATAAACCACATCCACGGCGTTTTCTGCAGCAGAAGAGGCTTCCACGTAGATACGGCGAGTCAACTGATAACGAATGGATAAGCTGTTTTGCGCATTGAACACGCCAACACCATAGCGAATGTATAAATCAGGCGACACATAACCAGTGACATTGACATTGGTATCTTCGCTACTGCCTGAAGCGTCCACAGTAAGGCTTTGGAAGCCAAATGCCTGCCCAATTTGATTGGTCAAGTTACGCGTCCCACCCAAGCCAAAATTCAACCCAGCTGCTGCTAAATTGTTGGTCACCTGCGACTTAAATCCTTGTTCACTGATCTGTGTGGGACTTCTACTATCAATTCGACCTGTAACTAAGGCATTCATCGCCTGCTGCTGATTTAAACCTGCATTATTGAATACCGTAATATTTGGGTTTTCGGTGCTGCCTTTGACACGCACACCTACTGTTTTTCCATCGATATTTTTTACCGCTTCAATACTGAGACTGGGCTTCATCACATCGCCATTGAAGCGTACTTGACCATAGTTCAGCTCTAGGTTTTGACCAAAAGCATTGATATTGGTACGACGCGAGACCTGCACCACGCCTCTTGCGCGCATCACGCCAGTACCGTTTTGATTAATATCAATCGCACCTGCCAACGGAATAACCGCGCCAAAACCACGGAAATTGATATCATCACCCAAGTCGACACCGATGTCTGCATTGATTGACCAAGGTTTTGAGACAGCCAATACTTCATTGATGTTGCCAATCAAACGACGATCAAGTACAACGGCATCTTCGGTTTGCGTGATGATATCTTCGCTAGGCTCTGGTGGACGAATGGTCGCCGAAGGCACACTGACGGCCCCTTTGATATCGACATAGCGGTCGCCTGGACGCACAATAATATCAATATCAGGGTTGATCTCCGCGACTAGTAATGGCGGCTGCGTGATTACTAGACGCTCACCGACCACACTCAACTTAGCCTGTAACTTTTGTTGCCAATTGACCGTACCCGTCAAAGAACCCGTACCAGTACCACTCTTAAACGTCCCATCAATGGTCGCTTGTGTGCCGCGTATTTTGGCTTCGGTATTTACCTTGGTTAAATTCACTGGTAAATCAAGCATTGCGATACGGCCATTTGCCAGTTTTACGTTACCGTAGAACTGCGGCTTATCCAGCGTGCCGCCAAGTCCACCTGCCATCGTAATATTCCCTTCTAGTACGCGCATACCAGGAAAGAACGGTTTAAATATCGCTAGATTTAACTCATTTAGCACCAATGCCCCTGAAATGGGTTTAGGCGCTTTGTAAGGGTCGGCTATAACCTCGGCATAGCCACTAGCTCCGCGACCTGTATTGATATCTGTGCGTAGCTTGATACCCTCAGGAACGGATAAAGCGATAAGGGATACGCGCTTGTAAGGCAAGCTGACAGGGGCACTATCACCATCTTGCATCAGACCAATTTTGCCGTTATCTGAATACAGCGTCGCATTGATGTTTGGTGGACGACCACGTTGCCAACCTACAATGGCTTTACCATTGATCTTGGCTTGCCAATCAATGTCATTGGGTAAAAAGACAGAGAACAATGACGTATCTAGGTTCTGTAAGGCAATATTTACTTCGCCTTTGTCTGGAGATGCGATCAAGTTTTCACGTAAGCACAGTTTGCCAGTTTGATCCGACGCTTGCCAGCAGTGCGCTGCCAGTTGTACTTTTAGATCGCTATTCTTACCATTTTGCTTGTTTGGTAAATTGACAATCAACTGTGCAGGCTGCAACTGATTCAAAGTGGCATATTTTGATTTGATACGGCCACGACCAATCACACCTGACCAACTGAGCTTGTCTCGATTAAAGCCACCTTTGAGCCTTGCGCTAATGTCAACTTGCTCATTGGCAGCACTCAGATCGACCACATGCGCCTGTTCAGTCCCATTAAATGTGACATTAAGATTCTTTAGACTTTGTCCAGAAGCATCCAAGCCTTCAGCGCTAATGATAAGCTGGCTTGGGCTATTTGCTAGATTGACCAGCTTGCCGCGGATGCGACCTTGACGTAACACAAAGCCTGGTATTGCAATACGCTCACCCACCAAATCGATGTAAATGGTTGGCAGAGCTTGACCTGCTGGCTGTGATAAGGTCGCACCGCCCGTGACTTTACCCGTAAGCTGGTTTGATAATTGATCGAGACTGGTAATGTTAACTTTGGCTTGTAATTGCTTAGCATTGCCATTGGCCGTTATGTAATTATCACCCCAACGCAGCACCAAATTGTTCGCATTTAAACTGTCAATCAAAGCATTCACTTGCTGATATTGTGCTTGCGCGTCTTTTGTCTGTAGACGCTTGAAGTAGCTTGCCAAATCTTTTGGTAGGCGCATTTTCGCTGTCAAGCTACCTTTAGCACTCAGCGGCTGACCCTTTAACACGCCGCTCAAGTCGATCTGATTGATATTGATACTTTGCTGCGTATCACCCCAGCGCCCATCAGTATTGATAGTACCAGTAATAAGACTTGGTGTATCTTTTAAGAAATACCCTACGTTAAAACGATTCATCACCGCATTAATGTCCCAAGCAATCCCTTGGCGCACATCTACAGTGCCTTGTGCATCAATACTGCCGGCCGCTCCTACGTGACGTAAACGTTTGATGCGAATGAGCTGAGCGTCACCACTAGCATCAATAGTCAACTTACCAGCGGGCAGTTGCTCAGCATCTAGCACCCCATCGAAATTGACTGCAAAACGCTGCAATTTGCCTGCTGCACCTTCTTTATTCTTAGGCGCATTTTGCCACTCGCCATTGGTTTTGAGATCTCCAGTAATGATCGCTGGATTGTTGGGTAAAAAATAACCCACATTAAAGTTGTCAAAGCGTCCATCAATGCTCCAACCAATGTTCTTACGCAAATCAAGCGCACCTCTTGCGTTCACTGCCCCCGCTTCACCATTATAATTGACTTTGCGAATGCTAATGAGCTGCGGTGTGCCTGCCACGTCGATAGAGAGACGTCCTTTCGGTATGTCTGCCGTATCAATCTGCCCGCCAAAGCGCACATCAAATACAGACAGTTCACCATTAACGATATCAACGCTGCCATCACCACTACCTGTGATACCAATAATACGGCTATCTTGCGTGGTATCAAGCTGCGCCTTCAAATCTGTATTGCTCAAGGTAATGATATGACGCTGACCGCTTACCCCACCTTTTTTAATATCTAACAAACGACCGCGCGCGCTGATACTACCGGTTAAGCGCTCAAGTGGTAAATCACTGCGATATTCTTTTGGTAACAACCCATTGGTACGAGCGTCAACCTGCCAAGTTAATGGACGGCGTTTATTTGCCAGTTGAATCTGACCCGTACCCGATAAGTCACCCACGATGCCAGCATAATTGAGGCGACTGATGTCGATGACATCACCCGCTTTACGCAAGCGCACATCATAGTTGCCTTTGGGAGCTGCATTTAACTCATTGATAACCGCTTTTCCATCAACGGATAACCGCGACCCTTGAACGATAACCTTTGCTTGTCCACTTGGACTGTCAATATTGCCAATATTAGGCACGTTACGACGGGTCAGATTTTGCCATTTGGCATCAATATATAAAGGTGCTGCCTGCTTCGACTTCGCTGGGGTCTTGCCAACAACGATATTGGCATTGACGTACTCGCCATCCCGTTGACGCAATTCTGCATCAATCTCTGTATTACCAGCAAGGCTTTGCTGCTGATAATGCAATGACAGTCCGCCATTGAGCTTTTGCGGTGCGTACGCTTTAAAATCCTGATACTCGTCAGGAATAGCGCGGCGAATATCAAAATTGCTACCACGGGCTTGTAGTTTTGCATCAAAGCTGTTTTGCCAATCTAAAACGCCTTGTAATAGCAAGCGACCAGCGGGAACATCAGCATCTAGACGTTCGATACGTAGTTGACTGTTTGCAATGATACCGCGACCTTGATAATGACCGGATGGAATGTCTTTTGAGGTCAGCTCGGTATTGATGCGAAGACGTATCTCAGAGATAACGCCCGTTGCAGTCGCCGTACCGCTTTTTAGACGGATATTCTGACTTTCGGCATAAGGAATTAAAATATCATCCCATTGCAACTTGGCTCGGAACGGTGAGTCACTGTCCAACCCTTGTACGACAAAGTCTCCACTCACATCACTGTCATTATAGCGACTACGTACTTGGCCGACCGTGCGCTTTAGGGTGCCTGTAGCGGTAATATTCAGCGGATCAATATACGCTTTTTCTAATGCACTAACTTCTGCAATAGCACTCACATCTAAGGGATAGTCACCCTCTAGATCAATCTCACCTTGCAAGGCATTGATTTTAACGATATCAGCGTAGCGTAGATCACCGCGACCAACTGTCACCGTAGTACCGACCCACGTCAAATCACGGGCAGTAATATCATGGATAACAATGGGATCTTTGGTGACTTGTTTATAAATAACTTCTTTGATTTTTGCTTGATCAAAACGCAAGTTGACTGGCAACTGCAACGTCTTATAGTCGAATGGCTCACCTGTTGGCGGCTTTTTATTGAGTATTTCAATGGTCTGTATGTCTGCATCGCGCAAATGCACTTCTTTGGCAAATATAGCACGCCAGCCAATCTTTACATAAGCTTTATCTATCAGTACTTCAAGGTCTTCGGTTGCATCAATATCAATGTCAGTAATCCAAATACCGTCACGCAAGTTACCACGTCCATATTTAAACTCAATACCCGTCTCGGCACTGATTTTCTCTAATATAAACTTCGTACCAGAATCCGTACCCACCGCATAGAAGAATATCGCAAACATAATCGCTAGTACGATAAGAATCAATACCAGTAGTTTGATTAAGAATGATAGCGGATACCAACGTTTGACAGCACGGGCGTCGCGCTGTGCTGGGTCTTCATCTGGTGCGTTATTCGGTGGGGTATTTTTTGGCAACATAACACTCAACTACGTTAAAGAATGATGACCAGCAATCGGTACGATAAACAACAAATAGCACAATATATGGCTGGATTGAATGACGACAGTCAATTGGACAGCTATAAAGGTGAGCCAATAAAGAAATGCAATCTGATAGGAATGCTTTCTTCTGTGACACCAGCCGCTACATCGACTCGCACCACGCCTACAGGTGATGCCCAGCGGATACCAACGCCGACCCCGACCTTGGTTTCAGTTTTAAAGTCTTTGTCATAGGCATTACCCACATCGGTGAAAAATGCCCCACGGAATCCGGGTTTGAATTCGTAGTTGTACTCTCCACTACCGACTGCCAGAATTTGCCCACCTGCCAGATATCCTTTATCATTTAGTGGAGACAAGCTCTCATAGTCATAGCCTCGCAAGCTCTGATCGCCGCCAGCAAAGAAACGCAAATTGTACGGCACATCATCAAAGTCATCAGCCCAGATGTAGCCTGTATTCAGACTGCCCAATACCTGATGCTTTTTGTCACTACCAAAGCTATAAATACCGCTAACGCCAGCGCGGGCAATGGCCATGTCGGTATCACTCGCCAAACTATCTGCACCAGCTTCGATTGAGTAATACTGACGTACACCTTGCGTTGGATTGGTCACACTATCAACATTGGTCTTACTGACACCATAGCCAAATAATAAGGCTTGCTGCTTAGGGCTTGAGTTTGAGGAGGTAAATCCTACAGGAAGATTGTCTAACTCTTCGACAGCTACGCCAGTCTCAAGCTCGTCCAAACGATAACGGACAGAGTAACTGCGATTCCAGCCTTTATCACGGCGAATATTACGTGCCAACGCCGCTTCTAATGTATTGGTAGACAAATCAAAGTTACCTTCTCCTTGATCAATGACTTTTTCTTCGTAAGTCAGGCGCGCATCCAGCTTATCATTGAGTGGGTGCTTCCAAGGGCGACTGCCATAAACCGTGACGTTTTTAGCGATACGCGAGACTTCTGTTTCTGCCCCTGCTTGATACCCTTTACGATTGATTAAGTTATAGTCGATTTTTGCAGTGGCTCTCACACCTGTGTCTGTCCCATACCCCAAACCAACTTGAGCATCACGTGGTTTATCAGCATAGACAAATACGTACAGTGGCACTCTCTTACTTGCAGCCACGTCTTGCGGCGTTTTGCGTCCTGCCAGCGTTGGCGGTACAAAGTTTTCATCAGCGGTGAAGTCTTTTTCATTATCAGGGAATATTTTTTCTGCAATATTACTGATCGAATCGCTAATCTTACCCAATAGATTTTCTGCTTCTTCTTCTTTCTCATCCAATACACGATCATTGGGTAAGTTGCTTAGGCGTTCTGCTTTGCGTTTAATCGCTTGCAACTTATCAAGCGTTTGTTCATCAGCTTCAAACTCAATAGCCGCTATATCGGCAGCATTGACCGTCTCTCTACTATTAGTATTAGGCGTGTCTCCACCCGCTGCATTAGGCTCATTTTCGTTCGTAGGATTGCTGTTTATATTACCTTGTTCACTATTTAGAGCATTGTTAGAGGCCGCTAAATTTTCTGAACTGGCATTGGCGATGCTAGCACTAGAATCCATACCACTGGCATCTGTTACGCCGTCATTATCGATATTTGGTGTGCCATTACTATTGGTTGGCGAATTATCAAACGCCAATGTACTGGCTTCACTGCGATCGTCTGGCGGTAATATCGATTCGACATTGACCGTATTAAAGTAACGCGTTGCTGATAAATCGTTGCTGAATTTGGTCACATCTGGACGATAAAAAGGTTCGCCTGGCTTAAAATCATACAATTGCTGTAGTAATGACAGTTCGACAGGTAACTTATCGGGGTCTTGGGTCAGCGTATTGGTTTCTGCATCATAGGTAAAGAACACAACGTCGTCAAACGCATAACGGTCGCCCGTATTGTAGATCAACGAGACATCCGCTGTGTCGTCTGGCAAGATGATATCGACGGACTTGTTCAACCAATATTGATCAAAATAACCGTAGATATTACTCAGTGATTCAAGCGCCGCTTTGCTGTTTTGATAAACCCGGTGATTAAAAATATCACCTTCTTGTGGCGGCAGCGTTTTTTCAAGTTTAGCAAACTCTTCTTGCTCACTGCCTTCACCTCGAATCTCAAAAACACGGTTGTCGACCCGTACTGGCTCTCCCAGTTTGTCAATAATGACATCTATCGTATTAGCATAAGGCTGGCGCAGGCGTAAAGTAACATCATAATAGCCCACTGCTTTGGCAGCATCTAACGCCGTTTCGCGCAAACGCGGCAATGCAGCTGTAAAATCAACCACCGATTGAACCGTCGTATCGTCAAGGGCAGCTTTGATGTTTTTCATCGGCTGGATATCATCATCTGCTTCGACTATCTTTGGCTGACTATTTGGCGCATTGTCGGGGGCGGCTTGACTTAAATATACCGTAGTTTCTACACGTGGTAATGTGATTACCCCTTTATTAAACACGCGGTTATATAGCCGCTTAACAATGCTTCCCTTATTACGTGCCGATGACTTAGGCTTATCCTCTTTTTCAATACTTTGACTGACTGCCTGAGTGTCTGTTTGATAATCTGGCAAATAATCATCAGGATCAATAATGTCTGGCGATGTCGTATTTTTACCTGTTACGCCAGTATTGGCAGCAATCGTTTCACTACTCTCACCATCCACACGATCGCTACTGACCGCATCACTCACATTAACCGGACGCGCCATAATATCAGCCGTTTCTGCTGGCTCAGCGGCTGTCTCATTTTGACCTAAGGTATCAAGATTATTAGGATTTGGCAGAGTGTTAGCATCTAACTCTGCATCTAAGCCAATAGGCGGAGTAGTGTCATTCAGTGTTGCAATTGGCGCATCAAAATCGCTGTCTTCCCTACTGATATTATTGGTCATACTGCTGGGGTTATTAATACTTTTTATTGCTATTGTTGATGTTATTAATATCTTGAGTATTTTGCAGATCCATCGCTGCCAGCTCACGATCAATTTGCTCAGGCGTCATCATCTGATAGCCTTGCTCTTGTATGGCCGTTGCTTGCTGTAATAATTCTTCATTGGAAATATTGGGCAGGTCAATCTGATCCATACTTCCATCATAAATATCATTTTTGGTGCTAGGACTATCAGCAGTATTTGCGTCGAGTTCCAACCATATCCTGAGATGGATTTTCTGATTTTCGTGTATTGTTGTTTAAGTCAGTCTCGTCTGACTCTGCCTTTTTGATGCCTAAGGTTTGCTCACTATAGTCATCCAATACAGACTGATCAATAATGCCTTGCTCTACCGCCTTTTTTAGGCGCAATGCATCTAACGCCATGTCAAGCTGGGCGTCATTTTCTAAAGGAAGTTCTGCTTCGGATGCGGCTTGATTGGTGACCGTTTGATTGGGAGTGGCGACGTTGTTTTCGGTGTCAGCCAGTGCCGATGGTGCAATACCAAAACCAACTAAGCTAGTCGCTAGAGCGGTAAAAAGCGCTGAACGCCTAAAATATAGGCATGAGGCTTTATTCTGAACACCAATTGATTGAGCATCTTGGCCACTGATATTATCTTGAATATTGATTGTGTCACGCTGCATAATAGATACGTTGCGCACTAGCGTTGAAGGCTGATGTTTCATTTATATTTCCTATCACCTCACGCGGTACAATATTATTAACGATAACAATCGCCAAGTCTTACCGGTGGATAAACTTATAACAGTTGGCTGAAATGATGGTTTGCTACTTTGATTTTGATAGTTACAGTCTAATAAAAATAGTTTGATAATTACGGTCTGATAAGCAAACCTTAACCCTGTTTTTATCAACTGCTGATTAGTGCTTTGTGATAGTAAATATTTATCATCACTTGCATCTAGGTGTACAGCCATGTGAAATTTACAAATCATAACTTAGTTAATTATGAAATCATAGCGTCGGTTGCATGTATTTTTACCAAAGCCTTGCTATTATACGTCCTAATATTGATAAAACCTATGCTATATTTCAATAAGTTTTTGATACTGTTGACAATTGACTCTCTCTTAAAGGGTTGATTGAATACGCTTTTACTTCATCTGCCGCGACCCATCTGTAGGAATTTTCATGGCCAATCAATTCCAATTGTTTAAGCATCGCCGTTTTAACGCCATGTTTTTTACCCAGTTTTTGGGCGCTTTTAATGACAATGTTTTTAAACAAGCCCTCATACTGGTTTTAACTTATACTGCCGCAAGCCAATTGGGCATGGAAGTAAGTATTTTAAACAACTTGGCTGCCATGTTATTTATTTTACCCTACTTTTTGTTTTCGGCATTGGCAGGGCAAATTGCAGATAAATACGAAAAATCAAAACTTACACGGTTGATTAAACTGCTTGAGCTGGTGATTATGGCGATTGCTGCGGTCGGTTTTGTGTTTGAGTGGTATGCACTCCTGTTTGTGGCATTGTTCTTAATGGGAACACACTCGACCTTTTTTGGACCGATTAAGTACGCCTACTTACCACAAGCGATGAAAGAGAATGAGTTGGTGGGTGCAAACGGTCTGTTTCAAATGGGCACATCCCTTGCTATTCTGCTCGGTATGATTATCGCTGGTGTCTTAACTCAGTTATCGCAGTCATTATATTGGATTAGTGTGACCGTGCTGATTGTGGCGGTATTAGGTTATTTGGCGGCTCGTTATATTCCTACGATGCCTGCCATGCAGCCTAACCTCAATATTAATTGGAACATTATTACCACTAGCCTCTCAACAATCCGCTATTTATATTCATTGCCTTTTTTATTCTTTGTCATCCTTGGTAATAGCTGGTTTTGGTTTTATGGGGCGACGTTTTTGACTCAAACGCCAGAATTTAGCAAGGTCATCTTGCATGGTGATGAGTCAGTGGTTATTTTTCTATTGACCTTGTTTTCTGTTGGCGTCTCGATCGGTTCTCTATTGTGTAAATCTTTGACCAAAAACCAAGTAAGTCTACGTTTATTACCTTTTGGTATTGCAGGTCTCAGTATTTTTGCCATTGATCTGTACTTTTCACTCTCAGGCCTCACTATTGATACCACCAGTGCGACGCTATTTGGCATTGGTGATTTATTTGGAATAAGCGGCAGCTGGCGTGTGTTTGCAGACCTGTTCTTTTTGGGATTTAGTGGTGGTCTATACATCGTACCGTTGTATGCTTCTATGCAAGCCTATTCACCAAAAAGCCACCGTGCACGGATTGTTGGTGCCAACAATATCTTTAACGCCATTTTTATGGTCACCTCAGCCATTTTTGCGATTGTTATTCTAAACGCGTTGGGTTTGTCGCTACCGCAGCTATTTTTGGTGACAGGATTACTAAATATCGTCTTTGGTGGTTTTTTATATCTCAAGCTCAATCGACATATTAAACAGGCTGTCATTCAAACGAGTGATGAGGTTGTTCTTTAAAACTAAACGGACTTAAATTAAGCAAAACTAAAAAGCGCTAATAATAAGCCTAGCGACAAGTGCTTGAGATATATCACGACAAAGAAATTATTGAGCAGTTAACAGCCGTGCTGATTATTTGCATAGTTTGCTATAGTAGTGAGCCTAGCAATAATGAATACAATACTGTTGCTAGCATTACCTTATAATAGCGTCTTTTTTGTATTGCATTTACTATTGACCTCTAAGCCATCAGGAGTGAATCATGACCCTGCGTCCTTTAACTAAAATTGACCATTTGTTACTTGGGGTTGATAAAGCACTACGAGCTGTCGTGCCACATTCAAACCCCAGTACCCGTCCCTTGCCTGTGAGTAGTGACGAGATTCCTGAGCTTACTATTACTGAAGCTCGCCATGTCGCAGGATTGATGCGTATCAATCATACGGGCGAAGTCTGTGCGCAAGGTCTTTATCATGGGCAAGCGTTCGCGGCTAAAGACACTGGCGTCAAGCAAGCCATGCAACACTCAGCCGAGGAAGAAGTCGATCATCTGGTTTGGTGCGAAACTCGCTTGAGTGAGCTAGGTAGCCATCCCAGCGTCTTTACCCCACTTTGGTATGGCATGTCGTTCGGTCTTGGGGCGGTCGCAGGTGCGATCTCTAACGAGTTTAGTTTGGGGTTTGTCGCAGAGACAGAAGCGCAAGTCAGCGAGCATTTGCAAGATCATATTGACCAGCTACCTGAACATGATAAGCGCTCAAAAGAGATACTGGCACAAATGGACATTGAGGAGTTGCATCATCGAGAGCTGGCGCTCACCAGTGGCGGTGCGGCCTTGTCGCCACCTATACGCCATACCATGCGTTGGATGGCCAATCGCATGAAAGCCACCGCTTATCATTTATAATTGTCGTCGTAATATAAAAAGCATCGCTAATAATATCAGGGCCAACGGTGGTAGGAAGACTCTGCACAAATACCCTGCCACTTGAGCAATGATGATTATTAACAATCCTACTACTGATAGCGTCGAGCTTAATTTGCTAGGGTATTAAAAATTTGTACGATTTTGCATCACAGACATGACCTCATTGCCATCCATTTGCTCAATAACGAATAAATAAGGTACCGTTTTTATGAAAGCCATTAACCAATCGATTTTGTCTAGCAGTTTGTCATCCAAGTCCCCCAAACTTGCCACAATGACAGCCTTAGCGACTGCATGTGCATTGATGCTATCTGCGCCTGTTAATGCCGCTGAGACCGATACGGCAGCGACCGCTGCTACGTCTGTGCCAAGCGCTATGGATTCTAGCAAGCGAGTAATTCGTCTTGCGCGTCCCAATGCCGCTATTAGTGCGACTCAACCCAGTACACAAGTCACGCCGCAATCAGACACAGCAGCGAGTGCAATAACTAATACTCAGTCAAGCAGTGTTCAGCAAAATGGTATGCAACAAGGCAGCACTCAGCCAAGCAATGCGCCGATGCGTACCAATAATGCCCAGCCACAAGTAGCAGCTACCTCAGGAGCAGCAAACGTTGAGCCGACAGGTACTACTCGTGTGTATACACCAAGTCCCATGACCGCGACTGGTATTGATCTTCGTGGTGGTCAGCTTACTAATATCCCAACGCCGCAAGTACAATTATCAGACGTAAGCTTTGTACCCACTGTATTGATCCCGCAGCAAAAAGGGCTTAACAATGACAAACTAGACGTAAGCTTGCTGGATGCCTTCATCGCAGAAGCCTCACCTAACGCTCGTCATTATCCACCAAATTTCCCTAACCGTACCCAGCGCTACAATACACGCGAAAAAATCAAAGTGTTGACTGAATGGATTGAGCCTTATGCTCAGTCACCAAACGCCTCTTATGACGTACTACTTCGCGCAGCCAAACTTAATGGTATGGGACGTAACCTAGACTTAGGGTCAGACTATACGATACGTGGCGGTAAGTATGTTGATCGTGCCATCAAAATTCAACCGGATAGTGGAGAAGCCAACTTTCTTTACGGTATGATGTTGTCAGAAGGTGGTGGTTTTAAAGAAGGTCAAAAGTATCTAGATAAAGCCGTATCATTAGGGTATACCGAAGCCGAGCAAAGTCTGGCACAGTCAGATGTGTTGAGCGATCGTCGCGATAACGCATTACAGCGTTTGCGTCGTCTTGCAGGAGAAAACCCAAACAACACCGTTATCCCGCAACAGATTAAACTGGTAGAAGACGGTAAGTTCTATATTTGGGACATACCTGCACCTAACATCGACGTCAAGTCTGGTGTTTAAGTTTACTTTAATTTGTTTAGATCAATGAGTGTCCAGTTATTTTAGCCAAACCCTAATAGCTGAACACTAAGCACCGACTCTTTATATTGATAGTATTTCAATATAAAGAGTCGGTGCTTTTTTTGTCCATACACACTCTATTAGTTAATGCTAAAAAAACTTGTTTATTTAACGATATGACTCGATGAGTCGAACTTAAAGATTGCGCCTCAAGTAAAATAGTCTAATACTAAAAGTTATGCTTTACTCACACTTATCATTACTGCTAATTTGACTACTCCTGTCTTCATAATGGCCATTTACTGGACGGACCTATGACTTTTTTTGCTCGCTCTATCAAATCTATAGTAGCGCATGCTGATAAAAATAACTTCCTACCTATCACCTCAGTTGCCTTGATGGCTGCTGTCACGTTATTGCCTGCGTGTAGTACTGTCTCAGTCAACAAACAAGCGTCATCAAAAACCATCACGGCACAGCGTAGCAACATTGTCACCAGTAAAGATTTAAGCAGTAATACGGCGTCGGCGCTACTATCAGCAGGGCTCAACGAGCAAGCCTGTATGCAGCAGTTCGATTTATGCTTAAATCAGCTTACTGACAGTATGCTCAATGAACACCATCGCCCTTCACTGGCGATTTTTGCAGAATTACATTATGCCAAAGCGCGCCAGCTTGCCGACTCTCAGGATTGCCGTAACGCGCTTGCTAGGCCGCCCTTAGATCCTTATTATGCCAATGCCCCTCTGAGCGATGAGGAGTCTAAGACGCAAGATGATAACACCAGTCGTTGTGTGATTGATTATCAGGCTCGTTTATTTGATGCTATCAAATCCAGTTATACTTACTTGTTTTATGACAATTTGGCGCATGATTTTGAAGGTGCAGAGCCAGCGATTAGTCGCTCTCATACCCAAAACCGTATTCCAAATGATATCGATATCCAAACACAAGATATCTATAATGCGGCCAGCAACAATGTTATTACCCAGCTTTATCGATCGACTGATCGCTCAGATAAGTTTAAAGACGACATAAAAATCAGTTACCTACCAACATCAGCCAGTGACCTTAGTAAACAAGAAACGATTGCCAATGCCTCGCCATTAAAGGGCAAGCCTACTGACCAAGTCAAAGTCATGAAAGTGCAGATCGATGACTATGATCTTGGGATTTACTTGCCCAATGAAAATAACTATCTGCAAAATGCGCACAAACAAGCCTCCGCGCTTGCGGATCTCATGTCCACTTATGAGCTGCGCCTCTCCGGTTTGAACTCTATCAGTAAGCGCCCAGGCCTAGGCATTAGTTTTGTAGCCTCATTAGATGATCGCTATACCACAACGATTCGTCAATTACTGGTGTCATCGTTATCAGGTCGATTAGCAAGCGAAAAAGACAATAATGATGATACCGATAGTGAGCCAAGTTCACGCATCTATCCGACAGGCCACTTACTATTAACAGGGTTGATTCAACCAAGTGGCGATAGTGTGCTTGATGTACTGGGTAGTCGTAAGCTTGATATCCATCTATACAACCCGTACCAAAGTGAAACCGTTAACGTTTTAAATGATGACTACCCTCTGGCGGCAAACTTTTCTGCTGGTTATGGTTTGTGGCTGGCAGAGAATCAGTTGGATGGTGTGGGCTATTTAAACTTAATCACCCGTCAGCCCGAGGAAAGACTGCCCAAACTATTCATGCTAGAGCCTTATGATCCGAATAAGCGCGTACTCATCATGCTACATGGTTTGGCCTCTAGCCCTGCCACTTGGGTAAACTTGACCAACGATATTCTGAACGACGATAAGTTGCGCGATAACTATCAGGTTTGGCAGATATTTTATCCAACCAATTTACCTATTTTAGAAAACCGTTATCAAATTCAGCGTTTGATCAATGCCACTTATCAGCAGACAGACCCCGAAGGACAAAACCGCGCCAGTAAAAACAGTGTGATTATTAGTCATAGCATGGGTGCTATTATCGCGCGCATGATGCTGTCTGATGACAACTTGGCGAATAATTTAGATAAACTAGATGATGAAGCATTATTGTCTGGTAGTGAAAAACGCAAAATTCGTGACGCGCTTAAAGCATCGTTTGCAGAAGATAATTTAAAGAAACGTTTTGTGCTTCACGCATTGCCACAAGTAGACACAGCTGTCTTCCTATCTGCCCCTTTCCGCGGTACGGATTATGCAGACCGTTGGTTCACGCGGGCACTGCGCCGCATTGTTTATTTGCCTATAGGCCTAGTGAAGACGGTAACAGACAACTTAGCCACGATTGCCACTCAAGGCGACTTGGCACAAAACCCATTGGGTGCATTATATCTACAAAATGGGGCCAGCCAGCTCAGTGATAAGTCCTCTTTTATACAGCTAACCAAAGACATCGCTATCAATGATCGCGTTACCTACCATTCAATCATTGCCAATAATGATGCTGATATCACAAAAGGACTGGCGGAAATGCAGCCGAATGGGGCAAAAATTGACTTGTCGCAAGCCGTGGAAGAAGACACGACGACTAATACGAATGCGATTACCAAAACTGAAACCACCTCTACCGAACCCGCAGTCGCGGCCGTGACCGTCAACGACAATATCAGTCAAGCGCTAACAGAGCGCTTATCAGATGGTATTGTGCCTTACACTAGCGCCCATCTAGATGGTGCCGCTTCTGAGACGGTGATTAACGGGGGCCACAGTATTCAATCTAATCCGCAGACGATTTTGACGTTACGCCAGATTTTACATAAGCAATTACAGGAATAATGCAAATTTAAATCCTACGTCAATGATAGAACGGCTAAAAAAGTGCTACTTGCCGCGCTATCATATTGTCAAGAGAAGACGATTTTAAGATAACTATTCACGTTATCTAATGACGATACTATATGAGGCAGACCTGCCCGATACATCCGCCATGCATTTAAATGTATCGCCTATTGAATTGCCTGCTGTCCTTCTCTCATAAATTCAAGTGTTTAGCTTTCATTTAAGCGTTTTTGAGCGACTATCCGGTATGTAACTTAGGCTGAGCTTAACTTGCGTGTACCTCTAGGGAGGCGCATAATATGACTCTAATGTACGACAACCATACACTGATTTATAAGGACGTAAGTTATTCAATTCACCTAAACAGTTGTTAGCTTAGTGGCACTTTATCCCTAATGTTGCTCGCTAGCCAACACTGAGCTATTGACCGTAATGCTTGTCATCTTAGACTATAGACAATTACGGGCATTTACTTAAGCGTTCTATGGAAGCTAGCGCTGTTCAGCTAACACATAAGGGTAACCATTTATGTTCGCTACGTTTATGATTGACCAGCTCGATGCGCTGACACTCGCACGCATCCAATTTGCTTTTGTTGTCTCGTTTCATATCGTCTTTCCTGCATTTTCTATCGGTCTTGCCAGCTGGCTTGCCGTACTAGAGTTTCGTTGGTTAAAAACTGGCAAACCCATCTATGCTGAGGTCTATAAGCACTGGGTCAAGATATTTGCCGTGGTCTTTGGTCTAGGTGTGGTGTCGGGTGTGGTGATGTCTTACCAGTTCGGTACCAACTGGGCAGTCTTTTCAGATAAAGCCGGCAACGTCATAGGACCACTACTTGCTTATGAAGTGTTGACCGCGTTTTTCTTAGAAGCCTCTTTCTTAGGTATAATGCTATTTGGCTGGGGCCGTGTGAGCAAACGTATGCACTTTACTGCAACTGCTATTGTGGCTATTGGCACACTGATATCAGCGACTTGGATTTTGTCGGCTAACAGCTTTATGCAAACCCCTCAAGGTTTTATGATGGGTGCAGATGGCCTGCTTTACCCAACCAACTGGCTTGAGATTATCTTCAATCCCTCATTCCCCTACCGTTTCGCACATATGGTGACAGCGGCGTTCTTGACCACTGCCTTTGTCATTGGCGGTATCGGCGCTTACTATCTCCAGTCCAAAAAACACGCCGAGCACCGTGAGCATGGTCGTGTGATGCTAGGCATGGCAATGATTATGGCTATCTTTGTGGCACCAGCACAGGTGTTGATTGGTGATGAGCATGGTCTAAATACACTTGAGCATCAGCCAGCCAAAGTGGCTGCGATGGAAGGTATTTGGGAGGATGAGCGCGGGGCAGCATTACGTCTCTTTGCGATTCCTGATCAAGAAAATCAGACCAATAAATACGAAGTAAAAATCCCTTATGTCACAGGTTTGATTCTCACCCATTCGTTAGATGGTGAAGTGAAGGGTCTCAAAAACTGGGCACCAGAAGACCAACCACACGTTATTATTGTGTTTTGGGCGTTCCGTATTATGGTCGCCATTGGTATGTTAATGGTATTAGTGGGTTTATTTAGTCTATACAAATATTTCAAAAAACAACAATTCGATTCTAACAGTGTCTGGTTCCACCGTGCGTGGATGATGATGACACCGCTTGGTTTTATTGCATTATTGTCTGGCTGGTTTGTGACTGAAACGGGTCGCCAACCATGGACGGTATATGGCGTTATACGTACCGCTGAGAGTATGTCACCAGTCGCTGCACAGCAAGTCGCCACCACATTGATTGGATTCATTGTGTTGTACATCTTTGTCTTTGGCGCGGGCAGTTTTTATATTTTGCGCCTCATCGCACAAGGGCCTAAGCCTTATGAGGATCCGTCAGAAGATCATTTCTATGATCACTCTGTTACTGAAGCCCAAGGGCGCGCTTTAAGTGGTGATAAAAATGCAGGCGATAACACAAAGAAAAATGATACAGACATGAGCAAGCCTGCCGATGACGTCGATGATGGAGGGTTACGCTAATGTTTAACTTCGGTGATGTATTAGATTTACCTTTAATTTGGGGCGGCCTGATCGTCCTTGCTGTCTTTATTTATGTATTGCTTGATGGCTTTGATTTGGGCTGCGGTATTCTGTTCCCATTTGCAGGCTCTGATAAGAATCGTAGCCGTATGATGAACTCTATCGCTCCGTTTTGGGATGGTAATGAGACTTGGCTGGTACTAGGCGGCGGTGGTTTGTTTGCTGCGTTCCCAGTCGCTTACGGTATCATTATGACGGGTCTTTATTTGCCTGTCACAGCCATGCTTTTCGGTCTAATCATGCGCGGTGTGGCATTTGAGTTCCGTTTTAAAGCGTCGGCGCGCCGTCATGTATGGGATACTTTCTTTTTTGTCGGCTCAGTCGTTGCGACGTTCTCTCAAGGTATTATGCTCGGCGCTTTGGTACAAGGATTGGAGGCAAGCAACCGTCTTTACACTGGCGGCCCATTTGATTGGTTTACGCCCTTCTCTATCGTTTGTGGCTTTGCACTAGTTATTGGTTATGCTTTACTTGGTTCTA
Organism: uncultured Gammaproteobacteria bacterium; assembly: GCA_963744895.1. Classification (GTDB taxonomy): domain Bacteria; phylum Pseudomonadota; class Gammaproteobacteria; order Pseudomonadales; family Moraxellaceae; genus Psychrobacter. The sequence continues at coordinate 774,070 of CAVUUW010000002.1, forward strand.
CTTGGCTTATCATCAAAACCGAGCACACTTTACAGATCTGGGCACGTAAAGTCTCAGGCTGGTTGCTATCTGCTCTCGTCGTCGCGATGATCGTCGTCACGGTGTTTATGTATTTTTCAGATATTGATGCGCTCGAAGGCTGGTTTAAATTTCCAAGTTTGTTATATCTTGCCCCTATGCCTATTATTGCGCTGCTGTTATTTTTCCTCATGCGTAAAGACTTAAAAACAGAGCGTGAATATCGTCCGTTCTTATTGACGGTAGCATTGTTTTTGATGGGCTATATCGGTGTATGTTTTGCCCTATTCCCTTATATCGTACCGTATCAAATGACGATCTATGATGCAGCAGCGGCTGACACTTCACTGTCATTTATGTTAATTGGGGCCGCTATTATGCTACCGATTATCTTGAGTTATACCGCTTTCGCCTACTATACGTTTAAGGGCAAATCTGATCACAATCCTATGTATTGATTGACGTATTGATTGATTAACCCATTCTAGCGGTCGATAATAATTCAGCCGCAGGATCGTGATCACTACAAATGATAGTGATCACGATGTATATGCTAAGCAGGAGATTGTTATGAAAAAGCTCAGTAAAAAGCAGTCACAATGGACGTGGTTTATTGGATTGTATGCGGCAGGGTTTTTGGTTGTTTTTACCATCGCCCAATTAATTAAATTGGCGATGGGTGTCTAACACCAGTCGCTACGCCCATAAAAAAACCGCATCGAGCAATCAATGCGGCTTTTTTATGTGTCTATTTTATCTTATGCAATGCACTTATACGCCTAAATGATCGTCAGCACCCTTACTATCAATAAAGTCATTGACCTGCGTCAAACGCTCAGGTGTACCCACATCGATCCAATTGTCAGTGATAACCTCAGCCGTAATCTGGAACTTTATCATTGCTTGCTTGAGCAGTGGTGCCAATGCCGCCGATTGACCTAATACCAACCCATCGACCAATCTAGGCGATATCACACTAATACCAGCAAAGGTGTATTTGTCTGCCTCGCCAATGGGCTGCTCACTAGCAAGACCATTATTGATAGCAAAGTCGCCTCCGTCATTGTGTTCTGGATTATCGATCAACAACAGATGAGCGCGCTGGTCAGCACTCAAATTATAGTCAAGTAACTGAGAAAAATCGTAAGTCGTCCAAATATCAGAGTTGACTAAGATAAACGGCTCATCGCGCAGCTTGCCTGATTGTAAGGCTTGAAAAATACCGCCAGCTGTCTCAAGCGGTTCATCACTCTCTACAGACCAATGTAATTCCACCCCATATTGCGACCCGTCACCTAAGGTATCCATGAGTTTATCAGCAAGCCAAGACGCATTGATCGTAATATCGGTGATGCCAGCCGCATGCAATGCTTTGATATGCCAAACAATAAGTGGCTGCCCTCCCACTTCTACCAATGGTTTTGGGGTTTCAAGAGTTAGTGGGCGCAGACGCGTTCCTTTGCCAGCAGCCAAAATCATGGCTTGTGTAATCTTAGAATTAGATGACATAGGCATGTATGCTCCTTTTAATCGTATTAGGTAAGCTTTTGCTTTAAACGCTCAGCAACCGCTCATTAGTCGTAAGTGTTTATCAGTATCTAATTCAATACTTATACCGTAGCACTTATATGGTAGAAAATGTATTTTGATAAGCCGGTAGAACCACATTTTGTAGCCACTCGTTAAAAGGAATAATCGCTTGTTTTGTCTCATCACTGCCCTGTTCAGCCAACCAGTTCAATTCAGTGAGCAAATCTCGCATTACTTTTGGAATATCGGTCAAATAACGATCTTTGCCATCACGTTCAGACAAGCGGATAAAAATCCCTAATACCTTTAGATGGCGCTGCACGCCCATGACATTCACATCGTTTTCAAGCTGATCTACGCTATCTGCCGTAGTCAGCGCTGACTGCTTTTGTAATTGCCAAAAATCGTGTACCCATGACGTTATCTGTTCCTCTGGCCATTCGACATAAGCATCACGTACCAATGAGACCAAGTCATAAGTATAAGAACCAATAACGGCGTCTTGAAAATCGATCACACCTAAACGTGAGCGATCTGCTTGGTCTTGCATCAGATTACGACTGTGATAATCACGATGCACGATGACCTGAGGCTGCTGCAAAATCTCCGTGATTAATGCCGTCTTTAACTGACTCCACAATGTCTTATCAAGCGTCACACCAACATAAGGAATAAACCAATCGCTAAACAAATCCATCTCACGATCTAATAATGCCGTGTCATAGTCTGGCAGTTGATGCTGAGATTTTGCCGTCTCTACGGAAACCGTTTGCAGCGCAACCAGCGTTTGCATTGCCAACTGATAATGCTCGTTGATTTGTTTAGGCGTTGCATCTACCAGTAAATGCGCAAACTCCACCGTGCCAAAATCTTGTAATACCAAAAATCCTTTTTCAACATCTTGTGCCATAAGCGTTGGCACATTGATCGCTGGTGACATCAATTTGGCAACATTAATGAATTGGCGCATGGCGTCCTGTTCGTCAGCAGAATCCATGACAATGTAGCGGGCTGACTCTGCCTCACCGCTATCTAATAACTGGAGACGATGATATTGGCGGGCGCTTGCATCACCTGGCAGGCTATCAAGATTGAATGCTTTATCTGCAAATACTTGTTGTAACCAGCACTCTAATTGATGCAGACGATTGTTCGTATTGGTCTCGGTCATGGTAAGCTCTATAATGATTGGATCAGCCGTAAAAGGCATCGCAGGTTAAATATAAGTCATAAACGATTAAAGTAGTGATAAGTCGCACGAATACTTGCTAAAATAGTAACGTCTTGAGCCACGACAGATACTGTCACAGTCGCCTTAGTAGATTATTCAATATCTAGTACTGAGATTGCTCTCAGCAACCGTTAAAAAAAACAACTTGGCGATGCTATAAATTTTGGTAAATAGTGTAGCTGATTTGGTTTTTTTTGACTATGATTAGTCGTCATTATATGTAAAACGCCCAAATTCTTGAGACTACATTATTCATTAGAGATTTTTTAGCCGTTTATTATCTGCTATGTATGCTTAAATAGCACGGCTCTAAACTCAGTATCGCAATCCAATAGGCTCTGCAATCATAGGTGTGCCCTTGTTATATTCTCCGCTTTACCAAAGCATCCGTTTGATCTTATTTGGTGCCTTAGGCTTATCCAGTCTTACGGTCAGTGCCGCGCTCAGTGATGTTGACTCTCAGCAAGCTGAACCATCAATCACGGACAATAGAGCCCGTTATGGGGCTGATACCGATAACCGTCGTTCAAGTGACAATAGTTTAGACAATAACGGTTCAGACGATAACGGTTTAAATGATAATGTTCTGAATGATGGTACTCTAAATAACGCTACTTTAAGTGACACTGGCTTAGGTACTAATCCTTCAGAAGAAGCTGTTTTAGACAATCGTGCTTTGAATATTACTGCCATTGAAGACAGTAGTGATGCTGCGTCTTCTCAATCAGAGACGAGTCTTGCCACAGAACCCAACCCTTCAGCGACTAGTAATGAGCTGGTCAATGAAACAGCCACTCCTACTACCAATCGTAGTCAGCGTGTAGTTAGTGACGAAAGTATTCAAGACAGCCTAATGCGTTTGGCGGAGTTTTATGAGCTAACACCAGATACTGATATTAGTAATAAAACCCCAGCGTTAGACGAGACCAAGCAAACGTCTGATATTCTATCAGGTGATGAAACCGATGATATCGAAAATACCTTGTCGCCTAGCGCAGAAACCATTCCAAAAGTAGGTAAAGACCTAAAGCTGTTGCCTAGTGCTATCGATAGCGCCCAACGCTGCGAAGGTCAATGGGTCTATCCACAGAGCAATCCCAATTACCAGCGCGCAGTGGATGAGACGAATGCAGCAACGGGTCAGCCAACACGCGATCTAAATGGTCTACCGAATAATCAAGCACCATTGTTTTCAGAGTCGGATTATGGCTATTATGATAATGTTGATTATGCTGAACTGTCAGGTAACGTCATTATCAATCAAGGTACTCAGCACATAGAAGCAGAAAAAGTTGTGCTTGATCTGAACCGAGGCGTTGCAGCAGCCGAAGGCAAAGTCATGTTTACCAACCAAGCGATTGGTAATCAAGCACCACGCAACAATACCTCAAATAACGCTCAAAATAACTTTCAAAACAATATTAAAGAGCAAGCTTCGAAAGGTGGTTTGATCGGTGTGGCTGACAGTTTGGCCTATAACACTGAAACAGGTCAGTCGACTGCCAATGATGTGGCATTTGCTAGTGTCCCACTACAAGCCCATGGCTATGCCAAACGCTTAAACAAGCCCAATGACAGTCAGTACGAATTAGACGAGGTAATGTTTAGCACCTGCCCGCCGACCAATCGTAAATGGCAGTTTGATGCAAAAAGCATTGATCTAGATACGGATACGGGTCGAGGCGAAGCTTATAACACCACCTTCCGTATCGCTGATGTACCTGTATTCTATCTGCCTTATTTCAACTTCCCAATTGACAGTCGTCGCAGCAGTGGCTTTTTATTGCCGAGCGCCAGTATCGGTAGCGAAAGCGGTGTAGAGCTTGATGTGCCTTATTATTTTAATCTAGCACCCAATTATGACGCCACGCTTAATACCCACATTTATACTGATCGCAATCCTATGCTATCAGGTGAGTTTCGCTACTTAACCGAAAATTATGGTGAAGGTATTTTTAACGGCTCATACCTACCTAATGATAAAGAATATAATGATGAAGATCGTACCAGCTTCTTTTATGATCATTATTGGACATCTAAAGACATTCCGCGCTTGAGCGGTGATGCCAAGTATAGCTATGTATCGGACGCCGATTATCTCAACGATTTCGATACCCTAGGCTTATCAGATAGCACCATTAACTTACCACGCCGAGCTCGCGTCAATTATTACAATGACTATGTCGATGGTGAGTTGAAAGTCGAGACGTTCCAGACCTTGGATGCTTTTACCGACAGCGGTCAACCTCTACAAGACAAAGATAAGCCCTACTCACGGTTACCTCAGCTCAAACTCAATTATCGCCTGCCTTGGGTCGAGAACTTCGACATCACTGGCGTGAGCGATTCAGCTTATTTCAAAAAGTCGATTGATGATGGCTCTGAAAATGAGAAAAGTGGCGCACGTGTTTATAATAAACTCAGTGCCGCTTATCCGATAGAAAGCTCTTGGGGCTATGTGAGACCTAAGCTAAGCTTGCAGCATCTTTATACGTCCTATGATGAAGACAGCTTAGAAGACAATCAGTTGAGCGATGAGGACGGCAGCCAATCTGTGTTTGTACCGCAAGCCAGTATTGATGCAGGATTGAACTTCTATCAAGCCGGTTCACCATTTGGCGCTTTTGACGATACGATGGGTGGCTATCGCTTGCTTAGCCCGCGACTGAAATATACTTATTCACCTTACAAAGATCAAAACGAGCTTCCTAACTTTAATACACGCATTGCGTCTATTAACTATGAGCAACTGTTTTCGGACAGCTGGTTTTTGGGTCACGATCGCTTGCAAGATTTGCACTCACTGACCCCTGGTATCAACTATCGTTACATCGACGCAACGGGTGTGACACGTTTTGATGGTAGCATAGCAGAGCAGTTCTATCTGGATAATGGACGTGTTACGCTTGATGATCAGCAACCCGTCTTTACGTCTTCTTCTTCAGGAATGGTTTGGGACACAAGCACACAACCTTATAATAATTTTTGGGTCGATGTCAGTGGTGCTTTTACCAATAGTTATGATTTGAACTATATTACGACTGAACTGCGTTATCAGCCGTCAGAAAATAGCTTGTTCAACGTTGGATATGTCAAACGCCAACGTGATGAAAACACCAATCAGCTACCGCTTTCTGCTTTTACAGCATCTGCCGTCTTCCCTATCAATAGCAGCTGGCGGGTATTGGCTCAAGGTCAGTACGACTATAATCGTAACAAGATGCTTGATTCATTGGTGGGTGTTGATTATGAAGACTGCTGTTTTGGTTTTGCAGTTTATGGTCGACGTTACTATAATGACCTAAACGTTAGAGACAAACCCACACAAGCGATTATGGCTGAGATTCGATTAAACGGCCTTGGCAGTGGTAGCAGCCGTCTAACTCGCTTACTTTCTGATAAAGTCTTAGGATTTGAACCTGTTCAAACTGCATGGAAGGACTGATACATTGTTCCTTTGATAAACTGAAAAGTCGTTTATACCAATACTTGTAGCGCATTTTTTATTACCCCGTTTGTAACCCTATTATGGACAACCCTATCTGATACTGGCCTATTGAGCGTGTTAGATAGCGTTGACCGACTACCATCCGATGTGATGACATTGATGAGGAGCATCATGAGAGTTTTTTCTTTACGTCAGACCAGCCGCTTTGTACTGCTGTCTATGAGTGCCAGCCTTGTGCTGACACTAAGCGCCCAAGCGGCTACTGTTAAGCCTGCGACAACGCAAGTGGCAACCACAGCTGCACAAAGCAGTGGCAATCGTTTGACACCAGCCACCAGTACAGATGGGATCATTGCGCTGGTCAACGAAAACGCGATCTTAAAAAGCGACTTGGTTGATGCAATCGTACAAACTCAAGCACGCGCACAAGCCGCTGGTGAGCCTATTGAAAACTCCCCACAACTACAGTCTGAAGTATTGAATGCGCTTATCTTGCGTGAACTACAGCTGTCTATGGTCAAACGTGTGGGTCTAAACCCTGACGAAGCAGCTATCAATCAGCGCCTTGGTCAAATTGCCCAGTCAGAAGGACTCAGCAGCCTCTCAGCATTGCAACAACGATTAGATGCTGCTAAGCCTGGCAGTTATGCAGCGCTACGTGCTCAATTGATTGAAGAAGCTTCGATTCAAGCCTTACAACAGCGCCAAATCAGTAGCCGCGTGCGTATTAGTGAGCAAGATATTGATGCATTCTTGGCCTCACCTGAAGCCAAACGTTTGAATCAAAGTGAATATCAGACCATTCATGTACGCGTTCCTTACATAGATGATTATAGCCGCTTATCAGAAGCTCAGCGTCAAGAAGCATTGCAAGTTGCACAAAATTTGCGCAATCGTCTGCTTGCACCAAATGTTGATGTCGCCGAAGCCGTCGCAGCCAGCCAAGGCAATTACCCTATTCCTTTGCAAGGTGGTGACATGGGCTTTCATCAAGCCGCCGCCCTGCCTACTGAGTTATCAAGTGAGATTACCAAGCTTGAAGTTGGTGCTGTTAGCGAACCGCTAGTCACACCAGAAGGGATCGACATCATTAAGCTTGCTAATAAGAAAGAAAGTGACAAAATGCTAGTACCACAGTGGCATACTCGTCACATATTGGTCAAAGTCGATGAACTACAGACAGATGCATTGGCTGAGCAAAAGATTAACGATCTCTACAACCAACTGCGCAATGGCGCTGACTTTGCTGGTTTGGCATCAACCTATTCAGACGATCCAGGCTCAGCTGGCCGCGGCGGTGATCTTGATTGGGTAAACGAGTCAGATATGGTTGCGCCATTTGAAGCTGCGATGAAAAATACAGCCGTTGGTGACTATTCTGCACCTTTTAAAACTCAGTTTGGCTGGCACATCTTAGAAGTAGAAGGCAAGCGTGAGCAAGACGTGAGTGAACAATATCGTCGTAATATGGCACGTCAAGCCCTTTATCAACGCCTTGCACCACAAGCCAAAGAAGATTGGCTACAAGAGCTACGCGCAGGTGCTTATATTCAAGTACTTGGATAATCTCTACCGATTTCAGCGATACGCATAAAGTCAGTGGAATTAATATATTAAAATCAAAAAAGGGTACGTGCCGATGCATGTACCCTTTTTTCGTTGTATGAATCAAACTGACCCGAACAGCTAGCTATAAGTGAAAACTTGGACAAAGAAAAGCCCCGAACCTAGGGCGATTGGTTCAGGGCTATGACGCTTCGTATTCTTATTATTGTTTGCTCCTTATTGACTAATCCTAAGTCATGAACAGTCATCTAAAACACAGCGGGCTGATCTGAATATTTAGAATACTGCCTCAACAATGCATCCTTGCATATCCTTTTGTTGATGAATTTATTGTAGGACAATCGCCTTGATGTCACTAGAGGCTAAAGACCTTATTTAACGTAAGCATATGCTTACATAGTTGTAGCCTATTTTATACCGGCCTGACTCGCGACTTTGATCTTACCTTTAGCCGCTTACTATGCGGGGCTTTTTTGCTCTTCTGCATGTTCTTTTGAGATGGCTTTGCCCTCTTCTTTACCCTCTTCTATTTTATGATCAGTCTCTGTAATATCTTCTTTTTGTGCAGTCGGCGCATTTTGTTTTTGCTGGCTTTCTTCTGCTGGCTCATATTGTAGCGTCGTCATGACAGGGAAATGATCAGAGCCGATTGAAGGCAAACGATGAATATCAACGACGGTAAAGCACGCACTGTGAAAAAGATGATCTAACGCCCAGCGCAAAAACGGATAGCTGGCATGAAAAGTATTGATAAAGTGACGACCAATGCGGGGATCTAACAGCCCTGAGATACGTTGAAAGCGTCTGGTTGTCTTTGACCATGCTACATCATTGAGATCACCTGCCAATATCGCTGTGTGGCCACTGTCTTTTATATGCTTACCAACCATCAATAGCTCAGCGTCTCGCGTGGTCGATTTATCTGCTTCTGTCGGACTTGGCGGCATAGGATGTAAGCAGTATAACCAAATCACCGTTCCATCTTGTAGGCGCAACTGTGTGTGAATAGAGGGAATATCATCTATCATCAAATACTTGACTTCAGGATCAATCAGTTCAAGCTTGGAATATAGATGCATACCGTACAAATTATCTAAAGGTACTTTTACGGTATAAGGATAATCGGGTTCAATTTGACCCAAGGCTTTTTCCCATTTTTTATCACTCTCGAGCGTGATCAAAATATCCGGCTGGTTTTGATCCACCAAATCAACGAGTTTTTGCGTCTCATCATTAGGCGTCAAAACATTTGAAACCATAATTTTAAGATGGTAAGAATAATCTTCTGGCTGTACAGTTGCTTTTTTTACCTCTTTTTTCCATAGCTTGGTATAGGGCAAAACCATTCTGAGCTGAAATGCCAACGTGATGCTCAGACATATGAACAACAGCCATTGCCCAAGCTCCCACTCTGACCCAAACATGACCAACCCAACCCAAGCAATGATCCCCAGCACCATTATCTGGATACGTGGAAAGTCAACGCAACGTACCCACCAATTATCAAGCGGTATCCAGCCCCAAATAGTTACCAGCGCGATGAACCCCGCTAGCCACTGTGCGCCGTAATATAATAATGAAGAATCCATAATGTGTATTAACCGTTTATTAGAATAATAATCGAGACTATGATAACCATCAAAAGCCCAATAATAAAAAATTTGTATTCTCAATAGAACCAATAGTAAGGGTTACTTTAGCATCTCGTCAGATTGGCGCCTACTTATTGCGTATTAATTATGCGATAACTGTCGTAAAACGTTACAATTTTTTTGGTCTATCCTCTCCTATCCTTTACACCATGAATCTTACTTTTAAATAAAATAAATACTTTAAGGTCAGTAAATATTGGCATTATGTTAATAACCGAAAGTTATAATAACCACAGTTAATAGTGCATGAAAAATTGCCAAAACGCCTTGCTTTTTGCGGCTATTCACGGCATTGTTACCGACTAGCAACGAATAAATATTGTCGTCTGACAATGAATAAATAATGGTCAATAGGATTAGATTTCATGAGTAATTTGACAGTAGGCTTGGTAGGCTGGCGCGGTATGGTTGGGTCAGTATTGATACAGCGTATGATTGAAGAAAAAGACTTTGACGGTATCACGCCCGTGTTTTTTTCGACCAGTAACGCTGGTGGCAATGCGCCAAGCTTTGAAGGTATTCAAACCAGCCAATTGAAAGACGCTCATGATATTGATGCCCTAGCCGCTTGTGAAGTGATTATTACTTGTCAAGGTGGCGATTACACTTCAAAAGTCCATCAGCCATTACGTGAGAGCGGTTGGAATGGCTATTGGATCGATGCGGCAAGCACGTTACGCATGGAAAATGACAGCATTATCATTCTTGATCCAGTCAATCGTTCGGTGATTGATAGTGCCTTAGCGGATGGCAAAAAAGACTTCATCGGTGGCAACTGTACCGTATCACTGATGCTTATGGCTATCGGTGAGCTGTTCAATAAGGGCTGGGTAGAATGGGTCAGCGCAATGACTTATCAAGCCGCTAGTGGCTCTGGCGCAAACAACATGCGTGAGCTGATCAGTGGTATGGGTGTGCTGCATGACGCTGTTAAAGATGAATTGGCTGATCCTGCCAGCGCTATTTTGGACATTGATAAAAAAATTGCTCAGACTCAGCGTTCAGATAGCTTCCCTACGCAATACTTTGGCGTACCGTTAGCTGGTAGCTTGATCCCTTATATCGATGTGCAATTAGACAATAAGCAGTCAAAAGAGGAATGGAAAGGCGGCGTTGAAACCAATAAAATCCTTGGTAACTCTGAGGCTAATACTATTCCGATTGATGGTATGTGTGTCCGTATCGGCGCGATGCGTTGTCATGCGCAAGGTCTGACCATCAAACTAAAAAAAGACATTCCATTAGAAGAAATTGAAGCAGCCCTCAAAAACAGTGGCAATGAGTGGCTGGATGTGGTCGAAGACGATAAAGAAGCGGCGATGAACCGTTTAACACCAGTTGCAGTAACGGGTACGCTAACAGTTGCATTGGGACGCCTGCGTAAGCTTAATATGGGCCCTGAATATTTGGGCGCATTTACAGTCGGTGATCAGCTGTTGTGGGGCGCAGCCGAACCATTACGCCGTATGCTAAATATCATCCGCGAGCAAAACAACTAATCTACAACGATTAAGTTTTTATAAAAAAAGACAGCCATGGCTGTCTTTTTTATGCCGCTAAAATCACAGCCGTTACTGAATAAGATACAAACAGTATTGTGATGCGAGTTTAACAATACGGATTTATTGTTTGATAATGAGATGATTCTTTCTACTATTTTGTCTGGTAAGCGATCATCACTTCATTGCGGCGCATAAAAGGCAACGTCCATGGTGGATTGTAGCGGGCCAATTCAGGAGTGCCTATAATCATTAATTTATTTTCTTGCATCCAAGATATAAGCTCATCTGTTTTGTTGGCTACTTTTTTACTGCCTGCCAATCCTGAAAATTTAATCACACCGTACGTCTTTGCTGGTACCTCTACGATCATGATGTTTGGGTTATTAGGTTTTGGCAGCGTTTGCATTGTATATTGACTGGGCATAGTGAATTGTACGCGCCACTTTCCCTCATCTTCTTGCAAACTCACAGGGGCTATCATCGCGATTTTCTGCGACTCACCGTTATCTTTTTTATTATCAGGCTGCATAGTGACAGGTGCTGTCATACTAATCTTACTACTCCCGCCACTTGGTGCCGTATTATTACCAAAAATATAGTCAGCTAAAATCTTAAACCCTTCACGGCTCGCAGCATCTTGATCACCACTCACCCACGTTTGCGCCACGAGCTGCTCTTCATAACGTCGTAATTCGAAATTCTCAACTTGGGACAACACAGCATAATCGGGCTCTTCGGTAGCCATAGCCTCTCCTGATATCAATATTAATCCACTTAGTAACAAGTAAGTTGCCGTTTTCATATTGTGTCTCCAGCACCCAAAAGCCTATCTTGTGAACCTTTTATACCTCGCCACATTGCTTTTACTTTATAGCGCGACAGCAGCACTGTCTGTGTCTTTTGGTTATAGAACACTATAAACCTATCCATATATAGTGATAACAATGAACATCGCTGTCCAAAAAAATCGCCAACAATGTTATAATTAGCGCCATTTTCATAGCTCATATAGCGGTTATCATATGCAATTTGTCTTACATAAAACGGCCAGCGGTGAAACGCGTGCGCGCCGTGGCACAGTTCACCTCAATCATGGCGATGTACAAACGCCTGCTTTCATGCCTGTCGGTACTTACGGTACGGTCAAAGGTATGCTACCACGCGATATCGAAGCTATCGGTGCGGATATCATTTTAGGCAATACCTTTCATTTATGGCTGCGTCCTGGTACTGAGGTGATCGATAAGTTTGGTGGTCTGCACAAGTTTATGCATTGGGACAAACCGATTCTGACTGACTCAGGTGGTTTCCAAGTATTCAGCCTTGGGGCGATGCGCAAGATTACAGAAGAAGGCGTGACTTTTAAATCTCCTATTGATGGTGCTAAAATTTTCTTATCTCCAGAAAAATCTATGCAAATTCAGTACAGTTTGAATTCAGACATCGTGATGCAATTCGATGAGTGTACACCGTATCCTGCGACACATGATGAAGCCAAAAAGTCTTTAGAGTTATCATTACGCTGGGGACAGCGCTGCGTTGACGAGCACAAGAGACTGGGCAGCACCAATGCCCTATTCGGCATCATTCAAGGCAGTATGTATGCTGATTTGCGTCAGCAGTCACTTGAGGGTCTGCTAGATATTGGCTTCGATGGTTATGCCATCGGTGGTCTATCCGTTGGCGAGCCAAAAGATGAGATGATGGATGTCTTGGACTATATCGCCGATGATATGCCAGCCGATAAGCCGCGTTATCTGATGGGTGTGGGTAAGCCTGAGGATTTAGTCGAAGGCGTACGCCGCGGCGTCGATATGTTTGACTGTGTGATGCCCACTCGTAATGCGCGTAACGGTCATTATTTCGTCACAGGTGACACTGACAATGCGGGTGTGGTACGTATCCGCAATAGCCAATATCGTAATGATGAGAGCCCATTGGATCCTGAATGCGACTGTTATACTTGTCAAAATTTTAGCCGTGCTTATCTTTATCATCTTAATAAATGTAAAGAGATGCTGGGTGCGCAGCTGGCAACCATACACAACTTACGCTACTATCAGCGATTAATGCAAGGTATCAGAGACGCGATCGAACAAGATAATTTTGATGCGTTTGTAAACGAGTTTTATAGCAAGCGTGGGCAAACCGTCCCTGAATTAAACCTTCGCTGATTTAAATAATGCTCAGTAATAGCGTTATCTAAAAGAGTAAAACCTAAAAATGCCAGTCAGTTTACACTGACTGGCATTTTATTTTTGATAACCAAAATTTTGACAAGTACCGAGAGGTTAGTAGATATGGTCATCCGGTATTTGATCCATTGGAATATCAGGATGCTTTCTCAAATGTAGAATGGCAGCAATCAAACCGCCCCATATTAGCAGCATTGAAATAATCATAAAAATAATCGCTGAAGTACTCATAATAAATTCCTATTAAAATTTCAATCTGGTTAGAGACTATCGTCAAGCAAGCGAGATTTATCATCTTCCTCATCATGACGGCCTTTAATACGAGTAAGTATAAATGCGCCCAATCCAAAGAATACCACAACGCCCCAGCCGAATAACAATAAGATAGTGGTTGAGTAACCCTCATATGGTTCTTTAACCAAATCGATAAGTTTAAGACCCAAAGCGATGGTCAAAACGGTTGGTGTAATAACTGTCAGCATAAATACCCAAGCGCCGCCCAGTTTAACACTAGAGATGCGGTTGATATGCGCCAGTAGACCTGGGATTTTTTGACGATTAAACCAAGTTACACAAACAATTGACATCAAGCCACCAGCGACGATACCGATGTTGTTGGCGAAATGATCGATCACATCAACCAATACCAATGAGCTGCCAGTCGAGAAAGCAACGATAGAGATAACGGCACAAGAGCCACCTATTATAGCAACAGCCTTTTTACGTGACCAATCGAACTTATCTTGGACTGCAGAAATAGGCACTTCAAGAATACTAATTAGTGAGCTGATACCAGCAACCACTAAAGAACCAAAGAATAGGAAGCCAACGAAATCACCGCTTGCACCCATCGTAGAGATAATTTTTGGGAAGACGAAGAATGCCAAACCAACACCGCCACTTGCAACTTCTGCAACGTCTTGACCTGTTGACACTGCCATAAAACCAATAGCAGCAAAGATACCAATACCAGCAATCAGCTCAAAAGAAGAGTTAGCAAAACCAACAACTAAGCCTGCGCCCGTCAGGTTGGTATTCTTTTGCAGGTATGAGGCGTATGTCACCATAATACCAAAACCGACCGATAGTGAGAAAAACACATGACCATAAGCAGCAAGCCAAACGTTAGGATCTTTCATTTTTTCCCAGTTTGGCTCAAAGAAGGCATTTAGACCAACTTCAGCACCTGGTAAAGTGATGGCTTTGAATACCATGATGCCAAACAACACGATAAGCAATGGAATACAGATTTTATTGGCAAGCTCAACACCCTTACGGATACCGCCAAACATAATCAACATGGCCACTGCCCACACAATGACAAGGCCTATAAACATCTGTGGTACAAATACTGAGGTTAAATCTCCAGTATGATGAACAAAATCGCTGACAAAGAAAGTGGTGGTATCCTCACCCCATTTTTGTCCGAAAGAGAAGAACATATAACTACCTGCCCATACAATGACAGCAGCGTAGTAGATGGCAATCACGAAAGAGACGAGCGTCTGCCACCACCCTATAAATTGGGCGTTTTTCACCATCTTTTTGTAAGCACGCGGCGGTGCAGAACGATACTTGTGTCCGACAATATAATCTAAAAATAATAATGGGATACCTGCGGTCAACAAGGCAATAAGGTACGGCACCATAAATGCCCCACCACCATTGTCATAAGCCACATACGGAAAACGCCATATATTCCCTAACCCCACGGCTGAACCGACAGCGGCTATAATAAATCCAGTTCGGCTGGACCAATTTTCCCTTTGCTCTGCCATACGACACTCCTAAGATTCAATTGCAGCTCCCTTTAAGTTATCCAACTCGGTAAAAGACAGATACTTAAAGAGACTATAAATGAGCGGTTGGTTAAAATAAGTTACTAGAATCTAACTGTACATGACTAGGAAGTTTCTGCTAAGCGACCAAAAAAGTCAAGTCATTCTAAACATAAAAAGCCATAACGATTAGTTATGGCTTTTTATGTTTATGGTGGTAATTGATAATAACTTGTCTCTTTAAACCACCAATACTCGATATAATTTGAAAAGAATGGACTCAATATCTAGCGTACAACACCACGACGGCTACTTTCTAATGAATCAATCAGCAATTGAATCTTTGGCTCTTGTGGTAGTAGCTCACTACTCAAGACATTGAGCGCTTGTGCCGTTGTCAGGCCTGATCTAAATATTGTGCGGTACGCTTGACGCAAAACATCAATAGTCTCTTTTGACCAATCTTTACGGCGCATGCCCTCAACATTAAGACCATGTGCTTTTGCTGGATTACCCGATACCATAGTGAAGGCAGCGACATCTTTTAAAATCAAACTGGCACCACCAATCAAACTATAGTCATCAACCGTACAAAACTGATGAATACCTGAATTACCACCAATAATGGTATGATCGCCAATCGTCACATGTCCTGCGACACCAACGTTATTTGCCAATACATTATGGTCGCCAATCACACAATCATGAGCCACGTGGGTATTGACCATCAGCAGATTATGGCTACCAATCTTAGTAAGCTCACTGTCTTGCGCTGTACCGCGGTGTAAGCTACAGGCTTCTCGAATAGTATTATGATCACCAATCTCAAGCCATGTACGTTCACCTGCATACTTCAAATCTTGAGGATCTTCACCAATGCTTGCAAACTGATAGAACTGATTGTATTGACCGATACGCGTTAACTTGGTCACAACCACATGTCGATGCAACACCGTATGCGCACCAATGGTTACTTCATCACCGACGATACAATAGGGACCAATAATAGCAGTCTCATCGATCTGAGCGGACGGTGAGATGAGTGCTGTTGGATGAATCTGACTCATAGTGTGGGCCTTTGTATCATTTTATGCGAATAAATAGTAAAACAAGTGCGGTCAGTCTATTTAGATTAAAAAAACCGCTCTTTTGCTAGGGCCTGTCCTCAATATAACGGTTGACTATCTTTTTGATCAACCACTTTAATATACTTTTCTAGACATGCAAACCAGTTTCGACCAGCAATTTTGACGTGTAATAGTCAAAACTGTCGGTCAACACTTACTACTGTTCTTGGCGAGCAATCATTATCTGAGCACTAGCAGCAAGTTCATTACCAACATGAACGGTACAATCAAATTTATAAATACCTCGCTTTTGCATCACCGTTTTGGCACGAACGATCAGTTGATCCCCAGGGATCACTCGACGCTTAAAGCGAACTTTGTCAACGCCTGCAAATAGATACAGATAACCATCTTCTGATGTCAATCCTGCACTGATAAATCCAAGCACACCTGAAACCTGAGCCATTGATTCGATCATCAACACTCCTGGCATAATTGGCTCATCAGGAAAATGTCCGTTAAAAAACTCTTCATTGATCGTCACATTCTTAATACCAGTAATGTCTTCGCCTGGCGTACAATCAATGATTTTGTCTACCAACAAAAAAGGATAACGGTGTGGCAAATAATGCTTAAGGGTATGATAAGTTAATGGCAGCGTTAGGCCTTGCTCAGCCAAACTTTTCACATTGTTATCGGTTGTGCTATCTATCTCACTGCTGCTCATAATCATTCTTCCTTGCGGTGTTTTAAATCTTTTGGGCGTATTTGGATCGGAGTTAATCACAACTTAATCACGACCAAGCTTACGAAAACGTACAGCGGCGCGTCGCCACTCAGCAGTCGGCATCGCTACCGTTCCAGAAGAGTACGAACCAGCTTCTTTAATCGATTTGGTCACCATTGTCATACCAGATAACACAACATCATCTGCTATATCAATGTGACCTGTAATACCAACATCACCGCCTATAATACAACGTTTACCAATACTGGTGCTTCCAGCAATGCCGGTTTGCGCTGCAATAGCCGTCCCATCACCAATACGTACGTTATGACCAACTTGTACTAAGTTATCGATAATAACGTGATTACCAACGGTCGTATCGTCAATAGCGCCGCGATCGATACAGGTATTGCTACCGATACGCACATGATTACCAATCACCACACGCCCTAGCTGAGCTATACGCTCCCAGCCAGTCGTACTTGGATCTTTAGTGGGAGCAAAACCAAAGCCTTCTGCACCCACACTTACGCCACTGTGTAATCTCACATGATGTCCAATGATGCTATTGTAGCCGATGACTACTTGCGATCGAATAACGCAATCATGACCAATATCAGAATTTGCTTCAATCACTACATGAGCATCAAGTGAGCTACGTGCACCAATTTTTACGTGATCACCGATCACACAAAAAGGGCCAATATTAACGTCATCTTCAATGATGGCACTATCAGAAATGATTGCACTAGGATGAATGCCGCTGAACAATGATTTAGGTGCAAATAGCTGACTGGCGGCTGCGTAAGCCAAATATGGATTTGCCACAACCAATGCTACCGCTGTGTCAGGTACTTGATCATGGTATTCAGCAGTGACAAACACGGCGCCTACTTGACTGTTCGCTAGACTAGAAATGTATTGCGGATCTGCTAAAAAGCTCAATTGGTCTTGCTCAGCAGTGATTAGACTACCAACGCTATTAAAGGCTCGACGTAATTGCGCAGCATCAAGCTCAGCTTTATTAATAATAGGCTGACGCTGTTCAATCTGAGTGATAAGTTGCTCAATCGTTATCATAGTGATTATTAATATTAATATTATTATGAATATGGCAATCGCCAAGCTGACGTATCATCTTGGCGATCTACTAGTATGTAACTGATACCTCAATCACCTAAATAGAATATATCATTGACCAAATAAACTGGGACAAGGCCACTAAACTAAGCAATTAAGCTAATAAGTTAAGCGGCTAATTCAAATGATTAAGTTAAAAAAATTAGCTGCCTTTAGAAAGTATTACCAATCTGGAACTGGACTTTTTCAGTCTCGTCGCCTTCTTTGTCACCGATTGGCACAGCATAACTGAGTGAGATTGGCCCAATTGGCGTATACCAAGTCACACCCGCACCTGCACTGAAACGCATACTATTGTCTTGCGTTAATAATGGAACATTAGTATCAACCCCTGTATTAGGGTTAGTGAAAGTGCGATCTTCCTTATCAGTCGTATCAAATACCTGACCGCCTTCAGCGAACAAGACCGGACGTACTTGATCCGCCCAATCCCCTTTGAATGGCATCGGTAAAATTAATTCACTACCAAAGCTTACAAGTGCGTTACCACCAATTTCTTCATCTTTGAAACGCACATCATCATTAATGGCATCAAAGTAGGTTTGAGATCTTGGTCCAAGCGTTGAGGCTTCATAACCACGTACTGAACCATAACCACCAGCATAGAAGTTTTCATAGAATGGTAAATCGTTACCATAGCCTAGCTTGGTATAGCCGCGAGCGACCCAGTCTTTATAAAACGGATAGTATATATTACCCTGATAAACAAGCTTTTGATAATTAGCATCACCTAAACCAATCGTCGCATCTACCGTATGGCTCATCCCTTTAGTCGGGAAAACGGGGCGATCTAAGGTACTGTAATCCCAACCTAACAATAAGTTGTAGGTTTGATAATCATTTTTAAAGCCTGTACGACCTTCAAAGTCGCCTGTAAAGTCTTCAAACGAACCACCATCATCGATGATCTGTTGTACGTTTGATACCCCAAGGAAACGCCCACCACGTATTGAGGTATCATCGACATTCAGACCAGCACTAACTCGCTTGGTTTCATCGACAGGATAGCTGTAATTTAAGGTAGCACCGTAGGAGTCAGAAACGTAGTTACTCACGTTTCTATCATCGTATTTGGTTTCGCGGTAATAAGCGCTAATACCTTGTGATACGCCATTTTCGGTAAAGTAAGGATCGGTATAGCCCAAGCTATAAGAGTCACGTGTTTCTGAACGTGATAGTGCAGCTTTGACGCGGTTACCAGTACCCATAAAGTTGTTTTGAGTCAGATCCAACTGGAATGTCACACCACCACTCTGTGAGTAACCTGCAGCAATGGTCGAGCTACCAGAAGGTTGCTCTTCAACGGTATAGCTAACATCGACTTGATCTGGCTGGTTAGGGACCGGCTTGACATCAACATTGACCGCTTTGAAAAAACCAGTACGCATCAAACGGGTACGTGACAACTGAATTTTATCACTAGAGGCCAATGCCCCTTCCAGTTGACGCATCTCACGGCGCAGTACTTCGTCTTGCGTTTTAATGTTGCCTGTAAAGTTAATACGACGAACATAGATAGGACGTGCAGGATCGATGAAGTAATCAATATCAACTGTTTTGGTTTCATCATTGATACGCGGTACAGGTCTGACCTGCGCGAGATAATACCCTTCATTACCATAACGACTCTTAAGTGCGGCGGTGGTCGCGTCTAATTTGGCTTGCGAGTATTTTTCGTTAGGATCAAAAGTTACTAGCTCTTTTAGCTCACTTTCATCAAAAGTTGGCTTACCTAAAAAGTTCACTTCACCAAACTGGTATTGCTCGCCTTCACTCAGACTCACTTCGACAAAGACATTTTTTTTGTCTTCGCTAATATTTAGGACGGCATTGTCTACTGCAAAACGCACATAACCATCATTTTGGTATAGCGCTTTTAGATTCTCAAGACTGGCGGCCAGTTTTTCTTTGGCATAACGGTCAGACTTAGAAAGCAGACGCGTCCAAGAAGATTCTTTTACTGCAAAGACGTCTTTGATGTCTTCATCGCTAAAATGCTTGTTGCCAATAATATTGATATCAACCACTTTAGCAGGCTTACCTTCAACAAAGCGTACATCAAGCTTGACACGATTACCGTCAAGTAACGTCTGCTCGACCTCAATGTCACTATTGTAATAGCCTTGGCTTATATACTGCTGTTGTAGCTCATTGGCAACGCCTTGTAGAGTTGCTTGTTTAAGTACCTTACCAACCGATAGACCAGCGTTATCTAACCCTTGCTCAAGCCCTTCTTTTGGAATGAGCTTATTACCGTCAAAATTCACCTCAGCAATGGTTGGACGCTCAACGACATCAAATCGTAGCTGACCACCTTCGACACGACTTTGAATATCGGCAAAATCTTCAGTCGCATATAGCGCCTTAATACTGGCAGCCAAACTACTATCATTAACCGTATCCCCTACCGTGATAGGTAGAACCGGATAGAGGCTATCGGGGGTTAGGCGTTGTAGACCATTAAAACCGATGTCAGTTACTACAAATTCTGCAGCCTGTACAGGCATGCTCATCATCGCTACAACTAACGGCAACCCTGCCGCGCTCATAAATAAAGGCGTACGCATAAACACTATCCGTCAATAAAAAACTTGCTTAAGTTAAGTTAAAAAGCATAGGTTGTCTAGCCCATTTGGCATCAGATTTTAGATTACCTATAGGAGACTCAGAACACTTTATATAAAATGCATCACAAAATAAACTAAAAATTACGATTAGTACAGAGGTTCTATTATAACGCCTCTCACCTATTCTATAAACAAGGGGCACAGAACCAGCGCAAAGCCATTAGTACATATCACCTTGTCGAGTATACGGTGGATTAATCAATCAAAATAGGCGACTGATGTCATTACCAATTGCTAACACCATGAAACCTGCCAGCAAGAGTAATCCAATGTTTAACCCGACCATCTGTACGCCTTCTGAAAGCGGTTTACCGCGAATCAGTTCAATAAGATGATAGACAATATGACCACCATCTAGCACCGGAATGGGCAGAAGATTCAGCACAGCCAGGCTCAAGCTAATGAAAGCCGCCGTAGACAATACCATCTGCCAACTAATATCAAAGCTCTGTTTGGCGACTTTGGCAATGGTAATTGGCCCTGATAAATTATCCAAGCCAATCATACCTGATAGCATCTTCCCCATTGAGCTTACTGTCATAAGAGCCAACTGCTCCGTCTTTTCAAAAGACTTTACCAATGATTCACTAGGACCATACACGACTGTTGTCTTATAGGCATCAGGAATGACAATTTCAGATTGTTCCACCATAGCACCAATCTGCCCATAATCGTTACCTAAATTGTCTTTTTTACCTTGTGGCATAATTTGAAGTTGAACGGGTTGATTATCACGTAGTACCGTAAAATTAAGCAGCTTTTCTGGATTGTCACGAATAATATGGGTCACACTGATCCAGTCTTTGATTGGTTCATCATTGATAGCCGTAATAAGGTCACCTTTTTGCATACCTTGACGACTGGCAGCACCATCAGGGCTCAAGTTGCCAATGATTGGTGCAATATTTGGCTGCCATGGAATCATACCAAAGCTGGTCAATGCGTCTTTCCCTTGCGATGCGCCTTGCATAAACTGCTTAACTGGGGCTTGATACGTTTTAATCGAACGATCAGCATCGGTTTCTGACTGCAAAGTGACACTGACCTGATCCGTCTCACCCATACGTCCAGCAAGACGATAATTAATACCTTCCCATGTCTGCACGTCATGACCATCAATTGCGATAATTTTATCACCAACAGGAAGCTGTGCCATCGCCGCTGGCGTGTCAGGTAGTACTTGTCCAATTCTTGTCGTAAATTGCTCTGATGGGGTCATAAACAATACCCAAAATAGCGCAATGGCAATAATAAAATTCATGATAGGGCCAGCGGCGACAATGGCGATTTTTTTGAGAGGATGCTGGTAATTAAAGGCTAAATGCTTCTCCCCTTCTGAAACATTCCCTTCCCGCTCATCAAGCATTTTGACATAACCACCAAGTGGTAATGCTGAGATACGATAATCAATGCCGCTTTTTTTGCTGGTCCAACCAAAGAGCTTTGGGCCAAAACCAATAGAATACGTCAGGACCTTAACGCCGCAAAGACGCGCCACAATATAATGACCCCACTCATGTAAAGCAACAAGGGGACCTAAGACAAATATTGCCGCAAGAAGCGTTAATATAACAGTCATGATCTTTTCTCTATCAAGTGGCTGATGATACGATTACGCCAGTTTTGTGATAAACATATCAGTATGGCGGCGCGCTATTTTATCAATCGCCAATATATCCTCTATATCGGCATGCTCATTCAATAACGGTACCTGTATTTCGCTCAAAGCTTGTTCATTGATATCAGCAATATCAGTTAAACGAATTTGACCCTTTAAAAAGGCAGCTACTGCAATCTCATTGGCTGCATTAAGGATAATAGTCGCCTGAGTACCCGCTTGCATCGCAAAACGCGCGAGACGCAAACACGCAAATTTTTGCAAATCAGGCTCAATAAACTCTAGCCCACTGAGCGCATACAAATCTAATGGCTGCGAGCCGCTATCAATACGACTTGGATAACTAAGCGCATGCGCAATTGGCGTCTTCATATCTGGACTACCGAGCTGCGCTAAGAAACTGCCATCGCTATATTCTACCATTGAGTGAATGATACTTTGAGGATGAATTACCACATTTATTTTGTCTTCAGGCAAATCAAATAAATGGCATGCCTCGATTAACTCTAAGCCTTTATTCATCATCGTTGCAGAATCAACCGATATCTTTTGACCCATCGACCAATTCGGATGTTTGACCGCTTCTGCGACACTGGCTTGCTGCATCTGCGCAAATGACTGCTGCAAAAAAGGGCCACCAGAGGCAGTTAACCAGAGCTTGCGTACACCATGCTCTGGTTGATGAATTTGAGTGTTATCTTGTTGAATGGCAAGCGGTAAACACTGAAAAATAGCATTATGTTCAGAATCAAGCGGTAGCAAAGTTGCGTTGTTTGTTTTGACCGCATCAATCATTACCCGACCTGCCATCACTAGCGCTTCTTTATTGGCCAGCAAAATGCGCTTACCTGCACGAGCGGCAGCTAAGGTAGACGGTAGGCCTGCTGCGCCCACAATGGCGGCTACTACTGTATCAGTTTGCGAGTCGGTGGCAATATCTACCAACCCTGCTTCGCCGCCCACCACATCAATGTTTAAGCCTGCGGTACTGAGGCGCTCGGCAAACTCATCCACTGCAGCCGTTGGCACGCTCACACGCTTAGGCAAAAACTGCTGACAAAGCGCAAACAGTTTGTCCAAACGGCGGTTACCTGACAAAGCATAAACGTCATAATGCTGTGGTTGTGCCGCTAAAATTGCTAACGTGCTGTCGCCAATTGAACCTGTCGCGCCTAGTACGGCGATGCGTTGCGTCATAACCATCGATGCCTATAGATGAATAATACGGTAAAACGGAAAGTTAAGAGGGTAAATAAGGTATAAAAGTACAGAATGGTAGGTGATTATAGTCGATAGTGGGTCTGGATCAATGAAAAGAGACTGTCATAGCCCTTTCGACATACCATCGCTACGTTTCAAATCAATTGTTCTGCTATAAAACAAGCAAGGACATTCGTTTCAAGCTGAACATATCAAAAGACTTATTTTTAAGTGTTTGCTTTTAAATGCTTGGTTTTTCGCCTCATACTACCATCAAACCGAAATGTTGTATCGCCCAAAAGCCAAGCGCAAATATCGGCGTGGCTGACAATAGCGAGTCTATACGGTCAAGCACACCGCCATGTCCGGGTAAAATAGTACCTGAGTCTTTGACGTCAGCACGGCGTTTGAGCATTGACTCAAACAAATCGCCAAGTACCGATGCCAAAATCGTCACAACTGATAAGGCAGCAAAGGCTACTAGCGATATGCCAGTCAATTGTAGTTTAAAGAGACTAATAGCAATAACCACTAGCAAGCCAGTTACCAAACCGCCCACCAAGCCTTCTACGCTTTTATTGGGCGAAACATTGGGTGCCATTTTGCGACGACCAAATTTGCGACCCACAAAGTAGGCGCCACTGTCAGCACACCAAACCAATAAGAACACATACAGCAACCACCACGGCGACAGTTGCCATAAGTAGAACATGGCCGTAATCGATGCAGTCAATAAGACTGCCCCGATCAATACCAGCTTTTTACCATACCAATTGGTATTGGTTGGGAACACTCTAACCCAAGACGTTGCCATCAACCATATGGCGACTGAGGCCACCCACCAAAACAGCCAAGTAACTTCAAACATCATTGAGACTAGCGTCAGCGCTAGAACTAACAGGACAAATAGCGCAGGATGATGCCATTTTGGCATCAGCTTCGTCCATTCATGGGCCGCGATCACAGCACCAATGGCTAAAAGTGGCGCAAATAAAATAGGAGTTTGGCTCGCAAACATTGCAATACCAACGATCATAACGAGAACAATTGCCGTCTTAATTCGTTGCCACATACTTGTTGAGCCTTATAATTATAAAAAACGTATGATCAAAAAGTACATTATAGCAGTTAATCTATAATAGCCCCCTAATCATAACTGACATCCATTAAAGCGGTTTATTATTCCATAAATAAGATATATTAACTACTCATAGTAAATACTATTGACTGGTTAATATAGTGTCGGCATCAGATAAACAGCCATCCTTGAAACCGTCACTATTTTATCGGGGTGTCTGCACTGCTACTACTTGTTCACTGGTTTTGCCAAAACGGCGTTGACGCTGGGCGAACTCTGTCACCATCGCTGCCAGCTCATCTACCGCAAAGTTCGGCCATAGCGTTTGGGTAAAAAACAACTCGGCATAGGCAGATTGCCACAATAAAAAATTGGAGAGGCGATATTCGCCGCCCGTCCGTATCAACATATCTACCGCTGGCGCGTCTGCTAGCTGAACATACTCACCAAGCCGCTCTTCATTAATCTCTTCAGCTTGTAGTTGCCCTTTTTGTACTCGCTCGACCAGCTGTTTTGCAGCATTGGCAATGTCCCATTGTCCACCATAACTGATGGCGATGACTAAGGTCATAGCCTCAAACGCCGCAGTTTTTGCTTCAGCGTCCGCCATTAAGACTTGCAAATCATCACTGAGATGACTGCGATCGCCAATAAAACGTAAGCGTATGCGGTATTCGTGCATACGCGGTATTTGCTCGTAAATGGTCGACGCTAACAGCTGCATCAATAGCGCCACTTCACTGGGCGGGCGCTGCCAGTTTTCACTAGAAAAAGCAAAAACGGTTAATACCTCAATGCCTGTCTCGACACAATATTCAACAATTGGGTCAAGAGCGTCTTTGCCCGCCACATGCCCTTGACCTTTCGCCAAATCATTGGCTTTGCCATAACGGTTATTGCCATCCATGATGATGGCGATATGACGAGGAAGAATATCAGAAGCCATAAAAGCAGAAGTGGACATAAGGGAGATTGCTTATTGTTAAGGTAAGATAATAATAACGTGTACGGTAGCAGTTAAAAAGCGCATTACAAATAATTCATAAACTTATCATATATCAAACCGTACGTCGTTTATGAAAGAGTCAGCAAAAGCGACCTATCCATACTACATATATTGTACCAGTCGACATAATAATAAGCAGCCAATGGTAATGACGCATTGGCTGCTTTAAGGACATGACTTAACCTATTATGGCTGTAAGCAACAGAACACCGGTAGTTATACTGCCATCAAATCGCTTTCTTTTTTGCTCAGGCGGCTATCGATAGTTTCGATATATTTGTCAGTAATCTTTTGAATGTCATCACTGGCACGGCGCTCGTCATCTTCTGAGATTTCTTTTTCTTTTGCCAACTCTTTGATGTCATTCATCATATCACGGCGGATATTACGAATAGAAACGCGACTGCCTTCAGCCTCGCCGCGCGCAAGCTTTTGCATATCGCGGCGCGTGTCTTCTGTCAATGCTGGCATTGGTACACGAATCACGTCAGCCGTCATTGGATTTAACCCCAAATCTGCTTCACGAATGGCTTTATCGACCGCTTGCACCATCGTACGGTCAAATGGTTGAACCAGTAGCGTACGCGAGTCTTCTACGTTCACACTAGCAACTTGGTTCAATGGCGTAGGCGCTCCATAGTAGCTGACCATCACACCTGACAACATACCTGGATGTGCACGGCCTGTACGCACTTTACTAAAGGTACTCTCAAGCGCTTCTAGCGTTTTTTGCATACGCGCTTCGCCGTCTTGCTTAATCTCTTTAATCATCATGTATCCTTATTTATCGCTACCGACAAATCATTCATTACTGTGGTTTATAAACTGCTGTTTATAAATAGTTATTAGGGTGTTGATTGTGATATAAATCTGCGCTCATATCACAACTTACCAGACAATTCTTACCATACAGCCATGCCAGCATTCATCTTATTAATGATAAACGCGTGTGCCTTCATTTTCGCCCATAATGACATTTAATAAGGCATTGGGCTTGGTCATATCAAATACTTGTAGCGGTACGTTGTGCTCGCGGCATAAAGCAATGGCAGTTAAATCCATGACGCCCAGCTTTTGCTCTAACACTTCATCGAACGTTAAACCATCATATTTTTTGGCATCAGAATGTAGGCTTGGGTCTTTGTCATAAACGCCATCTACTTTGGTTGCTTTTAAGATCAAACCCGCTTCAATCTCGATACCGCGCAAGCAAGCTGCTGTATCTGTGGTGAAAAACGGATTGCCCGTGCCAGCGACAAAGATACATACTTCGCCATTTTTAAGATAACGAATCGCATTACGGCTGCTATAGCTTTCGGTCACCTCACCAATGGGTAAGGCGGACATTAGGCGGGTTTTGATGTTGCGACGCTCAAGGGCGTCACGCATGGCAAGGCCATTCATCACTGTTGCTAACATACCCATCTGATCACCAGTAACACGGCCAACCAAACCTTCTTTTTGCAGCTGCGCCCCGCGATATAAGTTACCACCCCCAACGACGATACCGACTTGTACACCAAGTCCACGTAAGTGGGCAATAGACAAACTCATTTTATCGAGTACTTCGGTATCAATACCCATGTCTTTACCACCGGCCAAAGCTTCACCAGAGAGTTTCAACAAGATACGAGAGTAACGCGGGTTTTTGTCAGACATGAGGTCACCTTGTGAGTATTAAATTATAATTACAATCATTGGTAAAATACAAATAGCGTTTGCCTGCAGCGCCGCACTAGATGGTCGGTGTGTGAAACAGGCTAAATTGCGCCAATTGTAGCAAAAACTGCCCGCTCTTGGGCAATTTTTGCTCGTATATTATCCTGATTTTTATCCTTTATAGCTGGCAAATAAATCATACTCGCTAGCGTCATCGATTGTGACCGTTAAGAACTGACCCACTTTTACTTGATCAGTAATCTCATCCACATAGACATGACCGTCAATCTCTGGCGCATCCGCATAACTACGACAAATCGCAATGTTCTCATCGCTATCAATCTCGTCAACCAATACCATCAAAGTCTTACCAACTTTTTCTTGTAGTTTTTGCGCTGAGATGTCTTGTTGTAAGGCCATCAAACGCTCATAGCGAGACTGCTTCACATCTTCAGGTACGTGATTTGGCAAGTCATTAGCGACTGCGCCTTCAACTTCTGAATAAGTAAAGGCACCCACGCGATCGAGACGCGCTTCAACCAACCAATCAAGCAAACACTGAAAATCTTCTTCGGTTTCGCCTGGAAAGCCGACAACAAAGGTCGAACGAATCACGATATCAGGACAAATCTCACGCCATGCTTTGATACGGGCTAACGTATTTTCACTATGTGCCGGACGTTTCATGGCTTTTAAGATGCGATGGCTGGCATGCTGAAAAGGAATATCCAAGTAAGGCAACAGCTTTTTCTCACCCATTAATTCAACGACTTTATCGACATGCGGATACGGATAAACATAATGCAAGCGTACCCAAATGCCTAAATCATTCAATGCTTGGCACATGTCATAAAACTTCGACTTCAGTGGCATGCCGTTCCAAAAGCTGGTCTTATACTTCAAATCCAGTCCGTAAGCTGAGGTGTCTTGCGAGATGATAAGCAACTCTTTCACGCCCGCTTTTTTGAGCGCCAACGCTTCATTCATCACGCTATCAATCGGACGCGAGACCAAATCTCCACGCAAACTTGGAATGATACAAAAGGTACAACGATGGTTACAGCCTTCAGAGATTTTTAGGTACGCATAATGACTTGGCGTCAGCTTGATACCCGCCTCATTAATCAAATCAATTTTTGGGTCGTAGTTGGCATCCAAACTGCGATTGGGTCTAGGCACGTGCTGTGCGACTGCCGTAATAACCTCATCATATGCATGAGCGCCTGTCACGGCGAGTACGGCTGGATGCATTTCACGGATTTTATCCGCTTCTTTGCCTAGACAACCTGTGACAATGACTTTACCGTTTTTGCTGATGGCTTCACCAATGGCATCGAGTGACTCTTGTACTGCTGACTCAATGAAACCGCACGTATTAACCACAACTAAATCAGCGCCCTCATAATCACTGGCGACTTGATAGCCATCACGACTAAGCTCCGTAATAATACGCTCACTATCTACCAATGCCTTTGGACAACCTAGCGATACAAAACCAATCTTTGGTGCCGCGCTAACGGGTGCATTGACGGTTGCTGCCGTACTGATGCCGCATCACTACTTTGCGTAATACTACGGTTTTGATTATGATTGGCTTTATGGTGGTAAGGTTGGCTACTGTCTGACGACCCTTGCTCTTGCGCCATCGCAGGATTAAATATAGTGGCGGTGTTTTTAGGGGCATCTTGAGGAGTGATAGAAGCTGACTGTGAAGTGCTCGTAGTCGTATTCAACGACTCGGTAGAAGTTTTGGACATGGCTGACCTTGCTAGAGATAATTGGCTGTGCGCATTGTACGTTTTTTTTGCAAAAATCGCCAGTTTTGCCGCTCTATACTGTTGATTTGTGGTTAAATATTATATCAAGCATTTTTTCTAAGTACTATTCTATTAGTCACCATTTTATTAGGCATTACTTTATTAGGCGCTATTCATGACGAGCCATTTGACCACTGCAGAACATATCCCTGATTTAGCATTTGTATCCCAGCATTTATTTACCTCTATCTTATGGGTCAACGATGCACTGGATATTACTTGGTTAAATGCGCAAGCCGAACAGCTGCTGGCAATCAGTAGTGGGCGGTTACTTAATCAGTCCATCCTGACGTTGCTGTCACCTGACCCATCACTAGATGGCGTGATTGTTAACGATGACTCAGAGGAACCAATCCACGCTTTGACCGAACGCTTTAATCAAGCAAGACACTATCAGCAGCCCTTTATCGATCACGACCACATTATAAGCACATCATTAAATGGTAATTTATCGCTTTCCGTTGACTATAGCGTGACACCAGTTATTTATGAGCAACAGCACTATTTTATTATTGAAATGTGGGGGAAAGATCGTCAAAGTCGCATTTCAGAGGAACAGCGTCAGCAGCAGCAATATGACGTCGCCCGTCATATGCTTCGCTCGGTGGCTCACGAAATCAAAAATCCGTTAGCAGGCATTCGCGGTGCTGCGCAATTATTACAGCGGAAATTCATCACATTTAGTGATCCAACCACTTTTAATTTTGAGCCGTATACAGCGGCTATGGATGCGAAAGCCGTTGCCAATCACAATCGCATTGACATGCAAAAAACCACTGAAAAATTGCGTAACTATACTGATATTATCATCTCTGAAACCGATCGCTTAACTCAGCTTATCGGACAGTTTCTTGGCTCCAATCAACTGCCAAAATGGCAAATGCTCAATATTCATGAGCCATTAGAGCATGTGATCACCTTGGTGTTGAATCAATACCCGCAAATAACGCTACAGCGTGATTATGACTTGTCGTTGCCCGAGTTACAGGCTGATAAAGACCAATTAATTCAAGTATTTTTAAATCTGATTAACAATGCTTGCGAATCTATGACTGAGTTTGCACAAACGCTACAGCAAAAAGAACTATCTGAGTCTAATAGTTCTGAATCTGATAACGCTCAGGATAGCCGTTCACAGACAGAAAAAAGCGAAGGTGCTGATTATCAGCCGATACTCCACATTCAGACGCGGGTGGCATTTCAACATACCATCAGTCGCCAACAGCACAAACAAGTATTGCAGGTTAATATCACCGATAATGGCTCAGGCATTGATTCTGCCCTCATCGGTCAGATATTTTTCCCCATGGTGACCAGCCGCGCGGCAGGTACTGGCCTTGGATTGTCCATTGTGCAAGAGATCATCAGTCATCATCATGGTATGATTGATGTCAGCTCAACTCAATCGCAAAGCGCTAGCCAACGCACCAAAAATAATCCTAGCTCAAATCAGACCCGCTTTACGTTATATCTGCCTTTTAACCAACCCGCTATCGAAGCATAAATGACGTTAGGGCTTAAAAGACATACCTTAGCACTCAATCAAAAACCTGAATCAACCCATTGCTCATTAGGCCCGATACATGACTGACTATAATCATAAGCTTCACTCTAAAAGCGATCACAATTCATCGAACCCGCAAGCAGCAAACGAGCCAACCACAAAAGTGACGGTCAATAATGCCATTGATAAACCCGCTGCTACTTTGTGGCTCATTGATGACGATGCCACCTTGCGTTTGGTACTGGCAGATACGTTTGAAGACGCAGGGCTGACGGTTATCAGCTTTACGCAAGCACAAGCAGCATGGACACGGCTCAATGACATCTTACAACAGCATGCCTCAGCTGAATCCCTGCCAGATGTGATATTGACGGATATTCGTATGCCGATGATGGATGGTTTGTCTTTTAGTGATTGGGTACATCAGCACTTTCCTAAGCTTCCCATTGTAGTGATGACCGCACATTCAGACCTCACCTCTGCCATCAATAGCTATCAGACAGGTGCATTTGAGTATCTGCCCAAGCCATTTGATTTGGATGATGCGGTTGCAACGATTTACAAAGCTATTAACTACCAGCCTAATGTGGCTTTGCATCATAAAACTGCACCTGATACTAATATAACAATAGAGACATCGTCTAAACATCAGGAAATATCTGACATCAACACAGAGTCTGTCAGTAAACCCAAGTCCAAATCTGTGAGTAAAACTCATAAAGTGCCTAGTAGCAAAACAAAGATTGAACCCAAAACTCAAGCTCAAAACAATCCAAGCGGCATCATCGGTCAATCGCAAGCCATGCAGACCGTATTTCGCGCTATTGGTCGATTGGCGCACTCCCCTATTACGGTTTTGATCACAGGTGAATCAGGAACGGGGAAAGAGTTGGTCGCAAGCGCGCTGCATCAGCACTCTCCTCGAAAGAAGCAGTCTTTTATCGCTCTCAATATGGCCGCCATTCCGCATGATCTGATTGAATCTGAATTGTTTGGTCATGAAAAAGGCGCGTTCACTGGCGCAACGACAACACGGCAAGGTCGTTTCGAGCAAGCAGATGGTGGAACGTTGTTTTTGGATGAAATCGGTGACATGCCGTTCAGTACCCAAACCCGTCTACTTCGCGTGTTAGCCAATGGTGAGTTTTATCGCGTGGGCGGACAACAGCCAGTCAAAGTCGATGTACGCATCATTGCCGCCACCCATCAGAATTTAGAAGAATTGGTAAAACTGGGCCGCTTCCGTGAGGATTTGTTTTATCGTCTCAACGTCATTCGCCTACCGCTGCCGCCTTTGCGTACACGACCAGAGGATATTCCTGCGCTAGCCACCTATTTTATGCAGCGGGCGGCTGAACAAATGAATACCGCGCCAAAGCAGCTACATCCTGAGGCGCTACAGATTATGCAGTCGTTTGAATGGCGTGGTAACGTGCGCCAGCTGGAAAACGTGTGTCTATGGCTCACCGTAATGGCAACGGGCGACACTGTTATGGTAAATGACTTGCCACCAGAGTTACTCGAAAACACGCCATTCAATCTGCAATCGCAACCTACGTTTCAAGAAACGACTCAACACCATGATCAGCAATTAAACCAGCAATATAACCAAACTCACCCTACTGCTGATACGCAAAGCTGGCAACAAGCGTTAGCCGTTTGGGCTGAGCAATCGCTAGAACAAGGGGAAACAGACATTTTGCAAATGGCAACGCCTGAGTTTGAACGCGTTTTACTCACGACAGCACTCAAGCATAGTGGTGGTAAAAAGATAGCGGCTGCTAACTTGCTTGGCTGGGGCCGCAATACCTTGACACGCAAATTGCAGCAGCTCGACATGCCTTTATAAGGTTAATAAAATAAGTAGCCATAAAATGAGCAAAACTGCTAAATAAAAACATTAGCATTATCAATTATTTATAATACTTGGTAAAAATACCTATCAAATAATCAAAAATAATTGCAAATAGGGGTTGACCAAAAATTCAAACTCTATATAATAGCCAACCACTGAGACGCACTACCGAATCAGTTAACTGTCTAGATGGCATTTGAATTTAAATGCTTTTGATGATAGAGTAACGAAAATGGGGCTGTGGCGGAATTGGTAGACGCACCAGATTTAGGTTCTGGCGCCGCAAGGTGTGAGAGTTCGAGTCTCTCCAGCCCCACCATTTTCGGATAGTACATCTTAGACCAAATATTAAAGCCTGCTTTTTAGCAGGTTTTTTTGTGTCTGTCATTTCAATCGTATATTCACGCTCTGTCTAAATTTAATCGTATTTCATCCATCGTCTTATACCGCTTCTCTACTCGCTTTGCCAATGTACTGTCTACAATAAATTGATAATGACTATATTGTGACGGCAATTTTGGAATTGGTTGTTGGCAATGCTGAATTGCCCAATCAATCATCGGATCGTGACTTTGAACGGTGATCTTAAAAGGTCGTATGCCCGTCAATATCTCAACCATCATGATGCCAAACGCGTAGATATCGCTCTGTACCGTTGCCCTCAATCCTTGCCAACGTTCAGGCGCAAGATACGCTGGCGTACCAGCAAAATTTGACTCAATCCGATCGGCAATTCTTTGTGCCAAAACAAAATCAGTCATAAGCAAATTAGGCATTGTATTGCGACCATGAATGTCATCACTTAGAGTGCTATCGAGTAATACATTACTGGGCTTGATATCATTGTGTAGCCAGCCCGCATTGTGTAAATTAGCAACCAAACGCGCTGCTTGATGAATAAAATGGTGCTTCTGCGCCTCTGTTAACAGCGAATGCCTTTGACCGTTCAGCGGCTTTGCCAAACTTCCATTCGGATAATGAGTCATGACAAGGACAGTTAATTGCTGATTCTGCCCCAATGCTTGAATGGCTGCTTTGTGATAAGCGAATACTGAAGGGACGAAAGGTTTTGGGGTATTCGGGTTTTGTGATAATTCATTCAAAGATGTTAAAACATGGAGCTCATGATCCAAATCAGATGAGACGTGGCTGTTATAACCATTTAGTTGCCATTTAATCATGACGCTACCAAACTCGGTATGCTGTGCTCGCGTTAACCCTTGATAGCTGTTGTCTTTAGTGCGTTGTTGCGCTAGACGTTGATGTACTATTTCGCTATATTGCAAGACCGATAATGCTTGCGTCACTACTGGCAATAGCTGCTGAGCCTGCGCTTGCAACGCCTGTATCGTAAGCGGATGACTGGCATTATTTTTCATAGTTTGATTTTTTATGATAGTTTTTTATATTACAGTTAAATATAGTACAGTGAAATCTTGAAATGCCACAATGCAATTTAAATACACCTCAATGGTTAGAGTTATTATGTCGCTACCAAACAATGTATCTGAGCCTGCTACTCATTATGCCCTGCCCGCGCCGCTATTAGATTTGCTTACTCAATATTTAAAAGAGCAAGTCACACCAACCATCGAGATTGATCCTACGCAGCTGGCCTATCGCTGGGTCGGTGGTCAAAACGGTCATTTAGCGCCACTAGCAGTCAATTTGTTTTTAAGTTTAGACGACTTACATGGGATAGATAAACAAAAATCAAAACTGGTACAGAATACTCGCCAGTTTTTGAAAGGCTATCCGGCCAATCACGTGTTGATGACAGGGACACGCGGTGCTGGTAAATCCTCACTGATTCGTGCTTTGCTACAAGCCTATCATACCGAAGGCTTACGTATTATTGAGATTGCCCGCGATGATCTACAAGTACTGGACAAAATCCGTGCAGCCATCAATGTCCTACCAGCAGATTGTGGATGCCGCTACATCGTGTACTGTGATGATTTGGCATTTAACGGTCAAGATGAAAGTTATCGGGCGCTAAAAAGTGTGCTTGATGGTGCGCTAGACTCGGAGCAAGATAAACTGTTGGTCTACGCTACCAGTAATCGCCGTCGTCTATTACCTCAGATGATGAAAGACAATCTTGACATCTATAACGGGCAAACGGATGAGGTCAATCCCTATGAAGCGATTGATGAAACCGTATCATTATCGGATCGATTTGGCATGTCCTTGACTTTTCATCCCATGGATCAGCAGACATATTTGCAGATTATTCAGCATTACCTTGTGATAGAGCAGCAGAAGATTTTAGCCAATACTGGTACTACTATTGAAATGAATCTAGAAAACAGCTTACCTGATACTATCAGAACCGATGCCCTACGCTGGGCTTCTGAACGCGGCGGGCGCTCGGGTCGGGTTGCGTATCAGTTTAGTCGTTATTGGAGCGGTAAAACGCAGTTGGCTATTGAAGACAGCAAGCGATAAATCATAGTAAATTTACGCAGTGCTGCTAGGATAAGTTTTCGTAGCCTCTGTCTGCATAGGCACAGCAAGCAAGAAAATTTATCTTAGCAGTACGGTTACAAATACTTTTACTCTCTTATTTCGGTTCAACGATATTATTTCGTGCAGAGCCTACATATTGGACGCGTTTCTCAACGTTTGACTGCCCTTGTCGTCTAAACCAGGTGGCAGCTCCATTGACAATATACTGAGCAAAATCTTCTGCCAGCCATAGATTGCCTTGTAGACGCTTTGCGCATCTAAGCGAATATATGCCATATTTGGCGTTTCGCTATCTGGATTATCAAAGCCCTGATAACGCGCGCTAAAGTGGGTCAAAATGATGTTTTTAAGGTTCATCTTTTGTGCGAATGTACCTACCACATGCGCACTGCTATGCATGGGGTCAAAGTCAGGGTTTCTGGCTTGAATAGCCATCAAGACCTCGTGCGTATAAGTGGCTTCATGTACTAATAAGTCTGCATCCATCACCGCTTCACTTAGGCAATCTGGCTTATCATTGTCTCCAGCAACTATAATGCGTGTATGCTGCTGTTCGTTGGCAACATAATCTGCTGAACGCAGTTGCCGACCATCATCAGTGGTTACATCGCAGCCTTGCTGCAATTTCCCCCATAATGAGCTTGCGGGGATACCATTTGCTACGAGCTTATCCGTGTTAAGAGTGCGACGACTTATGGTCTGAGTGATACCAAACCCATGAGATGGCACACGATGTGATAAAGGATAGACTTCTATCATAAGCTGATGTTGATTATCCAAGTCGATTTTTACTTTACCCTTATTATCTTCTTGCGACAACAGATCCTCTATCGACACAAAATTGAGGGTAAATGGCAGATATAATTCAGTATGTAGGATAAAGGCATCGAGTAGCGCAGCAATTGCTTTTGGTGCAATGAGCGTCAATGGCGCACGGCGTCCTGACATCGCGGCACTCGCCAACAATCCTGGTAGGCCATAACAATGATCCCCATGTACGTGGGTGATGCAGATAGCGGTCAACTGATGTAAAGACAACTTGGTATGCAGCAATTGCTGCTGCGTGCCTTCGCCGCAATCGATGAGCAGCCACGGGCGCGATTTTTTGTTTTGGTTGCTACTAATGGGTTGACTGCCCTTCTGTGCGCCAGACGCATGCGGATTTAAGCACTCGATCGCCAATGCCGTCACATTGCGCTGTTTGGTAGGTACACCTGCTGACGTACCCAAAAAGGTAAGCTTTAACATGGGTGATTTCTTTTATTGATAGCCATTGTATTAATAACCATCTTCTTATTAATACAATGGCTATGATAATTGACATAGCATGGTTTTTTGCCCTTCAACCATTTGACCGCCATTGGCCTTACAGTCATTGACCATATTAGACTCATAAGATTTAAAACCGCCATAAAAGCTGGCAACACACAGTAAAACCACCAGTATTTTTTGTGTCCATGATTTAATAGAGACTTGCTGTGCGCGAATCTCTTGACGATCTAGCCCATTACTATCGGTCTTCAATGTCTGCTTGCCCAGCTTGTTTTGGTCATTCATGAGGTACCTTCTCAATATACTATTGTGAACAGGAATTAAAAACGCTCACAATAGCACATTATTTCTTTAAAACTTCGGCGTACCGCCTTTTTCTTCGGCACGTTTGAACGCCGGACGTTCTTGGCAACGCTTGAGCCAGTTCAATAGATTGGCAAATCTAACTCTGTCCATTCCGGCACGCGCATTAGAGGCTGCTACAACGATATACATTTGAATGTCAGCAGCGCTAAATGCTTCACCAGCAAACCAATGGTTGTCTTGCAAATGCTGCTCCATCAAGTTTAAGTTGTTCATGATATTGTTCTCAATCATGCCATCTTCTACTTGTTTGCGAATGCCTTTGCTGATTGGTTTGATAAGCATGGGCGATCTTTCAACCACTTTACTAAATACCAAACGCATGACCAAAGGCGGCATCGCAGAAGCTTCGGCAAAATGCAGCCAAAAAGTGTAGTTTTCCCACGCCGTCTCATTGTCATCAGCAGGCTTAAATTGATGATCGGTATCATAGTGTCTAAGCAGGTATTCGATAATAAACCCCGACTCAGCCAAGGCGCGGTCATCTACTTCGAGCACAGGAGTGTGACCAAGCGGATGCACCTTTTTCAAGCTCTCGGGCGCAAGATAAGCTTTGGTACGCTCATAGGTGGTCAGCTTATAATCAAGCTCCAGCTCTTCTAATAACCACAAAATACGAAATGAGCGCGAATTGTTTAAATGATGCAGAGTTAACATAAACCGTCCTAGTTATATATTGTTTTAAATCAGCCATAATCTCTTTGATACAGTGCCACGCTTTTAGTTAAGCATGACACCACTATTATCGATAATAGCGTAATTTTCTCACCTTTGACACTGCAAGTTTGTAGAACGATGACGAAAAATACTGCCTACTAAGTCAGTTATGTATAAACCTAGAACACTATGCTTTTTAATCCTACTCTACATACAACGCTTCAATCTTACGTGTCATCTTGTCTATCTTTTGCTGATACTTTTTAATTTGGCGGAATCGATGCGCAATTAGTACGCCTTTAATACGGCGATTTTTGAGACGACGGCGTGGCGGGAAGCTACCCACTTGTGGCTCATTATAACCATGTAAGCGGTTCTCACGTTTGCGTGCCAGATAGCCAAGTGCGCTATCAGCAATCATAATCAATAGTGCGATAAAAATCATGCTGTACATCAGCATGGAGCCACCTTCATGTAAGTTACGATCCAAAACGGCAATAGAAAATACGAACAAGAATACTGGCTCAAGGTAACACAAAGTCCCAAACAACGAGACAGGTAGCTTTTGGCTCGCCACCATCGTCAGTGACATCGCAGCGGTACTGATAATGCCCAATAACGGCAGCATATACCAAAGCTTATGGTTAGATACCGCCACCTCAAAGCCGCCATTCATATACAGCGCGACCAATACAACAGGCAATAACAACACAAGATCAGAGATCAAACCTGTAATGGGTGGCACTGCC
Organism: uncultured Gammaproteobacteria bacterium; assembly: GCA_963744895.1. GTDB lineage: Bacteria > Pseudomonadota > Gammaproteobacteria > Pseudomonadales > Moraxellaceae > Psychrobacter. Next base: position 811,798 of record CAVUUW010000002.1, read on the forward strand.
ATTTTGCGACGTAGTAGATAATAAGGAGGATAGCCCAAGCACACAAACAAAGTCGCCCAAGAGATCGCGCCGTATTCGAAGATATCATAAACGATACCGAGACCGGCGCATAGAATGGCAGCCCACTGTAGCAAGCTCATATCTTCATTATAAAAGAAGCGACCAACCACGATCATGATCATTGGATATAGGAAATAACCCAACGTCACTTCAAGCCCCAAGCCATTGACTGGTGCCCACATAAACATCCAAATTTGCGCACCCAAAATCGGTGTGGGTAATATAAATAAGAGCCACTCTTTTGCGTTTTTTAATGTTTTTAGATAATCAAAAATATGCTGCCATTGCTTTAGCACACTCACTAGCAGCACCAGACTAAAAAACATCGTCAGCACACGCCACGAAGCAACTTGCGTACCTGATAACGGTTGCAGCAGCAAACCAAATAGGAACAGCAATGAGTATAAAAAGTTTGCAGCCACAGCAGTGATCGTTCCCTGCGAGGTTTGGTTATTAGTCAACATCACAACAGCCTTGAGAGATTGGGGCACATCCTTGGCAATTTTTAAAAAAAACAAAAGCCTCAGACGAGAACGTCTGAGGCTTTTGCATATAAGGTCGTCGCGCAATCTAAAATAAACGCTTTTGATATATCCTGCTACATCATGGGCGGCATTATGTCAAAGTCGGCATAGATAAGCAATGCTACTGTTCATCTAGTGTGCTAATTTCTACATTGAGTGAATTCAATGCAGTTAAGTACTTATTTTAAATCAAGTTGTTCGATTTTTTGCTGTATCTTATCTACCTTTTTTTGATAACGACGAATTTTGCGAAAACGATGGGCTTTTAACACACCGTCGATACGTTGATTGATAAAATGGCGACGCGGTGGAAAGCCGCCCACTTGCGGCTCTCTGTAGCCATGCAGATGATCGTCACGTCGACGAACAAGATAACCTGTCACGCTATCCACAATCATCACCAACAGCGCAAGCGTAATCATACCGTACATAAAGAGCGAGCCGCCTTCCTCTAGGCTTTGACTCAGAACCGTCATGGATAATACAAATAACAACATCGGCTCTATATAGCTTAGCGCCCCGAATAGTGAGACCGGTAGCTTACTACTCGCCATCATTGTCAGCGACATGGCAAGCGCACTAAAAGCGCCAAGCAATGGCAGTAGATACCAAAATTTTATATTTTGTGCCGCGACACTAAAACCACCAGTGAGATAAAGTGCAATGAGCACCACTGGCGTTAGCAATATCAAATCAAACAGTAACCCTGTAATGGGCGGTACAGAAAGCGTGCGCCGCAATAGATAATATGGTGGATAGCCCAAGCACACAAATAACGTCACCCAAGACACCGAACCATACTGAAGGATATCGTAACCAATACCTAACGCTGCACATAGCGCAGCCATCCATTGCAATGCACTCATATACTCATGATAAAAAAAGCGCCCAACCACTATCATCACCAGTGGCAGTAAAAAATATCCCAACGTAACATCAAGACCAAAACCATTCACTGGTGCCCACATAAATAGCCAAATTTGCCCACCCAAGATCGGTGCAGGTAACATAAATATCAGCCATTCTTTTGCTGTCTTTAATGTTTTTATATAATCAAAGACGTGCTGCCATTGCTTGGTCAAACTAAGTAATATCACCAAACTGAGTAGCATCATGAGCACGCGCCATGAAGCCACCTGCGTACCTGTTAAGGGCAGCATAAATAGTCCAAACAAAAACATCATCGAAAATAAAAAACTTGATGATACTGAGGCAAAGGTTCCTTGAAAAGTTTGATTGGTCGAGAGCATAACAACAGCCTTTAAAATACAACTTTATGAGTATTATTTCTAAATGGTTAGAGTACTTAACAACTAAAATCAGACACCAAAAATTAATAAAACATAGAAAAAACAAAAGCCTCCGACGATGGCGTCAGAGGCTTTTTTTAGAACAGTGTTAAAACTAAACTAAAAAGCTAATGGCCGAGACGTTTATTCGTCATCGTCTACCGACTCATCATTTAATTGATAGTCATTGGCAATATCGATAGCATCATTGATATCCGCAGTTGCTGCGTTACCAGTCGCTGCATCAACCTCTCTTTGTTCTTGGCCTGCAAGATCAAACGTGCCGTCTTCTTTCATGGCATCAATCAAAGTGTCATCGCTTTCTTCGTGCTCAACACGTGCCATGGCAACCAATTTCTCATCTTTTGATAAGCGAATTAACGTAACGCCCTGAGTATTACGACCAGAGCTGGCAACATGCTCAACAGGCGTACGTACTAGCGTACCTTTATCTGAGATTAAGATAATATCATCTTCAGGCTCGACTTTGGTGGCACGGACTAACGCGCCATTACGTGCACTGGTTTTAATCGCGATTACGCCACCGCCGCCACGATTTTGGGTATTGAACTCATCGATAAAGGTACGCTTACCAAAGCCGTTTTCACAAGCAATCAAGATCTCGCGCACATCATCTTCGATAACGACCAATGATTTGATAAATTCATCAGTCGCTAAACGCATGCCACGGACACCTTTTGCCGTACGGCCCATTGCCCGAGCGTCATTTTCATCAAAACGGATGGCTTTACCACTTGAGGCAAACAACATGACTTCTTGGCTACCATTGGTGATACGCGCACTCACCAGCTTGTCACCTTCTTCCAGTCCAACTGCGATTAAACCGTTCGAGCGAATATTGGCAAACTGCTTAAGCTCTACCCGCTTCACTGTACCATTTGCAGTGGCAAAGAATACAAAAGGCGGCTCTGCTTGATTGCTATCTTCTACTGAATCGTCATCATTAATTACGTCTGATACCTCACCTACTACCGATACATCTTCTACGATTTGCGGAATTGGCAAGATAGTTGTGACGGTTTCGTCGCCATTCAAACCAATCAGGTTGACCAATGGACGACCACGAGCACCGCGACTGGCGATTGGCACTTCAAAACCACGTAAGCTAAAGACGCGACCGCTGTCGGTAAAGCACAATACGGTTGCATGTGTTGATGTCACTACCAAATGATCGATTACATCGTCTTCTTTCATCGCGGTCGCAGACTTGCCTTTGCCGCCGCGTTTTTGTGCCACATAATCATCAATCGGCTGGGTTTTTGCATAGCCAGTACGTGAGACGGTCATCACAACCGTTTGCTCAGGGATCAAGTCTTCACGGTTAAAATCCGTACGTGAGTCAATAATATCGGTACGGCGCTCGTCACCGAAATTATCACGAATCTCGATCATTTCATTAGAAATAATGGTCATGAGCTTGTCAAAATCACCAAGAATAGATTCTAAACGAGCGATCTCGCGCAATAAATCTTGATACTCTTCTGTCAATTTGTCTTGCTCAAGGCCCGTCAAACGATGCAACTGCATGTCTAAAATCGCATTGACCTGCTCAAGTGACAAGCGATAACGCTGCTCACCATCACTTTCACCATCAATCAAGCCGAATGGCGCTTTAGGATCTTCGCCTTCGATAAACTCAGGACGTACAGACTGACTGCCAGCAGCCGTCAGCATTGCTACGACGCTGCCTGAGCCCCACGTGTTGTTTAATAAACTTTCACGTGCCAGTCCACGGTTTGCAGACGCTTTGATGGTTGCAATAATCTCATCAATATTGGCAAGTGCAACCGTCAAACCTTCGAGCAGGTGACCACGAACACGGGCTTTGTTCAAATCATAAATGGTGCGGCGCGTGACGACTTCTTGACGATGACGTACAAAAGCGGCAATCAGCTGACGCAAGGTCAATATCTTTGGCTGACCATTGTCCAACGCCACCATATTGATACTAAAGCTAGACTCAAGTGGCGTTTGCAAGAACAAGTTATTAACGATGACTTCCGCTGTCTCACCACGACGTAAGTCAATGGCGATACGCATACCGTCTTTGTCAGACTCATCACGAATCTCACTAATGCCTTCGATTTTCTTATCACGTACCAGCTCTGCAATACGCTCAATCAGCTTGGCTTTATTGGCTTGATAAGGCACTTCAGTAAAGACAATACGCTCACGGTCGCGGTTGACACCCGTCTCACTCATGGCTTCGATATGGTAACGACCACGTATGTGCAGACGTCCTTTTCCGGTGCGATAAGCATCTAAGATACCTGCACGGCCATAGATAATACCGCCCGTTGGGAAGTCAGGGCCTGAGATGTGTGACATCAGCTCTTCAGCGGAGACTTGTGGGTTTTCGGCATATGCCAAACACGCATTGATGACTTCGGTCAGATTATGCGGTGCCATGTTGGTTGCCATACCGACAGCAATACCCGTTGCACCATTGACCAATAAATTAGGAATACGTGCTGGCATCACGCTTGGCATGCGCTCAGAACCATCGTAGTTGTCTTCCCAATCGACCGTGTCTTTGTCTAGATCGGCCAGCATTTGATGCGTCAGTTTGGTCATACGGACTTCGGTATAACGCATGGCGGCCGGAGGATCATCATCGATCGAACCAAAGTTACCCTGACCATCAACCATCGGATAACGCAAGCTAAAATCCTGCGCCATACGTACGATGGCGTCATATACAGCACTATCGCCGTGTGGGTGATATTTACCAATAACATCACCGACCACACGCGCAGACTTTTTATAAGGCTTGTTATAATCGTTAGATAGCACATGCATAGCGTACATTACGCGGCGGTGTACAGGCTTAAACCCATCACGCACATCAGGTAGCGCACGCGAGACGATCACGCTCATTGCATAATCCAGATAGGATTGCTTTAGTTCATCTACAATGCCAATAGGACTGACCGATTCGCTCATATACACTCCTTCACTCTCATTCTTTTTCTGATGCAGACACTTTTGAGATACTGATGCACTATACAAAAAATAGCTGCATCAATACGCAGCTACTCTCAAAATAGTGACCATAAAAAATACTATCAAGCGTACAAAACATTAGGAAAACGACGATAGTTTTAATGTTTAATAAAAGAAGCTATTTTAGCACAAAATTGCTGATTTAGGGGCATCTGACTGTCATTAAAATCAAGGAAAACAGCTTATTAGCAGCGATATTTTTATGAATCGCTGCCCTTTAAATTTATATTAGTGGCAGGTTTTTTTTGACTGGCTAATTTTGCCGTTTTTACAGACAAACTTACCGTCTTTTGAGCAGTGAGATACCCCGCCCATTTTACCCGAACATGGTGTGTTTTTTGCCTGTGCTTGGCTGATCGGCATGACAACAAAGGCGATTGCAAACAACGACAACATGATTGATTTCATATCTTTTCCTTAGTAGTTAAAATACCGTTTTAATTTTATGAATAATAGGGCGTGCTTGATCATTCGACCATGGCACTGGTAGAGACGATTTTTTAGGCGATTCGACGCTAAAAATAGTGAGTATAGTCATTCTATACGTCTATTTTTAGCAATGAAGCGGCAAAAAAGCGTCCTGTCCCTGTTTGTTAAGTGAGGGCTGATGCTAAAATTGCCCCATACTGCGTTGCAAGTCTTGCTAAGGTATTAACATTATCGTCAACTTGCGCCTTATCTGGAAAAATTTTAGCGATCAGCAGTGCCTATTTGCGAATGTTCAACACGCCCTAGACATCCATCAAAAAAAACTGCATCCAGCGGATACAGTTTTGACGATTAAAATTTGACTATTAAAAAAATGGTTTCGATCAAATATGGATGATTTTAACTGGCTTTAAATTCTTGGTTAAAGAACTCACGGGTGGCCTGAGTACAGGCTGCACTGACTAGACCGCCATGATAATTGGCTAGTACGGCAGTTGCTGCTGCTTGTTGCAACAAAGTTGGATCCGTCACGCCTGCTGCTTGAGCGTTTGCCACCGCTTGTTGTTGAACGGCTGATAAAGTCGCAGAGAATCTACCTTGTACATTATCAAGTATGGTCGTTGACATCCATGGGTTGCTCATGGCACTACCAATCGACGTCACCTCACCTCGATCACCACTTAGGTCTACATCCAATACCGTGACATTAAGCTTAGAAGCTGGGTCTGACCCTGCCTGCTGTAATATCGCGGCCATTGAGCCAGTATTGATATCGTAATAGACGGTTGGATCTTGATTACCGCCACACAATAAGGTTGGCATTGTAGGGATATAACCGCGTAAGTCGTTATCTTTTAATGCTTTACGTAGCGGGTTTTGTGGATTTTCGGCTGGCAATACACCTGTGCGCGCCAATAAGCCGTCTTGGTTTTGTAGTGCATCAGCGACGTAAGCGGCACGGAAATCTGTTTTTATCAAATAATTGTTCGGTGAAAATCCTAAGAATGCAAAAGGTAAACTGCTATTTGGGAGCTGATCCAATATGGCATTGTTGGTCGGTTTTGACTGAAACAAGGCGTTATCCGGCAACTTACCTTCGCTAACCAGCTCGCCAAACGTTTTCATACTTGGTAGCTGGGTATCGGCATACTGCGCCGAAAATATCTCTGATGGACTGTTATAGATGTTCTTATACTTTTTTTGCATGCCTTCGGCCAATAATGGAGAGAAGCGAGTCGCCCCAACATTGACGTTACCCGTAAAGATCGCATCACCAAATGCAGCCAATGCATAAGGGCCCGATGAAGGCGCAATAGCCGTCACAGGCTCGTTTTGCTGTTGCAATAATCGTGCGGCTGCCATTGCAACGTGCCCGCCTTGTGAATATCCGCTAATGAACAATTTGCCCGAATCATCAATGCTAGTGTAGTCAGTATCATTAACACGCTGCTCCCGCTCAATAACAGTACGTGCGCCTTCTAAAGCATCAACCATATCGGCAGCCTGCTGATCTGCCACAAGGTATGGGTGATAATCAAGATCAGACTCATCATAACCGGCGTAGTTTGGCGCTACGACGATATAGCCTTGGGCAGCAAAGTTAGCCGCGATCAATGTCGCCTCAGAGGCGGCTGAATTTTGAGGGTTGGCTACTTGGCTAAAGTCATAGTCCTTTTCAGTGGTCGTACCATGGGCGTAAAGCAATACTGGACGATCACCTTGACAATCCGCGCTCGTACCACTTGGCAGCATCAATGCAGCAGTCGCATTGGTACGCTCACCTGCAGCGCCCACTGTTGGATAAGTGACCTTTTTGATCTTGATATCACATTTGGCATCAGGGGTTGCGGTATTTCCTAAACCAAAGTTATTATCAATCTGAGCCGTGGTAAAGGCACTAATCGGCTTCACTGTCGTATCATAAGAGACGATTCTCTCATTGTCGTCATCCCCGCAACCAACCAGCAGTAAGCTACTGGCAATAGCGACTGACAGTAGGCAGCGTGACATTTTTGGTGAAAAGGATTGATTGGTCGTGATACCTGTGGATGCAAGATCAGTATTGGTATCAGATTTGGATTTTATCATGGTTACTATCCTTAGTAGTGGTGACCCTAACAGTGGTGAGTCAATTGATTGCCGAGCGTCCATGGCAGTAGATAAATTCTGTTTGGTAGAGACTTCTTAATGAGTAATAGCGCTTAAATATTTTGGTAAAATCTGCTTGATGAACATTGTTTCTTAAACCTTACTATTTATACCGCAAAATATTATGAAAAGCTACTGTAAAGCATAGACTCGGCACTCTCTTTGACAGCGACAAATCATATTTTTAGCGATTGAACCAATCCTAGCGTCGTGTCCGTCTTTGTTGTACGATGATGCAAAATCTTACTTTGATACAGACTTCTTCTTTATGCAAACGAACCCTAACGACACAAAAAACGCTGATACCCAATCACTAGATTTGGCAACGCCATTAACACAACAAAAATCTGTACAAACAGACACACGTACTGATCGCAACTTTGATGCCATTGCTGATCATTTTGAAAAAAAGGTCTACGGCGGGCTAAAAGGTGAGATTCGATTGGCGGTATTACGTCGTGATATTTTTGAATATAGTGCAAAGATGAGCAAAAGCCTTGGACGGCCTTTACGTATTTTAGACGTGGGTGCAGGACTGGCGCAGATTTCGATAGAGCTTGCGGCTCAAGGTCATATCGTGACTGTCAATGATATTTCAGCCAATATGCTTGAAAAGGCGAAAGTAAACGCGGCGCAGATTAATGAGAATCTCGATATAACGTGGTATGTCTGCCCATACCAAGACCTTGAAGATAAATTGAATAATGACCATCGGCAAAAAGATAATGCATCCTTGGACGATACTAAATTTGACTTAATCATGTCGCATGCGTTACTTGAGTGGTTGGCTGAGCCTGCCATGGTCATGGAATTCTTTGATCAGCAATTAGCCGATCATGGCGTTCTGTCTTTGTGTTTTTATAACCCAGCCAGCTTTGACTATCGTAACCTCATCATGGGCAACTTCAATTTGCTCGATAACACGGCGTATAAGGCAGACAATAAAAAAAGCCTAACGCCCAACCACCCTGTTGCCAAAGAAGAAGTAGAATCTTGGTTGGCTGAACATCACTATCGAACGGTGCTCAGCAGTGGGCTACGCGTATTTCATGATTACGCCCCGCTCAAACGTGGTGGTCATAATAACCCAGAGGATGTCATACGAATGGAGCTGCGTTACTCACAACTCGAACCTTATAAATGGCTGGGACGATATTTGCACATTATGGCAACTCGGTAATCTAGTCAATAAATGATAAGAGCCGTCTACAACCGCCGTTAGTTATTTTCATTGACTCTTGGTGATCTGTCATATTCTGACCAAGTGGTGGCGTTGATTGCTTTTTCGTCAAACACTACGATATGTTCTAATTTGGGTAAGATACCAATCTTGGAGCCAATATCATGGTTATGATGACTGGGGACTAAAGACAATACGGTCTGCCCATCGTCGAGTTGTAAGCGATATAAGTAATTAGCGCCGCGAAAGACACGCCCAATCACCAGCGCCGTTCGTGCACTGTCGTCATCATGAATGATGTCATCTGGGCGCACCAGTACTTTGATAGGTGTACCATTGGGATAGTCATACTCACAATACTGCGACTGCCCTGATTCATCATAAACTTCTAGACGCCGATAAATATCCCCCAATGCCGTCTCGACCCGTCCATCTTTAATGATGCCATCTATCATAGCGCCTTCGCCGACAAACTCAGCGACAAAAGGACTGGCTGGCTCATGATATAACTCACTTGGGGTTGCCCATTGTACCAGCTTGCCTTTATCCATGACCCCTACTTTGTCCGCCAGCGCAAACGCTTCGTTTTGATCATGAGTCACCAAGATAGCCGTGGTATTGGTGCGCTTGAGAATATCACGAACACTCATTGCCAGTGACTCGCGCAGTACCACATCCAAATTAGAAAACGGCTCATCAAGTAGTAGCAGTTTAGGCTTTGGTGCTAATGCGCGTGCCAAGGCGACTCGCTGCTGCTGCCCACCTGATAACTCATGAGGTCGTTTATCCGCATGTTCGGTCAATTCAACGAGGCTTAGCATGTCAGCGACGCGGGCTTGCTTGTCAGCCGTAGACCATTTATTCAGACCAAAAGCGATGTTTTTTGCCACGCTTAGATGACCAAAAAGCGCGTAATCTTGAAACACCATACCCATACCGCGTTTGGCTGGCGCAACTGCAAATGACTGTTGCGCCGTTTTGTCGGTTAAGCACTGCTCATTTAAGTGAATGGTGCCGCCGCGACTCGGCTCTAACCCTGCAATGGCACGTAGTGCGGTGGTCTTTCCGCAACCACTATACCCCAAAAAACAGCCAATCTCACCCTGTTGTAAAAGGAAAGACAGTCCATTGACGACAATCGTATCGTCATAGCCTACAACCAAATTTTGCACACTAAAGTAAGGCTCGGTAGCACTCATTGAATGACCGTTTGCTGATGTCATATTCATTGGTTTGGTGTTTCTCAAATTGGAATCTGTTGAGTCTTGAAGTGAATCAGTATCCATAAATGATATCCGTTAAATAGCAGAAAATAAAACCCACAGATAAAAGATGATGACCAGAATAAGGGCGAAAAAGCTTAATTTATTTTATCGTTTGCTCTTAATGTTGTTTGTCACTTTGTCGTAGCAATATCCAAACCGGCAGTAGACCAACCAATACAATCAATAAGCTTGGCAGTGCCGCGCGCCCCCACATTCCTTCACTGGTCATTTCAAACACGCGCACTGCGAGCGTGTCCCAGCCTTGCCGCCGCGTCATCAGCGTAATCGGCATCTCTTTCATCACTTCAACAAAACTCATCAATAACGCCGTCAATACGCCAGGACTTAATACGGGTAATATCACCTGTCGCCACCGTTGATAAGAGCTATCGCTAAGTAATTTGGCTGCTGCTTCTTGATTGATGGTCAATCGCTGTAGCTGTCGATCTACTGGCTGAAAGCTCACCGTCATAAAGCGCGTCGATAACGCTAGTAACATCACAATCACACTACCTGACAGCACTTGATTTGAGATCATCCCAGCATTAATCATCTGGTTGTCTAACCACGCAATCGGGATGAATATACCGACGGCCAGTACTGTACCGGGCACCACATAACCCAAATTGGCCAAAGTGGTCATCAACTTGGTCAATTTATCAGGGTATTGCCGCTTAATCCACGCAATGATGATCGCCAAAAACGCTATAAATAGCGTAGTCATACTAGCAATCTTGATGCTATTGAGCACAAAACCAATATAGCGTGCATCAAAATCCTGCCGAAAATTCAAGGCCGTCCAATAGACTAGCTGTAAAAAAGGAATAAAAAATGCAACCGCAAATACGAGTGTACACAATACTGTCATGGTCCATTTAATCGGCGTACTGGTATCAAACCGTTGGCGGCTGCCTTGTGTAAGCGAATGACTGCGCTTTGCCTGCCAATATTGCTCGAACAACACCACGATAAAAACCACACTGATCAATAGCGCCGCCAACTGCGCCGCTGTCGTCAAGCTAAAAAAGCCAAACCATGCCTTGTAGATAGCCGTTGTAAAAGTATCGACATTGAATACTGATACCGCGCCAAAGTCTGCCAAGGTTTCCATACTTGCCAGCAATAACCCACCGATGATCCATGGTAGTGCTTGTGGTAATGCCAGCCTAAAAAACACGCGACCACGGCTTAATCCCAGCATTTGTCCCGCTTCAAGTGCTCGCCTGCCTTGTGACAAGAACGCTTGGCGCGCCAGTAAATACACGTAAGGATAAAAAGCTAGGGATAATACCAGACCCGCGCCCCATACATTGCGCACCGATGGAATCGCGGTATCAATACCCAAATCTCGCAGACTCGTTTGTAACGGCCCACTAAAATCAACAAGTCCAACGGTGACAAACGCCAATACATAGGCGGGCATCGCAAGCGGTAACATCAGCGCCCACGAAAAAAATCGCTGCCCGGGAAAGCGATACATGCTCGTTACCCAAGCCAGCATGGTACCAATAGTGCCAGAAATAGCCATCACCATAAACAACAAGATCGCAGTGTTTTTGAGTACTTGAGGTAGGACATACGCTGTCATGTGCGCCCAGATATCAGCAACTGGCTGTGTCCACGATAGCAGCACGATCACAATTGGTATTAGCATAAACAACGAAATCAGCCCTAGGACTGATTTTGAAAGCAAACGTTTAAGAAGGGTATGGTCTTGGCTAGTGGCCTGTATGTCATCAATACGATTATCAATCGTCTCATTTTTACCAACAGACACATCTGGCATTGTGCTCATCTTATTATTACCATGTCATCTGCAACTAAAGAGGCTAAATAAACGACCATGATTCATAGCCGTTACTTATAACCCGCTTTGTCCATCATTTGAATTGCTTGGGTTTGTAGTTCCCCAAATTTTTGCACATTGATATCGTCTTTTTTGAACTGACCCCATGATCTGAGCATTTCAGACTCATCAACCCCTTCTTTGACTGGGAATTCTTTGTCTGAGCTGGCATAGATACCTTGCGCCTCATCAGAGGACAACCATTCTATGAGCTTGAGTGTATCGTCAGGATTGTCTGAACCAGCAACCACACCTGCGCCCGAAATATTGGTATGTGTACCAGTTGTGCCTTGGTTTGCCCAAAATAGTTTCACAGGAAAATTTGGTTTTTCATCGAGCAGACGACCATAGTAGTAACTGTTAGCAATACCTACTTCACATTGGCCAGCAGCGATCGCTTCCAACATAGCAACGTCATCACTGAACACATCGGTGGCCAAATTATCGACCCAACCACGGATGACGGCTTCGGTTTTTTCTGCCCCTAAGTGCTCAATCATACTTGCTACAAGCGATTGATTATAAACCTTTTTAGAGGTGCGTAAGCATAGTTTGCCTTTCCACTTCGGATCGGCCAAATCTGCATACGTCGATAGTTGATCGGCAGTAACCTTACTAGGGTCATAGAAAATAGTACGGGCGCGCAATGACAGACCCGTCCATTCACCTTTTGGATCTCGGTATTTGGCAGGGACGTTCACCTCTAAAACTTCTGATGCCACGGGCTGAAGGAGTCCTTCTTGCGTTGCTTGCCATAAGTTCCCTGCATCCACTGTCAATAGCATATCAGCTGGTGTGTTCTGACCTTCTGCTTTTAGACGCGCAAGCAATGGCCCAATACTATCCGTAACCAACTCAACCTTCACGCCTGTCTCTTCAGTATAACGATCTAATAGGGGTTTGATTAACTGCTCGTTACGTGACGAGTAAATAGTAACCGTATGACTGTCAGTAGAAACGGCATCCGTTGCACCTGCTTCCGTGCTAGCCGCTGCTGCTGTATCTGCGCTATCTTCTGTCGTAGAAGAATTACTACAACCAGTCAGACCTAGCATCAAGCCAAATACAGCCACTGGCAAGGTCAGTTTACTAAAAATTGATAGAGTCGTAACGGCGTTCAATGACATGGTTTCCCCACATTATAGTGTTATGAATAATGGTGTGATAAAGCGTTGAAAAGACTGGTAATAAACCAGAGCTATAAGAGCTTTCACTCCATCTAACACTTGTTGTTAAGAATATTAAAACTATGATATACAGAAACGACATACTAATGTAAATGAGAGTAATTATCAATATATTTGTCCTTTTGACAAATATATCCAGCCTATTGTTGATGAACTAAAAAACCACCTTTACGACCCTTGATGAGACTTACTTCATTGAGGCTGCCCACAGACTATTGGCAAATGACCTCTCTATAGTAGTCATTTGCTTAATCTAACAGTAACCATTGTCCCAATAATGCATTCACAGCCGCTTCAGTGCGTAGGATACGAGGCCCTATGTGCACAGGGGCACAACCCTGCGCTGCCAATAGTTCTATCTCATAATCAATCCAACCGCCCTCAGCCCCAATACAAACCAAACTGGGTAGAGAAGAGGTTGGCTGTTTTTCTAAGTACTGCTGTTTTTCTAAATACTGAGAAAATGACTGCGTACTATAAGGGTGCGCCACGATCGCACGATCGCTTATCAAATCTGCCAATTTGTCTTCAACAAATGGCTTAAAACGTTTTTGTAGATCAATTCGCGGTTTTATCGTATCAACGCCCTGTTGCAACCCTTCTAAAACAAACTCATCCAAGCGCGCAAGCATCGGACTTTGCCAGTAGCTTTTTTGGGTGCGATAACTATTAATAAGCACGATATCGCGTACGCCAAGTGCCGTCATGTCCATAATCAAGCGCCGTAGCACTTTTGGTCGTGGTAGTGCCAATATGACGGTCACATCCAGCTTCGGAGGCGGCGCCGTTGTTAGCGTAACGTTAGACAGCTTAATGCATTCAGCGGTTATCTCATCGATGACAGCTGTGCCTAATTGTCCACCAAGTTGACCAATCTTGAGCGACTCACCGACCTTGGCTTCCAATACATGGGTCACATGATTGACCTGCGCCAAAGCATGGATTTGAGCCGTGTCGTGTGAGAAGTTTGCCGCTGGCAATAAAAGATAATTCATAAAATCTCTGAGCCTGAGTACTTTTCGATAACACCAGTAATCATAGCAAGCTGACGGCTCAATACGGCTTGCTGCTGATTGGTCATTTGCGCGCCCGCCTGTCCCGCCAGTTTTGCCAATTCGAGATGATCAAGCCAAGACACCAGCTGCTGATAAATCAGAGCTGTGTCATCCTCATGAGAAGATGGCTTGCGAGAGGTGGGTTGGCTGAGGTTTGATATATTTTGTATGGCTGCCACCTTGTCTACACTCGCAACGCCGCTTCTGTTCGCAGGCTGATAAAATGTATTATTCGGCTGATACAATGCCCCTACTTCAGACAATTTGTCCACCACACTTTGACAAGACTGGGTGTAATTTCCCATTATCACAGGTGTTGCCACACTCGCAGGCTCAACAGGATTATGACCACCGACATCCACCAACGAGCCACCGACTAACGCCACATCGGCTAAGGTGTACCAATCATCAGCTCCCCCATACTATCAGCCAAATAGACTTGTGTGTCTGCACCGATAGTGTCTTCTGTACTACGACGTGCCATTGTTAGCGCCGTATTTTGAATCAGTTCTGCTACCTCATCAAAACGCTCAGGATGTCTTGGCACCACAATCAATAGTGTATTTGCCAGCGCTGGGTTGGACAATAACTGCTTATGTAATCTTAGCGCCGTTTCTTCTTCACCGCTGTGCGTGCTTGCCGCGACCCAAATGGTTCGGTTAGCCACGCCCAATTTTTCTGTCAGCGCTACTTTTTGGTTTGTTGTATTGGGTTGTTTTTGGCTGTCATATTCATCGGCTACATGCGGCGCTTCTTCTATCACTTTAGGCGTATTAACCACCCATTTTAACGAGCCCGCCACACGGATCTGTGCGCTATGGGCGCCCAATTGGCGAAAGCGTTTTGCAGAGTCATTGTCTTGCGCAATGATAAGCGTTAGGTTTTTCATCATACTGGCACTGACCGCGCCGATTTTTTGATAGCTTTTAAAAGAAGACGCAGACAGCCGTCCATTGACCAAAATACTAGGGATATGATGCTCGGACAGTTTGGTTAAAATATTCGCCCACAGCTCTGTCTCTACAAATAAAGCAACGACTGGTTGCACGTGCGCCAAAAAAGTATCAATCACCGCCGGGCTGTCGACTGGTACATAACTGTGACTCATCTGCCCTTGCTCAATCTCATCAGCAAACCGACTGGCACCGCGAGCAAAACCCGTCTGCGTGGTATTGGTCAGCCATATCTGATAACCCTCAGCCAATAACGCATCCAACAAAGGGGCAATCGTATTGGTCTCACCCAATGAGACCGCATGACACCAAATCACGCCTTTATGATTGTTTGACGTGTCTGTGTCCGTCTCAATAAGAGATATCGTCGATGGACGCGCCGGATAGCCTTTACCAAATCGCTGCTCTACTTCTTGTTGATAGTTCTCACGATTGTGTGAACGTCGCCATACTTGGAGTCGGTATAATGGCTTGAGCAGTCCTATGCCTAACTGATAGTAAAGAGGTGGTGTATAAACAGAACGGCTGGATAACGATGCCATATCGGACGACTTTGAAGCACAATCAGAAGGTGTATGAGAAGATGGCATGAAGTAGCCCAGATTGGTAATGGATTAAATAGAAAGGTGAGGGTAAAAAATGCGCCAATTCTACCTGAATTTGGCGCTTAACAATACGCTTTTAAGCATTGACTGCTATAAAATATTTTAGAGAATAATAAGGATCAATACCGCTACCACTGCTATGACACCAAGCAATATTTGATAACGCTTGATGCTGTGACTCTCTTGTTTTTGTGTGCTGATCAACGCTTGTGCTTTTTGCCAATGCACCATCAAGTCAGCGGCTTCGACATGACCGTTTTTGGCGGCTTGTGCAAGCCAATACTGCCCGTTGTCTAGATCTTGTGTGACACCTACTCCTTGATAATACATCTTACTCAATAAGCGCTGGGCGCGACTGTCGTCTTTGCTCGCAGCCAGCTTCACCCAATCAGCTCCAGCATTGGTATCCGTGTCAGAAGACTTATCAGCATTCAAGCCTTCACCCAGTAGCTCATACATTGCCAAACGTAGCATCGCCGCCGTATTACCTGCGTCAGCCGCCTGCTTTAATTTTAGCAACGCTTGCTTTTTTGCCTGTAAATGCTTCTCTGCGAAAGCAACTTGCACACGGGGTTTGTTTTGTTTGGCAATGTGTTGCTCAAACTGATCCAATACCTCACAAGCTTCTTGGTAAGTATTATTTTCAACAGTTTGTACCACCTCAATCTCACTTAATTCAGTGAGCAACTGCGTAAATATATCTGGTGTTGGCAAAATTTTGGAAGGTGCAGGTTTTGCTATTGTCGTCTGAGTAGGTGCGGTATCGGCTGATGAAGATTCAGTTTTGCTAAGCGTTGGTGCTTCTTGCTCAACTTGTTTTGACAAGTCGTTATCTACAGGTTTGGCTTTGATTGTTGTATTTTCTAAGAAGTTATCTGATTGTTTGTCTAGTGGGTTACCTAACGATTTATAAAGATTGGCATTCAGTTCTGGATTTTGAACAGCGCTTTCAGAATCCTCAGTATTTTTATCGGTATTAACATTTTGAACAGTCTTATCCGCAGCAATTTTGCCAACTGGAAATTCGTTAACAATTGGCAATTTTGCGTTGACTGCTTGATATAAACCGCTAGCCACTTGACCGCCTTGCACCGCCGTAAACGGGCGATCAATGTGACCAAATAGACGCAGTCCAATTGGCTCTAATGCAAAAAATACGGACGTAGCGGTATCGTTTTCACCATTATCACCACAAACAACTGCCATATGCTGATAAAAGTCATCTGTTGTGAGTGATAGACTAGGATAGCGTTTGCGTAGCTCAAATTGGCCATACCAATGCGGCGTCATTTGCCACTGCTGCGCCAAGACTCGTCCGGCGTAAAAACCCAAAAACATCATAAAATTACGATAGCGCTCATCGATCAGTAGCGCCTCTTCTTGCCACTGACCGGCTTTAATCATATCGCGGCGTATTTGGGTCAATAAAGTATCTACTCGCTGTAAACTTGCCAGCGATTCATCCAATACGCAATCACGTAGCTCGTTTTCGTAAACGATACCACCAGCAATAGGGCGCTCAGCCAAAAA
This sequence comes from uncultured Gammaproteobacteria bacterium, assembly GCA_963744895.1. Classification (GTDB taxonomy): domain Bacteria; phylum Pseudomonadota; class Gammaproteobacteria; order Pseudomonadales; family Moraxellaceae; genus Psychrobacter. The sequence goes on from CAVUUW010000002.1 coordinate 828,893, forward strand.
GTCCTGCCAATAACCAGCTGCGATATAATCGAGTGGCGTAAGTAATGCAGACATAAATAAACGCGTCCTTTTTACCAAAAAATGAAGATTGCTCTACATGTATCAATTTTATTTGGAACTGGCTCTATCGATCAAACAAGGATAATCATCCACGCCAATAGGTTACCTTAACCTAAAATATAAAGCGCTACAATAAAGGACTAAACAAGCGCACCACATTGTCAAACAGTCGTGCCGAACCACGACGCTCGCGCCACTCTTCTAATCCCAAAAATCGGCAATTTTGTAAATAGACTTCTTGACAATCAGACACTTGAGCGACCATCTCTGGCGTGTAAATGGCCAAGCTGACTTCCATATTCAGATAAAAACTGCGCATATCAATATTGACCGTGCCGAATAAACAATAATCGTCATCGATGACCACCGTTTTTGTATGTAGTAAACCGCCCTTGAATAAAGCAATGGTCACGCCTGCTTCAAGCAATTCATGATAATACGCTTGCGAGGCATGTTGCACTAAGAATGAGTCAACCTTTTCCGGCACAATCAAGGTTACCTCAACCCCGCGTTTGGCCGCTATGGTGAGCGCGCTTGACAGCGCTTCATCCGGAACAAAATACGGCGTGGTCATACGAATACGCTTATTGGCTCGATGAATGACAGTTACCAACGTATTATAAATAACGTGGGCTGTCACTTGCGGTGCAGAAGGTATGAGCTGTGCCAACACACCTTCTACCACTGGCATCTTAGGTATCACAATTGAGGTCGAGCCGATGTCTGGCTGCACATCGTGATTGATGCGATTACCGTGCACTTTTATTCGACTATTGAGATCGTTGATCGTCGGATCCATCACGTACAGCTTACGCGTATAGCTATTGACCCGATGATTGAGAGCGTCTAGATTGTCATTGTTTTCGGCACCAATATCTGTTGCCACGACGATTGCCATCGCCGCCGTAATACTAGTAGAGTGTCGACTGGTCGTCCGTATCGCCACATCAATCCACTGCCCCACGTTTTTATTTTGTTTAAAGAACTTGGGATCAACCAAATTAAAACTGCCGATATACCCAATGTATTCATCAATAGCCACGATTTTACGATGATTACGTAAGTCAGAACGTTTAAACAGTGTCTTAAGCAATCCCACTGGCAATGATTGATGCACAAACACACCCGCACGCTCTAAGGTACGGTGCGCGCTGCTGTTAAAAAAGCTAAAGCTTCCCACACTGTCTGCTAAAACGTGACATTCTACACCGCGCTGGGCGGCAGCAGCTAATGCTTCTATGACCTCCAGTACTTGCCCTTTAGGATAAACAATATAAAACTCCATCAAAATGATACGCTGGGCGGCATCAATATCCTTGATCAATCCTTGAAAAATAGTATGAGGATCGGTCAGTAACTGCATATTGTGATCTGGAAACACTCCAAGTCCTGTCCAACGCGTGCCTATCTGACTGACACCGCGATAATTATCTGGTAGTAGGTCTTGCCCTTTATCAAAAATCAAGTGCTCGCGCTGCGCCATATCATTCATGAGCAGATTGGCTTCGTCCACCCGCTCACGATAGCGCCGTCCAATCATCGGCTCACCCAATAACAAGTAAGCGATAAACCCAAAAACAGGCAATGTATAAAGGACAGCGACCCAAGCAATCGACACACCAATATTGCGCTGCACCGATACAATCCGTAGCGTCATAACGATCATCAGCGTGATATGTAATATCAGACCTAACCCTGCAACGTCTCCCAACGACCATGTGGTAAAAATGTCTATGCTTGCCTCCGTCGAACAAGATAAAAATACTGAGTGAATAATAAAGCATCAATAGTATAGTAGCTTTTGACTGTCAAACAATAGATACCTCCATAAATGTCTGTCTAATAAATCTATTAATGATTGAATTCAAGTCCTTGTAAATAATAACATTAATAAAATTTCTTTAATTATTTAGCAAAATAATTAAAATAGGGTTTGACAGCCAAATCTAAATCTATATAATACACACCCACAGCAAGGGACTTAAGCAAACAAGCCCAGCTGGTTAAGTTAACATTGAGTGTGACAGCTAATGTTAATGAAGCAATACAGAAATTCTATTTAAAGAATTTCTCTTGCAGTAGAAGTTATACCTTATATTGGGTACTGAGCTTCTAGAATTTACGACAATGTAAATTCTCTTGCGTTCGGACGAAGCAGTGCTTCGTTTACTCTCCTCCTCGCTCAGGGTGATTAGCTCAGTTGGTAGAGCGTCTGCCTTACACGCAGAATGTCGGCGGTTCGAATCCGTCATCACCCACCACTCATTTAGCAAGTGGTAAAACACGCTAAAACGACCTAAGCAGCGGTAGTTCAGTTGGTTAGAATACCGGCCTGTCACGCCGGGGGTCGCGGGTTCGAGTCCCGTCCGCTGCGCCATATTTAAAACTTAGTTTTAATACAAAAGTTTCAACCTCAAGCATTAGATTGTTTGAGGTTTTTTTGTTTGTGTGTTTTATAACTTAGTCAAAACCCTACTATCAATTCCAAACTGGCATACAACGTATTTGAACCTTTCTCTTATTATATGCAAAAAATTACTCTCACCGATATGAGAGTAATTTTTCTAGTATGACAAAACATTATTGCTCGATTTTAAGCCTGTTCAAGCAGTTTAGAAGCAATAAACAAATCCTGAATAGCGATACCTGAACTGTCAAAAATAGTAATATCCGAGTCATGTTGTCGACCTAAAGCTTCACCAGTAATGACTTTGCCTATCTCTGTGATTGACGAATGAGCGCTATGCTGGAATTCACCAATCACAACAGACTGCGGTTTATAATCACAAAAAAGCTTAGCGTTTTGGTACAGCTTGGCAGGTAGCTCCTGTTTGCCAGCTCTATCCGCTCCCATCGCTGAGATATGCGTGCCTGCTTTGACCCAATCGACATGAAATAAGGGTTCTTTAGCAGTCGTTGCCGTGACAATGATATCCGCGTATTCACAACCATATTGAGCAGACCCTTCTTCAGCAGGAATACCCTTTCCCACCAAGCGATTGACAAACTTTTCGGTATTGCTTTTATTTCGTCCCACGACAATGACTTTGGAGATATTGCGAATAGCCGAAATCGCCAAGACTTCATATTCTGCCTGATGCCCTGTTCCAAAGACCGTCAATACTGAGGCATCTTTTCGAGCCAGATAATCAACAGCAACGGCGTCTGCCGCTGCTGTCCTATAAGCATTGACTTGACTTGCAGCCACCACAGCCATAACCTCGCCCGTGTCTGGGCTTAATAAAAAAATAGTGGTTCCGTGACACGGCATGTTTTTAGCGTGATTGTCTGGCCAGTAAGTGCCAGTCTTCCAACCGACTAGGTGAGCGGTGGATGCTGACTTTAATGAAAACATAGAGTCAGGCTGTGCACCTGAGGCATTGACAACGGGGAACAAGGTCGTGTCACTACTAATGGCGGCGATGAAGGCTTCTTTTACAGCCGTATATGCCAGCTCGTGTGAAATAAGCTTTGCGGTTTGAGCTTCATTCAAATAAATCATCTTACCATCCTTGTATTCTCATCCAAACTTCATAGGTATTATATTGCGTATCAAACACGTGATATTGCTTGTGCATTGAGGCGGTAGCGCAGGCGTGGTTAGGCATGATATGTAAACGACTACCAATGGGAATATCATTAAAGTTTATACTGGCATCATTGACCGCTTCTATAATGCCGTGCTCCTGATTCACGTTTGTGACTTGCAAATTGTCGAGCAATTCGCCATTGCTGTCAGTTAGCAGACCATAGCCACAATCTGTTGGTTGGTTTGCGGTACCTCGATCTGAAGACAGCGCCATCCATCCGGCATCAATAATGAGCCAACCTTTTTCTTGATTATGCCCTATTACCGTAGTGACCACGCTGGCTGCAATATCATTGACACTACAAACGCCCACACCCGTCATCACCAAATCGAAAAATCCATACACCCCCGCCCTGACTTCTGTAATACCGTCTAGGTTTTGGTAATTGTGGGCCGTTGGCGTAGAGCCAATACTTACGATCTCACATGGTATCTCTGCCGAACGAAGACGCTCGGCGGCGTTAAGGGCAGCTTTTACTTCATTCTCAGCAGCAGCGCGTAGCGAGGTTTGATCAAAACAGTGATAAGACTCGCCAGCATGGGTCAAGACTCCCTTGAAGTGTGCTGCTCCGTGATGCAATAACTGGGCGATTTCGAGTAGTTTTGAATCATCAGGCGCAATACCGCCTCGGTGTCCGTCACAGTCGATTTCTATCAATGCGGAAATAGCGCACTGGTTGTCTGCGCTAAACTGATTGAGAAGATGAGCCTGTTCCGTGCTGTCCAGCAATACAATGAGGTCTGCTCCTTTTTCGATAAGATTGAGCACGCGGGGCAATTTATTAGTAGAGATTCCCACCGCATAAACGATGTTATCGTACCCCTCACTTGCAAGCGCCTCTGCTTCTTTTATGGTTGAGACTGTGATGGGAGAATTTTTATCTGGTAGCAAATAAGGTGCGGCCTCAAGCGCTCTCATGGTTTTAAAGTGCGGTCTTAAATCTGCCCCTAGGCCTTCAATTCTATGACGTAGTCTATCCAAGTTTGTGAGGAGCTTTTGCTTATCAATTAACAAAAAAGGCGTATCCAGCCCCTCATAGTTCGTTAGTAATTTGGAGTTCTGCAACATAATCAATATCCTGTTGTATCAAAGGTTAACACCCAAATGCCATATTTGAATGATTGGTTGATAAACAGTATGTAGCAAAGAGATTTTGCTTTATATTAATATCTATTAACTCCTAGATTAAGCTCAAACCAAATGATTACGACAGAAGATCTTAGATTTATTACGACGATAGCGAACCATAGAACACTCGCCGATGCAGCACGAGCCTTGAATATTACGCCACCATCCGTGACACTTAGGCTACAGCACATTGAAAGAAAATTGTCGATAAAGCTCATTCAGCGACCTTCTCGCGTGGTAAGTTTGACAGAAGAAGGACAGCTGATACTGAATAAGGGATTTGCTATTCTGCAAGGATTAGATGAGTTGCAAGAGCAGCTTGATGAGAACAGAGATGAGGTATGTGGCAAGTTGAAGGTCTTAGCACCTTTGGGATTTGGCAATGATTATGTGGCCCCATTATTGGGAAAATATAAGGTCATGCATCCTCGATTGGATATCGAGCTTGATTTGTCCGACAATCCCATTTGGTCAACTCACCATAAATGGGACATTATCATTTATATCGGGGATTTGAATGATTCGTCATTGAAGATGATTACTTTAGCAACCAATCAACGTTTTATCTGCGCCTCTCCAACATATGTTCAGGAAATGGGTTATCCTGATACGCCTCAAGATCTAGTCAATCACCACTGTATTACGTTGAGAGAGAACAACGAAGACACCAATTTGTGGCAATTTACGAATGTTACCACCAGCAAAGAGGAGGTGATTAGAATCAATCCCACACTTATATGCAATGAAGGTCGAGTCATTAAGGATTGGGCTATGTCTGATTTGGGCATAATCATGCGATCTGAATGGGATATTCAGCCTCAGATCAATCGTGGTCAGCTGGTGCGGCTTTTACCTGATTATTCCTTACCTAACGCCAATATTGTGGCCTTGTTGAGCAGCCAAGAGAAAGAACGTTCGGCTCGTGTTTCTGGTTTTATCTCATTATTGAAAGAACATCTAACGCCAGTACCTTGGAAGTAAATAGCAATCGAGTTCTATCCGCTGCCCCGTACTCTATAGTAAGCGGAAAAATAATTGAGGCTGTAAAGTTTAAGCAAGTTTCGCCTCAAACATAACTTTGTTTGAGGTTTTTTTGTGTCTACATTTTTATTACCAGTATGATAAAAAATATATTTGATTATGGAACTTAGTTTTAGATTGAGACGTTTTAGATTGAGACGCCTGACTTATTCTTCAAATGAGGCATCGGTACGGCGCAGTTTTCTTAGTATGGCAGGCCATGCGATACCGCCATTTGCGCCTTTCGTTACTTGCTTTGATGCCGCTTGAATACCTGCCAATATCTGTGCTGGTATCGGCGTCAATGTGCCTCCCCCGCTCTGCGCTTTAATTTGAATCTCGCAGGCGTTCTGTAAAATATACATATTCAAAAATGCGTCAGCGACTGTATCAGCACAAGTGAGCAGACCGTGATTGCGCAAGATCAGAAAGTTAGCCTTGCCTAAATCAGCAACCAAGCGGACTTTTTCTTCTGGGTTTAGTGCCACGCCTTCATAGTCGTGATATGCCAAGTTAGATAAAGGAAATAGCGACTGCTGCGAGATGGGCAATAAGCCTTGCTCTTGCGCCGAGACTGCTACGCCATCGCTGGTGTGCAAGTGAATTACGCAGTGCGCATCATCACGGGCTTCGTGTACGGCACTATGAATGATAAATCCTGCTGGATTGACATTGAACGCTGATGGCGAGACTTTTTCACCCGCTTTGTTGACTTTGACTAGGCTGGAGGCAGTGATCTCTTCAAATAGCATGCCATAAGGATTGATTAAGAACTCATCTTCTGTGCCTGGTACGCGGGCTGAGATATGAGTGAATACCAAGTCATCCCAGCCATAAGAAGCAACCATGCGGTAACAGGCGGCAAGATTTACTCGCATCTCCCACTCTTGTTCGCTCATATTATGGTGTACACTCGATGTTGAATCAGTTTGTGTGGTCGTTTTCATCGCTGTTTGCATTGTAGAGTCCTTTACAGTTGTAGATAGTCCGAATAATTACTTTACACCATTTTTCGAACCCAAATCTGTCAAAAACATGACACTTATGAATATCAATCATCATTTAAATAACGACCCTTGGTTTGCTGATTTGCCAGCCGACGTGCAAGCGCTACTGGCGTATAACGCTGTGCTAAAGATATACCAAAAAAATCAAATGATTCATGCAATTGGTGACAACGATGATGCGGCGCTGCACTTTGTCGTGTCGGGTACGATTAGGGTATGCAATGTGAGCGCTAGCGGTAATGCCATGACTCTCGCTCACCTATCTAGTGGCGAATGGTTTGGCGAGATATCTATCATAGATGACCACCCTCGCACTCACGATGCGTGGACAATCAATAAGGTTACGTTGATTTCTATCCCTAGGAATGTAGTGATTCAGACGGCGCAACAGTATCCAATTTTATACAGGCATCTCGCGCTTATCACTTGTGCGCGTATTCGTAGAGCGTTTGACTGGATTGATGATGCCACCTCACTCAATACATCCGCAAGACTGGCGAGTATGCTCATGGGACTCATCGGTACTTATGGTAAGCAAGTGAATGGCGATATCAAAATAGACTTACGCTTATCGCAAGAAGAGCTTGGCTTTATGCTTGGTACCACTAGACAAACCGTCAATAAAATCATTCAGTCTTGGCAAAAACAGGCAATAATCGATATGCACTATGGTTTTATTACCATAAAGAACCAGTCTGAGTTACGAGCAATGATGAATCCTGAATAATGCGAATAGCTGCAAAATCTTTCCATAAAATTTTCTATAAACCAAGCAACATCTCGCAAACTATCGTCAGCATTAGCATTGACATCAAAATTGCCACCTTAACATCTTCTTAACAGCGCACTTGTTATGGTAAGGAATCTCCTTCCTTACCACTCTGTTGAGAAGTCCGTTTATGTCACTATCTCAAGTGCTTACCACTCGTACTGCAAAAACAAAAGCCCATACTAAAAAAGCGTATAAAAGCAGATTCTACAATCGCGAGACGAATCTCAATATTCTGATTGTAATGGTGGCTTTATATTTAGTGATGACTGCCAATATAAGCTTTTTTAAGCAGATACTCAGTATTTATCCTTTGGGTGCCAATGTGGGCTTTATCCTATCTGTCGCAAGTTTATTGTTTGGGTTAATGTGGTTGTTATGTCAACTGCTATGTTATCGTCCAATAGCAAAAATGGTGCTGATTGCGATGGTACTGATTGCGGCCGTATGCAGCTACTTTACTGATGGGTATGGCACGATATTTGATCGTAATATGCTCATTAATGGCTTGGAGACTGATCAAGCAGAAGTAATGGGTCTGATGGCACCGAGGTTTTTTATCCATCTAATATTATTGGGCGTATTGCCCGCTTTTTTGATTGGTCAGGTACGTATCAAGCATTCGACTTGGCGTCGAGCGATAGTACAAAAAACGGTCGGTTTGATTTTGGCTATCGCTCTAATGGGAGTTTGCCTACTGCCATTTGGCGATCAATACGCTACTTTTTTTCGACAACATAAAATTGTGAGAAGTTACGCCAATCCAATTACCCCTATCTACTCTGTGGTCAAGCTAGGTATGGATTATACCAATGAGTTACGTCGCCCTGATACTTTGATTCCTCATGCAACGGATGCAAAACGAATAACGCCCATTACCAGCACCCGTACTGGTACTGCAAAACCCAAACTCATGGTATTTGTCGTGGGAGAAGCAGCACGCGCCGATCATATTAGCTTAAATGGCTATCAGCGTGACACCATGCCATTGCTTGCTAAACAATCAAATATCTATAGTTTTAAAAACGCAACCTCTTGTGGTACTTCTACGGCTTACTCGGTGCCTTGCATGTTCAGTTATGCCAATCGAGAAAACTATGATATTGATAGTGCGGACTATAATGAAAATGTCCTCGACACCCTACACAAACAAGGCGTCAACGTCATTTGGCGGGACAATAATTCCAGCTCTAAAGGAGTGGCTAATCGAGTGACTTTTGAGGATTACAAAACGTCCGATAAAAACCCGAACTGCGATATTGAATGCCGAGATATAGGCATGCTAAATGGTTTTGACAAACTTATCCAATCAGAGGGCGCCCCTAAGGATACGCTTATCTTGCTACATCAAATGGGCAATCATGGCCCCGCTTATTACCAACGATATCCCAAAGCGTTTGAAACCTTTAAACCCGTCTGTATGACCAATGAGCTGTCCAAATGCGAGAGTCAGTCGATTATTAATAGTTATGATAATGCCATTCACTATACCGACTATTTCTTAAATAATGTGATTGAGACGCTAAAACCTTACGAGCAGGAATATGATGTGGTCATGGTATATATGAGCGATCATGGCGAGAGTTTGGGCGAAAACAACATTTATTTGCATGGTTTGCCTTATGGTATTGCACCCAGCGCCCAAAAGCAGGTACCTTTGATTGTCTGGTCACCGACGGATAATGGGATTGATAACAGTAGTTCCGATAAGCACAGTCTTGCTAATATGATGGATCAGCCCGTGTCACATGATTTTATTACGCCGACATTGCTTAGCTTTTTTGATATTACGACTCATGATGTTGCCGATGCACCGACGTTTTTTAAGCCTGCTGCTTAGGGCGTGTCATCAATTAGCGCATTTCTCACTTTATTAGCATTTATACCTGAGACGCTTATGTACAAGATACTCGTTGTTGAAGACAACCCTGATATCGTCGCCAATATTTATGCGTTTTTTGAGCCTAAGGGCTTTGAGTTGGACAATGCTCACAATGGTTATAGCGGTTTGACGCTGGCCTCGAATAATCGCTATGACGTTATATTATTAGACGTGATGCTACCGGGCATGGACGGCACCAAGCTGTGCAAAAAACTCAGAGAAGAATTGCACGACAAAACGCCTGTGCTGATGCTAACTGCGCGCGATACGATTTTGGATAAAGTAGCAGGCTTTGATAGCGGTGCTGACGACTATCTCGTAAAACCTTTCTCTTTGGTTGAGCTAGAATCGCGTATAAAAGCCTTGATACGCCGACATCAAGACAATCACTGTGGGCAAAGCATTGAAGTGGGTCAACTGTCTTTAAACGTTGAAGAGCATACGGTGATGCGTGACGGCAAATTACTAAAATTGACACCAACTGGCTTTAAGATATTACAAGTTCTCATGAGTGCAGCGCCTCGTATCGTCAGCAAAAATGAGCTGGAAGAAAAAGTATGGTCTGAGGATATTCCAAGTAGTGATGCACTACGCACCCACGTACATAGCGTGCGAGCACAAGTTGATAAGCCGTTTGCCAAAGCCATGCTCATGACTGTGGCTGGTGTTGGCTACCAAGTGATTGATCCAGATAAAGTCTAAAAGCACGCTATTATATATCCTCCCTCTCACTATGAAGTAAATGCCATGTTCAGTATCGACTCCATTGCCAATAAATTCCGACTGTCGTATTTTTTGTTTGCGATATTGCTCTGCGCCACGTTTGTCAGTATTTTTATGTATGCTGAAGTCAAAATGGAGCAAGAACTGGTCAAAGGTCGCTTGCTGCAACAGCTAGAGCTTAGTCAAGAAAAAGAAGGCAAGCAGCCTTTTTATATTGCAGAGCCAGGTATCAAAATCTATGACTATGATAGTGCGCCTGAGCATTTGAAACAGGCGGCCACCGATACCGTACAAGAAATGCACGTGGAATTTGATACTGACGCAGGCACAGTCGGGACTAACCTTCATTTCTTCGTTTATGATCAGAACGAACAACGCTATATTTTGACTTACTTAGAAGATAAAAAAATGGTGATGGCAAATTATCCCGTTTTGGCCATCTTTGAGCATTTAGAAGATATTTTTGCCAATGCGTTGAGAGTTGCCGTTATTTTGAGCTTGTTCATTGCTGCGATATTCTCTCAGCTGTCTTCGAGACAAATTACCAAGCCTTTATCAGACTTAAAAAATGCGGTCGAAACCGATCATCAAAACTTGACCCAATTGACTCACCTGCCTTCTGAAGTTGGTGTCTTGGCGCGAGCAATCGATGAAAAAAACCATAAGCTTGAACAGTACTTAAAACGTGAGCAGCTATTTACCGGAGACGTCAGTCATGAATTACGCACACCTTTAACCATCATTATGGGCGCATCAGAAGTGCTCGCCTCACAACTACAAAACGATGACCGTTTAAACGAATTTGCCAACCGCATCAGTAACACGGCAAAAGAAACATCTGAGATTATTACCGCTCTATTATTACTCTCTCGAGCGCCTGAAAAGCTGGACGCACCGCAAACCTTTATCAATAGTATTGCTGAAAATGAAGTAGAACGCTTACAGTATTTGCTTCGACATAAAACAGTGACTTGCACAGTTATCGCTAAAGAAGAGTATGCCGCATACGTACGACCTGAGCTACTAAAAATGGCGTTGAGCAACCTCATAAAAAACGCGTTTCAGTATACTGATAAGGGCGAAGTTATTGTCAGCATTGATGCCGAAAAAATCACCGTAACGGATACTGGTCTTGGTATTCCTGAAGCCATGATGCCCTTATTATATGAGCGGTTTGAGCGTCTAGAGCAGTCAAATAAGCGCCCGTACTTGCCTGACGATTTATTATCAAACCATTCTACTGGTTATAAAGTTGAAGGATCCGGTTTAGGGCTCAGTATTGTACAACGCATTATGTCTCATATGGATTGGCAACTTACGCATCAAGCCAATGCGTCAGGCGGCAGTACCTTTAGCATCTATTATAAATAAACTGTCACCAACGTTTCATATCAGTAAACATTTCAAACCTACTAATTACCTTGGTACTCCTCTTAACGGTCTTACTTTCTTAATACATGCTGTTTTATACTCAAAATTACTGGTGCCACTCACTGTTTTTAAATGACACAAGACTCAGCGACTACTTTGATATAAATAGACTATTAAGCACTTAATATGAACCAAATCCATCCTATTAATCTTAAAGCTAAACCGCATAATGATGCCCCGTCAAGTCACATAGCCACCAAAAACTTGCTGCTATCAGACAGTTTTGCGAGTCATGCTAAAGGTAAGACAGGGTTTTTTCGCATCATAAAAGCGGCTGGTTATTCTTTGGATGGTTTTAAGGCAGCTTACAAACTTGAGGCCGCTTTTAGACAGGTGGTTTGGCTAAATCTTATCTTGTTTTTGGTACTTCTATTCATACCTTTTGATATCAGTATAAAAATGCTGTTAATCATTGCCTCTTTTTTATCTTTGATCGTTGAGCTGATTAATACTGGCATCGAAGCCTGCGTTGATCATACATCAATGGCGCAGCACCCACTTGCTAAGATAGCGAAGGATGTGGGTTCTGCTGCCCAATTTTTGGCCTTACTACTCTTATTTGCTTTGTGGTCTATCGCGCTCTTCGAGCTTTTACATTAGTTTCTGGCACTAACGCATTGTTAATTTTCACCATTTCATACATTTTATAGGGCGTCTCAATGAATGTAGAGCATCATACAAGCAATTGGAATTGGCTTAAACTCCTGTGTTTAACCCTCATTGCGACCTTAACATTTGAGCACAGTCAAATAGATGTATCTATTAGCAAGCTATTCTACATAAACGGTCAATGGCTTTTGGATAAAGGCGCCCAGCCTTATGCCTTTATTTTTTATGACGCGCCTAAAGCCCTACTAATCCTATTCGCAATCTACTTGACCACTGTTTTAATTATTAAATACAAATGGCCTATATATAGTGATTCTTTATTAAACAAACCAAAACGCCACAAGTTACTCATACCGCTATCCATCCGAGAAATCAGTTATTTACTGCTTGTTGTGATAGTCGTCCCTACCACTATCGCACTACTCAAAAGCGTTACTCACGTCAGTTGCCCCAATCATTTGACTGTTTTTGGTGGGGATTTGCCTTATCTTGATTTGTGGCAAAGCATCGTGTCTCAGATGCCCACCAAGTGCTTTCCCGCAGCACATGCCAGCGCAGGATTTTCCTTATATGGTTTGGCGTTCTTACCGACATGGCGACAGTATCGCTATAGAATCTTTGATATCGTCACGGTGTTAGGATGGACCATGGGACTATATAAAATGCTCTTTGGCGATCATTTTTTTAGTCACACCTTGATATCAATGCTGTTGTCATTGACCATTGCCTGCGCATTGGCACATCTTTTTTTCAAGCGTTTTGATGAAAATAAAAACAGCCAATTTAAGCTGACCAAATCCACCTAGCAGACACTCAAAAACACTAACCCGCCTCCATCTTTATACTTTCTTTATACCTCGCCTTGTTATCTTGACAACACTTTTATACCTCGCTTGGCATACTGTTTACATTAATAAACGAGTCGTTAATGAACGATCCGTCAATGAATGCGTTGTCAGTTATATAGAGCGAGATACAACCAAGCGATGAGCCCTCACATTCTACCTGTGAAGGTCATGCTAAGCCCTCCATTTATACCCTATCTTTTACTGACCAACGACTCATAGCGGATCTTCATTATTATTTTTGGAGCGTGTTATGGACGTTTTTGCAGGGTTTCTTGCCTTCGGCTTATTCATCTATCTGTTATATGTTCTGATTAAGCCGGAGGCCTTCTAATGACAATGTATGCCTTATCGCAGCTGGTTATATACCTGCTTATTTTGTTTGTTTTAGGATACTTCCTATCAGGCTACATGCTTCAGCGCATGCAAGCACCTGTCTCTGCCCTTGAGTCGCGCCTCTTTAGTGTGCTTGGTATGATCGGTCAAGACAGCAAGGGCAATCGTGCTTTTGGTATGAATTGGAAGCAATATGCGTTAGCCATTGTCCTATTTAACTTTATTGGGTTTTTGGCGTTGTTCATTTTGCAATTGGTGCAAGGGCGCTTACCGCTCAACCCAGCAAACATGACAGGTGTTACGTGGGACTTGGCTATGAATACCGCCATCAGTTTCATGACCAATACCAACTGGCAAGCCTATGGCGGCGAGAGTAGCATGAGCTACCTGACGCAAATGATGGGCTTATCTCTACAGAACTTCTTATCCGCTGCTACCGGTATCGTGGTGGCTTTTGCGTTGATGCGGGGTTTGGTGCTCAAGCAAAGCGCTCATCTAGGCAATGCGTGGATAGATTTATGGCGATGTAATATCTATATCTTACTGCCCATTGCTGCGATCATCGCTGTGCTGTTGATGAGTCAAGGCGTTATCCAAACGCTATCGACGTATATGGATGTACAAACGTTGCAGGGCGACACGCAGACCATCGCTTTGGGTCCTGTGGCCTCACAAGAAGCCATCAAAATGCTAGGCACCAATGGCGGCGGATTCTTTAATACCAACTCCGCTCACCCGTTTGAGAACCCCACGCCTCTTTCTAACTTTATTCAAATGTTGGCCATCTTTTTGATTCCAACCGCGCTTTGTTTTTGTCTTGGCAAACTCAGTGGCAACCTAAAGCAAGGCTTGGCTATTTTGGGCGCGATGACTGTCTTGTTCGTGGGCATGTACTCATTGACAGTAAGTAGTGAGCTTGCTGGCAATCCTTGGTTGGCAGCGCAAGTTCAAGGGTTAACCGATGCAAGTGTGAGCGGCAACATGGAAGGGAAAGAGATACGCTTTGGTATTGTGGCCTCGTCGCTGTTTGCCACTATCACGACTGCGGCATCATGCGGCGCGGTAAACGCGATGCATGATTCATTCACGCCGCTCGGTGGTCTTAGCACCATGCTACAGATGCAATTGGGTGAAGTCGTGTTCGGCGGTGTGGGCGCAGGTCTTTACGGTATATTGCTCTTTGCTATCTTAGCAGTGTTTGTCTCAGGCCTCATGATTGGCCGTACGCCTGAATATCTTGGCAAAAAAATCGAACCTTTTGAGATGAAAATGGTGGTATTGGCACTATTGGCCGCGCCCCTTATGGTACTGCTCGGCACTGCAATCAGTGTGATGACGCCTTCCGGTCAAGCAGGCATTTTCAACCCAAGTGCTCACGGTTTTAGTGAAGTGCTCTATGCCTTTAGTTCGGCTGCTAACAATAACGGATCCGCGTTTGCAGGCTTAGGTGCGAACTCCCTGTTTTATAACTTTATGCTTGGTCTTTCTATGTTGGTTGGACGTTTTGGTGTGATTATTCCCGTATTGGCTCTGGCAGGCTCGTTGGTGCAAAAGCCTAGACTCGAAGTCAATAGCGGGACCCTACCCACCACCACGCCTTTGTTTGTCGGGCTTTTGGTCGGCACTGTCATTATGATTGGCGCCTTGACCTTTGTCCCTGCTTTAGCACTTGGGCCCATCATAGAGCAGATTTGGATGCTGGGAGGCTAGCCGCTTTATATCGGCCAGCATCGAGTCATCTTATCCATCATAGATCGGCTCTCTATCCAGCAGCAAATCGCCCCATTTTTATGATTACGTGAGGAATACCAACATGAAGGTTATATCAGATCCTAACGAGCAGTCCACCAATTTACAGTCACAACAAGATCCCAATCAGTCAGGTATGCCCAAAAAACCTGCGCAAGGACTACTTGATCCTGCTTTGATCAAGCCAGCTTTAAAAGGGGCTTTATTCAAGCTTGATCCCAGAGTCCAATGGCGCAATCCAGTAATGTTCGTGGTTTATATCGGCTCATTGCTGACCAGCATTTTGGCCATCACCATGCTGATTCAATCCCAATCAGGCGTTGGTTTTACTCTAGCCATTACTTTTTGGCTGTGGTTTACGCTGTTGTTTGCAAACTTCGCCGAGGCCTTAGCAGAAGGTCGCAGCAAAGCCCAAGCCGCCAGTCTAAAACAAGCACGCCAAGATGTACAAGCTCGCAAACTGACGAATGCTGATAGACACTCAGACCCATTGATGATTCAAGCCACAGCGCTAAATCAAGATGACATCGTGTTGGTCAATGCAGGCGAAATCATTCCTGCTGATGGCGAGGTCATAGAAGGCCTAGCCTCAGTAGATGAGTCGGCGATCACGGGCGAGTCAGCCCCTGTCATTCGTGAGAGTGGTGGTGATTTTAATGCAGTGACAGGCGGCACCAAAGTATTGTCCGATTGGCTAATGATTCGTATCACGCAAGCCCCGGGACAAGGGTTTTTGGATCGTATGATTTCGTTGGTAGAAGGGGCAAAACGTACCAAGACCCCCAATGAGATCGCCTTGACCATTTTATTAGTCGCACTGACCCTGATATTTTTGATGGTGTGTGTCACGTTATTGCCGTTTTCACAATTTGCCGTGCTGTCTTCAGGCAATGGCGAGCCGATATCTATCGTAGTATTGGTGGCATTGTTAGTGTGTTTGATACCGACCACCATTGGCGGTTTATTATCAGCCATTGGCGTTGCCGGTATGAGCCGCATGATGCAGGCCAACGTCATCGCGACTTCTGGACGCGCGGTAGAAGCGGCAGGTGATGTTGACGTCTTACTACTCGACAAAACGGGTACCATCACTTATGGCAATCGCCAAGCGGCGCTATTTGTTCCTGCCCAAGGCGTAACCGAAAGCCAGCTTGCCGAGGTGGCTCTCATCAGCTCATTAACGGATGAGACACCAGAAGGTCGAAGTATCGTCAAGCTTGCGCAAAGTCGTTTTGATATTGACGATAAGGTATGGAAAGCGCGTTCATTTGACACGATTGAATTTACCGCACAAACGCGTATGAGTGGCACAGATATCGATGGTCGACATATTCGTAAAGGCGCTTTTGATGCAATTATAAAGTGGGTTGAAGCCCAAGGCGGCAAGCTTCCCAATAATCTAGATCAACAAGTCGCAGAAGTCGCTCGCCGTGGTAGTACGCCACTGCTTGTGGCCGACAGCGGACAACTACTTGGCATCATAGAGCTAAAAGACGTGGTCAAATCGGGCATAAAAGAGCGTTTTGCCGAACTGCGTAAAATGGGTATCACCACCGTTATGATTACTGGTGACAATCCCCTAACCGCTGCCGCTATTGCGGCTGAAGCAGGCGTGGATGACTTTATGGCGGAAGCCACGCCAGAACAAAAACTGGAGAGAATACGCAGTTATCAACGTCAAGGCAAACTGGTTGCTATGACTGGCGATGGTACCAATGACGCGCCTGCTTTGGCTCAAGCCGACGTAGCAGTCGCTATGAATAGTGGGACTCAAGCTGCCAAAGAAGCGGCCAATATGGTTGATTTGGACTCAAATCCGACCAAGCTCATTGAAGTGGTACAAACGGGTAAGCAGATGCTGATGACTCGCGGTGCCTTGACGACGTTCAGTCTTGCAAACGATATCGCCAAGTATTTTGCGATTATCCCAGCCGCCTTTGCCAGTACCTACCCAGCGCTTGGGGTGCTCGACATTATGCAGTTGGGCAGTCCCAAAAGCGCCATTTTGTCCGCCATTATTTTTAACGCGTTAATTATTGTGTTTCTTATTCCCTTAGCGCTGCGCGGCGTCACTTATAGACCTGATTCTGCCATCAATCTATTACGTCGCAACTTAATGATATACGGCTTGGGCGGGCTGCTTTTACCTTTCGTCGGCATCAAACTGATTGACCTTATTATTAACGCACTGCACTTGGTATAACCATAATACGGATGATAACGACTATGCAACCTAACCACTCCATACCTTCCAGTAACGCGACGCAACCTGCTTCTCCTATGAACGCTGAACACTCACATATTGATGATAACCACAACGATAATGACAATGGTAAGGACAACGAAAGCCCAAAACTTGATCAAACGGCCACTCGCATGCCCATGCTCAAACCCGCGTTGTCGTTATTTATCGTCTTAGCCATTACTTTAGGTTTATGCTATCCCTTATTAATGACAGGCGTCGCGCAAGTAACCATGCCGAACAAAGCCAACGGGAGCATGATAGAGCAAAACGGCAGCTTGGTTGGCTCTACGCTCATTGGCCAGACATTTGATCAACCAGAATATCTGTGGACTCGCCCATCAGCCGCTGGAGATGGCTACGATGCAGCGCAATCATCGGGCAGCAACTTAGGTCCACTAAACCCTGAATTGGTCACCAATGTAGAGGCACAAGTACAAAAGCTTAAAGCAGCCGATCCACAAAACACCGCGCCCATTCCTCTTGACTTGGTCACCATGTCAGGTAGTGGATTAGATCCACATATCTCCCCTGCTGCTGCCGAGTGGCAAGTAAATAGAGTGGCACGCATACGAGGCATCAGTAGCGAGCAAGTACAAAAAATGATTGATGCTCATACAGAAGGTCGCCAGCTTTATTGGCTGGGCGAGCCTCGCGTGAACGTATTGGCTGTCAACTTAGCATTAGATGAGATGTATGGTGTCAATTGATTTACACTAAGCAATAAGCAGTGAGTAAGATGATAAGTGGGCGCGATAATAAATGAGTGCCATGATAAGTGAGTGCATTAATGACGAACATAGACATGAGTGATCAGCGACCCAATCCAGAAGATTTATTGCAGCAAATAAAGCAGCAAGAAGACACGCTGAGTAGAGGCAAACTAAAAATCTTCTTTGGATCTTCGGCAGGCGTGGGAAAAACTTACGATATGCTCTCTGCTGCTCAAAGAGATCAAGCGCATGGACTCAATGTCTTAGTCGGTATCGTAGAAACGCATGGTCGTAGTGAAACAGCGGCGCTGCTAAAGGGACTACCGATACTGCCATTACATCAGATTGAGTATCGGGCGCAAACCTTGCTAGAGTTCGATATTGATGAGGCGTTGGCGCGTAGTCCTGATATTTTATTGGTGGATGAGCTGGCCCATAGTAATGTGCCAGGATCTCGGCACCCAAAACGTTGGCATGATGTCAATGAGCTCTTAAAAGCCGGTATCAGTGTTTATACCACGGTCAATGTCCAACATTTAGAGAGCCTAAACGATGTCGTGAATCAAATCACAGGCGTCGTTGTACAAGAAACCATTCCCGACTGGTTCTTTGATCAAGCAAACGAAGTGGTATTGGTCGACTTGCCAGCCGATGAGCTACTAGCACGACTGCACGAAGGCAAGGTATATATTCCAAGCCAAGCAAAACACGCAATAAAAAACTTCTTTAGAAAAGGCAATCTGATTGCCCTTCGTGAGCTGGCCTTACGCCGAACGGCTGATCTAGTCGATGCTGATATGCGTGACTATCGCAATCAATCTCGTATATCTTCTATTTGGAATACGACCGATCAGCTATTGGTCGGTATTAGCACGCGCGAGCATAGCGAACGCCTTATTCGACATGCTGCCAGACTTGCCAGCAGCTTACATTCTCAGTGGTATGTCATTTATGTAGAGACGCCTAGAAGCCCTTATAAACGTGCCAAAAACAAGCAAAACGTATTAAATGCCCTACGCTTAGCAGATGAATTAGGGGCAAAGACAGAGATCATCAGCGCCATTACCGTGGCTGAAGGCTTGGTCAGTTATGCGCATCAATTTAATATTGGACGCATTATTATCGGACAAAACCAAGGGGCGTCTTATTTTAACGGCTCATTGGTTAAGCAAATCTCAGAGCAAGATTTGAATTTAGACTTAATACTGGTTAATCAAACTAAAAAGAAAAATAAGCTGACAGCCGAGCGCCAACCCCCTTTTTGGAACATCTCCGACTTATCTTCCACAGACAACCGTACGGGTTATCTGATGGCGATATTAGGCTGTACGCTTGTCACCGTTAGCCTAGTCGCCCTGACGCGTTGGTTTGATTTGGCCAATGTGGTGATGCTCTATTTATTGGTTATTGTATTTATCTCCGTGCGCTTTGGCCGCGCCCCAGGAATATTTGCTGCGCTTTTGAGTGTACTAAGTTTTGATTTATTTTTTGTGGAACCCAAGCTTTCTTTTAGCGTGAGCGATGTGCAGTATCTTGTGACTTTTGCCGTCATGCTCATTGTCTCTTTAATCATTAATAACCTAGCAGTAGGCTTACGTTTTCAAGCGCAAAATGCGCGTAAACGTGAGCAACAAGCCATCTCGATGAGTCACTTGGCACAAAACTTAAGTGCCGCTCGTAAGAACGATGAAATCATCAGTCAATCCATCGTGTGGCTGAACAAGCATATCGCCAGCAAAGCCCTAATGGTGATGCCAAACGCTGACAGTAAGCTGCTTCTTGTCTCAGAGCCAAACGCGCCAGCGGACTTTAATTGGACGGTAGCGCAGTGGGTGTTCGATCACAATGAAAGCGCGGGTCTGGCAACCAACACCCTACCTGCCAACACCATGCATTATCGAGCGCTTGCGACCTCAAGTCGTGTGCTGGCCGTATTGGCATTGAAACCGACAGATAACGATAATTTTAATCAGCCTGAGCAGCAGCGGACGCTCGATGTGGCACTTGCGCAAATTACACTGGCATTAGAGCGTGTGCATTACGCAAAAGTTGCCCAAAACGCTCTTATTAGAGTGGAATCAGAGCGCCTGCGTGGCTCACTACTATCAGCCTTATCTCATGATATTCGTACGCCCATTACCGTACTGTCAGGACTTGCCACCTCGCTTGCCACCCAACCTTTAGAACTCGATGAACAAAAGCAGTTGGCAATCGACATCGAACAACAAGCTCGCGTGATTCAGCGTTTAGTCATCAATATTTTAGATTATGTGGCACTCCAGTCTGGCGGGATGAAACTAAACAAGCAGTGGGTCAGTTTGGAGGAAATCATCGGTAGCAATATCCGCCAGCTTGACCCTTATCTACAAAATCGACAGATTAAAATAGACATTCCTCATGCGGTAGATTTTATCTATACGGATGAGCTTATTTTGTCGCGGATTTTAAACAATCTATTGACCAACGCGATTAACTATACTCCAGATAGTGCGACTATTGAAATTCAAGCCACACTCGATGAACCATCACACTTTCAACGAAACCAAAATTCGCAACGTCACCAAAGCCCTCCACATAACCAAAACCTGCCCCGCTATCAAATAACGGTAACAGATAGTGGCCAAGGCTTACCGGTAGGTATGGAGGAAAAAATATTTGAACGCTTCACGCGCGGTGATACGGAAAGTAGTACGACAGGACTGGGATTGGGTCTGGCATTGAGTCGAGATTTGGTTAAACATTTAGGCGGCACGCTAAGCGCACACAATATCCAGCCGCACGGCGCACAATTTGTTATAGTGCTACCGTGGGAACCTTTATCAGAACAAGATATGTTTGATGAAAAGTTTGTACTCGGCGCGTCAGAGATGACAATACATTCAGAAAATAAGGCACTATGAAGACCATTCTAATTATTGAAGACGAAGCTCATATTACCCGATTTATAAAATCTGCCATGGAGCAAGAAGGCTATCAAGTCTTTACAGCAGACAGCTCAAATAGAGGGTTGATAGAAGCAGCCTCTCGACGCCCCGATTTACTTATCTTAGATTTGGGTTTACCGGATGCAGATGGTTGCGATGTGATCTTAGACATTCGAACTTGGTCATCGCTCCCTATTTTGGTATTGTCGGCGCGCAGTGATGAGCAAGACAAAATCAAAGCGTTAAATCTGGGCGCAGATGATTATTTGGTAAAACCCTTTAGCATGGGTGAGTTGATCGCTAGAGTAAACGCTCACATGCGGCGCTGGCAAGTAGGATATGAGACCCCAGTTGAGTTGACACTCGGCAACGTCAATATTGATTTGGCGCAAAGACAAGTCAGTAAAAATGGCGACAACATTCATCTCACCCCGATTGAATATCGGCTACTGACAGTATTGATCAAAAACGCCGAAAAAGTCATGACCCATCAGCAGCTACTGACAGAAGTATGGGGCAAAGGTCACAATCACCAAGAGCATTATGTGCGTATATTTATGTCAAATTTACGGCAAAAACTCGAAAACAACCCTTCTCGGCCCAACTATTTCTTAACCGAAATTGGTGTGGGTTATAAGCTTCATATTCCCAAGCGTTGATCCTAGAGAAATTTTATACCAAAAAAATGATCCAATGCTCCAAGTGAAAAATAATCCTTTATTTGATTCAAAACGATAGGGCGTCTTTACAGTGTTGATAACGGTGAGAACGAAAAGGTTGTTGTGGTTATTTCTCATTGCATTATCTTAATGAGTGTTGACTCATTCGGCTCACACTCGCAATCAAAATAATCATCACAACGCCTACGACAATCAAGATACCAGACATCATGTGCGCGGCTTCATAATTAAGCGCCTCGACTTGCTCATATATCGCAATCGATACCACCTTTGTCTCGCCTGAGATACTGCCGCCAATCATTAATACAACGCCAAACTCACCAATCGTATGAGCAAAGCTAATCAAACCGCCAAGCACAATTCCAACGCGTGCTTGTGGTAACGCCACTCGTATAAAACGTCTAAAACGACTAGGCTCCAGTAAATGAGCCATTTCCATGACGCTTTGCGGAATACGCAAAAATTGGGCATAAACAGGCTGAATATAAAAAGGCAGTGAGTAAATAATGGAGCCGATAACTAAGCCCTCAAAAGTGAAGATCAATGAGCTGATGTTATGTTCGCTCAGCCACTGACCAAGACCCATGTTAGGACTGAGTAATAACAGAAGATAAAACCCGATAACGGTCGGCGGCAGTACGAGTGGCATGGCAATGACGCCCATGAGTAGAACTTTAAGACGCGCTACCCCTTGTCTACGACTGGGTTTAGCCAGCCAATAAGCCACAGGAGTCGCAAAAAGTAATAAACATAAGGTAGTGACACTAGCAAGCTTAATGCTGACCCAAAATGGACTAAGCATGTCTGACATAAGCGACTGGTCTATCATACTGTCACTGCTCGTCTCATTGGTATAGGTGTTATCACAAGTAAGGGTTTGTCTTAGAAAATAAGGCGCGCCTGATGCCTCAACTACATAAACAGCCATCACAAGCAGCAAACGCAGTTCCTGACTGTCTAGCCGTTATTACTGAGCCATTTAGATGATTCGTCTTCATAGTATTCTTGTTTCCAAACGGGGATATCTGCCTTAATGGTGTCCAATATCCAGCGACAAGCATCAAATGCCGGATAACGATGCGCAGATACTACCCCAACCCAGACCGCGACATCACCAATGTCTAAAGCCCCGATACGGTGGATGGCAATAGCGTGCGTAATCTCAAAACGCTTTTTAGCTTCTTCTATGATCGCGCGACCTTGATTCAACGCCAAATCTTCATAGCCATAGTAAGTCAAACGCTCAACACTCTCGGCATTATTGTGATTGCGTACTCTACCCTCGAAACATACAAACGCCCCGCAGCTGTCGTTATCGAGGGTTTCTTTGAGTCGACTCTCATCAATCGCCGTGTCTAATAGTGCAAAACCATCGCGTTCGGCAATATTGTAAACCTCATCAACGCTACGTTTAATAGTCATGGAATGACTGTGGACATTATCTGTCATTTATTGTCTCTATTTTTTGTTTCTATAGTTGATTCATTTTAAAACGGATACAGTGCTGCAGGGATAAATTTTTCTTAGCCTCTGTCTGCAACGGCACAGCAAGCGAAGAAAATTTATCCCAGTAGCATAGGACTATCTGTTAATAGATTTTTTGATGCTAATTTTATCAAAAACTAGCCACCAGCCACTGGTGTGATAAATACCACGCTATCCCCATCAGAGATAGCATCTGTCCATTTCGCAAAATAATCATTAATGGCGACGCGCAGCTCTGATTTTGGTCGACTAAACTGATGCTTTTGACAAAGCTGTTCGTACAACTCATTTAACGACGTCGACTCATCTACGACAACGGTCTCTTCTGAGCAATTCGCTTCATCCGCTAGGCTGGCGAAATATAGAACATTGATAGTCATCGTTGCCTCAGTAGTAATTGCCACAGCAGTATTATTCATAAACCCTTCCTTTTCAAAATCTATAGTCGATTCACTTTAAAAAAATACAGCGATGCTAGTATGAATTTTTCGATGCCTCTGGAGTGCGAAGCGCACAGCAAGCGAGGAAAATTTATACCAGCAGAGCACCATGCCCATCGCATCTCTTTGATATTAAACGGACTATATCCAGCTTGATACTCTTCATACGTTTAATCAATCAAACGACCTTTTTTGCCCTTAAGCTTTGCAGCTCTAGGCATGCTTATAGTCTGACTTACCACCTGTTTTATTAATAAGGCGAACATTATCGATCACAATGTCGTGGGACAGCGCTTTGGTCATATCATAAATAGTCAAGCAAGCCACGCTAACCGCAGTCAACGCTTCCATCTCAACCCCTGTCTTATGCGTGACTTTGACCACACCACTGACAATGATGCTATCAAGCGAATCATCGTATTCAAAGGTTAAACCGATCTTATCTAATGGCAATGAGTGACAAAGAGGAATCAAATCATGCGTGCGCTTGGCGGCCATAATCCCTGCAATGTGCGCAGTTTGGGTAATACTACCTTTTTTGGTCATGCCGTCAGCGGCTTTGATTTGCTGATAAATCTCATTTGGAAAACGCACTTGCCCAGCAGCAGCAGCCTCTCTTGTCGTTGCCGTCTTGCCGCTCACATCGACCATCGTAATATCGCCATTACCATCTAAATGCGATAACGCCGATTGCCTGACTTCCTGATGGCTAGCTTCTTGAGGATTATTTGTCTGACTGTCCATACTCATTTATATTTCTCTTTATAATTTTTTATTGGTCACTCAAAGCCTTACAGGCACGCGCAAAATCAGTTGGCGTATTGAAATTGGTCAAGTGCTGCCAGTCTTTTGCAAACGAGACTGACTGAACCACTGGCTCAATAAACGACATAACTTTACGCTCACCGCTATCAATATATACTTTTAAGTCCGGCTCAATACTTAATTGATAAATACCCAATAGTGGATATAAATGCTCGTCACCAGCTAAGCATATGACGTTTTTATCCGCAGTTTCAGTAATAAATGACTGAAGCTTTTGCCACAAATCCATGGCGGGTATCAAGCTATCACAGCTAATCACCAGCAACCACAATGAATGATCTTATATGATGTGTCCGTAGCGAGCTGATCTATTTTTAAGGTTTTTAATGCCGATTCAATCGCAACCAATGCGCCACCCGTCTTACGTTGTTCGTCGCTTTGATTGGTTTTGAAATTGATGGGATTATAATCAGCGATATGGATAACCGGCGACTGTGATTCACTTACTATTAACGTTGAATCGATATCGAAACCATGCTCATTATCAGCAATCAAAACGGGGACATTTAACTTCAACGAATGGCGAACATGATAATCAAGCATTGCCTCACCTGACGGCAGCGTAAGTTTTGCTTTAGGTGTTCCCATCCGCTGAGAGGCACCGCCAGCTAAAATCACTACTCCTGCTAAGCTATCTAGAGATAACTTGGGTGATTTAAGCGTTTAGTCATGGTCATGACTGGGGTTTTGCGCCAAAAAATGCGGCACAAAATTGCATGGGCGCGTGCGACTGTCGAACTGCTCTTTTAAAATATTTTCCCAACCTGTACGGCATGCGCCAGATGAGCCAGGTAAACAAAATATCCCTGTACCGTTCGCCATACCAGCGACCGCACGCGATTGTACTGTGGACATACCAATCTCATCTTTTGAGATCAGACGGAACATCTCGCCGAAACCATCGATAGATTTATCAAACAGCACTTTTACTGCTTCTGGCATACTGTCTCTAATAAAAAATCCTGTCCCGCCTGTCGTTATGACGGCATGCACATTTGGGTTTGCAATCCAGCCACTAATCACCGCTCTGATTTGATAAATATCATCGGTAATCAGTTGACGGTCTGCTAAATGATGTCCAGCCCCAGTTAAGCTGTCTGCCAAATACTGCCCCGAGGTATCCTCTGCGAGCGTGCGGCTATCAGATACAGTCAATACAGCAATATTTAATGGGGTAAATTGTGCAGCAGGCTTGCTCATAGGGTTTCCTTTATAAAGTGCTTATTCAGTAAAAATTTAAAATCCATTACTTTTTATTATTCAAGCGGGTTGTTATTAAAGCGCGTCATCAAGGCACTATCCACCGATAATCGATAGATTGTGCATGATACCGCTATTTGAATCATGTAAGTGATGATGTTCAGGTTTGATCGGCATAAAGCTGTGTAACGTACTGACCAAGCCTGCAATATCCTCTTGCTGTAAATAATGACGAATATCGTAATTGCCTTGATCGAATAAGCACAGATGCACTTTGCCTTGGCTACTGACTCGCAGGCGATTACAGGTCTCACAAAAATGCTCAGCATAAGGCGCAATCATACCAATACGGCCTACATAATCTGGATGACTATATTCTACTGCTGGGCCATCAGAGCTACCTCGCTGGTGCGGTTGCCAACCATGCTCTAATAGATATTCGATGATTGTATCCGACTGCGCATGCTGCGCAAAAAACAAATCGCTGTTGTCACTGGTCTGCATAAACTCAATAAAACGATAAGTAACGGGTCTGTCTTTAATATAGTCAATGGCTTGCAATAAATTTTCAAAGGCCGTTTCAGCCATTAAAATACTATTGATCTTGAGTTTAATATCTGTGGTATTAAGCAATTGATCCATATCGGTAAGCAGTTGCGGCAACGTATTGAACCCTGTCATCTTATAAAAAGTCGCGGCATCAAAACTATCCATACTGATATTAAGCTGATCCAATCCCGCAGCATTCCAGCTGGCTAAGTGCTTACCAAGCTTATAGCCATTACTGGTCATAGCAACTGTTTCAATGCCTTCGGTTTGCTTGATGGTTTTAATAATTTCGACGACATCACGGCGAATGGAAGGTTCTCCACCTGTAATTCTGACCTTTTTCGTTCCTACTTGCGCAAAGCCGCGTATTAATGTGGCGATTTCAGGCACGCTCAGTTCGTCATCAGGTCGTTTGCCCTGATAGCCATTTGGCAAACAATACTCACAGCGAAAGTTACAAAAGTCAGTGATAGACAGGCGCAGGTAAGTCAACCGACGTGCAAAACCATCAGTCAAAAGCTGGTGCGGCTCGATGGCCTGAGCTGTAGGCGCAAGTATAGAAAAGGAACTATCGCCCTCGTCTGTACCTGATTCGGAAGCTGGCGAATACCATTGGGCATTACCTGTTTTAAAACTGTCATCACTCATATTTTATTGCCATTCGCATTGCTTACCATCAGCAGTACTTTATTGTTCGTATTTAATCTACTATTTTAAGATGACTTTTCCACTTGTCTGTAGTCATCTTATAGTAAATTAGCAAACGATGAATTCAAATTAATCACTCAAATCTATTACTTAAATATATAGCCAAGGAAAAGGTTGCACGGTCACCATACTATCTGCCGAAACATTACCACTGTCCTTATCTAAAACAACAAAACAATTGGCTCGGCTAAGCTGTTTGATTCTATGCGACTGCTGACCCGAAAAACACTCAACTTGATAGCTGCCAGCCTCGTTTTGTGACAGCAACCCGCGTTGAAAGTCTTTACGGCCAGCTGATTTTCTGACGTCGTTAGTGAGCGTTGCTTTGATGGTTAACGGTATAGGTTGCTCTAGCGCGCTTGCGCCTGACATTTGCCACAATGCTGGTATCACAAATTGTAAGGCTCCAACTACAGTAGATAGCGGATTGCCCGGTAGACCAAAATATAATACAGGCTTATCAAGGTCTTTATTTAACTCGCCAAAAACGAATGGTTTTCCCGGTTTCATCGCCACTTTATAGTGATTGATTTGCCCCAATTTTTCGATTACTGTGGTCAAAAAATCATAATCACCCACCGAGACGCCCGCCGTTGAAATTAATACGTCACAGTCTTGCATGGCTTTATTAACTGCAGCCATTGTTTGCTCTAGATTATCAGGAATAATGCCATAATCACGCACATTAACTGGCAGGTTTTCTAGTAGGCTTTTTAAAGTTGGCGTATTAGAATTATATATTTGCGCAAGGCTTGTTAGCTCCTTCCCAATAGCCACAAGCTCATCACCCGTTGCCAACACCCCGACTGTTAACGGTTGAAACACACGGACTTGGCTGACACCCAAGTTTGCAAGCAAACTAATATCAGTCGGGTTAAGGCGTTTACCTACCGATAAAACGGCTTCTCCTGACTCAATCTCTTCGCCTTGTTTACGAATATTGCTATCGATTTGAGCGGTTTGCGTAAGCGTTATGGTATAAGGCTGCGACTTATCAAGCGTGTCTCTAATCTCAGAAAAATTGGTATTTTCTTGCATGATGACCGTATCGCAATCATCTGGTACCACTGCTCCCGTAAAAATACGAACACCCTGCCCTGCTGTGAGCTTACCAATGTAAGCGCTGCCCGCCTGCGACTCCCCAATAATTTCGATCGTATTGTTTTTTTCAAGCGTGCTGCCTTGAGCAATTGCATAACCATCCATCGCTGACACATTCTGTCTTGGCACATCAAAGGGTGACGCAACGTCTTCAGCCAATATTTGATTGCGGTTTTCTAGTAGATCACCAGTATGGATTGCTCTTTTTTGCAGGGGAAAATCGTTATTATTATAGGTTTCTACGCGTTGCTTTATCGCAGATTGTAACTCTTCCATGGTAATCATAAAGGCGTACTCTTTTAGTCGTTCTAATTATTAATCTATCAAAATTCATTATTTAAAGTGTAACATCCACAGTCGCAATTTTCTTGCACTCATACTCCATTTTAACGCTTGACACCACCAATCTTGTTTTTAGCAATGTCTATTCTCGTCACTAACATCTCAGTACTGGCAGAGCGGTTCTAGAGCCAAACAAGTCAATAATTTTTACTATCATCTGTGTTAATGCAGCTCATTACTGTCATTTTAGTTATGCTATTACATTTTTAAAAAAGCTGTCAAAGAATAACGCAAAAAAGCACCCAAACAAGGTGCTTTTTTGTTGTATCTATTAAGATTTTGGTGTTATTAATGCTATCTAAAAATTTATAACAATAGTGAAGAGTTAAACAACACCATTAAAAACAGTGGCCACTAAAGAATAAAACAATAGGGTCAACCTATTTCACCATGATGCAAGCGAAGAGGCACTACGCTGGGTGATAAACCCATCTGGAGTTTGACCATTATCTGCTTGCCAACGCTGAAAAGCCTTACGAGTATTGGTACCAACAATACCGTCAGCACCTTTGGTATCATAGCCTGAGCTGGTCAGACGCTGCTGTAAATTGCGTACTTGAGCGGTTGATAATGGACGCTCATAGCGTGGCCATGACGTTTGTAGCCCACCTTGTCCAGCAAGTGCCTTACCAAGCAAGCTCACGCCCAGAGCGTAACTTGATGAATTGTTGTAGACCTTGATAACGTCAAAGTTTGGACTGAGCAACAGCACTGGGCCATCTTTACCAGCAGGAAGCCACAGCTCCATCTGCGTATTGGCATCTAAATAGACATCAGCGATTGTATCTACGCCCATCGCCGCCCATCTGGCTGCAGGTTGCTTAGTGCCTACTGTAGAATAATCAAATGACGCTGGAACCGTCACTTCATAAAACGGCGCTAGACCGCGAACCCAACCTGAGTTGCTCAGGTAATTGGCGGTAGAGGCCAACGCGTCAGATGTCGCCCAAGGATTGCGATGACCATTACCATCACCGTCTACGCCTTGTTTGAGCCACGTTTCAGGGATAAACTGAGTCTCTCCCATTCCGCCTGCCCAAGAGCCATCAAGCTGTGACCAAGACACATCACCACGTTGCAATAACGTCGCAAGCGACAAGAGCTGAGTCTCGGCAAACTCTTGACGGCGACCATCATAGGCAAGGCTTGCAAGCGAGCTTGGTATGCTACTGCTGCCCGTGACCGCACCATAAGAGGATTCCATACCCCATATCGCTGCGACAATCTCTGCATTAACCCCGTACTGCGATTCTAGCTGTGATAACAATGTCCGCTGCTCGGCAAACTTACGTTTACCTGTCCCTACTCGACCATCTGACACCGCAGAGTCAACATACTCCCACGGCATTTTAGAAAACTCTGGCTGCCCTGAGTCTAAAGAGATGACTTGTTGATTTAAATAAGCAGTATCGAGTAAACGACGAACCGTCGATGCATCGTAACCGGACGAAATCGCCCGCATAGAGAAGTCTGACTTCCAATCAGAAAAGCTGCTGTAGCTTGGCTTTGCAACTGGTTGCGGCTTGACAACAACTGGACGCGGCGTTGGCTTTACTTGAATGGTTTGAGTCTGTGTAATCTCAACATTGCCTTGACGAACAGGCTTACTCGTTTTTTGCATCGCCTGTTGGCTCGTACAACCGACCATCACTAAGGCAGGAAAAAGAGCGATATAGTGTTTTTTTACAATCAT
Source organism: uncultured Gammaproteobacteria bacterium (assembly GCA_963744895.1). Taxonomy (GTDB): domain Bacteria; phylum Pseudomonadota; class Gammaproteobacteria; order Pseudomonadales; family Moraxellaceae; genus Psychrobacter. The sequence continues at coordinate 858,944 of CAVUUW010000002.1, forward strand.
AAAATTCTCAGGTATGAATAAGTAAATTGACTCAAATGAATGGGCGTCATCAAGAAGGGTTAAACACCGCTTCAACGACGCCTCTCAATCAACCAAGCAATTAAAAAGGATCAAATCAAAATCAACGACCTAACACTGCACGCGGATCAATAGGATTGCCGTTCAAGCGCACTTGGAACTCCAAACCAACTTGATTGGTTTGACCACTATTGCCCATATTGGCTAAACGCTGACCGCGCTGCACAGCATCACCTTCTTTGACCAGTAGCTGGCTGTTGTGAGCATATGCCGTAATATAGTTATCGCTATGACGAATCATAATAAGGTTGCCGTATTCTGGCAAACCATTCCCTGAGTAAAGCACTGTTCCAGATTGACTGGCAAGCACTGGATCACCGACATTACCAGCAAACCACATACCCATCGTGCCAGCGTTCGCATCAAAGTTGCGCGTTACTTGGTTGCGACTTGGGTAGTCATAACCTGACGTTGCATTAGCAGTCACTTCGTACGCAGGGCTGGATGAATTATTAGTGGGTGCGCTGGTGACAGGCGGGGTATAAGTTGGTTGCGGGCGTGTTGGCGTAGACGTATTATAGCCACTGTTATTACGATTGTTATTAGCATTCGGTGCAGCGCTGCCTTGCCATAGCTTGAGCCATTGACCACTATAAATCGTGTACTTACTGTCTAAGCCATTGAGCGCACCGATTTGACGATAACTGAGACGATAACGCTCAGCAATTTGACTGACAGTATCACCACGCTGCACACGATGATAGTTAGGAACGCCTTGTGCGTTGGTGATAATCATAGGCCCAGCTTGATTGGCCGTTTGGTAAGTGGGCTTTGTTGCACAGCCTACCATCGTTAACATTGCTGCTGTCATAGTGCCAACGAATGCCGCCTTTGCAAAGTGCGATCCCGCCATAAGCTTTTTCATACAAGATTTCCTATTCTTTATGTTACTCACAAACGCCTTGTGTTACTCACAAGCATTTTGCTAACTGTTATAACCATTTAGTGGTGCATAAGTACAATTTTAAAGTAAGCGCAATTTTAAAATAACCACTATCACATACAAGGTGATCATGGCTACTTTTTCTCATTTTTCCGATCTATAATCTAACGCCTTTTACTGCCCTCAACCTATCAAACCAGCTCGGCCAATGCATCCAAAGCGGCCTTTGGCGTATGATGTAGACGCACGGGTGATAAACTAATATAACCTGCGGCAACCGCTTGATCATCTGTCGCTGTTGCGGCAAAAGACGGACTATCCGTTGCCTCTATTGACGACTCGCTTTGCCTACCTGCTGGCAGCTCACAAGGTTGTTTACGTAACGACAACCAGTAGGCATCTCGCCCGCGTGGGTCAACGACATGATGCACAGGACGTGCAATCTGCTTATGTCCCAATGACGTTATTTTTCGACCTTTGATAGCATCGACACGCTTAACATCAGGAATATTAACGTTTAATACGTGATAGGGCAAATTTTTACAAATATTCAATATCGGCGTTTCTGTTAATAGCTTAACAATTTCATCAGCCGCTATTTGATACTGCTTGGCTTGTTCTTGGTCGTTACTCTTGCTTCCGCCACCTACCAATGAGGTCGCAATGGCTGGTACCCCTAAAAGCTGCGCGGTTAACGCGGCACCAAAAGTACCTGAATACAAAACATCCTGACCCAGATTGGCACCTGAATTAATACCAGTAATCACACAATCAAATTGCGTATTAGGATATAGCTCATGTAACGCCAAATAAATACAATCTGCAGGCGACCCATTAACGGCAATAAAACCCGAGTCCAATTGCTGAGTATATAACGGCATAGAAATACTCAACGCGCTAGCACAGCCACTCTGCTCAGTCATGGGTGCGACCACGACCACTTCACCAATTGTAGACAACGCTTGATATAACGCGATTAACCCTGGCGCATGTACGCCATCGTCATTACTAATTAAAATTTTCATTTTTACTCAATGTATTCTAAATGTCGTCGTGCTTGACCGTCTGTCTACTTATAAACCTTTTTATCGCAGATTTGATATAATTAGACAGTTAATAACAATCAAAAACACCATATCGACGTGATGCAGTTATTACTATTGTGTGCAAGTATAACTCAATATTATAGCGACACGAACGCTGTCTCTCTTTAGAATTGTTTCGATGATTTGGTATCATAAAATTTTCGTCAACCTCTTGATACTTCTAAATAAAAACGCGTTACCACGTTACAATAGGTAATAATGCCTAACAATATAAACTTATATTTTTATGCTGAAGTAACTTATGCCGTTATGCTACTGGCATGTTGCTAAAATAGGGCTTTGGCTCACAAGATATCTACACATAAATCAATATTTTATGTGACTTTTGTTTTTTTACCTATTAACATATGACCATCAAATAAAGATAAGTGAGTGTAATACTGAATGAAAAATCAATCGATATTATCTGTAGCTTCTGTGATAGCAAAGACCGCTTCGAAAATTGGTTTTGCAGGACTGATAACATCTGTTGCCATGTTTTCTCAAGCATCTCTTGCCGCAACCAATTCTGCGACAACCATACCCTTAGATATGTCTGGTATTAATGTGACCAAACATGAAATTGCGGTTATGCAGGTGCTATCAGAGATATGTCCACCGATGCTTAATGGCAAACAAAAACAACGCTTTTATAAATCTTATACCGTACAGCTTCACGAGTTGATGCCGACCTTAGAAGATCCAAAAGCGGCCATTCAATACTTATCAACTCAGCAAGATTATCGCCAAATACTACAAGGTATTCGCAGCTGGACAATGGGCTTCTCAAAGCAAGAGAACAAAGCTTTGTGTGAAGATTTGGCGAATGCTGAATATCAATAGTTACATAAGGTAGCTCAGTCTTACTGACAGCTGAATTTATCGGTAAAGCGTTTTAGCACTTTCTCAATTTACGTCCAACATCCTATTGGGATTTGGATATTGAGTAAGTGCTATAAGATGTTAAGTAAATACCATAAAAAGTCAGCGCTACAAAAAATAGGTGCTATAGAAAATTAAGGTTATAGATTTTATATAATTCAAAAGCTTGTTGTCATTCCATCAAAACCAACGAGGAATGCAACAGGCTTTTTTATGGGAGTCAAGTTGGTATGACTGACTATATTCGAAGCGCTTGAGCTATAAAATCTCAATAAAAGTAAAAGTGCCACAATCATTAATTTTTGTTTTTAATCCGCCCTTTTTTTTGCATTTATCCATTCCCCATCGGTTGGCATTTTGCTAAGATAAGGCGTTAATTTTAAGTCTGTCGCTCAGTCACCCTTGCGTTTATTGATACGTTACTTTTCAGACTCATGTTTGATAAAGGTTGTCAAAAGTAACCGATGAGAGTGAGTACTGGGCACAAGCGATAGATACATTTGGTTTCATGATGCGGTGTAATGATATATGACAGTAAAGCGTGTAAAAAACCAGCTGATGCAGCTGGTAGTTGGTGTAAGTATCTCTATGAGTGCAGTGGTGGCGAGCGCAGCCATTCAACCGCCTGAGATGGATAATACTGCTTATGTATTAATGGATTATAATACTGGCGAGATTTTGGCACAAAAAAATGCCAATACCTCTCTTCCACCAGCATCTCTGACTAAAATGATGACCAGCTACATCATTGAGCAACGCTTAAAATCAGGGGACCTGAAAGAAGACGAACAAGTATTAATGAGTCAGAACGCTTGGTGCCGCGGTAGTAGCAGTCAGTCTTGTATGTATGTACCAGTCAATAAAACGGCCAGTGTCATCGACATGCTTCGCGGTATTATCATTCAATCAGGTAATGATGCCTCAAAAGCAATGGCAGAGCATATCGCAGGTAGTGAAGACTCGTTTGCCATCTTGATGAATGAGCAAGCAGAAAAAATTGGTATGACCAATACCCATTTCGTCAACGCCACTGGTATGCCTGATGAAGGACATGAAGCCTCTGCTATCGATTTAGCCAAACTGGCACGTGCTATTATTAAAAATAGTGGTGATTATTATGGTATTTACTCAGAAAAAGAGTTTAGCTATAACGGTATTACTCAAGGAAACCGTAATGCACTACTTGCCACTGATTCCACAGTTGATGGCCTAAAGACAGGGCATACTGATGCAGCTGGCTATTGCTTGGTTGCTTCAAGCAACCGTGATGGTATGCGTTTAATTTCTGTGATTATGGGTACAAAAAGTCAGCAAGCCCGTGCCGATCAATCACGCGAGCTACTAAACTGGGGCTTTGGTCATTTCACTACCGTCACCAAAGCACCAGCTGGACAATTCGTCAGTAAAGTTCCCGTATGGTTTGGTCAAGCGGATGAAATAGAGCTGGCAACAGGCGATAATCTACAAATCTTAACTGCCAAGACGCAAAAGAACAAAATCACGACTGTCGTCGATATTCCTGAAAGCTTGGAAGCACCCATCAAAAAAGGTCAAGAAGTTGGTAAAATGATGGCAGTGATTGATGGTAAAGCAGTGGCGTCTGTCCCGATTGTGGCGACTAGTGACATCGAAGAGTCAGGCTTTATGAGCCGTACTTGGCAGCACATTGTACGCTGGGTACAAAACTTGCTTTAAAAAAGTTCCATAGAAGCATTTATTTAATAAAAAAGACGCCCAATGTTAGGGCGTCTTTTTTTGTCTGAGCATAATGTGTGTTGAACAGTCATAAATAGGCAGAGCAAGTATGCGCTATATAGCTATTGATTTGAGCAGGAAAAGTAGCAACCTTTCAATAAAGGTGTCATATCCATACCATCCAACGTTTTAATAAATTACTCAACGCTTTGTCTTTGTAGATGGCACTGTGACAATAATCAACGCCCGCTGCTTTTAAAAAATGTTCAAAACTTTCTAGGTGCCGTGCTTGATGCTGTGGATACCAATATACGACTAACGCTCGATGATCACTTTCAGATTGACGGATACGCTTGGTTAAGGATTCGGCTGTACTTGGAGCGATATCTTCTGCAAACATGACCATATCTACTTTTTTTAAGCTCATATCTTCTATCACCAGTTGTTCATGCTGACGGCAAATAACAGTAGCGCCTAGCCGTTTTAACTCATCTGCCAAATATCCAGCTTCATGATAGTAATAGTAAATAATAGTCAATCTGTCTAAAGAATGTCGTTGTCGAGATTGGCGTTGACTCGGCATCGCGACTGTTAACATAAACTCAGTACCTACTCCTAGGACACTCTCAACTTCTATGGTGGCACCCATGAGCTGAGCCATTTGCTTAACCACGGGTAAGCCAACGCCTGATCCTTCATACTGACGCGTTTTCGAGGAATCCACTTGAAAAAATGGATTAAAAATATCTTCAATATAATTATTATCGATACCAATCCCTGTATCTTTGACGCTGATTTGCCACCGATTGCTCTTAGAAAAATGCGTCAATTGTGAGGTAATCGTCACCTGTCCTGCTGGCGTAAATTTAATGGCATTACTAAGAAGTATTGATAATATCTGTTGTATTTTTTCTGCATCCCCTTCGAGAGTATAGTCTATGTGATGAATACGACTGATTAACGTAAGTCCTCTTTTTTGCGCGATTGGCTCGAACTCCGCTAATAGTTCCGCCATCAACTGTAGAGGGTTAAATTCAATAGAGGTAACCGTCATCTGACCTTTTTCTATTTGATTCAACTGAATAATTTGGTCAAGTGATAACACCAGCTTATCACTGCCTTTACTGATGATTTGGACAGCGTCCCTTTGCTCTATATTCAACGTGTCATGATCTAACAGTTGCAAGCCGCCAACAATCGCATTTAACGAGGTTTTCAATTCGTGGGTGATCATACTTTGGAAGTTGTGTAGCTGCACATCAAGAGAGAGATCTTTTTTGTGCAATTGCTGCTCAAAGTCAGCAATTGCTTCATACTCTTGCTTGATTTTTTGTAAACGATTAAACAACGCAATAAATGTCTGTTTGATCTGCATCAATTCTTGAAATTCAAAGCGCTGTGAGATGACTGGCAATTGCTTGAGATCTGGGTTTTTTATGATAACGTCGCAGGCATCGGTCAATGACTCTATGTCTTTGACTGGCCAATGAAGTTTACGTAAAAGGTATAACACGCCAAGCAACGATGATATAGTGATAATCAGCCACAACAATAGCGTGCTTTGAAACCAGTATAGACGTAGGCTCTTCAAATCCAAGGTGATATTGATGTAGCCCACGAGCGCGTTATTACTGACTGCCCCATCATCTCCTGACGACCCATCCACACCTTCTGTTAAAGACGTAGGTGGCGACTGATTGGTAGTTGATGCTTCAAGCTCACGATTGCCATCGATATAGTTGCTAATGACGGGATAATTAAGACTGATGGTATCTGCAAATAAAACCGTTTTCCAATCATCATTTGTTTGATTGCTATCCTCAATCGGCTGAGGCGTGGAATAAAACAAAATGCTTTGGATGCTCGGCTCACTCTCTAATAAAAATCTTACTTGCTCAGCCACGATATCAGCCCCATCGGCAGTCGAAGCGCTGGTCGTTAATAGTGCTGCCATTTGCTGAATATGGTGACGTTTTTCTTTGTAATGGTGTAATAAGCCACCAACGAAAGACAATAAAAAGCCTGCTAACAATGCCAAGATAATGGCTTGTATGACAGAACGCCAAATAAGGGTAGAGATGGTCTGTGACGGATGGTTGTTCATATTACTCAACTGAGTCAAGACAACTTCTATCTATACTACAGGTATTTTTGCGGTGTGATAAGTGAAACATTGAGGTATTTGCGTGCCGTTCTTGATTTCATATAATTCAAACAGGCATTTTATTAGAACGCCGCTTACTTAAGTAAAACTTACTTTACCGCGCTCAATCACGCGATAAAGTAAATAAACCATCAAGCAGCTTGAGGCGTGTTTTTAATCTGAACAAAAACGATTGAACAGGCTAATAATAAAAGCACGCACTAAGGATTAACGAGATTTTTTGTCTTTAGTGGTGAATTTTTTTGCCCGATTGCGCTCACGTTGACGCAACTGTTGGGTCTTAGCTTTGGTCGGTGTGTCGCTCTTATTGGCGTAAGGATTGTCATTTTGTTTGAATATGACATTGAGCGGCGTGCCTTCAAGTTTGAATACTTGACGGAACTGATTTTCCAAATAACGCTGATAGCTCTTAGGCAATGCGCTGGTTTGGTTGCCATGAATAACAATCACTGGTGGATTGTGACCACCGATATGAGCATAACGTAATTTGATACGGCGACCAGCAACCGTTGGTGGCGGGTTAGCCGTGACTGCATCTTGTAGAATTTGAGTCAAACGATTGGTTGAGACTTCAAACATTGAAGACTTATACGCACGCAAGATCGATGGGTATAGATTGCCAACGCCTGTACCATGCAACGCAGATATTAAATGCACTTTGACATACGGTATAAAATTAAAACGGCGATCCATCTCAATTTTAATATAGTCTCTTTGATCAGGCGTTAGACCATCCCACTTGTTTATCGCGACCACTAAGGCGCGACCGGCATCAAGCGCATAACCAATCATATGTAAATCTTGATCAACAATACCTTCATGCGCATCAATGACAATAACGGTCACATTAGAGTCTTCAATCGCTTGCAAGGTTTTGATAACCGAGAATTTTTCTACTTTTTCATCGATTTTTCCGCGTCGACGTACACCAGCTGTATCGATCAGTACGTAGTCTTTACCCTCGCGCTGATAAGGAATATAGATGCTGTCCCGCGTAGTACCAGGCATATCAAAAACCACGACACGGTCTTCGCCCAATAGACGATTGACCAGTGTCGATTTTCCGACGTTTGGACGACCAATAATCGCAAGCTTTAACCCTCTTGGCTCTACGATATTCTCTTGCTCAGGCATATCAGCCGTTAATACTTCAAGCAAGTTGCCCACACCGCGACCATGACTGGCTGCCATCGGATAAGGCTCGCCCAGTCCTAACGCATAAAACTCCGCTGGAGCTGAATCATGGACGCCATCAACTTTGTTGGCAACGACATAAACAGGCTTGCCAAGGGTATGCAAAAATTTACCGATTTCGGCATCCGCACCGATCATACCAGCACGAGCATCAACGACGAATACAATGATATCTGCCTCGTGAATCGCCGTATGCGACTGCTCAGACATATAATCATCGATATTACCGCTGCCATCATCCGCTTCGCCAATACCACCAGTATCCACAACGATGAAAGACTTATCTTCATAAGTCGCATCGCCGTATTGACGGTCACGAGTCAGTCCTGACAAATCAGCAACCAATGCCTGCCGACTTTTTGTGAACTGATTAAATAAGGTGGATTTACCGACGTTTGGACGACCAATTAAGGCGACCACAGGCTTGATACTCATGGGTTACTCTCAGTGAAAGGCATAATAACGGATCGTACATTTATTCTTCTAAAGCTATCATGAATATACTGTACTTGCCCGCCAATTAAAATGAATGATAAAACATTGAAAAAATAATAGTCAATTATAGTGCGACTAGCAGAAAGTGTCGGGTTTGATTACATTATATACAAACCCTACCGCCAGTCCAAAATAAAAGAGGCGTCATTTTGATAGCCATTTTTTGTATTAATTGTTCTAACGCTTTTTTTGAGTACTATTGATAGTTAAAGACATCGAAAAAAGTGATCGCAGAACAGCATTTTTTGATTAAATCTACTAAACATATGGATGACGCCTATAGCGCGCCGGACGCATAGAGTACGCGAAAGCTTAGATTTAAACAAGCAATTTACACAAAGCAGGAAACGCTGACCGAGCAGCGTTTCTGTTTATATTTTATGATATTACCATTATTAAGTTGGTCAAATGCTGATGCTTAAATCTATAATCTGACTCAGCGCCACCCAAAAAACTTAACGGGCCAATTGCCAAATAGCGATCTGACCTGACGTACTTTGAGTCATTAAGCGACTACCCTGCACCTGCAAGCTACTCAACGCACCTTTAGTCTCTACGCGGCTAACGATTTTTCCGCTAGCAGGATCGAATAAATGCACCACACCGTCCAAATCACCAACGGCGATATAGTTACCAATCATCACGGGGTTGGTTAATTGACGATACGCCAGCTCTTCATTTTCCCAAAGCGTCTCGCCTGTGGTTCGATTATAAGCAACTACTTTGCCGTCTAGGCCTGTCGCAATCACTTGCTGATTGTTAACTGCCAATGATTTTAGACTAGCAAGCTCGTTAACGAACATGACCTGACGCGATGCCAAATCAATACCAAGCAACTGACCACTATAACTGATAGCAAATAGCTGGTTTTTATCGACGATAGGCTTGCCATCGACATCGCTCATGCGCTCGACTTCGCTGCTACCAGTACCAACGCCGATGCGTCTTGACCACTGCGGCAAACCACTGTCAGTTGTCACGGCATGCAGGCGTCCATCAGCCGTCGCTAATAGTGCTGTTTTACTGTCTAACAAAGTGGGCGCCGCACTACCACGTACGCTGATAGCAGGTACTTGTGTGGCAAACTGCCATACTGATTGACCCGTTTGTAGTGACAATCCATGCAAGAAGCCATCATTTGCTGATAGGATAACGCGGTTGTTGGTGATAAGCGCTGGTGTCAAGACCGTTCCTGACAGCTGCTTTTGCCAACGTTTTGCACCAGTGGCGCTATCAAATGCCATGACCTGTCCGCTGCGCGTACTCACAATCGCTGTTTGGCTCAAAGCATCTAAAGCCACGCCGCCTGTGATTTGATCGCCTACTTCAACTGACCATACGCGCTCGCCTGCACTATTAAAACCGGTGAGATCGCCACCGCGAGAGGCCGTTACGATCTGCCCATTGGCATAACCTACTTGCAAGTCTAAAGGATCTTTTTTGCTGGCTTTTTTATTGCCGACGTCTGTGCTAAATACAGGTTGTAGAACACTGATAGGCTGAGCAATTTGCACAAGCTTTACTGGATCATTGACAACGGGTTTGATACCGCGATTACACCCAATCACCGCAGTGCTCATTACTGCTAGTACTGCCACATGCATAACCGTCGTTTTGAGGGTTTTAGCTTTTAACATTTTGCTCGCGCGAATAGATTGAGTCATTATAGGTTCTCACTACAAATAAATTGTTGATTATTAGGTAAAATGCTAAAGCTATTATTAGTCAATAGCGCTTATTGCGATACGATTACGGTGCCACCTCAACAGGGGCACTTTCGGCAGCGCTTTCTAGTTGCGGCGCAGGTGCAGTTGGCTGTTGAATAAGGCTAGCTTGCTCGTCAATACGCTCAGGTACGATACCCAAACTTTCCATTTTTAATGCCAGTACTGCACGCGTTTCTTGACGGTCACGTAATAGATCCCACGCATTATTGTATGACTTAATCGCTGAGTCTTTATTGCCTTGAGCCAAATAAATATCACCAAGCAGTTCTTGCTGGCTAGGTTCAAACGAGCTTGGCATGTCTTTACTGGCTTCTGTTAATGCAGCATCTGCATCGCCTGCTGCCAATAGCGTTGTTGCATAACGCAAGCGAGTGATTGACTGTAAACCTGCATCACCCAAATCGATGGTCAATGCTTTCTTGAGCGTTTCACTGGCCTCAGTAAGCTCATTACTATCGACTTGTTGACGCGCTTTAATCATCAGCGCCTGCCAAGCGTAGACTGAATCACCATGCTTACTGACAAGCGCATCAATGTCTTTATTAAGCAGTGTACGGTTCTGAGTCAGTGCGTCTTTTGCCTCTGCCTCTAAATCTGGATTTTGTGAGGCCAAACTGACCTCTTCATTTAATCGCTGAATGTCGGCATAATGATCGGCTGCCACGGTATCTACTCGCGCATGGTTATTCTGCCAATAAGTCCAGCCAAAATAAGCGGCCAGCGCCAATAAAATTGCAGTGACAATATAACTGCCATATTGCTTTAACGCTTGCATTGAACTGTCTGCATTTGGCGAATTTGGTGTCAGAGCCATACGTATTTACCCGATAAAATTGTTATTAAATTGCTGTCACTGTTGCCTTAACTAAGGTCAAAACCAACAGTGTATTAGCAGATATGACTGCTCATGCAGCGAACTAAACCATTAACCGCAAGAAAAATTGTCTTTATTTGACAGCCAATCTTGTGCGACCGTTTGTTGCTCACCTGTCTGCATGTCTTTAATGCTAATAGTATTATCATCAAGCTCCTGCTGCGCGATAATAACCGTCATTGCAGCGCCCGACTTATCTGCCTTTTTCATTTGTGCTTTTAGACTCGTCGCACTCGCCATTTTGACTCGCACATCAGGACGGCTGTAGCGTAAGCTTTGAGCGTAACCAATACCAGCACTATAAACCTCTGGATGGGCAACCACGAATACATCACAAACAGGCATATCCGCAATCGGTGCTACCGCTTCCATAAGTAACAATAAGCGCTCAAGCCCCATCCCAAACCCAATAGCAGGCTCAGATTTTATAGGTTTATTGCTATCTGTCCCGATAGACTTCAATTGTCCAACCAGCCCATCATAGCGACCGCCTGCACAAACGGTGGCTTGGCTACCAAGCTTGTCAGTCACCCACTCAAAAACGGTCTTATTATAATAATCAAGACCGCGCACCAAATGCGGGTTGATTTCAAACTCAATACCGAGTGCGGTCAGATACGTTTGCACTTGTTCAAAATGTGCCAAACTCTCGGTACCCAAAAAGTCAGCAAGCTTTGGCGCGTCTGCCAATATGGCTTGCGTGCTCGCCTCTTTGCTATCCAAAATACGAAGCGGATTGGTCGTTAGACGGCGTTTGCTATCCTCATCGAGCTGATCTTTTTTATCCGTTAAATAAGCAACCAACGCTTCACGGTACGCGTAACGCTCGTCCAGCTCACCCAAACTGTTAAGTTGCAAGGACATTTCATCTTTTAGACCCAGCTCTTGCCACATCAAATGCGTCATAGCAATGAGTTCAGCATCAGCGTCTGGTAGTGCACTACCAAAGCTCTCTACGCCCAGTTGATGAAACTGACGATAGCGCCCTTTTTGTGGACGCTCATAACGAAACATGGGGCCGATGTACCATAACTTCGGCGTATCTCCACGTAATAGATTGTGCTCAATTACGGCACGTACAACACCTGCTGTTCCTTCTGGACGCAAAGCCAATGGCGTTGGTGGATCAGATTTGTCAGTGAAGCTGTACATCTCTTTTTCGACGATGTCGGTTGCGCCGCCAATAGCCCGTGCAAATAAGTCGGTTTGCTCAACGATTGGCAAACGGATATGCTCATAGCCATATCTGCCCATCACATCTGCCAATATTGCCTCTAAATGCAACCATTTCGCAGACTGTTCTGGCAAAATATCGTTGAACCCTTTAATTGCTTTAATCATGGTACGGTCGTATCCTTAAAATTTCTAACAAACTTGCTATTATTGTTTTTGTGCCGCAACTGAGCCTTGTGTTCAGTCAGGCTACATTATTATAGTAAGGCTTATATCAAAGTGCACGATAATACCGTGGTTTATTTGACTCGAATAATTTCATTCTCACGCTTTTTGGCCAAAACCTCTGCGTGTGCGCGTACCATGCCTTCTATCTCATCAACCAAGTTATTGGTGTCGATCAAATGGCTCTTTTCCCCCATTCGATATACCAGTGATTTTGGCGCGGCCCCAACAATGCCGATATCAGCTTCTTTGGCTTCGCCTGGCCCATTAACCTTACAACCAATGACGGACAGATTAAGCGGCTCACGAATATCTTCTAAACGCGACTCTAGTGCGGTCATAACTTTGATGACGTCAAACTCTTGACGAGAGCAGCTTGGACAAGCAATGAAATTGACGCCATTGGAACGAATATTCAATGATTTTAGAATATCAAAGCCGATTTTTATTTCTTCTTCAGGCTCTGCGGCCAGTGATATTCTGATCGTGTCGCCAATACCATCTAGTAATAAACCACCAAGAGCAATGGCGGACTTTACGGCACCCGTTCGATAGACGCCAGCTTCGGTGACACCCAAATGTAGTGGATTGTCAATTTCTGCGGATATTAAGCGATAAGCATCCATGGTCAAAAACACATTACTGGCTTTGACAGAAACTTTATATTGATCGAAATTCAGACGCTCTAATATATCAATATGACGCATGGCTGATTCGAGCATCGCCTCGCCCGTTGGCTCTGTATATTTACGCTGAATGTCTTTTTCTAAAGAGCCAGCATTGACGCCAATACGAATAGGAATATTGTGATATTTGGCGCAAGCAACTACTTCACGTACCTTGGCATCGCTACCGATATTACCCGGATTAATCCGTAAACAGTCTGCCCCTGCTTCAGCAACCGCTAAGGCAATTTTATGATCAAAATGGACATCCGCTATCAATGGCACACTGACCAGCTTACGGATTTCACCAAACGCTTTGACCGTGTCCATCGTGGGCGTTGACACGCGCATCAAATCAGCACCTGCCTCGACGCAGCGCTCAATTTGTGCGACCGTTGCTGCTACATCACATGTATCTGTATTGGTCATGCTCTGTACACTAATCGGCGCATCACCACCAATCGCGACATCACCGACATATATTTTTTTGGTAAGACGACGGTTAATAGGCGCTGACGTTGACATAGACAAACCCTTAAATTGGAGCGAGAAAACGGAGAAAAAACACACTCATAGTAGCTTTTAATAGCGGTCAGTGACAGCTTTGAAGTTAAGGTGCTAACTCAAAACTGGCTTGGTTATCCGTTGTATAAGTGTCCAAAGCAACCGCTTGTTGATTGAGCATCAAACTGACATTATCGACATCATCAATTTGCACGTTAAATGGTGGTACACCTGATAAGGTATAATTACCAGCCGTCTGAGCACCCGTCATAAGACTATTACCAGAGGCATCAGTAATCGTAACATTGGTCGTATCAGTCAGGGTGACTTCTAGATTCGCCTCGCTTGCATCCGTACCGCCCAAATTCAGCGCAGAGCCTGAAGAACCAATATCAGAATCATCGATCGCAGCACCTTGTGCCTGCTCTGTGGCAGTGATGTCTTCGGTGGTCGCTACAGGTTCTTCATTGTGCTCTTTGCTTGCATGGCTCACCATACGGAACAAAAATATAGCCAATACAATGACACCAATAACAGCGATGATCAGTAAAGGATTAAAACGAATACGACTGTGCGTATCGCGTTGTAACGTGCCCATCGGGCGTAGCGGCGTGTCAGTATTACTTGACGCTTGTACTTTGAGCTCATTAGGATAAGCAGTATCAAAGCTGCTCGCTATTTTTACGGGGTCCAACCCCAAGTATTTGGCATAATTAATGGCAAAACCACGGGCAAACGCTGGTTGCGGCAAATCAGAAAAATTTTCATCTTCTAGCGCTTGTAAATGACGCTTTAAAATGAATAACTCGCCGGCCGCTTCGTCTAAACTGACTTGCTTCTTTTTACGGGCTTGCTGCAACGTTGCACCAAATGATCCCTGAGCGTTAGATTGAGTGTTTGATGATGGGGTGGTCATTTCCATGGTGCCTCTGGATTATTAAGCCAAGTCTTAAGTTGTTTTGCTTCATCGCTTAATGGATAAGCGGATAAAAGCTGCTGTGCCAATTGCTGGCGTGTTTTTATATTGTTTTGTACAGCAGCAAGTTTGATTCCTTGTAATAGCAAGCGCGGGCTAATACCTTGCCCTTGCACCAATACCAACGTCTCATCATACAGCCTTTGCGCTTGTGGCACACGATGTTGATCGAGCAATAAATCTACCAACTCGATGTGGGCAATAATGCTATTACGATTGCCATCGAGTGCGCGTAAAAAGGCTTTAGCCGCGGCGTCGCGCTCACCTAGCTGAAGGTAAGTACGCCCTAAGTTCTCTAAAGCGCCAATACGGCCATCATAACCCAATGCAGCGCCTGCAATCTCAAACTGCTCGGCGGCCTCACGATAGCGTTTCATTTGTGACAAATAAACGCCATAGTTATTGTTTGCTTGCTCGAAATCTTTGTCAAGCGTAATGGCTTTTTTGAAATACTGATCGGCTTTTTGAAGATTGATGCGGCTGCCCTCTTGCTGCAGCAAAACACCCATCATATCATAGGCTGGCGCGTAACGGCTATCAGCAGCAAAGGCTTTTTCAAGCTGCTGCTGTGCGGTGTCGAGCTCATTTTTTCGGATATATTGTGCAGCAAGTGAGGTACGCACGCGCGCGATTTCTTGTTTGTCTAAGTTGCGAGTGTCATTGGGACGCGTGGACGTTTGATAAGGGTTGCTATCTGCAAACTCGCTAGTAGGCGTGCTTTGGCAACCTGTGAGTAGCAATCCTGCTAACATGGCCGCCAGTACCATATATTTTGGCATCGTAGCTTTAGTAGGTACTGCACGCGATACTTTATAGTCTGTAAAAAATGGGTTTTGATACTCAATCTGACAAGAATTTTTAGAAATCATCATAGCCGCCATCATAAAACTGTGAGTCAGTGCGTTCGATCCTCGAGGCATCAGTTTAATAGATTTAGACCCCATAAGTACAATTTAGTTGTCATTAATTGCTAAGCTTATCAATTTCGATCGTTATTGCTACATTTTTATTACCATTGTGATAGATAAAAGACAACTAAATCTTCGAGATGAAAAAGTAATTGTCTTATTTATCAACATTTCGCTAGATCGTTTTGCTCAATTGAGTTGAGTATGGGCTCTAAACCGTTTCACGATCTTTGATGCTTTGTTGCCAAGCAGCTGAACGACGAGTACGGTCGGCAACCTGTCCCACCAACTGACCGCAAGCCGCATCAATATCATCACCGCGGGTTTGACGAATGGTACAGACAAAACCGGCTTCGCTAAGTATATTGCTAAACGCATGAATGCGATTGTTGCTTGATTTGTCGTACGGTGCATGCGGGAACGGATTGAATGGAATAAGATTAATCTTACTTGGCAACCCTTCTAATAACGCCACCAGCTGGTTTGCATGCTCATTACTGTCATTGACCCCATCAAGCATCACGTATTCAATGGTCACGTGTTTTTTGTGACGTGGATTGACATCATAGACGTAGTTTTTTGCAGCAGCGATAAGCTCATTTAGCGGGTACTTTTTATTAATGGGCACCAATTCATTACGCAGCTCATCATTAGGCGCATGCAGTGAGATAGCCAATGCCACGTCGAGATCTTGCGATAACTGATACATTTTTGGCACGACACCCGACGTTGACAAGGTTACTCGGCGCTTAGACAACCCATAAGCATGATCGCTGAGCATGATCTCCATTGAACCAACCACTGGCTTGTAGTTTAATAACGGCTCGCCCATACCCATCATCACGACGTTAGTGACATTGTTTTCCCATAAGCTGTGATCGACGTTTTCTAAGCTTTCGTTTTCGTCCGTCATATAAGAAGCGTTGGCCACCCATAACTGTCCGATAATCTCAGCCGCACTCAAGTCACGCTCAAAACCCTGTTTGCCTGTACTACAAAAACTACAGTCTAGCGCACAGCCTACTTGTGAAGACACGCATAACGTTTTACGGCCATTAATTTTGCTGTCATCTGCTGGAATCAATACCGTCTCAACCAATGAGCCACCCGTGACTTCAAATACCCATTTACGCGTACCGTCATCGCTATATTGACGATGAATAACCTTAGGCGGTACGACACAGGCATTGAGCGACAACTTATCACGCAATGATTTGCTCAAATTGGTCATTTGCTCAAAGTCTGTTACGCCATGCTGATAAATCCACTTAATGACTTGGGTCGCACGAAATGGCTTTTCACCGATACTTTTAAAGTAATCAGCCAATTGTGCTTGGGTCATGCCCAATAGATTGGTCTTGGCGTGCGCCTCATCTACTAACTTAATGCTATCGGTAAGCTTAGTCTTAGTAGGAATGTGCTGGGTTGGTGCTTGAACAGTTGACATAATAGATAACCTTTTTGCATGAGCGTGGAGGATCAATGCAATTATTTGTGAACGTTGCTATACGCTATGAATGATGCAGTGCATGAGCAATCCGCTATCAACGCAAACTTTATTGACTTACTCAGTGATTGATAAAAAATTCAATAAAGTTATGCTGATAAGGGATTGATAACGCTGATTAAAACCAATAATGAGGGATAAAACCGATAATTTCAATCAAGAATATCACTATTAGAAGTATTAAAACGGCTTATACCCATCAGATATAAGCCGTTTTGCGACGCCAATGATTAATAATGGCTTATTAATCACCGCTAAAACGAATAATAGTTATGTCAATGATTGCCGCTATTAACGCGTACGTGCACAAACTTCATCATCGCTGAAGAAATAGCTGATTTCGCGTGCTGCTGATTCAGCTGAATCTGAACCATGTACCGCGTTTTCATCGATGCTGCTTGCAAAGTCAGCACGAATAGTGCCTTCAGCGGCTTCTTTTGGATTGGTTGCACCCATGATTTCACGATGCTTAGCGATCGCGTTTTCGCCTTCTAGTACTGATACCAATACTGGACCTGACATCATGAAAGATTTTAAATCATTGTAAAATGGACGCTCAGCATGCTCTGCGTAAAAACCGCCTGCTTTTTCATCATCAAGTTGTAGCATTTTAGCTGCAACAATTTTTAGACCCGCTTCTTCAAAACGGCTGTAGATAGCGCCGATGTGGTTGCCAGCAACTGCGTCAGGCTTGATGATAGATAAAGTACGTTCGTTAGCCATAAAAAGCTCCTAATAAATAATAAACTCGATAAAAAATAAAATAGTAACTGCTTTGTTTTTAGCCGCTATGTTGGCATGCGTCGATTTGATCGACTCATGGCTTGGCAATCAAAAACATGAGCGCCAACTTGGCCAATATAGGATTGCTGCCTATTATAATGATTAAGACTATAAATGATAGGGTTAATTTATGATTACACCTTGCATAAACATGAACTTAGGCGTTTTAAATTGCCAATAGAGTCATGACATTCATACAAACAAAAACCCCAATGCTTAGCAATGGGGTTTTATTGGTCAATCTATTATAGTGGGACGAATATAAAGCTGACACAGTAACAGCTTTGTAATTGGCTACCTACGCTTATGCGTCGTATGGGTCACGAAGTACAATAGTCTCTTCACGATCAGGACCCGTTGAGATAATATCAACAGGACAACCGATTAAATCTTCGATACGCTTGATATATTTTTTAGCGTTTTCTGGTAGATCGTCATAGTTAGTAATACCAACGGTTGACTCACTCCAGCCTTGTAGCGTTTCATACTTTGGCGTGACTGACTCGTAGAATTCAGCATCATGTGCACCTGCACACTCAGTTTCAGGTAGGTTATAACCCACACCAATTAACAATTCTTCTAGACCATCCAATACGTCAAGCTTGGTTAAGCAAATACCAGACAGTGAATTCAATACTACGGCACGGCGTAATGCTTCGGCATCAAACCAACCACAGCGGCGCGCACGACCAGTCGTTGCACCAAACTCATGACCAACTTTGGCAAGGTGAGCACCAACATCGTCAAACAACTCGGTTGGGAACGGACCACTACCAACACGTGTGGTATAAGCTTTAGTAATTCCTAATACGTAGTCTAAATACAACGGACCGATACCAGTACCTGTTGATACGCCACCAGCAGTCACGCTTGAGCTGGTTACAAACGGATAAGTACCATGGTCAATATCAAGTAACGTGCCCTGAGCACCTTCAAACATCAGGTTTTTGCCAGCAAGACGTAACTGATTTAGGTCTTCAGTGACATCGGTAACCATACCTTTGATCTCTTCTTTCCACTCTTGGCAAAGCTTGAACGTCTCATCAAAATCAATCGCGTCAACTTTGTAGTATTCAGTCAACTGGAAGTTATGGTATTCAATTAAGTTACGTAGCTTTTCTTCTAAGTCATTGCGGAATAAGTCAGCAAGCTTGATCGCACGGCGAGCTACTTTATCTTCGTAGGCAGGTCCGATACCGCGACCTGTCGTTCCAATTTTGCCAGTGCCGCGCTTGGCTTCGCGCGCTTGATCAAGTGCCACGTGATAAGGCATGATCAGTGGGCAGTTTGGAGAGATACGTAGACGCTCACGTACTGGGACGTTGTTATCTTCTAACTCTTTCATCTCTTTTAGAAGAGCATCAGGTGCTAGCACCACACCATTACCGATAAAACAGGTCACGCCTTCACGTAAAATGCCTGATGGGATTAAATGTAGGACGGTGGTTTTGCCATCGACGACCAATGTGTGACCAGCGTTATGACCGCCTTGAAAGCGAGCAACTGCTGAGGCTTTTTCGGTAAGTAAATCAACAATCTTACCCTTACCTTCGTCGCCCCATTGGCTACCCAAAACTACAACATTCTTACCCATGATCAATCCTTACCTTTATGTATTGAGGTGTGTGCAATAATGGTTTAAAAACCACGATAATTTTAATTAAAACAACATCATTTATTCATTCACTAATTAACAGTAACTTTGAAAAGCGATGCCTTTTTTACAATCTGTTTTTGGTCAATCAATGACCGAATCATTCAATAGGCGCTTATCAATAAACGCTTAGATGTCTCGTACTTATAGGGTTTGTAGCTGCCATTGATTGTCTACAAGCGTTAGCTGATGCGTTATATCGGTTGGACGGTCTTCGGCATTCAGCGGCATAGTGACGCGGTAACCCTGCTGGCGCAAACTTTCAACTTGTTGTAGCAATACCTGTTTTTGCTCATGTTTCACTGTACTTAACGCGTCATAATCCACCAATACGGTGATCGGGGCATCAAGCTGAGTATGAGCAAGTAAGCGGCTAACATCCATACTAAAACCAGTCGCTTCACGCGGCTGATGTCCTGCTAATTGACTACCGCTTTGCATACCATCAAAACGACCACCGCGTACTAATGGCTGAGTCTCACTATTGATATAACCATTGAAGACGATACCCGTGTGATAATGATAGCCTGACAACTCTGTCACATCGATGCTAACTTGGCATTGCCATTGTTCTTGTAAATGCGTTTTTAAGCGTTGTAGCTCATCAATTGCTGTGACAATTTGGCTGTCTTGCTGAGCGGTTGCTGATAGCTTAGCCAGTAGGTTTTCAATATCATGTCCGAAGCGTGCCAATACATAAAAGTCATCACCCATTGGCAAAGCACGGCACACTTGTTTTAGCTCTGGCAGGTTTTTGTTAGCATACAAATGCATCAACTGTTCGGCATCACCCTCTGGCAATTGCGCCAATTCAGCCAACCGCTTAAATATGGCGACATGACCCAAATCAATATGTAGAACAGCACTCATATTCAGCGTGTTTACCATATTGAATAGTACATCGATAAGCTCGATGTCTGCGGTCAGTGACGCGCAACCAAATATCTCCGCACCCAACTGTAGTGGCGTACGTGAGCCAAAAAGCCCTGACGGCAAAGTATGGATGACGTCACCCGCATAGCAATATCGTGCGATACCAGTCCCACCGTGATGCGCATCAATTCGCAAAATTTGCGGCGTGATATCAGCACGTACGCCCATCAAACGACCAGTTAGCTGATCGATGATCTTAAAGGTTTGACGCTTTAAATCTTCTGAAGCATCACTCAGTAGCGATTCGGTAAACTCAATCATCGGCGGACTTACCAGATGATAGCCATGCGTGATGAGCTGCTGCGTCAACCGATGTCTAAGCACTTCTTGCTTATGCGCATCTTCAAACAGCACGTCCACTACCCCATCAGGTAGTAACCAACTATTGGCAACATCACTAGAAAAGTGACCAAAAGAACGCTTTTGATTGAGCATCGCGTCGCTTTCAGCAGGCGGCGTTGCTGCATTATTGATAGTATTTGACTGGACGAGTTTTGCAGAATCAGAACTGACAGACACAATAAATCCTTGTTTGGCGTAGCGCTTACCAAAAACGCGATACTGATGCGGTACCTAAATAATGTGTTTATAAGGGCATTAATATAGCGTATTTTTTATTTTTAACGCACAACATCATTGACCCAATTATTTATAAACAAACTAGGTAGCCGCAAAAGGGTGAGTAATAAGTATAATTTAGAATGATAAGACGAGTATTTTTATACACCGATAAATATCGATAAGCGAATAAGCCCGGATAAACCATCAAGGCATTTTACGCTTTAGTTTAGCATAGCAGTTAGGGTTCGCCTAGTGACAATTCGCCACAATTACTATCTAATTACCGCTCAATTCTTGCTGTCAGCCAAAAGATTCTAGCGAACTATAGAGAGTGTTCTCATTAACGACGATAACGTATGTTGTTAACCATAAAGAAACTCACAGCGTCAGTTAGAACACCGCCTTTGGCGTAGACTCATGTTACACTAACGAATATTTTTATCTCGGAAGCCTTATGTCATCTGATTATCACCCAAACCCTGCCAATAACCAAGCCAATGTCTTAGGAACAGCGCTTGCCAGCTGCTGTTTCGATCCTATCACTGGCTACTATCGCAACGGCTTTTGTCATACTGGCAATCATGACGTCGGTCAGCACACAGTTTGTGCCAAGATGACCAGCGAGTTTTTAAACTTTTCAGCCAGTCGCGGTAATGATCTTATCACCCCCCTGCCTGAATATGGCTTTGAAGGTTTAAAGCCAGGCGATTACTGGTGTATCTGTGCCTTACGCTGGGTCGAAGCGCTAGACTTTGATATTGCACCGCAAATAAAGCTTGAAGCCTGTCACGAAAGCCTATTGAGCTTGGTTGATATTGACACCTTAAAAAGCTACGCGCTGTAACTGTACGTATTATGACTTCTAATTATTACTGGTTTTTTACTTAATTAAGGGAGGGTGTATGGAAAACAATAACGATCCGTTGATCAAAGAAGCAGCGCGTATTGCACCTAACTCCAACGTCAATCGTCTTTATGCCAATATGAATGACAAGCATCTTTATTTAGACAATGATGACAGTTATATTTATGGCGATGCAGACGCGACGACAGAGGACACGATCGAGACGATGACAGTCTATGATCCAGACTCTGAGCGCTATGAAGATATCGAGCCCTCCAGTTCTGATGAAGTAGTCAATTGCTATTCTTATTCGCGTAAAACGGGTCAAAAACTTGATCAAATCTCGCTCACTGATGTCAGTCGTGCTTTGAGCAACAATGGTCAATTTATCTGGTTGGGTTTGTATGATCCTAGCTTAGAAACCATGGTTAAAGTCAAAGAAGCCTTTGAGCTCCATGAGCTGGCAATTGAAGATGCCTTCGCTGATCATCAGCGCGCCAAAGTTGAAAACTACGACAATGATATGGTGTTTGTGGTGCTGCGGACTGCCAAGCTTGAAGATAATATTATTCGCTATGGCACCACCGCGATATTTATGGGCAAGAACTATCTCATTACCATTCGTAACGGCCCGTCAAATTCTTATGCGCCTGTCCGTGAGCATTGCCATCGCCGTCCTGAAAAGCTACGCATGGGTCCAATCTTTGTACTCCATGCCATTCTCGATTTTATCGTGGATAACTATATGCCGATCACTGATCGCTTGGGTCGGTATTTGCGTGAGCAAGAGCGCTATGTCTTTACGTATGAATTTGATAAAGGCACGCTAAAAAATCTGTATGAGCTTAAATCACAGCTGGTACATATGCGTGCCATTATTTTACCCGTACAAGACATCTGTAGCTTTTTTATCAATCATAAAAAAAGCGAGCTGGTTTCTGGCTTTTCTCAAGCAGCAAAGCCCTATTTTCGCGATGTGAATGACCATCTGCTGCATTCATTGGATGCGATTAATGGTCTTAACGAGATGCTAAGCGTGGTAATGAATACCTATATGGCCATGGTCAATATGGGACAGAACGAAGTGGTACGTAAGCTTGCTGCTTGGGCTGGTATCTTGGCAGTGCCTACAGCCATAGCGGGTATCTATGGAATGAACTTTGATTTTATGCCTGAGCTACATTGGAAATATGCTTACTTCGTGATCATGATCATTATCATCGCTTTGTGTAGCTTCTTGTATTACAACTTTAAGCGCTTAAAGTGGCTGTGACCTAAATGGTTATGATCTAAATGGCTGTGCTGCAACATGCAATGCAAAAAAAGCTACCTCTATAGGTAGCTTTTTTTATACCGTTAATAAACTTTTATTCTCGGCGATGCTTGGTATAACTGTCCGGTACTTGTGCATTGTCAGGTAACATCGCTTTGGCTGCTAGGTTGGCATATTGCTGATCAAGATTGTCTTCTGGTCGCCCAAATGTCTTTGCCGTCCATGTCAGCACCACGATAGCAGCACTTAACAGCATGATAGCCACGGAGATTGTCGCCAATAGCCACAGATGAAAATAGTCCGAAACCGCTTGCACATCAACGACCAAATGTCGTGACAACGCCGTTATAGCAATAAATATCAAAAACTGTACGGGCAAACGATGGGTCTTAAAATAAATCCCTATCATCGCCAGCAGCTCAAGATAAATAAATAACATCAAGATATCTTTTAGATCTGCTGTGCCTTTTTGGATGATGTATATAAACTCTTTGCCCGCAGTCCAAACCACCACCACACTGATTAAAAACAAGATCACGTAATGACAGATATCGACAAACTCTCTACCAATACCTTGTAATCGCTCATGAATACCGACGTTTTTTTTAGCCATGTTTAGGTCCTATCAACTGAGATGTGGTTGATTTGGCCTGAGTCTGTGTTGCCTCAGACCCTCTTATCCATTGGCGATCAGCACTCGTATGACTCGTCGCTTAGCTGATAGCCAAACCTGCTGATTTTTCGGCTGCATCGACCGTTTGACGAATAAGCGTGTTAATTGTCATTGGTCCGACACCGCCTGGTACTGGCGTATAAGCACTAGCGATGTTTTCAACGCCTTGCATTTCGATATCACCAACGCCGCCGTTATCTGTTGGGTGGAAGCCAGCATCAATTACTACTGCCCCTGCTTTAATCCACTCTGCTTTGATCAGCTCAGGCACGCCCACTGCACCCACGACGATATCAGCGCGTTTGATATGAGCCGCCAAGTCTTGCGTTCTTGAATGGCAAATAGTAACGGTACAGTTGGCGTTCAATAGCATCATTGCCATTGGCTTACCCAAAATGGCACTGCGACCTACTACGACCGCTTCTTTTCCTGACAAGCTCAATATCATAGTGCGCTAATAAATGCATGATGCCTTGCGGTGTACATGAGCCATAAGCAGACTGCTGCATCGCCATACGACCAAAGCCAAGACAAGTCACACCATCGACGTCTTTTGCCAAGTCAATTTGCTCAAAACAAGCGCGCTCATCGATATGTGCAGGCACTGGATGTTGCAGCAAAATACCATGCACGTCAGGATTGTTGTTTAGCTCGTCAATCTTTGCCATCAGTTGCTCAGTGGTGGTATCGTTTGGCATCTCAACTCTGATAGAGTCCATACCAACCCGCTTACAGGCATTACCTTTCATACGCACATAGGTGGCTGACGCTGGATCTTCACCGACCAATATTGTCGCCAAGCTTGGTGTACGTCCCGTTTTATCCTTGATAGCATCCACGCGTGTGCGTAATTGCTGTTCTATTTGTTTGGCAAGTGCTTTGCCGTCCAAAACAACGGCAGGCTCTTGGGCAGTAGGCTCGATAGACATATGAACTCCAATAGAGGGGGCGGTATAAAAAAATAAAGACAGCGCTCGCCAATACTTGCGTGCCTGCCTTTTGTGTCGTCAACCTTTGACTGAGAGTAATATTGTACCTGTGTACGCTACAAAATCCTAGCATGTGATAAAACTTGCTAATCAAAAGCCTAAGAAACATTAGGCTTCTGATTGATATATTTTCGTGAATACAAGATCGATCGCCTTTACCGTTTTTTCTATCTCTGCCGCTGTAAGCGTAGGATGCACTAAAAACATCAAGCTGGTCTCGCCTAACTGTTTTGCCACTGGTAATCTAGGCTCTGGGCGTAAACCTATATTGTCGAATGCTTTTTCTAAATAAACTTCAGAAGCGGACCCGGAAAAACAAGGCACGCCTTGCTCATTCATTTCATGAATAATACGGTCGCGCGACCACTCATCAGGTAGGTTCTCTGCCTGTACATAAACGTAGAGTTTATAATAGGCATGTTTAGAATCCGAAAATAGAGAAGAGACCTCTAATCTCGGTACTGAAAGGTAGCTCTTTTTTGTTTCCCATTTAGTACATGCATCCAATATAGCATGCGCATTGGCAGTGCGCTTGGCCGTCCAATCGCTCATTCTGTCTAACTGAATACGGCCGATTACGCCTTGCATCTCAGTCATACGCCAATTGGTGCCAAAGCTTTCATGTAGCCAGCGATAGCCGGGTGGATGCTCAGTTTCATAGACAGCAGCGTAGCTTTTGCCATGGTCTTTGTACGCCCACATCTTGCGCCATAGCTTGCTCATCATTGGTGGTGACCATGCCACCTTCACCGCCTGTGGTCATGATCTTGTCTTGGCAAAAGCTCCACGCACCAATATGACCAATGCTACCAACGCTACGACCTTTATAAAGTGCCCCATGAGCCTGCGCACAGTCCTCAATGACGTATAGATTGTGCTGCTCTGCCAGTGCCATGATGCCATCCATATCACAAGGCCATCCTGCCAAATGCACACAGACGATACCTTTGGTTTTATGCGTCAATACCGCGGCGATTGACTCAGGCGTGATATTGCCAGTTGCTTCATCAACATCAGCAAAAATAGGCGTTGCGCCAGCATTAATCACTGACGAGATACTAGCGATAAAGGTGCGGGGCGTCACGATCACTTCATCGCCCATACCAATATCTAACGCTTGCAAGGCAACATCCAATGCCAACGTACCATTACCCATAGCAATGGCATAGTTACTGTCTGCCCATTCAGCAAACTCGGCCTCAAACTGACGACACTCTTGCCCTGTCCAATAGTTGACCTTATTGGATAATAATACTTGGCTGACAGCATCGGCCTCGATTTGAGTAAAACTGGGCCAAGGTGAAAACGGGGTGTTTAGCATAGATGTCTCAGTGGTTTTATGATGAATGATGATGCGTCTTTTATTGTTTAAGAAGTGGGCGTGCAGGGTTGCCCACCACTACCGCTCCCGCTGGTACATCTTTGGTCACTACTGCACCCATCCCGACGATAGCGCCCTTACCAATAATTAGTGGCTTGTCAGGCGTGCCTTGTTTGATCACTGCTCCTGCACCAATATAGGCATGGTCATGAATATGAATATTGCCATTACAGCTGGCACGTGGCGCAAAAGTAACATAGTCACCAATAACGCAGTCATGCTCAACATAACTATATAAATTGGCATGAAAGCACTGTCCAATAGTAACGTTAGCCGCGTATAGTAACAAATGGACTGAGCGCGGCTCCTGCCCCGATACTGACTTCGTCCATGATTAGAGTGGTTGCTCCTTCACTGTCCAAAGTGAAATACCATCTTTCAGCAACTTATCTGCAATTACTTGACGAATACTGCTATTAGCAATGGCTATGAGGACTGATTTGTTATCATGTTCTAAACTTTTAAATCTTTCATAGTTCATGGCAACATAGCCATTTACGCTAGAGTCTTGAGTTAATGCATCGTCAATAAATACAATTTGGCTCGTATTTCCCGAACCATTTAACTGTTCAGCAGCGACTGGCATAAGTCTGCGCCCACAACCGGAAGCGCCATACACCGCATAGACTTCACTCATGGCTGTTGTCTACAATAGGATGATTCTTGGAGCCTGTGAACTTACTCATGGTGGCTTCGCCATCAGCACTGATACCATCTTTGACCAATACTTTTTTGACCGTTTTAAATAGTATTTTGATATCAAGCCATAACGACTGATTATCCACATACCAAGTATCTAGCTCAAACTTTTCGTCCCAACCAATCGCATTACGACCATTTACTTGTGCATATCCTGTAATACCGGGACGTACGATTATGGCGACGGTTTTGCGCTTCATTGTATAATGGTAAATACTCCATCAATAACGGACGCGGCCCGACTAGGCTCATATCACCTTTGAGTACATTCCATAATCCAGGCAACTCATCAAGACTGCTATTGCGTAATGCTTGACCAAAAGAAGTCAGACGCTCACTATCAGGTAACTCATTACCTGCTGTATCTGTGGCATCTTTCATAGATCGAAATTTGATCATCTCAAAGGGTTTGCCATGTAGACCAGGACGGGTCTGACGAAACAGGACTGGCGATCCTAAGTTCTTTTTAACTTTATAAGCAGTGATGGCATATACCGGAGATAGGACTACTAATGCTGCTGTTGCAGCACTGATATCAAAGAGTCGTTTTATCATTATTTTTCCTATAACTCTATTATATAAACTATAAGCCCATGGCTTCTAGCATGGCTTTATTGACAGCAGCCACATCAAACTTTTCTTCCACCAATTGGCGTGACGCCTTGCCCATTTGACCAATAAGTTTTGGCTCAAGTATAAAACGTTCCATCGCAGTGGCTAATTCTTCTACAGCTTTGACAGGAACTAAGTAGCCATTATAGCCATCTACAACGGTCTCTCGGCAACCCGGAGCATCAGTGGTAATAATAGGCCGACCCATCGCCATTGCCTCTAATACAGTGCGCGGTGTACCTTCTCGATATGAAGGCAACACGTACACGGAGGATGCTGCAATAGCGGGCTGCACATCAGTAAGCTTACCCCAAAAGATAAATAAGCCATCGTCTATCCAGCTATCTAGTTCCTGTTGTTGAATGCTATCAGGATTGTCATCTATCCAGCCAACCAAATCAAACTGAGCTTGTGGGTACTTGGCTTTAACGAGAGTAGCAGCCTGTGCGTATTCTCGTACCCCTTTATCTCCTAGCAGTCGTGCAATCAATAAAAATCTATATGATGGTTCATTATTATTGGTGGGAAAAGGCAGCACACTATATTCAGAAATATCTACCCCTGAACCATTAATGACTTTGGTTGGTATTGCAAGCTTTAAAATTTTCATTTTTTTAAATAAGGCTTCATCATCAGGATTCTGAAAGATTACTATTTGAGCAGAGGCTAATGCTGTTGAATAAAGTTGATGCATTATTTTTTGTAAGTTAGATTTTCTATAATTTTGCGCATCGGCACCTTGAAATGCATAACCCAAACCCGTAATTAAAGCAAATCGATGAGGAACTTTGGCCAATTTTGCTGCTAGCAATCCGTAAATCACAGGTTTTATAGTATAGGCAATAACATAATCAGGTTTTATACTTTTTATCAACCTGTACAAAGCTAACAAAGTTTTTGCATCTGTTATAGGATTAGTTCCAGTGCGTTGTAAAGGAATGTTATGAACAACATATCCGAGCTCCTTTAGCTGACCCATATCTTCTGGAAAATTTTGAAATTCGGGTGCAGCAATATGTATTTCAAAATCAGCATCTTGTATCGCTGCAATTAGTGCGCCACGGAACTTTAAGATAGAGGCTGGATAGCTTGCTATTATCAGGAATTTCATAGGTTACTTTAGCCTTGCTGTATTTTGAGAAAAATTGACATTCGAGCTATCTGTATTTGCAATGGTCATTATTCTTCTTTGTTTTCCAATTAAAGAAATTAATAAGAATATAAGCATAGGAGCAAACATCCATTTTTGACGCATAGCTATACCTAGGTTAGCAGTAGTCATTGCCAAAATAATCCAAGCTAAAAAGCAGTATATCCACAGGAAAATTCTATTATGCTCAGCAAGCCGGCTCGGTAGTTTCTTTTGTATAGCAGCTCGAATGCCTACAATAAATAAAAATAGCAATATGATATTATCTACTGATGCCAGTAGCGAAAATATACTATTTGCCTCAAAAGGCATAGGGCGAAATAAGTAAGTAAACAGCTTCATAGGTAAGCTCATACTAGCAATATCTACACTAGAGCCACCTTGTAAGTTTTGTCCTTCACGCCCTTCAATGTAACTCATTACATCGCTAGAACTAGCATCTTCACCGACTCCAGAATAACTCAATCTTAAAGGTACTAACACTGCAGTTGCTGCAAAAGCCGCAGTACCAAAAACTACGCGCTGAATAATAGAAGTTTTACGCTGGAAGACCATAGAACCGGCTAATCCAATCACCCCCATACCCGCAATATGTGGTCGTACAAATAGCATAATCAATACAGCAATCACCATCAGCACTACTCAACGATTAAGTCTCATCGCTGCCCATAGCGCTAAACCCATTGCCATAAAAGATAAGGAGTCTTTGCCTATGGCAGACAACCAAAAACTAACTGAAGGTAAAAACACAACTAAGGTGGCTAGACGACGTATCTGACGAGATTTGTATTGTGTTACTTCTCTAGAGCAGCATCAAAAGCTAATAGACCAATGAACCCGAAAATTTGAAAGACAAGAAAAGTGCCGAGAAGTGAGAGACCAAACCCCTGTGTGAACAAAGAGGTCATTAGCCATAAACCAACAGTACCTAATCCAAACTCTAGTTCAGGAGAAAAACTCAAACGATAATAGCCAATCGCATCACCCACCAAAATTAAGCGTATAGACTAAATAAACTATAGAGAATAATGTATGCCAAAGATACAACGCTAAAGCTCGACTTGTTGAAGCATAAAAAAAATTTCGTAACGATAGAGTCAAATCACACCCGAATAGAAAAACTAAAAAGGCAGTAATAATCTGTAATGGGCTTGAAGATAAGTCAACCATAATTTATTTCACTAGACCATTTAATATATGCTTAAGCACAGGCAGTTGAATTTCTATTGAGTACTTGCTTTCCACTATCGCCCTTCCTGCTCTGCCATGGCTCTTGCGTAACTCAGTAGATCCTAACAATTTTAACAAAGCATCAGACCAGTCAGATTTCTTTAGCTAATAGACCAGCCGTTTCATTCTCTATAATTTCACAGTTGACACCTACATCACTAGCAACAACAGGCACTTCACAGGCCATGTATTGAATCAGCTTATAACCGCATTTACCTTTTTCCCAAGGGCCATCTTTCAGAGGCATGATACCTACATCCATGATGCTAATCAGTTCAGCTTCAGTCTGTTCATGCCAATCACGGACATCCACGTCCAAACCTATTAATTCTTCATGCTATCAACAGTTGCACCAACTAGTAACAAACGGAATGGCTGTTGCTGATATGCTATCAATAATTCAGGTAAAATCTCTACTATATACTTTTCGGTAGAGGGTGAACCAATAGAGCCTACCGTCAAAAGCTTATTGATTGTTTGTTTATTTTTTTGGTATCTCAGAGGATCAATCACAGTAGGAAGTAGCTGAATTTTTTTTGCTCCTGCAAGTCTTGCACGTTCCGCAAGATAATCATTACCTGCAAAAACATAACTAGCATTTTTCATCACTTTATCAATTTTTTCAGCTAAGAAAAATTTAACCAATTTATTATTAGAAAGGTCATAATTATGAAAAATGGCATCATCATAATCCACTATGTAATTGATACCGAGCAAAGTTAGGATATGTTCAAACAAAGCCGGAAGTGATGGAAATATTTCTTTTTCGATCCA
This sequence comes from uncultured Gammaproteobacteria bacterium, assembly GCA_963744895.1. GTDB lineage: Bacteria > Pseudomonadota > Gammaproteobacteria > Pseudomonadales > Moraxellaceae > Psychrobacter. Next base: position 889,535 of record CAVUUW010000002.1, read on the forward strand.
AATAGCATCATAGCTTTTCACTGTAAATATCGTTAACAAACGCTTTAAATATAGCTTGCCTAAGACTGGCTTTGAACGCCCCTGGTGACTATATAGTTTTTTTAGATAATCTTCATCAAATAGACTTTTAACTGTGAACTCAAAGCCTTCTTCTTCAAGTAAAGGAAGATACTGTAAAGTTCTTAGTCGAGAGCTAGCACCCATACGTGGATATTTAGTCAATACTAAAATGCGTTTACTCATATTAATCCTGTATTACATTTGCTAGTGCTCTGTAGTAACTCTGAACACAAGCTTCAAGCGAAAAATACTTAGCACCTACGTGATGGCATTGCATTCGCATCTGTGTACGTGCTGGCAATACGTCAGCGATAAACCAATCAGCCACTTCCTGCAACTCTCTACCGCTCACATCTTCAACTAGGTAACCTACTTCATTACTAATAACATGAGTATCACCGATACCTTTAGTTGCCACCACTGGTAAGCCACATAGCAGATACTCTCCAAGCTTGATAGGGGCTACTCCTTGCATAGAGAAAGTAGGTTGCCTAAAAGCTAGACCTAGATCGGCACAGGCTAGATAGATAGGTACTTCTTTTGTAGCTACCGACTTAACGATGACTAAATTCATTAACTCAGGTCGAGACTGTAACGCTTGGTAAACTAAATCAGGAGACCCCGTTAGTATCAGTAGCCTTGCAGTAGAATCCTTTACAAGTATCATTTCAAACAGCTTAAGCATTTCATTAATACAATACTGCGGTCCGATAGAACCTGCGTATACTAGTAGAGGTATACTATCTGCTAAGCCTAAATTTTCTCGAGTCGCTGCTCGGGATTTACTAGATCCCACAGTATAAACACTAGTATCCCGTCCATTAGTTACCACATGAAATTTATCACTTGAGGTCTGTGCACCTGCACGCGCTAATAAAATATCTATTGCTTTGGTTGATCGAGTTAAGACAACATCAGCTCGTCGTACTGCTTGTGCTTCGATATCACGGAGCAACCGATATACTAGCCCAGACGATGATTGACCAGAAAAATCAATGCGCTCGTCCAGTGGTAAACCATCAGCATCAAATACTAAGCGCTCCCCACGATTACGTAGAGCCAATAAGCTACTCAATGCCGGTAGAGTGCTACGTGGCATAACAACGTCTATATTTTGCTGCTTTATAGCTCGAGTTATATACTTACTACCTTGTGTAGCACTCATCAAGCTCCCTAATGCTACAGGCTTACGTATAACTTTGACTACTTCGTAGCTACAGTCTGCGTTTTGACAGGCTATACGTCTAGCTTCAATACTTGCAGTATCGCCCCAAGTAAACTGTAGTATATGGAAATGGATATCTTTTGATTTGAGAGCCTGAAAAATAGGCAAAAAGAGACCTTCAAGATAGGATACTTGTGGACCGTCCCATGTGACAAATAGAATATTCAAGACATAGCTCCTAAAGAGATATAAAAACCATCTAGTTTTTCAGCATAAATTTTAGGGTCATGATTTCTAGTAACTCTATCAGCAGATATATTACCCATACTTAAAAGACGATCTTTAGACTCTAATGAGTTTTTTAATCCCTTAAAAATGGATTGATCTTCGCTTGAACTAACGATCCAGCCATTAATATTATTTTCAATTAGCTCTAGCGCACTACCGACTGGCGTAACTATCGCGGGTAAACCGCAGCTCATAGCTTCTACAAGTGCTAAACTAAAGCCTTCAGAATGAGATGGCTGCACAACGACATCGTGCTCTAATGCAATACTGAGTGGATCAGAAGAGAAACCGATACAGCTAACATATTCACTAATATTATGAGTTTTTATATACAGCTCCATTTCTTCACGTTGCTGCCCTTCGCCTACATAAGTTAGTTCTATATCTTGGTGCTCAGATAGAAGCATATGAAAAGCTCGTAGCAATCCTATAGGGTTTTTAACTTCTTCAAGCCTACCGATAAAAATAAATCGAACTTTACCACTATTATTAGATTTTTTTTGTTTGTCCGATAAAAGTACAGGATTATAAACAAGATGAATCTTCTCTTTTTTCACAACATTACCATTAGCCAAAAAATCTTTCACAATAGGAGACATGGCAATAACGGCTTTAGGCAACCTAAATACTGTAGAAAATACTGCACGCGCTATATTGCTTTGACTAGGAATACCAATCTCCTCTGCTACTCGAGTCTTTATACCTAGTGAAACCGCAGCTAAATGCCCATAAAAATTGGCTTCAGCACCATGAGTATGTAGTACATCTGGACGCTGTGTTTTCAGGAAATTACGAAGCTTAATATATGTACTAAAATTAAAAATTTTGGGATCGCATTTTAATAGATGAACGTTACTTCCGTAAGACAGCATTTTTTCATAAGTTGCGCCTCCTTTACCCAGTGCACAAAAAATAAACTCATTTTGTATCGAAGGATAAAGAGAAAGAATTTCCATTCGGCGCTCTAATCCTCCAAAACCCAAAGACGTTACCAAATGTATAATCTTCATAGGTTAGCTGCCTTTAAAATCACTTCGAGAGATGCTAGGTTAATAATGTCTTTAGTATAGTTATTACGCCCATTTCTATGATCAGATAAGAAGCTAAACATGCGTTTATTATCGACAAGGTTACGTTGAGCTAAATCAGCTAATAACTCATCTATACAACCTCTAACGTCAGGACGCTCATTAATAGCATGTTGCATATCTATATAAGCGGCATTAGCATGAGTAAATAAACTGGGCGCAAAACGCCAACCTATAGCTTTAGAATAAAATCTAGCCTTACGTAAAGGTTCTAAGAACGAATATTTTGAGTACTTATAACCATAATCTGTCGTAGGAAAATTAAATACCTCAGGAAATATTGATGCAAATGATTCATTAAAGAATTTTTTATTCATACGCTCATTTTTGGGTACAGTGAAAAAGAACTTAAGAAGGTGTGTATCAACTAATGGTGCTTCAATTCTCATATCATTTCTAAAAATATGGTGACCTGTATAACGCTCTACATGGTTTTCCCAAAAACAAGCTTCACTACTAGGAACATATCCGTTCATTTTATCGCCATTAGCAATGTAAGGATAAACAGCTTCATCCTTTACAACACTATCTAAAAAGTGAATACCTCGCTTCTCGTAGTTTATCAATTGTTGCTTAGGATTTTCACCTGAAAGCTTATCACCAAAAGCACCACCGACCAAATCTCCTGCAAAGCCACTCCAAAAGGTAACATTTGAACCATAATAATCAGCAACACGATTTAAGACTAGTGGATGAAAGATTTCTGTATTGCCATCACTCGCTACTGCAGCACGAATCAATCCATCAACTGTGTATAAGGTATCTTTTGCATTAAAATTGGTATGCTTGGTACCCAGTTTTTTAGCAACACTATTTGGTATTTCGTAATCATAGGCACTAGGTACACCAAAAGTATAGGTATGAATATTTTTAGCTTCCGTGAACTCACAAAGTGCTGCTAATATTATTCTTGAATCCATACCACCACTCAAGGGCACTACATGTGTAGCATTGCTCTCATACCTTTCAGCAATTGAGTTAAGCATCAAATTTTTTAATGTATTTAAGTCATGCGAGTATTCTGGTAGTGATGAAAAAACATCTAATAGATTTTTTCTCTTATCCTTAGAATTAATTAACTTAATATCCTTAAAGAGTGTGAGATCTCCTGGAACATAACCTAAACATAGGTATAGTTCTAACGTTATAGGATCAATATTATAAGGTGTTTTGATACCAAATAACCTTGAGGATATTTTCTGTGTTTTTTCTTCTAGAAAAAACCTTCTTTCATTGAAGTAACAGTTCATAATTAGCTTTTATATTTTTGGCGTAACAAGAAATAGAAACGTATTAATGGCGATAGAGATGAAAACCATGCTTTAAAACACATTGCTTGATACTAATATATTTTTTAGAATCCCAGGATAATGATATATACTTTTTAGCTTGAAAGTAGTTTGATGCAATCACATAATTAAATGCAGATGAACAGTGTGCATTCGAAATAAGATATTGGAATGATGAATTATAAACTTTATTTGTTTGCTTATTTATTGAATTAAGGCACTCAATTACTTTAAGCCTATTATTCATAATTTGATCATCACTACGCCTGCTATCAGCAAAAGTCCAAGAACCTTCTGATGCCACACGGTATATGCAGGTAATATCAGGTAAATATAATGCCCCCTTATCAATAGATGCTAATATCTGTAAGAAAACATCACCTACTGGAGCTTTATCACAAAACCAATCAGGTAATGACTCAAATACAGACTTATGGATAACCAAGCTACAAGTAGGCATAAAACCTCCTCCTTGTCTAATTACTTCTTCAGGAGAAAAAATTTTTAAATGTTTAGCGTACATGTAATTTTCTAGCTGCTTTCCTGTAGTAAACATTGATAACCCCGCTGAAAAGCAAATCTTTACCTCCCTTTCTTCCTTGAGTATTTCTATTTGTTTTTCCAGTTTTTCAGAGTCAATCCAAAAATCATCGCCTTCACACAAAGCAATATATTTACCTCGGGCTATTTGCACAGGTATTACCAGTATCGAGTTTGGTGATTTTGAATACTGATTTTCATTTTGTTTAATAAATTTTATAATATCAGGATATCTTCCTTGATATTCACCAATAATAGTAGCTGTAGAGTCCGTAGAAGCATCGTCATGAATAATAATTTCGAAAGGAAAGCTTGTCTTTTGAATTAGAAATCCTCTTATTGCATCTTCTATATATTTTTCTTGATTATATACTATACAAACTATGCTTACCGTAGGCTGACTTTTTTTATTCATCCAATTGGATTGAATGTCAGACTGTGATGGCAAAGAAATTGCTCTGAACTTTTCAATATCAAAGTCTTTCATGGATAAACTTCCTGATATAAGACGAAAAATTTAAAGAAAGAGAAAACCCTATTGAGGTCAAAGCTAGTAAAGCAAAAAATAATATACCCATTATTCTTGAATTAGGAAAATAACCGGAGCACGCTAAAAGAAAAGTTAACACAAAAAACAGAGCACTTATGATAGGCAAGATAACATCATGAACTAGCCATTTTAAATGTAGTCCAGGAGAAAATATATGATGTACGAATGGGACCCATAGCATGATAGTCACTAGTTGACTACAGAGCCAAACATAACCAGCACCTTTAGCTCCATAATTTAAAACGGCGTAAATCATTATAGGTATCACCAGTATCGCATAAAAAGTATTATATTTTATGTGATAGCTTAGCTTCCCGTACGCATATTGCAGGTAATATTGAAAAGCCAAAATAGCCAATAATCCATTACCTATGATATACAATGGCATTATAGGCGCTATCCACTCAGCTGCCGTACTATCTCCCGTCCAAACAACAATTACATTTTTAGCATAAAAACTTAAAATTAATGTAATAGGAGTAATAATACAAACGACTAATCGAGTAGCTAACTTATACAGATTTAGCATTTCCATTTCTTTGCCTTGAGACAATAAAGCCGTCATTCTTGGTAATACAGCCTTGCTAATAGGTCCCGATAATACCGCTAAACCCGAAGCAACTGTTGCTACTAAACTAAAGTAGCCAAACTCAGACAAAGTCAATAGTTTCGACAACATTAACTTATCTAGCTGAGTAGTGAATACCCATATTCCGCTAGTGTAGGCTATACCAATAGCAAATGGCATTATTCTTTTCAACTCTTGCATCGAAAAAAGTTTATGTTCTGAGGACAAAGAAGGTAATAAGCTATAAAATTTCACAGCGATGCATAACTGCTCAATCAACACTATAAAAAGTTGATATGAGAAATAATAAATAATATTACCATCGTAAATAAACACTATTAGTAGCGCTACAGGAGATTTTAAAGATGTAAAAACTATGTCAAAAACATTCATCCAAACTTGTTGCTCATAAGCATTAATACCACTTCTATAAAGTGCTCCAACCCAGCGAACAGCAATAACTACCGAGACTATTCCTATACAGAATGATATTGTTTCTAGATCAAGACTATTTGATTCTAACCATTTTTCACCAATTAAATCTTTAGATAAAAAAACTATTGCAAAAATAACTATCGCTATTGAGAGAAAAACTACTTCTAAACTTCTTACTACACTTTTCTCAATTGAACGTTCGAATTTTCAAGAACTCTGAGACGAGAAACTTCTCGCCCCAAAGTAGGAGACATACCCAAGTCTAGTAATTGCAACCAACTTTGTAATAATGCAAAAAAAGCTATTAAACCAAAGGCTTCAGAACCAAGATAGGTCAAGAACAAAGGTAGTATTAAAATACCTACAAACGTAATATAGAAGTGGCCGATATAATTATATAAAACATTTTTCTGAATATTACTCTGCATTTAGGTTGCCCATTTGAAAGTCATACAGATCATTTTCAACTTTCAAAAGGTTTTTACTTCTGTTTTTAATTTTTCTTATAGGAGTACCTATATAAACGCTAAACTCTTCACAACTCTTATTTACTAAACTTAAAGCTCCAATAGCGACACCATCCTCTAGGGTTACACCAGGTAATACAACACTGCCCGAACCGATGATAACATGCCTTCCAATAATTACATCAGCATGGCTCTTAGTAAACTTTTTTGGGTCATAGGGTTAGTCATATATTTACCTCTATAATCATCATTACTACTATATATTGACACTCTAGATAAAATACCACAAAATCTTTAAAGAAATTTTCCCGTACCTATAAGTGGAGCACCGACAGCAATGTGAACGTAAGAACCTATACTTATCCCACCTACGCCAGCAGATAACACGGCAAAGTCATCTATTTTTGTATTATCACCGATGCTAATATTTTTACAGTTATAGTATGATGCTTTATCTGATAATAAACAGTTTTCACCAACGTGACTAAAACCCATCTCTAAAATCTTATCTCTTGTTAAATAACTCATATTAATATTGCTTAATCAGGTTAGTGCGATTCTGCTTTTTCTAGTAGAAGGTCTGGATATATAGGTAAACAAATTACTTGTTTTGCAATATTTTTCGCTATAGGTAAGTTTGAAGCTGAAGGAAGGCTAGAGTACAGTTTAAAGTTACTGATTAACGGATAAAAATAACGACGAGCAAAAATGTTGTGATCTTTTAATTTATGATATAAAGCATCGTGATAAAGGGGAATTTTTATTTACTAATATAGGAAAATAAGAGTAATTAGCTACTTCTTGTCCAATCAATGGCACAACATTAATACCTTCAATTTTAGCTAACTCTTTACGATAGAAAGTATTTATAGCCTTACGCTGTGCAAGAGCCTCATCAATATATTTGAGCTGCAACAAACCAAAAGCAGCATTGATTTCACTGATTTTTCCATTTATACCACTAAATCTACTGTGGTTTCATCAACAAAACCAAAGTTCTTAAGCTTATCGATATATTGCTTCGTTGCCAAATCATTACATATAATGGCACCACCCTCAAAAGTATTAAATACTTTAGTAGCGGTAAGCTTAATATGCTTAGATCCCCATGTCAAAGATATTCCCGGTACCGTCCTGAACAGCAAATGCGTGGGCAGCATCATAAATTACTTTAAGATTATATTTATCGGCTATAGTTTCAATCGCTAAGACATCACATCTATTTCCGTAACAATGTACAGGCATTATGGCGCTAGTATGAGATGTAATTGCCGCCTCTATTCTATGGGGTCTAAATTTAAAGTGGTAGGTTCGATATCAACGAAAATAGGCTTGAGCCCAGTTCCAAACTATGGAGTTTGCTGTGGCCACAAAAGAGTAAGGTGTAGTAATTACTTCACCAGAAACATTTAACGCCTGCAATGCTGTGAGTAAAACGTTGGTTCAATTAATTGAATAGACATGTAATCAACGCCTAGGTATTCCATAACTCTTGCTTTAACTGTTGATGCATAGGACTCAATGACAGCTGTTTACTCTGCCAAATATTTTCTAAGTAAGAATAAACTCGTTTAAAGGCGGCATTTAGTTGAGTAACGAAAATAGGTTTATTATTCTATATGAGCCTTAAACAATAGAAGTAGACTGAATAAAGCTATAAACATTTAGATCTTTTCATTCGGCTTTAAATCTTTAATTGTGATCCAATCAATAGCTAAGTCTGAATCATCCCATCTAATCATCTTTCACATTCTTTTAAATAATAGCCTGTAGTTTTATAAAGAAAATGCGTATCATCTTTTAAAGCTATAAAACCATGAGCGAAACCCTCAGGTATCCATAACATATGGTTATTTTCGCTAGTAAGCTCAGCACCGACCCCATGACAAAAGTAGGAGAGTCTTTGCGGATATCTATCGCCACATCAAAAGCGGCACCTTGAGTGACACGCACCAGCTTACTTGAGCATGGGGATCTGTCTGATAGTGAATCCACGCAACACGCCTTTACTAGAGCAAGAGTGATTACCCTGCACAAAATTTCGAGGGATTGGTAAGCCTAGCTCAGTAAGCTTTGCATTAAAGCGTCGCTCATTAAAGCTCTCCATAAACCAGCCACGCTCATCAGTGAAGACAGTTGGCTTGATCAATACCATATCAGGAATAGCAGTTTGCGTTAACTTCATTTCTTTACCTCATTAAGTAATTTGAATAGATACTGACCATAGCCTGTCTCTTGAATTTTTCAGCTTGGTCACGAAGGACGTTGTTAATATCCACCCATTATTCCATGCATATCTTCTAAACAAGCGACTTTCAAGCCTTTGCGCTGCTCATAGTATGTACAAAATGACCTGCTTCCAATAATGACTCATGAGTACCTGTATCTAACCATGCAAAACCACGGCCTAATAACTCAACTTGTAGCTGCTCGCTTCAATAATGCTGATTGATACGGTGATCGAGTTCACCACGATGTGATGGTGATAAAGACTTAGCAATCTCAATCACATGGTTATCGTAGAAGTACAAGCCAGTAACAGCATAATTTGATTTTGGCTGAGTAGGCTTTTCTTCAATACTAAGTGCGGTGCCATTATCATCAAAGTCAACCACACCAAAGCGCTCAGGGTCAGCGACATGATAACCAAATACAGTAGCACCATGCTCCTTCGCTACTGCTGTCTTTAGCTTTTAGAGAAATTCTGACCATAAAAAATATTATCCCCTAAAACCAAACAACAATTGCTATCACCAATAAACTCTTCACCGATAATAAACGCTTGAGCCAAGCCATCTGGACTAGGTTGCTCTGCGTACTGAAGCTGATACCAAACTGGCTACCATCACCAAGCATCTTTTTAAAATTAGGTAGATCTTCAGGTGTCGAAATCAGCAATATATCTTGAATACCCGCTAGCATTAACACTGATAACGGATAATAAATCATCGGTTTATCATAAATAGGTAATAACTGTTTAGATATACCCATAGTAATAGGGTATAAACGAGTACCAGAGCCACCTGCTAAAATAATTCCTTTTCTATTATTCATATCAATACCTTTAAAATTGAAGTTTTAGATTCTACCGACACTTTTTATAAAATAAGGATTAATGTATTTTTTGATTTTACCTAATATTGGTTTTTCCCATAAAATATAATAAGTAGCACCACTAAGTGTAGCTAGCACAGATAAAACTATAAAAATAAACTCTGTATTTAAGAGAGGACAAATAATGATTATTTTTGCTGCAATTCTATTTAGAATCGAAAGAGCAGGATTATGGAAAAGATAAATAGAATACGAAGCAGATCCCAAGAAAAGCAAGATTTTAGAATTGAAGACATGGATCCACATTGAAGCACTTTCAGCTAATAACATACTCATTATTAATATTAGGAACCCTACACCAACTACCAAAACATAGTATTCATTTAAAAGTATGGAAATCTCAACTTTATTATAAATAATATATGATAAAAAAACAGCTGACAGAGCTAATGCAATACTTGGTAATACTTTGTTTTTTGTTATGTCATAAACTATTTTTCCATAGTTGTAAAAACAATAAGCAAGAATCATACCTAATAAAAATTGAATATTGTGCATATTCAGTAGAAAGTCAGTTATAAAGTATTTTTGTTGGATTAGAGGGTATAGCAGTATACATATAGACCAAATTAAAGAAAATATTACTAGTAATTTTTTACGTATATAAAACACCATAAAAACATAATAGAAGAGCAGCTCATGCATTAAAGTCCATGATACAGATAAAGCTGGACTATTGTATTCTTGAGGGATTAATAAAAATGATGAGACAAACCCAATTTTTCGCTCACTTTGACTCAGGACAGGAATAAAATAATATGCAGAAAACATAATGCACGATATTAAGATAAAAGGTGCATATATACGTACAAGTCTTTTATATAAATACTCCTTAGCTGGAGAGGCACCTTGTTGATCATTTTTATGAGCCCAATATATTATAAACCCACTAAGTACGAAGAAGAAATCAACACCAATGTTTCCAAATATCCAAAAGTTATTAAAAGTAGTTCCAAAAAAGTAGCTACTGCCTAGTGTTGCGTGATGAGATACCACTAATAGAGCTGCTACTGCCCGCCCAATCTGTAATGATTTAAACATTATATTCGAGTACCTCGTGAAGCATTCTAATGACGCCTTTCTGCCACTCAGGTAGTACTAAACCAAAGCTATCACAGAATTTAGTAGTATCAAGTCTTGAGTTGAGCGGTCGTGTTGCAGTAGTAGGATACTCTGAAGTGCTTATTGGTTTTATCTCGCTCGTCAGTAATTCTTTTCCCATATTTTTAGCTTGCTCAATCACAAAGCTTGCATATTTATACCATGATGTTTGTCCACTAGCAGCTAAATGGTATAACCCAGCAAACTCTGGATTACGAATAGATTGCCATAATGAGCTATGCTGAAGAAACTGTACAAGTAAACTTGGTAAACTAACGACTCAATGAGGAGTTTACCATGACCAAGAAAATCAGAACCTACAGTACAGAATTTAAAGCCGAAGCCGTCAAGAAGATAGCGGATAATAACGGCAATATTTCAGCTACTGCAAAGCAACTTGGCATCGCCATGCAAACGCTATCGAACTGGAATAACAAAGCCAATCAAGGCAAGCTTGAAGGAACTGAGCAGTACGATCCACAGCTTATGGCTGTGATGGAAGAGAACAAGCGCCTCAAACGACAGCTTAAAGTGGCTGAAGAGGAACGAGAGATATTAAAAAAGGCGACGGCGTACTTCGCCAAGCACAGCTAGTAAGGTACGCCTTTATAAAAACTAATAGACAGGTCTTTAAATAGACAGGTCTTTAGTATCGTCTCTATGTGCCGTGTATTAAGTGTTAAACCGTCAAGCTATTATGACTGGATCAGTCGCGATATCAGCAAGCAGCAGATACATCGTAACCATTGTGAGCTACTGGTGAAAGCCGCTCACAGTGAAACTCGTGAGCGCTATGGTGTTCAGCGACTGCATGCAAAGCTAAGTCAGCGGGGCCATAAGATTAGCCTATATATGGTCAGACGTATCAAAGAAGAACATGGCATCAAATGCCGTCGCCACAAGCGCTTTAAAATCACTACTGACTCCAAACATAACAAGCTTGTCTATCCAAACGACTAAATCAGAAGTTTGATGCTAAGTGTCCCAATAAAGCGTGGGTCAGTGATATTACTTATATCTGGACCCATGAGGGCTGGCTGTACTTAGCCGGAGTAAAAGATTTATACACCAAAGAGCTGGTCGGCTATGCTATCAATAAACGCATGACCGCAGATCTAGTATGCAAAGCATTGAACACGGCCATCAAAAATAAATGTCCAAGCCAAGGACCCATTGTACATTCAGACAGAGGCAGTCAGTACTCTAGCCACGGATATCATAAAATCATCAAACAGCATCTGTTTACAGGCTCAATGAGTGGTAAAGGTAATTGTTTCGACAACGCTCCGATAGAAAGCTTTTGGGGCGTGTTGAAGAATGAGCTGGTATATCATCAAGATTATAAAACAAGATTCACAGCCATCAATGATATCATTGGCTATATCGAGCTATACTACAACCAAACGAGGATCCAAAAGGGTTTGGGCTATCGATCGCCAAGACAGGTGTGGTTTGACTTTTATCGTCAGGCTGCGTAATTAAAATCTCCCAAGTTTAACTGTACGGATTTGACAGCAGGGGTCAAAACGATCAATTGCAATTAACTCACCTAAAGGGGCCAAGGCACGTTGCAACTCCCAGCCTAGTTGACCATTTTTACCGAGCAGTGTATTTTCATTCTCCGCTACCTAAGCGTTGACGCTGATAACTACCATCTTGTACATTTCGAAACCATTCGTTATTGTCTAAGTACCACTGTATGGTTTTACGAATACCCGATTCGAATGTTTCCTCGGGTTGCCAATTGAGCTCTTTTGCAATTTTGCTAGCATCGATTGCATAGCGCAAATCATCGACCTGGCCGATCCTTCACAAAAGTAATTAAGCTCTCGTAGGGTTGCGAGTTGGCTTGTGGTTGCAATTCATCTAAAATCTGACAGATCGTTTTAACTACTTCGACATTTTGCTTTTCATTGTGTTCACCGATATTATAAGTTTCACCGACATCACCTTGGGTAACTACTTTATACAAGGCTCTGGCATGGTCTTCAACGTAGAGCCAGTCACGTATTTGGTCGCCTTTACCATAAATCGGTAATGGCTTGCCTTCTAAAGCATTTAAAATCACTAATGGAATAAGCTTTTCAGGAAAATGGCAAGGGCCGTAATTATTAGAACAGTTCGTGATGATTGTTGGTAGACCATAAGTACGCTGCCATGCTCTAATCAAATGGTCTGAGCTAGCTTTGCTCGCAGAATAGGGTGAGCTTGGTGCATAAGGAGTAGCTTCAGTAAATAGATCAGTTGTACCTTCTAGATCACCATAGACCTCATCAGTAGAGACATGATGGAATTTAAACTGAGATTTCTCAATCTTATCTAGACTTTGCCAATAGCGACGGGCAACTTCCAATAAAGCATAAGTACCTACGATATTAGTTTGAATGAATTTAGCAGGCCCATCAATAGATCGATCCACATGCGATTCAGCAGCAAGATGCATGACTAGATTGGGCGCAAAACTATCAAATGCTTCTGTCATCGCTTCTACGTTGCAAATATCTATTTGCCTAAAATTATATCTATCGCTATCAGTAACTGAATTAAGTGATTCTAAATTACCTGCACACGTCAACTTATCAATATTTAAAACTTCATCATCTGTGTTGTTTATAATATAGCGTATTACCGCAGAACCTATAAAGCCCGCGCCACCTGTCACTAATATTCTCATAGAAACCCAATTGTTGTTTTATGCTAAAGATTTTACATACCAAGGCATCGCTTTCTCAATACCTTGAATAATATCAAACTGTGGTGCATAGCCTAATGCGTCCTGAATCTTACTAATATCCGCCTGACTATGACGTACATCGCCTTCTCTAAAATCACGATATACAGGCTCTGGAACGTATTCCACACCATTTTCGTTAGCGTTTCTTTAAGAGCAGTAAATAAGGTATTGAGCGTCGTACGACCACCAACAGCTACATTATAAACTTGATTTTTTGCTTCGTTATCAGCCGTTGCTGCTAGGATATTTGCCTGTACGGCGTTCTCAATGAAGTTGAAGTCGCGACTGGTGTCACCATCACCATTGATGAATACCTCATCACCAGCGATCATAGCCGCAGTCCACTTAGGAATCACTGCTGCATAAGCACCATCAGGGGTTTGGCGTTTACCAAAAATATTGAAATACCGTAGACCAATGGTATTGAAATTATAAGTACGTGCAAAAACATCAGCATAAAGCTCATTCACATACTTAGTCACCGCATAGGGTGACAAAGGATTACCAATATTGGCTTCAACTTTTGGTAATGCTGGATGATCTCCATACGTTGAGCTACTTGCCGCATAGGTAAAGCTAGTTACCTTCGCGTCTCGTGTCGCCACGAGCATATTTAAAAAGCCTGAGATATTGGTATCATTGGTGTTAATAGGGTCATCGATAGAGCGAGGTACTGAGCCTAATGCTGCTTGATGCAAGACATAATCTACACCTATACAGGCAGCCTCACAATCTGCTAATTGACGAATATCACCTTCTATAAAGGTGAAATTTTGCCACTGAACGTCGCTTACCAATCCCTGCACTTCATCTAAATTATGCTGAAAACCTGTAGCAAAATTATCTAAACCGACTACCTTTTGATCTAGTAATAGCAAGGTCTCAAGCAGGTTTGAACCTATAAAACCGGCGACTCCAGTGATGAGCCATGTTTTCGGGGCTTGTGCTAATATTACTTTAACTTTTTGGTAAGCTGTCACTGTCATGAGTTTTTCCTTATTGCTTAAAATGTTTATAAACGAATATCAGTTGCTTCTTTATCAAAGACGTACTTTAGATCATATAGCACATGATTGTCTTTACCCAAACTTCTAATATGATCTATTCCCATATCAACGAATTCGCTATGAGCGACTGCTAAAATAATAGCGTCATATTGGTTTGGCGCAGGTTGAGATATAGGTGTGATATCGTACTCTCGCTCAGCCTCTTTAGCAACTACCCAAGGGTCATAGACATCGACGTCGATATTGTACTCTTGCAGCTCATGTACAATATCGATGACTTTAGTGTTACGCACGTCAGGACAATTTTCTTTAAAGCTCAGTCCCAATATTAGAACTCTAGCACCCTCAACTTGGATGCGCTTTTTAATCATATTCTTAACCAGCTGCGTGACCACATACTCGCCCATGCTATCGTTCAAACGACGACCAGCGAGTATGATTTCCGGGTTATAGCCGATAGCTTGAGCTTTGTGCGTTAAATAATAAGGATCAACACCGATACAGTGACCACCCACCAGTCCAGGTCGAAACGGTAAAAAGTTCCACTTCGTGCCTGCTGCCTCTAATACAGCCTCAGTATCTATATTCATCTTATTAAAGATAACTGCTAGCTCATTGATTAAAGCGATATTGACGTCTCTTTGGGTATTCTCAATGATTTTAGCCGCTTCTGCTACTTTAATACTTGGTGCTTTATGAGTACCAGCGGTAATGATTAAGTTATAGACTTCGTCTACGAAACCTGCGATTTCTGGCGTGGAGCCTGACGTCACTTTTAAAATATTGGTGACCCGATATTCTTTGTCCCTGGGTTGATACGTTCTGGACTATAACCTGCATAAAAATCTTTGTTAAACATCAGCCCAGAGGTTTCTTCCAATATAGGAATACACACCTCTTCTGTCGCACCCGGATAGACCGTCGACTCATAGACCACGATATCGTTTTGTTTTAGCAAACTGCCAATGGCTTTTGAAGCGCTAGTTAATGGTGTGAGATCTGGCTGTTTATAAGCATCGATAGGTGTGGGTACAGTCACAATAAAGAAATTGCAGTCTTTTAATGATTCAATATCCGAGCTATAGCTTAAATGTATTGCTTGTGCCAGCTCTTTGTCATTCACTTCTAAAGTGTGATCAATACCAGCATTCAATGCTGTAATACGATCAACATTGGTATCGAAACCAACTACCGTACGCTGCTTGCCAAACTCAACGGCCAATGGCAAACCCACATAACCCAATCCAATTACTGCAATTTTCATCTGACTAATATTCATTATCGAACCTTATATATCATTATTTTCAGTAGTTGCTGGCGTAGTTTTTGATACTTTAGTTATGGTTCATTCCTGATAACCATCTACAAATTGCTTAAACTGCGCTTTTAGCCAACTCACATCATGCTGCTTTTGTTTTTCAGTAAGCTCAAATAGTATGCTTTCAATGTCATTTAATGGAAAGCTATGTTCCATCGCCTGCATAATCAAAGGATGGTCAGTCGCCTCTACATTATCATCACCGATGATCAGCTCTTCATAGAGCTTCTCTCCTGGACGTAGTCCTGTAAAGACAATTTCTATATCTCCATCAGGGTTTTCAGCGGTCTTTGTTTGATGCCCACTAAGGTGAATCATTCTACGAGCCAAGTCGACGATTTTTACCGGCTCACCCATGTCGAGGACAAATACCTCACCACCAGTCGCCATTGCTCCCGCCTGTATCACCAAGTTTGACGCTTCAGGAATGGTCATAAAATAACGCGTCACATCAGGATGGGTGACTGTTATGGATTTGCCTTCTTCGATTTGTTTGGTAAATACAGGTATCACAGAGCCTGAAGATCCAAGCACATTACCAAAGCGCACTATACTAATGCAGGTTTGGTTTTTTTCTTCGTAGACCTGACTGAGACCTTGGCATACCAATTCTGCCAAGCGCTTAGTTGCGCCCATGACATTGGTCGGCCTGACGGCTTTATCTGTAGAGATAAGCACAAAGGTCTCAACGTTGGCTTTAATGGCTGCGCGTGCACAGTGATAGGTACCTTTGGTGTTATTAATGACTCCCTCAAAAGGGTTATGCTCTACCAAAGGCACATGTTTATAGGCAGCAGCGTGATATACCGTCTTTATTTGGTGCTGTGCTAGTATTCTATATAGATTGTCTTCATTGGTGACGTTGCCAATCACCGCGATGATGTCAATAGTTTGATAACTATTATGCTTTGATTGGAGCGCTATGAGCTCTTGATGGATACTATAAAGCGCATATTCGGACGACTCATAAAGTACAAGGCATTTGGGCTGGTTTTTGATTACTTGTCGGCATAGCTCACTACCAATAGAGCCACCTGCACCTGTTATCAGCACATATTTATTTCTTATATTCTTTTGTAGTAAATGTATGTTTGGTTCGACAGTCTGACGATCCAACACATCTGAAATATCGACTTTACGCATACTACTGACAGTCACTTTGCCATCAGCTAGCTCTTTGAGGCTCGGTAAGTCTTGAATCTTGATGGAAATACCAGATAGCTTTTCTATAATTTTTCTTTTTTGCGTACGGTTGACGGAAGGTAACGCCAAAAAAACCTGCGCGACGTCATATTTTTTTATAACAGACTCAAGCTCATGAGCAGCATAAACCTTTTTATCAAGTAAATACCCTCCTATTAGTTGATAATCATCATCGACATACGCGACTACATTGTAATTATGCGAGTTTCTTAGACCTTTTAATAGGTTTCTGCCTGCCTCACCTGCACCATAAATCACGATATTATCACAACTATCCTTATCTCCAGGGTGTGGCCGATGCTGACCCCATCGCCGCATCAAAAGCTCACGAATCGTTAGCCTGCTATTCCATAACCAAATAAAGTACAGAAACAGAAAGATGACTGGCACGGAGCGCGGTATACTTTCCAAGGGGTTTAGGTAAATAATGACTTCAAATACGATAATAAGGATAAAAAACAACTGGGCCACACTGCCCATGACGTTATCAAGAAAGCTTCTAGCAACTCCTTTATAGAAGCCGATGGTATACAAGCCAATGAGAGGTATAGCAGCATAAAAAAATAATATGGCGGGGCTAATATGATGAGCGATAGTGCCATAGCGTAGAGATAAAGCTAAAAACAAGCAAATAAATGACATCGCAAAGTCTGCACTGAACATAACTGTACGCTTGACACCACGCGGTAGTGATAACAAATACTCAGCGATGTATGATGCCCACATATTTTTATGCTTCAGTGGTGGACAAGCATTTTTAGTTACTGATTTTGAAAACATAATCACCAACTATTTAAAAGAGACGCATGAGAGAAGCATTCTAAAAATTCACGATTACCTAAGACTTATTGCCATAAGCATAACTATAGTGATAGCTGTATTTACTCATCAGACCTTGCTGTACGTCATTAAGAATAATACCATCTACTTGTATATTCGATTTATTCATTTGCTTGATAGCATAGACCAACTGTCCTTCTATTGAATCATCGTATCTTGTCACCATTAGCACTTTGTCTGCGTAATGACCTAGCACCATAGCGTCTGAGGCCGCCAGTACTGGCGGTGAGTCTATAATGATATAGTCGTACTGAGACTTTAGTACTGCTATTAGCTGACTAAAATTATCATTCATCAGTAGTGATGCAGGATTGTGCGGATGCTTTCCTCGTGGTATAAGATCAATATGATCCATACCAGTAGGATGGATAAAGTCGGAAATAGCTATATTAAAGCTCTCATTATCTTTTTGGATACTATCGACTGGGAGCAGTCGACTGTTATCTTGTGTCAAATAATCCGCTAGGCCATTATCCTGACTCATATTGAACATTTTATGCATCTCACCCATACGCATATCACCATCTATTACCAGCACTTTTTTATTGAGCTGGGCAAATACTTCTGATAAGTTAGCCGTAATAAAAGATTTACCAACGCCTGGGCTTTCACCTGTTACTAAGATAATTTCGCCAGATTGTTCAGTTGAGCCTTTGGTTGCCAAACTGAATACCAAGCTGGTTCTGAGGCTTTTGATTGCTTCATAACTTAAACTATCATGATCTACATGAGCGAGCATACGATACACGTTCTTTTTATTTTTATTTAATCGTGACAATAGCGGTGAGCGCGGAATAGTCGCAATGACTGGTATACCTGTTTTAGCTTCCAAGCGCTCCGGATCTTTGACCACGTTTCTAAGTAAGCTTTTTAGCAGAACTAGTATGGCCCCTAACATCGTACCTACAAGCAATGCTAGTGTCATAATTAGCAGCTTCTTTGGCGCTATCGCATTGAAGGTACTAATAGGCAAATCGATAATACGTGCATAGCCTATTTGACCTGCTTTGATGATTTTTAGTTGTTCGTAATTTTTGAGCAGTGTTAAATAGATTTCTCTATTGATGGCCGTATCTTCTGATAACTTTAAAAACTCTCGTTGGATTTCAGGTAAGCCAGCAATGGTATCATCTATCTCTTGTTTTCTACTATTAAGTACGGCAAGTTGCTCATTGATTTGAATGACTAATGGATGCTCTTCAGTGTAATAAGTCGTCAGGTCTGCTTTTTTTAATTTAAGCTCATTAAGCTGTGAATCGATTTGCGAGTTTTCACCCAGTAGTAACTCCGCTTCTTTTCCGACATCAATCGTACCGTACTTTTTACGAAACTCATTAAATATGGCTTCAGAGTCTTCTAGCCTTTTCTTTAATGCTGGGATCTGAGTTTCCATAAAACTAAGGGTTCTAGTCGTTTCTTCAGTACCGCGAGATTGATTTTGATCCACATAAGACAAAACGATCTGATTTAATATTGACGTCACTTGCTGTTGATTATTACCATTCATAGATAGCTGGATAATGCCTGTCTTTTGACCTCTCTCTGTAACTGATAGTGCGGTATTAATAGCGTCTGCGGTAGCCTTTATTGACTGCTTACTAATGTTAATCGGATAGTTTTCAGTTGGTAGCTCAGTTACAGTAATATGGATCTGACCATTTACACCTTTAAACTTATGCGGCTCACCAATCTGACCCTTAAACTCATCAAAACCATTAGTTAATACAAACCCCGTAGCAGATTTCGTCAATGTAAAAGTCTGGTTTAAATAGGCTTGCGACACGTTAAATTGACTGATCTGTACTTGGCCATCTTTAGTATTTAGTGATATCCCTTCGGATGTATTAAGCTGAGTATTAGTGCGATCACTTCTTATTCTATCGAGTGCGCCAATATTAGGATCAGAGAGACGAATGCGCAGATGTAATGCATTAACGACTGGTTCTAATATCATCCGCGATCTTATCAGCTCTGCTTCTGTCTCTGCCTTACTCGCTTCTGGTCCTATCAGCCCTGAAATATCACTACCAAGCGCGGCGATACCTTGAGAGTTTTCCTCAATCTGTATCAACGCATCTGACTTATAGGTAGGGTTGATATAACGGCTATACAAAATTCCTATGATCAAGCCCAATACAGCAAAGAAGACAATGATTTTCCAGCCACGTAAAATGGTAAATAGCAATGCCATTAGATCAATTTCGTCGTTATCATCTTTGGAGGCAGAGCTTGATACATTTTTTGAATCTGTATTCATAATAATAGGGTCATCACTCAAGGATAATCATTTAATAATTGCGGCTTAACTAAGTTTGTCAGCCCACTGCTCAAGACCGTTAACAATATCTTGATAGCTGTTTCAAACACACTTACATCATGCTGATAAGGATCGGCAATATCTTTATTAATCCAATGACCAATCCGAAAGTTTTGCCACGGCAGAATGGCCAACGTGCTTCAATCCACTTTGTTTGATTGTCTGACATTGTAAATATAAGATCTGCAATCGTAACTAGATTTTCGTTTATTTGCTTGGCCACATGAATCAGACATATCTAGATTGTAGGGAGTCGTGACTTGTTGTGACTTTGGTTCTACTGGATGACCAATCAATGCGAGAGACCTGCAGAATCAATATTTTTTTGCGGAAACTGATGCTTTTAGTAGCGCAGCTGCGATAGGGCTGCGGCAAATATTTCCCACACAAATGACCAAAATATTATCAAATGCCATGTCAATAATACTGTGACTGTGAGTGCTATAATCCAGAAAGCTAGTGATTGCAGATGTAGATGGCAATAGACGAACTAATACTCGATTCCAGCGGGTCAAGCCAGTTGGATCAACATAGACAATATCGTTTGCCTGCATCTCAAAACGATTGGCAAGAGGAAAACTGGTAATAGTCTGCATATCGATATAATAAATATTAGTAACTCTCGTTTTAAGATTATCACGCACCACATAAATTTTGGCAGCATTGGCTGTATTGGCGTTGAGACCTCTAGACTCCCCCAATACTTGCGCTAGACTGATACCCTGTTCTAAAATAGGAACAGGCTCTACACGCCCAAACTCACCCAAGACATATATCTTATTGCGGTCTTGACTATTGACATGAATCGAGTCGCCATCTTGTAGGTATATCTGATTGGCAGATGAGCCCATTTGTCTTAAGGACTGCAACCCTAAATTATAGGTAGTGCCCTTACGATTTAATACGATATTGTTCGAGTCACCTGTTGAAGTTGCCCCGCCTGCCATAGAAATAGCGCTATATAATGACACTGGGGCGTCAGAAATACTAAATTCACCAGGCTTAGTGACCTCACCGTCAATAAAAAATTTATTGCCACGATAATCAGCAATTTTGACTTGTGGGTCTGGGTATTTGAGATAGCGTTTCAAACTGCTTTGTAAGTTGGCGGTAAACTTGGGTACACTCAGGCCACTGGCTTTAATACGACCTATGAGAGGGAATTGAACAAAACCTTGCTGATCAACAGGGTAACCAGAGGCACCTGCTGTGGTAATATCTGGATAGCCAACCAAAATAATACTTAAAATGTCGGCTTGAGCAATACGATAATCTACTCGACCAGACGTCTTAATTAAACGAGACAAGTCACTGTTAGGGATGACTACTTGCTTAGGTGGTAGAGTCTCTACGTTTAATGGCTGAATATTGAACGTAATGCCGTTTTCCGCGATAAAACTACCACTAGGTGGCAAATCACCAGACTGTAATCCTGAATTAATACTTGTACACCCTGATAATACACTTATGAGTAATACGCATACTGCCCCTACCCATTTAGATGACTGATACCTCATAGACAACCCTTTATGATTCATACAAGAAGGTATTTTTTAACAAAAGAGAAAAGATGTTAGGTCGTTTAATTTTACTCAAACATTAGGAAATTATAATAACACAGAGTAATAATACCTTATTAAATATTTATTGTTTGAAAAACATCGTTATATTACGATAAATAAATGAATTATTTTAAATAACTATTTAAATTTACTACATTAATATTTTTTATAATTATTTTATTAAATAACCTGATGATTGATAGTAGATTATGATTACCTCAATTTATAAAAACACAGTTTATTAATATACATTTAAAAAAACTTGTTTCTCTTTACAATAAAAAAGAGAGTGGAATTTATATTGCACTACTTTTAGATAATTTTTTATCGAAAAATAACTATAAAGCGCATAAATAGCGTAGAATAGCTGCTGCAAATTACTTTGCTAAAATTTTATACATTGAGAAATGTAAACCCACCGACTCAAGGATATGACTATGAAAGATGAAAAGTTACAGAAAGCGCTCGCCCGTATGGGTCTTGGTTCACGCCGCCAGATGGAAGAAGTGATCAAAGCAGGTCGCGTTTCTGTCAATAATGGTCCAGCCACTATTGGTGATCGCGTCGAACAAGGTGATGAGATTCGTGTTGATGGTCGTCAAATCAAATATACCGCCGAAAACGAAAAGCGCCGCCGTGTGATTGCTTATTACAAGCCTGAAGGTGAAGTATGCTCAGCCAAAGACCCTGAAGGTCGTCCAACCGTGTTTGAGCGTTTGCCAAAACTGACCCATGACCGCTGGGTGATGGTTGGGCGTCTAGATATCAACTCAACAGGTCTATTATTATTTACTAATGATGGTGAGATGGCGCATCGCTTGATGCATCCCTCTGGTGAAGTCACACGCGAATATGCCGTCCGTGTCTTGGGTGAAGTCACTCCTGATATCGCGCGTACGCTGACTGCGGGTGTGACGCTAGAAGATGGTATGGCAAAGTTTGAAGACATCAAAGAAGGCGGCGGTGAAGGCGTCAACAAATGGTATCACGTCCAGCTTAAAGAAGGTCGTAACCGCGAAGTTCGACGCTTGTTTGAGTCGCAAGGTCTCAAAGTCAGCCGCCTACTGCGTACGCGCTATGGTACGATTGCCCTACCAAAAGAGTTACGTACTGGTCGTTTCTTAGAGCTGGATAAAAAAGAGATCAATACGTTGACGGACTTAGTGAGCTTGCGTCCACGTTATGGTACTGGTCTACATGGCGCGGCCAAAGAAAAGCAAGAGCGTATCAGAAACAAACCACTTAAAGCGCGTCGCACGGATACTCGTAGCGATAGCCGCAGTGGTAGTGCAAAACCTAAAAGTAGTGCGAGCCCTGCCAGCCGTGGTACACGCAACACGCGTGACCGCAACGACAAGCGTTAATCCAAACTTGGCTTAACTCTGTTGGAGTTTAGGCTAAACCATAAAAAAGCGGCCAATGACTATTTATCATTGGCCGCTTTTTTATGCGGTATTATTGAATCATTTCAAATATGCAGCCAGCTTAAGTATCATGAATGTTCATTGCACCATGACTATCAAGATACTGATTCATCATGCGTAAGTCTTGTAAATGCTGATCTTGCGTCTGCTCTAACAAGCTATCTAGACGCTGCTCAATATTATTCAATACCTGTTGTAATAACTTTCCCGCTTCCGCTATTTTTTCATGCCTTGTGCTTTCCATATTTTTCTGCATATAAGCGAGCTGATGATAACTGGACAGCGTTTCAGGTAGGCGTGTCTGCAACATCTTCTGCAAAATAAACTGCGATTCGGTCACAGCAGGGGTTTTATTCTGCGCTTGTTGTTGTTCTTGATAAGACTGATAGTGATCAACCTTTTTATCAATACGTTGTAGTTGACGCAATTGTGGCTCTGGTAAATTTTCGAGATGCGTTTTATTCAAATTGAGCTGTTGCCAGCTTGCTGACGATAGCGACAATGGTGCATGATAATCTTGATACGTGAGTACGCCAGGCGAGATACCGACTGCTTTATGAAACGCTTGCCAGCCCTTTTTGCCCAAATAAAAGGTAGTAGCCGTCACAACGACGCCAATGCCTATTAATATACTCATATTTACCCGCTATTTATTGCGCAATCATGCTTCCTATTCACTTCTTAATCATTACTTATAACTTCTTAGTCATTATCTATAATTTAATACTGCTCTCTTCTGAGCTGTTGTCATTGGTACTGCTAGCACTAATAACATCGTTAGAATCATCATGCGTCTTGACCGTATTACCAATATCATTAACAGAAGGTGCATCAATACTACTTGTTGGGCTATCAAACC
Organism: uncultured Gammaproteobacteria bacterium; assembly: GCA_963744895.1. Lineage (GTDB taxonomy): Bacteria > Pseudomonadota > Gammaproteobacteria > Pseudomonadales > Moraxellaceae > Psychrobacter. The sequence goes on from CAVUUW010000002.1 coordinate 913,464, forward strand.
GCTTTTGTAGATATCGATTGGTGACCAGCAGTTTTTGTCCATCTTGATGATAAGAGGCATTTAATAAATCATCGAACTGGGTATTAATCGTCCTAAGCACATCCAATAGTGCTTCTTTACCCGTGACATTAGAGTGCTTAATCTTGGTCGTGTCAGCAAGCGCGCCACGCACCCCCATCTAAATCATGCAAACGGCGATAGTCTGCCACTGCTTGTGGTACGTGTATGTCCATCAGATTTTGAATCATGATGTAGGTTTCGTTAACGGTGTCTTTGTCATCGATTTTCCCATCATTATTGGTATCCCCATAAATCAGACGCAGCTTTTTACCTTTTTGATTAATTTGAGTGAGCGCTGTTTTGACATCGTTAGGCAAGCTTTTTTCGGGAATATAACCCAGTTGCGGCATGGCAGTGTATTCCAGCATCTTAGGCGCTGTGACTTTTTTGATGCCGCGATAACCCAGATATAACCCAGCGGCTGGCAATACCCCGTATAAAACGAACATCACAAACATCGCAGTCAGTTGGGTCATCAGAGGGTCCTTGTATTTGAATAAGCTTATATAAACTAGCTTTGTGTGCGGCTTTTGACATATCGGTGCGTGGAGGCCAATCGATTCATTACGGTTTGATGCAGCTCATCCAATAATTCATCAAGCTCATAGTCGATCTCTAAAAACAAATCAGTCAGCATGTCACCTGCCGTCATTTTACCTTGCACAGTATTGTTCTTGGTACGATGCGGACTAAAACGCTGTAGCTGTTCATAATGATGTAGCGCTTCTGGAATGCTCTCTGACACCAGCTTATCGATAACAAATTGGCGCTCGTTATGCTGCTGTTGCTCCTCGTTAAGCTCACTGCTCCATTCACGATAGCGCTTCAACTTACCGTTAATTCGATCTAATATAGCAACTGCTTCAATCGGCATGGCATTTAGGGTAGCCTCATCAACCACATCAATAAGTTCAGTCATAATCGGACAGCGTCCATATCTTAGATACCATAATGTATCTGGGTCAAAAGGAGGTCTATTTGGGTGACGCATTTGAGCACGATTGGCCAAGTAGCGATCTGTCAAAGGCGTGGGCGCTCGAATATCGCTGACTTGTGCTAACGCATCACAAATACGCGCGGCACGCTCAGGTGGCGTCAGCGTAGAAGGATTACCTTCTGCTTGATCGCTATCGTTATTAACGCCCGTCTCATTAACATCAATGTCTTGATTGATACTCGTTCTTTGAGCCTTTTCAGCCGCTAGCGTTGGCAAATCACTTTGAGCTTGTCCAAACGACTGTAGCATTCTTGCCAGACTTACCACCATGAGCTAATTTGCCTCTTGTTCATCGTGCTTGCGTTCATTGTGCTTGTATTGCATATACACATTCAATAGCGTATCTTAACAGGTTTTTTTGGCGCTGCCAGTAAGCAAACTGTCAACTTTCTTACTCTTAAAAATAATAAGCACACTATGATGAATGCCCCTGATTATCTGTCTGGTTTCTTCCTTGGGCTATCGCTCATTATTGCTATTGGTTCACAAAACGCCTTTGTACTCAAACAAGGGCTCAAACGCGAGCACATATTTTTTGTTTGTCTGTTTTGCGCCGTCAGCGATGCCTTTCTAATCTCAGCAGGCGTTGGTGGTTTTGGCGCAGTAACCGCACGCTACCCACAAGTCGTCAACATCGCAAAATTTGCTGGTGTATTATTTCTGCTGGGCTATGGCTTGCAAAGTTTGTATGCCAGCGTACGAGTGTCACATGCGATGACCGTTGAAGGTCAGGTCGTGACCAGCCTCAAAAAAGCCTTGTTATTATGTTTTGGCTTTACTTGGCTCAATCCGCACGTCTACCTAGATACATTGGTGCTGGTTGGCATGGTTTCAACTGGTGCCAGTAGCAAGCTGGTGTTTGCAGCGGGTGCCATCACGGCGTCCTTCTTTTTCTTTTTTGCTTTAGGTTATGGAGCGCAGTTGCTCAGACCGCTGTTTGCCAAACCAAAAGCTTGGAATATCCTGGACGCCTTGGTCGGTATACTGATGCTGTATTTGGCGTGGCACTTATATCAGAGTTAGCACCATCAGAGTTAGCGTTAAGGTATTTGTGCACCAAGACTGTTCGTTGACGGTCATACAGCACCAAATTAGACCTTCTTTGGACAATAGAAAAATATTTTTTTGAATTAAGCCCTTAAATACGTGTTTTTTTGGACTGGTATAGAACTTGCCTTAATCAAAGAGCAGTTAAGAAATTATTGCTTTTAAAATTAAGGATATCATTTATGTTGAAAAGAACGGCTTTATCGCTACTGGTTTTAAGCACGTTTACTTTATCATTAGCCAATGCACAAGATTTCCAAGTGCTAAAGGAGATAACCAATAAGCCCACGCAGCTAAAAACGGGAGAATACAAAGGTAACTACTATGTACCTTCTACCCTACAAACCATCAGTTGGGGCTATTTACCGAATAGAGATGCCAAGCCTGTTTTAAGCGTACCCTCTGGAAGTACGGTGACCTTTGATACAGTTTCTCATGAAGGTTTACTTGAAGACCAAGGACGCGATGCCGAAAAATACTTTCAATCAAAAGGCGTCAAAGCGGACTATGTTTTAGAGGAAGCAAAGAAGATTACAGGCTCTGACTTAGAACATGATTTTCACAAAGATGGGCCTCACATTGTAACAGGGCCACTTGCCATACAAGGCGCGATGCCAGGCGATATCTTAAAAGTAGAAGTCATTAAAATCGAACCACGTGTGCCCTATGGTGTTATCTCTAACCGTCATGGCAAAGGCACGTTGGTTGGAGAGTTTCCCAAAAAAGCAAAGCAAGCAAACGCGTCTAAAGACCATCCCGAACGCTTTGGTAATGTCTCCGTCTTTACGCCTATAGAAAAAAATGCCAAGGGTGATTATGAAGGAGTCATAAAGACTGAATCTGGTAAATCTATTCGCTTCCCACTGAATCCATTTATGGGACTGATGGGCGTAGCAGCCAACACCTCAGAGCCTGTGCACTCTGTTCCACCCGCGATGTATGGCGGTAATATGGACATCAATGATTTGGGCGATGGCTCAACTGTATATTATCCTGTCCAAGTGCCAGGTGCGCTTTTCTATACAGGTGATAGTCATTTTGCTCAAGGAGATGGTGAAGTCGCTCTGACTGCACTGGAAGCGTCAGCTCGTGCTACTTTTAAATTTACCTTATTAAAAGCAGGTAAAGATAAGATACCAGGTAAGCAGCTGTCGCAACCTTTGGGTGAAAACGCCGAGTTTTGGATCACACCGGGTTTGGATGAAGACTTGGATGAAGCCATGAAAAAATCGACTCGTGAAGCCATTGGTTTCTTAAATCGAGAGTATGGTATTGATGAGGCGTTGGCTTATGCGTATTTAAGCGCGGCAACGGATTTTGAAGTGTCACAAGTGGTTGATAAAACCAAAGGCATTCATGCAAAAATCCGCAAAGCGGACTTCAAAGAGTTTAGCGAAGAATAAGCCGAAAAAAGCACTTCTCATACATAAACAGCAAGCACTTAACGTCGGTAAAACTAGATGCTAAATGCTTGCTATTGTCGTTCTTACATCAAATTCGGAAATAGCGTCCGTAAGCCACTGACGATGATTTCGATAGAAACTGCCGCCAGTAACATACCCATAATTCGGCTCATAATATTCAAACCTGTATCACCCAATAAACGACTGATACGACCTGCTGCCATCAATGCCAAATAGCAAAATAGACTGATTAACAGACCAGCAATGATAATGGCTGAGACCTGCAATATCCCTGAAACTTGTGACGAATAAATGATAACCGTAGAGATACCGCCTGGTCCGATCATCATCGGTATCGCAAGCGGCACCACCGCAGCAGCCATTGATGGCGGCGCATCTTGGACATGATCAGTATCGAAATTTTCTTGGTCAGGCTTAACAGGGTTGCCTTCGCCATTCATCATATTCAATGCAATCAAGAACACCAATATACCACCAGCCAGCTGAAACGAGCCAATAGAGATACCAAGAGCTTTTAGTAATGTCTCACCTGCAACCGTAAAAAAGCTGATAGTGATAAAGATTGTCAAACAAGCGACGCGCGCGACCTTGCGTCGATTGTTCATCGAATAGCCGCGAGTCAAATCCAAAAATAACGTCAACGCGCTAAATGGGTTAATCAATACCATAAAGGCTAGGATTATCTTGATAATTTCAGTATTCACTGAGCGCTCGCTTGTCTATTGATACCGCTTGTGCAAAAAGATAAGGCCATCGTGCGAGTGCGACGATGACCCAATAGGCAATTCATAATAGCATTGTAACATAGGCAGATAAGCGAGTTAAATCATTAACTTTGCTCGGTTACCCTCCTATGTCATCTTGGCGAAAAATCTAGCGAATATAAAAGCTGTGACTCAGATTAAGCTGAAATAATTGATGGTCTATGCACTAAAATCTAAGCCGATATCCAAAGCGGTAGTACTGTGCGTTAGGTAGCCCATCGCGATAAAATCGACTCCCGTGCTGGCGGCTGCTTGTACCGTTTCTGGTGTAATACCACCAGATGCTTCAGTCTTTGCGCGACCTTTACACATAGCAACCGCTTGCGACAAGACTTCTGGCGACATATTGTCTAGCAATACCAAACTCACACCCGCCTCCAGTGCCTGCTCTAACTGCTCTAGTGTATCGACTTCAACCTCAATCGGAATCAGATGCCCAGCAAAATGTTGTGCTTGCTCGATAGCCGTCTTTATATCACCGGCAATGGCGATATGATTGTCTTTGATTAAAATCGCGTCGTCCAAACCCAAACGATGATTGCGACCGCCACCGCAGCGTACCGCGTATTTTTGTACAATACGCAGACCTGGGATGGTCTTACGCGTACAAGTAATTTGTGCCGGATATTGCGCCACGCTATCGACGATCTGGCGGGTCGCTGTCGCAATACCGCTAAGATGCGTCATGAAGTTCAATGCTGTACGTTCTGCTGTTAGCAGATGGCGTGCATTACCACGGACAGTGGCCAATACGGCACCAGCGGTGACTGTTTCGCCATCCTGCACTTGAGCCACAAACTCAATTTTTGCATCAACTAAGGCAAAAGATAAACGCGCCAAATCCATACCGCATATCACGCCTGATTGCCGCGCCTTAATCTGTAATTGTGCTTGCATATCTGCTGGGATAGTGGCTTGCGAGGTGACATCACCACGCCTGCCCAAATCTTCCGCTAGCGAATCTTCTACCAAGGGTTTAAGCAATACGTCATCCAATGCTGGCTCTTTTTCAATTGTCATGTTTGACCCTTATGTAGGCGTAATATGGATAAATAGACATGATATGAATAAAAACGTCTAAATATTTAAACTCAAAATGAGCATAAATATAGCGTAAAGTTGACGCTCCTGCAAGGGAGGGTGAAAAAAATTTTATTGAGCAAGTCGATTTCTATATGAAATTGACTTAGCTGTATTTGTTAGTAGCCACTATTTGCGCTTAGGAAGTTTGCTGTCCATCAATAAGCTTTGTAGCTCGATATCATGGCGAAAACGATAGAGCTTGGCAGGGCGACCACGCTGTGCACTACTACTCTCTCCTGTCTCCGTCACGAGATTCTGTGATTCGAGCAAACGGCGAAAGTTTTGCTTGTGCAAGCGTATGCCTGATAATGCCTCAACACTATGCTGTAGCTGCGATAAAGTAAACACGTCAGGTATCAACCCAAAAATAAGCGGTCGATATTCAATCTTGGCGCGTAGTCTTGAAATAGCAGTGGCAATCACGCGGCGATGATCGTAATACATTGGTATGCCGATACGCTGAGACCAGTCGCTTGGCAATTCAACCGTTTGGTAGTTGGGTGGATAATTAGGCGCTTCAGGTATTAGTCCTGCCTCATAAAGCATCTCGTAGCGTAGCAACACATGCTCTGCGATCCATTCTCTGCTTTCATCAGTCTTATCGCCAACTGATTGAGTTTCTATGAACTCGCTATCTGTCAAAAACCCTTCGCTTAGTCCCCAACACAAACCAATACGTTGACGCCTACGCTGCCGGGCAACTGGGTCTTCAGCGGTACTTGCCCATTCCAATAGCATAGGGATGATAAAGTCCATAATGATACTAGGCATACCATCTAGATGGTTTTCCCATGGGAAATAATCATACCAATCTCGCCACAGCGCTTTACTTTGAAGCGCTTGCGTTTGCGTCTCTTGCACTAAGCCCAAATAGCTAACATAGACGAGCGCATGACCATCAATATTACGTCTATTGGTATCGACAAAGGTATATAACTGCTCCAAATACCCAAGTGGCTGCTGCGTCTGCTCTTCTACCCATTGACGTACGCCAGCTTGCAGCGAGCGATGTAGTGGCATGAGTGGCCCATTTGGCAGCAGTTTGCCTTGGTCAACGGTTAGGACACGAGCGATATGATCGGTAATCGCGACCAACACGGCGACCACTTCTGTTGTGCCGCTACCTTGCTGGTGCGCATGTGAATAAGACAACGTCATAGTTTTGGGAGATTATCCTGTCTCTTTAAAATGTCATAAAAGGGATCTCAAGGCTAATAATGATGGTACGCCTCAAATCTAAAACAGTATAACGTGAATCTTGAAATATCATAGTCTGGCGTTGTAACCATAAAGCATCAAAATAAATTGCTAAACATCAGCTGCTGTATAAAGACAAACTAAAAATGCATACTCATTTGGTTAAATCGCAAGTAATGAAAATAGCTGTACTTAATCAGCAGGTATACAAAAAACACTTGTATTTATGCTCAAAATGAGCATAATTAAGACAATGAATTGACTTTGTGTCGCCAAACATCCTGTTTTAGCACACCCATTTATCACTATAGCGCCAACAGAGGTTGCCATTATGAAAATTTATCCTTACGACGCACCCATCATGAGTACCGACAATCGCATCGCCACTCAGATGAATATCGAATATGCCAAAGCAAAAATGCCAGCAGACTTGCCTCGTGCTGAACGCCTCGTGGTTGAAGAAAACATCAAAAAATTATTGAAAGATAATAACGCGGTACTGGTGGCACATTACTACGTTGACCCTTTTATTCAAGACTTAGCACTTGCGACAGGTGGCTGTGTCGGTGATTCGCTTGAGATGGCACGATTTGGACAAGCCCATAGTGCTCAAACCCTAGTCGTGGCTGGTGTGCGCTTTATGGGTGAATCCGCCAAAATACTGAGCATGGAAAAAACCGTCCTTATGCCAGATCTAGAAGCAGAATGTTCGCTCGATTTGGGTTGTCCTGCTGATGAGTTTTCCGCATTTTGTGATGCCCACCCTGAGCGTACCGTCGTCGTCTATGCCAATACCAGCGCCGCGGTGAAAGCGCGCGCCGACTGGGTCGTGACATCATCGGTTGGTATTGATATCGTCCGTCATTTACATGCACAAGGCGAGCCGATCATTTGGGGACCTGACCGTCATTTGGGTAAATACATCGCTCGTGAGACGGGTGCAGATATGCTGCTTTGGCAAGGATCTTGCCTTGTACATAATGAGTTTAAAGCCACTGAATTGCTACAATTAAAAGCCGAGTACCCAGAAGCCAAAGTCTTGGTACATCCCGAGTCACCCGATAGCGTGGTTGAACTCGCTGATGTCATCGGATCGACCAGTAAACTGTTGCAATCAACGTATGAGATGGATGCCGACACCTTTATCGTCGCAACTGACCTCGGCATATTGCATGAAATGCAAAAACGCTCACCGAACAAACGCTTTTTGGCAGCGCCTACCGCTGGTGAAAGCGCAAGTTGTAAGAGCTGTGCCTTTTGTCCTTGGATGGCGATGAATGGCCTAAAAGGTATCGAGCAATGCTTGACCAATAACAGCGGTGAGGTACTAATGACGCCTGAGCTTGCCGCCGCCGCTAGAAAACCCTTACAGCGCATGCTTGATTTTGCTGAATCACAAAAGCAACGTGTGGCCGCTAGTGGCGATATCGTCCAAGACCGTGCATTGTTTGCCAATGTTGGGGCAGCCTAGCATGAGTAAGCCGCACTCAGTCAACCATACCCGCACCACCATTCCTGATAACCGTATTCTTGATAACTGTAGGAGTAGTCGCATGAGCCATATCATAAACACTGACGTCCTTATCATTGGTGCTGGACTGGCAGGCTTGAGTACAGCGTTATCGCTACCGAAGTCACTGAATATCACGGTTTTGAGTAAAGCGGCGCTTGAGGTTTGCTCAAGTCATTATGCCCAAGGCGGTATTGCTGCCAGCTTAGACAAAGATGACTCTGTGTCTGATCATGTTGCTGATACCTTGGTGGCTGGTGCAGGGCTTTGCACACCTGACAATACTGCCAGTATTTTGGGTGCAGGACAACAAGCGGTTCAATGGCTATGTATGCAAGGTGTCCCTTTTACGCAAAATTCACCTAAAGTTTTGGATAATACAAACGCACAGGACTTCTCTCAGTTACAGACCAACGATTTGCATTTAACAAAAGAAGGCGGTCACGGCTGTAGACGCGTGGCACATGCAGATGATGCGACGGGTCGACATGTGATGGACGCTTTGACCATCAAAGCGCAAGCTGCTACCAATATCACTATCTTGCCTTATCATGAAGCGCTTGAATTACTGACATTACCTATAGCGAGTAGCCAGACTTTTTTTACAGATGGTAGCGATGCTAAGCAGTGTCGAGGGGCGCTTGTCTTTGATCATATCAATGAACGCCCGCTCACCTTTCATAGTCGTGCAGTGGTACTGGCTAGTGGTGGATTGGGTCAATTATTCAAGCGTGCTAGCGCGCCGAACGTCTGCGTCGGTGATGGCGTGATGATGGCATGGCAAGCAGGCTGCCGCTTGGCAAACTTGGAGTTCATTCAGTTTCACCCAACAGGCTTAGCGTTAGGTGACAGCAGCTTTTTGATATCTGAAGCACTGCGCGGTGAAGGTGGACGGTTATATTGTCCGCAGACCGATATCCGCTTTATGTTGGACGTGGATGCCCGTGCTGAATTAGCACCGCGCGATATCGTCGCTCGGGCGATAGCCGCGCAGATTGATAACAATGGACTTGGCTACGTGCATCTTGATGTCAGTCACTTGCCAGCTAACTTCGTAAAAGCGCATTTCCCGCAGATTTACCAAACGCTATTAACGCTTGGGATTGATATCACGACAGATCCTATTCCAGTCGCCCCGACTGCGCATTATAGTTGTGGCGGTGTGGTGACGGATGCCAATGGACTGACGGATGTATCAGGGCTTTATGCGGCTGGTGAAGTGGCTTATACAGGGCTACATGGGGCGAACCGCTTGGCAAGTAATTCGCTGTTGGAGTGCGTGGTGGTTGGGCGCAATATTGCAGACCATTTGCCTCAGTATTTAGAGCGCTTAGAAAGCTTAGAAGAAATCGATACTGACGTTTATAGTGGCGTAACTCAATTAGCGACTGAGTTTTGGTCAGCGCCAATCCTCACAGACACGCAGCCTGTGCTCGTGCCTATCTCTGGGCTTGTCGCACAACAATATGTTCATGCCGTTAAAAAATTCAGCACTGATACTAGTCTCGCAAAAACTGATGTTGCCAAAATAATCATAGAACTAAAATCGCTCATGACAGCCAATATGGGAATCACCCGTAGCGCTGATCAGCTAGCGCAAGCACTGATTCAAATAACAGAATGGCAAGACTGGCTAACAGATGCTGATTCTGATCAATCCGATGCAAGTAATAAACGCAGCCCTACTACTGTCAGCGGACTTGCCTACTTTCAATTAGCTAGGCAGCTTGAATTAGCGACTTTAATTATTCAGTCTGCCTATCAACGCGTTGAAAGTCGCGGCGGACACTATCGTCATGATTATCCAAATCTAGCGGCTACTCCGCGGACGAGTGTGGTTGAGCCGCTAAAAAAATTCACACTTGAGTCATTCATTAATATTATAAAAGAAGAGAGAATGCGCATGCCTGTTATAGAAAGCACTTAAGTCTACTAAAAGTAGTATCTAACTCTATAGTTAAAGAGGTATTTAAGCTATCATTACAGATAGGCTCTAAATATCCTCTTCTATTTGAGTGTTAAAGGTATGGCTGCTGACATTTTGTTTGTGATTGCCCTGATGATGGTTGTCAGTTTGGTTTGGGGCGCACTTGCCATCCCTTATCTGCGCAAACGTTTACCAAAGATATACTTAATTGCCCGCTCTTGGTGGCTGATGTTAGCGACGCTATGCACGTGTTATGTGATTGCAAAGATAGCGAACGACAACCAAAGCTCCAATTATCAAGCGCACCCCTATCAATGGCTGATTGTTTTATTCTTTATTTTAATCGGTTTACGCGGTAGCTATGAGATCAAGCGCCTGTGGTGTCTGCGTAGTAGAGAAACACTTATTCAAAAACTCCGAGCACGCGGCTTGCAGCCAGACTCTCTACGCTGTCCTAATGCCTCCTTGGACGCTACGCAAAACTATACGCAGCTTAACTTTTTAGATCTGCTATTCAGCGTTGTCTTTGCCTCCCTAATAATTAGCCTGATCGCCTTACAGCAATTGACGTGGCAACGCGAACAATACGGTGTATTGCTCTTCGTACTATTTGCCAGTCAGTTCAATGATATTGCCCAATATCTATGCGGGCGATTGCTGGGGCGTAAAATGTTTCAACGAGGACTCGCCCCAACGATTAGCCCCAATAAAAGCATTGAAGGTGCTGTCTTTGGGAGTTTTTTTGCAGCGATATTGGCAGCGTTATTGGGTCTTTGGCTCACCCCTTTTAACGGGTGGGTCTGTCTGTTAGCTGCCTATGGCTTGGCAGTCAGCGGTATTTTTGGCGATCTATTAGAATCAGCATTTAAACGCCAGCACGGGGTAAAAGATACGGGAACAATGCTCGCTGGACATGGTGGCGTATTAGATAGGATAGACAGTCTACTGATCGGAGTGCCAGTATTTACCCTACTGTACTGGCTATTTGGCTAAATACCATCAAGACACAGATAGCAGAGTCATTTGGCTTTATCCAGTTTACTACGTAATATCCAATTGAGTACAGGCTTAGGCAAATGATTTAAGGCGCTCGTGATATATCGCATCGTACGTGGAAATATTGCCAGCTCTATATCATCTTCAATTGATTGCATCACATGACTAACTGCTGTTTGCGTACTCATGATAAATGGCTTATGACTGGCATCACCGTTATTTAAGTCGCGTAACGCTTGGGTGTCGATATAGCCTGAGGCAATGGCATTCACTTGAATATTATAAGGGGCAAGTGCCGCTCGATACGCGCTGGCAGTCGCAATCATCGCGCGTTTGCTTTTTGCATATAGACTGGCATAAGGATAATCCATTGTCCCTGCGATAGAAGCGATACAGACAAGGCTTGGTCTGCCACGTTTGGTCAAATCCAATGCCTGATGTGATTGTTTTAACTGCTGCTTTAATTGACTGCTTGCCCATCTAAAAATCTGCTCAAATGCTTGTAAATTAATCGCTAGTATTTGATCGCTGTCGGCTTGGTTCAACTGATGGACACGCTCATTAGTATAACTGCCAGCACTATAGATAAGCCTTTGAAATCTAATATCGGACAAACTGTCCAACAACGCTTGTGTCTGATTCTGATCGGTCAAGTCGCATGCATAGGTCACGATAGTAGGATATTGGCTGTTGATATCGGCTATCTTTGCCGCATTACTCCCTATAACGCTCACTTGCCAGCCAAGCGCTTGATGATGCAGCGCCAATGCCAAGCCAAGACCACTTGTGCCACCAACAACGATAATATGCGGCGTATTGTTTATATTCTTAGATTGACTAGCGGGTTTCATAGGCCTTGCTGCTGTATGTAATCGGTTGTACGTTGGTAGCCGTACTGCCATTGCGCCTGCATTTGCTGCACAAAGCCATCATAGTCACGATGTATTAGCTCAACGGTCATTTGTTTTAGGTTAAAACGCTTTTGCACATTTTGCCCTATTAATTGCTGCGCGTTATCTGCGAACGGCAACCAATGCAACGAAGGATTGTTTTTTACTGAGTTTATGGGTGAGGGAGTTTGACTCGGCTTATAACCATGCACTTGTGCCAAACGCTCATTGGGATCAAAGCCAAAAACACGCTGAATCGCTGGGGCAGCAAGCCATGAGTCATACCCGGCTTTGGTCTCGGCAAATACTGTCTCAGCCAACTGACAAGCCAGCTCAATCGGCGTGAGATTAATCACGCCGCCTAAGCACCAGCCAAGCTCTGTGATATGCGTGGGCGGTAGATAATACATATCAGCCATAGAAGCTCGAACCACTGAGGCAAAATCCCATTGAGTTTGTACTTTTACAGACGGATGTATGCGTCCGTTTGCAAAGGTGTACGCAGGTGACGTCATTTGCTCGTCGACCAGACTTGATAATGAATTTGGCAAACTTGCTAAGCGCGGCGGCACAAACAATAACTCTTGCAGGGTTAGTGTCGCATTAAACGAATCATCAGCAGGCGCTTGATACAGGCGGCTAGCAATAATCGCTATCTCTGGTGACGAGTTATGAGCAGCGCTATTATCGTTGCTACCATTATTGTTACTAATAGCAAACTGCGACAACTCATCGAGCCACTCTGCTTCGTTATCGACACGAAACATTGCTAACTGCTGTAGCTCCTCTAATAGTCGCTCGTAGCTGTCTGCTTGCTGCTGACGTTGTCCATTGTCTCGCAGCTTTGACAACCGCCAACGTTTGAGTGCATGTGTCATATAGCGCAGCTTTAGACGTCTATTGGCTTCCTCTGATGCAACATGCCTAATCGCTGTGATCGCACGATACAATTCGCGACTGCTCATGAGTTCCTGTAAGTGCTTAGGATCAGGCGCTAGATGAACCAAATAAGCAGATAAACTCCCGCCGCAAGTACCGACGATAATATCTGGCGCTAAGTCATGAGACACTAAGGCTGCATAGCTACCCAAATAATAGCCAAAGCGTGAGCCACCGCCTGAAAAAAGCTGCACACGCTCGTAAGACTTGACCCGCTCATTACTCATTATCAGTTTGTGCGGTTTTAATCGCTAATGACACGGTAAAAATACCAAAGCGATCGATACGCATCGTGACTTTCTTAAAGCCTGCACGTTCAACCAATTGATCCATTTCCGCTTGCGATCGACAGCGCATGACCCAGCTGCTACCGCGGTGATTGTTCAATGTTTTACTGATAAATTCCTGCTCAGGGTGCCAAGGCTGGTTGGTATAAATCAGATAACCGCCCGATTTTAAACTATTATAAATACCAGCCAATGCCGTCGCTGGTAATGTATTGTCAGAGAACAGTTCAAACAACCCAGAAGCGATCGCGATATCGAAGGCTGCCGTATCCGTACTGGCATCTTTCGTTCGTACATTGACATAACTGGCGGGATCAAAGGCATCTTTTTTGACTGTCTCTACTCTGTTAGCCATTGCCAATTGCTCTGATTTTGCTTGCAGTGCTTCGATATTATGCATCTCATAATCACGTAGCTCAGCATGCAAATCTGCAAACTCTGTCAGTAGATCAAATGCATAAAAACCATGTCCACTAGCGATATCTAACAGTTTTGGTTGGTATGGTTTATTGCTGCTTTGATTTTTATCTTCGATATCTGCAAGTGCTAAGCGTGCCAGTTCCAATATATGCTCACGACGAATACGAATACCCTGCCAGCCAATATTATTGAGATAGAGTTTATCAACTGCCTGTCCAAATTTGTTCTGACCGCTGGGCTGATTATAATAGACATGATCCAGCGAATGACCAGAATCAAACCCATGCTCCAATCCTGTGGCAATCGCAGCGCTGACATGACCGAATTTCTGCATGGCAAAACGGGTAATCGCAAAGTTTGGATTGAATGGTTTAATCGCTAACCGATCCACTTTATCTTTACTGGCACTGTTTAAATGAGCGGTACTCAAATCAGGCGCTTGTACTGGTGTGCTAAATACCTGCTCGGCAAACTCAATACAGTCTGCGAATACGTCGGCTTTATTGGTTTCATGAAAAATCGCATGATAGCTATCTGGATATAACTGCCAGCGTTTCGTCGGGGTATTAATCGCTTCATAAAATGTCCGCTCAGCCTGCTTATCGACCACATAATCCTTACCCGCGCATAAGACAAACGTCGGTACGGTAATGGCACCTGCATCATCGAGCAAGCGCTGACCGGTCGCATGAGTATCGATGAGCAAGTCGGTCGAGATACTATTAGAGATTAACGGATCCGCATTATAGGCTTGCTGCGCGTCTTTATCATGGGTCAAAACTTGTGCTTTGACATAGCTGCTGACACGTGACATCAGACCTAGCGTACGCGCCACCTTTAATGACGGTATGGCAAAAGGCATATACAGACGAATACTCAAAGCTGGCGTGCCCAATATCATCCCGCGAATATTAGGCGCATAATCATGTACCCATGCTGCTGCCAATACCGCGCCAATACTACTGGCCACAATCAGCGTATCTTCGATAGCAATGCCAGTTTGTCCCATGACCAATTGCACAAAACCGTCTAAATCGCGCTCAAGCTCTGTGACACTCTCAGCATGATCTTTGATACCGCCTGAGCGACCATTGCCGCGTGCATCCCAAGCAAATACTTGATAGCCCGCTTTTGCAAACTGCTCTCCTAGCTCTGCCAATCGTCCCGAGTGCTCATGACCTCGGTGCAATAAAACAACTTGGCGTAACGGCTGACTGGCTTCTTTTATCTGCTCTAAAGGCATCGTTAGCCAATAACGATAATAAATAGCCGTACCATCATAAGCGTTATAGCAGCTTTCACCATTGATAATACTCTGTTCAGAAAAATAATCCTCGTCGTTCATATCCTTTGGTGCATTTTCAGGTTTTGTCGTAGCAGATGGCATTGTCTTGGACTCCAAAAAGGAAGCTTGATTAGCAGAATTTGACATAGAAAAGTTAGAAATAGCGCCGTCAACAGATAAGGTATCAGCTTGAATAGAATCACTATGGCAGATCACGAGAGGGGCTGATTTGTCTGACCGACATAAAGGCGGGTTACGCATCAAGTATAACGCTGCCATATAGCGCAGTCGATTAAGGCAAGTCTTTAATAACATGGCCTCTGTCAGTATAAGAAACTGCCCCATTCTAGGATGAAACCATGATATTGGTGCTTTCATACATATTGGCGCTTTAATACCCATAACCGCACCTAGCGTACCCAGCACAAAAGCACGATCGCTTTTACCCAAAGGCCCTTGATTAGCACGACTTCCTAAAAATGCATTACTGGCTATACCCAATAGTTCGGTGCTGATACTAAGCGCGATCAAACTAAAAATGTGCTGCTGATTATTTGTATGCTGATGAGTTGATACATTGACTAATGACGCATCACTTTTCTTGTCAGCGACATGAGGTAACAGACTCGCTAGCAACGCCGTATCAGCAACGATATCACCTACTTCGTTCAGTATTGCGCCTAGCGTTGACGCTTGATTATGTTCACGCGCCATCATACCGTCGATGGCATTAAGTGCCATACGTACAAACAATGAGGATGGTAATAAGAGCCATAATCTTTGTTTTTCTGCAGCGGGCTTGGCAATCACATATGCCGTACCCACGCTTAATAGTACGGCAGATACTGTCACTTGATTGGCAGTAACATTTTGCTCAACCAATGTATTACTTATCGGGCGAAGCTGATCTTGAAAGTGAGATTTGAGCTGGTATAGCGACATAATGCTAGCCAAATATTATCAGTGCCTTAATGTAGCAATAAAATTTTGTTTGGTAAAGAATTATAGCTGCTTAACCTATTACTAATCGACAACCAACGCCTAAAAATTTTCTATACATCCTCGTTGCCTATGTCAGTATTGCTAAGCTGATATGCTACAATCGCAAACTTCTTAAAATGTCTTGTTAAAAATGCTGCGAGCCGACCACCATGCAAAGCTTAGTTACCCTTGTTTTGGTATTGATGCCAATGTTTATTGGCTTTGCCATTCCTTCTAACCCAACCATGACCAAACTTGCCGATAAAGGCTTGTCTTATTTGGTCTATCTCATCTTAGCACTGATCGGTATTGAGCTATCACAGGTAGAAGGGCTGGGTAATCAGGTTGGCGAAATTGCCCTGTATGTGACCGTCTTATCCATATTGACGATTGGTACAGGATTGTTTGCACTGATGTTGTTTGACCGTGTACGACCGTGGCATGCCAAAAAACCAAGCGTAAAGTCCAAAGAGCATCGTGTTAGTATTCGAGGCAGCTTAGCACAGGTCGTTTGCGTCGTGATTGGGATGGTCATTGGTTACTTCTTGCCCGCTGATTATATGCCACCTGAAAACTCTATGACGGTCATGCTGATGATTTTGATCTTGTTGGTCGGTATTGGTCTCAAAGGCTCAGGCATTACACTAAAAGAAGTCATGCTCAATAAGCGCGGCGTTGAGATGAGCGTTATTTTTACGCTGTCGGTGTTGATCGGCGGGCTTGTGTTTGCCTTACTATTTACAGACGTCTCATGGACTAAAGGCTTGGCAATGGCGTCGGGGTTTGGTTGGTATTCGCTATCAGCGATTGTCATGACCGATGCTTATGGTGCGGTATGGGGCAGTGTCGCGCTATTTAATGATTTGGTGCGAGAGTTTTTTGCCTTATTATTTATCCCTGTATTTATGCGCAAATACCCTTCTGCGGCTGTCGGCCTTGGCGGTGCAACCAGCTTAGACTTTACTTTGCCTATTATTCAACAATCAGGTGGCCTAAAAGTCGTGCCGCTGGCGATCAGTTTTGGCTTTTTGATTAACATTGTCTCGCCCGTACTGATGGTGTTCTTTTCGGCGCTTGGGTAGATACAAGTTTTTAAGATTGACTACGATTTAAAAATCGACACATATCTTTGAAGCTGAGTCAGCTGGATCATTATAAGCGTTTGCTTTTGGCTCTTTAACTAGTCCATAAACACGGCGATTAAAAGACTTACCTTCTTTAGTGTCAGCTGATGCAATAGGCGCTCTAACGCCACAGTCAAAAGTACTCAAACGACTAGGTTCGACATCGTGTTTTAAAATAAGGTAGTTTTTGACAATCATAGCTCTATTTTTAGATAAAGCACTTAACGCTTGCCCCATTTCATCTTCCGAAATATGAGCTTCAATTTGCAGGGTAACAGCATCGTACTTGTTCATCTGCTCTGCTACTTTATCAAGCTCAAGCTGATACTCTGGGATTAAATCACTACTATCTTTTTTAAAAAACACTCTTAGCTCCATGGCAGTCTTGTCTATTAAGTTATAAAGTATCGGACAGCCAAGCTCATTTACTGCAACGTTTTCAGGTGTTTCTGGGCATTCATCTAACTCATCAAGTACACCATCGCCATCTGAATCCGTATCTTCTGCTTTCATCGTCATGGTATTTTCATATTGAGGTATGATTTTTGGCGAAGCAATTTTGGTAGTTTGGCAGCCTGCTAACGTTGTAAAGGCCGTTAATAACAACACGCTATAGCAATTTATTTTAATAGTCATGATTACTCTTCCTTGAAATAATCTAAATCCAGTTTTCATTGATGAAGTAAGACGTACTTTAAGCCATCTCTAGCTCTTTATTTGCCTGACAAGCGCTGTCATGCCAATCAATAAATGTCTGTATGACGTTATGCTCTAATTGATGACTCGCGTCAAAACCAGAAAAACTTTCAATATAACGACAGGCTCGGTAGTTTTTGGCATACTCATCATAATAGGCAATCCATTGCTTGCGTGACTCTTTGTCTAACGCTAGCTCTTTGCTGTGTTGCAAATCCTTATTATCAACAGCGTTATCATTAGCGAACCAAAAGTCTTTTGCGGGAATGTCTTTAGCCAACTTATTATTTTCAACCTCACTCATGCGCCACGGCTTGGCAGTGAGCCGCGCTCGAAAGCACTGCTGTGCCTGACAAAGACGTACATAATTGACATCGGCATGGAAATACTCAAACCACTGCGTGACCAGATTATCATTTGGTACGGCAGTGTCATGGGTGGCAATAATACGAAATCCTGCTGGCGTCTCATACAAACGAAAGGATTCCTTTGGATGGCTGGCAACGCGCTGCTGAATCAACTCTTTTATAAAAGGAGATAGCGAGGCGAGATCGTCAGCACGTTTTTGGGCGCGCACTTTATCTCGCTTACTGGCTTGTTGCCACAAATATGCGGTTACACCGACCATAACCACCAACAGCCAAAACCATGACAAACCCAGCCAAGCGATGCTACTGGCAATAAGGATAAAGACAAGAACAAAAGACCAAACTTTTATTTTCATTGATGATGGTTGGCTTTTATCAATGATAGATACACCCATGAAACCTTGCTTGTCATAACTATCAGGAAATTTTTGATGCAATAAATCATCATGATCAACATCGATGATCGCAATATTATTGATATTAGCAACCTGTGCGCCGTAACTGTTACGCGTGATAATGAGCTGGCTATCAGACAATCTATTTTCTAAATTGCCTTCTATTAAGCCATTCTCCGAAAAACCATGCTCTGAAATAATTTCTTCACGAATGGGAATACCATTGCTGTCGTTGTACTCTTCCCTACGCTCACGTCTGACAATATCTTCGCCAGCTAACCAACGACTATGTGCATTAGCAACGCGCTCTTTAGCATGGGCCAAAGCTGCTTCTTGACTAATATCCGACCAACCATAACGCTTAATGGTGGCCTGCTTAGGAGATTCATTAAACTCAGTTTTTGCGTCAAAGCGCTGCTTATATTGCGCCCAGTACTTCGGGATGAGCATAGGATTTGCCTTGAGGTAGTTGTTTTAAATCAAAATCTGCTGATTGACCATTAAATAATTACTCTTGAGGTTCCTGAGCCAGTCCATAAACGCGGCGGTTCATAGACTTACCTTCTTCAGTGTCAGAGGGCGCGATAGGTTGTTCAGCACCATAACTAGCAATGCTCAAGCGATCAGGATCAATTTGATGCTGTATTATTAGATAGTTTTTGACAATAATCGCCCTATTTCTTGATAAAGAATTTGGTTGTAAGACTGCATCAGTAGCTGTTACTTCATCTTTTGAAGCGTGTCCCTCAATACGCATAGTTGCTGTCTCGTACTCTTTCAGCTTTTTCGCTACTTTATCAAGCTCTAGTTGGTACTCTTTTGATAGCTCACTACTACCCTTTGCAAAAAAGGCACGATATTCCGTTTTCAGACCTATACCCATTCCCGTAAAAGGACAACCCTTTTCATCTACGACCACGTTCAAAGGAGTAGCTGGACATTCATCTATATCATCAAGCACACCATCACTATCTGAATCTGGAATGTCTGCCAATAAGATAAAAGTCAGTTCTTCAGCATTTTTGTTTAGCGTAGTACTTTTTGATAGTGTTTGACATGCTGATAAAGTCAAAACACCCAATAAAATAAGCAGTATGCTCGATAACTTGACGTACATGTCCTGCTCTCCCATACTCTAAAGCGCCTACACCCCACTCGCCTGCTTCGCAAATAAGCGCATCAATGGCTTGATTTTACCGACGCGGTACATGCCTTCATTACGGATTTGCTGTACGGGACGCATTTGCGCAAGTGACCCTGCAAACAACCAGTTAAGTGCTGAAAAGCTGTGCATCATCAGGCTATTGTGTGGGCGACGCGAGCGCTCATAAGTACGCAATGTCTGCTTGCTACCCCAAAGCTTACCGCCGCTACGTGTAAAATCATGTGCCAATTGCTCACTCAATACTTTCACATCGAGCATTCCAAGGTTCAACCCTTGACCTGCCAGCGGATGCACGCCATGAGCAGCATCACCAATGAGCACCAAGTTATCCGCCACGTAGCTTTTTGCTTGCTGTGACGCTAAAGGAAAACTGGCAATGGATTCGATCTGATGGATAGCACCAAGCTCATAATGACTCGCAGCCGCTAGTTTATCCGCGACAAAGCGATCATCTTCCTCTAACAATGCCAATGCCTGATTGCGCGGCAGTGTCCATACGATCGATTGCCAATGTTGCGGGTTGGCTTTATCAGTCTCAGTAATGTCCGCTAAAGGTAATAAGGCTAGCGTGCCCGTTGGCAACATGGCTTGGCGAGCAGTCGTTTGATGCGGTTTCTCTGTTTGAATCGCACAGCAAATCGCCGTTTGATTATAATCAAGCGTATCGACCCCAATCCCTGCTTGCTGACGCACAAAGGAGCTGCGACCATCAGCACCAACCAATAAACTTGTTTCAATCGCTGTTCCATTGTCTAACGTCACGCGATAACCTTTATCCGCCCCCAACCAATCCATATTGACCACTTTATGCCCCGTAATAAGGCTCAGATACTCGCTGACATCATCCTCGCGCAAACGCTGCCATAAGGCGTGCTCAATAACGGCAGGCTCGACCATACTACCCAGTATTTCAGGCTCGGCGTTTTCACAATTTTTTTCATGAGTGCTTTCACCAAACAGCAGCTCACCCATACCGTTAAGTTGCCATACCTGCATCTGTGAGTAGTCCGCCTTACGTTTCGATGTAGCAATCTTTTGCCACGTGCCAATATCTTCGAGCAGATTGATACTCGCTAGGCTCAGCGCATAGACACGCGCATCACGTTTACTGAGCGTCTCTTTCCAATCTGACTCGTCACGCGCTGGATGAGCATCAATCAATGTCACTGGCATTTTATTTTGTGCCAGCTTTAACGCAAGCGTGGCACCGACGATACCGCTACCGATAATCAATGTGTGGTTATGTGTCATGAAACATCCTTTATTGAGCAATGAGCTGCTCATAGTGTTTATCGCTTGGTGAATTGCTTAGTTATTTGACTGGTAATCTAAAATATTATTTAGTCTTTTATACTTTTAAGATTTCAAACCCATCGCATAAGTTGCGACTAACGGCTTAATATTTGGCAATTTATCAAAAGCAACCAAGGCCACGTTACGTGCCAGCTTCACCGCTGGATTAGTATGCGTAAAACCATGTACCACCGCATCACAAAAGCGAATGACCCGTTTTTGATCGGCCTTTCTAGCGATCTCATAACGTTGCAGTAGCTGCGTATCACCGATGTCTTTACCTCTTAGCGTTTGCGCATTCATCATCTGCGCCAATACATGGGCATCGCGCATACAAAGGTTAAAGCCTTGTCCTGCCACAGGATGCAAGGTATGAGCGGCATTGCCCATGACGACGCAGCGACCAACCACTTGCTTGTCTGCCAGCACTCGGGTCAATGGATAAGCACCGCGACGACCCGCTGCGATAAACTTGCCAGCGCGTTGTCCAAAGCCTTGCTGTAGGGTTGATAAGAAATGCGCGTCATCTTCTAGATATTGCGTCTCTTCACCGTTAGGGCATATCCACACGACCGAGCGTCTATAGCCTTTTTGATAGTCATCATTGCCATCGCCTTCTGGGTCTGTGAGTGGCAATACGGCCAGTGGCCCTGCAGGACTAAATCGTTCAATTGCCGTATGCTCATGTGGTTTGTCCGTCTCGACCACGCCAACGATGGCCGTTTGTCCATAATCGTAAGCCGTCGTCCCAATATCTAATAACTGGCGTACCGTAGAGTCGCGTCCATCACAAGCGACCAAAATGCTGGCTTGTAATTGTTGCTCCTGCGCCTCTTCAGCATTATCGCTGTTGTTGTCGCTAAAACTCAACGTCACGCTGTCTGTGTGCTGAGTCACAGCCGTCACATTGGCATGGTCAATCAACGTAATCAACGGTTCTTGCTGAGCCGCTAATAACAGCTTGCGCCCAAGCCACGCGTTTTCTATCACCTGTCCAAATGACTCAACCTTTTCTTCCGCTTTATTGAGCTGTGCACGTCCAAAGCTGCCCTGCTCACTGATCTGTACCGTATCAATGCGGCAAGCGTGGCTTTGCAATTCGTCCCACAGGCCAATTTCTTGATAAATCTGTACCGTACGACGCGATAGCGCGGTATTGCGACTGTCTAAATAATGGCTGCGCGTTTTGTCATCATCAGGACTAATAACCGGATAGCGATTTTTTTCTAATAAAGTGCTGGCAATACCATGATGCGCCAATAGTAAAGCAAATGATAAGCCTACGTGACCACCGCCAGCAATCAACACGTGCTGCTCTGTGATGGTTTCTATTCTTTCTGATTGATGTAATATAATGTCACTTGATTGCGTTAAATCAGTCTTTTGCATCTTATTATTCCTATTATAAAGTGTTGGATATGCGCTCTAAATGTATTGAGTAGCGACCAAAAGCGCTGTCTGCCTGATAGGCTTATTTTACTTATCGGTTAAACGCCATCATAAAATGTGATGCGATAGCGAGTAGATTACCACAAATTGCCTATCATTCTTTGCTCTTATCTGAGCGCTTAACAGTAGACAAAACGTGTGCTGAAAATGGCTAACACCCATATCGACAAGGCAAAATAAGCGTGCGATATTGAGTGGCTCACAAAAAGCTTAAACGAGTATAAACAGTTGCAATCACCATACAAAAACCGTGCTATCTGCCCAATGTATTGCTTGAAATTTAAAAACTATCTACCATAATAAAGAGGAGGCATTTATTTATCTTTTTTATAAAATGAATGCTTTTAAAATCAACGTTTACACAACCAGTATTCTTAACCTTACTATTTTCAATATCACTATTTCTAACAATAACGCCCCTAAAATCTATAATAATGTTATCGTCCTTTTTATCACAACCGTTTTATAACCATACTCTTATAAACACACTTTTTTAATAACACTCTAAAAACAAAATAGACTGAACGTCTAGTTACCGTTTAAGCCCGCACCACTACTAAAACCAAATCATAGTATTGTAAATACCATGTAGGGTAACGGGCACACAATATAAGGATAATCGCTTGACTGATTCCATGAGCCGCCGTATAAAGTTTGAATCATTAACACCAGCACAGCTCAAAACCGTGCTTGGTGAATATAACAATCACATGAAATATATCCAAGACCGCCTCGATATCAAAATTAGCCAACGCCAAGGTGATTTTTGCCTCAGTGGCGATGTGACAGGCGTAGAGCGCGGTGAACGCATTATATATAAAATGGTAGATGAAGCACAAAACTCAAAGGATATTAGCGCAGAAGAGTTGCACCTTATCATTCAATCGAGCATCTCTCGTGATGAAGATATAGAAGCTGATGAGCAAAACGCTGTCAGTACAGAAGACGAAGACGATTTGGAAGCGGCCGAGTTCACGCCGATTAGCTTGCGCACGCGTAAAGGCCGCATTATCCCGCGCGGTGGCAATCAGCAGCGTTATGTACAAAACGTGCTTAGCTCTGATGTCTCATTTGGTATCGGCCCTGCAGGTACTGGTAAAACTTATTTGGCTGTTGCCTGTGCCGTCGATATGCTTGAGCGCAACGAGATTGAGCGCATCTTGCTAGTACGTCCAGCGGTAGAAGCTGGCGAAAAACTGGGATTTTTGCCAGGCGATTTGACGCAAAAGATTGATCCCTACTTACGTCCATTGTATGACGCGCTTTATGAGATGATAGGTTTTGAGAAGGTCGGTAAAATGATCGAGCGTCAGATCATTGAAGTTGCGCCACTTGCGTATATGCGTGGTCGTACGCTAAATAACTCATTCGTTATTCTAGATGAAGCGCAGAATACGACGCCTGAACAGATGAAAATGTTTTTGACGCGCTTAGGTTTTGGCTCACGCGCCGTTATTACGGGCGATATTACTCAGGTCGATTTGCCCCGTGGTCATAAGTCAGGTTTGGCACAGGCGATGGATATCTTAAAAGACATCGAAGAAATTCACATCACAAAATTTGATTCAAAAGATGTGGTGCGACATCAACTGGTACAGCAAATCGTTGAAGCGTACGATGTATTTGATGAAGAGCAATTAATACTAGAAGAAAAACGCAAGTTTGAACGCATCAAAGAGCAAGAACGTAGACAAGCGATTGCTAACGCGGCGGCTAAATTATAAACTGGCACGTTCAAGCCATTACTCTAAAATAAAAAAACCGGATTACTTGTATAGTAGTCCGGTTTTTTAGGATTCAATGTTTACCCGTTTTGCGCTTAAATATATATTTGTCTTATGAATAATAAAAGGATGAGAACATGATCCAATCTGACGATGGCAACAATACCAACATTAATGCCAACCTTGATGCGGTTGATAGTATGAATAATAATGATGTTAATAATGAAGGCTTAGCCATGCTTGATATCAATGCTGCTGAAAACATTGATGATGAGATACTTGATACTTTTTATCATCGAGATCACTTATTAAATATTATGATGACGACGTTGGAGTATATAGATGAGCGTATGGCTCAAGGTCTAATACTGCCTTATTTTGATGATATCGAGCCTGAGCGCTGGCAGACAAAAATCAAAGCACTAGACATCTACATTACAGATGAAACTGAGGGGCACGCGTTAAATTTAGAAGCACGTCATAAGGATTATGCGACCAATATTTTGTCTTATCCAAGTGACCTACCGACCGCCATTATTGAGCTGATGCCCACACTCCCTCTTGGCGAGCTTGTCATTTGTCATGAGGTAATGGTACGTGAAGCCAATACGCAAAATAAAACAGTGACGCAGCACATTAGCCATTTATTGATACACGGCGTGCTGCATCTATTAGGATTTGATCACGAGCTTGGACAGGCTGCGCAAGATGAGATGGAAGATTTTGAGATTGATATTTTGGCAAAGTTAGACTTACCCAATCCGTATGTCTAGCGGCTCTCGTACAATGACGTGTTAGCCGCTATTTCAGCAATCACTGGCGAGATCTGTAGCCGTCCATCTTTGATCAATCAACCTGTTATCAGCTAGTCTTTGTCAGGCATCGGGAGTTTTTGCGACTCCCCCATTTGGTTGATCATATGATCTAAACCTTTGACATGGACACTACGCTGCGGGAATGGAATCTCAATCTTTTCATCATCCAGTGCATGCTTAAATTGCTCTAGTAACTCACACTGCATTGACCACCAATCGGCATTAGTGGTCCAAACGTTCAAGGTCAGATCCACCGAATTATCACCCAGATTGGTCACACGTACAATCGGCTCAGGATCGGTAAAAGCCAGCGGATTGTTTCGTGCCAAGCTTAGCATGACATTCTTTGCTACTTTAATATCCGCGTCGTAGCCAATACCAACTGTAATGTCTACACGGCGATTGGGCAACGATGAATAGTTGGTGACAGCTGAGGTCGTAATGCTACTGTTTGGAATGATGATATCGTGGTTGTTGGTCGTCGTCAGATGCGTATTGACCAAAGTAATTTCACCCACCGTACCAGTGAAACCATTGATTTGCACATAATCTCCGCTCACAAATGGGCGAAAGGTAACAATCATGATACCAGCGGCAAAGTTGGACAGCTGATCTTTTAATGCCAAACCAATAGCAACTGCAGCACCGCCCAATATCGCAATGACTGACGTCGTTTGCACACCAACTTTACTCAAAGCAGCTAACGTGACGACAACCAGTAGTACCCCATATAGCAAACGGCTCAAGAAACTGGCAGCGGTGTCATTTAAATGACCACGCAACATCACCTTATGAGCGAAATTCACTGCTTTTTTGGCCAACCAAAGCCCAATGACAAATATTAAGATGGCCATTATCACCTTGGTTGCTAAAACGATCGCGCTGGTGGTTAGCGTAGCAACATCGACGGTAAAACCTAAAAATTCCATACTGACTCTTTATTCTATAATTGTATTGATAAGTGTGTCTTGATAACTGCTAATGTCTGCTCCGTTGAAAACTGACATTTTGTTAAGTATTACTAAGTATTAATAAGTGACACTAACTTCGTCGCTATAACGGTAAGTGCGTATCAAACGCAGCTCGACAATGTCTTTCATATCTTTGGTAAATTGACCAAAAGGGGCTGCTTGTCGCACAGATTGCTTGGCGGCTTCATCGAGTATCGTCGAGTTTGAGCTTTCTAGCAGGCGAATGGCTTTAATGTTACCATCACTATTAATGATGACCATCAAGCGCACATCACCTGTGATGCCCTGTGCACGAGCTTGCAATGGATAATGCAGATTGCCAACGCGTTCAACATGCTCACGGAAAGTATTGATATAATCCGCTGCATCACCGCGCGTCGTCGAATTGCTGTCCATTGTGACTACTTTTGACTTGGTCGCATAGACCTGCTGACGCTGAGAAAGCTGCGCTTCTAACGTTGCGATCTGTTTGCGTAGCCGCTCCTCTTGAGCCATGACATCATCTTGTGCCTGCTTGCTGTCATTATCAGACTCAACGGCTGCTTGACGCCAGCTTAGTGTGGTTCGTAAATAGCTTTCTTGATAACGCTGCTGACGAACTTGCCGTTGTAGATTAATGACGTCTTGTGTCTCGCTCATTTGCTCGGCGGACAAGGGACTGGTTTGGTCGGTTTCTTGCCTCAATGTCTCTTGTATTGTGCCGCCACCTTCTTGTGAAGCGTTGGCAATAAAACGAGCGTCTTCATTCGGCTGCATGTTATCCGTCAGTACTTTTGCGACATCTTGCATCATGGCAGCAGGATCTTTACCCATAGAAAAGCTGATACCAAAGATAATCAATGCATGTAATGAGACAGCAATAACTATCGCAACTGGCATACTAAAGTTACGCTTAGGCGCTTGGGCAGAAAAATGGTAGCTTTGCGAATCTTTAATATAGGCCACAATAGGTTTCATCTGATCAGAATAAATCGTACAAACAGTATGCGCTACCACAGTAGAACACAAGACATATGCTGGTGCTATCATAACATGACATAGAATTATACTACCAGTCTAAGTGTTGACGGTAGATATTTAGGCGCTATGGCTAGCTCGCTAACAACTGATCAACGTATTGAGTTTATATTCAACTGTCTATAGATGTTTGGTTTTATTAGCAACGGTCACCAAACAGTCACCGAATGAATGACGACAAAATACAGGTGCTTATTTTTAAGCGGGTATATTTGTTATATACTGTAGTAACTGTTCTTTACGCCATCTACTCAATGACGCGCTATGTCATTATAAGGATAATAAGTTTGAGTGACTTTGATAACATCAATGATAACGTGAATAATTCAGACAGTTTTGATGAGCTCTTTGAAACCATTGGCGACCGTTTTGACGATTCGTTCAGCGGTGGCTGGGAGCGCCTAACTCAGTCAATCAAGCAGATTTATAGCAAAACTACCGATAAGCTTGAAGATGAGTTCGTTTTACCCGTGGCACAAAAATATGTCAACGATGCGTTGCAAAAGTTTGTGACCGACAATGTAAAAGCCATTTTAGAGTTGCGCGTTGAGATGCATGATGACTGGTTTCGCTTGTACTGTACGGTCGATACCAGTGGTATATACGTAGAGGTCGCTAGTAATTTTAGTTTGGTGCATGTGCAGCTTGACCGTAACGTCCAGCGCTTCGTCTTTGGACAGCAGACTTATACGGACATACTCAACTTACGCTGCGAGTCTTTTATCAAACGCCAAGGTATTAAGCTCGCTATTTGGTTTTATCACAGTGTCCTCAAAAAAGATCCTTTAGGCTTTATCCTGTCCTACATCAATATTGCCCGCACAAAAGATGAAATCATTTATCTTGATATCAACCGCTGGCTCAAAAGCAATAAAAAAATTATCAGTACGCTACATAAAGTCCAAGTAAATTACGGCGAGCTCGAAGAAGAGCAAATGGTTTTGAAAGCGCAAATCAATTACCGTGATCTACTGGCGGCCAGTAGCAACGAAGATATTATTAGTGACAAGGATGAGCCTGAATTGATGCAAGGCCCTATCAAGCCAATAGAAGATGCGACTGACCCAAGTCAAGAATGACCCGATAACACAAATTATTATCCATAAAAAACGCGGTATCTATAAGATATAATAATCTTTAAAAACCCGCGTTTTTTGTTAAATGAAATCACTGGTAGCTTGTTCTACCAGTAATTCTCAACCGCAATATTCCCCTCACCGCGTCGATTCATCACCAACCCTAAAGATTTTAACGTCTCTTTGGTATCTTCTACCATATCTGGGTTGCCACATAGCATGACATGAGTGCTATCGATATTCAGCTCAATACCTGCCCGCGCTTGCAACGTGCCTTCTAATAATAACTTGGGCAGACGTTCGGTCAATGCTCCATCGACAGACTCACGAGTGACGATAGGAATAAAGGTCAATGTCGCAGGATTGTCTACTAGCGAGCCAAAATTGTCTTGTAGGCTTTTGATTGTCTCAATGTAGGCAAGCTCATCGAGCGAGCGTGCACTATAAGCCAGTACAATGTGCTCGTAGTCTTCCCATGTTTTCAAATCTTGTAGCATCGATAAAAATGGTGCGAGGCCCGTTCCTGTTGCCAATAGCCATAAATCCTTGGGTAAAGGTTTTTGATAACGTGCTAATGTCAAAAACCCAAAAGGCATGGTATTCAGTAGCAACTCATCGCCGACTTGCAAATGTTGTAACTGAGAGGTAAATACGCCATCAGGAATCACGATAGAAAAAAACTCTAACACCTCATCAAAGGGTGACGACACTATCGAATATGCTCGAAAAATGTCTTCGTTTAATACAGCATCAGAGTCTTCACCACTTGCTTCGCTCTGCTGATAATATTTTAATTGGCTAGGATTAACGCCCAAACGCACAAATTGTCCTGCGGTAAATTTAAAGCTATCAGGACGGCTCACCGTAAAGCTAAACAGATTGGGTGTCCATGTGGTTTTACTGAGTACGGTTACTTTTTGAATATTGTCACTCATAATAATGGTTCACTCACGTATTATTAGTATAGATATTTAAACGTTTAAACGTCACAAACGAAAAGATGCGCCAAGCTTATCACAAAGCTGGCGCATCTTGGTTTTCTAACCGTAATCATAGATAAGTGGCGACAACAGCGTACCGTTACCTATCACCCATCTGATTCAACAACATTACCAAATACGCGCCAAACTTGCCCATTCAATCATACTATTTGGCAAGATGCCGAAGAAGATAATGATAGCCGTTACAGCAATCACCATAATACCACCCGTACGAATACCCCATTGTCTCGACACATCAAACTCGATAAATTGCTTAGGACGTTTGAACAAGGTCAGCATAACGCGCAGATAGTAGAATAAGCCGATAGCACTACCCAAAATAATCATCGCAGCCAAGAACCAGTGAGTGCCTTGTACCGCCGCCAATATCGCAAATAGTTTGGTGATAAAGCCTGCCGTCAACGGAATACCTGCCAATGACAACATCATAATCGTCATAACAGCGGTCAGAACTGGACGACGCCAGAATAACCCTTGATAATGCGTCAACTCATCCGCTTCGCCAGATAAGCGATATGGACTCGACATCAAAGTCACCACACCAAAGGCACCAATAGACGTAAAGGCATAAATAGCCATGTACATGCTAGAGATACTATCCGCTGCTGCCCCAATACTGACAATAACGATCAACACATAACCCATATGGGCAATCGAGGAATAACCGAGCAGGCGTTTGAGACTGGTTTGACGTATGGCTAATAAGTTACCCACCAAAATCGACAAGGTTGCCATTACCATCAACAGCATCTGTACCGACGGTAATGCCAATAAAGAGGTATCAATTAAAAAGCGAACTGCCAATCCCATCATAGCAACTTTTGATACTGATGCTAAAAAGGTTGCGATAGGAGCAGGAGCGCCTTCATAGACATCAGGCGTCCACATATGGAAAGGGGCCGCAGACAGTTTAAAGGCAATACCAAACATCATCATCGCCGCCCCAAGAATCAATAAAGGCGATTCAAAAAGGTTATTCAGCGTCATGCTAATCGGTTTGAAAGCCAATGATCCGACTTCCGCATAAATAAAGGCCATACCCATCAGCAAAGTCGCTGACGCGGTCGCCGATAACACCAAATACTTCAGCCCTGACTCAAGCGAGCGGTTGCGCATATAAGTATAAGCCAACATACCATATAGTGGCACTGACAGCATCTCTAAGCTCATAAAGAACGACGCCATATGCTGAGCGCTTACCATGAGCAATGCACCAATCGTTGACAATAACATCAGCAAATACAGCTCATCTTTATTGTCTTTGATATTGACTAAATACGCATAAGATAACGTACAGCAGGCCAAAGCGCAGATAAAAATGACCACCATATTGAACTGAGCAAAATTATCAATAACAAATAACTGCTCTGCCGTTGGTACGATAGAGCCGCTTTCGATAATACCGAGCATTTGACCAATTAAGGTAAACAAACCTATATTTAAACCAGCAACCGTAATCGTACCAGTCACCATATGCGAGCGTTTCACTGCGATTGCGATCATGACTGCCAACACCGTAATCACAACGATTATTATTGGCGCGTAAGGCAACAATCCCATCAAATCATTCATCGTAATATTATTCATGACTTAACGAGCCTCCCTTGCATCAATCAGTTGCGACGCATCCACTTGCGTTACTTGACTGTATATATACGCATTGTTTATCCACTGCATCGCATGGCTTGACGTATCAAGGAACGGCTGTGGATATAGTCCGAGCCACACCAGCCCTGCCGCTAATATGAGTAACAGTGACAACTCACGCTTGCCCAAATCTTTGAGTCTGCGTACTGGCAATCCATGAGACTTGGTTTCTTCTATTGCCAACGCTGCGATGTTGTTTGTTCCAAATAACGCACGGTGAATCAAAATAAGCGAGTACAAACCTGCCAATACCAAGCTAAATGTTGCAAATACCACAAACACAGGATACTGAGCAAAAGAGCCAAATAAGATCATAAACTCGCCGATGAAGTTACCTGTGCCAGGGATACCCAGCAGTGCCGCGCAGAAGAACATCAATATCGGCGCGTAGTAACGGAACTGTCCCCACATGCCACCCATTAAGGTTAAATCACGTGTATGCAGACGCTCATACAACTGCCCTGCCATAATAAACAGCGCCGCTGAGCTTAAACCATGAGCAAGCATCTGAATCATCAAACCTTGTAGGCTCAGTAGCGTACCGGCATAAATCGCTAATACTACAAAACCCATGTGCGAGATACTGGTATATGCCAGCAAACGTTTCATATCCGTTTGCATAAAGGCAAGCCATGCACCATAAAAGATACCAATCGTCCCTAAGGTCATCGCAATCGGTGCAAATTCTTGTGACGCAACTGGAAATAGCGGTAAGACAAAACGAATCAAACCATAAGCCGCTGTCTTAATCAAAACGCCAGCCAAATCCACTGAACCTGCCGTTGGTGCTTGTGCATGCGCATCTGGTAACCAACCGTGAAAAGGGATAATTGGCAACTTAACGGCAAAGCCAATGAAGAAGCACAGCATGATTGGGTATTCCCAGCCGCCAAGTGACGTACCGAGCAAGTCATTATAGTTAAAGCTCACTACCCCTTTTTGGGCGTAGCTGATAATGACCAATACCAAGATGCCGATGAGCATGATCAGCCCAGACGCTTGGGTATAAATAAAGAACTTGGTTGCTGCATATTCTTTGGTTTTACCAACGACATCATGACCCCAAATGGCGATCAAGAAATAGATAGGAACCAGCATCATCTCCCAGAAGAAGAAGAATAAGAATAGATCAATTGCTAAGAAAACACCGATGACGCCGCCCAAACTCCACAGTAAGTTCAGGTGGAAGAAGCCAACACGGCGTTGAATCTCGTTCCACGAACACGCCACTGCAGCAATACCAAGTAAGCCTGTCAACGCCACCATCATCAGTGACAAACCATCTAAGGCTAAGTGAAAGCTGATACCAAAGCTTGGTATCCACGGCACACTGAACTCAGCGACCCAAGGTACGGCCGCATCTGGTGCAATGACTTGCTTACTCATACCGCTAAAGTTGCCGTATTGCCAGAGTACGATTGACAAAGCAAAGGTCAATGTCATACCGATCAAAGCAATCCAGCGCGGCAGACGTTTATTAAATCGCTCAACCAGCCAGCACAGCAACCCTGCAATAAAAGGAATTGCAATCAATGCTGGTAGCATCCACGTTTGTTGTAACTCAATCATCTTATACCACCGTCATC
The DNA here is from genome assembly GCA_963744895.1 of uncultured Gammaproteobacteria bacterium. GTDB lineage: Bacteria > Pseudomonadota > Gammaproteobacteria > Pseudomonadales > Moraxellaceae > Psychrobacter. Next base: position 945,598 of record CAVUUW010000002.1, read on the forward strand.
ATTACCAGCACCAGCAATACAGCCATACCCAAGCCAAAGCTTGTAGCGTAGCCTCGAAGTGACCCTGTTTGTGTTGCAGACAATACCTTATTACCCGCTGAAGCCAGCTTAGGCAAGATATACCACGTTTTATCAATAGGGTCGGCTTTAAATAAGCGGCCGATGAACAAAAAGGGTTTTACAAAAATTATATCGTATAGCGCATCAAAACCTAAGCCGTGATAGCACCAGTGATATAGCGCTCCGCCGATACGCGAACGCTTAAAGCTGGTGAGCATGCGACCTTTATTGACCACATATAATAGAGCTGCCAATATCAAACCTGCCGCCATTGCACCCATCGCGATATATTCTGCGGTGTGCTTAGCGTGATCTTGACCCGCGACTTCTAATAGATGACCAACGCTCTCTGGTAATACGCCGTCTAATGGCGGTGTGATCCACGCACCAACAGCAGTAGATAGCACAAGTAATACTGTCAAAGGCAACCAGTACGATACCCCTGATAGCTTGTGCGCATGCGTTTTTTCTTCACCGAAGAATATGATCCAAATCATACGGAACGTATAAATTGCCGTTAGGAACGCACCGAACACACCCATATAGAACAGTACTAGGTGACCCGTCGCATAGGTTTCCCAAAGAATCGCTTCTTTAGAATAAAAACCAACGGTGACCCAAGGTATCGCTGCAAGTGCACCGCCACCGACGATATAGCACCAAAATACCAATGGTATCTTTTTGCGCAAGCCACCCATCTTAAAGATGTCTTGCTCATGATGTACCGAAAGAATGACCGCACCTGATGATAAGAATAGCAAGGCTTTAAAGAAAGCATGCGTCATCAAGTGGAAGATCGCGCCTTGCCATGCACCCACGCCTAATGCCAAAAACATATAGCCAATCTGACTCATCGTTGAATAAGCAAGGATACGTTTGATATCTGTTTGCGCAAGCGCACAAAATCCAGCAACGACCAACGTCAATGCCCCAACGCCGCCGACCCAATACAATAAGATACCTGGGGTCAACTCAAACAATGGATGCAAACGGGCAATTAAATAAACGCCTGCCGTGACCATCGTCGCGGCGTGAATCAGTGCGGAAACTGGTGTTGGACCTGCCATCGCATCAGCGAGCCATGTATGCAATGGCAACTGCGCTGATTTACCCATCGCGCCGCCGACCAACATCATGGTGGTCAGCATCATTGTTGGATTGTTAACATTGAACAGTTCTGGTGCGCGCGTAATAATCTCTTGAATATTAAGCGTACCGAATTCACGGAATAATAAGAACAAACCAAAGGCTAAGAACACATCACCGACACGCGTGACAGTAAAGGCTTTCATCGCGGCGCGCCCGTTAGCTCTGTCATGGTAATAATAACCAATGAGCAAGTACGAACAGATACCCACGCCTTCCCAACCGAGATAAAGCAAGAACAAGTTGTCTGCCAATACTAGCAATAGCATACTGGCAACGAACAAGTTCATATAGCTAAAGAAGCGGGCAAAGCCAGTATCGCCTTTCATATACCAAGCAGCAAACAGATGGATCAAAAAGCCGATACCCGTAATGACGCCCGTCATGGTCAACGCTAAACCATCAAAGCTCAATCCAAAGTTTGGCGCAAAATCGCCCACTTGGAACCACGTCCACAGCGGTATCTCTACCACCGTTCCTGCTGGACTGGTCGTCAAAAAAGTATAGCTGACAACCAGCGTGCATAATGCTGATAACAGCATGCTGCCAACACCGACAATCGCTGCCACCTGCTCTGTTAATTTGTCACGCATAAAGGCTAAAATCAAAAAGCCAATGAGCGGGAATATAAAGGTTAATGGTAATAAACTCATGACATCATCCTTTCATCTCATTGGCGCTATCGACATCAAGATGCCCACGCTGATGATAAAACCGCAATAATATTGCCAAACCAATGGCGGCCTCTGCTGCTGCCAATGTCAAAATAAAGATAAACATAATTTGTCCATCTGGGTCGACCCAGCGACTGCCTGCTACCACAAATGCCAGTGCCGCCGCATTCATCATGATCTCAAGGCTCATGAGCATAAATAGAAAGTTACGTCGTACCATGACGCCGCACAAACCAATGGCAAACAAAATACCCGCCAAAATCAGTCCATGGCTCATGGGTATCATGCCCAATACATTCTGTGCCGCAGCAGCAGGCTGTACTAAGCCTGCCACCTCATGGGCAAACGGCACATTTGATACCTCTTGTGCCACGCTCGCTGCTAGTACCATCACTCTGACTCCTTGCGCGCGACTTTCGTCATACCTGCCTTCATGCCTACATAGTCATGTGGGTCAACTTCTTTATATTCGTAGGGTTCAGCCATTTTTACTGCATCATTTTCTGTATTCGTACTATTGTTGTCGTACTGTCTTATGCTACCCACGCTTGGTTGAAAGGCTTGGCTACTATGATCGACGATCTCTTCATCAACCGCCTCTTTGCCCAGATGGTAGGCGGCAACCAAAGCGGCCAGCAGCAATAAAGCGGCCACTTCTATCAACATAACGTATTTGGTAAATAGCACTGTGCCAACCATTTTGGCTGAAACCGTCGTACCGCCAATCATCGCCACGCCGTTATCGTTAAGACCAATCAGCGCATAAAGAATGACAGCGATTATGATCGTCAGACCTGTCGGTATCGCCCAAGTGCCGGCATCGAGCCAGCGTTCTTCGCGCTCGTCGTTACTCATGCCGAGATTCAGCATCATAATGACAAAGACAAATAGCACCATGATGGCACCTGCGTAAACAACAATCTCTAGCGCACCCGCAAATGGCGCACCTAATACAAAAAATATCCCTGCGATTGCTAGTAACGACACAATCATCGATAAGATAGCATGCACTGGATTGGCCTGAGTCACCACGCGCAGACTGGCAAATACTGCCACTGCTGCCAGTGAATAAAATCCAGCCAGTTCAGGATGGTTAAAAATATTCATCATGGTAGCAAGCTCCTTAGATCAATCGGTGCAGACTCGTTTTGTGCTGCGCCTTTTGGTTTGTCCGCTACCGCCATACCCGTTACACGATAATAATTATAGTCAGGATATTTACCCGGTCCTGAAATGAGCAAATGCTCTTTTTCATAGACCAAGTCTTGGCGCTTGTATTCACCCAATTCAAAATCTGGGGTCATTTGAATGGCTGTTGTTGGACAAGCCTCTTCACATAATCCGCAAAAGATGCAGCGCGAAAAGTTAATTCGAAAAAACTCTGGATACCAACGTCCATCGTCACGCTCGGCTTTTTGTAATGAAATACACCCGACAGGACAGGCCACCGCACACAAGTTACAAGCCACGCAGCGCTCGTCTCCATCAGGATCACGCGTGAGCACAATGCGTCCACGAAAACGCGGCGGTACCGGTACCGGCTCTTCAGGATAAAGAATGGTGTCACGCGGTCTTAGCGCATGACTGTTGACCATCCACATGCTGCGGACAATGGTAAAAATACCAACGACGGTCTTTTTTATGGTAGTAAACATGGGATTATTATCCTTATCAGCTTTACCCTAGTTCATCAATGATGGCTAGTGACGATTAAAACGTTGGGGAAAAGATCAAAATGACCGCAGCAGTGATTAATAGATTAATCAGCGTTACTGGCAGACATACTTTCCAGCCAAAATTCATCACTTGATCATAACGCGGACGCATGAGTGAGCCTCGAGCCAAAATAAACATGGTCATAAAAAACAGCGTTTTAATCATGAACCAAAAAGCTGGTGGAATAAATGGAATATCTAAGTTAAAAGGCGCAAGCCAACCACCAAAGAACAAGCAAGTCATCAAGGCAGAAATCAAGACAACGTTGACATACTCACCAATGAAGAACATACCGAACTTCATGCCTGAATACTCAACATGATAACCTTCAGCCAATTCTTGCTCTGCTTCTGGTTGATCAAATGGATGTCTGTGCGTTACTGCCACACCAGCCACTACAAAGGTCAAAAATCCAAAAAACTGCGGGATGATATACCAGCCATCAATTTGCGCTTCAACAATGGCACGCAAGTTGAATGAACCTGTTAGCGCAACAACACCCATCAATGATAAACCCAAAAACACTTCGTAACTGATCGTCTGTGCAGCTGAACGTAGTCCACCAAGTAACGAGAATTTGTTGGCAGAGGCCCAACCACCGAACATCACCGCATAAACCGCGATACCTGCCATGGCAAAGAAGAACAAAATACCAATATCCCAATCAACCACGCCTAGCGTTGGTGAGATAGGAATAATGGCAAACGAGGCTAGTGCCGTAAACATCGCGACCGCAGGTGCCAAAGTGAACATAAACTTATCGGTAAAGTTTGGCGTCCAGTCTTCTTTGAAGAAGATTTTGAGCATATCCGCGACTAACTGCAATGAGCCAAAAGGCCCAACGCGGTTTGGACCGTAACGGTCTTGCCATAAAGCTAGCATCCGGCGCTCATAGACGATCATCATCGCGGCAACCAATACCACGACCAAAAATATAACTAATGATTGGCCCACCAAAAACAGAATAGACCAAGCGTCAAAGCTCATACTATTGGCCAAAAAGCTTGGCACATCAGGGATAATACGGGTAACTTGCATATTACACCTCCTGTGTGGTGGTCGGCGCTGTGTTCATGTGCGCTGTGTTATTATTGTCCATCATATCGTTAGCCATACTCCCCATCATGGTCACTGGTGCATCCACTTTGCGTACCGACGCTGGCATTGATGGGTGAATAATACTGACCTGTCCGACTGGATAACCGATACAACCTTCTGCCAAATAACCAACCAGCTGTACTGGCAAGGTAATTTGTTGATTGTCGATTTCAATCGCCAAATAATCACCAGCCACAATATTCCAGTCTTTAGCATCATCAATCCCAATACGCCATGAAGCAACTGGTAGTTGCTCTGCGACGATTGGGCTACGTGATGCCATCATCGAGCTGGCATAGATATTATAGATAGGTACTAGCTTGGCTTGACCTTGCTGCATATTTGTCATAGTCGCAGAGGCAGCCTCTGGCGCGACATATTGACGAGACGCTAGGCGCTCTAATTGATCAAACAGACGCACACCAGGATCACCATTTTTTAGATGACCCCCGACTTTGTCTTGGTATTTATTCCACGCTTGCGGTGAGTTCCACCCTGCCGCATTGGCAAAAGGAATCATCGAACTTGGCGTTTCTTTACCGCTATAACCTTCCATAGAAAAGGTGAGACCCGTGTCTAAATCCTTTGGTTGCATCGGCTCATGGACTGAGATCGGTGCACGCATAGCAGTACGACCTGAGTAACGACGAGGTTGACGCGCAATTTTTAGACCTGTAATACGGTAGTCCGCATCCGGAGCAGCACCCTTGATACCAACAAGTTTAGGATGCGTTGCGATCAACGCATTAATCACATCATCTAATTGTGTCCAGTCGACATCTCTGCCCTCTAAACTGCTATGAACCGCATGCAGCCAACGCCAGCCTTCTTTAATACCACTCATTGGATGATAATAGTTGTTATCATAAACTTGGAAAAAGCGTTGGGCACGGCCTTCAGCCGATATTAAAGTACCGTCTGCTTCAGCAAAGCTTGCCGCTGGCAAGACGATATCGACATCTTTGTGCCAGTCGAGTAGCTGATGATCAAGCGCAATGACGGTTTTATCTGTCAATAACTGTGTCAGTTTAGCGGCGTCAATCGCATCGGTCAGCTGATTTTCAGCGACAATCACCACATCAAAATCACTCGCTAGTAGCTCTTCGACCGATTGTCCACCAAGCATACAAACGCCCATGCTGTTGGCATCAGGAACGGTAAGATAAATACCCGCTTGCGCGTGATAGCGGTCATTGACTTCTTTTAGCTCAAGGTTGCTGGCAGGCTCACGCTCAACATCGTCTTGCGCTTCTTTATTCGTACCCGTATCAGGTTTTTCTGGTTTGGCTGACAGCTCTTGATCTTCGTCAGGCTGATCGGTTTGAGCTTGTTGTTCTGCCGCACGCACCTTTTCGTTATGAACCTCAACTTGATGCTGCTCGGTGGCTTTGATGGCTGCGCGTTTTTGCGTGAGCTTTTGTGTAATATGAGCTGCCGCTTCTATCAACGCGTTAGACGATAAGCTAGTGCCCGAGATGACCAAAGGCTTATCCGCTTGTATCAAGTCATAAGCGATTTGCTGGGCAAGCGCTTGCATACCGTCAGTATTGTCGACCTCTGTATTTTGTATTTCAGTGGCTTGTGGATCTTCGATTTTGATTAGATCATCCGCCAAACGTTCAATTTCATCAGCAACTTTAAAACCAAGTTTGGTGATGTCTTCAGGTGTGGCGACGACGCTGACTTTACTGATATCTTCTAGCTTAGTTTGAGTCACATCAATGACATAAACTGGGCTGAGCGCATCTTGGGCAATGCGTTTGACGGGTTCAGCGAGCCAAGGTTGCGTTTTCAGCGCAGCTGCCATTTTCAAGCCTTCGTTTTTCGCGGCCTGACGTACTGACAGCGCGACCCGCGATGACGTTTGCGTGAGGTCTTCACCCAAGACCAAGACGGCATCATAGCTTTCGATATCAGTCATACTTGGGTTGTAGATACCATCAGTGCTAAGCACTTCGATACATTTATTGATCAGTGATTGCTGCTGATGATTGAGACCTGTTGAAAACTGGTTGAAGCCAACCAAGTTTTTTAGCGCAAAGTTGGTCTCTAAACTGGCTCGCGGTGAGCCGATACCAATGACTTTTTTGTCTTTAACACGTTTGATGGTTTCATCAAGCGCATAATCGATATTGATTTTGACATGCTTATCATTAATACGCTCAAGTGCTTGGGTCGGACGATCTTCACGGTTGACATAACCGTAGCCAAAGCGACCACGGTCACATAAGAAGTAACGGTTTACTTCACCGTTATAGCGGTTTTCGATACGGCGCAATTCACCGTAGCGCTCACCTGGTGAGATATTACAGCCAGCCGAGCAACCATGACAGATGCTTGGTGCATACTGCATATCCCATTTACGGTTGTAACGCTCAGAGTGGGTTTTATCCGTAAATACGCCTGTTGGACAAACTTCGGTTAAGTTACCTGAAAACTCACTCTCAAACTGACCATCTTGATCACGGCCAAAATAAACGCGGTTGTTTGAGCCATATACGCCCAAATCTTCGCCGCCCGCATAGTCTTTGTAAAAACGAACACAGCGATAGCAAGCGATACAACGGTTCATCTCATGCGCGATAAATGGACCAAGTTCTTGGTTGTGATGCGTACGTTTGGTAAAACGATAGCGACGACGACTGTGACCCGACATATAAGTCATGTCTTGCAAATGACAATGTCCGCCCTCTTCGCAGGTTGGACAGTCATGTGGATGGTTGGTCATGAGTAGCTCAACCATCGACTTGCGGAATGCTTTGGCTTCATCATCGGTGACAGAAATATACATGTCATTATCCGGTGCAACCATACATGACATTACAAGGCGACCGCGACCTGCTTCCATATCTTCTTTACTTTGGTACTGCTTAACCGCGCACTGGCGGCACGAACCGACTGAGCCGAGGGCTGGATGATAGCAAAAGTAAGGCACATCAATGCCAAGAGACAAGCATGCTTGTAGCAAGTTATCGCTGCTATCTACTTCGACAGTGGTTCCATCAATATGTATGACTGCCATGCCGCTCTCCTTATTTCACTACTGGCTGTTGATTGGCTGCCGCATCAATGACATCGACACCAACCGCCTGCGCGATTTTTTGATCAAACTCTGGACGGAAATATTTAATCGCACTCATGAGTGGCTCCATCGCACCTGGCGCATGCGCACAGAATGTTTTGCCAATCCATAAATCGCGCGTCAGGCCTTCTAGTTTTTCCACATCACCGATTTGCCCGTCACCGTCGTTTATGGCCGTCAGTAATTTGACGCCCCACGGTAGACCATCACGGCAAGGTGTACACCAACCGCACGATTCGCGCGCCATAAAAATTTCAAGATTGCGTACTAATGGCACCATATCTTGCGTTTCATCAACGACCATAATCAGACCAGTACCCATACGACTACCCACTTCTTGGATTGAGTCAAAATCAACGACTACATCTAAATGATCAGCGGTTAAAAAGTCGGTTGAGGCGCCGCCCGGTAACCACGCTTTTAGCTTCTTACCATCTTTCATACCACCTGCCAAATCTTCAATGATTTCGCGAGCCGTATAGCCAAATGGCAACTCCCATAGACCCGGATCATTGACCAGTCCTGAGCAACCAAACAGTTTGGTACCCGGCGTTTTGCTTTTGCCCTTGATATCAGACAATGACTGATACCACTCTACGCCGTGATTTAAAATCGCTGGCATATTGCATAAAGTTTCGACGTTATTGACAACCGTTGGACGACCCCATGCGCCAGAGATTTGCGGGAACGGCGGCTTGGTACGCGGATTGGCGCGGCGCCCTTCCAGACAATTGATCAAAGCCGTCTCTTCACCGCAGATATAGCGCCCAGCGCCTGTGTGGATATGCAGATTAAAGCTAAAATCAGCGCCTAGAATGTTATTACCCATGAGATTATTGGCGATACACTCTTCAATGGCAGCAGCCAGACGTTCAGCGGCTAAGATATACTCACCGCGGATAAAGATATACCCATCATGTTGCGCCAATGGCATGGGCGGTAATCAGCATGCCTTCAATCAACTGAAACGGTAAACGCTCCATCAATAAACGGTCTTTAAAGGTACCCGGTTCCATCTCATCGGCATTACAAATAAGATAACGCGGTAACCCATCAGGCGGCGACATAAACGTCCACTTCAAACCCGCGTTAAAACCAGCACCGCCACGACCTCTGACATTAGCCGCTTTAATCATGTTACCAACGTCTTTGGGCGACTTAGATAACGCTTCCTTTAGACCAGTAAAGCCTTTTAGAGATTCATAAGTCGCGAAATCAAGCACGGCGTCGTGATGTGCCAAGCGCCACGTTAATGGTCTGGTTTCGCTAGTAGCGGTGGCTTTATCACCATAAATCGGAACGCGCTGGTCATTTAGCTGGCTTGGTGCTTTGCCTTGACCGCGACGAGCAATCTGCTCTGAAATCGTTAAACTCATGCGTATAGCTCCAATAATTGCGCGACTTCGGCAGGTTGGACAGGGCCATAAGTGTCTTCGTCAATCAATACGGCAGGCCCTTTATCGCAGTTGCCCAAACAGCAGATCGGCAATAGGGTAAAACGACCATCAGTGGTCGTCTGTCCATACTCGATACCCAGCTGCGCTCTGATTTCAGCCGATAGCGCCTCATAGCCAGTCAGGTAACAAGCCACTGAATCACAGATAAGAATGACGTGGCGACCGACAGGCTGACGGTAGATACGGTTGAAAAAGGTGGCAACCCCGTCCATGTCCGACGTTGGAATATCTAAAATATTGGCAATGGCGTTCATTTGCGCATCATCTACCCAACCGTTGCGCTTTTGTACCATCTTGAGTGCATCCAGCGAAGCGGCACGCGCCTGTGGATAGTGGTGCATAAACTCATGAATAGTAGCAATTTCTTCAGTAGTGAGGATGCTTGCTACATCAACTTTTGGCATTTTGTCGGAAACAATTTTCATAATCTTTTATCTTTCCTCACTCATCACGCTTTATCTCTTAACAACGACCGTCTTATAGCCCTTGTCGTCATCTTGAGATATAACAGCATTTTGGTGTGCCATTTGGTGGCAATATATTGATTAACGTATCTTTTTAACAATGACAGGCTTTATTTGGTAACAACTATATTAGGTAGCCACCGTATCAACGATCACAGTCTGCCATCACAATATCAATCGAGGCCAAATACATAATGGCATCAGATACCAGCGAGCCATTAATGACCGATGGCATCTGTTGTAAATGCGCAAATGTTGGCGTACGAATACGGGTACGATAGCTCATCGTGGCCTTGTCTGAGGTAATGTAATAACTGTTCAGACCTTTAGTCGCCTCAACGATCGTCGTACATTCGCCTGCTGGCATCACAGGACCCCATGATACCGAGATAAAATGGTTAATAAGCGTTTCGATATCATTTAGTGTACGGTCTTTTGGTGGCGGTACTGCTAGCGGATGATCAGCCTTGTAAGGACCCTGTGGCATATTGTCCATACATTGACGGATAATACGCAATGACTGACGCATCTCTTCAACTTTGACCATACAACGATCATAGGCATCACCGTTGTAACCGACTGGCACTTCAAAATCGTAATTCTCATAGCCCATATACGGACGTGCTTTACGCAGATCAAAGTCCACACCAGTCGCACGTAGACCTGCACCTGTCACGCCCCAAGCCAATGCTTGCTTAGCATTGTACTGCGCCACGCCTTGGGTACGACCTTTGAGAACGCTATTCTGCAATGCCGCTTTGACATACTCGTCCAAGCGTTTTGGCATCCAGTCTAAAAACTCACGAACCAACCGCTGCCAGCCGCGTGGCAGGTCAGCGGCCGTACCGCCAATACGGAACCAAGCAGGGTGCATACGATAGCCTGTCACCGCTTCGATAACGTCATAGGCTTTTTGGCGATCGGTAAACATATAGAATACAGGGGTCATGCCGCCCGCATCCTGAATAAAAGTACCGACAAATAGCAAGTTATTGGTAATACGGAAAAACTCGCTCATCATCACGCGAATGGTCTCAGCGCGTGGCGGAATCGTGATACCTGCCAGCTTTTCGACCGACATGATGTACGGTAGCTCATTCATTACCCCGCCAAGATAATCAATACGGTCGGTATAAGGAATAAATGAGTGCCACGTTTGACGCTCAGCCATTTTTTCGGCACCGCGATGGTGGTAGCCAATGTCTGGAATACAATCGACGACTTCTTCACCATCCAACTGTAATACCAAACGGAACGCACCATGAGCAGAGGGATGATTAGGACCAATGTTCAAGAACATAAAATCTTCATCACGACCTGAGCGCTTCATGCCCCATTCTTCTGGCACAAAGCGTAGGTTTTCTTGCTCGTATTGCTGCTTAGCGGTATTCAAGAAATACGGGGTAAATTCAGTCGCACGCGCATGATACTCTTTACGCAGTGGATGACCTTCCCAGTATTTTGGTAATAAGATACGGGTCAAATGCGGATGACCACTAAAGACAATACCGAACATATCCCATACTTCGCGCTCATACCAGTTGGCATTTGGCCAAATTTGGGTCGCGCTTGGCACATTAAGATCGTCTTCGCTCAGCGCGACCTTAATGCGTACATCACTGTTACGCTCAAGCGACATCAAATGATAGAACACAGTAAAGTCACTGTCAGGCAACCCAGCGCGATGCTGACGCAAACGCTCATCTATCGCAGATAAGTCAAAGAGCATGACATAAGGCTTTGGCAGCTTACGTAGGAATAAGAGCACATCGAGCAAATCAGCGCGTGCCACCCAAACTGTTGGAATGTCATCCACAGTGTGCTGTACCACAAACTTGCCAGCATACTTCTGCTCCAGCTCGGTAATAACCGCTGGGACAGGCTTAATTTTAGGATCCATGTTTTTAGAATCTTTGTTTTCGACTACCGTGACCATGAATGATGTATTCCTTCATTAATCCTAACTGAACTGTGTTAGTCATAACCAAATTATGTCAGTCATAACCGAACTATATTAGTCACAAACAAACTATGATGAGCGTATCCGCACTTCTACAGATTATTAATGACGGCGCTAAATTGCCAACAAACTTGCTAGCTAAATACTGTCTGGACTACGCAAGTTTTTGACCGCGATACGATCCGCTTGTTTACGGTCACGTTCAGGTATCATCTGAGGCTGATAGACCCCTTGTTCATTGACATGAATGCCCAATGGACGACGCTCTTTGGTGATGGACTCTTGTAATAACATTAAACCTTGAATCAACGCCTCTGGACGCGGCGGACAGCCTGGTACATAAACATCGACGGGGATAATTTTATCCACGCCTTGTACGACAGAATAGATATCGTACATACCACCTGAATTGGCACAAGCGCCCATCGAGATGACCCATTTCGGCTCAAGCATTTGCTCATAAAGGCGCTGAATAACGGGTGCCATTTTGACGAAGCAAGTACCTGCAACGATCATGACATCTGCCTGACGAGGTGAGGCACGAATAACCTCTGCCCCAAAGCGTGACAAATCGTGAACCGCGGTCAAAGTGGTGGCATATTCGACATAACAGCAAGACGTACCAAAGTTAAATGGCCATAGTGAGTGCTTGCGCCCCCAGTTTGCTGTTGAATGAACGAGGTCTTCTAGACGACCCATAAAGACGTTTTTATTAACTTCGTCTTCGATAGGGTCATTGACCGTTTGACTGGTCTGTGCAGGATAGGTATCTGCATCAGGGTTGGCTTTTGTTAATGTGTATTTCATAACATACAACCTTTTTATTAGGCTCAGCATGGCAAGTATTTTGCCATCGCTATGGCCTTAACTTCTATTATGAATAAATGGGCATCAATACCAATCTAATAAACAAGCACAATCTTGTCGTCATGCCTTTACTATCCGTCTAACTAAGCGATAAAAACAGCGCTGAAAACTTAGACGCAAACTGACAAAAGCAATCAACGACCGACCGTATCCTGAGTCGCAGACGTCGCAAAATCTACAGAAGTCACATTACCTGTGGTATTAATATGATCGATGTTTTGTAGGTGACGACGATTGGTCTCGATGTTATTTGAGACATTAATCTGTCCTGAGGACTGTGCTGGTATTTTACCTGTCGGATCAACCACCAGCTCATCAACGCCATCGAAGCCTGTAATATCTGCCAAATTAAAGCCCGCAGGCGCAGCATATAGGCGCTCTTTTTTACGGCGTTTATCTGCAGGTGCCCAGTTCATTGCGCCCAAACTGAGCTCATATATCAAGCCAATAATCAAAATGGTGATAAATATAGCGGCAGCGGCAAAACCAAGCCAGCCCGCTTCACGCACTGACACGGCATAAGCATAAAGATACAAGGCTTCTAAGTCGAAAATAACGAAGAAAATCGCCACCAAATAGAATTTGGCAGACAAACGAATACGGGCGTTGCCAGATCCGACAACACCCGCTTCAAATACTTCTTCTTTTTGTGAGCCCTGAGAGCGACCGCCAAGCAAACGCGGAACGACCAGCATAAAGACAACTAGCCCAATGGCGGCTAAGATAAAAGCAATGGCTGACCAATTAAAAGCAGACATGATAATACGTGCTCCTCACCCAATCGAGTGTTAAGCCGAGCGCAAGTAACGACCTACTTTGAGGCCCTCTAGCGACAGGCATAACGCAAACAGAAATACAAAGCGACTGTCATTGAGTCACTATATTGTATTTAGGTAACTATTTTAGGGTCTGTGCTGGTAATAACCAATTATCAAGCTTAATGACGACGATGTCAGACGTGACCAACTGTAGATATTCCGGTATGCGCGGATAGAAGGCTGGTCGCCCAACGCATCTCCTAACAACGTAAGATCAACGTATTAAATCAATATCATATCCAAAGTTTACTTAATTGATTTAATAGCTCATTACACGTGGTCAATAATGACGTGACAACTGGCATAAATTATTTACGTACTATACGCATGTCAGTGTCCAAAAGCTAGTTTTTAACTGTATTGAACGGTCACTTTATCTTCAAAAAAATGTATTTTTTTTACAATGAATTATGATATAGACGTTGCCTTATATTAACCCCAAATCCATATTTTCAATTATGAAGCATTTAATGCCAAGATTAGCGACTTTTTCGAACCGCTATTCGATCTTTTAACGTCCTGATGTCAGTCGGCAACTCCTCGCCCAAAACTACCGTTTTTGCTTTATAATGGCGCATCTAAATTTAATGATAGCTGGTTATTAACTCATTATTAAATAGCCGCTTTCATTGAACTTAATTGAACTTATCTGATAATTATTTTATTAAAATAATATCAAGACATTCATCTATTAATAACAGATGCCATATTAATAGATGAATGTCATCCGCTCTACCCTTCTTTTTCGTTTTTGTCTTACAGGTCACGTTATGAGTCAACTTAATCCCAAACAACAAGAAGCCATGCTCTACGTATCTGGCCCCTTGCTTGTGCTCGCAGGCGCAGGCTCTGGTAAGACGTCCGTTATTACGCGTAAGATTGCCTACCTTATCGAAGAATGCAACATGCCCGCTGAGCGTATTACTGCCGTAACGTTTACCAATAAAGCGGCACGTGAAATGAAAGCCCGTGTCAGCAAACTGCTACCAAGCGAAAAGATGCGCGGTTTGACAGTATCAACGTTTCACCAATTTGGCCTACAGTTTTTACGTTACGAGCTGATTCATACGCCGCTTAAAGGCAATTTTTCCATCATGGACAGCGACGACAGTAAGCGCTTGCTGATGGAGCTGATGATGCGTGACAACTTAAGTGGCGCTGAAAGCCGTGAGCTGGTTGGCAAAGCGATCAAGATGATTTCTGACTGGAAAAACGATTTGGTTGAGCCTGATAAGGCGATGGAAACCTTAGACGATCCAGAAGATATGATTTTTGCAACACTTTATGCCCTATACGAGCGCAATCTACGCGCCTATAACGCCGTCGATTTTGATGACTTGATTGTACTGCCAACCAAGATACTCCGTGAAAATAGAGAGCTGCGAGACAAATGGCAAAACCGTATTCGCTACTTGCTCGTCGATGAGTATCAAGATACCAATACCGCTCAATACGAGATGATCAAATATTTGGTCGGACCACAAGGACGCTTTACGGTCGTGGGCGACGATGACCAATCCATTTATGCGTGGCGCGGGGCAAAGCCTGAAAACATGGCACTGCTAAAAGAAGATTTTCCTAAATTAAAAATCGTCATGCTTGAGCAAAACTATCGCTCAACCACGCGTATTTTGACGTCTGCCAACGCCGTTATTCTTAACAATGAGCATTTATTTGAAAAGAAACTGTGGTCAGATAAGGGTCAAGGCGAAAAAATCCGTATTATTAACTGCCGTAATGACGATGATGAATCTGAGCGCGTGGCAAAAGAGATCGTCACGCACAAATTGCGCTTTGGCAATGAGTGGGAGCAGTATGCCGTTCTATACCGCAGTAACTTTCAGGCGCGTATGCTAGAGGCGCAATTGCGTCAGTTGCAAGTGCCTTATAAGCTGTCTGGCGGTCAGTCGTTTTTTGCGCGTAGTGAAATCAAAGATATCATGGGCTATTTGCGTCTGATTCTGAATCCTGAAGATGACAGTGCGTTTTTGCGTATCATCAATACGCCTAAGCGCGGTATGGGGCCAGCAACGCTAGAAAAGCTGGGATTGTTTTCGCAAGAGCACAGCATATCGTTATTGGCCTCTTGTACCCATGCTGGTCTTGCTCATGTATTGCCATCGAAAGCTTACGGCACGATAAAAGAGTTTGGTGAATTCATCGAGCACTATACGCGTGAGCTGGATCAACATCCTGACCCAGTGCCGATTGTGCGTCAGATGATTGACGAGACGGGCTATATTGATTTTGTCCGCAGCGATGCCAAAACGCCGCAACAAGAAAAAAACCGTATTGATAATATCGATATGCTCTATACCAGCATCCAGTCACTGATCAATCGCGCAGAAGAAGACGAAGACCGAACGATCGACACCATCATTCGTAAACTGGTGTTGCTTGATATGCTCGAACAGCAGCAAGAAGAAGAAAATACCAATAAAGTCAATTTGATGACCTTGCATGCGGCAAAAGGCTTGGAGTTTGATTACGTTTATATCATGGGGCTTGAAGAAGAGATGCTACCGCACCGCAACTCTATCTTGAGCGAGACGGTCGAAGAAGAGCGACGTTTGATGTATGTCGGTATCACCCGTGCTCGGCGAGAGCTGACATTGACACTTGCCACCCAGCGCCGTGCTGGCGGACAGATGCGCGTTACCTCAGAGTCCAGATTTTTGGATGAACTGCCCGAAGATCACATTGACTGGCCCGCCAAGGCCAAAAAGAAAAAAGCAACCAAAGACCCAGAGGCCGTTGCCGATGAGTATTTAGCCAATATTCGCGCATTATTAGGCAAACGCTAATGTCAGTCAGGCTAAACGTTTAACAGCAAAGATTACAATGGAAGTATGACTTATCCATTCTAATCTTTGGCACTATCTTCATATTCTAAAAACACGGGAAACATTATGTCTACCCCCACGCCCGATCAGGAACGACCCTCAGTTTTACAAGTGGATTATAATCCGGCAGAATACAGCGCCGAGTATAAGCTTCTGTATCTGCAAAGTTTGGTCGCTGACAAGGCTTATGAGGCCATTACTGAGTTTTTAGAAAAGCAGTCAGAGTATGAGATTGCCAGCCTACTCGAATCTTTCCCCACCCAAAACCGCCTACTGATTTGGGCGCAAGTACCTGATCATCTCAAAGGTGAAGTACTGGCTGAGCTGGATTTTGATACCCGCCAGCCTTTGATGGAGAATATTTCTTCAAAAGAAATCTCTTTATTTACCCAAGATCTTGATGCACAGGACATCTCTGAGATCCTAGATACCGTAACCGAAAGTGTGCGTACCTCGGTCATGGCAACCTTGGACGAAGACATTCGTGTGCAGGTCAATAAGCTCGACACCTATGAAGATTGGGAAGTCGGTAGCTATATGGATCCTGACCTGATACAGGTGAGAGAGGACGTGAGCTTAGCTGAGGTACAAGATTGGCTGCGAGAAAACGACGAGCTGCTCGATGATGAGAGCCAAGAGTTATTGGTGGTCGATCAAAGCCAGCAGTTACTCGGATTACTCAGTTTGGTGGACTTAATTAAACATGACCAGCGTATGCTGGTTTCAGAGTTGATTGATACCGCCATTACCATCAATGACCGCTTAGATATTCAAGATGCTGCTGCGATTTTTCGTTCAGAAGATATTCGTTTTGCCCCAGTCATTAACAGTCACGGCGAGTTGGTTGGTCAGTTAAATGGTGAAGACATTATGGAAATTATCCAAGATGATGTCGATAGCACCATGAAAAACCTAGCTGGTGTCAGTCAAGACGAAGAGCTGTTTGCACCAATTTTGACGAGTGCCAAAAGTCGTAGCATATGGCTGGGTATTAACTTGTGTACCGCCCTACTAGCGGCAGCAGTCATTGGACAGTTTGAAGCCGTACTGGCAGAAGTGGTTGCGCTTGCCATACTCATGCCTGTCGTTGCCAGCATGGGCGGTATTGCAGGGTCACAGACGCTTACTGTCGTGATTCGCGGTATGGCAATGGGTCAAATCGGGGGTTCTAACCGCTTATGGCTGCTCAATAAAGAGCTGTGGGTCGGAGCGATAAACGGTATCATATGGGCGATAATCATGGCGTTTATTGCCCAATTATGGTTTCATGATGTTAAAATTAGTGCGGTAATTGGTTTTGCCATTGCGATCAATATGACGGTTGCCAATGTTTCAGGCATTAGTATTCCATTGATACTCAAACGTATGAATATTGATCCTGCCCTATCTGCCTCAGTAATCCTGACCACCGTCACTGACATCGTCGGATTTATGTCGTTTTTGGGCTTAGCAAGTGCGCTGATACTTTAATAAAAAATTTGCCCCATCAGAAACATTAAATTTGTTCTACTTATATTAGAAATCCATTGAATCGTTAAGTGAGTGCGTTATGCAAGCTGTACAAGTTAAAGTTTTGAACCCTAAAATTACTGAAGATAAAGCCTTTTCTTTACCCACTCGCGCAACCGATGGCAGTGCTGGTATTGATTTGCGCGCTTGTATCGATGAGCCTTTGACCATTAAGGCAGGCGCTACTCACTTAATCGGTACAGGCCTTGCCGTCTATATTCAAGATCCAAATTATGCAGGTATGATTTTACCGCGCTCAGGTTTGGGCCACAAACACGGTATCGTGTTGGGTAACTTGGTTGGGCTGATTGATGCCGATTATCAAGGTGAGCTGATGGTCAGTATTTGGAATCGTAGTCAGGAAGACTTTGTTCTCAATCCAGCGGAACGTATGGCGCAGTATGTGGTTGTACCAGTTGCCCGTCCTGAATTTGAAGTCGTAAATGAGTTTAGTGATGAAAGTGCACGCGGCGCTGGTGGTTTTGGTCATTCTGGTCGTCAGTAATGACAATTCATCACTTTACCAGATGAAACAGTGACCGCTAATCATAAAATGCTAACATTTACGCTTTATCAATTAACCACGACCACATAAATTACGACGACAAGGAGAGTAAGCGATGCCATCTTTTGCTGCGCAGCAATCCTTGTTTCGTGCTTATGACATTCGTGGATCGCGCCAGCACTTTACCTCTGATTTTATAGAGGCGTTGGGCAGTGCATTTGCTCAGCTTTATACTGCCTCACCTTTCCAGTCAAAAAGTACATCTTTAAGAAGCAGCTTACCGCTATCAGACATTGACTCTAAAAAACCTATCGTGGTGATTGGTTACGATGTGCGTTGTGGTAGCGACCGTATTGCTCAAAAACTGGCCAATACTTTGGCTCAACATAACTTACAAGTGGTTCAGCTGGGTCTAATCACTACGCCAATGATGGCGTTTTGGGCAAAACAATATCAGGGTCATGGCATCGTTGTAACGGCCAGTCACTCTGCTAAAGACATTTTAGGAATTAAATGGCTGGTCGGTCATCAATCACCCAACAGTACACAAATTCAACGTTTATATCAGCA
Source organism: uncultured Gammaproteobacteria bacterium (assembly GCA_963744895.1). Lineage (GTDB taxonomy): Bacteria > Pseudomonadota > Gammaproteobacteria > Pseudomonadales > Moraxellaceae > Psychrobacter. Next base: position 964,367 of record CAVUUW010000002.1, read on the forward strand.
GCTGGTTGATATCGAATCAAGCAATCTTTCGCAAAATCTCACCCAGCGCCCATTAGAAAAGCATAATCAAAACACGTGTTTGAACACTGCGGATTCATCGGTAAGGATCCAATTAACTGAATCTGCTAATGAGCAAGTAGCCATAGCTTATATCTCAGCCATTACTCAAGTGTTTGAGCAAATGTATCCCTCCGATGAACAAGACGCCAAGCACAACCCTCTTTTTTCTGACAAACTTGATTTTACCGTAGTCATTGATTGTATGAATGGCGCGACCAGTACCATCGCTCAGCGCGTGTTTGAGCGTTTTTGTCGCAAGGTCATCATGCTCAATGACACAGCAGATGGACACTTCCCTAAAGGCAATCCCGACCCCTCTGAGCCACATCGTCTTGAGCAATTACAGCAAAACGTGATTGAACAACAAGCAGACATTGGCATGGCTTTCGATGGCGACGGTGATCGTCTAATGATCGTTGATAATAGCGGCGAAATCGTCACGCCTGATCACCTGCTCTATCTTTTGGCACAAGTAGCGATGGCTGAACGCCCTACATCGCCAGCAGAGTCACCAGCAACGCCTCAAATCCTATTTGATGTGAAATGCTCCCACCATCTACCCAGGCTGTTGTCTGAGCTTGGCACAGAACCTATATTGAGCAAAACGGGCAGTAGCTTGATGCGCCAACAGATGCAGCATACTGGCAGTACCATCTTATTTGCTGGTGAATTATCAGGACATTTTATTTTTAATGATGGCCGCTTTATGCTTTATGATGATGCGATGTATGCTGGCTTACGCCTGCTCCATTGGTTATCAGCTACCAATGGTAAACACGCCCTCACTTATATTACTCAACGCTTACCTGCCATGGTTAGTACCGCTGACCATTACCTACCCATACCGAAGTACTCTGAAGCAGATTGCTCAATCATCGAACAGCTGAATCGATTTTGTCATTACTTACAAGAGCTTGTGGTAACGCCTTCTGTCAATAATTCTAACTATTATCGGCTACATACCTGCCCGCCGTCGCTTTGTCATTGTTCAACTACCACACGTTATATGACACCCGAGCAAGCCAAACATCTATTGCCAATCGGGACAACACTGAGCTGTATCGATGGCGTGCGTTTAGATTTTTCTCATGGTTTTGGCGTGCTGCGGCAATCAAATACTAGCCACCATCTAACGGCTCGTTTTGCTGGCGACACCTTGGAGGACCTAAAAGATATCCAAGCAAAATTCGCAGCATTGTGTCGTCCCTTCGACAAAGCCTTGGCAGAGCAAATTGTCGCTATTCCTGCTGAGTCGACCACCTTTGATAAACTGCTTTACGTAGACGACTATGAATAAATACAAGACATCAATAACGCTTTTATAAATCATGACACAACAGTAATGCCAAAATAAACACACCATTAAAACCGCCCTTGTAGGAGCTAATAATGACGCTTAATTTAGATGATGCCAAAAATACCGCAGAAGTACTAACGACCGCTCTACCTTATATTCAGCGCTTTGTTGACAAGCTTATTGTGGTTAAGTATGGCGGTAATGCCATGACTGATCCCGCCCTTGAAAGCTCATTTGCCCGTGATATTGTGTTGCTAAAAACAGTCGGCATACATCCTGTCGTCGTACATGGCGGCGGCCCACAAGTGGACAACTTGTTAAAAGAGCTGGGTCGTCAGTCCGATCGTATCGACGGCATGCGCGTCACCGACAAGAGCACTATGGATATTGTCGAGATGGTCTTGGGTGGTAGCGTCAATAAATCTATCGTCAGCTTAATCAATAAACATGGTGGCCGCGCCATTGGTTTAACGGGCAAAGACGCCAACTTGATTCAAGCAAAAAAACTGATGATAGAAAAAATCGGTGAAGATGGCACGGCTGTACCGATAGACTTAGGGTTCGTAGGCGATGTAGTCAGCGTCAATAAAGACGTTATTAACATGCTTATCAGCTCGAACTTTATTCCTGTTATTGCCCCACTTGGCGTTGATAGCGAAGGCAATACCTATAACATCAATGCAGATCTGGTCGCAGGTAAAGTGGCGGAGTTCTTACAAGCAGAAAAACTCATGCTCCTAACTAATATTAAAGGCGTACTTGGCCGTGATGGTGAAGTGGTGACCGGACTCACGCCCAAAAAAGTCGATGCTCTGATCGAAGATGGAACGATTTCAGGCGGTATGATCCCCAAAATCCAGTGTGCGCTTGATGCCGTACGTAGTGGCGTTAAAAGTGCGGTTATCGTCGATGGTCGTGTTCCTCATGCTACGTTGCTTGAAATCTTTACCAATGAAGGAGTTGGCACACTCATCAGTCGTGAGATAGAGGCATAATCAAGCGATCAAGTAGGAGACAACCATGTCATTAGCGCTATGGTGTCTGCTTTTTGTATTAGAAAGCGCATATTGTTGGTGGATTATCAGCTATGGTGGCGCAAGATGGATAGAAGGCTGGAAATCATTTTTTATGATTTAATGGTTTGCTCTAGACTGGAACGCCGAGCAGATTCGTCTCTATGTATTGATTATATGGCTGGCAAGTTTGATTTGGTTTATTGTTGGCATCTTGAAACCCGAGCTTAGATGGAGCTAATCTCGGGTTTTTCACATGTCATTTATCAATCTTAGTTTAAAAAACTAATTTTGAAAATATAAGCCTAAAAACGTTAGTAAGCACAAAATTCAACAGAGCTATGGCTGCTGTTGCCATATACTTTCATACGATGATTGCCTTTACGCTCAACAAAATAAGAGTTTTCGTTATCATAACGATCACCAGTCAAGCGCCCATTGGGCCCTGTCACATAAGCAACGTTGATCTGATCATCACCCACATTACGAATGATTAAGTTTTGCTCTGGCATGAGCCACAAACGAAACTCTTTTCCGTCCTTGATATTGCCTGTGAAATTACCGCAATAACTGTCTTTTGCAAACGTTATTTTGGTGGATGAATCTGCCGCTTGCACACTTGTCACCATCAAAGGCGTGGCTGCAAGGGCCGCTATTATCAACAATTTTTTCATCGTCTTATCCTCGTCATTAAATACACTTAACTACTGAACTTAGTTTTGGTAAATCAGCATAAGACATAACGGACAAAAGGGATAGCTTATTTATGAAAAATTTTATTTACTAAAGCTTTTATCAAATACTGCTTCATCATAACCGCATAATAATATAGCTTGCTTTTGACTTTCTCCTTCAAGATTGCCTTCTGCTATCGGACGTTTGATCATACTGGTATTTTCTACCAGTAGTTCTATCGCGTTGTCTATACTGTCATCAGCGGCTTGCTTTTGGCTCTCGTCTAGCTTGCGCCATGTCGTACCACGCTTATTGAGCACTTTATCAATACCTAGCTCATTGACCCAGCGCTGTACCGTTGCTTTATCGATACCTTGTTTTTTATAGTCATGAAACTCATAGCTGATATTCAATTCGTCCAGCTTATTAAACGCTTTTTTCATCGTACTACAAGATTTAATGCCGTAAATGGTGATGGTCATTTTTCTTCCTATCTAATAATCGTATTGCTTCTATTATACCTAAGACTGACCAGCTGTAGGCACACTGCTTTCCTGAAACCTTTTTTAGCAGCCAACCTTACTAGCAAATACATCATATCGTCGCAATTTTTGCCAAATTACGCTATGCTATGGCATTGTCAAATTCCACCTATTTTTTATCAGTATTAACCAATTTCGAGCCGACTATGAGCAATGCCGTGACAGCAGACCAAACAGAAAACCATTATTATAACCCACAAGCAATCGAAGCCGCGCAGCAGGCCAAATGGGCAAATGATAAACGCTATGAAGTGAGTAATGAGCCAAGCGACAAACCAAGTCGCTACATGCTATCGATGTTCCCTTATCCAAGCGGTAAGCTGCACATGGGTCACGTGCGTAACTATACAATCTCTGATGTCTTAAGCCGTTATTATCGCCTCAAAGGTTATGAAGTCATGCAGCCAATGGGCTGGGATGGCTTTGGCTTGCCAGCAGAAAACGCGGCGATTGCCAATCAAACTCCGCCTGCTGCGTGGACATTTGCCAATATTGATAACATGCGCGCACAGCTAAAACTATTGGGCTTGTCTATTGACTGGTCACGCGAGTTTGCTACCTGTAGCCCTGAGTATTATCAGTGGGAGCAGTGGTTGTTTTTGCAATTATACAAAAAAGGCTTGGTCTATAAAAAGCTGTCTACTGTCAACTGGGATCCAGTTGATAATACCGTTCTAGCAAACGAGCAAGTTATTGACGGTAAAGGTTGGCGTAGTGGCGCAGCAGTCGAAAAACGTGATATCCCGATGTATTATTTCAACATCACTGACTACGCCGATGAGCTATTGGATGATTTGGATCAACTAGAGGGTCACTGGCCCTCTGAAGTACTAACCATGCAACGCAATTGGATCGGTCGTAGCGCAGGGATGGAAGTACATTTCCCTTATGAGATTGCAGGTCAAAAGAACACTCTTGATGTGTTTACCACGCGTCCTGATACCTTGATGGGCGTGACCTATGTTGCCGTTGCAGCAGAGCACCCACTCGCACAATATGCTTCTGAAAAAGATGACGTGATTGCCCAGTTCTGCGCGCTTTGCAAAAAAGGCTCAGTCGCTGAAGCAGATCTTGCCAAAGCCGAAAAAATCGGTATGGATACGGGTCTGACCGTCACCCATCCTTTAACGGGTGAAGAAGTCCCTGTTTGGGTCGCCAACTATGTATTGATGAGTTATGGCTCAGGCGCGGTGATGGCCGTTCCCGCTCACGACGAGCGTGACTATGAATTTGCCATTAAATACAACCTACCTGTTAAACAAGTTATCGACGTTCCGAACGGTTATTTCGATGAGATAGAAGCCGACGCGAAGGCGAATGATACCGAGGCCAATCTTGCCTATAACGAGCGCAATACCTTAGTCAATTCAGGTGAATTTGACGGATTAGATTTTGAGCAGGCGTTTGAAGCGATGCTTGCCAAGCTTGAGCCACAAGAATTGGCTAAGAAAAAAATTCAGTATCGTTTACGTGACTGGGGTGTATCGCGCCAGCGTTATTGGGGCTGCCCTATCCCAATGGTCAACTGTGAGCATTGCGGCACAGTCCCTGTTGAAGAGCAAGATTTGCCGGTTGTCTTGCCAACTGACGTCGTCCCTGATGGACGTGGGAACCCACTAAAGAACATTCCAGAGTTTGTAAATACCACTTGTCCTAAATGTGGCAACCCTGCTGAGCGCGAAACGGATACCTTTGATACTTTCGTTGAGTCAAGCTGGTACCATGCCCGCTTTGCTAGCCCAAATGATACGCAAAACATGGTCAACAAATCTGCCGCCAACAAATGGCTACCGGTTGATCAATATATTGGCGGTGTAGAACATGCCGTGATGCATCTGCTTTATGCGCGTTTCTTCCATAAGCTTATGCGTGATGAAAACCTAGTCTCAGGCAATGAGCCTTTTGCCAACTTGATGACCCAAGGAATGGTATTGTCAGGGACTTTTTACCGTCGCAATACAGATGGTAGTACGACTTATTACTTTGCAGAAGACGTTGATATTGAATTCGATGAACGCGGACAACCCGTTAAGGCTCTTCTAAAATTAGATGGACAGCCTGTAACGATTGGAAAAATTGAGAAGATGTCTAAGTCAAAAAACAATGGGGTTGATCCACAAATCACTATCGATAAATATGGTGCTGACACCGTACGTCTATATACGCTGTTTACCGCGCCTGCTGACCAAACCCTAGAATGGTCAGATGATGCGTTAAAAGGCCCGTACAACTTCGTTAAAAAAGTATGGCGCATTACCACCGAGCACATGCAAGCACTTGCTACGGCTAACTTAAGCTTTGCGGTATTGAATAACGAAGCGTTGAATACTGACGATTTAACCAAAGAGGCTAAAAACTTACGTCGTAAGACGCATGAGACCATTGCCAAGATTGATAATGATTTGGGTGATCGTTTGGCCTTGAACACACCTGTATCGAGCTTAATGGAACTTGCCAATGAGCTTGGCAGCTTTACTACCAACAATGAGCAAGATTTGCGAGTACAGCATAAGGCTTTGGTTGATCTACTTATCATGCTATCCGTCTATGCCCCGCACGTTGGTGAGCATTTACTTGAGCAGTTGGGACTAGAGAGCATCACGCTAAGCTATCCTACTGTTGATGAAAGTGCGCTTGTACAAGATACGATCACAATGGTGATTCAGGTCAATGGTAAGATGCGCGGTAAGATGGATGTGGCACCAAACAGCGATCCAGAGCAGTTAAAAGTGCAAGCGCGCACGATGGAGAGTGTGGCAAAATTCATTACAGGCGATATCAAAAAAGAAATCGTCGTCCCCAATAAACTGGTGAATATCGTCGTTGCAGGCTAAGTATTTTAAAATAAGTACTTCAAAATAAGTGCGGTGAGCTAAGTATTGTAGGCTTAGCTCTCTCAGCCTTCTTATCATTTAAGGATAGCGAGTATGTCGTATAAGCATAGAGCTGGAGCGTCACACCACGCCAAATCAAGCGCAACAAGCGGTTTAACTAAACCCTCGAGCGCACGGAAGATGGCGACAGTCTTACTCTCCGCTTTGCCTTTATTTACGGTTATTGGTGCCGTAGCTGGCCTGAGTGGCTGCGGTTTTCAGCTGCGCGGCTATGATACCCCAATGCTCTTTGGTGCTGACAAGACAGCAGTAATCATCGAAGACAATCGGATCTCCTTCCCGCTTAAACTGCCATTAACGCGGCGCTTAGAGATTTTAGGTGTCGATGTTATTGATAACATGACTGCCTCTGATGTGGTTACGAATAACAAAAGCGTCGGTGCTGAACCCATTGCTGCTATCAATATCAGCGACGTTCGTTTTAGACGTTATGAGTTGGTGGGTGTTTTGACAGAAATACGTCTGGTATTGTCCGCCAATGTGACTTACCAAACGCTTGAAAACGGTAAGCCTGTCACACTAACGAATCCTATCCAAGTCGAGCGTAGCTATCAGTATAATGAAGCATCGGTAAGCACGGACGATCTACAAGGCGATCAGATTCGCGACTGGCTGTACGACAGTTTGGCTCGCCGTATCACGGATCAATATGTTGCCATCTCCCTGCCTAAAGTGCCTTCTAATAAGGTAACCTCGAATGGGGTCAGCAAACCGATACCCGTTGGCAATGATGCGGGATCGACAACCGTTGTAGTGCCAAACCCTTAGCGCTTATATTTTATACCTACTCTTCTCAACCTGCGTCCCTTATTCTATGCAAGATACCTTTATACAAGCTTATCCAAAACTACTACAACCGTCCGTTGCAGTAGCTGGCTTGTGGCTGGCACATGGTGATGAGGCCTTGTTGAGTCAATGGCTGATTGATGCGTTGCGACCGCATTGGCGTGCGCAAAACTACGCCATCAAACGTATTGAGCTCATATCGGTTAAGAGTTGGCAGGATGTCCTATCAGAGCTTGGTAGTCAGTCTTTATTCGATGATGCTAGTGCACTAATCGTGACAGGCAATCACAAACCTGATAAGGCGATAATCGACGCATTAGAGCGATTTGCGCAAGAAGCTCAAACAGGAGCGCACAGTCATAGTTTGGTGTGGCTAACTCCCAAACAAGACAAACGCAGTCAGAGCAGTAAATGGTTTGCCCCTTTTGCTCAATACGGTCATGTAATCGACTGTAACCTATACAATGAACAGCAACGCCAGCAGTTATTGCAAATACAAGCCCAGCAGTTTGGATTACGACTGTCTCAAGAAGCGTGGCAGCTTCTCATGTCGCATACTGAGCACCATCTATTGAGTGCGTATCAAACCTTGTGGCGACTGTCTTACCTTTTTGCGCCGCAGCTAGTCGATGATCGTGATAATTCATCAAAGGAAACGGCTACCCTTGCGCAGCCTGCAACCAATGTCGCACTAGATATTAAAGACTTACAAGCAGCGCTGGTCAGTGACGCCCAATTCAGTGTGTTCGACTTGTCAGATGCGATGCTTGCTGGTAATAGCGCACAAGTTGCCAAAATTGTCTTTCAGCTCAAAGCCACTGATGAGCCAACCACATTGGTGCTATGGGCAATCAGTAAAGACATGCGGCAAATCATACAATTAATGGATGGACAAGACCCGCAAGCGCTTGGTATTTGGCGTAGCAAACAAGGACTGTATCAACAAGCTTGTCGCAGACAATCAAACGCGCAAACCGCCGAGTGGCCGGCGCTGCTCTATCGATGTGATCAGGCGATCAAAGGACTTATTCGTCAACCAGCGTGGGAGCTGTTATTACAGGCCGCCCTTGAATTGGCAGGAAAGCGTTTGTTTACCGTGCGATAGACCATTCATTCTTCTTTCTTTATTTTTCATAGTCACTCATCAAACCGTAAAAAATACGGGCGTAATTACCTTTCTATTTGCGTTTTTTTTAATCACACCTACCCCAGCGACCATGCTTCTTAGCTATTCTAAGCTTATCTGAAACTACCTTAACTTTTCTTAAACTAATTCCCATTCCCTTTTATCCGTGAAGTCTCTACTATACCTATACTTGATTTAATTGTGATTGGACTGTTGTTATGCGCAAAATGAGCAAAAAATCTGCTATCAAATGGGGGGTTATCGCCTTAGTTGTCGTAGCATTGTTGGCATTGGCTTATACTTTCTTTAAACCAAAAGAAACGACACCCAACTATTTAACAGCAAAAGCTGAGATTGGTGATATTGAAAACAATGTCATGGCTTCAGGTAAAGTCAAAGCCCTCAATACTGTCGATGTTGGTGCTCAGGTGTCTGGTGAAGTAAAACGCCTCTACGTTGACGTTGGTGATGAGGTGCAACAAGGCGATCTTATTGCTCAAATCGATCAAGTCACGCAAAAGAACAACTTAAGCAATGAACAAGCCACCCTTGAGCAAAGTGTGGCCGCGATCCAAAGCGCTCAAGCAGAGTCGTTAAGCCGACAAGCCAGCTTAAAAAGCGCTTATGCTGACCTTGCCAGCCGTCAATCTGAGCTAAAACAAGCACAATCTGATTTTACCCGCCTAAAATCATTGGTCGCTATTGACGCGATATCTCAGCAAGAATATGACACACAAGCGACCAGTGTAGAAACTGCCAAAGCCGCCGTTGCCAATGCGCGAGCTGCTATCGATACTGCTAAAGCAGCGATTGCAACAACGGAAGCTAATATTAACAGTGAGAAAGCGGCATTGCGAAAGTCGCAGACTAACGTCAATACGGCTGAAGAGGATCTGAGCTACACTACAATTCGTGCGCCAATTTCAGGCACCGTTGTATCGATTACTACGGAGCAAGGCACAACGGTTAACGCCAATCAAACTGCACCCACCATCGTTACCTTAGCCGATTTATCCACCGTACGAATTAACGCACAAATATCAGAAGCTGACGTCATTAACGTTAACGCTGGTATGCCTGTTTATTTCAATATCATTGGCAATCCAGATCAAAAATTCGATGCAGTCTTAAAGGCCGTTGAGCCTGCGCCTGAAGTGATTAGTGACACCAGCTCAACGGATGCGGCCATTTATTATGTCGGTTATATTGAAGTGCCGAACACCGAGCGGCGCTTTCGTATCGATATGACAGCGCAGGTTTATATCGTTATTGATCAAGCAAAAGATGCCTTATTGATCCCTTCTGCTGCCCTACAGCCTGTAGGCAAGACTGACAAAGCGGCCGCTCCCAATGATGACCCAAATGTCAAAACGTCTAAAGTTCGCGTGCTCAAAGCAGACGGACAAGTGGTCGAGCAAGTCGTAAAAACAGGCATTAACAATCGCGTCAACGTACAGATTTTAAGCGGTCTAAATGCAGGTGATGAGGTGATATTAGGCGAAGAAGGTTCAGAAAAAGGCCAAGGCAGCAGAGGTGGTAGAGGGTTTTAACGCCTAAATTCTATTTTTTAATAGTTTTAACGCTTAAAAACGATATAGGCCTCACCCTTCATCGATAAATACGTTATCGATTGTGATAAAAGCAATTATGTAAGCAGTATTGATATAGGCAGCATTGCACATGAATACCCAAGATCCAAGCCTGACTACCGCCGCCGCTGTTCCATTGATGCAGGTCAACGGGCTAATAAGAGAATTCAAAGCGGGCGAACAAATCATTCGTGTACTCCATGATATCAATCTGACTATCAATCAGGGTGAGATGGTCGCTATCATTGGTCAATCAGGCTCTGGTAAGTCAACCTTGATGAATATCTTGGGCTGCTTGGATCAGGCAAGCGCTGGTGAATACAAAATATATGGGCAATCAGTGAGCCGCCTCGATGCAGATGCGCTGGCCAAATTACGCCGTGAGCATTTTGGTTTTATTTTTCAGCGTTATCATCTGCTTGGTGATATCACTGCTCGAGACAACGTGTCTGTGCCTGCCGTATATGCTGGTATGGATGGACAAACACGCAGCGATCGCGCAGAAAAGCTCTTAACCGACTTGGGCTTAGAAGGCAAAGTTAATAACCGTCCCAATCAGCTCTCAGGTGGTCAGCAGCAGCGCGTCTCTATTGCGCGGGCGCTAATGAATGGCGGTGACATTATCTTAGCAGATGAGCCAACAGGCGCGCTTGATAGCAAGTCTGGCAACGATGTCATGAAAATCTTGCATGACCTCAATGATCAAGGTCATACAATTATCATGGTCACGCATGATCCCAAATTGGCCGAACAAGCCGAGCGTGTGATTGAGCTCAAAGATGGCTACGTGATTGCTGACTATAAAAACGAGCACTATAAACAAAACCACGTCCAGCCTGAGCCAATTTTGGACAACAATCGCAAAAGCGTATTTAGCAGCTTTATCGACCGCCTACTTGAAGCCTTTAAAATGTCGTTGCTAGCGATGCGTGCTCATAAAATGCGTACCTTGCTCACCATGCTTGGTATTATTATTGGTATCGCGTCAGTCGTATCAGTCGTCGGACTCGGAAAAGGCTCACAAGCCCAAATCCTGAGCAATATTAGCTCACTTGGTACGAATACTATTACGGTTCGTGATGGCTATCCTTACGGTGATCCAAGGCGGCAGTATAATGATGACAATTTGACACCACAAGATGCACAAGCGATTGCAGATCAGCCTTATGTCATTAGCGTTAGTCCTCAGCTTGATACCAATATGGATGTGCGCTATCGCAACATACAAGAAGCAGCCAGCATTAGTGGGGTCGGTCAAGACTACCTCAGCGTCAGTGGTGAGACACTGAGTCAAGGCCAAGGCTTTAATGAGGAAAGCATCGTACGTCGGACACAAGACATCATCATTGATGACAATGCCAAAAAGACCTTTTTTCCCGATAATGACAATCCTATCGGTGAGGTGGTACTGATCGGTAGCGTACCAGGACGCGTGATTGGGGTACTTGCAGCCTAACAATAGTGGTTTCGGTGGCGAGGTCGACTACTCCAACATTATATATGCCTTATACCACCATGATGTCACGTATCATAGGCGGTGCCAATATCGATAGCTTCGTTGCTCTTATTGACAATAATATCTCTTCTGCGGCTGCTGAGTCGGCAATCTCTCAATTGATGGAGAGTCGCCACGGTACTGATGATTTTCGGATACGCAATTCAGACTCTATTCGTCAAACCATCGAATCGACCACGACAGCAATGACTTTATTAATCTCATCCATCGCTATTATTTCTTTGGTGGTTGGCGGTATTGGCGTTATGAATATCATGCTGGTGTCTGTCACTGAACGTACCAATGAGATTGGGGTACGTATGGCGGTTGGCGCACGTCAAAGCGATATCATGCAGCAATTTTTGATTGAAGCGGTTTTGGTCTGTATCTTAGGGGGACTGATTGGTATTGGTATGGCATTCGCCATTGGTGAATTGATCAATCGTATTGGTGGTGATAGCTTCCAAGTGATTTATTCAATGACTTCCATTATTGCAGCTTTCGTTTGCTCAACGCTCATTGGCGTGGTTTTTGGATTCTTGCCAGCACGTAATGCCGCAAAATTGGATCCTGTTGAAGCACTCTCTAGAGATTAATAAGCGCTTACTGACGCATTTCGTCCAAAAATTGAGTCCTTGGAACAGTAAGAATCATGAAATTTAAAAAAATAGCCATTTTTTGGTTAGATTTGCACTTTTTTTAAGCTTCGGGGTTGTAATTGTCATAATTATATATATAATGTGCTCTCACGTTTAGGGATACAAACTCTTTAAACGTTGAAGCAAGCTTAATGCCTTTTCTATTATTGATTACTCAATATATAAAAAATTAAGTTTGAAGGCATTGTTTAGATGTCTAGTTTTAATAGATGTAAACCTAGTTTGGATACTGAGTTTTTAGAATTTACGAAAATGTAAATCCTCCTGCACTCTGACAAAGTAATACTTTGTTTTATCCTCGCTCAGGGCCGATAGCTCAGTTGGTAGAGCAGTTGACTTTTAATCAATTGGTCCCGCGTTCGAGTCGCGGTCGGCCCACCATATTTAGTTTAATGCTTATCAATCGTTCCGCCCTATCAGGTAGTTGATGATAAGTTTAAAAGATATCACTAAGATGTCTTGTTTTAATAAACCTCCCTTTAAGGAGATTTAATCTTACGAAGCTAAAATTGTAATACAATTTTTTAACGTAAGATCCCGAAATTTACCTTTAAGTAAATTTCACTTGCAGAGCTAAAAAAGCAGTGCTTTTTTTATACGCTCTTCAGGGCCGATAGCTCAGTTGGTAGAGCAGTTGACTTTTAATCAATTGGTCCCGCGTTCGAGTCGCGGTCGGCCCACCATATTCAGAAAGCCCAGTCACTAAGCATATAGTGACTGGGCTTTTTTTCGTCTGTTCAATTGTTCAATTGTTCAAATACGTCGTCGCCTCAACAGCTATAGTCCAGTCACTTTAAAACCAAGTTAGTGTACTGAAGTAAGTTTTTTGCAGCCTCTGTCACGCTTGCGCGCAGCAATCAAGAAGCCCTTATCCAGTAGCACGTTGCTATTTACGTGATAATTTTATTCTGACCTGTCTATCTCTCTATTATTTAAACAAAGACCTCTTCCCTCGACGCCACAGTAGTTTATGAACAATCGTATCTTTGATGGTTCGTCGCTGCTTGGGTGCGTCCGCTATTAGCCTATCAAAAGTAGCGGCATCGATGGCTAGATGACGACCATGTGCCATCATAACCTTGGACGGTTTTAGATCTTTGATTTTCGCTAATGAATGACGATAGGCCACAGGATCATAAATCGGGAATGGCGCAACGAACTTGTGTCGCAACTTGATAATAAGATCAGCGGTGTAAACCTGACGAGTAGGAAGATGAAACACGGATAGATCTCGGTCAGTATGTCCCGGCGTCTCAAATACTTGCCACTCTTCAAAGTCAGGGATAAAATCACCATCGCTCAATACGATATCAGGATGTAGATGCGCAGGGTACCATAGGTTTTTAGGTTGACGGTTTTGGCGTTTGGCAACGTAGTAAGCCAGTCCCGTGTCTATTACATGCATCAATTGTCCCCCTACTCCTGCATACCACTGCTTAGACTTCTGGGCCGAGACAATACGGCAGCCTGTTGCTTGTTTCAGCTTACTGGCACCGCCTGCGTGATCAGGGTGCATATGTGATACTACTACGACCTTTAAATCAGTGATTGGTCGTTGCAAGGTGGTTTTAATATAGTCTAATACCATTGGTACGTCAGGACGACAACAGCCATCCAGCAGCAGCAACTTATCAGGGTAAATAGCCAAATAGATGCTTTGAATATAGCCGTCTAAAAGAACGACGTCACGTAAACTCATGATTACTCATCCTTGATTCATTAATAGCAATAAGACCGCTTAATTTTTATTGTATTTAGTGCTGTGCGGTAACTGTTGCTGTATCTGGCCGTGTCTAACTGTTCCAGCCCTTTTATTTTAGTATAACGCTCCTCTGCCACTAATAAATACTTATCAGTGAACGCTTGTGACTATTTTTTATATGTAATAAATGTCTGATCATAAGATATTTCCTAGCATTTTTTCTAAACAATATTTGTATAGTAAAAACTCTTGAGATAGCCTCAGTAATGCTGAAATCAATTTTTTTAGCCTCTGTCTGCGCAAGCAATCAAATTTATTCCAGCAGTGCGTGATGTGCCGACATTACTTTTCACTGACTATAGTAGTATATGCTAAAATGTTATAGACTCGATTTTTGTAGAAAAATATTACTATGTTTGAGAGAAACTGTTGAAACCATCACTAATGAGCTGACTATGAATAATGTTGCAGAGATTATAAAACTGCCTACACAACCCCTTTCGAATACCATGACTAAGGGTTTACTTTTAGCAATTTTTACAACAGCCTTAACGGGGTTTTCTATACCTGCAAAAGCCGGTGGAGGTGACTACTGCGGCTCTAATTTTTCATTAGACAATCGGCTTTATAACGAATGTAAAATTAATTTTCCAACGCTTGATACAGGCAACGATACCCAAACTAACCTGTATTTATTAATTGCTGACAAAGGCCTAATTAATTTTGACATTTCTAGTGCACCTGACTTAGATTTTTATTCTGAGTATGATTTTCCATTAAATTTGAGCACATTAAAGCAGGGAGCGGTAAATAAGAAAGAAAATCCTAACCAAAGAATTTTAGAACTATCTGAAACAAGCAATTATGCCGAGTATTGTAATAGCTTTTATACGGGAGAAGAGGCGCTAGAAGAAGCGCTAAAACTTGACACCAAATTGACGTCTAAAGAACGCTTGCAGCTGATACAGTTTCGCCAAGCCATTCATAGTGAATGTAATGATTCATTCAGTCGTGACACACCATCATTAGAGAGTCAACCATCAGCAGAGAGCACCTCTGCTTTTCCATTAAAGTGGTCTGTCAATGCTCAGCCATACGCAGACTATATCATGGCAACTCAGCTGTTTTATTTAGGTAAAAAATCAGACTTTGACAGCGCCCACAATCTATATTCTGCTTTGATTGATCTTGAAACAGCTAACAATGCAGGGCTAGCTTGGCTAGTAGATACCTGCAACTACATGCTTATTCGTACTGGTATCAATCGCATCTATCAAGATGGCATGGGAGAATATACCTATAAAAGCGAGAATGTTGATCCAAGACTTTTTGATATTACCCAACAAGCCATCGACACCTATCTTAGCCGCTTTAAAAATGGCAGATATATTGCTTCGGCTCGTGGTTTGCAACGCAGATTATATTGGTTATCAGAACAACAAGAAAAGCTGATTGCTGAGATCGAATGGCAAATCAATCATCCAAATTCACCCCTATTCAATCTTGATAGTCGCTTGTTGCCAGAAGAGATCGAACGAAAAGTCTTTTTTGCCAATTATGATGAACTCGTAGATATTAATAAATTTAACGATCCTATTTTACTCACCAGTTTTGCGTTGTACCGTCTCAGACCTGCCAATACTAATAACGCTGACGAACCTTTGACACTGCTAGAGCTTAAGCACTTAAAACCTAAGTTTAAAGAGCGTATGGATTTGTATCAGTATCTAATGGCGACCTATTATCTGGTTCAGCAAAATAACCCGAAACAAGCCCTAGAATATTTACCAACTGCTGCACCAACAGGCAAAATGTCGTACTCAGAATTTAGCCAATACGCCCTAAAAGCAAGAGCATTACAGCAAATAGGCAACCTGAATGAAGCAAGCGCACTGTGGTATCACTTGAATCAATTGCCCAAACAGCCGTTCCAAAATATGTTAACTGAGCTTGCGTTAGCTTTGCAAGCGGATCGAACCAATGATTACAGCAAACTGTTTGGCAAGAACGCCACTGTGCAGTCGCAACCTTTGAAAATGCGTGTTATAAAATATTCTGCTGATCCAGCACTATTAAAGCAAATTGCTAATGACCATCCAGCCACAGATGAGATTGGCGCAGAGGCTCGCTATGCTCTACTTGCCAAATCCCTACTAAATGGACGCTATGCTGATTACTTAGACTACAAGAAAAGCTATCTGCCAAAGAATTCTAAGGAGTATCTAGGTTATTACAGTAAGGATGAAACTTTAAAGCAATTGCCTTATTTCAGTAAATTTAATTGGCAGGGTAAAAAGATAAGTCCTACTATAAACTGCCAAGACTTGACCACAACGGTTACACTTCTTAGCCAAAATCCAAAAAACAGACTGCAAAAACTCTGTTTAGCTGAGTTTATAGACGATACCAGCATTACTTCCTATTTTGAGGATTACAATAAAAAATATCATACTTCAAACGAGAGTAGTTCTGCCTACGCCTACTTAGGTGATATACCCAGTCGTTTTAAAGGCCAAGAGATGAACCGATTGGATCTATATCAATCTATATTCAAAGATAATCGAGATGACGAGCTATCCGCTTATGCGCTGCATCGTGCCATAGGATGTTTTGCAAGATCTGGTAATAACCAATGCAGTGATGAAGACATCAATATATCAGTCCGTAAAGCTTGGTTTAAACGCTTAAAATCAGACTTTAAAAATACAAGCTGGGCGAAAAAACAAGAATATTATTGGTAAATTTAAAGGTGACTGACGTGTTAAAGAAGCTGAAACAGTATAAATGGTTGCTGTTAATTCCTATAGGCTTAACCGTACTACTGGTTACCTCTTTTATTTACAAGCTGATTAGCAGTACAGTCTTAATTCCTAAAATTGATAAACCGCAGCAAACCCAAATGGTGCATAGTAATACTCATAGCGCTAAGTCTCCCAATGTCACTTTTGCTAATGACAGCGATATTGATAATGATGTTATAAAGGCTAAGGATTATGAACAGTTTTGGGTATGGACACCGCCAAAAGATGACACAAAACTTAGCCAAGCGCATACTCTGTATATCCTACAAGGTGAAATTAGTTCACATAAAGTCCCATATTATCGCTCTGATAATGATGATAGTGCCGCTCAGTCTTCACTTGCAACGTTGATACCTCAAGGTTTGGGCGTTCGTTCTCTAAGTGACAAAAAGATTTGGCTGGTCTATCGGGCGACCAGTCAAGAGTGGTCGCCCGAGGTCATGGCGCAGCTTATCGAACGCCTAGAAAAATGGCAACGTGCAGGCAATCAAGTTATGGGTATACAAATAGATTATGATTCTCCGACCTATCAATTGGATAAGTATGCAGAATTACTTAAGGGTGTTCGTCAGCAACTTCCAGCGCGTTACCAAATAAGTGTGACTGGATTACTGGATTGGTCAAACCAAGCCAATGACCCACAATTTGCTAAACTAAGCCACGTTATCGATGAACTGGTTGTCCAGACCTATCAAGGAACAACTACCTTACTCAATTATTCCCAATATTTAAAAAAGCTAGAAAATTTAGAGTTTGACTTTAAGGTGGGTATTATTGAAGGGAGTCAATGGCAAGGCGCAGCATTTTTAGAAAATAACCCAAACTTCAAAGGCTACGTGGTATTTCTGCGGTAGAAAGCAGTAGACACTTCTAATTCAGCATAAAGACATAAGAAAACCAGCCATAATGATATGGCTGGGTTTTTCGCATATTAAACGTATATTGGACTGCTTATATCAGCTTATGCCACAAATTATGCTAAGTCACGAACCTTTGGCTCACGCTCCCACAGACGGGTCTTAGCATTTTCGATAAAACCAGCAACATCATCAAGTGGCGTCACAAACGCATCTTTTTCGATAGGTAACTTGCTCAAGATGTGTTCTTCAGTCGCAGGGCAATAAGCGATCGCTTTGCAATGTGCATAAGCATCATTGAACCAATCTAGCGCTGCGCTGTCCATGGCCAGCTTTTTGGCTGGTGGATGCATAATGATACTGACAACAGCGTCAAAGAGCACAGAAGGGCCTCCAGCGAGACGCTCGTCCGCTTGAATGTGTGTACCATCATCTAACGTCACTTCTTTATTAGGCGCGACGATCTTGACACTAGCACCAGCGTCGATAGCGGCTTGTTCAAACTTCTTAACTTCACTATGGCTAGAACCTTCAGCAACCAAGATACCGATTAGGCGACCTTTCAAGCTCTTCGGTGAGATACCGATGGTTTGCAGTGCTTCAGAAGTACCGAGATCCTGTACAGGAGCGGCGGCATCAGCAGGCTCTGGTAATTCCATACCAAGTGCACTTGCCACACGGTTCGCCAAGTCTTCATCGATATGAGGCAGATGGCTGAGCATACGAGTACGTACGTGCGCAGTATCTACTTTACCAAGCTCAAACGCGTAAGCAGAGGCAATATGTGCTTGTCCGGCCTTTGTTTGGCTACGATAGAACATACGTGGCTGGCTATAATGATCGGCAAAGCTCTCTGCTCTGATACGACCTTTAACGCCATCATCCATCTGCTCTTGGAATGAGGCAAATCCGCGTTTGGCGCTTTCACGTGGACGTGTTGGATCTAGGCTTTGCGGTTCATACATAACGCGCGTCTTAGGCACTTGCATTTGCATATGACCATCTTGTTGATTATTCGCAAACGGGCATTTTGGTGCATTAATTGGAATCTGCGCAAAGTTCGGCGAACCCAAACGTGACAACTGCGTATCTAAGTAACTAAATAAACGGCCTTGGAGCAAAGGATCATTACTATAGTCGATACCTGGTACGACATGCGATGGACAGAACGCTACTTGCTCTGTTTCGGCAAAGAAATTATCTACATTGCGATTCAAGACCATTTTACCAATGATTTTCACGGGTACTGTTTCTTCAGGGATAAGCTTGGTTGCGTCTAAATGATCAAACGGGAAGTTATCCGCTTCTTCTTCGGTAAATAACTGCACACCGAATTCCCATTCAGGATACATCTCGTTATCGATTGATTCGAACAAGTCACGGCGATGATAATCAGGATCTGCGCCAGAGATTTTTACGGCTTCGTCCCATGTGGTTGACTGTACGCCAAGTACTGGCTTCCAATGGAAACGGACAAAGGTACTCTTACCGTCTTTATCAATCAAACGATAGCTGTGAATACCAAAACCTTCCATCATACGCAGGCTACGTGGCAGACCACGATCACTCATGAGCCAGATTAAGTTATGCATGGTTTCAGGACTGAGCGAAACGAAATCCCAGAACGTATCATGGGCAGACGCGGCTTGCGGAAATCCGCGATCTGGCTCAGGCTTAACCGCATGAATCAAATCTGGGAATTTAATCGCATCTTGGATAAAGAAAATGGGCATGTTGTTACCAACGATATCCCAGTTACCCTCTTCGGTATAGACTTTGACAGAAAACCCGCGCACATCACGTGGCGTGTCTTTTGAGCCTTTGTTACCCGCAACCGTCGAAAAACGGGTAAAGAGTGGCGTCTGCTTACCAGTCTCAGTCAAGATTTTGGCCGTCGTATACTTTTCTAATGACTCGGTCAACTCAAAATAGCCATGTGCTGCACTACCGCGAGCATGGACAATACGCTCAGGGATACGCTCATGGTCAAAATGATTAATCTTTTCACGCAATACAAAATCTTCTAATAGCGTTGGACCACGTGCGCCTGCTTTTAGCGAGTTTTGATTGTCGCTGATAGCCACGCCTTGCTGGGTGGTCAATACTTTGGTGTCATCGCCTGCACGCTGATGGGTTTCGCCCCCATTGCCACGTTCAGGATTCATGTCTTTGGCTGGGTCGGTATGATCGATGTTCTTTTTCATAAAATGTCCTGGCTATGAGTAAAATGGTCTTTTTCTAGACCTTTATTAGCGTACTTATACAGCGTTGATATCTTTTGAGATAACAACATCGTTTTAGATATCAGTATCCTTTGAAATAATAATGACTTCAAATGTCGGTTATTAATCTGTATTTTTAGCATAACTAATTATTAGAGGTATAAATTTTCAAAATAAATAATTATTAGGAATAACAATGAGCTTGCTATCCAATGTTAACTAAAAACCGCGTGATATGTCGTGATATCTATAGTGAAACTTGTTGATTTTTGGTTAATTTTTGCACATGTCATCGATTTGAAACCATGACATCTATACAAGGATATATGGTCGTTAACAGTCGAATCTTGTAATGTGATTATTTTTTAGGGTATGATTTGATGAAGACGAAATACGAGCGATAAATAATGTGAGCATGATGCTCAGCCATACATTTATCTTTTTTGACCAACTACAAGGTTATCTATTATGTTCACAACACAAAATGTCTCTTCTAAGAATGCCTATCGCTCGTTGATGGTCGGCGCTTCCATCGGTGTAATGGCATTGACAGTCAGCCAAACGGCTGCCGCTATCACGACCAAAAACGTTACTTATACAGTGGATGATCAAGCTTACGAAGGTTATTACGCCAAAGCAGATAACGCCAACGCTCCTTTTATTTTACTGATTCATGATTGGGATGGTCTAACAGACTACGAGCGCAAACGCGCTGATATGTTAGCAAATGAAGGTTACAACGTACTAGCAGCAGACATGTTTGGACAAGGCATTCGTCCTACTTCTGTCGAAGAAAATAAGCGCTTAACGGGTGAGCTATATGATGATCGCAACAAAATGCGTCGCATACTACAAGGTGCATTGAATGCTGGGCGCTTACAAGGGAATGATGTGCGTAACGGCACTACCATGGGATATTGTTTTGGTGGGACGGTGGCACTAGAGCTTGCCCGCTCAGGATTCCCGCAAAAAGCATTTGTGCCTTTCCACGGTGCCTTTGAGACTCCAACGGGTCAAAGTTATGATAAGACAACAGGAGAGATATTGGTATTTCATGGCTCTGCTGACGAATCGGTATCTCTAGAGAGTTTTGCGACTTTAGGTAAGACGTTAGAAGCGGCCAAAGTGCCCCACGAAATGATTACCTATAGTGGTGCGCCCCATGCCTTTAGCGTGTTTGGTAGCGACAGATATAATGCGCGTGCTGATGAACGCTCTTGGAAACGATATTTAGATTTTTTAGCCGATGAATATAAATAATTTGACTGCTCAAACACATAACTATTCATGAATAAAAAAGACACCTCAATTAAGATCCGATAACGATCTATTGAGGTGTCTTTTTTCTACCGCTTACATGTTTCAGTGCTTCTGAAAAATCAATATCTGATTATTCGCAGGCAGCTCATAGGTGTTACTAAGCTGTAGATGATGCGTGTTCGCTAATGCTACGATATCTTCTTTATCACGAATACCGCTTTTTGGGTCACGCTGTCGTAAACTCATATCAAATTGTTGATTACTGCCACTGGTATAATTGCCATTTTCGTTAAATGGTCCATAGACGATTAGCTTTCCATGTAAAGGTAAAGTCTTGCCTGCCAGCGCAAATAACCGCTCTACCAATGGCCAAGCAATAATATGTAAAGTATTGGCCGTGAATAACGCATCATAAGGTCTATCGATCGCACCATTAACAGGTATGGAATCAACGGACAAATCAAACGCTAAAGGCGCGTATAAATTGCTTGCAGGATGAGCATCGTGCCATGCATGAATCGCACTATGATTGGCTGACACATCACTGGTCTGCCATATTAGGTGCGTCAACCTTGGCGCAAAATACACGCTATGCTGACCCGTTCCCGAACCCACTTCTAACACATGTACTGTGTCCGCCAGCTCGTTTTTGTAAAATGGATAAGATAGGTTGTTTATTATTTTCACATGCTTGGGAAAATGGCAACGCATCAGAAGGGGTAAAATCAGTATTGTTATATATCATCTTATTCTCGGTTATTTTATAACGCCTATCACTATGTTAACCACTGACGAGGCGCTTAGCACTCATATTAGTACTAATAAATCCCCGCTTCCAATCCTGCAGCCAATGTCATCGGCAATGCTCTTCTACTTGTTCAGCAAAGTCATCCTGCCAATCCCCCTGTAATATCAGCGCTTCTTGTATCCATGACCAACGCAAACCTGTCGTAATCGTCTTCATCGCAAGCTTAGTACCCGTACCATCATGCCCTGCTCGAATATATAATGCAAATGGCATGCCTTGCTTCTCTTCTAACACCGGATAATAACAACGATCAAAAAAATCCTTGGTCAGTCCTGCCATATACGCAAGGTTTTCAGTCGTTCCTAATAATAATGCATCAGCTGCCAATACGTCTTCAGGTTGGGTGTCTTGCGGTGATTTGAAATCACATTGATATCAATATCAGGATGATTCGCGCCCTCATAAGCTGCTTGTGCCAATTTTTCAGTATTAGGCGACGGTGCATGCGCAATGATCAATAGCGTTTTTGCCATAGTATTAGAGGTCACGAGCAGTACGAAACGTTAAGTTCTGCGTGATATCAGGATGGATGCTGTTGGCAACTGGACACGTCAATGCGGTGTTATAAAAGATCGTTTGCGTTCGATCATCAAGCGCACTGTTAAACGTCACGATGATATGTATTTCACTCACGCGCCTTGGGTCAGCTGCCATGATTTTGGTCACTTCCGCAAAGGTTCCCGTGATATCGATATCCATGTCACGGGCTTTGATACCGATAATGGTCAGCATACAGCTTGCTAGACTGGTGGCTAGCAAATCCGTCGGTGAAAATGCCTCGCCCTTGCCTTGATTGTCCGTTGGCGCATCGGTGATGATTTCATTATTTGATTGCAAATGAATGGCGGTGGTGCGCAAATCGCCTTGGTAGGTTACTTTTGATGTGGTCATTGGATTTGTCCTTGGTTATTGTGATCAAACTTTCAAATTTATTGAAAATTTAACAGCAGTATAAACATTAAGGTTATACATATTTAATTATTTTGACTCATATAATAATGGAATTCTTACTTACCAAATAATTTATTGAATATTTATAAAGCTTTTTTAAGTGCCAAAGTAATTATTTAAAATCATAGGTTAGACATTTATTTTTTTCTAAGCATATAATGAACTGAGAGGCTACTATGTTTTGAATGTTAGCTGCTTATCATTGTCCCACATAGTCATGAAGCCATTCCATGTTGAAGAATAAAGTGTAACAATATCTGCTACAAAGTCAGCATTATTTTCAATGAAGTTTAAGAACCCATCAAATGGATAGTGTATTTCACATTCTATCCATCTAAAATTATCTAAGCGGTGTCCAGCTCTGGACTTACCTTGAGATCGATAAGCGACATAAGAAAGCCCGATTTCCTCACAAATATCAGGATCTTTCGTGTCAAACCCACCCCAATTTAGGTTGGCTATTAGAAGTTCTGGACTGCCACGATAAAAGTCTTTGAGCATTCGTGAAAATGACGGCGACCGACCGTTTTCCTCCAGAACTATAAAATATAAATGAAGCAGTGATTCGCCGTTGTCAAATACAGAAATGAATGCATTAGGCACGTATGCAGCGTCACTTTCTTGCGCGACCTCCATATAAATAGATAAAGTAATATGGCTTGGGTTATATATATGAATCTTTAAATGCTCCGCATTAGGAATGCTTATCGCATTATCAAAACAGAATAGCATTTGCTGAGAAAGCTGCATATTGCCTACAAAATTTTCTCGAATTTCTTCTCTCACTGAAGCAATTTCTGCCTTGTTTTTTGAAGATATATTCCGCGAATACTTTTGCCTAGTTATACCATCCTCGCCACGTAGTTCGGAAATAATAGTGTCATCATTAAGGAGTTCATTAGCCGCCAAGCCACCATATCTATGTATCGATTTAATCTCCCATCCTTCTTCATCGAGAAGTTTTGAGCCGAACTTTGCAGGATAAGCTATCTCAAAATAATCGCGATGGATATCTGGCCCAACTTCATAGACTTTTTCATGTAATGTACAAAGCCGCTCATCTTCTTCCATGTCCGAGATATAATCTATAAATTCATCTAGGTCATCTTGCTGTGCATGTATTCGAACTACAGCTTTGCAGAAAGCTTCAGTCTGCATTAGTGGAGCGAAATAGAGTAGACTCTCAAAAATAGGTAACTGGTTAGCAATCTGTTCACGATCTGCCTTACCAAGCATACCCATACTTTCATAAGCCGCGACCATCGCATCCAACTCTCTGTCTCTACGTAACGGATGCGATGTCATTTCAATGATTACAAAATCTAAAATACCTTTTGCCTGACACGCACGCTCATAGCTTTCAAGTCCGCGTTGCATAGATACTTTATTTTTGTAAAGGGCTAGCTCATGCCATGGTGCAAAAATCCGACCAGAGTGTGCAGGCAAGGGATCAACCTTAGAAGCATGCGTTGGCTGATAGTCTCTATCAACTAATAGTTTAATTCCTTCAACATTGCATGTTGTTCGAGTAATAAACGACGAGAATGGTACGATAAGTTCGCGCCACTCTGTAGATATAACCATTACACGAATTTCGTGTTCACGGACGCTTCGGTTTTTTTTAAATGCCTCAATATATTTTAAAACCTCATGCAGCGCTTCCCGCGAAGCAGCTTCCGAACGTTTAAGTTCGATAAGTACCCAACGCCCATCTTTATCCTTAGCAAGAATATCAACAAAACCTCTTGTTCCAACGTCATTGGGCAAATATTTCTCTTTCTCTATGTACTCCAATCCTTCTTCAACAATGTCTAAAGCCTTTACTAAATTGTCACGGATACTCGCCTCAACTCTTTTCATACTCTCTCCAGATTTTTTTTGTAATGCCGTTAGAAAAAGATATTTATATAAGAAAAGCTGAAACTACTGAACATTAAATATCCATCCTAAATAATGTATTAAGGAACTTAATCCTTTTATACTTTCTCTTGTCTTGTAACCGCCTCGCTTTCTAAAAATAACAACTGATTTACTAACATAAACTCTCGAATATCATCACTTATATTATGACGAGGTTCTTGATGCGCTCGATTATTGCGGTAAGCCATATAGACACTCGTAAACAGCGATGCTCTGCCTTTAGATTCACCTGAATCCAAGTTTTCCCAACACAAAATCGAATCATCACCTTGGAAGGCTTTTGCAAACAGCTTAACGCCACTTTCGTTATTCAAGCCTGTACGCTCTTTAACAATAGATTCCAGCTTTCGGTATGCACCCATGATTGCATTGTCTGGATTCTTTTTAAAATCCAAGGCTAGTTCGATCAGGCGTGGGTCAAGCAATGCCATAGGAATAGTAAGCGGAAACTCACTAAAAATACTGCGTTTACGATCCTTATAGAGATGAGCAGAGTCATACCATCTATTAGGACGCACTGGCTTGATACTATTGATATATTCCAAATCTTTCACAGTTAAACTTGAATTGGATATACGTTCAAAAACCGATTTTGAAATGATGTACTCATTAATACTGTCTGTATAGTTACGTAATAAGTTTAAGACAAATGCATATCCTCTTAGCCCCTCTCCATTATAACCAGAAGAAAAACCACCTTTAACAATGACCTGAGTATCATATCTGAGAGTAAGCTTCTTCAAAGGTTAATATTTTCACGTCATTTATGTCTTCACTAGCATGTATAAGCTGTATGACTGCTTCTTTACATGTTTGCGTGATACCACTTTTACCCAGATATTGAATACCTGCAAATTTAGCTTTCACTTGTTTTCATTCCTTACCTCAATTACTGAGCACAGATTGCTACCGCAGTTAATGGTGTAGTGTATCTTATTATGGCGCAGCGACCATAAAAACACCACACAGACTACTGATACACTCCCAAACTCTTTACCCCACTTACAACCCACCTGTGAGATCTAAGAAATTGCCAGTCGAAAAGGAAGACTTATCTGACGCCAGCCAATAGATGGCTTCGGCAACTTCTTTAGGCTGTCCACCTCTTTGCATTGGAATCACCGTCTGTAATCGCTCTACCCTTCTTCGCTCTCCGCCATCAGCATGCATATCAGTATAAATCAGTCCTGGGCGGACACAGTTGACTCTAATGCCTTCAGCCGCAACTTCCAGTGACAACCCTTTCGTTAAAGTATCAATAGCACCTTTCGATGCGGCATAATCAATATATTCATTCGGAGAGCCTGAACGCGCTGCTCCAGAAGAAACATTCACAATCACACCTCCTAGTCCGCCGTTCCGAGTAGACATACGTTTTACCGCTTCCCTACAGCACAAAAAATAGCTGGTGACATTGTTTGTGAGTATGCCGTTTATTCTGTCGGCAGTCATGTCCTCTAAACGGGATTGTTTTTTCAAAATACCTGCATTGTTCACGAGTACAGACAGCGTGCCTAGCGCTTTATCGACGGTGGAAAACATGCGGACGACATCTTGTTCAGAAGAAACATCAGCCTGAATCGTAATACACCTCCCACCATCAGCAGTGATCGTCTCAGCCAGTTTGTTCGCGGCTTCTGAATTAGATTTATAGTTGATAGCCACCGCATAACCTTGCTTGGCAAACAGCCTCGCTGTGGCAGCGCCAATGCCTCGACCACCACCTGTGATGAGTGCCACTTTTTGAGTGATCATAAATCTTTCCTTTTATCTATGAATTTGGTGTGACGGCTAGCCTTCGTATTTACGACCAGTTTTTAATAATATCTAAATACAGTAGGGTTTTGGCTTGGCTTCAATAGCTACAGTCAGCATAAAACTGATTTTCACCGCAACATTTGCACGATTCTTCAATCGTATCAATACCACCCGTACCAATAGGATCTAAACGATATGTAAATAGTGGTAGAGTCATCGTCTATCTGCCATCAATCGTAAACTAATATCTTGATCTTGCTTAGCAAATCACTGACAAGGACTATTATAGAAAGCCATTCAACCTAAATGAGCGATAATAAATTATTAAGCGACGTTAGGCTATCAGGTCCACCATCCAACCTAACACATTCGGTAGAATCCTGCTCCCAAGCAGCAGCAGACTTTGTATATAGATGAACAGAAATTGTTGAGGCAATCGGCTCATCGAGCAAACCAGCAGGAATCCACACCATCCCGCTGTCTCTCAGGCTATTAGGAACCAAACTTCCACACACCGAACAAAAATCACTTCGATAGCCACTGGGTTTTTTGTAGGAGCTGATATCACTTTCGCCCGAAACCCAATAAAAAGACTCACCTTTTACAAAAGTAGCAGTATTAGAAGTTGTACCAGTAGCTTTTCGACACAGCGAACAATGACATTGATAGAAATTGCGAATCTCTTCCTTAATTTCAAATTTTACATTTCCAAAAAGACACTCTCCTTTCATCATTCAATCCTTTTAAAATTAAGGGTTGTTGAACGCCTCTTTAAGATACAACCATACAAGTAACCGTTATTTACGCGAACCGCAAAATGAAATGCGTCAAAAACCATGTTCAACAGCACTTAATCAATTATTTAACTCAGTAATATGCAACAACTCACCAGCGGGTCCCCATAAGTAAAAAACTTTGCCCCATGCCTCTTGCTGAACAGGTGTAATTCTGGTCTTATGTTCTGAGCTTGAGCACACATCGAACGCTTCTTCGATATCTGAGACGCAAATTTGCAGCATAAAATTATCTGCCAGCTCTCGATTATAAAAACGTTGAAGGTATAAAGAACACACTCCATTTTGAAAGAGCGTTAAATCATCTGTTACGAAGTTAGGTTTAAAACCAATTTCCGAATAAAACGACTTTGAAATTTCATAATCCTTACTAGGGACAAACACTTTTATATCTATTACATTCATGATGATATCCAAAGGTTATTAAAGCTGTATTAAAACTCTAAGTAATAGGTTGCTGAAGTATTAAAAAAAGTGGAACCAATTGACTGTGGGTGTCTAAGCTCCAAACGATTGACTACACGCGTAACCCGTCTATATAAGACTTTGATATTTTAGGATTTTTTTAATCTTATAAACTCTATATGATGATATTTAGGATCGTTGAGCATATCTATATAACGAATACGGTTGCGCTTATAGGTTTTTAATGTCCAGACGATAATGGAATCACGGCTAAAGAATGACTTAGAAAATGTCTCAATATTACCAGTATTCTCCCAAAGCTCGGTTTTGGTGACTGAACGAATAAAAGCGCGTTTTACTGCTTGATAAACCGTACGAGAAAATGAGTAATCTATCCATATAACCTGATCAATATTAGCCCATTTTATATCGACTGCCCTATTATAATTTCCATCCAAAACCCAAGCATTCGGCAACAGACAACTTTTAAGATTGGTGAAAAATTCTTCATCGCTAGACTCTTGCCAATTAGCTTTCCAAAAAATCGCATCCATTTCAAGATACGGATAGCCCAATCTAGTCGCTAATGTACGGCTAAAGGTAGATTTCCCACTTCCACTAGTACCCACCACATTGATTCTTTTCATGCCTTTACAGCTAAAACTTTATCTAATATGCTTTTTAGCACCTGCTCAACCACGTATAGCATTGATCTTAAGTCTATATAAGGTTAGGGTGAAATTTTAACTGAGTATTATTAGCTATAATCGGTATAAAACTGATTTTTACGACAGACCATACACGTAAACTTGTATATCGCTAAGTCGCCACCTTTGCGATATGACTGCAATATATTTGGCCAATCTTCAACTTTTATATATTCAGCAGCTAAAAATTTATGTAACTCCTCACTAGAAAGAGCCTCAAGATCTGAATTTTCAGCATCGCCATGAAATTCGCAAGCATCATTGCAGTGGGATAGCCAACGTTCTTGTTGCCAAGAAATAAAGCTTGGCGTCCGCTCGCACACTTCCTCAATAATATCTTTTCTAATCCCATCAGAGAACAAGGGATGAGAATCTGAAAATTCTCCGTCAAATTTTTCAGCAGCAGAGCCATCAGCAATACACCATGGACAAATGGTCTCGACTTCGTCTACTCAGTGTATTGTGGAAGTAGCCCTATAGCCTCTAGATTTACCACAACATTCACACTCTTCTTTAGTTGTCTCAATGGCACCTGTATTAATTGGATCTGGGTGATATTTAAATAATGGTAGAATCATAATCTTTCCTTATAAAACTAATGCACATGTAAATATGGCTCAGCATATTTGATAGACTCATTAACTGGCTTAGTACACTGTAATAGTGCCATAACACAAAAATTCTTTTTTTGATTCCTTTCGCACTACCTTTGAATCACTGCCACACTTAATGCATGTATATATTGGTATTGGGGGCTTATACTGCTTACGAAACGCTTGAAAAGATAAGTTGGGTTCAATAGGAGTGTCTATGTAGTATACCGGCACAGATTTGAAACCTACCCCGACTCTTGTTTCTAATCCACCTATCGTTTCATCCGGCCGCTGCTCAGTTAAGGCTATTCTATTGCCTAATGCAGTAAGTGCAACACAACCGCTTGTCACCATATCTGTATCTGCTACGAATGTGAATACTGGAAACATTTCATAGCAACGCTGACACTTGCATACTACTATCTCGCCTTCTTGATACATGATAAATCCAGCTAAGTTAATATTAGATTAGAAGACAATTTTTAATCTGTCTCTGTGAGCGCAGCAATTAAACGCCTTGGCAGCTAAATATTAGCCACATCAATGACGAAAACAGTAAGAGTTTCAATCGGGATGCACTTAGCTTTAGGTGCTTATATATCTTATACTCGCAGTACGTAATTTTTCATAGTTGAGTCAGAGGCGCAATAGAAAAGCTATTACCATGTTTGCATCTGTTATTTTTTTACTTGCCGACCACCAGTTTATCAAAATAATATAGAAAACTGACTAAATTGAAAGCATCTTCCACACGACCATGATAATTATATTGCCGCATAGTCATTAATCCAACTTAACTAATATTAGGATACGCACTCGTCTGCACTGCTTTACCAGCATTTGAAAGAAGAACACATTACAGTCAAAGTTCGAAAGATGGAACCTGAAGATAGTTCTCTACACTGATATTTGGAAGATTTTCTTACCAAAATCCATTTTTTTCATCTTAGATTTAATTTCGTCAAGAGCCAATAGGATTTTTTGATCTTTCTCAGACTCCTTTTTAAAAAATCTTTTAATATTTATGCTGATAACTCCCTTAGAGCTAATACCACCAACACTAGTCTTCTAAAGATATAACTTTTTTATAAAAAATTCACATCTTTAACAGAACACAATTTATTTAACTGAGCAAGTTATTACCCTATGAACTTAAAAATAGTATCAACAACCAACAATACAAATATAGCGGAACAAGCGAGTAGAGGTAGTTTATAGATGTCAAATGATCAGATCAGTCGCAGCATAGAATAGAAATAAAGGGAGTGTCGAGCTGAGGCAAGAGACTGTATTGGATACGGCTAGATAAGAGAATGAATAAAAGAGGCAATTATAAAAACAAGTAAATGTAAGTAGGCATAAACCACCCACGAAACAAACCCCCATATGCTTATGCAGATGGGGGTTTTACGATAATTACTAGGAATAAAAGCCAAAGAAAATCCCCCGTCTAGTTACCTAGTCGGGGGCTAATCAGGAATAGAGAGCTGACGATGACCTACTCTCACATGGGCGAACCACACTACCATTGGCGCTACGATGTTTCACTTCTGAGTTCGGGAAGGGATCAGGTGGGGCCATCGCGCTATTGTCGTCAGCAAAGGGGGTTAGATATGAGTCTGTTTATAGTTTTACTTATTTGACTAAGTATCACTTAACCTAACTGAATCAAGGTCAAAGGTGATATCGAAATGTTCTTTCTTTATTCTATAAGCTTACGCTTATACAAGATAGATTAATTAGACTTGCATACAAACCACTTGGGTGTTGTATGGTCAAGCCAAACGAGCAATTAGTACAGGTTAGCTACACACATCGCTGTGCTTCCACACCCTGCCTATCAACGTCCTAGTCTTGAACGGCTCTTTAGGGAAATCTAATCTTGAGGTGGGCTTCCCGCTTAGATGCTTTCAGCGGTTATCCCATCCGAACGTAGCTACCGGGCAATGCCACTGGCGTGACAACCCGAACACCAGAGGTTCGTCCACTCTGGTCCTCTCGTACTAGGAGCAGATCCTCTCAAATTTCCAACGCCCACGGTAGATAGGGACCGAACTGTCTCACGACGTTCTAAACCCAGCTCGCGTACCTCTTT
Source organism: uncultured Gammaproteobacteria bacterium (assembly GCA_963744895.1). Taxonomy (GTDB): domain Bacteria; phylum Pseudomonadota; class Gammaproteobacteria; order Pseudomonadales; family Moraxellaceae; genus Psychrobacter. The sequence continues at coordinate 995,376 of CAVUUW010000002.1, forward strand.
AAATGGCGAACAGCCATACCCTTAGGACCTGCTTCAGCCCTAGGATGAGATGAGCCGACATCGAGGTGCCAAACACCGCCGTCGATATGAACTCTTGGGCGGTATCAGCCTGTTATCCCCAGAGTACCTTTTATCCGTTGAGCGATGGCCCTTCCATACAGAACCACCGGATCACTAAGACCTACTTTCGTACCTGCTCGACTTGTGGGTCTCGCAGTTAAGCGCGCTTTTGCCTTTATACTCTACGACCGATTTCCGACCGGTCTGAGCGCACCTTCGTACTCCTCCGTTACTCTTTAGGAGGAGACCGCCCCAGTCAAACTACCCACCATACATTGTCCTCGGTATTGTTATACCTGAGTTAGAACCCCAACATGACCAGGGTGGTATTTCAAGATTGGCTCCACCAAGACTAGCGTCTCGGCTTCAAAGCCTCCCACCTATCCTGCACAAGTCAGGTCAAAGTTCAATGTAAAGCTGTAGTAAAGGTTCACGGGGTCTTTCCGTCTAGCCGCGGGTACACAGCATCTTCACTGCGATTTCGATTTCACTGAGTCTCTGCTGGAGACAGCGCTGCCATCATTATGTCATTCGTGCAGGTCGGAACTTACCCGACAAGGAATTTCGCTACCTTAGGACCGTTATAGTTACGGCCGCCGTTTACTGGGGCTTCGATCAAGAGCTTCGCTTACGCTAACCCCATCAATTAACCTTCCAGCACCGGGCAGACATCACACCCTATACGTCCACTTTCGTGTTTGCAGAGTGCTGTGTTTTTAATAAACAGTTGCAGCAGCCTGGTATCTGCGACTGCCAGCAGCTCAAGGAGCAAGTCCTATCACCACCAACAGCGTACCTTCTCCCGAAGTTACGGTACCATTTTGCCTAGTTCCTTCAGCAGAGTTCTCTCAAGCGCCTTGGTATTCTCTACCTGATCACCTGTGTCGGTTTAGGGTACGATTCGTTTATAACTATTGCTTAGAAGCTTTTCCTGGAAGCATGGTATTTGCCACTTCGCTGTACAAGTACAGCTTGCTATCAGATCTCGGTATAAAATAGCCCGGATTTACCTAAGCTATAAACCTACATCCTTTCACCTGGACAACCAACGCCAGGCTGACATAACCTTCTCCGTCCCTCCATCGCATTATAAACAAGTATCGGAATATTAACCGATTTCCCATCGACTACGCCTTTCGGCCTCGCCTTAGGGGTCGACTCACCCAGCCCCGATTAACGTTGGACTGGAACCCTTGATCTTCCGGCGTGCGAGCTTTTCACTCGCATTATCGTTACTCACGTCAGCATTCGCTCTTGTGATACCTCCAGCATGCTTTACAACACACCTTCACAGGCTTACACAACGCTCCCCTACCACTTGAAAACAAATTCAAATCCGCAGCTTCGGCTCCTAGTTTGAGCCCCGTTACATCTTCCGCGCGGGCCGACTCGACTAGTGAGCTATTACGCTTTCTTTAAAGGATGGCTGCTTCTAAGCCAACCTCCTAGCTGTCTATGCCTTCCCACCTCGTTTCCCACTTAACTAGGAATTTGGGGCCTTAGCTGGCGGTCTGGGTTGTTTCCCTCTCCACAATGGACGTTAGCACCCACTGTGTGTCTCCCGGATATCACTCATCGGTATTCGGAGTTTGCATCGGTTTGGTAAGTCGGTATGACCCCCTAGCCGAAACAGTGCTCTACCCCCAATGGTGTTCGTCCGAGGCGCTACCTAAATAGCTTTCGGGGAGAACCAGCTATCACCGAGTTTGATTAGCCTTTCACCCCTATCCACAAGTCATCCCCTGGCTTTTCAACGACAGTGGGTTCGGTCCTCCGGTTGATGTTACTCAACTTTCAACCTGCTCATGGATAGATCACTCGGTTTCGGGTCTATACCCTGCAACTATGCGCCCTATTAAGACTCGGTTTCCCTACGGCTCCCCTAAACGGTTAACCTTGCTACAGAATATAAGTCGCTGACCCATTATACAAAAGGTACGCGGTCACCCTAATAAATTAAGGCTCCCACTGCTTGTACGCACACGGTTTCAGGTTCTATTTCACTCCCCTCACAGGGGTTCTTTTCGCCTTTCCCTCACGGTACTGGTTCACTATCGGTCAGTCAGGAGTATTTAGCCTTGGAGGATGGTCCCCCCATCTTCAAACAGGATTTCTCGTGCCCCGCTCTACTTAATATGTTAATGCTAATGTTTCGAATACAGGACTATCACCTACTACGGTCAGCTTTCCCACGCTGTTCTTCTACATTAGTACTAATCGGCTTCTCCCCGTTCGCTCGCCGCTACTAGGGGAATCTCAATTGATGTCTATTCCTAAGGGTACTGAGATGTTTCACTTCCCCTCGTTCGCTTCCTAATAAATTAGGATACCTACCTTATGGTAAGTGGGTTTCCCCATTCAGAAATCTCCGGATCACAGGATATTGCCGCCTCCCCGAAGCTTATCGCAGGCTGTCACGTCTTTCATCGCCTCTGACTGCCAAGGCATCCACCATGTGCGCTTCATTACTTGACCATACAACCCCAAGTAGTCTTTCGACTTCAAAGTGTCATACAATCTAATTATGATAACGATATCACCTATGTTTATACGCTTGATTCAGTTCTCTTATTTCTTTTTAGTAATCAACCCCTGGGATAACAACTGATGTCGTTAAGAGGTTGATTACTAAGGTTAGGAAGTGCGCGTGAACACGCTCCTCCTAACCCAGACTCATATCTATGTTTTTAAATAGTTTCTATGCTCTCATCGAGTCACAGATTCTGTATAAAACAGAAAGAAGTAATCGTGTCTTTATTCAAGATGAATCACTTGTTTCTATTTAATACCTATTTTATTTATTCGCACTCTAAGCTTAACTAATGTAGTGGTGGAGCCAAACGGAGTCGAACCGTTGACCTCCTGCGTGCAAGGCAGGCGCTCTACCAACTGAGCTATGGCCCCATATAAATGGTGGGTCTAAGTGGACTTGAACCACTGACCCCCGCGTTATCAACACGGTGCTCTAACCAGCTGAGCTACAGACCCAATACGTTTGCTAAAACATAAGCTTAAACTAAAGAACAACTTGTTGTGAATTCTTGCTGACCGAATGCTGTCTATAAGGAGGTGATCCAGCCGCAGGTTCCCCTACGGCTACCTTGTTACGACTTCACCCCAGTCATCAACCACACCGTGGTGATCGCCTTCCTTACGGTTAGGCTAACCACTTCTGGTGCAATCAACTCCCATGGTGTGACGGGCGGTGTGTACAAGGCCCGGGAACGTATTCACCGCGGCATTCTGATCCGCGATTACTAGCGATTCCTACTTCATGGAGTCGAGTTGCAGACTCCAATCTGGACTACGATAGGCTTTTTGAGATTCGCATCACATCGCTGTGTAGCTGCCCTCTGTACCTACCATTGTAGCACGTGTGTAGCCCTGGTCGTAAGGGCCATGATGACTTGACGTCGTCCCCGCCTTCCTCCAGTTTGTCACTGGCAGTATCCTTAGAGTTCCCGGCTTAACCCGCTGGTAACTAAGGACAAGGGTTGCGCTCGTTGCGGGACTTAACCCAACATCTCACGACACGAGCTGACGACAGCCATGCAGCACCTGTATTCTAATTCCCGAAGGCACTCCCGCATCTCTGCAGGATTCTAGATATGTCAAGACCAGGTAAGGTTCTTCGCGTTGCATCGAATTAAACCACATGCTCCACCGCTTGTGCGGGCCCCCGTCAATTCATTTGAGTTTTAACCTTGCGGCCGTACTCCCCAGGCGGTCTACTTATTGCGTTAGCTGCGTCACTAAGTCCTCAAGGGACCCAACGACTAGTAGACATCGTTTACGGCGTGGACTACCAGGGTATCTAATCCTGTTTGCTACCCACGCTTTCGAGCCTCAGTGTCAGTATGATGCCAGGAGGCTGCCTTCGCCATCGGTATTCCTTCAGATCTCTACGCATTTCACCGCTACACCTGAAATTCTACCTCCCTCTCACCTACTCTAGTCTGACAGTTTCAGATGCAGTTCCCAGGTTAAGCCCGGGGATTTCACATCTGACTTATCAAGCCACCTACGCTCGCTTTACGCCCAGTAATTCCGATTAACGCTTGCACCCTCTGTATTACCGCGGCTGCTGGCACAGAGTTAGCCGGTGCTTATTCTGCAGCTAATGTCATCGTCCACGGGTATTAACCGAGGAGTCTTCTTCACTGCTTAAAGTGCTTTACAACCAAAAGGCCTTCTTCACACACGCGGCATGGCTGGATCAGGGTTTCCCCCATTGTCCAATATTCCCCACTGCTGCCTCCCGTAGGAGTCCGGGCCGTGTCTCAGTCCCGGTGTGGCTGATCATCCTCTCAGACCAGCTACAGATCGTCGCCATGGTAGGCCTTTACCCCACCATCTAGCTAATCCGACTTAGGCTCATCTAATAGCGAGAGCAACAAGTTGCCCCCTTTCTCCCGTAGGACGTATGCGGTATTAATACGAGTTTCCCCGTGCTATCCCCCACTACTAGGTAGATTCCTAAGTATTACTCACCCGTCCGCCGCTCGTCATCTTCTAGCAAGCTAGAAATGTTACCGCTCGACTTGCATGTGTTAAGCCTGCCGCCAGCGTTCAATCTGAGCCATGATCAAACTCTTCAGTTTAATCTTGCTATGAAGCTCTTTAAAGAAGCTTCTAAACTTGGCTCATCTAATCTGGCAAAATCGCTAAAAATTATGTTCGTAATGAATTAACTTTGAGTTTTTCTGCTGTCTTAAATGATAATTTTTATAGTTAATAATCTTCCCGAAAAGAAAAGATAGTCAACTTTATTTTTTAGCATTCTGAATCAGCAAAAATCCACACAAGTTGTTCTTTAGTTATGCTTTTAAATAATGTCTGACCACTGTCGTCCAGTAGCAGTTATGTCTCTTATCTAATCAGTCTAAACCAATGTGGCTTATCCTGTTTAGCGAGCTGACTATCATATCATGTTTTAATAGACTGTCAAGCTTCTTTTTTTAATTCGTTTCAATAAGTTAGCTGGTTATCTGTTAGTGATTATTCATCACTTTGTTAACTGCTTTGCCTTAATGAG
>CAVUUW010000003.1:0-878953 GCA_963744895.1 uncultured Gammaproteobacteria bacterium
TTTAAGCTGGGTCAAGGGGTTATTTAAGCTTTTTATTAGTTATTTAAATCACAGTTTAATTGTCTAGACTTTTCAATGGGTTAGAATTTTTGAGTTTTGGGTTATTTGTTGAAAGGATGGGTGGTTAATATATCTTGGACATCTTTGTTAGACTATTTGGCATAAAAAAAGCCACTACTCATGTTAGTGGCTCTTCAATGGTATTCATAAACAGTATCTATAACCGAGCAATCTTATACGTAATCAATCGCCATCATTAGACATAGTGCCATCATAATAATGATTGAAAGCCCAAAGATCTTATAAGCCCATTTGATTTGTTGCTCAATCTCGTTTTGTTCACTGTTGACCTTGATCGGTTTCATAGCGATAAACAACCAGTAACCCGACAACAGTAAATGTACTCCTAGATACCAATAGCCCGTCGCTTTTAAAGCCGTGAGTAAACTACCCACGATTAAGAAAAAGGCGATACTAATAGTGATGTGCCACTGGGTCGTTCTAAAAGAATGCTTAACGGGTAATACCGGAATATTAGCAGCGCTATAGTCTTTTTTGCGAAATACGGCAATGGCATAAGCATGTGGCATCTGCCAAATAGCAAACATCGCAAATAATACCCAATACACCCCATCGATAGCAGGTGTTAAAGCGGCATAACCAATTACAGGAGGGATGGCACCAGAAAAGCTACCGATAAACGTCCCCCAAACAGATTGACGTTTGAAGTACAGGCTATAAAACCCGACGTAAACAACATAACCAAATAACGCTGAGTACAATGCTAGTGGCGTGGTAGCCGCTAGACATAATAAGCCAATACCTAGTAGCAACACTGCATAAAGTACTGCGTTCTTGATAGAGAGCTCACCGGTGACCAAAACGCGGTCACAAGTTCGCTGCATTCTGGAGTCGATATCACGATCGATGATATTATTAATCACACAACCAGACGCTATCACAGTCAAGGTTCCAACCAAGACTTGAATCAACACCAGCCAATCAGGATTGCCTTTGGCCGCTAAGAAATAGCCACCCAATACGGTGATAGCATTACCAAACACGATGCCAGGTTTGACGACCTGAACAAGGGGTTGCTTGGCAACATCGAGTTTTAACTGTGCAAGTTTATTCATGATTGTCCATCAGTTAATATCGTCAAACGCCTTGACCACATGGATCAAAGATTGCCATTTGGGAAATGATGAGCCTAAAGTTAGCGGCTCATCATCGGGCATCTGCGACAGCTTATATACGCCAACGTACAACGCAGATAAGAAAGGTAGGGACTTACTATTGCATATCAGCCATGTCGGAATGATCAGACATGTCCGAGTGGTTTTCTTCTTGCGTAGCAGCTGGCTTACCTTGGTTAGACGGTTGATACGTATCCGGTAGGTCTAGTTTATCTTCAAAACCTTCAAGTTCACGATCTAATCGAGGTGTGCCATCTGCATTGGTAGGCATTTGCATACCCATGTCCATCTTCATATCTTTACCCATACCTGGCATCATGTTTTCGTTGGCGTTGTGCATAATCCACAAAGAACCAACCATGACAATCGCCACCACAAATAAAGTGAACAAAAAGCTATAAAGCGTATTACGCTGTTCAGGGCTGAAGTCCATATGCAAAAAGAAGTAAACTTGCACGAAAACCTGTGCCGCTGCGAAGACACCAATCATCCAAATCGCGCTAGTTCCTGACATCGTATTGCTCATCACTAGCCAAAACGGAATGACAGTTAAGATTGCCGACAGTCCAAAGCCTGTAAGGTAACTGTTTCTACTACCATGGCTGCTCTGACCGTGACTTACATCGCCATGTGCATGAGCCTGTTCGGCTGCATGCAAATTTTCATTTTTCATAATGCCACTCCTACCAGATACACTAGCGAAAAGACGCAAATCCACACGATATCCAAAAAGTGCCAGAACAGGCTTAGACATCTCAAACGTGTCATCATACGCTCAGAAAGACCAAACTTGTTTATCTGGAACAGCGTAAAGAACAACCAGCAAATACCGACCGTTACGTGAATACCATGCAAACCTACTAAGCTAAAGAAGCTCGATAAGAAAGCACTGCGACCAGGTCCAAAGCCTTCGACAATAAGGTGATGGAATTCATAAACTTCCATCCCAATGAAACCCATGCCGAATAGTGCAGTAATAATCAACCAAGTCTTGAGCTTTGCCATATTGTTCTGATAGGCACCAAGCATCGCAAAACCAAAGGTAATACTACTGATTAGTAGCAAGAAGGTCTCGATTAAAACAAACTTAAGATCAAAGATATCTTTAGGACCGGGACCGTCTGCCACACCTACGTTCAATACTGAATAAGCAGCGAAGAACGTGGCAAACAAAACCAAATCGGTCATTAGGTAAACAAAGAAACCCAAGACTTTATTGCCCTGTGCATCCAAATGGTCTGGATGGTGCGGGTCACTATGGTTAAAGTAATCTATATTGCCTTTGTTATGATCATCAGACGGCAACAACTCCTCGCCGTTGTCGTCTGGCAAATTACTATTTACTTCATGTTTATTCATACTTTCGGTACCACTCATAATCCGTCTCCTGCGTGTGCCGTACGAAGACGCTCATAGTAAGCATTTTCAACTTTTTCAATTTCATGAACCGGTACGATATAATCGATATCACGTTTATTGGCTTCACGAATAACAAAGAAAATCATGACGAAGAAAGACACTATTACTAACCACCAGATGTGCCAAACAAAAGCAAAACCAAAGACAAAAGTCAGCAGACCAATAATCACACCAGAATCTGTATTTTTAGGCATATGTATTGGGCTGTAGTAATTAGGCGCTTTGTCTGACGTCCAACCACTGTCTTTCAGATAAGCTAAGGCATCAAGATCGTTAATGACCGGCAACTGAGCAAAGTTATAAAACGGTGCAGGTGACGGTGTGCTCCACTCCAAAGTACGACCATTCCAAGGATCACCACTAACATCAGCAAGACGTTCACGGTCGCGATAGCTGACATAGAACATCATCAACTGGCTGAAAATACCGAACATAATAATGAAGGCACCAACAGCAGCAATGATTAACCAGAACTGCCAAGAATCATTAGCATAATGGTTAGTACGGCGTGTCATACCTAAGAAACCTAGAACATATAGCGGCATAAAGGCAGTGAAGAAGCCGATGATCCAGCCCCAAAAAGCGCGTTTGCCCCATTTCTCGTCCAAACGATAGCCAAACATTTTTGGCCACCAGAATGCAATACCTGCAAAATAACCAAATACCGCACCACCAATGATGGTGTTATGGAAATGCGCAATCAAGAACAGACTGTTATGCAACACATAATCAATACCAGGAACCGCTAGCATAACGCCTGTCATACCGCCAACCGTAAAGGTAATGATAAAACCAATGGTCCACATAATCGGGGTGCCAAAAATGATCTTGCCACGATACATGGTAAACAACCAGTTAAAGACCTTAACCCCGGTGGGAATGGCGATAATCATGGTAGTAATACCGAAGAAAGCATTCACATTGGCGCCTGAGCCCATCGTGAAGAAGTGATGCAACCAAACAATGAAACTTAAAACAGCAATAACGAGGATGGCATAAACCATACTGACGTAGCCGAACAGTTTTTTCTGTGAGAAAGTCGAGATGACTTCTGAGAAAATACCAAAAGCTGGTAATACCAAGATATAAACTTCTGGGTGACCCCAAATCCAAATCAGGTTGATATACATCATGACGTTGCCGCCTGCATCATTGGTAAAGAAATGCATACCAAGATAGCGGTCAAGCGTCAGCATAATCAACGTTGCAGTCAATACAGGGAAAGCGGCAACGATCAAGATGTTGGTACAAAGGGCTGACCAAGTAAAGATAGGCATATGCATGAGGTTCATACCAGGTGCACGCATCTTCAATATAGTCACTAAGAAATTGACACCCGTCAGCAAAGTGCCCAATCCGGATAACTGCAAGGCCCAGATATAATAATCTACCCCCACTGTCGGACTGAAGTTCAGCTCTGATAATGGCGGATAAGCCAACCAACCTGTCGCAGCAAAATCACCAATCACTAGCGATACGTTGACCAATAAAGCGCCAGTCACAAACAGCCAGAATGACAGTGAATTTAGAAACGGAAAGGCCACATCACGTGCACCAATCTGTAAAGGTACAATCGCATTCATTAGGCCAACGACCAATGGCATAGCGACGAAGAAAATCATAATCACGCCGTGAGCCGTGAAAATTTGATCATAATGATGCGGCGGTAAATACCCTGTCTCAGGATAGTTGGCCAACATCTGATGGGTACGCATCATAATGGCATCACTAAATCCGCGCAGTAGCATCACTATAGCTACGACGATATACATGATACCAATTTTTTTATGGTCTACTGACGTGAGCCAGTCATGCCAAAGTGTGCCCCAAAGCTTCTTTTTGGTTAGAAAAATTAAAACCGCTAGCCCAGCCAAGGCCATCATACCACCAGCCATCATAATGATAGGCTCATGGTAAGGTATTGCCTCGAGGGACAATCTACCGAGTATTGCTTCCATAGTCGCCTCTCCTATTCGTGAGCGTCGTCTTCTTGCGCATCATCTTTATTCGATGGCGCTGCTGGGTTAATACTACCTGTACCATCATCTTTCAAATCAGACTCTAAACCTTCTGTCACAGCAACTTCATTATCACGCTGATTGACTTCACTTGGTGCCACAAACTGATTTTGATTTTGTGTGTGAGTACCATACTGATTCACAATGTAATCAAATATGTTAGGTTGCGTCGATTTAAAGTATTCGATGGCATGGTTCTCTGATGGTTTTGCTAGTTCTTCATAAACCGCAGTATCAAGAACTTTATTGTCGCCAGCTTTGACTTTAGCGACCCAATTATCAAAACCTTGATTATCGACCGCATGAACTAAGAATTTCATATCTGAAAAACCAGGACCACTATAGTTAGAAGATAGCCCATTATAGACACCAGCTTCATTAGCAACTAGATGCAGCTGCGTTACCATGCTTGACATGGCATAGATTTGGCCACCAAGTCTAGGAATGAAGAATGAGTTCATGACTGAATCAGAGGTAATCTTAAAGCTGACTGGTCGATCTACAGGCATATAAAGCTCATTGACGACGGCAATATCTTGCTCTGGGTAGATAAACAACCATTTCCAGTTTTGTGCCACAACTTGAATCACAAGCGGTGGATTATCATCAGTCGTCTCCAGCGGCTTATAAGGATCAAGCGCGTGGGTACTTTTCCACGTAATCACAGCCAATATAGCGATGATAATGATGGGAATAGTCCACATCACTATTTCAATCCAAGTGTTATGTGACCACTGCGGATCGAAATCTTTATCGGCATCTGGTCTATCCGCACGATAACGATAGGTAAACCAGACAGTCATGACGATGACTGGTATAACCACAATCAACATCAAGATAGTAGTAACAATGAGAAGCTCTTTAGTTTGCGCGCCAACTTCGCCTTTGGGATCCAATATCCCTGTATCACAGGCAGTCAGGAGCAAGCTGCTTATCAATATCACTAAGTTGGCTTTTAGCCAGTTCGGTAATTTGAAAAACGTCATGCCTTGTTAACCTTATATTCGGTCAGTTTTATTAATATTTGCCAAGTTTTTTATACACTCTATAGCCATTACAATCTCGTAAAAGACAGCAAGGAAATGACGCTGGACTTTGACCTTATCTGTACTCTTGATAACGTTTATTACCATATATTATCTTTGCCAAATCTTGATTAATAAGGATGACATATGGTAATTTTGAGGTTACAAGGCGCTCAATAGGTCACTAGATTGTAATAATAATCAATAGAATAAATCTCAATACGTATTTAACGCCACAAAATAATCGCACAGGGGTAAGAAACAGTAGCAATAATGCTCTGTTTCGATCATCCTGAAAGATTGGGGTTAATAGGTCACTCTATTGATACAGCATTGAGAACTGCTTGCTTGCTTCGACTTTACATTTTACCTGATTAACAGAGAAAATATTGCCTGAGATATACTAAGTATAAAACCATCGAAAGCAAAACTTTCTAATTCACCGACACTATACGCTTCTTTTTTTAAAAAACACTATCTGCAATAAAGCAGAAATAAAAAAACATGTTTTCACTATCCAAAACGTATAGATTAAGATTGAAAATTCTGTATTAGGACAGTCAGGTATCTATTTTATTTGGTGAAATATTTATACCGTTAGAAGCGCTTGCGTAAGGTAGTAACAATTCCAGACAAGGCATAAATAACACCAATGGCTAAAATACCTACTGGAATGTCATAAAGCACGATACTCATGACCAATACACCAACAATCAGAACGACAAAAGGTACTTTCTTTTTGTCAAATTCCTTAAAGCTGTAGTATTTAACATTACTAACCATCAGCAAACCACAGATGACGACCCACGCGGCAAACAAAAGCATAATGGCCACATCGTACTGTCCTACCCATTCGTTGTGGTCGATGGCAACCATAACTGCAGAAGTGACTAAGATGGCAGCAAGCGGACTGGCTAAGCCAACGAAGTATTTTTTATCGACGATACCCACTTGCACGTTGAAGCGTGCTAAGCGGAATGCGCCACAAGCGGTAAAGACAAAAGCACATCCCAGACCAATACGGCCTAATGGCTGCAGTGCAAAACTATAAATTAAAATAGCTGGCGCCACACCAAAGGCTAGCATGTCTGCTAAAGAGTCATATTGCTCGCCAAAGGGACTTTGGGCATTGAGCATACGCGCGACGCGTCCATCTGCCCCATCAAGAATAGCGGACAAAAAGATGGCCAAGGCCGCTTTGTAAAATTCGCCTTGCGTACTCGCCAAAATCGAATAAAAGCCTGATAGTAGCGACAAAGTCGTGATTAAGTTAGGCGCTAAATAGACACCGCGACTGACAACCTGTTTACCTTCTGCGACTTCTGCCTCAATCACCTCAAAGGTTAATCCATCATAACTGTCATTATCCGCTAGACGAATATTAAACTCATGCTCATCCATATATGGAGGCTGAGTTGCCGCATTGTCTTGCAACAATCCATCTTTTGGAGATATCTTGTTTGGTTCGCCTTCAGGTGGCTGCCTATTCGTCATCTTAATGTCCTTATTGGCCAATATTGCTGTTCAATTACTCGCCAACCAGCCAGCGCACATTGGTCGCACTATCAGGGGTTAGATCAGGCGCATCAGCCACTTTTAGAGCAGGCTGTAAAAAGCGTAATATCTCACGCGCATGATTGTCGAACTGCCAAGGTGGATTAATCACTAGCAAACCAGTACCGTTAAGACCGACAGCCACATCGTTTGGATAAATATTTAGCTCACATACCAGCTGACGACGCATTTCTGTACGCTTAAGCTTTTTATAGAACAACTCGACTGCTTCGATGTTTTTGATTGGGAACCAAAGCGCATAAGTACCTTGTGGCCATTTATTATATGAGTCAACCAGCAAATTGATAAGACGCGTGAAGTCTTTATGCTCTTGCTCATAAGGAGGATCAAGGAAAATCAAACCCCGTTTTTCTTTTGGCGGAATAACAGCAGTAATCCCTTCAAACGCATCACGATGATGGATACCAATTGGCAATTTATGTAGCTGATAGTTCAGTGCATCGTATTCGCTAGCTTTGGCTTCAAAAGCTTCACCGCGCACGCCAGCGTCTGGATTTGTTTCAACATGATGGGCGATCCACCACGGCGAACCAGGATAGACTTTATTGTCATAAGTGAATCTGGCTTGCTTAATGCCTTCCATATAGTCTTTGACAGCGGCTGGTGCTTTGTCGGTATCAGTTTTTAACAGTGCTTGGATACCACCATTGGCCTCACCTGTCTTACGCGCTTCTTCACTGCTTAGTGAATACAGTCCACGGCCGCCATAAGCGTCAAGCACATAAAACGGTTTGTTTTTCTGCCCCAATTGATTGAGCAGTTGTACCAATAAAATGTGTTTAACGACATCAGCAAAGTTACCAGCGTGGTAGGCGTGTTTATAGTTCATAATCTCAAAAGTTTAAATAAGAAAAATTGCATCTATGGTAGCATAGGCGGAGTAAAAGATAATGTGGTTTTAGTAATGCTTTCAATAAAAAAGCGTTGATTGACTGTGTATTGGCAGCTATTTGACAACTATTTGATAGTAATGAGATGAAATGACGCAGATTATTAGCAATCTTAACGTGACAGAGTTGATCGTCGATCAGCCTATCGGTCAGGATAACCCTCCGTTATTATTTCCAGATGGTCATAACGACAACCAAGAAGCGCCTACCCAGCACGTACTGCAACTGTCTGACTTTGCAGTGAGCTGGGAAGACAAGCTGACGGATAAACAACTTGATGCATTTATCGATGACGGTTGGCTCATTATTGATAATGTATTTGATAAGACGGCATTACTTGCGCTACAGGCTGAGAGCGGTTTTATTGACTATCGTGATGCGGCGTTAACCGCTGGCATTCGTATCAGTGATATCCGCGGTGATAGAATACGCTGGATCACCGAGAACTTTTTTGCAGGTTATTATTATCTGCAAAGCATTAATGCACTGGCCGCTCTGTTCAATCGTAGTTTATTCGCGGGTATTCGCCATAGTGAAGCACATTATGCGTGCTATCCGATTGGCTTTGGCTATCAGTGGCATAGCGATAATCCTGCTGGACGCGATGAGCGGGTGATCTCAGCAGTGTTTTACCTCAATGATGATTGGGAAGCGACTGACGGCGGCGCGCTAGAAGTTGTTGATAAACATGGTATCCATCATGAAGTCATGCCAGTTGCCAACAGATTGATCATCTTTGACAGCGACCTACAGCATCAAGTGCAAACAGCCCATCGTCAGCGTTACTCTATTGCCACATGGATGCGGCGTGATGGTCTGGTTCCCTTTGTCGAAGTGGCCACTTAGCACCTATTCTTCATCACCTACTTATATTTAACATTTTAATTATTATACAAAGGGCTTACCCATGTCTGACTCTCACCAACAAACGACTCATCAGCAAGCAACCTTAGACTTAAGTATTGCACTATTGGAACGCCCATCTGTCACACCAGACGATGATGGTTGCCAAGACATATTGTCAGAGCGTTTGGAGCAAGCAGGCTTTGACTGCGAGTTTATGTACTATGGTGACAGACAAGCAAAGGGCGAACATGCTGAAGTCAAAAACTTGTGGGCACGCCGTGGCACAACAAATCCCGTAATTTGCTTTGCCGGTCATACAGATGTGGTACCAACGGGTGATGAAAAAAACTGGACGTATCCGCCATTTACGCCAACCATTGCTGATGGGTATCTATGGGCTCGCGGTTCGGCTGACATGAAGACAGGCATTGCTGCTTTTACCATTGCGGCTGAGCGTTTTGTTGCCAATCATCCTGAGCACAATGGCTCTATTGCTTTTTTGATCACCTCAGATGAAGAAGGGCCGTCAATCAATGGCACGGTTAAAGTGATCGAAACCCTAGAAGCGCGTGATGAAAAAATCACTTATTGTCTCGTTGGTGAGCCATCAAGCACCGACACGTTAGGCGATATCATCAAAAATGGTCGTCGTGGCTCGCTAGGCGCAGAGCTTACGGTCACAGGTAAGCAAGGTCATGTTGCCTATCCACATTTGGCCTCCAATCCTATTCATGCAGCAATGTCTGCGCTTGCTGAACTGACGTCTACCGCATGGGACAACGGCAATGACTATTTCCCAGCCACGTCGTTACAGATATCAAATATCAATGGCGGTACAGGTGCAACCAACGTAATCCCTGAAACGCTAAACGTTGTCTTTAACTTTCGCTTTTCGACAGAGACAACTGAAGACGAGCTAAAGGCGAAAACGCATGCTATCTTTGATAAGCACTTTGCTGATAGTAAGGCCAGTTACGACATTCACTGGAAGTTATCTGGTCTGCCATTCTTGACCCCTGAAGGGAAACTGGTTTCGGCATGCCAAAACGCTATCAAAAAAGTAACCGATGTCGACACCACCTTATCAACCTCTGGCGGTACGTCTGATGGCCGCTTTATTGCACCAACAGGGGCACAAGTTGTGGAGCTTGGTGTACGTAATGCAACGATTCATCAAGTGGATGAAAAAGTAGAAGTCGATGATTTGGGTAAACTAGCCCAGATTTATGAAGGTATTTTGGAGAACCTATTGTTAGATTAATTTTATTTTCTAATACTAAAAAGCGCCACCTATTACAGATGGCGCTTTTTTTATGAATATTTATTTTTAGTATAGATATATAGTGGTTTATTTAAAGGTTAATACCTTTTTCTGGCGAAATATTCTCAAGCTTCTGCTGTATATTGATTAGCTCTGCTTGAAAAGCGTCGACTTTATTATTCATGTCTTCCTCGTCATTTTTCAGCAAACCCTCTGTTCTAAACTCTTCTACATCAACCACTCGTCCTCGCAAGGCATTTTTGATTATTCCTAACTCATAAACCGAAATCTTATCCTGATTATCATCGTCCATATTTACTGTCCACCTTTAGAGTCTTTGAGAATTTTCTCATATAGACACAACACTTAATATACGGTAAAGCAAAGAACGGTGAGTAAGTTTTCGTAATGTCATTATTTAAAAGAGAAAGGATTTTTCAAAGAAATATAAGGTCGTTTCTTATAAAACAAACCTGCTCATCATTTAGCGATGCATAAAGAAAAGAAAAATAGCGGAAAAAATACTGAAATTCAATCGCTCAACCAACGACTTAAAAGTGATTGAGCGATTTATATAACACACTGACTGATACGTTAATAAAGACGGAAGTTTGTGATACTTACTTTTTGCGGCCCACTCTGTTTACTCAATACCAATATAGACGTCAACTTGACCGTACTCTAAATTGCCACCGATATAATGTTCAAAATCCACATTAAACGTTCGGGTATGCTCACAGTCTGCCGTATTAAAATATTCCCAAGCATTCTCCCATGCATTCATCACCGTATTAGGCATGTAACCTTCTTCAGAAAATACCAAGTACTTTCCTGCAGGAATGATGACTTCTACCACATTACTAGTGCTGGCAGTACTGTCACTTTCTAATTGAGCATTCTGCTCGGTAGCCGTTTTCCAGCTAGCGACAACATCAAACGCCCCTGCTAAATCATCACTTTCATAGTTATGATAGATACCATAAATATCTTCGCCTTCAGGAAGTTGACCTGCGTGATTTTGATAAAACTTTTGCCATAATCTGCCAAGCTTGGCAGTATCATGGCTAATCTCAGCATTATTGGTGGTACGAACGCTGATACCGCGACAAGCGATGGCTTCTGGCAGCTCTTTAATTTGTGATGTCATGATGCGGCCTTTTTAATTTATTTATTGAATTTTTATGGATAACACTGCTCAACGTTATAGAGTCGATTAGTCGGCTTCATCGATCCAATTCATTTGAATGGCTTCTAAGATGCCTTCATTTGATTTTTGTGGATCATCATCAAAGCCTTCAAGCTCAGTGACCCAGCGATGCAAATCGGTAAAACGTATGTACTGCGGATCAGTCTCTGGAAATTTCTCATAAAGCTCAATCGCGATATCTAAGCTGTCTGTCCATTTTAATTTTTGTGGCGTCATAACGGTACCTTTTTTTAGTCGTTTTAGAAATAGTAGTATCGCCTCAGTATTGACGATTTGATGGACTCTATCCTACCAAAATTCAGCAAATGATTATAGCCAAGTTGTTTTACAATGCAATTCTCACTACCATTTCTTCATACTGTTTTCGATGTGATTTATGCTGACTTGGTCGATTTTACAGCGACTTGGTGGTTATTCCATGTGTTAATCACGTCTGTCAACTGCTCGCCTGTCATGTCCAATACCTCTGGCGGGCGTATACCTGTGTCATCGGTAAATACAAACTTGGTCATACCAACGCCCATGAGCTGGTTTTTGACAAAAAATCGATGCTCAAAATACACATATTTGTGATCCCATCCTGCAACCGCACTACTAAGCATCATTTTATCCAAAAATTTGATTTGCTTGAGATAAACCATCTCCTGCATGGCGATAACCCATTTTAAAGGCTTGATGCCTTTTTGATGACAGCGTGCCATGACCCAGCGTGTCACGTTTAGCTCAATAAATGAGAGATAACGGTAATTGGGTAAGTGATCGCGAAACCCCATATCATGCGGTAATATACGATAGTGACGGACAGTCGGTGCGGTCAATGTCTCTAGACTAATCGTTTCGCTCGCCGATTGATGCTTGAGCTGTTGTTTGAGCAAACTGACCATAATAAAAAAGCGCAGTAACATATTCATAAATCTTTCTCTTGTTTCATTGTATTTATAATTGATGATTATAGTGGGTAATGATCTCGGCTTGTCACCCTTTCATAAGTGCCGCTCACTTTAACGCAAAAAAGCCACCTCAGTGACTTTCTTTGTTTAAAAACTTATAGGTAAAAACGAACAGTCAAAAACATAATTTAATTATTAATGACCGCCGCCATTGATACTACGTACCATCTCTTCGACCATTTTTTTGGCATCACCAAAGATCATCATCGTTTTGTCCATATAGAATAAGCTATTATCTAGACCTGCGTAACCCGTACTCATTGAACGCTTAATGACCATAATCGTTTGGGCTTTGGTGACTTCTAGAATCGGCATACCGAAGATTGGAGACGTGGGATCATCCTTCGCAGATGGGTTGACCACGTCATTTGCACCGATAACCAAGACCACATCGGTACTGGCAAAGTCCGAGTTGATCTCATCCATCTCTAAAATATCATCATACGGTACATCAGCTTCAGCGAGTAGTACGTTCATATGACCTGGCATACGACCAGCAACCGGATGAATGGCGAAGCGAACGTTAACACCTTCTTCTTTTAGCAATTCATATAGCTCTTTTACCGCATTCTGTGCACGGCCTTGTGCCATGCCATAACCCGGTACAATGACCACATTGCTCGCATTTGACATGAGGAATCCTGCATCTTCAGCCGAGCCTGCTTTATAGTTTTTCGGTGCGCCATCATCGGTGCCTGCTGCCACCGCTGACGTGCCCATACCGCCAAACAATACATTGAGCAATGAGCGGTTCATGGCTTTACACATGATGTAAGACAAAATCGCACCTGATGAACCGACCAGCGAACCTGCGATAATCAGCATTGAGTTGCCAAGGGTAAAACCAATGCCCGCTGCCGCCCAACCAGAAAACGAGTTCAATAGCGATACCACCACTGGCATATCACCGCCACCGATTGGCGCGATCCACATCCAACCAAAAATAACCGCAATCACTGCCATCGCATAAAACGCTGGTAATGAATCCGTGACGAAATACATGCCACCAAAACCAATCATCGCAATGAATAATAGCGCTTGGATAGGTTTTACCCAGCCGCCAACCAAGGTTTTCGCCCAGCTTTTTGCTGCTAATTTACCAAAGGCAAAGACCGACGCTGAGAACGTAATCGCACCGATGAAGCAACCGATAAATAGCTCAACACGGGCCACCGCACCATGCTGCTGTTCAGTATGCAGTACGGTTGCCAGTGCAATCGCCACTGCTGCTAAGCCGACAAATGAGTGCATCAAAGCAACGGTTTCTGGCATCTGTGTCATCGCGACTGTTTTTGCTTTCCACATACCAATGACAGCACCTAAGACCATCGCACCAATAATGAGCCAAAGGACTGGGCCTTCTGCTAAAAAGAAGGTTGTCACAACGGCAATTGCCATCGCTGCCATACCAAAACGGTTACCACGAATGGCGGTCTTTGGACTCGATAAACCACGTAAGGTCAAGACAAAAAGGATCGCGCCAACCAGATAGAACCAATCAGCATTCGCCGCAATCATCGTTGATAAATCATTCATGCGTCGCCTCCATTGTCAATCGTGGTCTCAAGAACGGGTGCTTTTCTTACTTTTGGCTTGAACATCGCCAGCATGCGCTCAGTCACCGCAAAGCCACCAAAGATATTGATACTGGCTAAAAATACCGCAAAGGCACCAAGCAAACTGGTTGGTGTAAACATCGAGCCATCAATCGTGACGGTCTGTAGCATCGCACCGACAATGACAATACTCGATAAGGCATTGGTTACCGCCATCAAGGGCGTGTGTAAGGCAGGGGTAACACCCCAAACGACGTAATATCCGACAAAAATAGCGAGTACAAATACCGTAAAAATCGCTACAAATGGTGTGTTGCTCATGGCTGCACCTGCTGGCGCTGCCGCTAAAATGGTGGCGATCATCTCATCCTCCTAAAAAATTATTCATTACTGGCAAATGTATAGTGACAAAACATATCGTGATAGGCAGTCGAATCTAGCGTTTGGCCAGTCGTACCTGACTGTCATGTGTCACTGCCAGGGCGCCCTGAATTTCGTCTTCCATGTCTAAGTTAAGTGCCAAATTTCCTGATGAGGCTTTTACTGATGCATCGTCGCCAGCAGGAGCAATCAAGGTCGTAATAAAATTAACTAAATTATTGGCGTACAAATCTGATGACTGTGCGGCGAGCATTGATGGGATATTGGCAGCACCAACAATTCGTACGCCGTTTTCTGTGGTGATGGTCTCGTTAGGCAGACTGCCTTCGACGTTACCACCTGTTCCAGCAGCCATATCGATCAGGACAGAACCTGCTTTCATTTTGGCAAGCGTCGCCCCGTGCACCAGACGCGGTGCTTGGCGACCGGGAATCTGCGCGGTGGTAATGACAATGTCAGCATTGCTGAGTGCTTTATCAACGACAGCGGCTTGATCTTTGATGTATTGCTCTGATGGCGTCCACGCATAACCGCCTGTAGCCTTGGCCTTTTGCGCTTCGTCTTCGCTCATTGGCACATCAAGCCATTTACCACCAAGCGATTCGACTTGTTCTTTTGCTGCAGGACGCAAATCACTTGCCTCTACCACAGCACCTAAACGCTTCGCTGTCGCAATCGCTTGTAGACCTGCAACCCCAACGCCTAAGATAACCACTTTGGCTGGCTTGACCGTTCCTGCCGAGGTCATAAACATGGGAAAAGGACGAGAGTATTCGTTGGCTGCCAGTAGTACCGCTTTGTAGCCAGCAAGGTTGGCCTGTGATGACAGTACATCCATGTTTTGCGCACGTGACAGTGTGCGCGGTAATAACTCCATCGCAAAGACTGTTGCGCCTTTGGCAGCATAGGTGTCGAGTTGGGTGTTGCGATAAGGATCGAGCATGCCAACGACAATTTGACCGGATGACAAGTTATCGGTAGCCTCAGATGGTAAGTCATTGACGGTGGTAATAATTTGAGACTGGGTAATCACCTCGGTGCTGCTACTAGCAATATCAGCGCCTGCAGCCTGATACATGTCGTCGGCATAATAAGCCGCTTGACCTGCGCCTGACTGTACGACAACTTCAAATCCAAGCTTGCGCAGCTTTTTGACGGCGTCTGGGGTGAGCGCGACACGGCTCTCGCTTGCGATATCTGCACTAATTACACCGATTTTCATATCGTCTCCTTACTTATATATAATGACTTACCCTTAATACCCTCAACGCATTTTCAAAAAGCATAGGGGACAAAAATCCTTAGTCATGACTTATCTAACGTCAAGAATAAAGACTATCAATTTAATAAATGATGTATTGTTTACCATCATGCCTTTTTATTATAGAGATATCATCTGATAATTTTCATTGTCTAATGATGACCCACAAGTAAATAAAAAGTTAGGGGGTTACACCATTTACATAACTTTTATTGTTATATTAAAAGTTTTATCTTGCTATCAAACGATATGATGTCTCCAATATAAGCACATGACCTTTGCTATTTCTGTCTAAAAATTCATTTAAGTACAGTGATGAAAAAGAGTAAGTATCCTTCTATACAAGAAATGATACTTGTGTATGTCGTATAATGAGAAAACTTAATGCTTGAATAGATCATTGACACACGATAATAAGGAATAACGATGTACTTCTTACTCTCCCCTGCCAAATCTTTGAATGAAACAGACGCGATACCAGTGAACTTGGGCAACTATTACAGCCAGCCCGAGCTGATAGAACACTCACAATCACTGATGAAAGTATTGAAGTCCAAAGAACCTGTTGATTTGCAAAAACTGATGAGCATCTCTGATGACCTCGCCCAGCTAAATGCAACGCGCAATCAACAATGGCGATGGAGTGAAGATAAGCCGTTTACTGACGACGAGTCTGGTAACACAGCAAAACCTGCAGGTTATTTATTCGATGGTGACGTCTATACTGGTCTCGACATGTACCATATGGACAAAGAAACCGCTGTCTACGTCAATGAGCATCTGGGCATTTTGTCTGGACTGTATGGTGTATTGAAACCGTTAGATTTAATTCAGCCTTACCGCTTAGAGATGGGTACTAAGCTCAAAAACGAGCGCGGTGACAACCTATATGAGTTTTGGGGCGAGGAAGTGACTGACGTTATCAATTCGCGTATGAGCGATAGTGAGGACAAGGTTTTAATCAATCTGGCATCGAATGAGTATTTTAAAGCAGTAAAGAAAAAAGCCATTGATGCTGACATCATTACGCCACGATTCGAAGACGAAAAGAATGGTCAATATAAAGTGATTAGTTTTTATGCCAAAAAGGCACGCGGTCTAATGGTGAAATATGCTGCTGATAACAAGCTGAACAATGCGGAGCAGTTAAAAGATTTTGATTTGGCGGGTTATTATTACTGTGCAGAAGCGTCTGATGATAAGACATGGACGTTTAGACGGGATGCAGCGAATCAGTAGTTTGATATAAAAAGCTGCTGATAATAACGAGGTTTTTGGCGACGGTTGGGGTAATTTTAGCCTCAGCCTTTTAGTGTAGTACCGTATTTGAATGTTCAACAGAACCTAGGGCCTGTCCCTAATGAGCCATCATCAATAAATGAAAGTCAGCACCACTTAGTTTATCGCCTAATAGCCACGGGACATTATTGACAACCCTTTTCAATAACCTCCCAGTCGTGAGCTAATCTGTAATTTGCCTCATCTTTCATTTCTTGCAAATCGTAATCGCCATTATACTTGTCATTTATTTTGCTCGATTGGACAAAACCACGCCAATGGTACTGAGTACGATGCCGCATATCATGACGACTGACAGCGATTCATTGAGTATCAGTGTAGCCAGTATGGCAGTTAACCCTGGGGACAAAGAGCCAAGTAACAAAGTACGAATGGACCCCAATTGTTTGACTGCATAAGAAAATGCAATGGTTGATACAACCCCTACACCAATACCTTGTACTAAGATAAATGGAAGCGCTTCATCAAAAGACACAGCGCCTATATTCGTGTCCACTATGCCAAATAGAACCATCGCTAGTGTCAGAAAAGAAGAGGTATAAGAAATGACGATAGCGATCACTATTGGACTTAACTTGGTGCTTTTTAATCCTAAGGTATAACCCGCCCAAATCAGGCTTGCCAGCAACAGTAACCCCACACCATACAGCAGACTATTCGGTATGGTCTGTGCATGCCCGCCAATCATAGTGGCGATACCAAAGAGAATAAGGGTTAATGCGGCAAATTTCCTTAATGATATTCGCTGACGATAAAGAATAAAAGACAATAATGCGGCAAAGAAAACTGGTGTGCCGGTCAAAATAGTACCCATGTAAGCTGCTGGTACCGTACTTGCGCCAAAAGCCGCCAACAGAAGAAAAGGCACACCGCCAAGTAAAATAAACATGATATCTGGCAGTCTGATGCTTTTGATTTCATGCCAACTAGAGAGTACCCAAGGGGTCAATAAGACTAGCGGTACACTAAAGCGAATGAGCATGACATCCGCAATGCTTAGCGACGACGCCCCAACCGCGCGCACAGTCAATGCAAATCCTGACCAAATCAACAATACGACGCTCATAGCCACATAGCCTTTGGTTAGTGGCGACATAATGAACAAAGGGTTTTTGCGTGATGAGGGGTGGAATATCGTATTCATAGTCGTGTCTTATGCTGGTATACAAAGACCAATTATCGATTAAAATACGCGCTTTTATCTCTATTTATTCATTGCAATTTCGCAAATATTTGGTGGATAATGCCAATTAAATCAGAATTATTGGCTTAAAAAGTCAAAAGGTAAATTATGGACAAAATCGACCGTCATATCTTGGAAGTGCTCCAAAAAGAAGCTCGCTTATCTACGGCGGAACTGTCCGAACGCGTAGGGCTGTCGCCGTCTCCTTGTGCGCGGCGCTTAAAACGTTTGGAGGATGAGGGTTATATAGAGAACTACCAAGCGAACATAAACAAAGCCAAAGCAGGTATTACCATGAGTTTCTTTGTGGAGGTCAGTCTCAACAACCACCAAGAAGAGTCTATCGCGGCCTTCGAGAATGCCCTGTCCGATATGGACGAGGTCATCAATGGACATGTGGTGTCGGGTTCTTACGATTATTTATTAGAAGTAGTCAGCCCAAATCTTGATGGTTATGAGCGGTTCACACGTAAGCTGCATAAGCTTGCTAGCGTCAAAGATATACACACTCATTTATCGGTGAGAAAGGTCATTAAGAAAACGACTTTACCCATTTTTGTTTGAGATTCTTTTATATCGACCAGGAGAACAATGTCTCGCTCGATCATTCGTGAGTAGAAAGACCTATAGTGAGTTCATTTGAACTTGATAGAATATTGCTATGATAAAGAAGTGTCTGACGATAAAACGTAGATGCTTAGACGAGATGCAGCGGATCAGTAGTTTGATATAGAAATCTATTGATAACGCATATTGTAAAATTTCTCCATGATTTGAGGTATGTGCATCGGTAGGCTATCTATATAAAGATACTGTAGAGCTAGTACCTTTTGTATCATGTCGGCAGAATTTACCACGGTAGCTAAAAGCATTGCATTTAATGCTTCTAGCCCATTAGAGTTCTGTAATATCTGAATAATCAACGGCTCCGGAAACCCATCTTTCTTCCTCGAAAATGCATGCATACCTGTATGGACATATGAGTTTGCTGGTTTCATCGTTAACTCTTTAAACTCTCTCATCATTGCTACTGCTCTCTCAGGAACTATTCCCTCTCTCGCAGCGTCGTCTAAATCCTTTAAAATAATATTAATTGTAGGTATACGTTTCTCGGCTTGCGATGCATTTTGTTGAGTCAAAGGTTTATAGAATCTTTCAACGATATCATCTTTAGCAACCCAATATATCCATTGCGCTCTTATTAATGATTCAAATTGCAGGCGCAACAAGCTACTAGCCGAAATATTACACCCTTCTTTAGCTAATAAGTGTACAGCATGACCATGTTCAGATGAAATATCTGCCAAAATCAAAGTTGCTATCTCTCTATGATTAAAATCATCGATATGAGGAATTTTATTCGTTTCACTTAACAGAGATGTACGGAAATCTATTGATTGTGAATAAAACCTTTTGAAAGCAGCGCTCAATATATTTCCTCTTCAAAAAATACAAATCTAACTTAATGACAATCTATCATAACTCAAAGATTTTTCACATAAAAAAACCGTCATATCAGATTGCATAAAAAAGCCCTGCTATCTTTCGATAACAGGGATTTTGGTAGTTAAAACACTTTTACTACGGTAGTTATATTTATAGTGAAAAGCATTTTATGGGTTGACTGAAGCAGTACGACTAGGCAACCGAGTAAAGATTGTACTTATAGTACATTGAACGAGGTTAACAACGTCGTACAAATTCAGTCGAGGCATAAATTACATCATGCCGCCCATTCCACCCATACCGCCCATTCCACCGCCAGCACCCATGCCAGCCATACCGTCATCTTTTTCTGGTAGGTCAGTAATCATGGCTTCGGTAGTCAGCATGAGACCAGCAACAGATGCAGCGTTCTCTAGTGCTGAACGAGCAACTTTCGCTGGATCAAGGATACCCATTTCTAGCATGTCGCCGTATTCACCAGAGGCAGCATTGTAACCGTAGTTACCCGTACCATTTTTCACTTCGTTAACCACCACTGATGCTTCTTCGCCAGCGTTGGTAACGATTTGACGTAATGGTGCTTCCATTGCACGACGTAGGATGTTGATACCAGCGTCTTGGTCATCGTTGTCGCCTTTTAGCTCAGACAAGGCATTCATCGCACGAACTAACGCAACGCCGCCGCCAGGTACAACGCCTTCTTCAACCGCTGCACGAGTTGCATGTAGCGCATCGTCAACACGGTCTTTCTTCTCTTTCATTTCAGTTTCAGTCGCTGCGCCAACTTTGATTACTGCTACGCCGCCTGCCAATTTCGCAACGCGCTCTTGTAGTTTTTCTTTATCGTAGTCAGAAGTTGACTCTTCGATTTGACGGTTGATAGACGCAACGCGATTATCGATATCCGCTTTGTTACCAGCGCCATCAACGATCACGGTGTTTTCTTTACCAACAGTGACTTTCTTAGCCGTACCCAATTGCTCAAGCGTCGCAGTCTCTAGGCTTAGGCCAATCTCTTCAGAGATTACGGTGCCGCCTGTTAGCGTTGCGATGTCTTCTAGCATTGCTTTACGACGATCGCCGAAACCTGGTGCTTTAACGGCACAAGTTTTTAGGCCGCCACGCATGTTGTTTACAACTAGGGTTGCCAATGCTTCGTTTTCTACATCTTCAGCGATAATAAGCAATGGCTTACTTTGCTGCATGACTTGCTCAAGTAATGGCACGATCTCACGGATGTTGCTGATTTTTTTGTCAACCAATAGGATATATGGGTTTTCAAATTCAGCAGTCAGGCTGTCTTGCTTGTTTGCAAAGTACGGGCTGATATAACCACGGTCAAACTGCATACCTTCTACAACTTCTAGGGTATCTTCAAAGCTTGAACCTTCTTCAACGGTGATAACGCCTTGCTTGCCTACTTTTTCCATCGCTTGCGCAATCAAGTCACCGATTTTGGTGTCTGAGTTGGCAGAGATAGAACCCACTTGGGCGATTGCTTTTGAATCGTCAGCTGGTGTAGATAGCAAATGAATTTGCTCAACAGCAGCACGTACCGCTTTGTCGATACCGCGCTTAAGATCCATTGGGTTCATGCCAGCGGCAACTGATTTCATGCCTTCTTGCAAGATTGACTGAGCCAATACGGTCGCAGTGGTCGTACCATCACCAGCGACATCATTGGTACGGCTAGCAACTTCACGAACCAACTGAGCACCCATGTTTTCGAATTTGTTTTCAAGCTCGATTTCTTTGGCAACCGATACACCATCTTTAGTGATGGTTGGCGCGCCAAATGATTTATCGATAACCACGTTACGACCTTTAGGGCCTAGGGTGACTCGTACTGCGTTTGCTAGGACGTTTACGCCGTCCATCATTTGTTTACGGGCATCTATGCCGAATTTTACGTCTTTTGCCATGTTAAATTACTCCACTATTATAAGTATGAGAATACAATCGAATGATTTGATACCTGCTTATCAAAAGCGGTTATCAGAAACTGTGATCAAAATATGCTGAGTATAAAACGATACTCAAGAGGACTAGCCTTCTAGCACACCTAGTACATCAGACTCTTTCATAATCAACAATTCTTCACCGTCAACCTTCACAGTTTGACCAGCATATTGACCGAACAAAACTTTGTCGCCAGCTTTTACATCTAACGCACGGGTTTCACCGTTATCACGGATTTGGCCATTACCAACAGCAATGACTTCACCTTGTGACGGTTTCTCTTGGGCAGAACCCGGCAATAAAATACCACCAGCAGTTTTTGTTTCTTCTTCTATGCGGCGGACGACGATACGGTCATGTAAAGGACGAATGTTCATCGATATGACTCCAAAAATTAGTTGTTTGAATAAAGGGTTTATTTGAATTAATAGTCTCAATACCAGTATCTATAAGCGTCGCTAATTAGTAGCAGTGCTCTAAAGATACGCTTTGAGCTTGTAACAAAAAGTGGGGGCAAGATAGGTTGGCTTCAAGTGTAAAGCCCAAAAATTTACAAGATTTTTTGAGAGTTCTAGAACTGACAATAGATCATTGGTCGCTTAAGCTTACTCGATACACCTTATTACAAGTGTCTTATAAAAATATCTTAGACAAGAATAATAAAACCGCACCGCTATCAGCTGCCACAATAAGTTAAAATGACTGATCGATTGTAGCTTTTGAAATAAATTTATCGATTTATCTCCTCTTTCTTACGGAAACGATAGCGAGTTACTTGTCATCATACCTAAAGCTTTATCCGTAACATTTGCTACAAGAGCCAAACATCATACGCTTTGGCTACTCTTGAAAAGGTAACCATCTATAATCATTATAGTGTTTGCAGCCATCATCATAACTATGATCAAAAACAGTCATCATTAAAAACAGATATAACCCAAATCTAATAAGCAACAAGAACACTATTTAAGGAATATCCATGAGTTTTTTATCAACCAAAAAAAGATCTTTGACCACGAGTGACGCACAGTCCAGCAAATCTAAACTTATGACCGCCTTAACCACAGGTACTAGTATCGTTGCTATCGGAGCTTTAAGTATGACCGCCCCCATCCTTGCCAATGCAAAAACCGTTCAAGCGTCTAGTGCTAATTATAGTTTTACCGTTGAAGACAAGTACAAAGGGACAGCCACTCGTACGCTGAGCCAATCAGGTAATACATGGAAGTACGATGTGAATGCGCGAGTCGCTGGCGTTGCAAGCGCCGCGCAAAGTAGCACCTTCACCATTAATGGTAACAATGTCGTCCCAACCCAAGCCCAGACCACCTATAAATTGCTCGGTCTTGGTCGTACGCATAAATTGAACTTTGACCCGAGTGCCAAAAAAGTCGCTAGTACTTACAAAGGTAAAACGACGACAATGAACATGGCGCAACAAGCCTTTGATGACTTGAGTCTTGAAGTGCAAATTCGCCAAGATTTATTGAATGGTAAATTCTCTGGTAATTACTACATGGCGAAAAAAGACAAAATAGAAAAGACGCCGTTTAAAAAGTCTGGCAACACCAAGATCACCGTGCCAGCGGGTACCTTTGACACCGTACGTGTTGACCGTATCCATGATGACAACAGTCGCTCTACCAGCTTTTGGTTAGCACCAAGTTTAGATTACCTACCAGTGAAAGTCACCCAAGTGAATGATGGTAAAAAAATGGATCTAGAATTGACCAAGGTCAACTAATATAGATTTTGATAAAAGTAGTAAGGCATTAAAAAAGCGGCGTCCTATTGGGAATGCCGCTTTTTTATGTCTGAAGTTTGGGTCTTGGGAGTGGAACCTATTAACGATGAATACGTCTC
The DNA here is from genome assembly GCA_963744895.1 of uncultured Gammaproteobacteria bacterium. GTDB lineage: Bacteria > Pseudomonadota > Gammaproteobacteria > Pseudomonadales > Moraxellaceae > Psychrobacter. The sequence goes on from CAVUUW010000003.1 coordinate 23,336, forward strand.
TTAGATAATACGAAAGTCCTAGCGCGAGCGAGGTTGTTTGACGACATTATTCATGGATGGTAAGCGTTTAAGCAAAATAAACAACCAAACATTGATGGCTAACAATAATAAGAAATCGACCGAATAAACGGCTATTTCAGCCCAACTGCTACCGTAAGCGCGTGCAAACAACACTACCCCACTGGCACCCAAATAGACCAACGTAAACATGCTACCTATTAGCAATGCATAGGGAGAGCGCCCACGGACTATCCATGGAGTCAAAACAAACGCTGGCACGAGCCATAATGCCTGCCATGCAATACCACCGATGACATCAGGACGACTGGGGTTAAAAACGCTGATAAAAATAGGCAGCCCAAGTAATCTATAGACTATCCAAATCAACCATGTCATAAGCAAACGCTGACGAATGGGCGTAATTGGTTTTTTAGCCTTGATAGGTTTACCCGCGTTTTTCTCAGTTGCGATCGTCTTTATTTTACTATCGGAGCGGTTTATAGCCATTGGATGTATGTCTTTCCTAATCAAAAATAAGCGGCTGCACGGTCATTGGAGCGTACTATGTGAGTACTGTCTAGCGACGCCAATTGGCTTGTGCCAGCGCCGTTGCACTAATGGCCAAACGCCGACCTTGGGAGACAGCCAACTCGCGCTCGTCTGCCGATACTGGCTGATCATGGGCGGCCCCACTGACATGACTGGCACCATAAGGCGTACCGCCGCGATGGGTGCGATTCAGTGCAGGCTCTGCATAAGGTACACCAAGAATGATCATACCGTGATGCATCAATGGCAGCATCATTGTTAGTAATGTTGTTTCTTGACCACCATGCATCGACCCTGTGGCCGTAAATACGGATGCAGGTTTATTTTGCAAATTGCCTGCCAGCCATAGCGTGACGGTATTATCCCAAAAATACTTCATGGGTGCAGCCATATTACCGAAATGAGTTGGGCTACCAAGTGCCAGACCGCTACAGTCTTTGAGATCGTCCATGGTGCAATACAGATCGCCCTCATCAGGTATCGCAGGTTTGCTCGATGTGGTTTCGGGTGCCACTGTCGGTACAGTGCGGATACGTGCAGTCATCCCAGCATCTTCGATACCTTGAGCAATCGCATAGGCCACTGCTTTAGTCGTCCCATAATTAGAATAATAGAGCACCAAAACATAAGGGATGGTCTGACTCATTACAACACTTCCTTATATAATCACTAACATCATTATTGTCATTGTGCATTATGCCCCAGTCATTCCCTGACATGCAAACTGCCTGACGCTATCTGGTAGGTGGTACGTCGCCATAGTTGTTATAACTGTGCATTTTGACACAATTATATGGCAGAAGATAACGGCGTATTTTTGTTACACTATTGTCACTCTAATCTTTGCTAATGCTAAATGGTCAACATGGAAAACTTAACAGAAAAAATTCCGTTTTTACATCAACGTTGGTTTCAGTTCTTACGATTTTTAACTCGGCATTTTTTTGAAGATGATTGCCAACAAAAAGCGGCATCATTGACCTATACCACGATGCTATCGATTGTACCCATATTGACCGTACTTTTGATGATCTTATCCTCAGTACCAGCACTTGCCTCTGTGCGTGCGCAAATCTATGAGGTTATTTACAGTAATTTATTACCGCAATCAAGCATGCAGGTCAGCGAGTATATCAATAGCTTTGCTGAAAAATCGTCTAATTTGACCATTATCGGTGCCATGATTTTGCTTTTTACGACAATCATGACATTGACGACCATTGAGCGCGCTTTTAACCAAATTTGGCGAGTAGAAAATCGATCAGGCGGTCTAAAAAGTATTTTGCGCTACTGGACCATCGTGACCTTGGGGCCGCTGGTATTGGGTACAGCGTTCATCGCTTCAAGTACCGTACAGAGCTTAAGCTTTCTAAATAGACAAATTGCGGGCTATGGCATTGATTGGTCATTTTGGGTACAAGCCGTATCTATCGGTATTACGGTTGCAGGCTTTATAGGTATGTATTGGTTCATTCCTAAAGCGCGTGTGCCCTTTAAGAACGCTGCTATTGCTGGTCTATTTGTGGCCATCGTATTTGAGCTGATGAAGCACCTTTTCGGTACTGTGATGGCGAACTTCACCAGTTATGAAGCGATTTATGGTGCGTTTGCAGCACTACCTATCTTCTTGTTATGGATCTATTTATCTTGGAATCTCATCTTATTGGGTGTTGAGGTCAGTTACACTTTGACCATTTTTGAGACCGAAGAGGTATATCCTCGTCATCCCTTACTCAGTTTGCTTGACATGCTCAACTTGGCATATACGCATCACCTAAAAGGGGAAGCCGTTAGTGAGCAGGCATTGCGCAATGTACTAGGCCGCAAAGAGTTGCCAAAATGGTATACCTATATCAATTATTTACAAGACAGTAATCTCATTACTATGACCGAAGCTGATGATTATGTGCTCAAAAAAGACTTAAGCAAAATGACCTTGTGGGATTTTTATCGCACCCTGCCCTATCCTTTGCCGATCAAAGATGAATTAGAAGAAATGACGCCAGAGGATCAAAAGCCGTGGCTGAGCTTACTAGTAGCGCGTTTTGAGCACACTGAGGCTTTTGCTAAGCAACAACTCAATCTGCCATTGAGTGCTATTTTTGCCAATAGCGAACCGCGTAAAAAAGCCGAACCTGATGGAAAACAGACCGCTAAAAGTCATGACCATTTATTTAGAAAAACCAGAACCACCCTGAGCGATGATTTGCCAAGAGGTCATTCAGATCTTGAAAAGACGCCACATTTTGACCCTATCACTTATGACAAGGAAAGTGATATTGAGTATGACAATCACAATAACGAAGCGATTATCCCAATGGATTCTGCTGAGCGCCATACTGAAGCAGGCAACACCAGACGCGATTATAAAAATGCAATTATTACTGAGGCGGACAACCCAAAAGCTCTCTAATTAAGACAATCAACCAGAGCACAACGTTTAAAAGAAAGATGGAAAGTAACAACCGATCTTTCCGACTATTATTTGATTACTTTTGGATACCTTGACATTTATGACAATAAATAAAGGCGAGAAGAAAAGCTTGTGGATACGTGCATTTGATACAAGCCAAGATAAACTGAAGCAAATTGCTCAGTTTTGGTCGCTACAAACGCTCACTGATTTACCTGATCGCCTCAGAAACTTGTGGCAACAGCTGATCGGTTCTTATTGGTTTATTCCAACGGCTTGCGTGATCGTAGGGCTTTTGCTTGCGCCTTTACTATTGACAGTCGACCAGTACTTTGATCGAGAAGCCGTAAGAAAGATTACCTTTGCATTTACAGGGAATGATGACGCGGCTCGCGCTATTATGACCTCAATTGCAGGGGCAGTCTTGGGCGTAGCAGGCACCACCTTTTCGATCACCATCGCTGTTCTATCCATGGCTTCATCACAGTTTGGCCCACGATTGCTACGCAATTTTTTGACAGATACGCCCAACCAGTTTGTATTGGGTGCATTTATCGGAACTTTTAGCTACAGCTTGCTCGTGCTGAAATCTATTCATAAGTATGACGTAGACTTTGGGGTGCCACAATTAGCAGTGACTTTTGCCATCATCATGGCCATTATCTGCGCTCTTTTGCTGGTGTATTTTGTACAGCATATGGTGCATGCCATTCAAGCCTCACATGTCATTCAAGGTGCCAGTAATGAGGCGATCAAAAATATTTATTATTGGTATGGCGCTCATTGTGATATTCAGCACCATCGCGATGTTGAAAATCACGACGTTGAGACATTTCATACGTGGGCTGCGACACCTATTTATCCACCAAGTTCAGGTTATGTCCAACAGATTTATTTTGAGTCACTTGTCACCCTGACACAAGATTATGGCGGTGTGGTACAGATTCACACCAATGTGGGGAATTATGTCACCGACCAAAACGTGATTGGGTATTTTTACCAGCGACCAGCAGACCATCCAAGCAACCAACAAAAAACCGTCATGCCGCATTTAGCCATCGTTCCACGAGCGCCTGATGGCGATTTTTGGCAGCGTTTTGCTGGTTGCATACGACTTGAGCAACGACTGGCACATTCTAATGACATCTCTTACAGCTTAAGTCAGATGACTGAAATTGCAGTACGAGCATTGTCGCCTGGTATCAATGATCCAAAGACCGCCGTCAATTGCGTACAATCATTGACGAGCTGTTTGAGTATCATGATGCGTCGGCAGCCGCCAAGTCCTTATTATTTTTATATACCAAAACGGACGCAAAATACAGATAAGTCTGAGTCTAAAGATATCGTCAAAGAACAACGAGTTGCTCTATTGGCGTTGGTCACTCATACTCCTGCCATATCAGACTTTATCAACCTATCGCTTGGTGAAATACGTCGGTATGCATCGACCGATCTGATGGTGCTAAAAGCCTTGTGTCAGTCAATGGTCAATCTAAATTATTCTTGTGTCAATCAGGCACAGCAGCAAACCCTATTACATGAGTTAAATCTGATCAAACGTGCTGGAGAAGAAAATTTGGGTTATCAAGAATTGGTGAATGATTTGGTAGATATGTGCAAACAGGCAGAAAAATTTATCATTGAAGAAGATGCACAGCATCAGCACTTTAGCTATGTTAGTGAGTTTTCTGCCCACATTCGCCAAGCGCTACAAGCCCCATTGAGACCATAATGTAGTCTGTGTATGCGAGGTTTTCCTATTAAACCACCACGCTTGCATTTCACCATGCTTGACTCTTTTTTTAGACCCAAAGCAATTTTTATATTTATATGAGAACCACTCTATGGCCACTGCAAATAACCTCACCATTCTTGAAATCAGCGCCATATTTTTATCGATTACCGCTTTATTAACTTATATCAATCATCGCTTTATTGGTCTGCCGACCACGATTGGTGTGATGGTTATTTCTATCTTATTGTCAATCGCTGCGATATTTTTAGGCTTTTTGGGGTTCGATCAGCTTATCGATTATGAGGTCAGTTTATTAGAGCAGCTCGACTTCACTGAAGTGCTGCTAGATGGCATGCTCTCTATGCTATTATTCGCAGGGGCTTTGCATGTCAATATTGGGGATTTGAAACGCTATAAATTGCCCATTGGCATCCTTGCAGGACTTGGTACTATTGTATCGGCACTACTCATCGCTACTGCTATTTATTTTATGTTGCCGTTGTTCGGTTTTGACTTATCTTTTATTTGGTGCTTACTCTTTGGGGCTTTAATATCGCCTACCGATCCTATTGCAGTGATGGGGATTCTCTCATCAGCAGGCGCGCCAAAAAGTGTCGAAACGGTCATTGCTGGTGAATCCTTATTTAATGATGGTATCGGTGTGGTTATCTTTGTCTTACTACTTGGTATTTTATCCAGTGGCGACATCCCAACGGTCAACTATATAGCTCATACGTTGGCTGTTGAAGCAGGCGGCGGGATCATTTTTGGCTTAGTGCTCGGGGCGATTTTGTATTACTTACTAAAGAGCATCGATAGTTATCAAGAAGAGGTGCTCTTAACGCTAGCGGGCGTCATCGGCGGCTACGCATTGGCAAGTCACTGGCATTTATCAGGGCCACTCGCCATGGTAATGATGGGACTCATGGTTGGTAATCGCGGACGAGAACTGGCCATGAGTGATCAGACACGTCATTATATTGATTTGTTTTGGGAGCTTATTGATGAGATTTTAAACGCTATTTTGTTTGTGCTCATTGGTCTAGAAATAGTAATGATCGCTTATTCCGGCAACTTATTTATCGCGAGCGGTTTGACTATTATCATCGCCCTAGTCGCACGATTCATCGTCGTAGGTATGACAACCAAAACCTTTCATCGTCAGCTTGACCTACCAACAGGTGCTTGGAAGGTGCTGACGTGGGGTGGTCTACGAGGCGGCATCTCCGTCGCTCTAGTATTGCAGTTGCCTATAGGGCCAGAGCGTGACATCTTATTGGCACTGACTTATGCAGTAGTTATCTTTTCTATCTTAGTACAAGGATTGAGCGTTGGTAAGGTAGCAAAAAGCATTCGCACTGATAAAAATACAGCAACCCCTTAGCTTAAAATTTGTTCTAAAAAAACCAGCTTAGAAAATAATCTTTAAGCTGGCTTTTTTATTTGCCTTAAAAGATATCAGTAAAACAATCTTGGGTGCTTGTCTTACTTAGTAGAGGCTATAACAGTCCTTTTCGCTTCATATTGCGATAAACCACGACAACGATCAAAATATTTAAGACCAAAATACCAAGCTTGAACCAATCAAATGGACTGGCAATCAGATAATAAACCTCAAGAGGAATAAAGACAACATAACCCAGCACTCCAAACCAATAAGCCCATGTTTTGTCGTGCCATAAGCCATAAGCTTCAAGGAAACGTAAACTGGCATAAGCCACAATCAGTAACAAAAACATGGGCCAGTTTTTACTTGCTTGCTGCGCAATTTGTACCGCCCCATCCACTTGCGTAGCCAGCAGTTGTCCGAATCGTTGTTGCCAAAAGATTTGAACCATCGCTAACCAATGATCAAGATTGGTATGCCACGACCATAACGCCCCTGCCCCAATCAGTGCACCGACACCTTTGACCACCTCATAGATTGCCACTGCTTTGATGGATTCACTGGCCGTGCTACGCGAACTTTTCTGCTGTCTATACAAATTTGGCTCGTGATCCTTCGAGGATGGAAGCAGATTGTCATCCTGTCGGGGCGAATTAGCCAAAGAAAGTCTCCACAACACGGCCTTGTAGTTGTTGATTAAAAAATGGTGTGTTTTTGCCACTAGACAGCATGGATTGCGCCGTCACTTGCCATTCTATATTGGGATCAACCAATACAGCGCCACCAGTTTTCTCGTATTGCTCACTTATTCCAGCTATTTTGGCAGGGTTTAAACAAATTTTGTCTACCAGCTGCTCTAGGGTGAGCACGTCATCATGTACCAACTGACATGCCAGCGCCATAAAGGTATCAAAGTTTGAGATGCCAGGTGTGCTCTCAGCAAACGGTGCTTTTTTGGCGGTACTGTTCAGTGGTTCATGATGGCTACAAATCGCATCAATCGTGCCATCTGTCAATCCACGGCGAATGGCTTGCTGGTCGGTATTACTACGCAGTGGTGGTAATACGTAAGCTTGCGCGTTAAACCCTTCTAAATTGTCATCCGTTAGATAGAGCTGATGCATCGCCACATCACAGGTCACAGGCAGGCCTTTATCTTTTGCCCAGCGCATCAGCTCTATTGACGATTTACAAGACAATTGGCTAAAGTGCGCAGCAATCCCTGTCTCCTCAACCATCAATAGCTGAGTAGATAAGGCAACCGTTTCAGCAATCCATGGAATACCTTGTAGACCATGATAGGACGCAATATAACCCTCATGTGCTACGCCATCACCAGATAAGCTGGCTTCATCAGGATAAAAGAAGACCTTCATACCAAATGTTGCTGCATATTCTAATGTGCGTAGCAATACTAGGTCATTGCGAAAAGGTCTGCGAGCATTAGAGACGGCTATACATCCGCCTTTTTTTAGTCCCGCGATATTGGAGGGACGCTCACCTTCTAGACCAGCGGTCAATGCACCCAAAATATGCAGGTAAATGCCACCATCATCAAGCGCACGCTCACGCAAGCCTTTTAAGAGTGAGCCATTTTCTAAGATCGGATTGGTATCTGGTGGAATGACCACGTGCAAAAACCCATTGCCACGAGCCGCACGTCCTTCTGACTCCAACGTACCGTGTTGCTGTTGGCCAGGCTCACGTAAGCGCGCGCATAGATCAACCAAAGGCGGCAATAACCACATTTCACGATCGGGTTTAAGTGACGCCAGCTTATCTGTTACGGTGTTAGGTAAGGTGTTTTTAATATTTTCAGGAAGCTGGTCACGTATCGTTGCATCTGTGTTGAGCATAGTAGACATGAGCGTTATTACCGTATCAATAAAATGAAATATAGAAGAATAAAATGCTGATTAAGCGATCAATGACCAGCAGCCTGATGCACTCGTTGACCTTCCATCGCAAGGGACAATACTGCCATACGAATGGCGATACCGTTGTTTACCTGCTTCAAGATCACGGATTGCGCGCCATCAGCCACGCTTGACGCAATCTCAACGCCACGATTCATCGGGCCTGGATGCATAACCAGTGCATCAGGTTTGGCAAGTGCCACGCGCTCAGGCGTAATACCATAATGCTTGTAGTATTCACTCGACGAGGCGAGTAATGGCGAGCCGATACGCTCATTCTGAATTCTTAAACCCATAATGACGTCACAGTCCGTCACACACTCATTCATATTTTCGTAAACCGTGACCCCATAACGCTCAATACCTTTAGGCAATAACGTAAGCGGCGCGCAGACTCGGATATCTTTGACCCCTAATGTCTGCAATGCACTGATATCGGAGCGGGCAACGCGTGAATGTTTGATATCTCCGACGATAGCTACCGACAACGCTTCAAAAGGGCGCGGCGCTTCACGGTGAATGGTCAGCATATCGAGCATACCTTGGGTTGGATGCGCATGCCAGCCATCACCGCCATTAATAATCGCGATATCAGGCGTTACTTCTGTCGCCATAAAGTGGGCAGCGCCCGATGATGAATGCCGTACCACAAAGATATCCGCTGTCATCGCTTGCAAATTCCACAGCGTATCGCGTAGGCTCTCGCCTTTTTTGGTACTAGAGCGTTCGATATCAATATTGAGGACATTGGCACCCAAACGTTTTTCCGCTACTTCAAACGTGGTGCGTGTCCGCGTTGATGGCTCAAAAAACAAATTCATCACGGTATAGCCCTCAAGCTCAGGGCGATTGATCAATTGACCTTTATCATCAAAAAACGTTTCTGCTTTTGCGATGATTGCCTGTAATTGTTGCTTGCTAAGACCCTCAACACCTAAAAAGTGACGAATACTGCCATCAGTGTTTAGCTGCGGCCGACTCAATGAAGTGTCGAGCTTTTGATGAATAGTATGGGTATCGAATGCGGCATCATCAGTCGACAAAGCCGTATGTATGGAGTTGCTATCGAGAGATTTTGACATAAGGGCGAGTCTTTATTGTGGGTTTGTATGGCTCTATAGTAATCATTTATTCATCTTTGTTCGAGCATTTATCGTTGATATGCACAGATACAGGGACATTTTGGCGCTTATTTGCTACAATTTACCCTAACAAAACGAGCGCTATAGGCGATTGAGCCCGTTCTTTGACACTTATTATAAAGAATCAACGCACTAAAACCACCAATGAATAATAGACATAGTGTAGCTGATTTTTTGGTCAGGACAAAGTTACCTAATTGGCTATTTAAAATCTGCCATATATAAAGGTACAAAGCCAACCCACTTTTTCTTTACTACTTATCCGTTTTTACTCTCCTTATTCTTTACGCTTACTGCCACTCATTAGGAAGCCTTATGACGACCTTAGCAAATTATTTAAACAACCACGCAACCAGCCCTGCCCTTAACGACGTAATTACCACAGTCACTGATGTTGGTAAAACGATTTCACAACTACTCAGAAAAGGTGCGCTGGCAGACATCTTAGGTGAAGCGGGCAATCAAAACGTTCAAGGCGAAGATCAAAAAAAATTGGATGTACTGGCCAACGATTTGTTGTTAGAGGCATTGGCAAAAAACATCCACTGTGCTGGTGTTGCTTCAGAAGAACTTGATGATGCCACGCCTGCTAATGACGATGGTAGTCTATTGGTTTTGTTTGACCCACTAGATGGCTCATCAAACATCGATATCAATATGGCTGTTGGTACGATTTTTTCTGTCTTACCGTATGAGCGTCAAGGTCAAACCAGTGAAAACAGCGATTATCTACAAGCAGGTAACAAACAGCTAGCCGCAGGGTACTTGTTATATGGCACCTCTACGGTACTGGCACTAACCATCGCAGACAAGGTCGTTATGTTTAGCTTGGACCCAGAGACTTCTGACTATGTGCTAATAGAAGATAACGTGCAAATCGATGCCGATACGAGCGAATATGCGATCAATAGCTCAAATTATCGCTACTGGCGCGCACCGATGCAACAGTACATCGATGAGTTGATTGCTGGCGAGGCAGGCGTGCGTGGACGCGACTTTAATACGCGCTGGGTCGCTGCTATGGTTGGTGACGTGCATCGTATCTTATGCCGTGGTGGTCTGTTCACTTATCCGTTTGACACCAAATACGCTCACAAAGCAGGCAAGCTGCGTTTGATGTATGAAGCAAATCCAATGAGCTTATTGATAGAACGCGCAGGTGGCGGTGCGACAGATGCCGTCAATCGTATCTTAGATATCGAGCCAACTGATATTCATCAGCGCGTACCTGTTGTGCTTGGTAGCAAAAACGAAGTCGATTATGTTAAAGACTTACACGTCAATTCTTCTGAAAAATAATTGATTTGAGCACTGATAAGAGAAACCAGCATACAGCTCAGTCATAAGCTTTATGCTGGTTTTTTAACCTTCTCACCCTTCTCTAAGCGATCCACTATGGTACTAAATCCCACCGAGCTGATTACCTCAGATAAGAACACAACGGTCAAACTCGTAAAAGCACTGTTGGCACAAGCACGTCAACGCAAAAAGCATGGTCAAACCGTCATAGAAGGGGTTCATCTTATCGACGCAGCCCTGCGTAGTGACTATCCGTTTGCCCAAATACTATTATCTGAATCGGCGCGTAGCCACTCTGAAGTTCAACAGGTATTAACTCGCCTACCCACTTATACGCCTATTCTTACTTTGTCCGACACGCTTTACGAAAATATTCGAAGCCTAGGTACGGGCATCGATATCATGGCAATTATCAAAGTGCCAACGCCAAGCTTGCCACTGATCGATGAAGATTGCTTAATTTTGAATGATGTACAAGACAGTGGTAATGTGGGCACGCTACTACGTACAGCAGCAGCCGTTGGTATCTCTAATATTCTTTGTACCAGCGCTACCGCTCAAGCGTGGTCGCCTAAGACACTGCGAGCTGGCATGGGCGCGCAGTTTGCATTGACGATTTATGAAGATCTAAGTGTGCAAGATATTTTGGACAATGTAAAAACGCCGTTACTGGCGACCAGCTCTCACACTGATACTTTCATCTACCAGCATGATTTGAGTGCGCCCATTGCTTGGGTTATGGGTCATGAAGGTCAAGGCGTTTGTGATGCGCTAATGCAATGCGCCACGCCTATCGCATTACCTCAGCCAAATGGGCAAGAAAGCTTAAATGTTGCGATTGCAGGTTCTTTATGTCTGTATGAGACTTTGCGTCAAAGAAACTATTCTTAGCGGATATAAAAAATATCTGATATAAAAAAACCCCACTATCGATTGATAATGGGGTTTTTTTGTACGTCTATTACTACTGATATATTAAACTTTGCTAGTAAGCTCAGGCAGTGCTTCGAACAAATCAGCTTCCAAGAAGTAATCAGCAACGCTAGCAATAGGAGATTCTGGATCATTATTGATAGCAACAATGACCTTAGAGTCTTTCATACCCGCTAGATGCTGAATCGCACCTGAGATGCCAGCAGCAATATAAAGCTGCGGTGCAACGATTTTACCTGTCTGACCGACTTGCATGTCGTTTGGTACATAGCCTGCATCAACAGCGGCACGTGATGCGCCAACAGCAGCGCCCAATTTATCAGCCAATGGCTCGATATATTTGGTGAAGTTTTCACCGTTTGCCAATGCACGGCCACCAGAAACTACGATGCCCGCTGACGTCAATTCTGGACGATCAGACTTAGCCATCTCTTCGTTAACGAAGCTTGCTTTACCAGTCTCTTGTACATTATCGATAGTTTCAACAGTCGCTGAACCACCTTCACTTGCCACTGGATCAAACGCAGTCGTACGTACGGTTAATACAACTTTGTCTTCTGTCGTTTTGACGGTCGCCGTTGCATTACCTGCATAGATCGGACGCTCAAACGTTTGTGCATCTACTACACCAGAGATTTCTGACAACATGCTGACGTCAAGTAACGCCGCAACACGTGGCATGAAGTTCTTACCAGTGGTCGTTGCAGCCGCTAAAATATGGCTGTAATCGCCAGCGATATCAGCAACCAATAGTGCTACGTTACCTGCTAATTGATGCTCATAAGCCGCGTTGTCTGCTAACAATACTTTAGTCACGCCTTCCACTTTTGCCGCTTCATCTGCAACTGCTTGGCTACCACTACCCGCAACCAATACATGAATGTCATCACCGATTTGCTTAGCAGCAGCGATCGTGTTCAAAGTTGCCTTTTTAAGACTGGCATTGTCATGTTCTGCATATACCAAAATTGCCATGGTTTTAATCCTTTATTTTTTGTGTCATCTATTCATTCGGTTATTTATGTACAAAGTCCTTAAACCCTTAAGCTTATGTAAAACCACTCAGGCACCACAACTTCGTACAACATAGGCTTTCATGAAGTATTAGATTACTTTTGCTTCATTTCTTAGCTTATCAACCAATTCGTCAACTGAACCTACTGTAATACCAGCTTTACGCTCAGCAGGTGGCACAACTTTAATAATTTCTTGCTTAGACGTCATATCAACACCAAAATCCGCTGGCGTTTTTTCGTCAAGTGGTTTTTTCTTCGCTTTCATGATGTTAGGCAATTTTGCATAACGTGGCTCATTCAGACGCAGGTCAGTCGTGATGACTGCTGGCAAATCAAGCGCAACCGTTTGTAAGCCGCCATCGATTTCACGCGTGACGTTGACTTTATCGCCTTCAACCTTCACTTCTGAGGCAAATGTACCTTGACCGATACCCATTAATGCCGCTAGCATCTGACCCGTTTGGTTGTTGTCGTCATCAATCGCTTGCTTACCTAGCAAGATGATATCTGTGCTTTCAGTTTCAGCGATACTTTTAAGGATTTTGGCAACTTGTAATGGATATGGTTTTTCGTCACTTACCACTAATACACCACGATCAGCACCCAATGCTAGGGCGGCACGAATTTGCTCTTGTGACTCTTTTGGCCCAATTGAAGCGACAATGATCTCATCAATGACGCCCGCTTCTTTTAAACGGACGGCTTCTTCGACTGCAATCTCATCAAATGGGTTGATAGACATTTTAGTGTTCGATAGATCAACGCCAGAGTTATCGGCTTTTACACGAACTTTTACGTTATAATCAATGACACGCTTGACCGCTACTAATGCTTTCATACGTTCCTCGTTTATTAATGTTATGAGTTAAAAAATATCAGTTAAGAACCAAAGTTTCGTTGTGGTTCCAATTGTCGTTCAAAATTGTACTCAAGGTTGTTGTGATTCAGCAGAAAATGAAGTAAGACAAGTTGACATAGCAATATGTACTACTATCATCTTTCCTATTGATAATCCTGCCAAAGCTAAGCCAACCGTTATTATCAGACCTATGTATCTTGCGTGAGCACAGACCTAAGGTCAAGACAACGCCGTGAATAATGCGTCATAAATTTGTCACCATTCTATAAAAAATAGTTTATAAGCACAGTTTTTCACCGCTTGTTTCCGTTTAAATTATAAATCGTCTCTACCTTTATAGCATTGCCAAGATTAAATTCATTTTACGTTTTGTTATTGTTTTATCAATCCAAATGTTATGGCTGTAAAAATATCAGCATACTAAGCTAACGGTGAGAGGTACTGTTGTCAGGCCTGATCAGCAGCTCACTATCGCGTATGTCATTGAACAAAGTCCAGTCAGGCTTGGCGTTATTATTTTTGATCACACTCATATCGCCTGTGGTTTCCATGATAACGGCAAATATTTCAGTCTTAGATTTGATGCCGTTCTTACGCAATACTTCCTGAACATCACTGGTACTTAGATTGGCTTCTTTTAAATTGTCTTCAAAATATTCGCCATGTGCCATTAATATGATGGCTTGATTGTCAATTAAGGCTTTTAACGGTTTTATTTTGCGCCTAACAACTGAGATAAACCCTTGGATAAGAAATAATACGGCAACCGCAAACAAACCTTGGAGCAGAGATGGCTTATCAGATAAAACCGTTGAGGCCAGTATGCTTCCGATTGCAACGGTCATGGCAAAATCATGACTTGAAAGCTTGGAGAAACTACGTAAACCCATCAGCCGTGTATACAACATGAGGACTATATAAAACCCTACCGCCGATAGAGAGATACCGAGTACTTGTTGCCAATCTAATGATAACCAAGTCTCCCAATTCATAATATCCCCTTTTTAATTGCCTATTTATTACATTGATATTTTTATCATTTTACAATTTTATTGTCTCACAATGCTTATGATCAACAACCCTTCTCTTTCACTTTTACACAAAAGCTTATATAAGAAATTCGTATGAAAAAACCGTATAAAAAAAGCAACCTGATGAGAGGTTGCTTTTTTTTAAAGTTGAAACAGTATTTTTATTGTTTTAACAAACAAAGTAATCAATGCATATTGATGATCTAACTGTCATTAAACTTACTGAAAATCAGCTTGCTTAATAGGAAGTAAGATTAGATAGCTTCGATTTGCTCAGCTTGTGGGCCTTTTTTGCCATCACCTAAGATGAATGACACTTTTTGGCCTTCGGCTAGAGTTTTGAAACCATTACCTTGGATAGCGCTGTAATGTGCGAATACATCTTGTCCGCCATTGTCTTGAGCGATAAAACCAAAACCTTTAGCTTCATTAAACCACTTTACAGTGCCTTCAACTTTATCTGACATAAATTTTCCTAACTCTTAACTGTTGGTGAGACTTGTGTCGTCACCGATTAATTGATATATACTCAAATCGTTTTTTGCTTGGTTTGATGATTAATATCTTCAAACTACCTCAAAAATAACATAAGGTTTTTACCTACAAACTCTCAAGTACAACTTGATTATAACAGCTTTTGATAAGCGCAACCGCTTAAATTGATGATTTTTGTAACCAGCTATGCTCAAGTTGAAACCATTTACATATCAGTCAACACTATCATTAAGATGCTGATATTAATGAAATTTTATTATTAGCTATTATACTTTTTATAGAAATAAATATTCATTTAGATATAAAATGAGATAACTTAATGCTATCTAGCAATAATCTAAAAACATTTTAATGGAGGACAGGTAGCCAAGGAGAACTCAATACTAATAAACAAAGCGCAAAAAATATCAGCGAAAATGACTGACTATACGCGATGTATTTGGCAGGTATAACCAAGTCCTTGGGAGAGTCAGGCACGCCTTTACGTTTTAATAACTTCGTTCCATATACCCAGCCAAAAGT
This sequence comes from uncultured Gammaproteobacteria bacterium, assembly GCA_963744895.1. Classification (GTDB taxonomy): domain Bacteria; phylum Pseudomonadota; class Gammaproteobacteria; order Pseudomonadales; family Moraxellaceae; genus Psychrobacter. The sequence continues at coordinate 38,636 of CAVUUW010000003.1, forward strand.
CGTATAAATACCATAAGCAGCTGGTACAGCAATGGCTAAAGGTGTCAAATCAATGATGTATAACATGGCGACGGATATAAAAAACCACAATGTATCAAGGAGTGAGCTGACTTGAAAAAACTTAGATTGTGGCAATTTGCCATCTGTTTTTTTGAGCATCTCTCCTTCTATCCAAATTAACACTGCTATTACGGCGCTAAGAGTTACGTATACGAATTGCGGCGTCAGCCAGTCAGGATAAGATATTTGCACAACATACAACCTGTAATCTATGGAAAATAAGAATGAGAAACTGCTTCGCTATCTAACGGTTCAGAAACAAGATTTATCGCTTAGTTGCACGAGCCGTTAACGAATATAATGACGCTTTTCTATATTAGGCAATGATTGCTGGTTTTCAACCCGTGACAATAAACCGTCGGAAAAACAGTCATCAGAAAATGATTAAATAACGCTTAGATGAACCCCATTAAAAAACCCATGCTATTGATTAATAACATGGGTTTTTGTGATTAGCTAAGTATTATAATATCTAAAACTGGCTTAGTTTTTGTCTTTATCGATGATCTTATTGCCACCAATCCAAGGCATCATGCCACGTAGTTTGGCACCAGTCGTCTCAATTTGATGCTCAGCGTTATTACGACGACGCGCAGTCATTGATGGATAGTTGGTTGCCCCTTCAGAGATAAACATTTTCGCATATTCACCAGACTGGATGCGTTTTAGCGCATTACGCATGGCTTCACGAGATTGCTCATTGATGACTTCAGGACCAGTCACGTATTCGCCGTACTCAGCGTTGTTACTGATTGAATAGTTCATGTCAGCGATACCGCCTTCATACATCAAGTCAACGATAAGCTTAAGCTCATGCAAACACTCAAAGTAAGCCATTTCTGGTGCATAGCCTGCTTCTGTTAGCGTCTCAAAGCCCATTTTGACGAGCTCTACTGCACCGCCACAAAGAACGGCTTGCTCACCAAATAAGTCAGTTTCAGTTTCGTCTTTGAACGTGGTTTCAATAATACCTGAACGACCACCACCAACACCCGCTGCATAAGAAAGCGCTACTTGCTTGGCTTGACCCGATGCATCTTGATAGATAGCAATAAGGTCAGGGATACCGCCACCTTTAGTGAATTCAGAACGCACGGTATGACCTGGTGCTTTAGGAGCAACCATAATCACATCAAGATCGCCACGTGGTACAACTTGGTTGTAATGAATCGCAAAGCCATGAGCGAAAGCCAATGTCGCGCCTTCTTTAATGTTTGGCTCGATCACTTCACTATAAAGTTGTTTTTGGAACTCATCAGGCGTCAAAATCATGACCACGTCAGCCGCTTTTACTGCCTCTTCTACTTCAGCAACTTTTAAGCCAGCGTTTTCGGCTTTTTTCCAAGAGCTTGAATTTGCACGTAGACCAACAGTTACGTCGACATCTGAATCTTGAAGGTTAAGCGCGTGGGCATGGCCTTGTGAACCGTAACCAATAATGGCCACTTTTTTACCTTGGATAATCGATAGGTCACAATCTTTGTCATAAAATACGTTCATAAGTAGAGTCCTTTTCCTCAATCATGGCTTGCCATGGATAAATGAGCGCTTAATTTACAATCACTATATAAAAGTGATTTGCTATCTAAGCGCTGTGTTAAGTTCTGAATAAATAAGTTTAAAATACGCTATTGAAAATAAATAAATGAATGCAAGTTATAAGCTAAGTGTTTTTTCACCGCGTGCAATACCAATCACACCTGAGCGCACCACTTCCATAATACGTTCGCGACCAAGTACATCGATGAAGCCATCAAGCTTTGCCTTATCACCGACAATTTGAATCGTGTATAGATTGGCATTAACGTCAACAATTTGTGCGCGGAAAATATCAGCGCTACGTTTGATTTCTTCACGAATATTGCCAGTGGCACGTACTTTAATGAGCATCAATTCGCGTTCGACATGTACATTATCTGACAGATTTTGTACTTTAACGACTTCAATCAACTTATGCAATTGCTTGGTAATTTGCTCAATTCTTTCAGGTGACGTAATAGTGGTAAGCGTCAGACGTGAAATACTTGGGTCATCAGTAGGCGCAACGTTAAGTGTCTCAATATTATAACCACGTTGTGAGAATAAGCCCACCAACCGCGACAACGAACCCGCTTCATTTTCCATCAATACCGAAATAAGGTGTTGTTGCATTAGGTACGCTCCCCTTTTGTTAACCACATATCACGCATGGCTTGTCCAGCAATCTGCATTGGATAAACATGCTCATTACGATCGACGTAAACATCGATAAATACCAGTCTGTCTTTTATGGCCATTGCTTCAGCCAATTGTGCCTCCATGGTCGCAGGATCGGTAATCTTGATACCAACATGACCATAACTTTCAGCCAATTTCACAAAATCTGGTAAGGAGTTCATATAAGACTGCGCATGACGACCTTCATACAACATATCTTGCCATTGTTTAACCATGCCCAATTGTGCGTTATTTAAGTTTAAAATTTTGACTGGTAAATTGTATTGTAGGCAAGTCGATAGCTCTTGAATATTCATTTGAATAGAGCCTTCACCTGTAATACACACTACATCACGTTCAGGGTTGACCAGCTTCGCTGCCATTGCGTATGGCAAACCAACGCCCATTGTTCCAAGTCCACCTGAATTCAACCATTGACGCGGCTCATTGTAAGTGTAGTAAAGCGCAGCAAACATCTGATGCTGACCTACATCACTTGTGATAATCGCTTTGCCGTCCGTGATCTTACACAATGCCTGAACAACACTTTGTGGTTTAATCCCTTCATCTGTGCTGGTGTCATAACGTAAGCCATGACGCTTGCGCCACTCGTTAATCTGTGACCACCAATCTAGCAATGCATGCTGCTCAAGCGTTTTATCATCCCCAATAATATCCAGCATATCCGTCAATACAGATTTTATATCGCCAACGATAGGAATATGAGCGAGAATCGTTTTAGAAATTGAGGCCGGATCGATATCAATATGGATAATTGTCGCATTCGGACAGAATTTTTTGACGTTATTGGTCACGCGGTCATCGAAACGAGCACCCACAGCTAGAATAACATCAGCATGATGCATGGTCATATTAGCCTCATAAGTACCATGCATGCCCAACATACCTAAGAACTGATCATCAGAGCCAGGGAAAGTACCAAGACCCATTAGAGTGTTGGTCACTGGTAGATTAAGACGATGGGCAAGCTCAGTTAGCTCCTCATGCGCCTTACTCCAAATCACACCACCACCCGCATAAATGACCGGACGCTGCGCCGCTAATAAGGTCTCAACCGCTTTTTTGATCTGACCACTGTGACCTTTTAATGAAGGCTGATAAGAACGTATGAAGACATCTTTTGGATATTCGTACGCAAACTTTTCATTAGGGGCAGTCATGTCTTTTGGTACGTCAATAACGACAGGGCCTGGGCGGCCAGACTGCGCAATATAGAAGGCTTTTTTGACAATCATGGGAATTTCGCTAGCATGGCGCACTTGGAAGCTATGCTTAACGATAGGACGTGACACGCCAACCATATCCGTTTCTTGGAAAGCGTCTTCGCCGATTAGGCTACTTGGCACCTGACCTGCAATCACGACCATCGGCACTGAGTCCATAAAGGCGGTCGCAATAGCCGTCACGGTATTGGTTGCACCAGGACCTGATGTGGCTAGCACAACACCCGTATTACCAGTGACTCGTGAATAGGCATCTGCCATATGGCCGGCAGCTTGCTCGTGACGTACCAATATGTGTTCGATATTTTCTTGCTTAAACAAGGCGTCATAAATATGGAGTACAGCGCCACCTGGGTAACCAAAGATATATTTGACGCCCTCATCAGTTAGCGATTGCACCAATATCTCAGCACCAGACAACTTTACAGGCTGATCGCTGTTTTCAGCAAGGCGCTGTTGTTTCTTTTCAAAGTTTTTGGCGGCATCACCCGTTTGGGTATGTCCAGTCATGTTTGGACTTTGCGTGGTTTGCGTCACTGTCATCACCTTTTTTTGTGGCAAAAAATTGCGTTATTTCATTGAAGAAAACAACTACGTTTGCACACTGTTGCTCATTTTATAAAAATGAAAGTCAATGCTTACTCGAAGCAAGAACTTGTGCGCGCTGTGTTCCAGCAATATATAAGGTCAGTTTTGTGACAGGCGTTTATCGGTATACTACGACAAGATGCGAACGCACCTATAAAGAGGCTTATTATTTATGCTTAGTATCAATCCGCTATTGGTCAAAACTTGTATAAATTGACAGACGACAACGCCTTGTATGTCTTTAGAGTAAACTACTTTCATAGCCGAAATTTCTCATGACCTTATTTATAACCGATGTCACTTTATAAAATCATTAGATTTTACGACTGGCTTGGTGCGAGAATTTCATACTCAAATACAGTGTCAATTTGATACAGTCGCCAACATTAGATGAAGCGAATGTTAAATAATAAGTTTATCTTAGTCATTGTAGACAGATAAGTCCGGAGACAATGCAATAAGGCTATCGATAGTAACCACTATCTCTCATTTCATTGTCACAAAGAAAATAACACTAAATAAGCCACCGATAAGTCACTCATAGTCATTACTTTCAAGTGCCACGGCGATGTAATAAAAGCCGTTCACTGACCAATCAACTGTTATTATATTCGGTGGTTTGGCAGCCATTGTCAAGAAAAAATTCTAAAGCCCATACCTAACTATTGGTTATTAAATAATATACATTCATAAGAATAATTTGTTAAAATCAGCTGAACATACATTTTTAATACCATTAGAACACTCAGATGTTATATTTACGCTTATATATAAATCTGTTTTTATCAATTAAGAGGATTGCAACAATGGCATATGCGTTCAAGATCAATAACACGGCCAAACTGCTTATCAGTACTGCGTGTGTGCTAATGCTGTCAATGAATACCAGTCAAGCGGTTCAGGTGTACAAGTCCATTGGTGCGCATGGCGAAGTCAAATACAGTCAGTTTGCGCCACAAAATGCCAAAAACGTTGAGATAATTGAGTTTCGTAGCGATGGGCGACAAAACAATTCAGGACAGATGGCAGGCAAAACAGATGCCAATCAAGACGCCAATACTCAAAGCGCTGAGGAACAGCGAGTGGCACAGCTAGAAGCGCGTATTAAAGAACAAGACGCTCAAGCCAATGCTCAACGTTGCCAGTCACTACGCAACAATTTGACCAACCTCAATGTCGGTGGACGCATCTATGAGATGGACGCTAGTGGTAAACGTCAGTATCTAGATGGTCGCGAGATCGAGCTTAAGCGCGAGCGTGTCCAGCAGGCAATCAATCAGTATTGCAACCCTACTACCTAGTCTTTAGACATCACTCCCAACTGCATTACATGACGAATGGCTGCTGGCATGTCTTGAGCCTGTAGCCCTCGTTGTCCCACCAGTAGCGTATCATCACTGCTACAACCTTTATACCGATCAACCAGTATATCTCCTGCTAAACCATGAATAACCGCTGCCTGATGCAAGCTGCGCATCGCAGGCTCAAGATCTTGTTGTGCCAATAACCCAGCGATGGCGCCCGATAGTACATCGCCCATACCCGCTGTTGCCATGCCAGCATTACCGACACCGCAAACATAAACCTGCGCAAGCTCCGATCCGTGCTCCAATATTACAGACCCTGCTCCTTTAAGCACCCAGTCTCCACCATAAGTGGCCGTAAGACTTTTTATCGCTGACAATCTATCGCTTTCTATCTCCTTTACCTTTTTATCAAGCAATCTAGCCGCTTCACCACTGTGCGGCGTTAAGCATACTTGATAATGAATACTATGCTCTCGCAGTTGATTGATAAGCGCATGCTTTTCCATCTGCAATGATGCCAAATGATATAAACCATCGGCATCGATAACCATTGGCTTTTTCTCTGTGATAGCAGCTTGTATATAACTTATAAATAATGCTTTTGCTTTTTCATCTCGTCCCAATCCCATACCAATAGCGATGACACTAGCCGCTTTGATTAAGCGCTTTACGCCTTCTAAGTCATGTAGATCAATGGTCATAGCATCTGGTAATGCCGTCAACAAAGCACCGTGAAAAGCAGTATGACAAGCAACAGTCATTTTTCCTGCGCCTGCCGCCATCGTACTAGAGGCAGACAAAATTGCGGCCCCGCCCATCCCCTGTGAGCTGTTAATACGATTACCACCGAGAATAAGTACATGGCCATAGCTGCCTTTATAACTGTTTTGGCGGCGTGCATTTAAACGATGCGCTGTATTTAATAACATAGCGACTGGTATTAGTGCTTGATCGTCTTGCGCTTGGTCGTTGCCATTACGAGCTAAGACTTGCTGACGCGTCTTTTGATAAGGAATTAGCGGTATATCAAGCACCTCTCCGCTGTAGTCTGCCCCATCCTTGGTATGCAAGCCAAATTTTCGCGCGATAAGACACAAGGTCACATCTGCCTGTATTGCTACGCGGTCAAACACTTCGCCCGTAGAAGCAACCAATCCACTAGGAACATCAACTGCTACTGCCAATGCGTCATCATTTTGAGTCGACTGATTAAAAGCTTGAATTGCTTGCTGATAAATGCCCTCGGGTTTACGATCCAGCCCAATGCCAAACAGCGCATCAATATGAACATCAGCTTGCCAAGTATATATTTTTGCCTCTTCCCGAGCATTGGCAATTTCTTCAAAGCGTTGATAGTCGCCATCAGCAGATAAGGCTATCTTTAACGCTTTTTTAGCGTCAGTTGGCGCGCTTGCTGCTTTGGAGTTCTCAGTCGTATCACTTACTTTAAAATCTTGGCTTTCAAAACCTACCGTTATCGCCTGTACCTGCCAGCCAGCTTGCTGTAGATAATAAGCAATAAGCCAGCCGTCACCGCCGTTGTTGCCTTTTCCTATCCAAACCTTGGCCCGAGGCATGCGCGTCTGGTAAAAATACATCTCAGTCCTTTCTGATGAATTCTTATTCAAAGACTTTTGATGGTAAATCTGCTCAATGTGCTGCGCCATCTGCCACGCGGCTTGTTTCATTAACCCGAAGCTATCATGACCTTCTACAAACCATGCCTGCTCCATTGCATAGAGTTGATCGCTACGATAAAGCGCTATCGGAGTTGTGGTTTTTTTACCCAATAAATTAAAATGCGTTTGCATAATAGACCCTCAAATTTTTATTGATTTGTTTTTATCACCATAAGAATTGCTTATTTTTTAGTATTATTAGCTTAGCAAAGCTTGCTTGGACTTGTGTATCAATATGAATGTAAGTTTATTTGCTTTTATACTTGCGCTCATCGCTCACTGGCTTATCATAACGATATTCAAATCAATACTGTTTGCCTCACATGAATAACGCTTCTGACTCAAACTCGTCACGTGCTCTAAACCAGCAAATATCAACCAAAACAAAAAAGATCGCTGTTAATAATCCCTCTGTGTTTGCAACCACGGCAGATGTCAAACAGTGGATTAAGACGCAAGCACAAACTTTAGGGTTTGCTGATTGTGGCTTCCTATCCGTTCACCACCCTTTGTTCGCTAAGCAAATTGTACAGCTACAGAAATGGCTGGAGGAAGGTTACGAAGGTCAATTGCAATTCATGCACAACAATCACCATTTGCGTGCTAATCCTGATCAGCTGGTAGAGGGTGCAAAGACCATCATCAGCGTGCGTATGGATTATCTGACCCAAGCGCCAGCACCTCGCACTGTTAGTGATAACGACCGTCCCAATCAAGGCATCATTGCACGTTATGCAAGAGGACGCGATTATCATAAAACCATGCGCAGTCGTTTAAAACAATTGGCGTTAAAAATTGAAGCCATGCTGCCTGAATGGCAGCATCTTGATATCGGTTCAGAACAGAATTTTATTTTTAGACCTTTTAGCGATTCTGCCCCTATTTTTGAGCGGCCTATTGCAGATGCCGCTGGTCTTGGCTGGACAGGAAAACATACCTTATTGCTCAATAAGCAAGGGGGCTCTTTTTTTGTACTGGGTGAATTGTTTATTAGTCTTGAATTGCCTGATGATAAGCCAGTTAAGGCGCACTGTGGCAGTTGTAGCGCCTGTATTGATATTTGTCCGACTCAAGCGATTGTGGCACCTTACAAGCTTAATGCTGCCGCTTGCATCTCTTACCTCACGATTGAACACGACGGCATTATTGACCTAAAGTACCGCCGCGCTATTGGCAATCGTGTGTTTGGCTGTGATGACTGTCAGCTGATTTGTCCATGGAATCGTTATGCCAACATTACTCCAGTAGAAGACTTTTCTGCCCGCCACGACCTCGATAACAGCAGTTTGCTAGAACTTTGGCAATGGCAAGAATCAGACTTTATGAAAAAAACGGAAGGAAGCCCGCTTCGCCGTACAGGCTATATCAATTTTTTGCGCAATATTGCTATTGGACTGGGAAATGCGAACGGTAACGTGGACACTATCATCCAATTACAATCCAAACTGGGCAAACACAATGACATGCTTGATGAGCACATTAATTGGGCAATCACAGAGCAAAATAACAAACTCAAAAATATTGCTGATTAATCAAGTGATTTAACTCATCTAGATCGTATGCTTAATCCAATCGACATTCATCTAGATGATCTAATTTTTAAAAGAAACCCAATAAAAAACGCCCCTTAAAAGAGGCGTTTTTTAGTTAGATATAAACTGTTAAAGCAATTTTAACTTCACGTTATAGTTCATATCGCTATAGTTATGGCTTAGGAATGCGTAATACTTGACCTGGATAGATTTTGTCTGGATCAGAAAGCATTGGTTTGTTTGCTTCAAAGATCTTCGTGTAGTCATTCGCTGAACCATAAACGTCTTGAGCGATTTTAGATAAGCTATCACCAGATTTTACCGTGTACATCGTAGATTCAGGAGCATCTTCTTCAATATCAATATTATCAATGACTTTGGCAACATTTTGCACATTACCAATGGCTATAATTGCTTTTTCACGATCTGCCTGTGTCTTAGCTTTACCACTGATCTCTGCGGTATCAGTCGTACCGTTATATTTAATCTGTAAATTACTGATGTTCAGATTCTGCTGCTGAATACGACGAAGCAGAAGGTTGGCTACTGACTGCGCTGAAGGTTCGTTATTAGCAGCTGTTGTACCAGCTGGCTTAGTTGCGTTTTCTGATGCTTTTGTCTCGGTTTTTGCGTCGTGTTTCGCATCGTCACGATTGAAAATTTTCTCGCCGATGTCTTTTGCAAAACTAAATACACCCATGTTACTACTCCTTTAAATATTACTATTTATTTTTTGTGATTATTTTTGACGGCAAATCCATATATGTTTAGCCGTTGCTGGTTGCTTTCAACCATTACGAGTATAGTTAAAGTTCTACAAAGTGGATAGTAAGAGTATGTTGAGTAATGTTGATTTGACGTAGTTTATGTTAATACGATTTTTCATAAAATATTGATGAACAACTGCTACCAATAATAGGCACAAAAAAAACCGCCTATCTCAATAGATAGGCGGTCATACAAAATATGCTAAGTGTCTAAAGGACTATAGCTGTGCTTGTACGTAATCAATTGCTTTTTGTACAGTGGTTAACTCTGCTGAATCTTCATCAGGAATAGTAATACCAAAATCGCTTTCAAATGACATTACCAATTCAACTAGGTCTAATGAATCTGCACCTAGATCTTCCATGAATGAAGCATCATTGCTGATATCTTCAACATTCATACCCAATTGCTCAGCTACTGCGGATTTAACTCTTAGCTCGGTATCATTACTCATATAGATTTCTCCTCTTTGATCTATTATTTTGACAAACTGCCATAGCCCTATGGTTAGATACTATGACATTTTATATAAAGTGATATTTTTAAGTTAATAAGTCGTCTAACTGCCTTATAAAGGTTTTACGGTTTAACGACGATCTGATAAAGCCTTACTATAATACAGGGCTTTGATATAAAAGTGTCCGTCATTATAGCACCCTTTATTATAGTTTACACTCGTTCACACAGTTTTTTATTAGAACTTTATTATAACTATGTAACGCTTATTCTTGACCTACATATACATGCCGCCATTGACTGGAATCACGGCTCCTGTAATGTAACTGGCTTCATCACTTGCTAGAAAATGTACAGCAGCTGCGATGTCTTCTGGCTGACCAAGACGGCTAATTGGCACAGCATCTAACATAGAATTCAATAGGCGCTCATCAAGCTCATCAGTCATATCTGTTTCAATCAAACCTGGGGCAACGCAGTTGATAGTGACTTGTCGTGAACCAATCTCACGCGCCAAGGTACGGCTAAATCCCTCTACCCCTGCTTTAGTAGCGGCATAGTTAGATTGTCCAGCATTACCCATTTGCGCAACAACAGAAGTAATATTAATAATACGTCCACGGCGTGCTTTCATCATACCGCGTACAGCACGTTTGCTCATACGGTAGATCGAGGTCAAATTGGTATCAATGACATTGCTCCAATCATCATCTTTCATGCGCATCAATAGCCCATCTTGCGTGATACCAGCATTATTTACCAATACTTGGACAGCGCCATAGACGCTTTCAATCTCTTCAAACAATTTATCAATTTGGGCCGTATCGCGTACATCTAAAACTCTGCCAATACCGCCAGTATCATGGAGGTAATCGTTGATAAGCTCAGCACCTTTTTCACTGGTTGCAGTCCCAATGACAAAATGACCTTCTTTAGCAAAGCGCTTAGCAACTGCTTTACCGATACCGCGACTGGCACCAGTGACTAATGTAATTGTACGACTCATGATAATATCTCCATTAATTTATCAAGACGAGCAGGCTTGTCAGTAGGATAGCTAGTAATTGGTTGTGACTGACGCTTGGCCAGATTACTCAATACATTGCCACTACCGCATTCTATTAAAATATTGATTTGTTTGTCAGTCAGCTCTTGCATCGTCTTCGACCATAACACCGGTTGACTCAACTGTTCAGTCAGTGCCTGCTTGATCCCTATCGCACTACTCTCAATACGCGCATAACGATTTTGGATAACAGGAATGGTTGCTTGATCAAACTTGATGTCCGCTAATATCTCCGCCAATGCATTACTGGCAGGTTCCATGAGAGCACAATGTGATGGCACGCTGACCTTTAAAGAAATGGCTTTTTTGCCTGTATTTTGTACTTTATCGATCACGGCGTTAACACCAACCGCGTTGCCAGAAATGACAACTTGGCCTGGGCTGTTAAAGTTGGCAGCACCAACTACCGCACCATCGACATGTTCTGTCGCTTGTTCGCACAGATTCTCGACTCGATTGTCTTCAAGACCTAATACGGCTGCCATCGCCGTGTCAATGCCTACCACAGCGTCCTGCATTAACTGACCGCGCTTATGTACCAGCTTTACTGCATCAGCCAGTGATATGACGTCAGCGGCACACAGCGCGCTATATTCACCTAAAGAATGCCCAGCTAAATAAGAAGGTTTTATGGTTATTTTCTGTTTTAATATACGCCATATCGCGATACTGGCCGTTAATAAAGCTGGTTGAGTATATTGAGTTTGATTGAGCTTGTCTTCATCTTGACAGATAGCCCACAGATCTTCACCAAGTGCATCACTTGCTTCAGTGAACGTATCACGAATCTCTGGATAAATTTCAGCAAGCTCACTCATCATTCCAACTACTTGTGATCCTTGCCCAGGAAAAATCACTGCAATACGCATAGGCTGCTTTTTTGCCATATCGGGTACAGAATCCATAACCAACGGTCCTTATTTAATTGGAAACATCCCTAAAAACGATGGGGAATATTATATTGTTAGATACTATTTATTAGATATTAAATAATATTTTTTAGATATTGTATCAAGCTATCATTATCATTACTTGTCTAAACAATCACGCCTCAACGAACTATACACTGACAGACACTATTATCATAGTCATAGTGAATGCACTCCAAACGCATACAGGTAAATACACTACAAGCGCTAAAAGGACGAATCGTACCAACTCATTCTGATATCCACTGAAAATTCAGCATAAAATATACTTAAGATATCAGTGATAAAAAACTTATAACAAAAAGCCAAGTTATCCAGCCACATAATATATGATAGCGAAATAACTTGGCTTTTTTAACTTACAACATCTTATCTAATAATGGTTGCAAAGAAGTAACGACAATCACCAGTATTATCATTACCTTTTTATTAGATATCAGACAGTCAAGGACTTAAGCGTCTTGACTGACTTTAAATAGTTGACGGCCACGGTAGAAACCATCTTTGGTCATGTGATGACGACGATGTTTTTCACCAGTGGTAGCATCTACGCTTAGCTCAGCCACTTCCATACGATGATGTGAACGGCGCATGTCACGACGCGAACGGCTTTTACGACTTTTTTGAACAGCCATGATATAGCTCCTATACTAAAAAGGGATAAGCTTAAAAATTCAGCTTCAGTTGACACTGACGAAGATCATATAATCACAACAACCTAAGTCTTAAGCATCAGTAATTAAATATATTGCCACTTACAGAGAAGTACTAACCATGTCTAAATTCGATAGAATTTGCTTAGTCAGCGTCTATCAGCAAGTAACTCGTTGCTAGAATGCAATAAACCGGACATTATACGCATGTTTATTCGATTAATAAAGCCCTGCTTTCCACTCTTCTGCACAAAGTAGCAAAAAGGATATAAGACGATTAATAAATACTTAAGTCGTTATAGCTTACCTTTGAGTGACGCCAAAGCAGCGAAAGGATTTTCTGTTTCTTCTTCCTCTGGAATTTCACCAAACTGCTCAACCGTCATTTCACAATCTACGTGCTTTGGTGCCATTGGAATCTTTAATAGAATCTCATCTTCTACTAGCTTTTTAAATGGTAATAGATGCTCTGGCGACTGCTCAGTAACGACTTCATCAAGCAATAAATAGTCTTGTTCTTCATTGACTAAGCGTACTTGGCTGTCATTTTCTAACAAAGCAATGTCATAGTCATCAGATAAGTCAATAGCAACTGGCTGTAGACAACGCTGACAAGTGAGCCAAACCTCACCAGTCAAAGTAAACGCCAAATGTAGTACATTATTGCGGCGATATAAATTGGCATCGATCTTAGTTTTTGATTGCTCGTGTTCAGTTGACAAAGAAACAGCAAGACGCTTAAAGATATTCGGCTCTATTTCTCCCGACCACTCATAACCAGTATCTGCCCACTTGTCTAAAGAGATGTGCTCAGGCATGCTATTGGTGACAGGCGTTTTATTATGATCAGATTGCAGTGCTGACGGTTTACTTTCTGGAGTGCTTGACATGCGAGGCCTCATTCATCAAAACGGTGTATAATATTGCCTGCCATACTAAAGGAAAGCACCCAGCTGCGCTAGCGCTAGTATGTTAAAATTCTTTTATATGACTTGGTTTGGCATGCCTTTTTAATATTCTTACCTTCTACTCGGTCAGCCTTTTATCTATGACGTCATTTCACCATAAAACTGATTTCTCTACGCTACTGTCTTGTGCTAAAGCCAAACAGCTGCTGCAACATTTAACTGACCTACAAAATCCTATTGAGAAAAGTACTGTTGATACTTTGCTCTCTGAACGACCAGCTCGCTTAGCAGTCTGGAGAACTGAATGGCAAAAATTCTCTAATATTAATATAGACGATCATTCCCAGTATTCTTTTGAGCATATCGAGCAGACAGCGACAGATTGGCTGATTCAAGTATTCAACACCTTGTTTGCCGACCAAAAAGTTATCTTAGCTCGTAGCTCAGGAGAGCCCGAATATTTCCCTGCTCATGATAATAGCCCTGCAAGAATTGAATTTGCTCATGGTTTCTTTGCCAGCGCACTGCACGAAATGAGCCACTGGTGCGTTGCGGGCGAAAAGCGACGTACCCTTAGTGATTTTGGCTATTGGTACGCGCCAGATGGGCGCTCTGCCGCTCAGCAGCAGGCATTTGAGCGCGTGGAGATCAAACCACAAGCATTAGAGTGCTTATTTACTTTGGCATGTGGACGCACGTTTCAAGTGTCACAGGACAATTTGTTTGCGACATTCGATACCAGTAGCAGCACTTTTGCTAACGACGTTTATCTTCAAGTAGAAGAGTATTTAGCAAAACCACATATTTTGCCACGTGATGCCAAAGTTTTATTGCATACCTTTCTTAGTGTCCGCTATTCAAAGTAATCTAGACCAAAATACATTGAATTCGTCATTTTTAATTTTATCTGTGTGGCGTTAACGATTCTCTACGGATTGTAACGCCTTGGTACTAAAACTATAGCAACCATGATCTATACTGATAATTGAATCTATTTTTTAAAAATAGTAAAACCAGTCCTTGTTTGTCAAATTGCAAACTTATGACTTCATCCGTAATTGTCTTTGCTAACCTAAAAAAATATTGCTCGACATCATGATATGTTTAATAACAAATTTATAGATCTGACAAAAAACCAATAATTATAAGGAACCATCATGCAGGTATTTTACATTCATCCTGAAAATCCACAGCCGCGCCTCATTGAGCAAGCTGCTGATCTATTACGTAAAGATCAATTGATTATCTATCCTACCGATACCAGTTATGCCTTCGGTTGTCGCCTAGGAGCGAAAGAAGCACTGGAAAAGCTTAAGCAAATTAGGGAGCTTGACGATAAACATCAATTCACCTTACTGTGTCGTGATTTGAGTGAAATTGCTAATTATGCGACTGTGGATAATGCACAGTTTAAGCAGCTAAAAGCTCATACCCCAGCGCCTATTACTTTTATTTTGAATGCTACAAAAGATGTGCCAAAGAAACTCGCACATGCCAAGAAAAAAACGATTGGTATTCGAGTACCAAGTAATCCTATTGCTCAGGCCCTTCTAGAAGCGATGGATGAGCCAATCTTAACAAGTTCACTCATACTGCCTAATAGAGACGATATTCTAGACGATCCGTTCGAGATTGAAGAACTGTTAGGCAATCAGATAGACGGTCTTATCAATGCAGGTATAAAAACGACTAAGTTAACCACGATTATAGATATGACCAGTAGCCAACCGAAGATTATTAGACAGGGTGCTGCAGATGTCGATTCATTATTACTCTAGACTATTAACTATTAATAGTATGAAAAGTATAAACATTCAAAATTAAGACAAAAAAAAGCTCCAATTCAATTGGAGCTTTTTTTAAATAGGTCTTTGTTGCAAAATTAGTCGCGATCAACCAATTCTACATAAGCCATTGGCGCATTGTCACCATCACGGTAACCGCATTTTACGATACGCAAATAACCACCTGGACGCGCTTGGTAACGAGGACCTAACGTGCCAAATAATTTGCCTACCATAGCTTTGCTACGCATACGGCTAAATGCCAAACGACGGTTAGCAACGCTGTCTTCTTTAGCCATAGTGATCAATGGCTCAGCAACGCGACGTAACTCTTTTGCTTTTGGTAAAGTTGTTTTGATCAGTTCATGCTCAAATAATGAGTTAGTCATGTTCTGAAACATTGCCTTACGATGACTGCCGGTACGACCCAGCTTGACTCCACTCTTACGATGGCGCATAGTCAATAATCCTTAAAGTTTAACGGCTACGATAAGAAAAGCGATCATCAACACGTAAATCAGCTGGTGGCCAGTTATCTAGGCGCATACCAAGCTCCAAATCTTTAGACGCTAATACGTCTTTGATTTCCGTTAATGATTTCTTACCAAGATTTGGGGTTTTTAATAGTTCAGTCTCTGAACGTTGTACCAAATCACCGATATAGTAAATGTTTTCAGCTTTCAAGCAGTTGGCTGAGCGAACCGTTAGTTCAAGATCGTCCACAGGGCGTAATAGCACCGGATCAACCTCTTCTTTTTCTTTCACAGGCTCAGGCGCTTCTTCAGCTTCTAGGTCAACAAAGATAGAAATCTGTTGTTGTAAAATAGTGGCTGCTTTACGAATTGCTTCTTCTGGATCTATAGTGCCATTAGTTTCAAGCTCAACGATAAGACGATCAAGATCAGTACGCTGTTCAACACGAGCGTTCTCAACCTGATAAGCAACACGAAGCACAGGACTAAAACTTGCATCAAGCTTCAAACGTCCAATTGCTTTAGTATCGCCATCTTCACGGCGCTGGTTTGCTGGCTCATATCCACGACCCATCACTACACGCAAACGCATCTTAAGATGACCACGATCGCTCAATGTGCCTAATACCAATTCTGGATTGATAATATCTACATTGTGCGGTAACGAGATGTCTGCAGCAGTAATAGTGCCTGGACCTTGTTTATCCAAGGTCAAAAATACTTCATTCTGGTCATGAAGCGTAATTGCCAAGCCTTTTAGGTTCAAAAGCAAGTCAAGTACATCTTCTTGTAGTCCTTCAAGCGTTGAGTATTCATGGTCAACACCATCAATCTCAGCTTCAATGACTGCAGCACCAGGTAATGAAGATAACAAGATGCGACGTAGAGCATTACCTAGGGTATGCCCAAAGCCGCGTTCTAACGGTTCGAGCGTGACTTTCGCAATCGTTTCGTTAACCGTATCCACATTAATGGCATTCGGCGTTAGAAACTCAGTTGCATTTAGCATCATGATGTCACCTCGATTTATTAAACTGGTTTAATTAACGTTGATTGCTCAATACTACATTCATAGCATTGAGCAGTACGTTTATTTAGAGTATAGCTCAACGATCAAGCTTTCGTTGATTTCAGCAGGTAGATCAATACGATCAGGCGCTTGTTTAAACGTGCCCTGTAGTTTGCTGTGATCAACATCAAGCCATTCTGGAATACCACGTTGTGTTGCTAGTTCAATAGCATTTTTAATACGTAGCTGTTCGCGAGACTTCTCTTGGATAGCGATGACATCACCATCTTGAAGCTGAATTGATGGAATGTTCACACGAACAAATTCATCACGACCAGCTTTCTTTACCATAACAGTACGGTGACTAACTAGCTGACGTGCTTCAGCGCGAGTTGAGCCAAAGCCCATGCGATATACCACGTTGTCTAGACGACTTTCTAGCATAGCTAGTAAGTTTTCACCAGTAGCGCCACGCTTACGAGCCGCTTCTTTATAGTAATTAGCAAACTGACGCTCTAATACACCATAAATACGCTTGACTTTTTGCTTTTCACGCAACTGTAGAGCATATTCTGAGGTCTTATTACGGCTTACGCCATGTTGACCTGGTGGACGACCAGCTTTCTTAGTTTTTACGTCGTATGGTTTAACACCAGACTTAAGGCCTAAGTCTGTACCTTCACGGCGTGATAATTTCAGTTTTGGTCCAATATAACGGGCCATTGTTATGTCTCCTATAAGCTTTTGGGATAAAAAGCTTCGTCTTTAATATTAGACGCGGCGCTTTTTCGGCGCACGGCAACCATTGTGTGGGATTGGGGTTACATCAGAGATGCTGTTAACTTTATAACCCAATGCACCTAGTGCTCTTACCGCAGACTCACGACCCGGTCCTGGTCCTTTGACCAAAACGTCGATGTTCTTAACACCATATTCTTGAGCCGCTTTACCAGCGACTTCAGCTGCAACCTGAGCTGCAAATGGTGTAGATTTACGTGAACCACGGAAGCCTTGTCCACCTGAAGTGGCCCAAGCCAATGCATTACCTTGACGATCGGTAATCGTAACAATGGTGTTATTAAAAGACGCATGGATATGGGCTACGCCCTCCGATACTGAACGACGAGTCA
Source organism: uncultured Gammaproteobacteria bacterium (assembly GCA_963744895.1). Taxonomy (GTDB): domain Bacteria; phylum Pseudomonadota; class Gammaproteobacteria; order Pseudomonadales; family Moraxellaceae; genus Psychrobacter. The sequence goes on from CAVUUW010000003.1 coordinate 56,418, forward strand.
CCTTCTTGCGACTACGAGTGTCTTTTGCCATCTTTTAGCTTCCTAAGTTAATTATCTTTTGAGAGGACGTGTCGGACCCTTGCGAGTACGAGCGTTGTTCTTGGTATTCTGACCTCTAACTGGTAGGTTACGACGATGGCGAATACCACGGTAACAACCAAGATCAACTAAACGTTTAATGTTCATTGAAACTTCACGACGAAGGTCACCTTCAGTCATATAGTTTGCAACTTGTGCACGGATAGCATCTAACTGTGTATCATCTAACTGACTAACTTTAGTAGTAGGGGCAATGCCAACTGCTTCTAAGATTTTCTGAGCAGTGGTACGACCTACACCAAAGATGTAAGTTAGTGAAATAACAGCATGCTTATTATCCGGAATGTTTACGCCGGCAATACGAGCCATTGATTTCTCTCCATTAAAGAAAAATAAGCGTTATTTATCAATAAGGCATTATTTTTCAGATTTGTTGCTGTTAATACTAGAATTCTTATAACTGCTATGTATAGTGGCTTAGCTATAAGCCAAATAACAAATAGTATTATAAAACATTCTGCATAAACACGGCAAGTGGCGGATGATATCGCATCCGCCGTTATTTTTCAAGTATTAATTTAAATAGTAACAAAAGTTTAAAACTTAATGAAACTAGATATTAACCCTGACGTTGCTTGTGGCGAGGTTCAGCTGTACAAATAATATGTACACGGCCTTTACGGCGCACAACTTTACAGCTACCACAAATCTTCTTAACTGATGCTTGAACTTTCATAGCATACTCCTTGAAATATCGTACCGCTCATTAAGATTGAGTGGGCGATTGAATTAACGTCTGATCATGATATTGATGGGTCATCAAGTGCGCTTTTACTTGCGAAATGAAATCCATTACCACAACCACCATAATCAGTAAAGACGTACCCCCAAGATGGAACGGTACACCAAACGATGACTGGACGATCATTGGCATTAAACAAATAACCGTCATATACATCGCGCCAATAAAGGTCAGTCGGTTTAATACATGATCGAGATAACGCTGAGTTTGTTGTCCTGGGCGAATACCTGGGATATACGCACCACTACGCTTAAGGTTCTCAGCTACTTCGCGCGGACTAAATACTAGTGCCGTATAGAAGTAACAGAAAAAGATAATCATTGCACCAAACAGTACTAAATATAGCGGCTGTCCTGGAGACAATACCAACGCCATATTTTGTAATATACTTTGTATGAAAGTAGGATCAGTTGATTGACCAACCCACTGCCCTAAACTTGCTGGAAACAATAACAATGAGCTCGCAAAAATGGCTGGGATGACCCCTGCCATATTAAGTTTCAACGGCAAATGAGATTGCTGTTGAGCATAAATTTTACGGCCTTGTTGTTGCTTTTGTGCATAGTTCACAGGAACACGGCGCTGAGCACGTTCAATATAAACAATACCAGCAGTAACCGCGATTCCTAACAAAGCAAAAATAAACAGTACAATCAAGTTCATTTGACCTTGATTGACCTGTTCAATAGACTGCGAAATCATACCTGGCGTACCAGCAACAATACTCGCAAAAATGAGCATTGAAATACCATTACCAACGCCACGCTCTGTAATCTGCTCACCAAGCCACATTAAGAACATTGCACCTGCTACTAAAGAAGTAACAGCGGGAATGTAGAAGGTAAGACCACTAGACAAGGTAAGATTTTGACTGATTAAGCCAGCACACATTCCTAATGACTGTACTAGTGCTAAAGCAAGTGTCCCTTGACGAGTATACTTGTTTAACTTACGTCGTCCCGCTTCACCCTCTTTTTTGAGCGCTTCAAGCGATGGCAATACCGCAGACATCATCTGTACAATAATTGATGCTGAAATATATGGCATGATACCGAGTGCCATGATAGACATACGTTCTAGTGCACCACCTGAAAACATGTTAAACATGCTCAGGATAGTATTTTCGTTGCGCGAAAACAGATCAGCCAAGTTGACCGGATTGATGCCCGGCACTGGAATATGTGACCCTAAACGATAAACAATCAATGCGCCGATTAAAAATAATAAGCGTGCCCATAATTCATCATACTTACGTATGAATGCAAATGGATTAAGCGGTATACCAGTCGATGACATTGATTGTTTTGACACGTTACTACTCCTCGATGCTACCACCAGCAGCTTCGATTGCTTGCTTAGCGCCTTTAGTTACTTTTATACCTTTAAAAGTATAAGCTTTAGTAACTTCGCCTGACAACATAACACGGGCACGCTTCATATCATGACGGATAAGATTGGCAGCTTTAAGTGTTTCAATGCTAACCACATCGCCTTCAATTTTATTCAGTTCAGACAGACGCACTTCAGCAGTCTTCATTGCCATTTTACTGGTAAAACCAAATTTTGGTAGACGACGGTATAAAGGCATTTGACCACCTTCAAATCCTGAGCGAATGCTAGAACCTGAACGAGATTTCTGACCTTTTACACCACGACCACCAGTCTTACCAAGACCTGAACCGATACCACGACCACGACGTTGGGCAGTTTTCTTTGCGCCAACACCTGGTGATAATTCATTTAATCTAAGTCCCATTACGCTTCCTCCACTTTTACCATGTAGTTGACGCGATTGACCATACCGCGGGTTGAAGGAGTATCTTCTACTTCAACAGTATGATTAATACGGCGTAAACCCAATCCTTTCAAGCTCGCTTTGTGGCTCTTTAGGCGATGGGCACCCGATTTAAATTGAGTGACTTTCATTTTTTTCATCGTAACTCACCTAGTCTAAGTTAACCCAAGATTTCGTCTACAGATTTACCACGCTTAGCTGCCATCTTCTCTGGAGTTGACATATCACGTAAACCGTTAAACGTTGCACGAACAACGTTAGCAGTATTGGTAGAACCATAACATTTAGTCAAAACATCTTTGACACCAGCAACTTCTAATACAGCACGCATTGCGCCACCAGCGATTACGCCAGTACCTTCAGATGCAGGTTGCATATAGACTTTACTTGCGCCATGACGTGCTTTGATTGGATGATACAAAGTTGCATCATTAAGATCAACAGTAATCATATTGCGTTTGGCAGCTTCTAGAGCTTTTTGAATAGCAGCTGGTACTTCGCGCGCTTTACCGCGACCAAAACCAACACGACCATTACCATCACCCACTACGGTCAACGCAGTGAAAGAGAAAATACGACCACCTTTAACAACTTTTGCAACGCGATCAACGGTAACTAAGCGTTCTACTAGACCGTCAGTCTGTTCGTTCTTATCATTTTTATCATTTCTAGCCATGATTAAAACTCCAATCCATTTTCGCGAGCAGCTTCTGCTAAAGCTTTCACTCGACCATGATATTTAAAACCACTACGGTCAAAAGCAACTTTAGTGATACCAGCTGCTTTTGCGCGTTCTGCGATCATTTGGCCTACAGACGTTGCGGCATCAGTGTTGCCAGTCGCGCCTGAACGTAAACTGCCGTCCAATGTAGATGCCTGAGCAATCACTTCACCACCGTTCGGAGAGATAATCTGGGCATAAATATGTTTTGGCGTGCGGTTAACCGTTAAGCGATGAGCGCCTAAGACACGGATATGCGCGCGGGTTTTCTTAGCTCGACGCAGACGAGCTGCTTTTTTATCAAACATTTCAACTCACCTTATTTTTTCTTAGCTTCTTTGCGAATCACATGTTCATCACTGTAGCGGATACCTTTGCCTTTATAAGGCTCAGGTGGACGGAAACCACGGATATTAGCCGCTGCTTGGCCAAGCTGCTGTTTATTGTTTGATTTTAAAACAATTTCAGTTTGCGTTGGGGTTTCAGCTGACACACCTTCAGGTAACGTATACTCTACTGGATGAGAATAACCAACGTTCAATGTTACTTTATTACCAGTAACTTGTGCGCGGTACCCAACACCAATCAATTGAAGACGTCTTTCAAAGCCTTCGTTCACGCCTGTAACATAGTTGTTAAGCAGAGCGCGCATGGTGCCAGTATGCATCATCGCTTCTTTTGAATCGACTGTAGGTGAGAAAATGATAGCATCATCTTCCTGTTTCAGCTCGACCAATTCATGCAGGCGTAAAGACAAATTGCCGTTCTTGCCTTTAACTTCGACCTGCCGATCGTTCAAAGTAACGCTTACGCCATTTGGCAGCGCTACTGGGGCTTTAGCCACACGAGACATAGGAATATTCCTTAAAAAATTAACTTCTTTATATTAGCGAAAAAACTAACAGGCTAAAAAGCGTGTTAGTTTAGCATAGTTGACTGTGTTAGACACCTATCAATTTGAAATAATTTAACATTACCCAATCAATAGAAGTCTAACAATCATCAAATAGACTTCATCGTCGTATAGCTTACGCTACAAATGCGACGATTTCACCACCGATACCAGCAGCGCGTGCAGCACGATCACTCATGATACCTTGGCTTGTTGATACGATAGCAACACCCATACCTTGCTTAACAGTAGGGATAGCGTCTTTACCGCGATGCTGGCGTAAACCAGGACGGCTAAAACGTTGGATAGTTTCGATGACAGCTTTGCCTTCGAAGTATTTTAGTTCGATAGATAGGTTTGCTTTATTGTTATCTTCTTCAGTAACAACAGCACTCGCCACGTAACCTTCGCTAACTAGCAAATCAGCGATTGATTTACGTAATTTAGAGCTCGGCATTGTTACCGATACTTTGTTAGCCATTTGTGCGTTACGGATACGGGTTAGCATATCCCCAACGGTATCTTGCATACTCATATAGTTACTCCTTACCAGCTTGCTTTACGAACACCAGGCACATCGCCTTGCATGACACGCTCACGCAGCATATTGCGTGATAAGCCAAACTTGCGGAAGTAACCATGAGGACGACCGGTGATAGCACAACGATTACGCAGACGTACTGGTGATGAATTGCGTGGAAGAGCTTGTAGCTCTAACATTGCTTCCATACGAGTTTCGTCGCTTGCAGTCATATCACTGATAGTTTCTTTTAGCTTGATACGCTTTTCAGCATATTTAGCAACCATTTTCTCGCGCTTTAATTCGCGGTTAATCATGCTCTTCTTTGCCATAACGTCTTTACCTTATTTAAATGGGAAGCCGAATGCTTTAAGCAACGCACGACCTTCTTCATCAGTACCAGCTGACGTAGTGATAGTCACATCCATACCACGGATACGATCAATCTTGTCAAAATCTACTTCTGGGAATACGATCTGTTCTTTGATCCCCAATGAGTAGTTGCCACGTCCGTCAAAGGCTTTAGGTGAAAAACCGCGGAAATCACGAATACGAGGAATTGCAATGGCAACGAGACGATCTAAAAATTCGTACATTTGCTCACCGCGTAGCGTTACTTTACAGCCAATTGGCCATTCTTCACGAATCTTAAAGCCAGCAACTGATTTACGCGCTTTGGTGACAACAGGTTTCTGACCAGCAATCGCGGTCATATCAGCTACTGCACCTTCAAGTAATTTCTTATCTTGAGACGCGCCGCCTACACCCATGTTTAGTGTGATTTTAGTGATTTTAGGCACTTGCATCACATTCGCCAAACCAAGTTCTTCTTTGATTTTCTGCTTTAGTTCATCGTTATATAAAGATTTTAATCTTGCCATTACCATTACACCCTTAGTGTCTTACGCAGTCGCCACTACTTCACCGCTCGAACGATAGACGCGTTGTTTTTTGCCGTCTTCGCCGAACTGATAAGTAATACGATCAGCTTTTTGGGTTTGCGCATTTAATATTGCGACATTTGAGATATGCAGAAAAGCTTCTTGCTTAATAATACCACCTTCAACGCCAGTCGCCTGATTTGGCTTCTGATGTTTAGTGACAATATTAATGCCTTCTACTTTAATACGATCATTTTTTACAGCTTGTACAGTACCTTGCTTGCCTTTGTCTTTCCCAGCAATCACGATAACTGTATCGCCTTTACGTAATTTTGACATGGATTACCTCACAATACTTCTGGTGCTAGTGATACAATTTTCATAAACTGATCACCACGTAGTTCACGAGTTACCGGTCCAAAAATACGAGTTGCAATAGGTGCTTTATTTTGGTTCAACAATACCGCAGCATTGTCATCAAAACGCAACACAGAACCATCAGGGCGACGAACGCCTTTTTTGGTACGTACAACTACTGCATTCATCACGTCGCCTTTTTTAACACGACCACGAGGAATGGCTTCTTTAACCGTTACTTTAATAATGTCGCCAACTGATGCATAACGACGATGAGAACCACCCAGTACTTTAATGCACTGAACTCGCCTTGCACCGCTATTGTCTGCAACTTCCAGCATTGACTCAACCTGAATCATAGCGTTACTCCACACGTATGAGCAATAAAAACCAGTTGCTGCCGCTAGCACAGTATGAGTAGTCGGCATTTTAATATAAATAACCGCTGCTTACTCTTAATGTGAGTGATATACGCTCGGCGCAATCAGCATCCTTAAAAAGGCGGCTATTTTAACAGCTTCTGGCTTTTAATGCAATTTACTTAGATTTTTTCTACTTTTTCAACCACTTCAACCAAAGTCCAAGACTTGGTTTTAGAGATTGGACGCGTTTCTTTGATGCGGACAAGGTCACCTTGTTGGCAGACGTTATTCTCATCATGTGCTTTGATCTTTGTAGAACGACGAAGCTGTTTGCCATACAAAGGATGACGAACCAGGCGCTCAATCAAAACTGTGATGGACTTGTCCATCTTGTCGCTGACAACTCGTCCTGTCAATACGCTAGCATTGGTAGCTGTTTGATTGTTATCGCTCATGAGTCGCCTCGTTGTTTCTCGTTAATCAAAGTCTGAATCTGAGCAATCATACGACGATTGCCTCTGACTTCATGGGTATTACCCAACTGACCAGTTGCTTTAGCCATACGAATACGGAAAGCATCAAGTTGCTTTTCATCAAGTAACTGGGTCAGTTCTTCTAATGATTTATCACGTAATTCACTGATCTTCATTACATTATCGTCCGCTTAACAATGGTAGTTTTAAAGGGCAGTTTTGCTGCAGCAAGCGTGAAAGCTTCACGTGCAAGCTCTTCTGGTACCCCTTCAATTTCATATAGCACTTTACCAGGTTTGATTTCGCATACCCAATATTCAACAGGACCTTTACCTTTACCCATACGTACTTCTAATGGCTTGTTGGTAATTGGTTTGTCTGGGAATACACGAATCCAAATCTTACCGCCACGCTTAATTTTACGAGTGATGGTACGACGTGCTGCTTCAATTTGACGGGCAGTCATACGACCACGAGTCAACGATTTTAGACCAATTTGTCCGAATGCAACGGTGCTTCCACGATGAGCTAGCCCAGTGTTACGACCTTTATGCATTTTACGAAACTTGGTACGTTTTGGCTGTAACATAGTTTAACCTCTGTCTGAGTTTCGACGGTTTCCGTTTCCACGACCACGGCGTTTTGGCGCACGAGGCTTCTCTTCGTTGACGGGATTATAAACACTGTTCATACCGTCAAGGATCTCGCCACGGAAAATCCAAACTTTTACACCGATAGTGCCGTAAGTTGTCTCTGCACGTACTGACGAATAGTCAATATCAGCGCGGAGAGTATGCAAAGGTACACGACCTTCACGGTACCACTCACTACGAGCAATCTCAGCACCGCCAAGACGGCCAGACAACTCAACTTTAATACCTTTAGCACCAGAACGCATGCTGTTCTGTACTGCGCGTTTCATCGCACGACGGAACATAACACGACGCTCAAGCTGGCTTGCGATACCGTCTGCTACCAAACGTGCATCAAGATCAGGTGACGTGATTTCTTCAATGTTGACCTGAGCAGGTACGCCCATAATTTTGGTCAATTCTTTTTGAAGTCTTTCGATATCTTCGCCTTTCTTACCGATAACGATACCAGGGCGCGCAGTGGCGATGGTAATCTTAGCAGCGCCAGTAGGACGCTCGATCATGATGTTGCTGATCATTGCGTTATCTAGCTTTTTGCGTAGATATTCACGAACTTGGATGTCGTTGATTAGGTATTCTGAGTATTGTTTAGGGTTAGCATACCAGTTTGCATTATGCTTTTTTACAACACCAAGACGAATTCCGATTGGATGTACTTTTTGACCCATAACTTATTCTCCTACCTTTATAGTGATGTGACAAGTACGCTTGCTGATACGATCAGCGCGACCTTTAGCACGTGGTAGGATACGTTTTAGCGTAATGCCTTCATCAACATAGATAGTGGCGACTTTCAGGTCATCAATATCTAGGCCGTGATTATGTTCGGCATTGGCGATGGCTGAGTTAAGGCATTTCTTAACAAACACAGCGCCTTTTTTATTACTATACGTTAGGATATCCAAAGCACGCTCGATAGATTTGCCACGAACTTCATCAGCAACGAGTCTAACTTTTTGTGCCGATATGGCGGCACCGCGTAATTTTGCAGTTACTTCCATGGTAAGCACCTTATCTCTTAGCTTTTTTGTCAATGCCATGACCACGATACGTACGAGTCGGGGCAAATTCACCTAGTTTATGACCAACCATCTGCTCACTTACGATAACCGGTACGTGAGTACGGCCATTATGGACAGATAAAGTTAGGCCAACCATTTGTGGTAGGATCATCGAGCGGCGCGACCAAGTTTTAATTGGCTTGCGTGAGTTGGTGTCTAATGCATTCTCAACTTTAGCAAATAAGTGCGCGTCTATGAATGGACCTTTTTTCAATGAACGAGGCATGAAATTCTTCCTTTATTTCTTCTTGGCGCGGCGGCGGATGATCATGTTGTCAGTACGCTTGTTGTGACGCGTTTTAAGTCCTTTAGACTTCTGACCCCAAGGGCTGGTTGGATGGCGACCTTTGTTACGACCTTCACCACCACCATGTGGGTGATCAACCGGGTTCATAGCGACACCACGAACTGAAGGACGAACACCACGCCAACGTGAAGCACCAGCTTTACCAAGTGATTTCAAGTTGTTTTCAGTGTTAGAAACTTCACCAATAACAGCACGGCAATTTACGTGTACACGGCGTGTTTCGCCAGAGCGCATACGTAGAATAGCATAGATACCGTCACGACCTAGTAACTGAACGCTAGCACCCGCAGAACGAGCCATCTGTGCACCTTTACCGATTTTAAGCTCGATATTGTGGATCACAGTACCCAATGGGATGTTTTTTAGCGGTAAGCAGTTACCTGGACGAATTGGAGAAGTCTCACCTGACATTACTGTATCGCCAACTGCTTGTTTTTTAGCAGCGATGATGTAACGACGTTCGCCATCAGCATACTTAAGTAATGCAATATGTGCAGTACGGTTAGGATCGTATTCAATACGCTCTACCGTTGCTGGGATATTGTCTTTAGTACGTTTGAAGTCGATAATGCGATAATGTTGCTTATGACCACCGCCAATGTGACGAGTAGTGATACGACCATTATTGTTACGACCACCTGACTTACTTTTTGATTCTAGAAGCGCTGCATAAGGACGACCTTTGTAAAGGTGTGGATGCACCACTTTTTCAACAAAACGACGGCCTGGTGATGTTGGCTTTGCTCTTACGATAGGCATGAGTGTAATCCTTATTCGTTATTCGCTGTTTCACTAGTAGAAGCAGTCGTATTTGCGACCTCTTCACCAGCATCAGCCATTTGTACATCTTGACCAGCTTTTAAGGTAACATAGGCTTTTTTGTAGTCGTTACGACGGCCGATGCTTTTACCAAAACGCTTTGTCTTACCTTTAACATTCAAAGTGTTCACTTTAGTGACTTCAACACCTTCAAACATCAACTCAACTGCTTTCTTGACTTCAAGCTTAGTAGCATTAGAATCAATTTTAAATACCTGCACACCAAGTGAGTCGCCAAGCATTTGAGATTTTTCTGAGAATACAGGCCCTCTTAAGACCTGATAAAGTCTTGCGTTGTTCATGCTAGTGCTTCCTCAAATTGTTTCGCAGCTTCAACTGACATGATCACTTTATCAAATGCGATCAAGCTCACTGGATCCACTTCGTTTGTACCAAGTACATTGACGTGCGGAATGTTGCGAGCAGCTAAGTATAAGTTTTCGTCAACTTCTTTGGTGACGATTAGTGCACGCGGTGCACCAAGCTCATTTAGCTTTGCAATCAGTTCTTTAGTTTTCGGCCCAGAAACGCTCAACTCTTCTACCAAAATCAGACGCTCTTGACGAATCAATTCTGCTAGGATGCACTGCATCGCACCGCGATACATTTTACGGTTTACTTTCTGTGACCAATCTTGTGGTTTTGCAGCGAATGCACGACCACCTGAACGCCAGATTGGGCTACGAATAGAACCCGCACGAGCGCGACCAGTACCTTTTTGGCGCCATGGTTTAATACCACCGCCAGAAACTTCGGCACGGGTTTTTTGTGCGCGTGTACCTTGGCGAGCACCAGCTAAATAAGCGGTGACGACTTGATGCACTAGTGCTTCGTTGAATTCACGACCAAATGCCGTATCAGAAAGCTCAACCGCAGCACCTGTAACTGTTTTTAAATCCACGTTAATCCCCTTGCTTAGGCTTTGACTGACGGACGTACGATAACATCGCCACCGGTGGCACCTGGGATAGCACCCTTGATGACAAGTAACCCTTTTTCGGCATCAACCGAAATCACTTCTAGGCCTTGAACGGTAACACGTTTGTTACCCATCTGACCCGCCATCTTCTTGCCTTTGAATACTTTACCTGGTGACTGGTTTTGACCAGTTGAACCATGTGCACGATGAGACACTGAGTTACCATGAGTAGCATCTTGCATACTAAAGTTGTGACGCTTTACAGGACCTTGGAAACCTTTACCTTTACTATTTCCTGTCACATCAACCATCTGACCTTGTTCGAACAAGTCAGCTAGAATCTCACCACCAATCTCACGACCTTCAAGATCGCTTTCGTTGGCACGAAATTCCCAAACACCACGGCCAGCTTTAACGCCAGCTTTAGCGAAGTGACCTTTTTGTGCGGCTGTTACGCGGCTGTCACGACGGGTACCTGTGGTAATTTGGATAGCTTGATAGCCATCTACATCAGTATTTTTTACTTGAGTAATGCGGTTTGCATCGACCTCAACCACTGTTACAGGGATAGATGCGCCTGTTTCAGTGAAGATACGAGTCATGCCGCATTTTTTACCGACTAAACCGATCGCCATTTTAGACCTCTTTATATCTTATATTAATGGGTTGGGTGTGTAATGTGCATTAACCCAAAGCAATTTGGACGTCAACACCCGCCGCTAAATCTAATTTCATTAGCGCATCCACAGTCTTGTCAGTAGGTTGAACGATATCAACCATACGCTTGTGAGTACGAATTTCGTACTGGTCACGCGCGTCTTTGTTAACGTGTGGTGAGGTTAGAACGTTGAAGCGCTCAATGCGAGTCGGCAACGGTACAGGACCACAAACTTGCGCACCGGTGCGCTTTGCAGTATCAACAATCTCTTGTGCAGATTGATCAATCAGACGATGATCAAAAGACTTAAGACGGATACGGATTCTCTGGTTAGCCATGCCAGCAAGCTCCTAATATGTGCCTTTGTCATTCTTGCTTCGCAAGATCATGATCAAAAGCAGTTTGGTTAAATATTCACTTAAAGCGGCCTTCTGTTCTTAACCAGAATGAGTTCTTTATCCGAACTTATAGCGTGCCAAAAGCAAAATAGTTTAAAGCCCCGCCGACCCTCCTATATATTGGAAAGCAGCAAAGGCATAATGAAATAGTGCTAGAAACGATGCTCTAGCTGTCATAGCGCCAGCTTTTTTAGTCAGCTGCGCATATATAATTCAGTGGTGTGTATTATACAGAGTATTTTTATCATTGCAAGGGCAATATAGGCAGTGATTTCAGTTATTAACGGTCAAAGCTGTCTTTGCTTGCTCACAGTTACTCTAATTAAACCACTCTATAGAGCACGCAATGTTAGTCCAAAACAATGTCATATTGCTCTTGGGTATATAAATTTTCCACATCAAAAGTAATGACTCTACCCAATAGGTACTCTAGGTCTGCCACAGTATCAGACTCTGATGTTAGCAGTAAATCAATCACGGCAGCATGAGCCACAACCGTGAACTTCTTAGGGGAGTTATAAGTACGGGCACAGCGCATGATTTCACGGAATATCTCAAAGCAGACGGTTTCGGCCGTCTTTACAAAACCACGACCTTGACACGTTGAGCATGGCTCACAAAGCTGTTGTCCCAACGATTCACGAGTCCGTTTGCGCGTCATCTCTACTAAGCCAAGCTCACTTACTTGTGTGATCTTAGTTTTTGCATAATCTTGGGCAAGTTGCGATTGCAAACTTTCAAGCACATCGTCTTTGTGCTGCTGCTCTAGCATATCAATAAAATCTAGAATGATAATGCCGCCTAGATTACGCAGACGCAATTGACGTGCGATGGCATGAGTGGCTTCTAAATTGGTTTTGTAGACCGTGTCTTCTAATGAGCGTCCGCCAACAAAGGAGCCTGTATTGACATCGATGGTCGTCATCGCTTCCGTTTGGTCGATTATCAGATAACCACCTGACTTGAGATCGACACGGCGCTTTAACGCATCGCGTAAGTCATCTTCGACTCGGTTCACATCAAATAAGGATTGTTCTGCGGTGTAATGCACGATGCGATCATAAATAAAGGGAACGAATTCTTTGGCAAAATATCTGATTTGCTCATAGACCTGCGTATTGTCAATAATGACCTTTTCGGTATCCGCGTGTACGAGATCACGAATGGAGCGTAGTGGTAATGACAGCTCTTGATAAATAAGCTCTGAGCTTTGATTGTGATTGATCTCTTGGCGACGCGCGCAAATGGTACGCCATAGTTGTAATAGATAGTAGATATCTTCCTCTAGCTTGGCAACAGGGACGCGTTCAGCCGCGGTACGAGCAATGAGACCGCCTTTTAGATTGACCGTTTGCATTAAATCTGTCAGCTCAGTTTTCAAACGCGTGCGCTCTTCTTCTCCATCAATACGCTGCGATATCCCAATATGATCGCTCGATGGTAGATAAACCAAATAACGAGATGGCAGTGATATATTGGTGGTCAGGCGAGCACCCTTGCTACCCAATTGATCTTTGGTGACTTGTACTAAAATACGCTGGCTTTCGTGCAGACGATGTTGAATGAGCGTTTTAGACGCAGGAACTATCTCCGTACTTTGCGCGCTAACCACTGGTGGCATTAAGTCTAAATGATCGGCAGAAGTTTTTGGTATTGTTTGGTCTACATCAACCTCGCGAGCAATACCGTTGTCAGTATCTACCTTTTCTATATTGCTACCATTGCCCACTTTTTGTTTTTTTTCTGCGGCTGGTCGTGGCTCACGTTGCATGTCATTGACATGGAGAAATGCCGTCCGTGATTGACCAATATCCACGAATGCTGCCTGCATACCAGGTAAGACACGTACAACGGTACCCAGATAAATGTTACCAACCAATCCCAGTTTGTTATGGCGCTCAATATAAATCTCACCCAAAATGCCATTGTCTAATACGGCAACACGGGACTCCATGGGACTGATATTAATCAGCAGCTCTTCGGACATAGTATTCTTCTCTTATTTCTTAGCGTCTTTATTAGGTTTTAATCGCCTATTGGCTTTCTAGTGTAACAAAAGCAACTTGTACTTGCTCATTATCCTAACGTGTCATTATGTGCAGTCAGTGCCCTACCTTTACCAAGCTCATCGGTTTTACCATCATCTATCCTATCTCTTTGATTAAGGCCAATGTCTGTGCCAATGGTAAGCCTACAACATTGGTGTAGCTGCCGTTGATACGACTGACCCATGCTGCCCCTAAGCCTTGAATGCCATAACCACCTGCTTTATCAGCAGGTTCGCCACTGTCCCAGTAACTGCTCATCATATCCGCTGTTAATGGTATAAAGCTTACCTCTGTGCGTTCAGTGATTTGTCTTTGATGAACGATTTGAAAACGTGGTTCTTGATTTGGTGTAGGGATAGACTTGTGCGGTAATGGTGCTGATCGTAAAGATATTTTGGTCGCCTGCACGGCTGTCCATACCTCATGGACGTTATCTGACATCTGCTGCCACATGCGATAAGCGTGCTCACGATCGATCGGTTTGACCAGTACCGTTTTACCATCTGGTAGCACACCAATAGTATCAGCGGTTAATACGATGATCTGCTCAGAAACAGGCTCTTCGCCCGTTTGGATTCTTTCATTGAGCTGTTGTATGGCTGCTTGTGCTTTGGTCGCGACCATGCGCTCAATATAGTCTTTTGGTCCCTCGTTATCATATTGCGTCTCATCGATGTCTACACTCAAGAGACTAAAATCCAGCTGTACTCTTGACAATAACTCATGACGACGCGGCGAACCAGAGGCTAAGATAATATCCATCGCTTTTCTCTTAATAGATAACTTTAATGGGTGTCAATATAGGCTTTGATAGACTAAAAAACGAAATACATCATTTATCATGCTTATCACTATCGCCGCATCCCTACTTAACATGCAAAACTTAACGTACAAATTTGCGTAAGGCCAATATCACCAGCGGCCAGCTTACGATACTCGTTAATAAAGACAAAGCAGATTGGGCGACAAAGACATTTTGGATGGCTAACTGTAGTATCCATAACGTTAATTGAAAAACGATTAACCCCAAGCTCGCTACAAGCCATGCGCTAAAAGCACTCAATTGTCTGATATAGATACTACTAATTTTGATGATAAGGGCAACCACTACAGCGGCAAAAGCTTGTTGTCCTAGGTGAGTATCCATCAATAGATCGGCAATAAGACCAATGGTAAATGCGGCAAAGATACCGACATAGCGTGGCTGAAATAATAACCAAAAGATCAGCACCATGATCAGTACCATAGGGCGCAAGGTTGCCATAGTGGGATTGAGCGGATATACATTGAGTGATGAGGCAACAACAAAACTTAGAATGATGGTAGCAATCAGAAGTACCGTTGCATTCTCAGAATCAGGATACGACATGATGACTTACCTTAGGGGTGTTAGCGGCGGCTGTTAAAGCGTGGTTGATCATTGATGGTAAGAATAATTGATTAAAAAATATCCGCATACCGTCTCGCGAGTGCGTATGCGTCGGTTACTGCTTATTTAGCGCCTATCAAGAGCACTGTCGTTTTCGTTGACCAACTTATCTTGAAGCACCAACACATAAGCGTTGTCGGTGAAGTTCGCAGTTGGCGTCACCTCGATACTTCTAAAGTTGGCAGCTTCTACATCTTTGATATGAGCGATACGGCCAACGCGATACCCAGCTGGAATACGTCCTCCCAATCCAGAAGAGATCAGCTCATCGCCCACACGCACGTCTGATGTTTTAAAAACATAATCTAGGCTCAATGAAGTTGGAATACCTTTCCCTGTCACAATGGCGCGTTGACCGGTACGTTTAACCGTGACGGCAACCGATTGCTGTTCATCTGTAATCAGCAGTAAACGGCTGGTATTAGGATACACATTGATAATTTGTCCCAATATACCTTTTTCATCAATAACCGTTTGTCCCACTTGTACCCCGTCTTGCTCACCTTTATTGATCACCACAATTTGTCTCAGTAAATTGGCATCTGTACCAATGACTTGCGCCAAATTAAGATCGAACTGCTCAGGCTTAGTGGTAGATAAAATACCTTGTAAGCGTGCATTTTGTGCCAAGATATAGTCTTGCTGCTGCAGCTTGGCTTGGGCATGAATCAATTGTGATTTTAGCTGCATATTTTCGCGGCGCAGTGCTTCTTTAGACTGTAAGCTCCCACCCGCCCAATGCTTGGCATAGCTAGGTAATAGTGACAATTCATAAATAGGCTGCATAGCGGCATGGCTGGTATTGCGTATTGGATTGAACCATGCTGAGTTTTTGCTATCGAACCACATCAGTATCAAAGCTGCTATCAATACAATAACAGTCTTACGAAGTGCTAGCGGCTGGCGCGCAAAGATACTCGGGGTCATAAGTCGTCTAACTCAGGGTTGTAGAATAGTCAGTTACCAGTACTGGTTTAACAATAAGCAGGTCATATCAGCGTTAATTTTGAATAAAGCTTACTGATAGTCAGCAAGACTTTTATTCTGATTATCACGCTGAGTTAACAACAATACTGGGTTCTAGTACTTGCTAATGTAATTAAAGGCAGCGCAACCGGCTACCTTTAATGTTATACCTTTTTTGACTCGCTATTTTATGACAATGATCATCAAGCATAATAGATAGGAGAATAGTAAAGCCATGCTACACTAAAATGCGCTAGACAAAAATCATATTCAAGCTTTTATTATTAATGAAATCAAGGGCAATACCACCACCGCGGCTAACACAAGTTAGCGGATCTTCGGCAACAGTTACAGGCAGACCTGTCTCTCTTGAAATCAGTTTGTCTAAGTCACGTAAAAGTGCACCACCACCGGTCAACACGATGCCGCGCTCAGCGATATCTGATGATAACTCTGGTGGGGTTTGCTCAAGAGCTGCTTTAACAGCACTAATGATACCGCTCAATGGGTCGCTTAACGCTTTTTGCACTTCTTCTGAATTGACCGTAAAGGTCTTTGGCACGCCTTCTGCCATGCTACGACCACGAACCTCTACTTCTAATTGGCTGTCTTCGTTCAATGCAGAGCCGACTTCTTTTTTGATACGCTCAGCCGTTGTTTCACCAATCACACAACCATGCGTACGGCGGACATGAGTAATAATGGCTTCATCAAACATATCGCCACCGATACGGATAGACTCTGCGTAGACACAACCAGATAGTGCAATGACTGCGATCTCAGTTGTTCCGCCACCGATATCAACCACCATCGACCCACTGGCTTCATGAACAGGCATGCCAGCCCCTATTGCTGCCGCCATCGGCTCTTCTAACAATAGTACTTTACTTGCCCCTGCCGAAGATACTGCCTCACGAATCGCTTTGCGCTCAACTAGGGTAGATTTACATGGTACACAAACCACCACATTTGGCTGTGCCATAAAACGCTTGGCTTTCACTTTGGTGATAAAATGCTTAAGCATTTTTTGTGTCACTTCAAAATCAGCAATCACGCCGTCTTTTAAAGGGCGAATAGCAGTAATATTGGCAGGCGTACGACCCAGCATCTGTTTTGCGTCGATACCAACAGCAGCAACGGTAGGGTTTTGCGTACGATTACTTCGTAACGCAACTACCGTAGGCTCGTCAAGTACGACACCTTTATTAGGTATAAAAATGAGGGTGTTCGCAGTACCGAGGTCGATAGCGATATTATTTGATAAAAATCCAAACAGGTTCATGGCTAATATATCCAGCGTCTTACGAATGAGGCGAATGAGATTGACTGAGGGGTTACTTGTCAGTGTTGAGCAGGTCGTCGATAGACATTACTTGTCGCGACAGTTAAACATCGCAGCAAGCCAAACCTAAGCAATAATGATGAAATGATAAAACTGAGCTAAATTATACCGATTTGGCTCAAAAAAAACACAGATATTTGCATCAGTAAGTCAGGATTTCGGTCTTAAACGCTAAAAGTTGTTACAAAGTTTGAAATAGCGGTGGCATTCACTCTATTCAATGAAACACCATTTAATTCAATAACTAACAAAGTTCTACAGACAGATGATTGTTTTGCTTTATAGCAGGTGCATACTGTAACGTATTTCAGAATGGAATGTGGGAGCAATTGAACAACAATCGTAAATTATGTTGTCAATTTTGCAAATTCTTATGTCTTTGTTGATCATATCTTGGTTTATATTGTGCATCAAACAAGCGTCCTACTCTGTAAACTTAGGTCAGATGCTTTATAATAAAGCACCTTTATAAAATTTTTATTTTAATACTGACCCATCTTAGTGCGCATATTTACACACTTTAGGGCTCATTGCTCTCAATGGTAACTGATTACTCAAAATTAACCAAAACTGTCCTTAACTGGAGAAACCATGTCACAACCATCAACGTCACAGCAACTATCAACGTCTGACAGCGCAGTCAGCCGTGAAGAAATCTTAGAAATTGCGACCCTTGCCCGTTTAGGTGTCGATGAGAGTACGGCCAATAGCTATGCCGATGACATCACAAAAATATTGAAGATGATGCAGACTATTAGCAACGTTGATACGACAGACATCAAGCCATTGGCAAATATTCATGAAGCTTGTCAAGATTTGCGCGCTGATGTCGCCAATCATGATATCGACCGCGAACGCAATCAGTCGGTCGCACCTGCGGTTGAAGAAGGCTTATATCTCGTACCACAAGTGATTGAGTAAACGCCTAACTCTCTTTGGATTTTTTATCTTATTTTATTAACAATTTGACGGACGACAACTATGTCTGAGCTTCATTTATTAAGTACCGAGCAGCTGATCGCTGGCTTGCAAGACAAAGAATTTAGTAGCCTTGAGCTAACTGATCACTACATCAAGCGCATCGACGCACTAGACAGCAAAATCAATAGCTTTATCACTCATACTTCTGAGACAGCACGCGCACAGGCGAAAGCAGCAGACGAGATGCGCGCACAAGGCGATAACCGCTTGCTATTGGGCTTACCAATGGCGCACAAAGACATTTTTTGTACGCAAGGCGTGTTGACGACGTGTGGCTCTAAGATGCTACATAACTTTGTCTCACCTTATAATGCCACGATCGTTTCTAATATTGCCAAAGCTGGCATGATTAGCTTAGGTAAGCTCAATATGGATGAGTTTGCGATGGGCTCAGACAATAGCAGCTCTTACTATGGCACGGTGCAAAACCCTTGGAACCTAGAACGTGTCCCTGGTGGTTCGTCAGGTGGTAGCGCGGCGGCAATCGCAGCAGGTTTTGTTCCTGTTGCAACGGGTAGTGATACGGGTGGCTCTATTCGTCAGCCTGCCTCGTTCTGCGGTTTGACAGGTATCAAACCCACTTATGGCCGTGTATCACGCTTTGGTATGATTGCTTATGCCTCAAGTCTCGATCAAGCTGGTAGCTTGGGACGCAGCGCCAAAGACTGTGCGTATCTGTTGCAACCCATGATTGGTCATGATCCTCTTGATGGCACCTCAATCAAACATGATGTTCCTGACTATATACAAGATATTGAAGATGCTGAAGCAGCGGCTGGTGATAAGCCATTTGCCGGTCTACGCATTGGTATTGCCAAAGAATACTTCGGTAATGGCTTAGATGCTGAGGTCGAGCAAGCGGTACGTGCTGCCCTAAAGAAATATGAAGAGCTGGGTGCGACCATTGTAGAGGTGAACATCACCAACCCTGATATCACTCTGTCTACTTACTACATGCTAGCGCCTGCAGAAGCATCATCAAACTTATCGCGCTTCGATGGGGTGCGCTTTGGCTATCGCTGTGAAGATCCAAAAGACTTGATTGATCTATACACACGCTCGCGCTCTGAAGGGTTTGGCCCTGAGGTGCAGCGCCGTATCTTGACAGGTACCTATGCCCTATCTGCCGGTTACTTCGACGCCTATTATACTAAGGCACAAAAGGTGCGCCGCTTAATCGTCAAAGACTTCGATAATGCGTTTGCCAACTGTGATGTGATTGCCAGTCCAACCGCACCAACGGCTGCCTATAAACTTGCTGAAGACCTTGATCCAGCTACGATGTACTTAGGTGATGTCTATACTATCGCGGTTAATTTAGCGGGCTTACCTGCTCTTAGTCAACCAGTTGGCTTGACCTCAGAAGGCTTGCCTATTGGCTTACAATTGATCGGTAAACATTGGCATGAAAGTGAGCTGCTGTCTACCGCGCATCTATTCCAGCAACACACCGATTACCACTTACAACACTCTGCCATCGCGAAGGAGACGGTATAATGAGCACAGCAACTACTGATAATAATACCGTTCGTAAAGAGCTGTTCGTTGATGGCTACGAAGTGGTCATCGGTATTGAGATTCATTGTCAGCTCAATACAGAAAGTAAAATATTTTCAACCTCGCCCACGGATTTTGGTCATGAGCCAAACAGTCAAGCCAGTCTCGTCGATTTGGGTCTGCCTGGCGTATTGCCCGTTTTAAATGCCGGGGTGGTCGATCGCGCCTTAAAATTCGGTATTGGCGTCAATGCTGAGCTGGGTCTATACAATACCTTTGATCGCAAAAACTACTTTTATCCTGACCTGCCAAAGGGCTATCAAATCACCCAAATGGCCAACCCTATCGTGGGCAAAGGATACATTGATGTCGTGGTCAATGAAGGGGAAAAGAACGAATACCCAAAACGTATGGGCATCACCCGTGCGCATTTAGAAGAAGATGCAGGTAAGTCTGTACATGACGCTATCGACGGTATGACGGGTGTCGATTTGAACCGTGCAGGTACGCCGCTGATTGAGATCGTATCTGAGCCAGATATGCGCTCAGCTCATGAAGCGCTTGCTTATATCAAAGCCATTCATCAGCTGGTGACTTGGCTTGGTATATCCGATGCGATCATGGCAGAAGGTTCGTTCCGCTGTGACTGTAACGTCTCTGTGCGCAAACCGGGCGACGAACTTGGTACACGTACTGAGCTTAAGAACTTGAACTCGTTCCGCTTCATCGAACGCGCGATCAATCGTGAAATCGAACGTCAAATCGACATCATCGAAGACGGTGGCAAAGTGGTTCAAGCCACGATGTTATATGATCCAGATCGTGACGAGACGCGCACTATGCGTACCAAAGAAGATGCCAACGACTATCGCTACTTTCCTGATCCTGATCTGCTACCTGTCCGCATTGAGCAGCACACGGTTGATGAAATCAAAGCGGCAATGCCTGAGCTGCCTGTTGCTCGCCGCGCACGCTTTGAGGAAGTACTTGGTCTATCAGAATATGACGCGCGTATCCTAACCGGAAGCCGTCAGCTGGCCGATTACTTCGAAGCTGTCGTCGCTGAAGTGGGACAGCAAGATGCCAAGATGGCTGGCAACTGGGTTATGGGCGATCTGCTCGGTGCATTGAACAAAGATGACACGGATATCGTCGACTCGCCTATCAGCGCTAAGCAATTAGCTGGTATGCTGGCGCGTATCAAAGACGATACTTTATCTGGAAAATTAGCCAAAAAAGTCTTTAGCGCTTTATACGAGCGTGAAGGTGGCGATGCCGATGATGCAGCAGATAAAATCATCGAAGAAAAAGGGCTGAAGCAAGAAACTGATACAGGCGCAATCAAAGCCATTGTTGAAGACGTGATTGCTAAAAATCAGGCGATGGTCGAAGAGTATCGCGGCGGTAAAGAAAAAGCCTTTAATGGTCTAGTTGGACAAGTCATGAAAGCCAGTCGCGGTAGCGCCAACCCTCAGCAAGTGAACCAAATCCTAAAAGAGCTATTGGGTTAAGGTTGTCTGCTCATTGGTGAGACTGACTGTGATGGGCAAAATACGATGATAGATTATGGCTAATATAAATAGCCCTTGCAATATGCATAATTTTGCGTAAAATAGTCAGTCATTCGGGGCGTAGCGCAGTCTGGTAGCGCACTACACTGGGGGTGTAGTGGTCGCAGGTTCAAATCCTGCCGTTCCGACCAAACATAGTAGTTATAAGAAAAGCCAATCATTGTTTTCAATGGTTGGCTTTTTTTTGTGCTAAATTTGGTGGGTGATTATATGATGTAGTTAAGGAACAAATAATAAGAATCTTGCAAGGCATGACAAGTAATCAAAAGACAGCCGTTTACACACCTTTAGGCTGGCACTGCCTTGCACCTAATGTAATTTAAGGGTGTGTAAAGGTGTGAAATATGAGCAATACCGATATAGCATTAAGTTTTGATACTGCAGAATATTACAGCTTGCAAGAAGCTTGTGACTACCTAAACAGAAAGTTTGAAACTGATAACATAACGCCAAAGAAACTACTTAAAAGAATTTATGAGTTTGATTTAGACACTTATATTTATGGAAGAGGGTTTTCTCTAATGGGAACTCATTACCTTGACTATAAAAAATTAGACTTCTTAAATAAATTAGATGAAGCTAGTGAAGAATATGAAGTTTATAAAACTCAAATAGATGTATTTATTTTTTTGCGATGTTAAACCTTCTTTAACTTGCAAAGAGCAAGGTGCGTTTATCCAGTTGAACAGCCGAATGATTAGCCAATTGCTTCTATTGGACGCACTGAGATAAGTGGCGAATGGGGAGATATTGAAGGTTTGTTACCACACAATAAGCTTAATGCTAATCCAAAAAATGTAGAAGAGTTTCTTCTGCCTAGCGACAGACCTACAGCATACCAAAGTAAAAATTATAAATTTGATAAAATTAGAGTGGCAAAAAGTAGATATCAGCCGATATTATCTAAAGAGGACGTTGAGGAGCATGGACTAGATAAAGCGTTAGCAAGAATCAATATGAAGATATTAGATTATTATCATCTTGACGACTTTGAAATAGAGTATTTCGAAGGTTCTAACAGCTATTTCAATAACAAAGAAACATATGCACTCAACCTAGAAGTAACCCCTGATAATATTTTAATTTTGCACAAAGATTTAGAGTTTTTAATAAACCTTATTATTGAAAACAAACCATCAGTAGAAAAGCCAGAAATATTATTTAAGAAGAAAGGTGTAAGCCATAAGAAAATTTTAGCAAAAGAGATTGCGAAGCATGTAGCAGAAGAACAGTGGCTTCAAGAGACTGAAAATAAAATAAAAGTTGGTGAAATGTGCGACATAGTATGGTCTAAGATAATAGATTCTGGCTTAGGCGAAGAACTACCTGACCAGAGAGAAAATATAAAACCGTGGATTAAAGAAGTAACCCCTGCATATGCCAGCGAGGCAGGCAGACCGCCGTTATAAATTAATGTACCTCAACCTAGCTTAATATATATAGACATAGGTTGAGGGAATTTTCTTAAACAACCCCATTGCTTAAGATAGCCCATGTAAGCCGTAGCAACCGTTACGGCCCAATACACAACATGGAGCTATACAAATGAATCGTCCAAACCAGAAATCACCACAACCACCTAACATCCAACCCCGCAAACTTCAAAGCTGGCAGCGTTTTTTACTTAAAGCAGCACTAGGTATTCTATTGCCCTACCTACTATCACCGCCCGATATCAGTATTTATATTTACCACATTACTGTCGCCCTTCCCTCATAGCCATAGAATGCACACTGCCCTGACTGATACTCACGATAACTAGACTTTTAGTAGGTGAGCCGTTAGGGTAAATGCTACCTCTCACACTGGTCTATCCTATGTCCAATAATCTCACCAAGCCTAATCCTACCCTGATAGATGACGCTCCTTGGAACGCGTATAAGCGTCCTTTTGTCCGTGATTTGGCTTATGTACTGGCATGTCCCAATGTCTTGACGCAGTGGCTAGACTTTGCGCCACATGAGAACACCCATACGGTTGCCGTGCATAGCGCACAATTTTGGCGGACGCAGTTTGAGGCGTATGAGCAGCGCCTCACAGAGCTAGATACCACCACTGCCTATCAAGCGCTGACTCGTTATCTACTCAAACGTCCCAGCCCTAATCGTTTAGGCTTTCATTTTGAAGGGTTACTGTCATTTTGGTTAGAGGATGGATTTGCGCGTCAGCTGCATCCGTATGAGATGCTCGCTAATAACGTGCAGTTATACAGCGGTAAGCAAACCACGGGCGAGCTGGATCTGATTTTGTATAACCATGAAGAAAGTCTCGTTGAGCACTGGGAGTTAGCGATTAAGTTTTTTATGGGATCAGCGCCGTTTGCGCCTGAGAACTGGGTGGGGATTAACTCAAAAGACAATTTAGAGCGTAAGATGACGCATATGCAGACCAAGCAGTTCCGTAGCGTGTGGGTCGATACGGAAGATCATGGACGACTCAGAATCGATAAACGTTATGGCATTATCAAAGGGCGGTTCTTTTTGCCCATCAACACCACCAGTTTTGGTCATCATGATTGGCCCACTTGGCTGCAACCTAGCTTCCCAATACATGAATGGTGCGATAAGAATGATCTGAACAATCTTGCGACGATTGATACGACGACCTTACGACGTGCACACTATGTGGAATGGTTTAGCAAACGTGACTTTTATGATAACTACGATAAACGCCTACCACCGCTTAACCTGTCTGAAACTGAAAACCTTAGAACAGGATTGTATTTTGAAGGTGATAGACCCATCGTTATTTATTTCGCATACCCTGAAAAACCCTACGATAAGCTTTAAAGAGCGTTAGCCCTCGTTGATAAGCATTTTTTAACCGCAATCTATACAACAATAAATACTTACTGGCTTAATAAGTCTCAATCACTTGCATCAACTCATACCTGAGCATATCGGCACTGGGCATACGCTCTGCGTGAAAGCGAACGATAGGAATCCCCGCACTGGCTAAAGCTTTGTTTTTTTTGTCATCTGCCTTTTGACGGGATTTACTACTGTGTGTCCAGTCATCAAGCTCAATAGCCAGCAATGTGGTTTGAGCGTCAATATCCACGATGACATAATCAACGCTTTGGCGACAAATACGATTGAACCAAAAACTGCGCTCTGAGGTTTCATCGCTGTTGGCTTCAATGATGCGTGATAGCTGAACTTGAACAAAGATATGATATTCGGGCAACGCATTTTTTAATTTCTTAAAAAAAATCACTTCCGTATCCGTCATGATTGGCATAGGCGCGAATGGCCAAATAGCCAACTCATCGCCGCGTACTGGCTTTGGATCAGGCTCAACGCTTTGACGTCTTGATAACAGCTTTGGTAACGTAATCAGCCCTAAAAAACCAACGGCTAAGATTAAAAATATAACGCCAAATGACATGGTTTTACCTTATACAATATGAGCGTGATTGACTGTGTGTCATCGCCTCGTTCAGGCCATAAACTCAATCACAACCGAGCAGCCTTTATAGGCTGGTAGGTTATACGAAGAAAAATAAATGAAAGCCATACTTATCCTAGCGAAGCTTGTGTCAATCGGCAAACGATAACGCAAAAAACACGACAGTAAATGTCGTGTTCTATCGTAAAACAGTAAAGATATACGAACTATCTTGGCTTCAGTAAACTCTGATTTATCAAAAGACAGTTTGATTAGGTCATCGAAAGATGGCGTTAGCGCCAGTATAAAACCCAAGCTTCCGACGCATTCAGTTTGGGGTCACTATTGATTTTATCTTTTAGTGCCAACGCTGCGACTTTACCGCGTTCAGGCCCAACGATCACTCGAACACCGCGACTGGTCGGACTGGTTTTTACCTGATAACCTGCCGCTTGAAGTTTTTTTGCCAATTCATCCGCTTTGGCTTGATTGTTTGCCAACGCGACTTGCACGCCGAAACTGCCTTTGGCATCGGTTTCTTTTACTTCTTTACGAGCCTCGGTAAGTTTCTGCTGAGCATTACGTTTGGCTTCAGCAGACTTCTCAGCTGCTGCCGCTTCACGCTCTAAACGCTGTACTTGGCTACGCGATGGAATCGTTATCTTTTGCCCGACCTGTAGCGATGTTGAGGGTGAAAGATTATTTGCCTGCGCCAACGCTTCTACTGGCATGTTGTATTGTCTTGCAAGCTTAATCAGTCCGTCCCCTCTTTTGACCTGATAGTCAGACGCTGATTGGGGCGGTTCATTCTTAGCGGCTTCTGCCTTAGCCGTTTCCGCAGCTTCTTTCTTCCTTTCAGCTTGTGCTTCAGCCTGCTTTTTTGCTTCAGCTTGTCTCTTTGCTTCGGCTTCTTTTCTATTTTCGGCCGCGAGCTTTTCGTCCGCCGCTTTTTGTTGAGCTTGGGCTGCTTGCTGTTGCGAGGTTTCTGAAATTTGTGATGCTTCTGGTTTTATGGGCGATGCTAATGCTGATTCTGCTGAGGCAGTAGTTTCTTGAGTGGACTTTTTGCTGTCGCTCTCTTCAGCAGCAGCTGGCGTGCTGTTTTCGACATACTGCTCACTTTCAGCATGGGCTTTTGCTAAGGCTTGCGCTTCAGCTGCTTCTTGCTCGGTTAAAAACTGCTGAGCACGTTTTTCTTGCTCTGCAACCCGAGCCGCACGCTCTTTTTGCTTTTGTGCCAAAATACGTTTTTCGGTTTCGATATCAGTGGTTAATGGCTGCTGAGCTTGTTGTTCGATACTTGGATTATCGACCAGTGCAGGCGGCAGGTGCGGCTTATTATTTTCACCAATTTGTTGCACCATCGCGTATAGCATCACGCTACCGCCTATAATCATCCCAATGCCCAATAAGGCTTGTCTCGAAAAGTTCATCCGTTTACGTCTCTTAGTTGGTGATAAGGTTGATTGAGTGGCGCTGCTATCGTTTCGTCTCAAAATAAAGAATAAATCGTGATGGTCAGTCGTAACAGCTGGCAATTGTGTGTATCAGTATCCGCAATTTTTAACAGTCACACCGAGCTTACGATAACAGTCTTCTAAAACACTTTGATTATAAAGCATATTTTTTATGCTGTCTGCAATCAAGCTGATACTAAGATTAACACTAAATAACCCAATTTTTAACCTAAATTATTATCTTTCAATCGCAGCCAACGCTTCTCCAATGGTATGAAAAGAGCCGCAAACGACAATCAAGTCTTGTGGCTGACTGGCCTCTATGACCGCATTGGTTGCGTCTGATAATCTATCAAACGCATGAATTTGAGTATTATCGACATGGTTTGCCAATATACCTTGTAAATCCTTAGTACTCGCTGCCCGTGGATAATCGATTTCGCCTATAAACCAATCGCTGATCGGCAAATCCGCCTCGTTCAAACGCTGCACGACGTTATTGATGTCTTTATCACCGAGCATCGAAAATAGCATTTTGATAGTAGCAGGTGGACGATTGGCTTGGCTGTTTTTAGACTGACTGTCGTTAGTCTGATTGGCCAAATGCTGCTGCCAAAACGGTAATAACTGTTTTAATAGAAACTCAACGCCTTGCTCATTGTGCGCCACATCAAACAGCCAGTGGCGCGCTTTTACCTCACGATAATCAAAGCGGCCTGCCAACTGAACGGTTTGCAATGACTGCTCAATCGCTTGTCTGTCGACATTTAATGGACTTGCTAATACCGCTGATAAGGCATTGGCAGTATTCGTCAACGAGAGCGCTGGTCGTGGCAGCTGCATAGTGACCGCAGCATTACTATACTGCCATGTTTTTGAGTCGATGTCGCGGTAAGCAAACGCTTGCCCAACTTGATAGCAAGTGGTTTGATGGGTATCAATGGCTTGCTGCACACTATTTGGCATATGCTCACTGCCATAAATCAAAGGTATTCCATCACGTAAAATGCCTGCTTTTTCGCGACCGATGATTTCAACATTATCTCCCAACCAATCGACGTGATCGATGCCAATATTGGTAATCACTGCCATATCAGGATCGATGATATTCACCACATCTAAACGTCCGCCCAGCCCTACTTCTAATACCCAAACGTCACAGTCTGCTTCTGCAAATATCAGCAATGCGGCTAAAGTCGTCATCTCAAAAAACGACAACGTCAAATCACACTGTAAGCGCGCCGTCTCAACTTTGCTAAAGGCTTGAATCAAGGTCTGATCGCTGACCATCTCGCCATTGATGCGCACACGCTCATTGAACACACTAAGGTGCGGCGACTGATACAAGGCAGTCTTGTAACCCGCAGCTTGGCACATTTGGCCGATAACTGCCGTCGTTGAGCCTTTGCCATTGGTACCTGCCACCGTAAACACATAGGCGTCGTCTTTCGCTGATTGAACCACACCTAGTGCCTCAGCGACTGGCAATACTCGCGACAACCCCATATCTATCGCAGAGACATGTATCTGCTGCATATAATCAAGCCATTCTGTTAGGCTGGACTGGTCATTGAGATTATGCGTATGAGAGAGTAAAGAGTCAGACATGAAAAGAACCTATATGAACGTTGATCATAAAAACTTAGCAATAAGCATTATTAATAAGAAACATAAACAGTATAACTGGCTTGGTAAAAAGCAAAAATAGCATTTACCGTGATATAACGATAAATGCTATTCGTAAGGTTTTGCTAATGGGCAGATATTAGCACAATACTAACCCATTATACATTGTAGCCTCAGGTTACCTACTGAGCATCTACATTAGGCACACGGCATAACTTGGCAAGCAGGCGATAAATCGTATCAATCAGTTGATGACGATGTACCACTTCATCTACCACACCGTGCTCTAATAAGAACTCTGCACGTTGGAATGGTTCTTCTAACGTCTCACGCACCGTTTGCTCGATCACGCGCTTACCAGCGAAGCCAATCATCGCTTTTGGTTCTGCCAAGTGAATGTCACCAAGCATTGCCAATGACGCGGTCACACCGCCATAGACAGGGTTGGTCAATACAACGATGTAAGGGATACCAGCAATTCTCAAGCGTTCAATAGCGGCAGCCGTTCGTGCCATTTGCATCAAAGATAATAAACCTTCTTGCATACGCGCGCCGCCTGATGCTGCAAAGCAAACCAAAGGAATCTTATCTTCCAGTGCTTTTTCGGCAGCTTGGACAAAACGATCGCCAACCACCGAACCCATTGAGCCACCCATAAAGCGAAAATCAAAAGCACAGGCGACAATATCAAGGTTACGCAGTTTGCCATACATAGCAATCAACGCCTCAGACTCGCCCGTTTTTTCCTGTGCTTCGCTCATACGCGCAGGATACGGCTTGCTATCCACAAAGCTTAGTGGATCTTTGGCAGTGAACTCTTGACCTGTCTCACCATCTACTTGGTCAAGCAACCAGTTTAGGCGCTCGCGAGCACTCATTGGTAAATGATGGTCGCAATGCGGGCACACATAACAATTAAAAATCAGCGCCGTATTGGTGATCATAGAGTGGCAATTGCTGCACTTAGTTGACGGCTCGGTCTCAACTGCCGTCAATGTGACCGTTAGTTGTTGCTTAATACCCGGTATTGGACGCTTGAACCATGATTGTCCAGCGGTATTCCCAGTTTGCTCAAGGCTTGCCGCAATGTCATTACTAGAATCGGTTTTTGTGATTGTATCAGTCATATTATTCGCCATTATCAAAGGCTTATCGACAAGTTAGCTCATTCACTTGTCCCTAAGAGTCAATTTAAGAGTCACACACAGTCATAACATGAGCAGTTATAAGGCGCACTTATGTGCAACTGTAACAATTTATATGTGAGGTTAGTTTACACACGTAAACTAAGTTTAGCAAAGTCATTTCACCCTATCTGTATAAACATTCTTACAAAGACAGTAACAATTACTAAACGCCGCCATTTTATCCTGACAAATATCAATGCTCATACTTCTATCATCTAAGTATTGAGCATCTATTTTATCAACCGTCAGCGACAACTCTATGCCAAAAACCGTATCTCATATTGATTGACGTTTACAGCAGTTCAGCTAAGCGCTCAGGCTATCAAGGGCAGCACGCAGCTCATCCATTTTAGTCATGATATTCTGCTGAGCATTAGCAACCGCAGTGGTATCATTGGCATCTATGTCAGCAAAATTCTGTACCAAGGCACTGCCTACAATCACACCATCCGCATGAGCACCAACCGCTTTGGCAGAAGCGGCATCACGAATACCAAAGCCCACGCAGACAGGTAAATCGGTCTCTGCTTTGATCGCTTGGACTTGGGTCGCGACATCGTCTGTATTAAGCGTGGCTGAGCCTGTCACGCCTTTTAAAGACACATAATAAATATAGCCACCGCAATGGGTCAATACTTGCTCACGGCGCTCAGGCAAGGTAGTGGGCGATAATAAGAAAATCTCATTCATCGAATGGTCAGTCAAATGCTGAGTGAAGCTACCCGCCTCTGCTGGTGGCAAATCTACCATCAAGATACCATCGACGCCTGACTGCTCACATAGCGCCACAAAGTTGTCATAACCGATAATCTCTACAGGATTAAGGTAACCCATTAAGATAATTGGCGTTTGCGTGTCTGTTTGACGGAACTCTGCCACCATTTTTAGGGCGTCACGAGTACTCGTGCCAGCAGCCAATGCGCGCTCGCCAGCCAATGCGACGACAGGGCCATCTGCCATCGGGTCAGAAAACGGCAAGCCAACTTCGATCATATCTGCACCATGCTTCACTAAGTCATGAAGTAAGCCTACGGTGACAGTAGGATTTGGATCGCCTGCCATCACGTAAGGAATCAGGGCTTTTTTGTTTTGTTCTTTAAGCGTTGCAAACGTGCTTTCAATTCGGGTCATAGTGTTCTCTATCAATTTAAAATTCATATTCTATTAGTGTTTTTAAAGTATTATCTTTATAAAGAATTTCACCAACAGTTACTTTTATCTTGGGCTTTTCTAAACGTAATGAGTCATCTTGATTATTAAATCTTTCGGAGAGACTATTGTGGATGATAGTAGCTTCAGATGAATCAACTTTTGAAACTATTAAAATAATATGATTCTCTTTGTAACCATTAAACACCTCAATTGATTTCAATAAGCTTTCAAGAACCTCATTACTAATCAAACTAACAAATTTTACAATCACTGGAACGACTACCCCATCTGGCAAAATGGCAGTGAAATCGAATAATTTATTATCATTTTCAGATAATATGAACATGTAATGCTCATCTAGCCACTGTTCAATAATATCTAATGCTTCTATTTTTGAAGCGTCTATAGCACTAATCCCCAATCTCATAATATTTTCAAAAGATGATTGAACGAAACTATCAATATTTCTAAGGTTAAGTTTTATATCGTCTAAAGTATCATCTTGTATGCTAGTTTCGAGATAAACTCTAGAGTTCTCTAAAAAGCTTTTTGTATCATATATATAAAAGTTCTCTACACCTGCTTCTTTAAATATTTCAGATACCAACTCTGGTCTAGCACTAATTGTCTTTTTGCCATGCGAGTTTATGATTCGCATCCAGTCTTCTTTCTTATCGTCAGTAACGAAGATAATATTTTTCTTCTGGTTTTCATAAGCAAACTCAATTATCTGTTTCCAAACAATAAGATCACCAAAACCTTTTTTATAGTTTAATCCTTCAAAAGTATAATATTCTTCACCACTTTTGTTCTTTTGAGCTTCTAAGATATCTTCAAAACTTGGTGGTATCTTGTTCTTCGCTCTAAACTCTCCATCTTTATATATGTCTTCTAAGACTTTTTGGTCTTTAGGAGGCAAACCCAAACTTCCTCTATTAGTACTAAATAATTCGGATAATTCAGTTAGAACTATGTCCTCATCAACATCATTAGTCAACTTCTTAGCTTTAATCTGATCTAGTTCATTAATGACGCTATCAGACAACTCTCTGAACCTTTCGATGAAAGTTGAAGTTTCAATTTCACTATGCCTTTTATCTAAGTCTAAATCTTTACATTTTTTCTCAATACTATTTATCGAATCTCTAATAGAGTTTTTGATAGTTGATAAACTAGAATTCTGCTCACCTAATACGGTTAATCTATTTTTATGAAACTCTAAGCCCACTTGATAAGGTATCCAAATCCTATCTTCTATTTGCCTAATGACATTTAGAACTTCTTCTCTCGATTCGACTTTATAACGATACAAGTTGAGAAGTACATTTGTATCGAATACAAATGTACCTTCTTCCCAGAGAGCTTTGAATTGATCAGAGGATGGTTGATAATATCCTTTAAACAAACTTTTCATAGTTAGTCTCTACATCTCAATCCCTTCCGCCGTCATGACTGAATGCAGATCTTTATCACCGCGACCTGACATATTGACAACGATTGTCTGATCCGGTGTCATGGTTTTAGCCAACTTCAATGCATAGGCAATGGCATGAGCCGTTTCGAGCGCAGGGATAATACCTTCTTTACGCGTAGACTCATGGAAGCCTTCTAGCGCTTCTTTATCGGTACAACCAACATATTCAACACGCTTCATATCTTTTAAGAAGCTGTGCTCAGGGCCAACGCCCGGATAATCAAGGCCTGCTGAGATGGAATGCGTCTCTTGAATTTGACCATCATCGTCTGCCATCAGGTACGTACGGTTGCCATGTAGCACACCGATACGACCTGCAGCTAGTGGCGCTGAATGACGACCTGACTCGATGCCATCGCCCGTTGCTTCAACACCATACATTTTGACATCGGTATCATTTAAGAAGTCAAAGAACAAACCAATGGCATTTGAGCCACCACCGACACAGGCGACCAACGCATCAGGTAATTTTCCTGTTTTTTCTAAATGCTGGATACGGGCTTCTTTACCGATAATGGCTTGGAAATCGCGGACCAATAAGGGATAAGGATGCGGGCCTGCCACAGTACCAATAATATAATACGTGCTATCCACGTTGGTGACCCAATCGCGCATGGCTTCGTTCATTGCATCTTTAAGCGTACGTGAACCTGACGTGACAGGGACGACTTTTGCGCCAAGCAAGCGCATACGGTAGACATTCATCTTTTGGCGTTCGACATCGTCCGCACCCATATAGACGATACACTCTAGTCCCAAACGTGCCGCAATGGTTGCTGTCGCTACGCCATGTTGCCCTGCACCAGTTTCAGCGATGATGCGTTTTTTACCACACATTTTGGCAAGCAATGCTTGTCCGATGGTGTTGTTTACTTTATGCGCGCCCGTATGGTTCAGGTCTTCGCGTTTGAAATAAATCTGTGCGCCGCCAATCTCATCGCTTAAGCGCTTAGCATGATAGAGCGGTGTGGGGCGACCAACGTAATTGACCAAATCATTGTGATACTCTTCCCAAAACGCAGGATCGGCTTTTACTTTGGTATAAAGCGTCTCGAGCTCTTCAAGCGCAGCCATCAAGGTTTCAGACACAAAACGACCACCATGGACACCAAAATGTCCGCTGGTATCGGGATACTGGTTAAAGTCAGGGACATTGTCTGGATTGGTAAAGGTGTTGACAGATTTTGTAGAGACAGATGCGTCTTTGTTAGCGATATGATTCATGATCATTCCTATTATAATAAGGGGTAGTTTTTTGTATCAATATGAGAAAAATAGTGTGAGTAGGGAGTCATTTAAATAATGTGCGACTAGCTACTTTTGTTCGAAGGTTCGCTAAGCGTCTCGTTTTGCCATCGATCGCGCTTGACTGCTTTCATAAAGGCGCGCATTTTGGCAGCATCTTTTTTGCCTTTGTCCTGCTCAATACCACCACTGACGTCAACGCCATAGATAGGGAGATTTGATGTCTTTGCTACATTGTCCGCATCAAGACCACCAGCCAACACAATTGGTAGCGCGCTGTCTTGCGGAATGAGATTCCAGTCAAAGCGCTGGCCTGTCCCGCCATAAGCGGCGGGGTGATAAGCATCCAATAAGATACTACTGGCACCTGCTGCAGCAAATTTGTCAATCTCGGCACGAACGCTGTCGGATGTATGCTGCTCAGCATTGATACGCAGCGCTTTCATCCAGCGCTTATTGACGCTACTTGCCAGCTGCTCGCATTGTTCAGGGCTTTCGTCACCATGAAACTGAATGACGTCAAAAGGTACAGTGTTTGCCAGTTCTATCAGCTCGTCTTTTGGCATATTCACAACCAACGCGACAACATTCACAAAAGCAGGCACAGCCGCACTGAGCAGCTTCGCTTGTGCAAGCGTCATCGCACGCGGGCTTGGTGGATAAAACACCAAACCGACCGCATCCACACCCAATTGTGTGGCAGTGTGAATATCACTAAGCTGAGTAAAACCGCAAAACTTCACGTGCATGTTGGAACCTTGATTAAGACATTCAGTATGACAGTACCAAACTGAATGACGTCAAATGCGACAGAGTAATTATTAAAGTGACTATCAAACAAAATAACTATGATGATGATTTGTTAATTGATGGGCAAATCAATTGCATCAAAAAACTTATCCTAGCATACTTTTATTCCTAATTTTGTTTATGATTGAGATAAGGGTATTTGAATGTCTAAGAAGACCACGGCGAGTGACGCAAACCGTAATGATAGCGATAATAATAAAAACAACCCTGTCAGTAAGCCGCATTACCTAATGTGGTTTCGCCGTGATCTACGTGTCCATGACAACACTGCCCTAACCGCGCTTTGTGAACGAGCAGAAGCAGACAATGCTCAGGTCAGTGCACTATTTTTTCTGACGCCTGAGCAGTGGCAAACGCACGATATGTCACTTGCACAAATGGATCATATTGCCCGTACCTTGCCTTTACTTGCAAAAACATTGCAATCACAACTGAATATCAAACTGATCGTGCAAGTCTGTCCCAGTTTTTCTGACTGTATCGAGGCGCTTAGCACTTTTTGTCAGGCAAATAATATCAATTGTCTAATGGCCAATCATGAATATGAAGGCAACGAAATTGCACGTGACGCACAATTAACCGAACAGCTGGCAGAAGACAATATTGAATTTATCCGCTGGCACGACCAATGTATCTTGCCACCACAAAGCATTACGACCAATGATGACACCATGTATCAGGTGTTTACCCCGTTTTATAAAAAATGGCGTCACACTCTAGATGTGAGTACGATTCAAAGCCATGAAGCCCCAAGCATCAACGAAAATAATAAAATTAATCTGCAAGTATCTAAAGATAGCGTAAATACGGTTGAAGAGATAGAACGTCTCAGCAAAAAGACAGTCGAGGATTATCAAAAGGCCTTGCAAGACACAGAAGCACTACAGCACATAGATATGGCAGCACAGCTTGAGCAAGCCCGTCAGGATTATCCCGCTGGTGAAACAGCGGCTTGCCAGCAGTTAGGAGATTTTGTCGCTGACGATATTCATGATTATGATGTGGGTCGAGATGTACCAAGCCTACAGGCAACCAGTCGATTATCTGCCTACCTGACGATAGGTACCATCAGTCCCAGACTTTGCTATCTAAAAGCAAATAAGGCGCAAGAAAAATTACACGGTAATGATGGCGATAACGAAGACATCAATCGCTGGATAAGTGAGCTGGCATGGCGTGATTTTTATCGTCATGTGCTGGTTGATAAGCCTGAGCTGATCCGTCATCAAGCCTATAAAAATGACACGGATAAAAACATCAATTGGTCATACCAAGATGAAGATTTTGAACATTGGTGTAAAGGAAAAACAGGCGTACCCTTGGTCGATGCAGCGATGAGATGCTTGAATGCGACTGGATTTATGCACAATCGCTTGCGCATGGTCACTGCCATGTTTTTAACCAAAGACTTATTGATTGACTGGCGTTTGGGCGAGCGTTATTTTATGCAGCAGCTCATCGATGGTGACTTTGCTTCTAACAATGGCGGTTGGCAATGGAGCGCCTCAACGGGCACAGACTCTGCGCCCTACTTCCGTATTATGAACCCGTTTAGCCAAGGCAAAACGCATGATTCTAAGGGAACCTTCATCAAAACATGGCTTCCTGAGCTAAAGGATGTTCCTACCATTATTTTGCATTCAGAAGACAAGCTACGTAAAGCGCTCAGTAAAGACGGCAAATTTGCTGACCTTGATTACCCTGTGCCCATGGTCGAGCACAAAAAAGCCCGCGAGCTTGCCATTGCAGAATTTAAAAAATAATAGCGGAGAGTAAGAACCAACAGCGTTTAACATAAAATGTCAGTGTTTAAAACATAACAAAGTGCATGTTGGTTCTTAGCTTAACCGTTTGCTGCCACTGGCAATTGACAGGCACCTGCGCCTTGCGTGGTCACCGTCACGACTGCACCTGTCATAGCAAACAACTGCTGCAACTGTGTTTGGGCGTTTTGTAGCGCCATATTCATGACATCACCGCGACAAGCACGCTCAAGCACTTCTTTTTTTGCCATGCTTTGAGCTTGGGCTAAGATTTTTGGATCGACTTGCATCATGCCAAACGCACCTGTTTGCCAATCGTAGATTTGGATATCATCTAAATACACTTCGAATATCTCTGATGGCGGCAAGGTAATATTAATTTTTGGCATAAGGGAGGCCGCGGCTACAGTACTATCTGTTTGAGTATCTTCTTGTTCGCTATTAAGTGGCTCTGGCTGCACGACTTGAACCATCTCAGGCGTCAAAGCACTCAAATCAATACCAGCCTGTACTCGTCCCCGCGCAATGAACAAGGCTTTTTGTTCATCCTGCCACAGTTTCATCCAACTACCCGGACGCTCGCTAGTGATGACGGTATCCACACTAAAGGCCACGGTCTGCAAGCGGTTAAGTTGCTGAATCTGTGTGACTACACCCTCACGAGTAATGGTTTCTATCGGCTCTTCTTCTGTCACCTTTTGAAGACTATAAATAGCAAAGGCAATCGCTGCCAACCCAATAAATAAAACGATCCATGACATGATAGCAATAGGCTTTTTTGCCGTTCGGTTGGTTGTATTGGTATTAATAGGAGAGCGATTGTCAGGCTTGTTCATATGAGCTTCCTTGAAGTTTGGCGATTATTTTTATAAAGTATAGGAAAAACAACGGTTTAAAGCATTAATGCTGTTTTTTACTCATAACTTCAAGTAATTACTACTAATATATTACATAATTGTTCATTATTTTCTTCTTAAGCGTGTCCCAAATTACTTAACCATTAAATTGATAAAAAATCACGTTATAGAGGCATTATTTAAGTCGTTAACGCTTGTTCGCTTTGAAAAGACAAAAAGTCATTGCGTCTTAGACCAACTTTACCTAACATAGTCAGATTGCGTTGTTAAAATGTCGGCATAAAACGCACCACACTCTGCCTACTATTTACTTACTATTTTTTATCGTTGATAAGGTTATGCTTTATATATGAAAGCCAGTCAATTTTTATTTGCTACTCTAAAAGAAACCCCAAGTGATGCCGATATCGCCTCAAGCCAATTGATGGTGCGTGCTGGTCTTATTCGTAAAATTGCGTCTGGGTTATATATTTGGCTACCCATGGGGCTGCGTGTCTTACAAAAGGTCGAGCGTATTGTTCGTGAAGAGATGCAAAATGTGGGCGCACAAGAAGTTCTCATGCCCATGACCCAGCCTGCTGAGCTTTGGCAAACGACAGGACGTTTTGATGATTATGGCCCTGAGCTACTGCGCTTTAAAGACCGTCATGATCGTGACTTTGTGCTTGGGCCTACTCATGAGGAAGTCATTACCAATCTTGCTCAAGGCGAGCTACGTAGCTATAAGCAACTGCCGATTACCTTCTTTCAGATTCAAAGCAAATTCCGTGATGAGATTCGTCCGCGCTTTGGCGTGATGCGTGCGCGTGAATTTACGATGAAAGACGCTTACTCATTTCACGTTGACCAAGCATCCTTAGCAAAAACTTACCATGACATGTATGAAGCCTACACCCGTATCTTTACGCGCCTAGGTTTAGACTTCCGCGCCGTACAAGCAGATACTGGCTCAATCGGTGGTTTTGCTTCGCATGAGTTCCATGTGTTAGCAGACAGCGGCGAAGACGATATCGCTTTCTCAGATACTTCTGACTATGCCGCCAACGTTGAGCTAGCTGAATCAGTAAGTACCGCTGAGCGCCAGCCTGCTACTATGGCGCGTGAGGACGTATTAACAGAAAACATGACCACTTGTAAGATGGTTGCTGAGCATTTAGACATTCCATTAGAAAACACAGTCAAAACCTTGATCGTGCACGGTCATAACGAAGATGATGAACCACAACTGATTGCTGTTGTATTGCGCGGTGACCATCAGCTCAACACCATCAAAGCTGAAAAAATCGAAGAAGCCAACGTGCCATTAACTCTAGCTTCTGATGAAGAGTTAAAAGCCGCTGGCTTGCATAAAGGCTATATCGGTGTTGATTTAGATATGCCTGTATTCGTTGATCGTTCAGCGGCTACTTTGTCAGACTTTGTAGCGGGTGCCAATACAGTCAATAAACACACCATTGGTCTAAACTGGGAACGTGATGCCAGTATTACGCGCATCGTTGATGTCCGTAATGTGCAAGAAGGTGATCCTTCTCCTGATGGCAAAGGCAGCCTAAAAATTAAACGTGGTATCGAAGTGGGCCATATCTTCCAGTTGGGTGATAAATACTCACAAGCATTGAATTGCAAGGTTTCTGGTGAAGATGGCAAGCCAGTGACGTTGATGATGGGCTGTTATGGTATTGGCGTCAGCCGTATTATCGCAGCGGCGATCGAACAGAACAATGACGAAAACGGTATCATGTGGCCAAACACGCCTGCCGTTGATGATTCGCTAGCACCGTTTGAAGTGGCTATCATACCGATGAAATCAAAAGAAGATACCGTTATGCAGACGGCAATGGCGCTTTATGAAGAGCTAAAGGCTCAAGGTGTCAATGTGCTACTTGATGATCGTAACGAGCGTCCTGGCGTCAAGTTTGCAGATCTAGAATTGATCGGTATTCCGCATCGTATTGTCGTATCAGACCGCAACCTTTCTGAAGGCAAATACGAATACGTCAATCGCCGTGAGACAGAAAAACAGATGCTAAGCCGTGAAGAAGTATTGGCAAAGCTCAATAGCAAATAACACTTAAAAACAGTTTAAAAAAAGCGCCTACCTCATTCGATGAGATAGGCGCTTTTTCATTGGCTAGAACCAACTATTGACTGTTATATTTTTTAACTAGTACTTTACTACGTTTCTGACTCTCAATAGCTGTACAAACATTTGCCCCTATTTGAGCATACACGATAGAGTTGTTCATTGGGCCTTCGTATTCAAAGGCACACTTGTCATTCCGAGCTTTTAACCATGCGCGTTGTTCTTTATCCAATTGCGCTTTTTGCGTATGATTTAAAGTACGATAAATATTCCTATAAATTTTATTTAGTCGATTTTTTTCAACGATGATTGCATTGTTACCACAATCATAGGCCACTTCCATATAGGTATCTTCACAGATGTATTCATTTTCTATAAATGCGGCTTGTGCTGATAGCATCGTAGAAAGAAACAAAACGGCTGTGCCTGCCATCGTTATAGCGTAAGTCATCAGTGTCATGTCTGCCTCCTACTCTTAAATAAACCATGTTCATTGATTATAAGACGGAATGCAGGGTTATAAAACAACAAATGTCATAAATAGAAAAGCGTTATAAAACCAATAACGATCTACTGACGAATCAGGCGGCTTGGTTTTGGTAATAAGTTGACATTACTCACACGGCAAGGGTTGATATCGATACCACCGCGGCGCGTATACCAAGCGCGTACTAGCAACTCACTTGGCTCATAGTATTCGCTCAAATCTGCAAATATCTGCTCAACGCACTGTTCATGGAAGCCATTGTGCTGACGGAAGCTCAATATATAACGCAGCATATTGGCGTTATTAAAGTGCTTGTCAGTCGTAATTGACACCGCCAATGTACCCCAGTCTGGTTGATTGGTCACTGGACAATTACTGCGCAGTAGATTTGAATAAAAAGCATAAGGTTGAGCCGAGGCGCTTTCTAACGCAGTATTACTCTTTGAGTTGACATCACTTACCTGCGTATTATCACGCAGCAGCGACGCATCTGGATGCTCACATAGTGCAATCTTATCTGTGCTGTCCGCCAGTGCCTCATCAATACATGCGCCTTCAGGCTGGGCAATCAATAAGCTTGCTATATCACCTTCTAACCCAAACAACTCAACCGTCACGTCTGCTTGCACACAGTCTGATAAGTCTTTAGCAATCAAGGCTTGCACGTCGTCCCAACTGGCAAACTCTGTAAAATTGATACTATTCAAATATAGCTTGAGTGACTTTGATTCGACGATAAATGGCGAGCTGGCAGGAATGCTAAAGCGGGCTATCGCAACCTGTGAGATGCCTTGATGATTGAGCCAAGACATCTCAAAAGCCTGCCACCAATCCATCCCAACCGTCAGCTTATCTACGTCCCAGCCAATAGCATCACGTCCCAAGCTACGCGCGATAGGATATAGCGTCTCTGGGCTATATTCGGTTGGATAGTCGGTGGTTTGTTCACCCAAGATACCGTGAATACTCATAAGTTACTTCCCTTTCATGCTTAAATATAATAAAACGAAAACACGCTATTTTACAGCAAGAGGTTGCCTTTTAGGAATAATTTGCCACTGACCGTCAAGGTCCACTTTGGCATTATTAAAACGTACGCAATATTGTCAAAGTACCTTCAAATATTATAGTGATGCGTTTCGTAAATTAGACAAAAAATCGACTGCTTGCAATGTTACAATTGCCTCTTTTTGCTCAACGCTACCTATGATAAAAAGAATCCCTTTAGGCTCAGGCTGGATGGTCATTGCCGCCTTCTTGTTTGCCATGATGAGTATCTTGGTCAAAAATGCCGCCACACACTTGCACATGAATGAATATGAGCTGGCCTTTTGGCGCTCTTTGTTGCCTGCCCTAGTCATTTTTGGCACCACACTGGCGCGAAAAAAAACCCTGAAAACACCGTTTTTTTGGGGTCATATGCAGCGCAGTCTCGCAGGCACGACGGCGTTGTTACTGGCATTTTATGGCTTGGGCCATTTACCACTAGCAACCTCTGTGACGCTGAATTACACCTCTGTCGTTTTTATTGCCTTGCTATCTATTTTTTGGCTCAAAGACAAGCCATCGCTCAAAACGTGGGTCGCGCTACTCATGGGATTGGCGGGTATTTGTCTGATGCTAAAACCTGCCTTCGCCTCAGATAGATTGTTAGAGACTTTAATTACCTTAAGCGGCGGTATTTTTACAGCATTTGCACTGCTACAAGTACGAGAGCTATCCTTGATGGGAGAACCTGCGTGGCGGATCGTGTTTTACTT
Source organism: uncultured Gammaproteobacteria bacterium (assembly GCA_963744895.1). GTDB lineage: Bacteria > Pseudomonadota > Gammaproteobacteria > Pseudomonadales > Moraxellaceae > Psychrobacter. The sequence goes on from CAVUUW010000003.1 coordinate 97,197, forward strand.
TTCGGCAGTGGCGACCATTGTCTCAGCCATAGCCGCAACATGGTTTGGTTGGAATGCTTTCACGAGCTCAAGTCTGCCTTATATCATTGGCATTGGTGTGACGGGATTGCTTGCTCAACTGGCGATGACTCATGCCTATCACGTGGGACAAAAATTCACGGTCGCAGCATTGTCGTATTTGACAGTCGTGTTTGCGGCGGCTTATGGGGTTATTTTTGTAGGCGAACACATTGGATGGATAGAGATTCTTGGTATTGTCGCGGTCATTTTGGCAGGAATTGTCAGCAGCGTACCTGACAAAAAAACCATTAAGCTATAGCTTTTCGCTTTTTATACGGATGAATCACAGGCAAGCCTTGATGACTCGTCAGAATTTCAATATCCACGTGATACACTTGGCGTAAAATATCAGATTGTAATACAGCGCTTGGCGTACCTTGGGCGTGAATATGACCATCAGCTAACAGTAAAACTTCATCCGAAAATTGCGCGGCTAGGCTCAAATCATGCAAGACCATGATGCAAATCAACTGGTGCTGCTTGGTGTAATGGCTCACTTTGTCCAATAGATTGATTTGATGCGCCATGTCCAGTGCTGAAACGGGTTCATCGAGCAATAAAATCTTAGGATGGCGCAGTAAGGCTTGGGCAAACATCGCCAGCTGCCGCTGACCACCACTCAATGATCGGATAGAGCGATGTGCCAAATGAGAAATATTTAACTCTGCCAATAGTTCAACGGCTTCTGTTAATAACTCATCACTGATATGACGGCTCAAGGCATCCATACGTCCGAGCAGTACTACTTCGAGAGTAGTCAGCTCGGCGTCGGTGTGACTGTCTTGCGGCATATAAGCAATGGGTTTTCGCCATGCATTGAGATTGGCTTTGCTCTGCGTAGCATCTTGATAGACGATAGTACCAGAAAATGCCAACTCGCCAAAAATCGCCTTGAGCAAACTTGACTTACCTGCTCCATTCGCACCCAAAATGGTATAAATATTGCCCGATTCAAACTGGGTATCCATGGCGTGAGCCACAGTGTGCGAGCCATATTGGATGGTTAAACGGTCAAGTTTGAGCATAGCGACTTCTTCCATCAAATTGTCAAAAACTAGGGTCTGTCTCTACTTAAGCAAACAAACTGCTGAACCAATTCATGAGCTTAGTAAACCACGACACATTTTCAGACGCACTTGCAGAATCGTTGGCAGCAGAATCAGCTTGGGCCGCAGTTGTCGATGAATCTGCACTGTGATTGGCTTGATCTTTAGCATCGTCTTTAGCATTGTCATCACAAATACTTGCTCCACAGCCTAGCTGGATAAAAAACGTACCGCTCGGCTTGATTGGCAAATATTTTTCATGAAAATCCATGTAGGTTTTTTCAGGATCAACATCAGTAAAGGCCGTAGGATACAACGCTTTTGCCATAAATTGTGCGGCTGCCAAATCAGACAACGAGCGAGAAGAAGTATGATAAATACCATATACACGGTTGTTCTTCACTGCAGGTAGATTGTCCCAACCGTTACGTGTGGTAAAGCCCTTTAGACGGCGCTGGGCTTCATCAGCTGACACATCAATCCCCATTGCCATCGAATTGGGCTGTTTCATGCCCACTTCGGTGCCTGAGATCATAATAACGTCAGGTTTACTCACCAAAACTTGCTCAGGGTTAAGCGTGCCCCAGTCTTCGATAAAGGGTTTACTGATGTTATCACCGCCCACAATATCGGCAATCGCACCCCACATATTTTTGCCAAAGGTAAAGCTATGCTCCTTTGGCCCTTTATCACCAAATTCGATGTAGATTTTGGGCTTAGGACTTTGTGCCGCTTCTACCCGTTTTTGGATGTCCGCGATACCATCAGCGTATTCTTGCGCCACTTGATCGGCGCGTTGCTCACTGCCCGTCAGCTGCCCAAAAATCTCAGTGCTTTTGACATGGTTTTTTACCGTTTGATCATTATAATCAACCACAACTACTGGGATGTTAGCCGCTTCAAAGCGAGGTATTTCGGCTTTTAGCGCATCGTATTGCTGCTTTGCCAGTATCACCACATCAGGCTTCAGTGCCAAGGTTTTTTCAAACGAGAACGTGCCTCTATCGATATTGCCAATATCGCCAATGTTTTGTAGATTAGGCAATTTTTGATTATACAAATCCCAGCTACCAGGGTTAAATTTTTCCCAAAACTCTCGAGAAATACCCACCACTTGCCCAAAGTTTTCTGCCCCTGTCGCCGCAATATAATCAGGATAATAGAATCCCAACACGACACGCTTGGCAGGCACATCGACTTGAACGTCGCGTCCTAGCACATCGTTAATGGTTTTGACTTCTGCTTGGGCAGTTAACGTCGTTAACATCATACCTACTGCCGCTATCCCGTAAATCCAGTTTTTCATCGCTTAGTCCAAATAATCCAGAATAAAAAAGGCACACCCACAAACGACGTGACAATCCCAACCGGAAACAACGCGCCTGGGATAATCACTTTCGATAATACCGATGAGAATGATAAAAACGCCGCGCCAGCAAGCATGGTCGCGGGTAAAAAATAACGTTGGTCCTCACCAACGAGCAGCCTAGCAACATGCGGTGCCACCAAACCAATAAAGCCAATTACCCCGACAAAGCTAATCGCTGTTGCCGTCATCATCGCCACTAAAATTAAGGTTTTGATACGCAGCCGCGTGATATTGACGCCGAGCGCTGATGCTCTCTCTTCACCCAGTCTTAGTGCGGTTAATTTCCAATTGTCTCGCATCAGTAGGGCAATACAAAGACTACTCACGACTGCGACCACCGCCACATTGGTCCAAGTGGATTTGGTTAAACTACCAAATAGCCAAAATAAAATCTGCTGTGAGACCTCAGATGATGCTGTAAATTGCACCAATGACAACAGCGACTGAAAAATAAATAACAGCGCAATGCCTACTAATATCAGCGTAGAAGCACCAAACTGTCGCAATGACGCAAACAAAAACAGCACCACAGAGGCGAGCATCGTCATCGAAAATGCCCCAATAGGCACGGCATATTGCAGTGGAATACCAAAACTACCAAATGCAATGACTAGGGAAGCCCCAAATCCTGCTGCTGCCGCAAGTCCTAGCGTATAAGGACTTGCCATTGGGTTATTCAGTAGTGTCTGCATCTCAGCACCGCCAGCACCGAGCGACGCCCCTACTAGCAAGGCCATAAAGGCAATTGGCAGTCGCAGATCATAAACGATAGTATGTGAGGTATCATCTACCCCGCTTAGCTGTAATAACGTTCTAACAACCTCTCCCATCGGGAGCATGGAAGGCCCTGTCATCACATCAAGCACTAGACCCATTAAACACGCTGCTGCAAGTGCCAACAACACCACTCGGCGCTTTGACTCTATGCGGCGTTGCTGTCGAATGATTTGCTCGCTGACGGATTGGGTCATCTTGTATCTCAATTACAAAGGCAGACTTAAGCTACCTTTTACTTTAAAAGGTGAGAAGTATAATGCTAATGAGGACTATTCGCAATTGATAGTCTCATCTTTCTCCTTACCAACCCTTTAAATTCATATAATAAGTGCAATCCTAACTGAAAGAATATCTAGCATTGATTGGTATTACACATCGCTTCGTCGTCTCTGTCAGCGGCATGATTAAATAATTAAACAGGTCCTAGTATTTTTAATCGCTGACATTATCAGATAACACTCTCTGCCATTTACTCTCTTTGTCATTAGCCACATAGCTATAGCGCACACGAAACGCTACCGTATCTTCGGGGTTCACCCTGTAATAAAAATCAACGTTGATTTTATTGTCGCTTGTCCAGCTAATATCTTGCGCTTCATACACTTCATATTCTTTGTCATCATCATCATCTTGCTCATATAACTCATTACTAGCGAATACCGCTGTGTAGCGCCCATTATCATCATCTTTTTGACGCTCCCATATCAGGATATCTTTGGTCATACCTTGCCTACCACTAAACCCAACCACTTGATTCATATCATTAGAGAACCTAAGATTGGTAGCATCCAGCGTTTGCCAGCGTCCCGTGTTTAAATTGACAATAACTGTTGCTTGAGTCTCATACATCGTCAGTAGTAATTGCAGTAGCTGATGCGCTTTATCATAGTACTGCAATGAATACTGAGCGCTATGTTCCTCTTCAAACGGTTCAAGATAATCCTTAAATACGAGTGGCTGCCTCTGATTGGGTATACTGATATAAATAGTGTCTTTTTCTCGGACGACTTGATCACTCAAGCCCCACTTCTGGCTTTGCGCATTATCCGTTTGCGCCAAAGCATCAAAAATACACTCTGTATAGTCATCAAAGCTTTCATATTCGCTGTAATCTTGGCAGCGCTCTTCACTCCAGTCTATCGCTACAGGCGGAGCAACTTTGATCCATACATCCTCATTTGTCGATGGCTCTAAAGCCGAAGACTCTGCCTGTGCTTCTAAGGGCAGGATTGTGGTCACTATAAATAACCCTGCGACAGTCAAAATGGTTTTTATACTATGAAAAATAGTGATCATTTATATACCGCCTGCTTGCAATTGAAATTCACCATTTGAGGAGTCACGCTCGAAAGTATAACGGACACGAAATGCAGCGGAGTCTTTTGGGTTTAACTTGTAGAAGAAATCAGCATTAAATTTATTATCGTTTATCCAAGTAATGGTTTCGGCATCATAAACGGACTGCACTTCTTGAACTTGATAAAAGTCTCTACGCGCATCGAAAGCCTGGGCATCTACCTCACTACCATAAACCCTTTTATAATAACCACGGTAATAACCTTGATCTTGACGCTCCCAAATAGAAATATCTTCAGTAATACCCGGCTCACTCTCAAACCCAACGATAAATTTCATATTCGGCGAGACACTTAGCTTGCGCAGATAAAAATCTTGCCAAAATCCTGTTGATAAATTTACTAGCGTCAACGTCTCTGATTCATATAGACTTTGATGTATCGCCAATAACTGCCTTGATTTATCATAATCTTGTAGCGAATAATGCGCGTCATAACCAGTATCATAAGGACTAGCATAATCGATGAAAACTAATGGGTTTTTGCGATTAGGAACATCAATATAAATCGCATTTCTTTCTCTGACTACAGTATCTTCAATTCCCCATTGCTTACTTAACGCATTGTCAGCCTCTTCTCGCAAATTATAGAGACAGTTTTGCAGAGCTAAATGATTCTCGTATTTGTAGTCATAATTGCAGTTATATTTATATGACTCAGGGTCCAATGACGTTTTCATGATCACCCAATCATAATCATCCATAGTCGCAAACGATGCAGCGGTAGCAGTAATGGCAAAGCCACTTAATGCAGATACTATAAAAAACTTGTGTGCTAGTGAAAATTTAGACATAAAAAAAGCCCAACAATGTTAGGCTTTTATAGTAAAACGATTCATATGATTATTACAAGTCGCTCAGATAGTGACTCCATTACAAGCGCACACGCGATCCATTAACCAGCAAACGATAAGCAATGGTATAAAATATTGCACAAAATACAAAAATAGCCGCCATCGAATACCAGACATTCACGTCAGAGTAACCAAGAATACCGTAACGGAAGGCATTGACCATATACACAATTGGGTTCAACAATGAAATGTTTTGCCAAAATGGGGACAGGTTTTCCATTGAATAAAACACACCGCCCAAATACGTCAACGGCGTTAATACAAAGCTTGGAATGATGGAGATATCATCGAACGAGCGCGCAAATACGGCATTGATAAAGCCGCCAAGCGAAAATAAAATAGATGTGCCAAGGACGGTAAATATCGTCACAAATAAATGCTCAATACCCAGTTCTGTAAAAAACAGTGCCACTATCGAAACAATGATAGCAATCGCCAAACCGCGAAAAATACCACCGCTGACATATCCCATTAAAATAGCGTGCTTGGATACAGGCGATACCAAAAGCTCTTCAATACTGGACGTAAATTTGGCACTAAAAAAGCTTGAGACCACGTTAGAGTAGCTGTTGGTAATAATCGACATCATGATCAAACCGGGCACAATAAACTGCATGTAGGGCACGCCGCCCATCTCACCCACGCGCGAACCAATCATTTTACCGAAGATCACAAAATAAAGGCTCATCGTAATCACAGGTGGCAGTAGTGTTTGTGGCCAAATACGCAGAATCCGGCGAATCTCTTTGAGCCAGATAGTACGAAAAGCGATCCATTTTTTGCTCAATGACATCGTTTTATTATGATCGATTAGTTCCTGACTCATAATCCCGCCTCCTTCATGCTGTTTGCACTTTCAATATTTTTGTCAACCAAGCGCATAAACAACTCTTCTAAACGGTTGGCTTTATTACGCATACTTCCCACCTTGATGCCTTTATCGGATAGCTGATCAAAGACACCATTCAATGACTCACCCTCTGTCAGGGTCACTTCCAGCGTCTGCTCATCTGGCTGTGAAATATCTGTCACTCCAGTCAGAGCCAATTGTTCATTGAGCGGCGTTTCTAAATCAAAGACAAACGTCTCTACAGACAACTGCGCCAATAAATCTTTCATCTCTGTATTGATGCGAATTTCCCCATGATCCAAAATCGCGATACGTTTACAAAGTTGCTCTGCTTCTTCAAGGTAGTGCGTGGTCAAAATAATCGTGGTGTTTTCTTCAATATTAATCTGCTGCATAAATTCCCACATCGAGCGACGCAGCTCGATATCTACGCCAGCCGTCGGCTCATCAAGAATTAATAGCTTTGGTTTATGAATAAGCGCGCGCGCAATCATCAAACGGCGTTTCATACCACCCGATAGCTCACGTGCCTTGCTACCACGTTTATCCCATAACCCGAGCGCGGTCAGCAGTCTTTTGGCGCGTGGTCGTGCTTCTTTAGCAGGAATACCAAAGTAGCCCGCTTGCGTGATCAAAATATCTTCAACTTTTTCGAACATATTAAAATTAAATTCTTGTGGCACAATTCCTAAGTATTGCTTGGCAATAGAAGGGTTTTCTAATAGATCTGTGCCAAATATTTTTACGCTACCGGTGGTGGGCTGAAACAATGAGCTAATAATGCCAATCATGGTGGATTTACCGGCACCATTGGGTCCAAGTAACGCAAAAAAACCGCCTTGTGGAACGGTTAAGTCAATTCCTTTTAGGGCAGAAAACCCATTGCTATAAGTTTTGGACAAATTTTCGATAGCAAGTGCTGGTACCTCATGCATGAAGACCTCTTTATCTGTTAAGAATAAATATATAAATTTTGTGGGATACTTTTATGAATACTAGGGCGCGTTAAACATGTAACCCTATCACAAGCAGTGACAGATCGTAGTTATTCAACATGCCCTAACATCTAGAAGGGACAACGTCATGTCATAAAGTGAGGCTATCGTCATTGAATTTCAACTATAATAACGAAGAACGATCATATTGATATTACTTATCATCAAAAAAGCGCCTACTTCATTTAACGAAATAGGCGCTTAACAGAGTATATTGCAAAAATTTAGCGTTGGCTTGAATCAGGATTAGCTTGCTGCTTCAACCATATAATCTACGGCATTTTGAACTTCTTCGTCAGGAATGTCTGCGCCACCTTTAGCCGGCATTGCATTGAAACCATTGATAGCATGGGTATATAGCGTATCTTTACCTTTTGCAATACGAGGACCCCAAGCGCCAGCATCTCCAAATATAGGAGAACCTAGCAAACCAGCCGCGTGACAAGTATGGCATACGGCATTGTATACCGCCTTACCCTCACGAGGTCCATCGCCTGGTGCTGGTCCTGCAACACGAGCAGTCACATCACATACTTCATCGTCTTCAAAGCATACTTTGGCCACTGGCTGAATACGAGCAATCAAATTGGGATATAAAGCAATCAGCTTTTGTACTTGTGGCGTGTCTTGTGGAATGGGCTCTTCTTCAACAGCAGGCGCTGCTGCTGCGGTTTCTTCACCAGCTGCTCCGTCTTCTTGTGCGGCTTCATCAGTAGGCGCATCCGCATCTGGTGTGACAGCAGCCGCTCTTGGCTCATCACCCAACTGTTCAGGAAGGTTTTCGGCAACTTCCTGCCCTTCGGCGACATCAGCGACAGTTACGGTAGAAGTGCCTGCAACATCTTCAGCTTGGCTCACCGCGATACTAGCGATTCCTAGAATGGCAGCTGCCGATAACATAACTACTTTTCTCATTCGTCACGTTCTCTTATTACATATACAAGGGCTAGCGCACATCAAATACTCTGTCTGTCCTTCTTTGATAAGCACTCGTCATCAATCGCAAACAGCCATCTCGCGTGTCAGCACACTTGTAATCGGTGATTATAAATATGAATTCTCCCTGACATTATAAGGGAAAAGGCAGGCAAATTGCCATGCCTGTTTAATGACTATCCTGTTTTTTCTTAAAAAACCTTAATCGCAGGCTTCATTCATTGGCTTTGTGGCTTTTATTTGTTAGACTAGGCCGTCTTTATTTTTCGATACCTTGTATTGCTTATAACGCTCGTTTAAGCACTGTATTGATTAAAGTTCTTGTCATAAGCTGTTATTAATGCGCTCGTAGCTCAGTTGGATAGAGTATCGGTCTCCGAAGCCGAGGGTCGTGGGTTCGATTCCCGCCGAGCGCACCAATCATCGTATTTCGCCCTTTCCTAGCACGACCTAAAACCTCTAAAAGCCTTTATACTGCTCACTTTATATCTTTTGATACAACTTATCATTATATAGTAGCACCTATAGAATGTTGTACATCAACAAAGTATTCATGACCTACTATCCCTATCATAAATACTCAAATGTTTGTCATAAGTCAAAACAACAAAGCCATTTCAACATAGATGTAGAAACATACAATTTTTAAAAAATAGATTTATTCATCACGCCATGCAACGTCTAGAAGTCTCTTTAAAAAGTCTCGTTTATTTCTAAATTTTTAACTTCATATCAAGCATCAAGCGAATAAATTTCTTAAACTGGTTAGGATTAGACAATAAGTGCATGGTCATACCTTCATACGCTTCTTGACTCTCAAATAGTGCGTCCATAGCAGCATCAGGATAGCCACCTAACATAATCTGATCCGTACTGTTATTAGTGAACTGTTTGACCACAATCTCGTTCTCAGTCACTTTATCCCAGATAGTATTTTGAAAATTGATCATATCGCTTTCGGTAAAGTCTTCGCCAGCAAATACCTCATTTAATCGATTAATAACTTTTGACAGTAGCTCTTCTTTTTTATCTTTAGGCGTGGCCGTACCAGCACCGCCGCCCGCTTCTAGTTCACCACTACCTTCTTGCAGTTTTAGAGTCTTGCTGGTGCAGCTTTGAGACGCGGTAATGACTCATAACAATGTTACTTAGATCAATGTCATCTTCATTGTCCATGCTTTCACGTAGTAGCGGCTGTAGGTTACGCGCGTATAGGCTCAGTTTCTCTAATTCTTTATCATCATAGTCAACGATTTGCGACATAAACTCATACTGGCGGGTAAATGTACCTAAATCCTTTTTAAATATTTCTAGCGCGTCTTGGTCGGCCTTAAAACCTTTATAGCCATTCTCAGCATTGGTCATCAGTACCACATCGCCCGTCGCTTTAGTGCGCTCCAGCATCACTTTGGCATGTTGAGCTTGCTCACGTGCCAGCTTATAGCGTTTTTGCCAACGCTCAACTGCTGGCTTGCAGATATTACTAATGGCGGCGTTAGACTTGTTCTTACTATAGAATGCATCAACAAATTGCTCAACCTCATGCCATAAGAAGATACCGCTGGCACGCAGTTTCTCATAAGGTCAAACACCTGATCAGGGTCAGAGACATCCGCTAAGGTTGCAGTTTCATAGTAAGGCTGGAAGGCCTCAAAATATCCTCAGGATCATTAAAGAAATCGAGCACAAACGTGCCGCTCTCTGCTTTGCCTTTATAGGTACGGTTAAGTCGTGAGAGGGTCTGTACGCAGTCCACGCCTGTTAGCTTCTTATCGACGTACATGGCGCACAGTTTCGGTTGGTCAAAGCCTGTCTGGAACTTATTAGCCACTAGCATCACTTGATAGTCATCACTGTCAAAGGCTTTACGTAGATCGCGGCCTTTTAAGCCGATATTCATATTGTGCTCGGTGAACTTCTCGCCAAGTAATGCGCCGCTATCAGGATCATTGTCATTAAAGGTGACTTCACCTGAGAAGGCGACCATAGCATTGATACCGCGATAGCCACTATCTGCAATATAGTTATCAAAGGCCAGCTTATAGCGTACCGCTTCTTTACGGGATCCTGTCACTACCATCGCTTTGGCTTGCCCGCCGAGTAACCCTTTAATGTTGTCGTTAAAGTGCTCAATGATGATCTTAACCTTCTGCGCGATGTTATGTTCATGCAAACGCACCCAACTATTAAGCTTAATCTTGGCGCGGCGTGCATCGACCTCATCATCAGCAGCGGCCAGCTTCTGGGTGAGCTGATACATCACTTTGTAGTTGGTGTAATTCTTGAGCACATCTAAGATAAAGCCCTCTTCAATCGCTTGGCGCATGGAATAGACATGGTAAGCAGCGGGTAGGTTATCGCTAGCAGCTGGCAAGTCAGGATTGGGCAAGCGTCCAAATAGCTCGATGGTTTTCGGCTTAGGCGTGGCGGTAAAGGCATAGTAGCTGAGGTTGGGACTGCTACGGCGTGCGGCTAACGTAGCGTCCAAGATATCTTCGCTAGATAGCGGCGCGTCATTCTCAGTAGTATTATGCTCTATATCGCCTGAGACCAATACTTCTTTGAGCTGGCGTGCGGTAGAGCCTGTCTGTGATGAATGCGCTTCATCAGCAATGATGGCGTAGCGACGTGACTTGAGCACACTTGAGTCTTCAATGGCTTTGAGTACAAACGGGAAGGTTTGAATGGTCACGATAATAATCGGCTGGGAGTTGACCAATGCGCTAGCAAGCTGTTCAGACTTTGAGCCGTCACTCTCTTTTCTATTAATCTTACCGACCACGCCATCGGCATGTTCAAACTGATAGATGGTGTCCTGCAATTGGTCATCGAGTACAGTACGGTCAGTGATGACAATGACAGAGTGAAACTGCTTATCGCCTTGATCATTATACAAGGTGGATAGCTGATGGGCAGTCCATGCAATAGAGTTAGATTTGCCTGAACCAGCGCTGTGCTGAATCAGATACTTTTGACCAGCACCCTCAGACACAGCAGCATTAACCAATTTGGTCACCACATCCCACTGGTGATAGCGCGGGAACATCATGGTCTCTTTTTTAGATTTACGCCCAATAGCGTCCTCTTCCTCGTCAATCTGCAAGTGCATGAAGTGACCGAGGATGGCAAGCAGGTTCTCTGGCGTGAGTACTTCATTCCACAGATAATCGGTAGCATAGCGACTGCTATCACTAGGGATACTATTACCCGCGCCGCCCTCAATAGTGCCTTTGTTAAACGGTAGGAAATAAGTACTGTCTCCTGCCAGCTTCGTAGTCATATAGACTTCATACTGACTGACCGCGAAATGTACCAATGCGCCACGCTTAAACGTCAGCAGCGGCTCAGGTTTCTTAGTATCAGGGTCTTTCGGCAGGCGAGTACGCTTATACTGAGTAATGGCGTTTTTACCGCTTGCTTAAACTCCGACTTTAGCTCCATCGTTGTGACGGGTAAGCCATTGACGAACAGCACCACATCGATACGGTTACGCTTAGCGACTTTGCCGTCTGTTTCGCCTTATGGACTGCCTTTTATACTGGCATGGGGGCTATAGACCACCTCAGGGACAACACGGCAAATATTGGCCTCATAGCGTGCCGTGGTCTCAGGATTAAGGCTATGCTCAGGCTTGAACTGACATAACGAAAAGCGCGCATTACGAATCTTTAGGCCATGACGCAGTACGCCAAGTGTGCCATAAGTGCGTGACGCTCTATCAGTGGCGTGCTCATCGGCCTTATTTAGCTGCTTGACCAATGCAGCGATAAAGTGACGCTCAGAGTCAATAGGAAAAGTGCGGCAGAACTTCTCCCACTCCTTGCGGCTGGGTGGTCTGCACAAAATCCAGCACGTCTTGCTCATACAGCGCGGTTTCTGTCTGATAGCTGCTAGGACTACCCAATTGCCAGCCTTGTGCTTGTAGTTGGCTGACGATATCGGCTTGGAAGACGGATTCGTAGGTGGCGTTATGCGCGTTGATCATGTTAAGTCCGTTATTGAGAATAGAAGGTAGTTATTTATTATAAATTAGTGAAATTACAATCTATCAAAACACTACTTAACTTATCTATATCATTACCACATAAGCGTTTAATTCTTGACAGAAGGTTTATTTCAAGCTCTCCGTAAAAATGAGCTTCTAATACTCCTATCTCATATTCAACTCCATATGGAATATATTCATCGTTATAACTTACTAAACCTTCATTTATCAAAATCTTAGCGTAAGAATCAGAACCTGATATATTCTGCTCCAGCTCTAAAGAAGGCATATATATAATATCCTCTTCCTCATAACCAGCTGAATTTACGCTAAACTTACTACGCCAAACTAAATAGTAGAGTATTTGTCTTTGTTCATATGTAAGATAACTAAGTTTGAATAAGAGAGCTTCTAAATCTTTAATTAAATATCTATGAAGATCATCGTTACCTTGAAAGTTTAAAAGGTTAATAAAGCCCTCAGCATTAATACTATTCGTATCTACTTGCGGCACTGTGGGCATGATAAAGTTGTTTGCAGGCGAGTTTGAGTAAATAATATTTTCTTTCAGGTATTGATCAATAATATAAATTTTTTCTTCTGAGAGATTGCCAATATCTCTCATTATTGTTTTAAGATCAATTACCTTAAGCTTAATATCTGTATCGCTAGGATTACGGTCTACATTATTTACTAAAATCAAAAAAACCAATTCATCATACTGTTTTAGTAAGTTATGCTCTTTAAACTTAGCTATCGTCGTCTTTAATTTTGTTGTGCTTGACTCTGATGTAACTTGATAACTTACTCTTTTATTTGGATCTCCAAGATCAATAGCAGGATAGTTATTTTTTTCTGTATTGAGATTTATCAATGAAAGATCATATGTAATATTTAATATTTTTATGAATAAATCTTCTGCGCTCTTATTACTATCAAAAAGACCTGCCCCATTTTGAAGCGCTATGTTATTAGAATATAATGCCAAACTTTCGACAATGGAGCTTAAGGACTGTTGACGCTTAGTTATCATATTTTTCACTCTCAAATTATTTGAATTGTACAGTACGCCTAACCTAATTGTATTTAAAAAGATAATATACGCTTGCATGTTACTTACTATTTATTTTAGTAATACACTAAAAGCAATTTACAAAACTGTTTCAACATCAGACGCCCGCCAACCCCGAACATCAATCTTACCCGTAACGGCAGCAGATATTAAAGCCGTGCGTCGTTCTTTGAGCAACTCGACTTGCTGTTCTGATTTGATGGATAAATTTTGAAAAACTGTTTCACTATTATTCAGAAAATCAACTATCTCAACCAATTCATTTTTAGGTGGCATAGGCAATGCCACTGACTCAATCCCTTCACCAGAAATATTAGGCTGATTGGTAATAGTCATATTATTTTTGAACTGTGCTTTAAAGCTGCTACTTAATGAAGAATACAAGATAAAATCGGCTAACAGCTCTGATTTGAGCTTTAAAAAACCCACTCTCTGATTAACTAAAGGCATAGCTTCTAGCTTCGGTATTTTTGCCACTTTGATGCCTCCTGAAATAATAGGACGAGTCATAGCAAAAACCAAATCGTTCTCTTCAACTTTATACTCTAAATGCTTTTCTACAAAGGATAACGGCAGAAAAGACTCATCATCAAAATTCAGTTGAAGATGTGACACATTTGATATTTTTAAAACAGGATAACCTGAGTCAATAAAATCATCGCTTTTAAAAGCAAAACCTCCCATGATTTTTCCATAATGTTTAATTCTTTTAACTTGCCAATGCTCAGGCACTACCCCTAACCACTCAACACCCGAATCTTTCATTGGCGCGTCAGGGTTTAAGCCTTTAGTCACTGCATGACTGATCACTGCTTGACGCTTTTCTTTTAACAGTTGAATTAGGGTTTGCTGTTTTTCAATTAAGGTATCGATTTGGGCGGTTTCATGGTCGAGGAACTTACCAATCCTAGTTTGTTCGTTAATAGGTGGTACTAGAATATGAAGAGCATTAATCCTATCTACTGACAAACCTGGTTGAGCGGCAGATACTGAATATTGACCTAAATCCATAAACTCAAGAAACCCAGATAGAAAAGTTATATTAAACTCTTCATATGGATAAACAACTACAGCATGCTCAGTGGCAAAGAACCTTCCTTTAGCTAAATTAATATTTCCGCACAACGCACCTTGCCTACCGATAAGAATATAGCTTCCATCACAATTATAATTCTTCGTATAGCCTCGTAAACCGTTACCACCATAAACAGCATACTGACCAATTGGTTCAATATCGTTAGCAGTCAAAGTATCACCACTAGCCAGCTTTATTTTATAACTTAGTTTAACAACTCTCCATTCATTAGGAACTTCACCTAACCATTCAATCCCTGAATCCTTATACTCTGCATACCGCTGATACTTCATTACCAATTCAGCCATTACGAATGCACCTCACCCAATAACTGCATAATCTCAGTGCTCACCGCATCCAAGTCTGCATCAATCTCAGCAAGCGCGCGCGGTGGCTCATAGATATAGAAATGACGGTTAAACGGTATCTCAAAGCCGACCACGCCAATCTCTTCATCGATAGCATCTGTCTTATCCGCATTGATCCATGCATCAGGTACATGCGGCTGCACTTCACGGGCGAAATAACTTTCAATTAGCTCAGTGGTCGTCACTTCAGTATTCAGCGGCACGTTTTCATAATCACGTAGATCGCTATTTGTTTGGAACTCTACTATTTTGGTCTTACTGGCAGGGTCGGTATAACTAAACGCACCATAGAGCGGATTGGCAACCTTGACCACTTTTTTGATGACGGGTTCTGCTTCAGGGTTTTTCCAAGTGATCGCATCTAGTAGTTGTTTCTTTTCTTTAGTGTCAAGGCTCATATCATCACTGGCATCAGCATCTTTAATCGCTTGTTTGAACACTTTTTCAAACTCATTGAAATCATCGAACTGGTTTTCACCGATAGCCTCTTGTAATGCCTTAGCTTTATTCATAAGCACAAGCTGTAACTGCCATACTTTAGAATCAAGCACGTCTTTGATTTGGCTTTCTTTTAGCTCGCTAAAGTCTGCTTTAATCATCGCTCGGGCTTCTAAGGTGACGGCTGATAAATCACCATAGCTGTCAGTTGTCCAACTACTACCGAATGCTTCATACAGCGCTGGCATGACCATATCAAACGGCTTAGGTGCATAACGTAGGGTTTCGATAGCATCATCAGATAGCTGAGCGGACAGACGTAGCGGACGCTCAATGGTGATACGGCGATAGCCAAACTCATGAGTGGCAAATATTTTACTGGCGAAGGTCTTGGCGGGCTCAGCTTTAGGGTTGGCAGACTGACGGCCACGGTTAGACTTCACTTCTTCTGGCTTATCGAGTACGCGCGCGTCAACCACTTCAAAGTCACCAAAGCTGCGGATAATGGTCTTGACATCATCATCGCTCATCTCATTACGCTTTGAGCCAAGTGATTTACGCATCTTGCTGTATAGATTACTACCATCGATCAATTGCACGTGACCTTTACGCTCAGGCGCTTTCTTATTACTTAATACCCATACATAGGTAGCAATACCCGTGTTGTAGAACATATCGGTAGGCAGGGCAACGATGGCCTCTAGTAAATCAGCCTCAAGGATGTAACGGCGAATCTCACTTTCACCACTCCCTGCGCCACCCGTAAATAGCGGTGAACCATTTAAGATAATACCGATACGGCTGCCCTGATTGCTATTTTGAGTGCTGCTGCTATCCGCATCTTTAGCATTATCAGTAATCGGACGCATCTTACTAATCAAATGCATCAGGAACAATAGCGACCCATCAGACACACGCGGCAAGCCAGCCCCAAAGCGACCGTCAAAGCCTTTTTGCTCGTGCTCGTCTTTGATCTCACCTGATATCTTTTTCCAATCTACCCCAAACGGTGGATTCGATAGCATGTAGTCAAATTTCTCAGCGACCAGCTGATCGCTAGACAAGGTATTGCCCAGCTTAATGTTATTCACCTCTTGCCCTTTTATCAGCATATCGGCTTTACAGATCGCATAAGACTCAGGGTTTAACTCTTGCCCATAGGTACGCATGACCGCGTCAGGGTTCAGCTCTAGCACGTATTCCATACCAGAGGATAGGAAGCCACCCGTACCCGCTGTGGGGTCGTAAATGGTGCGAATGATACCGTCTTTGGTCAGTGCATCATCATCTTCCATAAACACCAATGATGTGGTTAGGCGCACGATATCGCGCGGCGTGAAATGCTCCCCTGCGGTCTCGTTCGAGCTTTCAGCAAAGCGGCGAATCAACTCTTCAAACACAAAGCCCATTTCATGGTTAGAAATTGTTTCGGGACTAAGATCAGTAGTAGCGAACATCCGCACGACTTTATACAGCAAGTTGGCATCGGCTAGCTGCCCGACAAACTCTTCAAACTTAAAATGCTCAAATATCTCGCGCGCGTCTTTAGAGAAGGATTGCACGTAGGTATTAAGGTTATCCTTGATATCGCTTTGACCCATCTTGCTTAGGTTCATCCGCGAGATATTGTAGAACGGTCGCTTGCTGGCACGTATTAGGAACTTTTCTTGCGCTTCCTCAGACAAACCTTTCTCAGCGATACGCTCACTTTCAGCAACAACGTTTGCTTTGGTCTCTTCTAATACGCACTCTAAGCGGCGCAATAGAGTAAATGGCAGGATGATACGTCCGTATTGGGATTGCTTAAAGTCACCACGTAATAGATCAGCGACAGACCAGATGAAAGCCGCTGTTTGAGAGAAGTTTTTGGTCATGGAATTGTCTTATTGTTTGTTGGGCAGGGATAAAAATTTAGTAAAGTTCTCGAAATTATATCAGGTATATAGGTAAGTTACAGACATGGCAGGTGTTGAAGAGAGATAATTATTAAATGCCATATATAGCTAGAGTAATGATAGTTTATAGCAATCGACTACTCCTTAACGGGCACAATAAAAAACCCTATAGGTATCTAAATTGACACTTATAGGGTTACATCATATCTCGGCTTCATTACAACCATTCACTTCATGTACTGATATTTAAAATTGTTGCTTAATAGCTATTTCTTCGAATAAAGCCTTATAGTCAACTTTATCAGTGACAATACATAAATTTTGGAGCGAAAAGCAGATAGCTATAATCACTAATCATTACTATCAAAAGACTCAGTATTACGCAAAAACGTATGACCAAAAGAATTATGTACTAGGAAACATTATGATCAATACATTTATATATCTAATGAATGCCTACTTCTATCAAGAGTGGTGGACAGAGTACTCCGATCATAAAGCGAATGATAAGGACGTACTCATGCGTTTTGTGATTAAAGAGAATATAGAGATATTAAACAGCTTAGCTCAAGACCTTGAATATATACTAGAAAACAGTCTTGCAAAAATAACTTTTGAAAGTAACAGCTTTGACTTCGATCCAATATTAAATGGCTATGCTAGTGAGCAAGCATGGATTGAGTCAGCTTATAAAATATTAATTGCTGAAATCAGATAATTTACCCTCAATATCGTGATTACTTTGTAAGCAGCTATAAATTTTCTTTAAGTCATAAGCAGAGAGTAATAATACTAAAATGTTGTACATACCGTTGTACACAAAAAAATAAAATAAATTAAATATCAATCACTTACAGTAAATGATTTACTCCCGCCGAGCGCACCAGTCATCGTATTTACCCCTTCCTTAGCATTATCCAATTTAGTATTACCCAATATTGTCATAAAGCCCTTAACGCCTATCTTGTTAAAAAAGATAAGAGCAGCTTCTAAATAACTATTCGACCAGCATCTTCCTGAAACCACCTTAATAACTTAGCCAAACTGAAACCCAGATACTTGAGTTTTGAGTACCTGCTGAGAGTAGATATTGTGACCTTGATCACTGCCTGCTGAACCTGCCACTATCATCAAAGGCAATAGATGCTCTTGTTCGCCAGCAGGATGAGAGGCCAATGCTTGCGGCGCTGCCATCCAATCACAAAGGGCATCGAAACGCACCTCAGGATTTGCTTCAATCGCTGTAGTGAGCCACGTATCAAATGTTTCTGACGGCGCAGTAAAGTGGGTATCGCCATAGCCGCGCATGTTATGAAAACTCATACCACTTCCGATAATCAACACGCCCTCTTCCCGCAACGCCTCAATAGACTTGCCTACCAGCAAATGCGCTTTGGGGTCAAGGTCACGTCGCAATGACAATTGCACGACCGGAATATCGGCCTCAGGAAACATCATTTTTAATGGAATAAAAACACCATGATCAAAGCCTCTTGACACATCTTGCTCACTTTCAAACCCAGCGTCGCTCAGTAACTGGCTGACCTTTGCCGCCAAGGCAGGTGCACCTGATGCAGGGTAAGTCAGCTCATAGGTGTGTTTCGGAAAACCATAATAGTCATAGATTAGATCTGGCTGCTCACTGGCAGTGACGCGAAACGCAGACGTTTGCCAATGTGCACTGATGATCAAAATCGCTTTGGGACGCGCTGGTAGGCGACTTGGAATGCTTTGTAAAAACTTAGCCATGCCATCCCACGTATTTGCTGGTTGCCAGTCCATAAAAAAGCAAGGGCCAGCGCCATGAGGGATAAAAAATACAGGCTGCTTAACGGATAGGGTTTCATGACTCATGGTGTGTACCTCATTATTTTTATAGTGGACGATAGAGAGATCAGCAATCAAAGCACAGATTAATGCTCAAGAATATGAAGACTTAACAATAAGGCATGTACAATTGTGACTTCATGGACTGAATAACTGGCTAATCAAATACAGTTAGGGCCGACGGGTACAATGCCATTTGGATTTAACGCCTTAATGGAATAATATCCCGCTTTAATATGCGCCAAGTTTACCGTGCTGGCGATACCATCTATGGCTAACAGTCGTAGCATATAAGCATGAAGTGCGCTCATGTCTTTGATCAAGTTGCGATTACATTTGAACAGACCATAATACGCGGCATCAAAGCGTACGAGCGTGACAAATAGGCGCACATCGGTTTCGGTCAACTGATCGCCAAACAGATAGGTACGGCCATCACTCAAGCGCTGCTCAAGAGCATCTAGAGTCGCAAACACGTGCTGATACGCTTCTTCATAAGCGACCTGCGTCGTCGCAAACCCAGCTTGATACACACCATTATTCAGATTTGTATATATCATCGTGTTTAAGATATCGATATCATCATTCAATTCACTGGGGTACAAGTCAATATCATTCGGAACCAACTCTGCAAACGCATTATTGAGCATTCGCAAAATATCAGCGGACTCGTTGTTGACAATAGTGTTCGTTTTTTTGTCCCACAATACTGGCACCGTTGCCCGTCCGCTAAAGCTCGAATCGACGTTGGTATATAACTCGTGAACAAAACTGGCCCCGTTAATAGGATCGATATCAGCACCATCAAACCCACCAAACTGCCAACCTTGATCGCCAAGTTGCGGATTAACAACCGTAACCCCTATCAGATCCTGTAAGCCTTTTAGTTGGCGTGCCATCAAGGTACGTGAAGCCCAAGGACAAATCAGTGCCACATATAAATGGTAGCGATCTTTTTCTGCCTTAAAGCCACCAACACCAGTCGGACCCGCTTGTCCATCAGGCGTTATCCAGTTGCGAAATGATGAAGTTTGGCGAATAAAGCGCCCTTCTGCATCTTCTTTTTGTACAGGCTGCCAATTTTCCGTCCATTTGCCATTGATTAACATGAGACATACTCCTAGCGATTAAATACAGGTTTGGGTTTGACAGTTACTAGTCACCATTAATAACAGCTAATATTAATGCCAGCCACTATTAACATCAGTGATCATTAACATTAGACATAGTTAATATGACACATGATGAGTATCAGACACGATTGGCTTTTTCTGACAACGCTTTATCTATGCTTAAGTAACCGCCACCTTGTATGGCTAAAGAGATTAGAGCCACCATCAAGGTCAATGCGTATTCATAACCGTTATTGGCCATAAATAAGCCATTACTGATATGGACAGAGAATATCGCAACCAACATCGTAAAAGCGGCAATCAGTGCAGCGGGACGCGTCAACAATCCTAAGACTAGCGCAAGACCACCGAAGAACTCCGCGCTACCTGCCAATATCGCCATCAAGTACCCCGGCTCGATACCGATACTACTCATCCAGCCAGCCGTACCTGCCAAACCGTTGCCACCGAACCAGCCAAACAGCTTTTGAGAGCCATGCGCGGCCAAAATGATACCGACTGGTACACGAAGGATTAAAGCGGCATAGCCCGCTTTAGATGCTAGAAGTTTGTTCAATATTGATGTATTCATTTGTGTGACTCCATAACGTTCAATTAAGATAAATAGGTTAGCCCCTTGGCATGAACCTACTTTACTATCAACGTTAAAAAAGAGTAAGAGCAATTATATTGAATGATTAACAACAGAACGTTGATAATTAGATTAAAGGTAAGCTTGAGGATGGGAATACCGCAAAAAATAAGGGCATAAAAAGATTAATAAAGAGAACTTCCGTAGACATCAAGCTAGTAAAAGCAATCTCAATACTAGCCAAAACGTTTTAATCACTCACTTATAACCAGTGACTTATAATAACAAGTGACTTATAACAAATGACTTATCAATACATCGGCAACTAATACCTAGAACTTAATCTATATCTTGCAGATTGGCCGTTAATTGCGCACGGCTGGGCACACGATGGTAGTTAATAACCGGTACCTCACCAAGAAGACGTTGACCCATGGCGATTTTTTTATCAATGGTAATCATGGCAATTTTTTTGGCTTGTTGGCTAAGCAATAAATGATTGGTCTTACGTGTGACTCGATAATCAGGAAAGTACTGTTTCAGTAAGGCCAAAGTTTTTTGCAAACTATCGTTAGTAGGCGCTTTTGCCGTTTTCGGCTGCCCACGATGAGATGTCTCATTTGCTCGCACACCGCGCGACTTTGCCAAGAACCATAAGACTGCAATCACAGCGAACAGTATGACAAGCCACCAAATTCCGTCTATCATAAATAAAGGTATCCATTATCAATAAGGGTTGGTTCATGTTAGCAGACTTATCACCAGCGTTAATAGCTGAAGTACAGAAAGCGGCCAAACTATTGGCATCAAAACAGCGTATTTGTGTTTTGACAGGGGCAGGCATTTCAGCCGAAAGTGGTATTCCGACGTTTCGAGACAAGCAAACGGGCTTGTGGGAGAATTATCGTGCAGAAGACTTGGCTACGCCGGAGGCTTTCGCGCGTGATCCAAAACTGGTTTGGTCATGGTATCAGTGGCGCAGAAAGCTGGTCGCAAATAAAACACCTAATCCGGCACACAATGCCCTAGCACAGTGGCAGCATCAGACCACATCAACTCCTCAGCAATTGACGGTCATTACCCAAAACGTTGATGACTTGCATGAGCAAGCTGGCAGTACAGTGACGCATTTGCATGGCAATCTATGGCAAAACCGTTGCAACCAATGCCGAACACCTTATCAAGTCAAAATAGAAAATCCAGAGAGTGATGAGGATGCCATTAACGTTGATGAATTATTACTCACCTGCCCGCACTGCGAAGGCTATATCAGACCAGATATCGTTTGGTTTGGAGAGTCGTTACCAGTAAAGGCTTGGCAAACTGCTGAAGATGCTGCCGCTGATTGTGAGGTATTTATCAGCATTGGTACTTCCAGTCTTGTCTATCCAGCAGCAGGCCTTGCGCAATTGGCCAAGCAAAATGGGGCTAAGATTGTAGAGATCAATCCAAACCCCACGCCAAATACCATCGTTGATATCACTTTGGCAGAGAAAGCAGGTTTGATGATGCCATTGTTAATGAAAAAAATGGCTGAGTTGTCGTGATAAATTTATGGGCGGTATAAAGTAACGTTTCGATATGGCCAAGTCAATATAAAAAAGACCTAGCGTGGCTGAGATTAATTTTTTGCCGCCTCTGTCACCAACGGCACAGCCAGCAAGAAAAATTTGTACCAGTCACGCATTATCATGTTGTGTATCCATTTTTTTACGTATCGACTATAACCAAATTCAGGCTTAGATAAGATTAATGTGTTTTAAAACAATAAAAAAGGCTCAATGGTTTCTATCAACCATTGAGCCTTATCTACTGACTAGCCTTATCTACTGATATGTAAGAATCAGCATCTGATATTGTGAACGCTTATTGCACAGCCAGATCAACCTTTGCTAAATACGCGGCTTTTAACTCGTCACTTATAAATGCGGAGGTAAAAGAATTTTTTACTAACTGGATCACATCGTCTTCCGTGATCGGTAGGTTTTCGTATAAGTTGATAAAATTTTGATTCATATAGCCTTTAAAATAGGCTGGATCGTCTGAGTTAACACTGATATTTAACCCATAATCTAAAAGCTCTTTTATATTGTGTTCTTGGTAGGTTTCAAAGACTTTTAGCTCAATATTCGAATTTGGGCACACTGTCAGCGGCATTTGCTCATCTTTGAGTCTTTGCATCAGCTCTGGGCTTTTTATAGACTGTACACCATGATCGATTCTATTGATATTTAACAAATCCAATGCTTCGTAAATATAAGAAAAGTCTGCTTCTTCACCTGCATGAGCTACCAATTTAAAGCCTGCTTCTTTGGCTTTTTTAAAGACATCTTTGAATTTTGAAGGCGGGTTTCCAAGCTCTGAAGAATCAAGACCAACACCGATAATATCGTCTTTATATTTTAGCGCTTCTTCTAATGTATCAAAGGCCTCTTCTTGTGATAGATGTCTTAAAAAACACATGATAATGCAAGAAGTAATGCCATACGTCTCTTTGGCATCCTTTAGCGCGTCTTTGATGCCTGTGATTACTGCCTCAAAAGGAACGCCCCTTGCCGTATGCGTTTGTGGATCAAAAAATATCTCGGTATGAATGACATTGTTTTCGACGCACTTAACAATGTATTCCCACGTCAGATCATAAAAATCATCTCTAGTGAGAAGAACATTGGCACCAGCGTAATAGATGTCCAAAAAGGTTTGTAGGTTGGTAAAATTATACGCATTACGTACGTCTTCTATATCCTTGTAAGGAATTTCTACTTGGTTCTTTTTAGCCAATCTAAACATGAGCTCAGGTTCCAACGAGCCTTCAATATGCAGATGCAGTTCAGCTTTTGGTAATTTCTTTATCAAATCAATCATAATGTTCCAATTTGTCTAGTACAAGGATGTTCCAGTACGAGGTTTTTAGTAAAACAGGGGCGAAGGCTTAATACATTAGCCCCATGCTATAGTTGATCCACTATAAAATAAATACAGCGCGACTGAGATTAATTTTACGCCGCCTCTGTCTGCAAAGGCACAGCAAGCAAGAAAAATTTGTCTCAGTAGCGCGTGATAATAGGTGCAGTTTTTTATTTGGAACTGACTATATTGCTAGAAGCGCTATTATATTTGAATTCGACTCAAAACCCCATAGACTAAAATAAACCATTCCCATCTATATATCTCATCAATGAAGAAGAGCACTTATAGACATAGCTTATAACTAGGCATGACGTGTAGCATTTTTTACTTTGGTGTCCGGCCATCTCAAAAACACGCTACTTCAAAAACACCACCGTATTAGACAACTCATTTCCAGACGGATTGTCTTCGAGCTGATAATACTGGCGCAGTACCTGCCCGACCTCATCCAATAACTCCGCCACGCTTTCTTCTGTTTTTTTATGAGCAATACCTGATACGGCCTTTTCACACATCGCATGCCAAACGGTCGGACTCACGTGCGCACTGATACCGCGATCAGCCACTATCTCTAACTGATGCTCGCAAATATTGACGTAGACCAAGACCCCAGTGTTTTCTTCGGTATCCCAAACGTGATACTCACTGAATAACTCAATCGCGCGTTCGCGGCAATTGATATAGTAGGCATCTTGAATAGGCAAATGATTTTCTATAATCAAAAACACCTCACCACGATGCCCGCGCTCTGCGCTCGTTACCCTGTCTGTCAGACGCGTCATTGCCTCTGCTGTCAGCCACTTACTGTGCAGTAACGGGACAAACAAGACCTGACGCCACCAGCGGGCCAAGCTGGACTGTGAAGCGTTGTTTTCTGCCATTATACTCTTTCCTCAAATACATCATTGCTGATAGTCATTGCTAATAGCCACTTAGTAAGTGGGTCTACCATGAGCCGCCTGCACCGCCGCCGCCAAAGCCGCCACCACCACCGCCAAAGCCGCCGCCACCGAAACCACCACCGCCAAAGCCGCCACCACTATTACCGCCCATACCGGGTAGGAATATCATGCCGCCGCCTCTGCGACCACCCTTACCGCCGCCGCCTTTACCGCCACCACTACCGCGCGAAATCAAGAACATCCAGATGAATATCGCCATGATCAATGTCATGAAAAATCCACCGCCTAAGGCCAACGAACCTGCAAAAAAACCACCTGCGGTCAAGAGAGAGCCAAACACACGGCCCAATATTTTGGTAATAAAGCTACCAAATATCATCGACATAATAAATAAGAAAATAGGCGCTGGTAGCTCATCTGATCCTTGTTGCGTGCTTCGTTCAGCCGCTTGCGCATCAGCGCGTGCTAACACCTCTGGGTCGGCCGTCAAGCGTGTTTTGAGAGCGTCCACGCCCGCCAAAATCCCAGCGCCATAATTGTCTTGTTTAAATAATGGCGTGATATCCTCACGAATGATACGGTTGACAGCGGCATCGGGTAGTACGCCTTCTAACCCATAGCCCGTTAAGATATACATATCACGGTCATTGACCGCGACGACGACCAATAAACCATCATCGATATCTTTATCGCCAAGTTGCCACTTTTCAGCCACTTGTAAGGCATAGTCAAAAATAGGCATGCCATTGGTCGTCGGTACAATAACCACCGCAGCTTGTGCCAGACCTTGTTGATAAATACTTCTGAGCTGCGCTTCTAAGCGTTGTTTTTCTTGCGCGTTCAAGATATTGGCCTGATCGACCACTGGCTCATTCAGTATCAGCTTATCCGCATCAACGCTCGGCGCATTTGATTGTACAGCGGAACGATTGGGTGTTGACGCAGAAGTAGTGGCTTCATCGTTGTCAGCCGCCTTGGGATTAATGGCATCGTTACCTAACACAGCGCCATTAATAGCTTCGTTGCCTAATACAGCATCATTGATGGCTTCATTGGACTCGCCAGCTTTGGCAATGGCCACCATATCCTCAACACTGCGATCTTGTTGCATGCTTGAGGTATTATCGGTCGCCACAGCGGTATCAGCAGGTGCTGCGTATAACACAGATGCACTACTAATGCTGAACGTAAACAATAATGTCGATAAGATTGCTTTTGAATGATTCATCTAATCTATACCACCTCAAGTGACATTTGTAATAAATTAATAGGCATTCCTATCACTCAACACCTTTATAATAAGTCAGCTAAACTATTTTTCAAAAAAATCTGACTCGGTTATCCAAAAACCGGTTATCCAAACAAATAGAGCGGCAAAAACCGCTCTATTTTTCTGCTAGATTAATCACCCCTACTCGGCAGGCGCAGCGTTGTTACTGCCACTATCGAAATCGACACTTGGTGCTGTCGAGATAGCGTCTTCATTGGCAACGCTAAAGTTTGGCTTAGCATCCAGTCCAAAGACTTTGGCAGTGATGTTAGTTGGGAACTGGCGTACGGTCGTGTTGTAGCCTTGTACTTCTTGGATATAACGGTTACGAGCGACGGCAATGCGATTTTCAGTACCCTCAAGCTGGGCTTGTAAGTCTTGGAATAGCGCATCTGATTTGAGATCAGGGTAGCGCTCAGACACAGCCATCAGACGTGACAAGGCACCAGTCATCTGTTCTTGAGCCGCTGCATAGCGCTCCATGGCTTGTGGATCGTTAAGCACTTCTGGCGTCACGGTGATGCCACCCGCACGAGAACGCGCTTCTGCCACTTGGGTAAAGACCTCTTGTTCTTGCGTCGCATACTGCTGTACCACTTTGACTAAGTTTGGCACCAAGTCAGAGCGGCGCTGATATTGGTTGACCACTTCTGACCACGAGGCCGTGACTTGCTCGTCTTGGGCTTGCAGATTATTGTAACCACAACCGCTTAAACCAACTGTAGAAGTTGCTAACACGGTTGCCAACAGTAAGGGTTTTACAATTGATTGACGCATGATTGTTGTTTCTCCTAATCATATTAAATAACAAATAGCCAGTCAGATATTCTTGATGCAGCTTAAACTTATTAACGCTTTTTTAAACCCGTTCTGGATCTGATAGATCGATGCTTCTATATCACACCATATTTATTATATTCGACTATATATACAGGTACATTGCATGCAGGCATAGTATAAGAGCATATTTTGAGACAAAATAAGGATGGATGGACGTTCACTTATTGTTCTATCAATCTACCTTCAATATTAGTACATATAAGTTATTCTGCAATGATGGCGCTATAACGGCGCTTTTACAATTCATCGTTACCAAAACACAACCGCAAAATCTTGTGTGTCATCTCGTTTTTTATCCCTTTTTTCATATGTGTAATAAAGCGTTTGGTTAACATAAAAGTTTTTTTTGAGCGTTTACTCGTTTAATGTTTGGTTTTATAGCCCCTAACAAAATAAGGGTATAGCGTTAATCGAATCTTACAACTGGGATAAATACATAAAAAGTAAATATATCTGGTTATATACGAAGAAAATTCTAGTAATTGGTTAAAAAATATGGCAAATTGCTGTTACTTAGCTGTACGTTTTGAATACATTTGGTAGTGGACTTATATTTTGATTAGTATTAGCGAGCTGTTGTATTTTATATAAAAGCGTTCATACACTTTTATATGTTGGTTCCATAATCTAGTCAGCCTCGCCAATCATGTCGTCAACTGGTATCGCTTTTAGTGGGTTGAATACGATCAGTATTTAACTATATAACCGCCTATTTTATTCGCCGCTTTGGTATCTTGAGACGTCACAATAAGATATTTGAATAATGTACGTAGCAAACGCTTGGTGCATTAAGCTGATACGAATAGTATGAGTTAAAGCTATGCACATGGTTAATATGCTAGCGAGCTTGGCGGATAAATACAGACAACCACACTCCATTCTTAGTGGCTAAGCATGTATGAGACTTAACGGATAAACGAGTCAATGTAGCTAATTTAACTGCTTAACTTAAAATAAGTAAGTTAACCAGTTAGCTTACTCCTAGCATACATCACCACTTTGAGACAGTACTAGGAAGATAAATATGGAAGGTTTAGTTAACTTAGTAAATGGAATCATCTGGAGCCCGGCACTGATCTATCTGTGTTTGGGTGCAGGTTTGTTCTATTCCATCATGACGCGCTTTGTCCAAGTGCGTTTGTTCGGTGAAATGATCAAATTGCTGTTCACTGGTAAATCTAGTGTAGAAGGTATTTCATCATTTCAGGCTCTAGCCGTTTCCCTCGCAGGACGTGTGGGTATGGGTAACATCGCTGGGGTAGCTGCTGCTATCGGCTTCGGTGGCCCAGGTGCCGTGTTTTGGATGTGGGTTGTGGCCTTCTTAGGTGCATCTACTGCCTATGTTGAGTCTACACTTGCACAGATCTATAAAGAAAAAGACGTAGTGACTGGCGAATATCGCGGTGGCCCTGCTTATTACTTTGAGCGTGCCCTTGGTCAAAAGTGGTACGGTATTCTTTTCGCAATTGCTTCTATCTTATCATGTGGTATGTTCTTACCAGGTGTACAGGCCAACGGTGTTATCAGCGCATTCGCACAGGTAATGGGCGAAGGTACGATCATGAACGTTGCAGGCCTAGAAGTCGGCTCTATGCGTTTGGTTGGCTTAGCGATCATCCTAGTCATACTAGGTATCATCATCTTCGGTGGTATCAAACGTATTGCAACCTTTACTGAATTTGCTGTTCCGTTTATGGCAGTTGGCTATATTGCTCTAGCATTAATCATCATGTTCAGCAACTTCAGCTTGATTCCAGATGTATTTGGTATGATCATCAGTGATGCCTTCACAGCACAAGCAGGTTTTGGTGCAGCGATTGGTTGGGGTGTAAAACGTGGTATTTACTCTAACGAAGCCGGTCAGGGTACAGGTCCTCACGCTGCTGCAGCTGCTGAAGTTCAGCATCCATCACAGCAGGGTCTCGTTCAAGCATTCTCAGTATATGTTGATACACTACTGGTTTGTTCTGCGACTGCATTTATGATTTTATCTACTGGCATGTACAACATTCAAGGTACATTACCAGATGGTCAGTTCATCGTACAGAACGTCGCCGCTACTACTGAGATCAATGCCCCTGCCTTTACGCAAATGGCAATGGAATCGGTATACGGCTCGTTTGGTAATATCTTTATTGCCATCGCTGTATTCTTCTTCGCCTTTACAACGATTTTGGCTTACTACTACATCGCTGAAGTAAACGTGGCTTACTTGACACGCTTTCTTGGGCGCGGTGCTCATAAAACGGGTGTATTCTTAGTCAAAGTGCTTATCATGATAATGGTAGCTTACGGCGGTCTAAACTCAGCCGGTTATATCTGGGCTATTGGCGATATCGGTGTTGGCCTCATGGCGTGGCTAAACATTGTGGGTATCTTGGTAATCTTCGTGGTTGCACGTCCAACCCTAACCATGCTTAAAGACTACGAAGCACAACTTAAAGCTGGTGTTAAGCACTATAGCTTTGACCCAGCCAAGTTCGGCATCAAAAATGCTCCTTATTGGGAAGCGCGTCATTTAGCAGAGCAACAAAGAATGGCAGCAGATCCACTACGTAAAGACATTCGATAGTCGTCTTTATAATGATTACTATCTAAATTCTTAGATAGTAATTATCAAAAAAAGCCCGAGGCCATAGTCTCGGGCTTTTTTATTTGCTTGTATTTGTCCCTCATCTCAACGCACTTTATCATCCAACTCTATAGTGATAAGCACTCTCCTCTCATATAAGCGTGAGCAATCTGCTGTTCGTTGCTTCAAGATTGTTCTACAAATACATTTTGATGATGGCTTTTACGCTACTCTATGAACTCGCCTTTGTTGCAACCAAGGCATCAGGGCGTATTATTAATTAGCCCATCGATACACTGATACTCAACCACAAAAAAGCCCAGCTAAATAGCTGGGCTTCTTCTATGTATTATATAAGCTACAAACGTAGATTATTCAGGCATTAATACTGCATCGATAGTGTGAACCACACCATTGGTTGCCATGATATCTGTACCAGTGATGTTAGCTGTGCCACCAGTTGCATCGGTAATGACGTTAGCATCGCTGATAGAAATGGTTGCGCCATTAGCCGTTTTGATATCAGTACCATAAGGGATATCAGCTGCTTTTACTTCCATCGGTACGACATGATAAGGAAGTACTTTTTTCAGCAAATCGGTATTAGCCAATAACTCTTCTTTCGTCACGCCTAATTTTTCTAGTACTGGAGCAAATGCATCATCTGTCGGTGCAAATACGGTGTATTTAGTACCTTGATCCATCAACATGGTGTCAAGACCAGCAGCTTGTAGCGCAGCGGTTAGAATGGTTAGATTTTCATTGCCAGCGGCTATTTCAGCAATCGTTTGAGTTGCCATGCCATCTGTTTCTACCATTGGATCAGCCATAGGCTCTGCTTCAGCTTCTGGAGCTGTTCCTACAGCTGGCTCTGCTACTACTTCTTCAGTAGTTGTATCGGCTGCTACAGGATCAGTAGCGGCTTCTTTATCATTACAAGCAGCTAATGACATAGCGGCGGTAACAACAGCGATCGATAACAAATTCTTCTTTAACATAAGTATTTCCTTATAAACAAATAATGAGGTGAACCGTTTGTTGTCAAAACCATTCTTAGCGAAAGTAGATAACACAAAATAGCTCAAAAGTTAAAAGCAATGTTAGTTTTAATCGTACTATTCAATGAGATAAGCATTGTTATATCAATGTCTAAGATTGTAACTGATTCATTTTAGATTACTGTCGACTTAAGTAGCGACACTGTATCAATCACGTGATGGGTTTGTATAACATGCACCAAAATGTGACTAGAATAAGATAAAAAATTTAAAAACGTATTTCAGAAGCCTGAAATAGTGGGTGAAATATATAAATAAAATATTGTAGAACAATTAATATAAGACAACTAACAGTGGAGTGATCAATTAATGCAATAGGTCAACATCTATTTAAATTAGCTATAAAATCATGAAAAATGATAGCTAGAATTTGGAATACAAACCAATGCCAGCTATCATCCTAACAACTACATAAAACAAATTTTATAAAACAATTGCGCCTTAGTACTTATCACGCTTTATTGCTTATCTTTAGTACTTATTTAGGCATTAATACTCTATCGATAACGTGAATCACACCATTGTTGGCAGGAATATCTGTTTTTACGATGTTGGTCGTACGACCCATCTCATCCATCAATTTGCCTTGGCTTGTGATCATGAGCGTATCTTTGCTTGCCGTCATAACATTGCCTGGCTTCACATCTTTTTTGTACATTGCCATATCACCACTAATCACATGGTAGCCTAAGATTTTGGTAAGTAGCGGTTTGTTTGCAAACAATTGCGCTTTAGACATACCTGTCTCTTTCAATGCTTGCATAAAGGCATCATTAGTTGGCGCAAATACCGTGTAGTGAGCGTTAGGATCAGCCAACATATTCGTCAAACCTGCGGCTTGGATCGCTTCTACTAGCACTGAAAAATCAGGATTGCTCTGAGCAACTTGTACCACGTTCATTTTTGCCATAGACTGGCTGTGCATTGGCGCTTTCATGTCAGCGCTTTTATTTGGCATCATATTATTACAAGCGCTTAGGCCAGCAATTGAGATTGCTAATGTACCGATAGTCGCCATTTTAGAAAATTTCATAACATTGTCCTTAATGATTAATTATTTATTGAATAACGTATTATGGTCTTACAGGCAGAATTGCTTTTCCATCAAGATAGTACTTTGGTAGCACTATTTTTTAATAATTACTTTTCATCGAAATAAGTGAATCATGCCGATCAAAGCCATCAATCATTTATCCGTGATTAGTAAGCATTGCTTACGGAAAACCGATCCTTCTGAAAACAAATTAACATATAAAAAAACTTATATATTCATCTTTACGCTACTTTTTGTAGTAGCGATGTAAGTTGTGTCCGCCTTTTACGAGTAAGCGTTTGCTTTAGTTTATTGAAGATGGAGGTTGTGTGGTGTTTAGGCGACAAAATACCTATTTGTGTACCTGACATGGAGGTAGAAAATCCTAGTAACATTAAATTCTAATTAACAGATGTTAGGCAAAAAGGCGTCAAGCTTTTTATATTGCCCAAGCAGAATAAGGACGTTCTAAAGTACGCTATAGTTTTCATGCTAGAATAATTTGAAATTGCTCAATTGGTTTATAAAGATTTGCTCCCGACTTGTTACTTCTCTCTTTTATAATATTGATGATATAAGCAGCGCACCTATGACTCAAACGATGACCTCACCGACCGCTTCTCACTCTGATACTACTTCTGGCTCATCATCTGCTGATGACTTTATTTTGACGCCGCCTGCTGTCTTTCCTTATAAGGAACAGCAGCTCACCGCGCGTGCCCGTATTACTGAGCAAATGACGTCACGAATTTTGATGTTAGATGGCGCGATGGGTACGCAGATTCAGACCTATAAATTGGAAGAAGCAGATTATCGCGGTGAGCGTTTCGCTGATATCGATCAAGATGTGCGCGGCAATAATGATCTATTGGTACTGACTCAGCCACACATGATCAAAGACATTCATCATGATCATCTGTTGGCGGGTGCTGATATCATCGAGACCAATACCTTTAACGGTACGCGTCTGTCGATGGCAGACTATGACATGCAAGTATTTGGTGCCTGAGCTGAATAAAACAGCAGCCAAAATTGCGCGCGCAGCGGCCGATGAGTTTACGGCCAAAACACCTGACAAACCTCGTTTTGTCGCTGGTGTGGTGGGCCCGACCTCGCGTACGTGCTCGCTATCGCCTGATGTCAACGATCCTGCGTTTCGTAATATTACCTTTGATGAGTTGGTGCTTAATTACCGTGAAGCAACCTTATGCCTGATAGAAGGCGGCGTCGATCTTATTTTGATTGAGACAATCTTTGATACGCTAAATGCCAAGGCGGCAATATTTGCGATTACGGGTGTGTTCGACGATATTGGCTTTGAGCTGCCAATCATGATTTCGGGTACGATCACTGATGCCTCAGGCCGTACGCTATCTGGTCAAACGGCGGAAGCATTCTACAATTCGATTCGCCATGCCAAGCCACTATCCGTTGGCTTTAACTGTGCGCTTGGGGCGGATGCGCTGCGCCCACATATCCAAACACTATCGAACATCGCTGATACTTACGTTTCTGCGCATCCAAACGCGGGTCTGCCCAATGAGTTTGGCGAATATGACGAAACAGCTGAAGAGACCGCTGCCCTACTCGAAGGCTTTGCCAAAGCGGGTATCCTAAATATCGTTGGCGGCTGCTGTGGTACCACGCCTGAACATATTCGACAAATCGCTAATATGGTCGCCAACTATGCGCCGCGAGTCATTCCTGAAATTCCGCCTGCCTGCCGCTTATCAGGGCTAGAGCCTTTTACCATCAATGCGGACAGCTTGTTTGTCAATGTCGGTGAACGTACCAACGTCACAGGCTCCAAAAAATTCCTCCGTTTGATTAAGACCGAAGCCTACCTTGAGGCACTCGATGTCGCGCGTGATCAGGTCGAGGGCGGTGCGCAAATCGTCGATATCAATATGGACGAGGGTATGCTCGACTCCAAGCAGGCGATGATTCACTTCGTCAACCTCGTATCAGGCGAGCCAGATATCAGCCGTGTACCACTGATGATTGATTCGTCCAAATGGGACATCATCGAAGAAGGTCTTAAACGTACGCAGGGCAAATCTGTCGTCAACTCCATATCGCTAAAAGAAGGGCACGCTGAGTTCGTTGAGCGTGCCAAATTATGCATGCGTTATGGGGCAGCCGTTATCGTCATGGCGTTCGATGAAGATGGACAAGCAGATACCTACGAGCGCAAAATTGAGATATCGAAGCGTAGCTATGATGTGTTGGTCAATGAAGTAGGCTTCCCTAGCGAGGACATTATTTTTGACCCCAATATCTTTGCCGTCGCCACGGGTATCACCGAGCACAATAACTACGGCGCGGACTTTATCAATGCCACGCGCTGGATCACGGAAAACCTACCAAATGCGATGGTCTCAGGCGGGGTGTCCAACGTCTCGTTTAGTTTCCGTGGTAACCCGATTCGTGAAGCGATTAACTCTGTGTTCCTATTTCACGCGATCAAAAACGGTCTGACCATGGGTATCGTCAATCCAGCCATGCTCGAGCTGTACGATGATATTCCAAAGGAAGCGCGTGATGCGATCGAAGACGTCATGCTCAACCGCAACCAAGGTGAAACGGGGCAAGATGCGACTGAACGCTTGATGACGGTTGCTGAAAATTACCAAGATGGCGGCAAGAAAAAAGACAGCACGGTCGATATGAGCTGGCGTGAGGGTACGGTAGAAGAGCGTATCGCCCACGCCCTCGTTAAAGGCGTGACCACCTTTATCGAGGCCGATACCAAAGAAGCTTGGGAGAAATACCCCAAACCGCTCGAAGTCATCGAAGGGCCACTCATGGACGGTATGAATATCGTCGGTGATCTATTCGGTGCGGGTAAAATGTTCTTACCGCAAGTCGTAAAATCTGCTCGCGTCATGAAGCAATCCGTTGCGTGGCTAAACCCGTATATCGAAGCGGAAAAAGTCGAAGGCGAAGTCAAAGGTAAAATCCTCATGGCAACCGTCAAAGGCGATGTGCATGATATCGGCAAAAACATCGTCGGCGTGGTACTTGGCTGTAACGGCTACGACATCGTCGATCTGGGTGTGATGGTACCGTGCGAAACCATCCTCGATACGGCTATCAAAGAAAAAGTCGATATCATCGGTCTGTCAGGTCTGATTACGCCCAGTCTCGATGAGATGGTCTATGTCGCCAAGCAAATGCAAGAGCGCGGCATGACCCTACCCTTGATGATCGGCGGCGCAACGACGTCTAAAGCGCATACGGCCGTCAAGGTCGAGCCGCAATATCAAAACGATGCGGTCATCTATGTCTCGGATGCCTCACGCTCAGTCGGGGTGGTGACTAAGCTGCTATCAAAAGAGCACCGTACTGCTCTCATCGATGAGACGCGTGAAGAGTACATCAAAGTACGTGAGCGTCTGGCGAAGCGTCAACCCAAAGCCGCCAAAGTCACCTATGCCGAATCGGTCAAGATTGGCTTTCAGTATGAGTGGGAAAACTACGTACCACCAGTACCAAATAAGTTAGGACAAGTGATATTGGATGACTATCCTATCAACAACCTACTGCCGTATATCGACTGGACACCGTTCTTTATTTCTTGGGGTCTCACGGGTAAATATCCAAAAATCTTGCAAGATGATGTGGTGGGTGAAGCGGCGCGTGATCTGTTTGAAAATGCAGAAGAGCTGCTACACAAAATGATTGACGAAAAATCAATCGTAGCCAAAGGCGTGTTTAAACTCATGCCCGCACGTCGTACTGCTGCCGATACGGTCACGGTCTATGACAATGCGCCTGCTGATGGCGGCAAACTGACCTATCAGTTTGAACACTTACGTCAGCAAAGCGACAAAGCCAGCGGTAAGCCAAACTTTAGCTTGGCGGACTTTATCTCGCCATCAGACACGCATACCGATCACTTGGGCGGTTTTACCGTCTCCATCGTCGGTACAGAAGCGCTCGCTGAGCACTATAAAGCGGCAGGCGATGACTACAACGCCATCATGGTACAAGCGCTATCTGACCGCTTAGCAGAAGCCTTTGCCGAGCATCTACACGAGCTAATCCGTAAAGAGTATTGGGGCTATCAGCCAACCGAGTCCCTCACCAATGATGAGATGATTAAAGAAAAATACGTCGGCATCCGCCCTGCGCCTGGCTACCCTGCCTGCCCTGAGCATACCGAAAAAGGCAAATTGTTTGACTGGCTCGGTACGGTCGATGCGATCGGCACGACACTTACCGAAAGCTATGCGATGTGGCCTGCGTCATCGGTCAGCGGTTTCTATTACTCGCATCCTGATAGTGAATACTTCAATGTCGGTAAAATCAGCCGTGACCAGTTAGAGAGTTATGCTGAGCGTAAAGGCTGGGATATAAAAACTGCTGAGAAGTGGTTAAATCCGAATTTGTAGATTTTCGATTAGTTAATGCAATTATAGAAATCTGATAGTTATTTTTTGGCTTACTTATTTAATATGAGTAAGCCATTTTTTATAGCATTCTAGTTTACCCACCCTCAGCAAACTTATCGCTACGCTCATAGCAAAATACTTTTATCATTTGCTAGCAATAACCATGCTAGATTATTGTCTATTCTATTATTTTTATCTTTGTGAGATAGGCTATGAATCAGATTGCATTACTTTCTAGTTGGATTGGCAAAACCTTTGCAATCTGGGCA
This sequence comes from uncultured Gammaproteobacteria bacterium, assembly GCA_963744895.1. Classification (GTDB taxonomy): domain Bacteria; phylum Pseudomonadota; class Gammaproteobacteria; order Pseudomonadales; family Moraxellaceae; genus Psychrobacter. Next base: position 133,050 of record CAVUUW010000003.1, read on the forward strand.
TTGGTCAGTGCCGTATTGGGCTTTATTTTTCCTGAATTTTTTGCCTCGTTGGCTTTTTTAATTGTGCCAATACTTGGCATCATCATGTTTGGCATGGGTATGACGCTCAAAACCGAAGATTTCCTAGAGATTGTCAAACGCCCCAAACCTGTACTGGTAGGACTGTTGGCACAGTTCACGCTCATGCCGTTGATCGCTTACCTATTAACCGTCATCTTTAACCTTGATCCTTTAATCGCGGTCGGTGTTATCTTGGTAGGTTGTTGCCCTGGCGGGACGTCTAGTAACGTGATTACGTTTTTGGCTAAAGGTGATGTCGCGTTGAGTGTGGCGATTACCTCTATCTCTACCCTACTTGCGCCTTTTTTGACACCTATTCTATTAAATGTGTTTGCTGGTCAGCTGATTGATATCGACCTAGCCAGTATGATGATAACCATTACTAAAATCGTCATCTTGCCCATATTACTCGGTGTTATCTTCCATAAGTTTTTGGGTAAAAAAATCGAGTTCGTCACCGAGGTATTGCCGATGGTGTCGGTATTGGGTATCTCTATCATCATCGCAGCCGTGGTGGCGGTGTCTAAAGCGACTATCTTAGATAGCGGTGCGATCGTCTTTGTCGTCGTTGCTCTACACAATATGCTGGGATATACCTTGGGATATGTGATCGCGCGCTTGTCCGGATTTACGGAGAAACAGCGCCGCGCCATTATGGTGGAAGTGGGGATGCAAAACTCTGGTTTGGGTGCTGCCCTTGCCGCGACTTATTTCAATCCTGTCGCTGCCTTACCTAGTGCGATATTTAGTGTGTGGCATAACTTTAGTGGCGCGTTGGTTGCGAATATTTTTGCTAAGAGAGATGCTAGGTAAGTAGGGGTTTTAATGGTTAAATCCGAATTTATAGATTTGGTTTTGGCTAAGACTTTCTAAAGTTACTTGAGACGGGATTGGTTACTTAGGTAATCAATCACGCCTTTACTTCTATCTGCAAGCCTAGGTGAACTATTATTGAGTTTACTCAATCTTCAATTAGAGAGTAAAATACAGGTTCTGGGAAAAGCATATCTAGATCTTGGGGTTTAATTTTAAAAAATGGACCCTTTTCACTCGTACTGCCTGTTTTATTCTTTCGTTTAATTAAATGATCCAAAGTTATTACTCCCTGTTTTATAAGAGCCAACAACTGATGTTCCATAGGATTTTTAGTGTGAGTAAAACCATTTAAAGAATAAAACTCTACTCCATTGATGATATTAACGTTTGCACTAATCCAAAATGTTTCACGGTGTTTCTCTAATAACCGCTCTCTTAGCATTTGACCTTCCCATACAACAATTAATCCATCAGTCTCGTGTTCTTCATACACTTTATCATTCTCTAAGTCTACTACAAGGCGTAATCCTTGGTTATTAAAATTCGAAACATTGACTGTACAATATAGTCTTTGGTCACCATTATTTTTGTCTAGATAACCATATGAATCTACAATTTCCCTTGAACTTTTAAGAATACTTTTATTCCAGGCGGGAACTTGTGCAAATAGGTTACTACGAGTTTTAGATTTAGTGATTCGTCCTGACTTTAACTCTATACCTTTGTAGTCAGGTTTTTTTGAAGAATTTGCAGACAATCCAAGTGCATGTTCAATAGTCATGCCTACTGCTGTATCTCCCTTCATAATAGATTTTAAAGGTTGTTTAGCAATCTCAATTAATTTATCTCGAAGCTCTATAGCTGTCTCATCTAATGATTGTCTCAGCTTAAAAAGTAGGTCTGTGTAATCTGATATATCTACTAAATTAAGATTTAGCACATAAAGTAGATCGTCTACGATAAAAAATGCTAACTCATCATTAGCTCGGACATGAGAGCTTAATCCATATACCCAAATACGAGGGTCACCTTTTTTAGTAACTGGTCTATACAAGCTAACTTTTTTATTAACTATCTTCTCGGATGTAATTAACTGACAAGGCTTGACAACTTTATAACTTTCACCTTGTTTTTGCTCCTCATAATTGTGAAAACCCTCTTCGACTAAGAAGTTTCTTAGGCTACCTACAGCATCCATGATTGACTTTTTGATACCAGTAGCAGTTATTGTTAGTACTGAAAAATCAATACCATATTCTGTTAATAACTCTTTATTTTGCTGTTTTAAACTTTCATCACTAAGCTCTAAAGAGTTTAAAGGAGTTACAAGGACTTTATCATCAATAGTATTTTGAGTCAGAAATGTCCAATTCTTATAGCCGTGTTGTTCAGCTATTAAATCTAACGCTTGATGTTGACTTATATTTTGTGCTTTCTTTAGCTCTTTAGCATCCTGCCTGAGACGTTTTATTGTACGAGTATTGGACATCAGTCGCTCCATTGAAAAAAGAAAGTTCGAGATCATCAAAGCCTTGTGGATGATAATCAGAACTTATTCAATGAGACAACCTGAAGGGGTTTTTACGAATAGGCTCGTTAAGCTGAGCCTAAGAAAGCGCTCTCTAACGCTCGGTCTAACTAATCTAGTTGTATTTATTTAGATAGTCAACTTAGTCTAAATAGTAATCCTCCTGGACTTTTAGATATTTTTGATATAATATACTCTTCGAAAAACTTATAAAATTAATGGTCGTGAACTTAATGAATTATATTGAACTCTTTGCTGGTTGTGGCGGACTATCATTAGGCCTAAAAGCAGTTGGATTCGAAAGTATAATGGCAAATGAACTGTCTCCTATGGCTAGTGAGACTTATGCTCACAACTTCTATAAAGAAGACTTATCAGAACCTAATTTTTTGGAAGATCAGAACCCACATACTGTTTGGCTTTCAAGTAACCATCCAAAAGATAGCATGGCTTTAAGATTACGCGAAGACCCTCGTGATTATCCAAAATTTGATGATCCAGAGGCTTTTTCTGATATTGAAAATTTAAAATCTATACGCCACAAACTCGTCATAGGTAACATCAAAGAGCTAAACCGTAAACTTAAAATGAGTCCATCGATGTTAGAAAGCATTAATGATGCTGACATTGTTTCAGGAGGACCACCTTGCCAAAGTTTTAGCATGGCGGGATTAAGAGAATTGGGTAACGATAGAAACACATTGCCTTGGGAATTCATGCAATTTGTTAAGCTCACTAAACCAAAAACTGTCGTACTTGAAAATGTTTCAGGAATCTTAAGAGCCTTCCAAAGCGAAGGAAAACCTTACTATGCATGGTTTGAAATAGCAAAAGGCTTTGCTTCTCTTGGTTACGTTCCAATTTGCTTGCACGTCAATGCAAGATTTTCTGGTATCGCTCAAAATAGGAACCGGTTTATATTGATTGCTGTTAAGTCCGATATTTTTGAACAACGGCTTGCGTCTTTCAATAATTTAGAACTATCGCTAATTAAGCAAAATCTTAATTTTTATAGGAAAATTAGTGAATCCCATACAGTCGAATTTGGTGATATCCAAGTAATAGATCTGACTAAAGCTAACAATTTTAGTTTATCTAATACGTTTTTAGCACCTTTTCTTGAATACCGGGAAAGTAACTTTACCATCAAAGATGTAATTGATGATCTAAAGGTTTCAGGTGACAGCTATGGAAAAGAAAACACCTATCTAAATTTTGTCGAAAAATCACTGAACACCTCATCTTTATCCAGTAAAAATGATTTGCATAACCACGAGCTTAGAGCAAATAGTCTACCAGTAAAAAGAAGATTTAGAATTTATCAAGTTTTGAATAAATTAGAACCTTCTGAAAGAAAAGAAGCATTTGAACTATTAAAAGGTAAGAGAGCATCTCTATCTGAACAAGTAATCAATAACTTACTAGGTTTTGAGTTTCTATTACTAGACGGTACATTTGGAAAATTAGGTGATGAAAACGATTTAATCAACTTTTTACTGCAACACTCAACCAAAAAACATTCTCAGAAAGCATTAATTGCAGATATGCCAGCACCCTCTGCCTTATCCATACCTGATGATGTTTGTCATTATGACGAGAATGAATTGAGAACCTTAACTGTAAGAGAAATGGCGAGAATCCAATCATTCCCAGATAGTTTTGTATTTAAATCTAAAGTAACTACTGGTGGAAAAATGCGTAAGTTTGAAGTTCCCCAATATACTCAAGTAGGCAATGCTGTACCTCCATTATTAGGCGTTGCATTAGGTAAGGTAATTAAGAATATTTTGAATTAGGGCTTTTTCTCCACCATCACTTGCTGATAAAATTTAGTCAAACTTGAACCGAACAAAAATAACGCCATGTCTATCTCAAAGGTATGAATAAACTATAAAAGAAGATGTGGTGATGCTTTACTCCAACTCAACCTACTTTACCCTTTCCCCGCCGACACTTCTCCGAACAGTAAATCACCTGCTCCCAGTCTTTTTCCCATTTCTTACGCCACGTAAACGGGCGCTGGCAGACGGGGCAGGTTTTTTGCGGTAAATTTGCTTTTTTATGTGCCATAGTCTGCTCCCTTGTGCCGTATATCTAATATCTATGGTTAATTATTACTGCCTATTTATCTTCTTTTTGATGATCTAGCCCTTCATACTTTTTCACCCGTCGGCATTGGTCTGAGCAGTAGACCATGCTCTCCCAGTTTTTATCCAGCTTTTTAGTCCAACTAAACTCACGCTCGCAGACGGGGCAGAGTTTTTTACGGACGTTCTTTTTTTTGTGCGCCATACATTTCTCATTGGTTTGTTTACGACATCAGTCACGTGTCACTATAGCCTACTACGTATCATTGCTATTAGTCACAGTTACTAGTCATAATCGTCAAATATTTTATTTAGGCGATTGAGACTGTTGACGATCAGTTTACCAGATTGATCAGTACTGCTATCAATCGCGAGCTTCTCATCCATGCGCATCGTCAGTGGTGCCAGCGCTTGTTTGAGGGCGTTCGCCATCAGTGTGGTCTGCTCATGAATATCAGGCGCATCGTTCTCTACGGCTCTACTGTCATCGTTTTTAATCAGGCTTTCAGCTAAGCTACGAGATAAGCTATCTGCCATATTATGTGCCAGTTGCTCCACGGCATCGACCAGCTGCACCACCAGTGCTTTTTGCACGTCTTGGTTTTGCTTGAGGTACTCACCCTCGGCTTTGTGGTCATGCTTGTATATTTGTAGCAATTGGCTCACGCTTTTCTCAAAGCCATTATCGATACTATCGCTGACGACTTTGGCATTATTGATCACGCTATCGGCGAGGATTTTTTGTGAGGCTAACTGCGCCTCAATCTGAGTCTCTAACTGGGTCTTACGCTCTGCTTCTCGCAAGCGGGCGATTTGCTCTGGATCGTTTTTGGTTAAGTACGTCTCAAACTGACGACTGATGGTATTGAAGCCACTGGCCAAGTCGACCAACTGCGCGACGATGCGCGCGCCCGTATCACCGTCTTCGCCGCCCATGGCTTTGTTACGTAAGAAGTCGGCTTTGATCTGCGCCCAACGTTCCTTTTCTGCCTCGGTTAAGGTGCCGCGCATCTCGCCAAGCTTGAGCAAGTTGCTCTCAGCGCCTTGGGTCAATAGCTGCGACTCACCCAGATAGTGATCGTCTATCAGCTGGTTTAGCTCATTCTCATTCATGACCGCTGACAGCTTTTCGGTCATCTTGTTCATATTACGATAACTGCCTTGTAGCTTAAATATCGGCTCAACACGATACTTATCATCTTGCGAGGCGGAGGCAATATAAGCTTGGTTGACGTCCAAAATGACTGCTTGCACCCTAAACATATGACGCAAGATCGCGATAATCTCGTTAATCTCTGAGGTGCTATATGGGTACGTTAGATCACTGCTTTGCGCTTGCGCGAGGTTGGCGCTGTCTGTTTTAGCCATTTTAATCAAGCGATGCACATCGCTTAGGTCACGGTTTGCTAGTGGTGCGAGGACACTATTAGAAGTGAGGGAGTTTTCAATATAACTGAGGGCAAAGACGTCTTCCATACCGCTCATGATGTCGCCTAAGTTGTAGATATCGGCACGGTTGGCAAGCATGTCAGGCACTTTAAAGGCTTCGCCGCTCTCGGTATACGGGTTACCCGCCATGACCACACAGAACTTTTTACCGCGCATGTCATAGGTTTTGGTCTTGCCTTGCCACACACCATCAATACGGCGTGTTCCGTCACCGAGCGAGATAAACTTCTGCAAAAACTCGGCATGGGTATGCTGAATATCATCGAGATATAGCATGACGTTATTACCCATCTCAAAGGCTAAGTTGATTTTATTTAGCTCTTCTCTTGCCGTGGCATTGGGGGCTTTTTCGGGGTCTAATGAGGTGACGTCATGACCGAGTGACGGACAGTTGATCTTCATAAAGATCAGGCCGAGGCGATTGGCCACGTACTCCATCAAGGTGGTCTTACCATACCCTGGTGGCGATATCATCATCAGGATACCCATCAAATCCGTCCGCTTATCCTCGCCGACTGTGCCCATCTGCTTGGCAAGGTTGTCGCCGATAAGTGGCAGATAGCTCTCGTTAATCAGGCGGTTACGAACAAATGAGGACAATGGACGTGGCATAAACTCGTCCAGTCGCAAGGTTTCTTTTGACGCGTGTAATATCTCTGAGCGCATCGCGAGATAACGTCGATAGGCAGGAATCACTTGGGTATCATGATGATGCAAACGATTTAAAAAGTCATCAACAGCAAAGGTTAGGGTTTGCTGATGAATACGAGTATGCTCACCCAATAAACCATTAACTTGTATCTCAAGCGACACCTTGCCCGTGTGACGCGCAAAGCTTTGCACTTGATTGAGCGGGTTATTGATACTGGTCAGTGACGTTGATGATGACGCTTGAGGTGAGGAGAACGATAAGGTGGAAGCGGCATTAGCTGTGCCTTTATTTGCGCTGCCTTTATCAAAACTCGCGCCCGAATCAATCAGGCGCTGTACCAAGGCTTCACGCTGCGCATCATTCAGTTGAGTGATTAAAACAGCAATCGCTTCTGGCACATAATGTCGACCACTCTCTAGTTGCTGCTGGCGTAGCGCTTCTTTTTCTTGACGTTCAGCCAGCTGCGCTTCACTAAGCGCCTCACCTGCCTCACCCAATCCATCATCAGTTTGATCGTTAGCTGTACTCACTATTACCGTAAGTCTTATCAAGCAATGCATGAAACCATGTGGCTAATAGCTCATAGGCTGATTTTGGTTGGAAGCCAAGCTTACCAATTGAAGATTGTAGCTGTGCAAAACTGGCACGTATTTTGCGTGCTGACGGGCTGCGCCACTCAGTGTTTGGCTCAACTGCTCACACAATTGCTCGGCCTGTATACTGGTTTGCCAGTTCATTGTGTTATATGCGGTAGCATTTGGCTCCGCTGACTGCCCCATGACGCTGACCAAGTATTCGCACGCCAGCTGCACATAGCTTGGTTTAAAAATATTGGTGTTATGAACGTCACTGGTCGTTGAATCTGATTCTGACTCCAATGCGGCGTCTGATGGTTGATTAGCATCATTACTACTGCCCATACGTTCGTCACGATAGGCCACGACAAAACGGTGCATCACTTGGCTCATGTCCTCCACTAGTAAAGATTTGCCGTATCACTACCGAGTGCACGGCGCAACTGCTCAGCGGTAGCCGCTCTATCCGTCCAGTTATTTGCGCGGGTCAGTATTGATTCATTTAACCAATTGTCGTAGCCAAATTGACGTAGACTGTCTAAACCCAGCGCTTGCACGATATTTAACTGCCAATAAAATAACTGCGCCAAGGCACGTACTTGCGGGGTATAAATCAATAGCCCGGCCTCGCGTAACGTTGGCAGTATTTGCATCAACAGTAACGTGGCATCATGGTCATGAATACCCTTGTCATAACCGAGCTGATAACGCGGGGTCGCGTAGGCTTTGACCAGTTTTGCCAGCGGACTGTCATTATCGATATCACCATTGATATCTAACGTGATAACGGTTTCGTCGTATGCTTGGTAGAGACGGGTCTCGGTCAGACCGTCTTGACTGTTTTTGGCACTTTCGATGATGCTATACGCCAAGTACTCGGCGCGGTATACCTTGTCGGACTCGGAGGCGATATTCATCTCCCAATACGGACGTAAGGCATTCAGCTCAGTGTTATTAAGCGCTTCGTAATAGTCGGTACCCGTCAGGTGCAAATTGAGCACGCGCTTGCCATCTGACTGCTGACGGCTGAGTAAGGTTAAGTCTAATGGCTGAGTGTTAACCGAAAAACGGTGCTTGCCCAGCTTAATGATTTGACCGCCATCTTCAAACAAGTCCGATTTGTCTTTTAGACTCTTATAGCTTTCGATTTGAATAGCTTTTAGGCGCGCATCAATGTCATCGGCTTTGACACTAAAGCCCATCGCCTGTAGCTCTTTTGCGATGTTGCGGACTTTTTGTACCAGACCATCGGCAGCAAAGTACGTATTGAGCGCCTCTTCTTCGGTAAAGCCCGTCACGCCTGTGCTTTGCGTGCGCTTCTTGATACTCTCAAGCATCCGCAGCGCGCCATCCCCTAGGTTTTGCGCTTTGCGATTGCGGGCATCGAGCAGTTGCTGCTTATGATTTTCAAAGGTTTCGTAAATCTCTTCACGCTTACTGATGATATCGGCTAAAAACTGATCGCCGCTATTGGTCTCAGGATCCGCGAACTGGCTTTCTAATTCCTCTAACTGTACGAGCAGCTTTGCCATTTGCTCATCTGATTTCTCAGGCGTATTGGCAATCGATAAAGCATTGGCAATCGATTGACCAAACAGCTTAAACTGCGCGCCAAATTGCGCGACCGCTTCAGCCGATCCTAAGTTTTTACGTTTGTGATTGAGCTTGGCTTTGCTCTGATTGAGGCTGGCATAAATGGTCGAGATGTCATCGATGATTTGTGTGCGTACCGTGGCATCAGCAACGTCCAACGTACCGAGCAGCTCGGTCAACAAGTCTAACCCTTGCGCTGTGTCATCAATTTTATCGAGCACTGGCTTTAACTCAGCATTGGTTTCAGCGGTGTTTAGGCGCTCACTGACATCGACCAATATCCCTTCGTAGCTTGATAGTGCTTCTTCACCGCTTAAAAACAGCACGGTTTTTTCGGCAAGTTCGCTTTCTGCTTCTTCTAGCTGCGCCTGTAACGCTTCTAATTTATCACTGTCTAAATAGCGCAAATCCTCTAAGCTGACCAAGCGACCTTTTTGTCGTCTTAATGCTGACAGCTGATCGACATAATCGCTGGCAGACTCAAACGTCGTGACCCGTATCTGCCGCAAAATCTCATTTTGCTGAGATTCGGCATCGGCAAGCGCGGTTTGGGTTTGCTTTTGGATGCTTTGGACTTTGGCAAATTCATCAATGACCAGCTCAGCGGTCGCTGTCACTTCTTTAATACTACTGGCGACATCGGTCAGCTCAGGCTCAGACAGCCAGTAATAGCTATCAAACAATCTACTGGTATTGTCCGACAGCTCTTCATAGAGTTTTTGCGACACGCTTTGGTTGTCAATAAGACGCGTAATACTATAAAGATCAGAGATGCCGCGCACCAGCTCTTTGTTACCGATTTTGCCATAAAAACTGGTACTTTCAGGCAATTCGCTCACATACTCAGGCGAGGCGTAAGGGGTGTGCCATATCTGCATCGGATGAATGCGCGACGGCTCACTTTGGTCACTAAACAGCACCAAGCGGCCATTGTCTGCCAACGCCATACCATTACAATAGATCGGATTTGCCAGTTGTTTTTTGATCAGGTTATAAGGAAACAGCCCCGTGATACCCAGCTCTCTGTCATAAAATAAGAAGAGAACGTCTTCACCATTCGTCGAGATGATCTTGCGCTTAAACTTTAGGTTTTTGGCACCGACACTGTTGGCATCAAACAGCTTATACTCGCCCGTCTGTAGATAATAGCCACCCGGAAATATAATGCCGTGATCTTCGGGCAACTGTACACAGGACTGGCCAATCGCATCCAAACGTAGCACCGCTTCGGTCAAGGTGTTATAAACGAAGTAACGATAATTGTCCTCACGATAAGGCAATATTTTGAGGAGGATTAAGCTACCGACTTTGGCATAGGCAATCTCAGCATCGGTCAGCGACTGAGTGCGGTCATTGACAGGCTCGCTATAGATGCCCTGCCCTGACTGCGTATTGTCCTCAATCTTAATGGTCAAATCGCCGCCGACGGTTTCCACAAATATCGTATCCAAGATATTCATGTGCGGATACTTACCATTGACCATCTGATCGCGCGTGGTCTCGATCCAATCAAAATCATAGGCAGGCGGCAGCTCAATATCACGCTCGCCGCGATTGTCCACGTAGGCGACTTGGGCAGCCTCTGGTGTGCCTTGGCTAAAGTCTAACGCAAAACGAAACACTCGAATATCGGTGATGCGCTCACCAATCTGAAACGCCAATAGCAGTTTGCTGTCTTTAACGGTCAGCTGAATCAGGCGTGTTTGCTTGTAATAGCGATAGAGCTCATTGAAGTCTTGTACAAAGGCATCTTGATCTAAAAACGTTCCTTTTAAATCGACCTCTTCAAGCTGATACTCTGGTTCAGCACTATCACCACTACTGCTCTGCGGACTCTCATCGATATCGCCTTTGTTGGCAGGATCTATCAAGCGATATAGCGACAGCACATCTTTAATATTACTCGCACGCTTTAGCCCCATAAACACATTGTAGCCAAATAGCAAATAATCGCCGACTTGCACCATATCCTGCGCCACACAGTTATGTTCGGTACGGATACGCGTGCGGGCAATCACCTGCATTTGGGTGCTGCCAAATTCCGTCAGCCGTGCATTATTCAGCTTGGCCGTTTGCTGCTCTAGACGACTGCCCTGCTCTGTTAGGCGTTTTTTGATGAGCTCATACGCATTACCGGAGGCCACTGCCTGATCGGTTTGGTTTGCTTGGTTAGCGTTAGGATCACTTTTACTATCTGAATTGGTTGGGTTTTGCGTGTCCGCCATCGTTGCTCGTCCGTTTCTGTTTTTACATAATAAGAGAATTTTTGGCAATCAGGAAAATAAGGAAAATAAGGAAAATAAGGAACTATTTAAGATAAAACAGTATTAAAATAAAGAAGCACTTGGCTAATCTAAAAAAACAGTCAATACGAGTTTGTTTAGATTAGCCAACTCATTTTCAGCGCAAACGTTGAAAATGAGTTGGCTAAAGCACTCTGCTATCTAGATAACAGAGCGTTTATAACTACTGACATTCATACCAATCGCCCATCGCTTAAGCTGTTTTGTCATCATTTGACTGATTGGCTTTCATCACTTGATTAGCCATTACGCCATTGATAATACCACTTAATGTGTCTGACTTGCCGGCTAGGCCATCAATGGCTTTACCAATCGATAGTGATTTGGCGAAGTTATCAAAGAAGTGCGCTTCACCGCCAACGATATCGATTTTGGCTTTTTGGAGCGCCACTGCCAAGACTTCGGCATTTTCTTTGGCAATTTCTTTACCTGCGTCAATCGATGCCAATGCTTCTTGTAGCGCAGTCTCAAGACTCATGCGGAACTCTTCGTGCTCACGCGCTTCTTTGCTCATGCTACCCATGGCATTGAACTTCTCGACCAGACCGTCTGCTTCGGCTTGGAAGTGTGCGCGAGTGACTTCGGCTTTTGCCAATCCAACTTCACGTTCTGCTTTGGCATTCGACTCACCGCGAGCGGCGATAACCTCAGCATTTGCCATACCCACATCACGTTCGGCTTTGGCGTTGGATTCACCACGAGCGGCGATGATTTCTGCGTCTACCATACCAATGTCACGCTCGGCTTTTGCTTTAGAAGCACCGCGAGCGGCGATAACTTCAGCATCAGCCATGCCTTTTTCGCGGTCTGTCTGAGCCTGAGCTTGTCCTGTCGCTTTAATAACATTGGCTTTAGCAATGCCTTCTTTTTCTAGAGAGACTGACTTAGCCTCTTGAATCGCTGCTTCAGCAAAGCCATGCGCTGACTCTTCTGCTTTGATACCTTCTGCCATTTTGATTTTGGCTTCGGCATCTTTAGCAGATGCTTCCAAGTTGGCCGTAGCTAGCGTGGTAATTTCAACGGCTTTGTGCTTGGCAGATAGCTCTTCCGCTTCCGCTTTTTTCACCTGACGGACTTTGAGTTCTTCAGCATCTGCTTCCGCTGCCAGTACGCGAGTTTGCTTAGAGCGATCCGCTTCGCTGACTTCGCGAACTTCTTTGATACGCTCTTCTTCTTGCGCCACGGTTTTGTCGACTGCGATACGCTCACGAATGACGTTAGCGATTTCTTTTTTCTCAAGCTCAATCGCACGCTCGGCTTCGATACGCTGCAAGTCAACTTCACGCTCACGCGAGACGATTTCTAGATCGCGAGCACGCGTGACTTTTTCTTCTTCAATAACCACGGCGCGCAGGCGGTTTTGCCCTGCCACTTCGATTTCACGTTGCTGATTTTCACGCTGAATCGCCAAATCTTGCTCCACCATAATAACGGCGGTTTCTGACTTTTTACGCTCTTCTTCTTCAATCTTACGGGTTTCAGCCGTTTCGCGGGCAATCACTGATGAGATTTCACGCTTTTGTTTGGCTTCGGCATCGGCTTGTTGACGCTCCAGCTCCAGCATCGCCTCTCGGGTTTCAACGTTCTTTTTCTTAACCGCCAGCTCTTCGTCACGCTCAAGCTCATTGGTAATGACGTTTTGGAAAGCCGTTAGCTGAGTGATCTTTTTGATACCTTCAGCATCTAGGATATTGCTTGAGTCCAGCGATACCTTTGGCGTTTGCTCTAGGTAGTCAATCGCCACATCTTCTAGGACATAACCGTTCAGATCGTTGCCGATTTCTTGGACGATGCTGTCACGGAACTGACTGCGGTTCTCGAACAGTTTGACAAAATCAATCTGTTTACCGACGGTTTTTAGCGCTTCTGAAAATTTGGCATTGAACAGCTCATTGACCGCGACTTTATCTGACGCGCGATCCACACCAACCGACTTGGCTACTTTGAGCACGTCTTCTTCGGTTTCATTGACACGCAAATAAAATGCCACTGTGATATCCGCACGCATGTTATCCGCACAAATCAGACCTTCTTTACCGCGTCTGTCCACCTCTAGGGTAATCAGCGAGATTTTCATCAGCTCTTTTTTGTTGATCACTGGCCATACAAAGCCGCCATCAAAACGCACCGCTATTTTATTGACACCGTTAATAATGAGGGCGGTACCCTGCTCTACCTTGATATAAAAGGCTTTGAGCATGAGTAGCGCTGCCATTAAGAAAACAATCAACACCACCACGCCGATAGCAATAGCGATTAAGTCACTCAGATCCATATTTATTCCTTCGAGTCAAACTGTTCAAAAAGCATGACAACAGTGATAATTCTCGTTCCACATAGCAGTCAACACGACTATTATATTTTGTGGATTCAAGCACCGTGTCAAGCCCATTTGATATTCAGTTTATTATTAAAAGTAAGTATATTAAAATACTAATCAACACTTATATGAGTTGTGTCTACTGATGTGTATGGCTTATCGCCCTTAAGTGGCTGTATTCGATAAGCATTAATTTCAGGTATATATTCGCTTAACATCACCTTGTCACCATACTGTAATGGAGCATTTTGCCATTCATCATCTATACGAACTTTAAGTATCAGTCCAGCGCCACCATCATGCAGCTCAGCCTCGCCATGCATATCGGTCACGCTTAACGTGCGTACGGTCGCCGTTTTACCAATATTGCTTGCCGCGTTACGCTTGGGGATATTGGCGATATTTTTGCGAATAGGCGAGATGATAAGACCCGTTAGCCACATGGACACAACCAAGACAAAAATGAGCGCCCCTGTACCAAACAAGTAATACAGAATGCCTGAGTCAACGTTTTGGTGTAAAAATCTGGTATAGAAGTAGCTCAATACCCAACCAATTAAACTAATTAAGGACAGTATAATAATAAGAGGTACGCCATAAAGACCAAACTTGAGCATCAATCCGGTAAAAACACCTGTCGAGGTCAAGTCTGCACCATCTCCGCCAGCATCGCCCATATCCACACTGTCCATATCTGCCATCCCCAGCAACGATATGATCCAATATAAAGTGACAAACATTACTAACGCCGTAAAGACGACAGTAGGGTACGAACTGATTTGGGTGATGTATATTGCAAAAGCCTCTTGCATTGCATGCGCCTCCTTATGATTACTACATCAAGTGTCGTTTGTGGCTTGATTAGACAATTTATTGGTATAGCGTCTAATTTCACTCGACTTGATTCTACCTGATTTATTGTCTGATTAAAGCATAATGGACTAAGATTGCTAGAACCTAGTAGCTTTGACAAACGTAACGTATGACAAAATAACCTCTATCATCTAGGTATTAGAATCAACTTATGTTTCTTTATTAGTGATTATATATACATTCCATTACATAATACATAGGTTTCGCCATTAGCGTCCCCAAACGGGTGAGCGTATCGCACCTCCAGTCTTGCTACTAATGGCGTAGCTTGTACTACCTGATAATGAATGAATCACCAAGCTACCACCAGTTTGTCCATCTACGCGTGAGGTACGCGTTGGATAAATGGCGTATTGTCCAGAGGGAGACAAACGGGCGGGTTCATCGAGTCCTGTTTCACTCAAGTTGAGTACCTGACCTGTGGCAAGCACCATAATCGCAGCCTTGCGACCATTGAGATAAGCCATGCGCTGACCATCCATACTTAGCTGCGGACTGGCGGCATAGCTGCCTGTTGATAGCGGCACAGCACTACTTGTGGCAAAGCTATAACGGTAGATGCTTGGCCGACCTGCACGGACTTTATCACTGGTATAAACAAAGCTTTTTCCGTCTGCGGCATAGCTTGGTTGAACCTCAGTACTGGGTAATGTTGTCAGCTGTTTGGTGCTACCGTCGCTCAGACGCCTCTCATAGATATCGGCATTGCCGCCGACCGTTGAGCTATAAAGCAATTTTTGACCATCTGGTGAGAACGACGCTGACAGATTACTGCCCTCGCTATCGACAATGAGCTGAGATGTTTTACTTTGGCGATCATAAATATAAATCTTAGGATGCTCGCGTGGCACTTGTTTGCTATAAGCCAGCATTTGCCCATCCGCTGACCATGCAGGCGCATAGATATAACCCTTTACTTGCTCAATCAGTTGGCGATCGCTGCCATCAGGACGAATACTATACAGGGTCGATATTTTAGCTGTACCGACGCCTTGTTCTTCTACATAAGCAATATGACCTTGGCGATCAATGGCAGGCATAGCAGCGGTCAGTGGATTGCTGACAGGATTCGTCATGGTATTGCTTGTGGAATTGGCAGCCGTCATGCTCGGTAGTGTCTGGCAACCTGTTAATACACTAAGGGCACCAATAGCAACCGTGCTACTTATTGTTCTTATCGTGAGCGGTAGTGCAGAGGTTTTTAACATAAGATAAAGTCCAAGAGAGCGTTGATAAATGCGTTGTAAAATAATTACAAATTTAGAATCTTTTATCTAGGACGGAGCCCTAGTTTAAAAGATCTTTGGTATTTATTTTAATTAAATTAATACTTTAAATATTATAACCACACTAACCCTTTATAGGGTTGTAGCTCCAACATTTGGAGTCTTGATTGTATATCACCCACATGAATCTCCAACTTGTTTTCATCTGGGTCTAAAATATAGCAAGACTGTCCCTCACTACTATTGTCTTTCCACTCATTTACCTTAAAATTTTTTAATTTAGTCACAAATGCTTCAAAATCATTGCTGCTTATATCAAACGCAATATGCGTATAATCTTGTTTTGCACAGGGTGTATCGCAAGATAAGCAAAGCCACAATTCACCAAGTGTTAAATATGCACCGCCCTGCCATTTTACATGAGCAGTAAAACCTAAAATATGAGTATAAAAATGTAATGAGCGCTCCAAGTCACTGATAGCTATCGTAATGTGATTTAATCCTTTCAGCATCGGCATAGTTCCATCATAGATTTTTTTGTAGTGGACAAGTCTTCAGTGTAGCGTATATTGGACTAGGATTTTAGACAAAAAAAATGCCCTACTTATTAGTAAGGCATATTACATTTGGTTTAAAAAATGAGTGCATCAACTCTCTATTAATGAAGGCTCGCTTATTTGGCGACAGCTTTAAAGTAAGCGACTTGATTGTCATTTCTAATGGTCAAGATAGGCATGTTGTTGACATTATTATTAAGGCTATATTTGCCTTTTACTGTCTCTAGCGTTGCTTTATCAAAGCTGGCTTGTGGTTCAGGACAGGCCATTCTAGTGCTGATGATGCCATTGTTAATCTCTACATTCCCATTTACAACGCTGTACTGCGCGCTCATGTTATTGCAGGTATTCATAAAGCTGACACGATTGCTGCCGCTGTCGTTAAAAAAGTTTAAGGTCAATGGTTTGGCTGGATTGATGAATAGCTGGTTGACTTTATCGCCATTCATACGTTTGGCATCTACCAGCTGCCAATTATGCGCTTGTAATGCATCAATTGTCACAGGCTTAGCCACTGGTGAAGTAATGCTAGGCATGCTTTGGCAACCAGCAGTCAATGCACCGACAGCAAGAATGGCAACGCCCATGGTTTTAGTCATATTTTTCATTTGAACTCCTTTAATGATGTTACTTAGGGCATGTCCTCAATTCAATCGATAGTCATCTAAATGGGCTAAAAATGGCTAAATTTTGCCAAACTGCGTCAAATAGCTGATTATTATCTGTACTATTTTCCTTGTTTGACGGAAATTTATCTCATTTTTATCACCATTTTTAAAATGAAGACACGCCCTAGTATAAAAAATTGCTAGCTAGCAAAGTTTATACCAGTCGCGTATATGACTGTATGTACCAATTTTGTTTTAGGGTAACGCGCATTATTTTATGACGACTTAATTAGGCGTGGTAGATTTTTGCTGTTGCAGCGCTGCATAACCTGATAAGCGTTTGCGCTCCTCTTCATTGAATAATTGCTGCTCAATTTGACTGATTTGGGTTTGTGCTTGCGCTTGATCAGCGCTCTGACTTAAGAGTTGCTGCTTTTGGGCTTGGTATTGATTAAAACGCTGATCAAAGTTGGCATCCTCTTGATCTACTTGTGCAAGCCTTGCAGCAGCAGGCGCACCTACCAGCTCACGACGCATTTTATACAACTCCTCTGCCGTGGCACCTTTTGCTTTCATTTGCTCGGTACGATCTATCAACGCATTTAGATTGGCTTGCTGCGCGATATTGGCTTTGGTAGCATTGTCTGGCATTCGGCTAATATAGTCCTGCTTTGCCGCTTCTTTTTGCGCGACCGATAATTGATCGTTTTGGTTAATTCTAATCATCTCGGTACTATAATCATTATAGTCATCGTCTGCCCCAAAGAACGCATTGATGGTTTCTTTTGAGAAATACTGCTGACGTAACCTTGCCACATCTTGTTTTTGTTGAGCGACGGCATTTAGGTCCAGCTCACCGCTTTTGGTGGCTTGCAATTGCAGATTACCATAGCGCTTTTCTATCTCTGGCAATGCTTTGAGATACGCCACATATTGATCAAATATGGCAACGGCTTGACTGGCAGCAGGTTCTGGCGTGTGATTACGGATGTAACTCTCTACGCGAGCATAGATAACGGCTTCCTCTTCTTCGCCAAGCGCTGATAAAAAATAATCAAACAAGCGCCGTAAGCCTTCGGTGACGACCAACTGCTTGTTTTCATCAATGATAATTTCGCCATCAATTGCCGTCCCTTGCAAAGAGCGCGGTAGATTTTCTAACCCCGTGGCAAACGATGTATTATTTTGAGAGGCTAAATTGTCATTGTTTGCGTTAGGATCATTCATACCTAACGCACTATCATTGGCTTGTCCATCCACTGTTGTAGAGGCTACCTGAGTAGAAGTATCACTGCTGTTATTGGGTTTAAACCATAGAATAATCGCGACGGTGATAACGACTATCACCGCGATAATGATGAGAGGCAAAATAGGAAATCGGCGATTGTTTGACATAGCAAAAACGTCTTTATAGTAAGAGTATTTTGAACTGACTATTGCGCGTACTAGGGCGTGTCCTCATTTTGAAAATGGTTATAAAAATGAGATAAATTGCAGACAAACAAGGAAAGTAGTACAGATAATATCGAGATATTAGCAAGCTACTTGACACAGTTTGGCAAAAATTTAGCCATTTTTAGACCATTTAAAGTTCACTATTCAGATTGAGGATATGCCCTAATAGACAGAAACAGCGTCAATGCGGTTGAGGCCATTTCTGCCTATCAATATAAACGAGCCTTATAAGCTGGCATTTTTTAGACGATTCACCTGAGTACGGTAGATAGATTTTGGTTCAGACTCGCCCCATGCGGTCAAACCTAACACCTGATCGGCTGAATCTAAGTGGTTCATTCTATAATTATCACGAATCACATAACCAAGGCGGCTTGAACAAGCGGATACCAATCCATCATTGGCATCGCCTGCAAACGGTACACCCGTTGCCGCTAACAGATAATCGCTAGGATCAACGGCGCTCGTCAGTTGTCCGACCCCACTAAATGAGTAGTAGTTAATGCCGTTTACTTTAGTGCTGACGGGCTGGCCACAATAGGAAGTTGGCAACGCTGCTGGGAACTTTGCATTAAAATTAGCCGCGCCATCGGTTGATAAAGCGATGAGCGCTTTCCAACCATCTTGTTCTTGTATCTCTTTAAAACTGATACCTGACCCAACATCCGTAAAACCACCAAATAGGTTGAACACACCTGCGACCAACTCTGTTGTGAGGTTTGATGGCTGACCTGTATCGTTGTTCGGTTCAAGCACTTCTTTAACAAAATCGGCCGTTTTTGACCCTTGCTCTGGACTGGAGACTGCGGTGACTGAGGCCACATATTTTGGTGCTACCCCTGCCACATAACGAATATCGATACCGCCTTGACTGTGCCCAAACAAGTTGACTTTAGGTTTGCCTGAAATGGCTGTGATGGTTTTGACCTGTTGTAGCAGTTGCTCGCCGCGCACTTCGCTGTTATTGATCGCAGAGGTTTTGGTAGTATATACCGATGAGCCACCTTTCATTAACTCGTCAGGAATTCCGTTAAAATAATCAATGACGCCAAACAGAGTGGTAAAGCCACCAAGCCCGTGAGCCATGACGACCGGATATTGAGTTTTCGTATAGCTAGAAGTGAGATATTGACTGTCAACTAGCTTGCAACCGTTGGCATTGGCACAATTATAGTATTGGCCTGCTGCTTGTGCAGAAGTTGTTTGCATGGTCATCAAAAGAACGCCTGTGCTGAGCGCGCCGAGCGTTGGTAAGAGTTTTGCTGATACGGACTTAGAAAAATATGCTTTGAGAATCATAACAACATCCTTGTTATCATTAAAGGTTGGTCGTTTTTATGTATGAGCTGACTTGTTGCCTACCGCACAAAAGCTCTAAAAACCAGCGCTAATCCATTTAGCCACTATAGTTAGAATACTTTCATCATTCTCAATATTCAATCAATTCATTGAATATATTCAATATTTTAGTGACTTTATAGTCATAATTATGAATATACAAATACCTCATGTAGATATTGAAAATTTTTGTAAAAGCAGCAGATATAATGATAAGTCAGCCAGTGCTTCGCTAAAAACAGGCAGTACTGCATTTATGCTATAATTGCTAACATTCATTCCATAACTATAAGTAAGATTATGATGACTAAAAAATCCCTTATTCAGTCCGCTGATGCCATAGAAAAAATGCGCGTGGCTGGCAAACTTGCCAGCGATGTTCTTGTAATGCTCGATGAGCACGTAAAACTAGGTGTCAGTACCGAGGCGTTGAACCAAATTGCCCACGACTATATCGTGAACGTTCAAAAGGCCATTCCTGCCCCACTTAACTATAATGGTTTCCCAAAATCTATTTGTACCTCAGTCAACCATGTTGTCTGTCACGGTATCCCAACGGAAAGCAAATTACTCAAAGATGGCGATATCATCAATATCGATGTGACCGTGATTAAAGATGGCTACTACGGTGATACCTCAAAGATGTGGATCATTGGTGAAGGCTCTATCATGGCGCAGCGTATCTGCAAAGTGGCACAAGACGCGCTATATGCTGGCATGAGTGTGGTAAAAAACGGCGCACGCTTGGGCGATGTTGGCGCGGCTATCCAAGAAGTGGTTGAGCCGGAACGCTTTAGTATCGTGCGCGAATTCTGTGGTCATGGTATCAGTAACGAGTTCCATCATGAACCACAAGTCATGCACTACGGCAAAAAAGGCACTGGTTTTGAGCTAAAAACGGGAATGACTTTTACCATTGAGCCGATGATCAACCAAGGCACATGGCAGACCAAGATTTTGCCTGACGAATGGACCGCGATTACCAAAGACCGTAAGCTCTCTGCCCAGTGGGAGCACACGATGGTCGTAACCGATAACGGCTGTGAGGTTTTTACCACGCGCCCTGAAGAAGATTTAAGCTTTTTGACTCAGTAACCACATATCAAAAGATCGCCTAGGCGGTCTTTTTTTTGGCACATAAACTTGGCATACAAACAGTGCATATTGAATGCTGTGCTTGTTGAGCATTTACCTTTATACTTTTGATAAGAGGATTGGTGTTACATACTGATCTGACTGTCTGTAAGACACCTTTAAATTTGTAATGCCCCTACCGATTTAACGCTTTATTTTTAAATTCTTATTTGGATAACACTCATGTTTAATTGTGATGTCGCCTCTACTGATCTGACGCCTCTGCCTTTACTATCAAATGATATCGCGATCAACATATCGCAACCAGCGAGTGCTAGTACAACTGAAAAGTCGCTATTGGGTATTCCTGAATGGTTAAGTCAAATCAATGACGATATCAGTCGCGCACTTGAGCGCGGAGTCAATATTCGCCAACTGGTTGCAGCGCGTGCCTGTGCCATCGATGAGCTGCTTATTGTTTTGTTTACAGGATTTGGATTAGACAAGACCGATTTAGCCTTCTTTGCAACGGGTGGCTATGGTCGCGGTGAGTTGTCGCTTTATTCAGACATTGATATTTTGCTGCTGTATCCAGATGAGATTGACGCTGATACCAGTCAAAAAATTGATCGTTTGGTCGCACTACTATGGGATATAGGGCTAGAGCCTGCGCTCTCTGTGCGTAGCGTGAGTGATGCGTTAGAGGCTGCGCTTGATCATACGATTGCCAGTGCACAGCTAGAGGCTCGGCTATTGGCGGGCAATGAGGCGCTACAAAACGTCCCTGTGCAGATTGTCAATAAACAGTGGTCGCCCCGTACCTTTTATGAAGTAAAAGTGGCAGAAGCCAGAGACCGCTACTTACAACACAATGCGACAGAATACAATCTTGAGCCAAATATCAAAACGGCACCCGGTGGTCTGCGAGACATTCATCTTGTCGGCTGGGTGACCAAACGCTACTTTCGCGTCAGCAAGCTTTATGACTTGGTACAGCAGAACTTTTTGACCGAAAAAGAGTTTGATGAGCTGAACTTTTCAGAAGGCTATTTATGGCAAATACGTCATTATTTGCATGTCTTGACTGGTCGTAATGAAAACAAGCTACTGTTTGATTATCAGCGTGAGATTGCCCAATTAATGGGCTATGAGACACAGCCAGACGATCAGCCCAATGCCGCTGTCGAACGCTTTATGCGCGATTATTATCGCTGCGCCATGAAGATCTCAACACTGTCTGAGATGTTGACCAACCATTACTATGAGACGATTATCGAGCCGCATCTACCAGATGATGAGCGTCCGAAAAAGCAACCGATCAACGCCCGTTTCAACCAAGTTGGCGATCAAATTTCGATGTCACATCACAGGGTTTTTGCTCAGCATCCTGACTCGATTTTGGAGATGTTTTTATTGATGGGTCAATACGGTATCAAAAACGTCCGTACCCATACGTTACGCGCGCTCAAAATTGCAGCGCGCGGTATCGATCAGGTTTATCGTGATAATCCTGCCCATCAAGCCTTATTCTTGGCTAACTTAAAAGAACAAAACTATCTGTTTCATCGTCTGCGTACCATGAATCGCTACGGTGTTTTGGGCAATTATATCCCTGCTTTTTCGCAAGTTACTGGTCTGATGCAGTATGATTTGTTTCATCGCTATACAGTGGATGCGCATACCTTATTTTTGATTCGAATTTTGCACCGATTTACTGACCCTCGATTTTATGAAGACTTTCCGCTGGTCAGCTCGATCTTCCAGCGTATCGAGCGCAAAGAGATTTTGGTATTGGCCGCCATGTTTCATGATATTGCCAAAGGTCGCGGCGGCAATCATAGTGAGCTTGGTCAAACAGAGTCGATTAATTTTTGCTTGGCACATGGTATGAGTTTGGCAGATGCCAATCTGGTTGGCTGGCTAACTCGCTATCATTTGTTGATGTCGATGACCGCACAGAAAAAAGACATCTCAGATCCAGAAGTCGTTACCACTTATGCCAATTTGGTTGGCAATGTGACTCATCTCAATCATCTCTACGTATTAACGGTTGCCGATATGAATGCCACCAATCCACAGTTGTGGAACAGCTGGCGTGCAACCCTGATGAAACAGTTATATTCTCAGACGCGGCGCATCTTGCGCGCTGATATCGATGCGCCGACCAATCGCCAAGATATGATTAGTGCCACTCGTGCGCAAGCGCTAGCAATGCTAGATAACGTCAATAATCAGCATATGAATCGCGAGGAGGTTCTGCGTCTATGGGACGACTTGGGCGATGAGTATTTTTTGCGGGAGATTCCAGAAGATATCTTGTGGCATACCGAAGCCATCTTGAACCATCCGCCGATTGGCCTGGCCTCCAATGCCGATAGTCCGCCATTGGTCGTATTGCGCGAACATCGAGAGCTGGCTCTTGACGCGGTACAGGTCTTTGTTTATACCCAAGATCAGATGAATCTGTTTGCCGTTACCATGGCTGTATTTGATCAGATGAATCTGGATGTATTGGATGCTCGCATCATTACGGCCACTCGTGACTTTGCTTTGGATTCGTACGTGTTACTAGACCCTAGCGGCACGCTATTGGTGGATGAAGACAGTCAGCAAGAGCTTAAACAGCGTCTGATCAATGCCTTTAAAGACCCTACTGTTTTGAAGTTGACCAACAAGCGCATGCCGCGCCAGCTCAAAAACTTTGAAGTGACTACGGTCATTAACTTTGAGTTTAATGAGGCATCAGACCAGCATATTATGAGCTTAGAGACGCTTGATCAGCCGGGGCTATTGGCACGCGTGGGACAAGTGTTTTTACAACAAAAAATTGAGGTACATGCTGCCCGTATTACGACGTTGGGCGAGCGTGCAGAAGATATGTTTTATATCAGTGACCAAAATGATGAGCCCCTATCGAGCGATAGGCTTGAGCGCTTAAAGTCTGCCCTTCTCACCAGTCTTAGCGCTCAAAAAGAAACCAATGTCATTTGATGAACCAATCACCCTTACACCATACTTTTGTATACCATCTCGCTGGCATGATCATCAAGCTCATCGTCAGCGAGATCAGGAGGCAAAATCTTTGAGCCAAGCATCTGCTGTTTTAACATGAGACGTCCAGCATCGACTTCTTTTTGTAATAAGCTATGCAGACTTGAAAGATGAAATTGACCATCAAAATAATCATACAGCTGGCGCAAAGATATAGGTGAGTTGGCATGAACATCTGGAAACAGACTGTCCTCTGCCAATATTAACATCTCATTGAATGCCTCTTCGCTCACCAGCTCTTCTTTATCAATCTTGCGTTGTAATTGGCTCGCCGATCGGCCTTTGGCCATCAGCATAGATACAAAGATGGCAGTTTGTAAGACAAATAAGGCAACATATTGCCAAATGGGTAAGGAGATACCCAATAGACTGCCAATGAGCATCAGCACCATGGCAACCACCACATAACCGACCAAGTGCCACAGCAACCACATCATAAAGCTGTTTTCGCTATACCAAACCATCTTTCTTTCTTTATAAACAAGTAACTGCTGACGCGCCTGCCACCAGTACTGTTCTCGTTGTTTCAATAGCTCGTATAATCGAGTATGATGCTGATGACTATCACCGGTATTTTCTTCTATATTTTCGGCATCTCGTTCGTCAGTTTTGGAAACACTAGGCATATCAAATTACCCTTATAATGATTTATCATTAAGACTGACAGCGATTTTTACACCCATATAAGTTATTAACTGATAAGTTTTATTTAACGCTTTTAAGTCCTACTAAATACATAGCGGCTTAATGAATGATGAGAACTTCCATTTCAACAAACAGTCTTACAATGAGAAAAAAGTAAAAATAAGAGAATGGCCACACTCCTAGAATGTAACTTTTCTTTATAACTTTATTATTTAATTGTCTATTATAGTTACCCTAATTATGAATCACAACTTAGCTGCACTACATCCTTACCCCTTTGCAAAGATGGCAACATTACTTGCTAACAGCACGCCATCCCAAGCTTACAGCGAAATAAAGCTAGGGATTGGCGAGCCAAAACACGAGCCACCCGCCTTTGTGCTGGACGTCCTACGAGAAAACTTGGACAAAATAAGTCATTATCCAACCACCAATGGGATGTTTGAGCTGCGTCAAACCATCGCCCACTGGCTTGAGAAGCGGTTTTTCTTAAATCATGTCGATGCCGCGACGCAAGTATTGCCCGTTATGGGCACGCGTGAAGCGATTTTTAGTTTGGTACAAGCGGTCGTTGATCATAGCGCTATCGATACAGCAAACCATTCGCTCTCTGAACCTGCTCCGACTATCGTCATGCCCAATCCGTTTTATCAGATATATGAGGGCGCGGCTATCCTTGCACAGGCGACGCCCTACTTTGTACCCTGTACAGCTGATAATGACTTTAAAGGTAACTATCGCGCGATACCGCAGAAGATTTGGGCGCGCACGCAGCTCTTATTTGTCTGTAGTCCAAACAACCCAACAGGCTCGGTCATGACAATGGACGATTGGGAGTACCTGATTCGTTTGTCAGATCAATACGGCTTTGTCATTGCCAGCGATGAGTGTTATAGCGAGCTGTATTTTGATACAGCCCCAGTTGGCTTATTGCAAGCCTGCGCCGCACTTGGTCGTCATGATTTTAAAAACTGTATTGTATTTCACTCGTTGTCCAAGCGCTCAAACTTACCCGGTCTGCGTTCGGGATTTGTGGCGGGTGACGCCAAGATTTTGCAAGCTTATTTACAGTATCGTACTTACCAAGGCTGTGCGATGCCGATACCGCATCAGCTGGCCTCTATCGCGGCTTGGCAGGATGAGCACCATGTGGCACATAATCGTCAGCTGTATCAAGAAAAGTTCGCCTTATGGATGTCTGAGCTTGGTGACTTATTGACTTTACGCATGCCTGAGGCTGGGTTTTACTTTTGGATAAAAGCACCTGAACAATTTGAGGGTGATGACGAAGTATTTGTCAAAGCTTTGTATGAGCAGGCCAACATTCATGCCCTAGCAGGACGCTATTTGTCTCGTGAAATTAATGGTCACAACCCTGGAAAAGGCTATGTGCGCGTTGCACTGGTGGCGAGCGTCGACGAAAGCCGTGAAGCGATTGGTCGCATTCGTCAGCTGCTTGGCGCATAATCTAAAAAAGAGCGTGTTGAATATCCGACCATGGCACTAGAATTGCCAGTAACTATTTATGAATGTTTAACACGCACGTCATGATAGATAGCCGTAAACAGGCTATCGTGAAGTGCTTTGTAGTGAAGTGCCTTGCAATAAAGCATCTTTCAAATATGCCATCAAGGACGATGCCATGCCCCATCTTGATTTTACCCAGCCTCCCTTTGATGTATTGAGCTTGGCTGAACGTCAAAGCATCAGAAAAAGCACTCAAATCCGCTACCTTGCCAAGGATGAAACCTTGCCAGCAGAAGAGTTGCAGTACCTTTATGTGGTCATCAAAGGACAAATTGAGCAGTTGCTTGACGGAGAGTTTGTTGCTTCTTACTGGGGCAGCAATCACGCTGAGGAAGGCAGTAGTAATGATTGGTTCGACAGTCGGCGTTTACCTGAACCTCTTAGCGCTAACACTTTTGATAAGCAAATCTTGCAGGCAGGTGACACTGATAGTGCCGATCACAAAATTACCACTTCTTATCAGTTTCGAGCGGCCGAAGATACCTTGCTACTACAAGTTGCTGGCAGTGCCATCGACAAAATCAGTGCCCAAAACCATCTAGTACGTCAGCTGCTATCAGACAAGCTTCCTGAACGATTAAAGGCGCTACAGCAACGGCGCAGTGGCAAAACCATTGATCGCACAAGTTATAACAATCAACAAGAAGTACAGCAAATCATGCTGCAACCAGTCACGGATGTGACCTTATTGCCAGTACATCTAGTCGATGCCAATAACAGCTTGTTCGATGCAGCCTGCATCATGACAAAAGCAGGATTAAAACACGTACTGGTGCGTCCCATCGATTATTCAGACAACGGCTCTACATCATTAGATTATATAGAGCATAAAGATCGTTTATTAGGCATTCTCACCGATACCGATATCTGCCGCGCTGTCAGCGAGCAGCAAGATCTAACAGCGACCCCTTGTCAGCGTTATACCAACTTCAACCTGCGTACTATTAAAGCAAGCGATGAGATTGGCGATGCTCTATTGACCATGACGCGCTACCGTATCCATAGACTGCCAGTCATTGATAAAGAGGGAGACGTGATCGGTATATTGGGGCAAAGCGACATGCTCGCCCACATCAGTCATCACTCACAGCTCATTAGTATTCAAATCGAACAAGCAAAAAACTTATCAAGTCTAGATACCGCCGTTGAGTTAATCGGTCGCTATATACGTGCTCAGCATCAAAATGGCGTCAAAATCGGTAATATCAGCCGTATGGTGCAGACGTTGAATGCGCAAGTATTCACCAAGCTTTGGCAACTAATCGTCCCTGATGAAGTCATTAAAAATACCTGCCTCATTGTCATGGGCTCAGAAGGTCGCGGCGAACAAATTATGCGTACCGATCAAGACAATGCACTCATCATACGTGACGGCTACAATCATCCAGATTTAGCACAGTTTGCCCATACCTTTAATACGCATTTGGCCAGTCTCGGCTATCCACTATGTGATGGCAATATCATGATGACCAACTCCATGTGGCGACAACCCCTAAAACAGTTTAACGCCCAGATTGATTTGTGGTTTAAGAACACTGATCCGATGCATGGTATCTATCTGTCCGCCATACTCGATGGTGAATACGTCTGCGGCGATGAATCTCTGCTGAAACAAGTACGTCAGCACTTGCAGGTTGCCCATCGTCGATCAGACCCTATGTTTGTACGGCAGTTCGCACGCGCCGCGCTACAGTTCGGCGACGTCAATCAGTGGTGGCAAAAGTTTGTACCATTACTGAGCGGCAAATCTGCTTCACCGGACATCGACCTAAAAAAAGCTGGTATCTTTCCACTGGTTCATGGCATTCGCACGTTAGCACTAGAAAACGACATTTTAGACGTTCCAAGTACCAAAAATCGTCTTAAAGCGTTGGTGCAAGCACGCGCCTTGACCCAAGAGCGCGCTGATACCTTATTAGAAGCCTTAGAGTTTTTTATGGCACAGCGGCTATCTGTTGCCCTCTCGACCGATGATCGACATGCACGCCAAGTCAATCCAATGACTTTGACCGCGCTTGAGCGTGACTTACTAAAAGAGTGTTTGGCGGTGGTCAAAAGCTTCAAAACACAGTTACGTCAGCACTATCAATTAGAGATTTCCAACTAGAGGTCAATAGATAAAGGCTATTAGATAGAGCTGATAACCAACGTTTTGACAAAAGGATAAAAGCGTCTCATGAGTTGGCTAAAACAATTGACAGGTACGTGGCAAAAGACTCAGCTTCAGCGGCCAGAGTTGGCATCGATGTTTACCAAACCTACCGCCAGAGAATGGGTGGCAATCGACTGCGAGATGACAGGACTCAGTCCAAAAAAACATCACTTGTTGTCAGTTGCTGCCATTCATATCAATGGTAATACCATCGATACGGGTAACGGTATGCACTTGGTCTGCAGACCGCCTGTAATGCCAGACCGCGATACAATCGTCATTCATGGTCTGCGTACTGCTGACGTTGAGCATGGCATGAGTTATGATGAGATGCTGGCGATCTTATTGCCTTTTATTGACAATCGACCCATCGTTGGCTTCTGTACACAGCTAGACATTGGTTTTTTGAACCCTATGGTCAAACGCTATATGGGAACGACACTGCCCAACAAAGTCATCGATGTGCGTCAATTATACAGTCGACGTATGGGCGACCGTACGCAAGGTATCCCTAATCAAACGCAGCGTTTGGCCAATATTCTGGCGCATTATGATATTCCTGAGTTGGGTGCGCATGATGCTTATAATGATGCGATTATGACCGCGATGGCGTTTTTGCACCTACGCTCACGTTGATGATGTACCGTAGAAAGTACGGTGAAATCATACCCTGCATCTACGCGAAAACAGCAACTCATGTTACCATAGGCGGGTTTTTCACCTAATGATAGATGCTCATGTTCCCTACTTCCAAACGCTGCCAGACCCTTCGTAATACCGCCATTACTGATACCAACATTAACACCGATATTGTTACCAAACCAAAGTCTGCTGACAGATGTTTGCGAGTGTTTTTTCAAGCAAGCAAACCCCTGTCTTTACTCGCCATATTAGCCACTACGATAGCGGTGCCGATTGGCGCACAAGCTGCGCTGCCAGAGGCGATACGAGCTGCTTTATCACGTGCAGACTTATCGGAGAGCGATATTAGTATGGTCATCACGCCGATTGGTGATAAAAATGCCAGCCACCTTCCTGCTCCCATTCAGGTTGTCGATAGCACAACCTCAGTAGAAACAGAAGATACTGTTGATGCCAAAACCAGTAACCAAAAAAGCCTTCAAAACAATAATAACGATGGGGCAGCCAATACCGAAAATCCTACTGCTCATCACAGCGCTCTCACGACTATTGAAAAACGCACCATAAAAAACCATGAGAAAAAAATACACGCTTATACTGACGACCCGTATACTTACCAAAGCCTAGAGAGTGTGCCAACGCTTATTCCTGATCATTATTACTCAGCCACGCCTTCATCTACCAGTAACCAAAACTCATTTGATGAGAATAATAACGGCAATGAAAACAGTCAGACCGATTCCGTTTCTTCATCGATCAAAATCTCTTTTTCGCCGTTATTAAGTTATCAGCCTGATGTCGCTCGCACTCCTGCCAGCACCATGAAGCTTGTCCCTAGTTTTATCGCTTTAGATAAACTTGGTGCAGACTTTGTTTGGCATACGCGGGTCTACCATACAGGCGTGATCGTCAATGATCGGCTGTATGGTGATTTGATTATCCAAGGTAGTGGCGATCCCAAAATGACCCATGAGCGCCTGCAACAGTTACTCTACCAAGTACAGGCCTCAGGCATTCACCATATCGATGGTGATATCGTCGTGGATAGCGCTATTTTTCACAACGTGACAAAAGATCCTGCCGCCTTTGATAACGATCCACTGCGCCCTTACAATGCCAGCCCAGATGGGTTTTTGGTCAACTTTAGCACCATTGGTATCAAAACCTATCCGATGAGCAACGGTCAAGCCAGCCTAACGTATGAGCCATCATTAGCAGGCTATCAAATGCCAAACCTCATCGATACACGCTCAGCAGCTTGTGGTCAGGCGAGATATAGCCTTGCGCCGCAGTGGCAGACCAAGCGCCTAGTGCTCAATGCCTCTTTGCCAAACAGCTGCCAAGAACATGCATTTTATATCGCTTATCCTGATGCCAAAGCGTTTGCTGCACACGTCATCGCGGCCAAATGGCAAGCACTAGGCAACACCTTAAGTGGCGACGTCATTACGCAAGAAACCCCTTATGATGCCGCAAAAAAGACCAAGCCTGCTCAAGGCCTAGCGGCGCTACCGATGTCACCACTACCCATTGTCAGTTACCCTTCGCTAAATTTAAAACAGCAAATCTATGATATCAACCACTTCTCAAACAACGTCATGGCGGAACAATTGGCGCTATCGATAGGTGCTTACGGTCAAGGGAATGATGATAAATTGAATGGCGGCAAAAGCGCCAATCATCAAAACATCATTAACCAAACCGCAAATGATAACGAGGTTGATAATCAACAGATTAGCCACAAAACAAGTCATTCAAAAAACAGCAGCTTATATCAATTTGGTAATCCCGCTGCAACGGACTATTCGATGGCACTACAGACGATTGATCAGTGGTGGCAGACCCATCTAAACACGCCACCGCCCCATTTAACCAATGGCTCAGGGCTGTGCCGCGACTGTACGATTACCGCTGCCAATTTGAGTGAATTGTTGACGTATGCTTATGACCGTCCAAACTTTGATGCCTACGTCAACGCTTTAGGTGTGGCTGGTGTCAGTGGCACTATTGCCGCTCACAGTGATCGGTTACCTGAGTCGTCAGCCATTGGCCGTGCATGGATAAAAACGGGTACCTTGAACAATGTGACGTCGATGGCAGGATATGTCAAAGGCGTATCAGGACAGGACTACGTCGTCGTGGGACTCATTAATAGCAATCAGGCATTGAACCCTTATGCTGCTCGGCCCGTGTTAGATGCGATGCTTGATTGGACTGCGCAGCATTAGTTTTCACTAGGGCTGATGCAAAACGCTGGTTAATAGCGCCACAGCTCATAGCTTAGTCGCTCAAAAAATCTAGGGCACGCGCTAGCGTTATGGCCATTCTTATTCTCTGTTTTTCCTTTAATAAAGGTCAGCTTATGTCACGCAAGATACCCACTCTCAGCAAATCTAAAACACAGTTGCCCCATGATAAGTTGACGCAAAGCGCTCTATCCGCTCGTCCTAAAATGGCACAATACATCGGCTTTTTTATGATTGGGTATGTGCTTGCCAGTGCGATATTTATGATAATTCAAACCAAAGTCGCGTTAAATTCATACCTAGTTATCGTACTCTCCATCATTATTGGTGCTTATGTGGCGGTATATAAATTTATCAAACATCAGCAGCGCGCCTTGAATAGAGGTGAGATCAATCGCTTGGTCGTTGGCGGTGTGGCAGCCGTTTGGATATCAACAGGCATTTACTTATTGGTCATCTGGTTTTGGCTGTTTGATGCGGTTAGCCGTGAGGTCTTAATTGAGATGACGCAGCAACAGCCCCTGCCGCTGCTCTTCTCACTGATGGTGATGATGATTCTGACACTCGTCAGCGCGAGAATAAGCATTTGGGCACTCAATCGTTTACTGAACCCCCAGCGTAAAATGGTTTAAGTGTCCCTAAATTCTGAGTATCATTCAATCCACCCAAACCTTCTTTAACTGACACTTAAACCCTGATTATCGAATCCTAACTATCAAACAACAGCTATTGACCCATAATAAGTCGCTACAAAATTTTTACTTTTAAGACATAAAATCCGTTAGGCTAATCTGCTGAATCAATAAATACTTAGCAATAAACCGTTTGATTTTTATCATAGGAGCGATTTTTATGGACATGCTTTTTTTTGACAATATAGACAAACTTGGTCGTATTGTACTGACGACAGCCATGATTTATGTGTTAATAGTAATGGCGACAAAAGTCTCCGGGAAGCGCTCGACCTCACAGCTCAATAATTTTGATTGGGTGGTGACAGTGATGATTGGCTCACTGGGGGCCAGTACTATTTTGCTCAGAAACATTCCTTTTATTGAAGGCGCTTCTTCTATTTTGGTGCTCTATCTTTTGCAGTTTTTGGTCACCAAATATGCGTCTATCTCACCAGAATTTAGCAGCTTTATCCTATCAGATCCACGCATTGTTTTTTATCAAGGACAGTTCTTACCGGAGGCGATGCGCGCTGAAAGGTTGACTCGTCAAGAACTTGAGTGTGCGATGCGCGCTGAAGGTATCAACAATTTTGATGATATCGAAGCCATTATCTTTGAATCTGATGCAAAGTTAAATGTCATTGCAAAGCCAAGCCTAAACGACACGAATCAAAATGAAAAAAATGCGGTCTCAGAAACTATTGCTCCTTTAATGTAGGTCGCAAGCACTAAAAAATGATTATAAAATAGCCCGTAAAAACTGGCCTTCTCGGTGCACTAATTTTGTTCACTAAATCGTTGCATTTTTTGTCATATTTACTTAATGATTAACATGGTAGCTACTATGAAAGTAAGAATTTTGAGCGTGGGCAATAAAATGCCAAACTGGGTACAAACGGGCTTTGATGAATATCATAAACGCATTCAACCCATGCTCAGTACAGACATCTTTGAAATTGCCGCTGCAAAACGAGCAAAAAACCCATCTGATGCCAATTTGACTCAATATCGCGAGCAAGAAGGTCAAGCCATTTTGGCGGCGCACAATGCGACCGGACGTGAGCAGTTGTGGGTACTGGATGTCAAAGGCAAGATGCTATCGACGGAAGGATTGGCAGATAAGTTATCAGGTGCCATGCAACAAGGCGATGACATTGCGTTGGTCATTGGCGGCGCAGATGGCGTCTCGCCAGACGTGTTGGCAAAAGCGGATGTGAAATGGTCATTGTCCGCACTGACCTTACCGCATCCATTAGTACGCGTGGTACTAATGGAGCAGTTATATCGCGCCATGAGCATCAACAACAATCACCCTTATCACCGTGGTAATTAAATCGTGTAAAACTGCGTTGTTTATGCCAAAAATATCTGTAGTAAAACAGATTGAAAAACTGGCACTTGCCCTAATAAATGCAACATGAAATATCCAAAACGCGCAACACACAAAGCCTCTCATATCAATCCGCCACGTGATAAACAATACGAGAGTATGTCGCAGCCTATCACAGCTACTGGCGTACCCGAGTTTGCCAATGTGACCAATAATGCGGCCAATCTGCCCGCTCTATTCATCTCACATGGGGCGCCTACGTTTGCTATTGAGCAATCTGCCACGACCAATGCGCTGGGACGTATCGGGCAGAATCTACCCAAGCCGCGTGCTGTCATCATCATGTCTGCTCATTGGCAATCAGCCAAGCTCGAAATTAGCAGTAACCCGCAGCCCAAGACTTGGCATGACTTTTCAGGGTTTGCACCTGAGATGTATGAGCTCCAATATCCGGCTTCTGGTCAACCAGCGCTTGCCGAATCTCTTGCTCATCAACTCACTGCACGCGGTATCACCTGTAGCTTAAATCCTGTTCGCGCTTGTGATCATGGGGTTTGGGCGCCGCTCAGACATTTGTATCCAGAGGCAGATGTGCCTATCGTACAAATCTCACTGCCCCAGCATTACGATAGTGTCGCTTGCTATCAGTTGGGCGCGCAGCTTGCTCAGCTGCGTCAGGAGCAAATTCTCATTGTCGGTTCAGGTAACATTACCCATAATTTGCAAGCACTCAGATGGGAGGCTGATAGTATTGATCAGACTGCCAAAGAATTTAAACTGTGGCTGCTACAGCAATTAAAGATTGATATTCCGACTGCGTTAGATTGGCAAAAATATCCTAATTATAAAAACATCCATCCCAGTGATGAGCACTTGTTACCGCTGTTTTTTGCTTTAGGCGCAGGTCAACGCGTCTCCGTTGTCCATCAAAGCATGGCTCATCACAGCTTGGGTATGGATATCTATCGCTTTGACTAATCTTCACTTTGACTGATTCTCCTTTGATTTAGCACTCAGATAAGCTGTCTTTGCCAAAGTGATCGCAAGTATTTTATTTTTTAAAAGCGGGTTTGGTAAATAAACCAGCTCGCTCCATCTCACCTGCCAGACTCAATAGCGTCACCTCATCATTCATACGTCCAATCAATTGCATACCGATGGGTAAGCCTTTTTTGCTCATACCTACTGGTAATGACATTGCTGGCAATCCTGTGACATTTCCCAATAGGGTAAACGCCATTTTACCCAATACTGGCTGGCTGAGCTTTTCGATCATGCCAGAGCTAAAGGCATATTTGCCCATATCAAAGCCTTTATTAAGTATCTCAGCACTTCGCATCATCATCTCGTCCATACGTGTTGGCGGCAGTACGCCATGTTTGACGGCAGGCGTTGGTACGGTTGGACACAAAATCATGTCGTAAGTTTCTAACAATAGGCCTGTCTGATATTGACTGTTGTGCCAGCCATGTTTGGCATGCGCTAAATCTACTGCAGATAATGAGCGACCGAGTAGCGCCATGTTATAGGTTTGCGGCTCCAAGTTTTTGATATGCGCGGCACCAAAGTCACGCTCGAGATTGTCAATCGTAAACGCCGTATGCGTACAGACCACAACCATAAAATCATGCCAAAACTGCTCGATATTGATATTAGGCTCGGCAGGTACGACGCGATGACCCATGGCTTCTAGTTGCTTGGTAGTCTGTTCAAGCACGGCGAGCACTTCTTTATCCACAGTCGTATTGGCGATTAAGGGCTGCTGATGTAACGCAATGGTCAACGGTCGCGGTGCGCGCATTGCTGCTTGCAAAAAGGTTCCGTCTGGCGGAGCAATCACATAAGGCGACCCAATCTCTGCACCACTGGTGGCATCGAGCATAGCCGCACTGTCACGTACCGAGCGCGTGATCACATGATCAGCAACTGCACCGTCCCAACCTTCACCAAACTTAGGGCCCATTGGATTACGACCACGGCTTGGCTTTAATCCAAACGCACCGCACCAAGATGAAGGGAAACGTATTGAGCCACCACCATCACCAGCGCCTGCCATCGGTACAATACCACTTGCGACTGCCGCTGCACTACCACCTGACGAGCCACCAGAGCTATAGCCTTTTTTAAAAGGGTTGTGAGTCGCGCCATGCGCTTTTGGCTCAGTGGTGATAATCAAACCAAACTCTGGCGTATTGGTTTTACCAAACGTATTAACGCCCGTGGCTTTCATGCGTTTAACGATTTCGCTGTCTTTTTCTGAGATGATATTGACACTACGACTGCCCATGGTTATAGGCTCGCCTGCGAAGCTAAAAGACAAATCCTTTAATAGATAAGGCACGCCATTGAATACGCCAGATGGCAACCCTGACTTCGCTGCATTATAAGCGCGCTCATCAAAACGGTGAATGATGGCATTCAATTTTGGGTTGAGCGTATTGGCTTGTTGCACAGCAGCATCCATTAGCTCTTTGGCACTCACCTCACCTTTATTAATAAGTGCCGCCAATCCTATGGCATCGTACTTGGTATATTCTTTAAACATAACAGACCTTCCTTGGAGAATGATTGCACTTAGTATATCGGGTTCCTAACGCGTCGAACAACTGCCAAGTTATACTTATTACTGCAATGACAATTAGAATAGGACATAAAAAAACGAGCCACTTTCGCAACTCGTCTTTTCCTTTATTCAAACACATTTAGCAATTTTAGCTACATTAGCAATTCACGCTTGCCACTTTTACCCATTGAGCTGACCAGTCCAGCTTCCTCCATGGAGTCCACAATACGCGCCGCACGGTTATAGCCAATACTGAATTTGCGCTGGATACTAGAAGCAGAGACTTTACGGGTTTCCATAATAAAGGCAACCGCATCGTTATACAGGCCATCATCTTCGCCAGACGCATTATTTGAGCTACCGCCGCCACCACTGCCTGAGCTAGATAACTCAAAATTTCCTGCCATATTATCGATATAATCAGGTGCGCCGCGCTCACGCCACGCATCACAAACACGGTTGACTTCCTCATCGCTAACATACGCGCCATGCACACGATCCGGCTCGATTTGCCCTGGCCCTAGGAACAGCATATCGCCATTACCCAGCATGTCCTCAGCACCGCCACTGTCTAGAATCGTCCTTGAGTCAACTTTTGAGTTAACACGTAGGGCAGCACGCACCGGAATGTTGGCTTTAATCAGACCTGTGATAACGTCTACTGACGGGCGCTGGGTGGCGAGCATTAAATGAATACCTGCGGCTCGTGATTTTTGTGCCAAACGCGTGATCAGCTCTTCTGCTTGTTTACCGACCTGCATAATCATATCGGCAAACTCATCGGCGACAATGACAATCATCGGCAAGGTTTTGAGCTTTGGTGCTTGGCTAATGCTCACGCTGTCATTAGGTCGCCATAAAGGATCGAGCATCGGGTTGCCTGCTTTTTCGGCAGCGATGACTTTTTTATTAAACTCATTGAGCTTACGAACCTTGAGCAAGCTCATTAATTGATAACGACGCTCCATCTCTGCGACGCACCATGACAAGCTACTAGCAGCCTCGGTCATATCGGTGACTACAGGTGTCAGTAGATGCGGAATGTCATTATAATTGGCCAGCTCTAACTGCTTTGGATCGATCAAGATCAGGCGCAGCTCATTTGGCGTATATTTAAGTAACATTGATAAGAGCATTGAGTTAACCAGTACCGATTTACCAGAGCCTGTGGTACCAGCAACCAACATATGCGGTGCGCGGGCAAGATCGGTAATGATTGGATTGCCGCCAATGTCTTTACCCATTGCCATACTAATCTGTGCTTTGGGATCTTTGAACTTTTCGGTATTGAGTAGCTCAATCAAACGCACCATTTCGCGCTGCTTATTGGGCACTTCGATACCAATGTAAGGCTTGCCCGGAATGACCTCAACCACACGCAAAGACGCCATTGAGAGTGAGCGCGCCAAATCACGTGAAATGCCTGTTACTTTGCTAGCTTTAATACCAGGGGCAAGCTCGACTTCAAAACGGGTCACCACAGGGCCTGGAATCGCATTGACCACAGAAGCCTTTACATTAAACTCTTGTAATTTAATCTCTAATAGCTCAGAGAGCTGCTCAAGCTCAGCGATGGTATAGCTGGGCTTACGGTCGGGATCTGGTTTATCGAGAATAGACATTTCTGGAATGGGTGTGAGACTGCTGCGATAGGCCGCCGTTTGCATCGAACGAGATTTTTGGCTGAATGCGGCATCGTCACTGATATGCGGCATGACTGGTGCTTGGCTATCGTCATCGCTATCATTGTCTGGCATCATGTCCGTGATGTGATTGCTGCTATCGCCATCTGGCACGGCAAAACTTATCGTTGGTTTAGCAACTGGTTGAACAGCTGCATTACTGACCGCGTCCACGGTTGGTGCGGCTTTTGGATTGGTCGGCGGCGTATTGGTTGGCGTCATATCAACCACAGGTGATGCAGAATCAATCTTTGCTACTGACGTGACTGAGCTTGTAGCAACAGCGGAGGGCACAGTATTAGCTACTGTATCAATTGGTGTATCAACATTTTCAGCCTGTTCAGTTGCACCAGTTACTGTTTCAAAAGCCTCATGCGTTTGGTTATGAGACAAATTAGAAGGCGAATTAACAAAATGGTCATCAGACGATATTGCTTCAGATTGAGGCGTTACTGTTGGCTTAGATACGGTAGATTCTACGATATCCACATGCTCTGCCAACCACGCATCTGCCAGTGTATCAACTGTCTCTATAGTGTTAGACGTGTCTTTTGGTTCAGACAAAGCAGACTCATTACGAGTCGCTTCATCATATCCCTGTTGGTCAACCGGCGCCTGAATGATATTGGTCTTTGGTCTAACAGGGGCTTGAGCGTCAGGTGATGCTGCTTGGGTTGCTGTTTGAGTGTTAGATACTGGCAGTTGTTCCTCTCCTGATTCAGTGCTGGTATCAGACTCAGCCACGGTATCAGTGTAATAAGCGGCGTGTTCACTTGCCAATAGATCATCAACGGTATTGGCATCATTCCATGCAAAGCTTGGTTCCACTTTACGAACGGGCGCTGGAGCAGGTGTTGCCGTTGCCGTCTCTGTATAATCGTTTTGTACATGATCAGATAATGTTGTTTGGCTAGGCATTGTAGCTTGTGCTGCTGCCATAGAAGCTTTTACACTATCGGCAAGCCCTGATTTCATCAAAAAATCTGATAATACGTTATTAAATCGACCGCTGTTATCGACTGTCTCAGCGTGCCCAGCAGACTGCAACGTCAGTGGTAATTGCTCATATGCTGGCCCTTCTGGATCTGTGTTATTAGCCGATGCCACACTTCCATCAGCATTTAATGTTTTGTTTGATGTCTTATTTGATGGTGTGGTTTGATCGACTTCTTCAAGTTCTTTATTTTTCACCCCTGAGCCAAACCAAGAAAGCGCTGTCACCTTTTTATAAAGTGCCATCCAATGAATATTAAAGGCAAAAGTAGCGGTAATAACGACAAACACCGCCAAGAAAATCACACTCCCCCACTGCGTTAACAGTTGAGCCAACCGTGTTTGTAATTCCAAACCGATGATACCACCAGCCACGCCTTCAAGCGCTGTCGCCGCTGGATTTGTGATTTGCTGCACCAACGCAACACACTGCGCAAACAAGGCGCTGGCACTTAATAATAAAAATACATAAGCGACCACACGCATGAGCCAAAAGGTGGGCTTATTGTCCCACCAAATCAGGATAGACTCATAGATTAAATAAGCCAGCAGCCACCATGCGCCAAATCCAAAAAAGCTATAGAGTAAGTCAGATAACCAAGCACCTGTCTCACCGCCCATATTATTAATGGTCGTCATATCACTACTGATGTGCGACCAACTAGGATCGTTGCCTGTGTATGTCATCAAAATGACAAACAGATAAACGGCCAGTATTAACCCAAGGAGGGTAAATATTCCTTTTTTTAAATACTCAATAAGCGGTGCTGATATCACGTAAGATCTGCCTTGTTATTAATACTAAATGGTCGTCAACTCATGACTAAGCCTAATCATGCTGACATAAAGTGCTGACATAAAGGTGCTGAGCGTAAGGTTTGAAAAGCATTGTCGAGGATAATTACCGTATACAGCCACTTTATACAGTAATTGGCTTTTGACCATTATCACGCTTGGCATAACTTCTTATAATAACAAATAGATAGGGACAGTGGCGACCGTCTTATAAAGAAACAATGCAAGTAAATACGTCAGCATAGAATTTTGGTATAAAACTGCCCATTCACAAAAGACATTCACCGCCAGCGATCAACATTTATGATGACAGCCATATAAAGTATTGAGTGTTTATCGCGGTTCTATTTCAAGCCAAACATGCTTTAATTCTAATGATACCTATGTTTGTTTTAGCAAACTTGCACTTTTTGGGTTATGCCCTTATGTTATTATCACACAGTAATTAGAAAAACCACATTCGTAGCAACTGTTGAACTTGTCTTTTATGATATTCATAACTCACATTTTTAATTCTTATATTTAGCAAGGAACAATCCATGGTAACTGACACGACAGCTTCACGTCACGAAAAGCTCATTATTCTAGGCTCAGGCCCTGCAGGCTACTCTGCTGCCGTCTATGCCGCACGCGCCAACCTCAAGCCAGTGATGATCACGGGTATGGAAGTAGGTGGTCAATTAACCACCACGACCGAAGTCGACAACTGGCCAGGCGATGCTCATGACTTGACGGGTCCCGCTTTAATGGAGCGTATGAAAGCTCACGCCGAACGCTTTGGTACCGAGCTGGTTTATGATCATATTAACGAAGTAAACCTAAACGTCCGCCCTTTCCAACTCATTGGCAACAATGGCAATTACACTTGTGATGCCTTGATTATCTCAACTGGTGCCTCTGCTCAATACTTGGGATTAGAATCAGAAACCAAGTTTAAAGGACTTGGGGTATCTGCTTGTGCCACTTGTGATGGGTTCTTTTATAAAGACCAAAAAGTTGCGGTGATTGGTGGTGGTAATACGGCCGTTGAAGAAGCTTTGTATTTGTCTAACATTGCCTCTGAAGTAACGCTTGTACATCGCCGTGATAGCTTACGCTCTGAAAAAATCCTACAAGACAAGCTGTTTGAAAAAGCCAAAAACGGCAACGTCAAAATCGAGTGGAATCATCAAGTCAAAGAAGTAGTCGGCGATGACATGGGCGTTAATGGCGTTATCATCGAATCGATGACTGATGGTAGCACCAAGACATTAGATACCATGGGTATGTTTGTCGCGATTGGGCATAAGCCAAACACAGAGTTATTTAACGACCAACTTGATATGAAAGATGGTTATCTTATCGTCAATAGCGGTTTACATGGCAATGCCACGCAGACCAGTATTGAAGGCGTGTTTGCCGCTGGTGATGTGGCGGATCATGTGTATCGTCAGGCTATTACCTCGGCTGGTACAGGTTGTATGGCAGCGCTTGATGCCGAGAAGTATTTGGATGCCATTGGTGAAGCAACGGCCACTGACCATACTTATGCGTCAACCTTGACTGCTGATAAAGAAAGCTAAATGAGTCGCACCTCACAACAGCATGATAAAGACATGACGTCTGAGGCTTTAAAAAGTCTTGGACGTTATGACTTTCCTGATCCTATTACTATCGATCCTGATGGAATTGGCATTGTTGCGATGGGCGGTGACCTAGCGCCTGACACACTCATTTCTGCTTATGCACAGGGTTTGTTTCCTTGGTTTAATGAGAATGAGCCAATCGCTTGGTGGTGTCCTGAGCCACGCTGTGTAATAGTACCAACCGAATATCAGCCAAGTAAATCGCTACGCAAACAGGCAAAACGCGAACGCTGGCAATTAACGTTAGATCAAGCGTTTGATGATGTTATACATGCTTGTAGTTTACCGCGTAGCGATGGTCTTAATAATGACTTGCCCGAAGGCGAACACACTTGGATTCATGACGAGATGATTGCCGCCTATACCCAACTCCATGCACAAGGCTTCGCTCATAGTATTGAGGTGTGGGACGAAAAAGGTCAGCTCATTGGTGGGCTTTATGGTTTAAGGCTTGGTGGTATATACTTTGGCGAATCGATGTTTCATCATGCTTCTAATGCCTCAAAGATCGCCTTTTGGGGTCTGATGCGTTTATGCGAACAAAGTCATATCGCACTGGTTGACTGTCAGTTGCCAAATGATCACTTAATGAGTTTGGGCGCGACCACGTTACCGCGAGCTGATTTTTTGATGCAACTAGATACGCTCATCAATACTCACTCAACCAAATGGCAAAATGACTCTCACAAACCTCTCTCAGTTGCGCTACTTGATGAAGCCGAACCTTGGCAACTCGCATTAAGATAAGCCACACGCCTATTTAACTTTTTTCTTTTCATTCATAACCACCTATCAATAAGATTATTATGACCCCTGATACCTCATTCTTATTAATTGGCGCACTTGCAACCAAAGCCAATACGACCAAGGATACGGTTCGTCATTATGACCAATTAGGCTTGCTAAAATCCCGCAAGCGCCAAGCAGGCTCTCGCCTATACACAGAGTTTCATCCAGAATGTGTAGAACGGATTGAGTTGATTAAAAGCGCGCAGGCGATTGGCTTTACACTTGCCGAAATAAGAACTAACCTTAATGACTATTATGATGGTCAGCTCGATATTGACTTACAATTGACGATTATTCAGCAAAAACTGGCGCAAGTCCGAAAGCAGCAAGCCAATATAAACATTATCGTAGAGTTGCTCACCGAACGTATTGACGTGCTTGAGCAGATGAAAAAAGAGCATGGCAATAAGATTGATATAGAAGTCTGCAAAACAAAATACCAGTCCAAAAATCAAAATCGCGCTGATTGATTAGGACAATATCTGTTTGGTGCAATTGATTTGTATAATGCTTCTTTTTCCCCTACCGCTAATTATAAACTCGCTGCATAATCAAAGCGTCAATCGCCGCCTGTCCTAAGAGTTGATAATAGCCCTTACGTCTATGGATCACAGTGAACCCTTGCTGCTCATATAAGGCTATGGCCGGAATGTTATCTGCACGTACTTCGAGCAAAAGGCTTTCTACTTGGCTATGCGTCAACTCTTTATGTAACACTTCAAACAATTGTGACGCGATACCTAGGCGTTGATAATCAGGATGCGTGCCAATACGTAGTATCTCTGCTTGCTCAAAAACCACTTGATATAAGCAATAACCAATCACTTTATTGTCACCAACTTGCTCTTTTTTTTCTTGCTCATAAACGATTAATATATTGATACTGTCTTGCTTAAGTAAATCAAGTAAAGCCTGATAGTCCCAAGCATCTTGCGGCTGAACGATGGCTTCAATATCTGCCACGGCTTGAATAACTTGTCCATGCTCTGCTGCATTGATTGATAAAACTTCTATCGCAAACATGACTTTCCTTTTATTTTTATCATTTGTGACGCTTAGATTATATAGGTAAAGCCTATTGCAAGTATGTTCACAAAATTGTGCGCCTGTATATTTGTATGAATAAACCACTATTTCATACCCAAAAAAAAGCCACCCTATTTAGGATGGCTTTTTTATGACTAACTTATAAACTCATTACTGAGACTTACCGATTAGTTCAATACGTTAGCAACAACACCAGCACCTACCGTACGGCCGCCTTCACGAATTGCGAAGCGAAGACCTTTGTCCATAGCGATTGGGTGGATAAGCTCTACGCCCATCTCAACGTTATCGCCAGGCATAACCATTTCAGTACCGTCTTGTAATTGGATTGCGCCAGTTACGTCAGTCGTACGGAAGTAGAACTGTGGACGATAGCCGTTTAGGAATGGTGTGTGACGACCACCCTCTTCTTTTGACAATACATATACTTCTGCGTCAAATTTGGTGTGAGGCGTGATTGAACCTGGCTTAGCTAGTACTTGGCCACGTTGTACGTCTTCACGCTTAGTACCACGTAGTAGTACGCCACAGTTTTCGCCTGCACGACCTTCGTCAAGCAGTTTACGGAACATCTCTACACCAGTACAGGTGGTTTTTTGAGTGTCACGGATACCAACGATTTCGATCTCGTCACCAACTTTTACGATACCAGATTCAACACGGCCAGTTACTACGGTACCACGACCTGAGATTGAGAATACGTCTTCGATTGGCATTAGGAATGCTTTGTCGATGTCACGCTCTGGCTCTGGGATGTAGGTGTCAAGAACGTTTAGTAGTTCTACGACAGCTGGTTGGCCATATTTTTCTTGTGAGCCTTTTAGGGCTTCAGTCGCTGAACCATGGATGATTGGGGTGTCATCACCTGGGAAGTCGTAGTCATTAAGAAGTTCACGAACTTCCATTTCTACGAGTTCAAGTAACTCTTCGTCATCAACAACGTCGCATTTGTTCATGAATACGATGATGTATGGTACGCCAACCTGACGTGACAACAAGATGTGTTCACGAGTCTGTGGCATAGGGCCGTCAGTTGCTGATACAACTAGGATTGCGCCGTCCATCTGGGCTGCACCGGTGATCATGTTTTTAACATAATCGGCGTGACCTGGGCAATCTACGTGTGCATAGTGACGTGCGTCTGTGTCATATTCTACGTGTGAGGTGTTGATGGTGATACCACGTGCTTTTTCTTCTGGGGCTGAGTCAATAGACGCGTAGTCTTTGGCTTCGCCACCAGAGGTGATTGCAGCGACAGTTGCGATTGCAGCAGTTAGGGTTGTTTTACCGTGGTCAACGTGTCCGATTGTACCGACGTTGACGTGTGGCTTGTTACGTTCAAACTTGGCCTTTGCCATGGGTATTTCCTCTTTTTTTAGTGAATCTTTATCAATCAAAGATCGGTGAATAGCTGTTTGACGGTTTATGATATATATAAAACCATCAAACCGTTGACGCTATGGCTTATCTATCTAAACTATTTTGCAAAGTGTTTTATTGCTCTGCTACTGTCTATGTTTTTAGCCAGTATCTTTATGAACACTGGATATATAGATATAGACATTATACGTGTTTTTCAATCTATTGAACAATGTAAGACACTTAAGCGACAGCAGTAGTTATATTTTATCTGTCAATCATTAATGATACTGTCTCATCAATATGCTTACTCTTCACTGATGAATTGACAGCACTAAAAGGCAACACCTTAGTGTCACCTTCGAATCATTACTTGCCACACTGTATTTATAATTTTCAATATTTTATGAATTCGATATCAACGCAAAGCTATATATAAATAGCAAAAGAAGGATTTGAATGATAAATGGAGCTCATATCGAGAATTGAACTCGAGACCTCTCCCTTACCAAGGGAGTGCTCTACCGCTGAGCTATATGAGCGTATATCAAACCTTTGAGCTGCACTAAAAAAAATATCACGATACAGCGATAATAACTGTGGTCGTGATGAATGATTGATAGGCTTTGCGACGGTGTATATATGGAGCGGGTGGCGGGAATCGAACCCGCGTCATTAGCTTGGAAGGCTAAGGTGTTACCATTATACCACACCCGCATTGGCTCTTATTCAGACTAACTCTAATCGAGAGTTATTAGCTATACAGAGCATGCTTGGCGCTATGACAAACTTTTAAAAAATATGGTGGTGGGAGAAGGATTCGAACCTTCGAAGCTTTCGCGACAGATTTACAGTCTGTTGGGTTTGACCGCTCCCCAATCCCACCTTAGGGTGCTTTGAACAAAAATGACTTTCATTTAAGACAAATTCATAAAAAGCTACTTTAAAAGAGATGGTGCCGACTGCCGGGATCGAACTGGCGACCTACTGATTACAAGTCAGTTGCTCTACCAACTGAGCTAAGTCGGCTTGTTCTCTCTAAAGTGGTGGCTATTCTATCAAATATTTTGAATGACGCAAGTCCTTTTTTATATTTTTTTCAATTATTTTAATATAAACATTCAAGCCATTGATTACGCTGTTATTTTTTTCGAAGATAAATACGCTTGTAGTTGGTCTTTCTGTAGAACTTGCTGCCCTTTACCAAATAACTGGTTAGGTAGCTAGCGAATGCGCAAACCATTACAGGCCATTTTTACTGCTTTTACCAATGCCAGCGCCTTTTTATTGGTCTCCTCCCACTCGGCTTTTGGGACAGAGTCCGCGACGATGCCAGCACCTGCCTG
The DNA here is from genome assembly GCA_963744895.1 of uncultured Gammaproteobacteria bacterium. Classification (GTDB taxonomy): domain Bacteria; phylum Pseudomonadota; class Gammaproteobacteria; order Pseudomonadales; family Moraxellaceae; genus Psychrobacter. The sequence continues at coordinate 178,030 of CAVUUW010000003.1, forward strand.
AATATGAATCTCCCCGCGGCGCATCACCGCAGTACGAATGGCAATCGCGGTATCCATGTTGCCATGCCAGCCAAGATAACCGACCGACCCACCAAATACGGTTCGACGGACGGGCTCTATCTCATCGATAATTTGCATGGCACGAATTTTAGGTGCGCCGGAAAGCGTGCCTGCCGGAAAAGTCGCACAGAATACATCCAGTGCGTCTTTGTCAGCTCGTATCGTGCCTTCCACATTGGAGGCGAGATGCATCACCTGTGAGTAGCGCTCAACAGACATTTTTTCAGTGACCTTGACGCTACCATACTCACAAACGCGGCCAATATCGTTGCGGCCCAAGTCAATCAGCATTAGGTGCTCAGCAATCTCTTTTTCATCACTTAGCAGCTCTTGCTCAAGCGCTAGATCTTCTGCTTCATCTTGACCACGCTTACGTGTACCAGCTAATGGTCGCACCGTCACTTTGCCATTTTCAATACGCGATAGTATCTCAGGTGAGGCACCAATGATGTCAAAGCGCTTATGATCATCAAGGGTATAGCCATGCACCAAGAACAAATAAGGGGATGGGTTTAAAAACCGCAGAGCGCGATAAACCGCCAGCGAGTCGCCCATATACTCAGCCGTCAAACGCTGTGCTGGAACCACCTGCATGACGTCTCCTGCGGCGATATACGATTTGATTTTATCAACATCGCTGCGGTATTTTTCTTCTCCTGTTTGCGAAGTAAAGGTTGGCGTTGGCATAATTGGCGCGTTCAAATTCGGCATCTCTGACAATTTTTCTTCAATTTTTTCCAGCTCTCGAATGGCGGTACTGTATCCATCCTCTGTCTGACAATCGGCATAGATAATAATAGATAAGGTGTTTTCTAGCGTATCAAAGACAATCACGCTCATCGATAACATCAGCCACATATCTGGCATCGACATCGGATTGGGCGCATCCGACAAACCTACTGACGGCTCAATGACACGCACCATGTCATAACCAAAATAGCCAACCAAGCCACCACTAAAGCTTGGTAACGCGGCAACATCATCTACCGTTGGCATCTTATATTGAGCCATTAGCTGACGAATATAATCAAAGGGATCATCTACTGAAGTGACATCGATATGATCATTTTTTTTAATGGTTACATTACCGTCTGCGTACTGCAATATCAGCTCACTACCCAGACCTATCATCGAATATCGTGCCCAGCGCTCACCTCCGACCACTGACTCAAACAAATAGGCAGACCCATTTAGATCGCGCACTTTGGAAAACACAGACACAGGCGTTTGTGCATCCATCAACCGTTTTTTGATCAACGGTGCGTGACTAAAACCGCGGTCTTTAAACGTTTGATATTCTTTAAAGGTCATCATAGTAACGCTCTCTTAACAACATAGTGGCAAAAGACAAAAACAGTAAAAATAAAAGCAAAGCGACAAACAAAATATAGCGTCAACACTCTAGTGAATGTTGACGCTACGAAAAAAAAGCCATCATAAAAAACTTTAGCAGTTGACCCTATTTGCCTGAGTCATGTTTGCGTAAGTATAACGATGCTCACTAATATTATCGTTGTTTAAACCGACTGGTCAGTTACCGATTTAATGACTGCTTGTAACTTTTAACTTCCTTTACTTTTGCTAAAGGAGTATTGGGTACAAGCAACATTTGGCTACTACATAATGACTAAGCACCTGCGCCCGTACCGCCCATGTTAAATAACCATAGCGCCAAGCCGATAATAATCAGGGCAACAAATACCCATATAAACCAGCCGCCGCTTGGCTTTTTATCTGCTCGCCCCGCTGTAGCTGGGTTATCAACCGCCTGATCCATCGCATTATTGCCTTTGGTACCAAGATCATGCTCTTGGCCTAAATTCGCCGTACCTGAGAACTGCGCAGTAGCCGCCTGCTTGGCATGCAAGACTTCAGGATCCGCTTCTTCTTGTAACTCAGTTTTGGTCGTTTTGTCATGATCTGGTTGAACGGTTTTATCATGATTTGGTTGAATCTTAGGTTCTTCACTTATTACAGGCTCTTCGCTTATTGCAGGCTCTTCGCTTATTGCAGGCTCTTCGCTTATTGCAGGCTCTTCGCTTATTGCAGGTTCTTCGCTTATTGCAGGTTCTTTACGTACCGTAGGCTCTTCTTGCGCAATAGGAGTGTCTACAACTGGCTCATGATCAACAGGCGTTGTCGGTGCAGTTGTCGTGGTAGTCGCGGCTTCAGGTAAGACCTCTGCCGATGATGTGTCCATTGTAGGTGCGATAGGATTGGTAGCAGCTTGACTTGATGCAGGCGCGGCTTTCTCTTCGGTAGGCAAGATCTCTTCGATGTCTGTTTGTTTCACAACAGGCTCCTTAGTAGTAGGCATTTCGTCGAGACGCTCAGTTGCCACCGTCTCCTCAGTATTGGTATTCATACTCGTGGTTGAATCCGCTGTTACTGGATCCAGTATTTCAGTCTCTGTATCGGTAGCTGAAGTATTTACTTGAAAATTAAAACCAGCAAAGCCGATCTTGTCATCAACTGTTAGCATGCTCGACTTATTGCTTTCAATGCGCTCATCATTGATAAACGTGCCGTTTGATGAATCTAAGTCTTTTACATACAGTTGACCATCGAGCACACTTAATACCGCATGATTGCGCGATACTTGCTTACTACCAAGCACCACATCATTGTCGCTACCACGTCCAATGGATAAACTATCACTGACCGTGACACTCAACTCACCTAACGCTTGCGTGAGCGCATTAAGCTCCCAGCTGTCTGATTCTATTGTCTTTTGCCCATTATCTATAGGGTTTGTCATATTAATACTCCTTGTTTTTCTGTTAAATCCAAAAGATACTAAATAAATATTGCGAATTTTCTAAAGGTCTTACAATTATTTTAATATGATTAATTAGTCTATTTAAACTTCTATAATAAGTTATTTAGGAATAAAGCGCGGCTTTATTACACCGTTAAGCTGACTGTATGGAATACTCAGTGTGGGCATACCAGAGGCATAAGGACCAATATCATAAGACTGATAACGTATATCAATCCCTTGATCGGTCAATGTCACATTATCACTTAATGTAAATGGCCAATTTTTTTCGTAATTGCTGACATTTTCATTAGACGTCTTAACCCATGTTTTATAAGCATTGTAGGCAAGTGCTTTAAAGCGTGGTTTTTTTCCTGCGACCAGCATGTCATCAAGTTTGATTTGTTTCTTAACGCTAGGATCAAATACCAAATATTCACTATACGACATACCATGAGCGCCGCCCGTATATAAGTACGACTCTATTTCAAACAGCTCAGCTTCACCAACATGACCTAAATAGTTGGGCGTTATCATCAATTCGTACGCCCATTGCCTGTCTTCAGGCATATCTGTAAATTGTGAATTTGCAAAATTATTAAGCGCAGATTTTACCTGTGCTTGACTGCTTTTCGTTTTAATAGGGGCTGATTCAGTTGGTTTACTATTTACCACTAAGTTATTAATACGAGCATTGGCGATATCGTTTATCCAAGCGTGATTGGTTTTAAGATACTCGATGTCAATTTTTGGACAATTCTCACGCTCATTGCACATCTCTTGTATTTTTTTGGGCAACTGATAATCAATATAAGTGGTACTACTAATGACGTTTGTCGCATTGGCAGAGAAACTCAGCGTCCCAATAAGCAAGCCGCCAGCTAGCATTCCTACTAAGCGCGTACGATTTGCCAAACGCCTACAGCTTGTCTTCTTTAACGAGCACGTCGATAGCAAAGATAAGTTCTTATTGGATTGAGTGGCAGCTTCCATAGGGCCTCTTTTAGAAATATAAGATGTTACTCAATATTTTAGCGTAACAATTACAATGTATTGTAGGTGCACTGTTGGAGTTTTTAGGATGTTATCGCCTCTTCACACTCACTTTATCGCTTATTCATACTCACCCTGGTACGTCTGCCATTAAATCATGGACAATAAAAAAGACACGGCTAGCGTGTCTTAAAATATAAACAGTAAGTTAGAATAATGAGTACGTGTTGAACCTGTATAAATATTAATGCTCACGCGTACTGCTAAACGTGACTTCTGGATAACGATCTTGCATCAGCTGCAGATTCACTCGTGACGGTGCAAGATAGGTTAAATAACCACCACCATCTATTGATAACTGGTCATGAGCTTTTTTCTTAAACTTGGCAAGTGCTATTTCGTCATCACAATGAACCCAGCGTACAGTCGCAATCGATACTGGCTCGAACACACACTGCACTTTGTATTCTTCTTTGAGGCGATGCGCCACCACTTCGAACTGTAGCACACCCACAGCACCCAAGATTAAATCGTTATTAATCTGCGGCATAAACACCTGTGTCGCCCCCTCTTCACTCAATTGCTGCAAACCTTTTTGTAGCGCTTTTGATTTGAGTGGGTCTTTGAGCACCACGCGGCGGAACAGTTCAGGGGCAAAATGCGGAATACCGGTAAAGTTCAACTCTTCGCCTTCAGTGAAGCTGTCACCGATGGAGATTGTTCCGTGGTTATGTAGGCCGATAATATCCCCTGGATAAGCCTCTTCTAACGCTTCACGATCACCTGCGAGGAACGTCAAGGCATCGGCAATACGGACGTCTTTGCCCAAACGTACGTGCTTGAGCTTCATGCCTTTTTCGTACTTGCCTGAGCAAACGCGTAAAAAGGCAATACGATCGCGGTGGCGCGGGTCCATATTGGCCTGAATCTTAAAGACAAAACCACTAAAATCTGTCTCTGTTGCGCTCACTTCACGCTCATTGGTCGGATGCGCTTTGGGCGGCGGCGCATACTTTACTAACGTATCAAGCACCATGTTGACACCGAAATTACCAAGTGCAGTACCGAACAATACTGGCGTCATCTCACCTGCCAAAAACGCATCAACACTAAAGTCTTCTAGCGCCATTTGTACCAGCTCAAGCGACTCTTCAAAAGCATCAAACATCAGCGTTCCTAAACGCTCACGAACGTCAGGATAATCGTAGCCTTCGCGGGTCTCAGACACTGTCATCTTACCGCCGTTGCCTTTTTGATAAAAGTACGTCTTATTTTCGGTCAGATGATACACACCAATAAAATCTTGTCCCATACCGATGGGCCAAGTCACGGGAATACATTTAATTTTTAGCACCGCTTCAATTTCACTGAGCAGCTCAAGCGGCTCACGAATCTGACGATCAAGTTTATTAACGAATGAGATGATGGGCGTATCACGCATACGGCACACTTCCATCAACTTAATGGTACGTTCTTCGACACCTTTTGCGCCATCCACCATCATGAGTGCGCTATCTACAGCGGTCAAGGTACGATACGTGTCTTCACTAAAATCGGCGTGACCTGGCGTATCTAGCAAGTTGACAACATGATCTTGATAAGGAAACTGCATGACAGAGGTGGTGATAGAAATACCACGCTCTTGCTCCATACTCATCCAGTCTGAGGTGGCATGACGATCCGTCTTGCGGCCTTTGACCTCACCCACGACCTGAATCGCTTGTCCCCATAACAGTAACTTTTCCGTCATGGTGGTCTTACCCGCATCGGGATGCGAGATAATGGCAAAGGTGCGGCGTTTGGCAACTTCTTTATTTAATTTTTTTGGATCTACGCTCATAGTTTTTAGCTTCAACAAAGGTGGCATTTAGACTTCAGTCTAAATAAATAGGATAAATAATGGACGTATTGTAACGGATTTAGCGTCAGGGTGCAGAATTAGCGCACAAAAAAAACACTCTCGAATGTTTACATAGAGAGTGTTATTGAATTTTTTAGATCGATACTTTTAGATCACTAATATAGATCAATAATAGCGACTGATTTGCGCTGCTAAGAAATCTGCTGCCACTTCATTAACAATCGTACAATCCACCACACCGCGAATACTATCAGTGTTGGGGTCTGTTGTGCCTGAGGCGACATAGTCTGCTTCATAAATGGCATTGCCGCTGTTATTACTATTGCTGTGTTCAACACCATTGTATTGATAAGAGGGCTGATTTTGATATTCAAAGAACGTCACTTGCGCCGCTTTTTGTTTGTTGCCAACACCAATCCCAAACCGAGACGTTCTATAGTCCCTGTTATCATTAAAGCGATCTTCGGCGGCCTCAACCCATCTGTCAATTGAGGTATATCCCGTTCTGTTCTTTTCATTAAAGGCAAAAAACGAACGATCACTTTTAACGACTGGGATGTAGCAAACAGAGCCTGCTGGGAACTGGGCATCCGCTGGTATACGAGCGTAATTATTCAAATCTGTAATAATACCGCGACTGTTGTCTATTGTCGTGCCAGCGCTATAACTGTTTGCGCGCAGTCCTGATAGATTGAGCGTTTTGTAAGTGGTTTCGTAAGTGAGTTTATTATTGCTATTTTTCTCATAGATGGGACGGTTGACCGTACGTCCATCAACTTCTATGTCTTTGTTTTCGAGGCGTCCTTCAAAATTGTCCGCCAGTATTGTCTTATCTAAATTATTTAAATTTTGATTACTATAATTATTAACGATATTTTTTATCTTGATCTCATGCGCGCCAGTACGGTACGTCTCATCAATACGCGCAGTCGCACTAGCATTGGCTATATTGTCATAACTATTGGCGAAGCGTGTTAGCACTATCTGATTACTACCGCCATCCGATCCAGAAATATCCTCTTCTTCACAGCCGACCAGCGACAAAACGAGTATAGAAAAAATACTAGGTATCACAATCAATCTGTTCATCGAGCATAGTCCTTTTATAGTTTTTACGGAAGATAGTTTTACTGGTGAGATTTTTAATAACGACAGTATGAGTCTCTATATTATTAGTTTATATTAATACAGTAAGTACTCATGCCTAACGCTCGTTATACATCTCCCCTTCAAAACCCATTATGAAACATTTTACTTACAAATACACCTTATATATTTACGACTGCCTTATATAAATAACTTAGTGGTTTGTTATGCTAAGTCCCTGTAAACATGTACTACCAAATATAAAAACTCAAAATACCAAAATAAAGGATAAATTATGAAAACTCTATACTCTACTAAATCTACTGTTACTGGTGGCCGTATGGGTACGGCAACACTAAGTGATAGTGATCTTGAAATCAATATGGCGCCTCCAGGTGGCAATCAAAAAGGCAATAACCCTGAGCAGTTGCTTGCCATGGGTTACGGTGCTTGTTTTGATAGCGCCTTAGGCGTGGTCAAAAAAATGGAAAGCGCAAGCTTTGGTTCGACCACTGAAACCTCTGTCGATTTATTACAAGGTGACAATCACGAGTACAAGCTGTCTGTAAAAATCCATGTGATTGCGGATAGTACTGATTTGTCAGCTGATGACATTCAAAAACTGGTCGAAAAAGCACATGAAGTATGCCCATACTCTAAAGCCACACGCGGCAACATCGATGTCGAAGTCTCTTCAGAAGTAAAATAATAGATTAAAAATCTCGTTATCGATAATAAAAGAACTCAGCTGGTCTGGGTTCTTTTTTATTTTTGGCTTTTAAAATAAAGGTCTGTATACAAGAACATCTCGTAACGGTTAAGCAGTTCGGCATGTGCTGATTTTATCGTTATAATAAGCGTATATTTTATCCAATAGCTGATAAGTGACCTTTATGACCGATAATATGACCGATGCCATCACAGACAACCTGAGCGACAGCAACCACAACTCCCACCAAGCCATTGACCCTAAAGCATTACCAAACTTTGATACCATGCCCAACGTTGCGACGATGGACACCAGTCACGTGGATAAAAACCAGCCACCGTTTATCTTGGTTGATGGGTCTTATTATCTGTTTCGCACGTATCACGCTCTACCCAAAACCATGCAAAACTCGGAAGGACTGATAACCAATGCGATTCGCGGTACGCTCAATGCGTTGCTTAAGCTGATGCGTCGCTATCATCCGACCCACATGGCTGTCTGCTTTGATACCAAGTCCCCGACTTTTCGTCATCACATGTCTACCGATTATAAAGCAGGACGTCCCCCTATTGATGTAGAGCTGGTCGAGCAGATTCCTTATATTCACCGTTTGGTGAGCGCGTTGGGGATTCCATTATTGCGTATTGAGGGTGCGGAAGCCGATGATATTATCGGTACACTTGCTCACCGTGCGGTTGAACAAGGCCATCACGTTATTATCTCAACTGGCGATAAAGACATGATGCAGCTGGTCAATGACTGCGTGATACTAGAAGACAGCTTTACGGGTAAAGTAACGGATACCGAAGCGGTTATCGATAAGTTCGGTATCAATCCCAACCAAATGATCGACTTTTTGACCTTGATGGGCGATACCTCTGATGGGATTAAAGGCGTACCGGGCATTGGTAAAAAGACGGCGAAAGACTTGCTGGTTGACTACGGCACCATCGACAATATGTTAAAGCATATTGGTTTTATCAAAGGTCGCGGCGCAAAAGGTTTAATCGAGCACGCAGATGAGATTCCATTTAATGCCAAGCTTGCCACTATCGTCACAGATTTACAGATCGGTCAAGATTGGAATGATTTAAAAATCAATACCGATCCGCGCGCGCACATAGATGAGTTGCGCGAGTTATATAGTGAGCTTGAGTTTAGGAATGAGCTGGCATCGCTTGATCACCCTAATCATCCAGCAAACGGTTCACAAAGCGTGGCTGACAGCCAAGCCGACGCCGAGTCGCAAGCGCAAATTGCCAAATCGCTGCAATCAACCAAAACGGCTGACACCAAAGACAGCAAGAGCCTTGATAAAGCGTGGCACACGGTTTTAGACGAGCCTGCCTTTGACAGTTTGGTCAAATTACTAGAATCTGTGCCACATTTCGTTATTGATACCGAGACCACCAGCGTCCATTGGCGCGAGGCAAAAATCGTCGGTTTATCGTTTGCCGTACAAGCTCACGAAGCTTATTACATACCGCTTACGCACAGCCTAGAAGGCGATGAGCTAACCGCCAAGCAGCTCGACCGTGACACAGTATTAGCACGTTTAAAACCCATTTTAGAAAACCCAAAGATTGGCAAAATTGGTCAGCATCTAAAATACGATGCGCATATTCTCGCGCATTATGATATCGATCTCGTTGGAACTATCCACGAACAGCCAAATAACTGGACAATGGATACCATGCTTGCCAGCTACGTCATCAATGCGGCAGCCACTCGCCATGGCATGGACGATTTGGCACGCCATTATCTACAAACGCAAACCATCAGCTATGAAGACGTGGCTGGTAAAGGCGCTAAGCAAGTCACCTTTGACCAAGTGGCCATCGATATTGCGAGCGACTACGCGTGTGAAGATGCCGACATTACTTATCAGCTGTTTGACGTATTCAGCGTAGAGCTGGCTAACGATGCCAATAATGCAAAACTGCTCCATGAGCTCGAGATTCCAACGGCCCAGATACTTTGTCAAATGGAAGCAAACGGTATTCTTATCAAGCGTCCATTCTTAAATGAGCTATCAAAGCGCTTCGATGAAGAAATTATCGCGCTCGAAAAACGCGCTTATGAAGTGGCGGGTGAAGAGTTTAACTTAGGCTCGCCCAAGCAGCTCGGTGAGATGTTGTTTGAGAAACTTGGCGTCGCTGGTGGCAAAAAAACCAAATCTGGTCAATACTCTACTGGCGAAGCCGTGCTGTCCAAAATTGATCATCCCTTGGTCGATATTACCTTAGAGTATCGCGGTTTATCTAAGCTCAAAAGCACTTATACCGATGCGCTTGATAATGTCGCAGATAGCGAAACTGATCGCGTACACACCAGCTATCATCAAGCATTGACCAGTACTGGGCGTTTGTCTTCAACTGATCCCAATTTACAAAATATTCCTATTCGTACTGCGACTGGTCGTCTAATTCGCCAAGCCTTTATCGCACCAGAAGGTCGCGTGATCTTGGCCGCGGATTATTCACAAATTGAGCTGCGTTTGATGGCGCATTTTTCAGGCGATAATAATCTCACTCATGCGTTCAATGAAGGGCTAGATATTCATGCTGCGACGGCTGCCGAAGTACTTGGTAAAGAAGTCGCGGACGTTACTCCAACTGAGCGCCGCAATGCTAAAGCCATTAACTTTGGCTTGCTCTATGGTATGAGCGCCTTTGGTCTTGCCAAACAGTTACAAATGAGTCGCGGTGAAGCGCAAGACTATATCGATATGTATTTTGAGCGTTATCCGGGTGTCAAAAACTATATGATTAATACGCGTGCCAGTGCTTATGAACACGGCTATGTCGAGACCATATTGGGTCGTAAGCTCTATACCCCTGATATCAATCACAGCAACCGTATGGTCAAACAAGGGGCTGAACGTGCGGCGATCAATGCACCATTACAAGGTTCTGCTGCTGATTTGATTAAGCTTGCCATGATTGCGGTTGACAAGGTATTGCCAAAAGATCAGGCTAAAATGCTGCTACAAGTGCATGATGAACTCGTGTTTGAAGTGGATGCCGATAAGGTAGACGCGGTTAGCCAATTGATTACCGATGCCATGCAAGATGTTTTGAGGACAACAGCAGTAGATAAAGGCTGGAATGTCGACTTTGCTGTGCCATTATTAGTGGAAACTGACAGTGGTCACAACTGGGATGAGGCGCATTAAAAGCTATTAATGCCGTCAATAAATGTGTTGACGGCATTTTGGGTAAAGACATGACGTGTTTTATATTTACAACCTATAGTGACCCATTGGTTGTATATAACCAATAACGTGAGTGTCAGATTCACGCTATAATACGCTCTCCCCAAAAGTCAGTGCTATCCGTTTTAATATAAAGTGAGCCTTTGTGCTCACTTTTTTGTTTTGAAAAGTTAGGAGTTTCTTATCATAGGTCCCGAAAGCATGATCGAAATCCCCGGAAATATTATTTTATTTATCTGTTTGCTGCGCTGCGCACAATATCTGATAAAGAGCCCTCTCAAATACGCGCGTGCCTTTTGGTTGGCAGGTATATTGGTGTTTTTTACCGTGATACGTCGAGAGTTAAATTATCTACCAGATTTATTGGTTCCCAGCGACTTTTCCTTACTCAGCCATTCGTATTACTGGTGGGAAGATGCGGTACTGACCGTTGTTTACTTGATGATTATTGGTTTGCTGGCTTATTCAAGGCGCTATACTTGGGCGATATTAAAAAAAGTCCCTTGGTACTTATATGTGAGTATCGCTATATTGGCAGTATTGCAGTATATGGGCGAACGCGCTATTGTCATTCCTGAAAGTATTGGGGAGTTCGTTGAAGAGCTGTCAGAGACGCTTATTTATACGATTGCGCTGGTATATTTATGGCGGCTTTCTTTACCTTATTATGAAAAAAGCGTCCTTAATAAGCAACGCAATGAGTCGAGCTTAGCTTAGTACTAATCTATCGCCATACCGTTTAATAGTCATGCAATGTTGAGGTAAGTGTTTTTGTGGAATGAGTAAAATCAGACGTATGTTATTCAATAATAGTTTGTTATACTCAAAATTTCTCATATATAGGCAGCAGTTGTGGCGCGGTACGAATCAAGCTGACTACCGCCTAAACTGATTATCGGTCACTACCGCTCACTGATAATACCCACTTGCAAAACTAGGTAACTGTTTATGAATATTCTCATCACTGGTGCATCACGCGGTATTGGCCTTGCAACTGCCAAACATCTGGCTACAAAGGGACATAGCGTTGGCCTATTTGACATTGATACGGTGGCACTTGAAAACGCTATCAATGACAGCGCCTTCAAAAAAGCACATAAAAAAGACGGTGTGATCCATGGTTATTTGGATGTCACCAAACCTGAAGCATGGGATGATGCCATCCGTCAGATGGTCGATCAATTTGGTAGTATTGATATTTTAATCAATAACGCTGGTATCTTGGTGAGTGGCGCATTGCCTGAAACCAATTTGGAGCGGCAGCTGTCCTTGATTGACATCAATTGTAAAGGCGTACTCATTGGTTGTCATAAGCTGGCCCCATATCTTAGCAAATCTAAAGACGGTAAGATCATCAATTTGTCCTCGGCCTCTGCCATTTATGGTCAGTCCGAAATTGCCTGTTATTCTGCTAGTAAGTTTTTTGTACGCGGTTTGACTGAAGCGTTAAACGTTGAGTATGAGGCGCGCGGTATTAAAGTGATTGATGTCATGCCACTGTGGGTCAAATCGGATATGACCGAAGGGATAAGTGTCACCAGTATTGAGCGAATGGGCATTCGTCTCACCGTCGATGATGTGGCAAAAACCTTATGTAAACTCGCTGATCGCCCCAACCAGAAGATTTCTTTTACCCATTATCCTGTTGGCCTGCCAGCCAAATTCTTACATCGACTCACTCAGGTCAGCCCTGATCCGCTCGTACGTTGGATCAATACCAAGATTGGCGCCAAATAGGCATATACGTTTCTTGCCATCACTTTATTAGCATAAATTATTTCACATAATGGCTACTCAATACGAGTGGCCGTTTTGCTTGCCTCTCGAATCTTTATTGCTTGCTCTGTTGTTTTATCAATAAACATATTGCCTTTAACTATCGTCCCTTTTATCGCGCCTGCATTGCTCTCTTCTCTAATCTCAGAACCAATAATGATAGCCGTGCCGACCGTTGCTGCAAATTTATTATTGCTGATAAGTGTGTCGTCATCTTCGACGATAATACCTTGCTCTACTTGTTCAAAACGATTATCAATAATCTGATTGTCTTTGGCACTGTCCAAGTGATAGCTAGCAAAAGGTGTCTGTTTAATCAAATAAGCGCCGCATTCAAACCCTTTTAAGTTGCGTGATTGTCTAGAGGCAATCCAAATACCCACAGGCTCTTCTTGAAAAATATTTTGGCGAATAATATTATCACGGCTCGATTCGGTGCGCTTAAAATGATTGCTTCGCGACTCATCATCGGCATGCTCAAAGCAATTGCGATACAACAGCACACTACCTGCCCCATTGTGGATAAAGCGATTGTTCTCGATAAGATTGTGACTGGAGGAATCAACCGCAATGGCTTCACGATTGGGCTTAAAGGTACGAAAACCGTTGCCCACAAACACAGAGTTTTTAATCACATTATCACGGCTACCAAATTCTAAATACAATCCAACCGTACCGGCGTTTTGGACGTGTACTTTATCAAACGTCACATCATGCACATGATCGCCCACAAACATGCCACTATTGATACTGTTGCGACTGGTAACGTTACTGATTTGAATATTATTTGGTGCCAGCGCTCGATTGGCGGCAGGATCGATAAAGCCGCGCGCGTAACGCTGATTGGGATTGCTATATTGGCGAATGTGTAGCGCATGACCATAGCCATCCACATGACAATTGGCCACCGCAATATCTTTTATGGGATTATCCGTCTTGGGCTTGATGGTGATTGCACTCGCCTTTGACGAATCATTGGTGACTGTACTGAGCGTCGCACCTTGACAATCAAGCGAGCTATGCGATTTGTCTAGCACAAACCGTATCGATTTGCCTGTTAGATCACAGCCTTGGCTAATGACACTATGCCCTGTTACAGTAACCGTTTTGTTAGCCGTCAAATCGCTACAGTCAATCGTTGTCGTGGCTGTCGGTAATTTGACATCAACAATAAGGGGCTGTTGTAAGTCAACTTCATGGCTAGAACCGCTATAAGTAGAAGGCAAACGCTCGCAAGCCGTTAAGCTCACTATGATACCTATCAATGACAACGTGATGAGTGGTTGAAAAGTCACTACCATATATAACCTTCCTATTTTTTGGTTGTCTTACATTTTTTTAACATGCTGTCACAGCTTACCACTATCAGCAGCGACCATAACGCGTCACACTACCCCTGATAAACAAAACCAACAATGTTCAACAGACCCCAATAATAATAAGGAATTTTTTATGGATAGCTCAAAAACCCCATTACCAGAAGAGATGGATCAGATTGATGAGAGCGCTCGTCGCAATGATGAGCGTCTCGACAATCAAGACAACCAATTGGTCGATTTAGACAATCCTATGTTGCATACCATTGATAATGACGATGTGATCGATAATAGTGCCGGATTTGATAACTCAGAAGTGGGTACGAATGCAACCCAAGGCGCAACGCCTATGCATCGCCAAAATGTCGATGAAGCCCGTATTGATGAAGTGCTGGTTCAAGACAACCTCGATGATCCTGATTATCCAGATGCCGTCGATATCGCAGATACAGAAGCGGCTGAACGTAGCAACGATGATAATTTCTAACTTCTAATAACAGCCATAACGTGTACTAACGTAAAAAAGCCTGCTCAATAAGTTTGAGCAGGCTTTTTTAGTAGTCAAATAATTTGTCGTATTACCAAAAAACAGCGTATCAGAATCTATCTTAACAACGATTTTTTATACATCTGATAGTGGTTGGTCAGTCCAAACATCTCGGTAGCTGGTGTAATAGGTAATCATACCGATTGGGACTAATGCCAGTATTCCTATTCCCAATGTGAATACAAAGACCAGTAGCGCGATGATTGGCCCTACTAAAAAGAAAACAGACAAGGGCCAAAAATTTCTCAAAGACCCTTTAATGCTCATTTTCATTGCCTCAGTAGGGCGAATATTGTGTAGCACGATTAAGGCAGGGGCAAACCAGACAGCCATTACCAAAGAAAGAAACAGGAGTATGGCGAATAATGATGCCAATACTAGAGCAATGATCGTACCACTGCTGATTTGGTCAGCTGCTACATTGATACTGCCCGCGCTGCTCAGCATATGGGCGATAACGAAGACAATACCGACAGGTATAATCGCAAATGATGATTGCGACAATATACAATAAGAATAAGATGATTAATGGCTTTAAATGTGTGCTAAATGCTGAAAAAAGATGATCGAATCTCAGCGCTTTGCCAATCGCTTGCGCCGCGCAACCTTTTATAATGCCACCTAAAAAAACAAAAGACACAATAGAAAAAACCAGATTGATAATAGGAATAGCGCTCGTAACCGCCATGATGATCATGTAGACCACACCAATTCCTATCCATAACAAAAACTGCTCTTTAAATAGTGCAAAAGCATTGGTGATCCAGCTAACACCCCAGCCAGCATCACAATATCTAGGCTCTGACAATAGTTGCGGCAACAGATTACCATAGCTCATCTACTGGTGGTAACTCTGGCGGGCAAGGCATTGTTCTTTTGTAGCGAGACGTATTGTGGTGAACCATTAGAGATAGACATATGAATCCTCAAAAGAAACCATAAATATGGTCACAGTTTTGCACATTGCTGATGACAATCTCAACTTTTTTTCACTATACTTATTTGACCTATTTGGTTAAAATTTTAGACAGAAATTCTTTAGACAAAAAAATACCGACTCTTAAGCAGAATCGGTATTTTTACATTAGGCTAGCGCTCATTTGACTGGTTTACGCCCAACCATCCAAGGTTCCAGCCCAGCCTTTGACCAATGGCGCACTTAATGCTTCGAGCAAATCAATGTGCGTGTCATCAAGATTCAGTGCAGGAATATAGTGATACTCTTGCCCACCTGCATTCAAGAAATTATCCCGGTTTTCAATTGCCAGCTCTTCTAGTGTCTCTAAACAATCGGCCGAAAACGCAGGACTAATCACTTGTACCGAGCGCACACCAGACTTACCCCAATCCTCTAGCACCACATCAGTATACGGCTTGACCCATTCTTGTTTGCCAAAGCGTGATTGGAAGCTAATAATCCATTCGTCCTCTGCTAAACCAAGCGCATGCGCCACTTGCGCGGCTGTACATTTACAACGCTTGGGATATGGATCGCCTTTGTCCGCATAAGGCTGCGGAATACCATGAAAGCTAAACATCAGTTTTTCAGGTTTGCCATGTTCTGCTTGATACCGACGTATCGAGTCTGCCAATGCTTGGATATAAAGCGGATGCGCAAAGTAATCTTTGACGATCGTATAATTAGGCAGATTACGTTGCTTGAGTGTCCACTTAGTCAGCGCATCATACACGGCCCCACCTGAGGACGCAGAATACTGGGGGAACAGTGGCAATATGACAAAGTGATCAACCCCTTCACCGCGCAGCGTATCCATCACATCAGGTAATCCCGGATTGCCATAGCTCATCGCTGGATGCACAGAGACACGAAACGGTGCAGCCGTATTCGCTAAACGCGGCTCTAATAGCTCAACTTGGCTTTTTAATATCTTGCGAATCGGCGAATCACCTTCCCAGATACTCGCATAAGCTTTTGCCACGCGTTTGGGACGACTTGGTAAGACAAACAGATTTAGAATAATCGCCCACAAGAATTTTGGGATTTCGATGACACGCGGATCTGACAAAAACTGTTTAAGATAGCGACGTACGGCAGGCGCAGTCGGCTCATCAGGGGTACCAAGGTTGACTAATAGGACAGCAATACGTGGGGGTAATTCAGGTTTCATAGCGGCACTATTTTATAAGTAGGTTAATGAGAGAAAACACCCTAAGATGTCAAACGTTATTCGATAGGAACGGTTAAGGCATCGTTCAATCAGCACGTTATTAGTGTAGCATTTTATCTATTGGTAAAGCATGGCGAAAGTGCCCTTATACAATTTGATACCCAAGGCGTATGTAGCATGGACCACTCTTATGCCATTGCAGTAAAACTAAGCGTGAAAGACCACGCACGAAGGTTGTACTCATATGCGCATCACCATACAATAGGCAGATATAACTGTGGTTAAAAGCCACTTACGTAAAAAACAATATCGGCAAAACAGTCTACCGATATATTATCCTCCTTATTTTATTCATGATTGTTGTCTTGCGAGGTAGTTTTGAACGCACGCCCTGATAATACCAGTAGTACTCTTCCTAAAGAGACAGCCGATTCAACTGATGCTCACGATTTAGCTGGCTCAGTGGGCTCAGTCGGATTGTCACGCCCCAGACTTTACATTTCGCTGAGCCACTAACCTTAGAGTGCAATCGTACCTTGCCCTCGTTCGACCTAATCATTGAAACTTATGGCACGCTCAATAGCGATAAGTCAAATGCCATTCTTATTTGCCACGCCTTGTCGGGCAGTCATCATGCCGCCGGTTTCCATAGTAGTGATGACAACAAAGCGGGCTGGTGGGACAATATGATTGGTCCTAATAAAGCCATCGATACCAATCAATTTTATGTGGTATGTGTCAACAATATCGGTAGTTGTTTTGGCTCTACAGGCCCAACTACCATCAATCCAGACAGCGAATCCTCAGTCTACGGCCCTGACTTTCCCTTAGTCACTATTAAAGACTGGGTAAAAACCCAAGCGATGCTATCAGACCGCCTTGGTATTGACGTTTGGCACGCCGTTGTCGGTGGTTCTATGGGCGGGATGCAAGCGTTGCAGTGGTCAGTCGATTATCCAGATCGTCTCAAGCGCTGCGTAGTCATTGCCAGCACACCGAAGCTATCGGCGCAAAATATCGCGTTTAATGAGGTGGCACGTCAGTCAATCCTCTCTGATCCTGACTTTAAAGATGGGCGCTACTTACAAGCAGGTACCTACCCTCGCCGCGGCTTGATCTTAGCGCGGATGGTGGGTCATATTACTTATTTGACCGATGATGCAATGAAAGCCAAATTCGGTCGTGATTTAAAGTCTGGCAAGTTTATGTATGGCTACGATGTTGAGTTCCAAGTTGAGAGCTATTTGCGTTATCAAGGCGAGCGTTTTAGCGAAAACTTTGATGCCAATACGTATTTGCTCATGACCAAAGCACTCGATTATTTTGATCCCACGCGTGATTATTCACCGGCGCAATCTGACGCGACAGAGTCCTCAATGATAATTGACCAGCCGCTGAATCAGCCACTTGATCAGTCAATCGCCGAATCATTAAACACCACCAAAACAGTCTCTCAAGATGCGTTAGATGACGACCTAGCGGTTATCACTGACAATGTAAATAATAGCGAACATAACCGTCAGCAAGAGCTGTCGGCGCTTAAAGCGGCCTTTGCTCATACTCAGTGCCAGTATTTGGTGGTTTCATTTACCACTGACTGGCGCTTTTCTCCAGAGCGCTCGCAAGAGGTCGTCGATGCGTTGATGGCGACTGGTAAGCCAGTCAACTACATTAATGTCGACGCGCCGCATGGTCATGACTCGTTCTTATTTGATATTCCGCGCTATATGGGCGCTGTCAAAGGGTTCTTAACCGCGCCCTTTATCACCGACAGCCACTCAAAAAATAGTCGCTATAACCATCAGCAACCAACAGGAGCGCGCTCATGAGAATGGATCATCAACTGGCTGAGCGCTGGATTGCCCCGCAGTCACATGTACTGGACTTGGGCTGCGGCAATGGTGAGCTGCTCGCGCATTTGCAGCAGAACCGCGGCGTGACGGGCTATGGACTTGAGATTGATGAAGAAAAAATCAATGATGGTATCGCCAAAGGCTTGTCTATTATTGAACAAGATCTGAATGACGGTTTAGGCCGTTTTGCTGACAATAGCTTTGATACCGTTGTCATGGCACGTGCTCTGCAGGCAGTAAAATCGCCTGATGTGCTGCTTCTCGATATGCTGCGAGTTGCTCGTGAGGCCGTTATTACCTTTCCCAATTTTGCCCACTGGCAAAACCGCTTACATTTGGGGTTAAAAGGATTGATGCCCGTTTCAGAAGCCCTGCCTTATGAATGGTACAACACCCCCAATATTCATCTTTGTACGTTCAAAGACTTTGAGCAACTGTGCGCTCAGCATGACATACATATCATCAATCGCTTTGCGGTTAGTGATTCTGAAAAAGGTCATAACCCACTTATGAAAACCTTAATACGACAAGCACCCAATCTACTGGCAGACGTCGCGATCTACCGTGTCACCAAACGTAACTCGAGATGACCTCACTGCTTGCTTATCCTGTACTAAAATGTTTTTAATTGCAGTAAGGGATTTTGCAATATATTGGTACAATTTTTAACCTTAACAAAGTGTTATTTTATTTTTACAATCAAGTAACCTTTTGATTTTATTAGGGACAATGAGGTATAGATAAGAGCAACTTCGTGTAATTAGTATTTGAGTTTCGTAAGTATGGGTGTTAAGCTAGCGAAATAGTGTCGACCGCATCCCTAAGACGATTATTCGTCAGATTCATTGGGATCAACGCCACACTACTCTGACAAATTATATTGCTAATGATTAGGTAAGTTGGTATTGCAAGATTTCACCTAATTGTTATAACTGCCCAAATCAATCGGGCGGTACAATTTTTCTTTGCTTATTAACTGCCTGATTTTGGAGCCGCTATGAAATTATTAAAAGCTGCGTTGTTCACTGCCTTGTTCTCTTGTGCAGGTTTTGCAAACGCTGAGTTAATATCAAACGTACCACTTGATACCTCACGTTTTGAGCTAATGCCTGTCAGCGAGCTATCTAGTCGTGCTGCTCAAGGTAACGATCACGCTCAGTTTTATCTGGCCAAACGTTTGCAAAAAGGTGAAGGTATTGCTCAAAATACCCAGCAAGCTATCCAATGGTACACCAAAGCTGCTAACCAAGGCGTTGCCCCTGCTCAGTTAAACCTTGCTATCATGTATTTGCGCGGTGAAGGTGTACAACCTAACCTGCAACAAGCACGTATGTGGTTAGAAAAAGCGGCCATGCGCGGTGATAACCGTGCCAGCTATACCCTTGCCTTGCTAGATGAAAAGCAAAAAAATCTGGTTGATGCTTACAAATGGTACGACTTGGCTGCCCGTGATGGCATGCTAGATGAAAAAGTTCGCACCAAAGCACGTGGCAAAATCGGCCAATTGGCATTGAACTTATCAAGTTCAGATATCGCTAGCGCACGTAGTAAAGCCGATCATTGGTTTCAGAGTAAGTAATATCTAGACAACATACAATTCTAGTTTAAAAATAAAAATCCAGCCTTCGCGCTGGATTTTTTATACTTAAGGCATTACACCCTTTAAGATTACTTCTCAACAGTACTGAACCATATTATGAAAAAAGTAATTTTTTGGATTTTTATCATTACCTGTATCACAATACAGTCATTTTTTATCTACTTCATAGGACAACCGCAATTCATTGAACGTTTTACCTCAATTTGGATAAGCTTTGGCGTAGAACAAACAGCCTATAATAAGTTTGTTTTTAGTACGATTGAGTGGTGGTCGATAGTTCCTGTTGTGTGTTTAACACTTTCGGCCTTTACACTACGACGCCCATCAAAGCTTTTATCAACTTTAACAATCATTATTAGTCTGACCGGTACGCTGGCTTTAACCTTATCGATATATTCGACCGCTATGCTTATACCGCTCGGAAAGTAAATTAAGATTTGTTATTCTATATTCTACAATAATGAGAAACGATGACATCTATTTGATACTCACATTTAAATTTTGGATTTTACGCCTACATTTTGCATAATTGTCGTGCATCTTCCTCATCTATGATTGAATGCTCATTTGAAATATATAACCAACTATAATGAGTGTGACAATTTAAGCATAGGAATATATTAGATAGTGTGGTGTCCCTATGATACATAACGATTTGTGACACTGCAGTACTCACTATCTGGAACTCCTTTTGGGCGAGAAATATCGTATTTAAAGTAAAGATTTTTCTGCCAATCAACCATCTGCTGCAACTTTACAACCATTTGCGACTTACAATGGGGACAGTTTTTCAGAACTGGCATTTCTACTTTATTGAAACGGCTATGAGTGTCCATTATGGATGGAATATTTATTCGTCCATTTTGGTGTTTTGGTCGGTATGGCAGGACCACTCGGTATGATGCAACAGCATGATCTACGAGATTGGGCAAGCGTCAGCAGGAATGCCATGACTTATTTGAGGCATAGTAATAGTTTTTGGAAAGACGGGTGGCAACAGTTACATTGTGATTTAGTCTTAATAATCCCCCAAAGTTTATAGCTGAACCAAGGGTTAAAAATAGCAAAGTCTATCTATTAATGGAAAAGACCATGGATGTGGCAACAATGCCCTATGCGCTATTATTGTTTTACTTCGGTGGCAAAGTATGGGTCATTTAGGGGATCTCCATGCGTATCTTTGTATCGATAACTGGACACGGTTAGTTGGTCATTTCGCTCATAACCAATGGTCATAGAGATTGGCACATTCAAAGGTGCAGCAGTGCAAGGATACAACGTTAGATTTGCGGGATTATATCAATTGGCGAATCTTGGCATAATAATCATCATGCCTACCATGTTTGCAAAATTAGGTATTTACAAAGGTCAGTCCGATCCAGGCTTTTGGGATTAAAAAGGACTTTAAACTGGTTTGGAATATTAAATTGCCTGAAGATTTGGCTTAGTGCTGAGTTAATGCCTTTTTTAGTAGAGAGACCAGTTGTAGAAGCACAATGAATCTCGTCATAGCTGTTTTTTATAGCCCATTTTACCGTCGCCATGTTTATTTCTGATTGCTCTAATGTCGGTTTAGACGTCAAGCTCATTATTATAACCGATTAGTCGTATAGCTTATTGGATCGATAGCACATTTCATCGGTATACCTGCTTATCTAATTTTGAATAAACTCAAATATCATTAACGGTATTGTTTATATTCATTGGTTTTTTAGCCCCGAAAATTATAGGCTGGATGACTCTATTTTTTAGTAGCAAAGATTATATTTTCTATCTTTAATAAGCATAGTATCAGGCTTCTTAGGCGCATTTTGTGCTTATACTTTTTGGCTGTGTGCAATACCACAAGAAGTAAGTAATGAATTAAAGACAGCAACAATGAATAAGCTATTAAAAATCCAAAACTCTCCCAAAATTTGCTACACTACGTGCGTATTAATCAATTCCACAATTGAGCTAATGTTATAATACTTATCTACTCTTTTATCACTATTGCACTGGGTTTACGACTCAGCCAGCAGGAGACTTACATGACCACTGACAACCGCACAAGCAATCAGCAACACGCTACCGAATACGACAGTGAAACTAACAACATCGTGGTTGCCGCGCTATATAAATTCACGCGCTTTGCCGATTTTGAGCAATATCGTGATCCTATTTTAGATACGATGCTCGACAATGATGTCAAAGGCACCTTATTAATTGCAGCGGAAGGCATTAACGGTACGATCTCTGGCACGCGCCAAGGGATTGATAATGTCCTTGAGTACCTACGTAGCATCGAAGCCATTGGTAACTTTACCTTCAAAGAATCTTATACCGATGCACAGCCGTTTTATCGCACCAAAGTAAAACTAAAAAAAGAAATCGTGACCATGGGCGTCGAAAATATCGACCCATTACAATCGGTCGGTCGTTATGTAAAGCCGAGCGAGTGGAATGCTCTCATCTCAGATCCTGATGTTATCTTAATTGACACACGTAACGATTATGAAGTGCAAATCGGTACGTTTCAAAACGCGGTCAACCCAAATACCGAAACCTTTCGCGAGTTTCCAGAATACGTCGCAAAAGAGCTTGATCCAGCCAAGCATAAAAAGGTAGCCATGTTTTGTACAGGTGGTATCCGCTGTGAGAAGTCGACAGCATATATGCGTGAGCAAGGATTTGAAGAGGTCTATCATTTAGAAGGCGGTATCTTAAAATATCTAGAAGAAATCCCAGCCAGTGACTCTATGTGGCAAGGCGATTGCTTCGTTTTTGATAATCGTGTGTCGGTCAATCACAACTTAGAGAAAGGCAGCTATGAGCAGTGTTTTGCCTGCCGTATGCCCATCACTAGCGATGACATGCAGAGCCCAGCCTATATCAAAGGCGAGTCATGCCCACATTGTATTGACAAAGCCACGGATGAGCAAAAAGCTAGATTCCGTGAGCGCGAGCATCAAATGCAATTGGCACAAAAACGTGGCGAAGCCCATATTGGTAGCGATGTTATAGATGTCATAGATAAACGCAAAGCGGCTAAGATTGAAGCGCGTCGTCGTGCAGAAGAGGCTAATCAAGCTAAAAACTAGATTGAAAGTAAACATGCATAAAAAAGTGAGGCTCTATCAAATAAAACCTCACATTTTTTTATAGATTTTTAGCTGTAGATTAAAACAGTTAACTATGACCTTAAAACAAAATACGCACACGAATCGTTTCTTCGACGTCTTTTAGTTGATCTAGTGCGGCATCTGAATCGTTATAATCAACATCCATCACTAAATAACCGACGTCGCCTTCTGTCATCAGGCTTTGCGCTAGGATGTTAATCCCTGCTTCAGCAAACAGACGGTTAATCTGTGATAGAACGCCTGGCACGTTTCTATGAATATGTAGCAGACGGTGTGAGTTTTCTTTAAACGGAACAGAAACTTCTGGGAAGTTGACTGCGGTTGCCGTGTCACCTTGGTCAGAGTATCTAACGAATTTATCAGCAACTTCTAGTCCGATATTGGCTTGCGCTTCTTGCGTTGAACCACCAATATGCGGCGTCAAGATAACGTTATCAAACTTACGCAGTGGCGATTCAAACTCTTCGTCAGCAGATTTTGGCTCTTTTGGGAACACATCAATCGCTGCGCCCAATACTTTGCCAGACTCAAGTACTGCTGCCAAATCATCAATTTCAACACACGTACCGCGAGCGGCATTGATAAAGTAACTGCCCTCTTTCATCTGTGCGAACTGCTCGGCTTTCATCATATAGCGGGTGCTTGGTACATCAGGCACATGCAACGTCACGATATCGGCCGTTGACAATAGCTCTTCTAAGCTACCGACTTGTACTGCATTGCCCAGTGGTAACTTGGTCACGGCGTCATGATAAATGACCTTCATACCGAAGCTTTCCGCTAGTACAGATAGCTGGGAGCCGATAGAGCCATAACCGACGATACCGATAGTCTTACCACGTACTTCATGCGAGTTGGTCGCAGACTTGCCCCAACCGCCGCGATGTACGGTCGCATTTTTTTCAGGGATACCGCGATACAGCATAATGGCTTCGGCTAATACCAGCTCAGCCACCGAACGCGTATTCGAGAATGGCGCGTTAAAGACAGGAATACCCAAATCGCGCGCTGCGTCTAGATCGACTTGGTTGGTACCTATACAAAAGCACCCAATACCGATCAGCTTGTGCGCATGCTCTAGGACTTCACGTGTCAGCTGAGTGCGCGAGCGAATACCAATAAAATGGGCATCTTTGATCTTTTCGATCAGCTCATTTTTATCAAGCGCGTGACTGATATTTTCGATGTTGTGATAACCTGCGCCTTCCAACACTTTTAACGCATTGTCATGCAGACCTTCAAGCAATAAAAACCGGATTTTGTCTTTTTGTAGTGATAACGCCATGTGAGAACTGTCCTATAATTGTCTTATAAGATTATCTAAGGGATAATCTATGATGAATGAAACGAAAACAGTCTAGATATCTTACACAAAATCTAGCGTCGATGTTAGCAGATTAGATGAATTATTGATTATCAAGCCTGAAAACTTTTTATGGTATAGTGAACTATTACGTTCACAATTTATTAAGCGGCTCTTTACTGTTAGCGTCCTCTTAGGCCGGACCGTTTCGCCAAGCTTAGTTTAAATAGATATGATTGAAACGAATACAGTCATTTCACCTTATCACTATCCCAACAACCAACTTTCCGTTATATATATGCAATTATATAAACATAGTTATCGAGGTTTCGTTATATCAATTTAGCGATATAATAATCCCCTTTATGCATAGCGCTTACGTTTTTACTGAGATTTGACCATGACTTCTTTATCTAGCCAAAGCCCATCTGAGACCAATACAGCCGCTGTCCAAACGATATTAAGCACCCTGCTTGATGCACATCAGTTTGGCCCCAGCCAAATCAAAACCGACTCTGAGAGTTTAGAGCATTGGGGCAAAGATTGGACCAAACACTTTCCGCCCAATGCCGCCGCTATTGTCTTTCCAAAGACTACTGAGCAGGTGCAAGCCATCGTTCTACTTGCCAATGAGCACAACGTCGTTATCACCCCAAGTGGCGGTCGTACTGGTCTATCTGCGGGCGCCGTCGCTGCCAACGGCGAGATTGTCGTCAGTCTCGATAAAATGAACCACATTGGTCAATTCTATCCTGCTGATCGCATGGTTGAGATTGAAGCAGGGGTTGTCACTGAGCAGCTACAGCAGTTCGCTGAATCAAAAAATCTGTACTACCCTGTCGACTTTGCTTCATCAGGATCTAGCCAAATGGGCGGCAATATTGGCACCAACGCTGGTGGTATTAAAGTCATTCGCTACGGTATGACCCGTCAATGGATCATGGGGTTGACCGTGGTCACTGGTAAAGGCGATATCTTGCATCTCAACCGCGGCATGGTCAAAAATGCCACCGGTTACGACTTGCGACAGTTGTTTATTGGCGCTGAGGGTACTCTTGGTCTTGTCACCCACGCGCAAATCAAACTTGAGCGTCAGCCGCAAGACCTAAACGTCATGGTACTAGGTATGGATAGCTTCAGTGATGTGATGAATGTTCTGTCCGCCTTCCAATTACAAATCGATTTGACAGCTTTTGAGTTCTTTGATGATGTTGCCATTGATAAGCTCATGGCACATGGACAAGTACAAGAGCCGTTTGAGTCGCGTACCAAGTTTTACACGCTGCTAGAATTTGAAGCCTCCTACGAACCTATCATGAACAAAGCTATGGCGATATTTGAGCATTGCTTGGAACAAGGTTGGGTGGTCGATGGGGTAATGAGTCAAAGCTTGACGCAAGCGGCTGAGCTGTGGAAACTGCGCGAGTATATCTCTGAGACCATCTCTGTGTTTACGCCTTACAAAAACGATGTGTCGGTTCTAATCAGCCATGTGCCTGAGTTTATTAAAGAGATTGATGATATCGTGAGCAGTAATTACCCTGACTTCGAGGTCTGCTGGTTCGGTCATATTGGCGATGGTAACTTACATCTGAATATTTTAAAGCCTGAACAGATGGACAAAGATGATTTCTTTGCCGAGTGTCAGATCGTCAATAAGCATGTGTTTGAGACAGTACAAAGATATGGTGGATCGGTGTCTGCTGAGCACGGGGTTGGTATGACCAAAAAGCCTTATCTACACTACAGCCGCAGTGAGATTGAGATTGAATACTTAAAAGCGGTTAAAAAGGTCTTTGATCCCAACAACATCATGAACCGTGGTAAGATTTTTGATATGTAATTGGCTGTTTTATAGCCAGTTCCAAATAAAATCGATTTATGAGTAGCGACGTGCTATCGGGATAATTTTTTTTGCTTGCTGTGGCTTCGCAGACAGAGGCAACAAAAAATTTATCCCAGCAGCACTGTATCGGTTTTAAAGTAAATCGATTGTATTATGAAGGTTTATTATAAAACCTCACAAAAAAGACGCTACCTTATCAAGGTCGCGTCTTTTTTCTTTTTATAGAACCTACACTGTACAAAAACTTTAAAGCTGACCTAGATGGTTTACCAGTAATACAGCAGTACAAGCGCCACAATAAGTAATAAGCTCAAAAAGCCTTGGACGATTAAAAAAGCTTGGTGCGGTGCAGCGACGTGACGAAACATATTACCCAGCGCATTGTAAGTAATGCCTGCTGCTTGAATGTGCGGCGGGTGATCAAAAGTTTTGATAACTTGCAAAAAATGCTCAGTATGAGTGGGCGACCAATCATGTGGAAAAAACGGCAGATACGGTGATAGCTGCGCTGCCTGCTTTTTACTTGAAGGAGACCATAGCCAGCGCTCCAAAAACAGCATACGCATACGCCAGTCGCTAAAGCTGCGATGATCGATGGTACGTAGCAATAATGTCTTGACGTTTTTGTGACGGCTGTCCGCAAAAATACGCTCTTTTAATGCAAACACATGCGCCTTTTGACCTTCGATACATTGCAAAAAGTGACCATTGCCATAACATAAGATACCAGTGATGCCCTGCTGTTGATTATAATCGCTTGCATGGCGTTCTACGTCCTCAAATATAGAGGCGTTTAAACGTGACACAAACGTTAAACTACTGACATAGACCAGTTGAATCAGTGCTGAGTCTTCTACCTCATCACCCATATTGACCCGATTATCATGATTTACGGACATAAAAAACCATCCTAAAAAGCCGCTATTAAACGGTAAAATGAAACAAAAAACGAAAAGATGCCCAAAAAACAGAGCATACTGACTCACAAAATCGCAGCAAATAATTACCACGTTAGACTGTCATTGAGTAGGTAGCTTGTTATGATAGCGGGCAAAATAAAAGGTGTTTGGAACGAGTTTTGCTAAGAAATACTATGTAAAAGTGTTTTTAGTCTGACGAGCTAAATGAGATAGAATATCGTTATAACGTATTGTAAATGCAACAATAAATCATTGTAACGGTAATATTCTATCATTGAAATATATTTATCGTATCTGTTACACAAAGACTTGCTAGCTCAAATCTTGCAACGCATTTATCTTTGATATACTCACCACCAGTAAAGAGCCAAAACAGGAATATTATGAGCAAAATTGAAAAAAACGAAGACTTTCACTTAACGATTGCTGAGATCAAGAAAAAAGACTACCCGCAACTAAAAGCGTTGATGGATCGTGTTTATGTGAACTTAGGCGGTGCTTGGTCAAAAACTACCATTCATACCTTGATTGACGCTTTCCCTGAAGGTCAGATTGCCTTGTTTGACCATGACCAATTGATTGGTATTGTCCTCTCTATGCGTGTCGATTACGCCAAGTTTTCAAACCCGCATACTTATGATGATTTGATTGGGCAAAAAGAGATCATCAGAGACAACCCTGAGGGAGATGCTATTTATGGTTTGGATGCGCTGATTGATCCTGAATATCGCGGTTATCGTCTAGGACGTCGTCTGTATGATGCGCGTAAAGAACTGTGCCGACAGTTAAATTTCCGCGCTATTTTGGCTGGTGGACGCATCCCTAATTATTACAACCATAAAGACTTAACGCCAGGCGAGTATATCGATGCCGTTGAGTCTCGAGAAATTCACGACTCAGCGTTGTCTTTTCAGTTGTCGAATGGGTTTATTGTCAAGCGTATTTTGACCGCTTATCTTCCTGATGACAAGCAATCTAAGGGTTTTGCTACATTGCTTGAGTGGGCAAATATTTACTACGAGCCAAAAGACTATAAGCCAAATACCCGCAAATCTGAGGTACGCATTGGTGGTATCCAGTGGCAAATGCGTGAGGTCGAGTCCCCTGAAGAGCTTCTGCAACAAGTTGAGTTCTTTGTTGATATCATGGCTGATTACAACTCAGACTTTGCCTGTCTACCAGAATTTTTTAACGCGCCCTTGATGGGTCTGTGTGAGTCGACCGATCAAAACGTCGCGATTCGCTTTTTGGCCGGTTATACCGAATGGTTCAAAAATGAAGTATCGCATCTGGCCGTCAGCTACAATGTCAATGTGATCGTGGGCTCTATGCCCTTGCTAGATGAAGACGACACCTTATACAATGTCAGTTATCTGTGTCGCCGTGACGGTACGGTTGAAGAGCAGCGTAAGATTCACATCACGCCGCATGAGCGTAGTGCTTGGGTCATTGAAGGTGGTGATGAGGTCAAAGTGTTCGACACGGATGCGGGTCGTATTGGTATCTTAGTCTGCTATGACGTTGAATTTCCTGAACTTGCTCGCCTGCTAGCGCTTGATGATATGGATATTTTGTTTGTGCCTTTTTGGACAGACACCAAAAATGGTTACTTGCGTGTGCGCCACTGCGCTCAAGCACGGGCGATCGAAAACGAATGTTACGTGATGATTTGTGGCTCCGTGGGCAACTTACCACAAGTTGAGAGCTTAGATATTCAGTACGCGCAGTCGACTATTTTTTCACCATCAGATTTTGCTTTCCCGCATGACGCGATTATGGCAGAAACCACCGCCAATACAGAGATGGTGTTTTTCTCAGATGTGAACTTAGATAAGCTGACCCACGTCCGTAACGAAGGCTCAGTGCATAATCTGATTGACCGCCGCGATGACTTGTTTAGCTTAAAGTGGAAACGTAAAGCCAAAATTCCTGCAAGTAAATTAAGTGATGAAGAACGCCGTGAAAATTCAGGTAGCGTACTCATTGGCAATCCATTGCAGAACCGCGCGCAAAAGCCATAATAACGTCTTTGCTATAATGCAAATACTCACTTTTTAACTCAATAAACGGCTGATTGTTCAGCCGTTTATTTTTATCTACTCAAACATTAGAAGTACAAATGCAGCTCCTATGACGACTGATAATAATACCGACCAAACAATCGAAAAACCTAAAAAAACACCAAAGCAAAGAGTAATGTCTGTACTTAAGACGGTACTGTTCTATGGTGTCATTTTTGTCGTGATTTATACGGCGGTGAACTGGTGGCGACAACCTGTCATGCCAGCCAACCCGCAACTGCAATTAACAGACTATCAAGGACAAACGGTTGATTTAGCCGAGATGAGTCATAATCAGCCAACACTGATATATTTTTGGGGGACATGGTGCTCGATCTGTAGCGTCACTTCTCCAACCATAAACAAACTGGCTGCGACCAATGCGCATTCCGTCGTTACTATTGCCGTTCAATCAGGCTCAAACAAAGATTTGCAGCACTACTTAACTGAAAAAAACTATACTTTTATGACAATAAACGATCAAGAAGGTCTTATTTTTGCTGACTGGCAAGGGCAAGTCACACCTTCCTATGTCATTCTAAAAGATGGGAAGATGACGCAAGGACTGACAGGTATTCAGCCCCTTTGGTCGTTAAAGTTACGCCTTTGGTTATCATCGGTTTTTTAACCAACAATACGGATATGAATTTTTTGTAGCCTCTGTCAGCGTAGGCACAGCAAGCTAGAAAAATTTATATCAGTTCCGCGTCACAAAATAACGTATTTGTTTTATTTGGAATCAATTATATGCAGACTGCCCTCACCTTTTATGACATAAAACGCTGCGCTGCAGGCATTTTGAGCATCAAAATCCAATAGATCAATCCTGTTGGAATCAAACTGGCATACCAAGAAACACTATTAAAAATCAGTGCCACCACAATACCGATTGCCATCGCAATAATCGCCGCCATGTTGACTCCTTTATAAGGGCCATTAGTATCATAGAGCTTATCCAAATCAAGGGTTTGCTTACGAATGACGTAGTAATCCACTACTAAAATGGCAAACAATGGTCCTAAAAAGGCAGAATAAGTTTGGATAAATAGAGTTCAAGACCTGCCGCAGATTCATCTTTAACCAACTCCCATGGGAATGTACCAAACGCGAGCAAACCCACGATGACAGCTGCGGTCTTAAACTTGACGTTAAAAATATCCATCAAGGCATAAGCAGGCGGCACCACATTATTGAGGATATTGGTGGTGACCTGTGCAAACGCAATGAACAACATGGTAATAATCAATAACGGCTTATTATCGACTGCACTTGAGAAGACTTTAATGGGATCCACCTCACCCGTGGCACTGGTCACCATCAGGCCAATCAAACCCATAAACAACGTAGCGGGCAAGATTGAGTTGGCATAAATCACCACTTGCCGGAAGAACCCGACATCAGTATTCAGCTCGCGCGAGTAGTCAGAAACATTGAGCATCATAGTGCTATAGACGCCCAAAAACAGCATGGTGGCTCCCCAAAACGGTGTGCCCCATGTACCTTCTACGTTGACAAGATTGGTCGAGATGACATCGCCATACTTATTGATAACGCTAAAAAACATATACGCCAATGAGCCGATAATAAAAACCGAACCAATATTTTCGAGCCATTTAATACCATGAAAACCAAGAACAGACAGCCCAATTTGTAAAAACTGAAAACCAATGAAAAACACTACAAGGTTGTTGTAGCCAAATAAAGCGTCAGAGACTAAATTGAGCGCGCCTGCGCCAATCCAGCTTTGAAAACCAAACCAAACGATAGCAGGAATAGAGCGAACCAGAGCAGGAATACGACTGCCTGAAAAACCGAACGATGAGCGGCATTGCACCATGAATGGAATACCGTATTTGTGTCCAGCGCGACCGTTTAACATCAGCGCTGCACCAATGACTGTACACCCGATAGTGATGGCAAGCACCACTTGCAGTAGATTCAACGTGCCAACGAGACCCGATCCAACCGTAAAAGTCCCGATGGATACACACCCACCCAGCCATGCAAATAAATAAGACCAAGACCCCATAATGCGTGTGGTTTGTGGCGCGAGGCTCTCCTCCCCAACTGCCTTATGATCAAGCGTGCTCGCCCCTGTAACAACCTTTGTATTTTCCATTACGTTTTTTCCTCCAAAAATTTATTGGCTGATAATCGTCAGCCTTTTACTGGCATGGCATAAGCCCCTACTTTACTGGTTTTTAGACCGCAGCCGACTAAGGCTTCGACCATACGCGTGGCGACAACAACACCATCAATCACGGGAACGCCCGTTTCTTCGGTTAGCCACTCTGTCAAGTCCGCCATACCTGCACAGCCCAGCACTACTGCTTCGCAGTTATCTTCACGCACGGCTTTTAAGATCTCGTCGCGCACTTTTTCACGGGCACCTGAGTTTGGCTCTTCAAGAGCCAGCACTGGTATGGATGCAGAACGCACTTTTCTACAGCGATGGGACAGGCCATAACCATGTATCAGATGTTCAATGACCGCCACTGAGCGTGGCAGCGTGGTGACCACACTGAACGATGTGGAAATCATACTGGCCGCTTTGACCGCCGCTTCACAAATACCAATTACCGGACCAGAAAAAACTTCACGGCAGGCGCCAATACCTGGATCGTCAAAACAAGCAACCACTACGCCATCAACACTCTCTGCTTCTGCTTGCTGTAACCGTTTGATCAAACCCGGCACTGATAAGGCTTCATCATGATGACCTTGTATAGAGGTTGGTGCATCCGTACCAGAGGCACCGATGATTTCCGTACCAGCGCTAGCTCTTTGACGCGCGCTTTCTACGATTTTATCTGTCATAGACGTTGTCGAATTTGGATTCATAACCAAGATTTTCATATCACCTCACCACTAATTATTAATTTTTTATCAACCACAAAAATTATTGTTAACTATTATTGTTAACAAAACAATCATAAATTTTCAATTTTTGTTGTCGCCATCAGATTAGGGCACTATAATCGCCGCTATGAAAACATTGAAAACACAAAAATCAGCCGCCAATACTGACGAGCTACCTGAACAAATCATCATTAAATCCATCACAGAAGCCGTCTCAGAACAGCGCATACCCGCTGGCACAAAACTGGGCGAGCAAATGCTAAGTGACCTATTTAACTGCAATAGAGCGAATGTGCGGCGCGCCTTATCGATGCTTGCCACGATGCATGTGGTGCAAATCGAACCCAATCGTGGTGCTTTTATATCGACGCCCACGCCCAAAGAAGCGCATGATGTTTTTGACGCACGCCGCATGATTGAACGCACCTTAGTCCCTAGCGTCATTAAAAATGTTTGCCAAAAAGACATTACTAAGATGCGCGCGACGATAGCGGCAGAAGCAGACGCACGCACAGCAGGAAACAAGCCCGCTGAGCTGCGTCTGTCACGTACATTTCATATGCATTTGGCAATGATTGCTGACAATCAAGTCCTTGAGCGGTTTTTGAGTGAGCTTACGCTACGCACGACGTTGATCATTGGTTTATATAATAAGGCGGGGTCTTCTAACTGTGTTGAAGATGAGCATCTAGGCATGGTACAGGCAATTGAAGCAAAAGATGAAGCACGTCTTATCCGACTGATTGATGAGCATCTGAATCATCTGCAGGCGGATCTTGACTTTAAGTATTCCGCGCCTCCTTTCTCTACACTCGCAGAGCAACTAATCATTACTCCTACTTAAATCTTCAGAGTGGATTTTTCATTGGTAACGCGTTTATTTTAGAGAGACCTATCGTGGTTATGACCATCTGTTAAGTCATTTATTTTGTCCACGATGATTCTTGATTTGCCTTCTTGGTTTTTTACATATGTACGCACGTGCCCATTGCCTAATAGCTGCGTGCACCTAAGTAACATGCACCCTATTTTTAGTCAATTATTTGTCCTATAATGGATGGCCTTGGATTTGCCAATCAGGCTCGCTGATTCATAAGTCACCCTATGACGTGTTAACGTACAGCATCCTAATCATTATCCATCCCTTATATAAATAGAGACAAAGACAACGACTATGACCGAATCTACCGACTATAAAGACACCCTAAACCTTGCCGATACGCCATTTGCGATGCGTGCAAACCTTGCCAAGCGCGAGCCTGATTGGCTTGCTGCTTGGGAGGCTGATGACG
Source organism: uncultured Gammaproteobacteria bacterium (assembly GCA_963744895.1). GTDB lineage: Bacteria > Pseudomonadota > Gammaproteobacteria > Pseudomonadales > Moraxellaceae > Psychrobacter. The sequence goes on from CAVUUW010000003.1 coordinate 211,334, forward strand.
TGTACGGCAAGATTCGTCAGGCACGTGCAGGTGCGCCCAAGTATATTTTGCACGATGGCCCTCCATACGCTAACGGTCAGATTCATTTGGGTCACGCGGTCAATAAAGTACTCAAAGACATTATTGTAAAATCAAAAACTTTATCGGGTTTTGATGCGCCTTACGTGCCTGGCTGGGACTGTCATGGTCTGCCAATCGAACAAAAAGTCGAAGCCAAAGTCGGCAAAGTAGGCCAAAAAGTCTCGGCAACTGAGTTTCGTGGTCTGTGCCGTGAATACGCCAGTACGCAAATTGAATTGCAAAAAGCAGACTTCAAGCGTCTAGGCGTGTTTGGTGACTGGGACAATCCTTATCTAACGATGAACTTCCATCAAGAAGCCAACATCGTACGTGCGCTTGCTAAAATTCATGAAAATGGTCATGTGACTCGTGGTATGAAGCCTGTTAACTGGTGCTTGGACTGTAGCTCTGCTTTGGCAGAAGCGGAAGTCGAATACCAAGACAAAGTCTCTGATGCCATCTATGTCAGCTTTGATGTTTTGGGTAGCGATAACGTTGCAGCTCTAGCTGAACTTGATAACATTGCCGCCGTCATTTGGACCACCACGCCTTGGACCTTGCCTGCCAACCAAGCCATCTCGGTACATCCCGAGCACGACTATAGTGTGGTCGCTACCGAAAAAGGCAACTTGCTATTAGCAACTGATTTGGTAGAGACAGCGCTGGCAGCATTCAAATTAGAGAATCAAGGCATCCTTGCAACCGTATCAGGACGCGAGCTTGAAGGCTTACATGCCCAGCATCCATTGATTGAAGACCGCCAAGTACCATTAATCCTAGGCGATCACGTGACTACCGATAGTGGTACTGGTCTGGTACATACCGCACCCGGTCATGGTCTTGACGATTATATTGTCGGTCTTAAATATAACTTACCCGTTGAAAACCCAGTCAGTGGTACGGGCGTCTACCTAGACAGCGCAGCAGTATTTGCAGGCGAGCACATCTACAAAGCCAATCCAAAAATCATTGCAGCCTTACACGAAAACGGTCATTTGATCAGCCATACCAAGATTGAGCACAGCTATCCACATTGCTGGCGTCATAAATCACCCATTATTTTCCGTGCCACACCGCAGTGGTTCATCAGTATGGAAGCCAAAGGTTTGCGTGAGCGCGCGCTTGCTGATATTCCTTCAGTAAATTGGACGCCAGCGTGGGGTCAAAACCGCATTGAAGCGATGATGAATGGTCGCCCTGATTGGTGTATCTCACGTCAACGCACATGGGGCGTGCCCATCACTTTCTTTACCCACAAAGAAACGGGTGAGCTACATCCAAACACGCTTGAGCTGATGGAAGTCGCTGCACAAAAAATTAATGAAGGCGGCGTAGAAGCATGGTTTGATGCCAGCTGTGAAGACTTTTTAGGTAGCGAGGCGGCAGACTATGACAAAGCAACTGATACGTTAGATGTGTGGTTCGATTCAGGTACGACACATTTCACCGTACTTGAACAGCGTGATGAGTTGACCAACCCGGCCGATATCTATCTTGAAGGCTCTGACCAACATCGCGGTTGGTTCCAGACCTCTTTATTGACGTCTGAGGCTATGTACGAGCGTCCACCGTTTAAACAAGTATTAACGCACGGGTTTGTGGTCGATGAAAACGGCCGTAAAATGAGTAAGTCACTGGGTAATATCATCACCCCGCAAGAAGAGATCAACAAAACGGGCGCAGATATGCTACGTTTGTGGATTGCGTCTAGCGATTATCGTTATGAGATGAGCGCCGGTAAAGCATCATTTAAGGGTGCAATCGATCAGTATCGCCGCATTCGTAATACGCTACGCTTTTTACTTGCCAATACCGATGACTTTGATCCAGCAACCAACAGTGTTGATGTCAATGAGCTTGTGAGCTTGGATAAGTTTATCCTTGAGCGCGCACAAACGGTACAAGCGCAAATTACCAGTGCTTATGATGCAATGGACTTTCACCAAGTCACGCAGCATGTGACGGCGTTTTGCTCGCAGGATTTGGGCAGCTTTTATTTAGACATTATCAAAGACCGTCAGTACACTACGCAGGCGGACGGTCAACCGCGTCGCTCTGCACAAACGGCGATCTATCATATCACTCATGCGCTTATTCGCTGGATCACACCAATCCTGTCATTTACCGCACAAGAAGCGTGGGAAGTACTGAACCAACGTGATGCGGGTAAAGGTGGCTACGTATTTACCAAAGAATGGTACGAATTTCCAGCATTTGAGCTAAGCGATATCAGTGCTGATGATTGGCAACGTATCATGCTAGCTAAAGATCTGGTCAATAAACACATCGAAACGGCACGTGGCAAAAAAATCATCAATGCCAACCTGTCAGCTGATGTAAACCTATACGCTGACGGTGCGATGCAAGAAAGCTTGGCCAAGCTGGGTGAAGAGCTTCGTTTTGTCCTTATTACCAGTAAAGCCACTCTAAAGCCAATGAGTGATGCGCCTACTGATTCTGCCAAACAGGCAAATGAGCAAACGGACAGCGAAACAGAAGCATTGGTAGACTTGATGGTGAATGTTAGCGCGGCGACCGGCACTAAATGTGTGCGCTGTTGGCACATCCGCGATGACATTGGTATAGATAGCGCACATCCCGAAATCTGCGGTCGCTGTGTGACCAATGTCAGTGGTGATGGTGAGGTACGCCACTATGCCTAATTCATCAGATAATAACCTGCCGCCTGCTGATGTCGATCATTCGCCGAAGCCTGCGCATGCGACAACGGGCAGCTCAACCACGCCCAAAAGTCGCTTGACCAAGACACCAAAAGTAATCGCTAATGGTCAACGTGCTTTTATGTGGTATCTACTATCATTGGTCGTCATTGTAATCGATCAGTGGACGAAGTGGCTGGCTGAAACCAAACTGACCTTCCATGAGCCAGTACCCGTGATTGAGCCGTTTCTTAACTGGACGCTTGCTTATAATTACGGCGCGGCCTTTAGCTTTTTGGCAGATGCAGGCGGTTGGCAAAAGTGGTTTTTTTCAGGCTTGGCGCTGGTAATGGCACTGTTTTTGATCATTTACCTTATCAAAGCACCACGAAAAGCCACGCTACTGTCGTTCGGTCTGGCTTTGGTGCTTGGCGGTGCAGTTGGTAATTTAATCGATCGTTTGCTGCATGGCCATGTGATTGACTTTATTCATGTGCATAATGCCGACGTTTGGCATTATCCAATCTTTAATATCGCGGATATGGGCATTAGCATTGGCGTGGCATTGATTGTTATTGATATGCTGTTTTTAGAGAAAAAACGCGGTGCTTAGACGTTAGATGACATTCAATAATTTTGTAAAAGTAAAAGGCGGGTTACCTATGCGTAACCCGCCTTTTTTTGTTTATCGTTTTTAATGATAACTCTTTATATGCTTAGTCTACTTTAAGCGAGGAAAATTTATGCTAGCAGAACGTTATTTTAGCGATAAGGCTTTTATAATAGATGGCCTATACGACCACTTCCTGTATTCCAATATTTTGAGCAAATCCACCCACCTTCACTTGACAAATATCGCTCCCATTTAATTCAATAGACGCTGTAATAATAGAGACACAATCCATTGCCCTTCCTTGTTCAAAAACAAAGCTTCTCGCATCTTTATCTTTCAAAGGCTTATTCTCGAGCGCCTTATTCTCCAAATGCTTAGTCAGATAACATGCTAATGCACCATTTGCACTTCCCGTCGCAGACTCTTCTGGAATACCGACTAAAGGGGCAAAATTTCGACAACTTGCTGTCATATCAGACCCTTCTTCACACAGTTCAAAAGCATGAAGACCAATCATATTATGTGTTTTACAAAACTCCGTAAGCAAAGGCTCATTTATCTGAATTTGGTCAAGATACCCACGAGGCACAGGAACTAACATATCAGACAATCCTGTGGAGATAACCTCAATAGGTAGCTGAGTGGATTCAAGCGTTGCGGCTTCAATACCAATGAGCTTTGATATCGTCCCGTATCCATAGTGACCGAGGTATTCTGGTAATTTTTGTCCCATCACTATGTGTCCATCAGGCTCAATGGTGACCGTCAGCAGCCCTGCTTTCGTCTTTTGCACATATTGTCCATCAGTGATGATGCCTTGTTGAAACAATGTGGAAAACACCGCTAAGGTTGCGTGACCACAAAAATCCACTTCCTCTGTGACGGTAAAAAAAGACACGTTATAATCGGCCTCATCATCGCTAGAGACAAATGCGGTCTCTGAGTAGCCAACGGCTTTTGCGATAGCTAGTTTTTCTTTCTTAGACAGTTTATCTGCGTCTAGTACTACACCAGCAGGGTTTCCGCCCGTCCCACTGTGTGTAAAAGAATTGACTAAATAAGCGTCGACTTTCATTATTATTGCTCTCTTATTTTCTATAAATTATTTCTTGTGGGCCGTTTTAAACCGCCATTTTTATGGGCTTATGTGACAAAGAAATGGGGTTTTCTGACCTATGTATATAAATCTCAACTTATTATACTCATACCATATACAAGTCAATGCCAAAAAATCCTTTAGACTTTATTAATAAATGATTATTGAATAAATTAAAAAGGACTCTTCTATGTCAATTAATCAGGCGAACCCTATTTCCCAAAAGCAAATTCATTTATCTGATTCCATAAATAACGAGCAGATTATTACTTTGACCGTGTTAAAAGCCGACATTACCACGCTAAACGTGGACGCCATTGTCAATGCTGCCAATTCAAGCTTATTGGGCGGTGGCGGCGTGGACGGCGCCATTCATCGAGGCGCAGGCTCTAAGCTGCTGGAGTATTGCCGAACGCTAAATGGCTGTGAGACTGGTGACGCCAAAATCAGTCCCGCGTTTAATTTGCCGTGTCAGTATGTGATTCATACCGTTGGCCCTATTTGGCACGGTGGTCATCGCGATGAAGAAGCGCTGCTCGCCAGTTGTTATCAAAAGTCTTTGGAATTAGCGGAGGCACAAAAACTTACCAGCATTGCTTTTCCATCTATTAGCACAGGCGTTTATGGTTATCCACTAGATAAAGCCACCAAAGTGGCAATCAATACTGTAGAAACAGTTGTATTGAATGATCTTAGACAAGCTGATACCTTTTCACTTCGTGAAGTGATTTTTTGTTGTTTTTCGGACAAAGATGCTGCCGTTTATCAGCAGGTATTAGAGAAATAGTAATAAGAGGACTTGTATAGTCGGTAATGTCTACAGTAATCCTTCTAAAAACGCCAAACCATCACCTGCCAATATAAACAACAACCCTGCCATATTGATCACAACGGTCAAATAATAGGTCACACGAAACTCAGGCTTTTGTGATTTGTGACGCAGATACGTCTGCGCGACCATCGCCCCAACCCAGCCACCAAGCGCACTGAGTAAATGTAAGGTGGACTCAGGCGTTCGCCAGTCGCCGCTTTGGGCAGCGGCTTTGTCTTTGGCATACATCCCATAGGTGATAATGCCCAAAACTGCATACCAGATGACAACCAGCCAGCTTAGTTTATCAGTGACTGCCAGTAATATGAGAACGCCATAAAATCCAGCTCCAAGGAACAAGCGCTTTTTTTGTCCCGACTCAAAGTCTGCTTGCTGACTACGCTTTGTATTACGCTGACGGATTTGCTTATTTTTTTGTGCCATTTTTTGTTGTACAAATTGTAGTTCTTGTACTTCTTTTGCCTGTAGGCGACCTTGATTATCTCGACCAATGCTGAAGATCACTTGCTCGCCAACCTCAGGGCGACGGCGCGCTTTGAACTCATTGGTATGAAAAAAGACAGAATCACCATTCTCGGTTTCAATAAAACCAAAACCTTTGTCGTCTTGCCACTTTTTAATGTGGCCTTGTTGCTTATTTGCCATCGATACGCCACTCTTGTTTAGGCTTGCCCATTTAGTTATGCCAAATATAGTACACTATTTGCGTTACACTATTTACGCTTACAACGTTTTCCAGATGGCTTATCATTTCTCACATTACTGAAACTCTCAGTTTTTTACTTAAGCAATAGATGGCTTTTATTATGACCGACTCGCAATTTATTAATCCCAATGAAGACACTCGTATCACTCACGGCAGCCTTGTAAAGCTGCATTTTGAGGTTTCGCTAGAGAATGGTACGGTGATTGACTCTACCTTTAGCCGCGACGCGCCTGTCAGCTTAACGATTGGTGATGAGAGCTTATTACCTGGCTTTGAGCAAGTACTGATGAATCTTCGCGCAGGTGACACGCGTACCGCACACCTTGAGCCAGAGCAAGCGTTTGGCGAATGGAATCCTGATAATATCCAACACTTTAGCCGTCCGCAGTTTGCGCTAGTCGCTGACAATCCAGAAATTGGCATGATGGTTGAGTTTGAGGACAAAGGTAAAAACACGTTGCCCGGTACCATTAGTGCCATCGATGATGACGAAATCGAAGTGGATTTTAATCACCCTCTCGCTGGACAAGACGTGCTATTCAAAGTAAAAGTTTTTAAAGTGACGCCTCCTGGCGTTACGGGTATCAAGTTGATGTAATTAATTCAGTACCGTTATTTCAACCACCGTCTATAAGCTATAAAAAGACACAGTGCTACTAACATGAATTTTGCGTAGCCTCTGTCTGCATAGATACAGCAAGCAAGAAAAATTTGTTTCAGTAGCGCCTTACAATGGGTATTTTCACTTATGCCAGGTTATATAGTCGCTCAAACTCTCTATTAACGATCACCACACAAAAAACAAAAACGAATTAAAAAAGGACAATTGCATGCAATACGAAACGCTGCCACAACTCGACGAAAAAGTCTCGAAAATCTGCCTTGGTACTATGACATGGGGACAGCAAAACACCGAGTCTGATGCCCATGCACAAATGGACATGGCACTTAGCGAAGGGGTGAACTTTTGGGATACCGCTGAGATGTACCCGTCACCACCAGATAAAGACAAGCAAGGCGCAACTGAGCGATTTATGGGCACTTGGTTTAATAAAACCAAACAGCGTGACAAAGTCATTCTGGCTAGTAAAATCTCACCGATGGATTTTTTACGAGATGGTCAGACACGTTTCAATGCCGACCACATCAGTAGTGCAATCGATAGCAATTTATCACGTTTGCAAACCGACCATATTGACATTTACCAGCTACACTGGCCGGAACGTCAGGCCAATTTTTTTGGTCAACGCGGTTACACTGAAGAAATGGCTCATCAATCATTGGATGATTTAACGCCATTTTTAGAAACCATTCAAGCGTTGAATGATGAAATCAAAAAGGGACGTATTCGCGCTTATGGATTATCAAATGATACCGCTTGGGGGTTGATGCGCTATCTTTGGGAAGCGGACAAAAACGGCTTAATCGCCCCCATCACTGTTCAAAACCCATATAGCCTACTCAACCGTTTATATGAAGTTGGTATGGCAGAAATGGCTCATCGTGAAAACGTTGGCTTACTTGCTTATTCGCCACTTGGTTTTGGCGTGTTATCTGGTAAATACCTTGATGGTAAACGCCCAGCTGGTGCGCGTCTGACCATGTATGATCGCTTTGCGCGTTATACCAACGATCAGGCCGTATCAGCCACCGAACAATATGCCAAAATTGCGGCCGATGCAGGGTTAGACATGGCACAGATGGCGTTGGCATTTGTCAATACGCGCTCGTTTGTTACCAGTAATATCATTGGCGCAACCTCTACCGAGCAGCTTAAATCTAATATTGATAGTGTCAATGTTACATTGAGCAAAGACGTATTAGAGGCTATTGAAGCAGTTCACGCGCAGCATCCAAACCCGTCTCCATAGACTAATACTTATAGGGCTCTTGTGAACTGAAGCAAACGTTTTTACCAGTAGAGCTTTTTATTTTGAACGGACGGTAATAAAAAAAGGCGCAAACCCATAAAGTTTGCGCCTTTTTTATGTCTTAACTTAAAAATTTTCTTAGGCTTTTGGCGCCGTTGTTAAGACACGCGAATGCAGTTCGGTCAGGCCTTCTTGCATACGTGCTTGTAATAAATTGGTCAGCTCGCTTTTATTCTTACCTGTTGGGTTTATTGGCTCAAGAGGCAGTACATAAGCGGTAACGCCTTTACTATCAAGCACCTTTTTTAGGCTGTCTTTCATCGTAAGCTTACCATAGTACGGTAACGCGTCACTTAACGTGCCGTCTTTATTGACATAAGCAATCACAAGAGGACGCACAGGCACATCTGCATCAATAGCCGCTTGTAGCAAAGTACCATGGATACGCTTAATCTTTTTACCATCCGTCGTAGTGGCTTCTGGAAAAAATATTACCGAAAACCCTTCGGTCAAAAAGCTCGCGATTTGCGCGGCAACCGATCCTGCATCGCCGGAACCACGCTCAATAAATACGGTGCCAGCCGCTTGGGCGAGTTTACCAAATACAGGCCACTCCCCGATTTCCGCTTTGGATAAGAAAAAAGCAGGACTAAGTGTCCCGACCACAGGAATATCCATCCATGACACATGATTGGATACCCATAAGCCATGATGCTGCTGTACTGGCTCGACGGCGACGACTTTGATACCAAAGGAGCCTGCCATTTTGCGACAAAAGGTTTGGATATAGCGTGGCAAAGTCTCGCGTGGTGGTTGCTTGAACGCTCCAATGCGTTGGGCGGCGCGCATGCCACCAGCGATGGTTGTGGTCATGCCCGCAATTTGTCTGCCGCGTCCCAACTGCCGTTTGAGTGAAAAGCCTGACTTAGATTGGCTCATCTGTATCCCTCGTGATTAAAACTAATGATTATATATTTTACAAGCGCCATGAGTATAACAAAATTCAGTCAGTCAGTGATGAATTGTGCACTGAAATTATTGCGCCACTTCGTTAAGTCCAATCCAAGCTCTACTACTATACGCTCAACGCTTCATTATTAAATAATAAACACAAATAGCAATCCTTGTATCCAAAACCCATTCCGCAATCTACGCTGTAACATAAAGTCATTACTAATTATGCCAATACCCTTTAATATCAAGTGATAAGACCACATATAAATGGCTATCTGAACGCTACATTAATACTGTTGTGCATTATACTTTTATGAGTTAACTACTGATACATTGATAGCTGGCTTTATAAGATGATAGGTTATGGTAACGAATCATTTTTTTATGCACTGCTTTTTCAAGCTTTAGTATTGTGGCGATTTATTTACTTTATTGATAGGTGATACTCTTTGGACTATTTTGAAAGACATGAAGGTGGCGAGCGCGCCATTATTGTACATTTAGACATCCGCCAAATCCAAGATCCAGATGATCTTGGCGAATTTGAGCTACTGGCAGACTCAGCAGGTGCTGATCGTTTGGCCTTGGTCACAGGCTCGCGTCAAAGACCTGATGCCAAATACTTTGTGGGTAGCGGTAAAGCAGAAGAAATAGCAGAACTGGTTCGCGAGCACGATGCCGATATCGTCCTTTTTAACCACAGTTTGTCGCCTTCGCAAGAGCGTAATATCGAATCTTTGGTGAAGTGCCGCGTACTTGACCGTACAGGTTTGATTTTAGATATCTTTGCTCAGCGCGCCCGTACTTATGAAGGTAAGTTACAGGTAGAACTGGCGCAGCTCAATCACCTCTCAACGCGTTTGGTACGTGGTTGGACGCATTTGGAGCGTCAAAAAGGTGGTATCGGTTTACGCGGGCCGGGTGAAACTCAGCTCGAAACGGATCGTCGCCTATTGCAAACTCGTGTCAATCAGCTAAAAAGTAGGTTAGAAAAGGTACGGCAAACCCGTGCTCAAGGTCGAGCCCGCCGCCAAAAATCTGATGTCCCGACCATCTCGCTTGTGGGTTATACCAATGCGGGTAAATCTACGCTATTCAATCGCTTGGTCGATGAAAACATCTACGCCGCCGATAAGCTGTTTGCCACGCTCGATCCCACCTTACGCCGCTTAGATTGGCAAGGTGTGGGCCGAGTGGTATTAGTCGATACTGTCGGTTTTGTGCGTCATCTACCGCATGAGTTGGTCGAATCGTTTCATGCCACGCTTGAAGAAACCTTGGAAGCAGACTTGTTGCTACATGTCATCGACTCTTCTAGCGAAGACATGCATGAGCAGATTCAAGCGGTCAAAGACGTATTGGCTGAAATCGATAACGATGTGCCAGTGCTCAACGTTTATAACAAGATTGATTTGACCGATGAGCCTGCCCATATCGGCTATGCTAGCGAAGGTCAACCGAACCGTGTTTATGTTTCTTCTAGAGAAAATCTCGGTATGGAAGGATTGACACTCGCCGTCCAGCAGTTATTAACTGGTAAATTGACCACGTTTGATTTAACGCTGCCTTATAGCGCTGGCCAATTCAAAAATACATTGTATGAGCTGGGCGTTATCTTAGAAGAAAGCTATGATGATAATGGTCATGAATGTTTGACCATTCGTTTGCCAAGCGAGCGACTCAGACAACTGCTTGGTCAAGCCAACTTAAATCCATTGGATGTCTTGCCCTTAGCGCAAGCCACGTTGTTGATGCCAGTGCTTGAAGAGTTTGAAAAACCAGATGAAGACGAAGAACAAACAATGACGGAAGCAGAAGAAAAAGCGTTTGATGAATTCAATGCGTCAAATGCGACCACTGCAACTGCTGCACAAGCTACTGCTGTCAAAGAAGCGCCTGTATCTGACTCACAGACGTAAACCGCTCTTCTTTTTTAAGTGACTCACTATTTAGAACAGTCTTTTTATTTGTAACAAATGAGCGATATCAAACGATATCGCTCATTTTTTTATATGGCGTATCGTCTTGGTTTGCTGTAATCTTTTTAGGGTCACCAAAAACGTTATGATCCTATAGCCTTTATTAGTTTGTCTGCTCTATATATAATCGCTTGTAGTATTCAATAAATATCGACTGTAGGACGTGATTATCACGCCCTAGCCCTATCTGACTTGGCCACGATTTCTTATGCAAGCTACTCACCCCTCCTCTCCGCCTTTATGGCTGGCATTAATCCTAACGCTAGCGATGGTAATTTTTGTCCGTGAATCTGCCGTTATAATCTGTCAGTGGGCAGGTATAGAAAAAGCCGCCAATATTGTTGGATTGGTCGCGATGTTCTTTATTTTGATGGCTTGGCGATTGCTTAAAGGCTTGCCGAGTTGGCTGACCAGAGCCAGTAATACCTTATTGGTCGATAGTGGCTTTGCTTTCTTGCCCGTTTCAGCGGGTGCAGGATTGTTGCTATTCGCTCTAGGAGATGAACTGTGGGGTGTACTACTCACCATGATCATCAGTACATTGATTCCGCTTTGGGGATTGGCGATACTTGCTAACCGCTGGTTAAATCACAAAGATGCTAGCGATAAAGTCACCATTGATGAGCAAAAGGGACAGCTGTAAGCTGCTAGGAGATATCATGATATTTGATAGCGTATTGATGGCGACCCTTGCGGCAATACTATTAACTTTGGCGGCACACGTCATTGCTCGCGTATTAGCACGTAAGCTCTCGTGGCTACCGATGGTCATTACCGCGCTTGTTCTGGTTCTAGTCTTCCTATTTATATTGCAGTGGGATTACAATAATTATTACAGCGCTGCCAAGCCTGTATTTGATCATCTGTTGGGATATGTCACAGTACTCTTGGCCGTGCCACTCGCAGCGATGAACTTTAAAGGATTGCCGATTAAGAAGCTCACTTTGATCGTGGTCATTGCGAGTGTCGTTGGCGCGTTACTACCTATGTCGTTGGCTTATGTATTCTCATTAAGTCATGACACGATACTTGCTTTTGCTACGCGTTCAGTCACCACACCCATCGGTTTGAGTGTGGCAGATTTGATCAAAGCGCCATTAGCGATGGCAAACTTGATTATTATTGTCTCAGGGTTACTCGGTGGTATGTTAGCGCGTTTCTTGTTCCGCGGCATCGACGATGACCGTGCCAAAGGCCTAGCGCTTGGACTGGCTGCTCACGCTTTCGGTACAGTAGAAGCATGGCAGATTAGTCACACCGCTGGGCGTTACGCTGCATTTGGGCTAGCCGTTAATGGCCTCGTCACCGCGGTTTGGGTGCCTATTTTTATCAGTACGTTCGTTAGTTGAAGATATGATCATGAGTGAGCATTTCCGTAATTTTGAGAAGCTTTATTCAGTGTGTTTGAACAATTTTTCATTGTAATAAACGCCGTATATCCAAGCGTGCACTATCCTAAAAAATAGATCACCGATAGTCATATTAAACCAGCTTTGGTATAGCATCATGTTGATTTATTTGCGGTTATTTAAAAATCAATATGATAATTTCATCTTTTATTCCACAATCAAATGGGTTGGAAAGTCATTGTATGTTATAGTAAGCAACTATTGTTTTTTGTATCTATCGCAAGTGGTTTTTAGTTAGACGTGGTTTTTGCTAGGTCGCTATGTCCCTCGTAGCTATAAATCCTACGAACACAATGACCGCTTAAATGCGCCAAATTACACGCCTATAAGCAAAGCAATTTGCTACTACTCGAGAAAAAGTGATAACCCTATGATAAATATTGCCACCTTAGTTAATCGCTGCTTGTCTCCTGTTTTACTCACTACACTCGCCATCTCAGTCACTCCTCTTGCTGCTCAAGCAGGCAATATGTATATCTATAAAGACAAAGGTGGTCAGGTTCTACTGACGAACGTCAATCCAAGTGGTAGTTTTGATAAATTTACCAAAAAAGTAAAAGTGACTTACTACAAAGACTCAAAAATGTATGACGGCAGTAGTAACAGTAATGACTATGGCAGTAGCTCTGCTAGCAATAGCGCGAGTCGTAACGCTTATGACAGTTACATTCGAGCCTCCGCTGCGCGAAATGGCGTTGATCCAGCGCTTATGAAAGCCATGATGCATACCGAATCCGCATTCAATCCTAATGCTCGCTCTCCTGTTGGGGCGCAAGGTCTTATGCAGCTAATGCCTGCAACGGCTCGCCGCTTCAACGTGAGTAACCCTTGGAACCCTGCCGATAATATTGAAGGCTCTGCCAAATACATCGCTTGGCTCATGCGCCGCTTTAACAACAATGTAGAGCATGCAGTCGCAGGCTATAATGCTGGTGAAGGAAATGTCGATAAGTACGGTGGTATCCCGCCTTTTAAAGAAACCCGCAACTATGTACAACGAGTGATGAGTCGCTATCATAGTTTATACAAGAATGATGCTGGGCTTTCTGATGCCAGCATAAGCGCTAATAGTCAAACAAGCAGCGCCAATATCAATAATGGTCTACAGAATGTCAGTTACGGCACCACCAGTAACAATAATGCCAGTTATAACAACTCAGCTTATGCGGCCTTACGCTAAATTAAGACTCTAAATCTAAAACTCGAACACAAAAAAGCCCGTTAATGGATTAACGGGCTTTTTACTTATTTTACTTAGTAGCTCTACTTTTTATTCATAACGTTAAAGATAAAGCCAAACTTTGAATGTCAAATAACTTGTATCCAAGATTCAAAGTCTCTATTTACAGCCACTTTTAGTAAAATTATAGCTTACTTGTTAGCAGCCTGAGTAGCAGCAACTTCAGCAGCGAAGTCTTCTTGCTTCTTCTCGATGCCTTCACCAACTTCTAGACGTTTAAAACCAAGTACTTTTACGCCTTCAGTTTTTAGTACGTCGCCAACTTTTTTCTCATTGTCCATTACGTATGGCTGACGTAGTAAAGTTACTTCGTCTAGGTACTTACGTAGGCCACCTTCGATCATTTTTTCAACGATATTGTCAGGCTTGCCAGACTCACGAGCTTTAGACTCAATGATGTCTTTTTCGCGCGCCAATACATCAGCAGCTACATCTTCGTCATCGACAGCAACAGGGTTGAATGCAGCGATGTGCATTGCAAGGTTTTTACCAGTGTCAGCAGTGCCGCCTTCATAAGATACGACAACACCGATACGTAGACCGTGACGGTATGAAGCAATGTTAGCACCTTCAAGTACTTCAACACGGCGGATCTGAATGTTCTCACCGATTTTTTGTACCAATGATACACGTGCTTCTTCAACAGTCTGACCATCGCCATAAGGCAATTCAGAGATAGCAGCAACGTCAGTGACGTTGTTTTCTAGCGCAATGTTAGCCACTTTTTCTGCGAAAGCATTGAAGCTGTCATCTTTTGCAACGAAGTCAGTTTGGCAGTTAACTTCTAACAAGAATGCTTTATTGTCGCCTTGAGCGATGATGATCGCGCCATCAGCTGCGATGTTACCCGCTTTTTTAGCTGCTTTTGCTTGACCAGATTTGCGTAGGTTATCAATGGCAACTTCAACATCACCGTTTGATTCTTCTAGCGCTTTTTTACATTCCATCATGCCAAGACCAGTACGGTCACGCAATTCTTTTACCATTTTGGCAGATACTTTTACTTCTGACATAAGAGTTACCTCAATATTGTTATGTATGGGAGTGCTTGACTTATATTTGATGTTTTTTACTATCTGTCAGTACTATTCATTTATGGAAGCGGCTCTTATCTTGATAAAAGCGCTCATTACTGGTCACTATAAAAGATGCCACATCACCAGTGCAAAGTATAACGAAGACAAATAGAAGCAACAATACTCGTCTATTCACGAGCTGTCTATCAATAAGAAGGCATGACGAGTAAAACTACATCATGCCTATTATAAGCTTACTTGTACGCTGTTAATAACCTTATATGGATGCAGATAGACAAGCTATCAAGGTATCCTTACAAAGTTAAACCTTTTGGGTCAGCTATTTATTCTGCTGGAGTTGCCGCTTCTTCTGTTTCAGCTGGCGCTTCTTCAGTCGTAGGTGCTTGCTCAGCTTTACCACCAGCCTGAGTCTGTGCATACTCTTTACCAGCGATGATAGCATCAGCCATAGAGGTCACATACAAAGAAACAGCACGGATAGCATCGTCGTTAGCTGGGATGATGTAATCAACGTTGTCTGGGCTAGAGTTTGTATCAACGATACCGATAACTGGGATACCTAGGTTTTTAGCTTCTTTAATAGCGATTGCTTCGTGATCTACGTCTACAACGAAGATAGCATCAGGTAGGCCGCCCATGTCTTTGATACCGCCTAGTGAACGCTCAAGTTTTTCCATATCGCGAGTACGCTCTAGCGCTTCACGCTTGGTTAGCTTAGCGAAAGTACCGTCTTCTGCTTGCTTTTCAAGCTCTTTTAGACGGTTGATTGACTGACGTAGTGTTTTCCAGTTAGTCAACATACCACCTAACCAGCGATGGTCAACGTATGGCATACCAGCACGCGCTGCTTGCTCACGAACGATACCGCTTGCTGCACGCTTAGTACCAACGAACAATACTTTGTTTTTCTTAGCAGCTAGGCCGTTTACGTAAGTCAACGCTTCGTTGAATGCTTTTACGGTGTGCTCTAAGTTGATGATATGGATCTTGTTACGTGCACCAAAGATGTATGGACCCATTTTTGGGTTCCAAAAACGTGTTTGGTGACCAAAGTGAGCGCCGGCTTGTAACAAGTCGCGCATTTCGATTTTGGTTGGATTCTTTGTAGCCATGAGAATATATCCTATTGGTTGGGTTATGCCTCCACATCACAAAAATTACCTATCTGGCGACACGCATCTGCTAGCCATTAATGCTCATGAAAACAACATTAACGCTTTACAAATTAATCAAGTCGCCAAACACCCAGCAATTTTTTGCCATGATGTGTGTGTCATTGGTTGGTTTAAAAAAAGCTATTGTCAGACATAAGCGAGCAGCTCATATCTAGACGATAAATAAAGTGATAAAAATAGCCGTGCCGTATTTTATCACACAACGGGTTAAAATCTCCAGCAGTTTATCGCTCTAAAAACAGAGACATAGCCATAAATCTAAAGACCGCAAACAGCGAAAGGCGATACATATAGTATCGCCTTTTCTGGTTCATCATTGTTGCAAAGCTAACTAAGACTCAAGCTGTTTAATGGACCAAAGCTATTCATCTTTTAGCGTAGCTTTTTTAGCATGGATTTGGGTTAATTAATACAAATGCCAATCACCGCTTTATAACCATGCCACGTAAACGGCGTGATATAGCTTTGACGATCTTTGGGTAAGTAAGACATACTTGGTGCGCCCTCAACGATATGGGGCGGAGAGATAATAAACTCCGACCCAAAATCAGTACGAGCGTTACCAGAAATCGTATTGGCCATTTCACCCAATAAATCTTTCATCATCGTGATTGAAGAATCAGGTTCTTCCATCACTTTTATTACCTCACGTAACATGGTACTAGGCGCACTCACATAGACACAGCCTTCAAGCGGTCCTGAGATTTTGATGATACCGCTATAGTCAAAACCAATAGCACTTTTGTTATTACTTAAATAAGGGGTGTCAATAGACACTTCCGAGCTTCCAATCTGTGCAAAGAATGCGTTGATTGAACTAAGAAATACACCCAATTTTTCTACTTTAACCATGATATATTAGTATCCATCTTTATTGCGCTACAGGTTTGTTAGTCCTGCAAGCAGACTACAATTTCGCCAACTTGAGCATGCCAAGTGATGGGAATGATAAAAGAACGCTCATCGTTCGGCAGTACAATACTCTGCGGCGAGCCTTTGAACACAAAAGGCACAGAAATATGGAACTCTGAACCAAACTCTTTGCGCGCATTGCCTGCGATCGTATTGGCAACCTCACCAGCCAGATCTATATAATTCGCTTCACTTTTATCCGTTTCACCCATATTGTCTAATATAGAAGACAATAACTGACGGGTCGCCGAAAAATACACCACGCCTTTTTGCTCACCTGATATACCGATGACGCCAGTATAGTCATGAACTTTTGGCTGTTTATTTTCCAACAAGTATGGGGTATCAGCGACAAGCTCCTCTCCCCCAAACTGATTAAAATAATTACTAATAATACTTAAAAAAATCTGTAGCTTTTGTTCTTTCATAATGACATCTACTTAAATCGTTGAATATTATTAGTCTTGCATCAGCTCATCCAAAGACTCTACAAGCTCCTCTTCTGAGAAGGGCTTACATAAAAATCCGCTAGCGCCCAATGACAATGCTTCAATGCCAGTGGCTTTGTCAGACAACGCTGACACCACTAAAATACGGACATTAGGATCAATGGCAATGATTTTTTCAATACATTCAAGGCCATCCATTTGCGGCATGGTCAAATCCATGGTAATCACATCAGGACGATGTATATTAAATTTCTCAATCGCTTGAACACCGCTGGTGGCCGTAGCAACCAACATGAACTGACCTGAGTCGTACGCACGTTGAATACGATTTCTAATAATATTTGAGTCATCAACAATCATTAACTTATGCATAATCTATCTACTACCTTTAATGAAGTGCTTGTCGTCCCTGACAATATACCTACTGTTTTTAATTAAGCTTTCGGTAAAGTAATGACAAACCGTGTCATCTGACCCAGTTCGCTATTTACATTCAGCTTGCCATTGTAGTCTTTTACTTGCGCTTTGATGATATCAAGACCAACGCCACGGCCCCCATCTTCGTCTGTATCTTCTTTGGTAGAAAAACCTGAAGAAAATAGATGTTTAAGCAGATCATTCTGCCCAAGCTGACTCGCCTCTTCGGTGCTGAAGCGACCTTCTTTGCTCAATTTTGTACGGATACCATCATAATCGATACCCTTACCATCATCTTGTACGACCAATACGATGTCTGAACCATTGTCTTTTACTTCTAAGTCAATCGTTCCTACTGCGTTTTTATCAGTCGCGTGGCGAACTTCTGGGGTTTCAATACCGTGTACGACCGCATTACGTACTAGCTGAATGCTGATCTCTTTGATCGGCTTAGCAAGATGAGCAGGTATCTGCGTTTGCGTCAACGACTCACTTTTAAGCTGTACTTGCTTGCCTTGTCTTGCTGCGATGTCTTTTGCAAAGTCCTTATAAAAAGACAGTTGCTCATCCTCTGCATCACTATCCAAATCGATATCTTGACCCATATCCGTACCACCAATTGCATGGTTTGATGCTTTATGTTCCGTCACGATAGGTTTTAAGATGTCGCCTTTAGCACGGTTACTATCCAAGACCGCTGATGCTTGCGCAGGTTTAGCGCTTGGTGGTGCAGCGCGGTTGATGCGCTCACCCAAGGTCGAGATGGTATTCGATAAGCTTAACAAGTCATCTAAATGGACTGCCAAAGGTAAGAAGTCATTACCTGATAGCTGACCTTGGTTTTGCAGCGAGTGCAACTTGTCTTCTGCTTCTGACGCAATTTTGGTAAAGCTGTGCAGTTTTAGTGCAGAAGCTTCGCCTTTTAAGCTATGCATTTCACGGTAAATAGCCTTTAACTTACCTTCAAGCTCGTATTGTGAGCTACCAGGGTTTTTCAAGATGTTGTTCATCTTTTCGATGTGCATCTGAGTATTGGCAATAAACTCGTTAATGATTTTTGGGTTTACATTTAAGATGGTGGTTAGCATCTCAATCTGCATGTCATTTTGCGAACGTTCTTTTTCTAGACGCTGCTCTAAATAAACGGCATCTGATACATCGTTCACGTTGACCAAAATACGAGCAATGTCTTTATTGTCATAAACACGCGAGAACTTAAAGTCCAAGAAGCGATCATTCAATGCTTTATTGCCAGAATTGTTATGTAGCATCACTTTGTGCAATGGATTGAGTGAATCCACCAGTTTTTCTTTAACTCGCGGATTATAAAGCTGCTCAATAAATTGCTGTGTGGTCTTTAGATCTTTATCCGAAATACGGCCACGTAGAACATTGGTAAAGTTCTCTCCCGCCAAACTGTCCGCACCAATAATGTTATTCAGTGCTCGAGAATGCTGTTGACCAATACGTAAGTCTTTATCAAGCAAGAACAGACCGGTATTAACCGTCTCCATAATTTCTTGAGTTTCACGACGAGCAGCTAGTGCCTCAGCATCCGTTTCGCGCAGACGACGTACAAAGAAGAATACGAAGATCAAGAAGTAGGCAAAGATTGCCACAACACCAAGTGCCTGAATCAGACGAATAGTGCTGGCTTCTCGCTCTGCACTGTTGAACACGTCGTTAGTCAAATTGTCTAACGAGTCGTTGATCAATAGACTTGACGTTTTTGCTTGCTCTACCGCTTGCGTCAAGTCATCTGCAGAAGGAACCATAATATTGTCAGCATCTTTGAGATATGCTTGAATTTTAGGTTCTAATGCTTTCCATTGCTCATTAGCAGCAGCAATATTTGTTTGCGCATCACTATCAATCCTCGGCAATTTATAAGTTCTGCCTTCGGTATCAGTAATCTCTCCGCCTTGCTCAATAGCCGCAATAGAGCTGGTAATCGACGTTGTGTTGCGCTCTAAGCGCTCTAGTACTCGTTGTATGTGAGGAGAGTTAGTATCTTCACCATAACTCGCGTCTAGATCGAAAAGATCTTTAATTACTGCTTGCGCACTGTTAGCAACTTTGTTGGTTTGATCAATTAAAGCCGTGTTTCTTTCTAATAGACTTGAGGTATAAAACGTAAACGCGAGCAAAGCACCAATCAATGTCAAAAATAGTGCAATTGAAATGATTAGACCTTGATAACGTTTGTTATCTGCATTATTTATTGTAGCCATATTGATCGTCCCTTAGTTTGCTTGCTCAGTAGTGGCAGAAGAAGTATTAACCGTTGGACTTTCTGTCTCACCAAGCCAGCGAGTTTCAATCTCTTTAAAGGTCCCATTCGCTTTTAGCTTGGCAATACCGTCATTTACTTGGTTGATAAGCTTACTATTGCCTTTCGCCATCAAGATTACTTGCTGAGCGGCTGGATTATCCTGACCTTCATAAGGAACAATTTTGACGTCATATTCTGGATAGTTTTTTGCCGTATATTGCAAAATAGGCAAGTCATGCAATATAGCATCTACCTTGCCTTGTACGAGATCCTCATACATCAAAAAAGGAGTAGTTTTAGTCGTTAAACTACTATAACTACCCATTGCTTTTAGCTGATCTTCTTGCTTTGTGCCTTCCACAGCCTCTACATTCATACCTTGCAAATCTTCTAAACTGTTAATATTCAAACCGTCTTTAATATACATGATGGCTGCTGGATTAAAAAAGTAAGGTGTCGATAGACCGTATTTAACCGCTCGATCTTCTTTATAAGAAATACCTGCAATGCCCAAATCTCGACTGCCTGACTCAACACTGTCAAACAGGTTTTGCCAAGTTTCTTTATAGAATTCGACCTTAAACCCCTGTTCTTCGCCAATAGCGCGAATGGAATCAATATCAATACCTTGCATATTGCCATAATCATCTTGGAACGAAAACGGCGGCGTTGTACCTGTAGTGGCTACCTTAACAACGGGCGCAGTATCAGGCAGTTTACTAACAAAACTGTCTGTGGTTCCCGTTTCTGGTGTACCAGCTGCACTGACATTTTCTTGAGTGGAAGAGTTATTACAGCCAAATAGGCCAACACTCAACACGATTGGTAACACTCGATATAACTGCATCATAATCTACCCTTAAAGCTCAACGTTGTTGTACATTTTACTGAATGATAATCTAGCAAGGTTAGGTAATATCCCTATAATATTTACTTACAGAATGTTACGTAGATAATACTTACCTAACTCCATGATTGCAATAATTATGTTGAGTTATTATGCAAAATTTACTCAAATTAGTCGTTATTGCATATAATTTGGATATACAAATTAAGTTTTTCTAATTTATTGGTATTTAATAAATGATTTCATAGAGTTGGGTAATATATAACCGAAGAAATAAAACGCATAAAAAAAGCATTTATACATCGCAAATGTATAAATGCTTTTGAAATTACAATATGAAGATAAGGATGATTTTGACTTAGCCTGCTTCGTCAAGATTCAGATTGCGATCGATTTTCCATACTAAAAAAGTACCAATGCTCATCAATGCAAACATAGCAACACCGACCTTAAGTACTGGGTTAACTGGAAACAGATTTAATAATAAACCACCAAAAATACCCACGGAAAACATAAGCGAGCCTTGTAACGCACTTGCCATACCAGCACGGCGTTTTTGGAAGGCCAATGCAATCGCAGAAGCGTTTGGCTGAGTCAGTCCCAAACCTGCAATACAGAAGAAAATACAGGCAAGCACTAATGGCAACCACGCATCTGTACCCAATATCAGACCAATGAAAAATAACACGCCTGCAGAAATAACCTGCATCATCGCGCCAAAGCGCAAGATACTTAAAATACGGAAGCGATTGGTAAGCCACTGGTTTAATTGGGTTAGAGCCACAAAGCCTGCCGCATTCATCCCAAAAAGCCAACCGAAGTGAGTCGCTGATACACCATATGTATCCATAATCAACTCAGACGCTGAACTGATATAGACAAACATCGCACCCATCAGCAGACCACCGCCAATTGCTGGATAATTAAAGGTAGGGTCTTTTAACAAATCCCAATACTGGCTCAAAACTTCTTTGGCAGGACGCACATTACGGTTTTCTTCAGTTAAGGTTTCAAAAAAGAAAAACTTAGTGAGCAGCAAATTGAGCATACCAAATGCTGCCAAAAACCAGAAAATAGAGTGCCAGTTAAAAAACTGTAAAAACAGAGCCCCAAGTGAGGGTGCCAGTATAGGCGCTAAGCCCATCACCAAAATCATGATAGAAAAAGCTTTAGCCGTTTGCTTAGCCGTCAGGCGATCACGAATGGCAGCACGAGTCACTACCGCCCCCACACAAGCACCAAGCGCCTGCATTGTGCGTCCAATAAACAATATATACTCATTATTCGTTGTAGCGCAAATAACTGAGGCGATTACATATAGTGTCATTCCAATATATAAAGGCTTAACGCGACCAACTCGATCACTAAATGGCCCATAAAACAGCTGACCAAATACCAAGCCTAAAAAGTAAGCAGGCACTGAGTTGGCCATAAAGGCAGTTGATACCCCAAAGTCATCTGCCATAGACGGTAATGCGGGCAGATACATATCAATAGATAATGGCCCTACGGCTACGATAAGTCCAAGCATCATGATCCATGCAACGGGCAAGTCAGCAGAACGTACGCGCTCAGAAACAATAGGTTTATTGGGTAAAGAAGATTTTGGAGCAGACATATTCAGACCATTTTCTATAGTAGGTGTTTTATTATTTGTGTTTCAGGAGGGTTAGTTTCGCATTACTACTGAAATAACCGCCATCAATAATAGTGCATAGTTACCTGTATTTAGGAAAGCGAACACTGTTATATTGTACTTTTCATTCATATTTCAACAGATGTATACCACTAATAAAGTAAACGCTAGCAATAACAAGGTCAGAGTCTAGTCAATCCGCTGTAAAATAAATATAGCGCTACTGAGATGAATTTTACACCGCTTTTGTCTACACAGTAAGCAAGTAAAATTTATTTCAGTAGCGCATTATAATAGGGGCGCTTTCAGATTTAGGATTGACTACGTTGAAACCTACAACATCTTAGCGAAAGGCTTGTTAGCTAAACTGACGCTTAGCAAACGCGGTACTGGCCTGCTTGGCTTTTCTTAGGGCCAGTTTACGGTTGTGACCGAGCATCATTTTGAGCTGCCAGACTTTTTCTTTATATAAAGTTATCTTTGGCTGCTGATACATAGCATTGATAATGCGCTTACTTGCTAACACGGCATCAGGCGAGCGCTCTGCAAATTCAGCAGCCAAATTCTGTGCGTGCTCAAGTGGTGTGTCGCTACAGTGGCTGATTAGACCCAGTGTTTTACCTTCCTCGGCATCAATAATACGCGCACTCATTGCCAGCTCCTTTAGCGTGTCTTCTGGCACCAGACCAAAAGCGGATTGGGTCAACCCCATATCTGGCACCAATCCCCACTTGGCTTCCATGATAGACAGCTTACAATCAGAGCGACTGATACGAATATCGCAAGCCAGCGCTAGCTGTAATCCTGCGCCAATACAATACCCTTCTAAAACAGCAATGACCGGTACTGGCAATTCGCGCCACACAAGACAAACACGCTGAAAGGCACTTTGCCATGGTTTCATCAGCTCCCACAGCGCAAATACTTTGTTTTTTGGATGATTCAAATCACTGAGGTCAATACCCGCACAAAACGTTTCTTCTGCGCCATTTAGAATGACCGCACGTATGGTTTTATCCTTACCAATCCGCCCTGCCAGCACAATCATCTCATTTATTAGCTCAAAACTCATGGCATTTTTTTTGTTTGGACGATTTAAGGTAACCGTTAATATTTGGTTGGTGATACTCACTTGTAGTGTCTTATATTGGTACGTTGCAATCGCGTTCATAACCGTCCTTTTAAAAATTAATAAAGTATAGATAGGAGCAATATTAGCAGGCTTACCTTTCTCCTACCCCAGCAATAACTGACTGTCACGATACCCTCACAATACTATCGTCGATTCTAAATAAAACCATTACGTTACATCATGACGTGGAACTAATATAAATTTTTTTGGCTTGCTGTGCCTAGACCGACAGAGGCTGCAAAAAATTAATATTCGTCCCGTTGTCTCGTTTTTATACTGAACTCACTCTATCAATGAAAATGAAGCAAGCCCATTTATCTGACACTCAATGAACGGCATTGATCTAATAGACAAAAGCGTTGCTTACCATTTTGCTTATATCATCTTCCACGTCATATCGTTTTCACTTAGACGGTGGTAATTAAGCTGAGGATAGGCAGATAGATCCAGCATTTGTAAATTATTTAGTGCAGTCAATAGCGCGGTATAGTAAGGCTCAAGCATAGCAAATTGCGCGGGCGTCGTATGTTGAATGTTCAATAAACATTTATCTTCTAAATCCTGACTGGCTTGACGCAATTGCGGTACGCCCGTGTATCGACTGCCTCCTAAGATACGGTGGGCAATTTGCGCTAACATATGACGGTCGCGCACCTCCCATGCTTGGGTTAGCGCCTGTTTTTCATCATTGATCGTATCAAGCATCATAATAATCAATTTGGCCGCCAAATCAGGTTTGTTCGCTGAACGAGTAAGCGCATCTTGCCAATCTAAAATATCCAACGGTTTACTGCTTACCTCTTTTCTGTTTTGCTCATGCAGCGTTGAATCTATATGCGCTGTGTTTTCGTTGCGAGAGCGATTGACCATGCTATTGTCTGAATATAATAACGAGGTGTCCTCTTGCTTTTGCAAACGAAAGTTTTCGTAACGTGGCTGGGTAGTGCGCGGTGTTTCTCGTCTATAATCCTCGCGGGGCTGACTGTCACGTAAATAGTCATCTCGGATCTTTTTCAACGATAAAGGCCGAGTGATTTTTCGCGGTTTCACCGTGTCAGACCCATCCTCTTCACTATTTTGCTCTCCTTTAACAAGAAGATACGCCATGATGGTAGAGTCTGAAGGCCACGACGAATATTTTTCAGCGTCTTCATTTGGAGAATAATCGCTTTGTAAACCTATCAGCGGCGTATCGCCTTTCTGCAAGCCCGCGTCTGGTGAAGTCGTATGTGGTAATGCCGTTAATTGTGGGGCTTGCGTTGTACGTCCCAGCCATTTTTGCAATACTTGTAGTAATTGCGGCTGGCTAATCGGCTTACCCACGTAATCATTGATGCCGCTTGCGATAAGCTTGTCACGTTCATCAGCCAAACCATGAGCCGTCAAAGCGATAATAGGAATACGGCTGTCTTCATTTTCAATGTTACGAATTTGGCGCGCCGCTTCATGACCTGACATACGCGGCATCTGAATGTCCATAAATATCAGATCAATATGGCCTTTATCCTGAACCGCCCCTTTGTCCTCAGTACTCGTCTCGTCCGTATAAAGCGCGTTATTTGATTTTTTGCCAACTTCATTACGAGCTTCTGCTTTGGAGCGTTGCGTTTTATTCGACAGACTTTGCTTGTCACTTTTGCTTGTTTTGAGGGTTTTGGTTTGTTGCTTGCTGATAATCTCTATAGCATCAAAACCGCTACTCGCAGTAATAACTTGAATACCAAGCTCACTCAGTAAGGCATCTAGTACCAGTAGGTTTGGTAGATGATCATCAACCGCCAGCACCGTCACGCCTTTCCAACGTGGTTCTTGCATACTTTTTGGGATACTACGATTTTGCGTATCGAGCATGGCGTAGAGTTGTCTTTTGTCTAAAGGCTCGTATAGCACATTGGCATGATAGCGGTTTAACAATGCTTGGTCGGCGGCTACTTGATAGCCAAATACCGCAAGCTTGCCTTGATAATGCAGACGAATTTGCTTGAGGAGCGCCATCATATCGTCTTGCGTGTCATCATCAACGATAACCCAATCCCAATAATTACCGCGCTCTTTCAATGACTCAAGCACGCCTGGCAATGAGTTGGCCTGCGTCAATTTAATGGGTAAGTATTGCAAACTGGCTTTGAGCACTTGTATAGACGCAGTATGATTGATCCATACCAATACATTGAACTCATCAGTCTCACTGGCAAGTGGTGCCAACACTGGTAACTCGATCGTCTGACCTGTAGCGGCTTCTAACACATCGACATGCGCTGGCATACGAAACCAAAACGTCGCGCCCTGATTGGCGATGTTTTCTTGCGCATTGTCATGAAAACCAATATCACCGCCCATCAATCGGGTCAATTGTTTGGAGATCACCAAACCCAATCCTGTGCCACCATATTGGCGAGTGATTGATGGATCGCCTTGACTAAAGCTTTGGAACAGCATTTTTTGATCAGCCAGTGAAATACCTTTGCCACTATCTTGTACGCTAATCATCAGATAATTATCACGATGATCGTCCAAGCTGACGCGTACCACCACATCACCGCTGTCGGTGAACTTGATGGCATTACCAACGATATTGGTCAATACTTGCTTGAGGCGCAGCGCATCGCCATTGATACGCATCGGTACATCGTTATAAAACAGTACTGCCATGCGCAGACCTTTTTCTGCGGCGACTGGTGAGAGCATATCGACCACATCATAAATAGTATCGTAGAGATCAAACTCATGACGATCAAGTACCAGCTTACCCGCTTCAATCTTCGAAAAATCCAAGACGTCATTCACAAGCGCCAGTAAATGGGCCGAGGATTTGCGTATGGTCTGTACATATAAGTCTTGTTCAGGATTTAACTCACCATGACGCGCCAGCAGATTGATAAAGCCGTCGATACTATTTAAAGGGGTGCGCAGCTCATGGCTGATATTAGCCAAAAACGCTGACTTGGCTTGGCTGGTTGAAATAGCCGCATCACGCGCATTACGGATAGAGATGTTTTGCATTTCCATCTCATCAAAAGCCAGACGCAAATCATCCTCAGTTTGTTCGGCATGATCCTTGAGATCTTGAAAACTTCTGTGCAAACGACGCAGCGTTTTGACCAAGTCTTGTTGTAATAAGTTAAGTTCGCCGTCCGACTCTACCGGAATGGGCTGATACAGATTATCGACATCGGTACGTTGCAGCTGTAACCGTAGCTCATAGATAGGCGCTATCCAGCGTTTTGAATAGATATTCAAGCTCAGTAATAAGATCAGAATAGTGAATAATCCGGTAATCACCAGTGCCATGGCAATACGGTATCGTGCGATATAGAGCGGTTCGTTGTCCATATCCACCAACAACCACAGTCGCTGTCCTTCAAACTCTCCGAGTAAACGCCCATAGGCCGTTCCAATAGGCGTGGGTTTCTGTGACAACGACATCTCTTTGACATCTATATCTAGTGGTGGCCAATCTTCCGTCAGTCCATAGCCTACTGCCATGAGTATCTGATTGCTCTCATTAATGATAGCGATACGCTGTACGTGTTGCTCAGACTGTATCCGACCCAGTTTATCTCGGATGGCTTCAAGTTCCACCGCCGCCTCATCGGCATCGGCATTGGCATTGGTTTCGCTATCGTCTCGCTGACGCTCTTGCTCTAATAATTCAGGAATCAGCTCAGCAATGACTGGGGCATGACGAATCAATACCGCTTCAGCCAATACTTCTTGTTCTGTATTGCTTGCCCGCGTCGTTTCATAGAAGACCAAAATACCACCAACGGCGGCTAATACACAGATTGGCAAAAACACCAATATGATTAGCTGACCATACGCGCTACTGATATCAAAACGTTTTTTGTATGCCATGCAGTCTCTACTCTCTACTAGGGTTTGTGCGGTGTATAGATAGCTGTATCAATAATAGTGCTGAGCTGATTTTATTCATCGTATTTCATTCATAGCAACTTTCTATACATGGTAGATATATTAACAGTATTTATGAACGTAAATGCTGTGATTGCAACTCATTACTGATGAATCAGAGTAAATCATGATTTCAGATAAGGGATCAAACTGCTTGTATTTACCAAAATCTCTGGATGCTCAAAGCGTAGCCAAAAACAAAGTGATATAATGACCCGACCTATTGCCGATTACCATAATTGCCTGTCTATAATAATATAATTATTCGTAGAATCATTGCCTTACAGCTATTTTCACTGTATTAAAGTATAAAAATCAAAATGCGCTTTAAAACACAAATGTATATTTAGTAATTCATTTAAAAACCAATAAGGATACTGTATGTCCACTACGGCCATGTCGAACGCCAACTTTATTACCCAAGTCACCGTCCTTGCCGATTGCGTCGGTCAGACACCATTGGTCAAATTGCAACGCCTACCTGAAGAGGCGCACATTACCAACGGAGCCACTTTACTGGCCAAACTTGAAGGCAACAATCCAGCAGGATCTGTAAAAGACCGTCCTGCTTTTAATATGATTTATCAAGCAGAACAACGCGGTGATATCAAACCTGGCGATATGTTGATAGAGGCCACTAGTGGTAATACAGGCATTGCTTTAGCCATGGTCGCGGCCATGCGTGGCTATCCGATGACGCTACTAATGCCAACCAATTCAACGCAAGAACGTAAAGATGCCATGATTGCCTATGGTGCCACTTTGATCGAAGTAGATGAAGGCATGGAAGTGGCACGTGACTTGGCATTACAAATGCAAGCGGACGGCAAAGGCATTGTATTGGATCAATTCAATAATGCTGATAACAGCCAAGCACATTATCTAACCACAGGGCCTGAACTATGGGCACAGACAGAAGGTAAAATCACTCACTTTATTAGCTCAATGGGTACCACAGGCACGATCACAGGTGTTGCACGCTATCTCAAAGAGCAAAACCCAGACGTCAAAATCATCGGTCTACAGCCGGACGAAGAAGCTTCTATTGCTGGCATTCGTCGCTGGCCTGCCGCTTATATGCCGGGTATTTTTGACGCAGATTTGGTCGATGATATTATGGATATTGACCAACGTGTGGCCGAAGTTTATATGCGCAAATTGGCCAAGAACGAAGGTATTTTCGCTGGCGTTTCTTCAGGTGCAGCAGCGTGGGCTGCGATACAAGTCGCTAAAGAAAATCCTGATGCTGTTATTGCTTTTATTGTCTGCGATCGCGGTGACCGTTACTTATCGACAGGCTTATACAATGTCGATGATAGCAATGTCGATAACAGCAGTATCAGTAATACTGTAGACGTTAATGAACGCACAAACCGCTAGGATTACCTATGTCACAAGCCTTACCCTCTGACCCTATCTTGGTCTTTGATATTGAGACGGTCGCTGATGTTCAAGCTGCGCGTCGTATTTATCCGCAATTGGCGGATCTCAATGATGCGGATGCGCTCAGTGCCTTGACCGCGATACGTACGCAAGAAGCGGGACATGATTTTATGCGCTTGCCACTACAGCGCATTGTGTGCATTTCTGCCTTGTATATTAAAGACGGCAAGTTGTCATTATTTTCACTAACGGCAGATAAGTTTAACGAAAAAGACATTCTTGCCAAGTTTTTTCGAGCCTTTAATGATCTTGAAAAACTGCCGCAGCTTATCAGCTGGAACGGCTCAGGCTTTGATATTCCAGTGTTGATATATCGCGCCATGCAATATGATTTATCAGCGCCATGGTTATTTGAAGAAGGCGAACGTATCAAAAATATGCGCTTTGATAACTACGTCAATCGATTTCATACTCGTCACCTTGATTTGATGGACAGATTTAGCCAATACGGCGCCAGTCGCCGCGAAGCCATGGATGTGGTCGCAAGCCTGTATGGCTTACCCGGCAAGACGGATGTTGATGGCAGTATGGTTGGCGATCTCGTTAACAATAATGACTGGCAAACGTTGTCTATCTATTGTGAGTCTGACGTCATGAATACTTGGCTCATCTATTTGCGCTGGTTACGTTTAACAGGACAGTTATCCTCACCAGACTTTGAGGCTTGGCAACAGCAAACCCACGATTATTTGGTCAACTATACCCAAGCCGATGGCAGTGCACGCCATCAAGAATTCATTGCTGATTGGTCAACGGCGCCCAAATCATAAAATGCAGTATCACTCGTATTAGCTTTCATACGTATTTTTTAGTTATTTATCATTTATTAAGGCAGGTTTATGCAACCCACCGATTCAAAAACAGCGGCAGCGCTTGATGCCACACAAAAAGCCAGCGATACCCAAAACATTGCCATTCCACCTAGCAAGAAAAAATCCAAACCCTCATCGAAAACGCGTCGTCGGCTAAAAGATGCAGAGCCATTACCTTTTACGATTGATGGTTTATCGCATGATGGTCGCGGTGTTGCCGTATACGGTAATGGCTTTGGGGTGGCGGACGGTCATATCGAAGACAAGCATGGCAAAAAAGTCTTTGTGAGCTTTGCATTACCAGGTGAGAGCGCGATGGTCAGATTGACCAATGTCCGAAACAGTTTTGAAGAAGGGGACGCGGTCAGCATTACGGCCAATCCGAACCCTGAACGTGCTGTACCGCCCTGTCCGCACTTTGGTGTCTGCGGTGGTTGCAATTTGCAGCATTGGGAGCCTGCAGGACAGATCAACTTTAAACAATCAGTATTGGCCGAAATGTTGTTGCATCAAGCCAATATAGCACCGGATAATTGGCTCGAGCCCGTCGTTGGCGATCGCCTTGGTTATCGTACCAAAGCTCGACTTGGTGTTCGTTATGTGGTCAAAAAAGAAACCGCTCTAGTTGGCTTTCGTGAGCGCTCAAGCAACTTTTTAGCAGAATTAAATGAATGTCATATTTTAGATCCGCGTATTGGTTTTGAGATTGAAAATCTAAAAACCTTGATCAGTACCCTAGAGAGCCGCGATAAGATTGCTCAGCTTGAGCTTGCCATGGGTGAGCAAATCCCTGAGCTACCAGATGGTAATCAACCTGTCGCCCTTATCGTACGTAATTTAGAACCATTATCAGACGCTGATGTTGATAAATTAAAGGTATTTTTTGCGGCACGCAATTGGCAGCTATATCTTCAGTCAAAAGGCGTTGATAGTATCGAGCGCATCGCTCTAACAGACGCTGATGACATGAGCCAGCAGTTTGGACGCTTATATTATCAATTGCCAGAATACGATCTTACTTTTGAATTTATCCCAACGGATTTTACGCAAGTCAACTTATCTGTAAACCGTCAAATGACCAAGCTTGCTTGTGATTTATTGGATTTAAAAGCAGGTGAACGTGTACTCGATTTATTTAGCGGACTGGGTAATTTTAGTTTGCCCCTAGCACGTCTTGTTGGTGAGACAGGATCGGTCGTTGGGGTTGAAGGTAGCGAAGCGATGACTTTACGGGCCGCAGATAATGCACGTCGCAACGGCATCAATAATACAGAGTTTTATAGCCAAGACTTAACGCAAGACTGCACGGATAAACCTTGGGCCAATCAAGGCTTTGATGCGTTATTGATTGATCCACCACGCTCTGGTGCTTGGGAAATCATGCAATATCTGCCCAAATTCAATGCTGAGCGCATTGTTTATGTCTCCTGTAATCCAGCCACGCTTGCCCGTGATACCAAAGCACTATTAGAGCAAGGTTACCGTCTGACTCATGCAGGCGTGATGGATATGTTCTGTCATACAGGTCATGTTGAATCTATTGCTCGCTTTGAAAAAGTAGCAGTTTAATATTTTTCAAACTATTTTAAACGTTAGATGGTTCTAATCGTTAAACAGCCACTTTTTTATGCAACTTACTCACTCTTCTTAGATTAAGCTGTACTAATAGATGATGGCTGTTTATCGTCACTCACAACAGATGTTACACATAGCCTCGCTTGATTTGTCTCCACAAAATGAGATAATAACAAACAATCTTCCTATATTTGTTTAATCAAAACATAATGAATATATGTACCCCTAGCTTTGTATATTGCACACGCATTTTATGACTGCTAAGAGCGGAAGCTTTTAGCAGTTGTCTTACTTTATAATTGATGGTTTTTGTCAAAGTTAAATCTAAAATGTGTACATAATAAATAAAGTTATACCCAATTCAGGATCGCTAAAAGGAGCCGGCTATGGTAAAAATTCGTGAAGGATTACCACTAGTGGATGGACAGACCACGCAAGCCGATAGTGCAGCGCTGGCCGCACAACTGGTCGCGAGCCAACGCTCTCATCAGTCTGCCAATAGCTACGCCCAAATCCCGCTCGATATCAAATACCAGCTGTCTACCAATAAACTACACACCACCTTTGATCGCTCAGCATTGCACTCTTATCATAGTGATGATCTCAAAATTGAGAACGATTATGCTGACAACCCATTTTTAAGTAAAAAGCTGACACTGACAGAAAAAGACCTTGAGACGATTGATTTAGATCAGGTAAATATCGATGTTCCCACTTGGCTAGACAATGTCGCCAAGCGTATCGGCCAAGATTCTGTACCCAATTTAAGCGCCGCTTGTGAATTTATTCGCAGTCATATGAATACCAGCGAGTCTGAACGCTCAGGCGCCTATGTGACTGGTATTGGCATGACCGATATATTGACTTATTTGTATCAAGATGAAGATGCCCTTGTCGCTGCCATGCTCTATCGTAGCGCCCGCAAATCCATTATCAGTCTCACTGAGATTGAAAAAAAATTCAGCGCGGATATATCGACGCTTGTCAAAGATACGTTGGCAATGGGTAAACTGTCTGAGATTATCGAAAACAATAAACGCTTAGAAGACCATTTCGTCAATAATCAGCGTGACCAGCTATCGAATATTTATAGCATGCTAATCTCCGTCACCAACGATGTACGTGTGGTATTGATTAAATTGGCTGAACGTACCTTTGCGATGCGTGAGTTAACCTTCTCTAATGAGGAGCGTCAAAACCGCGTGGCACGTGAAGTTATGACTATTTATGCGCCCTTAGCCCACCGCTTGGGTATCGCACAACTTAAGTGGGAACTTGAAGATTTAGCCTTTCGTTATCTGGCTCCTGATCGTTACAAAGAAATTGCCAAACTGCTATCCGAAAAGCGTAGCGAGCGTGAGTCCTACATTCAGCGTGTACAAGAAAAACTGAATGAAGCATTGGTCAACGCCAGTATTGAAGGTGAAGTCTCAGGACGTGTCAAACATATCTATTCTATCTACCGTAAAATGAAGCTCAAAGGGTTATCCTTTGATCAGCTTTATGATATCCGTGCGCTTCGGGTATTGGTTCCTAGTCCCTCTGATTGCTATCATGTACTCGGCTTGGTACATGGTCTATGGCGCTATATTCCTGAGCAGTTTGACGACTATCTCACCAATCCTAAATCCAACGGCTATCGCTCACTACATACCGCAGTCATTGCCGAAAATAAATCCCTCGAAATACAGATTCGTACTCATGAAATGCATTTCGAAGCTGAGCTTGGCATGTGCGCGCATGTCAACTATAAAGAAGGCTTGAAGAATAAGAAAGACAACTACCTTAACCAAAGAATCAGCTCATTACGTCAATTACTCTCGATCAATAATGAAACACGAAATCACTCACGCTCGACGCTACTTTCAGGCGAAGATATAGATGATATAGGTTTTGACGAAGAAGAACAGCTCGTTGATTTTGATGAACTTGAACGCATTTATATATTTAGTCGTGACGGTGACATTACCGAACTGCCAAAAGGCGCCACTGTCCTTGATTTTGCCTATTACGTGCATACGCAAGTTGGCAATCGTGCGCAAGCGGCGCGAGTTAATCAGCGCTATGTGCCGCTGACGTATCAGCTCAAGACGGGCGAACAAGTTGAAATCATTACCAAAGCATCACGTGAACCAAATCGTGATTGGTTAGTCGCTTCACTCGGTTACATTCATACCAATCGCGCGCGCTCAAAACTACGTCAATGGTTTAACAAACAAGACCGTGATAAAAATATTGAAATCGGTCGCCAAATGCTCAGCAAAGAGCTTGAACGCTTGTCGGTACACCCAAACAGCATTGATTTGAATGATTACACTCAGCATTTTAATGTTAATAATACCGACGACATTGTCGTTGGGTTGGTGACTGGTGATATTGGTCTTAATCAACTAACCAGCCATATTTCTCGGCAGCTACATCTAGAACCTGAAAGACCCCCAGAAGAGTTTATTCTAAGTGCAGATAATAGAGATGCCAGCAAACTCGACGCCTATAAGATTCGTGTTGATGGGCTAGATAATGTTGAAATAAATTTGGCAGGCTGCTGTCACCCTGTCCATGGCGAACCGATTGCTGGCTATATTACATTGTCAAAAGGGGTCAGTGTCCACAATCGCGGTTGCCCTGAGTATCTGCGCCTTATCGAACGCGACCCTGAGCGCGAGATAGCGGCAGCTTGGCGGGTTCAATCTGGGCGCTATCAGCCAGTAGACATTCATGTAGAAGCGTATGACAGACGTGGACTATTACGCGATTTGACACAGATTATTGATAAAGAAAACGTCAATATTCGTCAAGTTGAGACGCTGAGCAATGATGATAATATTGCTTTTTTGAAGTTTCATATTGAAGTGTCTGGCCTCGCCCATCTGTCTAAGCTCTTAGCTAAGCTGGAGCAGCAACATGGCATCTTACATGCTCGCCGTGCTGTCGCTTAAAAAGCCCGAGGCAAAGTACGCTCATTGAATCATTCCCATTTAACGATAGAGTCATTATAAAATATCATGCCTGAATTGCCAGAAGTAGAAACAACGAAAACGAGCCTTACTCCATTATTAGGGCAGCGAATCACTGACATTAAAGTATTTCAGCCAAAGCTACGATGGACGATGCCAGACGACTTAGATACATTGGTCGATTACGTCTTAGATAGTGTCGAGCGTAGAGCAAAATATTTGATACTCAATTTTTTGCCAATAGTCTCTGGTGATGTGAATTTTGCCGCTCAAAATAAAGCGTCTGTATCGCGTCAATTGTTGGTGCATTTGGGTATGTCGGGCAGTTTGCAACAGCTTAGTTATGGTACTGAGAAACGCAAACACGATCATTTGGTGATCGAATTTAGCGATAGTGATGACAAAAAATCGCAGCTACACTACTACGACCCTAGACGTTTTGGTTCAGTACTTTGGTATAAAGATTACGGTGTTAAGCTATTAGATCATCTGGGTCCTGAACCACTTTCAGCTGAGTTTACAGCCGATTACTTATATCAATTTATTCAGCGTACAAACCTAGCCGACAAGACCACGTCCACCAAACAGCGGCAGCCTATCGCTCGTCCCATCAAATCGGTCATCATGGAACAACAGGTCGTGGTTGGCGTTGGCAATATCTATGCGACAGAGAGCTTATACCTTTCTGGGATCCATCCAGCCACCCCTGCCCACCAGTTATCCTATGATCAGATAGCCATTTTGGTTGGGCACATTAAAATTATCCTACAAAAAGCCATAGCGCTGGGTGGTTCAACCCTAAGAGACTTTACGGTTGCGGATGGTCAAACTGGTTATTTTCAACAGACGTTAAATGTTTATGGTAGGCAGGGTGAAAAATGCCCAGCGTGTCAAACGGTGCTGGAAAACATCAAACTTAATGGTCGAGCCAGTGTTTACTGCCCTCATTGTCAGCCGTTTCCATAAATATAATTGGTAATGTTGTGAGCTATTTCTTAGAAGTAAGCGTATCAGTATAAGCATAAACCGTTATCTACTACATGACATAAATTTTTCTCTATTGACAATACATATTGCTTATTTATACGCATATTGCTTTAATAGGAAAAGTATCTATATAGATAGCGCATATTGTTGATTTGTCCGAGCTATCTTCCCTGTTTATCAGTGCTGTCATATTTCTAAGTAGAAATAGCACCAGCCAGTAATCATACTCATTATGAATTTTAGGATATCGTTATGATTGTTAAAGCCAAGAACCAACGCACAGTAAAACAGAAATTTATTACTGCCGCTGCAAGTTTAAGTTTACTGGCCCTTAGTATGAACCCTGCCTTGGCAGCAATAGAAATTGACGAAACCGACTTCGGACCTTCCTACGGAACCATGGTAGTGGATACAGTTGTCGGTAAACCGCTACAACTGGTAAATGCCGTTGCTGGTACCGCAGCTTATCTTGTTAGTCTGCCCTTTTCATTGGTCGGTGGCAACGCGGATCAAGCACAGCAAACACTGTTTGTGGAGCCTTGGAGTGCAATGAGTCGCTGCTTAGGATGTACGGTTGCTGAGGATAACTATTATAAGTCGCAAATTGTCAGCAATGATAATCTTGTCCGTATCGTGGTTGATCAACCATCAGAGATTATAATCAATACTAATGATAACGTTGTGGTGACTCCTTAACAGGCAGCTGCCTAGCTTTTGTCTCCTGCACTCATGTTGCAGATAGCTAGATCAAAGACAGTGACTTTCTGAATCGACAAAAAAAAGGCTAACATTGCGTTAGCCTTTTTTGTTGCCTGACTCTAATTAAGCCAAAAGATTATGCACCTTTCTTGCTACGGCCATGACGCTTACGGTCGCTTTCCGTTAGATAACGTTTGCGAATACGTACCGCTTTTGGTGTGACTTCTACCAATTCATCATCTTGAATAAACTCAAGCGCCTGCTCAAGCGTAAACTTAACAGCTGGTGTCAATGTCAATGCTTCATCAGTACCACTAGCACGAACGTTGGTTAACTGCTTAGCGGTGGTAGGGTTAACAACCATATCATCGTTACGAGAGTTAAGACCAACAATCATACCCTCATAAACTTCAAGCTGTGGCTCAGCAAATAACTTACCACGCTTTTGTAGGTTAAACAGTGCAAAGCCTAGGCAAGTACCGTTTGCCATAGAAACCAATACGCCGTTTGAACGACCACCCACATCACCGATCTTTTGTGGACCATAATGTGAGAAGCTTGACGTCATGATACCACTACCTGAGGTCAGTGTTAAAAACTCAGAACGGAAACCGATCAAACCACGGGCTGGTACTGTTGCCTCAATACGCATACGACCTTTACCATCAAGCTCCATATTGGTCATTTCGCCTTTACGCAAGCCAACCTGCTCCATGATAGAACCCTGATGCTCTTCTTCGATATCGAAGACAACATTTTCATACGGCTCTTGTAGCTTGCCATCAACTTCTTTCACGATAACTTCTGGGCCTGATACGCCCATCTCAAAGCCTTCGCGGCGCATGTTCTCAATCAGTACAGACAAATGAAGCTCACCGCGACCTGATACTTTAAATTTATCAGGAGACTCAGTGTCTTCTACACGCAATGCCACGTTGTGAATCAGCTCACGCTCAAGACGCTCACGAATATTACGTGACGTTACAAACTTACCATCACGACCAGCAAATGGTGAATTATTTACTTGGAAGTTCATTGATACTGTTGGTTGATCTACCGTTAGTGCTGGCAGTGCTTCAACATTATTAGGATCACAAATCGTATCTGAGATATTAAGTGCATCGATACCTGTGATACAAACGATATCACCAGCTTGTGCATCTTCAACATCAATACGATCAAGACCGTGATAGCCCATAATTTTTAGGATACGACCATTACGGGTCTTGCCATGCTTATCAATGATAGTAACTGGTGTGTTAATTTTTACTTTACCGCGCTGGATACGACCAATACCGATCACACCAACGAAGCTATTGTAATCAAGGCTTGATATTTGCATACGGAATGGTGCGTCTGCATCAACCTGTGGTGCTTGTACAACATCAACAATAGTTTTAAATAGTGGTGTCATGTCATCAGCTAAATCATCTGCGTCCAAACCTGCAATACCATTTAACGCTGATGCATAAACTACTGGGAAATCAAGCTGCTCATCTGTGGCACCAAGATTATCAAATAGATCGAAGATTTGATCCATTACCCAATCAGGGCGCGAACCAGGACGGTCAATTTTGTTAATTACAACAATTGGCTTTAGACCTTGCTCGAATGCTTTTTGCGTTACAAAACGAGTTTGAGGCATTGGACCATCAACAGCATCAACAACTAGAAGCACGCAGTCAACCATTGACATTACACGCTCAACTTCACCACCAAAATCGGCGTGACCTGGGGTATCCACAATGTTGATACGATATTCAGTTTCAGAAGTATGATCTGTCCATCGGATAGCTGTGTTTTTCGCCAAAATAGTGATGCCACGTTCTTGCTCAATATCACCTGAGTCCATTGCACGTTCAGCAATGTTTGCGCGGTCACCAAAAGTACCAGATTGATGTAATAGCTTATCAACCAAAGTTGTTTTACCGTGGTCAACGTGGGCAATAATTGCAATGTTACGCAGGTGTTTGATATCGTTCGCCATATAAAATGCTCGTTTTGTCTTAAAAAGGTGCAGTAGCAATAAGCGCCGCTGGATAAACGTTTGTCATAAACCAGATAGAGATTGAATATCTATCCTTAATAGAGCCTACAATAAGTAAGACTTTAAAAAGAATAATTTCAATACAATCATATATCTATACTGATAAATTCATCATACAGATAGCTATGCTAATGTACATTCTGTCAATCTACAGAATGTTTCGGGGGGTAGTATAACATTATTGCTTCATATATTTATGTAATAACTTACTTTTCTCAAGCTACAAATAGAAAAAAGCTACCTAGTAGGTAGCTTTTTTTGTAACTTTATATTTAACAGTATAATCAACCGATTAGTACTTATTGAACAACCATGTCTTTAGTTTGTTCAACAGTCATTGTTTTGTCACCAGTGATGATGGCATAAACACGACGGTTCATAGCGCGACCTTCTTCAGTATCGTTTGGCGCGATTGGTTGGTCATAACCATAACCAACAGTTGATAGACGGTTTGGAGCAATACCGAATTCGTTAGTTAGCATAGATTTAACTGCAACGGCACGAGCTTCAGATAGACGTTGGTTATAACGTGCTGAAGGACCAGTTTTAGAAGCATGACCTTCTACGCGTGCTACAGAGTTTGGATACTCGCGCATTTTCTCAGCTACTTTAGCGATCTCTGGCTTGTATTGGTTTTTGATAGCTGATTTATCGTTATCAAAGAATACACGTAGTTCCATTTTTAGCTCATCAGTAATATCTACTGGTACTGGGCAACCAACTTCATCAACAACGACGTTCATTGGAGTGCCTGGGCACTGATCGATGCTATCGTATACGCCATCGCCATCAGAATCAAGATCAGATTCAACAACAACTACTGGCGTGTTATCAACCATTGGCTCTTGCATTGGCGGTACAGCTACTGTAGGTGCTAAATGACCACCAAGTACCACTTCTAGACCGGCCAAAGCCATGCCTTCCCACCAGTTGTTATCAAAGTTATGGATCGCACGAGCTTCACCACGTAGGCTTAGCGCATCGTTGATACGATACATAGCACCTAGACCTAGATTACCGATAGTATCTTTAGAGTTTGCTACTTCAGTACCTGCTTCAACAGTTGTACCAGCTGTAGTACCTTGAGCATTGCCTGTAGCTACATATTGCTCTTGGTTTTCTACTTTAACCTTAGATTGACCAGCACCGATTAGTACGTATGGCTTAAGTGCATTGTCAGTATAACCAGTGAATTCTTCAGTACCGATTAAGAAGTTACCAGAAAGCATGGTTTGTTCTACGTCGAAACGGTTAACGCCAGCTTTTGCTGAATCTTCAGAAGCTTCGCCGTTAGTGTTAGTAACACCATACTCTACTTGGAACTGAGTAGAAGGAGTCAGTTCGATACCTAGTGCAGCACCAGTATATAGGCCGCTTTCCTGAGCAACACCACCGTTAGGATTACCACGAGTACCGTCACCAATTTGGTTGCCATCAGCATTTACATACAGATCTTTACCAGTTTTAAGGACATCACGTTGTTTATCAGATGTATCACCGAATTCTTCAGTCATGTGATAACCAAGTAACAATGGGCTGATTGTTACGCCAGCGTTAGCTGCTACTGGTACAGCTGCTACAGCAACTAGGGCTAGAGCAATTTTATTCAATTTCATGGACTTCCTCCAAAGGATAATTTTAGTGATGCGTTAAGCAAAACCGATTTTCAAGACGCTCTAAAGTAGACATCTTTGACGCATTTCAAGTTACAAAGCAAAACCAATTAAGGAGTAGCTTAGCGATTATCAATTCAGTTTACAACTTTTTTCGTTAACCAGCTACACATTATTACACGATAATGTTGTAACTAAAACACAATAATCAGCTGACGTTACTTAGAACTAACACACCTTACGCTTTTTATCTTTTGTATGTCAGTTCACAATAGATGGTGAACGTAACTGTATCTATTGTCTGAGCGTATTTTAATACAGTTATTAATTTTTCTCTATTACTAAAATACTTCTTTCACTAATTGAAACATTTTTTGACAGTAAACACATATTATGTTTATATTGCGATAGTCAACATTATTTTGTTTATAAGAAATTTGTAAGGAATTTAGTCATTCGTGAACTGATTCATATATACAGAATTTTTGAAAAACTATTATCAAACTTTTAACGTCATGGGCTGTATAAAAGCGCATATATCGTTGAGAAAAATATTTGCGATAGGCTGTAAAATATATGACCTTATTCTCTAAGAGAACTTCAAATTTTAGAAGTTTTTTTAAAACTTTCTTACACCTATTTCAATTTATTCTGAATAAAGCAATCAGACATAAGCTATCTTTTCGCATGCCTCAATATTCTATCATTCTTCTTGAAACTGTTAATTCTTGGAAGTTTAGGTCTAATAAGGGGTTGTTAAGAGATACAAGTATTGCTAAAGGTGTTAGTAAACGAGGCTTTACACTATTTGAGCTTATTATTACTGTATGCATCTTGGCTATTATAACCACTATCGCGGCACCTTCAATCCAAACACAATTGGCAAATATGGAAGCCAAACGTATTGGTAAGCAGATAGAAAACTCCCTTTCGTTAGCAAAAGCGGAGAGTTATATCAGAAAGGAGGATGTAATCGTTTGTCTGTCTAATGCGGAAGGTCGTTGTGATAGAGATTCAGATAAAACGCTTTTGATATTTATAGATAAAGATGGCAATAAAAATTTTGATGCGCAAGTAGACGTGCTTATAAACCAGCGCTCAATGAATCCAAAATATGGCAAGCTAAGTTTGAGAGTAGGAAACAAACGACATTACACTAAGTTTTGGGGCGATAGCGGAACACCAAGAGGTCATTTTGGCCATATTAAGTACTGCCCTACTGTGACCTATAATAAAGCCATGTATCTTATCTCATTTAGTCAGACTGGTAAGGTTAAGAAAAAGCTCAACGAGAACCATCCCACTGATTGCGATACATGAATGAGCCTAGCGTATTTTTAGCTCTCTAACGCGAGGGTGATAATAAATTTTTTGGTAATAAAATATAGTAGACTGACAAATAACAGAGAAGCAAGTAATAAGATAATTTTTTGTATGAACCTAACTGTAATAGTACCAAGAAGCATTAGGGTTCTATTGGTAACGCTGCTGCTGCTGCCATAACAATCGACTTTGCAGCGGCTGATAATCAAGTAAGTGATCAATCAGATGCCGATGCAGCTTTGACCAATGATTAAGTGTCACTTCGTTAATACCTGACTGTTCCATCACAATAATATCAGCACCTCTAAAAACGCTTTGTCCAGCCGCACTCTCTAGATGTTCAGACTCTGTATTATTTTGCAAGATGGGCACCAGACCGATATCTGGCAAAAACCGATAATAACTGTCCGCTTCGATACTATCCTGCATACTATCGTGTGTCAGCGTTAACGCAAAACCTAGCTCCTTGAACAAGTCTTGCTCAAATTGACGCAGACACAAACGCAGCTCATTCGCACTCAAAGGTTTTCTTAGCTGCTGTAAACTATTTTGATAATGCTTCCACAATACAGGCATTGGGTCTTCAGTAGGTAATAGTCGCCATAGAACTTCATTTAAGTACAATGCTGAGTATTGATGGTGCCCAGTGATATTTTCATAAGGTAATGAGGTTATAGCAGTAGCAGCGCCATCTTCCTTTACCATATCTTCTCTTGCGGGATATTGCGAGGCAACACTGATTTGGCTGAATGTTTTTAGATCACGTTTGCCAGTGGCAAAGAGTTGTAAGGGCATGAATAGAGGCGCACCTTTTTTGCCAACACCATGTATGACACCATGTTGCTGAGAAAATAAATAATACAAAGCGCGTTTTTCTTGGTAAGGGCGCTGATGTAATAAATAGCCGACTAACGCTTCATTACGCATTTCTTATTACCTCAGCATCGAGAACTGTGAGCATGAGCACAGTTCTCAAAAGACGGTCATTCAACGTTCTTAGTAACCTAAACTGGTCAGTGCACGCTCGTCATCAGACCAGCCACGTTTCACTTTTACCCACAGTGTTAGCATAATTTTTTTATCAAAAAGCTGCTCCATGTCTTTACGAGCATCCATACCGACCTGCTTAATACGTTGACCTTTATCACCGATAACGATAGCTTTTTGACCACCACGCTCGACAAATATAGTCGCATCAATAAAAGTACAAGCCTTACGTGGGCGCCCCGTCTTTGGATCCGTATGCGCAGGCTCATCTTTAAAGGCATCGATCTGTACCGTTAAATCATAAGGAACTTCGTCACCAGCACTACGCATGATTTTTTCACGAATGATTTCGCTGGCCAAAAACCGCTCTGAACGATCGGTAATTTGTTCTGTATCGTAAATAGGATCAGCAACTGGCAAATGAGAAGCAATCACTTCTTGTAAACGATCTAGGTTTTGATTTTTTAAAGCCGATACTGGTACGATATCTGCAAAATCAAAGCTGTCATTAAAGGTTTCAATAAGCGGTAACACGCTACCTTTATCCTTTAAGGTATCTGATTTATTGATTACCAGCACTACCGTTAGGTCGGTCTCACCAAGCTTTTGCAATGTCAATAAATCGTCATCACGCCATTGATCGGAATC
Source organism: uncultured Gammaproteobacteria bacterium (assembly GCA_963744895.1). Taxonomy (GTDB): domain Bacteria; phylum Pseudomonadota; class Gammaproteobacteria; order Pseudomonadales; family Moraxellaceae; genus Psychrobacter. Next base: position 253,634 of record CAVUUW010000003.1, read on the forward strand.
GACAACAAATAAAACCAAGTCAACATCTACTAAGGCGGATACTGCGGCTTTATTCATACGCTCATTGATGGCACGTACTTCATTACGATGAATACCTGGCGTATCAACAAACACCGCCTGCATTTCATGATTGGACAAAATACCATGAATGCGATGACGCGTCGTTTGCGGTTTACGTGAGGTAATAGATAATTTTTGACCCAAGAGATGGTTCATCAAGGTTGACTTACCTACGTTTGGACGTCCAACAATAGCCACGTAACCTGCTTTAAAGTTTTCAGCTATGCGCGTGTGACTGCTGGGAGCGAAAAACTCTTCGATTGCCATATCATTTTCAGACGCAAGATTCTCATCCATCGTCTCGATATTGTCTTGATCTAATTGGCTTGGTACTACATCTTTATTTTCGGTCATGTCGTCGGCACTGTCTTCATTGTTTGAGGGCAAATCATTACGATTTTGCATGAGTGAATCCTATAAGTGTTGTAACAGCTAAATCTGGCCTTGGTTATATTCGCTACAAAAAGGCGAAACCAGTATTAGCTGGAGAATGTTTGATATTTTAAAATAGGCAACGTTTAAGACATAGCCAGTTCAAAATAAAATCGATATGTAATTAGCTACAGGTACAGGCTACTGGTAGATTTTTATTGCTTGCTGTTTGCAAGTCTGACATAGGCTAAAAAAACGTATCCAAGCAATACTGTATCGGTTTTAAAGGAACTCGGCCATAAATCTAATAAGGGTTCACTAAACAAAGCGTACTTAAAATATATCGTAATTTTAACCGTCTGTTTGTAGCGAATCTGATATAAATTACAGCCGTTTTTTAGCTGAGTTTGGCAGTTTATGCAATTGGTTGATCATAAGCTCTGCCGCTTTTTGTTCAGCAATACGGCGGCTTTCACCAGATTCAGTAATATCTGGGCAGTTATGAATATTGACATGACAACGCACAACGAAGATTTGATTCGGTGCATTACCCCGTGTTTCCATAAGCTCATAAGTTGGTAGATCGAACTGCTTGGATTGTAGCCATTCTTGTAAACGACTTTTTGCATCTTTCAATGCTTTTTGGTCATTAACGCTATCAATCAGACCTCCATACCAAGAAAGCACACAATGGCGAGTGATTTCCATATCTTGGCTATCTAAATAGATTGCACCAATTAAAGATTCTACCGCATCAGCCAATATGGAAGCACGATTACGGCCACCGCCCTTACGCTCACCGACACCCAATATAAGATGATTAGACAGCTCTAAATTTTGAGCAATAATCACCAATGATTCTTGGCGCACCAAAGTCGCACGCATACGAGTCAGTCGCCCTTCGTTTTGGCTGGGATAACGATGGTATAAAGCTTCCCCAACAATCATGCCTAATAGGGCGTCACCCAAAAACTCCAAACGCTCATAGTTTTTTTTGCTATCAAACGATCGATGCGTCAAGGCAAGTTTTGGCAGGCTCAAATCATTAAAAACATAGCCCAACTTGCGCGTTAATACCGCTAACCGTTGAATAAACTCTGAGCTAACAATAAGCGTATCAACAGACGTGCTATTTTTTTGGGGAATAGGAACCGCTTGGGAATGTTGCGAAGTTGGTTTCATGCGTGGCTTATGGTTATCCCTTCTGTTTTACTGGCTGAGTATAGTGGTATGTAAAGAATAGATGTATAAAAGAAATTTAAGCTTCGTTGGATATGGCTGTAGTCAGTTCTAAATGAAGTCATTATGTTTATCAATAAGTTCAAAACAACATTCGACCGGTAGAAATTTTTCTGATTTTCTATCAAGTAGAGGTAGCCAAATCTTGTTTTTTAACATAGATAAACTATAAAAATACAATACACCGCTTCTGTCTATTTTGTAGCGGCCATATCGATATCTTCCTCAAAACGATTGAGAATATCAACATTGCCAAAAAAACTTTTGGTGACTGTATATTGCTTACGGATAGCCAATTGACCGGCTTTCTTATCAGTAAAGGTAATGACGTCTTCTGCCTTAGTATCATAATCAGCATTGATAGATAGTTGTTTATCCACACGCTCAATAAACTGCTTGGCTGTCTCGTTGTTGTTGTTTGCCTCTCTAAGCTGGCCGCTTAGAGTCTTACTTAATTGATAGTCACCAATTTGAGCAGGTACGATTGCAATCATCAGCTTAATCGCAACGCCTAGTACGATAATAATTAGAACGATACTTGTTACACTCGCACCGCGCTGCGTGGCCAATCCAGATAACTGCTGCATTACTTTACCCTTTTGCTGATCAGTGGCTGTTTTTAACAAATACCTAAGTACTGGGACATATTCTCAATCTGAACAAAAATAATTAAATAGGCTAAGCTAAAATAACTGTTTACTAAATAGTCATAATAGTAGCATAAAACTATCGACGTCAAATGAACCAATGAAGACGCTTGCGATTATTAATAGCCCCTCTTACTCAAGAGTGCGTTTTAATCAATCGTCCCATTGCGATCAAAGGATGGTAAATTTAATCCTGGTGGTTTGTGCATCCAAATATAAACGGCTTTACCAGCTAAATTTTCATCTGGAACAAAACCCCAGAAACGACCATCAGCACTACGATCACGGTTATCGCCCATGACAAAATAGTGGCCTTCTGGTACTTTAATGCGCCACTCTGTCCCTTCTGAACTGACCACTTCTGGCGACTGCTGCTGCAAGAACGGGGCATATTGTGAGCTATTCATGCCTTCTAGATAACGAACAAAGTGCGTATTATCACCTTGTGTTTCTTGAAAGTATCTTGCTTGCCCTTCTTCTTGCTCACCCATCGCAGCGGCACTTTCTTCTGTAAGCACTTGTCCAGGACCCATTTGTCCTGGCAAATAAAGCTGTGAAGTCAATTCAGGATTTACAGAGAAATCGGCGGGGCTGGTATCAACCGGAACATCATTGATAGCCAGTACGCCTTGATTATAGCTGACTATATCGCCCGGCAAACCAATCATACGCTTGATATAATAAATACTGGGGTTTTCAGGGTAGCGAAAGACAACTACATCGCCGTGCTCTGGCTCGCCTGTATCCAATACCTTATTATAAGTCAGCGGTAATCGTACGCCGTAGGCATACTTATTAACAGCAATAAAGTCGCCTGTATATAACGTCGGCACCATGGAAGAGGAAGGAATATTAAACGGCTCAATTAAAAACGAGCGAACGATTAATACGACTGCCAATACTGGGAAAAAATCATATGCCCAGCGTACCAGCAAGCTTTCTTTACCAGCACCACGTGTTTTACGCTGTTTGAAAGCTAGCTTATCTAACAGCCAGACAATACCTAAAACTATGGTCAACGGCACTAAAATTAAATTGAAATCAAAATCCATACTGGTTTGCCTATTAACGAGCTGCTGCTTTAACGGTTGCTATTCATCAGTTAACTGCACTAATGATTGTCACTTTTACATTAACAATGAATATTCACTACTTATTCTACTTGCAGTACAGCCAAGAAGGCTTCTTGTGGAATTTCCACATTGCCCACTTGTTTCATACGTTTTTTACCCGCTTTTTGCTTAGACAACAGCTTTTTCTTACGCGAAACGTCACCACCATAGCATTTAGCCAATACGTCTTTACGCATGGCTTTTACCGTACTACGACCGATGATTTGGCTACCGATAGCTGCTTGAATGGCCACATCAAACATCTGACGCGGGATCAACTCTTTCATTTTAGTGACCAGTGCGTTACCACGGTAACGTGATTGGGTTTCGTGCACAATCATCGCTAAAGCATCAACTTTATCACCATTGATTAGCACATCCACTCTAACCAATTTGTCGACTTGATAACGCTCAAAATTGTAGTCTAGTGATGCAAAACCACGAGAAACTGACTTTAGGCGATCAAAGAAATCCATGACGACTTCGCCCATTGGAATGTCAAATATCAGCTGTACTTGTCGACCCATAAAGCGCATATCAACCTGAACGCCGCGACGCTCAATACACAAGGTCATCACATTACCCAAGTACTCTTGTGGTACTAGAATCTGACAGCGCGCAATTGGCTCACGAAACTCTTCAATGTTGTTCGGCTCAGGTAAATGTGACGGGTTATCTACATAGACAATATCACCGTTCTTTTTCTCAATTTCATAGATTACTGAAGGTGCTGTGGTGATCAAATCCAAATCGTATTCGCGCTCTAAGCGCTCTTGGATGATCTCCATATGTAGCATACCTAAGAAGCCACAACGGAAACCGAAACCAAGCGCATCTGAGGTATCTGGCTCAAAAAACAGCGAAGCATCATTGATTTGCAGCTTTTGCAGCGCTTCACGGAATTTTTCAAAGTCATTAGACTCCACTGGGAACATGCCAGCATAGACTTGTGGCGTGACTTGTTTAAAACCTGGAATACGTTCCACATCAGGGGTCTTAGCATGAGTGATGGTGTCGCCTACTGGCGCTCCGGCAATATCCTTGATACCTGCAATAATAAAGCCGACTTCCCCTGCTTCTAAAACACCCGTATCTACAGGCTTAGGCGTAAATACACCAATCGAGCCGACTAAATGTGCCTCTTGAGTTGATTTGATATATAACTTGTCACCTTTACGTATAGTGCCTTCACGCACTCGTACTAAAGACACTACGCCTAAATAATTATCGAACCAAGAGTCAATAATTAGTGCTTGCAGTGGCGCTTCGCGATCACCAGTTGGTGCCGGGATAAATTCGACCAACGCTTCTAATAGCTTGTCGACACCCAGACCTGACTTGGCAGACACTCGCGGTGCATCCACAGCATCAATCCCAATAATATCTTCAATTTCTTGAATCACGCGCTCAGGCTCAACTTGCGGTAAGTCAATTTTATTTAATACCGCCATAACTTCTAAGCCCTGATCAACTGCTGTATAGCAGTTAGCCACGGACTGAGCTTCTACACCTTGCGCGGCATCAACCACTAAAAGTGCGCCTTCGCAGGCAGCTAATGAGCGTGAGACTTCGTAGGAAAAATCAACATGGCCTGGCGTATCAATAAAGTTAAGCTGATAGCGCTCACCATTTGGATGATCATAAAATAAAGTGACTGACTGCGCCTTAATAGTGATACCGCGCTCGCGCTCAATATCCATGGAGTCCAGTACCTGCGCCTGCATCTCGCGATCTTGCAAGGCACCGCACATTTGAATAAAACGATCGGCAAGAGTCGACTTGCCATGATCAATGTGGGCAATGATTGAAAAGTTACGAATATTGGCTAATGCAGTCACAAAGCGCCTACTAAATTAAGGGTGATAGAAAAATAAAACCAACGGGTATTCTAGCAGTTTTCCACTGCAAAGTAAGGCGATTTTATTGGGAGAGGCATGATTAGTAAATAGAATGATAACTTAACGGGGTGTCTTCGTTTCAGAGAGCTCTATAGCATCACTTTCAGCGTGCTGCAGATACTTAAACATCCATGGTGAGCGGCCATAAAAAGCGCCATTAAGCTGTGTTTGCTCTATCAAATACTCGCGAAATCGCAGATAAAACTCATTGTCTGGGTTACTGGGATGCTGCCAAAAACTATTGAGCGCTTTTTGGTCTATAAGCTTAGGTGTATCGTAGATAGCACGCCCCATCACTTTAGTAGGTTTTTTGTGGTAAACCGACTGTAGACCTGTTGTACTATTGATGGTCACCATGCCAATACTATGCTTCATCAAAGTTGGCAAGTGCATATCACAACCATAAAAAACACGTTGCCCCACTTGGTAACGCTCAGACAAGCTAGATACCAATTCACGGTAATCACGGTGCCCACGATCTAACGGATGATGTTTAAACACCAGTAGATGCTTCGTGTCAGCATGCGTGGCAAAACTGGCAATCGCTTCATCAATAAACTGTACCACATCACGATAGTCACTATGATGCGTAATTTGAGAGTCATTATGTACTTGCAAGCTAATCAGAAAATAGTTTTCATCTTCTTGGGTAGTGAGCATGCTTTGTAATTTTTTATCGGGTAGATACCCACGCAGTTTACGCCACGGCGCTTTTAGCCAAGCAATAGCTTCTTGCCATGCGGTCATGCCGCGATAGTGCGAATAATGCGGATAACGACTTTTGTATATCCAAGCGATAATGTAATAAACAATGGCAGCGATACTCAACCGATAAAAACGATTGTGTGTATAAAGTGGATTATCATTGGCTTTTTTAAGCGCTTTAATATCAGCCGTATTCAAGCGTGAATAACCATTAATACCATATTCTTGCAAGGTAATATAATCAGGACGCAAGTACCCTTCTTCAAATACGAAAAAAGAGATTCCCAACTGCTCACTCATACAGGCAGCTTGCGTGTGGTGTGGACGGCAATCACCGAAGCAAACAATCGCATCAATATGATGTTCTTCAATAAAAGCCTGCAGCCAAGCAGAAAACTGCGCTAGCGTATCGGTATACTCATAGGTGTTGGGATGATGATAGAAAAACGCGTCACCAGCATTAAAGTTAATCTTGCTTACCTTAATATCTTGCGTTTGCAAAAACGTAGAGAAACGATTAAAAAATCCGCCCATCTTTCCTTGAAGCAGTAAGACATGTCGATGAGTAAGCAAATGAGACATCGAAGCTGCCATAGAATTGAGTTACCATTAACTGAAAGACCAAAGATAAAATGGAGATTGGCGTTTAATTATATGCACGCACAAAAATGCCAAGTGGTTGATTATACCGAAAAAACCTTTGTTTGTCGCAAAGGATTTACTTGGCTAATTTGGCGTAGATTAATTAAGTGTGGATTAACGGGGTGTTTTACGCAGACGTTGTTGCAAGCAATGACGTTGCTGCATGAACTGCGTAGCAACTTGTCGTTTAAACTGGGCGGAATTAAAAGAGGTAGGCAAAGTCGATACAAAAGACGTCAACGTATTGCGTGAGTGTGCTGAACCATCGTTTTTTTCGACTTGATCGTTTTCATGATTTGCATGGTTAAGCGGATATAGATAATCAATAACTTGCTCTACTTGTGCAAGCCCATAACCACTTGGTAAACGATATAAGGGATAGCAGATTAATGCACAGTACAATAATTGCTCAAGCGTCAAAGCAGTGTCACGTCTTCGTCTTTCTAAATATTTGTTTTTGGGTGATAGTTGCGTATCAATATCAGTCGTTAAGCCCCACCCTGCGTAAAAAGGCAGGCCATAACAAGTGACTTTTAAACCGCGAAGCAATGCTTCAAAGCCAGTCAATGAGCTAATAGTGTGTATCTCATCAACGCCGTCTAAACAATCGGGCATGGCTGTATTGTAAGCAATCGCTTGTACTTGACGCAAACCTGCATCTGATACCTTGCCTGCGCGCAGACCTGCTTCTACATCAGGGTGCGGCTTATAAATCAGATAAGCATCAGGATTGTCTTGGCACACACGATCAATCAGGGCACTGTTGGTTTTGATTGCTGAACCACAATACTGCACTGACAAATCATCTTCTACTTGACCAATGATAAGAATGCGAGGTTTTCTAGATAGCTTAGCTTCTTGCATCCAAGTTATCTGTTGCCCATCAACGACGCTATCTGCACTTTTACCCACATTGTATTTGCTGACACGCTGCGTCAATAACTTGTTCTGAAGATCTTGTACACGTATCTTTTGTTTTGCACTCAGTGACTCACACTGACGCAATAGCGTTTCTAAATCTGAGGGCTGAGTGGCATCATAATAAATACCTTGCTTGTCTATCACCACAGATAATGGCGTTAATAATGTAGCGCCCAAACCATTTGAGCGAATAAATCCGTCTTCCATACAATAAATAGTGGGCGGATTGCTAAGCTTACTTTGTCGCTTTTTTTGTAATTGCTGACGTTTGGCTAAGCCCCAAACGAGTAAAGGCTGTTCATAATCAACACGAAGATGATCTGGGTGTAGTAAGTTCTTTAGACGCGGCTTTGGTTTAACAAATAATGTCGTGCGCGGTAAATTGACAAACGCTTTGACAAATGGCACTTTCCAGCGACTAAACTCGAATACTGTCAAATTGCCCTCAAGACGAGACTGCCAATCGCGATTGGTAACCAGCCATCTAATCGCGGTATCAATATCGCAAGCTTGTTTGGTCGCAGGATCAACATAGCGGCTATAATCAATATAAGCGCTATAAAACAACATCTCTAACGTTGGATCAGCACGATTAACAAAAGAAAATGGAAATAATGTCTTGCTTGTTTTTTTACTACGCTTCGATACTGTTTTGGCAAATGCTTGACGGCGCTTTTTAACCGTTTTTATTAAACGCTTTGGTGCGCCACTATCATCAGTAAGCCCCCAGCCACTATACCAATTAACGCCAAAGCAATGAACCGTTTTACCAAGCATCAAGGCTTCAAAACCCATGTGTGAGCTAACCGTATAGATGTGCTCAACTTGCGCCAAAAGCTCAATAGGATTGAGCGCTTGGCTTAATAAACGGACATTTTTAGGAAGGCTAAGAGATGTTAGGTATCCTGATTTGGCGGCTGGATGGGCTTTTATCCAAATGTGAGCATTCGGATGATTGCGACAAGCGGCTTTTAACATCCGTTTGAATTGACCTCTGTTTGAGCCAGCGCCCTCAACAGAAGCATCACCAGCTACTTGATCGATCAGTAGGATATGGGTTTTTTGAGTCGATGTTGTCAAAGACTCATTGTTTTCATCAATTAGTGCATCTAACGATGGACAGTCCATGACAGTATTGTACTTACTAAGCTTTTCGTCACAAACAAGTGCCATTAATTGCTGAGCACGTTCGTTATCCGACGTAAGTTGCTCAGACTTGGCGTTACACTTAGCACGAACAATGATTAATTGCTCAAGGCGTGAGGTTTGTTTTGAATCGAAGTAGATACCAATATCATCAACCACCACGCTCAATCCATGACGGCTACTCATACCAGAATCTAACGAACGCAAAAAACCATCCTCGAGACTAAAAGTATTGAGCTTCTGATATGTCGCAGCTTTATTGGCTCTTTGATAGCTTTTTTTGTGGCCCCAACCGATAAAGGCATCCGGTCGGTGTTTTGATACTTGAGTCATTTGACGAGGCAAAAAACTCAATTGTAGACCATGCTGCCAGCGAGACCACGGATACCAGCGCTGGATGTCCGCTTGCAACACTTCAGACAATAGTAAATTATTGCGGCGTATACCTTTACCAATGACCGCTAAGCGTTTCGGCAATGGCTCATTGTCTGATGGCAAAAGCGTTGCATTATCAAAGGTAGGTATCGCTGTTACCTTTATCTCATCAGCGTCGCTTTTTACCATCGTTACTACCCTTACTCATTATATTTACATCAAACAACAACACTGCTATTAAGTATTATAGATCTAAAACAACTTTAGCTGCGATAGCCAACTGATAAACAATCTGTGATAGGCCACGAGTAATCTCTACACGTTTGGTTTTGACTTTCGGCAGCACCATAACCTCATCACCTTGTTGGATACGATAGGCAGTATTGACAACTTCACTGGCACCATTTTGATGAATAATTAAGATTTCTTTAGTGTCAGCATTGTCCGAGAAACCACCAGAATTGGCAATATAGTCGCCAACGGTATAATCTGGATTAAAGGTAAGCGCACCTTGAGCTCGCACCTGACCATTCACTGTAACCACTGATGTTTGAGCTGGTATCTCAATAATATCGCCTTGCTGCAGGATAATGTCTTGCCATGAATTTGGTAACACAACGATTTGACCAGTCGTTTTAACATTACGGGCTTTGGCCACAAACTGTTTAACCAAATTGGCATCATCTTGACGAAGTGCGGCTTCTTCACGAGTCGTTGACTGACTGGCAAGCGTCAATTCTTCTAGACGATCAAGCGACTCATTAATCATACGTTTTTGTTGCTCAGCAACAGATTCGCGATATATGGTCAGTTGAGTCAGTTTTGCCAGTGGGCTCGGTTGCAATTGCGGAACGATGTCTTTCAGACGAGCACCATAGGGTACAACCATTGCACCATTACCAGTATGTGCTCCTTTAACCTGTACGGCAATTGTGCCCGCATATCGATCCGAGGTCACCACCATTTGATCACCATTATAAACTGGGACGTTTTGGGCATCAGCGAGAGAGTAATATTCTGCCGTTTGCGCACGTCCTGCACTGCGAGTGATACTAACGTTGGTGGCGTTCGCTGCTGGATTGGCAACTTGTAACACATCACCAATGGTCAAATCATTCACATCAAATTCAAACGTATATTCATTTTGAACTTGCCCAGTGACTTCAAACGTTTTCTTTTGTGGTGCCACAGTAATTACATCACCATCACGGAATGAAAACGCCTGCAATTTACCTGCTAGCAAAAAATCGTATAAGTTGACTTGCTGTAGCATCTGTCCATTACGCTTGATTTGAATATCAATATAACTACCACGTGTGGGATCAACACCGCCAGCTCTATCTAAGTAAGATAATACCGAATCTGCTGCAAGGCCGCCATAATAACCAGGCTGTTTGACAAAGCCCGTGACAAACACTTTCACAGGTTGCGCCTGTTCGAGCGAGGCATATACACCGACATTTGAGCGATAGATACGACTAACGGCGTTTTTGACCACATTCTGTAAGCTACCATTCTGTACACCAGAGATACGCACTGGTCCAACATTTGGCAAGAAAATGTTACCTTGTGGATCAACGGTCATGGTCGCCGCATATTGGTAGGCCCCCCACATTCTAACTTGGACATTATCACCAGGGTTGATTACATAACTGTCATTAAAGGTGGAGCCTGAAGTAGTTGAGAATGCACCGCGAAATAGCTGCTCACCAAACATCATGTCTTGTGTATTGATGTCTTGATAAGGACGTGTGGTATTAATGACCGATTGGCTGGGTAAACTTGCGGCATTAACCGCTTCTTGCGTGGTAGCCTGTCCTGGTACGCCACCTGCAAAGGCTTGCGTTGAAACTTTAATATTATTGCGATTTTGATCCTGGCTCATATTATTATTGCTAGTACCAAAGCCAGAACCCGATACTTGATCAGCATAGCTGCTTGCAGCCATGGCTTGCATACTTGTCGCTGCCATTGTCAAACTTATCATTGTTACGATAGCACGTAGTTTCATATTCATGCGTTGTCTTCCTTTGCTGATCTATCGATCATTACTGATATCTGTTTTACCCAAACTAGCTACGATGATCACGAACAACCGCCATCACTAAACGCACAAATCCATAAAGCATTAAGAGTAAAGCGAGCGAGGTCCAAATTATATAAGAACGACGAGGATAGGTTGCCTCTTCAGCTTCATACGGCGTAGAAATCACAATTAGATTTTTCATTTTCTTAAAGGCTTCTAAACGTGCCTTTTCTAGTGATGACAACGATAACTTATACAGCTCAGTCGCAAATTCAACATCGGCTTTAATGGTCTCAAACTGTACCGCCTGACGGTTCAATTTGGTCGTGTTTGGTGATGTCAGTTTGGTTTGTTCTTGCGCAATTTGCTCTTCAACGGCTTTAATTTGACTTCTTAATGACACTACTTGTGGCGCGTCTGGATTTAAGTAACTAAGTAACTGCCGCTCTTCAGTACGTAATGAGCTAAGCTGTGCTTGCAAGCTACCAATCAGTTGATTGACAACCTGAGCATTAGATTCTGGGTCATAAATTTCATTTTCGTTTTGATACTTTAATAGCTGTTCTTTAGTATCATTAAGTCGCTCTTGTGACTCATCTAATTGTGTTTCGGCAAATACCAGCTGATCGCGTGCCACTTCTTGTGAAATACGGTTCACGAACTGCTCAGACTCGCTCAAAATCGTTTTATTCAGCTCAAAAGCATACTTTGAATCAAACGCTTCCGTCGATACCGAGAGCACATAACTCTGTTCATCTAAATCAATATGTACGCGTTTTTTGAAATACTCAAGCAACTCTTCTTGCGTGGCATCAGGATCAATTTCATTAAGTGGATCTGAACCATCAACATGATAGGCTTCGCGAAACTTAAACTTATTATCAAGTCGCTTCACCATATCATTAGATAAGATATACTCAGTTAAATAAGTTGCGTCTTCTTTACTAGTACTATTGACACCCAGTAAAGCAGACAGACCACCACCGGACGGCACACTGGTATCACTCACCTGCTTCACAACAACATCAGCGGTTGAAATAAAACGTGGGTGGGCAAGTGTCATGACGTAGAATATCACGAGCACCCAAGGAAGAATCACCAAGCCAATAAACAGCGCGAAGTTGATTATATTATTTTTTCGCTTTGTGGATATGCTTTTCATAAACCTCAATCGCTTCTGTTGTATCGTCAAACACATGTGCTGTTTGATCCATTAGTACAATGCCAATATCGCAGTTTCGTTTGATATCACCAATATTGTGCGACACTATTAAAAATCCAGCCTGTGCGCGGCGCGCGGCTAAAATCTCTTCGCTGCGCTTACGGAACGCTGCATCACCAACAGCACCTGCTTCATCAAGCATATAATAATCAAAATCAAAGGCCAAGCTTAACCCAAATGTTAATCGAGCCTTCATACCTGACGAATAGCTTTTAACAGGCATATCAAAGTAATTACCGATATCAGCAAACTCTTCGACAAAACGGATTTTTTCATCAATATAAGGACCGCTTGAGTATAATCGACAGACAAAACGTACGTTTTGGCGACCCGTTAAACTACCTTGGAAACCACCTGCCACACCCACTGGCCAAGAAATTGTGGAATTAGTAATAATCTCACCCTGATCGGGTTTATCTAGTCCACAAATAATACGCAGCAGTGTTGATTTACCCGCCCCATTACGACCAAGCAAGCCCACACTTTTTCTATCACCAATGGTCAGGTTCAAATCTTTGAATAGATAATGCCGACCCTTCTTGGTCATAAATGACTTAGAGACGTTTCTAATTTCAATCATCGTATTACCTATTACTATTAACGCTGCTCAAATGATAACTATTCGATTATTTTGAACGGATCATATCTCGTTCAGCAAACTTATAAAGTAGCAATCCTAAGAAATTGACTGCAAACATCCATTTTAAAAAGTATCCAATATTTATATGATAGGCGGGATAATTTGGAGCAAATGAGTGTCTCATTAATTCAATATTATGAATAACAGGATTGTACAGCAGATAACTAAAATAAGGTTCCGGTACAATATGTATGGGATAAAGAATACCCGAAGTAAAATATATGATAGTGAATATGATAGGTATCACCTTAGTAATCTCACCACCATAATACCCAATAACCATTGTTATAAGGGCAATACCAAAGCTAAACATAAAAAGAGTCACCCAGCAAAAAAGTACAATATGCAAATTTCCCAAACTGGCATATACATCGAAAAAAGGCAAACAAGCTAATAGTAATATCGAAGTGAAAAAATAAATAACTAGCTCTAAAAAAGACCGTGCAATAATGACATCGATATGTCTTATCGAGCGATACATTAATAAACCTTTATTAGCTTCAGCTGCACTTAACGATCTTACTGCTACTTTCTGAAACATACGAAATGGAACCATACCTGCCACTAAAAACAAAGAAAATGCCATACCTGGTACTAAGCGCTCACGAAAAGTACCAAAAATTATTAAAATAATAATAATCTGTAGGATAACTTCTATCGGCGCCCACAAATAACCCAATCGATAGCCGCCAAAGCGCGTTTGTAACTCACGCATTAGCAAAGCATGAAATGCCGCACCCATGACTTTAAGGCCACTGCGATGCTTAATAGGACGATATGGGGGTAGTTGTACAGACATGACGTTACAGGACTTTACCGAAAACAGTCCCTATGATAAGTAAGCGGGACATAAGTTACAACAATTAATCTGTTTCTAAACAGATAAACCTATGATTTAGCAAGAAACCAGTAGGGAACTTGCCTTTGTTTTGTTGAGATGTCGTAGCAACTTCCATTTTGCCGTCTTTTATTTGAGGCAAAAAAAAACCAATCACAAAGGATTGGCTTTCTAAATACTACAGTCTTACGATAAATGGTGGCGATGAAGAGACTTGAACTCTTGACCTCACGATTATGAGTCATGCGCTCTAACCAGCTGAGCTACATCGCCATTTTAGGATGCACATTATGCCCAAGCAGTTGAATATCGTCAACCCCTAATTGGCACTTTTTGCAAAAAAGACGCAATCAATTCAAATTAATTGCAATTACTACAACAACAAACGATAAAAAGGTTTGGTAAACCGATAAGCCGGGTTCTGTCGTGGACAATCATTCCTCTAGGCGTATCATCGCTAATACGCTCAAGCAACCTACCCGCATCGAACGCGGGCCGCGCCATGCCGATGCCTATTTGGTCTTGCTACGCGTGGAGTTTACCATGCCGTGAGATGTTGCCATTCACGCGGTGCGCTCTTACCGCACCCTTTCACCCTTACCGATAATACCCTAAGATACTAAAGGCGGTCTACTCTCTGCTGCACTGGTCGTCAAGTTACCCTGCCCAGCCGTTAGCTGGCACGCTGCCCTATGTAGCCCGGACTTTCCTCCCCTGCTTGTCTGTTGCCAGTAAGCAGCGGCGATTGCCTAGTCTACCAAGCGCGCTAGTATAGCAAATATCACACTTAGCTGGGAATCTCTTTTTAGTTTATTTTCAAAGGAAGCATGAAGAAGTGAGAGAAGCTTCAAATCAAGATTTTAGAGCAAGGCTATATAACGATGAGGTTCTCTTTAATTCGTTTTTTAACCGAGCTCTTATTAACGTGTGGTGAATAATTTATTGGCCCGTAATCCGCTTGTATTTAGCCAACAAATCATTTTCAGTTTCGACATGGTTCGGGTCATGAGGAATACAATCAACAGGACAAATCACCACGCATTGCGGCTCATCAAAATGACCCACGCATTCAGTACATAAGTCAGGGTTAATGACATAAATATCATCCCCTTCTGAAATAGCCTCATTCGGGCAGGCAGGCTCGCAGACGTCACAATTGATGCATTCGTCAGTGATTAATAGCGCCATAAACTGCTCCTTTTTAATTTGATCGTATTATTGGTCGTAGATAATATTTGATTGTCTCAATCCATACTATCGGCAAATACTTTGTTTATCTAGTGCTTCATTTTACTGAGCACTTGAAACTACTTAAGGTTCAACTTTTCGATAAACGCTTGCGAGACACAAGGTGGAACAAATTTATTGACATCGCCGCCAAGCTTGGCAATTTCACGAATCATGGTAGATGAGATGAATGAGTAATTCTGAGAAGGCGTTAAAAAGACGGCTTCAAAGTTTTCATCAAGCTCGCGATTCATGTTGGCCAGCTGAAACTCATATTCAAAATCTGACATGGCGCGTAATCCGCGTAAGACGGCGGTAGCATTTTTTTCACGCATAAAATCAACCAGCAAGCCTTCAAAACCAATAACAGACACTTGCGGTAAATCTGCAAATACCGTCTCTACTAAGGTGACGCGCTCTTCAAAATTAAACAACGGCTTTTTGTGATGACCTGAGGCCACGGCAATCACTACCTCATCAAAAAGCTTGGTGGCGCGTGTGACCAAGTCCACATGACCGTTGGTAATGGGGTCAAACGTACCTGGGTACAAGATTTTGGTATGCAGTTTTGAAGAATTGGCAGAAGAAATAGAATGGCTCATAGCATGGCTAACATGGTCGATAGTATTAGATCATATGCTAGCAAATTTTGGCTATATTTAATACTTATCTGCTACATTTGTCCTAACAGCTGGCTTACCTTTTCATCAACTGCTTTGCTACAATACACGGTTCGACTCATCCATCTTGCAACCCAAGTGACAGATACACCAAGTAATAGGGTTAGGATGAGGAATTATTGGGACTAATCAGATAAGAGCGCTGTATTTTTATCCGTTCTTATGGAGAAATTATGTCAAAAAAATCAAAAAAACCGGACAATCAAATCTGTGCCAATAAAAAGGCGCGGCATGAGTACTTCATCGAAGAGACCTTTGAAGCAGGTCTGTCATTACAAGGCTGGGAAGTCAAAGCCATTCGTGCAGGTAAAATGACCATTACCGAAGCGTACGTCATCTTCCGTAATAACGAAGCTTTCTTATTTGGTGCGCATATTCAACCGCTACTCAGTAGCTCAACGCATGTCAGCCCTGATAGCATTCGTACCCGTAAACTACTACTCAATCGCCGCGAGATTGAAAAGTTATTTGGTGCAGTTAATCAAAAAGGCTATGCTTGTGTGCCCTTATCTTGCTATTGGAAAAACTCACTGGTGAAATGTCAAATTGGCCTAGCCTTGGGTAAAAAGCAGCATGACAAACGCAAAACGCTAAAAGACCGTGATTGGGAACGTGATAAGCAGCGCGGCTTTAAACAGCATTTGGGTTAAATGTTATTGGTTACAAGTCGAAAAATTAAACTTAGCTATAATCAAAATATCTCAAAAGCGCTAAACAACTGCTGATATAACCAAAAGAACGATTCAACTTAATAGCGAATCGTTCTTTTTTATTTGGCAAATAAGTTCCATAGCTGTGCTTTAATTTATAGCCATGTCTTAACCTGCTTCAACCATTTTTATCATTTGTATGTTTTTGCGAGCGCGGCGGAATTGACGGACGCCATGAACCATCAAACAAGCAATACCCAGCCAAATCAATCCATAACTATAAACCATCGCCGATTCAAAAGGATTTCCCAAAATGGTGATGGCCAAAATAAACAACAAGGCGGGCTCTAAATAACTCATCATGCCATAAAGATTCACGGGCAACATTTGACTGGCATCAATGTTGGTCTTCATTGCCAAGACACTGAGTAACCCCAATCCTGCCAACATGACAATAAAGAAGCCTGATCCTGTCACTAGCGTCAAACTGCTGGGTTCGAAGAAAAATAAATACCCCAAAGCAAATGGCGCAAAAATAGTCAAATCAACCAATAGTCCAGTGATCGCACCAATCCCTTGCAAACGGCGTAAGATATAATAAATCGGATACGTACCACATACCCATAGCGTTGCCCAAGACACGCTTTGCGTACGTGCAATCTCACTGCCCACACCTAATACTGCCAACGCCACTGCCAGCCACTGTAAACGACTGAGTTTTTCACCGAACAAAACACAGCCAAATATCACCATCATTAATGGGAACAAAAAATAACCCATTGCTGTCTGTATGCCTTGACCATTGACTGGTGCCCATACAAACAACCAAAGCTGACTCAAAAATATCGGTGTTGGCAACAGCAGCCAAGCCCATTGCTTTACCGTGCGCAACGCTTTTAGTTGATCAAAGTGCAAACCAAAGCGACCACTCACAAACAAGTATCCGATGAGCACCGCCCACATCGCCAGCATTCGCCAAATGAATACTTGCGTACCCGATAATGGTGCCAAAAAACTGCTATAAGCGTAGAGTACCCCAAACAGGACATTTGACAGTACCGCCAGTATCACGCCCATTATCAAAGTGCGTTGTTGAGGACTACCCGCTGTCCAAACCGTAGGTAATGGCAAGCGCGATATCGTCGTGGCTAGCGTGTTAGCAAAGGCTTGCGACAGCATTGAGGTAGACATATAAACACCATGAAGTTAAGTAGACAGTAAAAATGACAAGGCTATACTTAGCGATCAAGCCTTATTTATTAATGTTTATTTTACTGTGCATCTTTGATAAAAATTCCCTATATAATCGTCTTATTGAATTTTTTTATCATTTTTTATGCAAATAATTGAACTATTTATTAATTATAAAACTATAGTGATAATAATGACTAAAATTTACGTCAATTATTAACTTTCGGAGAAAAATTATGAGCCACGAGTTAGATGACATTGATAAAGCCATTTTAAATTTGCTACAAGATGATGCGACTTTGCCATTAAAAACGGTAGCCGAACGGGTGCACGTCTCTATCGCAACGGCTCAGCGCCGCATTCAGATGCTGATAAGCAGTGAGATTATTACCAAGCAAGTCGCTATCGTCAATCCTAGTAAAGTAGGTTACGGTCTGACCGCCGTGGTCATGATAGAGATGGAGCGCTCCAACACCTCGATGCAGCAGCGATTTGAGCGTTTGATGGATGCGCAGCCACAAGTGATGAGTTGTTATGAAGTATCGGGCGATTTTGATTTTATGTTGATGGTCAATGCGAAGAATATGAGTGATTATCATCAGTTCACGCGTAGCTTGCTGACTTATGAAAATAATGTCCGCAACTTCAAAAGCCAGTTTGTGATGAACTTCACCAAGAGTGGGACAAAGATTCTATTAGATTAATTTTATCTATAAACTTTAATCTGTTTTTATTGTGAATCATAAGTAGATAAATCGCAACAAAACAAGGTACGATAAGAACGAAAGTTGGGCAATAAACAGTTAAGCGAAAATGGGTAGCGATACGTAATCGCCATAAACATAGACAAGGAAACATTCATGAGTCAATATAAAAGCGTTCTACAAGTTCATTTAAAAGCAGCTGTAACAGGAGCAAGTTTTATCGCATTGCTCGCCAGCTCAGGCTGCGCCACCAGCTCTCTCTTAGAAAGCAGTAGCCGCGTCAGTACCACAAGCGTTAAAACCAATTTGTCCGAAGATCAGATTGTCGCCTTTGGTCGTCCGGCGCAAGCATTACCCAAAATGCCAAACGCGACAATGGTCATCGTGGGCGAAAAAAACAGTTATGTGTTAAGCCAAGGTGGCACGGAGATGGTCAACTTACTCAGCAACTTAACACCAAAAAATATCCAAGTCAGTAACGATATGAGCTTTTATGTGCCCAATAACGACGGCTATTTTCAAGGTGAAATGAAGCTTTCTTATGCCAAACTAAAGGATGAGTTCAAGCGCTCAGATTATCAATTCTTTTTACAAAATAACGGGCGTGACTGCACCTCCGATAGTGACGAACGTATTAACGCCCAGCGCTTTTGTTTTAATGTTCCTGTGAAAGGCGCTATCTATCCGCAAGTCAGTAATTTGAGTATGATTCAGTCAAAGTATCGCGCATTGAGCAAACCTTATACGGTGAGCTTCTATACGCAAACAAAGCAAGACGAAGTCATTCGTAGTGGCAAAAGTAGCGCAGAAAAACTGGTGCTATTGCCTTTTGCCTTAGCTTTTGATGTCGTTACCTTCCCCCTTCAACTTTTAGATAAT
This sequence comes from uncultured Gammaproteobacteria bacterium, assembly GCA_963744895.1. Lineage (GTDB taxonomy): Bacteria > Pseudomonadota > Gammaproteobacteria > Pseudomonadales > Moraxellaceae > Psychrobacter. Next base: position 272,808 of record CAVUUW010000003.1, read on the forward strand.
TAACATAGCGGTCGATTTTCTCGTTTTAGTATTCCTTTCTATTAATAGAATTTAGTCTAATGTGAGGATGGTTTTTAATAGCTAAAGGCCATTCTTATCGATAGATTTTCTCACGCTATCAATAACTTATCGGCAATCGCCCTCATAGAATAGGTCGCATAGTGAAGACGATTCATGTTAAAATGAGCGCCTTTAAATCAGCCTTTATCATTAGTGATGTATAAGGGTTGTATTTTTAGTGCCATTTTTCTAATTAACAGGTCTGCCCATGTCTGCCGATACCATTGCCCGCACTGCCTTTAAACAAGGCACCAAGCCACTTTATGATTATGACAAACACTGGGCGAGCTGCTACGAGCCTGCGCCTTATCTGCCGATGAGCCGCAAAGAAATGGACGATCTGGGCTGGGATGCTTGTGACGTCATCATTATCTCAGGCGATGCCTATGTCGATCACCCAAGCTTTGGTATGGCGATTATCGGTCGCTTGCTTGAGTCACAAGGCTTTCGTGTGGGTATCATCGCGCAGCCAGATTGGAAGAGCAAAGACGCCTTTATGGAACTCGGCAAGCCGGTCTATGCTTATGGCGTGACTGCAGGCAACATGGACAGCATGATCAACCGCTATACCGCCGATCGCAAAATCCGTAGTGATGATGCCTACTCCCCTGGCAACGTGGCCAACAAACGCCCTGACCGCGCCGCTATCGTCTATAGCCAGCGCTGCCGCGAAGCCTATCCTGATGTGCCGATTATCTTGGGCGGTATCGAGGGTAGCTTGCGCCGTATTGCGCATTATGATTATTGGTCAGATAAGGTACGCCGCAGTATCCTGCTGGATGCCCGTGCGGATGTCTTACTCTATGGTAATGCTGAGCGTGCCATCGTCGATGTGGTACATGGCCTGTCAAAAGGCTATAGCTTTGAGCAAATGAGCAAATTGCGCGGCACCTCTTATCTATTGACGCCGACTCGTCGTCATTGGCAAGCAGGCATGACAGAGGTCGCCAGTAACGATGTCGATACCGTTGGCCGTGTCGATCCGATCATCAACCCTTATGTCATGACCGAAGACGTCGATAGCTGCTCAATCGAGCAAAACAAACCATCGGACTCGCCAGTTGGGCAAGCCATGCCGTCATCTATGTCGTCAATGTCATCACAATATCAGGGGTTTGTTGCTGAGCCCGTCACTGACAAAGTCATCAACGCTGAGCAAGTGGACACCGATACCCAAGTGGTACAGATGCGCGGCTTTGACAATGCGTTTAATAAGCCAAAAACCGCGCGTAAGCATAAGATTAAAATGCCGCCACGTGAGCAAACAGTGATTCGTCTGCCTGATTATGAGCATGTCAAATCTGACCCTGTACTCTATGCCCACGCCAACCGTATTTTGCATTTAGAGACCAATCCGGGTAACGCGCGTGCACTCGTGCAGCGTCACAGTAGCGGTGCGGGTAACTCGCATACCTCTATCGATGTCTGGCTGAACCCACCACCGATTCCACTCTCGACAGAAGAGATGGACTATGTGTTTGACTTGCCGTATGCACGCCTGCCGCACCCAAGCTATGGCGATGCGCGTATCCCTGCTTATGACATGATCAAGTTTTCGGTTAATATCATGCGTGGCTGTTTTGGCGGTTGTACGTTCTGCTCGATCACCGAGCATGAAGGGCGCATTATCCAAAACCGTTCAGAAGAGTCGATCTTGCGCGAAGTCGAAGCGATTCGTGATACTGCACCTAACTACACTGGTGTGATCTCTGACCTTGGTGGGCCAACCGCCAATATGTATCGTCTAAGCTGTAAAGACGAGACGATTGAGAAAAACTGCCGTAAGCCCTCTTGTGTCTATCCTGATGTCTGCGAAAACTTGCTGACCGATCACAGCAACTTGACCAAGCTGTATCGCAAAGCACGTGATATCAAAGGCGTGAAAAAAATCCTTATCGCGTCAGGTTTGCGTTATGACTTGGCGGTTAAAGACCCTGAGTACGTCAAAGAGCTGGTTAGCCATCATGTCGGCGGTTATCTCAAGATTGCCCCTGAGCACTCTGAAGAAGGCGTGCTGTCGAAGATGATGAAGCCGGGCATGGGCAGCTATGATCAATTCAAAGCGATGTTTGAGCAGTTCAGTCAAGAAGCAGGCAAAGAGCAGTATCTGATTCCTTATTTCATCGCCGCCCATCCGGGTACCAAAGATGAAGACATGATGAACCTTGCGCTGTGGCTAAAAAATAATGGCTACCGTGCTGACCAAGTACAGGCATTCTATCCAAGCCCGATGGCGACCGCGACCACCATGTATCACACGCATAAAGACCCATTACATAAGGTCAGCCGTGATGAAGGTGACATGGATATCGTCAAGTCTGGCAAGCAGCGCAAACTGCACAAAGCATTCTTACGTTATCATGATCCAAAAAACTGGGTACTACTGCGTAAAGCGTTACAAGACATGGGCCGTAGTGACTTGATCGGTAAAAACCGCGGTTGTTTGATTCCACCTTTCAATGCTAGTTTGGAAGGGCGTGACGCGGCGCAAGACAGCTATCAGTCAGCACGCAAAAAGAACAGCCGCCTTGGCAATGATTCAGTGAAACGTAGCAACAACTCGTCAAACCCTAATGCAACAGCTAAAGGCGCAGCGGGTAAAAATACTGGCAGCAAAAATACTAAGAAAAGAGTCAGCAAAGGCAACTTCCAGACTCAGCATACTGGTCTGCCACCGCGTAAAACCAAATAGCGTGTTAAGAAGTCGCTTTGTAAATCATCGCTTTGACGACATAAAATAGTATAAAAACACGGTCTAAACGTAGGTCGTCTTAAGTTAATAAAAAAGCACCTATCAGCGCTCAGTTGATAGGTGCTTTTTTATCTGACTCATTAATAAATAAAATTCAAATGATTATCGTTTATCTTTCAATACGTTGGCGATTGTAAGTTACATTAGTCAGCAGTTGGGTAACGAAGGGCACAGCTAATGAACAATTTCTAACACCGACATGATTCGTTTTCGCTACCATAACGCTCATATGCTAAACGCATTGTTAAGAACAAATAAATGACACCAACCAGATTTTTGGAGAATATCATGAAAACTATGACTAAAATTGTAACTGCCCTACCTGCGCTTGCCCTACTGAGCGCCTGTGCCACGACTGCCCCTACCGCGCCAGAGACGACTGATACCCCTATGCCAGAAAAAGTGACTGCCGCTTATGATCGCATGGCAGCAGCGCCATATACCTGTACTGATGGCAGCAAAATCATGGCAAAGCAATCTATTAATAAAGAACAAGCCATGGTGAATGCCACCTTGCCAAAAGTAAAATGGACAGAGCAAAAGATCGTCTTAAACGGCGGTGTACAAGGTGATACGGCAAGCTACATCAATGACTCAAACCCAGAAGCGATCTATGCGTGGCATATGAAAGGCGATAAAGGTATCTTTGCCATCAAATGGGCAAACGGCAAAGAATATCAAGTAAACTGCCAGATCTAATCCGCTAACAATAAGCAAAAAGTAATAGAGCCATGAGACAGTCATCATTAGATGGCTGTTTTTTTATGCATGTTTATTAAAAGATATGATCATAGAAATAGTGATAAGAAAATGCAGTTTTAATAAATGGTTTTATTAAAATGAGCGGTTTGGCGCTTTTTTCTAGAGAAGCGTTATGAAACCTGTCAAAATAGTGCTTATATACGACATTCACTATACTGTGGTTGTTATCAACAACAAAGAGGATACGTCAATGGCTAAGCGCCTCATAAGTATGATTGTCATCACGGCTGCCAGTGTGGGTACGCTAATTGGTTGTGATAATAATGCTGAAACTGTTAACACTACGAATACGGTTGACCAAACCTCTGAGACCGCAGAAATAACGGTAGACGAATCACAGACAGATGCCGACACGGTAGACTGGTCATTAGTCGATAGCGGAACCAAGCCTGCTGACCCCACCAACTACAAGTATCCGTTTGCGATCGATAGTCAAAACGTCCGTGATTATGCGGATTTCTTCGATGTGGACGCGGCGACCGCACAGCACAACCTCACTATCAGTATGGCAAGCAACGAAGCCCTATCCAAAGTCTTGGATCAGCTGAGCGAAACCTATGTCTCACATGAGCTAACCGATGGCAACGAGATGACACTGGTCATTCATACTACGCCGGAAGTTGTTGCCAGTAGTTATGACTATGTGCTCTCAGATGACTTTGCCAAAGGACTGGTATTACCCATTGAGATCAAACCTGATGGTAAAAAAGGCGACGCAAAGGTGCATGGTGAGATGGTAGAGTAGCGCGATATATTTGTTATGCATCAACAAAGCACTTGATTATAATAAAGCGCGAATCAGCATATAACCACCCATACCGAACATCATGACGTTTTCGGTTAATGAAATCGCGCCCAGTGGCACATTACTATCGCCGCCCACGCAGGCACATTTTAGCTCGCGCTTATCGATATAGACGGCTTTAATAACCGATATCCCGCCGATCAAGCCAATGACAAAGGCGACCAGACCCGCAATCGGGTTGAGCCAAGGCTGATCTGCAAGCATAGCAATCCCTGCAAACGCTTCTAAAAACGGATACACATAGGCGTAGCGTACCACGCGGCGTGCGAGCAAATCATACCCCAAAAACCCTGTGCTAAACCCTTCTAAATCCTCAAGCTTTTTAATCGCCAATACACACATGGATAGCGCGACAAACCACATAAGCGCTTGTATCGACAAGACGCTTATGGCAAATGCCCAGCATAACGCCAGCGTCATCAGCGCGGTCACAGCAAATATCGCAATAATGGGCGCGTACGTAGTGTCGTCATCTGTCTCAGGTTCGTGATTGCCCAAAAACACTTGCAGATCATCATTACCGCCAACGCGCTTACCATCAATAAAGGTCTGCGGCGTGGTCTTGACCCCAAGCGTCTCTTTGACCAGTGTGTTCTCATCTTGGGTCGTGATATGGCGATCGATGATGTCATAGCCTGCGTGCTTGAGCGCATCGATTGATTTGAGACCAAACGGACATAGATGGTCAGGCATCACCATACGAAAGATGATAGCAGACTGCCCGCCCTTCTCTTGGATATGCTCGCCTTGTAGGGTGTCGATGAGGTGCTGCACTTGTGGGCTGTGACTGCTATCTATAGTATCGGACTCAGACTGGTGATTGGTATAATCTGCCATGACGCGCTCCTTACGTTTTGCTTATTCGCTGCTTGATCATAGTTTTTCTTATGACTATGACTATTATCTTATAAGCATCGGTAAGGGCAATCTGAATCAATCTTGTTAACTTTGTTAGGTTTAATGATAAGTAGTAGCGTGTGTTTTGTAGGGGTGAAACGTTACTTGTATTCATAAGGAATGTAAATAAAAAGCTGTGAGCTGCATTTTTAAACTTAGTTAATTGAAAGCAACTATCGAAATACATTACCTGATACCTCAACTGGTACGTCACATTTTTTAGAATGTTATCGAAGTATCGTTTATGTTGGATCGCAGCAGGGGCTATATAGATTTTATCGAGATGGTCTTTAACGCTAGGTTCATACTCGACATATAGAAAACTACCATATTCCATTGTCACTTCAGGTCTATCAATCGAAGCAATATAAACCATCCTACATTCTTGCTCCTCACGAAATGCTGAATGCTTAATCAGATATTTCAAAGGCAAAAGTATTTCATCCACTACGATATTTAGATCTTTTTGCTTTAAACTACCAAGCTTAAATCTAACACTATTAATTTCTTCTTCTAGCCTTTTTATAAATAGTTTTAAGATCTTCATAAGCAATTTAAAATTATCAGTAATGATCTTTATATACTCTTGATAAACACCCCACTCATATTCAGCTTGAGCTGTTTCGTACGTTCCTTCCACAATGTTATCCCCAAACTCACGAAAGAATGTCAAACGGTTGCGCTGTGCTAAATGAAAATAGTCTGATGTTGGGTCTAAATAAACGCATCTCATTACTGATCGTTTAACTAACTCTTAACATGCATTTTCGTTCTTAATTTTTTGACCTTGTATATCATGTGATATTTAACATTTATATTTGAAATAGCCTCGGTGATCTTCAATAGTATTATCAATTGATAAATAGGATATCCCTCCTATTAAGTTTTTAGATTGAAAAAATCTTTTTTGAAGACTAGACTCATTCCAGAAGCTTCTTTGTTATCTTGTTTGCCATATAATCTAAACTGATTCAGGCTATCATGGTTAAAAGTAAAGCAACTGATAAAAGCATGGAACTTCTCATCAAAAGCTAATGGAACGAAGTTTCTTTCACATCTTTCAATTTCCTAATAGCAGTTGACCTTCACTAGGATCATTAACATTGTTAATCGTATTCAGTCTAAAAGAGCTGGGCGAGTATTATTTTTATCATTACAAAGTAGGTTAGTTGTATACGTAGCAGTATAGTGAGCTAACTTCCTCTCAGGTGCTTGCTTGTTTTCTGCAAACGAAGGAAACTAGTTTTAAAATATCTATGATTTCTTCTAAATTTCTAATCAAAGTTTCACTCAGTCCTCCTATTTCTTTGGTCTCCACCTTGATTTTTAATTCAATAATCTTTCATATCAATCGTTTGAGATAATAAGAACCTTCAATCTAACTAAATTACTTCGATTTAGAGCTTTAGCAACTTCCGCTAGCAAGCCCCTCTTTATCAATTTCATAAACAAATCCCAATATTAAACTGAGCTTGAACATACTGTTCAGGGGCATCTGCATGAGTAATATTACCCCATACAAGTAAAGCTTCTTCAATGTCATTTTTTTCGAATAACACAAAGCCAATATAAGATTGAGCTGCAGCATATATTTCTGGGTTATCAGAATGATTAATATTTCTCCAAATACTCAATGCAGACTCTATGTCACCATTACTCTCTATTATTTCACCAATATGGTATTGAGCAGCTGCATATAATTTAGGATTGTGTAAGTGTTGAATATTAGAAAAAGCTTCTAAGGCTTCTTCAATATTTCCATTTTTTATGAATGTTGCTCCAAGATTGAACTGGGCCTGTGCAAAAAACGCATTTCCATGCTTCTCAGGTGTAATCCTCCGTAACTCTTCAATCTCTTTGCGGGTTTCTTCGTCCAGACTTTCCATGTCATCAATACTCATACCCTACTCCCCAACCATCGCCAAAAACTCTTCCTCACCCACTACTTTCACGCCCAGCTTCTCCGCTTTTGCCATTTTAGAGCCAGCCTTTTCCCCTGCCAGTAGCGCGGTGGTTTTTGCCGAGATACTGCCTGAGACTTTTGCGCCCAGCGCTTGCAGTTTGGCTTTGGCTTCATCACGCGCCATGCTATCGAGCGCACCCGTGATGACCCACGTTTGCCCATCGAGTGGCAGCCCTTCTGATGCGACTTGCTCAACCTTATCCCAATGGACGCCCGCTTCGCGTAATGCCGTGATGACTTCAATATTGTGCGGCGCACGGAAGAACTTATAAGTCAGCTCGGCGGTGATTTCGCCAACATCTGGCGTTTTAATCAGGGTTTCGATACTGGCCGCCATAAGACTATCTAAGTCACCAAATTGCTGGGCAAAGTTCTGTGCCGTACCTTCGCCAACGCCACGAATACCTAGCGCGTAAATAAAGCGAGCCAGCGTGGTATGTTTGCTAGCCTCAATGGCGCTGATAATGTTTTGGACAGACTTTTCACCCAGTTTTTCAAAGGTGACCATCTCATCTGCATGATTGTGCAGCTGATAGATATCAGCAACCGTTTTGACCAAACCATGCTCAAAGAAGCTAATAAGCCAACTTGCGCCAAGCCCATCGATATCCATGGCACGGCGTGAGACAAAGTGAATAAGCGCCTCAATCTGCTGCGCTGGGCAGAATAGCCCACCCGTACAGCGCGCCAATGCTTCGTCTTCTGGCAAGATAACAGGAGAATCACAGACAGGACAAGTCGAGGGTAGGGTTACTGGCTCGCTATCGGCTGGGCGCTGCTCGTGCCACACGCGGGTAACTTTTGGGATGACATCCCCTGCCCGATGCACGCTGACCATATCGCCTGCGCGCACATCCAAGCGCTGAATCTCACCAAAGTTATGCAAGGTGACATTGCTGACGGTAACGCCGCCCACTTTGACGGGTTCGAGCTTGCCGACTGGGGTGATCTGCCCTGTGCGTCCGACTTGCCATTCGATATCGTTGAGACGGGTCATGACCGTTTCGGCAGGGAATTTATAAGCGGTTGCCCAGCGCGGTTCACGAGATAAGAAGCCAAGCTGCTGCTGTAGAGCGAGGCTGTTGACCTTAATCACCATACCGTCAATCTCAAATGGCAGATCGCCACGACCTTCTATTACCGACTCATAATAGGTCTGCGCAGCGCGTGGATTGGCGACCACCTCTACAGCGCTGACGGTAAATCCAAGCTCGGTGAGCCACGCCAGCGCCCCTGATTGGGTATTGATACTTGTAGGCAGTCCTTGATTGACCGAATAGCCATAGAATGCCAGTGGACGACTGGCGGCTATGGCGGGATCAAGCTGACGTAAGCTACCAGCAGCGGCATTACGTGGATTGGCAAAGGTTTTGCCCTCGTTCTCTTCCGCTAAACGATTAAGGCGCTCAAACCCTGCTTTGGGCATCAATACTTCGCCGCGCACTTCTAACAGCTCGATATCAGCCGCATCCGCTATCCATAAGGGCAAATTGCGAATAGTTTTGGCATTTTGGGTAATGTCTTCACCCGTCTGCCCATCACCGCGCGTGACCGCTTGGATAAATTTGCCATGCTCATATTTTAGGGATACCGCTAATCCGTCAAGCTTTAGCTCCATCTCGTATTCAGGGCTTTTCTGCGCGTCACTTAGGCGGTCATTGACTCGGCGCATAAAGTCTTGCAGATCATCATATTCAAAGACATTACCCAGCGATAGCATCGGAATATCATGCGTGACTTGGGTAAAGGCAGAGAGTGGTATATCACCGACCTGATTGATTGGACTGTCAGGCTGTACCAAATCCGGATAAGCCTCTTCTAGCTCAAGTAGCGAGCGGCGCAGTTGGTCATACTCACTATCTTCTAAGACAGGATTATCGAGCACATAATAGGCGTAATTATTCGTCTTAATAGTCTCAATAAGCGTGCGCATCCGCGAGACAATTTCTGTGCTATTAACCACACTGCCATCGGTCAAAATGGCCGTATTAGATGTTGCAGGTGCTTGAGCAGATGGGTTTTTAGAATTATTTGGTGCGGTAGAGTCGGTCATAGTCGGCGTCTTTTTTGCGATTCAAGATGTCGATATGATAACAAGTTTGCAGGAGGCTCGGATATAGCCAATCCTATATAAATCAGCTACTGTGTCAGGCTCGCTCAGTATACTATGTGTAGTACTTTCACTCACCTTCCTTGTATCTAGATTATCTTGAACCGGCTCTAATATTTTACAGAAATGAAAACCCATTAAAAAAGGCAAATAACGTCAGCCGCTATTTGCCCTTTTAAACTTATAACCACTTTTAGATGTGGGTTCGCTTAACCCTCATAATCGCGAACTTGGTTACGTAGCTGCTGCTTATATTCTGGCGTGATTGGCTCATTTTCTTCATCCAGCATAATGGCATCCAAATCGCTTGCCATCATATAAGCAATGCTCATCATACTATCAAAGCTGCGCAAAGCTTGCGGATGCGGCAATGATAAGAACACTACGACGCCGTTATAGTTATTGGTCGCCACACTGTGCGGATCAAACGGTGCGATACCATCGTCAGTAATACCCATCATACTGAACCATAACATGCCCGTACCGTCTTTTTGCTCATAACGATGGAACATGTTCATTGCGCCATAGCGTAGACCATACTTATCAATCAGTGCCAATAAATCACGACCACGGATGATAGATACTGGGCGATCACGATACTGATGTGGCAAAATCGTGATATTGATATTGTCTTTGGCATTAATCAATGGGCCGTTTTGGGCTTCATCCACTGGCTCTGACAGATGCTGATCGAGGATCGGGCTGTTGTTATCAAAACTTGGCTCTTCTGCCGTATCAATTGCGGGCATCAAGCTGTCCGTAGCAGACATCAGGCTTGAAAACGCATCTGGCTCTTGCTCACTATGCATTTGTTCAGCGGCTTCTACAAACTCGTTATTGTCAGCACGCTGCTGCTCGGCCTGCCAGCGCGCATAATCGGCATCTTCTACCATATCGCTATCGCCACTCACCTCACCACGTCCAGCTGTCAGCTGCGCATCGACATTGGTATGGGGCTGGGTCAATGGCTCTTCTTCAACCACCGCATTTAAATAACTACGGTCAGGGCCAATGCTCGTTTCACCGGCGACCGCATCATCCAAGTCTGGCTGGTCAATAAGATTGCGCTCATGACGCGGTATGATAGGAATACCGTTTTTATCATAGTTGACCGCTGCAGCTTCAACGCCTTTGCGGCGCTTAAAGCTGCGAATGACCATAAATAGCCCTGCAAGCACGATAAATGCAGCAATGGCAATCAATACAAACTGAATAGCGGTCATGAGAAATACATCCTAATATACGACAAAAGGGAATACATAAGAGGGGATAAATGGCAATAGTCTAGCATGGCTAATTCATATCGTCACCATATAGTCATCGTTTATCATCAGCCCGATACACTTGTGTGACGTTGTTATCTCAGCCTTTACCCTATAGCCAATACTAGGGAATGTCTTCCATAAAATGGACACAGCGTATTATCGTGCGCCACTGGTACAAACTTTCCTTGCTCGCTGTGCTTTCGCAAACAGAAGCTGCGCAAAATTTATCCAAGTGAGACTGACTCTTTTGCATATTGAACGGACTATATCATCCACAAGGATGGTCTCTAGTCCATTATTTGTACTCATTGGTATTAATGAGAAATATAGCGTTCGGCCTCGTCGAGCGACACACTAACCAACTTAGAAATTCCAGCGCTTGGCATGGTGACACCTTTTAACTCATGGGCAATCTGCATCGTCAACTTATTATGACTGATAAAGATAAACTGCAAGTCATCGGCCAATTCATGAATCAAACTGGTAAAACGGGCGACATTGGCATCATCAAGTGGCGCATCGACTTCATCGAGCACACAAAAAGGGGCAGGATGCTGCTTAAAAATGGCAAAAATCAGACTTAAGGCGGTAAGCGTTTTTTCACCACCTGAAAGTACCGCAAGACGGCTATTGCGCTTACCTTTTGGTTGCGCCATTAAGGTCAGCCCTGCTCGCCATTGTTCCGCTTTTGGCGTGTTGACTGGCATCTCGTCCGTATTCAACGTTAGGCTGGCTTGTCCGCCGCCGAATACCTTGGCAAATAAATTGGCCAGCTCATTATTGACCGCATCAAGCGTTTGCATAAATAGCGTCTTGGTCGTCTCATCAATCGATGCAATTGCTTGCGTCAAGGTTTCCATACTTGCAGCAATATCTGTCGTCTGCTGCTCAAGTGGTTCTAAACGCTCATTGACCTCTGCCAGCTCTGCCACAGCCGCCAGATTGACCGCGCCAATTTTACTCAATTGCTGCTCAAGCGTTGTTTGCTCTTTTTCAAGCTCAGTGATTTTATCTGGACGCACACGGCGATCATGGGCGATAAAATCCGCCAACAGGTTTGAGACACTCATCGTTTGCGGCGGTAAATCGGACGACGTTTTATATTTTTCGCTGGCATTAGAGTAAGTATCTAGCGCCTCTTGCGTGTAACGACTGGCATCGTCCAAACGCGCCGCACTTAATGCCAGTTCAGTGGCATGATGCGCAAGCTCGCTTTGCTGATTTTGTAGCGTCTCTTGTAGCGTGTCCAGTTTTGTCTGCTGCTGAGTATAGTCTTTTTTCAGCGCCGTTAGCGCCATCTCGCGCTCCGTCAATAGCGCTTGCTGCTCATCGCGAATGGTCTGTGCAGCTTGTAATGCGGCTTGCAAGGCGGGCAGTTTATTTTGCTGCTGCTCATGATTGATTTTTAGCGCTTGTTCGCTGTGTAGCGACTTGTCGTATTGCTGGGTCGCGCGCGTGAGACTGCTGGCGCTATGCTCCAAGCGCATCTCGTTTTGCTGAATTCGAAGCTGCAATGCTTGCCACGCATCATCGTCTGCCTGACGGACGCGGGTAAGCTCACTGCGCTCAGCTTGCAATTGCTGACTGGTCGCTCGTGCCTCGGCTATTTGAGGCGTCAGCGCTGCCAGCTCGCTTTCAATCTGCTGCTGCTCATGTTTCAGCGTCTGCTGCTCTTGTGCCAATTCTTGCTGCTCTTGTTCAAGAGCCACTTTTTCACTCGTTAGGCGCTGGCTGTCCGCTCGTACGCGCTCAAGGCTTGCGCGCTGAGTTGTTAGCTGCTGCTGACACTGATGCTTATCACGAGTCAATTGAGTAGATTGCGCGTGTGCTTCTTCTAAATGGATGGACAAAGCATCATGATCACGCTGGTTTTTAGCAATGGTTTTTTTCTGATCTTCTATGGTCGTCTCAAGCTCATCAAGCAATTCTTCTAACGTTTGCAAACGGGTACGCTGCTGCAAACGCTGCGTTAAGAAGTGGCTGCCGCCCGCACTTTTACCGTCTTGCGCACCCGCAAGCTTGCTCAAATTGAGCGTTCCTTGACGACTAATCATCCATCCATCAGTGGTGAGCAATATGGCCGACGCTGGCAGCGCTTTTAAAACTTCTACCAGCGCCTCTGATGTTTGCTCGTCATGTGAGTCAATCGATACGGTATACAAATAGCAGTGCTGAAACAGCGCCAATGTAGGTTGGACGATCAACTGAGATAAAGGCCACACTGTGTCAGCCAAGGTTTCCGGCAAAGGATTGATAAACGGAGATACGCTCTCATCACTTTGCTTAGCAGTCTCTAACCATAAGCTATGACCTGTCTCCAATGCTGACTTACCTTTCGTATCAGCATGTTGGCTTTGTCCAGCTTGATACGTTAACAAGTCGCTTACATCGTGTTTCAGCGCCTGCCATAAGCTATTTACTGGTTGAGACTCACCGTTGTCGCCACTATCACCATTATCAACGCTTGAATGATGGGCCTGATGGGTAGTCAAGACATGACTGTCTAACCACATCGTCAAAATACGATCGAGTAATGGTGCATATGCTCGCCCTGTTGCACTCAGCTCAATCTGCTCACGCAATGTCGTAATGGATAATTGACTATAAGCGCTGGCGACATGACTATTTAAATCAGTCTTTTGGATGGGTTGTTGCTGCGAGCTTGGTGTGGGTTTGGGATGTAGTATCTGATGTAGCGTATCGTACTCACCTGCCAGCAACGCATGACGCTTTTCATGCTCGCTCAATTCACGCTGCTGCGCGATGAGGCTCTGTTGTACGCTATGCGCCTGTGGTTGTAATTCAGACAGACGCTCATCGACGCTGTCTTGCTGTCGCTCGATTTGCTGCAATCGTTTATTTAGCTCATTAACGTGCGTCTCTAACGTCTGACTTAAGACTTGAGTATCTACACCTGACGGCTCTTGTGCCTGCGCATTATTGGAAAGCGATACGGACTGTTGCAACTGCTCCCATAACTGCTGCCAGCTCTGCTGCCGGCGTTGCCATTTATCATGGCTTTGCTGGTAGCGTTTTTGCGACTGAGCGTTAATCGCTTTCTGTTGCTCAAGCGCACGAGCACTATCCTGCAAGCGTGACAATTGGTTTTGTGCCTCATGCCATGCGCGCTGCATGGGTTGCTCACTGCGTTTATGAGCGTCGCGCTTGTCTGTCAGTTGAGTAAGCTGTAGGCGCAATGTCTCTAATGTATTTTGCTGATCAGCTTGTTCAGACTTTAATCTATCAATCTCACTCACTGACTGCTCACGCTGCTGATCCAAGGCTACCAATTGCTGTTCAATAGCCGTCAGCTGTGAGGTAACTTCACTTAGTTGATGCTCGGCTTTTTGATGAGCGAGCTGCTGCTGATAATGCGCACTTTGAGCATCGTCCTTGAGCCACTGCTCTTGATTGATCTGGGCGGTAAGCTTATCTTGCTTGGCCTTTAGATCGTCATAACTGGCTTGTAGCGTGACAACGTCGGCAGCACTACGCTCATGCGTTATTTTTTGCTGCTGCTGATTGTGCTTGGCTTGATAAAGCTGCTGAATGGCAAGTTGCTGTTTGATGTCGGCAAGCGACAAGGCAATCTCTTCATGGCGCTGGGCATTGGCTGCTTGCTTAGACAGTGTTTTTTGTTGGCGTACCAGCTCGCTTTGCATATCATGTAGACGTGCTAGGTTTTCTTGGGTTTTCTCTAGCTTTTTTTGTGTCTCTTCACGGCGTGCTTGATAACGCGAGACCCCTGCCGCCTCTTCAATAAACTCGCGCAGCTGCATGGGGCTGGACTCAACAATGCGCCCAATCATGCCCTTGCTCAATCACCGCATAACTGCGCGCCCCAAGTCCTGTCCCTAAAAATACATCGACCACATCACGACGACGACAGCGCGTGCCATTGATTAAGTAATCTGAGCGTCCTTCTAAATTTACCTGACGACGGACGGACAGCTCTTGATAAAGGTTAAACTCATGACGAATGCCGTTTTGCTCATCTTGCGTGTGCTCAAAGGTCAGCTCAACACTGGCAACACTCTTGGCGGTTTTGTCCTGCGTACCCGCAAAGATGACATCGCTCATCGCGCCACCACGTAGCTGCTTGGCGGAGGTTTCACCCAGCACCCAGCGAATGGCATCAATCACGTTGGATTTGCCGCAGCCGTTTGGCCCGACAATGGCGGTGATACCATGACGAAAGGTGAATGTAGTTGGATTGGCAAAAGACTTAAAGCCTGCCAGCTTTAGAGATTTTAGACGCATGAAGGATCAGTAAACTTAGCAAAAACAGGCGGCTATTCTACCTGAAATCGTGATGAGTTTTTAGGGTTAACGTTATAGAGATAAGTGCATAAACGATTTTGATTGCAGGCTCTGATTGAATCCTTGTAGCAGTTTTTGCTCGACTTGGCAGACAGTATTTTTTGCTAAATAGCGATTATTGAACTCAATCAGTGCTGGCCAAGTGATACTTGCCACTTCTAAATGCTCGACGATTTCTAACAGCTCTTTTCTCAATAAGTGCTGATACTTTTTGGGTCGTTTGTGACACAGTGCCAGCTCTCGATCGACTATGCGTTGCTTGTTATGCTCTAGCGCATCACCACCGATGAATAACAATAAAAACTTGGCATTTCTATCGATAAAGCCTGTTTTTAATAAATGCTCGTACATCAGGCAGTACTTTAAAAGTTGATCGGGGTTCTTTCTGCCATTAAATTTTAATTCATTGGCTATTAGTACATTCGATCGATGGTTGTAGGCTAAATTGTCCATATACATCGCTTTTAGCTCTGTACTGGCTTCAAAAATACCGCTGTTACCATGTGTCGACCACGACCCACCTTGATCAAAGCTCATAAATTGCCCATAAAACTGATCGAGATAATTATCGCTACACAGACTTAAAAAAATATCGAACTCTTTATTCAGATATTCCTCAGAAAAAAACATGACGCGGCGTACGGCTTCGCGAGCACTACAAATGCCCATCGTTTGTTTTGAATACGTCTCTAATTGCTCCGACTCACTCATTTTATGATTTAGTTTTTTACTAACGACACTCTCTATCTCTTCTAAATCTTTATCTTTCAACTCTGGCGCTGTAGCCCACTCGATAATTTGGCGCACATATTGTTTTTTGCTTACACCAAGAATTCGTTGCGGTTCCCATACCAAAAACTCTACAATGTTAGATAGACCCATCGTCCATGGCATCGACTCTTTTAAATGGCTCATTGAACCAAAAACACGGCGGTATTTTTCTGCAGCTTTCATACCAATAGTCATTCCAACTTAATAATGTAGTGTGTATCAAATACAAAAACTTACTTCAGTTTTTTATGGCTCATTTTTTATTAAAACAGTTTTTTAGCATTGCTATTGGCGCACAAGCGCTATTAATTGTATTTGCCAATTTACAACCTGAGCTTTATGCTATCCACTTCAACCTCTTTACTGATGACAATCGGCCATTATATCAAAGATTACCCTTGCTTCATTAACCATATCGACCAACTTTATGACAATACCTGCGTTCCAATCTGAACCCGAATCGCTCACTCTTGACCATTTACCGGAACTCAACCATCGCCATCTGGTCAGTAGCGGCTCTACCAACAGTGAGCTAATCTCTGAGGTACAAGCGGGCGCTTTAGATGCTACCCAAATGCATCTATTGACTGCAGAAACTCAAAGCTCAGGTCGTGGGCAACACGGGCGCTCGTGGCAATCGCCGCGCGGTAATGTCTATCTATCGTTATATCACCCAGTGCATACGCCCATTAGCGGATTGCTGTCGTTAATCATCGGCATTGAACTGGCAAAAATGCCTGTCATTCAAACACTAAATGAGCAGTTGCGCGCCAAAGAGCTGACACCCATTGGCGTAAAATGGGCCAATGATTTGGGCTTTTATCAGCCTTCTGATAAGTCTCAAGGCCAGCCTCAAATGCAAGAACACTCCACTTCCGAATAAGTCTGAACTCGCCACGCAAACGCTCCCTTTTAATAAGCTAGCAGGTATTTTAATAGAGCCCGTCACGCAATCTGGCAAAATGGTCGGCATCGTGATCGGTGTGGGTCTCAATGTAAAAACAGCGCCCAAACTCACCTCGCAAACATCTGAGGGCATGAGTTATCAAGCCATTAGCTTGCAAGATATCTGTGAGCGGCTACCGTCACAAGCGCAAACGATAAACCCACCAAGCTTGCGAGTGCTTTATCAGCAAATGAGCAAGGCGTTAACGGCAGCGATGACACGCTTTGAACATCTGGCATTAGAAAAACCCACGGGTCATACTTATTATTTAGACAGCTTTTTAAAACAATTTGATTCGATGGACGCTCTAGCTGGTCTACGCTTACGTGTGACTCAAGACAATAATGAAGCACAAACCGTAACGGGTCACGCTTGCGGTATCGATACACATGGGTGTTTGCAATTGCGTCAAGATAACGGTAAGATTTCTGCGCTTTTTACCGGACGTATCGACGTTATTTATTAGGGTTAAATCACCTATCACATGAGCACTAACGTGAATCAAGTATCAGCTTCATCGATTGATAATTGATTGACTATATAAAGGGACTTTTATGCTCTGGCTTGATCTTGGGAACACTCGTCTAAAATATTGGCTCACTGACGACATCGGGCAAATCGTTGCTCATGATGCCAAACAACATCTGCAAGCACCTGCCGAGCTGCTCATGGGTCTGACCGATCGCTTCGAGCGTTATGCGCCTGATTTTATTGGTATCTCGTCCGTACTTGGCGATGATTTGAACCATAAAGTTTCAGATACCTTGGGGCGTCTGAATACGCCATTTGAATTTGTGCATGTCGATGCCGCGCACCCGCTGATGAAAAGTGCTTATAACGACAAACAGTTAGGCTGTGATCGCTGGTTACAGATGCTGGGCGCGGTTGATAAAAAAAAGCGCCAATGCATCATCGGCTGCGGTACAGCAGTGACGATTGATTTAATCGATCATGCTGAGCATTTGGGTGGTTATATTTTCCCCAGTATCTATCTACAACGTGAATCATTGTTTTCAGGTACTAAGCAAATTACCATTTCTAATGGGACTTTTGATAGCGTTGGTCAAGGCATAACCACGCAAGATGCCGTCCATCGCGGGATATTATTATCGATTGTTGGTGCCATCAATGAGATTAGCCATCGTCATCCCAACTTTGAGCTGATTATGACGGGCGGTGATGCAGCGATCATCTCACAGCATGTCAATCGCCCAGTACGCTTGCGTGATGATTTGTTGTTAAATGGATTAGCACGGTATTTTGATCATACCAAGCAGTCGTAATACTCAATAGATACTTTTACATTGAAAATAAAAAAAGCAGTACGTGTGAGGCGTACTGCTTTTTTGGTATTGTTTAAGCTTTAGTAATACTCAAATATTATTGGAACGGTTACTTTGCCTACTACTGTCTTACTATCTTTTCTAAATGGTTTCAAAAGACTGCGGCGTAATTCTCTCATAAACTCACTATCAATTTTATCGGAGCCACTACTCTTCAATACGGTAATGTTTTCGATTTTGCCTTCTTTATTTACAATTAATAAGAATTTCATTCGAACACGCTTCTTTTTGCAAGGTGCTTCCGGATCACAATGACTCCGACTCCCTAAGTTGCGAATATAACGACTATCAAACCTTGGTTGATGTACCCACTTCGCATCAGAATTCGCAAACTGAATGACGGGTTGCGATGGTGACATGTCTGCTAACTCAGCACTTGCTGAGTGTACTGCAAATATACTCAGTAAGAATAGAACTTTTATCAGCAAAGGCATAATAGTTAATCGAAGTTTATTTTCTGAATATTTTTTGAATATTCTGGCAGTCGGCATCATAAGTGGTATCTTATAAACATTGTGGATAAAAAAGGCTAAGGAGGGTATCATTAATCGATTATTGTTAATCAAAAAATAAAATCACACCTTAGCACAATTGTTTATTAATAACCAATCATTGTCCTAAGCTATTACAGCTGTACCATCTTCAAGAAATTACCGATAAGACCGTTATACTTTAATACTATTTCGTCTCATTAAACAGCTCACGACCGACCAGCATACGGCGAATCTCACTGGTGCCTGCCCCAATCTCATACAGCTTAGCATCACGCCAAAAACGTCCCAGCGGATACTCGTTGGTATAGCCATTACCGCCAAATATTTGGATACCCTCGCCCGCCATCCATGTGGCTTTTTCAGCACACCAAAGAATCACGCTGGCACAGTCTTTACGGACTTCTCGGCTATGACCTGCGCCGCGCGCGTCCAGCATATCCAAATTCTTGCCAACGGTATATAAGAAGCTGCGTCCTGCCTGCAGTATGGTATACATGTCAGCCACTTTGCCTTGGATAAGTTGAAATTCGCCGATGGCTTGACCAAACTGCTTACGATCATGGATATAAGGCACGACATTGTCCATCACTGCCTGCATGATACCAATTGGACCAGCAGCCAATACCGCTCGCTCATAATCTAGCCCACTCATCAGCACTTTGACACCTTCATTGAGACCGCCCAAGATATTCTCTTTCGGTACTTCAACATTGTTAAAAGTCATCTCACCCGTATGGCTGCCGCGCATACCGAGCTTATCGAGCTTTTGCGCCGTGCCAAACCCTTCCATACCTTTTTCGACGATAAAGGCAGTCATGCCTTTGGCGCCCATCTCAGGATTGGTCTTGGCATAGACCACCATTACGTCAGCATCAGGACCATTGGTGATCCACATTTTGCTGCCGTTTAAGACGTAACTGCCGTCTTTTTCTTCGGCTTTGAGCTTCATGCTGACGACATCTGAGCCAGCACCTGTCTCACTCATTGCCAATGCACCGATGAACTCGCCGCTGATCAGCTTTGGTAAGTACTTTTGCTTTTGCGCTTCGGAACCGTTGCGTTTGATTTGATTGATACATAGGTTGGAGTGGGCACCATAGCTCAGCGCCACCGATGCGGATGCACGGCTGATCTCTTCCATCGCCACCATGTGAGCGACATAGCCCATATTAGAGCCGCCGTACTCTTCAGGAACGGTAATACCATGTAGACCGATATCACCCATTTTTTGCCACAGATCCATAGGGAATTCATCGCTACTGTCAATCTCGCTTGCGCGCGGGGCAATTTCATTTGCCGCAAATTGCTGTACGACATCACGTAGCGCGTCAATATCTTCGCCAAGCTGAAAGTTCAATCCAGGTAAACTCATAACCATTCCTTGTTTTTAGTATTTCATTTTTACAGTAATTTTTTAAGACTGACGTTTATTAATAAAAGCCCGAGCCACGTTCGAGCCATTAGTACGACCTAAAAATGCACTGATACGCTCACCTGCCACGACCAATTTTTCCAAATCAATACCCGTGCTGATACCCATACCATGCAGCATATAGACCACGTCTTCGGTCGCGACATTGCCCGTTGCGCCTTTGGCATACGGACAGCCACCCAAACCCGCTACCGAAGTATCAAACTCACTGACACCCATTTGTAATGCCGCTAGGGTATTGCTCAATGCTTGACCATAAGTGTCATGAAAATGTCCTGATAACATGGTGATATCGGCGTACTCAAGGGCTGCTTGCAGGGCGCGCTGCACTTTGAGCGGCGTACCTACACCAATGGTATCGGCAATACCAATCTGCTCTGAGCCAATCTCAACCAAGCGTTTGGTGACGTAGGCTACTTGGCTAGGATCAATCTCGCCTTCATAAGGACAGCCAACGGTACAAGAGATAACGCCGCGTACTTTGATGCCTTGCGCTTTTGCCGCAGCGGCCACAGGTGCGAAACGCTCAATACTTTCATCGATACTGCAGTTGATATTTTTTTGACTAAAGGTTTCGCTGGCTGAGCCAAAAATGACGATCTCATCAGGACGGTGCAAAATAGCATTTTCAAAGCCGCGCATATTGGGCACGAGTACCGAGTAACAAACGTCCGTCTGCCGCGTCGGTGCTAGTGCTTTAAGTAGCGCGCTGTTATCGCCCATCTGCGGTACCCACTTAGGCGAGACAAAACTGGTCGCTTCCAGTTTTTTGATACCTGCATCAATCAAATCATTAATGAGTGCTTGCTTAATAGCGGTCGGCACCGTCATCGATTCGTTTTGAAGTCCATCACGCGGACTGACATCGACGATAGTGACATGCTCTGGATACGAATGGCTCATGCTGATTGTCCTTTTTTATTTACCTTTTAATGAGCTGTGTCAGCTATTAGCCTTCACTATCGATACGCAATAGCTCATCACCATCAGCGACCAAGTCACCTGCGGCAAATAATAGCTCTGCCACCACGCCATCTGTTGGCGCGGTAATGGTATGTTCAATTTTCATGGCCTCAATGACCGCAAGTGGCTCACCTTTTTTAACCGTGTCGCCTACCGCTACTTTAAAGGCAACCACTTGCCCTGGCATCGGTGATTTTAAGCTACCAACCGCTGCGGTGTCTTCACCCACATGTGCCATGATATCAACAAGTGTGATTTCATCGCGTCCGCTATCTGTAAACACATAGACCGTCTCATTATTGACCCAGCTTTGGGCACTGATACGTGCACCCTCTAACCATAAGGTATGATTGTGCGCATCACTGCTGTCATAACTGACTTGTCCTTCATAAACCGTCTCGGTCTGAGCAGCGACATTGATATTGCTAGCGTCCTGCGTATTCGCGATTTCTTTGCTAATGACAAGCGCAAAGCGACTGAGATCATCGCTCCCTTTTTTATTGTCAGCGCAGCTCACATTGTGCCAGTTACTGATACGGGCATAATAGGACTGCTCATCATAAACCAAGCTAAATGAGCGGGTATAGTCGCTATAAGCACGGAAACCAGTAGGCTTGCTAAATGGGTCTGAACCTTGCGTAGTCGCTTCGCTCGCAAGCTGCTGCGCAATAGCGGTCACTACAAGCGTCGATAACCCAAGCGGATGCTGATCAAAAAGCTTATCCTGCTCGCGCTCTATCAAGGCCGTATCAAGATTGGCGTTGCTAAATGAATCGGTATTTAAAATATAACGCAAAAATGCCACGTTATTTGGTAGACCGACGATACGCGTTTGCGCCAATGCTCGATCAAGCTTTGCTAATGCTTTCTCACGCGTAGGTGCATGAACGATAAGCTTAGCAATCATAGAGTCATAGAAAGGACTGATGACATCACCCGCGCGAACCCCGTCGTCGATACGTACATCAGCGCCGCTTTGGTTAAAGGCAAAGGTACTGTGCTCAGGCTTTTGATAAGTGAATAACGTCCCTGTCGCGGGCAAGAAGTTATTGTCAGGGTTTTCGGCGCAGATACGTGCTTCGATCGCATGACCATTAATCGCTAGCTCGTCTTGCGATTTTGGCAATGGCTGACCCGCAGCGACCAACAGCTGCCACTCGACCAAGTCCACACCCGTGATCGCTTCACTGACTGGATGCTCAACTTGCAAGCGCGTGTTCATCTCCATAAAATAAAAATTCATCGTGCCCTCGCGTTGCTCAACGATAAACTCAACCGTGCCCGCGCCGACATAATCAACCGCGCGTGCCGCTTCGATAGCGGCGGTGCCCATTGCTTCACGCATGGCCGTATCGACACCCGGTGCTGGCGCTTCTTCTAATACTTTCTGATGGCGACGCTGTACGGAACAATCGCGTTCAAACAGATGCACATAATTGCCATGCGTATCACCGAATACTTGGATTTCGATATGACGTGGTTTTAGCGCATACTTTTCAATCAATACCTGATCATTGCCAAAACTGGTAATCGCTTCACGGCGGCACGAGTCAAGCAAGTCAATAAAATCACTGCTTTGCTCAACGATACGCATGCCTTTACCGCCGCCACCCGCACTCGCTTTGATTAATACTGGATAGCCAATAGCATCTGCTTGCTGCTGCAAAAACTGAGCTTCTTGATTGTCACCATGATAGCCGGGTATCAGCGGCACGCCAGCGGCCTCCATCAAGCGCTTGGACTCAGACTTGCCGCCCATGGCACGGATGGCATTAGCAGAGGGTCCAATAAAGACCAAACCCGCATCTTGGCAGGCCTGCGCA
The DNA here is from genome assembly GCA_963744895.1 of uncultured Gammaproteobacteria bacterium. Taxonomy (GTDB): domain Bacteria; phylum Pseudomonadota; class Gammaproteobacteria; order Pseudomonadales; family Moraxellaceae; genus Psychrobacter. The sequence continues at coordinate 295,514 of CAVUUW010000003.1, forward strand.
AAGTCGGCATTTTCACTTAAGAACCCATAGCCTGGGTGGATGGCCTCAGCGCCTGTTTGCTTGGCAATAGCAATAATATCATCGCTTTTAAGATAGCTGTCTTTCGGTGCCGAACCACCCAAATAAATCGCTTCATCACAGACCGCCACGTGTTTGGCGCTACGATCAGCATCAGAATAAACAGCGACAGTACTGACACCCAGACGCTTGGCAGTCGCGGCTACTCGGCAAGCAATTTCACCACGGTTGGCGATTAGAATTTTAGAAAACATAACTATCCCTGTGTCTTGTCGTTATTATTTGACGTCTTGTCTATTTGTCCGTTTATCTATCATTATTCTACTGCTAGTTAGTCTGGCGTTAGCCAATCAGGCTTACGCTTTTGCAAAAATGCTTGCACGCCTTCTTTACCTTGTGTTGATGAGCGAATATCAGCAATGCCTTTTACTGTATCAGCAATCAACTCATCAGTGATGGGCGCACCAGCGACATCGTGTAATAGCTGCTTGCAGGTTTTCACTGCATCGGGGCTGTTTTTAACGACTTTGCTACAGAATGCCGCCACTTCATCATCCAGCCATTCTTCGCTGACGCGCTCGTGAATGAAACCAAGCTGACGCGCCTTTTTGGCATCGAATACTTCTGCACTTAAGAAATAACGCTGAGAGGCTCTCGCGCCCAAGGCACGGATGACATAAGGACTGATCGTGGCAGGCGCCAAGCCCAGACGCACTTCACTTAAACAAAAATTGGCAATATTCACCGCGATAGCCACATCACAGACCGCAACCAGACCCATACCGCCAGCATAGACATCGCCTTGGATTGCCGCAATCGTCGGCTTAGGGCATTCATAAATCGTCTTGAGCATTTGCGCCAATTTATCGGCATCCGCTAGATTTTCTTCATAGCTATAATCCGCCATGGCGCGCATCCAATTAAGATCAGCGCCCGCACAAAACGCCTTGCCAACCGCCGCGAGTACAATGACACGTACATCATTATCAGTGCCTAGCTTGGTAAAGGCATCGGTCAGCTCGGCTATCATTTCGTCATTGAACGCATTACGTATCTTAGGACGATTCAATGTCACCGTCGCCACGTGCTGCTCAACGCTGACCAACAGGCTTTTATAATCATTACTATTTTTTGATTTTGCTTCTTTCATAACTTTCTCTATCTTCCTATTTATATGTCTATGTAAATACTTAGCCCAACGTTTGGGCTATCCATCATAATGCCCATATAAGAAAGTAAGATGTCAAACTTCGATGTCGCGATAGAATTGTATTTTAAAAAGGTGTCGCACTACTCTCTTATTACAGGCAAACCGCAGCGCTTACATTCTAAAGACACCAAACGTCGTCTCTTCAATCGGGGCGTTATAAGCGGCGCTCAGACCCAATGCCAATACATGACGGGTATCAGCAGGGTCAATCACGCCATCATCCCACAGGCGCGCGGTGGCATAATACGGATGGCCTTGCTCTTCGTACATGTCACGGATAGGCGCTTTAAAGGCCGCTTCGTCCTCCTCACTCCACGTCTCGCCCTTACGATCAAAGTTATCACGCTTGACCGTTGCCAATACCGAGGCGGCTTGCTCACCGCCCATGACAGAGATACGAGCATTTGGCCACATCCATAAGAAACGCGGACTATAAGCGCGACCACACATGCCGTAGTTACCCGCGCCGAACGAACCACCGACGATAACGGTGAATTTTGGTACTTTTGCATTGGCGACGGCCATGACCATTTTGGCACCGTGACGGGCAATACCTTCGTTTTCGTATTTGCGCCCGACCATAAAGCCTGTGATATTTTGCAGAAACACCAACGGTATTTTGCGCTTACAGCACAGCTCAATAAAGTGCGTGCCTTTTTGTGCTGACTCACTAAATAGGATGCCGTTGTTGGCAATGATACCGACAGGCATCCCTTCGATATGGGCAAACCCACAAACCAACGTCGTGCCAAAGCGCGCTTTGAACTCATCAAACGCACTATCATCAACGATACGCGCGATGATTTCTTTGATATCAAATGGCTTGCGCTTGTCCGTTGGAATCACGCCGTACAGCTCTTTGGCGTCATAACGTGGCGGACGCGGTGTGATTTGATTGGGAATGTGTTTGGCAGGGCGATTCAAATGACTGACGATATTACGAGCGATGGATAACGCATGCGTGTCGTTTTGCGCCAAATGATCGACCACGCCTGATAGCCGCGTATGGACATCGCCGCCGCCCAAATCCTCTGCGGTCACTTCTTCGCCTGTTGCTGCTTTGACCAGTGGCGGACCACCCAAAAAGATCGTGCCTTGCTCTTTGACAATGATAGACTCATCACTCATTGCTGGGACATACGCGCCGCCAGCGGTGCAGCTACCCATGACCACAGCAATTTGTGGAATACCTGCCGCACTCAGATTGGCTTGGTTAAAAAAGATACGGCCAAAATGCTCTTTATCAGGGAACACATCATCTTGGTTCGGTAAGTTTGCGCCACCTGAGTCCACCAAATACACGCAGGGCAGATGATTTTCTTGGGCAATTTCTTGGGCGCGTAGATGCTTTTTGACCGTCATTGGGTAATAGGTGCCACCTTTTACCGTGGCATCATTACAGACAATCATACACTCGATACCGTTGATACGACCAATACCAGCAATCACGCCCGCCGCTGGAATCTCTTCACCATACATATCATGCGCGGCCATCGGTGCCACTTCCAAAAACGGCGTACCCACATCAAGCAAACGCTCAACCCGCTCGCGTGGTAGCAGCTTGCCGCGTGCTAGATGCTTGGCACGGGCGCGCTCTGATCCGCCTTGGGCAACTTTACGCAGGTGCACATACAAATCATCGACGATCGCTTGTATCGCGGCACTGTTTTGCTGAAAGTCGCTTGAATTTGGGCTCAGTTTACTGGTGATGATCGTGCTCATGATGTCCCTTTTTTATAAATGTGAGTCACTTTTTCTTGTTGTCTCGACTCATAATGATAATGTTCAATGATACAGACACTAAATGGTATAGATGCTAAACGGTACAAATGCTAAATGGTCGTCGTATTGCCGACGCGTTAAGCGATTTGCTATAAGCCCAACTCTTCTTTCATCTGCTCAATGATTTTATATTTTTGGATTTTACCGGTGATGGTCATTGGATATTCAGTCACAAAGCGATAGTAAGTCGGCACTTTATAATGGGCGATGTGCTCGCTACAGAATTCACGCACTTCTTCTTCACTCAAGCAGCCCGGCTCTTTAGGAATAATCCACGCTGCCAGCACCTCACCGTAACGCTCGTCTGGTATCCCAACGATTTGCACATCGCGAATCTTTGGATGACGATAAAGGTAGTTTTCGATCTCGACCGGATAGATATTCTCACCGCCGCGAATCACCATGTCTTTACTACGACCAACGATTTTGACATAGCCGTCTTCGTCCATTGTGGCCAGATCACCCGTGTGCATCCAACCGTCTTTTATCGACGCGCGCGTTTTGAAACGACTGCCCCAATAGCCTTTCATAACGGAATATCCACGGGTGAGTAGCTCGCCTGTCTCGCCAATCGGCACGATCTCGCCCGTCTCGGTATCGATCACTTTGACTTCAAGCGCAGGTTGCACCAGTCCGACGGTCGAGACTTGTTTATCCAATGGCGTGTGCTCATTGGTCTGGCAAGATACGGGACTGGTCTCGGTCATACCATAGGCAATAGTGACCTCGCTCATGTGCATCTTATCGATGACACGGCGCATGACCTCAATCGGACAGCTAGAACCTGCCATGATGCCCGTGCGCAGGGTAGATAAATCAAATTTTTCAAACTCAGGATGATCCAGCTCGGCAATAAACATCGTGGGCACGCCATGTAGACCCGTACATTTCTCTTCTTCGACGGCTTTTAACACCGTCAACGGCTCAAAACCATCGTTTGGATAAACGATACAGCCACCATGCGTCAGAATTGCCAAATTGCCCAGTACCATACCAAAGCAGTGATACAGCGGTACTGGAATGCACAGCCTATCTTCTTCCGTGAGATTCATGGCCTCACCGATGAAGTAGCCGTTATTGAGGATATTGCGATGACTTAAGGTTGCGCCTTTTGGTGTACCTGTCGTGCCACTAGTGAACTGCACGTTGATGGCATCAGTGTTTCTCAGTTGAGCTTGACGCTCGGCAACGCGTGGATCATTGGCATCGCCTTCCGCCATCCATGCAGAGAATTTTTGCATAAAGCCAAATGTCTCATCCGACTCTGGCTCATCAATCCAAATGATACGCTCAATCGTTGGAATCTCGACCAGATCAAGCTGGGTATAATCTTTATGATAAATCTCAGGACAGAGCTCACGGATCAAACTGGCGTAGTCGCTGGTTTTGAAATGACGCATAAGCACCAGCGCTGAGCAGCCGAGTTTGTTTAGAGCGTATTGCAGCTCAAAAGTGCGGTAAGCGGGATTGATATTGACGAGGATAACGCCGACTTTTGCGGTAGCCAATTGCATGAGCAGCCATTCGGCATTGTTATGTGACCAGATACCGATACGGTCACCAATCTCAAGCCCCATCTCAATCATACTACTGGCGAGCTGATTGACCTGCTGCTGTAACTGTTGGTAGGTCCAACGAATATTTTGATGGCACGATACCAGTGCTTCGCGCTCAGGATACTTAGATACGATGGCATCAAAAAAATCACCGATGGTCGCTTCAATCAGCGGTACATCAGGACCCTTATCATAGCTTTGGGAAAGCGGCGCATTTGCAGAGCGCGCGCCCATATTGATACTAGGAATATTATTTAAAATAGTATCGAAATCAACGTGAGTCGCATCCACATTAGAATTTTGAGTCATAACGAGTCCTTTCGTTTTACTTTTTATAGTATTTATAGATAGTGCTGATTAATCGCTGGCAAGCAGACCTTCTTCCTTGATTAGATCTGATATAGCATTTAACTACTATAACGCTATAAATGAAAGCATGTCAACAATATCAATACGGTATGTATCATTTAATTAGATACTTGATATTCATACTTAGTTAAAAGGTAACATAAAATCATGGCAAATATTTGACATAAAAAAGCCAGCCACATCATCAATAATGGGCTGGCTTAATTAATAAAACTGTCTTTTAAATGCGCTCTCTTAGAACGAGTCTATCAGGATGCTTTGGGTGCTGCAGGTGCTTTGATGGTCACCGTTGCACTCACTGCGTCATTATCATCCAGCAAATCCATGATGAGTTCCTCCTCGCTTTCCGTCTTCACTTGCCAATTCCCAGCCGCATTTGGCACACCCGTCACCATCACTGAAATGGCTTTGTTTTTTAGGCGAATCATCGGTGGCTTATGATCATAGCCGCTATGCTCGTGACCTAAGATATCGTCAGCGATGGTGGCAGCCTGTGCGCGCAGTGGCGCCACATAGCGACATGCTACCCCATTGATAGACATACAATCACCAATGGCATAGATGTGGGCAGTATCGGTACGCAAAGTTGCGGCATCGACCACAATACCCGTACGGCGATCGAACTCAACGCCAGCCGCCGATGGCAGTTTATCGTCAACGGTCAAACCCGTACTGGCAATTACATGATCGACAATCAATGCTTCCGGCTGTTCGGCATCGGTATTGTCTTCGGCTGAGACGAGCGGTGCATAGTCTACTTTTAGCTTTTCGGCGTCGCTGCCCTCACTGATACGAGTGACACTAGATACCTGATAACCGCCCAAAAAGTTAATGCCTTGTGATTGCACGGCTTTGGCAATACGCGCCGTCGCTTTGGCTGGTAGCATTTGCGAAAGTGGCGCGTCATTTAAGTCGATCAATGTCACTTGATGACCTGCTTTTAGCAAATCTTCTGCGATTTCAGTCCCAACCATACCAGCACCGACAATGGCGACATGCTGACTGCCTGTAGCAAGCTTTTCTTGAAGCTGTCCAAAGCGCTCAATGTGATTGACATGCCAAACCAATTCTTCTGGCAAGCTTTTGGGGAAAATAGGATACGCACCCATCGCCAGTACCAACTTACCATAGTTGATCGTTGCGTAATCCGTGTGGGCGGGATCTGGTCTATTAGCAGAGATAAGCTGTAGCTGCTGAATAGCCGTATCAATGTCTGTGACCTGTGTGTCGGCAAGCAACGTCACGCCTGAGGTTTTTGCCGCATCGCTACCAGATGACCGTACCAAGTCTGATGCGCGTTTGTTTTGGCTGATTGCCATGGTTAGCATCGGTTTGTGATAACGATCGCCACTATCGGCGGTGATCAAGGTAATCGGAATTTCTGCATCTTTGGCACGAATGGCATCAATCACATGCCAGCCTGCCAAGCCTGCACCAATGATAACCACGCCATTTTTTGATGAGGTTGCCGATGCTACAGATAGATTGTCTACGCTCATAGGAACTCCAATACAGTTTATGAATTATTTTAATTATCAACAAGGATGGGAGCCATTGTATCAGTAAACAGGCATGCACTCACCTATCTAACCGTATAGTCAATCCCACACTCATCTAAACCAAATTGCTAGATTAACGCCCACAAAAAAGCGCCTATAAATAGACGCTTTTATAAGTTGTTTCATAGATAAGATCAAGAGAATAAAGTATATAAGTCAATTACCAGTGCCGCTGGTATAAACTTTCCTTGCTTGCTGTCAACGCAGAGGCTACGCAAAGTTCATCCCAACAGCACTGTATTCTTTCAAAAAAAATCAAATACTCTTTACCTAAAATATTAAAACTGTATTTTAATGATTCAAAATCTTCGATAAGAACATCTGCGCGCGATCACTTTTTGCACCCTCAAAGAACTCATCTTTACTACAGTTTTCGACGATATTACCTTCATCCATAAAGATGATACGGTTGGCTACCTGACTGGCAAAGCCCATTTCATGCGTCACACACATCATGGTCATGCCATCGCGAGTCAGCTCCACCATTACATCAAGTACTTCCTGAATCATCTCAGGGTCAAGCGCAGAAGTTGGCTCATCAAACAGCATTGCTACAGGATCCATCGCAAGCGCACGAGCAATGGCGACCCGTTGCTGCTGACCGCCTGATAGCTCCGCAGGATATTTCGCCGCTTGTACCGTCAGACCGACACGGTCCAGATACGCCATTGCTTTTTGCTTGGCCTCAGACTCTTTACGTCCCAGTACCTTAATTTGCGCCACTGTCAAATTATCAATAATGGTCAAATGCGGAAACAACTCAAAATGCTGAAACACCATGCCAACGCGGCTACGCAACTTGGGCAAATTGGTCTTTGGATCTCCAACAGAGATACCGTTGACCATGATTTTACCTTTTTGAAAAGGCTCAAGTCCGTTGGCAGTCTTAATCAAGGTCGACTTACCACTACCAGATGGGCCACAAACGACCACCACATCGCCTTTATGAACGTGCGCTGTGCAATCTTTTAGTACCTGAAAATCGCCATACCATTTGCTGACCTCACTCATTTGAATGACGATCTCGTCGCTCGCATGACCATTATTGGTGACCAGTCCACCAAAATCGTTTATATACGTATCAGCATTACTCATCACTGGCTCCTAACCACATTATTTTTGATAATTGTCATTGATAGACGTTACTAAATAAAAGTCTTACTATTAAAAAGCGGATAAAAAAACGACGCTAAAACCTGAGTCGTTTTTGTAGCTGCTGTACGCCAATAGACGCGCTCAAACTGATGACAAAGTAAATCGCACCAGCACCTATGATATAAGGTGTGAGCAAGCCCATTAGCTCGCCGCGAACATAGGCGGCGCGGAAAAAGTCCGTCAAGCCAATGGCAAATACCAATGTCGTGTCTTGGAATAAAATAATACATTGTTGCAAAATCAGTGGCAGCATTTTGCGAAACGCTTGAGGCAAAATCACCAAACGCATGGTCTGGCCATAAGTCATGCCCAGCGCTTTGGCCGCATTGATCTGTCCGCTACCAATCGACTGAATACCCGCTCGCACCACTTCTGAGAAGTAAGCGGCCTCAAACATCATAAAGGCGACTACACAAGACGCAAACGCGGCATTGATTTGCAGATATTTTCCCGCTACCCAAAAATAAATCATCGGTACAGCAAAATAAAACCAAAGCAGTACCAGTAGTAATGGTACAGAACGGAAGTAATTGACGTATAACTTCGCCGGTATCTCAAGTGCTTTGATACCAGACAAGCGCATTAAAGCCAGTACGGTCCCTAAGCTGATACCACCAATAATGGCCAAAACCAGCACTTTCATGGTGGTTATCATGCCAGCCATCAGGCCAGGATAGGCGGTTGCCAATTCGGTCATCATAGTCATTTGCGACCTCCTGCAATCAGTCCGGGTACACGCAGTTTACGCTCAATGAAACCCATAATCGCAATCAAGGACAGATTGAAAACCAAATAGATAATCGTCGCGTAGGTATAGATCTCAATACTATTTTGGGTATATTCACTGATGGTTTTGGTTTGACTGATCAGCTCCATTACCCCGACTAAAGAGGCCACAGACGCGTTTTTAAAGCAGTTAGTCAACTCAGAGCTGAGCGGTGGCAAAATAATTCGAAAGGCTTGTGGCAATAGCACTTCTTTATAGACCTGAGGAATACTAAAGCCTAGTGCATAAGCGGCGTTAAGCTGACCTTTAGGCAATGATTCGATACCAGTACGTACCTGTTCTACGATACGAGCAGCCGTAAACAAGCCCAACCCAATACTTGCTGATAGCATGGCTGACGTATTAGGCGATAAGCCCTTATACCACCAGTCTTGAATCGCAGGAGTCAGCCAGCCAGGCGCGATATAAAACCAAAAGAAAAGCTGCACAAGCAATGGAATATTGCGAAAAAACGTCACATAAGCCGTACCGATTGCACGAGCGGTCTTGTTGGGTAAAGTGCGCATAATGCCAAAGATCGTACCTACGACCATGGCGATAGCCCATGCAATACTACCAATCAATAACAGCCAGCCAAGACCGGTAATTATCCAATGGATATACAGCTCGTTACCGATACCAGTTTGCTCAAAGAGCACACCCCAGTTCCAGCTATAATTCATGATTTGTCTCTCCGAGCACAATTAAAAAGCTTACGTATCAGACTGACACGTAAGCGACGCTATAGTGAAGGACAAAAAACTACTGTGCGGTGGCAGTTTTTGGCTGAGCACCGTCATGTGGATTGGCAATCAAATCTTTTAAGTTGTCTGACATCTCAAAGTTTAGATTGACGTTTTTCGGTGGTACTGGGTTTAAGAACCATTTGTCATAAATGCTGTTAATTTCGCCTGAGCTAAAGACGTTATTTAACGCTTCATTGACCACGGCTTTGAATTCAGGATCGTCTTTACGCATCATACAACCATAGATCTCGAATGATTGTGGCTCACCGACAATGATCCACTCATCAGGATTTTTAGCTTTGGCTTTTTCGCCAGCAAGCAGTACATCATCCATCATAAAGGCATCAGCACGGCCATTTTCTAGCATCAAGAATGCTTCGCCGTGATCTTTTGCTGAGATGATATTCATATCCATTTTGTTATCATCGTTGTACTGACGGATATAACGCTCTGACGTTGTACCTGCGGTTGTAACAAGAGTCTTGCCTTTTAGATCAGCAAAATCGTTAATGCCTGAATCTTTTTTGGTCAGTAGACGTGTACCAATTTCAAAGAAACCGTTTGAGAATGCCACTTGCTTTTGGCGCTCTTCATTGTTGGTCGTTGAACCACACTCAAAATCTACCGTACCGTTTTGTACCAATGGGATACGTGTTTGTGACGTGATCAAGTTATAACGGACTTTTAGATCTGGCATGTCTAGCTTTTGCTTAACGGCTTCAACGACCTTCATTTCTAAGTCGTGTGCATAACCGATAGGCTGGTTCGGATCATCAGCAATATAAGAGAATGGAATAGAAGAGTCACGGTGACCAACAACGATGGTGCCAGAATCTTTAATTTTCTGTAGCGTACCGTTGGTATTTGCGGCGGGTTCTGTCGTAGCAGCGTCATCAGCTGGCGCTGTTTCAGTGGCAGTTTGGCTACTATTATTACAACCTACTAAACCTAACGCCATAAATGCAGCTAGCGTCAACGGCTTGGAGAATGAATAGCTCATGAAACACATCCTTTTATCACATTACACAAAATTAAATGAGTGAGTGCTTTGACGATACGAGTCTCAATTTTGACCCTATTGCCACGCATCCCTGTGGTTGTTGCTAGTGTCTATCACAATGCAACTTAATGTTACTGTACAACAAATTGGCTAATGTAGGTAAACTTTTTTTAATGATACCGCTATTTTTTTCATTATTTATTTTAATGAATAAAGAATAAAATAAGCATGAGAGTTAATAATCTCAATCTTTGTTCACAGGATTTATAATTTTACTACTCTTCCAAAATTCTCTTTTGGCGGCTGAGTAATCGTGAAGGGTTGATTGATAAATGCCAATGAATCCCCATAAACTTAACAACTTCTCAATAGTAAAAAATACCTATGACACAAGATACGCAAGTTCCAAATACAGACAGCCAAACTACTGCTCACCATAGCGACAATGATGTGCGCCAACGTTTCTTTATTGAAGATTCGCCTGTACGCGGTGATGTGGTGCGCCTGTCACGCAGCTATGCGAGCACCATTGCGCAAAAGCCTTATCCTGAAGCAATCAAACGGCTATTGGGCGAGATGCTAACGGCAGCAAGTTTGCTGATCAGCACCGTCAAAATTAATGGTCGCTTGTCGATTCAGTTGCAGTCCTCAGACAGCGACAGCTTGCTCAATTGGGCAATGGCAGAATGCGATCAAGACGGTATCATTCGCGCGCTTGCCAGCTGGAAAGGCGAAACGGATGAGCAAGTACATGCGTGGGGCAATATGATCCATGCCAAAGAAGCCTTTGCCGAGCTGGGTGCACCCGGTCAAGGCGTCTTATTTATCAACATCCAACCTGAAGGCGGCGAGCCGTACCAAGGTATCGTTGAGCGTAGCCATGACAATTTGGCAGATTGCTTGGCACATTATCAAAAGCAGTCGGCACAGATTCCAACGTTGATTAACTTGGCGTCTGACGGCTTGCAAGCAGGCGGTATATTGGTACAGATGTTGCCTCGTACGGCAGAAGAGACTCATGAAGTCGAGCAAAACCAAGATGCGGGTATCGATGATGACCTATGGACACGTCTGAGCGTTTTGACACGTACGGTTAAAGCCGAAGAGCTGACCACGCTTGATACTAACGAGATTCTGTATCGCTTATACCATGAAGAAAACGTGGTGGCGCCGGATTCTGTACCGTTAGCGTTTGGTTGCACTTGCTCACGCGAAAAATGTGAGATGGCCATTGAACAAATTGGCGAAGCCGAAGCGTTAGAAATCGTTGAAGAGCAAGGCGGCACGTTTGAGATGGACTGCGGATTTTGCGGTGAAGTCTATAAGTTTGATAAAGACGATGTGGCAGCGATATTTACTGAATAATGTTGTACAAATAATTTAAGTATAAGCAGATATTGAAAAACCCCTAAGTGTGATGCTTGGGGGTTTTTTGTTCTATACTAAGTCTTTAGAGTATGGGTATTTGCTATGAGTAATTTTTGGCAAGAGTTGATTATCAACTAGGGTGGCAATGCTGTTTTAGGCGTGCTTATAATCTACCTCGGTAAAATTAACCTTGAAAGGATCGGTCGAAACGAGCAAGCGGCTATTGATGAACGTTTAAAACGTCTTGAACAAGATCATGAGAAACTACTCACTAAAGATGAGCATTTTCATCAAATATCACAGCAAACCTATCAAAACCTATTTGATATTAAAATCGATGCTGCTAAAGAACTTTCAAAACTAGTAGCAAATTTTGAAGAACTCATAATTCTAGACGAAAACTATCCAGAAAGTTTTGAAAGTACAATTTTCGTACGTTATCTTAAAATTTGCCAGCATATACGTCAAAATAATCTCTTTTTTTCCGCTATTTTAGTTCGTACCAATCTTAAATTATATATTGATATGAGAGAGGAGCTACAACAATATTACGTTGACAAAAATTCTGACAGATATGACTATGCACATGAAGACAGATCATATCAATTTGCAGTTGATATTAGAGAAAACCAAAAATTTAATCAGCTTTATGAAAAATATGAAGAAGGTATTAGCCAGCTTATTCGAATAGCTAACAATGAGCTTGAGCTAATCACCAATGTTATCAATATTAGTTTAAATACCCAAGCTTCATAACTAAACTGTCCTAGCAGACAATAAAATTTATATAAAAAATAGTCTATCGTAATTTCAAGAAAAATAGATAACTTAAACAAACCTAATCACAACACCAACCCCAAACTTTTTGGATAAGAATAGACCCGAGATCTGCCCGCATAATCACTGAGGCCATTGTCCAAGAGCCACTCCACCACTTGTTCACGAACCCTTCTACTATGGATTAAGTTCAGATGACTCACGCCATAAAACACCGCCTTGTGACCGTCTGGCACAAATAAAGAATGCTCATCTTCATCTTCTCCAAGCGCGGATGACACCGAGACCAAACCATCACCCAATAGGCTAGTTACCTTGGACTCATAATGCGTTTCGATCAAGGCACTGGCGGCAAAGTAGGTTTTGATACCACTTGGCAGGCTCGCCGGATGGCGAAAATCTTGCGGCAGCACACTACGCCCTTCTAGGGTATCCCAATCGGCATCACGAATACTGCCATGACGCAGATCGATAATACCTGCACTCCGCATATCACCAAGCTTGGCAAGTGACCCTGCAAATGGCAACTTAGAAATGATTTCTTGTACATGATTGCCGATACGCTCTAGCACTGCACCATGATGCGGTGAGCCAAGCGTAATCAAATTGCCCACCCGTATGATCCAATCGAGGTGCTCTTGTTCTGCATAAAACAGCGCACTACGAGAGACCAAACCGCCCATACTGTGACCAAGCAAATCTATCTGACTGATATTGGGATTGTCATCGACCAAATTTTGGAGCAATTGCGAAAATTGACGACCACTGCGCGAGATGCGCCGACCTGTATTGTAATCAAGATATAAGACGGTAGTATCTGGTTGACTCTCAGCGATCGCGTCGCCCAACCCAATATAATCATCTTGCGTTTGCCAGCTTAAATGGCTCATACACAGACCATGACATAAAATGACGATACGCCCTGACAGTGTATCAAATTGCGTATTGCCTTCTTTATCATAAATCTTCATGGGTACAGCAAGCGCATTTTGATGAGTCACCAAATGATCGCCCATGACACCATTTAGGACGTTCACCAGTTTTTTTACGGAGTCAGGTAGTGGTTGAGCGGGTTTATGGCTAATGTAATTTTTATATACGCGCAGTACGGATGCTAGATTGTTGCCCACCATTAGCATGAGTTGTCGAATCGTACCGTAGATGCGTCCTGTGAACCCGCGCGGCCAGCGGTAAAGGTAGCTTTCGTTAAAATGACCTAAAGGGCGCAAGATGACTTCACGGTGGATGGCTTCTACGATATCTGTAATCTCCACCACGCCCATAGTAGCAAGCTGTGCCAAGCCTTCAAAAAAGTCAGCGAAAGTGACAGGCTTGGTGGTTATGCCACTACCATCATCTGCCATCAATTTGACCAATTCGTCCATATCGATGGCTTCGAGCTGGTCTATCTGTTCGTACAAATCACTGTGCAGGGGCACGCTGGTATCTAGAGCAAAATGCGCCTCAAGCTCATGGCGATCACTGGCATCGCGATGAGCGCTACCATAGTTAACACTATCATTATAAAACAAGTCTGAACGGCTCATAGTGTTCATCACGTTGGCACATTTATCAAAGAGAATAGTTAACTATACTATCCTGTAAATACAAAAAATAGAAGCGAATGATTTGACGCGTAAGTAGTTTATTATCAAGGAGATTTTACAAACTACTTAGCAGTTTTAATCCTAAAAAAAGAAAAAGAGACTAACAACAAAAATCCCAAGCAATCACTTGGGATTTTTTAGTAATTTGACTGAGCTGTATTAAATATCAAGCCATTTTTTAAGTCGTACTCTCTGCTGACTCAAATGACTCTGCCAGTATGACACCGCCATCTTCTTTAGTAATCATGACTGTCGCTGAGCGCGGGATACTGCCTCCTGCGACCGCTCCCCATGTATTACCCGGATGCTGAATGTTAATAAAGAGGGTTTTGAAGTCTGGCGTCATGGTGATACCCGTCACTTCACAGCCTTCAGGACCGACAAAGAAACGTTTGATATTATCGTTACTGGCAGGCATACCAATACGCGTTTGTTGCCCTGCTGAGGTGGTGATGGTTGTGCCATCGCTGACTTTACCAGGTAGCGCCGCCAATAACATACAGCTGGTGGTATCGGTATAAGCGCCGTCATCTGTCTGAATCCACAATACACCACGTGGGTCGAAGTATAGACCATCTGGAGAAGACAAATCATTACTATCAGTCAACTGCGATAAATTTTCTGCAGTTAGATCAGAAGGCGCGGCAAACAGATAGATATCCCACTCAAAACTGGTTGCAGCATGATCGCCGCCCGTCTCTGCCCAGCGAATGATGTGACCGTTGTCATTACCACTTGGTCTGCCATTGACATCATAGCTACGCGGGTTGGCCGCAGACAGCGGTTGGCTTTCTTTCACACCGCGATTGGAGTTGTTGGTTAAGGTGACATATACGTCGCCTGTGATCGGGCTGACTGATACCCATTCAGGTCGATCCATTTTGGTCGCACCAAGCACATCAGCCGATGCACGGGCAAAAACCAACACCTCGTCTTGCCCACTAAAAGGCAGCTCGCTATTAGACGCATCCAAGCCATTTTGACCGTGAATCAGTGGCTTCCATTCGCCGCTACCATCTTCATTGAAAATAGCAACATAGAGCGTGCCGTCATTCAGATATTTGTCACCTGCTTTTAGGCCGCCACCGATATCATTATTTGACCACATGGCTTTGGAAACAAACTTGTAGATGTATTCGCCTTTAGCATCATCACCCATATAAAAGACCACAGGCTTGCCTTGCTCGACTGGCGCATAAGCACAGTTTTCGTGGGCAAAACGTCCCATGGCGGTACGCTTTTGTGAGATAGAGTTCTGATCAAACGGATCGATCTCTGTGATATAGCCAAACGTATTAAAGTTATTACGGTAGTCATCAGCAGCGCTTGCACCAGCCGCCGTCATATCCCAACGTGAAAACTCATCGCTTATAATTTCGTCCTTGGCTGCTGGCGTATGCCACAGATATCTAGAGCCGGGAGAATTCTCTGGCGCCCCATAACGTCGCGTCCATAGTTGTGCCCTGCGCTCAACTGACTGGCATCTTGACCACGTGCAAATACGCCTAAGAAGTTCTCTTCTGTGGTCAGATACGTGCCCCAAGGTGATAAGCCTGCGCCGCAGTTATTATTGATGCCGCGCGTCTGAAAACCAGTTGGATCAAACTTGGTTTTTACCAAATCCGAGCCAGCAACTGGACCCGTTAATTGCGCAGTCGTACTGCTGGTGACGCGGCGATTGTATTTTGAATTGGGCACCATCTCATAGCCTTTGCCATCAGCACGGCGTGTCATCTCAACCACGGCCACACCGTGACAGTTAACTTCACGGCGCACATCGCTGGCAAGACGACGGCTTTGGAATAAAGGCGCGGCATCCGCATCTTCAATGACATAATAACCAAATGGGCTCAGCTCTTCGCTGTTTACGTATTCGTGGTTCATCACCAGCAGGCCGTTTTCTGAAGCCTTTGGATCATAATTGTTGCCTTTTTTACCAAAGAACCACATGCCATCATGGTTGTCACCCATGCGCCACTCAAATGACTCAGCCGACTGCTCGCGATTGTCTTTCCAATCTTCAATTCCAGCCATCAGCGGCGTACCAAGTGGTAGTATTATCTCCGCTTTGTAGCCGTCTGCTACCGTCATCGTCTCAGCAGTTGAGTGCGCGACTGCCGTGAAGTTCAAGGTTTCAGGACGTTTTAGATCGCCTTGAGCTGGGATAGCGGCATCATTGCCATTACCTACAATCGGACTGCTGCTATCATCATCGTCGCTACAACCAACCAACGGTATCGCACCAAAGAACGCGGCAGCCGTCAATCCTGTACCACCTTTTAAGATACTGCGACGGTTGAGACGACGACTAACAATGGTTTGAAATTCAGTGTTGTCAGTCGGATTAGAATCTTCAACGATCTCGTGAGCATGTTCTGGCTTATTTAATATTGTCATTATCAGTCACCTTGCTATTAGGCTGGATTGGCATGAAAAGTTAGAGTGCGGCTGAATCTTTCTGACCGCCAAAGTACGAACTAGGCCTAAGTCTACTGATGGTTTATGACAGTTCGTTGAAATCTTGAAGATGATTTAACGAAAAACGCTATATTTAGAAACTTACTGGTGACTTATTTATAGACATAAAAAATCCCAAGCCGTGGCTTGAGATTTTTACAGCAATTGCTTTCGGCAATTTTTTAACTTAAAAAGGCGTATACAAAGCTAATATAAAACGCTTAACGGACTTTTACCTGCCACTCATGCTCACCAAGCGTCAACTTCAGTACATCATTTTCTTGCAAAACACCGACACCACTTGGCGTCCCAGTCATAATCACATCCCCTGCCTGCAAGCTAAAAGCGTGGCTAATCTCTGCCAATAACTCATAGACTGGAAACAACATTAAGGCACTATCGCCATCTTGCTTGAGCACATCATTGATGGTGAGTTGATAGTTCACTTGACTAAAATCGCCAAAAGATTCTGGCGCAAGCCAATCAGCAAGGACACAAGCACCATCAAAGCACTTGGCGCGCTCCCATGGATGGCCTTTCTCTTTTAGCTTGCTCTGAAGATCACGCAAGGTCAAATCAAGTCCCACGGTCACACCGCCGATTGCGTGCTTTGCTTGTTCAGGTGTGGCAGCCGATAGATCCGCTGCCAGCTGAATACACAGCTCAGCTTCGTAATGCGTGTCGCCGTACACCGCCGGATTGGGACGGACAATATCATTGCGTACACTGACTACTGAAGAGGCGGGCTTCATGAAAAAAATAGGCGATTTTGGTACTTCATTGCCAAGCTCACGGGCATGCTCGGCATAATTACGACCGACGCAGACGACTTTACCAATAGACGAACGTATGCTGTCATTATTGCCAGCGCCTGTATCACCATCGACGTTAGCAACAAGGGTATCGACCAAAGACATGTGTGGAGATTGACTCATATTAGGCGCTCACAGTAGATAGTTAATATTTGATAGATATCTTGATAGATACAGCACTCTATCTCACCCTATTTTCTTATATTATATTCAAAATAGCTCATTAAGGTATGGTCGTAGTAATCACATCTGGTGGTACATAGCTTGCGTGGCGGTTCATTCTTTTTTCGAACATTCCAAAGACAAACAAAATAACCCACGACAATAAGAGATAAACGATACCCGCGGCAAAAAACAGCTCCATCAAGGTATAAGTACGCGCACTAATCGTACGAGCGACTCCTGTGATATCCATTAATGCAATGGTTGAAGCAAGCGCACTGCCTTTTAGCATAAAGATGACTTCGTTGCTATAGGCCGGAATCACAATACCAAAGGCACGTGGTAACGTCACACGAGTGAGTTTTTGCCACTTTGACATACCAATCGCGTCCGCGGCTTCTAGTTCACCCACAGGAATCGTCTGAATCGCACCGCGAATGATTTCTGCCAAATAAGCGCTGGTATTCATGGTAAAGGCAATAATGGCACACCAGTACGCTTGGCTCAGTACAGGCTCCCACAAGAACGATTCACGTACGGCTTCAAACTGTCCCAAACCATAATAAATCAAAAATATTTGCACCAGTAGCGGCGTACCACGAAAAAAGAAAATATAGGCAAATGGT
Organism: uncultured Gammaproteobacteria bacterium; assembly: GCA_963744895.1. Classification (GTDB taxonomy): domain Bacteria; phylum Pseudomonadota; class Gammaproteobacteria; order Pseudomonadales; family Moraxellaceae; genus Psychrobacter. The sequence goes on from CAVUUW010000003.1 coordinate 313,484, forward strand.
AAAGCCTGTACTGCCCAACTTTTCGATAGCCTTAGCTGCGCTAAAATCAGACCAAAAAACAGCCCAATAATCCCTGAAATCACCACCAACTGCGCAGTCAATACCGCGCCACCTAGTAAGTCAGGAATATGCTCAAAAATAACCTGCCAATTCCAATCCATAGTATCTCTCCTCTATCCTATGGTCGACTGACGATGGGTTGATTGACGGCTAATCTTTTTGGCGTAGCGCGCTGCTGGATTGGCACGCCATTCAAGCCACATCATAAAACCAGTAATCAGCATGGTCAAACCCAAATAAATAATCGCGGCTGCCATATAAAAGGTAAACGGTTGCTGCGTTGATTGAGCCGCACGCGATGACTGATACATGATGTCTTTTAGACCCACAACCGATACCAGTGCCGTATCTTTGAGCAAAACCAAAAACAAATTGCCCAAGCCTGGTAAAGCAATTTTCCATACTTGTGGCAAAGTAATACGATAAAACGTCTGCAAAGGCCGCATACCAATCGCTTGTGACGCCTCACGCTGACCTATCGGAATCTCTTGAATCGACATGCGAAAAATTTCAGTGGCATAAGCACCAAACGCAATAGACAATGCCATGACGCCGCCCCAAAAGGCACTGATCTCAACATATTCGTTATAACCGAATTTTTTGAGAATCGTCATGAGCAGTATAGAACCGCCGTAATAGATAAACAGTACCAGTAGCAATTCTGGAATACCGCGCATCGTTGCGGTATAGACAGTCGCAATCTTACGTAGCAGCCAAATATTCGACAGCTTCGCTGTGGCACCGAGTAATCCCAAAGCCATACCGATGACCAAACTGGTCATCGCAAGCTTGATGGTGACGGTAGCGCCGCTCAGAAGTAGCGCGCCAAATCCTTGTAAATCAAACACAATTATCCACTCAGTCTCTTTATATTAGCAATTTGCAAAATATGAGTTAAAAGAATCAGCATCAATGGCTGAGCGCTGCTGACAATCGTATTGATACCAAATAGACCTCGGCTCTTTTAAACCTCAGTTCATTGCGTCACAGAATGACGTCAGACCCATACGATTATAGCCACGAAAATTGACACGGTAGAAATGAGCGCTGATTTTATCATAATCGCTGCGCGCTATGTTAATACTCACCTATAAAAGCGACGTTTAAATGCGTACTTATGCGCTTAAAAATCAATTAAATCAGTCATATCGCTAGCAATCAAGCAATTATAGACAAAGAACAATAGATTAGCGACGGTACTGCTGGGATAAATTTTGCGACGCCTCTGTCAGCGTAGACACAGCAAGCAAGAAAAATTTATTCCAGCAGTATCTGACCTCTCAATGTGTCGATTTAACTTTTCGCTGACTTTCGCTGACTATAGTATCGCTAAACTCATTAACTAAAACCAAAAAAAGGATACTGTCATTAAGACAATATCCTTTTTTATCAACCAAAGTAAGCACTATCACTCACTCTAACACCGATGGCTTAAGGATAAGTACATGTTTATACCGCCTAGGCCCTTGGTATTATTCATACCTTCATATTAGTTGGTGGCTGTTTCTGCTGGTGCTTCTTGGGTGGTTGGTGCAGTCGTATCAACAGTAACTGGCTCCACTGCTGTTACCTCAGTAGTGGGCGCCACTTTTTGCGATGCAGCCGTCAAACTGGTACCAAAATAACTGCCTGTGATTTGGTCATAAGTACCATTGTCTTTTAGCTCAGCCAGCGCTTTGTTGAACTTGGCGACCAGTGGATCGCCTTTACGAAAGGCAATACCCATGGCATCTTCGTCCGTACTGATTTCTTCACCTTTTACTTCATAGTTCTTGCCAGCATCGGTTTTCAACCAATCAATACCTGTGACTTTATCAGACATCATGGCGCGCACACGGCCAGACGTCAGATCCAAATATGCATTGTCTTGAGTATCATAAAGCTTGATATCAGCATCGGCATGTTCGTCTTGCAGGTATTGTGAGGAGACAGTTGAACGCTGTGACGCGATCGGCTGACCTTTTAAGTCTGTGACACTAATATCGTCACCTTTTTTACCGATTAAGATAATACCAGTATGAAAGTACGGGTCACTGAATTCGACCACTTCTTTACGCTCAGGCGTAATCGACATACCAGCAATGATGGCGTCGAATTTTTGGGCGTTTAAACCCGGAATCAGACCATCCCAATCCTGTGAGATCACTTCACATTTTGCCTGCATTTGCGCACATAAGGCATCAACCAGCTCAATCTCATAACCAATCAATTTGCCATCGGCATCGGTATAGCTAAAAGGCTTATAGCTAGATTCGGTCGCAATTTTGATATTCATGGGCGCGTCAGTACTGGTATCCGTCGCTGCCGCTGTCTCTTCTGGTGCTGAGCTGTTATTACAACCCGCCAGCATAAGCATGGCAGCACTCAATGGCGCAAGCCAAAGTGCTTTGTTCTTTATAGACTTGGCTTTTAGTGATGATGTCATAGATATTGTCATGTTTGCTATTCCTTCATTTTTTAATCAGAATATTGTGATATCAATAAGAGATTATTGACCAAAGTTCGCTTGCTCAAGACGTGCCAGCTCACCGTTACTACGGATTTCGCTAAGGGCTTTATTAAAGTCGTCTCTGAGTGCGTCACCTTTACGAACAGCAATGGCAATATTATCGTCATTGTCAATTTCATCACCAACAATACCAAAGCCTTCAGGATTGTCAGCCAGCCATGATTTGGCAGAGACTTTTTCAGCCAATACCGCATCACTACGACCAGACTTCAGATCCAAATAGGCATTGTCATAATTGTCATACAACTGTACGGTGTTACCATTTTTGCCTTCATAATTATCTTGTAGATAAGCGCCAGGCGTGGTTGAACGTTGACCGCCAAGGGTCAAATTGCTAATCGCCTTAGGATCGAATTTGTCTTCGGTATTGGTCAACCAAACCATCGTATTAGCGAAGTAAGGTTCGGTAAAATCGACTTTTTCTTGGCGTTCAGGGGTGATCGACATACCCGCTACCACTGCGTCATATTTTTGTGCCAATAGACCAGGAATAATACCGTCCCAGTCTTGAGCGACGATTTCACACTTGGCTTGCATCTGGTCACACAAAGCATTGGCAACATCGATATCAAAACCAGCCAAGCTACCATCAGCATTGGTATAGTTAAAAGGAGGATAAGCGCCCTCTGTAGCAATACGAATGGTTTTTCCTGACGTGTCAGCTGCCGCTGCATCAGCGTTGGTATCGGCTGTATCAGTAGCAGATTGATTACAGGCGCTCAGCATTAATGCAGCGGTAATGGTCATTGAAGACCACAATAGGCGAGAATTCGACATCATACATTCCTTAAATTCTGATGGGTTTTCGTATGGGGTTCTGATATTTCGTTTTCTGACGTCCCTGCCAGACAAGCAATATACGGTATAAAATCATATAGAATATACCAGCAGCCATCGTGATTGACTGTCTGTAAGCTTTCTGATAATACCTGAGTAAAATATCAAAAACAAACATTTTGCATACCAACTGTCATTAAAGTGTAATAAACAGTTAGCGCGATTTGTTAAGTATTTATGTTTAGGATAGATATGACGTTAGGATGATAAAACGTTTATCACCCTAATCTTTTGATTGTCGGACTAATGCTGACGGTGCGACGCCATAAAGTCTTTGACGCGCTCGGAGGTAGGATTATCAAATACTTGCTCGGGTGTGCCAATCTCTTCAACCACGCCTTGATGCAAGAAAACCACTTTACTCGACACTTCGCGTGCAAAGCGCATTTCATGAGTGACAATCAGCATGGTACGGCCTTCTTCCGCCAGCTCTCGCATGACAGCAAGTACTTCGTTGACCAGCTCAGGGTCTAGTGCTGAGGTTGGTTCATCAAACAGCAGCACCTGTGGCTGCATAGCAAGCGCGCGTGCAATAGCGACACGTTGACGCTGACCACCAGATAGGTTGGCAGGATACGCATCTTTTTTGTCCAGCAAGCCCACTTTGTCGAGCAGCTTTTCGGCGTCGCTGATTGCTTGTGCTTTTTTGATTTTGAGGACTTGGGTGGGTCCTTCGATGATGTTTTGCAAAATCGTTTTGTGCGGCCACAAGTTAAAGTTTTGAAATACAAACCCCACACGAGCACGTAGACTTTCTAGCTGTTTGTTGTCCGCTGCTTGTAGCTCACCTGACTTGGCAGGCTTTAGGATCAGCTCATCATTACCAATAAGGATACGACCTTGATTGGGGTTTTCAAGCAGATTGATACAGCGCAACAAAGTCGATTTGCCTGAGCCTGAGGAGCCCAAGATGGAGATAACATCGCCATCGTAGGCAGTGAGTGATACGCCTTTTAGCACTGCTAACGAGCCGTAGCTTTTATGGATGTCTTGTAAATCTAAGGCGATTGGCCGAGTCGGATTTTTTGCAATATCAAGCATGGTTTAGCAGACTTCCAATAAATATGAGTGAAAACGTCAGTAAAAAATAGCCGTATATTCTGTCTATAGAATAAAAGCATTTGCCGTAGCACCGTTGTGATAGCACTATGATTTATAAGACAAACAGAAAAATGTCGTATTGTCTCTTATTCTTCGCCCAAAAGGCAAATCTTGTGTGAGCTTAGCGGATAACCAAGACGGTTATACGTCTTTAACGCCATCAGCACAAAAAAGCTCAGACTGCCTTGACAGCGCTGAGCTTTATTTTACCATTTAAATGTATAAGGTGTTGTTTTATCTAGGCAGTGCCTTGAAGTAGTGCCTTAATAAGTTGAAACGTGCTCTGACTCTTCAGTCCCATCTAATATCTCATCGTCAGTAGTATCTGCTGTCACTACATCGGCAGTAGTACCCATTGCTGTGCCATCAGCGCTGGCGACAGCCACATCGTCAGTGGTACTAGCATTAGTAGTATCGGCACTCGCAACCGCGACATCATCCCCTGCGGTAGCAACGCCAGTGGCGTTATCTTCTACCGCTGTCTGTGCATCGACAGTCGTATCTGTTTCCATGGGCGCTTCATCTTTTTTACCACAAGCACTCAATGTCAATGCGGCTGCAACCAGTCCAACAGTCAGCCAGTTTTTTTCGATAGCCATTTTATTCTCCGTTAGTAACACTTAATACTAGATTGGTATATCAATAGGTTGGTATTTTAATTGGCAATTATCTTATGAGTAGTCTTATCGTTGTTTGACTGTTTTTACTCATTTCACTCACGATTTTTACCAGTAATATTGGTATCTACTATAATCAGGATTACCTCTGGCTACCTTAGTAGTTACAGCGCAGTTCTGTTAAGGCACGTAACGAAAAATTGCTTATTATCTGTTTTTTTAATATCGCTGATTGTCTAAAAAGCTTGCGATAGAAGCGGTAGAACATCACTGAGAAAATACCGTTAAATGCCTTTTGACACAGTTGTTGTTCACAAATTCATCTTTACTATCGCCTCAATCTCCTCTATGTTAAATAGCATAATGCCTTTATAACTATTCAAAATAGAATAAGTAGCCAAAGCAGGAATTCAAAAATTTTGTAATACTTTCGCCTTTATGGCGTTTTTCTCTTTTAAATACTCTCTTATAAGGAAAAAATTTATGAGTCAATCGAATGATATAGATGTAACTGCTTATATGCAGTCTGTCGGTAAACAAGCCCGTGCAGCTTCTCGTGCGCTTGCCGCCGCCAATACTGGCAAAAAAAATGACGCGCTTATTGCCATCCATGACGCACTTATTGATGCTAAAGACGATATCTTATCTGCCAATAAGATTGATATGGATAAGGGTAAAAAGAACGATTTGGATGCTGCTTTGCTGGATCGCTTAGAGCTGACGGATGCACGATTTGATGGCATGCTCCAAGGGTTAAAAGATGTCGCCACGCTGCCCGATCCTATTGGTGAGGTCACGGACATGACGTTTCGCCCTTCAGGCATTCACTTAGGTAAAATGCGCGTACCACTCGGCGTGGTCGGTATGATTTATGAGTCGCGTCCTAACGTGACGTTGGAAGCCGCCTCACTGGCACTCAAGTCAGGCAACGCTATTATCTTGCGCGGTGGTTCTGAAGCATTTGAGTCCAACCAAGCGATCGCTAAGTGTATCTTAGAAGGTCTAAAAAACGTCGATCTTTCTGAGCACAGTGTGCAAGTATTACAAACCACTGATCGTGCGGCTGTCGGTGAGCTGATCACCATGACTGACTATGTCGATGTCATCGTGCCACGGGGTGGTAAAGGTCTTATTGAGCGTATTAGCCGTGACGCGCGCGTACCTGTAATTAAGCATCTAGACGGTAATTGCCATACCTTTATCGATAGTGATGCAGATGCGCAAATCGCTATTGATGTCAGCGTCAATGCCAAGACCCATCGCTACGGTACATGTAATACCATGGAGACATTATTGGTTGATGCGTCAGTCGCCAATGAGATGTTGCCAAAGATTGCAGAAGCCATTGTACAAGCGGATGATGCCATGCAATTGCGTCTTGATGATAAGTCACAAGCCATCTTAAATGACAATGCTACGCTAAAAGGTCATTTGTCAGCTGCGACTGATGAAGATTGGGATACTGAGTATCTTGCACCTATTTTGGCGATTAAAATCGTATCAGGTATTGATGAAGCAATTGAACATATCAATACCCACGGCAGCCATCATACGGACGTCATCATTACCGACAACTATACCAAGTCGCAGCGCTTTATCCGTGAAGTCGATTCAGCTAGTGTCATGATCAATGCTTCTAGCCGTTTTGCCGATGGTTTTGAGTATGGCCTTGGCGCTGAAATTGGTATCTCAACAGACAAAATCCATGCGCGTGGCCCAGTTGGACTCGAAGGTCTGACCTCACAGAAATGGATTGTCTATGGTCATGGCGAAACGCGCGCCTAGAATTATAGGTGTCTAACGTTATTTTTTAGCCCTACTTTCTAATCGTATTGCTTCATGACTTATGCTTAAATTAGCTACTTAATCTATTCATTAAAGTCAAACTTGTCGCATACTTCATAAAAAACGCCTGCTTAATCGCTGGCGTTTTTTTATGGGTATTTAATGTACTATTGTACAGTATCAGAATATCTTTTCTTACAGCTACAGGTTTTATAGGAAACTGACCCCATGCAAAGTGGCAAAATTAAACACTGGAATCAAGAAAAAGGCTATGGCTTTATCGATGTGGATGATCAAAGTGAGGATGTGTTTTTTCACGTGAGTACAGTGCGATTGTCACAACCCATCAGCATTGGTCAAAGCGTCTATTTCAATAGCAAACGTAATGACAAAAACCAACTGCGCGCCACTGAGGTCACCTCTACTTTACTAAGTATACAAGACGATGCGACGCCGAATTTATCCAAGCGCTCAACCAACGATAAGCATAAAGAGCGACAGACTTCCCATCAACGTTCTGGACATAGCCGTCAGCATCATCACAATCACAATCATCAACCAAAAAAAAGCGGATTAAACGCTCTGTTTGGTTTTATCGCGATTATCGCCGTCGCGTTTTATTTTTTTGGCGATATCACGTCTACTTTGTTTACTGGTGAGGATCAGCAGACAGCGACTAATAACTCAAGTCAAGCGACTAACTCAAACCAAGCGACTTCTCATATAACGGGCGATGCGCAAGTAGATAAGACCATTGCGCTCATCCAACAAGGTGGGCCATATCCTTATCCAAATAAAGACGGTACAACGTTTTATAATCGTGAAGGTAGATTGCCTGCCCAATCACAAGGCTATTACCGCGAATATACCGTGCCCACGCCTGGCGTCTCCCATCGCGGTGCGCGCCGTATCGTCACAGGCGGTTATCCGCCAACTGTCTATTATCTGACCGTTGACCACTATGATAGCTTCCGCAAACTACAGGTGAAATAACATGAGCCAAGCCATTCACTATATTAGTCAAAGTGATATCAAAGTTGTATTAATCAAAATCCTAGTGATCCAAACAAGGACAATCAAGAACGCATTAACCAAAACGGTACAGCACTAAGTGCAAGCATTCCATTACAGGCTGTTAACATACCTATGGGTGAGGTACTTAATAAGACTACCTTATTGACGAGTTTGGCTGAGGCTTGCAATTTTCCCAGTTACTTTTCACACAATTGGGACAGTGCTTGGGATTGCTTAACAGACAGCGATGTGTCGCAGTTAATACTAGATATAACGTCAGTGACAACCGTTAATACAGAAGATTTTGACCTCTTTCAACGCATCATAGAAGATGCTTACAGAGATTTTGGTAAGCCACAGCTGTGGATTATCACGCTGTCTGCAAATAATGTTTAGCCGAGATGTAATGTTCAAACGGCATATTTAACTAAAAAATCTGAATCACCGATAAACCCAAATTCGAGATAAAACCATATTTATCCCGAATTTGGGTTCATTCATTTATACAAAAAGGATCCTTATATGGAAATTACCTTAAATGGTTACTACACGCTGATATTGGCCACTCTAGTGCTCCTACTTGGGCGAGTGTTGGTAAAAAGGATTAAGTTTTTAGAAGACTTTAACATTCCAGAACCAGTGGCGGGTGGTTTGGTTGCCGCTATTGTGGTTTATGTGCTCAATATCGTTTGGGGCTATAGTTTTAACTTTCATCAAGGATTGCAGACAGCAACCATGTTGATGTTCTTTGCCTCTATCGGTTTGAGTGCTGATTTTAGTCGCTTAAAAGCAGGTGGTACGCCGTTATTGATCTTTACCATCGTGGTTTCTTTATTCATTGTACTGCAAGATATCGTTGGCGTAGCCATGGCAAGTGCATTGGGACTTGATCCTTTACTTGGGCTAGTCACAGGTTCTATCGCACTGACTGGTGGTCATGGTACGGCTGGTGCGTGGGGCATTACCTTAGAGCAAGAGTATGGCGTGGTTGGCGCAACGACGTTGGGTATCGCAGTAGCGACTTATGGTTTGGTCGCAGGTGGTATCGTGGGTGGCCCCGTGGCAAAGCGTTTGATTCAAAACCTTGGCCTAAAACCAACTCCTGCTAACCCAAATCCTAGTGATATTGAAAAAGTTGCGAACTCGCAATCGCTGTATAGTACCAAGCACGACGAAGACTCAGCACATAGTAATAAAGAGATTTTTGAAAGACCTGATAGTATGCGCTTTATTACGGCCTCTTCTACGATTGAGACGTTGGCGTTGTTTGCAGGTGCGTTGGCTTTTGCTGAGGTAATGACGCTTGTGGCTGAAGGTACATGGTTTGAGCTGCCGACGTTCGTATGGGCACTGGCGGGCGGCGTTATTATTCGTAATGTGTTAACAATGGTCTTTAACTTTGATATGTTTGATCGTTCTATTGATGTGTTCGGTAACGCTTCTTTAAGTTTGTTTTTAGCGATGGCGCTGTTGTCTTTGAAGCTATGGCAGTTGACTGACTTGGCAGGTCCTGTCTTGGTTATCTTGCTGGTACAGACCGTCATTATGATTATTTACGTCTACTTTATTACTTTCAAAGTCATGGGTAAAGACTACGATGCGGCTGTCCTATCAGCAGGCCATTGCGGGTTCGGTATGGGTGCGACCCCAACGGCGATCGCCAATATGCAGGCGGTGACTGACCGTTATCTGCCCTCACCTAAGGCGTTTTTGATTGTGCCGATGGTTGGTGCGTTCTTCGTCGACATCGTTAACGCTACGGTATTGCAGATATTTACTAAACTGCCATTTATGTAAAATCAAGTCTGTTGATATCGACCTTCATTAAATATCATCAATCCCAACTATCTTTTAGATGGTTGGGATTTTTATTTTTTAATATTATTGATGAATCTGATTAGGCATCATCTATTATATCTTCGTTACTCAACTTACAACGACATAGAGGTCAAGCACCATTAACATCGTGGCTAAAAAATTAGAGGCATTTTATGTTGATGTTTGCAATTATTATCGTGGTCTCAGGCGCGCTTATCGTAGGAGCGCTTTGGGGTTTGTATGGTCATCTACCAGCTTGGTTAGAAGGTAACTTATTAGCAATCGCTGGCGGTGCACTGATGATATCGGTTGTGATAGAGCTGGTACAGCCATCCCTTGCTGATAGTGGCATCTGGCTCACAGCGGCGTTTACGTTGCTGGGTGCTTTGGTATTTGCAGGCGTTGATTACCTGATTGATGAAAAACTAAACTCGGGTGGCGGCGGCGGACTATTGGCTGCCATCACGCTTGATGGTGTGCCTGAAAATCTAGCGCTGGGCGTGTCATTAATCAGCGGAAACGTAATGCAAGTGGCTGCACTGGCAGGCTCTATTTTGCTGTCCAATCTGCCGGAGGCGGCAGGCGGCGCCAAAGAGATGCGTGAAAGTGGCAACAGTCATAAAAAAATACTAATGCTGTGGATTGGTGCTGCCATTTTATTATCACTTGCCGCCATCTTAGGTAAAATGCTGCTTGCGGACGTCGATAAAGGCATACTAAGTGCCATCAATTGCTTTGCGGCTGGCGCTGTTATTGCCTCACTTGCAACCGAAGTTTTTCCGACTGCATTTAAACGCGATAACCATTGGGCGGGTATCAGTACCGCTGTTGGACTCATTATGGCGTTAGGCTTAAGTCAGCTTGGTGGTTAGTGTTTTAATCGTATTGATGTAAAAATATTCAAAAAAAACCGCCTAGCAAACGCTAAGCAGTTTTTTTATAATTCTAAGTCACTTACCTTTCTGTCATTCTTCCCATGCTTTGATATTGAAAATACTTTCTTCATAGCTCATTAATATCATTTTGCCAAGTTATCTAGCATTGTAGACAGCCACGCATTGTTATCCTCGATGTAACTATTACCCAGTTCTAAGATCTTATCAGGCGCTTGCACAGAGACAGGATGATCAATCATCGCCTCTTGTATATAATCCTGTCCATGCCCAACCATATCCACCATACTTTTTGCAGTGACTTCAAAATGACATTGCCAGCCAACTACCCAAGTACCTAACGCTTTGTGCTTTGGCGTTTGGTAAACAAACCCTTGATTGGCCCATACTTGTGACGTTGCGATTGGCGTCGCGCCTTTGGGACACTCAAAACCATCACCATGCCAATGAAATACAGTGAACTCACTCTTTGGCAAATCTGCTAGCAGCGGATGCGCAAGCCCCTGTTCGGTCAGTTGAATGGGCAGCCAGCCAACTTCTTTTATGCCTGATGGCGCAACTTTTGCACCTAAGCTGTCTGCGATCAGTTGTGCACCCAAGCAAACACCAATCACTGTTTTTCCGTCATTAATACTTTGCTGAATAAAACGTTTTTCATCAGCTAGCCATGAAAATTCAGCTTCATCATGAATACTCATTGGCCCGCCCATAATGACTAACCAATCAAAACTGTCTTGCGCGGGTAATGGATCATTTTCATAAAAGCGCGTAACCGTAATACGATGACCTTTATTATCTGCCCACTGCTTAATATAGCTAAGCTCTTCAAAATCAACATGGTACAGTGCATGGATTCGTAGCGTCATCAAATGCTCCTTTTATTAAAAAATAAAAACCGCCTAGCAAAATCTAAGCGGTTTTTTGTTATCCAACTCTTAAACAGAGTCAGTGAACACTTACTGATTTTTTTCGTAAACTGGTAGCTCTTTGCAGATCGCTTCTACTTTTTCGCGTACTTCGTTTGCCACTTTTTCATCACCGCGGCTGTCTAGTACGTCACAGATCCAACCTGCCAAGTCGCCCGCTTGCGCTTCGTTGAAGCCGCGAGTAGTAATCGCTGGCGTACCGATACGGATACCAGAGGTCACAAACGGAGATTTTGGATCGTTTGGTACCGCGTTTTTGTTCACAGTGATATGTGCATCACCAAGCCATTTGTCGGCTTCTTTACCCGTCATTTCTTGCTTCACTAAGCTGATCAGCATCAGATGGTTTTCAGTACCACCAGAGATGATTTCGTAGCCGCGCTCTTGGATGACTTTTGCCATTGCTTGTGCGTTTTTGACCACTTGCTGTTGATACGTTTTGAAGTTGTCTTCTAGCGCTTCTTTGAAGCAAACTGCTTTTGCCGCGATGACGTGCATCAACGGGCCACCTTGGTTGCCTGGGAATACGGCAGAATTTAGCTTTTTAGCAAGTTTCTCATCACGAGACAAGATCATACCTGAACGCGGGCCGCGTAGGGTTTTGTGCGTGGTGGTGGTAGCCACATCAGCAAAAGGTATTGGGCTTGGGTATACGCCGCCTGCAACAAGACCAGCAACGTGTGCCATGTCTACCAACAGATATGCGCCTACTTCGTCAGCGATGTCACGGAAACGCTGCCAATCAACGACTTGTGAATACGCTGAGAAACCTGCAATGATCATTTTTGGCTTGTGCTCACGTGCTAGAGCATCTACTTGATCATAGTCAATAAGACCCGTGCCATCTACCAATCCGTACTGTACGGCATTGTAGTTCAAACCTGAGAAGTTAATATGTGCGCCATGCGTCAAGTGACCACCCGCGTCTAGACTCATGCCAAGTACCGTATCATTGGCTTCTAGTAATGCTAAAAATACCGCAGAGTTTGCCTGGCTGCCTGAATGTGGCTGGACGTTGACGTACTCAGCACCGAACAACTCTTTTGCACGGTCAATAGCCAGTTGTTCAACAACATCTACATGCTCACAACCACCGTAATAACGCTTACCAGGATAGCCTTCAGCGTATTTGTTGGTCAGGTCAGTGCCTTGCGCTTCCATCACTGCTTGTGAGCAGTAGTTTTCAGAGGCAATCAATTCGATATGATTCTCTTGACGCACGCTTTCTGCTGCCATCGCTTCAGCAAGTACGGGATCAAACTCTTTAATAGAAATATCTTTAAACATAGTAATGTCCTAAGTAGTGACTGTCGTTGGAAATATCATTGAAAAAAAAGCTGATAGCCTGCTCACAATAAAACGACTACTGCGTTAACGTCGCCCGAAGTATGGTTGATACTTCTGCACTCTGTTTTTTTACGCTGTTTTTCTGTAATCCGCTTTATGGTATGACCACTATTGTGAATGAGTCTATTAGCAAAGATTAAAATAAGAATAAACGCAGGCAATTGGCCCGCCATTAACTTGACCGATCCGTCAATAAAATCGATATACATTGGCATCGATATCATCGCGAAAGCGTAAGTGTAACATGAAAATTTGTGCAACGAGCGCAAAAAAGCTCACCTTAAGATGAGCAAATTAAATAGCGATATAACACAGATAAATAGCCAATCAAATAAAGGATTTACTCATTATAAATCCCTGACCCTGCGTTTTTTATGTTTATGTCGCAATAAAAAACTGTTAAGTATCACTAGACAAAAACGCAGGTAAAAATATTTCGCTAATCATTAATTTGCGACCATACCAATCATATCGCGTCTGCCGTTGCCAGCCCTCACTCGTCTGTTGAATAAAGCGTTGATTGGGTAATGTACGACTACGCTTAAACAGCACATAACCGATAGGCGTGCCTTTGAGCTGCTGTAGACGGCGCGCCCGCCCTGTCAGACTGGGCAGTGGAAAGACGCTTTGCGCTTTTACCCACGGCTCCTCATCATTGCCGTATAGTTGCACTTCGCGTATCCATGCCAGCAGTGGACGACCCAGCATCGTGCCTTGTATCCCCAGTTGCTTTTTTTGAGTTAAAGATAATGGTCGATAGCCTTCAAAGACACGTTCGACCCGCAGTGGCTGCCCTGCTTTGTCTTCTAACACAGCCGTTAAAGACCCCTCAACAGTTAGCCAAGGTAGTAGCTCAGTAGGCGGTAAACAGCAGGTCGAACGAGAAAGGTAATTACTGGTCATAGTTTATGGCTGATCGTTTATCGCTAAAAGGAACTGATAAAAAAAAGCATTGATGAGAAAATAGAAGTAATCATTACTGCATCTTAATGACTACTACTGGTTGCTACTATCAAAGGCTGGCATATTATCCGCGTTAAATGGCAAAGCTTCAAACGCTTGCTGACGATACTGCACCATGTGCATCCGATCTTGGGTGCAGAAGTCACTAATCGCTGGCACAAATCGCGGATCATAGATACGGTGCAAAGAATGCGTCGTTGTTGGAATAAACCCGCGAATCAGCTTGTGCTCGCCTTGCGTCCCCGGATCAAAATACGTCAACCTTTGCTCAATCGCAAACTCAATGCCTTGATAATAACACAGCTCAAAATGCAAGCTGTCATACTCACCAAGTGCGCCCCAATAGCGTCCATACAAAGTTGGCCTATGACCAGTACTGTCACTATTTGGTCTGTCATATAAGAACAAACTACTGGCAATAATCTCACCCTGCGCGTCTAACGCTTGCGCTAGCATCAAATGTTCAGACATGGTTTGTGCTAAGGCCATAAAAAAATCAATCGTCAAATAAGGCTGCTGTCCACGCACCGCGTACGTCATCACATAACAATGATAAAAGGCTTTCCAGTCCGCATCACTAATAGCGTCCCCGCATTTGCGTTGGCAACTGATACCTTGCTCGGCAACTTTACGGCGCTCCGCTCGAATAGTTTTGCGCTTTTTGGCTTTTAGCGTCATCAAAAACGCATCAAAATCTGCAAAAGGCTGACTGTCATTGAGCAAATCTTTATTTTGCCATAAGAACTGACAGCCTTGGCGCTCGAGTATTGGCATCTCAATAGGCACTGGTTCCATACCTTCTTCATGGGCTGCTATAGCCAGTGCGATGTCATGTCCTGTCGGCATGGATGAAGTTGCAACAGAAGCCAGCTCAGGCGTGACAAAGAGTCCGTGCCAGCTCGATGCGCCCACTTGCTGAGCAATGTCGTCGACACCTGCAATCGCTGTTTTTATAATATGGTCATTCAAAGTCTCGCCTTGTGCCAACCACAGGCGCTGACCAGTAATTGGCGTATATGGCACACTGGTGACTAGCCTTGGATAATAGTCGACACCATAGCGCGCGTAAGCTTCAGCCCATGAATGATCGAACACAAACTCCCCGCGATGATGACCTTTTATAAAGACAGGCATCACCGCAACTGGTTGCAGTGCGTTATCCTCAGCGTCAGCGTCGACACGATGCACCAAAATAAATATCGGTAACCACCCTGCCCGCTCGCCAATTGCTCCCGTATCACTAAGCGCTTGCCAAAAAGCAAACGACATAAAAGGGGTATCTGGCGTTTGCCAATCAGCCTGATTCTGCCAACTGGTATCATTTATCAATGCGTATTCTAGATTCATACTTATACCCATAGTCACTATATGTTTGCCGACATCTTTTTAATTAGTTAATAACTTATATAGTTGATTCTAAATAAAACAGATACATCATATTTTAACGCTGAACTGGCATAAATCTTTCTTGCTTGCTGTGCCTTCGCAGACAGAGGCGACAAAAAATTTACGCCAGTCCCACTGTATCGTTTTTTTTATACTAGACTCACTATAAAGTAGTCACATCGGTTAAGAACCTAGCCTAGCAAATTTTCGCCAGTTTGCTGTCACAATTTGCAAAAATGGTTTTCCACTGCAAAAAACCACCTGAAGTTATATAGATGGTTTTATAGTATTAGTCTAAAAAATAGTTATGGGACGTATAACGTACTATCGATATTAGTGTATCGCGCTTACGGCGTGCTTTGTATACAAAAATCTTGAGGAGTTTTACGTCAATAGAGGGGTGTTTTTTTCGCGTGAAAGGACAGTAGTTGTATGGAAAAGATGATATCGAAGTGGATGGCTGGTAGAATAACGTTGTTGTTAGCTTAATATAATTCAAATACATAGGATATGAGCGAAAAGAGTATACTTAGTTCACTATACGAGATTGACATCAACGCTGCTTTATAGTTGATGGACGGCTAGTGGATTGACGCCCGAAGAATATTAGCATATGGTCTTACCACGCTATTTTGATGAAGGTTAACAAAAAAAAGCGTGAAACCATTATAACAATGTCTAAGAGACCAGATATAAGAGACTTAACGACATCATTTATCATCGCATAGTGCTACTTATCTATACTTAGCCTCATATTTAAGCTTTATTTTAACTCCAGCCTAAAGGAAGATACTACTAACATGTCAAAGATTATTTATACAAAAACTGACGAAGCCCCAGCGCTTGCCACCCTA
This sequence comes from uncultured Gammaproteobacteria bacterium, assembly GCA_963744895.1. Taxonomy (GTDB): domain Bacteria; phylum Pseudomonadota; class Gammaproteobacteria; order Pseudomonadales; family Moraxellaceae; genus Psychrobacter. The sequence continues at coordinate 329,594 of CAVUUW010000003.1, forward strand.
TCATTTTTGCCTATTGTCAAAGCATTTACAAAGACAGCAGGCGTTTCTGTTGAAACCAGTGATATTTCAGTTGCCGCGCGCGTATTGGCTGAATTTCCTGAGTACTTATCTGAAGATCAACGTGTTCCTGACAACTTAGCTGAGCTAGGTCGTCTGACCCAAGACCCGAATACCAACATCATCAAATTGCCTAACATCAGTGCTTCTGTGCAGCAGTTAAGAGCCGCTATCAAAGAGCTACAAGGTAAAGGTTACGCTATTCCTGACTTCCCAAGTGATCCTAAAACGGATGAAGAAAAAGAGATTCGTAGACGTTACGGCAAAAGCTTGGGCAGCTCTGTTAACCCAGTTCTACGTGAAGGTAACTCTGACCGCCGTGCACCAAAAGCGGTAAAAAACTACGCTCGCAAACATCCACACTCTATGGGTGAATGGAAACAGTGGTCAAGCACGCACGTATCGCACATGCATCATGGCGACTTTTACGATGGTGAGCAGTCTATGACCCTAGACAAAGCTCGCACCGTACGCATGGAAATCTTGACTGATGCTGGCGAAACCAAAGTATTAAAGCCTAAGATTGCTTTGCTGGACAAAGAAGTTATCGATCTTATGTACATGAGCAAAAAAGCGCTGCTTGAATTTTATGAGCAAGAAATGGAAGACTGCCGCGAAGCTGGTATTCTTTTCTCATTGCACGTAAAAGCCACGATGATGAAAGTATCGCATCCTATCGTGTTTGGTCATGCGGTTCGCATCTACTATAAAGATGCTTTTAAAAAGCACGCGGCACTGTTTGACGAGCTAGGCATCAACGTCAACAACGGTATGGCCAGCTTGTACGAAAAAATCGCCGAGCTACCAGCCAGCAAACGTGAAGAAATCGAAAACGACTTACATGCTTGCCAAGAACATCGTCCACGTCTTGCGATGGTTGACTCAGCCAAAGGCATCACTAACTTCCATTCGCCAAGTGACGTCATCGTCGATGCATCAATGCCAGCCATGATCCGCGCAGGCGGTAAAATGTGGGGCGCTGATGGCAAAATGTATGATTGTAAAGCGGTCATGCCAGAATCTACCTTTGCGCGTATCTATCAAGAAATGATTAACTTCTGCAAATGGCATGGTAATTTTGACCCAACCACCATGGGTACGGTACCAAACGTCGGCTTAATGGCACAAAAAGCAGAAGAGTATGGCTCACACGATAAGACCTTTGAATCTAGCGATTCAGGTATCGCTCGTATCGTCGATGTTGATACCGATGAGGTATTGATGGAGCAGCGTGTTGAAGAAGGCGATATCTGGCGCATGTGCCAAGTTAAAGATGAGCCAATCCAAGACTGGGTAAAACTTGCTGTCAGCCGCGCGCGTGAATCTAATACGCCTGTCATCTTCTGGTTAGACCCATACCGTCCACATGAAAACGAATTGATCAAAAAGGTGCAAACTTATTTAAAAGAGTATGATACTAAAGGTCTACACATCGAAATCATGTCTCAGGTTCGCGCCATGCGTTACACTCTAGAGCGCGTTGCTCGTGGTCTTGACACGATTTCTGCCACAGGTAACATCTTACGCGATTACCTCACTGACTTATTCCCAATTTTAGAATTAGGAACCAGTGCAAAAATGCTATCAGTAGTACCATTAATGAAAGGCGGCGGTTTGTTTGAAACTGGCGCTGGTGGTTCTGCACCAAAGCATGTACAGCAGCTTATCGAAGAAAACCACTTACGTTGGGACTCACTAGGTGAATTTTTGGCATTGAACGTGTCTTTGGAGCATTTGGCCAAAAACGACAACAATGCAAAAGCGCAAGTACTGGCGGATACGCTTGATAAAGCCACTGAAAAACTGTTATTAAACGACAAGTCACCATCACGCAAAACTGGCGAGCTTGATAACCGTGGCAGTCATTTCTATCTAGCGATGTATTGGGCAGAAGAGCTAGCGGCTCAAGATCAAGACGCTGAGCTAAAAGAGAAATTCTTATCGCTATCAAAAAATCTTGAGAGCAAAGAAGCGGCTATCGTTAAAGAGCTAAATGATGCGCAAAACAAATCAGTAGATATCAAAGGCTACTACTTGGCTGATGAAAAAATCGCTGAACAAGTAATGCGTCCAAGCGCCACGTTCAATGAAGCCCTTGCTTCTTTATAAGATGCTTTTCTATAAAAGCCTTTGTTGTAATGTGCTGACTGTACTGGATATAACTCGTTGTTGAAGCAGACTTTAGCGACGAGCCTTTATACCCAATCAAGTCAGAATGAATAAGAAACACCCCGCAGGTCTTAGAGCTGTGGGGTGTTTTTTTGGATGATGAAAAAGTCATCATACCTATGATAACCGTTGCTATAGTCGATGGAAAACCATATGCATATCTCATTCTTGAACACCCATTTTATATAAACGGTTGCTATATAAAAAGTCGCTTTATACAATAGTGTCAGTCCTAAATAAGAAAGCATAAACATTATAAGATGCTACTGACACCAATTTTTCTTGCTTGCTGTACCTTCGCAGACAAAGGCTACGCAAAATTTATGTCAGTAGCGCTGTACTCTTTTTAAAATGGATCGCCTATATGTCAGCTATAGTCACTTTAACCTGACCGATTTTACTTTAGTTTTAGCCTCAATAGCTATTTGATTGACTGTCATGATTTATATTTAGGAAACCTCATTCTATGTCGACCTCTAGTCTCGTTTTATTTAATAAGCCTTATGGGGTACAAAGTCAATTTCGTGATGATAGCAACAATGACCATACTACCCTGTCTGACTACTTTACGGACAAATCTCTACGCGTCGCAGGTAGGCTCGATGCCACCTCAGAAGGCTTGCTGATTTTGACCGATGATGGACGAGTCAATAAAGCGATTACTCATCCACCAAAAGCCAATGCCGGACGTAAGCAAGGCAAAACTTATTTGGTACAAGTTGAAGGCATTCCTACTCCTAAGCAACTTAATCAGCTTCGACGTGGCGTAATTCTCAAAGACGGTAAAACCCTGCCTGCCAATATAAAACACGTCAGTGAAGAGACGTTACCCATGCCATTGTGGCCGCGTAATCCTCCGATACGTGAGCGTAAAAGCGTGCCAGATTCATGGCTAATGCTAACGATTTATGAAGGCAAAAACCGCCAAGTCAGACGCATGACGGCACATGTTGGGTTGCCTTGCTTGCGCTTGATTCGCTGGTCGGTGGCTGGGTTTGAGTTGGGAGATTTGGCCGTTGGGGAGTTTATGCGTATCCAATTAAACAATGAGCAATGTCAACAATTGGGAATTACTTAGTAGCTGAGTTGCTGGTATTTAGTTAGTCGTTAGAAAATGTCTGATGAAAATATTGGATCGCTTTTTTGTAAAGATAAAGACCCATTTACAAGATGGCAGTTTTGATTGCTTTATCATTATAAAGTGCCACTCAAAAAAAGTACCGCGCAAAAAGAAGGTTTCAAAACTATGGAAAAGGTAGATTGGCATAAAAACTATATTGATGATGAAACATTAATCACAGACAACTATAAAACTACCCAAAATGTTCGTAGGTATTTCGAATCTAAGTTTGGTGAACAGGTTAAGTTCGATCGTGACTTCATGCATTGGATGAAAAATGCAACTGGATTGACAATGGGCGATGCTTTACAAGAATGGATTGACCGTCAAGAACCAAAGTAAGTCATGAATTTAGAGCGACATGTATCGACGACAGCGTCAAATATATGCGTTGTGTGATTCTTTTATAATAAGACATGAAACTAAAAGGAAGCGCTCCATGGAAATAAAAGAAATAAGCACGACCTCAGGTCTAGTCGAGCAACTACATGCATTGCTAGTGGATTGTATCGAGAGTGGCGCATCTGTTGGTTTTTTAACGCCAGTCGATGAGCAAGAAGTGACATCATATTGGTCATCCGTAGACACAGAGCTTGCATTCGGTCTTAGGAAATTGTTTATCGCCTATGACGACGGAAGCGTCATAGGCGCTGTCCAACTCTCACTTTGTGCAAAGCCCAACGGCTCACATAGAGGAGAAGTTGAAAAACTCATGGTTCATACGAGCGCTCGAGGCAAAGGTGTAAGTAAAAAACTCATGGCACTAATGGAAAGTGTTGCGTCTGAGATCGGTTTGTCGTTATTGGTCCTCGATACCCGTGTAGGTGATGTCGCATCGACGTTGTATCGTTCTATTGGTTACACTGAGGCGGGTCAAATTCCGCAATTTGCCCGTAGCTCTACCGGAGAGCTTGAAGGAACCGTTTATTTCTTCAAGTTATTGTAAGTTAGCCAATACTGGAAGACAGATTCATGAGGAATTTCTAGGTCAAAAGTAACTTCTAATATTTCATATTCTTAACTTATACGCCTCCATACACGATAAATGTGCTCTAGTTACGAAGTTTTAAACACTGCGTCTCGAACTGGCAAGATTTATCTGATAAGATTCAAACCCTTATTACCTACGTGTAAATATGTACCCTTCTGTTTATACGGCTCGTTTTAGTTAAGGATAAAGGATACCTCATGACTTGCTCTCATCGTTTTGCCCTTCTTGCCATTTGCGCGTCTGCTGCATTGACGCTGAGCGCCTGTCAGCCCGCAACGGAAGACAATCAATCGACACCTGTAGAAGAAACCACACCACCTGTGACTGATATGACTCATGCCGAGCATGACAGCATGGACGATGACGCGTTGACAGACGGCGATGATATCAACGATGAATCTCAAATGACCGATGTGCTGAGAGACTATACAAGATCCATGACAAGAATGCATGATGAGATGATGATTGGTATGGGGTACAACGATCCTGATACTGCTTTTGCCAAAGCAATGATTGGACACCATCGCGGCGCAGTGGATATGGCAAAAATTCAGTTAAAATATGGCAATGATGAAGCCATGAGAAAACTCGCTCAAGAAGTTATTGATAACCAGCAAGTTGAAATCGATACTTTAAACAAATGGCTTGCTAGCCATCCTGATACCGCAAAACCAAAACCCAATACTGAGGCAATGCAGCAAGCATACGCTCGCAGCATGGATGTATTGCATGGTGATATGGTGCTTGGTATCGCCGATCCTGTACCCGACGTGGCATTTGCACGTGGTATGCTGCCCCATCACATCGGTGCGGTAGAAATGGCAGAGATTCAGCTCGAATATGGTACGAATGAAGAGATGCGTCAATTGGCACAAGAGATTATCGATAATCAACAACCCGAGATTACCTTCATGCAAAACTGGTTAGCAAATAATCAGGCAGACGATAGCCTTAGTACAGATGACAGCCTTGACACAGATGAGAATCACGATGGTGCCCATGATGAGCATTCGAATGAAGTTGGTAACGCCAAACCGTCTGCTTCTTAAAAGCGCATTTACTTTTTAGATTTTATAAAATAATGAGACAAATCGAAAAAGTCGTAATTAAAATAATCTCAGCGTAAAATATTTAGAATACTGATGCCCAAAATAACCCCCTGCTAAAGTGCCATTTAGCAGGGGGTTTTGTTTAGAAGTAATGATAAGTCAGGCAATGATCAATAGCCAACAGCAATGAGGCCTACGCTCGCTTATATAAACCTAAATAATGTAGTCTAGATCGATGATAAGTGGCGATCCATAACATTCAGCCATTCATCCCAGCTTATAGCCGCGCCTTGTGACTGTACATTGTTAGCCTCTGAGGTACTGCTCTCCTCTTTTAGATGCAAACTTACCTTATATGGCGCGACTTTTTTACCTGCGTCAGTATCGTTATCAGTCTTTGGTCTCACATTAATACCCATTAGCTCGTCACGGCGAAACAGATGGCACTCAACATCGCGTTCAAATTGGCTAAGTGAGACGAGCTGTTTATTGGTGGCCTTAATACCATCAATCGCGATGATAACATCATGCGCGGAAATCCCAGCCTTGGCCGCCGCGCTATCACGCAGTACGCGGTTGACTTTGAGACCAGCTGGGGTTTCGGTACAGCGTAATCCCCAAGGCAAATGCTTGTCAGCAGTCTCTTTGGTATTGGTTCGCAGTGTGACACCATTTGCTGCTAGCAGCGTTTCTATAGGTAACTCTTCAACACCATTGACATAACGACGCTCAAAATCTTGCCAATCTGCAAGCGGCATAAACTGTCCAATCACCTCACCCATGTCAGCACTACTAATACCAATGCGTTTATTGTCATTTTGTTTGGCGCGACTATAAAAAGCTTTGACCACGTCAAACAAACGGTAGCGACCCGCGCTCTTTTGTAGCAGCATCAAATCCAAACATAACGCAACCAGCGCGCCTTTATTATAATAGCTGATGCCTGCATTGCCTGTATTCTCATCACTGCGGTACAGCTTAATCCATGCATCAAAGCTCGACTCTGCCACACTTTGTTGAGCGCGGCCTGGCGTTTGATAATAGCGGTTGATTTGTTCAGAGAGCAGTTTGAGGTAGCTCGCTTGGTCAATCACCTTTGAGGCTTGCAGCATAAAGTCGTCGATATAAGAGGTAAACCCTTCAAACACCCATAGTAGCGGCGTAAAAGCCTCACGGCGCAAATCTACATCCAGCATCACGTCAGGGCGGACGGTTTTGACCCACCATGAGTGAAAATACTCGTGGCTACAGAGTCCCAAAAACCGCTGATAATCAGCGCTTGGTATGCTTGGCTCATCAACCTTTGGCAAATCTGCACGCGGTGTAATCAGACTGGTAGAGTTGATATGCTCAAGACCACCATAATCTTGCCCACTAGCAAACGTCATAAAGGTGTAATCATCAAAAGGCGAATCGCCCAACCAATCTAGATATGTTTGGCAAATCTGCGTCACATCTTGTTGTAATCTCCCCATGTTGGCGCGGTGCTTTCCTGACAGATAAAACTTGTGTGGTAATGTCTGATGCGTATCATCATGAACGATAAAATCAATCGTTTCTTGCTCTGCGATTTCAAAAGGATAATCAATAAAATCGTGATAACTGTCTGCTTGTAGCCCATAGCTGTGTTGCATATCATGGTGAGAATCATCATGACGTAGGTGGGTCGAGGTTAGACCACAGGCTAAAACCACACGATGCGCCTCTTTATCTGCCAAAAATGCTGCAGGTACCATCAGGTTTGCTTTGATGGGAGCCAACTCTTGCCCTTCTACAGCGAGCGCTAAGGAAGTAAAATTCCCGTACAAACGCTGCTGATCGACATAGGCCGTACGCACTGATAAATCATAACAATAAACTTCATATTCTACCGTTACGGTTTGCCCTGCCTGAACGTCTAGCAACTGCCATGTGTTTTTATTTATTTTTTTGGCACGATATTTCTCAGACTGCGCATCGCCATCTGTTACTTGATAATGAACGGCAGTGATATTTCGAGCAAACTCACGCATCAAATAACTGCCAGGTATCCACGCTGGCAGCCACAATTCAGGTGCATGAGTGGTTGCCGTAAAACTGAGCGTCACATCAACCAAATGCTCAAAAAACCGCTCAAAATCGAATCGATAATTGATTTGAGCGTTTGTATTATTATTGGCGTTGACGATATTGGTATCTGTTGACTGATGATTAGAAGGGGTATCGGTAGTTGGAGTCATTGTCTTTTTATCCTTATTTTTATCCTTATGGTAGAAGCACTGATGCAAAAACGCAACCGACAAACCGTAACCCGCTCATCGATACGATTAAACGCATTAATCTTATTAGATGATATGCCATTTACTTTAAAACCGATAAAGTGCTGCTTAGGTAACTTTTTTGTCGCCGCTATCCACTTGCGAGCAGCAATCAAAAAGGAGATATCCCAGTAGTACGTATCTATGCACCTATTGATTTTATCGAGGCATGGCTATCTATTAACCTGCAAAAAATGGATTTATTTTGTAATACAGGACATTTATTGGCATTAAATGACATTTTTTCTTGTTCTTGCCTTGAAAGTTATATGACCCATCGCAATTAAAGAGGCTAACTGCTAAAGTTACTTTGATAAACTGATGATAATTGGCTAATGACGTGCCTATTTGGCTTGCTGATTGGGTTTTTTAGGTTTATTACAACCGCATTTAATTTTTTACACAGATATATTTAGGATAATTTATGACTACTATCGCAAAAGACACCGCCGTCAAATTCAATTACACATTAAAAGACGACGAAGGCAACATTCTTGACCAATCACCAGAAGGTCAACCACTTGCGTATTTGCATGGCCATAGCAACATTATTCCAGGCCTTGAGCAACAGCTAGAAGGTAAATCTGCAGGCGAAAAAGTCAACGCAGTCGTAGAGCCTGCTGACGGTTACGGCGAGTATCAAGAGCAAGCGGTACAACACGTACCACGCGAAAACTTCCAAGGCGTTGATGATATCCAGCCTGGTATGCAATTCCAGTCAGAAGCTGGTGGTCAAGTTATGCTAGTAACTGTGACTGATGTCAACGATCAAGAAGTGACTGTTGATGCAAACCATCCATTAGCTGGTAAGCGTTTGACTTTTGATGTTGAAATTCAAGAAGTACGTGCTGCTACTGAAGACGAACTAAACCATGGCCATGTACATGGTGCTGGCGGCGTTGAGCATTAATTGCTAAGAGCAATATCGTAGAAAAAGGTTAAATGATACGCTATAGTTAAAGGTATCATTTGACTCAAAAAGGTCAGTAGATATGTCTACTGACCTTTTTTTGTGGGTGCCATATGCTGCTACGAATCACTTTTCTCCAGACATAACAAAGCCGCATAACGACAAGCATTATGCGGCTTTTATCACTAACCATCCTTGTTAACGTTACATGATACCTAATCCCGAGATATCTTATAACTGGTGGGCATCCAGCCCTATTATCCCTAATCTATCAATCACCTATCCCTGATTCGACTTAATCGATACCAATCCCTAGTACCAGTGAAGTATTTCGTTCACTCATGTCGTGCATTTATAATCGCAGATTGACCGAATGATAGTAAGAGGTCGAAGCGTCAATTGATGTAAGCATATGCTTACATCAATTGAGATAATCGCTATTTATAGCTTCTCTTTAGGGCTTAGTGTTACTTCAGGTTCAGCGCTTAACATGAGATAAGCCGCTTCGTTGACGAATGCTTCGTCTTCAGGCAATTCTGGACGCTCATTGGCTTTCATGCGACTGCGCTCTTCAAATTTAGCATCCATCGCTGCTTGATAAGTGTTCCAATTGGCGTATGGGCGCTCACCAGTAGCGCTCAGACGTTTGTTCTCCGCTTCTAATGAACGCTTTTCAATCAGCTTCATCTTAGCGCGGCGACTATTGATATCAAGTAAAATAGGTTTTTTCTCATCTTCCATATCACGAATGCTATTCAAAGCTGACAGATAGACAAACTGTGGATTTTTTTCTTGGCGAATTTTAGACTGTTGGTTGAGTGTCGCAAGCGTCGAATCAGTGAACTTACCTTCAGGCTTGTAAGGTGCCGTTTTGATGGTATCCCAAGGTAAAGCATTTTTCTGTGCACGCTCACCAAAGGTGGCATCATCGTAGATATTGACCAATTCTACATCGGGTACAACGCCTTTGTTTTGCGTACTTCCACCAGTGACACGGTAGAATTTACGCTGCGTCAACGTCGCTGAACCCAGCGCCAAACTATCGAGCTGAATTTGAGCAGACCCTTTACCTGTCGTGGTACTACCAACGATCAATCCACGCCCATAATCTTGAATAGCAGCGGCAAATATCTCACTGGCTGAGGCTGAGGCTAAATTGGTAATAACAGACATCTTGCCGTCATACAGCTGCTCACCACCATCGTCATCACGGTAGACTTGAACATTGCCGCGATTGTCACGGATTTGAACCATAGGCCCGCCCTTGATGAAGAAGCCAAGCATTTTGGCCACTTCATCTAGCGAGCCACCAGGGTTGTTACGCAGATCAACCACTAGCCCATCGATATTTTCTTTATTCAAGGCTTTTAATGCGTTTTCGGTATCGATACTGACACTGCGATAATCCTCTCCATTGCGGCGCGCGCGATAGTTCAAATAAAAACTTGGTATCTCAAGAACGCCAATACGTTTTGGTGTCTTATCAATATTAGGACGTTGTACTTCGACAACGCGATGGGTCACGCCCGCTTCTTCTTGCTGAATAATGTCTCGAACCACCGTTACATTACGGGCGCTAGCATCAGGCGTATTGGGTTGACGTACCTTGATCGTCACTGACGTCCCGCGTTTGCCGCGAATCAAACCGACAATTTCACGCGTTGACCAACCGACTACATCGGTCATATTTTCGCCATCTTTTGCGATACCAATAATTAGATCGTTGGGTTTAATCTGGCCAGATTTGGCCGCTGGGCCACCATCTACCAAGGTGACAATACGCGTATAATCTGGGTTTTTGCGGTCAGGACGAATAGAGACACCAATGCCTTCTAATTGTAAACTTGATTGGATTTGCAGCTCATTGGCTTGGATTGGGGCGTAATAATTGCTGTGTGGATCATAAGTCAACATCGCTGTGTTTAAGATGGTCTCCATGATCTCGTCATTGGTGAGACGCTGAGCTTGCTCCTGCTGACGCGATAAACGGTTTTGCAAAATCTCGCTAGGTGTGCGTTGATCGTTGCGCACCAAATCCTGTCCGCGAGTAATGTCTGGATTGCTCAAAAACACCTTTTCTTTGGCTTTTTCGTCTTCTTGACCCAAGGTGATGCTCATTAACTGAAACTTAAGCTGACGTGCCCAATAATCACGTTGCTCTTTTTTGGTTTTAAAATGAGCCAGCTTTTCACGATCAAGGACGATAGTGTCCTTGCCCGTCAAATCAATCTTTGTTTTTAGCATTTGACTCGCCATCGTAAAATACTCATTTGAGCGAGTGCGGTAGCGCTCAAAAACGTCTACGCCTGCAGACAGATCGCCACGTTTGAGACGGGCGCCAAAGTCATCAGCGTATTTTTTCTTAAATTCATCGACATCAGACTGCAAAAACAACGTATGGTTTGGGTCAAGGCTATCGATGTACATAGACAAAATCTCACTGCCCGTCTTACTGTCTAGCGGCTGATTAAGATAATGACTACGATCCAGCAAGGCAGCTACCTGACGAGTAGTGATTTTTTGTTCAGGAGTTTGTACAAAGCCTTCAGTATTGGTATCCGCTACTGCTGTGCCATAGCTTTGCGTAAGAATAATACCGGCGATACCTACTGACGCGGCACTGAGTAACCACTGTGCTGGTTGTTTTTTCATCATATTTACCTAGTTGTCTTAAGTTAATAAGTTTATGTATTTGATTAGAATCAAAAATTATTGAGTCATCTACTGTGTGTCGACCTTTTTTGCCTAGTACGCGATTGCTTGTCTAATTATAATTATAATTTTAAATGTGAGTGAGTTACGATCGCTAAACCCTTTTATTTTCTGCCAATATAGCGTTAAAAATCAATCAATATTATCATGGGTATGAACTGCGAACTGTCTCAAACTGTATAAGCAATCTTACACCCTACGCCTACACATACCAATCCTTCTATCATATTTATTATGGCTATCATCATCAAGATTCTTGCTATAGTTTTCGTGCCTGTCTTACTTATAGCAGCGACCACTTTTTTATGTTGACGTTATCAGATTATACGCATGCCGCAATAACTGTCATAATAAGCCCATCGTGATACTCGCATAGCGCATTATTTTTACGCGCACTTGTCTATCAAACTTATAATACAACACGGAATAACACAATAAGGATTACGCTATGTACGGCGTTTTAATGATTGATATTGATAACACCGCCCTGACGGCTGAAGACGTAAGCTTAATCAAACAGGCACAAGTCGGCGGCGTGATATTATTTGCCCGCAATGTCGCTAATGCCGCACAGGTGCGTGCATTATGTGATGATATTCGTTACCACAATCCTGATATATTAATTGGAGTCGATCAAGAAGGCGGCCGCGTTGCACGCTTACGCGACGGCTTTACGCCTTTGCCTGCAATGGGTAAGCTCGGTGATTTATTTAACCAAGACCCAAGCCGTGCGCTCAACTGTGCTTATGATTGTGGCTATCTGATGGCGACAGAAGTATTGGCGGTAGGCATTGATCTAAGCTTTGCGCCTGTGCTTGATAGAGATGGTATTAGCCAAGTCATCGGCGATCGCAGTTTTCATCATGAAACGTCCACCATTGCAGCGTTGGCCTCTCAGTTTATGCGCGGTATGAAAGCGGCAGGCATGGCAACGACTGGCAAACACTTTCCCGGTCATGGTGCGATCGCGCCTGATTCGCATGTGTCAGAGGCCATCGATACACGCAGCTTGGACGATATCATCAATAGTGACATGCAGCCATTTGTACAAACCCTACCATGGTTAGATGCACTCATGCCTGCGCATGTCATTTTTTCGCAAGTAGACAATAAACCAGCAGGGTTTTCTAAGATTTGGTTAAAAGACATCCTTCGTAAACAGCTCAAGTTCGATGGCATGATCTTCTCTGATGATTTATCGATGGCAGGCGCTAAAGCGGCTGGTGATATTAGCGCCCGCGTCAAAGCGGCAATCGAAGCAGGCTGTGATATTGCGCTGGTTTGCAACGATCGCGTCGCGGCACACGAAGCTGCAGAAGCCGCCCAAGAGTTGCCTTATCCTCATCAAAATCGCATCAAAACCATGTGTGGCAATATTCCTCTCTGGCAAGGCGATCTTGCGTCTACTTGCCAGCAGTTCGATTATTGGCAGCAAGCCAAACAAAACGTCACCGAGACTTTTTTTGAGACGCCACCTTTAGAGCCGCCCGCTGATAGCCATAATGAAGCAGTAGATCCTACCAATTATAAATAATGTTTGACTGGTTTGGATTAGCATGAGATCTCTAACTATTTAGTATCTAGATTTAGTTATCTAGTATATGCAATATTACGCTTACGCTATGTTCACCCATAAAAAAAACCGCTCCTTTAGAAGAAGCGGTTTTTTATCATTGATAAACGATTAATACATTAAAACGAACCCTAAAGCTTAGTTAGTTGGGTCTAATGCCGTACCTTGAGTAGCATCATCACCATCTGGTAATACATCATCATTATTATTATCAAGTGGATTCAAGTCTGGATCTATCGTACCATCTGTGGCTACCCCAGTATTGTTCATACCCATATCGTTGCTGGCATTAACAGCTTCATCATTAACCATAAATTCAATACGGCGGTTACGGAAACGGCCCTGTTCAGTTGAGTTGTCGGCGATAGGATCGGTCTCACCCATACCTTTCGTAGACAATTTACTTTCATCAATACCTTGAGACACCAAGTATTCTTTTACTGATTCAGCACGCTCTTTTGATAGCTCCATGTTATAGGCATCCGATGCTTGGCTATCTGTATGACCCACAATCACCAAGTTCATGTCTGGTACTTCAGCCATTATCTTAGCGGCACGATCAAGGAACGCTTTGTTCACGTCAGGAATGACCGCTTTATCCACTTCAAAGTTGATCACTTGGATACTCAAAGCGCGAGCCACATCACGAGGATCTGGATTTTCACCAAGATTTACCATCGCTGCATCAGCTGCGGCCATGCTGTCATCAATCTCGCCTTGTAGATCTAGCGGACCTTCTGCTTGTACTGTCATCGCTGGCGCTGCTGCTTGTAGATCAGCGACCAATTGCTCTAATGCGGCTGCATCTGGTGCATTAACAGTAATGTTATCACCTTTAATAATCATGCTAGCATTTGGCACGTTTTTAACGATTGGCAGAATCGTCGCAAGCTGCGCGGCGGCTGGCATATCGACGGCAAAGTTATCATCAACATCAGCACGGCATTTATTGGCTTCGTCACCAAAGGCACTGGTTAATGCTTCCATAACATTGGTTTGTAGCGTCTCATCACCAACACTCATACGACAAGCGTACAATTCATTGTTTTCGCCTGTGGCAATACTGAGTGAGGCAGGTTCAACATCTGCCGCTACAGCTACTTGCTCATTACTCGTGCCTTCTGTCTGTTCGGTCACTACTGGTGTGGCAACAGGCTCAGGGTTTTCTTGGCAACCACGTAATAACGCCCATGCCAGTGCACCCAAAATAATGAGACCAATAATAGGCAACAAGGCTTTCATAAAGCTACCTTGTTTTTCTTCTTCACGTTGTAATGGCGCAGTACTTACCGTATCAGAAATACGCTCGCCAGCAGCAGGCGTAGCCGCTAGCATACCTGCGGGTAGTACAGCCGCCGCCCATGCTGGAATATGGTGCTGGTAGCTATTGAGGTTGTCATTCAAAAACTGTGGTACTGGCGTGCTGCCTGCCAAGCTCTTGATTTCATGAAAGGCAAGCGGTGCTGCCATTGCAATCAAACCGCGAGAAGCGGTCTGGTCAACATTGTGTTTGGCAGCCAATTCGCGAGCGACTTGATCACGATGGGTATCATCTGTCCAAACACGATCATAAAATTTTTGATCATCGCGTGCGATGTTTTCGTGCCCAAAGCGATCGTATGTCTCTTGATCAGATAAGCGCGCCGCAAAAATGGCATAAAATTGCTCAAGTAGGTTTTGTTTGGCTGGACTACTATCGTCCCCTAGTACCGCTGGACTGACTGTTCGAGTCAAATGATTAATAATATCCATAATTATTTCCTCCATTGCTTAGAAATTCGATTTGAATGCTAAAAAGCGACACCAAAAATTTTGGTGAAAAAGTATTGTTATAAGATAAAAACTATAATAGTTAGAATACTGAACATATATTTTTGATCTGGTATTATTATAGAAATTTTAAGCTTAGGTTCACAATCACACGTTGTTGTGCAAATGATACGTTAAGTAATGTTTCAGTTATGACACGTAACCAAAAAAGAATTTTAGTACACATCACTAACATATTATTTACTCTTTATAAAAGGTAAATGTTTAGAGGGTACATTGTCAGAGGTAGGAAATAAAAAAATAAGGGCACAACGAGACAGTACTCGTTGTGCCCTTATTGTTGTTAGACGCGCAAATTTGTTGAAAGTTTTGGTTTGTTGAGAGCGCTATCGTCTAACCTGCGGTGGCTCAACAACGATGACGCTGTTTGCCATATCATCAACTTCAGATAACGAAATCGGTCCTGGTGGTCTGGTCTGGCTGTTGTTCGTCGGTGCGTTATTAGTTGGAATATTACTGGGCAAATTATTGGGAGTATTGGTAGGGATATTATTATTAAAACTTCCATTGCTGGGTGCAGGCGTCACTACCCTATCACCGGTATTGTCATCTGCTGCCTGATATTCTTCTGATCCACTGCCATTATAGTTGTTGTTATATTGGTTATTAGGCCTCACACCATCACTTGTGAGCTGATTGTTCGGCCCATTGATACCCGCCATGTTATTCATCGCATCACCGCTACCATTATTGGGTAGAGGTAAGGGGGCGTTGCTATCGATAATCATAGTCGGTGCCGCAGCGCGCACGTCTGTGACTAGTCGTTGTAGTAACTGGCTGTCTGGTGCCTCTAAGGTTAAGCGATTGTCTTGTAGATGGAGACGGGCAAATGGTACAGATCTGAGCAAAGTAAAGACGTTAGGTAGTATCTCTGCTGGCAGGCCATCTATACTGCTCGCCACCCCTGCTTGTACTGTCAGCTCACAAGTACTTGCTTGCTCACCAAAGCTGGTATTGAGCGCCTGCTGTAGTGTGCCTTGTAGCGCAGCATCGCCAATGGTTGCGTTACAGCTGTACAGACTACCTGTATTGTCTACCGCAACGATTAGCTCCACTGATGTCTTGACCTCGGCCACAGGTATAACCGCTGGCGTTACGACCGCAGGCTCCGTCACAACAGGTTCTACTGCTGGCACGGTATTAGGTCTAAATAATAGCGCCCAAGCGGCAAGTGCCAAAGCAGCAAGGGCGACTATAATTAAAAATACACGTATCAGCAAATCATTTCGTTGATTGCGTGTGCGTACTTTTTCTTGCTTCATGCTACTGTTTTCGGCCCAGTGATGGGCAGATGGATTGGCATGAATGGCATCCATATTGGTATCAAGATGCGTCATTTGATTGTCGATGTAGCTACGATTTACATCGGTGTTTTCTACATGAATGGGGTTAACGTCATGTTTAGCAAGATTGAGTTTATGATTATTAGCAACAGAAATGTCGACTGGCACGGCAGTCAAGACTGCTGTATTTTCTAGATTTCGGTCTGAACCATGACTCTTATTTTGGGGCGCTGCCATCGCGGTAATAACGGGTGCTGACCATATTGGTAAATAGTGACGTAATGCTGCCTGCTGCGACTGTAAAAAAGCCGGTAAAAACTGACCATCAGCCAATATTTTCAGCTCTCGATACGCGAGTGGTGCTGCATTGCTCAGTAACTGTGACGTTGTAAGCTCATCAATATGATGCGTGGCTGCCAGTTCTGTGATGATCGTTTGCTGCATGACTTGATCTTGCCACAATTGTTCAAATAACGGTCTTTCTACCGCACTTTCAGCAGTAAGCACTTCATCACTACGAATAAGGTCTGAATAAACTTGAGGCAATGCCAGACGCGCCACTAAAAGGGCATAAAATTGCTCAAGTAAGCTGACGTAAGCCACACTATCCTTACTGTCACCGACGACAGCTTGCGTCACGGTTTTCTCTAATTGATCGATAATACTCATAAAATATTGCCTCTGTCGGCTATCTTTTAATGCTACAAAAAACGATGCCTCTGCCTTATTTAACAATTGTGAGTGCTATTTATTCATAACAGACTCTAAGGTAATTCTCTTATTTATTGTGAGCGTCAAAGTATGACGCATGGCTTACTTTTTATCATATTAATATATTATTCACTATAAACGTATAGAAGTGCACTATTTTGTGACACAATAAATTTTTATGCGGTTCTAACTACTGTTAGTATTACTCTATTATTAAGACATAAGGTTTAATAATTCGTCATTGGTTATGTTTATCTTTCATTCAGCCGTAACGCTTAGGCGTTGAACATTATCATTTGTAACCATCTATAATACTGCCACATATCAGGCGCGGCCTAAGGATTTTCCTTTGTTTAACCATACGACTCTTATTATTATAATTACTGTCATTGTCAGTTTATTAGCATGGCAAAATAAGGCGTTATTTAATCGACTTATTTTTTATCCACCAGCTGTCAATAATGGTCAGTGGGATCGTTTTGTAACGCATGGCTTTATTCATGCCGATAGCATGCATCTGCTTTTTAATATGTTTACCTTATACTTTTTTGGCCGCGCCATTGAAGGCTTATATCAATCATTTTTGTTTGGTTATGGTTTTGTGGTTTTTTATGTCTTGGCTATTATCATTGCGATGATTCCAAGTTATATTCATAATAAAAATAACGCCAGCTATTTAAGCCTTGGTGCATCAGGCGGCGTATCTGCCGTATTATTTGCATTTATTTTGCTCGCGCCGTGGGAAAAAATCTATTTATTTGCCATTATCCCTATCCCTGCGATATTGTTCGCCGTGGCTTATGTTGCTTATAGTATTTATGCTGATAAGCGTGGTGGTTCAAATATCAATCATATGGCTCACCTGTGGGGCGGCGCATTTGGCGTTATTGCCACGATCATACTAGAACCAAAAGTGCTGTTACACTTTATCAATGCGCTATTGTCACCTGGATTTTAGATAGGTTATTTTTACTATCTAGTTTTGATAAAGAGTTTTCAGTAAATAATTTGTAAGAGTAGCAATATTCAACGTCCTAAATATTAGACAAATTCGAGATTTGACAGTTCATTATGATTATAGACATTATTGGTGATATTCACGGTTACGCAGACAAGCTGGTAGGCCTATTAACACAGTTAGGCTATCATCATAATGGGCAGTATTTTGTGCCACCAGATGGCCATCGAGCGCTATTTATTGGAGATTTGATTGATCGCGGATCACAGCAGGTAGCGACTTTAGAAATTGTTTTTGCCATGTTGGATGCAGACGTAGCAGATGCCGTGATGGGCAACCATGAATACAATGCGTTGGCTTTTGCCACCCTTGATCCTAAGAATAACACTCAGTATTTGCGCTCACATAACGATGTCCATATGCGCCAACATGAGGCGTTTTTGGCCGAAGTAACGTTTGGCTCAGACCTACATCAGTATTGGCTACAGCGTCTTTATGAAATTCCTCTATGGCTTGAAAATGAGCATGCTTGCTTTGTACATGCCTGCTGGGATACCGATAGTATGGCTATATTGAAGCCATTATTAACGGAAGATAATTGTTTGACACCGCACGGGTTGATAACCACCGCTAGTGAGCCAAGTGTCGCGTTTGATGCACTAGAGCGGGTACTAAAAGGCGTAGAAACACCCTTACCTGATGGCATGGCAATGGTCGATAAAGAAGGCACTAGTCGCACGCGAGTGCGAGTTCGCTGGTGGCTAGATGCGCTTAATACACGTACGCTTCGTGAGGTTGCTCGTGCGCCTGCCTCTGCACTTGCACAAATCCCAAGTGATGCGTTAGCTGAAAACATCGACTTTGCACTCAAAACTCATAAGCCAGTGTTTGTAGGTCATTATTGGCTCACTGGTGCGCCTGAACCATTAAGCTCTCAAGTGGTCTGTACCGATTATTCAGCAGCCGTAGACAGTGGTTATTTGACTTGCTATCAGCTCGATACCAAGCAGCCATTACCTTTAACACACAGCAGTTTTGTACAGTATCGCCATGATCTTACGCTAGATATCAATCCATAAATTTCGTGCTATTCTTACCACTTTGTGACTAAAGCGCAAACTTGGCTTTACGAACGCGGCAAAATTTTTGTATGATGGTCTTTTTAAGGATATGAGCACATGAGCACCACATCGGCTATCGCCAATACTGCTGAGCAAAATGGACCTATTACCTCGCCTACGGGTCAGCCAAAAGTTGGCATCATCATGGGCTCACAGTCCGATTGGGCCACCATGAGCGCGGCGGCACAGCTGTTAGCAGACTTTGATGTCGCTTTTGAGTGTGAGGTGGTCTCAGCACACCGTACGCCTGATAGATTGTTTGATTATGCCAAAAGTGCAAAAGATCATGGCTTACAAGTAATCATCGCAGGCGCTGGCGGTGCGGCCCACCTGCCCGGCATGTGCGCCAGTCAAACACCGTTGCCTGTCTTTGGCGTACCGGTAAAATCCTCTATGCTTAGTGGTTGGGATAGCTTATTGTCTATTGTACAGATGCCTAAAGGTGTCGCTGTCGGCACGTTAGCCATTGGAACGGCAGGCGCGTATAACGCTGCCCTCCTTGCCATTCAGGTTTTGGCCTTACATGATAAATCGATTGCGACTAAGCTCGATACTCTACGTACCACGCAAACTGATACCATTCTTGCCAGCCCCACGCCCGGTATTATCAACCACTAAGTCAGTGCTGAAGGATGAGTATTTTTAGATGGGTTTAACTTAATATAAGGTGCATACAATGCACCTTTTCCTATTTTGATAGTTTAGTGATCCAATTTTAATACACCAAACACGTTCCTCATTTTCAATTTAAAGAGCCTACCATGACTACAGCAAACGCTTATCCTGTTACCCAAACCATTCGTACCATCGGTATTTTAGGCGGTGGTCAGCTTGGTATGATGCTTGCCGAAGCCGCTATGCCTTTGGGCTATCAATGCGTGTTTTTAGAAGACAACGCTGATTGCCCAGCCAGCCTATATGGACGCGTCTACTCTAGCGAACAACTAGAAGCATTCATTGCGGCAGCAGATGTCTTTACGCTAGAGTTCGAAAACACACCGACAGCGACTGTTGAACAGCTGACGGATTTATCCAAATCAGGTAGCAAGCAAGGCATGTTTCCGCCACTCATTGCGCTTGATATCGCACAAGATCGCTTAAAAGAAAAGCAAATGTTTCAGACGCTTGATATCGCGACCGTTCCTTTTATGTCTGTCAACTCTGAGGCTGAGTTACAGCAAGCTTGTCAAGAACTGGGTTTGCCAATTGTGCTCAAAACCAGTCGCGGCGGTTATGACGGTAAAGGTCAGTTTGTCATCAAACAAGACAGTGATATCAAAGCGGCGTGGAAAGCGCTTAAAGACGCTGTTAGCGGCAAAGGATCATTGACATCAACGCCGGCCCCTTTAATTGCTGAAGGCTTTATTAACTTTAGCCGCGAAGTTTCTATTATTGCGGCACGCGGCCAAAACGGTCAGGTGCGCTGTTATGATTTGGTCGAAAACCATCATCATCATGGCATCTTGGCCAAGACCCAAGCGCCCGCCATTGGTACAAGCCATTTGTTTGAGCAAGCGACGAATGCCATTACCAAAATTATGAACCATTTAGACTATGTTGGCGTCATGGCACTTGAGCTATTCGTCGTCAAAGACGAACATGGTCACAATACGGTACTTGCCAATGAAATTGCGCCGCGTGTCCATAACTCTGGTCATTGGAGTATTGAAGGCGCGGTTACGAGCCAGTTTGAGAACCACATTCGCGCGGTAGTCAATTTACCATTAGGTGATACCGATAATGTTCATCCAGCGATCATGATCAATGTACTGGGACAATACCCTGATATCAGTGCTGTACTTAATATCGATGGCGCTCATTATCACAGTTACCACAAGGCTGAACGTGATGATCGAAAGATCGCTCATATTACCTTGATGCCCAATGACGTGGCCGATTTAGAACCTGCACTAGCCAAGCTGGTCGCCGTACTACCTAATAAAGTTGGACTTGATAAAAAAATAGCGGCTGTTGATACTCATACAGAAACGCCGGACAACGCTATCAACCCTGAAACGGATCGCGAAACGGACAAGTTATTAGACAATGCTGAAGTCAAGTCTACTGAGCGTCAAACAGACAACGCAGTCAGTCATAAAGGACAAACTGATAAGGCTCAAAAATAATGCAGATTTGGGTGGACGCAGATTCAGTGCCGTTGATTGCCAAAGACCTGATTATTAAAACCGCTGAGCGTACGCAAACGATGGCAATATTCGTTGCCAATCAGTCCATTAAACTACGCAAGTCACCATTGCTCGTTATGACAGTGGTGCCGTCAGGGTTTGATAAGGCCGATGATTATATCGTCGAGCAAATCCAAGCAGGCGATCTTGCTATCACCAGCGATATTCCGTTGGCCAATGATATTTTGGACAAAGGCGGTATGGTTTTGACAACGCGCGGTGTCATTTATGACAAAAACAACATCAAGCAAAAGCTTAATATGCGCGACTTTATGGATACCATGCGCGGTACTGGTGTAATAGAATTGCAAGAGATGAGCGGACAAAAACCTTACGGCGATCGTGATAAAAAAGCATTTGCTGACGGCTTAAATCGTTTGGTTCGTTAATATAGTGAGTTCAGTATAAAAACGAGTCAGCGGGACTGGCGTAAACTTTTTGTAGCCTCTGTCTGCGAAGGCACAGCACGCAAGAAAAATTTATACCCGTTCAGAGTTGGAATATAATGTATCTGTTTTATTTAGTATTCACCATACGTTTTTCAGTATTTGCGGGAATCATCTCTAGTTTAAGCCCGCTAACATACGTGGCTTTCTTGCAAACGGTATACATTCTATAACCAAACATCATGTAAACGGCACGCTTCATAACGAAGCGTGCCGTTTGTTCTTGTTACCCTATAGCCAGTTTTTAGAATAAAGAGCCTTTTATACAAAGGTTTTATAAAAATACCTCTCTATAAAAATAGGAATGATTATGAAAATTTTAGTGATTGGCGCAAGTGGTCGCGTAGGTACTGAACTGGTTAAACAACTCTTAGCAGATGACCATCAAGTTATCGGTACGACTCGTCAAAAGAAAACCTTATTCGATGCTAACAATTACAGCCAACTTGATTTAGATATCACGGCTGAAAAAGAATCCATTCAAGAGCAAATGGACCAAGACATCGATGCAGTCTATTTTGTAGCTGGTTCTGGTGGTAAAGACGTACTAGAAGTTGATTTGCATGGCGCGGTTAAAACCATTCAGGCGACGCAGGACAAAGGTATTAAACGCTATATTATGCTTAGTGCGGCATTCTCTTTAGACACCAGTAAATGGGACAGCCCCGGTATTGCGCAGTTAAAAGAATACTATATCTGTAAGCACTATGCCGATCAGTGGTTGGTCAATAACAGCACACTAGACTATACGATCGTACAACCAGGTGCATTAAAAGAACGCGCTGGTACTGGTCAAATTGCTATTGATGAAAGCGCTGGCGAGAACTCGATTGAAGACGTTGCCACCACGCTAGCGTCTGTACTTAATGCAGATAATACGATTAAAAAGGCGTTTAACATTCATAATGGTGACATTGCCATTGCAGAAGCCATCGCAACGGTGTAAATCTGTTTTTAATCGATTAATAAATAATTGATTAAATCTACTCAAAAAAAGGGTCGTTTATCATTCAGCAACGTTCAAGTGAGCTGATTGGTAAACGGCCTTTTTGCATTAATTTTTAGCCAGTTTTGCTTAAGCCAAACCGCTCGGAAAAGAGATCACCGCTTCTAAACTATTTGCGCCTGTGATTACCATGAGCAGTCTATCTAGACCTACGGCAATACCGCTACAAGGTATAAGATCATCAGATGCAGTGATTAAATGCTCATCCATCGGCATGATTGGTAAGTTATGACGCTTGCGCAATTGATTGTCTTTGACAAAACGTGCCTTTAAGGCTTGTCCATCTGCCAATTCATCATAAGCATTGGCGATCTCAACCCCTTTAATATATAGCTCAAAGCGTTTCGCGACCTCATTCCCTTCTTTATCAAATGCTGTCTTTGCCAATGCCGCTGTCGCAGGTGGGTACTCTATAATCAGCGTTGGCAAGTCATGACCCAAATGTGGCTCTACGGCATGACTAAACAATAAATCCAACCAGCTTTGACGACGATCTGGCTCACTATCATCAGTATGCTCATTATTAAAATCAAACCCACTTAGACCCTTGTCTTCCGCTACTGCTTTCAGAGCTGCAAGACTTGCTGTCAGCGGATGTATACCGACAAAATCCATAAAAGCATCGACATAACGATAGTGATTCATGACCACTGGATAGCCGTATAGTGTCTCTAACAAATCGCCCAGCTCGCCTGCCATATCTGCCAAGCTATAATTAGGCTGGTACCATTCAAGCATGGTGAATTCTATATTGTGTCTTACGCCTGTCTCATTGTCGCGAAACACGGGGCAAATCTGATAAATAGGTACTTGCCAGCTGGCTAATAAACGCTTCATGGCAAACTCAGGTGAGGTATGCAAATAATAGGTGCATGGCCGATCTTGATAAGTCACCTGAGCGCCGACTGACTGTAAAAAAGTATCTGTATTGCCTGCCTGTGACAGTAGCGGCGTCTGCACTTCTAATACGTGCCTATTGGCAAAAAAGTGACGAATATCACTCATAAATTGCGCGCGTTGCTGTGCCATGGCGAGTGACATAGTAGGTGCATAGCTTGATTTAGAAGAAAGATTGGGTGCTTGAGTCATAATGATCCACTACGAGTAACAAATAAAGGAGCGCTAAACGGTATTTATAAATGCTTTCTAGATTTTTACCACTGCCATTCACGGCGCAAATGATAATCACGTCTTAACCGATCGAAATCCACGCCATTTACTTGACCATCTATAGCCTTGTCTCGCAACGCGGCATCGTCTTGCAGGATGTCATAAAAATTGACCAACCTATCTGGATGCGCTTTTAATTCTGACCACAGAAACGTATTAAGCGGTAATAATGTCTGCATAGACTGAGCAGGTGAAACCGATAATTTCTCACACAGCGCGTCATAGATGATCTGCGTACCGCGCAGTTTGCCTTCTACTGTATAGCCCGCGATATGAGGGGTGGCGATAGTAAGCTTAGATAATAAGCGCTGCGAGATTTGCGGTTCATGCTCAAATACATCCAGCACGACTTGCCGCCCTGTACGCTCAATATCTGCCTCAAGATCGCTTGCATTGATGACAGGCCCACGTGCACTATTAATCAACATAGTATGCTCAGACATCATTGCCAACGCCTCTGCATCAATTAGATGGCGCGTTGGATAGTCCATCTGATTACAAGCGTACTTATCGTCCTCTGCACCTGCACTCTTTTTGTCCGTGAGCGGCACATGCAGACTGACAACGTCGCTTTGGCTCAGCACTTGCTCGAGGCTAGCATTGTTTGTGTCTGAGGCTGGTAGCAATGGATCATAACCCAGCACTTGCCAGCCCAAATCGATTGCGTAGCGTGCAAGCGTACTACCAATATTGCCTAGTCCAATAATACCAAGCGTCATCGATTGTACCCAATAATGTGGGCGTAAGGTCAAGATAGCCGTCAACACATACTGAGCGACAGAATGCTTGCTACAGCCAGCGGCGTTGGCAAAAGTAATCTGACGCGCTGCTAAATAATCCTGATCAACATGGTCGGTACCGATGGTAGCAGACCCTACAAATTGCACACTTTTATTATCAGTCAACAATGACGCGCCCACTGGTGTCACAGAGCGTATCAATAAAATCTTAGGCTGTACTTCTTCGAGTAGTGCTGCAGTGATGTCACGTCCAGCAACTGTGATGATATCAACCGTCTGCATCGACGCTTGCCCAAGCATTGAGGCATTAAAAAAATCATCTAAGCTTGCAATATTGCTATCAGCAATCACCGTAATAGGTTTCATCGTATCCATTGTCCCCTTCATAATCATTGCAACATCACTATAAACCGTTATGTGTTTACTCTACTTTATCTGCTGGAGGTAACGCTTGGCTCTCAGACAACACCATCTCTTGCGATGCAAATAGCTCATTTTTATGGTTTGAGATCCACTCACGCCATACCGCAAGACCGATTGCTAGTACCACAGGACCGATAAATAATCCAACAAAACCAAAAGCGGTTAGCCCGCCTAATACACCAATAAAAATAATAATAAAAGGGATCTTGGTTGCACCGCTAATCACAATAGGGCGAATCAAATTATCAACCCAGCTAATCACCAAAGTCCCCCATAGCCCCAAACCAATCCCTTCTACAGTATGACCTTGGCTCAATAGCCAAATTGAGACACCACCCCAAACAAATGGCGTCCCAAATGGGATTAGAGCGATGATGAAAGTAACAATGGTCAATAAGATAGGACTTGGTGCGCCAGCGAAGTAATAACCAACACCTGCAAGGAGCGCCTGTGCCAATGCCGTCAGTCCGATACCGTATACCACAGCGCGTGTCGTCGTGCCTACAGAGTCAATATATCCATCGATACGATTACCAATGATATTGCGCAACGCTTGACGAATTTGGCGAACCAAGCTGGTCCCATCACGATAGAAAAAGAACAATGTCATTAGTGCCATACCAAGCTTAGCAAGCACACTAAACACCACGTCAAATGCCACTTTGCCATAATATAAGTGTGACTGTACCCACAAACGAAAGGCTTCAAGCGTTCCCTCGGGGTTTTTATTGATGCGCCACAGCACGTCTTTGACTTGCTGACCAATGATAGGCAAATCTTTAATGGAACTAGGAACATCTAGATAACCAACTTTTATACGATAAACCAAGTTGGTAATTAAGCTCAATGCTTCTTGTTGCAAAATAAACACACCAATAACAAGCGGCACCCCTATTATCAAGGAGATACTCACCGTCATGATAGCAGCGCTAAAATTGGGACTTAATTTCACCTTTTCATAGAAAAAGTTATAAATAGGAAAAGTCACATACGCCAAAATTGCCGCCCAAAGCGCGGGCACAATAAAAAATTGCACCACCTGAAAACACAGTACGAACAATGCCACCAATAAAGTAATGGCCAGCAAGCGCTGAATAATAAATTCTTTTGTCCAATTTTCAATCATAGGGCATAAACCAAGAACAAACAGCAAGGGTTTGTCGCAGCCTTGCCGATAAATTTATAAATATATGATGAACATCAATCTATAGAGCCTGTCTATAAATCCTATTCATTAGCGAGGGTTGTGACTCATTAATACAGGCATAACATTTGGTCTTGGTGCCAGTAATATCGAAGATAGCACACCAATGCTCACGCTTATAATAACAATTCATACAGTCTAAAACTTAGGCTGTAATCACATTTCATTATGCAATAAAACCAAATAACTATATAAGACTATGTTGTAATTTTTACTTACAACTTTTTCGATCCAACCTTACTATATCATCACAATACTGAATAGAAGGTCATACATAGTTTTAGTAAGTAAAAACAATGCTTCTAAAGTCGCTTTTGTCTTTACGCATTAAACCCTTATCTTGACAGGTAATTCACTGCCACATTCTATTTGTCACAACAATTAATGTTATACTAAAGGTATTATTTTAATTTTTTTAACACCGTTACGTGGCTTTGACCCTATTTTCTTTGATGATTATAAAGACACAGCGAAGATATAGCATCTGTTGAACCACTAACTAAAACCTGCTTTTATCGCCCTTCTCTGAGTACATTGAGATCTTCAGAGTAGCGCCATAATTTTGGATAAAATACGTAAGCTTTGTATATAAGCTTATGTAAGATTTGCGCTCAGCATATCAAGTTCGACATTAGAACTGGATATAAAATAGTATTATTTTGAGTGAGTTTCTGAGCGATTTTGATTTTATTTTAGAGCGGCTTTGACCGACCAAATTTTAGATACTATTTTTAGATAGTATCTCTTTTTAACATTATATTTTTTAAATACCTTATCGATAGGAAAAAAACAATGTCAAAAGACACTGATAATCCCAATACCAATACTTCAAATGAGAGTAACAAAACCAATAAATCACAAGAAACCGTCACTTTTGCATTGGCACAGTCCCACTTTTTAGTGGGCGATATCACTGCCAATACTGAAAAAATGCGCACATTGGCATTACAAGCGCGTGAGCAAGGGGCTGATGTTATCGTCTTCCCAGAGCTTGCGCTTTTGGGTTACCCTCCTCAGGATTTATTACTGCGCCCAAGCCTATCAGGTCGCGTAAAAAGCGCTTTGTCCACCCTAAGTGATATCGATGACATCGTTATGATTGTCGGCTACCCTCATGTTGATCATCATGGTACGTTTAACTCTGCCGCGATTTTACATAACGGTCATCAAAAAGGCTTTTACCATAAGCAAGTATTGCCAAATTATGGCGTCTTTGATGAGCGCCGTTATTTTGATAAAGGTCGTAATCAAGTTTTATTTGATTATAAAGGTATTACCATCGGTCTACTGATCTGTGAAGACTTGTGGGAAAAAGATCCTATGGCTGAGCTTAAAAAGCAAGGCGCTGATCTGATTGTTAGCTTGAATGCCTCACCTTTTGAGATTGAAAAACAAGACAGCCGCAAAGCCATGCTTGCCAAGCGCAGCCGCGAAAATAACTTGCCTATTGTTTATGTCAATGCGGTTGGTGGCCAAGATGACTTGGTATTTGACGGTGGTTCTTTGGCCGTACAAGCCGACGGTAGCGTGGCACATGAAGCACCGCGCTTTATGAGTCAATTACTGCTGGCGACGTTGAATATTAAAACATCTAAATTTAACATTCAGCCAAAAGCACCATTGACCCTAAGTCATGAGTCCGAGATGTATCAGGCATTGGTTGTCGGTCTACGAGACTATGTCAATCACTCAGGATTCTCTGGTGTTATTGTTGGATTGTCTGGTGGTATAGATTCAGCATTGACGCTGTGTATCGCAGTCGACGCCTTAGGTGCCGATAAAGTTTATGCGGTCATGATGCCGTACGAGTATACCTCTCAAATCAGCTTAGAAGACGCGCAGGCACAAGCACGTCGCTTAAACGTCTCTTACACGGTTTGCCCTATTTTCGATGCTGTTGAAGGCATTCGTCATACACTTGCTCCATTATTTAATAAGTCACCAGCAGATACCACAGAAGAAAACATTCAAGCGCGTGCGCGCGGCGTGGTTCTAATGGCACTGTCCAATAAGTTCGGTCATCTGGTCATCACGACTGGCAACAAGTCAGAATTGGCGGTTGGTTATGCAACCTTGTATGGCGATATGGCGGGCGGTTTTGATGTGTTAAAAGACGTGTATAAATCACAGGTTTATAAATTGGCAAGCTATCGCAACCGTTTAGAAGACACTCCAGTGATCCCTGAGCGCGTGATTACGCGTCCACCATCGGCTGAGCTACGTCCCGATCAAAAAGACCAAGACAGCTTGCCTGATTACGATGTATTAGATGAGATCTTGAAATCATACATTGATGAAGACATGGGTTACCAAGATATCGTGGATAAAGGTTTTGATGCAGATTTGGTCGTAAAAGTCATTAAAATGGTCGACCAGAGTGAATATAAACGTTTGCAATCGCCAATTGGTACTAAGATTAGCCACAAAGCCTTTGGTCGTGAGCGCCGTTATCCATTAGTTAATAAATGGTCAATAAAAGGCTAAATCGCACTTGCCTTTCAACTGCTATGATTTGTAGGTTGAAAGGTACAAGTTAGGTCGTTTGACAAAACGTCGAATTTTTCCTATTAGCTGGGTACTTGCCCAGCTTTTTTGGTTTTTATTTACCAAAAAATTTATAGATATCCCTGTTCGTTTCCCCATAAATCCACCCACTATTTTTGACTTAATTACCTTTACTTCTTTTTCGAGTATGTCATGAGCTTGCTAACTGCTAGTGTTTTTCTTCTTCTTCTACTTGCCTTGAGTACCTTTGTTTCTGCCGCTGAAATTGCCATTGCCGCAGGGCGTAAAATCAAACTCCAAATCATGGCAAAAGAAGGCGATGTTCGCGCCCTTGACGTCCTCAATATGCAGGATCATCCTGGTAGTTTTATCACTGTGGTACAAGTGGTACTAAACGCCGTTGCTATCTCGGCTGGTGCCGTGGGTGAGTCAGCCATCAGCCCTTATCTAGAGCAGTTATTCAATAGTGAAACGGCGGCATCGGTAATATCGTTCATCCTCATTACCAGCTTATTTTCATTATTAGCAGATTTGATGCCCAGACGTTTGGCCATGTCGAATGCTGAGATGATAGCAGTACGACTGGTACGCCCAATGATGCTGCTGATTTTTATATTAAAGCCGATCATCTGGGTGTTCGATGGTGCCGCAAATATGCTCTTTAAGTTTTTTGGTATCTCAACCATACGCCAAGACGATATGACACCAGAAGATATCTATGCCGTCATGGATGCGGGTGCCGAAGCTGGCGTGCTGAAAAAACAAGAGCATCATCTGATAGAAAATATTTTCGATATGCAAGAGCGTACCGTCACCTCGGTGATGAACCCACGCGAAAATATCGTCTATTTCGATACCAAAACCAGTACCGAAGCTGTCGTAGAGATCATGATTGAGCAGCCGCATAATAAGTTTTTGGTCTGCCATGATGACGACTTAGAACATATTGTTGGCTACGTTGAGTCTCGCAGTTTTCTGGCATTGGTGCTAAACCAGCAAGAAGTCAGCCTGACAGACAAACCTCTCTTAAAACCTGCGCTCTTTGTACCTGATACGTTGTCTTTGTTTGAAGTGCTCGAGATGTTTAAGTCTACTGGTGCAGACTTCGCGGTAATTGTGAATGAATATGGACTCGTGGTTGGTGTTATCACACTCAAAGATGTGATGAGTATTGTGATGGGCGAGCTTGTGACGCTTGAGGAACAACCTATTGTCCAGCGCACGGACAACTCGTGGCTAATCGATGGTATGACGCCTATTGAAGATGTCATTCGCGCATTGGATATCGTCAATTTACCACGCAGTGAGAACTATGAGACCATCAGCGGCTTTATGATGTATATGCTTCGCAAAATCCCAAAGAAAACAGATACCATCGAGTATGCCAATTATCGGTTTGAGATTATTGCCACCGACAATCTCAAAATCACTCAGATGCTAGTGACGAAATTTGACGATCTGATTTTAAAACCATCTTATTTATAATCTTTTACTATTCACAAAACGAGATAAAATTTTACTAAGCAAAGGCAAGTGTATTATGGAAGCGGAAACTAAGCGAGCAGGGTTTTTGGCGTTGTTCCTGATCGTTGGTTTGAGGGTAGCTCTATTACTTATTTGGCTATTTTCTACATTGGCGGGACAAGTCTTAGAGGATAAGTTGGAAAGTTTTGACAATCGCATCATCGGGTTTTTTGATGCCCTCGCAACCTCTTCACTTGATGTGATGTATACCTTAATCACAGAAATCGGCTCTGTGTGGTTTTTATCTAGTTCATCAATTATTGTGGTTTTATTACTGTGGTTTAAAGCCAAAGACAAATGGGCAGCGCTATTTTTTATCATTGCTATTGGCGGCAATGGTGCGTTGACATGGGTATTAAAACAAATTTATGAAAGAGGGCGACCGTCTATCAATGAGGCAATTGATGCGATTGGCTTTAGTTTTCCAAGTGGTCATTCAATGGGATCGTTTGTTTTTTATGGATTCCTTATATATTTAGTGATCAAAAGTACGCACAAAACATTTATAAAAGCAGGCGTTTCAATTGTCTTAAGCTTACTTGTTTTATTAATTGGTACCAGTCGTATTTACTTGGGTGCTCATTTCCCAAGCGATATCGTGGCAGGTTATCTTGCAGGAACGATTTGGCTCACTCTCTGCCTATTGATCCTTGAGTGGGTACAATGGCAGAGCCGTAATAAGTTGCATCTCGTCCATGCATTGCAGAAAATTTTTTTCGTCCATTATGGCGCTTTGCGACAACATCATAAACATTGATGAACCATAAATAAAAGTTGCGTGTTGAGACAGTCGTTTTATCGGGTCATGGTTACTCTCTTGCGCCAAAAATCGCCGTTCCGACACGTACTATGGTAGCGCCATTGGCAATTGCCTCAGTCATATCCCCGCTCATTCCCATACTTAACGTATCCCACCCACTCAGCTCTGGATAACGATGTTCAATGTCCTCAAACACCTGCTTGGTCCGAGCAAAAGCATCGGTATCTGATTTGGCGGGAATGATCATTAGACCTCGCAATTGTAAGCGCTCATAACCTTTGATAGCGTTTATTAGTTCCGGCAGTTGCTCTGGCAAGCACCCTGATTTACTTGCTTCATCATCGATATTTAATTGAATCAGAACGTTCAATGGTAACATCTCAGCTGGACGTTGATCATTTAAACGCTTGGCAATAATATCGCGCTCAACCGTTTGCACCCAATCGAAATGCTCGGCAATATCGCGGGTTTTATTACGTTGGATACTACCAATATAGTGCCAAACAATATCTTCACATTCAGGCTTTTGTTTTAAGACATCTATTTTTTCAATGGCTTCTTGCAAGTAGTTTTCGCCAAAATGCGTTTGCCCCTGTTTCGCCAAAGCCGCAATCATATCAGCAGGCTTGGTTTTGGAGACTGCTAGTAATTGCACGCTGTTGACTGGCCTTTCCACTTCCGCACAAGCTTCAGCCACTTGTCTGCTAACTTGTTGCCAATCATTGATAAGACTTTGGTTGTCATTGTTATTTGCATCATCATTTTTAGAATTGCTTTCAGAATCTTTCATATAATACTCACAAGAATCATTTGGTAGAACGCGTTTTGCTCATAAGCATAACTAATTTTGCATTTTGTTGATGTAGTAGATGGTTAAATGGCGGCAGTCTTGTTATTATATTGTTACACGAAGTAACATATATGGCTCTATATGAAAGTAATCGTGAATTGACTTGCTTATTATCAGTCAGATTCATTGGCCAAAACAAGGCCTCTATCGATTGGCAACCGCACTCTTTTAGGCTCTTTTGTCTTACTCTTATTGATCGGAATAGTTGATTATGGCTGAAAAAAATACCTTAAGCATTGAAGACTTACTTCGCTTTACCGTCAAACACAAAGCATCCGATTTGCATATTTCAGCTGGTATGCCGGCGATGATTCGTGCTGATGGTGAAATGACGCGTATCAATATGCCTACAATGACGCATCAAGTAGTGCATCAGCTCATTTATGACATCATGAATGACAAGCAGCGTGCGGATTTTGAAGAGTTTTTTGAGACAGATTTTTCTTTTGAGATTCCTAATTTAGCTCGTTTTCGGGTAAATGCTTTTAATCAAAACCGCGGCGCGGGGGCTGTGTTTCGTACCATTCCTTCTAAAGTTTTGAGCATGGAAGATTTAGGTATGGGCGATGTATTCAAACGCGTCTCAGATTTCAAACGCGGTGTGGTGTTGGTAACTGGGCCGACAGGTTCTGGTAAATCGACCACCTTGGCGGCGATGATTGACTACATCAATGAAACTCGCAAAGAGCATATTTTAACTATTGAAGATCCGATTGAATTTGTTCATGAATCCAAAAAAAGCCTTATCAATCAGCGTGAAGTTCATCGTGACACCTTAGGATTTGAGCCTGCCTTACGCTCAGCATTGCGTGAGGATCCAGATGTTATTTTGGTGGGTGAGCTACGTGACCTTGAAACCATTCGCTTGGCATTGACGGCGGCAGAAACGGGTCACTTAGTATTCGGAACTTTGCACACCAGCTCAGCGGCTAAAACGATTGACCGTGTTATTGATGTATTTCCCGCTGCAGAAAAAGACATGATTCGCGCCATGCTGTCAGAATCCCTGCAGGCCGTTATCTCACAAACGCTTCTGCGTCGTCAAGCCGGAGGCCGTGTTGCTGCTCACGAAATCATGCTAGGCACACCCGCTATTCGTAACTTGATACGTGAAAATAAAATTGCACAGATGTACTCTGCCATTCAAACGGGTGCAGGTGACGGTATGATCACGCTGGATCAAACACTCAAAAACTTGGTTGGCAAAGGTACAATTAGCAAAGATGTGGCGCGCCCATATGCCAAACAACCTGAAGCTTTTTTGTAGTAGCAGCATCATTAGCGAGCTTTAAAACATAATTTTAGCCACTTTTTTAATCGATTTACATCGAGTGTAGGTACGATATGGACATTGATAAACTATTGCAATTGATGATTAATAAAAATGGCTCTGACCTTTTTATTACTGCTGATGTTGCCCCTTCTATGAAAATAAATGGGAAAATCTTGCCCGTGGGCAAAACACCTTTAAGTGCTGAGCAAACCATGCGATTGGTCAAAGGGGTAATGACACCAAGCCAGCAAGCAGAATTTGAAGAGACCAACGAGTGTCAATTTGCAATCTCTGATGAGGCCCAACAAGCACGCTTTCGGGTCAGCGCCTTTATACAGCGCGATATGGCAGGAATGATTTTACGGAAAATTGAGAATAAAATTCCAACGGTTGAAGAACTGCGTTTACCGCCAGCGTTAAAAGAGTTGGCAATGAAAAAGCGTGGAATTATTTTGTTAGTTGGCGCAACTGGTACGGGCAAATCCTCTACCCTTGCTGCCATGATAGGACATCGCAATCACCACTCTCATGGACATATCATCACCATTGAAGACCCTATTGAGTTTGTCCATAAGCATCACGGCTGTATCATTACCCAGCGAGAAGTTGGTTTGGATACTCACTCTTTTGAAGCTGGTCTAAAAAACACCTTGCGCCAAGCCCCTGATGTTATTTTGATTGGTGAGATTCGTAATCGTGAAGTCATGAGCTACGCGATTCAATATGCTGAAACAGGCCACTTGGTATTTGCCACATTACATGCCAACAATGCCAACCAGGCCATTGATCGTATTATTCACTTTTTTGAAACCAGTCGCCACAATCAGTTGTTTATGGACTTGTCTCTCAACTTGCAAGCAATTATCGCTCAGCAGCTTATTCCGACCCCTGATGGTAAGGGACGACGTGCCGCTATTGAGATTTTATTAAACTCACAATTAATCAGCGATTATATTCGCAAAGGTGAGGTGCATGAAATCAAAGATATCATGACGCGCTCACGTGATAGCGGTATGCAGACCTTTGATCAAGCCCTGTTTGACTTATATGAGCAAGGGGAAATTACGTATAAAGAAGCGATTCTCCATGCGGATTCTCCCAATGATTTGCGCCTAAAAATTAAACTTAGTAGCAAAAACGGTAAGGTCAATTTGGATGAAGGTGCGGATAGTTTATCACTCGACATCACTTAGGTACGCCTCCCCTTTCTTATATACCGTGCTGGTTTTGCGATTAGCCAAGCATTGTTTAAAAACAAAAAAGCCTTCATGACCGAACATGAAGGCTTTTTTTGCACGATTTTATTACTTATTCAAGAGGACAGTTACCCTACTTGGTTACGCGTTATGCATGCATGCTTGATTATCAACACAACTACTTGGCGCTGTCTCGGCATTCTTGGTTGTTACAGATACCATATAACACCAATGAGTGTCCTGATAATTTAAAACCATGCTTTTCTGCGACTCTAAGCTGTTCTTCCTCAATCACCTCGTTATGAAATTCTATAATCTTGCCACAAACGTCGCAAACCAGATGATCGTGATGCCCTTCTTGAGTAATTTCAAACACAGATAGATTGTTTTCAAAGTTGTGGCGCTCGACGATTCCGGCTTGCTCGAACTGTGTGAGCACTCGGTACACCGTTGCTAGGCCAACATCCTCACCTTGTTCGATCAGCGCTTTGTAAATTTCTTCTGCACTCATGTGATGCAGCTCGGCACTCTCGAGTAGCTCTAAGATTTTGATACGAGGTAACGTAACTTTTAATCCAGCTTTACGTAAATCTTGATTGGTAAAAGAAGCCATAATATTCCTTCTGACTATAAAAGTCTTTGCAAATAAAAAACCAAAAATAGGAGATAAATAATCGTTAATGATTATTTTTGATTCGATATAAAATATTCTAATAACCACAAACTGGCTTGCTCTAAATAAATGGCTAGCTTGTTCTTTTTGAGACAATCTCAATGCAAGTCTATGAATTTTAAATATAAATAATAAAATCGCTCAGGTAGCGTTTGGTAAATAATGTCGTAAGTGGTAGGAAATTGCAAGTAAATGACGTATCATTTGTCCAAGATTGTCGGTCAGACAAGTATCAACCAACTTTGGCCGTGCCTAATTCATTTCTTATGAGTCATCTTACCATGATAAAGACCTTAACTTTTCGTCCATTAAGTCGTACCAGCGCATTACGCAAGATTGTCATTACCAGTATGCTGAGCGCTGCTGTTGCTATGTCTGGCTGCTCATTACTGAGTGTTTATAAGATTGATTTGCCACAAGGCACTGCGATTACTCAGCCCCAAGCACAAAAACTGCAAGTAGGCATGAACCAAAACCAAGTGCTTTATATTCTTGGTAGTCCAGCCATTAAGGACACGCTTGAGCCCAAGCGCTGGGATTATATTTATGACTATCAAGCTGGCACAGAAGGCCGACGCAAAGGTATCGCCGATGTTAAAGATGCCAGCCAGCATTTGATTGTTTATTTTGATGATAATGGTTTGGTTAGCCGCATTGAAGGTATAGAGAGCCTGCCAGCTTCATAATTACCGTCCGCTCTATCTAATGGCTGTTGTTTCAACCACGAGATTTGTTTTTGCGCTGAGACATTGGATCAGCGCTTAAGCTACGATATACCTCAATACGATCAAGCGGCTGCAACGTATAGTTAAGCGGCTGTTTTTTTGCATAAACGCCTACGTGCCAACTCTTGGCGGTTGGCGTAGCAATGTCCATGACCTGCTGACACCAATCTTCAAGCGCTGGAAACTGTAGCAACCATCCTGCTTGCCCAAGCGCTTCGTATAAGCTGGTTCCCTTACTGACTTGTAATGCCAAATAGTGCTGCCGCTGTGCGTCCTCAGCATATGCCAAATACACTGTCATAAGACTCGGTGGCACAGACGCTGCCGCACTTCGATTATCTACCTTATCATCACTTACTATCAGCTCAGCCACTGCATCACCCAACCGATTAATGCTAATAACAAGGCTAAAGGGACAACCAAGCGTATTGCAATCCGCCATAAGTTATAGAATGCTTCATTACCAAAATTCAATGACTTGCGTAGATGGCTAATCTTCATCTGCCAGCCCACAAAGATTGACAATAACAACACTGCGATGCTACTGATGATAACCAGTAGACCAACCAGCCATGTGGTAGGAATAGCGACGACCAATATCAATGCCAATACAAAAGTCACAATCAAACTGATCAATAGACCAAATTTATGCGCCAATTGCTGGGTACTATAGTGCAGCAAGTAACTGACAACGAACAGCACCCCTACCCAATATAATAGCTGTCCAATCGGTGGTAATGACATTCCGCTTAGCAGCAGAGCAACTACTCCAACTACCAACTGTAATATCCAAATCGGTAGGACCAGTTTGGTCGCGCGATACTCATTAGCTGCACGATTGCTAGCGGATTTTTGCGCATTAGTGGTATTGGCATCTACGGCTGTGATCACCTGTTTGCTCACAAGATTTTGACCGAACCAATATAAGCCTGTACCTGCGCCCACACTAACCAAGGCCAATGCCACAGCGCGCGCCCATTCGCTTAAGCTAGTATCAGTCATAGCAAAGTCAATCGTCGGCAAGCCATTTGCGACGCCCAATAATAAGCCTACTACCATCAACCCGAGTCCAATCGGTAAGGGCGCCACACCGATCAAACTCAGTAAAACCGTAATGACGATCAAACCAGCCCCAAGCGCAAAGCTTGGTAAATCTGGTGCGCTATTGAGATCAGTTAGTGCCGCTAATATACCGGTACTAGCACCAGATACTACCACTGCCGCAATGACAATAGATACCAATGCTGCCAACCAACCGAAGCTACGCCACACGGGACTAGCATCCGCTTCTCGGGTAAGTTTCTGCATTCCTGCTAATGGAGCCTCGACACTGCGATAAGCCAATGCTATCTCAGCGTAAACGATCGGCAGTGATACCACTATCATGGCAAGCAGCCAAAGTAACCAAAAATCGATCTCACCAACTGAGGCAGGTGCAAACCAGCGAAACAGCAATAACGGTAGCAAGGCTGCGATAAAATAAGAAGCATAACGGATCATCATAATCTAAACCCAAACGATCTAAGGAAAATAACGACAGTTTGTCATCATACACAATAATGACAACCATCTATAAATAAGTCTACTTTTCAATATCTCTACAATATTTGTATTATAAAGACAATATGAGGGACAGACAGCTATAAAAAAACCCCGAAATCGGGGTGTGATAGTTAAATCGTAATGAAAACAAAGCGTACGCGGCGCAACATTATCTATAGTGTCGGTATCAACTAGCGTAAATAGTACGGATGATTTAGTGGATAGCGCTTATATAGTCAGATAACATGCGAATATCAGTATCCGATAGCTTTGACGCCACGGTTTGCATCATACCCATTTCGCCTTCTTTTGCCGCATCGTTCACACGTTTTTGTTCATCACTATCAATATCATCAACACGGCCTGCCGCGCGGAACAGTTTTAGCTGAGTGGCAATATATTGTGCATGTTGACCACCTAGTTTTGGAAACGCCGCCCACTCATTACCAGCAGCATCTGGACCATGACAACCGGCACATCCGATGACACCACGTGTTTTATCACCACCTAAGAAAAGCTTGGTTGCTTCTTGGTTGGTTGCAGGATTACCAAAACCCACACCCCAAGGCGCTTGACTGGCATAGTAACCAGCGACATTGGCCAAATCTTGCTGGGATAAGTTCGCCACTTGCGATTGCATGATACCATTCTTACGGTAACCTGCTTTAAAGTTGACCAACTGTTTGTAGAGATACTTTACGTTTTGACCACCTAAATTAGGCTGCGCAGGAACCACACTGACCCCATCAACACCATGACAAGCCGCGCAAACCTTTTCTGCAACTTGCTTACCGGCATTGACATCGTATTCAGGAACAATAATAGCAGCTTGTACGCTGAAACTTGCAACGCATAAGCTGGCAGCAGCGATTAACTTTTTCATTGATAGAAATCCTACTAGCTCGGCGTAAGCATTATTTAGAGTGATTGTACTGATAAGATACCCAGTATAAACTACCTCTTGATTGATAAGGCAGATATGTATTTTAAGGTCTTGGACACAAGCAGTCTGAAAGTACTTACTATCATCAGGGTTTATTTTTAATTATTATAGCAAGACTTTGTAGTATTTGCCTACCTAATCATCGCATCCACCAGTTTTTCTAATGACATACTAAAAGCGAGTTAAATATAAGCCCATAAAAATAGTGACGCTTTGTCTTATCTTATTCTATTTTATTGATAAAACAATTACTTGCTCATGTACTCAATCAGCTTGCGATAGTCATCCTCATTACAATTGCTACAGAGTCCGCCAGCGGGCATTTGCGTCATACCGCTTTTTACTGAATGAATTAGAGTTGGCATACCTTTTTGCTTTATAAGCTGTTGCCATTTAGCACTGTCACCTTTTTTGATCGCATTTAGTGCCCCACTATCGTGACAGGCGGCACATGAGTTATCATAGGTAGTTGCAATATCTGCGGCATAAGCACTGGTCATCATGACACTACTGGCTAATAATCCAGTGAGTAGTAACCCAGTTCTATTGCTCATTAGATTTTGATAAGTTTGTCTGAAAGTTTTGATGACTGAGAACATGGAACACCTCCGTTTGATGTGTCGTTCGTTTAATCAACCTTTCTATTAAACGGTGTTCATTTAAGGTATCTGAGTGAATATTGTAACAAGATATGTCATATAAACACAGATAAATATAGTTTGGCTTTGATAACGCTTTTTGCACTAGCGATAGTATTAATCACAGATGACATTTAATGTTATTCTACTATTTATATGATGTTAATCACTGTTATTTCAATCAGTCAGACAGGTAATAGTATAGAATGGTCAGTATTCTAAAGAGATTGCTTTACAGTTTGCTGATGATTAAAAGGTAAACCAAACTTTCTCTTAACCCGTCTGTGTCTCTGACTTTTGCATTTCCTATTCGACCAGAGTAACCAGACAACTAAAGATTCGTAACCGTATCCATTTTTTGAAGATTAATGAGCCATTTATGAGTACCCCGTTTACAGATGTTGCCGCAGAACATGCGTTGTTCAACACCAAATCTCGTCAGAAAATTCAACAAACTGAATTTATGACATCAGCGCCTACCTTTCGTCTCTGTCCGCCTGACGTGGGACTAGAGGTTGCATTTGCAGGGCGCTCAAATGCAGGTAAATCTTCGGCGATCAATGCCTTGACCAATCAGCGCCAGCTGGCACGCTCCTCTAAAACACCTGGCCGTACGCAGATGATTAACTTTTTCAGTATTGGCAGTACAGATAGAAGACTGGTTGATTTGCCAGGTTACGGTTATGCGGCTGTCCCACTTGAGATGAAAAAAGAGTGGCAGGTTGAGCTAGAAGAATATCTGGTGTCACGCTCAAGCCTTGCCGGTTTGGTACTCATGACAGATATTCGTCATCCCCTCAAGTTCTTTGACGAGCAAATGCTGCACTGGGCCAAAGACGGAGATCTACCAGTACATATTCTATTGACTAAAGCAGATAAGCTTAAGTACGGCGCTTCCAAAAATGCTTTACTTAACACTCGTAAAAGACTTAAAAAGCTGGGTTTGAAGTGCACCATTCAGTTATTTTCCGCCTTAAGAAAAGAAGGGCTTGATGAATTGGCGGGCGTAATGGGCAATTGGTATGACTACCAGCTTAGTGATGAGAAGATCATTGAATCCTCTTTTGCCTTACT
Source organism: uncultured Gammaproteobacteria bacterium (assembly GCA_963744895.1). Taxonomy (GTDB): domain Bacteria; phylum Pseudomonadota; class Gammaproteobacteria; order Pseudomonadales; family Moraxellaceae; genus Psychrobacter. The sequence continues at coordinate 369,253 of CAVUUW010000003.1, forward strand.
AGAAGGCGATGAGTTGGAAGACGCCATTGAAAAAGAAAAAGGTCAAGAAGAAAGCAGATAGATATTATCTTTTTGAATTAAAAAAGGGTTTATCGCACATAACGATAAACCCTTTTTTATTGACACATCTATTAAACAGCTAAAACTGCCAATAATCATATTATCCACATAATAACGCTGCTAATGCGTGCGGCGTATCTACTTGATAAGTAGGATTTTGCGCGGCCAGCTCTGCACTGGATGCCGTGCCGTAATTGACTGCAATACTGGTCATCCCTAACTGCGTGGCCATCTGAATATCATAGATACTATCACCAATAAAAACGGCATTAGAGATTGGTTGCTGTGTATCCGTTAGAATATCAGTCAGCATCTGTGGATCAGGTTTTGATCCCGCCTCATCAGCACAGCGTGTCATAACAAAATAATGATGACTGCTGGAGGCATCCAACACCCGATCAAGCCCTTTTCTTTTTTTGCCCGTGGCAACTGCCAGACTCTTACTTTGGCTTTTTAGAGTTTGCAGCATATCTTCTATGGGCGCAAAAAACGGGGTCTGATGACTATGAGAAATATAGTAATCGGCGTAGCTCTTTTGAATGGCAAGCTTTTGGGTCTCATCTGCCTGAGGATACAAAATATCAATGCCGTTCATTAGGCTCAGACCAATGATGTCTTTGACTGCTTTATCAGTCGTTTGAAAGCCATGCGCTTCCCCTGCCACGTGCATAGACTCAACAATCAAGCCAATTGAGTCCATCAGCGTACCATCCCAATCGAAAATAATCAGCGTTTTGTCGGAAAGGCGATGCTCGTTTACTGACTGGGCATTTTCGGCAAGCGCTGAAGTATTTGTAGTCATTGATACAGTCATGAATTTACCTTAACGAATAACAATAATAAATAGTAGATACGAAAACGTCACGGCCGCTTATTTATAGGAAAAATAAGATATCGTGACGTTTAAGGAGATATTTTTCAATAGAAGTAACCTTTAGACCATTACCTCTACGTTTCAATCTTACTCAGGCAATTTGATTTGTTCTGGTAACCAGTCTGCCATATCTTCCGGTAACGGTGCCGTAATCGTCTCATAGCCTGGAATATCTAAGCGCCACGCATGTAGACACAGACGGTGGACGCCTGATTTATCATGCACGTTATACTTATCATCACCCAAGATAGCATGACCGATATGAGCCAAATGCACGCGAATTTGATGGGTGCGCCCTGTCAGTGGCTTGGCTTCAATTAAGCTAACTGGCTGGTCTGCCAATGTAAAACGGCCATGTATGACGATGTCCGTTTGGCTTTCTTTGGCTTGTGGATCTTGAGGATCAACTTTGACTCGGCGCTCGCCACTGGCGAGTGTATAACGTAGCAATGGCGCATCGATACGTTGCTCATTTAGCACAGGCTGTCCTTTTGCCAGACATAGATAGTGCTTTTGGATGGTTTTGTCCACAAGATGCTGCTGCAATGTTTTCAATGCTGAGCGCTTTTTGGAAATCATGAGTAGCCCTGAGGTATCTTTGTCTATACGATGTACCAGCTCTAGGTATTTTTTACCCGTTACTTCACGCATGGCTTCGATGACGCCAAAATCTAAACCACTACCACCGTGAACGGCAATGCCAGAAGGTTTGTTAAGAACCAGCATGCCTTCATCTTCATAGACCACACGTGCCAGTAAACTGTTGGCAAATTCAGTGCTGATGATTGGTTTGTCGCGTGTTGCCAGCTCTACAGGTGCAATACGAACGACATCTTCACGTTGTACTCTATCATGCGCTTTACAACGTTTATTATTGACACGCACCTCATCGGAGCGAATCATTTTATAGATATGCGATTTGGGAAGCCCTTTTAAGCGATTGAGCAAAAAGTTATCCAAACGCTGGTCGTGCTGATGGCGTGTGACTTCAAGATAGTTCACCTTGCCAAAGTTACTGATTTCATCGTCAGCGCTTTGTGGGCGTGTTTTGCTATTAAAAATAGCAGGGGCTTCGTGGGTAGGCGCGTCGTCGGTCATTTTTGAGTTCGTCATTTTTAGTTAGGTATTTACACAAAGATTTGTTATAGTTTAGCATGTTGAGCGACAATTAAGCAGAAGCTGTAGCAATAATCATTGTTGTTGCAGATAGCCTATCACCATTTTTACTACTTGTTAGTGAGATGGTATACGCTATATACCCTGTAAAGATTGAGCGTTTCATCTGATTTTAGGGCACATTGTCTGTTTACGGATATCACTTATAGATATTCATAGATATGACCCCAGAAATTGAAGAAATCGCACTGATTATAGTCAATTACATGAGATAGTCAGTGCCATAAAATAAATAGTAACACCACATAACTTTGTGTTCATAACATCAGTGTGATTAAATTTGGCAGAACGCCTATTTATTGACCGATGATGACACAACATTGACTCACAACCCGCATAACAACGGCTTCATCTGATAATTTTTATTATTTAATAACTGGTTATCTGATGGTCATTTACGCGAGCACAGTTGAGCAAGTATGGATGATTTAACGTTAGGATCGAGAAGTAACTCGATAGCTGCCTAAGTATTGGTGGTCAAACAGACAATGATAAATAAGATGTAAATACAACGCCACACCGATCGTTTGGTTAAGTATTCTGTTTGCTAAGTACGCCCCGCTAATAATCAAAGCTGCGATACTTAATGTTAAAACGCCCCAAATATTATTGACGTGACATGTGATAGAACGATAAATAAAGCGTAACCAATTGCTTCACCTAAATGAATAACGGCTGATACGACTATTTTACATAGTAGCTCTTATAACAGCGATATTATTGCTAGACTTTGATGGATGAATTGCAACAGCACGATACTGCTTCAGTATCAGTATTTTTAAGTCAGTACTTTTAAATTAGTAACATAAATCAGTAACCGAGCATCGCGCGCTTTTACAAAATGTGCCGCAAACGCTACCATAACCACTTACTGATGATTTAACTCACTGATCACTTAATAGTATGCTTATGCACTAAAATTTAGACCAAGCCGACCAATAGTAGAATATAAATACATAGCTTTACACCCTATCGCCTTTATATTCATATGAATAACTTTAGCCTTGCTAACGAATTTAGGTAAAAATAAGCCATTGAAAAACCAGCGTGTTTTACTAAACCCACCATTTACGTTCTACTGTTAACCAAAATCCGTCAACGCTGATGTAATCATTAGCCATACTTGCCAAAAAGCCCGCCAAGCCGTTGTTATGCGTACTCATAGGATAGTAATATGAAACGCATCTTGATCAACGCTACTCAAAACGAAGAAATTCGTGTCGCCTTATGTACAGGCAACCATTTGTATGATTTTGATTTAGAAAATCGTACGCGTGAACAAAAAAAATCCAATATATATAAAGGTCATGTGACTCGTGTCGAACCGTCACTAGAAGCGGTGTTTGTTGAATATGGCTCACAGCGCCAAGGCTTTTTGCCCATTCGTGAAATCTCTGCCGAATACTTAAACGGCAATCCTCGCGATGAAAACATCAAAAAACTGATCAAAGAAGGCGACGAGCTAATCGTTCAGGTCGAAAAAGAAGAGCGTGGTAACAAAGGCGCTGCCCTATCAACTTACGTCTCATTAGCAGGACGCTATCTAGTCTTAATGCCAAACAACCCTCGTGGCGGTGGTATCTCACGTCAGATTTCAGGCAAACTGCGCGAAGACATGAAACGCATGCTGAGCAATCTTGATTTGCCAAAAGGCATGAGTGTCATCATTCGTACAGCGGGTATTGGTAAAACGCAAGAAGACTTACAACACGATTTGAACCACCTCCTAAATATCTGGAATGCCATCCAAGAACAAAACCAAAAATATCCGTCACCGCGTTTGGTTCACCAAGAAGCAGGCGTTGTCACCCGTGCTGTTCGTGACTATCTGCGTGATGATATCGCTGAGATTTGGATTGACAACGAAAATGCTTATATCGAGGCGGCAGGTTTCATTGACGCCGTAATGCCAAAGCAAGCTGAAAAGCTACGTAAGTATACTGATTATGAGCCGATGTTCTCACGCTTTAATATTGAAAAACAAATCGAAACGGCTTATCAGCGTGAAGTGCGTTTGCCATCAGGTGGCTCAATCGTCATCGACCAAACAGAAGCCTTAGTCTCTATCGATATCAACTCAGCCAAATCGACTAAAGGCTCTGATGTGGCAGAGACCGCTTATCATACCAACCTAGAAGCGGCCGACGAGATTGCCCGTCAGCTTCGTCTACGTGATATGGGTGGGTTGATTGTTATTGACTTCATTGATATGAATGACAACAAGCATCAAAAGGAAGTAGAAAAGCGTCTAATCGATGCAACCAAATACGATCGTGCTCGCGTCCAGTTTGGTGATATTTCTAAATTTGGTCTGATGGAAATGAGCCGTCAGCGTCTGCGCCCATCACTAGAAGAATCAACTGGTTACATCTGCCCACGTTGCCATGGTAACGGCATGATTCGCGACCTGCGTTCATTGTCACTCTCCATCATGCGTCAAATTGAACAAATTGCGCTCAAAGAACGTCAAGGTGAAGTACAAGCAGAAGTCCCAACCGACATCGCTGCATTTTTGCTGAATGAGAAGCGTGATAGTTTGGTTTATCTTGAGCAAGACAGTGGCACGCGTATCACGATTTTGCCCCACGCCCATTTAGAATCACCAAACTTTAAGCTGCACTTCAACCGTGATGGTTTTGCACCATCGAGCTATGAGCGTATCACTGATACTCAGCAGCAAGAGCACAGTGACCTTGGCTACAATGTCGATTGGCAAACGGCTGAAAAAGAGCGTCCTGAGCAGCAGCCTACGCGCCAGCCTCGTAAACCATCAAGCGATAGCAATGACAAGCAGAGCGCAGCTACGCAGAACAATGCCGTAAATCATAGCAATGATCGTCGTAATCATAAAAATACTAATGACGCCGCGCCAGCGCGCGCACCGCAAGCCAGTCAACCTCAAAGCGTTGCAACGCCAGTCGCACCGCAGCCAGTTAGTACAGTCGCAAATGCCCAGCCGCAAGCTGTTGCTTGGTTATCTAATCTGTTTGCACAAGCCCCGCAAGCTACTACGACACCAAGTGTCAGTAGCCGAGATGCCGCAGAAGCCATTGAAGCGCTAGTCAATACTGGTGCGCAAAGCTTGGGTTCGTTTGGACAAATTGATAGCAGTGCGTTAAACGCTGCCTCAAATAGCACATCAAACAATGTACAAGCCACGCAGCAAAATAACCAAAAAAATGACGCTGGATCGTCAGACAGTAATGCCAGCAATCAACAAGCGCGTCGTGGTTCAGACAGCGAGACTGATGATAGCAGCAACGAAGACAGAAGAAGACGTAAGTCACGCAAATCTAGATCGTCTAAGCCTCGTCAAAGAAAAGAGCAGACAGATGATGCCAATGCTGAAGTAGACAACAAAACCGATAACAATACGTCAAATAATGAAAATGATAAACAGACTGACAATCAAGATAAGCGTCAGCAGGACAACAGACGTACTAATGATCGTAGCCGTAATAACCGTCAAGACAGTAGTCGTCAAGAAAACAATCAACAGAACAACAAACGCAATGAAAATGAGCGTAATGACTCTGAAGATAAAAGCGATAACACAGCATCTGAGCAAACTCGTCCTAAGCGTAAATCGCATAGTCAACGAGGCTCACGTGGCAAACTGGAACGTGGCGAGACGCTAACAGCTGAGAATACACAACATCAGCAGGCAAATACAGAGACTAATAGTCGTAAGAACACCTCTGACACGCGTCGCAATCAAGACCCTAATGAAGTTGTATTGCAAGTCAATGCTGCCCCAACGGTACTCAAATCACCAGAAGTCGTGCATTTGTCCTTAGATGACAGCAAGTCTACACCAGCAAAACATCAACTGGCAAAGCAACAAAGCACAGTAAATGATGTAGTAAAAGACGACGTAGCGGAAAAGCATACTTCTGAGCAGCAACCCAATCAGCAGAGCAATGATAAACAAAACTCTGATGACAAAAACGTTGATGCAAAAGTGACAGATAAAAACGCGGTAGAAGCGGTTGATTCTAAGTCTGATGCCATTGAGGTAAACGTAGCTAAAGATAAAGTGCAAAATAACGCACCCAAAGCTGACCACAATGCTGATGCTGATGCTGACAACAAAACGTCTGCTACAGAGTCAGAGTCAACATCTCAGCACACTGGTAGACACTCAACCTGATGTTTCAGACTCAAAAGCAGCTCAGGTGCAAAGTACGCAAGCATCACCAAAAGCTCAAGAAGCAGAGAGTGCCACCGACGTTAGCGATACCAAAGATGTAAACACTGTCCAGAATAAGGATAGCAATCTAAGCGCTAGCACTAAAAGTGACTCTGCCCTCGAGCTGACGCATGAAGCGTTATTTGCGACACGTTACGTGACGGCTGAGAAATTTGGTCAGGCCAATAACGATCCACGCGTAGTACGCAGTCAGCTAAAGCAGGCCGAGGCGTCTCAAACAAAGACATCTCAAAAGCTGCAAGCCAATGAGCAATCAGTAGTGAAGGCACCGTCGATTCGCGGTACGGTTGGCGAATTCATTCGTGCAACCCTACCAGAAGCGCAAACTCGCTTAGCTGAAGAAGGCGTGATTAATTGCTTCATTGAAACCATTGCCTTGCATAGTAAGCAAGTACAAGAGGCTGACAGTGATGCCAATGTTGACACTATAAACAGTAGTGGCAGTAATACCGAGCTTGCTGGTCAAAGTTTTGACTTTAGCAACTATGGTTATCAGCCCTTAACTAAGGATTATCTAGCGCGCTTTGACACCATGACACAAGCAGTCAGTCAGTTTGCAGCGCCGCAAGGTAAAACCGACGTTGAACCACGCGCTATTAGCAAACGTGCCAGCAACGATCCGCGCGGTCAGCATCCTGACTACCAAGAAGCTGTCCATAAAGAGCCGACGCATGAACAAGCTGCCAGCTTAAATGCTGATGCCAAAAAGGATGCTGAAACGCAAATGCCTAACGAATCAAACAATGATTCCAAGCAAACAGCGTCTCAGCAAATAGGACACGATGTTGATGCTCATGATATCGAGGCAACTGCGCTGACCAATCAAGCGCAAACGGACAGTGTCAGTACTGATAGCGAACAACTGTTAGAGGCGGATGCGAAACAAGCTCAAGCAGCAATTCAGCAGTCTGAAGCTGAAAATTCTGAAACGCAAAGCGTAGCAACTGAAGCGACGGACACTGCTCTTGATGAGCAATCAGCTGATGCGGTTAAAGAGACTGAGTCTAAGGATGAGCAATCAACCAAAGAAGACAGTCAGGCAGCTAAATCAAAAACCACCATTGCCAGCTATAAGAACATGATCGAAAATGTGGCTGAGCAGCTCTTGCCACAGACAGGCATGTTTAATCTAACCACGCCAAAAGTACCAAAAGCGCGCACTCGTAAGCCTAAAATCGATCATAAAAAGCCCACTCAAGCTGAAAAGCTAGAGGCAGACGATGGAGATGGCGAGAGCTAGTTTTAAAAGCTAAAGCTAAAAGGCCGTAACGTTGTTATCAACGTTACGGCCTTTTTATTTTCTATAACTGAATCAATGTGAGAAAGATATGATATTAATGCGCAGATGATGCGTTATCACCCTTGTCACGAAACTTACTAATCATTGTCATAATAGCAACGATGACAGCACCAATCACAAAACCGATGACCGCATTTAAAAGTGTGGTCGTGATACTTTCAAAAATACCCGTAAGATGCGCGATATCTTCTACGCCATGATGCAAAAAGCCAATACCATGTACTAAGATACCACCACCGACCAAGAACATGGCTAGTGTACCCGCAATAGATAGAAACTTCATCAGTTTAGGCGCAGCGGCAAACATCAATTTACCAACCTTCTGCTTAAACGTACTTTCTTGCTCCATCAGATGTAGCCCTGCATCATCAATTTTGACGATACCAGCAACCAAACCATAAATACCGATAGTAATACCGATGGCCAAAATAGATAAGACCAGACTGCGTTCTAGCAGTGTAGCACTCGCTGTTGAGCCTAGTGCAATCACAATAATTTCAGCGGATAAAATAAAATCTGTTCGTACCGCCCCTTTGATTTTTTCTTTTTCAAAAGCGACCAAATCTACGGTTTCGTCTGCGTTGGCTTTTCGGCGGGCATTTTGTTCTTCGTCATGTGGCAAAGCGTGCGGCCAAAAGCGATGTATAACTTTTTCGGCCCCTTCATAGACCAAAAACAAGCCACCACACATTAATAAAAAGGTAATCAAAGGCGGATAGATGGCACTAATTAGTAGCGCTGCTGGCACTAAAATAAGCTTATTAATAAATGAACCTTTAGCCACAGCCCACACCACGGGCAGCTCACGATTGGCTTTGACGCCTGTGACTTGCTCAGCATTTAGCGCTAAATCATCACCTAGTACCCCCGCAGTTTTTTTGGCAGCAACTTTGGTCATGACTGAGACATCGTCTAAGATCACACTGATGTCATCAAGTAAGGTCAATAAACTGGCACCTGCCATATGGGCTCCTTAAAGCAAATTTTTAAATGAAACACGTTGTAAGTGTCTGTTATAAGAGATCTTATCAAGATACTGTCTTAGCAGTAGCCTACCTAGACGAGCGACAATATTACATAGTGCAAATGTATCTTACTTTTAAATGACCGTCTGTCGGCATTTTAATCAACATTGCCTTTTTATGTTGTTCACCCCTGTGTCACTGGCTGTTATTTATCTCAAATATGGTAATATATGAGCTATTACCCTCTACCTTTTATTGTCAATACTTTATAAAACAATCAGTTATAAAGCAGTAAGTGTTAAAAATGCTTTTACCGTTTTTTAACGTATCGTTGATACGCATTACTGAGTATAAAACTAAGTACGAAATCAATAGCGCTTTTTAGCGCGCATTCATGATTAGACGTGACGTCTATAGGAAACCGTTATGCCCTCTTCACTCATCAAAAATATCACTGCTCGTCATCGTTTTTCTCAAAACGTCCTCTCTCGTTGTATGATGAGTGCCTTATTGGTAGTTATTGCGACTGGCTGCTCAAATAACGCAGCCGATGCTACTAGTGTTGTCAATGGGACACCAACCAATGTCAGTGCTGCTAAAAAAGTCAGTACGGCTAAAGTAGCAACAGATAATGACCCGGCTGTGGTCGAAGCCCTACAAGCGAACTTAAAAGCTTCTGGTATCGAAGAGACTGTGGTCTCAGCAGTGCCAACACAAATGGATGGTATGTACTGGGTTACCGCTGAAGGATTGCCGTCTTTTTTCACAGATAAGTCTGGCAAGCACATTATTCAAGGACAAATCATTGCCGTGGGTGACGGTGAGCCGGTAGATATCAGTGCCTCCTTGGTTGCCAATACTGCAAAAGAAGCGCTCAGTGCTGTGGATAAAAAAGAGATGATTATTTATCCGGCAAAAGGCGAAACCAAGTCTGTCATTTATGCCTTTACTGATGCCGATTGTGGCTACTGTCGTAAACTGCATGAAGAAATGGCGGACATCAATGCGCGCGGTATCGAAGTACGTTATCTAGCTTGGCCACGCAGCCAAGAATCAGTGCCCAAAATGGAGGCTATCTGGTGCAGTCAGGATCGTAGAGCAGCAATGGATCAAGCAAAAATGGGCGCCAATATTCAAGCGCCTAGCTGTGCCAATCCTGTACAAGAACACATGGCCTTAGGTGCAAGATTGGGAGTACGCGGTACGCCTGCTGTCTTTACTGAAACAGGGCAACAAATAGGTGGCTATCTTCCTGCCGCAGAACTGGCACAAGCAGCAGGCGCCAATTAATGACTGGCATCATGATTGGATAGATTTGGCTGTCCAATCATCACGTGACATTGTGTAGACGTCACAACTGCTTGTCGGTATGATACGATAAAGCGCTAAGCAAAATCAGCAGCACACTTTTATTTTGGTCTTTTCATCCAACGATTTTTTATTCAACCTTTTGAGGATACTGTGAGCAACTCCATCAAACTAGCGATACTTGGTCTCGGCACCGTCGGAACGGGCGTGATCAATCTAATCAATGACAACTTAGGTGAGCTAAAACGCCGTAGTGGCCGCGACATTATTATTACCGAAGTAGGTACACGTCGCCAGCGCGATGATATTGACTCTAATATTATTCAAAACAGTGATCTCATGGCCGTTGCTGAAAGCGATAACGTCGATATTATTATTGAAGTCATCGGCGGTACTACCTTAGCAAAAGAAGTCATCATGCATGCCATCAAGCATGGCAAGCATGTGGTTACGGCAAATAAAGCGCTATTGGCTGAGCATGGCAATGAGATTTTTGCATTTGCTGAAGCTCATCAAGTCCATGTTGCTTATGAAGCAGCAGTGGCAGGCGGTATCCCTATTATTAAAGTCATGCGTGAAGCATTGGCTGCCAATAAAATCGACTGGCTGGCAGGTATCATTAATGGTACTGGTAACTTTATTATGACGGAAATGCGTGATAAAGGCCGACCATTTGCAGATGTACTGTCTGAGGCGCAAGAGCTGGGTTACGCAGAGGCAGATCCAACATTTGATGTTGAGGGGATTGATGCCGCACACAAATTGGCATTGCTGGCCTCGATTGCGTTTGGTATTCCATTACAGTTTGACAAAGTTTACTGTGAAGGTATCACGGGTATCACTTTACAAGATGTGAATTATGCTGAAGAGCTAGGCTATCGTATCAAGCACTTAGGTTTTGCGGTACGCCGTGATACTGATGCTGGCGCTGCTGGTATTGAGCTACGTGTCCACCCGACGCTGATCCCACAAGATGCCTTATTGGCCAATGTTAATGGTGTCAAAAATGCCGTGCTGGTCAACTCTCATCCGCTTGGACAGACGCTTTACTGCGGTGACGGTGCTGGTGCTGGTGCAACCGCTTCTGCTGTCATGGCAGATGTCATGGACTTGGTTCGTGTACTAGGCAGTAAAGACCAAGACGATCAAAGCAATAATGGGCATCATGTCCCGCATTTGGCATTTATCCCTGAACAATTATCAGACACACCAATCCTACGAGCTGAGCAGATGACGACCGGCTATTATCTGCGTGTCCATGCTTATGATAGTCCAGGCGTATTGGCAGATATTACCCGTATCCTAAGTGATGCTGGTATTAATATCGACGCCATTTTACAAAAGCCTGCGCATAAAGTAGGTCAAGTGCCAGTGATCATCTTGACGTTGCCTGTGATCGAAAGTCAGATGAATCTAGCCATTGAAAAAATCGAAAAGTTAGACACCATTACTGATAAAGTAGTACGCATTCGCTTAGATGAGCTGGCTTAAAGCACCACTTTAATCAACCAGCTTTAGCAATTCGTTTATTTGTAAGCTAGGCAAATGCTTATTGATAAATAATAAAAGCGAATCAGCCTTTGCCTTTTATGGCTCTTGCCTTTTATGTAAGGTGCTTTCATTTAAAACACGTAAATAAGGAATAATAACGATGACAAATGATCCAATTGTAATTTTAAACGGTGCACGTACTCCAATGGGCGGCTTCCAAGGCGCTTTGAAAGACATGAGCGCCACTGAGCTGGGAGCGGCGGCTATCAAAGCAGCGGTCGAGCGTTCAGGGGTGAGCGTTGACAATATTGATGAAGTCATTATGGGTTGTATCTTGACTGCAGGTTTGGGTCAAGGCCCTGCCCGTCAAGCCATGCGTAAAGCTGGCTTATCTGATGCGACTGGCGCTGTGACCATCAACAAGCTATGCGGCTCAGGGCTAAAAGCGGTCATGCAAGCACACGACGGTATCAAGGCAGGTAGTTTTAATGTGGCGGTTGCTGGTGGTATGGAGTCAATGACCAATGCCCCTTACATCATGCCAGGCTCTCGTGGTGGTTACCGTATGGGTCACCAAGAAGTCAAAGACCACATGTTCCTAGATGGTTTAGAAGATGCTGAAACTGGCAAATTGATGGGCAAGTTCGCGCAAGAAATGGCGGATGAAAAAGGCTATACACGTGAGCAGATGGATGAGTTTGCTATCGAGTCATTGAATCGTGCGCTAACCGCTATCAAAGATGACCACTTCAAAGATGAGATCGAGCCTGTCACCTTTAGCACTCGCAAAGGCGAACAAACCGTTGATACCGACGAGCAACCCGCTCTTGCCAATGCAGAACGTATTCCTACTCTACGTCCTGCTTTTGCTAAAGACGGTACGATTACCGCTGCAAACGCCAGTTCAATCTCTGACGGTGCGGCAGCTGTTGTGGTCATGAAAGAGTCGCAAGCAAAGTCAGAAGGTCTTGACTACCAAGCGCGTATCGTTGCAACTGCATCAAACTCTCGTCATCCAAGCGAATTTACCGTGGCACCTATTGGCGCGATTGAGAAAGTCTTAGCTGGTGCTGGCTGGTCAGTAGCTGACGTTGACTTATGGGAAATTAACGAAGCGTTTGCCATGGTCACGATGGCAGCAATGGATGAGCTAAATATCGAACACAGTAAAGTCAATGTCGAAGGAGGTGCCTGTGCGCTGGGTCACCCCGTCGGTTGCTCAGGAGCACGTATCCTTATCACCCTTATCAACTCTCTAAAGCGTACGGGTGGCAAAAAGGGCGTGGCTACTTTATGTATTGGTGGTGGTGAAGCCGTTGCCGTTGCCATTGAACTGCCTTAAATATAAATAAGTCTAAATCATGATGTGTCAAAAATACGCAGTGATTTAAAACTTACGTTTTGATATTTTTATTTTATTTTTGAATGCCACAGTATTGATTATACTGTGGTTTTTTTATATTTTCCTACCATCAAAAACGTCAAAATATTTCATCATGTAAAATCGCGTTAACTTATTCCTCCGCTATGTTATACCACTTACAGCCTATTACACGCAATTACGCCAAGTCCACACTTTGCTACCTTGCTCATATATCTCATCTAAAATCTCAGTGTTACGATAATTACAAGTTGAGGTAGCGGCTACGTACAAATACTTTTACTCCAAATTTTTAAATGCTGATTTTTGAACGCTAAGTTTATAAATTAATTTTTAAAAAACTAAGATTAAAGAAGGTAGCTAACCGATATTGATTTAGATAAGTTTTTATATAAAAATTTATCTAGTGAAGGAACTAAACTATAAGAATTTTACTATCACAATAACTATTATTTATTAATTCATAAAAAAGGAAGATAACAATGAGCCAACTAATTCGATTAAAAGACATTCAAGCCACTCACCGTGACCTTATCGGTGATGACTATTATGATCCAACAAACAAAACTGCTTACGGTGTTAACGAAGAAAAAATCGGTAAAATCGAAGGCGCACTTGTAGAAGATACGACTGGTCGTATTCGTTACTTGATCGTTGATGCTGGCGGTTGGTTCAGCTCAAAAGAAGTACTTGTACCAGCAGGTCTAGCACGTATTGTCGGTGATGACGTATTCTTTGATAGCTTGACCAAAGATCAAGTAGAAGCCATGGAAGTATATGACCATGACTATCAGTACAGCTATAAAGAGCAGTATGAGAAAGATCGTCAAGCCTTTACAGCGGACACTATTCCAGTAGAAGACCGTATGGAAGTTGCAGACCATGCTTATGAAGCGCCAAATACGCTAGAGCTACTAGAAGAGCGTTTGACAGTCAATAAAGATCGTATCGTAGCTGGTCTTGTCAAAGTCGGTAAGCACGTCGTTACTGAAGAGCGTAATGTTGATGTAGAGCTAGAAGAAGAGCATGCAAACATTCAGCGTACTAGCGTAGATCGTCCGACAGATCGCCGTATCGGTGACATGGACGTAAACGATACTGTTGAAGTACAACTAGAAGCAGAACGTGCTCGCGTCGCTAAAGATACGTATGTTTCTGAAGAAGTGAACGTAGGCAAAACTACTGAACGTCACACCGAAACAATCGTAGAAACTATTCAGCGTGAAGAGCTGGATATTGACAACGATGGTAATGTGGTTGACCGTGAAGGTAATATTGTAGACCGTGATGGTATTACTGCTGAAGATGTACGCCGCGCTCGTGGTATGTAATCAGCGCATATGTCACATTTGTCATAGAGCAACTCTATAATAACATGACTGATTGTGACCATAGTGAGCAACTAAATCTTTTGATTTAGTGATTAAGACCAGAGTCCTTCTCTGGTCTTTTTTATGCTTTAATCTATTGTCTTTGTTTATAATGTTTTGCCATTTCTTAAATTTTGAAGATAGCCATATCACAAAGGCAATAACCGTTTGGAGACAGTGACGCTACTTTTTAAAAGTGTCTTAATTAAATAATAATAAGGAAATCACAATGACTACTGATAAGACCAATCCTTTATCGCAGCACGACTTAGAGAATTCTCCAACCCTATCAAACGAAGATCGTTTGTTAAGTGATCAAGAAAATGTGTTGAATCAAGAAAATTCGCTGAATAAAGCAGGACAAGGGGGTTACCTTGAGCTGTTAGAAGAGCGTCCTGTCGTTAATAAAGAGCGTTTGGATGTGGGCAAAGTCACCGTTACTAAGCACACGCGTACCAAAACTATTGACGTACCGGTTGAGCTGGTTGAAGAATACATCACAATTCGCACTGAGTTTGATGATGCTGAAAGTCAAGACCTGTTATCTGGCAACTATGATGAAAAAGATGTACTCCGTCATGTCGAACCTTCATTAGACAGTAAAGCCGTCATCACGATTAACGATAAGCAGGTTGAGCTTGGTGATGTGCCTGTTGAGATTATATTATCGCGCCAAGTCGCAACCGTTACTAAAGAAACTTATGCTGTGCAAGAAGTCAATATCAGTAAAACTGTCCATACCCATACTGATACTATTCAAGTGGCGCTGAAGCACGAAGAGCTAGATGTCAAAGAAGAAGGGTTTCTAGATCACGGAAATGACGCTACTTACCGTAAGTAGTATGGTAGTTTTCACATAAAAAAAAGCAACGCGGACGTTGCTTTTTTTATGTCACATTTTTAGACATTTTATAGCATAGCTTAAGATTTACCTTATGCTGTGCCCTCACCTGTCTTTTTGCATTCGTAAGTGCTGACGTTGGTAGCATCTGCACCAGCAGTACGCATTACACCAGTTTCACGATCTTGGTGAGCCACGCGCCATTGTACAAAACCTTCACCACCTTCAATTGCATTGGCAGCCTCAAACACTTCAGGGTTGGTCGCGTCATTGGTTTTGGTAAGCGTTGTGGTTCCTTTTACCGTAGCAATGACAACTTGATTGTCAGTATCTTTGTAAGTCGCCTCAACCTGCAATTCAGGCGCGCATGAATAAGTGATCTGATTCACACCTGTATTCACGGAGGCAACCGTATCGCTTTCCACTTCATTAAGAGAGGGATCTTGCGTATCAACCAATACGTCACTGGGTTCTGCAGGCTCAGCAGACATAGGTACAGATTGCTCGGCACTGATATCTTCTTCGAGACTTGGTTCTGTCTCTTGCTGCTGCTGACAGGCACTAAGCGTTAGTGCACAAGCCAACAAACCTGCTAGAGCAATAGGGTTACGCCATTGTTTTAATTGTTCTACTTTCATACCACTCTCCCAAATAAATATACTAAACACTATAGCGTGTCCCTAAATGCACGCCTATGTTGAATTTGTAAGTAACCGCTAAAAAGTTATCTCTAACTTTATAACCATCCTTTTTTATCCATTATAAGTTGCCCCGCACTTTTAGCAAGCCTACAAAAAAGCCCCTATCTGTTTTAGATAAGGGCTCTTCATCATAGTTTAACTATTTTTGCTTGGCAATATTTAGATTTTACCATGGCATTGCTTGTACTTAAGTCCTGAACCACAAGGACAAGGCGCATTACGACTGATATTCATACCCGCATATGGGTTTGGCTCATTACTGCTGCCAGCGGCTATGGCGCTCGCGGCAGCAACACCGCCACCAAGATTGCGATTTTGTGCTTGAGGCTGAGGCGCTGATTTGGCGTCTAAGTTATCAACGTCGTCATGCTCGAACTGCATTTGCATGTGTGCGGCATTCTCACGCTGCTGAGCTTCCAATGCTTCTAGCTCTTCTCTGGTCGGAATATGGACACGTGATAAATCTTGTACGGTTTCAGACTTAATGGCACCCAGCATCATTTGAAACAACTCAAACGATTCGCGCTTATACTCTTGTTCAGGGTTTTTCTGTGCGTAGCCGCGCAAATGAATACCTTTACGTAGCTGATCCATTTGCGTCAAATGCTCTTTCCAGTGCTTATCTAAGCTCTGTAGCATAAAGTGACGCTCAAGCTGGGCGGCGTCTTTTTCGCCCATTTGCTCACGGCGACTGTGATAACGTTCTATGGCGGTTTGGATAATTTTGGCACGTAAGCCTTCCTCATCTAAACGGCGGTCTTCATCCAACCAATCATTGATCGGCATTGAGATTTTGAACTCATCTTCAAGCTCATCTTCTAAGCCGTCCACGTTCCATTGATCATCGACAGAACCTGGCGGAATAAACTGGTTGATCATGGCGTTATAAACTTCGTTATGCATGACTTCGATGGCTTCTAATAAATCCATTTCGGCAAGCAGATCATCGCGCTGGCCGTAGATCACTTTACGCTGATCATTGGCGACATCATCATATTTTAGTAGGTTTTTACGGGCATCAAAATCGCGGCTCTCAACCTTGCCTTGGGCGTTTTCGATTGATTTGGAAACCATCTTATGCTCAATAGCTTCGTCTTCTTTAAGACCCATGGCTCGCATCATATTGACCACGCGGTCGCCTGCAAAAATACGCATCAAATCATCTTCGAGCGATAAGAAGAAGCGTGACATACCAGGATCACCCTGACGACCAGCACGACCACGTAACTGGTTATCAATACGGCGTGATTCGTGACGCTCAGAGCCAATGATATGCAAGCCACCAGCCGCAACCACTTGGTCATGTTTCACTTGCCACTGCGCTTTTAGGCGCTGCATCTCTTCTTTGCTAACCGATTCTGGATCTTCGATGAACGACTGCCAGTTACCACCAAGAATAATATCGGTACCACGGCCTGCCATGTTAGTCGCAATCGTGACCGATTTTGGGCTACCCGCTTGAGCAATAATTTCAGCTTCGCGCTCATGCTGCTTGGCATTTAGGACGTTATGCTTGACGCCTTCTTGATCGAGCAAGTATGACAATTCTTCACTGGCTTCAATCGTCGCCGTACCGACCAAGACTGGCGCGCCTTTGGCTTGGATTTCTTTGATCTCGCGAATAATGCCTTTGTATTTGCCTAACTTAGTTAAGAAAATCTGGTCATCCATATCGATACGAGCAATTGGCTCATGCGTTGGAATCACAATGACGTCTAAGTCATAGGTTGATTTAAATTCTGCTGCTTCGGTATCCGCGGTACCCGTCATGCCAGATAACTTGTCGTACAGACGGAAGTAGTTCTGGAAAGTTGTGGTTGCAAGCGTTTGGTTTTCTGCTTGAATTTCAGCGTTTTCTTTGGCTTCTACCGCTTGGTGCAGACCTTCTGACCAGCGGCGACCAGGCATGGTACGACCTGTGTTTTCATCAACGATGACGACTTCACCTTCATCAACAATGTAATGGACGTTTTTGACAAACACATGATGCGCACGAATGGCGGCCTGTACGTGCGCCAGTAATGGCAAGCGACTTGGGCTATATAAGCTTTCATTTTCACCCAGCTCGCCCACTTCGATTAAGAAGCGCTCGATTTTTTCGTAGCCTTTTTCACTGATTTCAATCTGACGATTTTTTTCATCGATCCAGAAGTCTTCTTCTTCGTTATTCTTGTTGGCTTCTTCGTCTTTTGAGCGGATCAGTAGTGGAATAATCGTATTGATCAGCGCATACATACGTGATGAATCTTCGGCTTGACCTGAGATAATCAAAGGCGTTCGCGCTTCATCAATCAAGATTGAGTCAATTTCATCAATAATACAGAAGTTTAATGAACGCTGCTTTTTTTCAGCAAGGCTAAAGACCATGTTATCGCGTAGGTAGTCAAAACCGTATTCGTTGTTAGTACCGTACGTGATATCGGCTTGATAAGCATCGATTTTTTCTTGCGGCGGCTGCTGTGAATAAATCACCCCAACGGTCATACCCAAAAACCCAAATAAAGGACGGTTCAATTCGGCATCACGCGCGGCCAAGTAATCATTGACCGTCACCAGATGTACACCTTTGCCACTGATCGCATTGAGGTACATGGCCAAAGTACCCATTAGGGTTTTACCTTCACCTGTCTTCATCTCAGCGATTTTGCCTTCATGCAAGGTAATACCACCGATCAGCTGCACGTCATAATGGCGCATACCATTGATACGTAAAGACGCTTCGCGGCAGACCGCAAATGCTTCTGGCAATAGTGAATCTAGGCTTTCCCCATCTTGATGACGCGCCTTAAACTCTGCGGTTTTTTGCTGCAACTGCTCATCAGACAAGGCTTGTATAGCCGCCTCTTGTGCGTTGATCTTGCTGACCACTTTGCGCATACGCTTGAGTTCGCGGTCGTTTTTGGTGCCAACGACACCGCCTATAATCTTTGATAACATAATTTTTTGACCTATGGAAATATTCGATAATTAGTGCGCATTAGCCAACACTCAGCTTGCCGCCTTGTCATCATCCGACTAAGTACTACCTAATTAAGTATCGCCCAATTAAGTGTGCCGTCATTATATATGGTTATGGCGCTGATGGATACAAGGGCAACGAGTAGATATTTGCCAACGTAAAAACCGAGCAAGACGTGTTAAAATACGCTTACTTTATTAAATTTGTTAGCCTTTTCGCGTAGTATTGCTATGAATTACTTTCGTTGACTCTTCGATATAATCTGCTTTAAAAGTAATGAATATCCTTAAATTCAGTACTCTTTGCGCATTTTTATATCATTTAACGCATAAAATGATCGCATAATCCAAAACCAGCTGACCCAATACTATATCGAATAAAAAACTATCTAAATATAATAAGAGATCCTGCATGACCGATACACCATTGACTAAAAACTCTTCTGTCTCAAAAAAAGTCTCAAAACTTGCGCCATCACAATATGCGGTATCAGCACAATCGACCGATGACCAATCCCAATCTGACCGCTTGGTCATCGGTGATGCTACCTATAACTTAGCAGACCATACACCCATGATGGTGCAATACCTGACCATGAAAGCCAACTACCCTCAAGCCTTGCTGCTCTACCGGATGGGTGACTTTTACGAGTTGTTTTTTGATGATGCCAAGCGCGCTGCTCAAATATTGGATATTACCTTAACCCGCCGCGGGACGGATAAAGCGGGCAATACCATTGCGATGGCAGGCGTGCCTTTTCATGCAGCCGATAGCTATATGGCACGATTGATTGCGGCTGGACAGACCGTCGTGGTCTGTGAGCAAATCGATGAATCGACAACTGATAACGCAGCTGGCAATACTAATAATACTGCGCACCTTCCTAATATAGGCAATAAGCAGAAAAAAGACAAAAGCAAATCGGCTACTGGCAGCATCATGCGCCGTGAAGTGGTCAAAACTCTGACCGCAGGGACGATTACTGACGATGCCTTAATCGCTCCCAATCACACGCCAACGGTGGTCGCCATCGATATCTTTATTCCAACGTCAAAAGCAAGCGGCAAACAGCCTTTGCAAGCCGCCATTAGTCAAATGGATTTGGCCGCGGGTACGCTCACGACGCAGACGTTGAGTGCAGGTCACGATGACATTGAAGGGCTGCAAACCCAAATGCTGACGGTGTTGGCACGCTTCGCGCCTAGTGAATGTATCATCAGTGAAAGCCTAAATGAGACTATCGATGACAACTGGATGCTGTGGTTACGCCAGCATCTGGACTGCCCTATCATAGAAGTGGCCGCCAATGACTTTCATCATGAACATGCCACGGCGACTCTTTGTCAGCAGTTTGATGTACAGCGCCTTGATGGGCTTGGTATTAGTGACGCGCCCCTCAGTCAAGCCAGCTGTGCGGCGCTTATTCATTATGCGCGGCAAACTCAGCAACGCCACGTACCACAAGTCAATCAACTGATCGTAGAATATAGCGATGATTATTTGATTATCGACGCCAACAGCCAACAAAACCTTGAGTTGTTTGCCCCCGTTAGTAGTAATGGCACGTCATTGATATCTGTACTCAATCATTGCCAAACCCCAATGGGCCGACGCTTACTGGTACAGCAAATGAAGCGTCCGCTACGGCAGTATGATCGAATCAATCTGCGTTTGGATGCGATAGACAGCTTACTAAATGCAGATAATGCATTGGTCATGAGCTTACGAGAGACGCTAAATAGTATTGGTGATATCGAGCGAATCAGCAGTCGTATCGCTCTGATGAGCGCCAAGCCGCGCGACTTACGCAAGCTTGCCGATGGGATTGTTAGTAGCGGCCGTCTTACAAGTTTACTCACGGACTCAGATATCAGCTGTAATGATACGGGTTTACTGTCAATGCTGATGCAACACTTGCCCGCTCAATTGCCAGCGATACAGTCTGTCGCTGATTTAATTGAGCGTGCCATTGTCATAGAGCCACCTGCGCATATCCGTGACGGTGGCATGATAGCGGCGGGTTTTGACGAAGAGTTTGATCGTTTGACCCATCTTCATGACAACATTCAAGTCACGCTAGATGACATGGTAGAGCGTGCGCGACAAGAGAACCAACTGCCAAGTCTCAAAGTCGGCTTTAATAAAGTTAGTGGCTTTTATTTTGAATTACCAAAGATGCAAGCAAAAAACGCACCTGCCCACTTTATCCGTCGGCAAACGCTTAAAAGTAGCGAGCGCTTTATCACCGATGAATTAAAAGACGTTGAGACTGAGTATTTAAGCGCGCAAACCTTGGCATTGACTCGTGAAAAACAGCTGTATCAAGCACTATTGACCACGCTTGGCACTCATTTATCGGAGTTGCAGCAGTTTAGCGCGGCTATTGCACAGATAGACGTACTCTGTAATTGGGCAAAGCTTGCTATCGATTATAATTGGCAACGTCCAGTCATGGGTGATCATGCCCAAAATCGTCATCCAATTCACAATTCATATAATCGGTCTAACACTGACAGTCAAACCAGTATTTATATTAAACAAGGTCGTCACGTCGTTGTCGAAGCAGCACTAAATCCTTTGAGTACACATACCAAAAATGTCACGGCTCAAACGACCAGTCATTTCGTTGCCAATGACTGTGTGCTGGGGCACGCCACGAGCAACGATGAACAAGGGCATCCTGAGCGATTACTGATGATTACAGGGCCTAATATGGGAGGCAAATCAACCTATATGCGCCAAACGGCATTGATTGTCCTACTCGCGCATTGTGGCAGCTTTGTCCCAGCAGCGCAGGCGTATATCGGTGACATTGATCGTATCTTTACCCGTATCGGCTCGGCGGATGATTTGGCTGGTGGCAAATCTACCTTTATGGTGGAAATGATAGAAACGGCCAATATTTTAAATCAAGCAACGGCTAAGTCGCTTGTGTTAATGGATGAAGTGGGACGTGGCACTGCAACTACTGACGGTCTGGCAATCGCGCATGCTTGTGTCAATCGATTGGTAGAGATTGGTTGCCTGACATTATTTGCCACCCATTATTTTGAACTGACGCAATTGGCACAGCGTGAGGAAAACAAACACAATCGAATTCGTAATGTGCATGTGGCAGCGAGCGAGATCGATGGTCAACTGCTGCTACTGCATCAAATCAAGGAAGGCGCTGCCAGCTCAAGCTTTGGGTTGCACGTCGCCAAAATGGCGGGTATCCCAACTCAGGTGTTAGATGATGCCAAACGTTACTTAATAGACAATCTAAAAGCGGAAAATGAAAAAGTTGAATATTAATGAAGATTGATGATAAAAATGACTTAGTTAAGTCAGTAACGGATAAACAGCCGGAATCTAACAATGATGTTGTTCTAGAACCACAAATTAGTTACGCTATACAATCACCAAATATAGCGGATAATCTAAAGCAAAATCAGTTATTTAGCTTACAAGATGAGCTGAGTGCGATTGATCCTGACAGCTTGACGCCCAAGCAAGCGCATGACTTACTCTATCATCTTAAAAAAATCATTAGTCATTAAAGGGAATTGTCAAATAGTAGTAAAGGCGCTAAAATACGCTTTATTCTAGACTATTCTATTTAGCCAAAAGCCAAATCAATAACAGGTAGACATTACTATGACCTTTGTCGTTACAGATAACTGCATTCTTTGCAAATACACCGACTGTGTAGAAGTCTGTCCTGTGGACTGCTTTTATGAAGGCCCGAACTTCCTTGTCATCGATCCTGATGAGTGCATCGACTGCGCATTATGTGAGCCTGAATGCCCAGCCAATGCCATTTTCTCAGAAGATGAGGTGCCAAAAGGACAAGAGATGTTCACGCAGCTGAATGAAGAGTTGGCACAAAAATGGCCAAACATCACAGAGATGAAGGGTCAAATGCCAGAAGCTGAAAAGTGGGATGGCGTGGAAGGTAAGATTCAGTATCTAGAGAAGTAGTTAACTTTATAGAAAGCTCGGTTTTTTGAATTAGGCTCCAGCTTTTGCTAGAGCCTTTTTATTTCTGTTTTAGAGCCTGTTCTCAACTGCTTTTAAGCTTAGCAATAGTTTCTCTATTAATTCTTTTTCTTTGTTTATCAAATACCCAACCCCATTTATTGAAGTATTGTATGGCAGAGATAATATGGGCTCTGAGAAGGATTTTATTTTTATAAGATGCTTGCTGATGCTCATGTATAACGCAAACACTGGGTACATAGAGCACGTCGAATCTCTGTGCGCATCGACGTGATAAATCAATATCTTCCATATACATGAAATAGCGTT
Source organism: uncultured Gammaproteobacteria bacterium (assembly GCA_963744895.1). GTDB lineage: Bacteria > Pseudomonadota > Gammaproteobacteria > Pseudomonadales > Moraxellaceae > Psychrobacter. Next base: position 392,176 of record CAVUUW010000003.1, read on the forward strand.
CATCAAACCCGCCTAACGCTAATAAGCATTCAGATCTAAACAGCATAAAACTACCAGAGGCATTAGGTATAGATACAGGCTTATCTATAGTCCATGTCTTGAGCAGATATCGATCATCAAGTGTCTTTGAAAAATGGTCTGGTAAGAAACGTCTAGCAAATAGATTCAATGGTGTAGGAAGCAGTCGTTGCCCGAACTGGTCAGTACCGTCAGGGTAGATAATATTAGGTGAATAAAGGCCTGCCGACGATGAACTAGCGACCCTAAGCAACTTTTCAAGCTCCTCAGGATCGAAGTCGATATCTGGATTACAGATTAAGAAATAATCACTTGAACAGGCATATTCATGAATGGCCAAATTATGACCATAACCAAAGCCCCCATTTCTCTCAGCTTTTATATAGCGTATTTTAGCATGACTCAAGCGAGCCCCCCAGTCACATCCACCGTTATCAACGAGTACAATTTTATGAACACTATCTGTGCGAATTAGACTTTCTAGCGTGGTCTGGATATCTACTAGCGTATGCTGGTAAAGGACTAAAGAAGTTATGATATGTAAATGACTCAAAACTTCACCTTTAACAGCCGTATCGGGTACTTAATCATTTCAATAGCATACGCCGAAAGGAAGAAGAACAAGGTAATTGCTTTTTTAGCATACAAATTTTTTAATGCTATAAGCATGCTTTCATGCATTTTTACAATATTTCCACTTAGTCCTGAATGACCAATTGCAGGTTTAAAACCTCTTGCAAGTGCTACGTTTAATTTAAAAATTTTCGTACTAGTACTATTGTGAACCCAGCACTCATAATCCTCCATCCTTTTTAGATCAGTATCAAATAATAAAAACTTACTTCGTCTGACCATCACTGTCGGTGTCGCTATGGGGTTGGTTAGGATAAAAATTGACTTTGATATTTTCTTATATGGCAACTGATTGTTGATAATGTTGTTGAAACCTTTATTAGCTTCTATGCTTAGATTGGATAGGTAGTCATGACAGGAGAAGTCCATATTTTTCATTGTCATCAGCTGATATTGTAGTTCAAGCTTTTGATTATGCCAAATGTCATCGCAATCCAAAAAAGCGACAAATGTACCCGTAGCACTTTTAACAGCTAAATTTCTAGCATAAGACGCGCCTTGATTATTTTCAATAAACATAACCGTCAATAACTCAGAGTTTTTATGATGCTTGAAACTCTGCGATAATACTCCTAAAATTCTTCGAGCATTATGACTACCATCATCACTTACTATTATCTCTTTTGGCACTAGAGTCTGCATTAAGACAGACTGAATTGCTCTTATCAGAGTATTAGTGCTGTTATAATGCGGGATAACAACCGAGACATCACAGTTCATTGAATTCACTTATTAGTAGAGACGCTACAGTTGTATAAAAATAAAGAAAAAATTGCAATCTTAATTTCTACATACAATGGTGAGAAATATATTAGCGAGCAATTACAGTCCTTATTAAGTCAAAATTCACAAGAATTTACTATTTATATCAGGGATGATTGTTCACTAGATAATACAGTTAAAATTTGTAAAAATTTTCAGAAGTTAAACCCTTCTAAAGTCGTAATTACTAAAGATGATAACGGAAATATAGGAGCTAAAAGATCTTTTGATACTTTGTTGTGTTCAGTTGAATCAATGTGTTATATGTTTTGTGATCAAGATGATGTATGGCTGCCTCACAAGATAAGCGACTCTTTAAACTTTTTTGAATCTAAGTCTAGTGATAATAATAAGCCGATGCTGATTTATACCGATGCGATGATAGTTGACGATGCATTAGCAGTCATGCACCCTTCACTTATAAATTATCAAGGTAAGAATCCAAACCTGACTTTCAAAAACTCTATATTTAATGGCGTCGCACTAGGCTGCACTATGTTTTTTAATCATGCTCTAAAAGAAGTGTGCTGTCCTATTTCTGAGAATGCTGTTATGCATGATTCATGGATTACGAAGGTAGCTATTACGGTAGGAAAAGTTCATTATTTAGATACTCCAACTATTATTATAGACAGCATGATAATAATATTTATGGTTTAAGAAAAGTAAATATACTAAATAAAATCAAACTTCTTGGAAATGATCCATATAGTAGCCAAAGTTACTTAGTTTACAAAGAAAGTATAGAAGTACTTACTACATTCTCTCATGATGAATATCAACTTAGACTAAAAAACCTACTTACCGAACCTTCTAAAAGCTTTTTATTTAAACTAAGATATTTGATTAGACATAAATATATCAATAAGTTCCTATTAAATAATTATAAAGGTTTATTATTATTATTATTTAGAAAAAACTTAGAGAGCTAGATTTTGTTTTCTTGAATAATTAATGCAAACTGTGGATACTTAACATCCTTTCCAAGAATAATACCAGCTATATTAAATATATATTTTTTATATATTTTGTCATGAGGTTGATTAATCCCTTCCTATAACTTGATACTATAGCCTTCGTTTTTTATAAAAATCTCTAAACTTTTCTTTGTGAAAAACCTTAAATGCGTATAGTCTAATATACCTGCATCACGATATTGCCAGTCTTTTTTTATTAGAAGTTCATAAATATTTGTCAAGTACCTTACATTTGGTATAGATATGAGTATATAAGCCTCAGCAGACATATACTTTCTAACAGATTGCATAAATTTTTTTGGATCTGCCATATGCTCTATTACATCGTTGCATACAATCAAATCAAAATATCTTTTAATAAGTTTTTCCTCTACTTCATCAAATGTTCCATTCAATACATTCGACAGCTTATTTTTAGCAATGCTAGCTGCTAGGATATTCGGTTCTACCCCCCAATATTCGACTTCATCTCCAAAAAACGATCTAAAGCCCCCTTCACCGCACCCAATTTCTAAGACTATTCTTACATCACGGGGAATAAATCCTTCTAATTCATTTCTTTTACCTTCGAAATAATTATTCACAAATACAACCCTTTCTTTTAAAGAATAAATTCAGTATAAATTTTTTGGTCAGAAAAAAATTATTAATGTTTACTAATTAGCTCTTTAATTTTTTCCTTAGACAGTATAGCGTTTATAATCTCTTTTATTATATTTATATTTTTTACATACGGGATTTTTATCTATACCATATATCATTATTTTTGACCCAAAATACTCTTTCTACATTTTAAGAGAGCTACCTCGATACACACCTATTTTTACGAAATATATTCTTACCTCCATGCTTTGAAAAATATCATTCATAGATATCAAAGTAGTGAGACCACTTACTAATAACATTTTTATTGTTGCTGTAGAAAAATTTTTGCAAATCATTCATTTTTGCTCTCTACTGTTAATTTATTGAAAAAGAAAAAGGCGCTGGTATCAAAAATTATTCTAACTAGCCAAGCGAATGCAACTCCAACTACTCCATACATATCTATAAAAAAATAAAGTATCACTAAATATGGTAAAACTTGGCACAGTGTACTAGAGCCGTTATTTTTGATAATCCCTTCGCTTGTAGCTGAGTGTAAGGTACTTGAGCGATTGCATTAAATACAAACCCAATGACCAATATCCTTAACACCCACTTTGGTTCGCCTGCGAACTCTACCCCCATCCACAAAACAAGTATTTCTTCGGCAAAAATACAAATAGGCAAAGCAATCAAAGTGGCGCTTATACCTAGAATGATGACGCTTAACCTATACACTCTCTTATTATCAATAGCATTGTTAGCGCTGAAATTTGGAAATAATGTGCGTTACTGCGCTAGGCAATGTTATTAATCGTAGTACCAGTTCTGAAGGTGCTGTATAGAGGGCAACCTGCCGCGCCCCTATCATCGAAGATAATATAAATCTATCAAAATATACCATAATAGGGCCAATGACTGAGCTTACTGTTAACCAACCACCAAATTCAAATAATCTAAAAGCATAGCTCCACTCTATATTGAGCTTTAGCTTAATATACTTGGTAATCCATATCATACTAGCCATAAACATCAAAAATCTAGCGATGACTAATCCCAGCATCAACATAGTGAAACTTTGATGATATAGAGCTAACCCTAGTGGTAATAGAACGGTACCTAGACTCGAAAAAACTTTAAAATAGCTTAAGTAAGCAAATTGCTCCAAACCTTCAAAAGTAGGATAACCATACTTGAGTGATCAACATAGGTGGCAAACACAATGCTAATAACTGAATGCCATTGATAGCATCATTTTTATAAACAAGTGATACATTGATAAAGTCTACTATTAAATGACTGCCAAAAAATACAGTGAGGCTAGCTACAATACTTAGAAATAATATTAGAACTGTTGCGGTATTGATAAAAATATTTACGACATTTGGCTTATGTCTATTAATGGCTACTTCTCTAATAAGAGCACGACTTAGACCCAGATCAAAAATAGAAGCATACCCTGCGATAGCAAATGACAAAGTAAATATACCGAATAGCTCAATACCAACCAATCTAGCTATCCAAGCAAATACAGGTATAGCGACTACTGCTGGAATCACCAAACTCAGAAAATTCCAAGCACTATCGGTAACTAGCTTCATTTACAGCTTATTTATCACGTAATCTAATCCTAAATATTGATCCAATTCAAAGCTACTTTGCAATACTGAATAGGCAGGACGTTTGACAGGCGTCGGATACTCTCCAGATGTCACTGAATTAACCTTGCAATAGGGCAGCCCTTGCTGCTGTCGATACGTAAAGATAGCTTGTGCAAACTTATACCAGCTCATGATGTCACTATTGCTATAGTGGAGAAGTCTATCTATGATCGGCTTATGCACTAGATCAATGATAGCTTGTGCCAAATTGCCTGCATAAGTAGGACAGCCTATCTGATCGTTGACCACGTTTAGCTCTTCTCTCCCCTCTTCTGCTAGTCGTATCATTGTTTTCACAAAATTATGACCATATTCACTATATAGCCAGCTGGTGCGTATGATCTGTGAGTACGAGCAGTGTGCCAATGCCAGTAGTTCTCCTGCGAGCTTACTACGACCATAGACACTTATTGGATTGGGAGTATCTGTGGTTTGATAAGGCTGATCAGCGGTGCCGTCAAACACATAATCTGTGGAGATGTGTATCAGTCTGATATCGGCTGACTCACACACTAGCGCTATATTTTTTGCGCCTACTGCATTGACCAAAAATGCTTGAACTTCATTGCTTTCGGCCTTGTCTACTGCAGTATAAGCGGCTGTATTAATGATAGCGTCGGGTCGATAGCGCTCGATAGTGCTAGTGACTTGATCGAAGTCACTAATATCTTAGCTCACTCGATATCGTCGATATCATCGACCAGTCGGCAGGTACTCTATCTTGAATACAGCGGCCTAGCTGACTATTCCCCCCTATGAGTAGTACTTTCATAGGCGTGTCTCGAATGATCCAGTCATCTTAGGCGTTTACCTTGCTTATCTTTGTCAGACAATATGGGATACTCAACAGGCCACTGTATATTAAGATCAGGATCATTCCATATGATGCACTGCTCGCTACTAGGATCATAATATTCAGTGCATTTATATTCAAAATCAGCCTGTTTACTCAACACGATAAACCCATGTGCCAGACCAGCAGGTATCCACAATTGCCTCCTGTTAGACTCTGATAGAGTTATCCCTACCCATTGTTTGCAATGTCGGCGAGTCAGGACGAATATCCACTGCCACGTCGAATACCTCTCCGGTTACGGTACGCACTAGCTTGCCTTGTGGTTTATCTGCTTGAAAGTGTAGGCCTCTGAGCACATGATGCTGCGAACGAGAGTGATTATCCTGAACAAAAGATTCAGTAATACCTAGTTGCTCCTGATAGCGAATTTCAGAGAAAGTCTCTAAAAAGAAACCTCTATCATCTCCATACACATTGGGTTCAATGATTTTGACGTCTGCAATTTTGGTATCAATAATATGCATGATTGTTCACGACCTTCATACTAGAGTTGTTCAGCTATTTGGTTTCAATCAGCCTTTGAATATACTGTCCATATCCAGTTTTGGCTAGGGGTTTGACCAGCTCTTGTAGATCAAATTTCGTTAGCCATCCTTTGTGATAGGCGATTTCTTCCAAACAAGCAACTTTTAGGCCTTGGCGCTTTTCGATAGTATGCACGAAGTTTGAGGCATCCATTAAGCTCTCATGTGTACCAGTATCGAGCCACGCAAAACCGCGTCCCAATAGCTCCACTTTCAAGCGACCTTGCTCAAGGTACTCTTGATTAATAGTAGTAATTTCAAGCTCACCACGTTGAGATGGCTTTACCTGTTTTGCAATCTCAACTACTGAGTTATCATAAAAATACAGCCCCGTTACTGCATAATTAGACTTTGGCACAACTGGTTTTTCTTCGATGGAAATAGCATTGAAACTGCTGTCAAACTCTATCACTCCAAAACGCTCAGGATCCGTCACTTGATAACCAAATACGGTAGCCCCGTTAGTTGTATCCGTAGCACGTTCTAGCTTTTGACTAAAACTCTCACCGAAATAGATATTGTCACCCAGTATTAAACAAACATTATCACTACCTATAAATGATTCACCTATAATAAACGCTTGTGCTAACCCGTCAGGATTTGGCTGTATCTCATAAGTAAAACTGACACCAAACTGGCTACCGTTACCAAGTAATCGCTGGTAACCTGCTATATCCTCAGGTGTCGATATAATAAGTATGTCACGTATGCCTGCCAACATCAGTACTGATATTGGATAGTAAATCATAGGCTTATCATAGATAGGCAATAGTTGTTTAGAAACACCTTTAGTAATTGGGAACAGCCGAGTACCTGAGCCACCAGCCAATACGATACCTTTCATAACATTCATTCCCTTAATCTATTTTATAGTATCGCTTGATTCAGCAGTCTCTATTTGACCCAAACGTTCTCTATCATATTGACCTTGAGAAATGCGCTGACACCAGTCCAAATTATCAAGATACCACTCAACCGTTCTAGCAAGCCCAGTAGCAAAGGTTTGTTTAGGCGTCCAGTCTAGGTCTTGGGCTATCTTACTGGCATCTATCGCATATCTGTTGTCATGGCCTGGGCGGTCTTTGACATAAGTGATCAGTTGTTCATGCATATAGTCTTTGGGTGCTAGCTGATCTATTAACCCACAGATCTGCTTGACGACATCGATGTTCATAATTTCATTATGACCACCAATATTATAAGTTTCGCCGACCTTACCCTGCATCGCGACTTGATATAATGCCTAGACGACGTGATCATCAGCCTGGGCAGACCAGTCACGTATTTGTGTGCCTTGACCATAGATAGGTAATGGCTTGCCTTCGTCAGGCATTGAGTATAATTAACGGTATAGAGCTTTTTCGGGAAACTGATAATCGCCATAGTTATTTGAGCAATTGGTTGATCACTATCGGTAAGCCATAAGTGCGATACCATGCTCTAACTAGATGATCAGCACTAGCCTTACTAGCCGCATACGGAGAACTTGGCTGGTAACGAGAGGTTTCTGCAAATAATTCTGTTGTACTCTCTAGATCTCCATAAACCTCGTCCGTCGATATCTGATGAAAACGGAAATTCTTTTTTTGATCTATACTCAAAGATGCAAAGTATTGCCTACTTGCTTCTAGTAAATTAAAGGTACCAATAATATTGGTTTGGATGAAAGGTTCAGCGCTATTTATAGACTCTGTCTACATGGCTCTCGGCTGCCAAATGCATTATTACATTAGGACGAAAATCTTCAATAATGTCAAATAGGTGACTAGCACAGATATCCGTCTGTATGAAGCTATATCTTGGGTCGTCTTTGACATTGTCTAGCGACGATAAGTTGCTAGCATAAGTAAGCTTGTCTATATTGAGCACATGATGCTCGGTCTGCTTGATCAAATAACGTATCAATGCCGAACCGATGAAGCCAGCACCGCCTGTAGCTATGATATTCATCTATCTTGCCCCAAACCCAGTTACCATCGTCTGTATTGTCTTAATCACGATCAACAAATCTAAAGTCAAGGAGAAATTTTTAATATAGAAGAAATCATATTCGAGCTTCAACTTAGTCTCATCTTCATCACTAGCATAACCTTGCATAACTTGTGCCCATCCAGAAATACCAGGTTTGACGATATGTCGATAGCGATAAAAGGGAATCGTTTCATTAAATTGCCTGACGAAGTCTAACTGTTCGGGCCTTGGCCCAATAAGACTCATATCTCCTTTTAATACATTGATAAACTGTGGCAACTCATCAAGCGCGTTTTCCTAATAAAGCTACCGAACTTAGTCACCCTCATATCATTTCAGACGCCATTTGGGCCCATTTTGTTCGGAGTAACGGTAACATACTACGAAACTTGTACATAGTGAATAGCTTACTACCTTGCCCTATGCGATGCTGCTTGAATAGTACCGTACTTTTACTATGACGGCTTTCCCATTTAATAGCTATTCCTATTAGCATAGCTAAAGGAATGGTCACAGGGATAGTCAAAAAAACGATGATAGTATCCATCAGTCGTTTTACTAATAGATAACTGGGCGAAGGCAATAGGGAGCCAAGATTATTCTCATAAAGATGCTTGATTGGCAAACGACCTGTCAGAGACTCATTCACTTGTAAGATATTATATACTGGCGTGCCCTGCAACGCAGACTCGGCCAACAGCCTGTTCCCATCCTGAACATAAGTCATATCTGAAAGATCGGCGACTATTGCATGAAAAGGTAAGTGTTGATGGCTTACTGATTGAAAGTCCTTTAGATAGCTTTACCCAAGTAACATTTTTGATATCTAGTAAACTTTGATAACGTCCTATAGGTACATAACCTATCTTCACTAGGGTTATTGCCCGCAAAACCACTTGTGAGATAAAGCAAAATACTACACCCAGCACAGCACTGAATAATAAATAATAGACGGAGTAAGGTAGTCGGAATATAAGCAAGATTAACCCTACTAATAAACCACTCGCCAGTAACGTTGGTAGCACAGTTACCATAGATTTCTGACCAGGAAATTGGGTCAAGCGCTCTAGTCCAATAAGACTAAAAACAATAGCACTGCTACTTACGATGATACTATTTACTTGAGTAATAAGAAGATTACCAGTGACAATAAAGTTCCAGAATAATAGTAAAGCTGGAGTTATAGAAACAAGCAGCCAGCCTATCAATATACGTATACTTAAGTATTGCCATAATTTACGCTTCATAATCCTATTATAGGCCTTTATTAAATGTATACTTATTGACTATAAACTAGCATCATTTTCGCAAGAACTAGGTAAATAGAGCGATTCGATATTGCTAGTACAGTTCCATGAACCACTACTGCTTCTTAACCATTTGACTTTTTTACCTATCAGGACGGATGTTACTTGATTGGAAACTGTCGCAGTGATAATAGTGATTGAGTTTAATGGATTGGTAATTTGTGCTACACCCATGTTATCAGGTAACATTAATCCGACTTGGGAGCTACCCACAATTAGATTAGATGCTGATGCGCGGGGATCACAATCATTAGTACCTAATCCAATCACGTCCCTACCAGTTTGCAAACATTCTTCTACGGTCATACGCAGCTGCCCCAACTCGTTAACAATTCTAGTTGCCTGAGTCTTAGCAATGTATATCTGATATTGAGGGATAGCAATGGCAGCTAAAACACCGATAATAGCGACAACTATCATTAGCTCAGTTAGCGTAAATCCAGCCTGACTAGTAAAGTGACATTTTTTGTTCAATAACATAGCGGTAGCCAAATTCGTGGTCATATTTATACTATGCATACCTAATGCCATAAACATTACATTAAGCGTGAAATACTTGAAATAACACACTAGCTAATATATCTGTTTATCGCTTATCACCTATAGCCTACTTCAAAGCAATTGATATCCATACTCCCAAAATCTTGGAGGTGTCGTCAGCATACTACTGTTTAAAAATACACTTGTGGTTATAAAAATATAGATAAAGATAGCCATTAAAACAAAATAAATGGTGCTAGAAAAAATTCTTTTACCTGATGAATTAATTTCTGGTACTCTATTAAAATAGGATGCATGCCGAAAGGCAGGGTTTTTCAATAAAAATACGAGTAACCATAATAAGGCCATTTGCGTTATCGGATATATGTGAGCACCTGACAGTGAGAGGTCTATCCCTATAGCTAACAAAGCAGCTATTGTGTAGTAGCTTCTCTCTGAACGCCAATCTATATTTTTAACAATGAAAAATATCATCGTCAACAAAAAACCCAACCCTATTAGACCTGTCTCACTCAATATTTGAATAAGCAGATTATGTGGATGTGCTGCTAAATACTCGTAATTGCCTAACTGATAAAACCCACAACCGACTATTGGACTATGCAACCAGCATTCAAAAGCGTTCATCCATAGATCATAACGCAAGCTAGTGGTAGTTCTAACTATTTGCAGCCCTAAGGCTGAAGAGGAGTTAGCGAAATTGGTAGCAGCAAAATAGGTGACGGAAACATAAGCAAGCCATGCCGCAACATAAGTTGAAAGAAGCTGCCATCGTACTGTGCGATTAAAGATAATAATGATGATAATGAATATTGTATAAGCCAGTGCTGCTGAGCGTCCTGCATTCAATAGAATTGAAAAAAAGGCTAGTAACGTGAATAAGAGGTAAAGATTTTTATACTTGCTTTCTATAATATAAAGCCAAATTGCAAAGATAGATACGATGAGTAAATAACTATCATATACTCTGATATTCCATGGCATTGGATACCAAACAGGATAATAAATACCAGTGCTAATGTAATCGAAGACAGATAGAGGGAGCAGAGGAAAAATCAATAAGCTAGCAAATACAATAATTTTAGTCACAAACTCATTATATTCAAGCGAAAAAAAGCTTTTATACAATAAATAAGCTAATAGCAAATCAACTACTACAAATTCGTAATTTTGCCAAAATAGACTGGCAATGCATATATAGGCTAAAAATAATTGCTCTATTTTTGAGATATACTGTCTTTTATTGACAAGATTATAGGCCCAAAACCCAAATAGTAATGCTAACTCTAGCACTCTAAATTCGTTATAAAATTTGGAAGTAATACCAACAGTAAATCCTAAAATAAAAAGCAAAAAATAAAGAGCTATAAATAGCTCTTTATTTTTGAATATTTTTACAATAGCGAACATTAGGTACCTGAACAACCTGCTGGCTTATATTTAGCATCAGCTGTAGAAGCACAAGACCAAGAACCATTAGCAGTACGAGTCCAAGTCAAAGTACTTGCAGTACCATCTTTAAGAGTAGCAGCAGCGTTATTATTAAACGTTGCTACAATTGGAGTAGTTGCTGTTAAAGCAGCTGCGTATTGTACCGTCTGCTGCTGGTGCAGCACCTGCAACGGTAGTGCTTTGTATATTAGAAGCTGTAATACCTAATGGGCAAGCACCGGCTATTGTTTTACCTTCGTTTAAGCAAGTCTCAACAGCGGTTTTGACAGCTGAAGTCTCACCCATTGCACGACTAACTTGCGACTTAGCAATGTAGTTCTGATACTGTGGAATAGCGATCGCAGCTAGGATACCGATAATAGCAACAACGATCATTAGTTCGATTAAGGTAAAACCCTTTTGAGCGTTCATAGACATGTCCTTTTGGATAATATGGCAGTAGCGTTATTGTCTAGTTGCCAGCTATAAATATAATGTTTCTCTTATTATAGATGTTGCATTTACTATGCCAAAAGACAAAAAATGCTAATTTTTCTAAAAAATCTCAATAAAGCCTATCAATATGTGTTCAAATACTTCTATCATCGAAGTTATATTTACAATATCTTACCTAAGTTACGATTTGATTACTTAAAATTGTCAGTAGAAATACATTTTGATATGAATAAACTATATACCATGACGTTTTTTGTCAATACTAGCTATCTTAACCCTTTTTGTCACTTATTCCATTCATCAGAACTACCGCAAACGTTCGCGCGACACTTGATGCCCTGATGATTGAGCGTCAGAGTCCCATCGCTTTTCAGTTGTGCATCTGTCCTTGGTCTGGCAGTAATTGTCCACGTTGATACTAACGGGTCAGTAATCGTGATGTCATAAAGGGCTTGCCCCTGCGCGGGATATGCTTTTGTAAAGTCTGCTTTTACATTTGCACTGATATTACTATAGCTACCTTGTACCAATTTTCGGCTTTCAATTTGACTAGCAATGTTTTGCATCTCACTCATCATATCGGTACGCTTAGTTTTGATGACGTAACGCTGATAGCTCGGAAGAGCAATAGCTGCTAGTACACCGATAATAACCACAACGATCATTATCTCAATGAGTGTAAAACCCTGTTGATTCGTTGGGGCTTTTAACACTGTAGTAGATACCGACATTACCAGTTCTCTCCTGAAACACCACAATTAGTAGAAGTAATAGTTACCGTCCTGTCTTTGGTTCTGCACTGTACACCTGTACTGCTGGTCATTAAGATAGAGGCGTTTGATCCTTCTAGGGAAGCGTTCGGTACTGCCAATATACGCCAAGCATTACCTGCCGTGGAGAAGGTTGCATTTGCTGGAGCTAAAGTATTACCTGTACTACCATCTACTAACGTTATCAGATAGCTATAGTTACTACTATCGCTACCTTTTGGGACATAGATGGTCTTATTATCCGTCGCATCATAAGTATAAGTTGGCGTACCATCAGCAGCTAGTTTTTTTGGCTTAAAACCTTTATAAGTCAAAGCACTAGCACGCCAGCGATTGAGTTCTATCTCCAACTGCTGCATTCTCGCTTGCGCTTGTGACTCAGCATTACGTACCATAAACTGACGATAAGATGGCACCGCGATAGCAGCTAAGATTCCCACTATTATAACGACGATCATCAGCTCAATCAGCGTAAAACCAGTCTGATGTTTCAACTCTTTTATGTTCATATCGCTATCTCATCAGTCTGCTTCATACCATGTTTTTGGCTGCAGTGTAAAACGATCGTTGAATATCAAATCAGGCGCAGTACCACTTCCCAAAATAAGATCAGCAGCTGATAGATTTTGATTCAACCCGTTGGGTTTTGAGACTGCATTAAAAAGACCTTTGTCCGTATCAGATCCGAAATTTACTCGATCATTTGCGCGTTCCGTTAAAGTTCTAGTGCCGATAAGCAAACGTTGATTAGAAAGTGTCGAGCTTCGTGGCCCTAAAGTAAGCTCTTGAATACCTTTACCTGCTCTAACAAATCCGCCTAGGCCATTTTTGGATGCATTATCAGTGCAAATACCATAAGGCAAGCAATACAACTGCCTTTCTGAGCCGCCGGTAATCTTGGCAGAACAAGAATCTACCGTTCCATAGTTCATATCTGGATTATAGACGGTCGTATATAAAAAACTATCGATCACTTCAGACTTACCTACACCTTTGGTATATCTAACGTTACCATAACCGTCAAAGTTCGTTAGCGGGATGTACCAACCATTTTTTGTCGTACCTTGTAACACTGAAATAGCAGTATTTTTTTGCGCTAATGTGTAGCCTGTAGCATTCGACGTTCCAATGGCACTAGGTAGCTCAGCTAGATTGCTACTTGCTGAGTTATTGGCTATTAGATCAGCTACTTTTTGACCGTTAACATTGGTTGCTGTTGTGAAGTTGCTCGCATAAAAGATATTATCAGCCTTTGTAACGTCGGTATCCATTATTCCGTAGAGTCTATCAGCCTTGCTAAGATCACGTATCTTAGATAAAGGTGAGCTACGATCACCTGATATAACATTCACGAGTGCAAATAGACTATTGCTTACGGGGTTTCGATAAAAGCTGACGACTGGGCGCTCATAGAAACGATGATTGTACTTGGTATCAGAGCCAGTATAAGCACTTTGAAGAACTCGAGTGACTCGAGTATTAGTAAAAGAGGTTTCAGGTGATGATGCTGTGGCTGTCGTAGAAGGCTTTACAAATCCTGCATTGGTAAAATCTGCACGGAACACTTGACCACCTAAATCTGCAAAATAGATATGATCCATAAATCCATCATTGTCACGATCTAGCGTAGTAACTCCTGCGACAATACTATTTTTCATAGTAGCTACTGTTTTAGTTGCACCTGCATCACTAGAAGCCGACCAGATTAGAGCGCCTGTTCTAGCGTTAACAATATATACTGCGTTGCCTTTAACAGAAGTCTTATTTGAGCATTCATTTAATTCTGAGTTAATAACTCCTAATTGAAAGCCTTCATATTCATAACACATATCATAACCACCACCGAATACTAATACATCTGTTCCTTTATCGCTAGTAGCGGTGCTCGTTTTTATCTTAGCTTTAGTAGGTTTTTCCCAGATTTGACCCATACGACTGAAACCTGAAGTAGCTGGCGTAATCGCAAACATCATACTTGGACTTTCATTATTAATAAGGTTTAGGCCATATAAGGCCTCACCACCCATACGTAGACCACCATAAGCATAAACACCTTTGCCATCAGTAGTATCAATATTGACACGCTTGGCTTCAAAATCGTATTTATAGTCAGCACTAACTATCCAAGGTGCATCAATACCAAAATTAGGTGAGCCTGTGCTAGTCTTGGTCGCATCTTTAACTAGTGCAGCAGATTTTTCAGGATCTATCAGCATCTCTCTTGGAATAATGACAAATTTTTCTTTACCCCCATTACCACTCGTACTAGCATCGTCAGCATTGACTAAATGTAGACCGCCTTCCGATGAGCCAAATAGTACATAATCATCACGGGTATTAGTGACTCTGCCATCATCATCTAATGATGCTGAATAAGACACTGAAGCAGGCGTTGAATGTATTGTCGCTCCCAATACTTTGATAGGCTGAGTCGCATTGGCAGTAGTAAGGGTCATATCCTTCACATTAACTGTGGTTGCTGGCAGATTGGCAAAACCTAAAAAGTTCAGCAACTTTCTTAGCGTAGTCTCATTATAAGTTGCTGTATCAACAAAAGATGTATTAGTCAGCGCAGCATTATTTACTAACACTTTGCCTGCAGTATTGACTGTTATTTTTTTTAAGACTGGTCTTTTACTAGCCGTATCTGCCCAATCTTCTACATATAAAGTTCTAACAGAAGCAATACCAGTCTCTGGTGTGCTCAGTTGTGAGTAAAATCCACCAGACTCTACTTTATCATTGGTACCAGCATAGTTCTGATCTGACCATAGATCTTGTGCCGCTGGATTCAACTCACCTGCTATATTTTTAAAGAGTTTATTATTGCTCTTACCATAGAGCGTGCCTTCATTTAAGCTATACTTCTTTAGATTACCTTCCCAAATGACTGCGTTATCAGCAACTTTGGGTTGTATAGTGGGATAATAAGCAACAGCAAGCTGACTATCAGCACGATAAGGATCGTCTGGGATAATAATAGTGCCTGACGGCGTAGACGGTAGAGTTTGGTTCAAGTCACTGACGAAGGTTATGATACTGTTGACAATGTCTTCCGTAGACTGTGCTGAGTAGAAACCACCTTCACCAAAACCACCAACCCCTGGCAACGCTTCGGTTGACTTTTCACCCCAATTACAGGCATTTCTTGCATCGATATCTGCTATCTTTGTACAATTATAAAAATCCCGACTGCCAGTTTTACCTGTTTTTGTATTAGTATAAGGGAGTTTACGAATAATGCGATCTTCTGGATCTTTTTTCTTATCCGCCTCTCTGTCAACATCGAATACCGAACCAAACCCAACTACTGCTGTAAGTACTTCTCTATCGGTACCTAGAGGGTTAATTGTTGGATCGCGTAGTGCTTTTGCGAATGCGCCAACTGCTGGCATACCATTACCGTTTTGATCACTACCATTAGGTAACGTAACTGATGGTAGGTTAAACGATGAGGATCCCAAAGCCGATCTCATTAGAGGCAGAGGATTAGGTGAATTATTTGGCTGTCCATCGGTTAAAAAGTATATGCCACGTCCATCACAGCTAGAGGGTGAAGAAAGTGGACTGATATAGTTAGATCCAGATTTCGACGCTGTAACAGATTTAGCAAAACCGCTATATCCTAACTCTTCTGCAGTTTTTGTATTGTAATCTCTAGATAAGCAGGTAAAAGTATTATTATTTTGACAGGGTGCAGAAGTAGAGCCGGCAGTGGTTGTTATAAATGAGCCTGTATTATATCTCGAACAGCTCAAACCACCATTGTTCCAATCTGTACATTGATAGTATCTATTTGCACTATCAACCTTGATATACTCCTCTCTTGAGGAAGAAAACAAAGCAGAGGTATTTTTGCCTAACATATAAGCACCAGCTTCTGCATAAGCATTTGCTGTCGGTGTCCCATTACCGCCTCTAGCAGCGGCAACAGCAACTTTAATCTTTAAACGTTGAACATCATTTAGTAATTCTGCGGGTACCAGTATCTTGCCACTGCTACCATCAGCATTCTTAGCTGTACCATTAGTATTAAACTCCACCACATTGTTACTATTACTTTGGGAAGAAAACTGACCAATGCCAATAGCAACTTTATTGGGGTCTAGCTGGGTATTATCCATTAGTGTAAAAATTGCGTCTTTTAAACGAGTAAGTCGATCATAAATACGTACACCGTTTTTGTAGTAGTAGGTATTACCATTAGCAGTTCCAGAAATAAAACCATTGGTTGTTGGATCAACTATTTCAGTATCACATTCCGCAACGCCATAAGTAAAACTACCTGAGCCATCGTTTGCACCGCAGCTATACCATGTATTACCTTTTTTACGATAGTAAAACTTCGTAGTCTCACAATAGTCCTTTCTGTATATAGGTACTGTATTCGAATTCTCAAAACCTTTAGTATAGTTTGTGCCCGTAGGAATATCACACGTAGCCGCATCGTTTACCTGATTTAAAGTCATACTACCAGACGTATCTAACATCATAGTAATTGTCGTCTTACCACCTTCAGCTGCTTTATATATCTCTAAATCACCGATTTTTTTGCCGGATACATCGGCTTGTGCGACTGGCAAAGCGATCATAGCAGCCATGGCAACGACGAGATGCTTTAAAGGTAACGCAGCTCTACCACTAATTGGCGATACATTATTTAGTCGTTTCATGACATCTATCCTTTATATAATGAGTAAACTGTTTACGGCGTAGTTTTGAGAACGCACTCTGCATTCAATGTACCTCTACCAAATGGAATACATTTTGTAGAAGAAGATATGTTTTCGACATCCGCTTGCTCATATAACATTTTACTGGGTGTGCTAGCCGTTAACAGACATTCACTTAGTGATTTATTACCTGTAGCTACATTGGATTTTATGCTGGTTTGCTCGAAGCATTTGCTACTACCTATTTTGGGCTCATTGTAGGCAGGTAGAGCAGAAGAGGATCTAATATCAAACTTATATTTTTTACTGGTTCTATCACCTATTTCTTTGCCAATCACTACATGCCCAAATCTTTCTGCATTAGGATCGGGCGGCGTGACAGTGACACTCATCTGTGTCATAACCGTCTGTCTGGCACTGGTATAGTCATTGGCATTGGTATAATCACAGACACCGTTGTTTAGACTATTCACGTAACCACCAGAAAGATCTCTTACAGTTGCATTTGCTGTCAGATATTTTTTGGTACGAGGGTTAAAACAATAGATAAACTCATTGGTTGCATTGTTTTCATTTAGTAGGAAGTGACCAAACACACCTGCTGCACTGGTTGCATCTTTATACTCTTCAGATGAAGGACTTCCATTAATCATCATTTCTAACTTTTGATTGGCACTGTCAGATGATTGCAATAACACAGTATTGATCTGATCACTGGTGGCAATCTTTAGATCCGTATTGCTTTGTCTTACTGCAATCACCCCTGCTATCATGATTAGTACTAAAAATAATAGCACCACTATCAGAGTCGCACCTTGCTCTGTACGTCGATATACCCGATTGATACTGACAGTTTTTTTTGCCTGCCTTGATAGATAGCGGTGGTAAATCATCTTTAGTCTCCCTACTTAAGGTGATAAGCTAGTACTTACGTTTACTACACGAGCATTACGTAGTAACGTTGTGGTCTCATAACTCGTACGTACCTGTTTTCGACGACTGGTATCGGTTTTTAGTACATTGCTCTGACCAAGCAGAGTGAATGAAGTTTGATCTTCACTACCTAAGACAGGTGTCGTACCATGTACAATCAAACCCATCTTAATAGCAGTAATAGCTGGTTTATCAGTAGTAATAGCAAGATAAGCACTGCTTGGTAAATACATGGTTTGTCCTACATTGGCGCCTGTCGCGTATTGCACACCTAATAACACTTTAAACTGGTCAGCATTGACAATCAGCTCTTGACCTGCCTGCCCAAATTGGCGTGAGTCTGTTGCTGCCATCGTGCTGTCTATCCCACCTACCCTGTTGACTCGTCCCGCGTCACAAGCCAACACGAGATTTTTGATCTCACCAGCACTTGTATCATCTGTGTCTGAACGTAAAAAATAGCGCTCAATAACAATATCATTTACGGCAGCCTCTGCTCCTTCACAGTCCCTGATCGGACTACCTGTAATATTGGTGTATTGGATGGTTAGTTGGTCACTGTTGACATTGGTATTTGATATACCTGACCAGCCATTTGAACCAACTGAAGTATCTCCCGCGCGTCTCGTCAGATACCCCGTATTAGGGTAAGGCGTTGTCGCTGGAACACCGATATTAACACCAGTCAAGACAACGCCACCGTTGACTGTGGTGCTATCAATTTGGGTTTTAGGATTGCCAAGATTGGCTAAGCGTACTTTTTTTTCCAACTGCTGTAGACCGAAGACACTGGCATCTTGTA
Organism: uncultured Gammaproteobacteria bacterium; assembly: GCA_963744895.1. Lineage (GTDB taxonomy): Bacteria > Pseudomonadota > Gammaproteobacteria > Pseudomonadales > Moraxellaceae > Psychrobacter. Next base: position 411,036 of record CAVUUW010000003.1, read on the forward strand.
ACTCACTTGCACTGGCTTGAATACTACTCGTCTTTACATTGATTAAGTAAACTTGAATGACAGCAGCAGATACAATCAAACCGAGCACCAGTGAGATCATGAGTTCTATGAGCGTAAAACCTGCTTGATAGCGACTGCTATACTTATGTGGGTAATGAGATGACATCAATAAGCCTCCATAATAAAGCATTCTGCGCCATTCTTATAAGTACCGTTGACATTGGCACAAGCCTTTGGTGCAGTATCATTTAGCTCAACGGTCGTATCGCCCCAACTTGCCACAAAACACTGACGCTCTTGGTTACCTGAAGTTCCTGGACAGCCATTAGGTACCATTCCCATCATGATGTCGTTAGTCGTAGCATACGATTTCATTAACAACCCATCACGTGTTGCCAACTGATTGATCGTACAACTTGCTGCGTCTGTCGGCGCTGCATTGGTATTTTGCACACAGCTGTCTTTTGTAATGTCCTTGCTATCAACGGTGACAGAGTCTGTCGTCCCATTTATCGCAGTCTTAAAAGCGGCAATACCGTTAGGATTGGTACGTATAGCCTCCGCACCCCCTCTCATAATCGTTAAAGCACGAGTACGCATTAAACTCTCATCTGTCGCTTTTATAGCGGTCATTTGCATAGCGCTAAATCCTAACACAGCTACTGCAAGCAGGAGCAACGCGACCATTACCTCTATTAATCCTACACCTGACTGTGCGGCTTTAATATTCATCAGCAATTCCCAGCATTCATAGTATTAACATTACCAATACGACTAAGACTCACTTGCCTAGGTGTCTCGCTACTAGAACCACTATCGCAGATGGTATAGAGCACTGTGGCACCATCTGCGATAGTTTTATCAGATCGGAAGACAATACTAGTAACGCCAGCTGGGGTGATTCTCTGGTTAACACTGCTTCTATTATTGATATTATAGCTGGCTATATCGTTATTATTGGCTCGCAGCGTTAATGTCTTAGGTGTAGCAGCGGCATTGTATATAATCGTTACATTCTGACGGCGAATAACACTCTCAACCTTCGCTTCCTTTAACGCATTAGCAAGTGTAGCAGCCGTCGACTTGACCCGTTGATCGGCCAATTGCGTACTAATATTAGGCGCGGCAATACTAACAATAATAGCCATTACAGCAATCGTTACCATAAGCTCTATGAGGGTAAACCCTGAGCTGGTCATGTGTCGCTTGGGTGGTAAGTTATTCACAGATGCGTTCACATCAGATTCCTATTTATAACGAGCCATAACGGCACTTGTTCACCTAATACCAGCACTGCTTTAAAACCTAACGGTGAACACAAATTTCTATTGTTTTTTCGCAACTTATCTTTGTCTATTCAATATTTATGATGCAATTTTTATTCCATAATATCGATAATGACATTTATATAAAATTGATATTTATTTTAGTGAAATAAACCATTTAATACGTGTCTTCTCCATACCTAGTTTTTTCGGCACAACCGCTAATAGGTTGTTGAAATATAAAGAAATAATATATGTTCTTTTTATAATATAACGTCTAGACCGTACATTAGCAACAAAATAGTATTCATATAAAATCTGAATGCGTTATTAAGACTGACTACCATGTGCTAAAGCATATGCATAGATATGATAGGAATTGGGGATAGAAGGATCATCGACGGTTAATGGCTGATTTTGTGAAGGCCGTTTTTGTGAAGGATTGGTTCGATCATATATGGCTCGTCCCAGTGCCTGTAGGCTTGCGCCTGTCGTCGCCACATCATCAAACAATAGCAGACGCTTAACAGGAGGCTTTTCAATTAAAGCAAAAGCATTGTCTACATTGCTCAAACGTTCAGCGCGGGTTAACCCCTGCTGGCTAACTGTATTATCGATACGCTCTACGCCTTGCCATAGCGGTATTTGCCAATGCTTGGATAACTGCGCAGCCAAGATCATAACAGGATCGAACCCACGCTTGACCAATCGCTGCTCAGTCGTTGGCATAGCGACAATCACGCTATTGTTTTGATGACAACCATGAGGACGTGGCAGTTGACGTAAGGTATGTAGCAGCAAGGGCAGCTTGATCATGTCTTCATGATGTTTGAATGATCTGATTGCTTGGCGTATTGGGTAGTCGTAATAGGTAGCGGCTTGGATAGGCAGCGTAGCGCCAGCCGCAATATCCACGTCAAACGGTTTTGGCAACCAAGCAATATCATGATGACACTGCTTGCAAAGTAGCCCGCTATGAAAACGTTGTTCTATTCTTTGGCGACATTTAGCCATTAAGGAGTGATGGCTTGATAAAAATTTATCATCCTTCGCACTCTTAGCACTGTTATCGCTACTAGACCCTACCCCACCTTGAGATAAATCAGCGCGTAAAAGCTCAGCTTGCGGGGAGCTACGATAAGCACGGCAAAGCTGGCAGCGTATATCGACATACTCTGCCAGCCATATTCCTGTTTGATAAGGGACAAAACGACGCATCGTAGGCTCTAAGGAAGTGGACTATATGATTAGAATCCTTTCCAGTCATTGAGGACGATACCGAAGCCAATAGACGTATTCTCATGATTATAATCTATAAGAGACTCGCCATAGCCTTGGAATAACTGGACAAAACCGTTGACGTTTTCGGTGAGTGGATACACATAGTCAATCTGGGCAGCACCTTTACTGGTACTCGGATTATAACGTAAAGTGCCACTAATGCTCTGCTGGTCATTCAAGTCATATAAGAACTTGACATCACCATAACCCATGAAATCTTCAATATCTGGGTTATCATCTTCGTTTGCTTTTTCATTGTTTACTCGAGTCCATAGACGCGGTATCACTGACAATTTGCCCCACTCAGCCCCTGCCATTAGATAAGCACGATTCCATGAGCGTGATAATGGATCATCTTGACCATTAGAATGATGAATGGCACCTGCACCAAGCATCCGCAAACGTCCGCCAAAAGGTAAATCAGCTGTGACAGGCTGCGTCAAAAAGATCTCAGGCTGATAGTCAGTGGCACGAAATGGTCGTGAGTTGTCTTCATTGTAGACCTGCCAGTGCGACTCTTGGGTATAACCAAACCACAAATCTGCATTGGTATCGAATAAATCTTCAGCAACTTTGCTCTTCAAAGATAACTGAAACTTTAGCTCCGTATTGCGCACGTCATTAGAAGTGTAAGGCTCTACAGGTTGTGATGGTGTACTCGGTCCTAAATTCGGATCAAAGGTATAAAATAGTGGCAAGATATAGGTCGGACGGTATGGTCGGACGGTCCAAGTACCACGCTCACTGTTTTTATCCAAATCATAGGACAAGCTGAGCGGTGTATACTTCTCAATATCAGTCTGACTCACGCCCACATCTTCTAATACTTGCGCCTCTCTTTGCGTCAGCCCGACAGTATCCAAGCCATCATTAGCAGCTTCGTTGGCAGTCAGATCAGTTGCAGTATTATCTGTGGCAGCCACTGTGGTGTTTTCTTCACTAAAAACAAATTGCGGATTACCCGAAACAGTTGTCTTAAATGTCTTTGCCAAATCAACTGACGGTTTGGTAGTGACATAACTTGGGGTCTTACCTTCCTCAGCAACTTTGTCAAAGCACGCCAAACGCGCGGCACTCGCTTGTACTTGAGTACAATCGAAAAACAGTTTAGCTTGCTGCGCAATGAATTCTTTACTAACGACTTTACGACTTTGCGCTGCTGGGACTGTCGCTGTATTTATTGATGGCTTATCAGCACCTTGTGATAAGTCATAATCTTCATAGTCAAACGCCGCCTCTAGTACTGGGGACTCATTATAAGTCTGCTCAGTATTGGCAGCCTGTACTTGTACAGCAAAGCAACTGAGCGCGACGCCAACAGCAATGGACAAATACTGCTTGTTGGTTTGAAGCAAAACGGAGTTATCTGTTTTGGTAATATCCATAGACTGATGCCGGGGAGTGAGGTAGGGAAACATAAAGGTCCTTTATCTGACTAACATAGAGGTCAGTAGAATATATGAGATAATGAATATTTTCATAAACGATATTGCTAAATATGATTAGCGGCATTTGGCCATAAAAGGAAGTGATTACAACAAGTAATACTCCTTCGGCATTGTTGCTTTATTGTAGTGAAAACAGTCTCACTATACTAGCGTTATCGTTGCACAATACAAATGTAAATAGCGAGGAATGTGAATCAACCAACTAACAAACGATAAGATCTTAGTTTATATTTGATAGTGTCAAAAAAGCCAACGCACTATATTAATAGTACGTCGGCTTTTTTATTGCATAAACGCGTTGGTAAGTGCGGCAAAATTTGAGGCAGTATTAATTGTTGAGTGTCGTTAGCGTCTGCTCAAAGTCTGAGCGTGCAATTTCACCCACTTGTTGCTGCACGAACTGACCATCTCGGTAATACAACAAAGCAGGTGGCCCAAATAATTTATAACGCGCCAAGATTGCTTTGGAGTCCGCAGTGGTTTCTGTGATATCAAGTTTTACCAATTGCCAATCCTGCATCTGTGCCGGACGATTATGAAATAAATTCTTGTCCATAATACGGCATTCAACGCACCAGTCTGCTGTCAAATCGACAATAACTTTGGGGTTGGCAGTGACAATCGCATCAAGCTCGGCAAGCGTTTTAATGTGCTCGTCTGCGGCACTATTAGCCACCAATTGACCCGTAGTCGATTGCATCATGGGTGCTGCACTCAATGACGCGAGCGGATGTAAGCTATCATCATTGCCCAAAGCTGCCCCCGCGATCAAACAAACCGCCCAAATACCCGCGATCAAACCCAGCGCTTGAGTGAGCATACGACTTTTACCAAGCCAGCTCCACGCCCACGTCGCAACGACCATAAACCACAATGCCCAAACGATAAGCATGACTGGTGAAATAAAGACGCGTTCAATCAACAACAGCGCAACGGCAAAGAGTAGCAAGGCAAAACCTATTTTCACCCAATTCATCCATTCGCCTGCTTTTGGCATAATTTTGCCTTGAGTAGCGCCAATCAAGATAAGCGGTGCTGACAAACCAAAGCCAAGCATAAATAAAGCGGCAAAACCAAGCAATGGATTACCAATCGTAGAGACGGCCAACAGTGCCCCAAATAGTGGCGCAGAGACACACGGCGATACCACCAAGGCCGACAAGAATCCAGCGATTAAACTGCCGCCTGCACTACCAAGCTTACTATCGCCAGCTTGGCTTAAGCCTTGCATCTTATTACTGAGGGCACGTGGTAAGCGAATGCTAAATACCCCCAGCATATATAAAGCCAATAAAACAAAGACGATAGCAAAGCTGATAAGGATAATGGGGTTTTGTAACCAACCAATGATACCTAGTGACTCACCAAACACGGCAATAAGTGCACCCAAAATACCATAAGCGATGGACACACCGATGGCGTAGCTGGTGGTTAAAGTAACACCACGTTTGACGGTTGGATTTTTTTCACGAGCCACGATATTGGCAACAATAGGCAGCATTGGTAATACACAGGGTGTCAATGCCAAGCCCAAACCTGCTAAGAATAACAACCCTAACGCTAGCCAAGGATGAGACGCCAAACCAAAGGGATCACTATCGACGGCATTTTGAGAAGGCATTGCCGCATTATTATTATTGGTCGCGGTGCTCAGGCTGCTCTCTTCATTAGCGCCTGATGTTGACTCTCCATCGGCTCCTGAAATCGTATTGGTCGCCGTCAGCTCACCTTCTAACGCCTCATCATCCATTAATGCATAATCAACGACGTCATCATCTGCTAGATTGTCTACTTCAGTCTCAAGACTGCTAGTATCTGATAAATCAGCCGTTGTCGATGTCGCGCCTGCACCTACCTGTTCAGCGACTGCTGCCGTAGCGTTTGTGGCAGCGATATTGACCGTGGTTTTAATCTTTTCGGGTGGATAACAAAGTCCTGCTTTGGCGCAACCTTGCCAACCAATGATCACTGATGCCTTGTCCAAACTTTTACCGCTGTCATTGGTCAACACAGTGGTGGCAACCATATTCGCTTGGTCAAACACCGGAACTTTTCCAAAAGTCGGGTCATCTATTGAGACAGGCGATTGGCTAAAAGTAAAAGGCGCCGCAGTCACGCCAGCAGGTAAGGTCAGTTTAATCTTATCTCTATAAACATAATGCTGAGGGGTAATATCAAAGTTAATGGCCAAACGCGTACCAGACTTAGTCGACTGACTGCTACTACTAACCTGAAACGCTTGGTCTACTGGCAAAAATTCTGATTTTGCACCGCTTTGCGTATTACCAAATAGGTCATTCAATCCTGCCGCTTGCGTCGTCGTTGATACGGCGCTCAATCCTGTCAGCAACATGCTACTGGACAATGCCAACGTCAATAGATAAGACGGTTTGGCAGCATGCTTTGCGTTTCGCGGCGCGTTTTTTTCTAGCTGATTGGACATAAATGGCTACCTGTTGGTGACTAATAACGACTAACTTTTTATTGCTGGCTTATATTGATGATGATCGATACGAATGCTGATAATGTATAAACCAAGCGAATCACGACCTATTTGCGCGCAACAGCAATGTCAACCGTGGTTTTGATTTTTTCAGGTGGATAACACAACCCTGCTTTGGCACAACCTTGCCACCCAATGATAACGGGTACATTTTTCGCCGCTTTGCCATTTTTAGTGCTGAGCACCGTGGTAGCTACCATACTTCTTTGCGTAAATACGGGGACTTTACCAAAGGTTGGATCATTGATAAATACGGGCGACTCACTGAAAGTCAAGGGGCTCGCACTCACCCCTTTAGGAAACCGTAGGGTAAGCTGGTTTTTATACACGTAATGGCCAGGTGTAATATCAAACATGATCGATAAGCGCGTACCTTGAGACGTCGCTTTGGTCATCGTATTAACTTGAAAGGCTTCTTCTACTGGCAAAAATTTCGATTGCGTAGCATTGTTCTTTCCAAACAGATCATTCAAACCAGCAGCCTGAGCGCTAACGGTAACCATCGACATACCCATGACCAACGAGATACTTAAGAGTGCTGATGAAAGTACAGTAGGTTTTTTGGACACGCATTCGTTTATGATGGCTGATTTTGACACTAACGTATTAATTGACATAATAGATTACCTTTGGTGACTACTTACAATAAGAAATGGCAAAGACCCAAATACTCTAACAATAGCATTGGTATCAATATAAGAACTGACCTGTTGAGAACATAGTGGTCGCGGTGTGGCAATGATTTTATCAAGTGAAAAAAATATCAACCAATAAAGCGTTATTGGTTGATAGGTCGTGATCATTAGGAGTGGCGTAAAAAGCTGGTGATAGGCTTATAATTTGGCATAAATATCAGCGTCTTGACCCTCACCACCTTGCTGCCCATCTGCCCCTAACGAAAATAGATCGTAAGGTCGACCTTCACTTCCTGGTGACACATATTGCATCTCGTTTTCCCAACCATCTGTCGGATAGCCACCTTTGATATAACCGCCATCAGGATAGTTTTTGGCCTCGGCAGGCGGTGTGGTTAGCGCATCAAGACCTTGAGCGGTGGTTGGATAACGTGAATTGTCAACCTTATACATGTCTAGGGCATTTGACACAGTCGCCAGTGCCGTTTCAGTGGTTTTGATACGTGCTTTGTCGCTTTGCCCCACGACTTTTGGTACGACCAAACCAGCAAGAATGGCCAAGATCACAATGACCACCATAATTTCAATCAAGGTAAATCCTGACTGATTCAAGCGAGTTCTTGATTTGTGTTGCATAGGAGATGGCTTAACATTGCTCCCATTTTTTGCCTGAAGCGTGGCTTCATTTACAGCGTTTTTTGGCATCTTATTTACTTGAATGGTATCAGTCATAGCTTTTGTCATCACGGTTGTCTAAGTAGTAAAAGTGGCGTCCAAGTCGCTTTGTTTAGCGTCGTCATCATGAGTATTGAAACGATTCTTACTATAAACTATGATTTTGGTTTTATCCAGCGTTGCCAATAGATTGTTATTAACGTATGTACAAAAAGCTAGCTCGCTTCGAAAGTCATTGAAAATTAGAACAAAATAGACGCAATGACTAATCATTACCTACTATAACGCGATCATGAGGTTTGCCCTAATAAAAAGCCGCACGAATCAAAAATATACTACAGTAAGTAAATCTTAAGAAAGCTAACTTGCTATTTAGCAAGATTGAGGTAATAAAAAGAGGAACCACTAGAAATCAATGAGCATAAATGCAGAGAATGAGGTGTCATAAATCTAGAAAAGAGCACAATAGAAAATCTGAAACAAACTGGTAGCTAGCCTGCCAAGTCGTTCATATTGACGATAGGTAGCATCACAGCCATCACAATAATCATGACCACAACGCCCATCAGCACTAACATGAGAGGCTCGAGCAACGATAGCAGGGTACTAATAAAATTGGTGGCTTCCGCCTCTTGCATGGTAGCAGCACGGCTAAGCATATTTTCTAGCTCCCCTGAATTTTCACCACTTTTTATCATTTGTACCATCATTGGCGGAAAATAGGTCGATTTTTCAAGCTGGCTGGACAAGCTTGAACCCTCGGTGACACGATCAGCGGCTACTATGATGGTTTGCTGGATGTGTAAATTGGTCGTTACCGCTGCCCCAATATGTAGAGCCTCAATGAGAGGGACGCCTGAGCGCACCAATATAGCAAGCGTACTCGCGAAGCGCGCGGCATTCAACCCTCTAGACAATTTCGCTAATATGGGCAGTTTGAGTACCACGCTATCGATGGTCAATTTGCCTGCTTTGGTCTGTGCAAAACGATAGAATAAAAACGCCACGCCTGCCAATACCAACAGCATGAGCCACCACCACTGTGTAATAATGTTTGACAAGGTAAGAACGACTTGGGTAATCAGTGGCAATGCTTGCTCTGATTGCTCAAATACTTTGACAATTTTGGGTACAACAAAGCTCATCAAACCCATGATCACACTGACTGCCATCACCATCAGAACGATGGGATAAACCATCGCACCTTGAATCTTTTTTTGTAAGGCAAAACGGTTTTCGGTGTAATCAGCCAACTGATTGAGAATAAGGTCCAAATGACCTGATTTTTCGCCTGCGGCAATCGTTGCGATATAGAGAGGCGGAAAACTGGTGGCTTGCTGCAAAGCACGCGCTAGGCTCAACCCTTCTAACACGTGAGAGCGTACGGCAAGCATTAAGGACTTAATGTGGGTTTTTGGCGATTGTTTGGCAACAGCTGCCAAGGTTTCTTCAAGCGGAATACCCGCTGCCAGTAGTACAGACAGTTGACGAGTAAGCAGCGCCAGCTCATAAGCAGACGGTTTTTTATAGCGGCTTTTATGCTGGCTTTGTCGATCACTGACCGCATTGACTTCAACGGGCGTCCAGTGTTTTTCACGCAGCTGCTGCCGTATTTGCCGCGCCGAGTCTCCTTCGAGCAGACCTTTTTGGACACCGCCGCGATCGTCAAGCGCTTTGAAATGATAAGCAGGCATAGCAGCAAATATCCTAAGGTATCAAAGGTAGGTGGGAATAAATCCCTGCTTAAAAAGCATGTTTATTTTGCGTACAAACCGCTTAAAAAAGTGGCGTCGAATCATTACTATCCGGCATCAAACCTTGTAATAACAACACATCCAAATGCTGTTGTTGCAGCTTTTTGTCAAAATCATTGACCTCTGCAATCAGCATTCTTTCAATACGCTTATCACTAGCAAACACACTTAGACGGGCGCAGATCACCGCCAACTGATAAATACGTTTTTTGCAGTAGGTATCCAAACCTTGTAGTAGCCTTACCATATGCGGCGTTTCGAGACTGGCATAGTCGTAATCTGTAACTACTTGCTGACCAAGGGCGGTGACGCCATAACTAATTGATAGATGAGCACAAAAATAGCAGCTGAATAAATACCCAACCACATGACCGATATAATAACCACGATCATAGGTAAAGCTACTGACTCCAAAGTGACCCAGTACGTAACTGTTGAGACTGCCTTGATCACGAACTGGTTTGCCATGTTTTAGCTTACCAACGGTGGCAAAGCAAAGAGGATTGCGTCCATCTTGGGTGGTGAGCTGCCAACCTGCTGGCTGCTGGGCTGGCATGTGGCGGACAATATCTGCAATGATATCATCGACCACATGCAGCTGCTGCCATAAACGCTCTAGCCCGTCCGTATCCATCAAGCCACGTTTATCAAGCTGCTGTGACAGTAGATACTGCTGGTACTCTGCAAACTGCGATTTTAGCGTTTGCACCAAATACGTGGGGCGAGTCGCAGCAGAGGCCACATACAGTAGCCGAGTACGTTCATACTGAGCGTGATAAAGCATCGCTCGCTGTTGGGCAATGCTGCTCTCGGTTGAGATATCTACCGAAGTATCAGTTTCCGTATTTCTCTCACTCTCTTTATGCTCTTTTTTAGGCTTCGTCTCTTCTCTATCTGGCAATACAAATAATGCCAACAATGCCGCTTTATTGGACATTTTAGAGACACACTCTTTTTGTGACTCTTCTAGAAGCCCTAGGCTATCTTCACTTTTGTCTTTAGCAGTGCTGTCTTTCATCTTGTTTTGATTTTCAGTAGACAAAGTAGAGGCCTTATCGTCATTGGCTTGTGTGCTTGTCTTTGCGTTCGGTTCAGTCATAACATATCATCAGCAGCAGAAATAAACATCTTCTAAGTCATACTATACAACTAATACATCAGAAGATATAGGGCGCTAAAAAACGCGCACGCCTAGATGACCTAGTCCCCCCATAGTACCTGAACACAATCGCCTTGTCAGCCGTACCTCACCAAAACATCCTCTGCCGTCATCAGATAAAATTCTTTCTCAAATCGCCATACTTTGCTATAAAAAAAGCGTTAGGGACACAAAGGTATCCTTAACGCTTTTTTTGATCATAATAAATGCTTTTAACATGCCACGGCTTTAGACAATCAATCGAAAAAATAAGTTTGTGACAATCAGGCAAATTTATATGAGTTAGGCGATGTTTTGTTTTCGATACTGTTGACGATAGGCTTTTGGCGACACACCGTAAACACGCTTGAACGCCTGACTAAAAGTAGAATCTGAAGCATAACCGACCAGCTCACTGATACGACTGATGCTGTTTTGCTGCAAACGCAAATATCGTGCCGCAAGACGCAGACGATAATCGATCAGATAAGTCAAAGGTGGCATGCCGATAGTGTCTTTGAAGCGCTGTGCAAAGCTTGATCGTGACATTCCAGCCGTCTCAGCCAGCTTATTGATCGTCCAATTTTGACTTGGCGATTCGTGCATCGCTGCCAGCGCTTTGGTCAAAAATGGATCTTTCATGGCTTTTAGCCAATTCTCTGTGGCCTCAGGCAAGCTTTCAATATAAACGCGTAAACATTCAATCATCATAATACTTGCCCAATGATTGATAATGGCGGTTTTACCCATGCGCTCACGCTGTGCCTCCAGTGTCAATAGCTTGATCTCAACATCAATGACCTCAAACCTACCCGACTTATCATTGATTTCTGGCAAAATGGACGGCAACATGGTCAATAGAGGTCGAACCATCTCTTTATCATATCGACATTCAACCAATATCAAAGACGAATTGGCATCGCCATTACCGTCGATATCGAGCGTGTGCTCTATACAACTGGTCAGTGACTCATCCAGCGGTTTGGCATTATCGCCATGATGATTCAGCGCATAACTGACATGCTTGTAGGCATTGGGAATCATAATGATATCACCAGCATGCGCCTGACGTAGACCATTACCGACATCAATACAAAAACTACCCGACATGACTAAATAAAACAAGAGCGTGTCTTTTCTAGTAATAGAATAAGACCAGTTCCCAGCACAGTTTAAACGATAATACTTGGTATCAAACAAATGCACGTTTTGCAACAATACACTTAATGCGTCCATCCATTACTTCCTCAATTGTACAAGATCAACAGCAGCTTGTTACAAACTAGCAAACACACCCACTATAGTCTTAAATTCGCCTCATAGGGTTAATATATTTTTGAAGGGTTCAAATAAAACCAGCTTCAAGATAAATTATTAATGTCTCAGTCCTGCCCAAGTCCCCACTAATTTTTCTATTAATACGCCAGTTAATATTGAGAGCCTATATTAACCTTATACTTAACATGCTATGTATTCTCGCTTATACCAGAACAATTATCAAATCATAAGGAAACATAACTGCGCAACGTTTTTAAAAAGACGTCTATGATAAGAACAAATGACAAAAAAGACTAGCAAACTGCTATAGCAATAAATGCCCAATAAGTCCAAATTTGTGAATATAGTGAGTCCTATAAAAAACAAATTAGACAGACACGAAAAAATGCCAAGATTGGCAAAGGTTTTTATTGATAGGGTGTTTTTATAATCAGATAGGGTATAAAGAAACTAAGCAGATTTATTGTAGAATAAAAATGGGGCGACTGATGGGACTCGAACCCACGACAACCGAGATCACAACCCGGGGCTCTACCAACTGAGCTACAACCGCCATAACTACTGCCAAGGACTGGCAAAATATGCAGGCTAAATGGTGCGCCTGGCAGGATTCGAACCTGCGGCCACCTCCTTAGAAGGGAGATGCTCTATCCAGCTGAGCTACAGGCGCTCTTAGAGGACTTTTATGTATCCAATCCAGTTTGAAATATAATATATCAGAAACTAAACTATTATACATAAAAAAAAGCCTGTAAGGCTCTTTAAATAGATGGTCGGAGTGATAGGATTCGAACCTACGACCCTCTGGTCCCAAACCAGATGCGCTACCAAACTGCGCCACACTCCGAAATTCTCTATTATCACGATAGTTTGTTGATCAACTTGTTATTGGAAATACCGCTAACTTGTTAATGTTCCTCGCTATCGAGGTGCACATATTAAGGGGTAAAGGCGATTGTGTCAACACCTATTTTTAATTAATTTAAAATAATGTGACAACTATTTTAATAACCTGCTTTTTTTATCAAAAATCGATGACAAAAAAGCCTAGCCAACCCTAATACGGCACTGCCGTGAGCGAATTATACTACATTTGATATTGGAAGCAAGCCGCTATTTATTTTGCCAGTGAGAACGTTGAACGGCATCAGCCACAACTGTCCCTGACTTGGCTCAATATCGGTGTTCTTATTATCATGGATATTTTGATTATAGATGGTTTGCTTAAGTGCCATAGGCTGGCGCTCATCATCTTGGACAGGATAGACCAACCACACTTGTCCTGCTTGATACGCCTGCGCATAACTCGTCAACTGATAGGCATCACTGGCGCTAATAGCCGCGGCGTGAGTTAGATGCTTCCACTTAATATCAATGACGTGGCTGTACACACCCGAGCTCCCAGCAGCCTCGCTTGTCCTGCCTTGACACTCAGGGTCAGTATTTATCTTATATATGAGCAAATCTGGACGTATGGATAAGCACGCCTGCCCATCATTGTCACTAAGCCAAACCCGCTGCGTTTGATATAACGGTCGCGACTGGCAGCTGTTTTGGGTAAATGTCGCTGCTATTCGCTGACTGGCCCATTGCTCAAATGCCTGATTCATATCAATCAATAGACATAATCGTAGTTGCGGAGATTGTTGATAGGTAGGTTTTGAATCGAGACTATGACCGGTTGCCACATTGGATTGCGCTAACAGCCAATAACTCAAGTCTAATAGTTGCTGTACCGCTTGCAACTGCTGTGCGCGAAGTGGTTGAATCATAAGCGACCGCTTTGCTCGCTGATAGATCGATGTCAGTTGTTGCCTTTCGTGAGTCGTCAGTACAGAGACTTGCTGCCAAGTCTGCATGAGTTTGGGGTAAGTCAATTTAGCAAATAAAGGCGCTAATAAAACCAAGGCACTTTTAATCAAACGATTGCTGAGCATGTCTTGATTCAGCACACTACTTTCACACACAAACTTGTGCGGTTGCATGCTATTGCAGCGAAGTTGTTCTTTGATAAGCAAACGGCCTTGCAGTGATGACTGGTTACGAGTTTGCGACTGGTAATGTTTGGTGGGTTGATAATGTGTTAGGCGCTGCAAAAACTGCTCGACAAGCCACTCTGGTAACGGTGATGCTGAGATTGATGAAGGGGCAAGCTCATGACTTAATTGACCGAAGTTTTTTGTATTGGGTGTCTTGTGAGGCTTATCATTACTATGGGTCAAATCGGATAGCATCTGTTGTACCCATTGGCGGGTTTGTCCAATAGTGACATTCTGCACTTTCGTATAAGGCTGTGGTCGACGCTGTAAGCGATGGCTTTCATTATTGGCAAGTAGCTTTGGCAATATCTCAAGCGTCATACCGCTTGGCAATAAAATGACGCCAACATAATGCCCCACTTTTAGCTGCCATACTTTTTGCTTACGCTTGATAGTAAACACCGAAAGCTCTTGCGCCATTAACCAATCAAAGTCAGAGGCGTTCGCAAAGTCGTGAGCGGTGATACGTTGGTGCTCAAAAACGGTGATGACGCCAGCATAAGACACATTGGCATGGCTACGATCCGCCTGACGATTTGTATGGCTATAAACCTTGTTCTGATCAGACTCGTTGCTACTCCCAAAGTCGTTGCTACTGTCAGACTTGTTGTTACTGCCAAACTTGTTGTTACTGATAATCACCAAGTCTCCTTATGGGTATAAACGTTGATAGATAGATAGATTGGCAAACTCACCCGTCTTATTAATCAAATCTTCATTTATCCTATAGCCGGCTACACCTATGCCCTGGCCGAGAAAAGCATTATGGTCTGAATAACGGTGCTCTGAGTAACCGTTCCCTAAAAAGCCATGATCGGAAAAAGGCGCATGCTGCCCTGTTTCATGCGGATAAGCCTCTGTTTGGCTATCCAAATCGCGCGTGCCTGCCAATAGTGCTTGATTGTCTTGAATAAATTGCGCACTCATCGGCTGCTGCTCATCTTTAAAAATATACTGTAAAACGGCGACTTGGCCACTTGCTGCTTGCGCCAATTGAGGAATGATTTGTTCAACCAACGCCGATTGCACTTCCTCAAGCGTATTGACTGACCATAAAAATGCATGCCCTAGCTGCGCCTCTGACCCTAGGGCTTGCGCAATACGCATGTTTAAACCCCTTAATAATTTAGCCAAATTCAGTATTTCTGCTGTACTAAGCGGTTCGGCGTCTTTGCCAAAATGGATATTAGGTAATAGTTCAGGCTGCGGCGGACAGTCAATAAAGCGAAAACGACGACGCAATGCCATATCCAGCGGTGCTAAAGAGTGGTCTTGCGTATTCATAGTGGCATAAATATCGACATTGGCAGGCATACTAAAAGGCTTGCCAGAATACGCCAAATTAACCGTCATGGCATTTGCCATACCAGCCCGTTTATCTGTCTCAATAAGGCTTAGCAATTCGCCAAAGACACGTGAGACGTTGGCGCGATTGATCTCATCAATCAATATTGCATAACGTTGATTGGGATCATTGGCCGCGCGCTGACAGAGTTTTAAAAACGCGCCCTCTTGAATGGCATAGCTCATCTGAGAAGGCACATTGTTTGTCTGTCCATGGTTGCCGCTATTTGCTTGGTTTGAGGGTGTCATAACAGGACGAATGCCCTCAACAAACTCTTCATAACCATACGCTTGATGAAAACTGACCATACTAAAACGCTGCTGGCTAAAGCGTTGGTCTTGATTGGTATGCTGATCTCGCTGCGCCTGTTGAAACTCTGCTAGCTGCTGCGATAAGTCCTCTAATAGTGCAAGGCTTTGGGGCAATAAATGCCATGCGCCGCTAGGATCTTTATCAAAATACGCTTGGCTAGCTCGATTCTTATGTATCACCGTTTTTGAATCAGCTGGACTATGCGTCTGTAATACAGACCACGCCGTGTTGCTTAAATGATTGTCACGCGCATTTTGCGCCGCTTTTGCCACAAAAAACTCATGATTGACAATTTCCGGCACTTTTACCAAGTCTTGCTTATTAGACTGAAAATCCAATAATATCAAGCACACCACTTCACGCCAGCTGAGCGGTTGCAATAACTGTGCAAGCAAATCCTTGTGGCTTAATTTTGGCAGATACTCTGTATAGTTTTGCGCGATTTGTAGCAGTTTATAGGTTTTGCCCGTACCAGCGACCCCTGTATAAATGATATTAATCGGCTTATGATGAGGCATGTCGGGCATAGCATTATCCAGCAGTAAACAGAGAGGTGAAAAATCGATGAGGTGCACTAAAAGCGGATTATTATAACGTGGCGCATCGCCTAGTATCCAGCGCTGCCTAGTTTGACTTACTCACCTTTTTTGTCAGCAATTTATGCTATTTGACAACTCAGGATGGTTCAGCAATTTGGATAAGTCACATCATTACGTTACTTCGGTTTCATGAGCGCGGCAGTTCATGGTAATAATAGTCGGCGCTCGTCTGTTAGGGTAACATAGCTGCTAAGGCAAAATAGCCACTTGGATAAAGCTTATGAGATTATGCCGACATTAGATAAGGCTCAAACCTTTGGCTATCAACAAGTCCTGCTATATGCTTATCATTCAATCATCAAAATAGCCAAATCATGTCAACCTAAGGATTTTTGTATGTCAGGATTACTCAAAAAACTGCCCAGCAAGCTGACCAATAAACTGCCAGCCAAAGTCTCCGACAACACAAGATTGCCAGTCGAAAAACCAAGCACTACCCTCAAACCCATCAGTAATCAATTCACTAAGCTCTTATCTGTCACCAAATACTTGCCTGCCAGCGCCCGCTCCGGTATCTTATCCAAGGCATTTGGTAAAGTTGTACCCTACGTAGGCACAACCGGCGTTTATTATGAAACGGTCGAACCCAATCAAGTGGTGGTGAGCTTAAATAATAATAAATCTGTGCAAAACCATATCGGCTCTATCCATGCCGTTGCCATCACTTTGCTTGCTGAAACAGCGACAGGCTTTATTTTAGGTCTAAACCTGCCGTCTGATCGTATACTGCTTATCAAATCTTACTCGGTCAATTTTTATCGTCCGATCAAAAAAGGACAGATAGCCGCCATCTCAAGCTTATCTGATGAGCAGCGTTTGGATATTTTAAACACCCCAAAAGGTGAGATGGTGATACCTTGCGTTATTCATGACCGTGAATCTGATAGTGACCGTGATCCTATCGTGGTTGAGATGACTTGGGCGTGGATACCAAAATCTGAGCTAGAAGCACGCCGTCAAGGCAAAACAGAGGATAAATCTTCTGGCGATAAAACCAATAATGATCAACCATAAAAAAATCGCAAAACTGAGCAAATCGTTTAACCCGCGAATTCCGCTACAAACTTGTTGCGGATTTGGCACAATTACGAATACTGTGTACCTTGCTTTATTGCATATTTTGATTAGCGAAACCCAAAAAACTTATAATAAGGAGACAGTGATGTCCAAAACAGCTCATATTGTTGCCAAAAAACTATCTACAGCATGGCTCGTAGGCGCTTGCGTGCTGGGTTTTACAGCCAACGTCAATGCAGCGCAAACGATGAGTAGTACGACGAATACGACTGTGACCAAATTCAGCCCCGTGTTTCTTGGTGACGGCGGTGATTATCCTTTTTCAGAAGCCGTCCGTGTCGGCAATACCTTATACCTGTCTGGTCAAATTGGTATGAAAGATGGCAAGCTTGTTAAAGGCGGTATCAATGCCGAGACTAAACAAACACTAGATAATATCAATGCCACTTTGTCAAAATACGGCTACCAAAAATCAGATATCGTCAAATGTATGGCCATGCTCACCGATATGGATGATTTTGATGACTTTAATAAAGTCTATAAAGCTGAAATAGCGAAGCCTTATCCTGTGCGTTCTGCCTTTGGTGTGTCGGAATTGGCGGCCGGCGCTAGTGTTGAGATTGAATGCATGGCGGTAAAATAGCTTATAGTCAATCCTAAATAAAAAAAGGTCATTTATTATCACGCGCTACTGAAACAAATTTTTCTTGCTTGCTGTGCCTTCGCAGACAGAGGCTGCGCAAAATTTATCTCAGCAGCACTGTATTTATTTTATAGTGGATCAACGATATCTATTAAAAGCTGCTCATAAAAAAGTCGTCCTTAAAAACCATCATTAGTTAATGATGGCTAGCTAACGACAGCTAGCCAGTGATGGTTAGCTAATGATTTCCTCATCCGTAAGCACGCTCTCTTTTGTCACCCGCAACACCTCCTCCAGCGTCGTCCGTCCTTCTATCACTTTACGCAAACCATCGGCACGAATAGATGGCGTTTGTTCGCGCGCGTACGTTTCTAACTCATACTCCGCGATATTGCTGTGAATCATCCGGCGTAAGGTATCATCAATAGGCACGACCTCATAGATCGCGGTCCGTCCTCTAAATCCTGATTGATTGCATTTATCACAGCCAACTGGTTTGGGTAAGTTAATGGGTTGACCGTTCACTGCCTCAGCCCCTAAGCCAATGCCAATCTCGGTAAACAATTTGGCTTGTTCTGGGTCAGCGGTTTGCCAGCCATGACAATGTGAGCAAAGCGTGCGAACCAAACGCTGCGCTACTACCCCAATCAAGGACGACGATAACAAAAATGGCTCAACGCCCATATCTTGCAGACGGGTGACCGCACCAATCGCGGTATTGGTATGCAGCGTTGATAAAACCAAATGCCCTGTTAAAGACGCTTGTACCGCGATTTCTGCCGTTTCCAAATCACGAATCTCACCCACCATTACCACATCCGGGTCTTGACGCAGCATCGCCCGTAGACTTTTGGCAAAGGTCATATCGACCTTGTTATTGACCTGCGTTTGCCCAATACCATCGAGCTGAAATTCAATCGGATCTTCAGCCGTCAAGATATTACGGGTTTGATCGTTTAAGTCAGTCAATGCCGAATAAAGTGTGGTCGTCTTACCTGAACCCGTCGGTCCTGTCACCAAAATGATGCCGTGTGGGCGATGGATTAAGCGTTTAAGCTCACTATAATCATTATCAGACAGCCCCAAATACGTCATGTTCAAACGACCTGCTTGCTTGTCCAATAAACGCATCACGACACGCTCACCAAAGCTCGAAGGCAATGTCGATACCCGCACATCGACCTCACGTCCTGCCAGTCTTAAGCTGATGCGACCATCTTGCGGCACCCGCTTTTCGGCGATATCTAGCTTGGCCATGACTTTAATACGGGATACCAATAAAGGCGCCAACTGGCGTTTTGGTGTAATGATTTCTTTTAATTCACCATCGACACGAAAACGAACCACCAATCGCTTCTCAAAGGTTTCTATATGAATGTCTGACGCACTCAGCCGTATCGCCTCCGACAACAGCGCATTAATCAGACGAATAATAGGCGCATCATCTTGTTGATCCATCAAGTCTTCGGTTTCAGGCACACTGTCGGCCAAACTATCGAGATCAGGATGGTCTTCCAGTCCTGCAGCAATGTGCTGCGACTCACCCGTATTACCAGCATAAGCGGCATTCATACGCTTTTCAAATTCGTCTGAATTGATGCTTTCATAGGTTGGCACAGCGCGTACACCCTGCTGCTGTAAAAAGCGCACCGCTTCATTAATCGCTGATAAAGGCGTGGCTTTGGTCAGTACCAAAGTCGGCGGTAGCTCAGGATCGATCGCAAGTATGACCAAAATCTGATGGCGTTTCGCAAAACTGTACGGCAGTTGCAGCATAAAGACGGCCTGATAGATAAGAGTGATGTCAAAAAGAAAACGGCGCTAAAAAATCTTGCCCATGCCTAGTACAAGCGTCGCAAATACAGATCGCCTAACTGGCTAATCCAAAAAGTTGCAAGTAAGATTGCATGAGTTTGTTATAATAGCATTTTGTTTTAAACGCGTATGGTTTTATGTTGGAAGGCGTTGTAGGCTCACCGCTTTTTTCTGATTTGTACCATATTGATAATCAGATTGCAGTCAATCCAGTTTAAATTTGATACAAAAAATTTGTGTACGTAGGTACAGGTAGTCCTTTTCCTGACAGTACGTTATGATTACCTACTATACGCATTTTTTATGATTTTTGAACTGTGTATTATTTGTCTTTTATCTTGCCCATTATTAGGATTTTTTGTTATGGCAGAGAACATTAGCACTACTCAACCGACACCACTTTTACAAGATACTTTTACAGTAGGCAGTCGTACCTTTTCTTCTAGACTGTTGGTGGGCACGGGCAAATATAAAGATATGACTGAGACTGGAAATGCCATTGCCGCCTCGGCCGCAGAGATTGTGACAGTTGCCATTCGTCGTACCAATATTGGACAAAATAGCGATGAGCCCAATCTGCTCGATGTCATTTCTCCTGACAAATATACTATATTGCCAAATACAGCAGGCTGTTTTGATGCAGAAACTGCGATTCGTACCTGCAAACTGGCTCGCGAGCTATTGGGCGGCCACAATTTAGTCAAGCTTGAAGTATTGGGGGATGAAAAAACCCTTTATCCCAACGTAACCGAAACGCTAAAAGCTGCCAAAGTATTGATAGATGATGGTTTTGAAGTCATGGTTTATACCTCTGATGACCCTATTGTTGCCCAAGAACTAGAAAGCATGGGCTGCGTGGCCATTATGCCACTTGGCAGCCTGATTGGTTCAGGGCTAGGTCTGTTAAATCGTCATACCCTAAGCCTCATTATCGAAAATGCCAACGTCCCCGTATTAGTTGATGCAGGTGTGGGTACGGCCTCAGATGCCGCGATGGCGATGGAACTTGGTTGTGATGGTGTCTTGATGAATTCAGCCATCGCCGATGCTCAAAACCCAGTAATGATGGCACATGCGATGAAACATGCCATTTGGGCAGGTCGAGCCGCATTTTTGGCGGGTCGTATGCCGATGCGCAAAATGGCAACAGCCAGCTCACCGCAGACAGGTTACTTTTTCCAGTAAGTTTTTATCCAATCACTGTTCATAAAAAGCCGGTTATGCCATAGCAATAAATAAAGAGACCACACTGGCTTATATCGAGTGTCTCTTTTCATTAACCGGTTAATGATTGATTAATGAATCACTATTCATAATGTTTTATGATTCAATTTATCATTATAAAAGGATTTATTATGCGACTTCTCACAGCAGTCGATCAGTTGTTTTTATTTCTTGAGTCGCGTAAACAGCCCATGCATGTGGGCGGCTTGTTTTTATTTGAATTGCCAGAAGCAGCGGACAACGATTTTGTCTCTCAATTGGTCAAACAAATGCAAGAGTCCGATGTGCCGCCAAGCTTCCCCTTTAATCAGGTTTTAGAGCACTTATTGTTTTGGAAAAAAGACAAGAATTTCGATGTTGAGCATCATTTTCATCATGTCGCACTACCAAGCCCTGCCCGTGTTCGCGAGCTGCTCATGTATGTATCAAGAGAGCATGGTCGTCTGCTAGATCGCGCTATGCCATTGTGGGAATGTCATATCATTGAAGGCATTCAAGCAGAAACTGAGACCAGTCCTGAGCGATTTGCGTTGTACTTTAAAATTCATCATTCCTTGGTGGATGGTATTGCTGCTATGCGTTTGGTGCAAAAGTCATTATCGCAGTCATCGAGTGAGCCGGTTACACTGCCCGTATGGTCATTGATGACACGTCATCGTAACCAAGTCAACGCGATGCTCCCTGCTCAAAAATCTGTCAGACACATTCTCAAAGAGCAATTATCGACCATTAAACCTGTCTTTACAGAGCTGCTAGACAATTTCAAAAATTATGGCGATGACGGCTATGTGGGTACGTTTGATGCGCCCATGAGCATCTTAAATACACGTATTTCAGCCTCACGGCGAATAGCCGCCCAATCCTATGACATACAGCGCTTTCACGATATTGCCGACAGATTAAACATCAGCAAAAACGATGTTGTGCTTGCCGTATGCGCAGGCGCTATTCGCCAATACTTAATATCAATGGGCGCGCTACCAAGTAAACCTTTAATCGCTTTTGTACCAATGTCGCTACGTACTGACCAAAGTATCTCGGGCAACCAGCTATCATTTGTATTGGCCAATTTGGGTACGCATTTAGACGATCCACTGCGTAGGATTGAGCTGATTCATCGCAGCATGAATAATGGCAAGCGTCGATTCCGCCGGATGAATCAAGCACAAGTCATCAACTACAGTGTGATCGCCTACGCTTGGGAAGGTATTAATTTGGCAACGGGCTTGTTTCCTAAAAAGCAGGCCTTTAACCTGATTATCTCTAACGTTCCAGGCTCCGATAAGCCATTGTATTGGAATGGTGCGCGCTTACAATCCTTGTATCCGGCCTCTATCGTATTCAACGGACAGGCGATGAACATCACCTTAGCCAGCTATTTGGACAAGATTGAGTTTTGTATCACGGCTTGTAGTAAGGCCCTACCCCATGTCCAAGACATGCTTACGCTCATCGAAAAAGAGCTAACGCTGCTAGAGACCGTGAGTAAAGATCTTGCGTTCAAAGGTATCACGGTTGAAGATAAAAATACTCGCCCAACAAAAAAGCTGGCACCATAACGGTACCAGCTTTTTGATGTTGATAGGACTCACTAATAATAGTGATAGTCCTTCAATGACAGTATATTAATTAAAGCGCATCGCCCCATACTGGGACAACCATTTGCATCAATGGCTTTAACAATTTCACATTACAAGCAAAGATAGAGCCTGACGTCGATGAATTGTGTGCGCCAGTATGATCAACCACCACACCGCGTGCTTCGGTCACGATAAGCTCGCCCGCTGCGATGTCCCAAGGCTTGATAGACATCTCAAAATAACCGTCAAAACGACCAGCTGCCACGTAGCACAAATCAAGTGCGGCTGAACCAAGACGACGGACTTGACCACCAGCTTCAGAGACCTTTTGTAAGCTCTCAAAATGCTCTTTGGCAAAAGAAATCACTTCGCCGTTACGCTTGCGCTCAAGCGGATGACCAGTCGTAAAGAACCCACCATCAATCGTTTTGCGCTCACTGACGTTGATACGGCGTTGGTTTAGACGTGCGCCTTTACCGCGGCTCGCTGAGAACATCTCATCACGAACAGGATCATAGACCACACCATGTTGCGTGACACCTTTATGCTGTACAGCGATAGACACACAGAACTGCGGCACACCGTGGACAAAGTTCTTAGTACCATCTAGTGGATCGATAACCCAGCACCAATCAGCGTCTTCGCCGCGACCTTCTTGCATACCAAACTCTTCACCCAAAAATGAATGGTTTGGATAGCTGGCTTTTAGCGTCTCAATGGTAAGCTCTTCACTAAAACGATCAATACGCGTCACCAGACCATCAAGTCCTTTAGACTCAATATCTAACTCGATTTTATGACGGTTTTGATGGGCATATAAAATCTCTTTACCAACTTTTTCAGCAGTACGCGCTGCGATGACGACCATGGGTTCCATAAATAACCTATTTGCTTGATGAATGAATATAAAAAACGATAAAACCAAATCTATGCCCACAACAAGCCATTTAGCCGCTGCATCACATCGTACCTAACCATTGTACCTAACACACAATTTATCTATGCCATTAGAACAATATCTTTTTCGAAAACGTACCTTTCAAAAATGTAGTTTTCAAAACGTGCTTCTAAAAATGACAATCGCATTATACTAAAATTGTTAGACAAAAACGAAAAAACCACCACACTCACCAAACCAATCAAGATTAAACCAATCGCTATCTCGATGGTTGTCATGCACTGCGCAAGTTGTAAAAAAGTTATCACCTACGGCTAGCAGGCGTTCGTTATATCTCTTAAGCTTTTATCTATCTAAAACAACGCTCAAATCATACGAGCGATCTTACTCTAAAAAATACCGCCAATTTAAAAAATATGGCTTATGACAACAGTTTTTGGAGCTGCGCGGTCACACCATCGACGTCTAAACCGCTATCAGCCCATTGCTCCGCTTGTGAGCCATGAGCGATAAAACGATCGGGAATGCCAATATTACAGATAATGGGGCGACTGTGTTTAAAAGCAGGTGACTCGTTAAGCAAGATACTCATTCACTGCGCTGCCCGCGCCGCCCATAACCACATGCTCTTCTAACGTCGCGATATGAGTAATACCTTGTGTCAATAAGGTCTCTAATAAAGCCGAATCTAAAGGCTTCACCCAGCGCATATTGACCACCCGTACCTGACAATCTACATCGTATTTTTTGATCAGGCTTTCGGCGGCTTGCTGAGCAGTTGCAACCATTGTGCCAAAAGCTAGCAACGCCAATTTTTTGGGCGCAGTGTCGTTGCCTAGAGTCGACTCTATGACTGCTTCACCAATATTATATGTTTGAGCTGGTTGTTCAATCATCGCCCCTGTACCGGTGCCACGCGGATAACGTACTGCTGTACATCCGTCATATTCGTAGCAGGTATTCAGCAAATGGTAGCATTCGTTCTCATCTTTTGGCGCAGCAATTAACATGTTGGGCACACAGCGCAAGAACGCAAAATCAAACACGCCTGCATGGGTTGCACCATCTTCGCCGACTAACCCAGCGCGATCAATCGCAAACATCACGTCTAGGTTTTGCAAAGCCACATCATGAATCAATTGATCATAACCACGCTGCAAAAACGTTGAATAAATCGCTACGATGGGTTTAACACCCTGCGTCGCCATACCAGCGGCTAGCGTAACCGCATGTTGCTCTGCAATCGCCACATCAAAAAAACGATCTGGAAACTGACGAGCGAAGTCGATCATTCCTGAGCCTTCTTCCATCGCAGGTGTGATGGCGAGGAGCTTATCGTCGTTGGCTGCTTTGTCACACAAGAACTGGCCAAATACCTGCGAGTATTTTAAAGCAGGTATTTTGTTTGCTGGTGATTTTTCAGAAGGATTCTGCTTAGCGTTGCTCGGTATTTCGTCAGGCAATTTACTAATCGCGTGATAGCCAACGGGATCCAACTCAGCAGGTGCAAAGCCTTTGCCTTTCGTCGTATAAATATGGACTAAAACAGGGCCTTTTAGTTGCTTGGCAAGCGATAATACCCGTAGTAGTTCAGGAATATCATGACCATCAAAAGGACCAAAATACGTAAAGCCAATCGCTTTAAATAAGTTGTCTTCTAGCTGCGGAACATCGCGCATCTCTTTATGACGGTTGCGACGATCAAACGTCTGCATATCGGGACGACGGCATAGAATAGGTTCGCCTGTTTCAGAGATATCAACCTGATAACCTGATTCCCAAAGCATCGCCAAATACCGCGAAAAACCACCGATAGAGCACGATATCGACATATCGTTATCATTTAAAATAACCAACAGATCGGCATCTTGTTGTACTGCATCATTCATGGCCTCAAATGCCATGCCGCCAGTCATTGCGCCATCACCAATAATGCAAGCAACGGTTTGTGTGCGCCCTTGATAACGCAGCGCAAGGCTCATACCCAAACCTGCTGAAATAGAGGTTGATGAATGACCCACACCAAAGGTGTCGTAAATAGATTCTGCCCGTTCAGGAAAAGCGGTCAGGCCATCTTTTGAGCGAATAGTACCTAACAGATCACGGCGCCCCGTCAATACCTTATGTGCATAAGCCTGATGGCCCACGTCCCACACGATCTGATCATCTGGTGCTTCTAATAAGTAATGTAAGGCAATGGTCAATTCGACCACGCCTAAATTGGCGCCAAAATGACCGCCACTTTGACCAGCTGAATATAATAAAAAAAGACGCAACTCGTCAGCCAAAGTAATTAGCTGAGCCGTTGTCAAGGTATTGAGATCAGAAGGCACAGTGATACTATCAAGCAAAGGCGTCTGAGGACGCACGCGTGGAATCACAGTATAAGTTTGCTGCAAATTCGACAGCTGAGCAGCAGAATCAGTGGCTGACGCAGATACGGAATGAGACTTTGGGGAAGAAGGTGACTGCTGCATAAACCGTACGATACCTACCAATCTGCTGACAAGACATTGTCTTAGCGCCTGATGCTAACTAAGAAACGTCAATAATATCTACACCATTATTGATGTAATTGACCATATAATTATTTATGGCATCGTCGAACGTGCTTGTTCCAACGTGCCTGTGAATGCTAGATGCACTAAACTATTTAGATAAATACGCTGTCACAATGGACAGCGGTAAAGCATCACTACGGCACTTCAATACCGAGCGTTAATATTATGCATTAATTCTTTGGCATCAATATCGGATGTTAGTGACGACATAGTAATGTAAGGACAAAGACTTGTCACTGTATCCGTCAAAATAGTATGGCATAATAGCATTTTTTTTTAATTGTCGCTTTAATCATCGTGCGTCGTTTGTGAACTTTGTGTGTTTTCATCACAGAGACAATCAGCACGCTGTCTCTACGAACAGGTTATACTATTAACCTTAATTCTAATAATGTGTCTAAGATTCTATTATTTTTTAGGATCATCACCAACCCTCTACCGACACGATTATCGGCTTATGTAGGACGTTAATGTCATATCAATTTATCACTAGTGCCAAACTACCGACTCGTCATGGCGAGTTTGATATTCATATTTTTGAAAACGATGAAGGCCAAGAGCATGTCATGCTAACCGTGGGTTTGTTTGCGGTCGATCAAAATACAGACAGTGCATCAGAATTGCCTCCCAATGATACGATATCAGACGAGCAAAAGACCTCGCTTACAGAACCGTTGATTCCGCTGATTCGTATTCATTCCGAGTGCCTGACAGGCGACGCTTTTAGCTCTTTAAAATGCGACTGTGGACCACAGCTCAATACCGCGATGCAAGCGATTCAAGAGACAGGCTGCGGGGCAATTTTATATTTGCGCCAAGAAGGTCGCGGCATTGGTCTGACTAATAAAATTCGCGCTTATGCCTTACAAGATCAAGGGCATGATACTTTAGATGCCAATCTCATGTTAGGCTTGCCAGCGGACGCCCGCATTTATGATATGTGTAAACCCATGCTTGAGCATGTGGGCGTTGATACAGTCAGACTCATTACCAATAACCCTGACAAAGTGGCCTATCTGACCGAACATGGTATTGATGTTGTCGAACGTGTCCCGCTATTGGTTGGAGTAAATGATATGAATGCTGAATATCTAGCGACCAAGCGTGATCGCATGGGACACTTGCTGGACAAAGATTTTAATACCGCCATACACCTGAATAAATAAATAGATATTTTATGAGTATTCCAAAGATAGACGAGACACCAAACCCTACAGCGTCAGACTCGGCAGTAACGCCAACTCATCCTGACATCATGCGTGTGCGTGAGTTTTTAGTCGATTTGCAGGCGCGTATTTGCCAAGCGTTAGAAGCACAAGAGCGCGATGGCGGCGGCGATGCAACCTTTGTACCTGATGACTGGGAGCGCCCTGAAGGCGGCGGTGGTCGCTCATGCGTATTAGCGGACGGCAAAGTGATTGAAAAAGCAGGTGTAATGTTCAGTCACATTCACGTCCATAATCTACCAGCGTCAGCGACGGCGCGCCATCCCGATATCGCTGGTCGAAAAGCGCAGGCCATGGGCGTCTCTTTGGTGGTGCATCCAACCAATCCAAATGTCCCCACTAGCCATGCCAATGTGCGTCTGTTTGTGGCAGAAGCGGCAGGCGAAGATCCTATTTGGTGGTTTGGGGGCGGGTTTGATTTGACACCGTTTTATCCTGTCCTCGCTGATTGTGTGCATTGGCATCAAGTCTGCCATGATCTGTGCGCACCTTTTGGTGACACTGTCTACCCTGACTTTAAGCAGTGGTGCGATGAGTATTTTCATCTACGTCATCGTGATGAGCAGCGCGGTATCGGCGGCTTATTTTATGATGATGTCAGTACCGACAGTCGTGGCTGGGACTTTGAGACTTGCTTTAATTTTATGAAAGCCGTCGGTAACGGATATCTTGACGGCATGATGCCGATCTTTGAAGCACGTAAAAACACGCCTTATACTGACGAGCAGCGAGCGTTTCAGCTCTATCGACGTGGGCGCTATGTTGAATACAATCTGGTCTACGATCGCGGTACCTTATTTGGCCTGCAAAGCAACGGCCGCATTGAGTCTATCTTGGTCAGTATGCCGCCGCTTGCAAGCTGGCACTATCGCTTAGAGCCTGCTGAAGGCACGCCTGAATTTGAGTTGACTGATTATTACTTAAAACCGCGTGATTGGTTGGCACTTTAACCCTTGAGTTATTTAAACATTATTTATAAAGTCAGCTCGCTTAGCTGGCTTTATTTTTATCCGCTCAATAGTACATAACAGAGCAAGGTAAGACGGTTTTTAGACGTGCTCCATCTTACTAGAACGTATTGTTGGTAATAACTGAAACCCATATCATACTTTTAACCATTACGATGCTATAACAACTATCTTAACTATTGTTGCGTAAATAACGGTTACAATACCTTTTATTCTTTGAAAAAATATTTTAGAAGCGGCGGTACTTCTAAATGATGCATGAGCAATCCCTTTTATAATAATAGTCTAATGTCAGGCTAGCATTTGCAAGCCAGCTCATTATTAGTCAAATTTACAGGAGTAATTTATATGGCACAGGTTTACACCAACAAATCATTCAAGTCGGTCATTGGTATCACGTTGATGTCAGCCGTCCTAGGTCTCTCTGCATGCAGCAGTCCAGCCACTGACACCGATGTAAAAGCGCGTCAAGACAGCATGAAAAGCTGGGGTGATGCTATGGGTGTGATGGGAGATATGATCAAAGCACCTGATACCTTTGATGCAGCGGTGTTCAAAGAGCAAGCCGCGTTCTTAGCAGAAGACTCTGCCACGCCTTGGAGTCATTTTGAAAACCAAGACGCCGCTGGTAATGCCACTGAAGCGGTATGGTCTAATAGTGACGGCTTCAGTGCTGAAGCAGATAATTTTCAAAAGGCCACGGCTGAACTAAATGCCGCTGCACAAACTGCTACTAGCGCTGACGAGGTCACACCTGCCTTTGGTGAAGTCGGTGCAAGCTGCAAATCTTGTCATACCGAGTTTAGAGCCAAAAACAATTAATAGCGCTGATGACATGATATAAAAAACCGCCGCATCATTTGATACGGCGGTTTTTTTAATAGTATGGTTTAATAAAAACCTACTCTGGCGTTCCTTCGTTTATATTTTTCTCTGTCTTGCTCTCAGACTGCTCATGCAGCTTTTTTACAATGGCTGTCACTGAAGGATCACTCAAATCAATGGTTCTGATTGGGAATGGAATGTTCACACTCGCCCCATCCAGTGCCGTCTTAATCTCTACGATCACTTGATGAATCGAGGCAACCTTGTTGGCTTGAGTGCCATCTTCGATGAACCAACGCACCATCAAATCAATCGTTGAGTCACCAAAACCAGTAGCAATCACACTCGGTTCGGCTTTTTTCGAGACAGTGTCGGCTTTGTTTAACGCCTGTATAATTTCAGCTTTTGCCGACTCTATATCATCTTCATAACCAATCCCCACCGCCACTTGCAAACGGCGCTGCTTATACGCGGTGTTGACAGTCAATGCGGAAGTATACAAATCAGAGTTTGGAATCACCACTTGCCTGCCATCATAAGTCCGAATGGTCGTGGCACGGATTTTAATATCTTCGACCGTCCCCTCGTAGTCGCCTGAGACAATTTGATCCCCAATACGAAACGGCTCTGAAATAAGTAGCAAGATACCAGACAATAAGTTTTGAAAAATATCTTTAAAAGCAAAACCAATAGCAACTGAACCAATACCGAGCGCCCCAATCAGTTTGGCAGGCGTAAATCCTGGTAAGGCGATGACCATGGCTATCATAAACCCAATGAATAAAATCAATGAGCCACCAACACGCTGGAACACCTTGACCAAATTCTGATGTCGAATACGACCACCTAGAAGTTTATACACCACTTTTTTGAAGACGATAGACAAAAACCAAAAAATCAGGATAACAATGAGCGCCGCCACAAAATAAGGAATGCGCTCCATAAAGCCGACTACTATCTCATTGGCTGAATCGATAATGCTTTGATAGGTGAGCGCCTCCATCGGTACCGTGTCGGCAGTTGTCGCCGCATTTATTGTCGTGTCTGCCTCAGAGGTAGGCATCGT
This sequence comes from uncultured Gammaproteobacteria bacterium, assembly GCA_963744895.1. Classification (GTDB taxonomy): domain Bacteria; phylum Pseudomonadota; class Gammaproteobacteria; order Pseudomonadales; family Moraxellaceae; genus Psychrobacter. The sequence goes on from CAVUUW010000003.1 coordinate 441,131, forward strand.
AGTGTCACTCCTTTGATTAATTGGTTTAGTTGTTATCCATTGGCTGGGTTTGCTCGTACAAACCCTTCTTACTTATTTAGCTTATAAAACTAGCTCATCAAATCGGCTTGAACGATCTCAATCCAGTAGCCATCGACATCTTTGATAAACGCAATGCCCTTCATCTTACCTTCTTCTGGGCGTTTTTTGAATTCGACCTTATTTTGATCAAACCAAGCGACGGCTTCTTCTAGATTTGGCACATTAAAGCAAATATGACCAAAACCTTGTGGCTCTTGATTGCCATCATGATAGCTAAAATCCACTTTTGTTTCGGTACCATAGTTGTGCGTCAACTCTAAAATACCGCGCTGACGGAAGGCAAAAATCTCTAAATCATCACCCGCTGGCAAGTTTTCGCGCTCGCTCTCAGTAAGCTTGGCCAAAAAGTACAAATCAAATTCCATATCAGGGAACTTTTTTACTGCCAGCAACGTCATGCCCAAAACGCCTGTATAAAACGCCAGTGACTTAACGGGGTCTTTGACGCGTAGCATGGTGTGATTGAACGTAAATCCTGTTGTCTTTGCAGAAATAGATTGAACGCCCTCTGCCTTTACGCTGCTATCAGGCTGAGTGACGATTGATTGATTATTATTGTCGGTGGTTGCGTCCGTATTTGAAGTAGACATAATGATGATTATCCTATTTTTTACAGCATATGGTTTTCATAGCATGTAGCTTTTATAGCAGGTGGTTTTACAGAATATAAATGCAAAAAGCGAGCCATGGCGTCGATGACTCGCTTGACCCTCTCATCATAATAAAAAATGAGCAAAGGATTGAGTGGGTTTTGTAAGAAAAAGTACTGAATAAACAGTGTTTGATAAAATAAATTAACATCAAACTAGCTGTCAAAATTAGCTATCTAGGAACCTGACTATTCCTGTCTCTAAGTCATACTCTGCCCCAACGACAAGTAGCTGACCACTATTGGTCAAGTCCTCTAACGCGCGCGACCCATGTTTAAGCTGGCTCACCGACATACGCACATTGGCACGGATAGCACGATCAACGAGCTCGTCAGCGTCCACGTCTTGACCATTGGCAGTCGCCAATTCGTGCAAGTTATAGACACTGGGGCGAATACGATCAACGATCGATTGTAAATTGGGAGAATAGTTTTGCTCAGGATTGATTAAGGTTTCGACGCAAGCCGTGACCGCGCCGCAATGCGAATGACCAAGCACAACCACGAGCTTAGTACCGAACGTTTCGGCGGCAAACTCAACCGAGCCAATCTGAGAAGGCGCAACCACGTTGCCTGCTACACGAATGACGAACAGATCTCCCAAGCCTTGATCAAAAACGATCTCAACAGGAACACGGGCGTCCGAGCAGCCCAAAATAATGGCGAGTGGGTCTTGTTTACTGACCAATTCAGGGCGTTTTTGCATGAGCGGATCAGAATTGGTCAAGCTGTCCACATAACGCGCATTACCTTCTTTTAGCAGAGCTAGCGCTTCTTGACCTGTGGTTGGACGTTCATTATTAGGCATAAAAAATCCTTTCTTTTCAAACGATTAAAATTATGTTTATGGTTTTAAACTTATTAGAATGTCTTGAACACTTATAACTTAAACACTTATCAATAGTTATTGGCTAAACGGTTTGCAAGCCTTGATAGCACAAGCTTACCTATCACATTGTTTAGCCACAAAGTGATTGTATAGCAACAAGCCTCAAAAAATGACAAAAAGATTCATTTTAATATTGTTATATAAGCAGATCGCAGAACTTTAACGAACTTGCACTGATTTATATTCGCGGTTTGTTATAATACGCAGCAACCAGATGACCACGCATATGCCCATACCACTCACCTGTATTACAGCGAACTGTTTTTATCATTGCGCAAGCATCGTCGCTGCTGAGGAACGAATACCATGACCAACTCATCTTTGAACACGCATAAAACCCCTGCGTCCTCCGATACAGATCCTGTGTTGTTGCAACTGACTGGTCTCAAAAAAATCTATGACCAAACCGAAGTCCTCACCGATATCAACCTTGATATCAGACATGGTGAGTTTTTAACATTGCTTGGGCCATCGGGCTGCGGTAAGACAACCTTACTGCGCTTGATTGCCGGTTTTGAGCAACCAAACGCTGGGGCAATCTATTTAGATGGGAGTCAAATGGCAGGATTGTCCGCTGATAAGCGCCCTGTTAATACCGTATTTCAGCAGTACGCATTGTTTCCGCATATGACGGTTGCCCAAAATGTGGCTTATGGCCTTAAGCTCAAAAAAGTACCCAAGGATGAGATTCAAACTCGTGTGCGCGAGATGCTGACCATGGTGCAGCTAGAGCACCTAGCCAACCGTAAGCCGCAAGACTTGTCTGGCGGTCAGCAGCAACGCGTCGCCATTGCACGCGCGGTGATCAATCGTCCCAAATTACTATTGCTCGATGAGCCCTTGTCTGCTCTCGATCATAAACTGCGTTTGCAAATGCAATCTGAGCTCAAACGCCTACAGCGCGAGCTTGGCATCACCTTTGTGTTTGTCACGCATGATCAAGAAGAAGCGCTGTCGATGTCAGATCGTATTGCTGTAATGAAGGATGGCAGGTTCCAACAAATTGGCACACCGATTGAGATTTATGAAACCCCTGCTAATTTATTTACAGCCAAATTCATAGGTGAGACCAACTTATTTAGAGCGGAAGTCAAAGGCGTCTATCCAGATCAGCCAGATCGTGATGGCAAAGTCACCAATGGCCGCATTGAAGTCGAAGTCTGCGAGGCGCAAGCACAAGAAGGCCCAACCACCTTACGTAATCTACGCCGTCCTGACTTTGCAAGCGACGTACAAGTGGGCGATATCGTCAATCTATTGCTACGGCCTGAAGACCTAAGAATTTATGACCCTAAAGATGCCACTCATACAGGTTTGATCGGTCGCGTTATCGAAAGTAACTATAAAGGCAGCACGTTAGATTCGATCATTGAGCTGACAAACGGCCATGTTATCAAAGCCTCTGAGTTCTTTGATGAAGATGATCCAAGCTTTGATTATAAGTTAAATGAAGGCGTGAAAGTGTCATGGGTGGATGGCTGGGAATGGGTATTGCCAGATGACGCTGAGCCTTTAGAATACGGCTCAGCGCAACACTCGCCTGTACTAAAGGATGACCGCTAATGGCTCGTAATAGTTTAGGCAATAAAAGCGCTTTTCGTACGGCAACGCTTTGGCTGATTTGGGGTTGGTTACTCATCTTTGCGTTATTGCCCAACATATTGGTCATCGCCGTCAGTTTTTTGACCCGAGACAGTAGCGCCTTTATCAGTTTGCCCGTCAGTATTGATAGCTATATCCGTATGCTTGACCCGCTTTATTTTGAGGTGTTTGTGCATTCCCTATGGATGGCAGGCATTACCACGGTGGTTTGCCTGTTGCTTGGCTATCCATTTGCATGGCTGGTCTCTAAAGTAAAAGTGCGCTGGCAGCCACTATTAATGATGCTATTGATCCTGCCCTTTTGGACCAATTCATTAGTACGGACGTATGCGCTCAAGTTGCTGTTTGCCAATAATGGATTGATTAACAAAGCGCTGCTAGCAATTGGCGTCATTGATACGCCCATTGATATCTTATACACGCAAGGGGCAGTGATTGCTGGTCTTACTTATTTGTTGTTTCCGTTTATGGTGTTGCCGCTATACGCGGTCTTTACCGATTTGCGCAATGATATGCTGCTCGCCTCACAAGATTTGGGAGCGTCAAAAACACAGACCTTTTGGCATGTGGTACTGCCACTGACTACACCTGGCATCATATCAGGCGTTCTGCTCGTACTATTGCCAGCGATGGGTATGTTTTATGTGGCAGATATTTTGGGCGGTTCGCGCAATCTGCTGGTGGGTAACATCATTAAAAACCAATTTTTGGATGCGCGCGATTGGCCGTTTGGAGCAGCAGCTAGCGTATTATTGACCGTGGCAATGGCGGTACTATTACTGGCTTATCGTGCCAGTAGTCGCCGTATTGGCAAAACCGACTTTAACGAGGTGGCCTGATGTCTCATTCGCGTACGTTTAAGATGGGTAGTATCGCCGCCAAAGGCTATCTCGGCCTTATTTATGCTCTGTTATATTTGCCCATCATCGTCTTGGTCGTGATGTCATTTAACAAGTCAAAAATCGGCTACAACTGGGGCGGGTTTAGCTTAAAGTGGTATGAATCGCTATTCAACAATCAAGCGATGCTCGATGCGTTTTGGCACTCCATTGTGCTCGGATTGGTCGCAGCCACTGTCTCGACGTTGATTGGAACGCTGACTGCCCTTGCCTTACATCGCTATAATTTCCGTGGTAAAGGTTTACTAAATGGCCTGCTCTTTGTGCTCATGATGTCGCCTGAGATTGTCCTTGCCATCTCGCTATTGGCGCTGTTTTTGTTGATTGGTCTACAGTTAGGATTTATCTCCCTGCTCTTAGCCCACATTACCTTTTGCCTGCCTTTCGTGGTCATTACTGTTTTTGCGCGCTTAAGTAGCTTAGACGAGCGTTTGATGGAAGCGGCGCGTGATTTGGGTGCCAGTGAATCGACGATGGTGCGCACCGTATTGATTCCTGTGATCTTGCCAGCGGTCATGGCAGGCTGGTTACTTGCTTTTACTTTATCGTTAGATGATGTGGTGGTTTCAACCTTTGTCACAGGTCCAAGTTATGAGATTTTGCCCCTGCGTATTTATTCTATGGTAAGAGTCGGTCTCAAACCTGAGGTCAATGCCATCGGTACGTTGCTCCTCGTTGCTTCATTGGTATTGGTCGTTATTTCGCAGTTTTTGTTACGCCGTCGCTAATGATCCATCCTTTGCGTAGCATCTAATATAAACTTTGAGTGAAAATCATTAAAGTATCGATTATAATGAATTTATCTCATTTTAGCAGTTAGGTTAAATCATGCTTGAGCTTCGTCATCTAAATACGTTAACGGCACTGCGTGCCCATGGCTCACTCGCTGCCGCCGCTGATGAGTTACATGTGACTGCTTCTGCGGTCTCGCACCAGCTAAAAGAGCTAGAAAACTACTACGACATCAGCCTAGTCAATCGCCGAACCCGCCCGCTTACCTTTACGCCAGCGGGCAAGATGGTCTTGGGATTGGCAGACAGCATCATGCCGCAAGTAACCCGTACCAAATCCAACCTCAAGCGCTTAGCCCACGGTCAAGCAGGTAGACTGCGCCTCGCCTCTGAATGTCACAGTTGCTTCGATTGGCTGATGCCGATACTCAATCAGTATCGCCGTGAATGGTCAGATGTGGAGTTGGATTTTGCTACAGGATTCGAGCCTGAGCCGCATCATTTATTGATGGAAGGCGACATTGATCTGCTGATTACCACCAGCGATTTGCCCATAGAAGGAATTAGTTATCAGCCCTTGTTTGAGTACGAAAGTCGTTTGGTGCTCTCGCCCACGCACGATTTGGCAGCCAAGGATTCGATTGAACCAGAAGATCTGACGGATGAGACCTTGATCGCTTATCCCGTAGAAGCCAAGCGCCTTGATATTATTGCCAACTTTATGACACCAGCGCATGTGAGCTTTAAGCATGTTCGTACGACAGAATTGACCGCGATGCTGATTCAATTGGTCGCCAGTGAGCGCGGCGTAGCGGCACTGCCCGACTGGGTAGTGGCTGAATATGAGAAAAAAGGCTGGGTGGTCTCGCGAAAACTCGGCGATGGCGTACGTTGTCAGCTTTATGCCGCAACCCGTACCTCTAGTCAAGATATGGCTTATATGCAAGGATTCGCCAATTTATTGGAAGGGATAGTGAAGCCGTTTAGATTTTATTATCTATTACATTTTTTGGTTATAAATACCGTCCGTTTTCTTACGTTATGATAGGCGTTGGGAGAAATGATGGTTCCCTGGTGAGGACTTGAATGTTTGGCTGTGGGCTAATGGTATCAATGGTTTGACTCATCTAAAACAATTACAGTGTAGTTCACAGCGTTCATGCAGGAGTTATAGAATACATTATTTTTATAGCAAAGAACAAGAAACATAGATTCAAAGAACTAAAGATAGTTATGAGCAGGCAGAATTTAATGAATAGAACATTAGAACTTAGGCGAACTCAACTTTCTTTTGAAAGTTAATCATAATGTGCTAATTCCAGAGTTAGATAAACTAGGAAAAATCGTGAAAACCAAGAATTACGACAACTCTGTCATGAACGGACCTTTGCTTGCATTCAGACGAGTACAGGAAATAGGTATATATGACGAGCATATTGATGAATGTTCAAAGAGAAATTTATATGGTTTGTGATAAACGAAATATAGGTAAACTATAAAATTACTCTTTCAACTAATAATTATTTATTAGAGAAATGATGGCAGAGTTTATGTGTCTAGAGATTACTCCCGGAATCGAACTATTTGAATTAAGCAATCGATCCGCTATACTGTTTTCGAAAAACTAGTATTAGATATGAATTAATTACTATAAAATCAAATTACAGTGCAAGAAATGATTATCGAGGTGTATATTAAAATTTCTCAAGTTAATTCCTACGCGAAAAACGGTAGGGTCAGATCTAAACACAGTTATAATGAAACATATCAAAACTTTGCAAAATATTATGGAAAGCATGCTTGGTAGTTTACGTATTACGATCGATGAATCAGAAATCTGATAGTACCTGAGATACTTAAAAGAGAAAAGATTTGAGCCCGCTTTTATCAAGTATATTTAAATGCAATTACTTCTATACAGAGTAGACGCTAATAATAAAGCATAAATCATGTCGGTTTATTATGTTTTATCAGAATTAGCATATTATTGAAATCAGCAGAGATGCAAATTTAGTGATAGAACATCATCTATTCGATATTAAAATTTGAGAATAAGTTAAAATGATTACCAAGGACTATAATGTCAATGGTGTAGACGAAATGGTAACGTCAGAAGAAAAATACTATGAATTTACGAATATCTGAATTTATTAGGCGAGATTCATAAATACGTTATAGTGGGCTAGAAAATGAGTTGAAGAGATTAAGTATCTAAAATTATCTGAACAAACAGCTATTTACTAGTCAGGTGATTAATGATCGATTTTCAGAGCATTTATGTATGGTTTCAACTTTCGTCGGCAATTGATAATAAGAAAGTATTGTAAACCATACCCCAACGAAACCAGTTATTTTGCCCTGTAAACTCATTAGCAGACCACTTAAAATAGATTATATTTCGGTAACTACTTAAATCAGACCATTAAACAAGTAATATCTATCAACGGTTATAAAATAAGCTTAAAAAAGTAAAAGCCAAGCGCGGTCGCCAATAATGTCAGTCCAACATGCAAACCCACTAAAATCAAACCTGATAATAAGCGACCATCGTTAATCAAGGTAAAGGTCTCGGCACTAAACGTACTAAAAGTCGTTAGTCCGCCCAAAAATCCAGTGACAACGAATAGTCTGACATTGGGAGAGAGGCCGCTACCCATACGCTCAAACCATACCAGCGCCAGCCCTATCAATAACCCACCTAAGATATTGGCGCCAAGCGTCCCTAAAGGAATCCAGCTGTGATGCGGATTAAAACGTCCAAGCCATGCGCGTAAGCAAGCACCAAACGCTGCTCCTAAACCAATGGCAAGCCACTGCATAGACTGTCCTTAATTAAGATAGTTTTTGATAGGTCTCAGATCCAATTATACCGCTGGCAATTCAGTCATCGGCCAACGTGGCACACAGCTAACTGCCAAATCATCAGCCTGCCCAGCATTTAAGCGCTCATAACCTGCATAAGCAATCATCGCACCATTATCCGTACATAAAGCTGGCGGCGCATAATGAACCGTGGCTTTTATTTTGGCCAACTCGGCTTCTAGTGTCTTGCGCAAATGAGTGTTGGCACTGACGCCACCTGCGATGACCAATCGGCTCATCTCTACTTGCTTAAGCGCTTTGACGCATTTTTTAACTAAGGTATCGACGACCGCATGCTGAAAACTGGCGGCGATATCGGCACGGACTTGTGGATCACTATCAGAGCCATTGCCTGAACTGTGTATCTTTGATCAGATTATGTACCGCTGTTTTCATACCACTAAATGAAAAATCCAAACCGCGATGTAGCATTGGTCTTGGTAGTGCGTAAGCATCAGGGTTGCCAGCTTCTGCTAATTTGGCAATATTAGGGCCGCCCGGATAAGGTAAGCCTAAGCATTTTGGCGGCTTTATCAAAGCACTCACCCGCCGCATCATCGATCGACTCGCCTAGGATTTCGTAGCGTCCCACACCATGCGCGGCAATCAGTAACGTATGTCCACCAGATACCAAAAGCGAGACAAATGGGAACGCTGGCGGATTGGTACCCATAAGCGGAGCTAGTAAATGCCCTTCCATATGATGAATACCTATCGCTGGGATATCTAAACCATAGGCCAAGCTACGACCAAATAATGCACCTGTCATCAAAGCACCGATAAGCCCCGGCCCTTTGGTATAAGCAATCGCATCAATTTCATCTTTTCTAATGCCGCACTGCTCGAGCAGCTCATTGAGTAACGGCACAAGCTTGCGTATATGATCACGACTGGCAAGCTCAGGTACCACGCCGCCATAGAGTGCATGCAGCTCAATCTGAGAGTACAGCACTTGCCCAAGCAAACCTTGATTGTCGCTATTGATCTGCTCACTATCAAAAATCGCTAGGCCTGTCTCATCACAAGAGGTTTCTAAACCCAATACTTTCATACTTTTGCCTTTAAGCTTTTGTGGTTGTGCTATCTGTTACAGCGTTTTTGATTACTGCTCTCTGGATATTTGCGTCGCAAGGAAAATAGGCACAAAAAAACCGTCATTGTCAGTCACAATGACGGTCATTTTAGCAAATTTCAATGGTTAAGGCGTGTTGAACCTTCACAAATATCAGTTTACTGACGCGAGCATATAATCAACCGCGGCTTTTACTTGTGCTTCAGTGACGCCGTCCACCGCTTGGGCAGGCATTTTGTTAAAGCCTTTAGCCGAATGCATATATAGCGTTTCTTTGTCTTTAGCCAAACGAGGTGCCCACGCCGCTGCATCCCCATATTTTGGCGCATTCAGTAACCCAGCGTCATGACATACTTTGCAGTTAGATTCGTACAGCTTGACGCCTGCATCAGCGGCCAATACTTCAGGTTCAGTCGCCATTTCTTGGTTCTGGCTGTGCCACTGCTTCTGGTTGTACCGCTGTCAGTTGAGGCAACCTCTGTCTCTTCCACTGGTGCGCCCTCTGCCACTGCCGTAGTCTGGGTCGAATCAGTGGCAGCAGCAGGTTCGTCTGCAGTATTATCGCTACTACAGGCGCTTAGCACCAATAACGCGCTCACGCCAATAGCAGATAAAGTGAGCTTACTCATACGCAGTTGTTTCTTTATCATCATACCATTTGTACTCGACATTCATAGTAGCGGCTTATTATAGTGCAGACACTTATCATTACGCTTATTGATCGCTTATACACTATAAATCTTGTTAACTGACCATTTATATCGACCAGCAAATACTTATTGCGCCGCAGGCTCATCAGTTGCTGCCGTGCTAGTACTGTCTGTACCAGCCATATCTGTCGCTGCACTGTCGGTAGCAACGGCTTCTTCGGTATCACCTGTTATTTCTTGCTCAACACTCATCGCGTCAGATTCAGTCGCACCTGCTTCATCAGCTGCCGTCGCATTGTCTGCCACTGCCGTTGCAGAAGTCTCTGGAAAATCCATATGCTTCAGCTTCAGGCGCATTGGCACGAGCAAGCTCAGCCGCTTCATCGACACGATCTACTGCCATGACTTCATGTGAGTCATGTTCGCCTTCTTTTTCACCACTACAAGCGCTAATTCCAAAGCCAAGTGCGACGACAAATGCGGTGCTTAGCGCCGTATTTAGTACTGATTTTTTCATTGCAACATCCTCAATAAAATACCTATAAAACGGTTAATACGCTCACTACTTTATGGAAATTATCATAGCACAAACTCTAATCAAACCGTTATAGACAGTAGGGGTTTTTTATTTACGCCATTGTCTATTAACCCATTCTAATAACAAACTCATTTCAGTCGGGCTATCTCGGTTTTAAAAGAATCAACTTTAACCATTGACCTTACTACCCTAGACAACTCAATGATAAATAGGGGATAATCCATTAAAATCATTGACTTTGTTGGTATTTTTTATTAAAATACCTGCCCTTACGCCAATGCGTAGGATTATCCTAGTTTGAGCTGATGCCTGTAATCTTGAGATATTACGGCTAAATACTAATACACAGCCAAACTAATGCCCTTATATCTCATCCTAATCAAGGAGTCTTCATGCCTGCAGTTAAGGTTAAAGAAAACGAACCAGTTGACATCGCTATCCGTCGTTTCAAACGTGCTTGTGAAAAAGCTGGTGTATTATCAGACGTTCGTAAGCGTGAGTTTTATGAAAAACCAACGCAAGTACGTAAGCGTAAAAAAGCAGCTGCTGTAAAGCGTTATAAGAAAAAGTTACAACGCGAAACTATTCGTACCACTCGTATGTACTAATCAACAATCTGATTAGTTAAGTACCAGCGCTACATTAACGCCACTGTTATCCATCGATATCAGTGGCGTTTTTTATGCTACAATTTTTGTTATTATTGCTTATATCATTTTGCTCAAAAACCGTACCAGTAGGCTTTTAGCCAGACAGTTATCAAGAGCATGCATCAAATAAATTTCAACGTACAAGGATAATAACAGTGAGCCAACTTAAACAGACTTTGTCAGATACGATTAAAACCTCTATGAAAGCTCGTGAGCTTGAGCGTGTTAAAGTCTTGCGCAATGTACAATCGGTCGTCAAACAGATTGAAATTGATCGCCAAACAGAGCTCGACGACGCACAAGTATTAGAAGTACTACAAAAGCAGCTCAAACAGCGTCAAGAGTCACTCACTATTTTTACAGAAAATGGCCGTGATGATTTGGCTAATAAAGAGCAGTTCGAGATTGATATCATCAATGAGTTTATGCCACAACAAATGAGCGATGATGAGATCAGTGCGTTAGTCAATGCTGAGATTGCCGAACAAGGTGCCACATCAATGCGTGAGATGGGTAGCGTGATGGGTGTGCTAAAGACCAAGACCGCTGGCCGCGCAGATCCTGCCCTAATCTCTAAACTCGTAAAAGACGCACTACAAGGTATAATACCATTTGTCATTAAGATTTGCGCCAAGCTTTCACTCTAAAACAACCGCGACTCGATAAGTTAAAAATGACCGCCTAAGGTTCAAAGTCTTTGGCGGTTTTTACGGCTTTGAGTTCTGCATTAATATTGGCCAAAAGCGGACGGGCACTACTGGCTTGAGCGGTATTTTGCATTTTTTCAGCCAGTTGCTTGGCTTGTGTTAGAGACGTGAGCGCACGCTCGTAGCGACCACTCCATAGCTGATCTTGGCTACGATAGCGTAGTGCATTGATGGTCGCAATGCTTGCCAGTTGCGGGGAAGTCGTGGTTTTGGCGAGTTTTTCATTAGCCAATTGTAGACTTTGCCACGCATAGCGATCACTTGGCTGCTGCTCAGTCAATGGTTTGAGCAGTGCTTGCGCCCTTGTTGGCTGATCGCTATTGGTCAGTGCTTCAGCCAGATAAAGCCGCAAGTCACGACGTTCAGGATAAAGACGCTGCTGACCCTCCAACATTTCAGCCGCTTGCGACCACTTGCCTTGCTCACTCAATATCTCGCTGTGGGTAATGGTCAGTAACGGCTCTAAAGCTTGCTGCTGAGCCGCTGGCAATGCGGTCATTTCATTCAATAGATCGGTGGCATCCTCAAAACGCTGCTGCTCGCCATACCAATGCATCAACGCAAGCTTGGCACCGAGGCTATTTTTGGCAGCTGCCGTTAATACGTTTTCCGAAGCACGCTTGCCCGCACTCTGTACTCGCCAATAAAGCAAATCGAACAGCGTTTGATAGCGTTGCTGCTGATTTAATGACAAAGACGGATAATGTTGGGCGCGACTTTGCGCCTCACTTAAACGCTCTGCGCTGAGCGGATGCGAGCGCACAAAGCTTGGCAGAAATCGATTTTCGACTTGATTAAGCTGGCTTTGCTGATTCATTGTCGCAAAAAATCGCGGCATGGCTCTTGGATCATAACCAGCTTGCGTCATGATTTGCATCCCAACCCGATCCGCTTCACGCTCATTACTGCGACTAAAGGCCATACTGCTATTCATCGTTGCGGTTTGACTACCCATCATTACAGCGGCGGCGGCATCGCCATCAACAGCTGAGGCAGCAATCGCGGCCAGCATTCCGCCGAGCTGCATGAGTAAGGCTTTTTTGCGTTCATCAGCGCCGCTCTCGTAATGGTGTTGGCTAAGGTGAGCGACCTCATGCGCCACCACACTTGCCAGCTCATCCATACTATCGGCCGCCAGTATCGTTCCTGTATTAAGACCAATGATGCCACCCGGTGCGGCAAAAGCATTAATACTTGGACTATCAATAATGACCAAACCCATAGGCGCTTGCTGCCGTGCTTGCGCATTGAGACGCCACGTCATGTCTTTTAAGACTTCTTGTATCCAAGGATCATGTTCCATTTTGATGCTAGCATTGGCGCGGCGCAGTGACCATTCACCCAGCAGTTTGTTTTGGTATTGCTCATCAAAGCTCAAACCCTGCCCGCGTAAGCTCGGTAAACTCAAGGATTCCAAATCTTTTGACTGCCATACATTATCCGAAAATGACACGGCTTGTCTGTTACGGTTATCGGCACTGTCAATACTATTGGCGGCGGTGGTCATTGCCAATAGCGCCGCTGAAACCCCTAGCTTGATAGCATTTGCTAAAAAAGGGCTTGTCACTGACGAACGTTTGGTGACGACATAGGTATTTAGCTGATCCATGGATGTCTCATTGGGTGCTGAGCGTTTATTATGGCGGGGCAATTGATAGTGAGGCAAGGGCATATCCTATTTAAGTAATAACACCATTTTTTGATAACATTCTCTTCAATAACAACGTCTTTTGACTATACGGGCTTGCTTATACAAGGTCAATTCTCATGAGCAGCTGACTACCAATCACGTAGCCGTGCGTCACTTTTGTGAAACATGATTGTGTAATTCTAATGAGCCAAATACTACGTTGATAATATTCAACTGCAATTATGCACTGGCTGTTTGGTATAATAACGAACGATGGCAATATACCCAAATTATTATTGGGCTGCCCTTTCTTCCCCAGTTATTACTCGGTAAACAGTGTTTGATAATGACTACCTCAGAGCAGATACTGTCTATTGATATCTTAAATTGGATCATAAAAAATAAAAACAACAGATTAATATGTATAAGGTTTATTTTATGACTGCTGTTAACTCATCCATCGTAAGTGTACCTTCTTCTATAAATCTGTCATTGGCTTTGTCAGATGCTGATCAGCACGTGGCTGATGCTCTTTTATCATTGTTGCTAGCCGATAACGAGCATTTGACTTATAGTTCAGATATAGATTCCTCGTCAATTGTGATTAAGCGCTTTATCGATGGTCGCGGGTTGGCTTGTCCAATGCCGCTATTGAAAACCAAAGTAGCGTTACGCGATGTGGCAAATAGAGAGTCATTGTACGTCGTCGCAACCGATGCCAACTCACAAGCAGATATTGCCGCTTTTTGTCGACAAAGCCAGCACACACAGGCAGCAAATACTTTAGTATTAACGGTCAATCAACCAACCAACCAGCAAGTCCAGACTGATTCTTCAATACCGCATTTCGATACAATATATCACTTCATCATTACCAAAACTGATAGCAACTAAATGCTGCTATCCTTTACAATTAGAACTATAAAGATTTTTATCTGACTATTTGTGTCACTATTTAACCAAGGTCAAGAATATGGCTACTACTTCTAATGATGCTGCGAATACAAGCAAAAAAGACGATGCAGCACCTATAAAAAACGAAGCACGCGACGCCGCGCTGAAAGCGGCCGCTCAGCGTCCACCTTATGATGCCGATGCACTTGGCGATACCCGTACCCGCGATTTGGTGCCGGCAATGCCTACTCACTTGTCAGCACCTGGTGTCAATTTGGGTGCTTATATTAATACTGTCCATCAGATTCCCATTTTGACGCCCGTACAAGAGCAAGAGTTGGCTCATCGTTATTACGACGAAGGCGACGTAGAAGCGGCTCGTTTGCTGGTGATGTCACATCTACGTTTTGTGATTCACATTGCTCGCAGTTATTCAGGCTACGGCTTACCGCAAGCAGATTTAATCCAAGAAGGCAATTTGGGACTGATGAAAGCGGTCAAACGTTTTGATCCAAATAAAGGCGTACGCTTGGTGTCTTTTGCGGTGCATTGGATCAAAGCTGAGATTCATGAGTTCGTGATTCGTAACTGGCGTATTGTCAAAGTGGCAACGACCAAAGCCCATCGCAAATTGTTCTTTAACCTGCGTAGTCTTAAAAAGACCAACAATCAGCTCACGTTAGAAGAGGCAGATGCGATTGCAGCTGACCTAAATGTCACGCGCAAGCAAGTGTTAGAGATGGAGTCACGCTTGACGTCTTATGATGCGTCATTTGAAGCGCAATCAAGCGATGATGATGACGGTCGTTATGCCCCGCAATTGTTTTTAGAAGATGGTATCGACCCTGCTGAGCAGCTAGAGGAAGAGGATTGGGAAGAAAACAATTCATCTGCCTTAATAGCAGCGATGGGTACACTAGATGATCGCTCACGTGATATCGTCGAGCAGCGCTGGCTGTCTGAGCAAAAATCTACTTTGCATGAATTGGCAGCGGTTTACTCTATCTCGGCAGAGCGCGTACGCCAAATTGAGAAAAATGCCATGGATAAAATCCGTGATGCGATGACCATTGATAGTGTAATTTTACCTGAAGATGTTCAGTAGTTATTAATAGCGATCGAGAATTATTAATAGAGAGTCATTAGTAGAGATTGATTAGAGATGCCCCACTTTTGCAGTGGGCGTCTCTTATTTGCGCTAGAAATTCATACATTATGAATTGCTTTTACATAATACGAGTGTTGCCATGATAAATTGGATAGGAATCGCTGCGATCAATATGGCTGTGGCCGTGGCTTTGGGTGCTTTTGGTGCCCATGGTCTAAAAAATTTAGTCAGTGGTCAGCAACTTGAATGGTGGCATACAGCGACACTCTATTTGTTTGTACATGCGCTCGGCTTGTTATTGGTGGGTTTATTGATTCAACTCAAATACACCACTCAAACCACAGCTTGGCTATTACAGATTGGCATTATTATCTTTGCTGGTAGCTTATATGCAATGACGCTTGGCGCCCCTCGCTGGTTTGGCGCGATTACGCCCATTGGTGGTGTCTTGATGATTGGTGGCTGGCTGTGGCTGGCGATAACGACTTTCCGTTTGGGTCAGTCAATCCAGTAACTTTTGTAGCCGTTATTGGTACAACATTCACTGTCTTGTTCTTTAAGGATTTGTCTTTGAACCTTGAGGTCAAGAAAAACGTCAGTCGTAATCGATGAAACCTTTACAATAGTCAGTCGATGACAAGGATTATTACCTTATTAAGGAGCGATTTTATGAGTAATATTAGTGTGAATGGCAAACATCTACAAACTACCCATCAGACGGTACAGTTGGTCATTAATGAGCTTGGGTTAAGCCAAGGTCGTTATGCTGTCGAGGTTGACGGTGAGCTTATTCCAAAAAGTGAACTTGCCCAGTTGCGTATTGATGAGGGTATGAATATTGAGGTCGTACAGGCCGTCGGTGGTGGCTAGTTTATATCGGGCTAAAGATTACCAGTTGATAGAGAGAGTGGTTGGTTTTAAAATCAGTAGCGATTTTTAAATAGCTATTTTCTATAGTACAGTATTAAAAAAGACCTCAACGTCTGATACGTTTGAGGTCTTTTTTATTGTATGCTTTTTATTATAACAATTGATATTTATTCAGTTTAGAACCACTAACTCTTAACAGAGTTAAACGGCTGGTGCCACTTCGGCGGTAGTAAGGTCTTCGTAACGATGATCGCGCCCTGCCCCTTGAGTTTTCTTACGCTCTTGACGGGTTTTATATTTGCGTACTTGTCTATCAAGTTTGTCAGCCATCTCATTAATGGCTTTATACATATCATCTTCGCAGGATTGGACAAACATTTCTTGACCTGAGACTCGCAAAATTGCTTCAGCTTTATGACACTTTTGACCGCCATCGCTTGCGCCGCTATTGTCTCGCGATAGGATGACTTGAATACTTTGTATCTGATCAAAATGTCGTTCTACTTTTACAAGCTTTTCACGAACCGCTGTGTCCATAGCTTCGGTAACACTGATATGGTGACCACTGATAGAAACATTCATATTATCGTCCTTTTGTTGTTACTTATATTATTACTTATAATCAACGGATGAGTCAGCGTACTTGCTTTTATCATCCTGCCTTACCAACAACAACCCAAATATTTTTAATGTAAAAAACGTGTCCTTTTAACATCGCCTCTTTATCCGTTTAGACTAATAATTGGATTTTCGTTCTTGGTAGGACTCTAATTTGTCATGAATCTCAGAGAGTAGCAAGCCAATAAATTGTAATTAAATGTAATAATAAATGTTGTTTCCTTAATGTTTCTATATAATCAAAAAATTTTATTTTTTATATTTGAAAGTCGCTATATTAATATCGATTGTCCTCATCATGGCGCATTGTTTTAAAACCATTATAGTCAACAGACCCTAATACTTTTGTTTGCGCTGCGTGGAGGAGCCGATATTCATAGCTTCACGGTATTTAGCCACCGTCCTTCTGGCAATATCGATACCTTCTGCTAATAAATAGTCCTTTATACGGCTATCTGACAATGGCTTTTTGGGATCTTCGTCAGTGATCAGCTGTTTGATCATAGCGCTGATTGCCGTCGATGAGATGTCACCCTCTGTACTACTGACATGAGATGAAAAAAAGTGCTTGAGCGAAAACAATCCTTGCGGCGTCAAGATAGTTTTGCTGGTGGTCAAGCGCGAGACCGTGGACTCATGTAAATCTACTTCTTCTGCGATTACTTTTAGGATGAGCGGTTGCATGGCTGTCGCGCCATACTGTAAAAAGTCTTGCTGATAGCGCACGATACTGGTCGCTACTTTTAGTAGGTTTTGGTTACGCTCTTCGATACTACGAATAAACAGACGCGCATCGGTCAGGTTTTCTCGTAAGTATTGATTGTCAGGGCTGTCATCACCACGTTTGACTAAGTTGGCATATTCTTGATTGACACGCAGCTTTGGCAAGGTCTCAGGGTTGAGACGAACGTGCCAGCCCTCGTTTTGTGCATCTGAGTCGCCATGTCTTTTATGATGACGCACAGGACTAACCAGGACATCAGGGATATCGTAGCTTGACGTCGGCTGAGTATAGTCTGGTTGACTGCTCTGAAACAGTAGCCCTGGTGACGGGTTTAAGGTGCGCAACAATGTGATGGCTGGTGTAATATCGGCAGCAGCAAGGCCTGTGCGCTCAGTCAAAGCTTTGATATTATTGCTCACCAAGTGCTCACTGGCTGAGAGTAACGCGTGCGCCTCTTTTAGGTACTGAGTTTTAGCATCGAGCTTGGACAACTGAATGGCAAGACATTCACTCAAATTCCGCGCCCCCACACCCAGCGGATCACAAGATTGAATAATGCGAAGCACTGCCATAATTTCGTCGTGCTCAACCCGCTCATCCCATTGATAAAAACTCGCCATCGTATCAAAGCTCTGCAACAGCTCATCAATATCAAGCTGAATAAACCCCATGTCGTCCATAGAATCC
Source organism: uncultured Gammaproteobacteria bacterium (assembly GCA_963744895.1). Lineage (GTDB taxonomy): Bacteria > Pseudomonadota > Gammaproteobacteria > Pseudomonadales > Moraxellaceae > Psychrobacter. Next base: position 458,992 of record CAVUUW010000003.1, read on the forward strand.
ATCAGATAAGTGGCAATGAGCATGTCCGCCTCTGATAGCCGTTTAAAGTTTAGCTGCCAGCGCACGTGATCTTGAATGGTGGCAGACGTTCCACCTTGATAAACGTCAAAATCCTCATCACCCTTATGATTGGCAGAGCTGGTAGACGCAGAAGCAGGATTGTTACTCTCAAACCTATCAATATCACCCTGACTATCATCATTATAGTCGGTGACATAGCTGTCTATCGCGTCATCATCCATGCTTGATTGCTGTAGTTTATCAAAACTATCGCTAACCTCTTCATCGAATTCAGAGGCTGTGCTAAATGACTCGGTGCTAGTACTCTGATTCCAACTATCGAGCGTCAAAGGTTCATTTAAATCCTCTTCCCTATGATCAGTATCGTACTCGTCTTCCTCTTCAATGCGCTCCAATAACGGATTGCTGTCCAGCTTGGCTTGAACCTCTTGCGCAAGCTCAAGACTAGAGAGCTGCAGCAACTTGATGGCTTGCTGCATCTGCGGTGTCAGTTTCTGTGAGGTGCTCAGCGTGGTCGCCAATCCGAACGACATACTCATAAGTGACTTATTACACTCCGGTTGAGGTTTTAAATATAGAGGCCAGTTAAAGGGAGCCTTTAACCTTATCAAGACATGACGATAGCATTTTTTGCCGCAATTTTGCTATGATAATTTATATCCGGCTCAGATATACTTGTGACACACTTCTGAAAAATAACCCTCAGTTTGTCTATTTTGTTCTCGATAATGCACATTTATAAAAAACCTACTGACCGTGTAAAAACATACTAAGCCTTTTGGCACTGCCATAAAATCAAGAGAAAACATATAATCTGGCAAAAAATTCAAAGCCACTGAGTCTATTTCAAAACGTCAAGGAGCAACATACTATGAATGACGCAACAAATACGTCCCCACTTATCACTGCAGCTGTACAGATGAATAGCCAGCAAGACATCGACAAAAACTTATCTGATATACAGGCCGCGATTATTGATGCGCGTACACAAGGGGCTCAGCTAGTCGTCTTGCCTGAAAACTGTTGTAGCATGGGTAGGCAGTTTGCTACTGCTGAACGCTTTGATGATTTATCTGCAACGATAGCAGGTTATGCACGCACGCACGGCATTTACGTTCTAGCAGGCTCTCTGCCCTGCTCGTATCGCCCTGATGGTACGCACGTTCCTAATGACAGATTGCGACAGGTCAGTCAGCTATTTGCGCCAGATGGCACACAGGTGGCGCGCTATGACAAAATTCATTTATTTACCGCGACAGTTGCTGACAAGCAAGGCAGTTATAACGAAGCGGCAACCTTTGAGCCGGGCACGCAAACAGTGGTTACGACTATTGAAACAGCAGATGATGTGTATCAGCTAGGTATGATGGTTTGTTTCGATTTGCGCTTTCCGGCACTGGCGCAGCGTTTGCGTCAAGCGGGTGCAGATATCTTGAGCGCGCCTTCTGCCTTTACCTACTTGACGGGGCAAGCACACTGGTCGCTTTTATTACAGGCACGAGCGTTGGACAGTCAGTGCATGGTGATTGGCGCGGCTCAAGGGGGCGATCATATTTATAAAGATGGTAATACCCGTCAGACATGGGGACATACGGCGATTACCGCTTATGATGGGACGGTGTTAAACAGCTATGATAATAGCGCGCTGAATAACTCTACCGATAGCGCCGCAGATAAGAATTACGCCCTTGTCATGGCGTCTTTGGATACCGCCTCTCAAAAACAAGGCCGACAAAAACTGCCTATCTTTGACTGTCATCGGTTGGCATAAAATGTCTAGATTTGAATTATTCGGATAACTTGGACATAGATGTCAAGTAGCGTCGCTATCATTGCGCACATGAGTAGCACGGGGATGGGCACGATCATAGACTTGTGTTAATTTGGCAAAGTCCACATGGGTATAGATTTGAGTGGTGCTGATATCACTATGCCCAAGCATCTCTTGCACAGCGCGCAAGTCGCCACTGCCTGAGAGCATATGTGAGGCAAAACAATGACGCAGCAAATGGGGATACATATTCTGCGCGATACCAGCGCGAGTCGCGGCTACTTTTAAACGCTGTTGAACCGCACGCGTAGACAGGCGAGTTCCCAGCTTTTCACTGATAAAGAGCGCTCTATCTTGCTGTTCTACCCATAGATCACGATGTGGTAGATAGCGCATGATTGCCTCTGCCGCTTTGGCACCCAATGGCACCAAGCGCGTTTTGTTACCCTTACCCGTGACTCTGACGCGTAAATCTGACAAATCCACATCTGCCATATCGAGCGCCACCAGCTCACCAACCCGTAAACCACTGCTATAAAGCAACTCAAACATCGCCTTATCACGCAGCCATAAGCGAGCTTGTTCTGGTGTATCAGGCATCTCTTGGTCAAGCAGTTGCGTCAATAAATCCACATCGGCAATAGAAGGCAAGGGTCTGGGGCTACGTTTTAGCTGATAGCCAGTTGTTGGGTTGATACGTGCCAACTCTTCTTCGATCAACCAGCCATAAAAATGGCGAATGGCTGATAGCTCTTGCTGGACACTAGCCAGCGCTAGCTTATCCTCATCTAGGCGTTGGCTGATGTGCTGTGCCAGTTGGCGTTTATCGCAGCGTGTCCACGTCAAGCGCTTACCGCGCAAAAACAGCGCCAACTGATTCAATCCAGCAAAATAAGCCGTCAGTGTGTGCTCGGAATGATTACGCACGGACAAAGTATTTAGCCAACGATGCACAGGCGATAACAACTCCCGTAATGCGTTATCCGACTCAACCGTGACAGCATGCTTGGCCGATAGCCATGAGCCTGCCTCGGTCGACTGACCCTGATTAGCGGAAACCATGTTAGTAGAAACCTTGTTAGTGGACACACTCATGTCAAAACCAGTCCTTAGCGTTCTGGATCAGGCTTGATACCTGCCTGCGCCATTAGTCCATCTGGGCTAAACACGCCTTCATAGACAAAGGCGGTTGGACCCGTCATCATGACCGCATAGCCTGGCTGCCATTTGATAATCATGCTACCGCCATAAAGCTGCGCACGCACGTCTTCGCCTTCATCAAGCCAACCTTCTCGTATGCCAACAGCAACAGCAGCACATGCACCCGTACCGCAGGCTTGTGTCTCACCAACGCCGCGCTCATACACACGCAAGCGGATATGGCGCTGGTTCATCACTTGCATAAAACCGACATTGACCCGATCAGGAAACGCGGGATGCGACTCGATGGCCTTGCCCAATTTTTCGACCTCTGCATCCAACACATTGTCAACTTTGATCACCGCATGCGGATTGCCCATATTGGCAACATACAATTGCACAGGCGTACCATTAACATCTAAATGATAGGCGTTTTGAATCTTGGTAGTGGCTCTTGGCGTGAATGGAATCTCGTTTGGCTCAAACTTAGGCTTACCCATGTCGACTTCTACCCAGCCGTAACGGTCAGTGGTCAACGAAATCACACCACTTGCCGTTTCGACGCGTAGGCGCTGCTTGAATGACAATTTACGCGCCTGTACGAAACGCGCGAAACAACGAGCGCCATTACCGCACTGCTCAACCTCTGTGCCATCGGTGTTAAAAATACGGTAACTAAAATCAACGTCGGGACGCATCGGTGGCTCAACGACCAACAATTGATCAAACCCGATGCCTAAATGCCGATCTCCCAATAACGCCACCAACTCCTTGGTTAATTCTAAGCGTTGTGTCACTAAGTCAATGACCATGAAATCATTGCCCAGACCATGCATCTTAGTAAATTCTATTAGCATACCTTTGATATCCTATCCTATTTTTATGTATGTCTTATATTAGCACGCTGTCAGATACAATCATAATATTCACTGTCATCAAATGCCCAGTCATTCTCACCGCTATACCCTATTGCAAACACATATTTGGCGCTATAAAACGCTCTTATTTTATTCATGTTTTATGGATATTTTCTTTACGTTATTACTGACACTTATTTTGTCAGCCATCTGAGCCTTTTCGCAAAATGTCCCTTCATCAGTTATTGTCAAATTCGCCCATAAAAAAACCCATTGCGAGATAACAATGGGTTTTTATGTATCAAATCTAGAGCGCTTTTTGGTATAGCCTCAAATCAGTCCTGCCACAATAACTCATTCTCATACAAAGATTCGATGGTTTCGCGCTTACGGATGAGCTGATGGCGATCACCTGACACCATCACCTCGCTAGCACGCGGACGCGAATTGTAATTGCTACTCATGACAAACCCATAAGCGCCAGCGCCTGTGACAGCTAGCGTGTCGCCTTGGCTTAGAGACAATAGGCGGTCTTTTGCCAAAAAGTCGCCCGTCTCACAAATGGCGCCCACGATATCCCATGCTTTTGTATCATCGGTGTCGATACCGTCGCTTGGCAATTTGCTTGGAATGATAGCCATTTCTGCTTGATATAAAGCTGGGCGAATCAAGTCGTTCATCGCCGCGTCAACAATGGCAAAGTTTTTGTGTACCGTCGGTTTTAACACGTCAACTTGGGTCAGTAGCACACCCGCATTGGCCACAATACTGCGGCCCGGCTCAAAGAACACGGTTAAGCCAAGCTTGCTCAAGGTTGGTAATAGCGCCGCTGCAAATGCGTCGATAGACACTGGCGTCTCATCGATATAACGCACGCCCACACCGCCGCCTAAATCAATATGACGCAGATTGATACCTTTATCACGTAGGATATCGATTAACTCAACGATTTTTTCCAATGCTGCGACAAATGGTGCCACCTCTGTCAATTGAGAGCCAATATGACAATCAATGCCAATGATATCGATGTGAGATAAAGCTGCTGCTTGCTCATAAACGGCGATCGCGTCTTCATGAATGATACCGAACTTGTTGTCTTTTAACCCAGTCGAGATATAAGGGTGGGTCTTGGCATCGACATTTGGATTGACGCGCAATGAGATGGGCGCGCGCTTATCGAGGGTCTTTGCAACCTCATTAATTAACGCAAGCTCACTGATCGACTCAACATTAAAGCAGCTGATGCCTTGGTTAAGCGCATATTCAATGTCGCCATATGTTTTGCCAACGCCTGAAAATACCACACGTGACGCCTCTCCACCCGCAGCCAACACACGCATCAGCTCGCCGCGTGACACGATGTCAAACCCTGCGCCTGCTTGTGCCAATACGCTAAGCACTGCCAAATTAGAATTGGTCTTTACGGCGTAGCATATCTGATGATCCAAACTGGCAAAGCTATCGGTATAGGCATGATAGCCGTCCAATATCGCTTGTTTTGAGTAGACATAACAGGGTGTGCCATAGTGTTTAGCGAGCGACTCAATACTGACTTGCTCCATATGCAGCGCTTCATCATGATAATGCAAAGCTGGCAAGTGAGCAGTTAGGGCTTTAGGATCAACATACAATCCTTGCTCAGTTTGGGTAGTGACGGCTTCAATAGCGATTGATTCGCCAGTTTGTGTCTCAGAGTGACTCATATAAACATCTCTAATTTAATCAGGGTATTAAGTGTGAATATTAAAAATAAAGTGAGGGCGCCCACCGTTTGCTAATAATCGTTTGGATCATTACTCGGTTCTGGTAGCTCAAAGTTCTGGTTTTTTTGAGCATCGAGCGGTTTTTGACGGTTGTCATCATCGATACCAGCAAACGCGGCATCTTGCGGATGACTGGTACTCTCTAACATCTCGCTACTGCTTTGCCCTGTTTGGCTATCTGCATTTTCTAAATACAAAGCGCCCTTTTGGCCGCAGCCTGTCACACCCAGCATTACTATGCCACTGATCAGGAGCGTAGAGATGGCACGGCGACCAGCGCTCGTGCTATTAATATTGGCGACAGTCGTACAATCGGGTTTTGATGCGCGGCAGATAGTAAGCATAAAGTGGGTAACCTGTGACCTGACAACGGAAGCCGTCTGTGAAAAAGCATATAATAAGGCTGCTTTGAATAATAGCATTATGACATAAAGCGGTACGCATACTGAATACGACTGGGCAATAAATTTAGCACAGTATCATCATTGTGATTGGTTCGTCTGGTTAATTCCAATCACGACTTTAAGGTAATAAATAATGTTAATGCTGTTTGCCTTTATCGACTCGTCACAGCTTCCTCTAATAGTCATTAATATCCGTTCAGAAAAGTTTTCTTACAATTTTTATTGGTCGTAATTTTTTGCCAAATTGTCTGATAATCACTAGGTACAATCGGTGTACGATTGTATGCAATGTATAGCACGATTGCCTGTTAATCCTTGTGGTTATCGTGGTATGGTCATAAAAATGTGTTACATTATGATGCTCAGCTTGATGGCTGTTACTATAGAACTGTTGCTATAAAATTATGGTGAGGCGCTAGTCTGCCCTTTCACCACTACTTATTGATAGTATCAGCCCAAGCGTGATCAAAATCAGCAGTATCCTTTGCACCATATATATCAGCAGGGATATGGCTGTTTTTTGTTTATTTAATCGGTATTCATCGAGTATGAAGCCATCTATAAAATATAATCTAAGGATAGAGTATGAGCGCCAGCCCAACCACCACTTTTGATGATAAAAATACTGAAACATCACCCCTCACCAACCCTACCTTAGTGCTCAACTGTGGGTCTTCTTCCATCAAATACGCGCTGATTAGCGACGATACTGATACTCGTATCACAGGTCTGGCCGAAAACTTAGGGCTTGATACTGCCCGTATCAAACATACTACCTTAAATGGTGAGAAGCTTGAGATTTCAATCCCAGGTGGCAATCATAAGTTAGCCCTACAAAGAATTCTTGAATTACTAGAGCAGTATCACTTCATCGCGGTCGGTCATCGCGTGGTTCATGGTGGCCGTGAATACTCTGAAGCAGTGCGCGTTGACGACCATGTGCTTGATGAAGTAAAGCGTCTAAAAGTATTGGCACCGCTACATAATCCTGCCCATGCTTTAGGTATTGAGGCCGTCCAAGCCATTTATCCTGATATTCCACAAGTCGTCGTTTTTGATACAGCTTTTCACCAAACCATGCCACCCGTGGCCTTCCGTTATGCTTTGCCAAAAAACCTTTATGAAGAACATAAGATTCGTCGTTATGGCTTTCATGGCACGTCACATGCTTATGTCTCTGAGCGCGCTAGTGAAATCACAGAGGCTAGCGGTAAGCACGGTTGGCTTACTGCGCATTTGGGCAATGGCTGTTCGGCGACCGCTATCTATGATGGCAAGAGCCTTGATACCAGCATGGGCTTGACGCCACTTGAAGGTCTGATGATGGGTACACGCAGCGGCGACGTCGACCCAAGCCTACATATACATCTAAAACGTCAGCTGGGTATGAGCTTAGAAGACATCGATACCATGCTCAATAAAGAAAGCGGTCTGCTTGGTATCTCAGGTTTGTCAAATGACTTGCGTACCATTGAGCAAGCAGCAAGCGAGGGTCACAAAGATGCCCAGCTTGCTATCGAGATGTTCTGTTATCGCGTTGGTAAATACCTCGCAAGCCTCAGCTGCGCCCTGCCTGAATTTACTGGTATCGTCTTTACTGGCGGTATCGGTGAGAATTCTGTCAGCACACGTACTCGTATTTTGGACGTGGTGCGTCATTTTGGCATCCAAGTAGACGCAGACAAAAATGCAAAATTGGTCGGTGGTAAGGAAGGCAGCTTCCATAGTGATGATAGCAGCATTGAGCTGTGGGTCATTCCGACGGATGAAGAAGGCCGCATTGCTCAAGAAACGCGTGAAGCCTTGAATCTGGTTTAAGTGAGCCTAGTGTAGGCGCAACTGCCGTTAGTGATTGTTTAAACCCCGCACTTCTTATTGGCAAATAACTTGTCTGCATATAAATAGATAAACGATAAGAAGTGCACTGTTTTACTCATTTCAGCAAGGATGAATTGAGCCTTAAAAATATAATAAACCGTAGGATACTTTATGCAAACCATTTTACTTGTTCCCATCAGTCGCGGCATCGGTGTCACATCAGCCGCGCTCGGCCTGATCCGTGCTTTTGACTACAATGGTATAAAAGCCGGCTTTATGAAGCCGTTTTTGCAAGATGATACCTTGGATAAGCAGCGTAGCTTAGACAGCTCTAGCGCGTTGACCATGCACGCCTTTGGCTTAAAACCACCTAAATCCATCAGCCGCCAACACGTTGAGCGTATGATTGGTGATGGCAATTTGGATGACTTGATGGAAGAAGTGGTCGTCAATTATCATACCATCGGTGATGGTCATGACGTCGTCATCTGTGAAGGTCTGGTGCCGACCACTGAGACCTCTTACGCTTCGCAAATCAACCGTGCCATTGCCCATGCGCTGGATGCGAAAATCATATTCGTTAGTACGGCTGATACCCACAAACCTGCCTATCTAGCAGACAAGCTCGATGTACATGCGCGTGAGTTTGGGGGTATTGCAAGCTCTCGTACGCTGGGCGTGATCTTGATGCGAGTACAAGATGTGCCTAATACTTTTGAGACACAGCCTGTGGCACCGGGTGAAGCGATTGTCAGCTTGGACAAAACGTTCATGCAAGAAGTCCAACGCTTATCACCGCATTTTGATACGGATGCCTTTCGTCTGATCGGTGTTGTACCTTTTAGTGACTCATTATCCGTGCCTCGTACTTGGGATATTGCCACTGAGCTGGACGCCAAATGGCTAAATGTGGGAGAAGCAAAAACCCGCCGTATCAACCGTATCAGCCTAACCGCCCGATCTGTTGCGCGCGTCGATGAAATATTTAAACGCGGTACGCTGATTGTCGTGCCGGGCGACCGTGATGACTTGTTACTGGCGGCGGGCTTGGCCTGTATCAATGGTATCCCGCTTGCCGGTCTTGTCTTAACGGGCGGCGTTGAGCCAAATGCAACGGTTGCTGAGCTGTGGCAGTCTGCCCTCAAAACAGGTATCCCTGTTATGAGCGTAGAAAGCGATAGTTACGAGACCGTACAGAGCTTGATGCACATGAGCTCTGAGATTCCAAGCGATGATACCGCGCGCGCTGAAGAAGTGGCGCGTTATGTGGCTGCGCATCTAAACTTAGACTGGATTAAAGACTATTTTAGCCGCGATTATGAGCGTCGTTTGTCGCCATCAGCCTTTCGTCATCAAGTGGTCAAAAAAGCACAGAATGCCAAAAAACGCATCGTACTGCCAGAAGGTTCGGAGCCGCGTACTGTGGAAGCAGCTTGTATCTGTCAAAGTCGCGGTATTGCCAATTGCGTCTTGCTTGCTAAGCGTAGCTGATGTCGAACAAGTGGCCAAAAACCGTGATTTAACCTTGCCAGAAGGGTTAGAGATTATTGATCCTGACGACCTAGATATGAGTAAATATATCGCCGCCGTCGTCGAGCGCCGTAAAGGTAAAACCAGCGAAGATGTCGCGGCAGAATATCTAAAAGATACCGTATATCTGGGCACCACCATGCTACAGATGGACGAAGTCGATGGCTTGGTCTCTGGTGCAATTCATACCACTGCCAATACCGTACGCCCAGCATTTCAGTTGATTAAGACCGCACCGCAGTACTCGCTGGTCTCATCTGTCTTCTTTATGCTATTGCCTGAGCAGGTCGTCGTCTATGGTGACTGCGCGATCAACCCTGACCCAACGGCAGAAGAGTTGGCTGAGATCGCCATCCAATCAGCACAGTCTGCCGCTGCTTTCGGTATTGATCCAAAAGTTGCGATGATCAGCTACTCGACTGGCTCATCGGGCGCAGGTGCCGATGTCGAAAAAGTCACGCGTGCCACTCAAATCGTGCGTGAGCGTGCGCCAGACCTAAAAGTCGATGGCCCATTACAGTATGATGCCGCTTCAGTGATGAGCGTTGGTAAACAAAAAGCGCCGGACTCGCCAGTTGCTGGACAAGCCAACGTCTTTATTTTCCCAGATCTCAATACAGGTAACACCACTTATAAAGCGGTGCAACGTAGTGCCAATGTCATCAGTGTTGGACCGATGTTGCAGGGTTTGAATAAGCCTGTTAACGACTTGTCACGTGGTGCTTTGGTCGATGATATTGTTTATACCATCGCACTAACCGCTATCCAAGCGTATAGCGATTTGATTTAATCATTATCATTTTTTAATCTGATGATACTTGTCAAAAGCCCTACTTGATATCACCGACTGTCGCCCTGATAGTCGGTTTTTTATTGGTGCTCTTTATGGCTTTTGATGACAGATGCCAAATCACCCTCTACAATAACGCTTCTCTCTTGCGCTTTTTTCCTTTTTTATGCCAAATATCACTGATGATCACGATGATAAAACACCCAAGTCTGCCATTCGCGCCTATCTTGGCGGCTCCTTCGATCCTGTGCATGAAGGCCATGTGCAAATGGCGATGGTGGTTTATGAGTATTTATTGTCCCTAGCGGAGGAGCAACAACGCGATCTGCAAGTGTCGTTATTACCCAATGCGCGCTCGCCTTTTAAAGCCCACAGTACCGATCCAGCGCATCGTTTGGCGATGCTTAAGCTTGCAATACAAGGGACGCCGCTACAGATTGAGCGAGCTTGAGCTATGGCAAACGCCGCCCGTCTATACCATCGATAGCGTGTGTGCGCTGCGCCAGCAATATCCTCACGACAGCTTAATATTTATCATGGGGATGGACAGCGCTCGCAGTTTAGAGCAATGGAAGGAGGGACTTGCGCTGACCGATTATGTCAATCTTTGGGTGTTTGGCCGTGTGGGCATGTCTGGCAATCAAAGCGACCTTTATAAGACCAGCGACGCTCTGACTGATAAAAGCGTTATAAAGCAAGAAGCGGTTGTTCGAGAAGCTGTTGTTCAAAAGCCCATTATGCAAGAGGCGGCAGCGCTACCCACCTCCCTCAAACCGCTTATCGTTGATACGCCTACTAATTTGATTACACCGCCCATTCAAAATCTAGCGAAACACAACGACTTGAAAAATGTTCATCAAGGCCATATTTATATAGACTCATCGCCCCGTGATCGCGGTATCAAGTACGCAGATACGACAGCAGTTAGGGCAGATAACAGCCCAAACAAATATAATGTCTCAAGCTGGCACGCAAATTAACGCTGCTCTGCCAATAAATGATATCATGAGCCATACTGCCCCAATCCATTCGCTAAATGGCTAAATCCTGCTGTTTATCACTATATTATCGCCCATCAGCTATATTCTGTGGCTTAATTCCGTTAAAATCGCCTTATCCTTGTTATTTTGCCCTTTTTGTCTGTATACGTGACTGGCGATATCCAGTCAGTTGGACAATTAAATACCTGCTTTACCTTTTTATTTTATATATTGACGATTCAAGAGATTAAAATTTATGATCAACACCATGACTGAAGAACGCTTAACCGTGTGCTTAAACCTTGTTCAAAGCGCGCTTGATGATATGAAAGCTAAAAACATCACTGTATTAAATGTAGAAGATTTGACTGACGTAACTGAACGCATTGTCATCGCTGATGGTACGTCAAAACGCCATGTACGCGCGATGGCTGATAGCGTCGGCGCTGAAGCCAAGCAAGGCGGCTTTATGCCACTTGGCCGTGAAGGCGGTATCGACTCTGACTGGACGTTGATTGATTTGGGCGCGGTAGTCGTGCATATGATGACGCCGCAAGCTCGTGAGTTCTATGACTTAGAAGGCCTATGGTCATCACCGGATCAATTGGCTGAGCTGGTTGCTACGCCGCGTGAAAAGAAAACCGCTGGTCGTCGCAACAAGTAAGTATCACAATCTAGCCTTGTAATACATCAAAAGACCAGAATCGTTATTCTGGTCTTTTTTTTGTGCTTATATTTGAGCATATCTGTCATGATAAGTACCCATTAAAATGGATAATAGTCGTGATAGCTTGCTATGATAATCATTCCCTATCTATTGCCCAAATTTTGTCTTGTCTATGCGCTATTATTAAGGATTGTCCATGTCTGCTGATCACAGCTCAAACCCTGAGATTAACCTACCCTTGCATGTGGCAAACTTAGTATGTGTCCGCGCGGGAAAAGCCATGCCGTTCACTCGTGAAGAAATGAGCGCCATTGACAAAGCACCAATCAAAGCACCTGTCGCCGTCAACTTTATGGGATTGACCACTGATGAGCAAGCCGACCGCAAACATCATGGTGGCCCACTCAAAGCCGTGCATCAACTGCCAACGGCCACTTACGAAAAAATTAATACAGAGTTCAGTCTAAAAGTACGCATCGGCACGCTCGGTGAAAACCTGACCACCGAAGCCGTTAATGGCTTGCCTGAGATGGACGAATCTAACGTCTGTATCGGCGACGTTTATCAGTATGGCGACGATAATATAAACGGTGAAGATAGCGTGCAACTGCGCATCGTTCAACCGCGCCGCCCGTGCTACAAAATCAACGATCAGATTGGCCAGTTTACCAAAGTGCCCAATATTGCGGCGTGGGTCAGCAAGCAAGGTATCTCAGGCTGGTATTTTCAAGTGGTGCGTGATGGCATGATTAACGATGATTTGCCAGTTTATTTGATAGAACGTCCCTATCCGTTTGCCACATTAGAGAAACTCTGGCAATTGTCCAATTCAAAAGAGAAGTTTGACGCTGAGGTGATTGAGCCGTGGCTTGAGATTGAATGTTTGGAAGACAGTTGGAAAAAGATGCTGAGTAAAAAGGTTCAGAAGGGTTGAATATGAATGATGTAAGGAATTGGAAATATAAAAAGTGGGAGAATGAGATGAAAGAATCTCCCTACAATACTGATTATAACGTTCCCCTATATATAAATTATGAAATTTATCCTGAAGATATAGAGATAATATCAACAATCTTGTTGCCAATTACTTTTGAATATAAAGGAATTATTTTACTCAATATCGAAGGTATTTACGAGAAAGAAATCAGTGAGATGTATGATGAAGGTTTGCCAAACATGGCTAGCAAAGTCGAAGCTCAGGAAAGTATGAACAGATTAGTAGTATACGATGTTTTCTTTAATACAGCTGATAAATCTAGTGATGAAACAATAATGAATGTGGCAGAGCTTATAAAGCATAATTGGGAGTATCATCTGATGAAAAAATATCCTAATAGACATTTCATAGTTGAGATTGTAGGGGAAAGTTTTTATCCTGTAGTAACCTTCTATGAGCCGTGACAATAGAACTGTTTATTGTTCTACATTTAAACAGGCTCAACTCTAATAGCATCTAAAAAAACATCTTCATAATTTTCGATAATTTTAACCATTTTTTATCAATATTGCTCACTAGCAATGGGACAGAAGGCTTAGCTACTAAACTATAATATGGCTGAGTTAAATCATCAGTATCATATACATATAGTCCTTTTTTTGTATAAAAAATAAATTCTTCAAGATTAGTATTATTAACAGATACATCTTGATGTTGTGTACAAAAACTACCAATACTACCATTGTCTTCTAGACGGTTAAAATAGTCATAACATTTCTCATAGTTTTGCTCTTTTAGAATATTATTGACCAAAACCGAGGTCGTACCATTGCTAAAGAATACGCCTAATTTACCTTCCTTATCAGAAGCAAACCAAGTTAAATCCCAGCAATCTAAGTTCTCTATACTTATAGACATAATTGAATCCGGTTCACTAAATTAAAAGATAATCTTATAGCTATCAAATTTAATATAAGAAACTATAGCGTATTTTACATTATCATTCCTAAACAGAGCATTTCATGGTAAAAAACATCTTCTTAGCACTTGGCTTAACCCTGCCTTTGATTGGCTGCGTGACGACAACCTCACCAGTCGCAACGACCAAAAATTACAGCGTCGACAGCGATACCTATCAATCGACTGGTAAAAGCCAGCGCATCAAAACCATCGTTCTGCACTATACGGTCTCAGATAACGAGCGCTCGATAAAGACATTGACCACGGGCAATGTGAGCGCGCACTATCTAGTCTTAGATAATGACGATGATAAAATTTATAACCTCGTACCCGAATCTGAGCGTGCATGGCATGCAGGCGACGGTGGCTTTTCAGGTAGAACTATCCTCAACGATACCTCTATCGGTATCGAAATCGTCAACGCAGGGATCAAGCCTGAATATCGAGACGCGCTAAAGAATGGCAATATGGATTACCATCCTTATGAGCATTATGTTGCGTTTGATGAGCTACAGATTAAAAAGGTCTCGCAACTGGTGCAAGATATCGCCACACGCTATGACATCTCACCCAAAAACATCATCGGTCATGCGGATATGGCACCCTCGCGCAAGATTGACCCCGGTGCAAAATTCCCGTGGGAGCGACTGTATAAAGAGTATGGCATCGGTGCTTGGTATGATGAAGCGGACAAGCAAGAAATTATGAGTCGGCGTACCTTGGTCGCGCCAAGCGTGCAGGAAATCAAGCAAGCCTTTCGTAAATATGGCTATCAAATCAATAATAGCGACGAGTGGGACAAGCCCAGTCGCGATGTGATCTATGCGTTTCAATTGCATTTTAGACCGCAGCAGCCAACGGGCAATATGGATGCAGAGACCTATGCGATATTACAGGCGCTAAATATGAAGTATGCTAGTCGGGATGACTTCTACTAAAATTAGGCATTAGCCATTAATAACCAATAACCCATCCATAACAACAATGAAAAAGGACATATTATGAGCACTCTATTTAGCGTCAATTTGAATAAACTCGCCTTAATCAGAAACTCTCGCGGTACAGATTATCCCAATCTGCTGTACTTTGTAAAAAAACTGATTGATCTGGGTGTCAAAGGCTTCACCGTGCATCCGCGACCTGATGAGCGTCATATCAGATACCAAGATGTCTATGATATCAGTGCATTCTTAAAAGACTATCCAGAGATTGAGTTCAATATCGAGGGCAACCCAAATGAGCAGTTCTTAAAGATTATCCGCGAGGTCAAACCGCATCAATGTACGCTCGTGCCCGACAGCGAAGACCAACTGACCTCCGATCATGGTTTCGATATCATCAAGCATAAAGACATGCTGTCAGCGCTGAGTCATGAGCTGCAAGGGTTTGGCACACGCTGCGCGGTATTTATCGATCCTGATATCGAACAAATCAAAGCGGTCATCGACAGCGACGTGCAAACGATTGAGATGTATACCGAAGAATGGGCGCGCGCCTACAATAATAATAAAAACGATGCCAATATTGATTTCAATGAGGTCAAGCAACGCTTTAGCGACTGTATCAATCTCGCCAGTGACAACGGCATTCGCGTCAATGCCGGTCATGATTTGAATTTAGAGAATCTAGCCGATCTGCTCGCGCTTGGTAACATCGCTGAGGTGTCTATCGGTCATGCTTTTACGATTGAATCACTAGAGCAAGGCATGGATAATGTGGTGCGTCAGTATTTGACGATTTGTGCTTAACTCGTATCCATAAGCAAATAATTTGGCTCTATCAACAAACTCTAAGCAAACGCCAATAATATTAAAAAAGGAATCATTATGTATCAAGCCTTTCAAAAACATCTACAACAAGAAATCAGTGATATCCGCGACGCAGGTCTGTATAAAAACGAGCGCGTCATCACCTCTCCGCAAGATGCGCTCATCACAATCGCCGATGGCCGTGAAATGCTTAATTTCTGTGCCAATAATTACCTTGGATTGTCTGATCATCCTGAGATTAAAAAGGCGGCTATCCAAGCCATTGAAGACTCAGGTTATGGCATGTCATCGGTACGTTTTATTTGTGGTACGCAAGATTTGCATAAGCAATTAGAGGCAGCGATTTCTAATTTTTTTAATACCGAAGATACGATTCTTTATGCAGCCTGTTTCGATGCTAATGGCGGTGTCTTTGAGCCATTGCTGACCGCCGAGGACGCAATCATTTCTGACTCGTTAAACCATGCCTCAATCATCGATGGTGTGCGCCTGTGTAAAGCCGCGCGTTATCGCTATGCCAATGCGGATATGCAAGACTTAGAGGCTCAGCTACAAGCGGCGCAAGCACAACGTTTTCGCTTAATTGTCACCGACGCCGTGTTTTCAATGGATGGTAATGTGGCGCCAATGGATGAGATTTATGCGTTGGCACAAAAGTACGATGCTATGGTCATGATTGACGAGTGTCATTCAGCAGGCGTGGTCGGTCGCACAGGTGGCGGCGTGACAGAATTGTTTGATCTACGTGGTGATATTGAGCTGATCACGGGTACCTTGGGCAAAGCATTTGGCGGTGCAATTGGCGGCTTTACGACGGGTAAAAAAGAAATGGTTGAGATGCTGCGTCAACGCTCACGCCCGTATCTGTTTTCAAACTCCATTCCGCCCATGATCGCGGCCGCTGGGTTAAAAGCGTTTGAAATGCTAGCAGAGGACAATACCCTACAAGACAAACTGCATGAAAATACCGCCTATTTTGTGAAGCAAATGCAAGATGCGGGCTTCGATATCAAGCCCACCGAATCAGCCATTTGTGCAGTGATGCTCTATGACGCCACTGTCTCGCAACAAATGGCGGAGGCACTGCTTGAAGAGGGTATTTATGTGATTGGCTTCTTCTACCCTGTCGTCCCCAAAGACGAGGCGCGCATTCGCGTCCAGCTCTCTGCCGCCCATACTCGCGAGCAGACTCCGACCCAGTGTATCGCCGACCTTTATCAAAGTCTCGCTAAGCAAATGAAGGTGATTGATATAAGCATCGTTAGCAATAGCTAATACTAGATTCAATAATAAAATGCAACACCGTTAAATAAGAGAAAAGTATGAAAGCACTGGTTAAAGCCCATGATAAAAAAGGCATCTGGATGCAAGACGTGCCAGAACCGACCGTCGGCATCAATGACGTTAAAATAAAAATTAAAAAAACCGCCATTTGTGGGACAGATTTGCACATTTATAAGTGGGATGAGTGGTCACAAAATACTATCAAGACGCCGATGATTATCGGACATGAATACGTCGGTGTCATTAGTGAAATGGGCGATGGCGTCAAGCATCTTGAAGTGGGCGATCGCGTCACAGGTGAAGGTCATATCGCTTGTGGGCATTGCCGTAACTGCCGCCGCGGTAAGCTGCATGTGTGCGAAAACACCATCGGCGTGGGCGTTGACCGCGATGGCGCGTTTGCTGAATATTTGGTGATCCCTGCCGATAATGTCATCAAACTCGATGAGCGTATCAGCGATGAGATGGCCGCCATTATGGACCCTTTTGGCAATGCTACGCATACCGCCCTATCATTTCCGGTACTGGGTGAAGATGTGCTAATTACGGGTGCAGGGCTGATTGGTTCAATGGCAACGGCGATTTGCCGCTTTGCAGGGGCGCGTAATATTGTGGTCAGTGATATCAGCGATTATCGCTTAGAGCTTGCCAAAAAAATGGGCGCGACGATGACCATCAACCCAGCTAAAGGTGAAACCATCGAAGGCGCTATCGATACCTTAAAAATGCACGGCTTTGATATTGGGCTTGAGATGTCAGGCTCGCCTCAGGCCTTTGATTCGATGATTAGTAACATGTATAACGGCTCTAAAATTGCACTGTTGGGTATTTTACCCAACACCACCACGGTGGATTGGAGCAAGATTATCTTTAAGGCGTTAACCCTAAAAGGTATTTATGGGCGCGAGATGTGGGAAACGTGGTATCAGATGGAGCAAATGCTGATTAGCGGTATTGATCTGTCGCCCATCATTACCCATCGCATGCACATTGATGAGTTTCAAGAAGGCTTTGATATCATGGAAAGTGGGCAATGCGGTAAGGTGATTTTAAGCTGGGATTAATTTTGGCGATTCAGCATTTGAGGAGTCGTGGTTAGCTTTTAAATTGTCACGACTTATAAAACGGCACTGATTTCAGTGCCGTTTTTTTTGGGTATTAAAGAGTGATGAGATTCATGAGTAGGTTGCTGAGGCACGGGGAAAAATTGAAGATTGCGAATTAAAGGATAAATAATTTTTTAAAAACAACTATAATATTTATGCTTGCATCTTAGTTTATTAACACGTATTTAACACTCTAGATTGAAAATTATTCCTATTTTTTTCATATACATAATAGTTTGAGGAGTACACACAGAATTATTACTACGGCTCCAGCTATAGTTAGTAGCCTGTTTAGGGTTTAGACTAGCTTCATGTAAAATATTGATAGAAGATACTAAATAAGCATTTGTAAAATATTTAATTTGAAGGTTACTAACCTTGCCTTCTTTCCTCTCAGCTTGCTTAAATAACAAATATACAACTTCTTGTAACCAAGCTATTTCTGGCAAGAGTATTTTAATGTTTCCTGAGCTTTTGTATCTTGACGAAATTACTAATATAACACTTCTTCTTTTATAAGGTTCATTTTCAATTATTGCTTTTACAAAATCCTTAGGTCTAATGTATTTCAGAACAGGATATCTATTATACTCATTTACTGACCCAGTATAAGATATTTTCTTATAAAAACTATCTGTGTGATTTTTTATATCGTTCAACAATTCTACACCTAACTGCGGTAGATTATCGTTTATTTTTTTTTCAGACATTGAAGATATATATTCGAATAGCTCCCTAAACTCATTACTGTCTTTAGAATAATACTGCAACCCCTTTGATGATGTATCATAAAAAGGATCGCTTTTATGAGATACATTAACTTTTTCTTCAACTAACTTATCAATATGTGATTTGGCTAACTCAAGAACCTTAGCTTTCGTTATATCTAGAACTTTTGCACTTGAAAGTTCTAAAAATAAACCAGCTATATGCATTATAACTTCAATTTCTTCATACTCTTTATCTTGAAATTTCTGGGTGACACTTTTTAGGAGAATTTCAAAATCATTATCTTTTAGATACATGAAATGCCATAATTGCATCCACTCTGGCTGATTATCACTATGAAAATAACGTGAGCTTTTTAAGGATTTTTCTATCTTAGTTTTATCAATTAGACCCTTATCAAATATATCAATCCATACAGATTTTTCCAACAACATGTCAAAATGATCGAAAGCAGGATATTTTTCTTTGACCTTTCTGTAAGGGCTATCAATTACTCCTTCTTCCATTCCTTTATTACTACTTTTATTCATTAGCTCAGCTAGATATGATTCATTAAATTTATTAATATCAGCAGGTAACATTTCTCCACTTTTTATTTCAAAAGAAAGTACTAAATATATAGATAATAATTGTTCAATAATGCCTTCCTTATCTTTAATTTCATCGGATAATAACTCTACTAATCTGGAAAAATCCATCAATGCTTGTCTTAGGTGCCTTAAGTTTAAATAAGCAGAACGTCGATAATAATCTTTAATTAGCTCTATATTACTATTGAATAATTCTTGAGTAGTACCACTCTCTACTTCTTTAATGAAATTACTAATTGCTAACTCAAGACGGGGCTGAATCTCGAAGGTTTTACCAATAAGTTTTTCTTTTATACGTTTATAACTAACTTCAGCTTTTTCCTCTTTGTGAAATAACTCCTCTTCATTGGCTATAATTATCACTTTATAACCTTGATGCTCGACGAAATAGTTTATATAGCCTAGTAGGTTCTCTAGATCCATTGAAGCTCGCTCTAAGTCATCGAATACTAATATTAAACCTTCCGTATTGGATAAATAATCTGGTAGATTAATATCAGGTATTTGAGTTGTAACACTAGCATCACTTTTCCCATCACCATCTAGATCAATCTTTAGTGTAGTTTTAAGTAACCCTTTTCCAATTTTTCCTGCTAAAGCCATACCTTTAGAAGATAAAACAGGATGGAGTTGTCTAAAAAAGTCGTTTTCTATTTCTTCAAAACTAGCGACACCATACAAACTCACATATAAGTGTGTTTTCACTCGATAATCAGGATTATGCAAACTTGCCATTATTTCTTTTAAGAACCAAGTTTTACCGACACCCCATTTACCCTTTAACAAAACAGCATACTGTGGTGGACTTGATAAATTAAAGTAATATTTTAAAAAATCTTCAATGTGCTGATTTGGATTACTCATACAACTTCCTTTTTATTTTTCTAAAATTTAGTTATGGATAGACACACTGATTTTGGTAATGTAACAGATTTTTATTACAACATAAGATAAAACTGTCTTCTCTAATTTGAAATCTCAAATCCTAAACACAAAAAAGGTGAGCATTACGCCCACCTTTTTTGTATATTACAACAATAATCTAAACCAACTTAGCCTATCTAAACCAAGCGCGAGCGTTACGGAACATGCGCATCCACGCGCCGTCCTCATCCCACGCTTCTGGTTTCCAGCTGTGGTTATACGCTTTTAGGTTACGCTCAGGATGCGGCATCATGATAGTGACGCGACCATCGGTGCTACATAGACCCGTGACACCGCCGAGCGAACCGTTTGGATTGAGCGGATAGGTCTCGGTTGGATGACCTTGGCTGTCGACATAACGCATGGCAAGCTGACCGTGATTTGCCATACCGTCGATTTCGGTATTGTCTAGCGTGGCATAGCCTTCACCATGCGCCACAGCGATTGGCAAGATGCTGTCTTGCATACCTTTGAACAGGATCGACTTGGTACGCTCAATTTTTACATTGACCGTACGCGCTTCAAAACGCGCTGATTTATTAGCGACGAAACGTGGGAAGTTTTCCGCGCCTGGGATGAGGTCTTTTAACTGTGCCATCATCTGACAACCGTTACAGACACCCAAACTAAAGGTATCAGGACGGGCGAAGAAGCGCACAAACTGCATGCGTAGCTCGTCATGGAACAAGATAGAGTTCGCCCAGCCTGAGCCTGCGCCGAGTACATCACCATAACTAAAGCCACCACAGGCGACCAGACCGTCGAAGTCACGTAGATTGATACGGCCGCTCAGCAGATCGCTCATGTGGACATCGACCGCTTCAAAGCCAGCTTGGGTAAATCCTGCTGCCATTTCCGTCTGACCATTGACGCCTTGTTCACGCAGGATGGCGACTCTTGGTTGGCTATTATTAGCATCAGCGCGGCTGTTTACATAAGGCGCTTCCACTTTTTGATTGAGATCAAAGTTTGGCGCAGCGATGAGACCTTTATGGCTCGCGTCGCTAATCAAGTCATACTCTTGCTGTACGCACGCTGGATTATCACGGCGGCGCGCGATTTGGTAGCTGACCTGCGTCCATGCTTGCTGCAACTCACTACGGCTAAAGCGTAGCGTGTCATCACCCATGTGCAAAGGCGTTTGGATCAGCAGGCTCTCTTCTTCCGAGCTTTGACCGACGAGGCTCAGCATATCGCAACGTTAAACTCTTCTGCCAATTGCATGAGAGCAGCGACGTTTTCTGGCAATACTTGGATGACCGCGCCTAGCTCTTCACTGAACAGCTGACCGAGTAAGTTGTCATCATTTAATGACAACTTGATACCCTGACGGCTGGTGAATTGCATCTCTGCGATGGTCGCAAGTAGACCGCCATCACCGATATCGTGATAGGCGCTGATGACGCCTTGCGCATTGCCCGCTTGCACAAAGTTAAAGAAATCGATCAAGTCGCTTGGCTGCGCTAAATCTGGGCAGTCGTTACCGAGTTGGCTAAGCGTTTGCGCAAGAATTGAACCGCCTAGACGCAATTTGCCTTTAGACAAGTCAATACGGTAGAACGCGCTATCGCCATTGATAAGCTCAGGGGTGAGCGTTTTTGCCACGTCAACGACAGGGGCAAACGCAGTTACGACCAAACTCATTGGCGAGACGACTGATTTGTCCTTACCACTTTCATCACTCCAGTTAGCACGCATCGATAGCGAGTCTTTACCGACTGGGATGGCGATACCGAGTGCTGGGCATAGCTCTTCGCCGATGGCGTGTACCGCATCGAAGAGTGCCGCATCTTCCGCATCATCACCACACGCTGCCATCCAGTTTGCTGACATGGTGATATCAGACAATTGAGCGATACGTGCGCCAGCGATATTAGTAATCGCTTCGCCGACTGCGAGTCGCGCAGAGGCTTTTGGATTGATAAGCGCAACAGGCGTACGCTCGCCCACACTCATGGCTTCACCAGTCATCGGCTGACCATCTAGTGCCACTAGACCTGATGCCGTCACCGCGCAATCTGATACGGGCACTTGATAGCGACCCACATACTGGTCACGCACGACCATACCCGTGATAGAGCGGTCACCAATACTGATCAAGAACGATTTGCTAGCCACGGTTGGGTGACGCAATACATCGGTGATTGACTCGGCTAGATTAACATCGTCAAGCTCTAACGTTGGTAACGTGCTATCAGTACGCTCAAAGCTACGCTGCATTTTTGGTGTACCACCGAGCAGGACTTGCATCGGCATATCGACTGGTTGCTCAGCCAATAGCTCATCATCAACGATTAGCTGACGGATATCCGTCGCCTCGCCCAAGATGGCATATGGGCAGCGCTCACGCGCACAGATGGCATCGAACTGATCTTTGCTCTCTGGGCGAATCGCTAGCACATAACGCTCTTGCGCTTCGTTTGACCAAATGGCCATTGGCGACATGCCCGCTTCTAGCGATGGGATCTTACGCAAGTTCAGATGTGCGCCCATTTCATGGTCATTGACCAGTTCTGGCATGGCATTAGACAGACCACCTGCGCCGACGTCATGTAGTGAGACAATTGGATTACCGTCTTGACTGTTATTGCTCACATCGACATCGTTACCCGCTAGTGCCCAGCAGCGATCAAGGACTTCTTGGCAACGACGCTCCATTTCAGCGTTATCGCGCTGGACTGAGGCAAAGTCCAAGCCTTCATCAAGCTCGCCACTATCAACTGAAGATGCCGCGCCGCCGCCCAGACCGATTTGCATCGCAGGGCCACCAAGGACGATAAGCAAATCACCTTTTGTAATCGCATTTTTTTCAATCAGGTTGCGTTTGATATTACCGTAACCACCTGCCAGCATGATTGGCTTGTGATAGCCGCGCATCTCGCTACCGTCTTTTGCCGCCGAGGTATCTAGCTGAAAACTACGGAAATAACCGCATAGGTTTGGACGACCAAATTCGTTTGAGAAGTTGGCACTACCTAATGGTGCTTCGGTCATAATCTCAAGGCTGGTTGCCATACGATCTGGCGTACCATACGCTTGCGTACTCAATTGACCTGACTGCTCCCATTTCTCAGCAAGCTCAGGGATATGCAAGTGCGAGACATGGAAGCCTGCTAGACCCGCTTTTGGCTTACCGCCGCGACCCGTTGCGCCTTCGTCACGAATCTCACCACCAGAACCCGTTGCTGCACCTGAATACGGGGCAATCGCGGTTGGGTGATTGTGCGTCTCAACTTTCATCAAGATATCGATGTCTTCTTGATGAAAGTCATAAGGATGGATTGCGTTGGCATCCATCGCGTCAGTTGGAATCGGATAAAAACGCATACCATCAGAGCCAGCCATCACAGCGGCGTTGTCTTTATAGGCTGACAAAATACCTTGCGGATTTGACTGATAGGTGTTTTTGATCATTTGGAACAGTGATTTTGCCTGCACTTCACCATCAACGGTCCACTGAGCATTAAAGATCTTATGACGGCAATGCTCTGAGTTCGCTTGTGCAAACATCATCAGCTCAACGTCCGTTGGATTACGCTTTAGCTCATTGACATAGGCGTTCATCAGATAGTCGATATCTTCACTGGATAACGCAAAGCCGAACTCGGTATTGGCAGATTCTAGCGCTGACTGACCTTCGCCGATGACATCAATATGATTCAGTGAGGCTGGTGCTTGATCATCAAACAATTTGCTGACTTCGCTCAACTCATAAACCAAGCTCTGAGTCATGCGGTCAAATAACAGTTGCTCAGCGGCAGTTGGTAGTTTCTTTTCATCTGCTTTATTATCAAGCGTTAACGTATAAACAACGACACGCTCAACACGATTGATCTCGATTTCACAATTATTAAAGATATCAGTCGCTTTACTTGCCCATGGCGATATCGTACCAAAACGTGGGCCAACGACGACTTGACATTGGTTGTCTTGCGGGTCTAAAAAGTCAATCCCTTCATGAATCCCAAACAAGTCCAAGGCTTTTTTATGCTCATCACCGCTCAATTCGCGGGATAGCACATAGACTTGCTGAGTATTGATTTGGCTAACATTTAGCTCGGTTTTTTGCTGGAACTGACTGATGAGTTGCTGCGTCTGAAAATCGGTAAGAAACGGTTGTCCGGCGATGGTCATCATAAAGGCATAATCCGTAAGATCAAGGCATCTCTGCCATGCTAAGTAAATGGTCTGGGTATTATAACAAGAAGACCTATAATAAGCAGGTCTAAACCCAGATAAATTGCCCATGATGCCCATAAATTGATGCGTTACTATTTTCCGTTATCTAATTTTTTTATACCAATAAGTTAGTGCTTTGCTTGTCACACTTTTTACTTAACCTTTATATACCTTACAAACACTAACATCGCATTACGCTCAGACTATATATCTATAAGGGTGTCTATCGTTACTCTAGCACTTGGTAATAATTAAAATAATTAATCATCAAAACGATCAACAAAAACTCTCCATATAATTTTAATGTAATAAGGATATATTATGAGCAAGCAAGACCAAATCGACAAAATCCAAGACGTGATTAAAGATGTAAAATTTGCCATGATGAGCACCGTCAATAGTAAAGGCGATCTTCATGCTTGGCCAATGACAACTAGCGAAACCAATATTGGTGGCAAAGAAATTTGGTTCATCGGTGATAAAACATCAGATGTGGTCAAAGACATCCAAAGCAATCCAAAAATTGGTCTGTCTTATGCCACGCAAGACGAAAAGGACTATGTGTCAGTCAGCGCTAATGCAGAGTTGTCTACAGATGCAGACAAACTAGATGAGCTATGGTCTCCTGTCTACAATGCGTTCTTTGAGCATGGTAAAGAAGATCCAAACGTACAGCTGATCAAAGTCGTTCCCCATGGTGTTGAATGCTGGTTAAGTGGCAGCTCTACCGTAAATATGTTCAAAATGGCAGCCGCTGCCCTACAAGATGGTAAAACGGCTGAAGACATCGGCGAGCAATTCTCAGTATCTTTATAATAAAAATTTTAGAATAAAAACCATTTATTTTTCAAAGCGTCAATAGACAGTGGTTTATTGGCGTTTTTTATAGCCTTACAAACTGTCACAGCGTATTACAGACTACACG
Organism: uncultured Gammaproteobacteria bacterium; assembly: GCA_963744895.1. GTDB lineage: Bacteria > Pseudomonadota > Gammaproteobacteria > Pseudomonadales > Moraxellaceae > Psychrobacter. The sequence continues at coordinate 484,136 of CAVUUW010000003.1, forward strand.
TATCGTTTTGTTAGATGATTTGGCTATATTGATAACTGATTATTGAAGACTTCCAACCCTCTAATTTTAAATAGTAAAGGATAACTATGATGAGCAAGCAACAACAAATGGACACCATCCAAGAAATGGTAAAAGACATCAAATACACCATGATGACCACTCGTAATGACGAAAACCATCTACATTCTTGCCCGATGAATACCACTGAAACCAGTATCGGCGCAAAAGAGATTTGGTTTATTGGTCACAGCCCTTGCGAAACCGTAAGCAGTATTGAAAAGAACCCAGAAGTGAACTTGGCCTATGTCAGTGAAGATGGCAAAAAATATCTTTCTATCAGTGGTAAAGCCGAGCTGGTTGAAGACGAAGAAAAACTCAACGAGCTGTGGTCGCCTATGTACAATGCGTATTTTGAAAAAGGCAAAGAAGACCCACGCGTTCAGCTGATTAAAGTCGTCCCACATGGCGCTGAATACTGGGCGAATGGCAATGCCATCACTAGCGCTGTCAAAATGGCAGCAGCGGCAGTGACTGATACTGCCATTGAAAAAAGCTTGGGTGAGAATTTTTCGATAGAGCTTTAAGGCTTTAACTGTCAAAACGTCAAAGGCATACAACAAAAAACGCCAGTCGCTTAATGCGGCTGGCGTTTTTTATGGTTTATGCTTATGTTCATCACCAATAATGCTGGTATCTATTCGTGACTGCCGTTATTCATAGCTACTGCGGTGGTTTTGCATAACCTTTGTCTGCTGGATACGCTTGTGCTTGGCGTGGTTTGGGCTTAGAAGGATCGTATAGCTCATAAATCACCGTACCAATAACGCCCGTGTTTTCTATAGAACCGCTACTGGTATTGGCGGCATAGGCATTGTCTGGTTTGCTAAAGATAAAGGAGGCAACCGCACTTTGACTTTTGCGAAAACCTTCAATGACCAAATCATCATTAGGTCCCAAAACATAACCACGATCATAGCGACTGGCGGCATCACCGTTAAGAACATTTAGACCATCCACACTGGCAACAATTTCATAAGTATTGGCGCTATTATTATGATACACCAGACGGTAGGCTTGACCAGCCTTACCTTTGAGATAGTAGTTACCAGCGTCACGATACAGTGGTAATTTACCATTGTCAGCGCGTACTGAAAACTCAACTTTCCCTGCCAATAACGACATACTGTTTACCGCCCGCCCCTGATAGTTTTTGTCAGCATACGCAACCTGCATCTCCTGAAGCGGATTATCACTGGTACGACTCAGATCGACCGTAATGACCTCAGAATCAACATCATCTCCCCACTGTGTACCCAACCGCTCTGATTCAGCAGCGTCTTGCATAGACTCTGCTTGCACAGCCTCTGCTTGAATACTCGGTGCTGTTTCTCTCTGTACACTTGGCGATTGTGAACACCCTGCTAGTAGTACCAACCCTAAAGCAGCCGCGATCGATTTTTTCTTAGGTAATACCATTGTCGTGTCCTCAGTCCAATGATGTTGCTTTATATTGGATCTAAAATTCTTGTCATTTGTTCGTTAATTCGAGTATATAGCAACCATCCAAACAATCAAAGCAAAATACAACGGCTCTCCCACACTTTTAAAAACAAAACAATAAAAAACGCCAGCGGCTGATGCGACTGGCGTTTTTTTGTTGACTCTCTATCATCTCATATTGAGACTGTTCACAGCTAGATTATTCATATTAAAACTGTTTATATCAAGACTGTGACTCTAGCCGTGTTGTTTCAAATACGGCCAAGCCGCTTTTAGATAAATCATCATTGACCATAATGTCAAAATCACAGCGCCTACCATGAGTACATACCCGATGGTTTCAAGCGATTGCCAATTGAGCAGTAGTACCGTAATGGCCACCATCTGAAATGTGGTCTTGAGCTTGCCCACATAAGACACCGCCACGCTGGTGCTTTTACCCAATTCTGCCATCCATTCGCGCAATGCGGATACGGCGATTTCACGTGAAATAATCACAATAGCGGCGATTGCCATAATGATATTGGGATGCCATTGTACTAAAATAATAAGCGCGGCTGCCACCATCAGCTTGTCAGCGACAGGATCCAAAAAGCGACCGAAAGCTGAAACGACATTGAGCTTACGAGCAAAATACCCATCAAGCCAGTCAGTAATCGCTGCAATAACAAAAACGCTGGTCAATAATAAGTGGCGCAATAAGCTATCGCTAAACTCACTCATGCCCACTCGCGCAATGACGTTATCTGAGATTGCGGGCATACCAATACCCATAGCAGGTGGCCAATAAGCAATCGCGACAAACAGCGGAATCATCAAGATACGCGCAATCGTCAAATTGTTGGGCAAATTAAAAATACTTTTTTCACTTTGCACGGACAATGGCTCCTGCTCTGGCATGTGCAGCGGGGTACGCTCAGTCATGAAAAACCCAGTCTAAGGTGGACGTAATAATATTGGCTGCTAGCTTAGCACTTTTCACCCACGTCGTCATGCCATCTCTGTATCTTCATTGATACTGGTCATTGCTTGCAATGATGGGTACTTTTGATGGGTGCTTTTATAATTTTTATGGCTAAATGATTTTAGGCACCGACAACCTGATAAACACCCTCAAAATAGAGCGCTCTATCCCTAAATAACAGTAGGAACGAAACTTCAGTGGTTATAAGTTATCCTACGCTAAGCATAGCGATACATCTGTACACTAGAAGTTGTAAGCAGATGTAAGAATTTCTTGATATATAGTATTTCAGCGTTATCTTAGTGGTAAGAACAATAAAAAAATACTCACTTATTTGCTTAGTTACCGCATGATAAGTTTTCCTCAGCCCACAGGCCTCCTCCTCTGTGGGCTTCTTTTTTGTCTATTAAAACTCAATGCTACCAAATCTCCAAATCAAGCAGAGGACTTACTCAGAAGTTATTAGTTAATTATTAGTAGTTACTAGTTAATAGACACGAAATTCTTAAAACCCTTCTCATTATTTGGACGTTTAAGAAGTCATAATCGGTCAAAGCCGACTACTACACAATGATTTACTAACCGCTATTAAGCTATCAAGTACCCAATGATGAGCTAGAAGCCATAAGCGAAAGACATTACTAGTGAGGCGATATAATTTTAAAATATATCACTTATATTGTTTTTAGCCTTAACTATCTGATTATGTTCGTTATCTATAGTGAAGTATCATTTTGTGTCAACGCAACTATTTTGATCGGCACTGCAAATTGCCAGGGCGTCCCGCTTTCACAATAGAACTGACCCTCTTTGAAAGTAACGATACGAGCTGTGAAGTCATTTCCCACTTGATCCTCCATAGCATTTTCATCACTTTCGTCACTCACAGCACACCATACATCTTGATGACCATCCTCAAGCATTGAGCGCGTTAATTCACTTCCGACCACGACCGTATTCATATTAATGCTTCCTACAATAAATATGATTATTAGGCCAAACAAGTGCGTTTATTGGAGCAATCACTTGACCCCCCTAAGATTTTCAAATTTACAACCTCGTTATTACAACGCAGCAATATACGTGCCTATTACGGCCGCTTATACTAAAATTGCTTATAAACCTATTTCAGCTTGAATCAGCTCGACTTTTTTGACTGGTACCGCATGACGCCATAGATCGCCTTGCGCACAGAAAAAACCCTCTTCAAAAGACACAATAGGTACTAATAAATCATAATACCCATTCTCAATGGTTGCGATGGCATGTGCATCACTAACATTACTCACAGCGCACCACACCTGTGTGTCACCACGCTCTAACATCGCCTGAGCCAGCCTACTGCCTTGTAGTTCGATAATCATGTCCAACCCTTCACGTTTAAACAGTTCACTTTATACTTTACAGGTAAATTCACTTTTTGCAATATATTCTATCTACTTAAAGCTTGGGCTTAATAAAGAGTCGCTTCATTATTTGATATCGTGATGCCTTAACGTGGCAGTCATCTAATAGCCGACATCGAATGCAATAAGTGTTACTAAATCTCGGAAGTGATACTTTTTTACCACTTGAGAGTACGGTGTTCACCATTGGTCATCATGATGAACACCTCAACATTTATATCCACAAAATGTGAGCTTGTTTAAGTTGCTAACGAGGGATGTCGTGCGTACGAGATGGTAGGCAGCTGGCAAGGAATAGAAGCCGAGCGGTACGGCCTTTAGAGTAATCAGGCGCTATGACTGTCTGGCTAAGTAATAACTGAGCGGGATTTAATGAAGATATTTTGATTCATAAACCTGATATCAGCGAGAGACGATGGCCTCAACTGTCTGCTGCGCCATTTGATAACAGCTTTCGATATTGCCTTGTCCGCACCAATCGCCACTGACGATCCATTGATGCGACTGATCAACTAAGATACCTAATACCTCGTTGCTGTCTTTGCTTTGTGGCTTCATTTTGGTTGCGGCATAACGCCAGCGGTGGCAATCGACTTGACTGGGTGCGCTGTTCTTATCCCATTTTAATAATTGCTGCGCTGCCTGTAATAACTGTGCTTTGACTGTATCGATATCGTCATCGACGTACGTTTGTGACCAGTCATTGCGGGCATGAATAGTCATGCTGGGCAACAGATCATGAGCCGGTTTTTGATGCTCGATGAACAGCCTATCAAGTGGCGAGTCATACACATACGCCACATCCCAGTGAGACCTTCCTCGTGAGCGTTTCCTCATTACATAAAATCTCAGGCAATGGTTGATTATGGTTCCAGCCTAGCATCAACGTATAGCACGCCAGCATTTGCGGCTGAAGAATGTCCGCCTGCCGAGCAAACCCACTGTTTGCCATCAGCTCGATGGCTTGACCATTAGGCGCAGTACAGATTACCCAATCAAACCAACCGAGACTCGCCCCAGTGTCGTCAAACAACTCGGTTTTCTGGCCATTTTTTTGCTGCCCAGCTTGCTGATTTGCGTATTGAGCAAGCGGTGCCACGCGCGTCTGGAACTTGATGGTTGTATGCGCTAAATCATCGGCTAGCGCACGTCCCCAGCTGGTCATCTTTGGCGTACTGATATAACGCGGCTGTTTATTGTTCCATTGGTCTTTGTATTGAATATGAGGCGATTGAGTGCCATCAGCGGCTGGCGTTATACTGACCACCGACGCGCACCATGGCTGTAGCAAATTTGACGCAAGCCACGGCTTAATGAACTGCTGAAAGCTTGCGGTCTTTGCCGTAAAGAACTGTGCGCCAAACGCCCACTGCCAGTTTTTACCTGTGATCACTGTCGGTACGATAACGCGTCGCTAGTCGGCCAACACTGCGAGATTTTTCAAAAATAGTGATAGCGGGTGCGTAATTTGGATAGTCCGTGTGTCTGTATTGAGCGCACGCTCAAGTAATGTCGCGGTCAACAGTCCTGTCAGACCACCGCCGATAATAGCGATTTTTGGTGATGCGGTATCAATAACATGCAAAGAATGATTGGTCATAATGACAGTGAGCCTTGTATAGCATTTGATGAAAATGAGAATGGACTTACATTCTATTGAACCTTTAAAACCCTTTGATGACAATATCATCTACGTAAAAAAGCCACGCTATCTTGATAACGTGGCTTTTTTACGGTTGGCTTTGATAGCCTACAATGAGTAATGATTTACTTTTTACGTTCCACTTTCACCAACTCAATCAACTCATCAATCACCGAGCTGTCTGCCAGCGTAGACAAATCGCCTAAACCCTCATATTGCCCTGCTGCAAGACTACGCAAAATACGGCGCATGATTTTACCCGAACGGGTTTTTGGCAGCGCATCGACAATATAGATGGCATCCAAATTGGCAATCGGACCAATCTCAGCGCGCACATGGCGATTAAGCTCTGTTTTTAGAAATGCTGTCGCCTCTTCACCAGATTTTAGGATAATAAACGCACAAATCCCTGTGCCACGAATCTCGTGCGGCATACCGACAATCGCTGCCTCAGCCGTGGCAGGATGCGCAACAACAGAGCTTTCAATCTCTGCTGTGCCCAAGCGGTGCCCTGAAACGTTGAGCACATCGTCGACACGGCCAGTGATCCAGTAGTGCCCTTCCTCATCACGTTGCGCCCCGTCGCCCGTAAAGTAATAACCCGGGTACTCACTAAAATAAGTGGCTAAAAAACGCTCATGATCATTATAGATCGTTCGCATTTGTCCCGGCCAGCTACTGCTAATTGCCAAATTGCCTTCAGCCGCGCCATCTAATATATCACCATCACCATCGATAATTTCGGGCTTGATTCCATACAGAGGATTCATCGCCGCTCCCGGTTTTAGTGCGGTTGCACCTGGCAGTGGTGCCATCAAAATGCCACCCGTTTCTGTTTGCCACCACGTATCGACAATCGGGCAACGGCTGTCGCCGACCACATGATAGTACCAGTCCCATGCTTCTGGATTAATCGGCTCACCAACCGAGCCTAGCAGACGCAAACTTGAGCGATCGGACTCACGCACAAAGGCATCGCCCTCTTTCATCATCGCTCGAATCGCTGTCGGTGCCGTATATAAAACCGTCACACCGTGCTTATCGATAATATGACCAATGCGTGCCCATGTCGGATACTCTGGCACGCCCTCAAACATCAAGGTTGTCGTACCATTGGCAAGTGGTGCATAAGTGGAATAGGTATGCCCTGTGATCCATCCAACATCCGCCGTACACCAGTAGACGTCATCGTCTTTTATATCAAAAACGTCTCGAAAGGTAGACAAGGCATAAGTGATATAGCCACCTGTGGTGTGTACCACGCCTTTGGGTTTGCCCGTCGAGCCAGAGGTGTATAATAAAAATAAAGGGTCTTCGGCGTTCATGACTTCAGGTTCACAGTGTATCGACTCACCATCGACCAAACTGTGATACCAAGCATCACGGCGACCACTCATCGGTACAGAGTTACCCGTACGATGGACGACAATGACATTAGTCACACTATCAGTACCATCCATATCCAAGGCTCGATCGACATTGGCTTTGAGCGGCGTACGTTTACTGCCTCGCACGCCTTCATCAGCAGTGATAACGATTTTTGAGCGGCTGTCTATCAAACGATTACCCAAACTCTCAGCAGAAAACCCACCAAACACTACAGAATGCACAGCGCCAATACGGGCACAAGCCAGCATGGCAATCATTGCCTCAGGTATCATCGGCAAATACAACGTCACGCGATCGCCTTTCTCTACCCCAAGCTTGCGCATAGCATTACCTAAACGACAGACTGCGGCGTGTAGCTCTTTAAATGAGATGATTTTATGAAGTGAAGGATGATCGCCTTCCCAAATGATGGCAGGCTTATAAGGGTTTTCTTTAAGATGACGATCAAGGCAGTTGACAGAGATATTTAGCTCGCCGTCTTCGAACCATTTAATACGAAAATCGTCTAAATCATAACTAACATCGCTAATCTTGGTTGGTTTTTTTATCCAATCAATCAGCTCAGCACGCTGCTGCCAAAATTCTGCGTTGGCTTTGGGCGATTCAATTGATTGCTTATAATCTTTGGTGTATTGTTCAGCTGAAATGTTGGCAGCATTGATGAATTTGGCGGCAAGAGGGAATGATTTCTGTGTCATAGTGTTCATCCTTTTTAGTGATTATGTCCTGCATGAATAGCCGTATATCACGACTGGCTATGCAAGCCATAAGGGTCATCTTCCGTAACGTTTAACGCGTTCTATAACGATTTACACTTAACATCAGTTTGCCAAATAAGCCAAGGGGTTGCAAGGCATCAACGCCAATCATAACAATTTCACTGTATAGGTCTGCTCGACCTGCTTTAAAATAACGAACGTGTTATTGGCAGCAGTTAACCTGATGATATTTAATCCTTGTAACCTGATATGAAATATGGACAATAGCGCCTCTACGTCATTGCTTATTACGATAAGATTAGGATCACACTGATTGTTTAATTATCAATAATCGGTGTGCCATGACTTTTTTACCTTTACCATCTTATGAGATCACCATGAGCCATCAGCGCAGCACACCTCTCCCCACTTACTACGACGTCATTATCGTCGGCGCTGGCGCGTCAGGACTCTACTGTGCGCTCACTGCCGGTCGCCGTGGTCGCCGCGTACTGGTATTAGACCACGCCAACAAAGCAGGCAAAAAAATTCTGATGTCGGGCGGTGGACGTTGTAATTTTACCAATTACTTTGTCGAGCCTGAACATTTCATCGGTAGCAATCTGCATTTTTGCAAATCTGCGCTGAGTCGTTATCCCAGCTGGGAGTTTATCGGCATGGTAGAGGCGCACCAGATTCCTTACCATGAGCGCGAGCATGGTCAGCTGTTTTGTGATGATTCTGCGCAAGATATTTTGACCATGCTGCTTGAGGAATGCGCTGCCGTTGGCGTACAGGTGCGACTCAATGCCCAAATTGACAGTGTCCAAACCACTGAGCAAGACGACGATGCCCGCTTTCAATTAACGACAAGTAAAAAACTCAATAAAAAAGACATCGCCACCGACACTAAGTCTTCACAAATGCGTTATAGCTGTCACTCATTAGTCGTCGCTACGGGCGGATTGTCTATTCCAACCATGGGGGCAAGTGGTTTGGGTTACGAACTGGCGCAGCAGTTTGGACACACGCTTATCACAACCGATGCCAGTTTGGTGCCCTTTACCTTTACCGATAAGACAGGCGAGCTGATTCGCTCATTGGCTGGCATCAGTCTGCCTGTGATTGCCAGTAATGAGCGTATCTCGTTTAAATTGCCCATAGTTATTTACCCATCGCGGACTCTCAGGCCCCGCCATGCTCCAGCTTTCCAATTATTGGCAGACAGGTGAGACCATCTCGATTAATTTGTTCCCAGTTACCGATGTGACGGCATTGCTACTTGCCCATAAAAAATCGCACCCAAAGCAGCTGATTCGTACGGTACTGACCGACAACACCGATAGTGCGCTACCCAAAAAGCTTCTGGTAGCACTACAAACGCATCTGTGGGATGATATAAAAGACACCGAACTTGCCAATATCAAAGATGAGCGACTGACTGAACTTGGCGCTACGCTAAACGGCTGGCAACTGAAACCCTCTGGCACAGAAGGCTATCGCACGGCTGAAGTCACGCGCGGCGGTGTCAAAACGGACGAGGTTTCTTCCAAAACCATGCAAAGTAATTTGCAAGAGGGCTTATACTTTATCGGTGAAGTGCTCGATGTTACAGGTTGGCTTGGTGGCTATAACTTTCAATGGGCGTGGGCAAGTGGTTTCGTGTGCGGTGAAGTGGTTTAAGGTCTAAAATCAAAAGGCAGTCAGCGTTTTATTAGTGTAAAAAATGCTAATGTAAAAATAAATATATAGTTGATCCACTATAAAGTAAATACAGTGCTACTGAGAAAAATTTTGCGCCGCCTCTGTCGGCATAGGCACAGCAAGCAAGCAAGCAAGCAAAATTTGTTTCAGTAGTGCATGATAATAGGTAACCCTTTTTTATTTACGACTGACTATAAGTCGGTCTTTTTATAAAATGCACAAACCGTGTTTAGCTTGTCGATATTTATGCTACTCAAACTTGCGAGGTAATCAATGCGTCCAATTAAACAGATTCATGGTGACAAAGCGCCGCATTGGGTTGGGGATGGATTTTTTGTAAAAACCCTTATCAATCATGTGGATGAAAATCCTGACTTTAATTATAGCCATACTGACCCGTTTTTATTGTTCGACTATGGCGAGCCCACTACCTTTACACCCAATCCTGATTATAAATCGCAGCCGCACGGCATTGGAAAACATCCGCACAAGGGCTTTGACATCGTGACTATCGCTTACTCCGGTGAGATCACGCACGGAGACTCAATGGGTGGTCGCCATGATATTTCGCCAGGCGATGTGCAGTGGATGACCGCAGGGCGCGGTATCTCACACGAAGAGTTTCATTCGGAAGCATTTGGCCAGCACGGCGGTGTCTTTAGTATGGTGCAAATGTGGGTCAACTTGCCAAGCGCTCACAAACTGACTGACCCTAAATATCAAACCGTTAAACGCCCTGATATACCAGTCATTGAACTGCTAGATGAGGGTGAGAAAGATCAGCAAACGTCTATTGGCCAAGCCTTTGTTATCACTGGTGACTGGCACGGTGTCAGAGGCGCTGTCAGTACGTTTACGTCTGTCAATGTCTGGGATATTGAGCTGCATACCGCTGGATCAGCGACCCTACACATACCCAGCACCCACAATATCTTGCTCTTAGTGCAAGAAGGTGAGCTACTGGTAAATGGTACAAACGTTAGCGCAGGCCAGTTAATTCAATTTGATGCCCCGACTCAAAGCCGTGTTAACGCGCTAAACGAATCAGCTTCTGACATATTGACTGCCTCTACCGATAGCATTGAGCTGCACTATCCAGCCGCGACGACTAATGGTCAGTCCTCTCCTGTCAAGGTTTTACTGTTTAGCGGTGAGCCTATTGGAGAGCCTGTCGCAGGTCATGGACCTTTTGTGATGAACACGCAAGAAGAGCTGCGCCAAACGTTTCGCGATTATCAAACGGGTCGTTTTGGTCAATAATGAGGTTTGCAAGTTTGGATCAAGGGTTTTCGAATTGACATAAAAAAGCCACCTAACCGTCTATAATTTAGACCGTTAGGTGGCTTTTTAAGATCGGTATTTTATTAATCAACCATAAAGGCTACTAATAGACCCTTACGCTTGATTCAAAAACGGATAATCCGTGTAGCCTTCGCTACCACCGCCATAGAATGACTCTGGATGCTGCTCGTTCAATGCCGCACCTGCCTGAATACGCTCAGCCAAATCAGGGTTGGCGATATAATCACGACCAAACGCTACTGCATCGATATAACCTGCTTTGACATTTTTCTCTGCTTTTTCAGCGTCGTAACCACCCGCAGCAATAATCAAGTCTGATCAAACGCGTCACGACACTTTTTGACGGAACGCATCGTTATAAGGCGTGCCACCTGCCCAATCAGGCTCTGACAGATGTAAATACATTAACCCACGCTTGTTGATCTGCTCGACCATCCAAACGTTTTCGTCTTCGTTATAGCCAGCTTCGACATTGTTAAACGTCCCAAGTGGTGAAATACGAATACCGACGTGGTCAGCATCCCACGCATCGACACAAGCATCGATCACATCAAGCGTTAAGCGCGCACGGTTGTCACGACTACCGCCGTATTCATCATCGCGCTGATTGGTTTGCTCAACCCAAAATTGATGCAACAAATACCCGTGAGCCCCATGAATCTCAACGCCATCAAAGCCTGCTTCTTGAGCACATTTGGTTGCATGCGCAAAATCAGCGATGACTTGCTTGATCTCATCTAGTGTTGCTGGACGCGGCGGCGTGGCATCAACACGAATGGACTGATTGTCGCTATCACGAAGCGAGGTACGAATACCAACATCGACATCAGACGCAGAGATTGGTGCTTTGCCATCAGGCTGTACGCTTTTGTGCGATACAAGACCGGTATGCCACAACTGTACAACGATTTTACTGCCTTTAGCATGGACATCATCGACGATAGTTTTCCACGCCGCGATTTGATCTTGGGTATGAAGACCCGGCGCACCTGCATAGCCTTTTGCTTGAAAAGAGATCTGCGTGGCTTCGGTAATGACCAGTCCTGCGCCTGCACGCTGTGAGTAATACTCGCCAGCAATGGCAGTTGGTACGTCACCTGGTTCAACCGCACGCAAGCGTGTTAGTGGTGCCATGATGATGCGATTTTTTAGAGTCTGCGTGCCCATTTCAACGGGTTCGAATAAGTTATCGTGTGCCATAAAATGTCCTGTTTTTTATCAATTATAAAAATTATTTGTAGTTCAAAATGCTTATAAAAGCATCGGCAAATACGCTTTTATTGGTTTTCTTTATAAGGGATAGATGGGGTTATTCAAGGAAGATTTACAAACAAAAAGACCAATATGGCATGATATCGGTATTGATAATACTCATTATTCAAGTCCTCTTATCAGCGTTTTAAGCGAATGACTTTAATAAGGTTTGTAGATTATTTCATTAGCTCACACAGACACTGTATACTCACGCTATATAGTCAAACAATTGTTTTTAATTTCACTATTTTAGGACGTATCTAGAGGATACTGTATATGCAAAGTTTTCAATTATCGATGACATTAGGACTTGCCATCAGCTTACTGCTTGGCATAAGTGCTTGCCAGCCTAAATCAGATACGCCCTCTGCCTCTGCTGAAACCAATACGACTGAAAATAACGTTCAAACACCAATAGTGAAAACTCCGTCTAAGCCAGTGAATGTCTCATCTTCAACCTCCGCAATAGACGCCAAAACCTGTCTGGTCGCTAAGCGGTGCCATGCAAAAAGTAGATAATGAGAGCAAAATTGAAGATGTTTATCACATTCAACAAACGCTAAAAGCTTGTTTACCAACCACCAATAACGCCGAAGTGTTGAGTTTATTAAAAGACTATCAGTCGATGTATAGGCGGTTTTTAGCAAGTGATTTAGATTCAGAAGCGGACTACGAAACGTTTAACAGTGCTATATATGAGCTGTATTATGGTGAGGGCATATCATCCGCACAATTAAAGACATTAACGCCACATGACCAGTATTTGGTCGGTCTTGTTAAAAGTGACGCGGATATCAGTATATATGATGCAGGCGAAGGGTATTTTTCCTTTACCCATAACCTAAAGGCGATGGCTGATATTTTTACGCCATATTTGCGTGAGGATCAAAGTGCTTTTATTGAACGATTAGCAACTGACAATCAAGAAAGCTTTTGGAGCGATGCGTCGGTTACGGTAACATTTGAGGCGTTGGCTGATCGAGCGGTATTTTGGGAAGACTATATTAAGCGTTATCCAAATGGTTACTCAGTGGCGGACGCGAAGTCTCTATTAGACTTTTATCGTTATATCATATTCTTTGGATCAGACAACACAGAATGGACAGATGATGCGATACGTGAGTTTATTGAACCACAAGATAGACAAATAATGGTTAAGCTAGCCAGACGCCCTAATAGCCTTTTGGCCAAAGACGCACAAAACTTCCTTAAATTTTTAACACTGTCCGATAACGAGCGTCAAGAAAAATATCCTATCCCTAGAACCCCTGACAATGATAGTACCTATGAAGTAAATGAAGGGGCAGCAGCACGTTATCAGTTAGATGAGGCGATGCAAATTCCTTCTATATGGGACGACAGCCGCATGAATGAGCGAAAATGCCTAGATGCTGTATTTTGCTACTATCCTGATAATGAATAGAAAATAATTAACCATACGTCTTGATTAATCGCATGACAGAGAAGCAGTTATAGTTTTAGCATCTTCTTAAGCGATAACTCCAAAGACAAATACGTACCAAAAAGTATCACCACCGAACCAATGATCGCTGGCGTGTCCAATGCTTCGCCCAGCAATAAGTAACCCAAAATAATTGCAAAAATTGGAATGACCAAGGTAATACTGGTGGCTCGCATCGGTCCAATGCTTTTGATTAATTGATTCATAAAAATCAAAGCGATGGCGGTCGAAAATACACCGATACAGATCACCGAAACCCAGGCATTGAGGCTGATACTTTTACCATACGGGAACTGATAGAACGCAACAGGTAGCATAATGACACTACCGATAATAAGCGAGCCTGCCGTAATCGCAACTGGTGAGACATCATCCAAATAGTTTCTGGTGATGTTGGCTCCCACGGCATAACCCACGCACGCCAACAAGGCGTAACCCATCGACAATAATCCTGAGCCTGACGTCGCCGCCTGCTCACCAAATAAGTTCTCGCTCATCAAAATGATGACACCGATTACCCCAATGACCAACCCAAGAATTTGCTTTTTTGACAGTCTATCTTTAAAAAATGTACTGGCAATAAAACCGCTCATCATCGGTACAGAAGCATTGAGTACTGCCAATACGCCAGCATTCACCGAGCGCGCTGACAAAGAAAACAGCACAAAGGGAATGGCAGCAGAAAACAATCCAACCAGCGTCAGCATTTTCCAGTTCTCGCGGATACCTTCTCTGTTTTTCTTTTTTAATAGTACAAAAACCAACATGGTGAGTCCGGCCAATATCACTCGCAAACTGGCAAAAGCGAGCGAGCCAAACTCCGGCACCCCTACGCGATAAAAGATAAACGATAGCGACCACATAAAGGATAGGGTTAAGAAAATAATGAGGTCACGGTTGGTCATGAAGATATCCTATCGAGCGTTGGACGGCACTGGCATCTTTATAAAAATGCCCAGTCGTAAAAAGTGGTATATGATAAAAAAACCACGATGATAACTTTTTACGCGCTTAATAGGTATGGTATTTTCTGTATTTTTCATCGGTTTTTGTCTACTCAGTAGTCTTGTTCAATATGAAGTTGATAACCTTAAGGCTTCAGCGATAACTTCTACTATTACCCGCTCGCTGGTTGTGTACTTGGCCAAGCGACTGATGCAGTTGAATGCATCAAATGGCATAAAAACATTTGCTTTCAGGATGGCGCCTTAATCCCCGGTAGCGCTGGCGTCAATCCGTATATGTTTATCACGGGGCTTGCTGAGCGGAATATGGCGAGTATTTTGAGGGAGGATTTTGGGTAGGGTGTTAAAAGTTTATAAAGCTGGGCTAGATAAAAAAACGCACTTGATAAGCGTTTTTTATTGTTAGATTTATTGGAGCCAATATTCTCTAACCCCGCATAGCTAAACATAGCAGTAGCTCATTTATCCAACCTACACAGGGGCGATATCCCAGTTATTGCGAAGCGATTCTAGCTTGGGAATGAGGCATGACTGAGCCTCATTGTTCGCCGCTACAAAGATAGAAACCTCATCCCCTGTTCTTTTATCACTTATAATGGAGAAGTCCGTGGTTAACGACTCTCCTATCATTTTATTGCCACTTCTCGTTTCATATTCATAATGCACGATGACGCCTTGTCCTAAATTGATAATAGGGATGGCGTATTTTGGCATCATAGAAACAATACGTGCCGTAGCGACTTGCCCGTGCTTGTAGAGTTTTAGCTCTTTTCTGGTACTAAAGAACAAATACATTAAAAATGGTATAGCAAATAACAAGAACGGTATAGATATCAGAAAAAGTAACGGCACTGGAAAGCGGTAAGGCTGTAAATTCTGTATGATTGACTGACCATTTAGTTCTTTAATAGCGAGATTATCGCCAACTTGGAGCCCTTCGATCCTTTTACCTTCCAGAACTTTGTATTTAGATCTAACCGCCTCATTATTTTTGAGGTACTGGTATGAGATGATTGTCGGATGAATATCATTGATTGTTACGTTGCCTTCGACCTCAATATCAGTGACTTCAGCGCTCGTTTCTATACCTTGAGAGTCGATTAAATCATAGTCTATTTTTGGACTATCATTACCCGTAAGAGAGAATATCAGGGTAAAAATAACGAACATCAGCAAGGCAAAGAAAGAAAATAGTAAGCCAAAAAACAGTGCAATTGGCTTATTTTTTAGAAAGCTTATGATAGTAGAGAACTTGACTTTCCTTGGTGTGCTATTCATTTTTGAGTGTCACTATTTTAATAACGAGTGTTTTATGAGCGATTTTACTACGTTATAAAAAACCATTTTAGTAGGCATTAATCCAATATAAAATCGCTCAAACTTATGTTAGGTAGCATTATACCTAGTCACTCCATAAAATCAGTAAAATTTACAGATTTTTTTGCGAACTTTTTTTTGTTTTTTTAACCTGTATAAAATATTTTTTAATTTTAAAACTCTTAAACTCACACCCTAAAAAAGGACAAATAAATGAAACTGCGCATCTTAAAATCTGCCGTGACCAATCCTTGGTTTAACCTTGCCACCGAAGACTGGATATTCCAAGCATTGGACGCCAATTCTCATACGCTATTCTTGTGGCGCAATTCTGAGACCGTGGTCATCGGACGCTCGCAAAATCCATGGGTTGAGTGCAAAATAGATAAGATGGAAGCAGACGATGTATTTTTGGCGCGTCGTCAAAGCGGCGGCGGTGCCGTATTTCACGATTTGGGCAACACCAATTTCACCTTTTTATCGCCCAAAGACAGCTACGACCAAGAAGCGAACTTTACCATTATCATTAACGCACTAAAAAAATTGGGCATAGATGCTGAGCTCTCAGGGCGTAATGACATGCAGGTGGGAGATAAAAAGATATCAGGCAATGCATTTAAACATGCAGCCGATCGCAGTTTTCATCACGGCACATTACTCGTGAATGCCAATATGCAAAAACTCGGCGATTACCTCAATCCGCATCCGCTCAAACTCAAAGCCAAAGGTATCAAATCGGTACGCGCGCGCGTTGCTAACTTGGTTGAGTTCAATGAAAATATCAATCATGAAACTTTATCCAATGCAATTATCGAGGCGTTTTGTGATTATTACGGAGAGACTGCACCCGTAGAAGAATTGGACGAAGCCAGCCTTGCCAAGCAGCCAACACTCAATAAATATTATGAGCAAATAGCGGACTGGGATTGGCGCTTCGGCAAAACGCCTGAGTTTAGTCATCATATTGAAACGCGTTTTGATTGGGGCATTATTGATTTGCACCTTGATGTGAAGCAAGCCGTCATTACCGATGTGGTCATTTTTTCTGATGCATTGAATGTTGAGTTGATTGATCTACTCAAAGAAACGCTGACTGATGTCAAATATAGTCCGCAGGATATTAAACACACTCTTAATCAATTGACAACGGCGCACCCTGAATTGGCCGCGCAGGTTGATGACTTTAAGATGTGGTTGATTAGTGAGGTAATGGGCTAGACTTGCCCGTTCTTATCCAAGGTTTAACAAACGCTCAAAAAGCCAAACTTTTTGCACCGTGACTATTTAGACAGCTTTTATTAAATAACTTTTGGGCTCAATATGGTGTCATATTGAGCCCTCTTGACTACTGAGTTTAAATAAACTTAAGTTTAATCATGCAGTCCTCTGTAATATCCTTCTAATAATATATATAAGTTTCTCAATTTGCTCATTGAGGTCAGGTAACGCCGTGCTTGCCCCTACCGTGGTTGGCGTAAAAGCCTTTCGCGGAAGGACATTCTGCATGGGCCAAATGCAAATCACTTATGACAGTACTGTTACTTATAAGAATGTTTAAGTCGTAGATAGAACATAGAAAACGTCCCAAATTAAAGAATAACCTATCATTCTGAACGATTGCTGTTGCATGGATGCCACTGCGTAGTCTTCATCTAGACAACCAAGAGCCACTGACGGCCCTTTGACCATGAGTCGCCTTCGTGCAATTAAATCCGTGATGGATTTATCGGTGCTGATATACCCAGCGCTCAACCCTCTCAATAACAAGGCGAAAACATGAAGTACCTTTCTCCACTCTACCCTTTCTTAGCCGGTTGGGCCTTGCTGCTATCGACTGATACGTTGGCCTCTATCAGCCTCATCAATGGTTTACTACAGCTGCTACTGTTTGCCTTGGTGGTGTGTTTGCCTACTTGGCTCACTGGGCGTATGTCTTATGTGGATATAGGCTGGCCTTGGGGGCTTACCCTCATTGGTGTGCTGACTTTTTTTCTAAGTGACGGTAACCCTGTGCGCGTGGCTATTGTGAGTGGTGCTTATGTGTTTGCAGGCAGCCGCATGGGATTGGGCGCGCTCCTAATGTGGCGAGCTGGTAAGTTAAAAAAAGAGCTGCCACGCTATGCGTTTCAGCAGCGCCGCTGGGAGAGCGCGGGTAAAACCAATATCAAGCTGAATATGCAGGTCGAAGGCATTCTCCAAGGTTTGGCCAATGCTTCATTTCTTGCGATGCCAGCGCTCATCATTGCTTCTAATCCAAGTAATAGCCTATCGATTTTTGAGGTAATTGGGGTATTGCTATGGCTCATGGCATTTGGTTTGGAAGCGTTAGCGGATCATCAAAAACTTACTTTTTTGCGCAATATGAAAGCCGCTGGCGAGTCCAATAAGGTGTGCAATGTCGGCCTTTGGAAGTACAGCCGGCATCCCAATTATTTTGCCGAATGGATGGTATGGAACGCGCTGGTAGTCGCCGCTATTCCTTCGTGGTTCGCCTTGTATGAGGGCGAGCGTTTGGTCGTTTGGCTTTTGCTGGGTGGTGGCTTGCTGTTTGCCTCGCGAGTTATGTATACCACTTTAGTATATTACACGGGTGCGATACCAGCGGAGTATTACTCAGTGAAAAAACGTCCAGCGTACGCAGATTATCAGCAGCGTACCAACCGCTTTTTCCCAGGGCCGACCAAGTAATCTTGAATGATGTGCTATACCAAAGCCGTATAGCATGAATTTGCGATTGGCGATAAGCCTACGTTAAACGCTTGCTATTAGCCAATGACGAATTGCCAGTGTTACTTTGGCAAAACCCCTAAATTGAGCCCTCACATCGAGACGCGTTTTGATTGGGGCATTATTGATTTGCACCTTGATGTGAAGCAAGCCGTCATTACCGATGTGGTCATTTTCTCTGATGCATTGAATGTTGAGTTGATTGATCTACTCAAAGAAACGCTGACTGATGTCAAATATAGTCCGCAGGATATTAAACACACTCTTAATCAATTGGCAACGGCGCACCCTGAATTGGCAGCTCAAATTGACGATGTATCGACATGGCTCATTAGCGAGATCGAAGGTTAGATTTTTGCTGATTATTACTATTAATAAAAGTAGTCTAATTTTCTTTAGACTCGCTTATTCAAAGACTTCTACATTCAACATAGATTGAAGTTGCTATATAATCCATAAACTTAGACAAACTTAAGTTTGATATTTAAGGTACAAGCCCTCTATAATGTTCTGCAAACCATAGACTCGAGATAAGAGTCTCAACGTTGGGCATTTTAAAGGTAGCATTATGGCAGCCTATATCACAGTTGGCGCAAAGACCTCTCACGGTGGGACGGTCATTACTGGCTCACCGCACACCACTCATAACGGTATTCCTGTCGCTCGTAAGGGCGATCAAGTCATGTGTAAAAAATGCAAAAAGATGACCACTATCGTGAGTGGTGATGCCTCTTTTATTGTGGATGGTGCACCCATTGCCCGTGGCGGTGATGTAACGAGCTGCGGCGCTAAATTGATTGCCAGTCAACAAGCGTTTTTGGAGTCGGGTTTTAGTGTCGGTAGTATTGCGCAGGCTGCGCCTTTACAGTTTGCGAAGTCTGAGCCTGATGCTTTATTTGGGAATAGCTTTGTAGAGGATGATGAGGAGGCTACTAAAGATGACTATGTCATCACTAATTTAGGTGATGACGTTGATAAAATTGCAGCTGAGTCACCTACGTTGCAGGAAAATATCAAAGATTTGCAAGAAGCAGATTGGGACATAATGTATGGTCCTGATTCTGGAGGAACATCTACTGATTATAAATATAAAGAAATAGTGGTGTCTGAATATTATAGAGATAAGCCAGCCATGGCTATGCATGCGCTCACTCATGAGGTAGGTCATGCTACCTATCAAGGAGAGATCGATATATCAAGTAGAGATGCTTATATTGATAGCAAGTTAAAAGGAGAAGGAGGCGCTGCGATTTACAGTGTCATGATCAGACAAGAGTTACTAGATAATGGTGCCATAGATATTATGAAACCGCATAGTGATCCAAGTGAGCTTAAAGCTCTTGTATCAGCATATGAGAAATACGGTGATGATCATGGCGCTTGGAATGAAGCGGGAAAAGTATATGGAAATCGTGAGACATCTACTACAGGTGAAAAATATAACGACTTTTACGGTAACCGTTATGATGAATATGAGAAACAAGGCAATTTGAATGAGTTGCCATAATGATTTCAGTATAAAAACGATACAGCGAGACTGGCGTAAATTTTCTGTCGCCTCTATCTGCGAAGGCACAGCAAGCAAGAAAAATTTATACCAGTTCAGCGTTGGAATATAATGTATCTATTTTATTTAATATTGACTATGTAGAAATTTTAAAAATATTATTTACTACGGTTAAAAACATTTAACTAATAGTAGTGATTTATTAAAAATATATAGGTTGACACTCGTGACTAACGATAAAACAAAAAAAATTATCAGAAATACCTTGCTATTAAGCACAATATCAATTTATTGCACAAATACTTACTCATCTATTGCTATAAACAATGAAGCGCATATAAATATTGATAGCTCAAATGAAGAAAAACTATTATTTTTTAACACAATAGACTATTTTTCAAATAACTACCCGTATTCAGCTTCTCAAGTTGAAGAGTTTTATGGTTATAAATTTAAGTTAACCAAAGTGGCGTATAGTCGCAATAATTCTTTTGAAATTTTTCAAGATACAAATAAGCATCCTTATATAGAAAACATTAAAGTCAAAGGAGACCCTCAAAATAGTAATTTACTAATCATATATCTTAAAGAGCCTATTTGCTTCAATAGTTCTGACTATGAAAACTTAATATCTAATTATAAAAAATCCTATAACAATCACTTTCAATCATACTATCGTGTTTTAGATAAAAAGAACGATATAGGGAAAGTTTTTCTAACCAATAGGTTAGTGATTGTTGGCATAAAAGATCACATAAGAGATTACAGCTCTTCTTCAAATCAAAGCAATAAATCAACACCTTTAACAACAATCAGTGAGTTAGAGAAAGAAAATAATAGCCGATGTATTACTGATTTAGCATTTAATATATTTGATTCGATAAAACCAAAACGTTACGGTCGCTACATTAGAAAATAAACGATAGATAGTTTGGGTTTTATACTCAATAATACATAGAACTCAATATATTTTTTATTTTAGTAGTATATTATCTAAAGTCTGGCTTTAAATATTAGGCTTTTATCAGAGGTAGTAATCTCCAGCTCACCGCACACCACTCATAACGGTATTCCTGTCGCTCGTAAGGGCGATCAAGTCATGTGTAAAAAATGCAAAAAGATGACTAGCATCGTGAGTAGCGACACCTTTTTTATTGTGGATGGTGCACCCATTGCCCGTGGCGGTGAAGAGACCAGCTGCGGCGCTAAATTGACTGTCAATCAGCAGGCATTTGTGGAGTCGGGTTTTAGTGTAGGGAGTATTGTGCAGGCTGAGGACATAAGACATGAAGCTAAAGAATACTTTAATAAAGTATGATGTACATATAATACTGCCTTTCATTCTGCAGATAATGAAGATGTTTCTTATACTAACTTTCACTATACGGCTGAAAATAGACAAAGCGGCCAAATTTATAAAGACGTTTATATTTAAAAATTATGAGAAGCTACTCTTCTGTCACTGTTGGTAAAGGCTCTACAAATATGGAATTAGCAGAGATTATGAAGTATAACGCTGCAAAAAATATAATAATATATATAGGGAAATAATCAGTGAAAATGAGAGGTAAAGAATATAAGTTATCTGATATTTCACTTATTGCTTTTGTTATTATTTTATTTATATGGACTGTGGACTTAGAACCAGATAAAAAGCTTGAAATATACCAACAAGAATTGGTTGAGAAAGAAAGCTGGCTTATATCCGAACTTGATAGTATTGCTAAGTTTATGAACTTCAAAGTAAGCGATTATAGTCATTCTAATAGGGGTGTGTGGTACACATCCAGATATGCCAGCCCCGAGTTTGACAAGAATAGGCTGTTACATTTACATAGCTTTCTTCTCAATGAAGGCTGGATAGATATGACTGATAAAATTAAAAAAAACGATTATATAGCTAATACTTCAAGTAGATCTGATAAAACAGCCAAACGTGTCCGTATTCTATGTAAGGATAAAGCTACCATTTTTATGTATATGACCGACATACAAAATGATTATCTTATTGATTTATTTAAAGCACGTACTTTGGTGGAGCTTAAGTACGATTATAGTCTTCCTTGCTACGATTTAAATGAGTAAAAAAAACAGTATTTTTATTGACGAAAAATTAAAATTTAAAACTGCTATGTTAAAAATTAAGCATAGAAATAGATAATACAGTAAGTTATCAAAAGGAAATTTAATGTATCAAAAAAACTACTACTCTCATTCAATCTTTACTATTCGCTAGTCTATTATCAGATATATTAATTGTCTCTGCTTGTTCAGCGGAGTCTTCAAACACAACTGTATTATATAAGCAAAGCACTCCTGCTGAAATATACAAACTTGGCCTTGCCTACTATGAAGGCGATTCAGTTCCTCAGGATTATGAAAAATCTTTTAGCCTATTTAAAAAAGCTGCCGATCAAGGTAATCAAAAAGCCATTAATCTTATAAATAAATTAGTCATAGACAATAAAATCGACGATACAGATATTACTATATATAGTAGTAAGAAGCTGGACTCATATTGTATGATATTGAGAACAGCTTACAGAACTAAGAGATTTCTGAGATGAACCATAACGTTCAAAAAGTAATAATATCTACCCTAATACTAGGAACAGCAATTACGTGTCAAGCTATGTCGAAGCCTGATGACGGACAAGTTAATATTACTATTAAAAACAACCAGCCTTGTTTCTATTTATCAGGTTATACAAGGAAGGTTGAATTAGAAAAAGACATTAGCAAACTAACATATGCAATAATATTCGAAGGTTCGAAAGACTTATTTATAGTACACAATACTTACTTAGATATACCTAATACTCCACAGAACTGTTTACCAATATCGGAGATGGAAGCTTTAACGAGTCAACCTACTATCAATCTCGATAAACCTTATGGAATCGAGTTGAAATTAGGAATTGAAAGCGAATATGCAAATGGTGCCAATTATGTTTCAGAATTCTGTATCACTAAAAATAATAATACCTACAAAATCGTTGAAGCAGATCGTGGAAGAGTCGCTCCAAATTTAGATGAAGTGACTAACTACTGTACTGATAACGAACTAGAAGAAAGTAAAGGTTGGTTTCAGAAGCTAAAGGATTGGGTGAAAATTTTCTTAGACTAACAACTATTTATCGTTCTTTACTGGTTCACAATAATGTTCAAAACCCTTATTCATAATTGTATTGTACTAGGTTTCTCATGTTCTGTTTTAGCATGTAATGTTACCAACCCATCTCATAGACCAACTATTGGTGGCGTCATTAAGCTGGTAGATAATAAAGAGAAGGGATTGTGCTTTTTACCAAATTTTGAGACTGCCTATCTAACATCAACAAAGAAATATGAAGACTTGAAGTTTATAAATCTATCTTATGTAGACGTAACACGTGGCGATGACCCATTATCTAATAAATTAGTATGGCAAGCCTCTACAACTTCTAATCAATTTTATAAATTAAAAGAAGGAGAAAGCATCTGTATGAATCAGCATACTTCAGAATTGGATGGAAGAAAGTATGAAATTTTGAATAATGATAAGTACACAGTGACAATGAGAGGAATGGATGATAAAGCAGAGTACAACTTAAGATTTATTGAAAGATTTGATTATCCCATTAAATAAGATCTCTGTTTATAAACTAACATAGAAAAATTATAAATAATTTATTCCCAAGAAACCTACCAAGTAAAAATTTTGACCAATAAGAAGTATTATGATTTTCAAAACGATAGTTTTATCAGCCTTGTTAACCTCGTTTGCTCATTCAGTAGACAATCGAAGCCAAAATGACTATGAGCATCCAAAAAATATTAAACAAAGCACTCCTGCTGAGATATACGAACTTGGCCTCGCCTATTATATGGGCGACTCAGTCCCTGAAGATGATGACAAAGCTTTTGAATTATTTCAAAAAGCTGCTAATCAAGGCTACGCACCTGCTAAACACTATCTAGGTATTATGTATTATGAAGGTTTGGGCGTAGATCAAAATTATCAAAAAGCATTGGAGTGGATCGAGCAAGCTGCTAACCAAGGTTATACTAATGCTCAAGTCGATCTCGGTGTGATGTATCATGAAGGTATTGCTGTTGAGCAAGATCATCTGAAAACATTTGAATGGTTTCAAAAAGCTGCTAACCAAGGTTATCCCAATGCTCGATATCATATGGGCGTCATGTATCATCAAGGTATTGGTATTGAGCAAGATTACCAAAAAGCAATGGAGTGGTATGTATTAGCAGCTGATCAAGAGTTAGCTTTAGCACAACTTAATATTGGCAATCTTTATGAAAACGGTTACGGCGTGCCACAAGACTATGATAAAGCTTTAAAGTGGTATACCAAAGCCGCTAATCAAGATTTAGATATGGCACAGCTTAATATTGGCGGTCTCTATGAGAATGGTTATGGTGTACCGCAGGACTATGATAAAGCTTTCGAGTGGTACCAGAAAGCAGCAGATCAAGGCAATCAAGAAGCCAGTAATCGAATTGGTAGATTGATTATGAATGGTAAAATTGATGATAAAGGTATCGTTATATACAGAACTCAAGAAACGGGGCTTACATTGGGTGATTTAGAGGATAGTTCAGAGAATTAAGAAGATATTAACAACGATAAAAAAGAGATTTCAATAGTCATTGCCTATTAGAATCTGAATCGACTATGTAATAAAAAACATAAAAGAGACTGGGTGAGTGATAGCTATAAGTACTAAACTACTTCTCTAAAATTTTTTAGACAAAGTTAACATAAAGGCGTGATTATGAAATACTTACATGCAATGATCAGAACGAATAAATTAGAAGAGACGTTAAAATTTTACTGTGACCTGATGGGATTGAAGCTTCTTAGAAAAAAAGATTCTGAATCAGGTAGATTTAGTTTGTACTTTTTGGCGACCCATGAGGGTGCTCCAGAAATTGAAGTTACTCATAACTGGGACGAGGAAACGTACCCAAACGGCAGAAATTTCGGTCACTTTGCCTTCAAAGTTGACGATATCTATGCGCAATGCGACATTTTCATAGCAGCAGGTGTCAGTATATTAAGACCGCCTAGAGACGGGCATATGGCTTTTGTTAAAGACCCTAACAATATCTCAATTGAGCTATTACAAGATGGTGAAAATCTGGCTCCAATTGAGCCATGGATTTCAATGGGAAACATTGGTAGTTGGTGAGTAAATAGTGCTAGATTGGAACTATCGAGCTCTTATAAAAAGTAGGAATTAAGCATACCCACCGTTAGATATAAAATTTGATGAGTTTTGCTGCTCATTACTTACTCTACCCTAGTTTCATTAAAATACAATTAAGCCATAAAAAACGATAATAATATGAAAAAACTGCCCTTAGCCATCATAAGTATTTTAGGTACTACCTTATTATCTACCACAGCGAATTCAGCCAGCTTTGATTGCAACAAAGCCAACACTTGGATAGAAAAAACGGTTTGTACGAATGCTGAATTATCAAAGCTTGATAGCGCTATGGCAAAAAAATATAAACGAGATCTCGCTGATACAGTTAATGACGAAGACAGCCAAGCGTATAAAGACGACATCATAACTGATCAAAGAAACTGGCTAAACTTTCAACGTAATACCTGTAAAGACAAAGCCTGTCTTATCCGCGAATACAAAGAAATTGCGAATGAAAAAATTTATTATGATGTGACTTGGAGCACCCCAAATGAACTAACCCGCTCTGGACTACCTAGCAAAAATTCATTTGGTGAGTTTTCTCAAGATGTGAAAGTTCCGATGTACAACTCAGAAACTAGCGACTGGAAGGTAATAGCAAATACAACAAATAGTGTCTCGATTCATAGGGTCGCTAATAAGCCTTATCTTGCCATTATCGAGAGTATTTTAATTTTTACTAATGGACATACCTGTGAGATTGAAGCGAGCAAAGCAACATGGTTACAGAACCATTGGGTCATCAATGATGATCGGCAAGATAAAACCGCTGAATTGCGTTTGTATCCAGCACTCTATAAAGGTAAGACTCAATTATTATTAAAAGACGTAGATAACAAATACAGAGAAGTACATTGTGGTATGCGAGGCTATTTTGACGGTATCGTATTGGGACGAGAATAAGTGGGCCGAATCTCTCAATTCTCTCATGATTATTAAAAGCTGAACTGAAGCTCTATAATCAAAATACTTTAAAAGCGCTACGGCACGGCTGAAACAAATTTTTGCAGCCTCTGTCTGCGCAGGCACAGCAAGCAAGAAAATTGATTTCAGCCGTGCATGATGTGTCGATATTACTTTTCACTAACTATAGTATAAGAAGCCAAACTTGCTAAACTAAAAAAGCGGCAAGATAATATACCTCGCCGCTTCTATATTTAACTTCAAATCAAACCTTAAATCGCCGCAGCAACCTCTGCCCCATCACGAATCGCACGTTTAGCATCCAGCTCGGCGGCAAGTTTTGCGCCACCAATCAAATGATATTGTGCATCTGGCGCATCGCCCACATTTGGCATTAACTCAACCACAGATTCTTGACCGGCGCAAACAACGACACTATCGACACGCAACAGTTGCGTTTGTCCTTGATTATTAGTGATCCAAATTCCTTCATTGGTGATTTTATTGTACTGAGCGCCTGATACTTGGATGACACCGTGTGATTTGACATGGGCGCGATGTACCCAGCCTGTTGTTTTGTTCAGACCGCCACCCAAACGACCTTTGGTGCGCTGCATCAGATAAACTTGGCGAATCGGCTTGATACCTTCAGGCTTCGTCAGACCACCGTCAGTTTGATAGGCATTATCTTCCGTTACGCCCCACTCTTCGCGCCACTCACTCACTGATTGCGGGTTTGGACGATAGCTTGGATCTTTTAGTAGCTCAGGGCCTAGCTCATCAAGCGGCTGACCGTGACGCGCAGTCAGGTACTCACTGACATCAAAGCCAATGCCGCCCGCTCCGATGACCGCCACGGTATCACCGACAGATTTTTCGCCCGAGAGGAGTTCAGCATAGCTCATAACTTGTGGCATATCTGCGCCTTCAAGTTTACCTGCGAGGCTTCTCGGTACGACGCCTGTTGCGACGATAATGTGATGGAATTTGGCTTTCTCCAGCATGGCTTTATCGACTTTAGTATTGAGTTTCACCTCAACGCCTAAGTGCTCAAGCTCATTGATATAGTAGCGAATCGTCTCAAAGAACTCTTCTTTTCCTGGGATCACTTTGGCATAGTTAAACTGCCCACCCAAAATGTCTTTGGCTTCAAACAGTGTGACACTATGACCGCGCAATGCGGCCACGTGCGCCGCTGACATGCCAGCGACCCCGCCACCGATGACCGCGACCTTTTTAGGTTTTTTCGCCTTTTTGTAGACCAATTCAGTCTCATAGCACGCTTGCGGATTAACCAAACAGGTTGAGCGTTTGTGCTCAAAGGTATGATCGAGGCAAGCTTGGTTACAAGCGATACAGGTATTAATGCGCTCGGCTTGACCGTTTTTGGCCTTATTGACCCAGTTTGGATCGGCTAAGAATGGACGCGCCATTTGAATCATATCCGCCTGATCGTTGGCGAGAATGTCTTCAGCGGTTTCTGGCATATTGATACGGTTGGCTGCCATCATGGGAATGCTGATGTGTTTCTTGATTTCAGCGGTAAAATCAACAAAGGTCGCACGCGGGACACTGGTCACAATGGTTGGGACGCGTGCTTCATGCCAGCCGATACCGGTATTCATGATGGTCACGCCCGCTTCTTCTAACGCTTTAGCAACTGTGATGACCTCATCCATGACGTTACCGTCTTTGACCAGATCAATCACTGATAGACGGAATAAGATAATAAAATCTGTGCCGACGGCCTCGCGTACTGCTTTGACCACATCGACGGCGAATTTCATACGACCGTTGATATCGCCGCCATAAACGTCTTTGCGTTTATTCACATGACGCGATAAAAACTGGTTAAGCAAATAGCCCTCAGAGCCCATGATTTCGACGCCGTCATAACCTGCTTGCTTGGCAAGACGTGCTGAGCGTGCATAGTCTTTAACCGTTTGCTCAATATTTTTGATGCTCATCTTACGCGGTTTAAAAGGAGAGATTGGCGATTTAATCGGACTGGCTGATACCACAAAAGGATGATAGCCATAGCGACCACTGTGCAATATCTGCATGATAATTTTGCTGTCATATTTATGGGCTGCACGAGTGACACGCTGATGATTGATCACGTCCGCTTTTGTGTTCATGGTACCGCCAGCAGGCAACAACCAGCCCTCACGATTGGGTGAGATACCGCCCGTAATCATCATGGCCACACCGCCTTTGGCACGCTCGGCAAAATAGGCAGCAAGCTTACCATAATTATAAAAACGGTCTTCCAGTCCCGTGTGCATAGAGCCCATGACCAAACGGTTTTTTAAGGTAGTAAAGCCCAAATCCAGCGGTTCAAATAGATGCGGATAGTGTTCGTTGGTGCTAGCGGTGTCAATCATATTGGCAGTAGGGCTGGCGGTCATATCATTTTCCTTATGAAGCGTTTATGAGACTAGACATATTATAGGTCGTATGACTGTTATCGTAACACACCCCTGTTATCATCAGCTATGCAGACAAACGACTGATGAGTGAGCACTATCTTTGTAGCACTTTATTGATAAGATAGTGCTTATGATATCGACCATAAGCCAGCACCACAATTAAACCAAAACTTTTGTTAAAACTGTCTTTAATTAAGCTTAGGCTCAAGCCATTGATATATCAACATACCTATTATCATCGCAGAGATAAATACATAAGCTTGCCACTGTCCTGTCCCTAGCAGTACGATACCAGGTCCCGGACAAATACCGACCAAACCCCAGCCAATACCAAATAGCATCGCACCGATAAGCAATTTTTTATTGATAGCCGTTTTGTTTGGCATCTCAATCAATGTACCAATCCAACTATTCTGTTGACGCTTGGCTATTTGTACGCCGATGAGTGCCACGATCAAACCACCACCCATCACCAGTGCCAGAGAAATATCCCATGCGCCAAAAACATCCAAAAAACCTTTTACTTTGATAGGATCAGTCATACCAGATATGAGCAATCCTAAGCCGAATAGCAGTCCTGTTAGTAAGCCGATTATATTTTTTAGCATTGCGCTGTCTTCCTATTATTTTGTGTGCAGCCTATTGACTCATCTTATATTGAAGGTATGGCGTTGTCCTCACAAGATGATTGACACCTCTGTTCAAATCAGTCCCAAGATATGCCGACCTATATAAATCGTCACCATGCCAAACAACATAAAGGTCGCCGTTGCGGCCATTGAGCGTGGAGACAGCCGCGCATTACCACAGATACCATGTCCGCTGGTACAGCCTGAACCCAGTCGCGTCCCAAAACCAACCAATAACCCTGCACCAATCAATAATGGCAAAGACGTGCTGACCTCTATATCGGGCAATGGTCTTGCCAAACTATATAGTAAAGGTGACATCACCAAACCCAGTATAAATAACACTTGCCACACTTCTACCTGTTTGGGCTTCAGCAGACTTGAGAAAATACCGCTAATACCAGCAATGCGCCCAATCCCCAATAATAGTATGACTGTCGCTATACCCAATAACAGACCACCTACCAAGGAGATTGGCGTAAAAGCTTGCCAATCTATTTGTATAATCATCATAGTTATCCAAAATAATTTATAGCGAATGTAGATTCAACAATCGACTTATATAACCACCTTATATTATTAAATATAAAAAAGGATAAAAAAATACTGAACCCAGCATGACGCCGTAGCTCAGTATGTTTGTGAAACCAGTCCTAATTAATGACTGGTAGTCTAAATGCTAACCATCTTAAAAAGTCTAGCGATAGCTCAACCTATTTTGCCAAGACCGTTTCAAGCGCGGTTTCAAAGCGCGTGACAGCACCGTCAATGTCCGTCAGTTTATCTAAACCAAATAAACCCAAGCGGAATGTTTTGAAGTTATCAGGTTCGCCAACTTTTAAGGGGACGCCTGCCGCGATTTGCATGCCAGCTTCAGCAAAAGCGCTTCCTTTATGCATGTCATCGCGATCGGTATAAGAAACGACCACACCTGGCGCTTCAAACCCTTCAGCAGCGACGCTTTCGACACCTTTATTGGCCAATAGTTTGCGAATACGGTTGCCCAATTCCCACTGAGCGTCACGCAACGTATCAAAGCCAATCTCTTTGGCTTCTAAAAGCGCATCACGGAATTGACGTAAACCATCGGTCGGCATGGTGGCATGATACGCGTGACCGCCGTTTTCATAGGCGCGCATAATGTTCAGCCACTGCTTTAAATCTAAGCTAAAGCTGTCCGACTCTGTACTGTCTACTTTTTTGATTGCCGCGTCGCTCAGCATCACAAGACCGGCACACGGGGTGCTGCTCCAGCCTTTTTGTGGGGCGCTGATAAGGACATCAATACCCAAATCTTGCATATCTAACCAAACGCAGCCTGAAGCGATACAGTCAATGACCAACAAGCCGCCCACACTATGAACAGCATCGCTCAGGGCTCTGATATAGTCGTTTGACAAGATGATACCAGCTGAGGTTTCAACGTGCGGTGCAAATACAATCGCTGGTTTTTCTGCTTTAATTTTGGCAACAGCGGTATCGATATCCACTGGCGCAAACGGTTTTGGCGATTCACTATCATCTGCGCGTTCAGCGGTTAGAACGGTAGATGATTTAGCGATTTTTCCTTTTTCTAGAATCTGCGTCCAGCGATAACTAAACCAACCATTACGGATAATGAGGCAATCTTCATCCTGAGCCAACTGACGCGCAACTGCTTCCATACCATAAGTACCAGAACCTGGCACAATCACGACAGCATCCGCGTTATATACGGATTTTAGCTCGCTTGATAGATCAGTCATTACTTGCTGAAAGACTTTAGACATGTGATTGAGGGCGCGGTCAGTGTAGACCACTGAATATTCTAATAAGCCGTTTGGATCAATATCTTGACGTAATGCAGTCATAGGACGCTCCTAGTTTATAATGAAATCATTGAAGGGTTCTCTGGCAGTGGTGACAACTAAAAACCAGATCCTGTTTTTAAATACTGTTTTAACCTGCTCAGCCAAATCCTGCTAGACAACTTATTCGATATTATTTTTCTTAAATGACAGGATGACTTAATCTAAATACTACTATAGGTCGTCATATCTGAATACTCTTATCAGGTAATCATCGCGCTTATGAGACCGATTTAATAATATAGCATTTCATCCTAGCGCTGTTATCATTGATAAGTGTGTCTTATAAGCATGGGTTTTTATTGACTTTTGTTAAAGCCATGCGGCACAAGGTCGCCCTGATAGTCAGAAGACAATCATAACGAGGCAATGAATGAGTAAATATATTGACGGTCAAAAAAAGATAGGTGCACGCAGTGACATATATCAAGTGCTTTGCGTTACTTGAGAATAAATGCTTTATATCAAATGCTTTATATTAAATGCTTTACGTTGTTTGAGAATAAACGCGGCATTATCAGGGTTATGACAAATAGCAAAATGCTATTAACGTCCGCGATGCGCGTCTTTTAATCCGGATACTACAAAATCCAGTAGATCGCTGTCGCCTTCGCGAGCAGCCTTGCGCATCAGCTTTGATGGTGCATGCGTCAACGACTGAGTCAGACGGCGTGATAGTTCGGTGATGATGTCTTCTGGGCTAGCATTGCCTTCTTGTAGCTTAGCAATGGACTCATGCAGCAGCTTGTCCACCTTATCATGAGTGCGCGCACGATATTGCTGAATGTCTTTACCCACTTGGCGCACTTGAAAACGGCGATCCATCTCAACGACCAATTGACTGACCAGCAGCTCGGCATCGACCGCTGCTTGGCGACGCTGCTCAATGTTACCAGCAATCACGTGCTGTAAATCATCCACAGAATACAAATAAATGTCATCGATGCGGCTGATGTTTGAATCAATATCGCGCGGCACAGCTAAATCAATCATCAACATAGGCTGATAACGACGACGCTTGAGCGCTTGTACTGTCATGGTTTTATCAATCAACAAATCCATACTACCGCTACAGCTACTGACAATGTCAGCCTCCGCCAATACTTGCGGCAATTCTTGTAAGGGTTTGACTTCTATGCGGCGGTTAGGATGACGCAGCTCAGCCGCCAGTGCTTCTGCGCGGTCAGGATTACGGTTGCAGATGATAACGCGCCCCACGCCAAGTCCGGCAATGTGAGTGGCGACTAATCGATTCATCTCGCCTGCTGCAACAATCAATAAGGTACGGTTTTCCAAATCATCAAATATTTGCGTGACCAGTTTCGCCGCTGCAAAACTAAGAGAGACGGCTTGGGCGCCGACTTTGGTTTCATTACGTACCCGTTTTGCCGCTGCAAACACTTGATCAACAATCCAGCCTAGCTGGTTGCTCAATACTTTTTGGTCTTGAGCAAGATGTACCGAGCGTTTGATTTGGCCCAGTATTTGCGGCTCGCCCAGTATCATAGAGTCAAGCCCTGCGGCGACTCTGAGCCAATGCGTGAGCGCATGAGTATCACGGTGTACGTATAGATAAGGATCAATCTCGTTAATGGACAGCTGCTTAAAATCGGCCAACCACGTTTTGATTTTGATAATATGCGCACTGATGTCTGAAGCAGAGAGATTAGTGCTACCGCTATCCTCTTGTATTGCAGATTGTGAAGTTGCGTCCTCTACTACTAACATTTGCGGGACAATGGCATAAATCTCAGTACGGTTGCAAGTAGAGACAATCACACTACCATCCGTAAAGGTCTCTAATTGCTTAAGCGCGACCGTCACATCGTCACCCACCAGCGCCAAGCGCTCTCGTAGAGCGACTGGTGCAGTTTTGTGATTGACCCCAATGACCACTAATCTCATTATTGATAGACCATATACATGACACGTACCTGCCAACCAACCGATCTTATGATAGATAAAAGACCATTTTGGACGACAGCGTTGGTAGGAAGCTTCTGAAAATCGCTTATTATATCATTATTGCCAGCTTTAATTAACACTCACCCCGCGATGGGACATATTTGCTTGTATCTGGGCACAGATAT
This sequence comes from uncultured Gammaproteobacteria bacterium, assembly GCA_963744895.1. Classification (GTDB taxonomy): domain Bacteria; phylum Pseudomonadota; class Gammaproteobacteria; order Pseudomonadales; family Moraxellaceae; genus Psychrobacter. The sequence continues at coordinate 517,081 of CAVUUW010000003.1, forward strand.
CACAAATCAACTACCCATACGATTGATAAAATCAATGGCTAGGTTTTGGCCCATAGTCACAAAAGTAGATATAAACTGTTCGCTTAGTGTCTCGTAACTTGCTATATTTTCAAAGCATTTTAATTGACCTTTTAAATAAGCAAAGGTAAGGCTAAGCTTGGTCGAAGCAAAAATGAGCAGTACCCGTTAAAAGAGCGATGAATGGCACAATAATTGCCTCTGCCATACTACAATAGGCAGTAACATGGACACTCTTGTTTATCGTCACACTCTACTCGTATAATGCTGGTTATGGGACTTGCTACCAAGATTTAGTAAAATACAATTGGGAATACAATTGCTTTATCGCGATAGATAAGCAATGGGCGAATACGGCTATCTATGATTTCTTTTGGGTCATTGTTTCAACCACAGTTTCGATCACACCTTGTGCATGATGAACAATCTAGCATTCGTGCTTTACTACATGTCGTTATTGAGCGACTGTACCAACGCTATAAGCTCACCTTATCGTTGGCGCTTTGTCTGTGTCTAATGACACCGGCTCATGCCAATCATGCGGATGCTGAGCTTGGATCAAATGTGGTTGAAATATCCATTCCCCTCAAAAACGACCCTATAAAAAACATCAGTACCACACCCGACTCTCCTACTTATGCAGAGGCTCAGCTCGTAGAAAACGTTGAAAATGTCGATGGTCTAGCGCCTGCCAGCCTATGGCAACCTGAGCTTGATGAGCCAAGCTTATATGCATTATTGGATGCAGAGTTTTCTGCTGATCGAGATGACACATCACGCGCTATCGCTATCTATAAAGATCAATCTTTTAAAGAAGATGCAACCGCCGTGTTCGAAAGAGCGCTGAATCTGTCTTTGCGTAATGAAAAAGCCGAGGACTCCTTACAATTTGCCAAATCATGGCAAGACCAAAATCCTGACCACGTGCCAGCGTGGTTTTATGTGGCGCATTTGGCACTACGAGCACACGATTATATTTTGGCAGGCGAAACCTTAAACCGTATCTTGCGTTATGACCCGCGCGCGGACTTGAGTGAAATTCTCATTGGTATTTATCCCAATAATGACGATGACAAACGTGAGCTGCTTGCCGCTTTGCAGCCGCTAGATAGTGAGCAAAATGCCTCACTGTCCGTATTAAAAGCCGGTTTGCTTTACCAGTTTAATGAGCCCGAAATCGCTATCGTGCATATCAACCGCGCCTTAGAACACAAACCTGATTACGTCCCTTTTATCACTTTGAAAGCGGATATCTTGCGAAAAATCGTAACATCTGAGACGGTGGTCAATTACCTCAGCCAAGCACGGCAGCGCAATCCCGACAGTAAAAGCTTATATCTATATGAAATTCGCTATTTACTCGACTTAAAACAAAGCCAAGACGCATGGCAATTGTTGCTCGACGCACACACTCGTTTTAATGACGATGCCGAAATCACCTTGCTCGCAGCATTGGTCAGTTTGGATAATGAAAAGTATGACAGTGCCGATCAGTTATTAAACGATCTTGCCAAAACACCTGCTTATCTTGATCGCGCCTACTACTATCTCGGTATCAGTGCTGAACGCCAGCAACGCTTTACGCAAGCCAAATACTATCTCAATAGTGTGATGCAAGAAGACTTGGTACTAGAAGCACGTCGAAAAGTGGTGGCCTTTGAGTTGCTAGACAACGATGTTGATGCAGCGATGGCGACCTTAGAAAAACTGCGTAAAGACTTTAGCGTCTTCGCACCCGATACGTTTGTGCTCCAAGCCGATATTTTATGGCAGCAAAACGAACCTGAAGAAGCCTTACGTCTGTTGACCCGAGCGGCGCGCAAGTATCCTGACAATGAAGTACTACTATTTGCTCGTGCGCAGCTCCTTGATGACAAAAATGACTACATTGTCAAACGCACGCTGCTCAATCACTTGCAAGCGCTGGATCCGACCAACTTGTCTTATCAGTTAAGTTACGCTCAGCTGCTACTTGCCAATGAGCGCAGCTCTGAGCAAGGCTTAGCGCTAGCCACGGCTATTATTCAAATTCGTTACGATGACCCGCGTTACGACAACGAGCTACACCTACAAGCGCTCAACGTCCTAGCCAGCAATGCGCTGGCCAATGAAAACTATCAGCAAGTCATTGATTATCTACAAACCCCTTACGATGTACTGCCTACCCTACGCTCCGGTACTCTGCTACTACGTGCCTATCAAGGCCTAGGTAAGAATGAAAGAGTCGAGACGTTATTAACAGACTTACAGCAGCGCTTCTCGTTTGGGCAAAGCAATATCAATGACAGCATACAATTATATTGATCGCTCAGTGTGCATTCAGTGACGTGCGTGGGATAAATCGTCTCAGCATTATCATTACAAGGCGCTTATAAGAAGCGAACAACCACGTATAAGCGAGTAACAAATAAGAATTAAGCTAATATCTTTGTAAATTTGTCCATTTTTGAGGAAATATTATGTCACTATTCACATCATCTTACGCGCCCAGTAAATTGGCCCTACTCTCTGCCATGACTGCTGCGATGGTTATCACCTCTGGCTGTCAATCGTTAAAAACAGCCAATGCCACCAATCAGCCGACAGCGCTACAAGGTCAAAATACGGCGCAACCGAAGAAGCTTGAAAACTTTAATATCACGGGTAAAATTGGCGTTACAACTCCTGCCACTGACAACGCAGGTAACCAAGGCGGTAGCGCGTTTTATGCATGGGGTCAAGAGGATGATCGTTTTGCCATCGAATTGATTGGAGCCCTTGGTATCGGTAAAACCAACATTGAATATAATGGACAAACGGCGACGCTGGTCAGCGAAAAAACAGGCACGTTGACCGCTGACGATCCTGAAACCTTGCTCAAAAAAGCCACTGGTTGGCAAGCGCCCATCTCACAACTGCCGTACTGGATATCTGGCCGCCCAGCACCCTCAGACAGCGCGCCGCAATTGGATGCTCAAAACCGCTTAGTCAGCTCAGTCAATGGCGACTGGAGTGCTAGCTTTACTTATAAAGGAAATGACAAACTGCCTAGTAAAATCAGTGCCGTGCAAGCGCAAGGCAACAAGGTTGTGATGACCATCAATCATTAAACCATCATTGATTAATTAACTGTTTTCGCTTATTAAGATTGTTGTTTATGATTGATCCCATAACATCTAAACCTACTATTAGCCGCTTATCCCCTGCAAAGATCAATCTATTTTTGCACATCACGGGTAAGCGCGCTGACGGCTATCATAACTTGCAGACTGTTTTTCGCTTGCTCGATTGGGGCGATTATCTGCACTTTTTGGTAGCTAATGATGCTGTGATACAAATGGCTGATAATGAACCAAATGCCAATACCCTCTGTCATCAGCTATTGGTATTAGCTGGTGCAGAGACGATCACGACCGATATAGAAGACAACTTAATCTTTAGAGCGGCGCGCGCATTGCTAGCGTTTGCCATACAGTCAAATAAATTGCCAAGTCAATTAGTGCCAGTTCATGTCACTTTAGACAAGCACTTACCAATGGGTGCAGGATTGGGTGGTGGTTCGTCCAATGCTGCGATGACTATGCTGGTGCTCAATGAGCTTTGGCAGCTTAACTTTACTTGTGCTGAGCTTATAGAAATCGGTGCAAAGGTAGGCGCAGATGTGCCCATATTTATTTTTGGTCAAGATGCCATTGCGATGGGTATTGGTGAACAGCTAACTGCCATTGACCTGCCTGACCAGCAATATTTAGTTTTAACGCCTGATGCGCATGTCAATACTGCCACCCTATTCGCTAACCCCAAGCTACAGCGAGATATCACTCCTCTATCGATTGATACGATTAAAAGTCAATCCAATGATTATGTTCAAAATTTGAATACGCCTTATCACAATGTCTTTACCCCAGTGGTGACAAGCCTCGCTCCTGCTGTTGAAGAGGCTTTGAGTTATTTGCAAGGATTAGAGACACAAGCAATGAGCACTGCGCGAATGACTGGCTCTGGTAGCGCGGTGTTTTTGCCGTTAGATGCGAGTATTGCCAGTGATAAAAAGCTATTGGTACAGTGGGTTAAAGATGCGCCTTGTGAAGGATATGTGGTGGGGAGTTTTCAAGACAATATTTAAGATTATCTCGCCTAGTAAATCGGTACTCAGTTATAGCTACTATCGATGTCGCAGGGCACATACTACTTGTTAGGGCGATAAACTTATCTTCTATAGTATTATTTGCTAAAGTAGACTTGTAGGGTAATTTATATTAGTTCCAAACGGTGTTATTTCTAGATAATATTCATCAATATTCCAAATGCATAATTTACACATAAATATAACTTCCTTTAAGTGATTACACATTTCTTTGTCTTCTTCAGATTCACTAATTACTATCCGTATCTCATCGATGAAGGCTAACATATCTAAAGTTGTTGTTAGTCCAGAAGGGTCACAATCATCGGTATATCTTAATATTTCAAACTTGTCTCCGTCGTTTTCCCTTTCTAGAAAATCACCGTTTCTAGGATGATATGTGCTATATACGACTTTACGTTTTTCACTATTATTTGAACTCTCAGACTGGAATGATCTTCTCAAAACATTAATAAATTGCATAAATTACTCGTTATATAAAGTGGATAAAACTTGTCTAAGGAGCATTTCAAGTAATGAATAGATACCTACATTTTAAGAATTCTGCGTGAGATACATTCTATCCAAGTTCTAAACAACTATAAATTATCGCCCTCAAACACATTTATGATTTTTCACATTAATCTATAATGAGCGTCTCATCATCAATTTAATATGAATAAATCCCAGAAAAAGGCGCAAAGGACTTGCAAAATCTGAAAATTTACTTATAATAGGTCGCCACAATAGGGGTATAGCCAAGTTGGTAAGGCATCAGGTTTTGATCCTGACATCCGTTGGTTCGAGTCCAGCTACCCCTGCCATTTTTTAGTACGAAGCGTTAGAAATACAGTGAGTATAAGTGGTTTATAAATAACCTCTTATGCTATTGTCATTGACAACGTTATCCCAGTTTCGGTATAGTTCGCAATGAACACCGCTAGGGAAAAGTTATGTTTTAAATGGTTAATCCGTCTATAAGATAACTGACAGGTCATGACACTATTCTAAGAATGACTTTTATTAAAAGTTGCTATTAGATCTCGGACGTTCATAGCCTAGACATTACAGGGGTATAGCCAAGTTGGTAAGGCATCAGGTTTTGATCCTGACATCCGTTGGTTCGAGTCCAGCTACCCCTGCCATTTTTTACTGTAATAGTAGTCATCAAAACTTTTTCACCACTCTTTTCTGAATTTGAGCAGTTTGACACTGCTTAGCGGTCGCTGCTTGAGTCAATCAATAGGACTTCTGTCATGCCTTATTTGGCGATTTTTACGGGTAATGCCCACCCAGAATTAGCAAAAACCGTAGCCGATCATCTTCATATACCTCTTGGTAAAGCTGACATCACGCGTTTTTCTGATGGCGAAATTGCCGTGGAAATCAAAGAACACGTACGTGGTAAAGATGTGTTTATCATGCAGCCTACTTGTGCACCGACCAACGATAACTTGATGGAAATCATGATGATGGCTGACGCTTTGCGTCGCTCTAGTGCTGGCCGTATCACGGCTGTCATGCCCTATTTTGGTTATGCTCGTCAGGATCGTCGTCCGCGTTCAGCTCGTGTGCCGATCTCAGCCAAAGTCGTCGCTGACATGCTTAACATCGTCAGTATCGATCGCGTGATGACGGTTGATTTGCACTCAGATCAGATTCAGGGTTTCTTTGACATTCCTGTAGACAACATCTACGGTACGCCAGTACTCCTGAACGACCTACAAAAACAAGATTATGACAATATCATGGTGGTTTCACCTGATGTTGGCGGTGTGGTTCGTGCCCGTGCGATGGCCAAGCAATTAGGCGATACGGATATGGCGATTATCGATAAGCGCCGTGCTCGTGCCAATGAGTCACAAGTCATGCACATCATCGGTGATGTTCGTGACCGTGATTGCGTTATCGTTGATGACATGGTCGATACCGCAGGTACGCTATGTAAAGCAGCAGAAGCCCTTAAAGAACATGGTGCACGCCGCGTCTTAGCATACATCACTCACCCTGTCCTATCGGGTAATGCACTCAAAAACATCAGCGAATCTGCGCTAGACGAAGTGGTTGTGACTGATACAATTCCATTATCTGCTGAAGCAAAAGCCTGTAGCAAAATCCGTCAGGTCAGTATTGCACCGATGCTTGCTGAGAGCTTACGCCGTATTAACAACGAAGAATCTATTAGTGCGATGTTTGATGCCTAATGCTAGACAGTCATTGCTATAAATTTTAATAGCAATTATTGTGCTAATACCATTTTAGTTATCAAAAAAAGAGCGCCAAGTGCTGACACTTGGCGCTCTTTTTATGTAGACCTTTTGCGTAGGTCTTTATTATTACTACAAAATCCCGTATAATGCGCGCCTGTGCTGACCTTTTGTTTTATTCAATCAGGTTGGCATTATCAAAAGTGCTGATCATGCTGAACAATAATGGCTATTGTGGTAATTATTACCATAAAAATCATTGTTATAAGCAAATGGCTAACATCAATAGTTGTGTCATTTATACACAACGATAAATATTAGCTCTCATCACGTATTAGTGGATTGGTCGCAAATCCACTTTTTTATGACCAGACACTTCATCATTCTTTTTATAGGATTATATCCATGAGCAATAATCATTTTGAACTAAACGCTACTGATCGTTCTGCTGAAATCCAAGGTAAAGGTGCGAGCCGCCGCCTACGTAAGCAAAACCTAGTTCCTGCTATCATCTATGGTGGTAACGAAGAGCCAACAGCGATCTCTATCAAAATCAACGAGCTAGTAAAAGCACTTGAGTTTGAAGCATTTTTCTCACACATCTTGACCATCAATGTTGACGGTACCGAGCATCAAGCCGTTATCAAAGACTTGCAGCGTCATCCTGCTAAAGGCTTCCCAATGCATGCTGACTTCCAGCGCGTTGTAAAAGGTCAAAAAATCCACATGAACGTTCCTGTGCATTTTACTGGTCGTGAAGAAGCTCCAGGTACAGCTGCTGCTGGTGTACTATCTACGCTAGTATCTGATATCGAAGTTATCTGCTTACCATCACAGTTACCTGAATATCTAGAAGTAGATGTATCTGGCATGGAAATCGGTGATTTGTTCCGTCTATCAGACATCAAACTTCCTGAAGGCGTTGTGATTCATGAGCTTGAGCTAGAAGACGGTCATGACCGCACTATCGTTAACATGCAGCCACCAACCGTTGAAGAAGTTGACGAAGATGCTGACGACGTTGATGCTGATGAAGTACCAGCCATTGAGCAAAATGATGGCGAAGCTGAAGAAAGTAAAGACGACGAGTAATATCTTTTTTCTATGTAGCATTTTATCTTATGCTGCTTAGTAACAGACTCGTTTAGTCAACAAGGCAGCAGGTGATTAAAAATCTCCTGCTGTTTTTGTAAGTAAGGTTTGAGAATATAGTGTCTATCAATATTTTAAACCTTATCCTTATTTATCAAATTTAAGCAGGGTTTTTTTATGGCCATAAAACTTATTGTCGGTCTTGGTAATCCTGGTCAGCAGTATATGTTTACGCGTCATAATGCCGGATTTTGGTTCGTCCATCATTTGGCTCAGCAGTTTAACATTACGCTCTCCCCTGACAAAAAATTTCATGGGGTGACAGGACGTGGGCACATTCATGGATCTGATGTGCGTTTACTTATGCCGCTCACGTTTATGAATAAATCTGGTCAGTCAGTCGTGCCTATGGTAAATTTTTATGGCATCAAAAACGACGAGTTATTGATTGCTCATGATGAGCTCGATATTCCCGCTGGCAGCATCAAACTCAAAACTGATGGCGGTCATGGTGGCCATAATGGCCTGCGTGATATCACCCCGCATATCGGTAATGACTTTCATCGCCTGCGTGTGGGTATCGGCCATCCTGGTCACAAATCTAAAGTCAGTGGACATGTCCTCTCAAAAGCGTCTCCCGATGAGCAAATTGCCATTGATAGCGCATTGACGGCGGCTTTTGAAGCGCTACCACTATTGCTAGATGGTGATATCGAAAAAGCACGTTCACAAATTAATGGCTTTAAATTACCCGAATAATATAATGGCGCTATTATAATAGCCTTTTATTTTGGCAGATTTGTCCCCATTAACCCTTTGATTTAGTTGTTTAATATCAGTTACGCTAAGGAAGCAACCTATGCTACTTAATATGCTTAAATGCAAATTACACCGTGCTCGCGTTACCCATGCTGAGCTTCATTATGAAGGCTCATGCGGTATTGATAGTGATCTACTAGACCTTGCGGGTCTACGTGAAAATGAATCTATCGATATCTATAATGTGACCAATGGCAAGCGCTTTCGCACCTATGTAATCCGTGCTGAAGCAGGTTCTGGTATTATCTCATTAAATGGCGCTGCGGCTCATATGGCAGACTTAGGCGATATCGTCATCATCTGTGCTTACGCGCATTTTGATGAAGTGGAAGCATCGACGTATCAGCCAAAACTTGTCTATTGTAACGAAGACAACACAGTTAAAGACACAGCAAATATCATTCCTGTACAAGTTGCTTAATATGACAGGATGGTGAGGTTTTGGTAAATTTAAGATAAACACAAAGTTACATCTTTGAATTAACTGCTATTATTACTAAAAATCTCGATGCTAAGAGGAAAGCTGAATCCAAATCAAGATTCGGCTTTTTTTATGCCATTTTTCTCTATTAAACTCATGTTTTTCATCATATATAAGGAAACATACCGATGTGGTTGGCAGTGATTGCAATACTGATTGGGTTAGCAATTTTGGTTTGGAGTGCCGATGTCTTTATTGATGGGGCAACAGCACTGGCAAAAAAGTTTAGTGTACCGAGCTTCTTAATCGGTGTTTTGATATTAGGTATCGGCACGTCAGCACCTGAGATGGTGGTGTCAGTGCTGGCAGCAATAGAGGGCAGCCCTGAGTTGGCGTTGGGTAATGCTTATGGCTCTAACATTATCAATATTGCTTTAGTCCTAGGCGCAACGGTGTTGATTAGCCCTATTATCATTCGTAAGGCTATCGTAAAACGCGACCTTCCCATCTTAGTAGGGATTACCGCTATAGCAGCATGGCAGCTGCGTGATGGCGTATTGAGCGCAGTTGACGGCATTGTCCTCGTGGTGTTGCTCATCGCGGTATTGGGGATGCAGATTTTTCTGAGCCTACGTGAAGGCTATCATGAACACGAAGAGGATATTGCTGATAGTGCGGATTCAGATGAGACAGAGCTAAGCATAGCGCGTGGACTTGGTAGCTTGCTACTTGGCATGCTGATGCTAGTAATCAGCTCGCGTGCGATCGTCTGGGGCGCTGTTGAGTTAGCAACGCTGTGGGGACTCAGTGAGCTTATCATCGGTCTTACGATTGTTGCGGTTGGTACCTCATTGCCCGAGCTGGTATCGAGCCTCTCAGCGGCGCGTAAAGGCGAACATGACATGGCGCTCGGCAATATTATTGGCTCTAATATATTCAACACGTTGGGAGTAGTCGGGCTTGCCGCCCTAATCGCACCCATCGCTGCGAATCCCGTTATTCTGTCACGGGATGTGATGGCGATGGGGCTATTGACGGTATTACTTGTCGCTCTGTGTGTATTTGCCTTTATAACAAAGCGTCAGTTCGGTCGTACATCGGGCGCTACATTGGTACTGTTCTTTTTGGGTTATACCGGATGGCTGATTCAAAGCGTTAGTATGTAGATGTCCATTTTGAGTGCAGCAACTAGCCGTGTCCTTATAATGTAAAACATTTAAATTCAGAGTGTCTCTACATCAATAACGCTATTGATTTTTCTTACGGTTCTTAAAGCCACGCCATAACCCTTCATGTGCCACTTTTGGCATTTTTAGGGTAATGGTGTTGGATATCATATCTTGCACTGCAAGGCCGTGACGATTGAATAAGCAGAACGCATAATTAAATATCAGACCCAAAAAGGCACTGGTCAATAACAAAGCACGCGACCCACCGATTAAGCTACCAATAATGCCAAACAGTAATGGCATCAAACAAGCCGCCAAAATCCGTTTAAACGACTGCCCCCACGTTAGCAGATGCCCGGAATTATTCACCGTTTTCAATCGCCAAGTTTGCATCCCTAATGTCTGCCCACCGCGGCGCCAAAATATGCCATAAAACGCCACCAGTGTCAGTATAAAAGAAGGCGTCATAATGACGTTCTGATACCAAGTGGGTAGCGACTGCGCTTGCGATGACTGAGAGCCTGTCTCCATCGTCAGTAGCGTACCCACTACAGTAAGTACGGTTCCTACCAAAAACAGCAATGCCAAAATCAACATACCATCGTAAAGAATGGCCACGACACGCGTTGTGGGCTTAGCGATAGTAGGCTCTTCATTAGGATCTTGCTGGGCAGGAGGCATGCGCTTAGGCATTGTCTTATTGGTTGCTTTAGATGGACGTTTGGATAAACTCTTTGACATGGTACAAGCTCATAGCAAGCAGTGAATAGTAACGCTATTGTACCGTAAATGATTGGCCTATCGTACATTATCCTAAATGACTGTCTAATCATCTTAATAACAAACGACCGCCATGAGGTGAATGATACAAAGTGACTCACATAAAGTGAGTGAGCCAAAGGACAGGGGCTCATAACAAAAACTCCAGACATAAAAAAATCGCCGATTGTCATAAGACAGGCGATTGATTTAATTGATTATGCAAATGGTGCGCTTGGAGAGATTCGAACTCCCGACCCCTTAGTTCGTAGCCAAGTGCTCTATCCAACTGAGCTACAAGCGCGTACTTTGCACATCATTTACCGAGTTGTTAAAAACAATTTCAGTAAATTAGGTTGGCTATTATATAGATAATATCGCTTGTGTCAACATCTTTTTTAATTAAAGCAAATTATTTTTGATTTAATTATTAGTCATGTTTAACGCCAATATACTGCGCTACTACTCTAATAATAACTGAATAAATGGCGGTGAAGGAGGGATTCGAACCCTCGATACGCTTACACGTATGGTTCCTTAGCAGGGAACTGGTTTCAGCCACTCACCCACTTCACCTAACGATTTAAGACATCTATAAAAGATCTATAAACATAGTATTGATGCTAACAATACGTCTTATGTCGTGGGCGAGTATTATAACAAAGCCAAAACGAATTGCAAGTGTTGTCTACGGTTTTAATGAAGGTTTTATAATAATTATTTATTCATTCACTCTTTTAACCTTTTAAAATATCAAAATACTGATAAAAATCAGCACTATGTCATCTACAGTCATACTCATTAGAAACGCCATGATTTAAGCGCGTGATTTGAGTGACTATGGCTTTTTTCGCCATGGATGGATATAGTATTCGTTACTTATTTTGGTAACCGTAAAGGGATGTATTATGCGACCAGTGGTACTGTGTTTCTCAGGATTGGACCCATCAGGGGGAGCTGGACTACAAGCAGACATTGAGGCCATCGGCCAAGCAGGTGCACATGCCACCGTTGCTTGTACCGCGATTACCATACAGAGCTCGCAACAAGTGCTCGGCTTTGAAGCCTGTGGCGCAGATCTAGTAGAAGCACAAGCCACCACCGTACTCGATGATTTGTCAGTTGCTGTGATCAAATCAGGCATGCTCGGCACGACAGATAACATTGCGATGTTGACCCGTTTGTTTGCTGAGGGCATTATCGCTGACGGTACGCCTTTTGTCTTAGACCCTGTATTGGTCGCCAATAGTGGTGGCAGCTTGGGCGATGAAAAAACGCTTGTGACTGCTTTTAAGAAGCTTCTGCCTTATGCAACCCTAATCACGCCCAATAGTCATGAGCTACGAGCATTGAGCGGTGAACAAAACCTACATATTGGCGCACAAAAATTATGTGCACAAGGGACCTATGCGGTACTCGTGAAAACCTCACATGACTTCGATAGCGGTGATATCGAGCAATACTTGTATATACAGGGCGAGATGATACATAAAAGTACTTTGCCACGCTTAGATGGTGAGTTCCATGGTTCAGGATGTTCACTTGCTAGCTTTATCGCTGGACGATTGGCAATTGGTGATCCATTAATTGATGCCATAAAGACAGCCGACAGCTGGATCACTCAAACCCTGCGTGCAGCAGATGTCCCGCATCCCGATAACGCCAATGCCCAGTTGATTCCCAATCGATTTTTTCGCACTTAATCTCTGTCTTGTTCTACCCATCAAAACGATTGGAAACAAGCCATACTATCATTCGTTCAATATGAAAGAGATACAATGAATATGGGGCTCTGCTGGTATAAATTTTTCTCGCTTGCTATGCGTTCTGCACTCCAGAGGCATCGAAAAATTCATACCAGCATCGCTATATTTTTTAAAGTGAATCCTCTATAAGTGTGACTGACTAAAACAATAGACAAAAAAAAGCGCTCTATATTAATAAAGCGCTTTTGTGCCTCAACGTTTGCTTGAGCACACCATTTGTATCATGAGCTTGTGTTAGTTTAGCCAAGCATCGGCATAAAATTGGCAGTCAAACTACCAATTAATAGTTCAAGCAAATAAAAAGCAAAAAAGGCGACCATCGGGGACAAATCGATCATACCTAGGTTTGGTGTGATGCGGCGAAATGGTGCCAAGATAGGCTCAGCAAGGTTAATAATAATACCAATAATCGGGTGCTGAGATTGGGTGAACACCACAATCCAGCTGACGATAATTGACCCTATGACCAAATAGCGGCACAGACGCAAAAAATCTAAAATGAGGCTGGTCGTACCTGTAAAAAACAAGGGCACAGGCGCAATGCCTTTGTGCAAAAGCGCTGCTTTACCTGAGATATCAATCAGGCGAATCAAAAACATCAATACGATGGCAGCAATACTGATGCGACCTTGCCCGACTGTTGGAAAAATACGGCCAAACACATCGACGATATGGGTCGCTTTATAAGCCGGAGCGATCATAGGATTTCTGGCATCCATTCCTGCAAACTGTAGCATAAAACGGATGAACACCAACATCATGGCGAAAGTGGTGACCAAATCAAAGGCTTGAAATAACAGGTTGTTCATGAAGTGCTACTCAATATGACATTATTAACAGGTTCTAGAATGACGACTGTCATTATCAGAGGCTTAGTATATATGGCAACTCAAGTGCCCCATTAATAAAAATGACGCACATAACAACATTATAGGGAGGAGCCAGTTAAAGATAGGTCAATTACTGACTCATCTCTTTACTCAACGCTTCACTACGATCGTAGCAAGCTTGCATGGCCTCACCAATCTGGCGACCAATGTCATTGGCTTGCATCGACTCAATGGCAGCTTGCGTAGTACCATTGGGCGAGGTCACCTTGCGACGCAATTCAGCAGGTGTATCATCGCTATTTAACGCCATTTTTGCAGCGCCTATCATCGTTTGTAGTGCCAGTGCCGATGCCTGCTCTGTATCTAATCCTAAAGCGATGCCTTTATCGACCATCGATTCAATAAAATAAAACATATAAGCTGGCGCTGATCCTGACACGGCAGTTACCGCATGCATGTGCGCTTCGTCTTCAACCCACATGACCAGTCCAGAGGCTTCCATCACCGCAGTTGCTAATTGCTTTTGTTCAGTAGAAATGTCATCCGTACCATATAGACCAGTCGCGCCCATTTGAATCATAGCAGGCGTGTTCGGCATTGCCCGTACAATATTGCCATAGCCATTCAACATATCAGATAGCATTTGAGTCGATAACCCTGCTGCCACCGAAATCACTAGTTGAGTATCTAGCGCATCAGCAAAAGCGCCGATGACCGCTTTCATGACTTGCGGCTTTACTGCCAGTACAATGACATCAGCATCGTTCACAGCGGCGGTTGCATCAGCGGTTGGATCGACGGTATTGAGTCCTTTAGCAGCCAATTGCTCACGTATATCGCTACTAGGATCAGCCACGGTAATGAGACTCGGTGCGGTGCCACAGCTCATAAGACCGCTAATTAAGGCTTGCGCCATGTTTCCGCCACCAATAAAGCTGATCTTTTTATTATCTAATACGGACATACTAATCTCCTAATCAAAAAATTCAAAGGCCTTCAAACTAACATAATGCCAGATAAAATGACACTCAGTTTATCATACTGCCACTGTCACCGTTTGATAAATTCATGACATCTACCGCAGTCATCAGCTCAGTTAAACGATGGATTAAAGCTAGACTATTAACCAAATGAGCTGTTAAATTAAAAAGATATTTTATAAGCCCTATTTTAGAGGTCCGTATGTTTTTTATTCGTAAAGCCACACAAAAAGACGCGTCAGACATTGCAAGCGTTCACTTTCACAGTTGGAATGATGCTTATCTAGACCGCTTGCCAGCATCTTATATAAATAAAGAAAACCAGCTCACCAAAAAAATTGCTATGTGGGAGCAGATACTGCCTCAGTCTACTGTCGACGTTTGGGTCGCATATGATGAAGGCAACAAAATAATAGGCTTCATAGGCTATTATTCTCATAATAATTTTTATGAGATCACTACTCTATATGTTTTGTCTGATTATCAAGGCCAAGGTGTGGGCACAAATCTTATAAAAAGGTCGTTAGAGACACTATCAAAATTCAATGCGAATGCCAGTTTTTACTTATGGGTCTTAAGTAATAATAGTTCAGCTATTAGCTTTTATAGAAAAAACGGCTTCGAGTACAGCGGAGAAAGTAGTGAAGAACAATACGAAGATACTAAAATAATAGATATTAAAATGATAAGAAATACCAATACTCTAGTAGAGTAAACATAGTTGAACCGCTATAAAATAAATAAAGCGCTACTGAGATAAATTTTGCACCGTCTCTGTCTGCGAAGGCACAGCAAGCAAGAAAAATTTGTTTCAGTGGCGCGTGATAATAGGTGATCCTTTTTTATTAGGACTGACTATAGTACTGATTGATCTACCCAACAGTTTGTACGATATTTTTAAAAGTATCATCTCTATCACTATCGAGCCTTTTTATGTTTGTTGATAGATGACTTTCCACTATCCAATAATTAAAAGGCGATAGCAATAGTATCGGTGTACTTACTGACTCATTTTCAGCATTTTCAGCGTTTTCACTATTTGCAGCATTCCCTGAATCTATACTCACCACTACCAAACTCTCGCGTAACCAAGTTGGAATACCCAAGGTCTGAAATAGCTTTTTTCCCGCTTGTGGACGCGGAGACAGTATGGTTTGAAGGCGCTGCTTACGTCCCAATGGCGTTATTTTTAGCAGGACTTGGTAAGTTTGTTCTTCTTTATCTATAGTTAAAAGTCCCGCTAATACTTGCGGTCTGATATGCAATTGCCAAATAAAATCATTACTCGCACGTATATCAATTGACATCGTTTTGGTTGAGATAGTACTAATGGATACAGTCTCGCCATGTTCTGCATTCATGTCAGTCATTGGAAGATTAAGTGATAACTCTGTTTGGTCAGCAAGTGGTGTTTTGAACCATGCTAGCCATTTATGGCTTAAACGGTAAAGCTGCTGACGGTAACGGCAGATGGTATAGGGTTGATTAAGACCTTGCCAAAATAGCGTCGTCTTATGGTCATGATCGCTACGCTGACTGAGACGCAATACGTCATCTATCAGCTGCTTGGCTGGTGGTAAAGGCTCATCTTGCCCTAACCAGTGATGCAGTAGCTGGCGTCGACGATACTCAGGTAGCGCATCTAACGCATCGATATCGAGTACCCGCTGTGCAGGGGGTAATTGTAAGCATTGAACAGCCGCTTGTTGCATGTCTTGCTCGGCTTGTGCTCGTACGGTTGCTTCTGCATCGCTCAAGAGCTGCGCACTACGAGCCATGTTATTGATGACGTTTGGATTATATTTTGCCAATATTGGCATGATGTCACGGCGCAGGCCGCTACGTACATTGTCGCCCGTCTCGTTGGTCGGATCATCGATATAAGGTAGCTTTAATTGCTTGGCGTAGGCACTAATATGAGCACGCTGTACGATAAGCCAAGGTCGCCATAATATAATGCGATGCGCGCCCTGCGCTTGTACCCGCCAAGGCTGCATACCCGATAGACCATTAACACCCGCCCCTTGGATGAGCCGCATCAAGACCGTTTCCGCTTGGTCATCAGCATGATGCGCCAATAAAAGTACATCGTCTTGATTCATAGACGCACGCATAGCCTTATAACGTGCTTGGCGTGCGGCTTGCTCATCGTGACCCATTACTTGCGCTTGCAGAATATGACAAGGTATTTGCTGAGTCTGCGCCCATGTCGCTATGTGCGTGGCCCAATGCTGACTACCCACTTGCAAGCCATGATCAACGTGTAAAAGCTGCGGCAAAAACGGCAAACGGCCTTGATGATAAAGTTGCACACACAGCGCGGCAAGCGCCAATGAATCTCGACCACCACTACAGGCCAGCCAAACACGGCGACTATGCAGCTGCTCGCCATATGCAGACAGACTATTCAATAATGCGTCTGCCAATGTTTCATCAGTTGGCAAATCGGCAATTGGTTTAATAGGATGCGTAAGGATGGCACTGCTGGTCATAATCAGCCTTATGTATTTAATGCTCTTGTTATTTTACGATAAAATAAATACCGTGCTACTGACATAAATTTTGCGTCGCCTCTGTCTGCGAAGGCACAGTCAGCGAGAAAAACTTATGTCAGTAGCACGTAATAATAGATGTGGCTTCTTTATGGATAGCCATATGTAGAAATAAATATATACGAATGAATAAACACAAAAAAACGCGCCATTAAATGACACGTTTTTATTTTAACATTAAGACTCAGTTTCTAATATGAAAAGCTTAAGGTATGCTTTGTATTAGCAAGGCAACATCACTTCTGAGTTAAAAGACTTTAGCTTCTCGTAGCGTAACTCGCAACGCGTTTGCGCGTCCAAGTCTTTAATCTCGTCCAATTGTTCAGTGATGAGCGCTTTCAATGCCTTCATGACAGGTTGCGGCTGGATATGAGCGCCTTCCCCTTCTTCGATGACAGCATCAATCAAGCCCATCTGATATAGATTGATCGCGTTTAATTTTAATGCTTCACTGGCATCTTGCGCTTTTTCAGCCGTTTTCCATAGAATAGAAGCACAGCCTTCAGGTGAGATGACCGAATAAATACTGTTTTGCAGCATATTAACCTTGTCACCGACCCCAATTGCCAGCGCACCACCTGAGCCGCCTTCACCAATAATGGTGACAATGACAGGCACTTTAAGGCTCGAAAAAACCGCAATGCTTTCGGCAATGGCCTGCGCTTGTCCACGTTCTTCAGCACCGATACCCGGATAAGCGCCTTGGGTATCGACAAAGGTCATGACCGGAATATCAAAACGCTCAGCCATTTTGACCAAACGAATGACTTTGCGATAGCCTTCAGGGTTTGCCATCCCAAAGTTATGCGCGATACGCTCACGCGTGCTGCGACCGCGATGCTGACCAATGACCATCACAGGCTTGCCGTCAAAGCGCGCTAATCCACCAAGAATGGCTTTATCATCGGCATAAGCACGGTCACCGTGCAATTCATCAAATTCGGTAAATAGCTGATTAACATAGTCCATAAATAACGGACGCTTGGCATGTCGTGCAAGCTGCACACTATCCCAGACAGTGCTCATAGACGCTTCCCTTTAATAGTTATACTCAATAATGTCAACGTTATTGGTTTTCAGATAATGTCGATTTTCATATAATGAAAGTACAGTTGTAAACTCAATAGAAGCTATAGTAGCACATCTTATATTGCATGACATTATCGACAAAGCAGCTTTTGTTACGTAACTATTAAACGCCCTTATGACAATCATTATTTTTATATGTCTTAAGCCGCGACCACATTTAGCGTCACGCCCCATTTGGCAAACTGATCGGCTTCAGTACAAAGATCAGACAGTAAAAAAGCATAATGCTCACTGCTATCAGCCACGGTGATTTGCCAATGATTGTTATCAATAATCGTTAGTTCTAATGCTGGTAATTCTTGATCGCTACGACTATGGTGGGCCAATACGGCAAGACGCAGTATTAAGCACAAATATAAGAGCTGATCGCCACCGACGCTACAAGTTTGCTCCAGCATGTCCGCCTTGAGCTTGCGACGATGATTGAGCATCAGCTGCGCCATGCGTTTTTGATCGACTTGTGAAAATCCCGGAATATCAGAGTATTCGAGCAAATACGCACTGTGCTTATGATAGCTGCTATGACTAATCGCTAGCCCTATCTCGTGCAAAAACGCGGCGCGTCTGAGTAAATCGCCGTCTTCATTACTAAAGAGTAACTGTTCTTTTACTTGCTCGAACAGGTAGCGACTGGTTTTTACCACTTGTTTGGCTTGCTTTTTGTCGCCTGAATAGCGCTTGATCAACGCCAGTACACTACGATCTCGCACATCTTCACTGGCAAAACGGCCGAGCATATCATACATGACGCCTTCACGCAGTGCGCCATCTGAGTAAGTAATGGTTTCAATACCCAGCACTTGCATCACAGCACGCAACACTGCGACCCCTGCCGGAAATATGGACTTGCGATGCTCTTTCACACCTTCTAGATTGATGTCATCCACATTGCCAGTTTTGAGGAGTAATTTTTCGAGATTTTTGACACCTTTATAAGTGATACGCTCTTGCTCATCAGCCCAGCCTTTTGAGACAAGAACATTTTTTACGGCCTTAATCGTACCACTGGAGCCAACCACACTACTCCAACCCGTTTTTTGATAACGGCCATTGATCGCCAGCACTTCTTTGCGCGCGCCTGAGATGGCGTTATTGAATGCTTCTTTGGTAATCTGCCCATCAGCAAAATACTTTTGGGTGAAGGCTACGCAGCCCATTTGCAAACTTTCTGTCAGTAGAGGATCAAACTCTTGACCAATAATAAACTCTGTCGAGCCGCCACCGATATCAATGACCAAGCGCTTGTCACTACTAGCATTGGTGTGTGAAACGCCTAGATAAATCAGTCGCGCTTCCTCACGTCCTGCAATAATCTCAATAGGCTTTGGCAAAATCTTATTGGCCTGAGCGATAAAATCGTTGGCATTTTTGGCTTGACGCAATGCGTTCGTCGCCACCACCCGAAGGCGTTCGGGTGGCACTGAATCCAAGCGAGCAATAAAGCGACTCAAGCATTCAAGACCGCGCTTTTCAGCCGCCGCACTCAACATTTTGTTTTCGTCCAGTCCAGCCGCAAGCTGAACTTTCTCAGACATAGAAACGACTTTTCTCACCTCACCATGATCAAGACGCGCAATGGCTAAATGAAAACTGTTCGAACCGATATCAATAGCTGCCATCAACTCATCATCGGTGAGTATGGGATTTTTAAGGTGGTCAGTAGGCATAAGAGAGATCGTTACCATGTCAGATAAAAAGGAAAGAGAGGGATAAGAATCATGTAATGAATAGGTAGAAAAACCACAAGAACAAAAAATAGGAAAATGTATAAAAGCATCTGTACGTGCCGATGCAGTGGTCACCATTAAAGCATTAATGCCAGAAACAGGCAAGTAACTCAAACCCTCAATCAAAGGACAAACACACACTCAATAGAACCATACACGCCAGCTTCTGTCTCATACTTATAAGAACCCTATTGGTTTACTATCTTGGGCACCGCTTATTTTATAACAAACAACAATGACTTACTGGTTTTTATAGCTATAACGTTGTGGCAAAAATCGTTATGATATCTATTAACATATAGACAAAAACATTTTCTGTTTGCTATATGACAAACCATCAGCAAGGACGCTAAGTATGAATCCCGCTAATACACAAAACTCGGCTAAAACTGCCAATGAGACATTAGACAAATATTCAACTGCTAATACCATCAAAGACGTCACCATGACAAAGCCATCGACCGACCAAAAATTTTATGATTTTTATTTAGATGAGCATCAAAACATGGCTTGTCGCCGCTTGCATTTCGCAGGCAGCAGCTTTGGCTTGTTGGGATTGGCAAAGTCTCTCAAAACTGGTTCAGTAAAGCCTCTCGCAAAAGGCATCGCGGCAGGATACGCTTGTGCGTGGGTTGGACATTTTTTCTTTGAAAAGAACAAACCCGCGTCGTTTAAGTCTCCGCTAAAAAGCTTCGCTAGCGACTTTCGGATGTATAGCGATGTCTTGCGTGGCAATTTGAGCTTAAAAGATCGCAGGTATGACAGGCGCACAAAAAAACCAGCACCATAATTTGTCATGAATGCTGGTTTATCTTTTAAATGTCTAAGATTTTAGAGATTTAAAGTAGTTTAACCCTTTGCCATTTCTGCAAATATCTCATCAGCAGCAGTGATTGACGCATCGATATCTTCATTGCTGTGTTTAATCGACATAAAGCCTGCTTCATAAGCTGACGGTGCCAAGTAAATACCACGATCGAGCATACCGTGGAAGAAGGTATTAAACACGGTCATGTCGCACTCTGTCACATCATCAAAGTTGGTTGGGGTTTTGGTATCAGCATCTTTGACAAAGAACATACCAAACATGCCACCCAATTTATTAGTGCGCAGATTGATGCCATGCTTATCCGCCGCCGCTTGGAAGCCATCGACCAGATGATCGACTTTGGCAGATAAATCGTCGTAAAAGCCCTCTGCCGTTAAGTCTTCAAACATCGCGATACCAGCACGCATGGCGAGCGGGTTGCCTGATAACGTACCTGCTTGATACACACCGCCGAGGGGTGCGATGCAAGACATGATTTCTTCTTTACCACCGAACGCCCCAACTGGCAGGCCTGCACCAATGATTTTGCCAAAACAGGTCAAATCAGGCGTGATACCAAAATGTGCCTGTGCACCGCCAAGACCCACACGAAAGCCCGTCATGACTTCATCAAAAATCAATACTGCACCATGCTCAGTACACTGGGCACGCAACGTATCATGGAATTCTTGCGCTGGAATGATCATGTTCATGTTGCCAGCGATCGGCTCTAAGATCACGCAAGCAATCTCGTCACCCCATTTTTCAAAGCAGTCTTTGATCGCTTGTGGATCATTATAAGGAATCGTAATCGTGTGCTTAGCAAAATCGGCGGGCACGCCTTTAGACGTTGGTTCACCGATATCAAGCATGCCTGAGCCTGCTTTTACCAATAGGCTGTCTGAATGCCCGTGATAGCAGCCTTCAAACTTGACGATTTTGTCACGCTGAGTATAACCGCGTGCCAAACGAATCGCGCTCATGGTCGCCTCTGTACCGGAGCTGGTCATGCGAATCATCTCAACGCTCGGGACGATGTCACAAATCTTGTCAGCGACCGTGGTTTCAAACGGCGTTGGTGTCCCAAAGCTCAAACCATCATCGGCGGCTTTTTTGACTGCATCGATGACTTTTGGATGGGCGTGACCCAAAATCATTGGGCCCCAAGAGCCCACATAATCAATATAGGCATTGTCTTCGGTGTCATAAATCTTGCTGCCGTTAGCGCGGTGCATAAAGATTGGCGTACCACCGACCCCTGCAAAGGCGCGGACGGGTGAATTGACACCACCTGGGATATGTTTGCGGGCTTGGGCAAAGAGCTGTTCGTTTTTAGTACTCATAGCTACTCTTCTCTATTTATAGGTTCTGTATTCTGTAAGGTCTGTATTTTTCAAATGTCGTCAGTCTTATATTTGTTTATTATCGAATCTTTCAAGAGATCTTTACAATTTACGCTTTTTTGACGACAGAAGATTTCAGCTTCATTGGCCCATAGCCATCGAGTTTACAATCAATATCGTGACCATCGGTCGCGTCTGGTAATAGGCGAATACTTTTCGCTTTAGTCCCGACTTTGATGACAAGTGAAGAGCCTTTCACCTTTAAATCTTTAATGACCGTAACCGCATCGCCATCTTGTAGCTCGTTACCAACCGCATCACGAATGACGGCATCTTGCTCTTCCGCTTGCGCCGCATCCGTCTCAGCTGCTGTCCACTCGTGAGCGCACATCGGACATACCAGTAACGAACCATCTTCATACGTATATTCAGCATCACATTTCGGGCAATTTGGTAAGCTCATCATATCCTCGGCAGTCATCAGACGTTGGGTTTATTGTAGAGCACACATTGTACCGTAACTCACCATCTTTAACCAATTTGTACCGTTGAAAATGGCGCGCTACGCCCAATTTAATGCTTAGCACATCACTTATCGATGACGTTTTTGTGGCAGGGTTTTTGTGGTACTCTTCTTAACCTTATTTAAATTTTTATCGCTTCGGTTTCATCTCTATATTTTAATAATTAAGCTCTCAGCAGAAGGATAATAACAATGACTCAATCTCCAAACACCTCAGCATTGCCGCAGTTTTCGCAGTTGACCATTCAAGGCGAGGACGCCGAAAAATTCTTGCAAGGGCAATTAACGTGTGATGTCACCAAACTTGGCCTTAGCTATCAGGCAGCCGCCATTGGTAACTTAAAAGGTCGTATCGAATTTGGTATTTGGATTAAAAAGCAGGCAGAAAAGCATTATGATGTGGTTATCAGTGCGGATTGTGCTGCGTCTTTGCAAGCACATCTAAATAAGTACGGTGCGTTTTCAAAGTTTGATACCAGCGCACCAGCAGCGATTTATCCTTGTGTACTAGCAGACGAACCAACCTTTAGCCATAAGGACGATCATAATACGGCTGCCGATACTGAGGCTTGGATGGCATGCAGCCTAGCGACTGGTAACTATTGGATCGTCGCGGCGACTCAAGGTGAGTTTCAGCCGCAAGAGCTGCGCCTGCATCAGCGTGGCGGTATGGACTATGATAAAGGCTGCTATTTGGGGCAAGAAGTCATTGCCCGTATTTATTTTAAATCAGCACCAAAGGCGTTTTTGCATTATGTAGAAGGTACTGGTGATGCACCATCAGCAGGCGACAAGTTAGACAAAATCCAAGTGGTCAATGCAATGACAAATGACAACGGCTTTACTGCCCTTGTCGTGGCACGTCCTGAGCAATTGGCAGAAAGCACGCTTAGCATACTAGACTTGCCAGGAGCACTACAGGTAGATGTTGCGCGCCCAAAGTAAAAGCAAGCTGAAACAGATAGGCGGCGCAGCAACGATGAAGTTAGGCTAATATACGGCTGCCGTCATGATTAACATGAGCATAGAGAATCCCATGACACATATTGCGGTACTCGGAGCAGGCGTGGTGGGCGTGACCACTGCGTGGTATCTACGTCAGGCAGGCTATGATGTGACCGTGATTGAGCGTGAGTCAGCGGCAGGTATGCAGACATCATTTGCCAATGGCGGTCAAATCTCCGTCTCTCATGCCACGCCGTGGGCCAATCCTGCGACGCCAATGAAAGCACTCAAGTGGCTATTTAAAGAAGACGCGCCGCTACTGTTTCGCCTACGTGCGGACAAGGATCAGCTCAAATGGGCCATGCAATTTTTGCAAGAGTGCCGCGCTGATAGAGCCGATGCCAATCTGGTGCAAATGGTACGCTTAGGGTTGTATTCTCGCGACGCCTTACAGCAACTACGCGCCGATATCGGTATCAATTATGAGCAGCAAACGCGCGGTATCATGCATTTTTATACCAGCCAAGCGGAGTTTGATGCGGCGATTGAACCTACTGAGCGTATGCAAGCGCTTGGTTGTGAGCGCCATGTTATTGATATCAATAATGCCGTTAACTTGGAACCTGCCCTCTACCCGATTGCGCACAAACTCACAGGCGCAACCTATACCAGCCGCGACGAATCTGGCAATGCCCATTTATTCACGCAGCGCTTGGCACAGCGCTGCATAGATGCGGGCGTGCAGTTTTTGTATGATACTGAGATATTAGCACTCAATAATGACGCTCACTCTTCAAGACCTCATGTACACAGTATTACTATTCGCCCAAAAGGCGAAAATGCGCAAACCTTTAGCGCCGACAGTCATGTGGTTGCACTGGGCAGCTATAGCGTTCCTCTATTAAAGCCACTGGGCATTCAAGTGCCTATATTTCCCGCAAAGGGCTATTCGGCCACCTATAAAGTCAACCCGCGCGCGCCGCATTTAGCGCCTTTTGTCAGCCTGATAGATGATGAATTTAAACTGGTCACCTCGCGACTGGGTGATAAATTGCGAGTGGCTGGGACAGCAGAATTTAATGGCTACAATCTCGACTTAAATGCTACGCGCTGTGAGGCCATTACTCGCCGCGTGCAGCAATTATTTCCCAAAGGTATCATCGCAAATTCCGTTCAATACTGGACAGGACTGCGCCCGATGACCCCGTCGAACGTACCTTTGATTGGACGGGGTCATTGCGGTCAAGTTAAACATGGCAGTCATAATGCGTCAGCCACTTTTGACAATCTATGGCTTAATACTGGACACGGCACATTAGGCTGGACGCATGCTTGCGGCTCTGCAAAAGCGATTAGCTTATTGATCCAAGGCGAGACGCCCAACGTTGATTTTGATTTTGTGGGCATAAGTGATTGACCTAATATGGACATAAACTATTAGCGTAACGCTTATAAAAAAAGTAGGCGCTTACATCGTGTAAGCGCCTACTTTTTACTTTAAAAGAATTGAACTTATGCGATTGCACTATCTACTGAGTTTTCTAATACCGCATTAGCCACATCGTCTGCATTAGCACCCAGCGCCTCTAACTGCACT
The DNA here is from genome assembly GCA_963744895.1 of uncultured Gammaproteobacteria bacterium. Taxonomy (GTDB): domain Bacteria; phylum Pseudomonadota; class Gammaproteobacteria; order Pseudomonadales; family Moraxellaceae; genus Psychrobacter. Next base: position 541,831 of record CAVUUW010000003.1, read on the forward strand.
GGCACGCCATTAACGGCTGCATTACCACTTAACTGGTCAATTAAGGTATCGTCCGTTAAGTCATTGACACTGACACCGGCATGTTCTTGAGCAATCTTTTGCTTAACTCCTTTACGACCATGACCAAAGCCATGCGGAATACTGACCACACCCGGCATAAGCTCATCGGTCACCTCTGCTGCGATGACCACACTACCTACTCGAGAGGTCACTCTCACGTCTTGCCCGTCTGTAATACCATGCTGTACTGCCGTTTGTGGATGCAGCATTAACGTACAGCGAGACTTGCCTTTGACCAATCGATAACTATTGTGTAGCCATGAGTTGTTGCTACGCACATGGCGGCGACCAATGAGTAAAATCTCGTTGATGATCGTACTGCTGCATCATCTCCTTAACCCGTGCCAAATCCGCTTGATAAAAATCAACGTTGAGATTGATTTGCTTGTCTGCATGCTTGATAGCCTCTGGCAACATACGGTGCAATGGCCCTAAATCGATGCCATGTGGGTTGTCTATCAGCGCATCCAATGTAACGTCTTTATAAGGTCCATATTTGAGACCTTGCTCAAGTAAGAACTTCGGTCCAAACGCTTTGGTCGCGGCACGTTCTTTTTGTACCGCTTCTGGTGCGTCTTTATCCAAACGATCAGCTAGCCCTAGATAAATCTCCCAGTCATGCTTCTCATTCTCTGTTTTGCTAAATAAGGCAGGCGAGTATTTGGCAACGTTATGTACGGCAAAGCCATTAAACGTAACGTCATAATGGTCGCGCTCGAGTGGTGATACGGGTGGTAGGATAATATTGGCATGGCGACTGGTCTCGGTCACAAAGTAATCAAGCGACACCATGAACTCCAACCCTGATAATGCCTCATCCAATTTTTCGCCATTTGGTGTACTCAGGACAGGGTTACCCGCAACACTCATAAAACCTTTTAACTGCCCTTCTCCTTCGACCAGCATCTCATCAGCCATCGCCACCACTGGATATTCGCCATTAAAATCAGGTAGGTTACTCACGCGGCTATGACGTTTACCCAAATAGCCAGGCCCCGAGCTATTCACCACATCGACCGCTGGGTTCGGGAACATGAGTCCGCCCACTTCATCTAAGCGGCCAGTGACGATGTTAATTACCATAGATAAGATACTGGCTCAGCAAACCAAACTCTTGCACTGAGATACCCATACGACCATAGCAGACCGAGCTTTGGGCTTCACAGAACTCTTTGACGATACGTTTGATTTCAGCAGCAGTAATACCTGTAATATCTGCTACTGATTCAGGTGTGAATCCTTCTAGCAAACGATGCAATACGATCAATCTCTGGCGTCAAATCTGCCACTCGGCTATTTACCTTGGCATAGCCTTGGGCGTAGATTTCATTAAGCATAGCCAATAGTAGCAATACATCTGTCGCTGGGCGAATAAAATGATGCTCGCTGGCAATGTCTGCCGTTTCGGTGCGCCGTGGATCGATCACCACCACTTTGCCATCGCGTGCTTTGATGTCTTTTAGCTTTTGGCGCATGTTGGGTGCGGTCATAATACTGCCATTAGACGCCAGCGGGTTACCACCGATGATGAGCATATACTGCGTACGATTCACGTCAGGCACAGGGATACGCAGCATATGACCGAACAGATGCATGCTGACGATATGGTGCGGCAATTGGTCGATTGAGGTTGCAGAAAAGCGACTGCGCGTCTTTAGGCTGGTCAGTAATTGCTTGACGGTCAACATACCGCCCATGTTATGTACGTTCGGGTTACCCAAATACACCCCAAATGCGTTTTGACCATATTTTTGCTGAACAGACTGGATACCTGCAGCGACTTTATCTAACGCTTCAGTCCAACTGATGGACTTCCAACCGTCCGCCGTTCTCTCGACAGGCCCTCGCAAGCGGTCAGGATCTTCGTACAAATCCTGCAAAGCAGTGGCTTTTGGGCAAATATAGCCTTGCGAGAAAGGATCGTTTTTATCCCCTTTAATCGATAAGACTTTTTCGCCATCGTGCTTTATTTCAACGCCGCACATGGCCTCGCATAATGTACAGGTTCTAAAATGGATTTGTTCGTTGTCCGTCGTACTAGCCGCTGTGGTGGCCATAATCATACTCCCTTTTATGTTTTATAAATCCTAGCTTTCATGATGTTTATCATGACTCGCTATGGTTGCTTCCTTGCAAAAAATTGGCGAACAGCGCATCAAAGCTGATATTCAAGGTAGCAATCGCTTGCTCCCTCGAGTAGCGCTGCTGATGACAGCCCAATATCAGCTCATGTACTTGCGCGGCTGCCATATCCACACAAAGATTGACAGCGCTACGTTCACAAGAACGATTGGATAGCTGCAATCCTTGAATAAATATCTCCGTCCACTCTTCTTGTATTTCAGCTGACTAGATTACCCAGTCCATTATTTAGTGAGGATTGATTTTCTATATCGGCAGTGAATCGCGGACGATCTTCGAGCAAATGCTGAAATAGCGCAATATTCTGAAACGCAGAATCAAAAATCATTGTCAGACATTGACTGGCATTGCCGATTAAATTCATCCTTAGCTCAGTACATCATAGTCTTTAAGCATATTGACCCATGCCATGCCGCATCGGCGAGAGATAGTTGTCTTTTAACTGAGCGCTGAGCTCGTTCTGTAACGCATCTAAACTCTCAAAATGATTGTAAAAACTGGGCTGTGCAATGCCCGCGCCTTTGGCAATTTTATTCATACTCATGCCGCGAGCGCCTTCCAAACTATATAACTGAAGAGCACTCTTGAGTAAAGCACGGCGCGTTCTAGCTTTGGCCTGGTCACGTGCGGTATGGACCGATGCTTTTGATGTTTCTTTAGTTATATGGATAATATTGGAAACAGTCACTGTGAATTTGCCTTAATTACTGAGTTTTTTGAGGATCTCGTCTTATTAATCACTCAAACTTTCAATGTTATAAGCCATAATAAAGAATAAATAATTTCAGCTATAAGCCTATAGTTATTTAATATATAAGTCCATTGATAAATTTTTAGAAGCGCTAATTAATCTTAAAAAAGCATCGCTATTTCTCTAAATATAATGGTACTTTTTACTTCTAGAATCACAAAATATTATCATTAATTACACAAATGTGCGGCTTATAACATAACCGTTTAGGTCTCTATAATGGAGTAACACTCTAAACATTGCTTATACAGACAGAGCAGTATTGAATGCTTATATTAGATATCAACAGCTGCTTTATAGCTGTCAAAAAAAGTAATAGTAAAGACAGATGGAATAATTGTCCTAATAATCAATTCAATAATAAAGAAGGAATATAATAATGAACGAACATACTCTAAAAGGTGAATGGAACCAAATGAAAGGTTCTGTTAAGCAGAAGTGGGCAGAGTTAACTGATGATGATATGACCCATATCGAAGGTAGTCGCGATAAGTTAGTAGGCCGAGTCCAAGAGCGCTACGGTCATGCAAAAGAAGATGCAGAGCGTGAAGTAGATGACTGGCGTCGCGAAAACAAATATTAGAAATAAAAGTAAAGCGCACTATTAATATGAAATAAGTAGTACTCAATAAGGTATTACACATTTAGCGGATTATAGACAAAAAAAACCGTATGACAGCTCATACGGTTTTTTTATGCCTTTAATATTTTAAAAACAATAAAGGTAAAGATTGTTCTGTCTATGGAGCTAACTTACTTTAATAAGTAAATATGTCAATTCCCAAAGTCCAGATACGATAAAACCGCATAACACTCTTGTTATGCGGTTTTATTGTTAACCATCCATGTTACCTATCACTACTGTTTCCTATGCATCCTTGCATGATCTTCAGCATATTGTGATACTGGGCATCCTGCCCTATTTACTACACTTAACAACATTCAATGTTGTTACTGGCAAAGGTTATATGTTCTTATTTTACTTACTAATATCATCCTGATGTGAGTAAGTAAACCATTATCCTTAATGCGATTAACTCAATCCTTGAGTCATATTCCCTAATGCCGTGTAACTATAATGCCTCTTTGTTAATCCAATGTTAAGTCGCGTAGACGTCATTTCGTGTAAGCATATGCTTACATCACTTTCGAATGGTAAAAAAATTACAACTTATGCACGTAGAAGACACATCCTATCAAGCTTTGCTGCTTATTATGTAGAATGTAAGCAAAAATTTCATAGAAAATAATAGTCGGTATTCTTGTTCAAAAATACTATAGGACAACATATTATGAACCTCTCAACGTTTTTCTCATTTAAGACAGTGGTTTCTACGAGTCTGGTCGCTGCATTATTAGGCACTACTGTCGGCTGTACCGTCGCAGGTCCAGGTTATGGCTATGACAATCGCCCTGTCTACCGTGATAACAACAATAGCAATGCTAATTACAATCGGGCTAAGCAGCAACTACGCCAGAACTTACGTCGCCAAGGCTATCAAGTCATGGATATCAGGTCTGATAATTATCGTGGTGATCGTACTCTAACGGCCCATGTTAGAAAAGACAATCAAAACTACGAGCGTCAGTACGCCTACCCAAGTCTCAGACTTATTAGCTCAAATAGAACTGGTTGGTCGAATAATGGGCAGCATGACAAATATGATAAAAAGCATCCTAATAAAAATAAGTACAAGAACAATGGCAATGGCAAACATAAAGACAAGTATCATGATAAGCCTAATAAGCATCGTTGGTCTTAAGACGCATTTACGCTTCTGACATTTCTACACTGTGGATGCTTTAGGTCAAATAAACCCACTTTTGGTTTGTTTGACCTTTTTTATTGCTGGATAATCTTATTGTTAAATAGTACTGACCCTTTTAAAAATAACCTCTCTTAAAAATCTAGCACTTTTATGACATCATAAGCTGGCGTCTCATAAGGATGAGCAGCTTTGAGTGCACTAATGATGGCTTCAATAACTGAGGTTTCAACGACCATCTCAACGCGCCACTCATCCACCATTTCAAGTCGATTATGTGTTCCAATATGCGGATTACTCCCTGCTAACGGCCTAAACTGTCCCAATCCCTGTATTTGCCAACAGCACTGTTCATAGTCACCAATGGTGCCAGCACCTGCTGCGAATAAGGCTGACTTTACGCTTTCTAGTGCGTCATCAGGAATAAAAACGGTCAACTTATACATTCTTCTACCTCATAAAATCAGAACTGGCTATAAAGTACTATTTTTTAGATAAAGAAGGATGATCAGTCCATACATAGCGTAGCAGCCAATCTTTGGCCTCGCCCGCGTAATCAATACCAATACGTGGGCGCAATGCTATAGGTGGCGTACAACCATCATCTTCCACCCAAACATCTGAGACAGGCATGATTGGTTTGCCATATAGGTCACGATCAATTTGTAAGCGCTTGGTCAACTTGCCTGGTCCTGCAAATTGTTTGGGATGAGTGAGCTGCTTATCTAAGCTTTGTGACTGCTCCTCGATCAAACGGTCGCTATCGTCGGTCAAAAACCCTGCCCGTATCAATACAGACTCAGGCGACTCCCTATTTGCTGTGATGACATTAAGCATATGATGGATACCATAGGTTAAATAGACATAAAATACGCCACCTTGCTCATACATAATTTCTGTGCGATCTGTACGTGTTCCTGCATGAGAATGACAGGCAGGATCTTCCAGACCAATATAGGCTTCGGTCTCAGAGATGCGCATTCGCAAAACTTTTTCTGATCCATCGCTGTCGATTAACTTTCGACATAGAACTTTACCCACCAAATCAGCGGCCACCACACAGGTAGGACGAGTAAACCAATTAGGACTCTAGGACAGTTGATGGAGCAGTAGACATTAGCAAAACCTTTTATTATTTTTATGGTCTCATTGATATGAGTAGGTACTAACAAATTAGCATAAAAGTAAGATAAGGTATTTAGAACAACGTTTGCGCTCTGTTTGATTTTTTATGCGAGTTAAGCTACAAGCTTGTGCTTAAAAGAATGATATTAGTAGTGTGTGGTAATTATCAATGACTATGACTCAAGAGAAGTTTCGTCCTTAAGCATGATTAGTAAACTGGATAAGAATCGTAGTTTGTTTGAATGGTTCTATTATCGCGGTCTGTTTTAGGTAGTCTATAAGTAGGTTTAAAGGGTAAGGTAACTGGTTTTGGTGTGGTATACGTATAAAAAAACTATCATCGTAAATAGTTTAGTATGATGATAAGCCAATTCTAACCATAAGGCTCTTTTATGTTCAAACTCATTCTCCTAAGCCTCTGCCTAGGTTTATCTAACCTTGCTTTCTCCAAGAGTTTGGCACTAAGTTTTGATGATGGGCTAGACCCTTCGAATAATCCGCAAGCTCAGCAAATTAATAATGATCTATTAGATACTTTGAAAAGAAACAATATCCATGCCATCGTCTTTCCGAGTATAAGTAAAATTGGAGGAGCGGATGGTTTAGCAATAATCTCCAAGTGGGGGAAACAAGGTCATCGTATTGGTAATCATGGAAATCTGCATCTAAATCTAGCTAAAGACTCTGTATCTCTATCAGACTATTTACAAGATGTGCAGCAAGGAGATAAGGCTTTCTCTTCTCTGCAAGGATTTGTACCCCGTTATCGTTTTCCCTATCTTAAAGAAGGCAATACGCTGGAGAAAAGAGACGGCGTTAGAAAATGGCTTCTAGCTAATGATTATCAATCTGGTGCTGTCAGCATTGATGCTAGTGATTGGTATTACAATCAACTATTTTTGGCATATCAGAAAGAGAATGATCAAGAAAGTTTGGATAAATTGAAACTAGCCTATATTTCTCATTTACTGGACAGAGCTAATTACTATGATGATTTAGCGCTAAAAACATTGGGGCGCTCACCTAATCACGTGCTCTTACTTCATGTTAGAGCGATTAATGCGGCTTGGTTAGACGACATCATATATGCCTTTAATGAGCAGGGCTGGAGTTTCATTGATAGTGACAACGCTTATCAAGATCCAATGTATAAACTTCAGACAGAGACATTACCTGCTGGTGAGAGTATCCTGTGGAATATTGCGAAAATCTATGGTGTTGATGGACTACGTTATCCAGCAGAAGATGCACCATATGAATATGAAAATTTGAAAAAATTTGGCTTAAATGTTGTACCTTAAGCTAATACTATTCAAAGTAAATAAGCTGTAGAAATTAGAGTGAAATATCTTAACCAGATAGATTAACCCTAATGACACATGCAGTGGATTTAATATAGTCGATCCAGTGCTACTCGGATAAATTTTGCGTAGCTTCTGTCAAAAACGGCACAGCAAGCAAAATTTATCCCTCCCTTATTTAAGCCTTGCTCATACATAATTTCTGTACGATTGATAGGCGTTCCTGTCAGAGAATGACAGACGGGGTCTTCTAAATCTATATAGGCTTAGGTCTCAGAGATACGCATTCGCAAAACTTTTTCTTATTTTTATCATCTAATTGAAATGACTAATTATGAATAAATCAGCATAAAAGTAAGACAAGGTATTTAGAACAACGTTTACGCTATGTTTGATTTTTTATGCGAATTAAGCGACAAGGCTATGCCTAAAAAGATGATATTAATAGTGTGTGGTAAACATCAATAGTTATTGTTGTAGAAAATTTTATCACTAAGCGTTATTTTTCGATGGGCAAAAATTTCAGTCTGTTTTGAGTAGTTTTATTAGTAAGGTCTATCTAAATAGTCTATTAACAATTTTAAAGGATAAAGCAATTGGTTTCGTTGGGGTATACTCGAAAAAAACTATTGTATTAATTTTTATCACACAGAATAAACACTCCTATGAAAGCTAAAATAGCTTTTCAAATTACTTATAAATTTAACCCATGTACATGAAAAATGCATAAAACCCTCCAGCAGTTTGAAGTATACCTAAGTGCTCATAAGTACCATCTATATAAGTGATATACTGTTTCGCAGCAGAAAAATCTATTTCAATGGACTTTAAATCGTTTATAAAGTAATCAGAGCGCTGCATAGAGACCTCAGAGACTTTTCTTGAAAAGTCAATTCCAGCTTCCTTTACAATGTTTATCGACGATAAATATTCATTTACGTCTTCTTTAAAAGTATCTTCATGATAAAAATTATTTACAATCCAGTCCTTTAAACATGATAGAAAAAAATCATCGATACCAACCTCAATACTATCAATATAGATACAATTAATAAGGGATTCACCATAATTCTCTTCAAGCCGAATAACTGGCAATGCTGCATTGATTTTTTTAAAATTTTCATAATTAAGGGTATGTTTATTCATTGAAGGTACTCCCTATTTAGGTTGTTTATCAAAACAAGTATTTGAAATGACCACTGCTGTCAATTCCATAGGAATTAACTTTAGATATCTTAAGTATGTAGCTTGATAAAATCATCCTGTACAGTCAATTCTATAATTATTGAGAACATAGGCGACGGTTCGATGCCCATATAGCGCACCAAACACGATTTTATGGGATAAGCGCAATATTAAGCGTATCTATCCACTACCCAAAGTTGGACTTTAAGAATTGCACATCCTTGCCATAATATTGAACCTCAAAACAGACATAAAAAGCCTTAGATAGGCTTTGAGAGATGAAAATGAAAAAAAGTAGCAAGATAATTCTATTGTCTTTGATAGCTTTGTTGTTTTTAGCTCTTGGGGTTGGGTTATATGTTCTTTATCAAGGCTATATAGTGACTTTACATTCTGTCTAGTAAGTGGTTTTAAGGATAATAAAAGAATGAATCAAGTCAAAAAAACCTTCGAATTAATTACAACAATTACACTCACAAGTACATTGACAGCGACCATCAATATATAAAAAATTTAATGTCAATAACTTAGGTTCTGTGTTCAAGTCCTCACTAGGGAACCAATATTAATATAATGCCATAAAAAAACTGAGCACATGGCTCAGTTTTTGGGTTAACATTTTATATAAAGCGCTTAGCTCAATGGCACACCAATACGGTTAGCTACTTCTTCATACGCTTCGATCACATCACCTAATGATTGACGGAAGCGATCCTTGTCCAACTTCTTCTTAGTTGTCTTGTCCCAAATACGGCAACCATCTGGTGAAAACTCATCACCCAAAACGATACGGTCATGGAATACACCAAACTCTAGCTTGAAATCGACCAATATCAAATCGCCGGCATCAAACAAAGCTTTTAACACGTCATTCACTTGATGGGTCAGCTCTTTCATTCTGGCTAATTGCTCTTCGGTTGCCCATCCAAGTGATATAGAAAGTGAGTCATTGACCATCGGATCACCTAGCGCATCATCTTTATAAAACAGCTCATAAGTCGGCGGCGTCAATGCTTGACCTTCTTCTAAGCCCAAACGACGTACCAAGCTACCTGCGGCAAAGTTACGAACCACGCATTCAACTGGAATCATATCCAGACGCTTGACCAGCACTTCGTCTTCAGACAACTGCTTTTCAAAATGCGTCTCAATGCCAGCGTCAGCCAACTTTTGCATAATAAAGGCATTAAAACGATTATTAACGACACCTTTGCGTGCCAATTGTTCGATACGCTTACCATCAAGCGCTGAGGTATCATCACGGAAGTGTAGAATCAAAAGATCGTTATCTTCTGTTTCATAGACAGACTTGGCTTTGCCTTTATATAGCAGTTGTTGCTTTTGCATGAGGAGATTTCCTGTTCGTTCAAGCTTATGTGGTAAAAACGCGCAGCGACCGCTGAATCTTATATTATCGTATGAATCATAGATGCATGAATAATAATAAAAAGGCCGCGGTATGAAATAGAAAAATAGGTTTAGTTTGAAGGATTACTGATTGTACGCTGAGGTTTTGGCAATTTATACTGACTACCTGATTCGTTCTGTAGCGTCAGCGTATTTGCACCCGCATTCGGCGTTGGGTACAAAGGCACAAAGGGTGCCGTTTCTTGGTCAGCAGGTAGCTCTATTGGCGCAAGCTTTTTGCTTTGCTGATACTCTAAGCTGCCATTGTCACGCTTGCCAAGTAAGTTTTTAGTCGCTTGACAGCCGCTTAATACTAAAGTGCTGCCTAAAACCACGGTCAGCATTGCAGGAAATAGTTTTGCAGTCGTTGATGATGTCTTCATCATGTTGTCTCTCTGAGTTAGCAATGATTGCTCATTTGGGCAATTGACGTATCGTCATACAAAATCTTAGTTACTTTTGCTAAACCTACGTCATTACTCATAGGTTTAGCCGTTAATTGCTCAATTTATAGTAAGGTTGCACAAGACTAAAGTAAGTTTGCCCGTACTAAGGCTTCATCAATGGTCGCATGATGTTGTTCAGCCAGCCATACCAACGGCAAGCGAATCCCTTTGTCTATCATGCCCATTTTATGCAGCGCGTATTTTGCAGGGATAGGACTTGATTCAATAAACAAGTCACGGTGTAAGTGCTTAACAACATCATGTATTTTATTGGCCGCTTCAAAGTCACCGCGTAAGCCTGCAGCAAACGTTTCGCTCATAGCTTTTGGGGCAACGTTGGCCGTCACTGAGATATTACCTTTGCCACCTACTTTCATCAACTCAAGTGCCGTACCATCATCACCTGATAGCACCACCATTCTATCGCCCACAGCCTTTATCAACAGCTCACCACGCCCCGTAGAGCCAGTCGCGTCTTTAATCGCCACAATATTATCGATATCAGCGAGACGTTCGACCGTCTCTTGGGCAATGTCAACGACCGTGCGACCAGGTACGTTATAGAGCATCTGAGGAATATTGACGGCTTTAGCAATGGCTTGATAATGCTGAAATAAGCCTTCTTGTGGCGGCTTGTTGTAATAAGGCGCCACCAATAATGCACAGTCTGCACCCGCATCTGCTGCATCTTGCGTCAACTTGATCGCTTCAGTCGTATTGTTAGCGCCTGTTCCTGCAATCACAGGTACGCGACGATTCACATGCTTGACAAAGTAGCGGATGACGTCGCTATGCTCTTGCATAGACAATGTGGCTGACTCACCAGTGGTACCGACAGCCACAAGACAATGCGTGCCTTGTTCAATCTGCCAATCTATGAGGTCTGCCAGACGTTTATAATCAACCGTGCCGTCAGGATGCATGGGCGTTACCAAAGCTACCATAGAGCCTTGTAGTCGGGTTTTGATCTCGTCGTATGCTGTGCTCATAACCGTGCCTTACTGTATTATCCTAGCTTTTATCAAAGCTGTCACATGATAGGTCGTTTGCAAGTATTCATTACTATATTAGCAATGACTTGCTTGATGTTAATACTGTATGTTTATCTATTATTAAACACTTATAACACAATGAACGTTTAATAATAAAAACGCCTGCTAGTGTAGCATATTTTGGTTTAACCGCTATCAATCAATTGATGCTGAGCACCACCAAAAATCCGCCCTTATTGTATGATTTTTTTATTAAGAATGATTGGCATAAGAGTTAAGCGTTGTCATACAACCGCTTGCTCATTCAACAATCAATCAGCATTATAATAAGGATTGGTCAAACGCCCGATATTTATTAACGAATTGTCAACACATCGATAGTAGGACGATATAACCGAAAAGGCAAGCCACGAGTACCGATACCGTTACTCACAAATATCTGCGCACTACTGTATTGGTATAAGCCGTGTTGCTTACTCATACGGTTATTGTTCAACAAGGTTGAGCGCTTATTATGGCGCTGGATATCTTTTTGTTTTCGTGCCAACCATATGTTTTTTTGAGTCGCTTTTGCCGCACCCGTAATCAATAAGGGACGCGGTTGCGAAGATTTTGGCAAATGATTGATGCTATCAAATCGTGACGCTAGAATAATGACAGGCTGAGTGGCTTGAGCGATCTTGTCACTGAGCACCGCTTTATTATCAATAATTAATGGCTCAGTTCCAGCCACCGGCTTAGGTGTGGCTTGCCAACCGCAAAGCAACGCAACCATTTGACTGTCATCCAATCCTTGTTGTCTGACAGTCAAATCGTCGTTTTTGTGAGGCATGGATTGATTAGCCACTGACTGACCATTTGACGTTGACACACATTTTAAAGGCAATGAGGTGCACTGCTGACCAATATAACTGATGTCAAGAATATCAAAAGCACTGGCTAACGTGTCTTCTAATAAAGGCTGGCCTTGTTTGGTAGTATTGATCGACTGATAACGCAAATCTGAGGTGCTCATTACGGTATAAATGGGCTTATTAACCCCTTTAAACAGCATAAGCTGCCCCACCAAATCTGCACTTGGATAGTAAAGCCAATCGCCCGTAATCAGCACGGCATCTGCCGATAACGCATTGAGCGTAGAGACAAGTTTTCGGATGTGACGCGGTTTGCCACTATATAATCCGATGCGCAAATCCGCCAATACCGCTATCGTCAGTGGTGCTGATAGGTTCAAATCAACCGAATGAGACTCTAAACGCAAGCGATTGGGCTGGACAATGACTGTATAAAAGTACAATCCCATCGCTAACCATGTTATGACCACATCTAGTGCGGATGTCTGCATCGGTAATGCGTCTTGCCACCAACCAAGACTCAATAGTGCCATCCAAACTGGCATGGTATAAGCTGCATAATACAATATCAGTTTGATCCAAATACGCAAAAAACGTTTGGTAGGATTGGCATTAAAGGTTTGTAATCCTGACCACAGCACTATGTACGCGAGCAATGCTGCTACCGTAAAAGTACTTAGCGTATAAAAAGCGTGGTCAGTCATAATTACCTGAAGGTTGCGTGAGAATAAGCAGCTATAAAGTCGCTTATCCTATATTAAAACGTATTGAGCAATAAATACATCACTCACCGAATACATCAATGACGGCTGAACCATCTTAAATCGTCTGGTAAAAAAATCAGCCATTATAGAGGTCAAGCTCTGCGATAGACAAGTAGAATTATCAATACCCTGGTCTGTGCTGATGTCTTTGCTATTTCTAATGGCTTGATGGTCGAGTCATATACCTTGTACCTCTTTATTCTATACGTAAACCAATAATAGCAGGAATACCTTGGCGAATAACCTCAAGAGTCACCACACCTTTTTTGGGTAAGGACGAGATGGCACTTGAGAAGTTCGCCACTGTTTTGATGGGCTTTTGATGAAAGTTGGTAATCACATCTCCTGCCAAAATACCAGATCGTGCTGCTAAACCCGTCGGATCAACCATAGTCACTAAGATACCGGATTTTTTGTCGGTACTGACTTCTGCTTGCTCATCGGCGGTCAAGTTACGTAGGCGTAGACCCAACTGTACCTCATTATTCTGCTGATCGCCGCCTTGAACGTTAACATCATCGGGCGCATCAGTAAGTTTTCCAGTCACTACCATCTGCTTACCATCACGCTGAATCTGGGCACGGAATGAATCACTGGGTTTTGCACGATTGAGCAAGTTCAGCAAATCTGAAGCGCGCATGATTGGCACCGTATTAAACTGTAAAATGATATCGCCAGATTTTAGCCCTGCTTTTTGTGCGGGCGAGTCTGGTGAGACGCGGGTCAACAAAGCCCCTTGCGGACGCGCCAAATTATAAGCTTCAGCCAAATTACGATCGATGTCTTGCGGATAAATACCTAGATAAGCACGCGCCACCTCACCATCAGTTTTTAATTGCTCATAAATATCCATGGCCGCGTCAATTGGAATCGAGAACGACAGTCCCATATAGCCACCCGTACCACTAAAAATACGCGAATTAATACCGATGACTTCGCCGCGCTGATTAAACAATGGACCGCCTGAGTTGCCGGGGTTGAGTGCCACATCAGTTTGGATAAAAGGCACACTAATCTCACGTGAAAAACTGCGTGATTTGGCACTGACAATACCTGCAGAGGCAGAATAATCAAAACCAAAGGGTGAACCAATCGCCAGTACCGGCTCCCCTACTTTTAAAGCGTTTGAATCACCGATGGGCAAAGGTGGAAACTGGCTGCCCTCAACTTTTAGTACAGCCACGTCTGAGCGCTCATCACTACCAATCAGAGTGGCATCAAGCTCGGTTCTATCGTTAAGCGTGACGGTGATTTTGTCAGCACCCTCTACCACGTGATGGTTGGTCAACATATAACCGTCAGATGTAACAAAAAAGGCGGTGCCATAAGCATGCTCAATTGCTGGCGTGGCCGCCTGATCAGGGATACGCAGACGGTCACCAAAAAATTGTCGCAACAGCTCAGCTGTCTGCGCCTTTGACAGCTCAGCCTCGCTAATGGTTTTTGTGACGTTCACACGAGCGACCGAGGGCGTCACTTGCTGAACCAAACCAGAAAAATCGGCAGTGGTCACGGCAGCTTGCGCCGAGTTTGTCGTCATGACAGTCACGCCAGCGACCATCGCTGTACTAACAGCGAGCGCCAGTGTACCGCGATGTAACCAGTGCTGCATACCAAATGTAGCGCGCTTTTTAAACGTATTGATAGGCATATCGTCCTCTATATAAGTAGTTAATTATTATTAGAAATTAGGTTATAGCTATATATTTATGTACTGTTTACTATATTAAATATTGACTGTACCACTACCTAGCACGCCCTAAATAATGGGCTTTTTATAAGTTGCCGCTTGATCTTTAAAAGCATAAGATTGCTGCTGCATATGGTAAATGCTACTACTCGATGATAACGTTTATTCTTATAATAATGCTGCCATCATATCAACGCGGCAGGCTATTTTAATACATAACGGCTTCATAATGATGTTATACACTGTCATAGTGGATAATGATACGGCTATGCTTTTAGCTATGATAGGTAAGAAATAAAATCATGGTATGATAGCAAGCCAAATAATATCTTAAGAAAACAAACGTTAAATTTACTAACGGTAAGTTTATCAAATTGGCAATCATCACCCTTATTTTCCATCTTTTGCATTTCTAAAGTGACTGTATATGTCTGGAAATGCGTTTGTCTTTACTACTTTATAGTATATATATCATATTTAGCGCATGTTGTGATTCATCATGGCTATCATTGTTGTAGCTCAGCCCTTATAAAGATATGCCACTATCGATAGTAGCGTCTGTTTATCACCTTGCTTGTGGTGGCTTTTCTATAAAAATTATCAATAGATATAAAATATGACAAGATTATAAAAGGATCAACTTATGGATACCGCCCTATTATTATCCGGCGTGGTTGGGATCGGCATTGCCGCCCAATGGTTGGCTTGGTATTTGAAGCAACCGTCCATTTTATTTTTATTACTGATTGGCATTGTCGTGGGACCCGTATTGGGTGTTTTTGACCCCGACTTGGTGCTTGGGGAGCTGATGTTCCCTTTCATCTCATTGGGTGTGGCGATTATTCTATTTGAAGGCTCGCTCACCTTAGAGTTTGATGAAATTAAGCAACACGGTACGGTTGTACAAATGCTGGTTTCGGTCGGCGTCCTGATTACCATTGCTATCGTTGCATTATCGACGTATTTATTATTCGATGTCGATCCGCTAGTGGCCTTGTTGTTCGGTGCCTTGGTGTGTGTCACAGGTCCGACCGTTATTATGCCGCTACTACGTAGTGTGCGCCCTAATAAGACGATCTCTAATATCCTAAAATGGGAAGGTATCATCATTGACCCAATCGGCGCTATCGCGGTGGTATTGGTCTATGAATATATTATCTCAGGTGGTGAGGCCAGCAGTATCTTACTATTTGCCAAAATCGTAGTATTAGCGACGGCACTTGGTATGGCTGGTGCTTGGCTACTGGCGTTTCTGATGCGCCGCCACATGATTCCTGAGTTTTTGCGCAACGTTTTTACCCTCGCTTTTGTGTTGGTATTGTTTTCAGTTTCCAACCATTTAGAGCATGAGTCTGGGCTATTGACGGTCACCGTATTAGGGGTAGCTTTGGCAAACTGGCCAAAATTCCCACGTGAGACCATTCTGGAATTCAATGAGTCATTAACCATTCTTTTGATCTCTGTGCTCTTTATCATTCTTGCAGCGCGTGTGGAGCTATCAAGCTTACTCAGTGTAGGATTTGCAGGCTTGGTGCTACTCGCTATCGTTATGTTTGTGGCAAGGCCATTGTCGGTATGGGCGTCATCAATTGGCTCAAATCTTAAGACCAGTGAAAAGCTTATGATTAGCTGGATTGGACCACGTGGTATCGTCGCTGCGGCCATCTCATCGTTGTTTGCCATTCGTCTGCAAGAGTATGATATTAAAGGGGTTGAGTTACTGGTGCCGCTGGTATTTATGGTTATTATCGGCACGGTCATGATTCAGGGTTTGGGTGCCAAAATAATTGGCAACTTGCTGGGCGTACGCGAACCTGAAACCAATGGTATTTTGATCGTCGGCTCAAACCCAATCGCGCTCTTAATTGCCACATCTCTAAAAGATCAAGGCTTCGATGTCATCGTTGCGCACAACAACTATACCAATATTGCGCGTGCCCGTATGAGTGGACTGCGCACCTATTTTGGTAATCCCATCTCGGACCATGCGGATCGTCATCTTGACCTGATCGGTATTGGCCGCTTATTTGCGATGAGTATGGATAAAGAGATGAACACTTTGTCTGAGATTCATTACCGTCACGAATTTGGCGAGCGTAAATTGTATCGTCTCAAATTCAGTGACGAAAAAGTCAGAAGTGAGCGTGATGACAAGCAATCAAACTTTCATTCGCAGTGGCTGTTTGGCAAAGATGTGACTTATACCAAGCTTGCCAGCATGCTATCGAAAAAGGCACGTATCAAAATCACCAATATCACTGACAGCTATAACTTTGAGCAGTATAAAGCTGATAACAAACAGTTTGTACCGCTTTATACCATCGATAAAGAAGGCAAGTTGCACGTCATTACTGACAAATTTGATGGAAGCGTACCACGTGATCGTAAGCTTATCTCATTGGTGGTAGAAGATGAAGTACAACCAAAACCAGTCGATGTGACACCAAAGCAAGAACAAGCGCGCTTGGCAGCCGATGCGAGCTTTGAGTCCAAATCAAAGGCCCCTGAAAAGCGTAAGGAAAAAGAGCTGAGCGCTGACGCTGGGCAATCAGCAAAACAGGAGCCTGTCGCCAGTACAGCTAAAGACAGTGAGCAACTTGCAGCCAGCGCCGCATCCGTCAAGTCAAGCAACGGCGTAGAAAATCCATCAAAAACTGGCAATGAAAAAAACGAAAAAGCGACTGAGCCAAAAGACGCCGTTACTGATAATGTGAATAAAGGCGTGATGTCTGCCAATTCGACGGCAACTTCAAAAACCAAAGCCTCCAGTAGTGCCAATGGTAATGGTAGTGCACCTAAAAATAAAAAGGGTTCGCTTGATCCAAACCGTTTCCCTGACTCCGGTCAAGATAATGCTACCAATACGGCTGTCGATAGCAAAGAAAAGACTGCGCAAAAAAGCTCAGAGGATAATGCAGACAAATCATAAATGTTCTGTATGAGACTCTCATAAAACACGATTGCCATAACAAAAAAGCCCCAACGCGATGTTGGGGCTTTTTATTTGCATCAAGCTTAGTCTGTGGAAATACCTAGCCTCTGATCAAACCTAGTCTTTAACGATTAATTTATCTTGAACAGCTTGCCATATGCGTGCACTCACCTCATCTGTGGTACCGGACGCGTCGATACACTGTATGCGCGCAGGATTTTCAGTCGCAAGTGCACTAAAGCCTTTATGCACCCATGTAAAAAACTCCGTCGCCTGCTGCTCAAATCGATCTGCCACACTACGCTTGTTGGCGCGCGCCATGCCTTCTAATACAGGTAAATCCAACCATAAGGTCAAATCTGGCAATTGTGGGACAAACTGATGAATAAGCTCGTCAATCTTGCCACGTACCACCGCATCACCATGCGCACGTCCAAAGCCTTGATAAGCAATGGTAGAGTCGGTAAACCGGTCACATATTACCCAAGTACCGCATTGTAGCGCGGGCAAAATTACCTGCTGCATATGATCGCAGCGTGCCGCAAATAGCAGCAATAACTCAGTGTCGTCTGTAATATCAGTTGCTGGATCCAGCAATATCTCGCGCAAACGCTCCGCAAACGGACTACCGCCCGGCTCACGAGTACGCAGATACTCGATACCATTCTCTTGCAAACGCATACATAGCTGCTCAATGGCAGTCGTTTTGCCCACGCCTTCAGTGCCTTCAAAACTAATAAAGCGGCCTTGGTTAAAAGTTGTATATGCTTGAGAGTCACTGGTCTGTGATTGAATGAGAGTGCAATTGACTGGATAATGACGTGCTGGTTTGCAAAGATACTGACATGATTTGACCTTGTGCCACTTAGGCGCGTTATATGTTTTTTATAACACGCTCAAAGTGATAGGTTGCTTGATAGGTGATGACGTAAAATCAACTTACTGCGGCGGTGTTTGCGCTTTCTTTTGACGCATGACACTTAAATATTCTTTTACCGCTTGATTGTGTTCCGCCAAGCTACTCGTGAATTTGTGCCCACCTGTACCTGTTGCCACAAAGTATAGCGCTTCACTATCTGCTGGATGCAAGGTGGCTTCGATAGAAGAAGCAGAAGGCAATGCAATAGGTGTTGGCGGCAGACCATCGATTTGGTAGGTATTATACGACGTTTTTTCATCGATGTCGCGGCGGCGGATATTGCCGTCATAGCGACTGCCCATACCATAGATGATGGTTGGGTCGGTTTGCATACGCATACTTTTTTCCAAACGGTTTTTAAATACCGCTGACACCAATGGACGCTCTTCTGGCACGCTGGTTTCTTTTTCGATGATGGAGGCCATCACTAGCGCTTCATAAGGACTGGTGTAAGGCAGGTTTGGATCGCGGCTTTCCCACGCCTTTGTGAGTGCTTGCTGCTGACGTTTGTACAAATCCGTCAGTACCTGCTTGTCACTGGTACCTTCCCCATAATAATAAGTATCAGGGGCAAACCAGCCTTCAAGGTTGTGATTAACGATAGGATCATTACTATTGATCACATCATCAGGCAGTATTCCAGCCAAATCCAATGCTTGAGCAATACTGGCATTGTCGCTATCAGCCGTCAGTACTTCTTTTTCGATACCAGGATTGTCACGTAGCGACTGATACAAGTCTTTCGAGGTTTTGCCCTCAATAATCTGTACCTTAATCATTGCCGCTTTCGCGCCTTGCCCCAATACTTGTAGCGCCTCAGCAATGGTCGGATTCTCTGGTAACTGGTAAATACCCGCATGCAGCGGTGCATCTATTTGCGATTTGATATAGAGCTTGGCGACGCTGGCAGAAAACAGCGGAATCTGCTGTTGCCACTGCGGTAGCAAGCCATAGTAAGTCTGTCCTTGCTCAATTGTCACCATCTTTTGTGGCTGATCAATGCGTCCAAATAATGTCTGGTAGACCATGACTAAGAAAAACGCAGCGATTAGTCCAAGTACCAGCAGTATCTGATAGCCACGCTGCATAAAAAACGACTGATTGTCTGCTTTATATTTGCGTGGCTTGGTATCGCCACTGATGAGTGACACATCTGTCGCTGGTGTCTCCTTGACATCATCCTCTATAAGCTTTGAGTCTGGCGCCGTGCTATCAGCATGTCGATCTACCCTATCCTCTTGCTTATTTGATGGCGTATCATTGGGACGTTCAGGAGGCATTTCAGGTGTGGACTTACTCATGGCAACTCGCGAGGCAAATGTTTGCTAGAATTTAGCACTGAACCGTGGGATTTTCAATGGTATTTACTTAGCTTATGCATTAACTTAATGCTGTCACTAAGCAGTATGGCTTAATATTCCCACTTTCTACGAGTAATTTTGCGACTCTATATTGATAATAAAACCCACCAGCAACTACAAGTATTACGCGATAAAGGCATCATTGAATTTGTAAGTCGTGTACACCAACGGCAACTATAATAAGTATTTTTCATTTTCTTATCACAAAAGACGATCAGTAGCGTTTTATACAGACAGTTTATATGGACACTGATATAACGTTGTCATTCAATAACGTCAAACTGGTCATCGGTATAATACCGCGCAGTGCATTGCAAAAAAATAATTGCTTAATCTTCGGCAGATCCTCATCTTGTAATGATCTGATTACAACTGGGTTTTCTGTACTAGATAGCGTATCGATAATGACTTGGCGCATGACACCAGCCACACCTGATTGCGTCAATGATGGCGTGTACCATTGACCAGTCATTAAATAAGTAGAATCGATTTTATCAATATTAATGGCGTTGTGCGGCGTTGGGGATTGTTGCGTGGTTGCTTGCATATCCGTTAGTTGATAGAACACATTACTCATTGTGCCCTCAACCCAGTTGCCACTCATATCGCGTACCAAGCCTTCACCAATATCGAGAGTGGCATAAGGATCTTTGGCAAGAGACGCTTTAATACGTTGCAGCTCAGCGCTTGCCAGCACCGTATCGAGCCGGTTGAGACTTTTGAGTCCTGCCAGCGACGGCGGTAAGCAAGCAATTTGTGCAGATAAGCAAATGGCCTGACTGATAGATTGTATCGGCACTAAGCCTCCACCCAGTAGAGGCAACTGCTTATTAGTTTTAATCGTCATTGCTGAGGATTTTAGCCAAATATCACAAGCGCTTCCAGACGTGCTTGGTGCGTAGCCATAACCACGAATATCCTGTACGGCGCGATTGACGATCAGCTTGAGCATACCTTGTTGTAAGCGTTTGGCATGCCGTTGTAAAGTCGCAATGAGAGAATGGCTATCCAATTCAAGCTGCAAGGCTTGAGTATGAGAGAGGAGGCGCTGATGATGATGATCGAGCCATAGTATCTCGCCATCAATAACGCCCATGGTGGTAAAGAAACCATCGCCATACGCCAGACCACGATTGTCTAATGATAACAAGGTGTGAGAGGCGTCAGAATTATCATCTACTGGATGCAGACTCAACCAATTGCTGGACGCAGGCGATGGCGCTTTCGATGGCGCTTTCGATGGCGCGTTCATTGCCACCCTTTAGCTATTGTCTGTTTGAGCAGCAGTCTTATTAATGACCAACATGCAGCTATAAAACTCGCATTTTGCCAGTTCTACTTTTTGCTCACCGACGACTTTGTTTTTGGTCATTTGACTGGTCAACATATCAGCGACCATTTTGCCGCCCTCATCACCCATCAGTTGACGCGCAAGCTTATACGCTTTTTTGGCATGGTTCTGGCTGAGCTCTTTTTCTTTATTAGAGTCAGTAGGATTGGCATAATACCAGCCAAGCTCAAGGTATTTTTCAGAGTCAATAATGTCCAAATAAGGCGCATCAGCTTTCATAAAGCGGTATTTGGTCGCCGCATTACTGGCGTAATCTAAGCTGTTTTCGTCCGTGCTTACCACTTTGCCAAAGGTAGATTTGATACCTTGTAAATTCTCAATATCAAGTGGTGACGCTTTAGTGGCATTCCATCCTGATATATCGTATCTCACTGGTGTAGATTGTTGAGTCGTTGCGCCATCTAAGTCAGCATTGGCCGAAGCGCTGCCCGTTGTAGCAGAATCATCAGCGGCTGTCTGTTGGCTGGTGCTTTCATTAACGTCTTGGTCTTGGGCATCATTTTGGCTATTATCACAGCCACTGAGCGACACACCAACGGCCATTATTGCACTGACCAAAAAGGTCTGTATGTTCTTATTGCGCATGGACAATTTACTCACACTTTTAGATTGATCTCAAAATAGTATCAACGAGCGCAGAGGTGCCGCTGGTCATGAACAATGCTTGTTATTAATAAGCGTTATGAACGCTTAGCTTTTTATAACCGAACCATCACTAGAGCAGAGCTGTCTTCTTTTCTCATTGTGTTTTTTCTCACTCCATAGTTTACCCAACTGCTTAACACTTGACTACCCTTTACGTTACGGATAACCCTCCTAGAGAGTACAGATTTGTTAAAGACCTTATTCGTTAAAACTGTCTTGTTATTCAAATGGTTATTGTCTAAGCCTTGGGTTTGTTAAATATCGTGGTATCCCTTATGATAAGTCAGTTTTTATGATAAGTGAGCTTTGTCGCTGCACTTATGAATCAAAATGACTTTTTATGTGATTGATAGTTATTTATCGGTCGTTACTTATTGCCAGTTATGGTTAGCGGAGCCTCTATGACGCAGCATTTTATCGTAATCGGCAATCCGATTGCCCACAGCAAATCTCCCACCATTCATACCGTCTTTGCCGCGCAAGCAGGCATTGATATCAGCTACCAACGTCAGTATTGTCCCGATGATAAGGCCAGCTTTACAGCCGTGGTCGAAGCTTTTTTTTGTGGCGGCGGTGTGGGTGCCAATGTCACTGTTCCCTTTAAACAAGTTGCTTATGATTGCTGTGTGTCGCGTGGCGGACTATCTGAGCATGCCAACGTTGCAGGCGCAGTTAATACGCTTTTATTAAACAAATCACTATTGGATAAGGGCGTGCCGATCACGCAAGCGCTTTATGGCGACAATACTGACGGGCAAGGATTGGTCAATCACATAACCAGTTTGGGGTGGCCGTTAAAGGGTTCTCGCATTGCCTTGATTGGTGCAGGCGGTGCTGCGCGCGGCATTATACTACCCTTAATTGAAGCTGGTATTGCAACGCTGATCCTTGCCAACCGTACATTGGAGAAGGCAACAACGTTAGTTAAAGAGTTAAGTGCTGCCAGCGCTACTGTTAACAAGCATCAGATTGAGACGTGCTGTACGGCGGACTTGGATGGACACTTTGATATTATTATCAATGCCACCTCTATCGGCCTGTCCGATGACAGATTGCCACTTCATGACGATCTGAATTGTCAGTACGCTTACGATCTCATGTATGGACGAGCGCTCCCATTTTTGCAGCATTTTGCAGCTCGCGGCGCGCAGACCTCTGATGGTTATGGCATGCTCATTGGACAAGCGGCCTTAAGTTTTGAGCGCTGGACAGGTCATCACATTGACGTGGTAGAAGCGACTGAAATCTTGAGAAAATGATAAATATAGGATAGAACATTGCTAAAGTATTTCAATCTAAATAAACAATATCTAGAAGACTCCAGTCAATGACACCTTCTAGTTCAAAATTATACTGCTGCCAAAATATATCAATCATACAACTTGGCTGTTCATTATTAATTGAATTCATTTTATCTAACTGTGTATGGATATGCTTTCCCTGTTCTGTGCGCAACTTATTTATATCAGCATTAGTAATTTCTATTAATATAGGTTTATGCGAACCTTTAAGAACAGCTTGTAAATAAGAGCTACTCGAAATAATTTCTTCAGCCTCTATTGGATTAACGGACTTCAGTGCTTTATAAGCTGTATTAATCGTACTTAAAAACTCAGAACCTAAATCATTATTTTTTGCATATTTCGATGCTGTAAGCTTGCTGGGAGACAAATATGTATTTCCGTACCTAAAATTAAAACCTCCGGCTGTAACCTCTTGTTTTAACATTCTTTCAACAACGAAAGAATATAAATCCCATGACTCATAATAGTTTTCAGGTTTCCTTAAAGCATCAAACAATGAAACTAAAACTTCTTTATTAAAAAGCTGTGGATCACGATACCCACCTAGTCCACTTTCTCTTATGGAGTCTAGAAAGAAGCTTGAAGTACCATGATATAGAGGTATTTCTAGTCGTCCCTTACTATCAATCACATTACATCCTTATTTTTAGTTATGCTTCATTAAAAAGCTTGAGTGCTCAATAAATAACAGTCTTTTAAAAATATATTCATTTTATTAAAAACGTGCCAGTAGCCAGTTTTCCATACGTCGTATTGGCACGCGCAAATTGGTTGAATGCATCACCACCGCGCCTGCCAAACCCACCAAACACCCAATCGCCGTATCAAACAAGCGCGCCTGAATGACTGTCTGATACGCTTGCTGAGAGATGGGCAAACCGCTGCCGTATTCCGCTATAAAAATCGTCAAGGGTGTGATAAATATCACCGCCAACCCATAGTGCCGATCAACCAACATCTCAATACACATCATCATTATTAAGATAGTGAATGCAACGCCCCATATCGGTAAACCCAAAGACAGCATCCAACTCGCCAGCCCCAACCCCAAAACGGTTCCGAGCAAACGATGTATTTGCTTGATCCAAACCGTCCGCAGATGAATACCTTGAATAATCAGGAAGCAGCTAATCGCCGCCCAGTAAGGATTGGGCAGACTCAAAACCAGCGGGACAAGCAAGGCCAAACTGACAAAACCCGCTACAATCAAACTCTCTCCAAGCGTGTCTGGTTCGTATTGATAAGTGGGTGTGGGTGTGGCGGGTCGCGTCGCCAGTAAAAACAGCGAGTATAACAATGCTATGACGACAGCAAAGCCACTACCGAGCATCACTAAACCCATAGCAGGCATGATTGCACCTAACGGCAGCGGTATAAATAACGCGATAGCACCCGCCATCATAACAAACAACCCAGCAGGCGGCGGTTGACGGTAATAGCGCCCAAAAATCACGATGCCAAACGCCATCAGTGCAAACATCGGCAGTCTTAGTATAGGGATTTGTTGCACAATCAAACCTAAGGCAAAGCACAGAGACATCGCAAAGCCCCACGCCATCACAGTCACTAATCGATAAGGTAGCTTGCCGACCAATGGCGTATTTAAAACCACCATCGCCCCTAAAGAGGCTTTGATACCTGATGACAAGTCACCAAAATACGCACCCACAAAGACAGGGAAGCTAATGGTCATTGCTGCAATAATTGGCATATGCCAAGGGCGCTTACTGCGATTGACGGTCAGCAAATGAGACAACTCACCACTGATCAACTTCTTTAGGTAAGCAAGCATGTCTGTTAGCCAAGAAGCTTGTCTTGGCTCGTGTGTGGGTTCACTCATAATGCGCGCTCCTTAAAACTTATCATACTTATTCATAACTTATTTTTTAGTTTTTACATTGATGCAATGAATATTAGTTATTGGTTATATATTTGTGGGCATATAAGACTTATACTTATAACTATCATTATTACCTCTATAGATATTGCGACGGCTGTTTGCTACTAAGAAAGCGTTAGCATTTATCAACATAAATAATCTGCTTTTAACAAGTTCAAGTGATTGGTATCGTCTACAGTCACCTCAAACAATCACTTATATAAATATTGGCTTCACGACTGTAGATCAACACTCTATGCCAATTATCTATCCGACCATCTATGATAACGAATAACTAAAGAGAGCGACTATGTTAACTTACAAAGCACCTTTACGTGATATCAAGTTTTTGATTAATGATGTTTTTGACTTTCAAACGCATTATAAAGATTTGGACAACGGTGAAAATGCAGATCCTGAAACCATTGATATGATCCTACAAGGCATGGCTGATTTTTCCGAAAATGTCCTTGCGCCTATCTATCAATCAGGTGATGAAGAAGGCTGTCATTTTGAAGACGGCGTCGTAACCACGCCTAAAGGCTTTAAAGAAGCGTATGATCAATTCGTTGAAGGCGGCTGGCAAGGTATTTCATACCCTGAAGAATACGGCGGTATGAACTTACCTATGTCTATCAACCTTATCAAAGGTGAGATGATCGGTACGGCTAACTGGCCTTGGGCAATGTACTCTGGTCTATCGACTGGTTGTATCAACACCTTGCTTCAGTACGGAACAGACGAGCAAAAAGCAGCCTACTTACCTAAGTTGGTTGAAGGTACTTGGGCGGGCACCATGTGCTTGACTGAGCCACAGTGTGGTACAGATTTGGGCCAAGTGAAATCAAAAGCGATCCCGCAAGAAGATGGTACTTATAAAATCAGTGGTACCAAGATTTTTATCTCAAGCGGTGAGCACGATTTAACAGACAACATCATTCACATCGTTTTAGCACGTTTGCCAAATGCGCCAGAAGGCACACGCGGTATCTCTTTATTCATCGTGCCAAAATTCACGCCAAATGCGGAAGGTGAATCAGGTGAGCGCAATGCCGTTGTCTGTGGTTCAATCGAACACAAAATGGGCATCAGTTCTTCATCTACCTGTGTATTGAACTTTGATGGTGCGACAGGATATCTAATTGGCGAACCGCACAAAGGCCTAAAAGCCATGTTTACCTTTATGAATACTGCCCGTATTGGTACTGGTATCCAAGGTCTCGCGCATACTGAGCTGTCTTTCCAAAACGCGCTACCGTATGCCAAAGAGCGTCGTTCTATGCGTACTTTGTCAGGTACTAAAGATCCTGAAAAAGTAGCAGATGCGATTATTCATCATGCTGATGTACGCCGTATGCTATTGACCCAAAAAGCCTTTGCTGAAGGTGGACGCTCGATGATTTATCATTCAGCGCGCTATGCCGACAAAATGGCTCAAGGTATCGCCAATGGTAATGATGAAGAATTCGAAAAATGGGATGATAAGCTAGGATTCTACACTCCTATTCTAAAGGGTTTCTTGACTGAGCTTGGTATCGAAGCGGCCAAACATGGTCAGCAAATCTATGGTGGTCACGGCTATATCAAAGAGTGGGGCATGGAGCTGATCGCTCGTGATGCTCGTATCGCGACCATGTACGAAGGTACGACTGGCGTACAGGCACTTGATCTATTGGGTCGTAAAGTTATCTTGCAGTCTAAAGGTAAAATCATTCGTGATTACACCTCAAGCATCATGAAATGGTGCGGCGAGTATGCCCTTGATAAAGATATGCGTAAATTCGTTTGGGCGTTGACCAAGCTGTGCGCTGAGTGGAACACCTTAACCGTACGCTTGATGCTAATGGCTCGCAAAGACCGTGAAATCATCTCAGCGGCGTCAGATGACTTCTTGATGTACTCAGGCTATGTGATGATGGGTTACCATTGGGCACGCATGGCAGCCGTTGCTTATGACAAGCTTGAAAATGGTGGCGCAGAATCCCCAGAATTCTACAAAGCAAAAATCCAAACCGCAGAATTCTATTTTGACAAGTTATTGCCACGTACGTCAGGTCACGCAGAAGCAATGGTCGCCCCAAGCAATAGCATGACAGATATGGAAATCGAAAACTTTGCTTTCTTAGATTAAGAAAGAATGATTAAGACTGACTGACTAAGCTGACATGGAAACATGTATTAATAATCAATAAAAAAAGCGCCTATTATTTAGGCGCTTTTTTGTGTTCAACTGAAACTCACTATTTGCTGATGCGCTTATTCATTTGTGTAGATTCGCTTACGTAGTTACTAAAGACAATCGATAGTTATCAGAGCACCATAGTTTGACTACTCTGCCATCGAGTGTTTACTGCCGTTTTTATCTTAATAGCCAGACTGTCATGTTAGGAGCCAACCATGTTATCCATTAATCAACAAACCGTAGCGTTCGCATCAAAAGGGTTACAAGCATTATTGCTCAGTACGGCGCTTGCCGTTATTACAGCCAATAGCGCTCTTGCTAAAAATAACGATCTTCCGATTCGCTTTGACAAAGGTGCCATTAGTAGCACCACAACAGGCAAGCTCAGCCCCAACCAAGATGAGCGCTGGTATCATTTTCAAGCAGAGCGCTCACAGTATGCCGTGATTAACATTTTGCCCTTGGCAGGCACGAGCGAGACCGCGAATGTGGGTGTACTTCATATGCCAAATGGCACTCAAGATGGCACCAAAGGCGGTATTGTTTACCAAGGCTGCCTACCTGACACTGGAAACTATCGCTTCCGTGTCGCGCGCAATCTAATGGCAACCGAAGGCAAAACCGCAGGCTATAAGATAGAGTCGGTGATATTACCTAAATACGCCAGCGAGTCGTTGTGCAAATAGCTCGTAAATTTTAGCTACCAAGTATGGTCTTATGATAAACCGCGCTGATTTCTTCAACTTCCACACATATCTGTAACGCGGCGCGACCTGATTGTTTGGGGCTAAGTTCTGTTTGTAGCGTGGTCACCAACATCGCTGCGAGCTGATTGCGAATGTCCAAACTACGGCCTGTCATGATTTTTAAACTGACATAAATAAAGCCGTTGGTTTGCTCGTCATCTTCCACGCCCACTAAGAATGTATCAAGCGGTATGATGCGAGATTTTATTTCTGCCGGCTTACCAAAATGACCACTGTCCCACAAGGCTTTATTCAATGATTTGAGTAGAGACTCTTCGTGCAAGATAGTGACGTTGGGCGTCGCTTGAATGGTTAAATGCGGCATGGTTATATCCTTATAAAATGAAAAAATGACAAATCAGTGATTATACACGGCCGTATTTTCGATGGCTAATGGTTGTGCTGTTTAATCGTCAGTAATCGCGATAAACCGAGCAGTAAGCGCATCAGCCAGTTGATCGGGTGGCAGTTCAATCTCCAAACCACGGCGTCCACCACTCACATATATGGTGGACTGATTTTGAGCAGAGTCGTCTATGATCGTCGTTAGGCGCTTTTTTTGTCCTAATGGACTAACGCCGCCTAACACGTAGCCGGTACTACGCTCTACTTGCTTGGGATCGGCCATTTGCGTTTTTTTACAGCCGACTGCCTTCGCCATTTTCTTAAAATTTAGCGTCTTGTCGACAGGTAAAATCGCAACCGCCAGCGCGCCTGCATCTGTTACCACCACCAATGTCTTAAACACTTGCGTGACCTCAACACCAAGCTTTTCAGCCGCTTCTAACCCAAAAGAGGGGGCCTGACTGTCGTGAGTGTATTCATGTATTTGATAATTAAGGCCACGTTTTTTGGCCAGATCAATGGCGGGCGTCATAGTGGCTACCTTTGTTTAATCGGTCGTATTTAAAAAGATGGGTGCACTGATTCATCTTGGAACAATTGGGCAATATGAATAATAGCAGTATATACAGACACTATATATCGCTTTGATGGCTTTTATGGCATTATAAGCGCAACCTATTTGACTACTTTTGATACTGATTATGATACCGAAGTTTTTGAAAAAACGGATTTTTACAGCGTCTGTCTCAACAGACAACGCTCGTACAGCGGATGTCAATCCAATCGCCTCTACTCCTTATGCCAATGCACCGATCAACGAGCTGTATCGTAAACTGTCGGGTCGATTACTCGATGTCGCGGTCAAACCCAAGCTATTGGGTGAGCTGCCTGAGTTCGATGTAGACGATCAGACCTTAAGATTTTATGTGCTGCAAGATTATTCGCGCTCTAATAGTATTCTGATTGATTTGCAGACAAAAGAGCACCAACTGCCGCCTGCATTGGTTGGCGTCAATGATGCCGCGCATAATATCAAAGAAAATGCGGCCATCATCTTTTTGAATCACCCGCATGCTAAGGACAATCAGTTATCACCACGCCTTGCGCGTCTGGTTTCTGCGGTATTGCAGTATCCAGAGCTCAAGGTGCGTTTGGTACCAGTGTCTATTTTGTGGGGACGCGCGCCTGAAAAAGAGGATTCGCTCTTTAAACTATTGACCGCTGATAATTGGGAAGATCCAAGTA
The DNA here is from genome assembly GCA_963744895.1 of uncultured Gammaproteobacteria bacterium. Classification (GTDB taxonomy): domain Bacteria; phylum Pseudomonadota; class Gammaproteobacteria; order Pseudomonadales; family Moraxellaceae; genus Psychrobacter. The sequence continues at coordinate 571,223 of CAVUUW010000003.1, forward strand.
TTACTAAACAGTTATTCAATATCGGTGTTATGGGCCGTGATACCTTTGTCCAGTTTCATCCGCCGCAAGATTTACGTACCCTTATCAATGATACTCTCGACGATAAAACCGACGACTCTGATATCACTGAGTCAGTGAGCAAAGACTTAGCAAATAGTGCGGTACATAAAACAGAGAATAGCAACGCACGCACTGCCAATGAGCTAACGAGTTATACGCTGGTCGCGTCGGCTGACGGTAACCGTGAGCTGGTTCGCACGCTGCAGCAGCAGCTTACCGTTTATTTGGACAAACAGCGCGCCAGTATGCTCGGTCCTGATTTGTCAGACAGACGCAACTTGGTAGACAAACTGGTGTATTCACCAGCCATCAAGCATGCGATAGAAGCGGAAGCAGAAAAATCAGGCACCAGTGTGCGTGATGCCCGCTTGTTGGCGAAGGGTTATGCTAATGAGATGGTCAATGACTACTCACACTCAATTGTGCGTGGTTTTTATAAGTTTTTAACCTGGTTATGGACACAATTATATGACGGTGTAGAGGTTCATCACTTCGAGCGTGTGCGCGAGCTTGCTGCCGACTACGAACTGGTTTATGTACCTTGTCATCGCAGTCATGTCGATTATTTATTACTGTCTTATGTCATCTACAAGCGCGGTCTCAGCATTCCTTATATCGCCGCTGGTGACAACTTAGATGTGCCTGTATTAGGGCCTTTATTGCGCGGCGCTGTCGCTTTTTATATCCGCCGCAGCTTCCGTGGCAATGCGCTGTATACCGCGGTCTTGCGTGAGTATATGCACACGCTCATCACACGCAATACACCGATCGAATACTTTATCGAAGGTGGTCGCTCACGTTCAGGCCGCTTATTACCGCCCAAAATGGGTATGCTGGCGATGACAGTACACAGTCAATTGCGTCAGACCAATAAGCCCGTCGTCTTTATTCCAACCTACATCGGTTATGAGCGCATTATGGAAGGCGGTACCTACGTTGGTGAGTTGAAAGGTAAACCCAAAGAGTCTGAATCTTTGATCGGTTTGCTCAAGGTTGGGCGTAAAATTGAACGTATCTTTGGTACGGTGCATTTGAGTTTTGGTAAGCCGTTGTACCTCAGCGAGTTTATGCAAAAGTTCGATGTACCCGCAAACAGTTTACCGGCTGATCGTACCGACACACCGCTAGATGAAAAAACCAGCGCCATGGTTGATAATATTGGCGTCAAGGTCATGCAGCACATCAATAAAGCAGCGGTTGTCACACCTGTGTCGCTTTTATCCTTAGTACTGCTATCCGCACCAAAAGCGGCGTTAGATGAAAATAGCTGCCGCGAGCAAATCGCGCTTTATCAAGGTCTTGCTCAGCAATTGGCGTATTCAGATGATACGGTCATCACTGACATGAGTCCGCAGCAAATTATTGATTACGGTATTAAGCTCAAACTCATTGAGCGTACCCCGCATATCTTAGGCGACATTATCCAAATTGCAGGCAAGCAGGCGGCGTTACTCAGCTACTTCCGTAATAATATTTTGCATGTCTTCATCTTATTGTCGTTCTTAGCTGCCCTAGTCGCGCGTAACGGACGCATTGAGCGCAGTCGCCTCAATGAGATTACTGAGCAATTATATCCATTTTTACAAAGCGAGCTATTTTTATACTACCCTGCTCATGGTCTAGCCGATACGCTGAATAAAAAAGTCGATAGCCTGCTGTCACATGGCCTGATCGTTGAATTGGGTGATGGCAAACTCAGCGTCCCTGAGTCGAACAGCAAATGCTATCAGCAGCTGCAAGTACTGGCGACTCCCGTTGGTCAGAGTCTTGAGCGTTACTTCATGACCCTTGCCCTACTCGCGCAGCAAGGCTCAGGCAACTTGACTGAAAATGAAGTCGTTGACCTGTGTCATCTACTTGGGCAGCGCCTCTCTGTTCTATACGCTGATGACATTCCTGATTTCTTTGATCGTGCTTTATTTACCAGTTTCCTTAGTGCGTTGATTCGTCTTGATTATTTGCAAAAAGATGAAGAAACGGGCGTATTAACTTTTGATCAGCGCATCAATGATATTGCGCATCATGCTAAGTACGTATTGACACCTGATATGATGCAAATCCTGCATCAAGTGGCCAGCTTAGATGAAAAGGAAATCACTCACGCGATTACTGAGATTAGCAATAAAAAGCAGCGTAAATTTGGGCGTAAGCGTTAATCTTTGGTGGAAAGACAAAATAGCTAATTATTTGAAGCCAGTCGATAAGTTTATATTCAGGAGGGACTTTTAAGTCCCTTTTTGTTTGCTATCCGCTTCATTTTTGCTATGATGGCAACGTTTTATAGACGATTTTTAAAATCAAAACGCTTAAAAATTTTCGTCTATAATGCACTGTATTTATTCAATTCATCTGACCCCTTGCCTGTCGTCATGTTGCGACAGCTATATATGACTCTAAATTTTTATCAAGTAAACCATTCTTTTTCTTTGCTCACTACCTCTCAAATTAACCATTCTCAAAGTTCGACTATTCCTATTTTAAATAGCTCAACATTTATATTATTTCCCTACATTGTGCCGGAATCACCATACAGTATACCTCCTAGTGCTGTACCCAAACTCCCTCGACATATCAGACATGAAAATATTTATAGCGATTTAAAAATTCTTAATTCTCAGCAAATCAAAGAGTTTTTGCTCAGCTACCAAGCTTTCAAAAATCAAGTATTTGGTATTCAAAATCCAACAGATATCACCAATCCATTTTATCAATGGGTTATCAAACACAATTTATCAGCTTGGGATATCCAACGACATATCGTGGATCGCTCTGCTTATGACGATGATCGAGATGCTAAACCTATTTGGTGTCATGCTCGTATGGGACAAAGTCGCACTGAGCTACCCGATGGTCGTATAATTCTAATCGCTGGTGAATATGAAGATGCTTATGACCCCAATTTTTGTATCTATAACGATGTGACTGTGATTTACCCCAGCGGTGATATCGAGATTTATAATTATCCAAAATCAGTATTTCCTCCTACCGATTTCCACACCACCACTTTAGTCGGTGACGATATCATTATCAGTGGCTCATTAGGTTCTCCTATAGATCGTCAGTATAGTCATACGCCGGTTTATCGTCTCAATACTCATAGTTTTAAAATACAGCAAGTCGCCACACGTAATAGTATGGGCTGGGTTCATCATCATAGATCCGTACTCAAAGACAATCGAATTGTCGTCACAGGTGGTCAAGTCTTAATAAATGATACCGCGCCACTACTCGATAATATTGATACATGGGTACTCAATCTAAATACACTTATCTGGAAAAACACGACTCATCTTGCTAGAAAATGGCAACGATTTTATGTCAAACGACAAGACGATAGTTGCTTAAGTCTTTGGCAATATGGGCAACTAGACTATGAGATAGAGGCAAATAACCTAAAGCAGATGAAGCACTACTCTAATATGATTGAGGGTTTGATAAACAAAGCGCCTGATTTGGACAGTTATCGTCAGCTACTGGTTCCACCCATTATTCATGAAGTCAGTAGAATCTTAGAAGACAAAAGGGACTCAATAGATTACGATCAAACCTTGTACATTGACGGCATCAAAGTAGGCTATCAAACGAAAGATGACAATTGCATTCAAGTCATTATCGAAGGCAAACTGTCAGAGGACAAACTTGAATTACTGCAACAGAACCTGCGCCATAAATTAGAAAAAGTTGAAAATATCGCTTGTGAAATTATAGATATCTAGCTTAACTGTCGAACATCGCACAAAAAAAGACCTCTAATCGTTAGCGGTCTTTTTTATTACGTAAGATTTAAGCGTTACAAAACAATTCCTAGGTAGAAATCTTTTTATACTTCATACGCTTAGGAGTGGCGTCATCACCCATGGTTTTCTTGCGGTACGCTTCAAACTCGGTGTAGTTACCATCAAACCATACTGGGCCTTCGTCTTCGAACGCCAAGATATGCGTGGCGATACGGTCAAGGAACCAGCGATCATGCGAGACAACCATAACCGTACCTGGGAATACTTGAATCGCATCCTCTAGCGCGCGCAAGGTCTCAATATCCAAATCATTTGATGGTTCATCGAGTAGCAATACGTTTGCGCCCTGCTTTAGCGTTTTAGCCAGTTGCAGACGGTTACGCTCACCACCTGATAATTGACCGACGTGTTTTTGCTGGTCTGAGCCTTTAAAGTTAAAGCGACCGATATAAGCACGGCTTGGCGTGGTGTAGTCGCCAACGGTAATGATATCGAGGCCATCAGAGACTTCTTCCCAAACCGTTTTGCTATCATCTAGATTGTCACGTACCTGACCGACATAAGCAACCTTGACACTTTCACCCAAATCAACTGAGCCAGTATCTGGCGTATCACGCTCGGTAATCATGTTAAATAGTGTGGTTTTACCCGCACCATTTGGACCGATGATACCGACAATAGCACCTGCTGGGACGTTGAAGCTCAAGTCTTTATAGAGCAGGCGATCGCCAAATGATTTGGAAATATCGTTCACTTCAATGACTTTGTTACCCAAGCGTGGACCAGGTGGAATATAAATTTCAGCGGTCTCGTTACGCTGCTGGAACTCTGTTGAGTTCAATTCTTCAAAACGTTGTACACGAGATTTCGACTTGGCCTGTTGGCCCTTTTGATTTTTACGAATCCACTCAAGCTCTTTTTTCAGGGCTTTGGCAAATGACTCTTCTTGCTTATTCTGTTGCTCTAGACGCGTGTTCTTCTGCTCGAGCCACTCAGTATAGTTGCCTTCATACGGATAGCCATGGCCACGGTCAAGCTCTAAGATCCACTGAGCAACATTATCCAAGAAATAGCGATCATGGGTAATGGCAACGATAGTACCGCTATAGTTCTGCAAGAACTGCTCAAGCCATGCGACAGACTCGGCGTCCAAATGGTTGGTCGGTTCGTCAAGTAATAGCATGTCAGGACGTGATAATAGCAAACGACACAATGCCACACGGCGTTTTTCACCACCTGACAGTTTGCTAACGTCCGCATCCCATGGTGGCAGACGTAGCGCATCGGCCGCTTTTTCTAATTGGGTATTTAAATTATGCGCATCCCATGCCTGAATGATGTCTTCCATCTTGCCTTGCTCTTCAGCAAGCTTATCAAAATCAGCCTCTGGCTCTGCGTATTCAGCATAGATGGCATCTAGACGAGCAAGCGCATCTAATGCTTCGCGCATACCGTCTTCGACGTTACCACGGACATCTTTACTGTCATCAAGCTGCGGCTCCTGCGGTAAATAACCGACTTTGGTACCCGCTTGCGCACGCGCTTCACCACTAAACTCAGTATCCACACCTGCCATAATACGGAGCAAGGTTGATTTACCTGAACCATTGATACCCAAGACACCAATTTTGGCACCTGGGAAGAACGATAGGTTAATATTTTTGAGGATTTCACGCTTGGGCGGAACAAGTTTTGACACGTTGTTCATCGTGTAGATATATTGAGCCATTAACACTCCGATAGACTGCATAGAAGAGGCAAGCGAATCATACTTAGCAATGATGCCAAGTGTGCTACGCCTCAAAATCAGGGTTACAAATTATAGGTCATTATCGCATTGTGGCGCATACCCTGCAAGCTGAGAGGTTGTTTTACCACGTGTTTTCCGCCTTTTGTCGCAAAGCGCTGTTAATTCTACCAAGCAGTTGCTATAAACTTGAGATAAAACAGGCAAACTGAGATGATAAAATTTCTCTATCATTTTACAAGCTGCACAAAAAAAATCATTAAATCTTTCGATAGTTCAATTGATAGCCGTTAAGATAATAAATAATAAAAAGTATCGATCTTAAAAAAGGTAATAATTTTATGGCCACTGGCTATCGTCCTGAATGGGTACAAGGTGCATTCGTTGATCTCATTGGGTCACACCTGAATCCATTTTGGTCATTGACTGTCCCCAAAATACGCCTTTTAGCACGGCATCGGCTTAGTGATGATTTAATCGCGCTACGATTTGAGACCAATCGAGCTTTTAGGCAACAAGCGCTTAGTTTTGAGGGTGGACAACATCTTAATCTGAGCGTTGTAATTGAAGGTGTTTATCATCAGCGCAGTTATTCGCTTGTGGGTCTGCCACAGCAATCGCTTTGGTGGCACGATGACGTTATCAACAGTAAAGCAGATAAGAATAAAGCGCGTCATACGGTGACTGTCGCTATCAAACCGCAAGGCATGGTGTCTGACTATCTGACCACACATATGCCAATTGGTACGACTATTCATAGCGGCTTACCAACAGGTTCATTTACCTTAGCCCAATCATCATTGGCACAAGGCTCATTAGCCAAGCAAATACATTTACCTACCGAAATACAATCAGCACGTAAGAAATCTATGCCATTATTGTTTATTGCTGGTGGTAGCGGTATCACACCCATGCTGGGTCTCATCACAGAGGCGCTGCAATATGGACATCAGGTCACTTTATTGCATTATAACCGCACTCTACTGCTTCAAAGTCAGTGGCAACAATTGGCAAACGACTACCCAGATTTTACTTATCATTTGATTGATACCGAAGATTCTAGTACTTATTTGGCAGGGACGCGGCATTTAAGTAGCGATAGTTTATTGGCACTCGACCTTCCATGGGCAAAGACACTGATCTTTGCTTGCGGCTCGCACAGCTTGCTGGCTGGTTTGTACGATGCAGCGTCTCAGATAACGTTGCCAGATGGCAAATCGCTGCGTGACAACATCATTGTGGAAAGCTTTGGCACTACTTTGCCCAATACAGACAAGGATTCAACCCATGATCCAGCAACAGAAACACGCACGGTTTATTTGAGAGGACGGCAACGACAGTTTAGCAGTGAGACAACCCTACTAACTGCGGCTGAAAAAGCAGGCATTCGCCTAAACTACGGTTGTCGCCAAGGTATTTGCCAATTGTGTCGCTGCCAAAAAATCAGTGGTGTGGTCAAAAATGTCCAGACAGGCAAGCTAAGCCACGATGGCAATGAGTCCATTCAAACCTGTATCAACGTTGCCGTCACTGACGTGATATTAGATGTTTAGCAGCCCTATATATTTTGCACTATCGTCATAACAGCTAAGTATTCGGAGATGGTTTCAAGACAAAACTGTCCGACCTATGTTTGACTAGCCTACTTATTATTGACCTGCTTTTATGTTGTCTAGCATTACTTGGACAACTCACTAAATCGAACCGAACCCAGTACCAATGAGTTGGATGGTTTTGGTTAAGGATTATTTATGCGCTTATTCCCAAACACCAATGCTCAGTCGGCTGTCCCTTATCTGCCTTCCTCAAATGAGACGCTATTGGCAGACCATGACGCTTTGGTATCAACGCCAAAACGCGCCTCTTCCGAACGAGAGAGCTTAGGCATTGATGACAGCAACCAAGACACCAAGATGCAGTCTCACGTTGGACGTTATCCAATATTAACAGGCACGCCATTAACAAAAGTGCAGACCGAAGCGTTAGGTAAAGAGCTCGATGCCATTTACCAAGGTGTCATGGAATCGCTAGGTGCTGATGACGCGCGGTATATACAACGCATTTATGCCACAGTAGCTTATAGTGAAGTGGCGGGACGCGGGTTATTAGCCCTAGCGGGACGACTGTCCTCCAAACGTTACCAAGGCGGTACTTGGTTACTGGGGACGGCGCTACTCAGCTTTAGCAAAATAGTAAACAATATGGAGCTTGGTCATAACGTGATGCACGGTCAATATGATTGGATGCAGCACCCGCACCTCAATAGTCAAAAATACGACTGGGACAACGTGTGCCCCGCTCCATTGTGGCAACACTCACACAATTACTTGCATCATACCTTTACCAATATTCTCGATCTTGATCATGACGTCGGCTACCACCTCATTCGAATTACAGAAGAGCAAACTTGGACACCAAGTGATCGTTACAATCTGCTCAAAACAGCCATACTGGCCATGGGCTTTGAATGGGCTGTGGCCTTTCATGATATTCAGATCAGCGTCGAAGAATATGCAGACTCCGCCGATTTACATCAAACCATGCAACAAAAAACGCGCGCATTGCTCGCCAAAATCGCACGGCAATTGGCAAAAGACTACGCCGTCTTGCCAGCAGCAGTCGGAATAACATTGGGTCGTCGCAGTGCCTTATCCACCTTAAGCGGTACTGCCACTGCCAATATTGCGCGCAATATTTGGACATGGGCGGTGATATTTTGTGGGCACTTCACTGAGCAGGCGCATATTTATACACATCTTGATGCCAACGAGAGCAAAGGCGACTGGTATGTACGTCAAATTCTTGGCTCCAGCAATATTGACGGTAACAAATTATTCCACATTTTGACGGGTAACTTGTCGCATCAGATTGAACATCATATCTTCCCTGATATGCCTGCCAGCCACTATGCGAGCATTGCACCGCAAGTGCAAGCGATCTGCCGCAAATATCACTTATCGTATAATACGGGCCGTTTCAGTAAGCAGTTCTTGCAAGTGATAAAGCGCATTCATCATTTTAGCAAACCCACTGCTGCAGAACGTCAGGCTTATACACAATCGTTATCACAAGCAGAAACGGCATCTGCTAATAGCAATGAGTCAAACAAAGAGCACTTAAGTGGTTGGAGCCGATTCCTACCACCTACCCTTCGTCACACCTTATTGTATGCAAAGTAATGAAAATGAAATCCATAAAATGGGTAACGGGGTAGCCGCTATCACGCTTATAAGCAGCAAGTAAGAAGCATTTCTGCCAGCAGCACGTTGCTATTCACGTATTGATTTTATTTAGATCTAGATACACATATCAATAAGAGGGCGCATAAAAATATTAACAGTCACACTATCTACTTTTACGCTACGTCCATAGATTGTTGAATATTATTGACTCATACTTGAAGTTAACATCTATCTACTTTTTATAATAAAAATCTGAAAGTAGTAGGGTTTTAAACAAAATTAAAAATCCAACTAGGGAATGATATTATGAGCGACCAAACATCTAAAGCAGATCTAGAGATTACCCACAATCAAGCAGCCAACCGTTTTGAGACCTCTATCGACAATCAGACGGGTTATATCAGCTACCAAGAACGCGACGACAAATTGGTTTACGATCACACCATCGTGCCACAAGCATTGGGTGGACGCGGCGTAGGGTCAGCGTTGGTTAAGCACGCACTCGACTATGCACGTGAACATGATAAAAAAGTTGTACCACAATGCTCATTTGTGTCGTCATACATCAGCAAGCATCCTGAATACAAAGACTTGGTATAGCTTAAGAGTAAATATATTGATAATAGGCGAGTAAGCACAAAATAATAAGTACTTAAAAGTGACTTGCCCTTATTACGTCATCACTGACCTTTTATATAAATTTAATAGACCAAACCCACATAATAATAAAGGTTGTTAATATGAGTAGTTTATCCGACAAACAGATCAGTTTGCAGTTAGAAGAGCTGGCTGGCTGGGAGCGTGATGGTGATAGTATCGTCAAAAGCTATCACTTCAGCGACTTCATTGAAGCCATCAGTTTTATGAACCAAGCGGCTTTTCATGCAGAAGCGCTCGAACATCATCCAGAATGGCACAATATCTATAATGTGGTAAAGGTGCGTTTGACCACACATGACACGGGCAGTATCTCAAGTTTAGATATTCGTTTGGCAAAACGGATGGAATATATCATTCAGCCAAAACGTTTTTAGCCCACTGTAAAGTGAGTAGTTATTTATTCATGCTTTTTTAAACTTCTTAATAAACGCCAAAAAAAAGTCCTCAATTGAGGACTTTTTCTTATTTAATTTTGTACTAGCAATATGTGATATTACATCTTGCGGCTTACAAATGCGACGATAAACAGAATTACCGCTACTGCCAAGAAGATATATGCCAAATTAGCAGATAGGCCAGCGACGCCGCCAAAACCTAGTAAACTTGCTAACAATGCGATCACAGCAAAAATAATAGCCCAACGAAACATAACATTCTCCTCAAATTATTGTTGAAAAATTAGATAAATAATTGAATGACATACAGTGAAATTTAATTAAAAAACCTCTACTGACATCTAATATTTATTTCTCTCACTTTCCTTTTATTTACTTCTTTTTTTTAATACTTGTTATAACTGCTTACGGTTGTAGATTAGCAATGTTTGTCTTTAAAAAACGTTCATTTTGGTAATGATAGCGATAAGTTATGTAACCTTTGTAGCAAACCTTATTATTATGCGCAATTTACCTAACTTTATAGCAGTTGTGTGTAGAGATGGTGAGTCATTAATGAATGCAGATTATTTTCACTCTATAATTTACTATGTTTATTTATAGCAGAACGCATTGATCGCAAAAAATATTAATAGTGAATACAAACTTTCTAGCTTTTTAAAATTCATTCACCAAAATCTCTAAGGACAAATAATATGAATACAACGGATCATTCAAATAATACATCAACGACCAATACTGAAGAGCGACCTTATGCGGTCGTTTTGTATGGTGCGACCAGCTTCGTTGGCAAAATAACAGCGCATTATTTGACAAATTTCTTGTCTAATGCAAAGGATAAGAATGGTAATAACGTCACTTGGGCAATCGCTGGCCGTGATGAGGAAAAGCTGAATAAGTTACAGTCTGCTCTTGAAAGTAACGTAGACATCATTATTGCCAACAGCAAGGATGCCGACAGCCTAGATGAGATGACCAAACAAACCCAAGTTATCATTTCAACCGTTGGCCCTTATCTTAAATTCGGCGAGCCTTTAATTAAGTCTTGCGCCGAAAATGGCACAGATTATGTTGATCTGACAGGTGAAGCCATCTTTATCAAAGACATGATGGACAAGTATCAAGATACTGCCAAACAAAGCGGCGCTCGTATTGTCAATTCTTGCGGCTTTGACTCTATTCCCTCCGATCTAGGCACTTATTTTACCCAAAGCAAAGCAGAAGAAAAGTTCGGTAAAGCTTGTGATGTGATTCATATGCGCGTAAAAGCGGCAAAAGGGGGTCTATCAGGTGGGACAATCGCTTCAATGGCCACTATCTTTGAAGAGGTTGGGCAAGACAAGTCGCGCCGCAAGCAAGTGGCAAACCCTTATTTGCTTAATGATGATAAAGACGCGCCAAACGTACGCCAAACCAATATTAGCAAACCAGAATACGACAGCAAACACAACCGCTGGTTGGCACCTTTTGTCATGGCAAGCATCAATACTCGCATCGTTCACCGCACCAACCAACTGCTAGGTTATGAGTACGGACGTGAGTTCAAATATGATGAAGCCATGTGGATGAAAGACGGCGTAAAAGGTCAATTATCGAGCTATGCCATGAGCGCAGGCTTATTTGGGTTTGCAACCGCCATGATGGTTAAACCAAGTCGTGAATTTTTATCTAAGCACGTGCTCCCCAAATCAGGTTCTGGTCCTTCAAAAGATGAGCAAGACAAGGGCTATTTTGACATTCGCTTTTTCGGTCAAACTGCTAATAAAGAAACGCTTACTACCAAAGTAATCGGTGACAAAGACCCTGGTTATGGCAGTACCTCGCAAATGCTATCGCAAGCGGCATTATGTTTAGCGCAAGATATCAGTAAAGAAGAAGTAGGAGGGGGTTTTTGGACACCAGCTTCTGCGATGGGAGATAAGCTGTTAACTCGCTTAGAAGAACACGCAGGCCTGCGCTTTGAGGTTGTAGAAAGCTAAGATAAGTGCAGCAAGGCTTTAATTATTCTCAATAAGTTTACTGAAATTTTAATCACCGCGTCTTGAATCCAAGGTGCGGTTTTTTGTTGTCTAAAAAAATTTTTACTTATAGGCAATGTTACTAAATAATAATAACGTCTTGTTTTAGTAAGCAATATTGCTAATTTTGCGTTAACCAATACATTATGATACATATCCTTAGCGTAATGTCACAGCCCTATTGCAGTCATTGTCGTAGGATTAAATAAGTTCTGGCAAACAACATTTAGCAAGTTATATTTTATTGCTACTTAATATTTTTTACTTAAGTTTTTAAAAATATACTGTCTAAATGCCATTAATTTACTTTTAAAAAATATGCCAAGAAAATTTATATATTAATAAATACGTACGACTCATTTAGACCTATTATAAAAATACTTTAATAAAGACCGCGCTGTATAACCTGCGCCGTTTTTACTTTATAAAAAATACCATTCATTTATTAATTTATCATTTAGAGGAAACCACTATGAAATTACATGTATTAACAGCTGCTGTAATGACCACAGGCTTGGCAATGTTTGCAAGCTCCGCCAATGCAGCCATGACGACTGACAACCATGGTAATGTCGGCTATGACAGCTATGATGAATGCGTGACAGCTGTCAAAAATGGCTCAGCCAAGTACTATACGCCCTACACCTATCAAAACCCAAAACGCCAAGCTGGCGAAGCCTCAGTCAAAAAAATGCGTTTATCAGAGGTGATGATTCCTCAAAATGTAGTAGACAGTAATAGTTTGCGTACCAGTGACTACTCTGCAGGTGCCTGTGATTTGGGTGTTGGTCAATCGAACGGTCGCTATGGTGTCTCAGGGGCACTGGTTGGCAAATACGTGCCTATCGCAGCGGATATGCCAGTTAACGTCTATATGGATAGCGCTGGTAACCCAGTTCGCCTAACCATGCAGCAATGCGACAACCATTTCGGTAGCCACTTCCCTACTCCTGTTATTAGCGAAGTGAAAGCACCAGAAGCGCAAGTAGCCATCAGCGAAGCACGCACTATGGAGCCTGTGGTAGTTGCGACTACACGCGTTATTCGTCCTTCCAAGTATAGTGTTAAAGAAGTCATCATCGCGCCATCAGATCAAGTTAAGCGTATGAATACTGCTCAAGGCACGGCTGTTGCCATTGAAGGAATGAACCGCACTGTTGTGGTTGGTGAAGAAGCTGATGCCGATGTACTTGATAATACTGAAGTGAATCAAACTTTTCCTGTCACTCGTGTACCAGACAATGATACCCAGCAACGTATGGTAGACCCAAACACTGGCAAATACATAATTGTTGAATAATGTTTTCATATTTGGTAGGCAGTTAGTATTCGTTAAAACTTAAATAAAGTATGTTAGTGCAGAAAATATATTAATAAAGTAAGCAAAACGTATTTTTGCACTGACGATAACCATACAGGGATTGCACAAAATCACCTACCAACATTAATCTGTTAGATTATTAATCTATGAACTACTGAACCACTCATCATTTAGTTGCTATTCTCCTATCTAGAGTTTTTGACCAATTTAATTTTAAAACTCTTTTCCTAAACCGATCATGATAATCGCTTAATGGTTATCATGATTTTATTTTTTCTATAGATCAAATATTAGAAACGATAAATATATATATTTAAAATACTAAATAAATTTTTACTATATAAAGAAAAGAATACCAACTAAGGGTCACGTTTAAAAATACACTAGACTGACACGATAAGATCATAAATTAAGGAATCCATTAATGAAAAAACGTATGCTACCTTTGTCATTAGTTATTGGCGCCGCACTTACCCTTCCAAGTCTGGCCATGGCTGCACCTGCTATAGATGCAAAAGCAGAAATGCCAATGAATGCTGATGCAAAAATGCAAGCTAATGCAGCTATGCAAGCAGAAGCGGCTATGAAAGCGGAAGCAGAAGCGGCAAGAATTCAAGGTGAAGCAGGTGCAAACCAATCCAATCCGTTTGTAATTAATGAAACCCAGACCATTTCAAGAGCCAGCGTGAATAGTATGAACAATAACGCGGCTACTAATCAACGTGCAATGCCTACCGAGATACAAGCACAGCAACAAGGCGATATGCAGACTCAAGCTATGCAGAGTCCAGAAGACACATTACTGCAAGAGCGAAATGCCCAAGCAGCTATGATGCAAGAAGAAAATATGCAAGATGAAATGCTACAAGAACCTGATATGCAAGATGAAATGCTACAAGAAGAAGACATGTCAAACTAAGCATTTTAGACTTAAAAGAAAATTCCATAAATATAGAAACGGAGTAAATGATCGTTTTTGATGATTTAAATCTCAATTATCGAAACAATTATTAGCGTTAAAATAACTTTGTGGAACGCTTTCTCCTACTCTCTTTTATATATATAAGATCCAAAAAAAGGCAGCCTAATGGCTGCCTTTTTTATCACTTGTGACGGCTAACGGCTAACGGCTAATAGCAACGTTGCTATTTTTTCGTTTTACTCACGCCCGCTTCTTTTAATAGAGCGCCAAGTGTACCCAGTTTGCTAGGCGCCTCAGTGCTTTCAGCTCTAGACGCTTTGCTACGATTATTGGTACTGTTTCTGTCCTGACGGTTATTGCGAGAACTGTCTTGACGGCCTTCTTGACGATTACCACGTGGCTTTGATGAGCGTTTGTCGGCCGCAGGTTGATTATTACGTGGACGATTGACCTTGTCATCGCTACCTGCGTTTGCCTCAGAAGATTTCGCTGCTGGGCGGTCGGGTTTTTCGGCTTCAGGCTTCATACTAAACCCGATACGACCCCGTTTTTCGTCGATAGAGATAACACGTACTGAGACGATATCACCCGGCTTAACACGGTTCATTGGATCTGCAACAAAATCGTTTGCCATTTGTGAGATGTGTACCAAACCATCTTGGTGAACGCCAACATCAACGAAACAGCCGAAAGCGGTAACATTGGTTACCACGCCTTCAAGCGTCATGCCTTCTGTGAGATCTTTGATGCTGTTGACATCATCACGGAAGTTGGCCGTCTTAAACTCAGGACGTGGATCGCGCGCAGGTTTAGCCAATTCATCTAAAATAGATTTTACGCTGATATTATCATCATTAACTGCCAACGCTGTGGTATCAATCGTGTTTAACACACCTTCGTTACCGATAATTTCTGGCAATGCTTTGCCAGTTTGCGTCAATAAACTATCGACCAGCGCATAGCTTTCTGGGTGAACGCCCGTTGCATCCAGTGGATTGCTACCACCATGGACACGTAAAAACCCTGCCGCCTGTTCAAAAGTTTTCACACCTAAACGTGGGACATTTTTTAGGGACTCGCGACTATCAAAAGCGCCGTGCTCTTTACGGTAAGTGACGATTTGCTGAGCAACATTACGGTTCAAACCAGCGATATGCGCCAAAATAGCAGGACTGGCGGTATTGACATCGACGCCAACCGCATTCACGCTATCTTGCGTCACTTTGTCCAAGCTATCAGCCAACTGGCTTTGATTGACATCGTGCTGATACTGCCCCACACCAATGGCTTTTGGATCAACTTTTACCAGTTCTGATAATGGATCTTGCAGGCGACGAGCGATAGAGACCGCGCCGCGTACCGACACATCTAGATTCGCCAACTCATCACTGGCAAGCTCACTGGCTGAATAGACAGAAGCACCAGATTCGTTAACGATGACCACATTGGCTTTTAGCGCTTCATTGGCAGCTAAAATCTCTTTGATCATGGCATCGGTTTCACGACTGGCCGTCCCATTACCAATAGCAACCAAATCGACTTGATAGGTACTTAGCAGCTCATCAATGACTTTTTTGGCTTCGTCTATTTTATTATCAGGCGCAAACGGATAGACCGTTGCGATGACAGGCTTGTCTTCACTATCTAGCATCACATGACCTTGAGCATCAATAATAGCCATTTTTACGCCATGACGGATACCAGGATCAACGCCCAAGATAACTTTACGACCAGCAGGCGCTGACATCAATAGATGCTGCAAATTGTTCGCAAATACTTCAATCGCATCCGCTTCAGCCGTCAAACGTTTTTCAGTCAATAAGCGATGCTCAATATGTGGACGCCATTTGTCTTTCCACAAGCTACTGGCGGCTTCTGTTAAAAACTCACGACGTGACGCTGGTGCTGTTGCATCAACATCGAAATGCGAGACAATTTTTTCGATAAAAGGGGTGTCTTCGCCTTCTACTTTTAGTCCTAGCACGTTTTCTTGACGACCACGTAGCATCGCCAATAAGCGATGGTTCGGCAAGCGTGCAAGACTTTCGCTATGCTCAAAATAATCTTTGAATTTCTCACCGACTTCGCGCTTTTCTTCGCTAGCAACGGTAGAGACGATACTGGCCGTTTTGGCAAAACCACTGCGTAAGTTGTCCAGCAAATCGAGTGCTTGCGTCCATTCATCAACGATGATGGCCTGTACACCCGCTAGCTGTTTTTCTATGTCGCTGAAGTCCACTTCAATCTCATGACCGCTGTCATCAGTGACACTGGTCTGAACTTGATAGTCCGCTAAAGCGTCAGTTGGTGTAATCTCTTGCGTCAAAACTGCTTTGGCTGCAACGTCAAGACCTGCCGCACGTGCTTTAGCCGCTGGTGAACGACGACGCGGACGATAAGGCAGATAGATGTCTTCAAGCTCAAGTTTAGACGTCGCATTATCAATGCGGGTCTGTAGCTCATCAGTCAAATTACCCTGCGTGCTCAAAAGCTCAGTGATTTTGAGGCGACGCGTTGCCATGTCGCGCTCATAATTAAGAGACTTCTCTAGAGCACGCAACTGCGCATCGTCAAGATTCTGAGTCTTCTCTTTGCGGTAACGGGCAATAAACGGAACAGTCGCGCCTTCATCGTAAAGTTTGACAAACGCATTGACTTGAGCAGTCTTAATGCCAAGCGCGCGAGCAAGCTTGTCGTGAATATTCGCGTGTGTGGTTGCATCCAAAACCTGTGCATTTGTCGAGGTTTGAGATGGCGTTAAGGTATCAGTGCTACTCATATACGTATCAATCGTTGAGAAATGTAGTTTTGCATTATAGCAAAAGCTGCATGAATAAAAATCCTTTTTATCTTTTCGTTATTTATCACCTGTTTTCAGGCAAAAATCGTCTGATATCATAAATCTTGCCACCTTGTTAAACAAACGCATACAGCATTTTTCTTTAAGAATGATGCAATTGTGACTGCAATCTTATACACTAAAGTGCCAACAGCACAAAAATTGCTAAATGCTACTAGATTGAACAAATGTATTTAAATTTACAGGATTTTTGATCATCAATGGATTGATCATTAAATGATCACAGTATTTGTGAATAACCATATTTTTGCTAATAGTTAATCGTTTCTGCTAATAATAATTTTTATAAGAGGATGCCCTTATGACTGATAATAACAGCCATGATACTTTGACTCAGCGTATCTTAGTCGTCGATGATGATGCGCGTTTGCGCTCTTTGTTACAACGCTTTCTAGAAGATGATGGGTTTGTCGTCCGTACTGCCCATGATGGCAGTCAAATGGACAAGCTAATGCAACGCGAGCTTTTTTCACTTGTCGTGCTAGATTTAATGTTACCCGGTGAAGATGGCATCCAGATTTGTAAGCGCTTGCGCGAAAACAATGGTGATATCCCAATTATTATGCTGACTGCCAAAGGCGGCGATGCTGATCGTATCGCAGGTTTGGAAGCGGGTGCCGATGACTATTTACCCAAGCCGTTTAACCCCAAAGAGTTACTAGCGCGTATCAAAGCGGTATTGCGCCGTCAGAATCGTGAGCTACCTGGTGCGCCAAGCCATCAGCTGGAAGTGGTTGAATTTGGCCCATGGACGCTTGATCTGTCTACTCGTACACTCAAACGTGACGGCAATGTGGTTACGTTGACGACAGGTGAGTTTTCGGTATTAAAGGCACTGGTTCAACATCCACGTGAGCCATTGACACGTGACAAACTGATGAACCTTGCGCGTGGTCGCGAATGGGGTGCGATGGAGCGCTCAATTGATGTACAAGTATCACGTTTGCGTCGTTTAATTGAAGATAACCCGTCACAAGCGCGTTATATTCAGACTGTTTGGGGAGTAGGTTATGTGTTCGTTCCTGATGAAGCGGAAGTAGAAAGCGCTGAATAAGACGCACTTATAAATATCAAATAACGGCGCTGTAGGACATGAGTTCTACAGCGCCGTCTTATTATAAAGTTACCCATTATGAGCATCTCAGCTTTGATTCAAAACATACCTTGCACTTTGGTGACAGGGTTTTTAGGGGCAGGTAAGACCACAGTCATTAATCAGTTATTAACCGATAAACCTGCTAATGAGCGCTGGGCATTGTTAATCAATGAGTTCGGTCGTATCGGTATCGACGGTTTACTATTGGCTAGCTCTCAAGACAATACGAGTAATAAAGATAGCATTGCTATTCGTGAAGTCAGCGGTGGTTGTATTTGTTGTACCAGTCAACTACCCCTACAGATTGCTATTAGTCGCCTGCTCAGTGATCATCATCCGCAGCGCTTGCTTATTGAACCCACAGGGCTTGCTCATCCACGTGAGCTGATACGCCAGCTTAGTGCGCCGCATTGGCAGACTGCTCTAAAGATGCAGGCCGTGATAACGGTGCTTAGTGGCGCGCAATGGCAACAAGAAAAATATCGTAATCATGAGGGCTTTCAAGCACATGTGCGCGATGCAGATGTCTTAGTCATTAACCGTTATGCCAAGCTTAACGACGATGATAAACAAGCCTTGCAAGCTTGGATAGCTAAGCTAAATTCACAAGTTAGCATCATTTGGTCAGCGCCAGCACAAAACGCGGTTGATGAGGCTTATTTGTCGAATACTTATGTAGCTGAGCTAAGCGCACAATTAACCGAACCCAGTCATGTTATCGCACAGCAGCATAAGGTTAATATTGCTTCTTCTCAGCAATCTATTGTGGGTTTACGACCGCTGTCGCCTATCTCGTTATCAAACCCTTCACAAACCAGTGATGACGCTAAGTCCGATACAGACCTTGACCAACCTTATCGTTACCACGAGACACAACAAGATATGGTCTTGGCAGGTTGGCGTTTACCAGCAGATTACGTCTTAAAAACGACTGAGTTGCAGGATTGGTTATTACAACTACCAAGCTGGCAACGCATTAAAGGCGTTGTTCATACGGCTGACGGCTGGCTACAGATCAACTTTACCCCTGATAGCTTGACGACAAGTACGGTCAGTCCCCAAGTTGATAGCCGATTAGAAGTTATATTACAGTCGGCTGATGATGGAAATTCCCTTATAGAAGACACCAACGTAGACGATAAACCATCCTTGTTGTCTAGCGTAGATTGGGAAATGCGCGACCGTGAGTTGATGGCCTTGGTAATATAGCTAAAAATAATGAAAGCGCTATCGTACTGCTGGTATGGATTTTTTGACGCCTCTGTCTGCAACGGCACAGCAAGCAAGAAAAACTTATACCAGTAGCACCTGACTGTTGATAGTCAATTTGACCGTTTACCGACTATATAATAATCATACGCCAATATAGAGATTAGAAAACAGACAGCACAGAAAAGCGAACCCTACTCGATAGCAGGGTTCGCTTTTTTGACTTCAAGTAATCTAGTTAAGTAAGTGAGTTAAACGACCTAGTTAAATAACTGAGTTAACGTAATTGACTGTCTTTACTGCCACGCCGATTAAACAGCTCAGCCGCTCTCGCCTCTTGCTCAAGCTCGGTTTGACAACTGACACAATGCTGAATACCAGGCACTGCCAGCCGTCGTGCTTCTGGAATGGGATTACCACATTCATCACAAAACTCAGCGCTTACCCCTGTTGGCAATGAGCGTCTCGCTCGCTCCAATGCATCATTGACAGTTGCATCCATTTGCTCGTGCTCAGCACCATCTCTTGACCAGCCACCTGCCATAATTTTATCCTATTTGTTTTTATTCATTATCATTCGATAATTTCTTTAATAACAAATAGATGGGGCAGTTATGGCTAATTTCAATATATGTTGATGAATTTCTATAGCTCTATGGTCGCTATTACTTGTCTGCTCCATAAGCCATCCCTCTTTGTTCTCCTAACACGTTCAATTGATTTTTTAATGATTGACGAATATTATCATAAGCAATACTACCTAAAGCAACCCGCATAGGAGGGGTTTCTTGGCGAATAACAGTCAGCATTGCGTCAACCGTTTTATCCAAATCTCCTTTGCAAACAAAGTCACCTGAGTTGATAGCTTCTCTAAACTGACCTACGGGGGTTTGTTGATAACAATCCATCGACTCTGCGTATTTTATAGCATCTCCAAATCCGGTATCGGTTGGGCCTGGTTCTATTAAAATAAAATCAATATTAAAGCCAGCAACTTCTTGCGAAACAGACTCAACAAAACCCTCAATACCCCATTTTGTCGCATGATACAAACTAAAACCAGCATAAGCGATGCGCCCGCCTTCAGAAGATAATTGAACAACTCTTCCGCCTCCTTGCTTTCTTAAATGAGGAATGACACTACGGATCAAGTGTATAGAACCATAAAGATTTGTGTCAATTTGCCGCTCAATTTGTTCATTACTCAACTCTTCAGCAGCCCCATACAAACCATATCCTGCATTACTCACGATGACATCAATGCTCTGACCTCGTTTAAATACCGTGTCGACCACTTGGTATATTTGCGAGGTATCCGTTAAGTCCAATAATTCTATCGTGAGCTGATCGCCATACTGGTCTTTAAGCGCTTGCAACGATTTAGGTCTACGAACAGTCGCTATGACTGTATGCCCATCTGCCAATAATTTTTCAGTCAAGTTTAATCCAATACCTGAAGACGCACCCGTTACCAACCATGTTTGATATTTCATGTCACTTCCTTTAATTTGAGAGACATGATTGTAACTTAACTATACTAGTGTTTTAATAACCAACAAATCGTTTGAACTGGTTAATATAATTCAACAATGAAAAAACCGACCTTAGATGAATTACATTCTTTTATCGAAATAGCGCACCAATTAAGCTTTAGTAAGGCAGCAGACAATCTTGGTGTCAGCCGCTCTGCCTTGAGCCATGTTATCAAAGGACTTGAGCAACAAATCGGTGTGCAACTATTCCGTAGGACAACACGTAGTGTTTCTATCACAGAGCATGGCGAGCGTTTGCTAACAGATATTGTTCCTCTATTACACTCTATTGATAAAGCTATTTTTGACATTAGCAATGAGGGACAAAAAGCAGTAGGGAGTATTCGGATTAATGGTAGCGAAGCGGCTATTCGTATATTAATGAAAGAAATAATGCCTCTCTTTCATCAACGTTTTCCCGACGTTGCGGTTGATTTAAGCTGCGATGGTGAATTAACAGACATTGTTAAAGAGGATTTTGACGCAGGCATTCGCTTGGGGGACAGCATACCGCAGGATATGATCGCGGTTCGCTTAAGTGATGATATACGCTTTCTTACGGTAGCATCTTCAAAATACTTTGAAGACACTGAAATACCACACCACCCCAACGACCTTTACCTGCATCAGTGTATTCGACAACGCTTACCTAGTGGAAAACGTTATCGTTGGGATTTCGATTATCAAGGGACTGAGATTAAAGTCGATCCAATGGGGTTTATCACTTTAGATAATAATCAATTGATGGTGGAGGCAGCTATCCAAGGAATGGGAATCGCCTATGTGCCAGAGAGCTACGTAAAAGAAGCGATTCTAGAAGAGACACTAACGCCTGTTCTACAAAAATGGTGTTCACCTGAACCAGGTTTCTTTTTATACTTTCCTCGCTACTCTCATATGAATCCCGCACTCAGAGCCTTAATCGATATTATTAAGCAAGCAAGAGAGCAAAAAAC
The DNA here is from genome assembly GCA_963744895.1 of uncultured Gammaproteobacteria bacterium. Taxonomy (GTDB): domain Bacteria; phylum Pseudomonadota; class Gammaproteobacteria; order Pseudomonadales; family Moraxellaceae; genus Psychrobacter. Next base: position 592,918 of record CAVUUW010000003.1, read on the forward strand.
CCCACTTGATTTAGCTTAATACTAAAACAGAGTGTCAGACTCAAAGTGAAAAGTTATTCTGACCTTACTACTCTAATAAGACTATAGTATGAATTGATTTTGGTAATACACGAACCCCGTGTGAGATGCTGCTGTGATTTAATTGATCACTGTACTGTATTACTAATCTTTCGGCTGCAACTCGACAACCTGCCCGCGCACGCCAATACTGTCATCACTCATCAGACAGACATAACCTGCCATGATGTCTTCTGGGGTTTTTAAGCTCATCGGGTTCTCCCCTGGATAAGCATGGGCGCGCATATTGGTGCGCGTCCCGCCAGGATTGACACAGTTGAATCGCAGATTGGTGGTATTTTGCGTCTCTTGCGTAAAGATATCACTCATACCTTCTACCGCCTGTTTTGACAGCGCGTAAGCACCCCAAAACGCGCGCGGAGTAGTACCAACGGTGCTAGACGTAAAAACAATTGAGCCATGATCTGCGTCTTTTAGTAGCGGTAGTAATGCTTGAGTAAGCATAAAGGTCGCCGTAAAGTTAACCTTCATCACTTGAGCAAACATATCAACGTCATACATCTCAAGCGGCGTTAATTGACCCAGCATACCCGCATTATGCAAGATACCATCGAGCTGACCGACTTCTTTATTGATCAGTCCTTCTAGCTGTTGCATTTCGGCATAAGTTGCGCCTTCTAGGTTCATCGGTAGCATCGCTGGCTGCTTACCACCAAAGCTCTCAATTTCATCGTATACGTATTCAAGCTTACTGCTAGTGCGTCCCAAGAGCAAAACGGTTGCACCATAACGGGCGTAAGTCAACGCGGCCACTCGGCCAATACCGTCACCAGCTCCCGTCACCAAAATAGTTTTGCCGTCCAAACAGTCATCAGGTGGCACAAAGCCACGAATATCATCATGAGTTAAAGGCGTATTTGATGTTTGGGCGGTTTGTGGGTCAGCCAATTGGTCAATTTTTGTACTCATGACATTGCTCACTATTCGTTATTTAATAGTTTATGATTCGATATTTGAAATTGCTTACTTAAAATTAGCGTATAAAAACGACGGCTAATAGGCAATTTATAGACACATCTCTTTATATATAATCAAAACGACCAGAAGACAGTAGTAACTTATTCAATTGCTTTGGCGTATCGACAATATAATCAGCGCCCCACGCTTTGAGGTTTTTCTGATCTTCAGAAGGAATATAGCCATACGCCGCCAAAATCGTTGGCATACCAGCCGCTTTGCCAGCTTCTATATCACGTATGTGATCACCAACATACAGCACACAGCCAGCAGCGCCGCGAGGAATACTCAATTTTTCTAATGCCATATACATCGGCTCTGGATCAGGTTTTGAACGCGACACGTCATCAGGACAGATTAAAACAGCACAACGCTCATCTAGTGCCATTTTACTTAACAGTTGCTCTGCCAAATAACGCGGTTTATTGGTCACAATGCCCCACGGTACGCCTTGCGTTTCAAGTGTGGTCAATACTTCTTCCAACTCCGCAAACACACAGCTATCGATACATATATCGGCTTCGTAGTCATCTAAAAACTGCTGACGAAAATCCTGCAAGGCTTCTTCGCTAACCTCGATTTGGTCATTGTATCGTAGCATTAACTTTACCATGGCTGATGCACCGGCAGAAACTTGCTCACGAATCTCTGCTTCAGGTGGTGCTTGCCACTCATTTTCGAGACTCATTTTACCGATGATACGGACAAAGTCAGCAGCGGTGTCAATTAGGGTGCCATCAAGGTCAAATAGTACCGCTTTTATAAATTTAGTCATGGTAAACGCTCTTAAAACTATTAATTTGCTTGATAAAAAAGATTATAAAAGCCATCAAGGTTGACTTAAGCCATCGGTTTTTTTACCGCCATCATATAATTGACATCGACGTTCTGTGCTAGCCAATAGCGCTTGGTCAGAGGATTGTAATGTAACCCAATGATATCTTGGCGCGTAAATCCAGTATTGACCGACATTTTGTCTAATTCAGCTGGCGTAATGAACTTGCCATAATCATGGGTGCCACGGTCTAGTAAGCGCAATACATACTCCGCCCCCACAATGGCAAACAAATAGGACTTGGGATTACGATTGATGGTGGATAGTACACAAACGCCGCCTGGCGCCAATAACTCAAAACAAGCACGAACAATCGAGCTTGGATCCGGCACATGCTCAAGCATCTCCATACAAGTCACTACATCAAACTGACCTGCATGGGTTTTTGCCAAATCTTCTACTGGAATATGCTGGTAGCGTAACGTATTTTCCAAGCCACTTTGCTCTGCATGCAGCGCTGCCGCTTTTAGATTTTCCGTGCCCAAATCGATTCCCGTAACATCAGCACCTCGGCGTGCCATCGATTCTGACAATATACCGCCACCACAGCCAACATCTAGTACTTTTTTACCAGCAAGACCCATTTCAGCGGTTTTATTCGTCGCTTGAATCGCAGCGTCATTCTCGATAGCAGTATTTTGATAACCACGTTTGACGTTTTCCTCTATCCAATTTAAACGTAGAGGATTGATCTCATGCAAAGTTGCAAAGGCTCCGGTGTTGCTCCACCATTCGCCGGCCAGCTTGTTGAATTTTTCGACTTCATTAGAATCGACATTGATTCTGGTCGCTGATGTATTATCAAAATGGTGGCTTTTTTGCTCATTTGAAAAAGGGTTAGCTTGGCCCATCATGGTTTTCCTTAATTGTCATTATCATTATTAATGTATATAGTGTCAGATGATGGGTTTAATATTAGCATGAGAGCGATAACTTTGTCGTGAGTACATCGTCACCGATTGTGAGTCGCTGAGTTTGAATGACTTAAGTGATGTACTTTAGATAGCAATGTACCTTAAATAATACCTAACAGCTTTACAACCATTAGTTAAGATTCGGATTCACAAGTACACACGTTTTACGTTATCATAGTCGATACATATTATGGCTAGATTTTACGTGGCGCTATATCGTTTATGTACCTAAAGCCGTCATTGTACAAACACTCAAACAAACCCTAAGTCTCCACATCTCAAGGATAAAGTATGAAACGTGTCATCACATTGACTGGTCTAGCTATGGCCATCGGCTTTGCCACTATGGGCGCCCAAGCTACCGATTATGTTGCTGGAAAAGATTATCGAGTGCTAGACAATCCGGAAAAAATGAGCGGTGATGCTATCATAGTTCGTGAATTCTTTTGGTATGGCTGCCCGCACTGCTACAAACTTGACCCACATATGGAAAAATGGGCGAAAACTAAAGATAAAGATGTCGCCTTCTTTAAGACACCAGCCGCACTTAATCCAGTTTGGGAAGCTAATGCTCGTGGTTTCTATGCCGCTCAGTTGTTAGGATTTGAAGATAAAACCCATAAACCCCTATTTGATGCCATTCATAAAGACGGCAAAAAACTGTTTGATCAAGCATCTTTGAGCAAATGGTACGGATCAAAAGGCGTTGATGAAAAGAAATTCAATAGTCTGTACAACTCATTTGCAGTCGGCACAAAAATTGGCCGCTCACAAGCAGGCGCTAAGCGCTATCAGCTTTCTGGTGTGCCAGCAGTCGTGGTGCAAGGCAAATACGTAGTGACAGGTGAAGATGGTACTGTCCCGAAAGTCGTTGAATACTTAGTCGATAAGGTCCGCGCTGAGAAAAAGTAATCTAGCTACTACTTATCGTCACTTATAGAAAAGCCAATCCTTGTAAGATTGGCTTTTTTACTTTTAATGATCTCTTACTACTTTTTAAACCACTGCCTGACTATTTTTTCAATTGCGATAAAATAGCCACTTCCCTGATATAGCTTGCCAAATCTTCTTTAGACTCAACCATCAGCTCAGCATCTTGAGTATGTTTGGCATACTCAATCCATAGTAGTAATTGATACATACTGTTGTGCTCAGAGGCTTTATATTGTTTGACAAACTGTTTGAGTGTGCCTTCATCGTTGATGTTTAAACGCTCATGCCAACTTTCTATCTTTGAGATTTGCTCTTTAGGAAAGATGGCGTCAAATAAGGCTTTTACCAGTTCATGACGGTTTTCTTCACTGATCAGCTTACCAACACGTTTAGTCTGGCGATTACGAGCATTAGCACTGGTAATGTCGGCCAATGCCATTAACTCTGCCATAAAATAATCACTGGCTGGTAGGGTTTTTAGCTGTTTTTTCGACAAGCTGGCAAGCGGTATAGACAACTGTTGCAAGCGCTCGTGAGCTTTTTTAAGTTCTGTACGCGAGACGCGCATATCCTGTTCTGACCAGTCAATCATAAACACTTTCCAAAATAATGAATAATAAATTAATAATATTTGAGGTAGTCTACACTACCAACGATTCTTTTCACGGTGCTTCGCCAGTACTTTTATCCCTTGCGGCATGCTATCAGCAAGACGGCGTTGCAAATTATCAGTGATGAATACCGAACGATGTTTACCGCCTGTACAGCCAATGGCAACCGTTACTGTATGCCGGTTGTTGTGTAAAAACTCAGGCAGCCAACGAGTCAAAAACTTATCGATATCACTGATCATCTCAGCGACTTCTGGATAGTCAGCGAAAAACTCCCCTACTTCAACATCAAGCCCCGTAGACATGCGTAGCTCAGGACTCCAATGAGGATTGGGTAAAATTCTTACATCAAATACAAAGTCTGCATCAATCGGACTGCCGTACTTAAAACCAAAAGACAGTAAATTGATCACAATATGATTGTCCACACCGATATATTCACGCAATCTGTCTTTTAGCTGATGAATATTTAAACTGCTGGTATCGATTGTAATATCTGCGTGAACAGAAATGGGCTCTAACAATTCAACTTCTTTTTTGATCGCAGCTGGTAGGTTGAAAGCAACATGTTTTGCATTGTCACTATCAACATCCTGAGACATTAGAGGATGCACACGGCGAGTGGCATTGAAACGTGCTATGAGCGTGCTCTCTTGCGCCGTCACATATAGAACTTGTATTGCCTGCGTACCATAGTTTCTCTTCAGTGAATCATGTATCGCAACAAAGTTGGATAAATCAGCACGTGGCGTTCGGATATCGACACCCAGCGCAATGCGGCGAATACCACTTTCATTGACCAGTTTGTGGGTAGCATTGACGAGTAATGACAGCGGTAGATTGTCAATGGAGTAATACCCCAAGTCTTCCAATATATTTAATACTGAGGTTTTGCCTGAGCCTGAGATACCTGACACAACTAAAATGCTGAGTTTATCAGTAGCGGCTTTATTTACGACCTGTTTGGTATCAGCGTTATTACTGTCCTGATTTACATCCATGATTCACCCATTTTAGTCTACTGACTTTTGCAAGATGCTATATCATAACGGCTGATTCACCGTCACTCGTTGGTTGTCCAACAAACGTGCACGTCCCAGCCAAGCCGCAACTAGAATGATTAAATCTTTTTGTTCAACATTAAAGCGTTCAGACTGAGTAACAACAGAGGCCAATGCTTCGGTTTTTACTTCTAGGTAGTCAATAATGAAGCCCGCCTCTGTAATACGTGTATGCGTTTGAGCCAGTAATGCTTCAGACTCTTGAATACTTAGCGCATGATTCTGTAGCTGACGTGACAAATGCTGCAACTCTTGATGTAGTCTAGGAGCGACTTGACGCTCAGCTTCACTTAGATACTGATTGCGCGATGACAAGGCCAGTCCATCATCAGCACGAACAATAGGCGCCCCTATAATCTCAATAGGATAACTCAAATCACGTACCAACTGCTTGATGATGGCCAGCTGTTGATAGTCTTTTTGCCCAAAAACTGCCTTATCAGGTTGTACGATATTGAATAATTTAGAGACCACAATCCCCACACCATCAAAGTGTCCAGGCCGTGATTGACCACATAATTGATTCGCAATAGTACCTGCAAGTACAGTGGTCGGCGGTGGTAAGACTGGGTACATCTCATCAATGCTGGGCGCAAAAACATAGTCTGTATCAACGGTAGCTAACTTTGCGACATCCTCCTCTAGTGTACGAGGATAACTATCAAAGTCTTCGCCTGCACCAAATTGAGTAGGATTAACGAAAATACTTACTACCACGACATCAGCGTGCTGTTTCGCGAGTCTTACCAACTCCAAATGGCCTTTATGTAAATTGCCCATCGTTGGCACCAAAGCAATACGCTGCGAGCGACTTGGCTCACTATTTTGTAGACCACGATAAGGTTGTAAAGCGTCACGCAATGTCGAGATACGATGATGAACAATAGGCATGGTCAGGTGGTCTTCTATTATCAAATCTTAAATAAATCAGCTAGTGGCCACATTAACTAAATTGATGTGATTCAGCTGGAAACGTTCCTTCGCGTACTGACTGCTGGTAAAGTGCAAACGCGCCTTCGATACTGCGCGCACTGTTGCGCTCATCCGTCAAAAAGTCATGCACAAAACGTGGGGCTCGGCCATGAATCATACCTAGCATGTCATGCATCACCAATACTTGGCCATCCGTATCTGCACCAGCACCAATGCCAATGACGGGTACGGCAACTTCTTGCGTTATTCTCTTAGCAAGCTCAGCTGGGACACACTCTAGTACTAGTAAGGCAGCACCAGCATCAACCACGGCCTTTGCATCAGCAAGCAATTTATCTGCTGCTTCATCACCGCGCCCTTGAACTTTGTAACCACCAAAAACGTTGACCGATTGCGGCGTCAGACCCAGATGTACACAAGTGGGCGTTCCTGCTTGCGCCAACTTTGTAACAAGCTCACAAAGCTCACTACCACCCTCAATTTTGATGACGTGAGCGCCCGCTTGCATTAACTGCCGACTGTTGGCAATGGTCTCTTGGAGCGTCACATAACTCATAAACGGTAAATCAGCTAGAATCAGTGCCTGCTTATTGCTACGTGCAATATTGGCCGTATGATAAGCCATGTCAGCGACGGTTACGGGCAATGTAGAGTCATGACCTTGTACAACCATACCCAAGCTGTCCCCGATCAATATAGTATCAATCTGCGCAGCTTCCATCATTCTTGCAAACATCGCGTCATAGCACGTCAAGCAAGTAAACTTGGTGCCGTCTTTCTTAAATTTATTTAAAGTAGATAATGTTGTCATATGATCCTCAATCGACACGCAATGCCTTTAATTATCAATCAACCACTCATGTTTTAAAGTTTTTAAATAAACATCTCTAACTATTTGCTTACGCTTAATCCATTAGTCGTACTGTTTAGGCATTTGATAAGCGGGTTAAACCTGTCCACTCGCTACTTTGTGGACAATCAGTTATTGGTATTCCTGCAATTTTTAGATTAGGCGCCAACTCTTGCAAAGGGATTAAAACAAAGTTACGTTCAAAAATTCCAGCATGCGGAATAGTTAACTGTGCCTCTGTCATTTGCAAATCGCCATACAGCAAAATATCAACATCCAAACTGCGCTCACCCCAACGTCGTATGCGTGCTCGCTTGGCCACCTGTTCTAACTGCTGGCAAAATGCAAGCAGCTCAAACGCTGTTAGCCTTGTCTCAAAGCCAGCAACTGCATTGATGAAATCAGGCTGGTCTTGTGGTCCCATAGGATCAGAAGCATAAAATGAAGAAACGATTACGTTACGTATGTTCTTATGGTCTCGCATACCAACAAGCGCTTGCTGTAAATGCTCTACTGGTGAACCTAAGTCATTTGCTAAGTTGCTACCCAAGCCTACATAGCAAGTGACCCAAGCCACCGTCTCTGTACTACCCACAGGCGCGACATCTGATTGCTTACTGCTAAGCTCAATACGACTCTCAAAACCCTTCATATCTATCAACTTATCCTAGTAGCACTATCGCTCTCTTCAACAATATTAAACCTTGTTAATATTAATTTTATTGATGCTAGGCATTATCAGTATCGGGCTGGCGACGGCGACGCTTCGAAGGTATTGGACCTTTATTATCAGTTGGTTTGCTGGCGCCAATCTCACTACCGACGGTTTGGCTCGTTTGAGTAGATTGGGTTTTAGCCGACTTCGCTTTGGTAGATCTTACTCTACCAGACTGGGTTTTGGTCGCTTCAGTTTCTGTCGGCTTAACTGCTTTTTTAGTTTTGGTTTCTGTTTTCTCACTAAACTCAGCTGCTAGTTTTGGTGCTTTCTTTGCATATTTTTCAGGCGCTGTCTTATCATCACTAGGTGCTTGATTAGCATTCGCTTGCGTGTCCACACTGCTAGAGATGTCATTGCTTGGCTGACGACGGCGACGCTTATGAGGAATCGGCTCGTTATTCATACTGACAAGCGCAGGCGTACTTGCGACCGAACGAGTCAAATTGGCTTTAGCAGATATAGGTTTAGCCTCAGACTGTTCTGTTCTCGGCTGTGTTTTTTCCACCGAGGTAGTCTTGGGCATTGCTTTCTTCTGCACAGACGACTTAACAGGCTTGGGTTTCTCGTCATTTGCCAGTTGTCTTTTTAATGGTGGCACAACTTTTTCATGCTCTATAACAAACAATGGCTCAGGCTTGATGCTCTCGCCACTTTTAGCATTAGGGCGTTTGTTTGACATTTGAGTGTTGTTACTGGCAAGAGACAATTGCTGTAACTGGGCAAGCTCACTACTGTCCTGTTTTGCTTGCTGGGCATCATGACCTTTACCTTTATTACCACCAGAATGCTTAGGCGAAGAAGACTGACTGGCAGCGCGGCGGCGGCGTGACGGGATGTTTGATGGATCATTTACCATTGTCTGCTTACTCACACTTTTTTCAGTACCCTCATTGGTTCTGCTATTTTTTGTGTTCTGTTGAATAGACGCTGATTCATCAACGATATTTGCCTCTGATCTTTGACGATTACGCCCACGACCACGCTGCCCTTGTTTGTAGGCGCCGCGACGAATATTTTCATCGAATCCGTCAATGGCTTGCTGCTGCTCTCGGTCAGACAATGTCTGATACGTCTGCCACCAGTCACCCATTTCATTGGTAGACTCTGATAACGGATGCTCAGCATCACCGCACTGTTCACGCAATAATAAAAAGTCAAAACCTGCGCGAAAGCGTGGGTGCTCAGAGAGTTGGACAATTTGCTTGCTACGCGGGGCGGCCAATTTCGGCTGCAATACCCAAATATCTCGAATAAATTGCTCAGCAAATTTAGGGATGGCTGTTTTAATACGTTGGCGGTCGATAACTTTACTAGCAGCATGCATCTGCGCTTCGGCAAATGGCATATTGCGTTTTTTTGCTTTTGCTAATTGGTGTAAATAGTTTTCCCACAATAAAGCGGCGTAGAAAAACGCTGGATTGATGCTTTTGCCAGCCGCAATACGTTTGTCTGTATTAATCGCCACCTGTTTAACTAATGCACTAGGCTCAGACGGTGGATAAATGATTAAGCTATCAATCGCGCCCGACTCAAACAATAGTGGCAACAATGGCACCAGATAACCACCAGTGAACATTTTTTGCGTTTCATCATAAAGACGATGCGGTGATATCTGCTCAAGTAGCGCCCAATTACCATCATGAAATTGCTCGGCTAGCGCGTCATCAAATTCAAAGCCTAGTTTGGCTTTAAAACGCAAGGCACGCAATAACCGTACTGGATCTTCTTCAATACGGACTGGCGCATTACCCAATAGCCGAATAATTCTGTTATCGATGTCTTCTAGCGCATCACAGAAATCATGAACGATGCCTTTGAGCGGCTGATAATAAAGCGCATTAATAGAGAAGTCACGACGAGAAAAGTCTTGTTTGATGTCGCCCCAAACGTTATCACGTAGGATCATACCATCTTGATTGGTATTAGCATCACTGGTTGGCGGGCCGCGGAAGGTCGCAACTTCAATTAACTCTCGTCCTGAATACACATGTGCCAACTGAAAGCGGCGACCGATAATGCGGCAACGTTTGCCAAAGACGTCTTTAATCTCGTGTGGCTTGGCATCAGTCACAGCGTCAAAGTCTTTTGGGCGCAGACCCAATAAGGTATCACGGACACCGCCACCAACGATATAGGCGTCAAACCCAGCTCGGGTCAAGGTGGCAATTACTTCAGTAATGGAATTGGGTAATTCAGATTTATTCAGTTCTAACTGCTTGGCGGCACGCTCGGCCATGCATCTACTCCTCGCCAGTATTCTTTAACCACCCCTGATGAACACAGCGTTTATCAGGCGGATGTACCTGCTAGTTTAACAAATTTTGTGAGGGCTGGGTGTGTTATGACATTTACTTACATGCTATTTTACCAATATTGGGGTTAATTGATACAAAATAGCGCTATCTAACGGTTACTCGCAAACGTCCTCGATTTTTCTCAACCGTTTTTGCACCAATACCTTTGACCTTAGTTAATTCATCCACAGTTTTAAAATTGCCAAACATTTCCCGATACAAAATAATCGCTTGGGCTTTACTACTGCCGATACCATGCAGTGAGACAAGCTCACCTTCGCTAGCACGATTGATATCAACGACTTTTTCATCACGCGCTTGTAAGTCTGACTTTTCTTTTGCTAACAAATAATCGTAAGCGCGTTGCGGATCATTAAAGCAAGGCGCAGCGTTAGCGCTAGTATTCACGAAGATAATTACTAGACAATAAGCCACCGTCGCGACCCAACCTATAGAAGCGATTTTACTAGGAACGTTCATGGCGTTTGGCTGCATCCCACAGTGCATCCATTTCTGTGATATCGCTGTCCTCTAACCGTTTGCCAACCGCTGCCAGCTGCTCCTCAATGTAGCCAAAACGTGATTTAAATTTATGCACACAAGTTAAAGTAGCGGCTTCAGCATCAAGATTTAATTTACGCGCAACGTTAACAAGGGCAAACATACAATCACCCAGCTCTTTTTCGATCTCTCTAACATTGGTTTTGCTTATATTATATTTAGCCGCATTCTCAGATTTATCTGTCAGCTCATGCTTTAGCTCAGTAATCTCTTCATCCAGCTTATCAAAAGCACCGCTGATACCGTTCCAATCAAAACCAAGCTTTGACGCTTGTTTTTGTACATCTTGTGCCTGCATCAAAGCACTACCCGCTTTCACTTTATCTAAGCGACGTTTTGACTTGCCACGTGCCTCGCGCGCCTGTTGCTCCTCGAGCTTGATTTCGTCCCAGCGCTCTTTCACCGCAGCGTCGTCTTTGAGGGTTTCAGCTTCAAAGACATGTGGATGCCGTCGAATAAGCTTTTCTTGCAAAGTAGTAATGACATCGCTCATATCAAAACGGCCTTGCTCCGCGTACATCTGACAATGAAAAACCACTTGTAGCAGTACATCGCCAAGCTCGCCTTTGATATCCTCGTCATCATCGCTTTGTACGGCCTCGCCCAACTCATAAGCTTCTTCAATCGCATAAGGAATAAGACTATGATTGGTTTGTTTTTTATCCCACGGACAATCAGCGCGCAGCCTTGCCATTAGTGCCAAAAGATCGTCAAGTTGTCCACTTGCATCTGGCGTACCTTGTGTCGGCGTTGGCACTGTGATTTCATGGTTTGAAGTAGTCATAAAAGATACTCTTATATTTTTAACGTATTTTTGGGTTGTTAATGTTAGTGTATCATTGAACGCGGATTGACTTATAATTGTGCTCATTACTTCTTCACTCTGCCTCTGCTCATGTTCAAGGAATCTTATTATTATGCCCACTTCTGTGACCACTAGCGATCAACTGGCGGATGAATTTGACCCCATAACGATTCATTCATTTAAGGCGTACGATATTCGCGGAGAGCTTGGCGTCAATCTCGATGAAGCTATCGCTTACCGTATCGGTCGGGCTTTTGCTCAGATTTTGTATCGGCGCTATCACGCAATCACTGACACCCAAACCCATGATATGTTAGAACTACAGCCTGCTATCGTTATTGGTAGCGACATTCGCCACTCTAGTGAGCAGTTAAAACAAGCGACTATTAAAGGCATCATCGATGCAGGTGTCGACGTCATAGATTTGGGTATGAGCGGTACGGAAGAAGTGTATTTTGCTACCAGTCATTATCAAGCATTGGGCGGCATTGAGGTCACGGCAAGCCACAACCCTATCAACTACAATGGTTTAAAACTGGTCAAAGAACAGTCAAAGCCAATCAGTGCCGATGATGGTTTGGCGGAGATTCAAGCCTTAGCCGAATCAGGACAATTTACCACTGACAACCCATCAGGAAAATTGCAATTATTGACTGATAAAAGTGCTTATATAAATCACGTAATGACGTTTATCGATGTGGATAAATTAAAGCCGCTCAAGCTGGTCATCAACTCAGGCAACGGCAGTGCAGGCCCTGTCGTGGATTTATTGATCGATAAACTGGTGCAAGCTGGTGCACCCGTTGAAATTATCACATTGCATCATACGCCTGATGGCAGTTTTCCCAATGGTATCCCCAACCCCATGATTGAAGCCAATAGACTGGCGACTCAGCAAGCCGTGCTAGAAAACAAAGCGGATCTTGGTATTGCCTTTGATGGTGACTTTGATCGCTGCTTCTTATTTGATGAAAATGGATCATTTATTGATGGTAGCTACATCGTCGGTATGCTCGCGCAAGCTTTTTTAAATAAATATGCAAACGAGTCTATCGTCTATGACCCACGCGTGATTTATAACACTGAGGCCGTTATCGAAGCGCATAACGGCAATGCCGTCATCAGCAAGTCCGGTCATTCCTTTATCAAACAAGTCATGCGTGATTCTGGCGCTGTCTATGGTGGTGAGATGTCCGCCCATCATTACTTTCGTGACTTTTTCTATTGCGACAGCGGAATGATTCCGTGGCTATTGACCATTGAGCTATTGTCTATCACGGGTAAAACCTTGTCTGAATTGGTCACAGGATACATTGCAGCCTATCCCAGCTCAGGCGAGCGTAACTTTCACCTCACGACTCATGATGCGCCAACCATTATTCGCGATATTGAAGAAAAATTCAGTGACCAAAACCCTCTTAAATCCACGCTGGATGGTTTAAGTCTTGATTTTGGGGAATGGCGCTTTAATTTACGCGCGTCTAATACCGAACCACTTATCCGATTAAATATTGAAAGTCGCGGTAATAAGACCTTATTAAATACTAAAATTCAAGACATTCAGCACTGGTTGGCAGCGCAAGGCGCTGTACCTGCTTAAGCTCATATCGTTGGTTAAAATAAAAAAAGCTCGCTAATAATATTAGCGAGCTTTTTTACTTCAAGAAATCTTTAAACAGCTCATTTAGATCGACCAATACCTATATAGTCGCCGACCAAGCTATCAACTTGTGCCCGCGTCAGTACATTTTGGGCATCAAATATTGGCATTGCTTGCTGATTGAGCTTATTGATATCCAGCTGATCGCTGGCAGACCAGCTTATAATAAAAATAGCTTGTGATTCTTCAAGCTGCTGATAAGGCGTGCTTGTCAGCTTAAATAATGGCTGGTCACCGTAAAGCGTAACCAATTCAGTCTGTGCTTTATCACTATAAACCAGCGTACGAATATTATAAGACCATAGGAGTGCTAACAGTGGATGAATGGCTGATCCTGCAGTACGTCCAGATCCTGATTTATAGCTGCCACCCCAGATAATGACTGTTCTATTATCAATAAAGCCATCAAAATACTGCCAAAACTTACGGAAGATAAGCTCTTTTTGGTCTTCATTGATATGCATAATAGATTGCAATAACGGCATATCTAGACTGTGCGCTTGGCTTGATTGTTGTAACTTATGAAGCTCTGCCGGTAACGTATTACCACCGAATCCCCAGCCTGCCTGCAAGTAGCTACTGCCCACACGCTCATCAAGACCCATGATATGACTCACTTGCCTAATATCAACCTGCTGACTATCCGCCAAACGCGACATCTCATTCATGAAGCTTACCCTAGTCGCGAGCATGGCCATGATACTACTACGAGCAAACTCTACCGTTGCGATATCGGCATGATGAATGGCTCGTGCATGCTGAGTTAAAGGCTTCAATGCACTTAAATGTTCGCTACTGTTGGCCGTTTTTTCACCGATTAGCCACAGTGACGGGTTTAACATTGAGCTATAGGCGTCGCCATCCTTTAAGAAGACAAATGGAATATAATAAACCCACGCCCGTTGTAACCGTTGAGCCAATGTTGCAACGTGCCCTAACTGTTCGATACCACTCATAATCAAAGGTACTGTTTGCTGCTGGCTGTGGTTGAATGCGGTAAGCCAGCTATCCTCGAGCCAAACAGTTTTAATACTGGTTAAAAATATCCAATAAAGCGCTACTGTTTTATGCGCCTCAATACCATGGCCGTCTTTGTGATTACTGGTCTCATATTGCTGTATAAGCGTGTCAGCACTGCTTGGAAAAGCTTGACTTACGATAACCTGCTGCTGCTCATACATTTGCCATAGCGCTTGTAAATGATGCTCAAAGCCATATTGTTGTAACTGCTGCGCTAACATGTCTTTATCAGCATACAAATGAACAATTTGACCCAAACTTGCTAGCACCACTGCACTGGTAATGGCTTCAATACCATGCCCAACAAGCACACAAACGGTAGAACTGCCCAATGCGTTTCGGTCTAAATTTTCGTATTTAGCTATCTCTATATCGTTTGGATCAGCGCTCATGAACTTACCTTATCGTATTGTTGTATCATCAATAAATTACGAAGACAGCTGTTTGATATGCTGTAGCAACTGATCGGTAGAGGTATCAAATTGAGCATCGGTCTCATGCTGCATAGCGTGATGCACAGACTCTGCCATTTGCTTGCCCATCTCAACGCCCCATTGATCAAACGGATTGATATCCCAGATACTGGCCATGACATAGACTTTATGCTCATAGAGCGCAATCAGTGATCCCAAACTGTGCGGGGTCAACTCATCAATCAACAACGTGGTCGACGGTTGATTGCCACGGTAATATTTGTATTTGTCAGCATCATTCACTATTTTAGTATCAGCAATGTTTGCAATAGCCGTATTGCCAAAGGCTAGTACGCGGCTTTGTGCCAGACAATTGGCCAACGACAATTCGTGCTGCTGCTGCAATGAGGCATTTTTTACCTCGCTACTATAACGACGGACACAAGCAATAAAGTCACAAGAAACTTGCTGCGTTCCTTGGTGCAGCAATTGGTAAAACGCATGCTGTGCATTTGAGCCAATCTCACCCCATAGAATCGGGCAAGTATCATAATCAATGTCATTGCCATGCTGGGTCACCGACTTTCCATTACTTTCCATCTCAAGCTGGGTTAAATAGCTTGGCAAATAGCTCAAACGTCCATCATAAGGCAATACCGTATGCGCATTCACTTGCAGAAAGGTACTGTTCCAAACGGCAAATAAGCCCAAGAGTACTGGCAAGTTTTCGGTAAAATCAGCCTTGGCAAAATGCTCATCCATACTATGGGCGCCGTTTAACAACGCTTTAAACTTAGGCATACCGATACGAATAGCAATGGCAAGCCCAATCGCTGACCATAAAGAGAAACGACCGCCCACCCAGTCCCAAAGTTGCAACTGGTGATCAGAATGAATTCCCCATGCGTTCATTTTCTCTTTATTGGCCGAGATACCAATAAAGTGCCGACGCAACACACTATCTTCAGTACCGTCGCGCACCTTGGCCGTCGCAAGCAGCCACGACAAAGCAGTTTTGGCATTTGATAAGGTATCAACCGTACCAAAGGATTTGGACGAGAGGATAAATAAGGTGGTTTCAGGATTTAAATGCTTTAATAGGTTATCGAGTTGTGTGCCATCCATGTTGGATACAAAATGCACTTCAATGGTTGTGTCTGCCCATTCGTCAAGTGCGGCAGTTGCCATGAGTGGCCCAAGATCAGAGCCACCAACGCCGATATTCACCACATCCGTGATGGCTTTGCCTGAAAATCCGCGCCATGTGCCGTGCCGTACTCTTTCAGACAGTCTTGCCACTTGCGCCAAACTTTGATGTACGTCAGCCACCACATCTTGTCCTTCAAGCGTCAAGACAGCCGTTTCTGGTAGACGTAGCGCTGTATGCAGTGCGGCTCGCTGCTCGCTAGTATTGACCATCGCGCCTTGCATGAGCGCCTCAATCCTTGCTGATAACTCGCAGTGCTCTGCTAGCTGTAATAGACTGGTCAATACCTGCTCATCGATACACTGCTTGCTATAATCCATATACAGTGCATCAGCTTGAGCACTAAAACGCGCGGCTCGTCCCTCATCTTCTGCAAACAAGTTTGCTAAAGACCATGGCTGCTTAGCCAAGACTTGCAATTGCTGCCAGTGATTAGAGTTGCGTGCGCTGCTATACGCTTTATCGTTATTTATCTCTGACATCAGCTACTCACTATCTGCCAACTGCTGCTGGGCAAAGTATATAAACGCTTGCATATAAGAGCGCATATCGCCTGCGTCATAGCTGTCACCGCGCATGGTGGTTACGTTGACGCCATACCCACTAATGAGCGCATCAATGGCATCAGTCAATTGTATTTCGCCGCCTACTGATGCTTTGGTATCAGCCAAATAATCAAAGATTTTATTATCAAATACATAACGGCCCACTACGGCAAGTTTAGACGGTGCTTCTGCTAAGCTTGGCTTTTCTACAAAACCTGCCACGCCAAAGCTGGCATTAACGTCGCCAGATATCTCATCTACATGACTGGTATCGATAAGTTTGGCGATACCGTATTTGTGCACATCTTCGTCAGCAACTTCATTTACCAATATTTGCGAATGGCCGTCATGACTAAAAGCATCAATCATAAAGGCCAAATTATCAGCAGCCATATCAGTCGTAAACGGATCAAGCACCACATCGGGCAACAATACCGCAAAATCTTGATTACCAATAATGGGCTGAGCAGCGAGTACGGCATGACCTAAGCCCAATGCCTTACCCTGGCGTATCATTGATATGGTCACATCTTTGGGTAACCAGTTTAAGCTATCGGCCAGCGCGTCTTTACCTTTATGACGCAGCTGGGTGTCCAGTTCAGCATTGATATCAAAATAGTTTTCAATCGCGCTCTTTTGTGCGTGACCAACCAAAACGATGTGCTTGATACCAGCAGCAATCGCTTCTTCAACCACATAGTGAATGGCTGGTCGATTGCCTAAAGGTAGCAGCTCTTTTGGCACGGACTTAGACAGCGGTAGCATACGTGTACCGAAGCCTGCGACTGGGATGACAGCATGGGTTATTTTTTTCATAGTATTTGGGCTGTATAAAAGAGAAGTTGCGAGAATTATAAAGTATCATTAGACAACTATAAATCAATAAAGTTTGATTAACCTAGAGATATGAGCAAACATACTTAGCTTGATTAAAAACTACTTTTCTATTTGTAAGATTAACTCGCTTATCATCATAGATATTTATAGAGTAATAGTAGAAGCTATGAGATATCAATATTTGATTGGAACAGTGATAAGACTGCTAATTTAATGGAGTTACCATTATTTTAAAAGCACTAATAACCAAAGGTAAACACTGTTAAAATTTATTATTAAGATAGATGTCATTCTTCACAGTATACTCTACTAACGTATATTTTCTTTTCATCGTCAAACTAAACCGTTAAGGCTACTATAGTCACTGTCACAAACTTGAACAGCGTCTAGCATTGGTAATTGATATGTTACCGTGAAAAGATAACATTGGCGATTAGATATTAGAGTTATCTCACATTCAAACACAGCGCCACTTTGATGAACACTATTTTCAGCGATGGCTCAAATTTTTTGTCCATAGCATAAACTCTGTCATATATATTTGGGATTACAAAGCGCCTGATTTTTTCATTAATCATGTTCGCCAGAAAAGCCTAGATGTATTCTTTTTGAAGGGTGGTTTATCTGTCCAAGCTCCGTATTTCGATATCATACGCCCTAATGGTTTGACCGATTTTATCGCGGAATTTGATTTCCAACAGAGTAGTTATGATAAGGAATCGGCACAGAAACTGCTTGATTATTATGTGTCAAAGCGTGTGAACAAATATAATAATCAGCCCTATGTAGATGTATCACCGATATATGGTACTGAGAATAAAAAACGTATTTTAATACTGAGTCAAGTACCACATGATGACTCATCAAAACACGGCGATAGTATTGATATTACTTTGTTAGATGGGACCGATAAAGCAATAATAGATCATCCTAGTGCACAAATCATCGTCAAACTTCACCTGATTACGCTCGATAACTCCTCTATTATTAACATGCTCAATGAATTAGATTGTCTAGTCCTTACCCAGTCTATTCATTTAGTCCATGCTTTAGAGACTGTAGATTGTGTCTATACAATTATCTCTCTCGGAGGGTTTGAGGGTTTACTAAGAGGCAAAGAAGTTACAGTATTGGGTAGAACTTTTTATACAAACCTATGCGCTAGTGTTATAAAATCACACACACCGTCACTTTCTCAGTTATTTTATATCTGCTATCATGCCTATGTTTTCATAGTCACTACTTAGTAGTTATTATTATCTAATTAATTCATATCAAAAGGCCGTTAAATGAATTCTAAAAAAATCGCGATCATAGGGTTAGGTTATGTAGGCTTACCGTTAGCCTGTGCCTTTGCAAAACAATATGACGTTATAGGCTTCGATATAAATACAACACGTATTAATGAGTTATCCAATAATATTGATAAAACTCGCGAAGTGACTAGCGAATATTTACAGAACACTTCTCGCCTTACTTTTACTTCTGATAGTAGTGAATTGGCTACAGCGAACGTCTTCATTATTACGGTACCAACACCGATTGATGATAATAATTTACCGGACTTGTCGCCATTAGTTAAAGCATCACAGATGTTAAGTAAAATCATCAAGACAGATGATATTATAATATATGAATCTACTGTATATCCGGGAGCTACAGAGGAAGTTTGTATTCCAGAGTTAGAGGAATCTGGTCTGAAATTGAATGAAGACTTCGGCGTCGGCTATTCCCCAGAACGGATTAATCCAGGCGATAAACTTCGCACTGTAGAAAATATTTTAAAAGTGACATCGGGTTCAAACCCTTACTATACTGATATAGTAGACGAGCTATATAGCTCAGTTATTACTGCTGGAACCTTTAAAGCGTCTTCAATAAAAGTTGCTGAAGCTTCCAAAGTTATCGAAAATACTCAGCGTGATGTCAATATTGCCTTAATAAATGAGCTGGCTCTTATTTTTAATGAAGTCGGTATTGATACTCATGAAGTAATCGAGGCTGCAGCTACTAAGTGGAACTTTATCAAGCTTATGCCTGGCGTAGTAGGTGGACATTGTATCGGTGTAGATCCTTACTATTTAGCACACAAGGCTTCCTCTTTAGGACTGAATCCTAACTTGATTTTGACTTCTCGTGCAATCAACAACTCTATGAGCAAATTTGTTGCCGAACAAACTATTAAGAAGTTAATTTCGTACGGAAAGAATATCAAAGATGCTCATATTTTACTTTTAGGGGTTACTTTCAAAGAAAATTGTCCTGATGTAAGAAATACTAAAGTCATAGATATCGGTATTGAGCTTGAAAAATATGGTGTAAAGATAACTTATTCAGACCCTTGGGTTGCTGAGGAAGACTGGAATCACCTAAATGTCGATTATGTCGATTATGAATCTATTAAAGAAAGCATGTTTGATGCGATAGTTGTAGCTGTTAACCATACTGAATTCTTAGGTGAAGATGATAAGATAAATAGCTTTTGTAAGGCACCTAAAGTTGTTATTGATGTTAAAGGTGCTTTAAACAATCCAGATTGGCGATTGTAATTCTGAACGATAAGAACAGAATGACTGTTTTATTGACAGGTTATACAGGTTTTAAAAATCTGAATTGAGATGATAAAAGCTTGTCTCCTAAAAAAACTAATGTTCCTTTCAGAATATGAATCATAAATAACAATCATTCTATCAAGCTACTGGATTACATTTATAAAATTGAACTTTTTGTGGTTAAGAAAGTTATGATTTATATGATACCTTTACAAGCTGGAGCTGTACCTAATATCTATGCAGATACTAGCGAACTAAGAGAAGTTGTATGATATAAAACTTCTGCTAGAATCAAAGTTGAAATAAAAAAATTTTTGGAATGGTATGAAGCATACTATAAACAAGTTGGTAACAATATGCTGCTCTTACGAAAGAATAAAGGTATTAAAGCTCTAGTAAAAAAGTATCCACGACCAATATCTTTTTTGGATTCAGCGAGTGGAAACACAATTTTATAAAGGAAATATTTGGAGTTAATTGCTATTTTTTTACTACAAAAGATGCAAATAGTAGCGATTTTTTTCATTGATTCGTAGAAAAAATTAAGTTTGTAAATAACATATATGTTTGGAGCTACAATGACCCCTATTGGCCGTCAATGTTTGTCTTAGCTTAGACAAAAAATTCTTTAGAATAGAAGATGGATTCATACGTCAAAAAGTTTAGGGGCAAAGAAATCTGCACCTAAATCGCTTGTTATTGATAATTCAGGTTTAATGTACTTTGATGCAGCTAGGGAAAGCAATTACATAGTCTGATACGTATTTATCATTGGATGAAAAAAAAACAATTGAAGCACAAGACTATATTAAGTGGATAGTCAAGAATAATATTTCTAAATATAACTTACCTAATTTTGAATATTCGTATGATATCAAAAATGCGATATTAGTAATCGGACAAAACGAGAATGATATGTCGATTGCTAAAAGCGGTGCAATATTCACTACTAATGAAACATTATTAAAACACGTAATGTCCGAAAACGCAGGTAGAAAGATACTATATAAGCCCCACCCCGATACTATAAATAATAATGAAAAATAGGAAAAGCTTTCCTGAAAAGATAGATGGAGTAATAGTTATAAACTATTTACACTATCTGTTTGACAACACTTCAAACATTAGTGAAGTACATACTATAAGTTCTCTGTTAGGTTTTGAATTCTTAATGAGAGGGCTTCAAGTTTTTTGTTATAGTAGGACTTGGTATAGTGGGTGGGGGCTCACGAGGGACACGTATAATTCAGAAGACACAATTTATGAAAAGAATGTTTATGAATTATTCTATTGCGCTTATATATTATATCCTTTTTACTATGACTCGGAATTCAACTCAGTAACTATTGAAAACACTCTAAATAGCTTGTTAAGTTATGATAGTTAGTAAATTATTTATAAAGTACTCACACTTAGGAATTTATACCATTTTCCCAGAAAATATGAACATCAAAAATTTAACATATAACGACATTAATAATGATATTAAACTGTATTTTTCAACTGATTTAAACTTCCTGAGAGAAAGTCGCATACTACCCTTTCTAGATTCTTATCTTAAAATTAAAGATAACGATATTATAAGATATAATTTTTATTTGGTAATCAAAAAAATAGTACAGCTAGATATAGATGAAGTATTCATACACATATTAAAATTAAACTATAATAAATTTAATAAAAGATGGCAAAAGATAATAAGCTTCGGCTTTACTCATTTATTAAAATTCTATGGAATTTCTCTTGAAATAGCTGATTGTTATATAGACAATCAAATTAACTTGAAAAAATTTATTAAAAATAAATATGGTAAAAAATCAGTTTTGGATTTTAATATTTTATCTAACGGGATTTATAAGATCTTAAGGAAGAAATATCTTATTCTTAATCGCAAGTCATATTATTTTAATAAACTGCTTTTAGAAGAGATAAATTATATAAAATTAAATACTAATAGAAATATAGAAAATGATCTAGACCTAATTAAGTTTATTTCTGTAAAAGGTGTAAAAGGTGTAAAAGGTGTAAACATACTATTTAATATGGAAAAGTATAAAGTGGGAGGTGCAGAAAAGCAATTCCACATTTTATACAATACTGTTAGTAGTTACTTTAAAAACGTAGAGTGTGCTACCGAACTTATTTATGCTGAAGAGAAGTTGTTTGATTTTGAAAAGTACAAAAAAGCCTATTTAAACGCTCAACATAAAAAAAACATCAGGCTAATCAAGAATACTACTTTAAAAAGGTATGTTTTCAATGCTGCAGTAAATCAATTATTTTATAACCCTTCATACATAATCTCATCAATGCATTACTGTGGTCTCGGTAATTTAGTAGCAAACAGCATCATGGGGCGACATTCTTATAATTATATAAGAATAGGAAGTCAACCTCCTTTAAAGCCAGTAAGTATTAATGGTGGGATAAATAAATATAATTTAATAAAGAACATATATGAACTATACAAAGGCGAGATGAGTATTATAGTAAATTGTGATTATTTGAGGAAATCATATCAGAATATTTTGCCCTATAACAGAATTATAAAGATTTACAATGTCGTTGATAAGCCAGATATAGCTAGTAGTATAGATACTCAAACTAACACAATGAGACTGGGCTTTGTTGGTAGAAATACTCCTTCAAAGAATATCTTAGATTTAATCTTATTGTTTTCTAAGTTAGAAAGTGAAATTGACATTCCAGTTAGAATGTATATTTATTCGGATAAACTAATAAATACACCAGTACAAGAATTAGTTAACAATTTAAATTTAAATACTAAAATACATTTGTTGGAAAATGAAGAAGACCCTACCACTATTTAACCTACCTTCAATTTATATGTCAGCATGTCTACTGAGGAAGGACTTTCAAATAGTATTATGGAAGCACTATCTTACAATATACCTTGCATAAGTCTAGACGCTGGAGGAAGCAACGAGATAATAACACATAATATTAATGGCTACATATGTAAAAATGGCTATGAACTCTATAATTGTCTTATAACAATGTTGGAGAACAATAAAGAGTTCATAAGGATAAAGAAGAATATGGCTATGGATAAATTCAATCTAGAAAAATTTTCTGCAATCCAAGTTCAGAAAAAAATAGAAGAAGAAGTGGTTTATCAAAAGACAATCCTTCCTTTTGGGAATAAAGAAGTATGACAGTTTACATCCTTTGAACTGTGGAAAATAATCTTTGAAAGCAAATTACTAGAATTTAACTTGCTTACCAAGCTTGCATGTGTAGTACCATAACAAGGGATTTTCTGTACATTGTGAACACTTTCTAATAGATCAATATGCGATTTATCCAAAAAATCGTTGAAACTATAATAGATTGCTATCTTGCAATCTGATTTTTTTTCAACTTCTCTGAGATCTAAAAACGAAATATTTTTATTATTTTTTCTTGCTCTTTCAAAATAGGTCTCCCACCTATGATCATTTAAAACGTCATCATTCTTCAAGTATGATTGAGGAGAAATTGCAACAACGTTAGTAGGTTCTATAAGTAATCCGAATAATATAGCAGCGTACCCACCCATTGAGTTACCAACAAAGACTGTATTTTTATAAGGTTTAATAAAGCCTTCCAGAAAATCTATTGTATCCTGTAAACTTGTTCCTAGACCATCAATTCCTAATTGATACCAGCATTTGAAAACATCTTTGATAAATAAACAAGAAGAACCACTTTTACTCATCATATTTTTGAACTCAAAAACAGGTATACCTTTTTCATCAGGAAAAAATCCTGAAAAACATACATATAAGTTTTCATATCCCTGAAAAAAAAAGTCAAAACCGTTATTGCTTAGTTGTCTCATGTTGATAGTCCAAATTTTCTAATATGGATGCCTGATCTCTCTTTACAGATAAGACGTTGTTTAGCATAGTGTTAGGACCGAAATTGGCTTTAACAAAATATTTAGCATACTCAGAACAATTATTCCTTAATTCCTCATTTTCTATTAAACGCTCTAAATAATATATCATATCTACTGGATTTTCTTCATCTAACTCAGCAACGTAACCATTTTTAGCATGTACTATAGTTTCTGGCATTCCACCGACATAAGGCACAACTGGTACCACACCGAAGCTCTCAGCTTCTAATATTACGTTTCCTAGCCCTTCAGAAATAGAGGTCATATAGGTGATATCTGAATAATCATAAATATAACTTGGGTCTTGTATAGCTCCTAAAAAATTAAATCTATCCGCATAAGGACTTTCATTTACTTTTGATTGACACTCTTTCAATAGAGCGCCGTCTCCTACCAAGTAGAATGTCACATTACTGTGATACTGAGCAATATATAGTGCGATATCTATCCATAACAGTGGACGTTTTACAGGATGAAATCTAAAACAACCTACAACTACTACTTCATTGTCTTTTTTCCTAGGCAATTTCATCCTATCTAAATTCACTGTAGAATTTGATATATTATTAGTAATTATGCTTACATAATTCACATTAAACTTACTAGAGCTTTCTTGTTTTAACCAAGTCTTGTAATCCACACAAGCTGCAATCGAGCAAAAGAAAAGATTTATATTTTCTACTTTTAATAAAGCTTTATAACCTGAAGATAACAGATATTCAACCTCAGGTCTAATTTTAGGTCTACTTGCAGGTGACATACTGCAGGATTAACAGAAATTAACGGTATCCCCGCTAATGAAGCAGCAATACCAAGAATAATACATCTGGTATCAGAACAAAAGCAGTGAATGTGATCTAAATCTAACTCAACTAATTTTATGAAAGCAGCTTTCAATTGTATAGTAAAATCTTTAATAATTACATCACAATCTTTAAATACTCTATCAATGAATTCTATTCTAAAATCAACCCAAGATTGATTATTTGAATTTGATGCTCCTTTTATATTGATAACTTCCAAATTATTTTTATATATGATGTCGGCCCAATGGTTATTTACTTCTTGATCCGAATAATGCAATAAAAAGGTATTTTCGTATGTTTTGCTGTGCTTAGATTCTATTGCAGTAAAAACTGCATTCCTTTCATTACCACCCATTTCTAGCGTATCTGTAAAAAACCCAATACTCTTCCCTTTATAAGTTTTTTCAGATTTTATTTCACGGTTACTAACAAATAAACTAAAGATAGTTGCTATGCTATGTTCCACTTCATAGTAATTTTCTTTTCTTACTTTGAATTATTCTTTTCATTTATAAACAGTAGCCTATCTTCTATGTCGAATAAATTTATAAAAAAACCTTCATCATTTTTTTCTATTATCTTACCTAAAGGAAAACTATATCTTAACCCTAGCTTTCTTAAATTTATAATGAGTCTTCCCAGTTTTTCTAAGCTTTGTTTAGAGAACTCAATATTATCATCTTCTAATATAAGCAACAAACTATCTAAAAAACTTATATTATATTTCTTATATATAAAATCATTAATAGAATTAAATACTTTATTATTTACTTTCTCATTAAGCAAAACTTTTTCAACATAGTGCCTTGCAGCAATTTTAGAATTTTGAGTTTTATTCAAAAATGTATAATAATTAATTAGAAATTCAATACTGAAATCAGATTCATACATATTACTGAGTTGTTCAAAAGCCCATTGAGATTCCTCAAGAATACCTATTTTCGCTGAATTTTTCGCATATATTAATAGAGAGGATTCATCATGTAATCCCATAATCCTCAAATACCGACAAGTTTTAATACTTTCTTCTATATCTAATCTGGTTAAATCTAATCTAAGTTCTACTAGAGATGAAACTATGTCTTTTTCTACTAAAATACTCTGCTTAACTTCCATTGAAAACCTCATTCTAACTTTAATTTAAAATTGATATATATGTGTAATTCTTATTATTAGTATTCATTATATATATCTGTTGCATTTCTCACCATTTTTGGCATTGAGAAATTATCTTTTATCCATTTTTTTGCTTCTATAGAAGATGTTTCCATAAAAAGTCGATCATTGAATATTTCTAAAATACCTTTTGCTATAGTTTTAGGCTTATTGTCTTGAAGAATAGAACCTGTAACTTTCTCTATAATAGTTTCACGACATCCTCCTACATCGGAAGTTAAAACAGGCACCCCGAAGCTCTGTGCCTCTAATAATACATTCGGCATTCCTTCTGCTAAGGAAATCAATAAACATAGATCCATAGCACTATACATAACTGGCATATCTGATGTAAAACCAAATATAGAAACCTGATCCTTGAGTCCATTATTATTAATAAAATCTTCCATAGACTCTCTTAAAACACCATCTCCGACAAAAATAAATTTTATATCAGTTCTTTTTTTGCTAATTATTTTTATAGCTTCTAAAACATTAAAAGGTAGTTTTTCATATGCCAACCTACCTACTATACCAACTAGCAACTCGTTCTCATTGGTCATTAGCTGATGCCTAAGCACTTTAATTTCATTAGCTTCTATTAATTCCTCTGGTACATGAATACCATTATACAGTACACCAGTTTTATCAAATCTATCGCTACCATTTAGTCCTAGCCATCTATCAAAACTATTTGCTGATATATAAGAGTTATTGTACAGTTTGACATTTTTATGTTTTAAAATATTGAGTAATACATCTTTGTTAAAGTTACATTCTAAAAGGTGTTGAGAGGTTACAGCGTACTCTGAAGGATTCATCATTCCAGGATTAAGTACGATTTTAGGGATACCAACAATAATGGCCGCTATAGCCGCTTGTATTTCTAATTCTAATGTACCAATAATATGTACAATCTCAGGTCTTATTTCATCAAATACTTTAATAAACTTCATAATAGAGTTTTTACGGTATTTCGGATATAACCTATCAAGATGCGCTTCATTGATAAAGTAGTTGCTGGTGCTTTTAGTCACATCTATACTTTATATTTTCTAATACAATGATATCGGATACAGAATTGACCAATTCAGTATTTTGTATTGCACTTCCATTCGGAGCTAATGAGGGAGAAATATAAGTTACGTTTTTTTCTGTATAGCTATTAAGACTAGATGCTAGTCTCATTGCTTTTTGAGGTGAACCTCCAGTACCCTGATGCATGCCCACGATAGCGATACGAGAAGCATCAAAACTAGTTGGCTTTAAACTGAAAGAGGCATCTTCTAATATTTTATTACAAATATGAGATACGAGGGGAACTTCTTGATTTACATTAAAATCTTCTAATTGGCTAAAAGTTTTTATTGGTTCATAACAAACATCTAAACTATTTAAAATATTTAAAAGCTCTTCATACTTATCTATATATTTACTTCTATCTATCTTTACTCAGTTCGAACAAACTCCACATTTCAAGAAGATATATTCCATATTTGTTAGATATAATATATAGTTTATGAAGTACCTTTTTCTCAGACCCCTTTCTTTTATACTCCCAAGTCAGATACTCTTTAGTAGTTTGAATATCTCCAGAAGCTTCTAAGAGATTTACCATCTTATCGAAAGGAAATTCATATATTCTGTTTAAAGTTACTAGTCTATTGATAATAGAATTTAAAGAATGACTGTCACCTTGTTTTTTAAAACTGCTTATTAAATTTTGCAAATCTTCAAAATTAAAATTAACGATGAATAGATCCATAAACTCTTGGTTTCTATTGTATAATTTTTCTAAGTATATCTTTTCATTAATAGATTTTAATATTTGACTCTTTTGAGAGGTTAAAGTTTCATGTTTTATCTTATTTGTTAAATTTTTAGTGATTTGACTTAATGGCTTATCATCTACTTTAAGAGAAAGAGGTGATTTATTTTGGCTTACAACTTCAGCACTTTTAATATTACGAACATTGCTGAGATAATTACTATCAATATCTTCAAATAACAATCTATCTTTGATAATTTTGGGAGTATAGTTAGAATCTATGAGAGACTGTCTAGGTTTGAGAATGAGTTTTCTTGTTTTCTTATTCAATACTACACTGTAACCTAATATCGACAGAGTAGAGTCCTTGTCAACTTGGTATTTGATATCCGATATTTTTCTTTGTCAAAAAATACGAGTAGCTTATTTAACTTCATTATCAATTCCAATTCAGTTTTATTCATAAAAAAACACCCCATTGTAGGGGTGTCTTATTAATATTACAATATAGTTTTAGTAGCTAATAAACGTTAGTTTAATTTACCAACCTGTCACTTCTTTCAATTTTTCACCCAATTTAGATGGGTCGCGCGTGTATGCGATACCAGCATCTTCAAAGGCTTTGAATTTTTCTTCAGCAGTACCTTGACCACCAGAGATAATAGCGCCAGCGTGACCCATACGCTTGCCTTCAGGAGCGGTAACACCAGCGATATAACCAACAACTGGCTTAGTGACATGGTCTTTAATGTAAGCAGCCGCTTCTTCTTCGGCCGTACCACCGATCTCACCGATTAGGATGATCGCTTCAGTTTGTGGATCAGCTTCGAACAATTTCAGCGCATCAATCTGGTTCATACCAGGGATAGGATCGCCACCGATACCGATACAAGTTGACTGACCAAAACCAAGCTTAGTAGTCTGTGCTACGGCTTCATAAGTCAAGGTACCAGAGCGTGAGATGATACCCACTTTACCTGGCTGATGGATATGACCTGGCATGATGCCGATTTTGCACTGACCTGGCGTGATGACACCTGGGCAGTTAGGACCAACCAAACGTACATCGCCTGCTGCTTCAAGATAGCGTTTTGCTTTCAGCATATCGATAGTCGGAACGCCTTCAGTGATCACAACGATCAATTTAACGCCTGCATCAATAGCTTCAATGATAGAGTCTAGTACAAATGGTGCTGGTACATAGATAACAGAAGCGTCAGCTTGAGTCGCTTCCATGGCTTCCGCCATCGTGTTAAATACTGGTAGGCCTAGGTGAGTTTGACCACCTTTACCTGGCGTTACGCCGCCTACAACTTTAGTACCGTACTCAATGGCTTGTTCAGAATGGAACGTACCATTTTTACCAGTAAAACCTTGTACCAATACTTTGGTATCTTTATCGATTAATACACTCATTATGTTTTCCTTTATTCGGTTGTCTTGTGATAGCAGCTTAATGGGAAAACCAATCATTCATTAATAATTTATTTTTATACCAAAAGCTGCTATTGCGCTTTGACTACTAGGCTTAAGCTGCCTATATTTATAGACTTATGCTTTAACAGCGTCGACAATTTTTTGAGCGGCGTCAGATAGACCTTGAGCTGAAATCAATTTCAGACCAGATTCTTCTAGGATTTTTGCACCTAGCTCAGCGTTGTTACCTTCTAGACGAACAACCACAGGTACTTTTACGTCGACTTCTTTGATAGCAGCAATAATAGCTTCTGCAATCATGTCACAACGTACGATACCGCCGAAGATGTTGATCAGAACGCCTTCAACACTGCTGTCTTCTAGAATGATTTTGAACGCTTCAACAACGCGATCTTTAGTTGCCCCGCCGCCAACGTCCAAGAAGTTAGCAGGTTTGCCGCCGTACAATTTGATGATATCCATCGTGGCCATTGCAAGACCAGCGCCGTTAACCATACAGCCGATGTTACCTTCTAGAGCAACGTAGTTTAGGTCAAATTCAGCCGCTTTAAGCTCACGCTCATTTTCTTGTGTTTTGTCTTGTAGCGCTGCGATTTTTGGCAGACGATAAAGGGCATTTGAATCGATACCGATTTTGCCATCAACACAAACGATTTCGCCGTTTTCACGCACGGCCAATGGGTTAATTTCCATCAAAGCGAAGTCATTTTCAACAAATGCTTTATAAGCGCCAGTCATCAATTTAACAAATTGATTGATTTGCTTGCCTTCTAGGCCTAGCTTAAACGCAACGTCACGCGCTTGGAAAGGTAGTAGACCAACTAAAGGATCAACGTGTACTTTGAAGATTTTTTCTGGAGTGTTGTGTGCTACTTCTTCGATATCTACGCCGCCTTCGGTAGATGCCATGAACGTAACGCGACGAGTCGCACGGTCAACGACTGCACCAAGGTATAGCTCAGTTTGTACTGGGTACATGTCTTCTGCAACCAATACGAAGTTCACTGGCTGTCCATCAGCATCAGTTTGGAAAGTCACTAGATTGGTACCGATTAGCTCTTCTGCAACTTGCTTAGCTTCTTCACGAGTTTTAACCAGTTTTACACCACCCGCTTTACCGCGACCACCAGCATGTACTTGCGCTTTGATTACCGCAATGTCAGTCGGTGTTTTATCAAAAGCAGCGGCAGCTTCATCGCCGTTATGGGCAATAATGCCTTCTTGGATAGGGAGTCCGTAGCTTTTTAATAGCTCTTTTGCTTGATACTCATGTAGATTCATTGATTGTATCCTTTATTTTTTACAATTAATAAAAAGTGAAAACAAGTACACGCGGAACAGACGTCCGGCGCACTTATGATCGTAGCGATTGCTTTTATAGCCACGCTACGATCAGGTTATAAGTCGGTACTTATTACAATAACTACTTATTTCTTACGCTTTTTACGCTGAATGGCATGGATAGCACGGCCATCTGCAGACAGAGCGGCTTCATGCACGGCTTCTGAAATCGTAGGATGCGCAAATGTCATTAGCTGTAAATCTTCAATGCTAGAAACAAATTCCATCGCGATCATACCTTGATGGACGATATCACCAGCACCAGCAGAAATGGCATGCATTCCTAATAAGCGATCTGTTTTCGCATCAGCAACGACTTTAATAGAGCCTTCTGCTTCGCTTTGAGCGAGTGCACGGCCATTAGCAGCTAAGTTGAATGAACCTGTCTTAACTTCGTAGCCCGCATCTTCTGCTTCTTGCTCAGTCAAACCCACCCATGCAATTTCTGGATGCGTGTAGATAACATTGATGATGGTATCATAGTTAACCTGAGGTTTTTCACCATGGATACGCTCAACCGCCATCATACCCTCTTCCATTGCTTTATGTGCAAGCATAGGGCCACGTACCAAATCACCAATGGCGTAAACACCATCAAGATTGGTTTTGCATTGATCATTCACGTCAATCAAGCCGCGTTCAGTCAAGGTAATACCGCTGTCATCGCCCAATAGTTTTTCAGAGTAAGCACGTCGACCAACACAAACGATTAGCTTATCAAAGCTTTCTTCACTTGATTCACCATTGCTTTCGCTAGTAACAACAACTTGATCACCTTGTACTTCAGCATTGGTCACTTTGGTATCAACACGGATATCAAGACCCTGCTTTTTCAGCATTTTGCCAGCTTCTTTTGAGATGTCTTTGTCAGCAGCAGCTAAGAAGCTTGGAAGCGCTTCATAAACAACCACTTCTGCACCTAGACGACGCCATACTGAACCAAGCTCAAGACCGATAACACCCGCACCGATAACGCCTAAACGCTTAGGAACTGAGGTGAAATCAAGTGCGCCAGTTGAGTCAACGATACGATCGCCGTCAGTTTTGGCAACAGGAATGTCGATAGGGACAGAACCAGCTGCAAGAATGACATTCTTGGCAGTGATAGTCGTCTCGCTCTCGTCTTCTAGAGCAGTAAATTTAACTTTTTTATCAGCACCTTTGCCGTCAACTAGCGTACCCCAACCTTGTAGCCAATCAACACCATTGCCTTTTAGCAATGCTGCAACACCGCCAGTCAACTGTTTTACGATGCCTTCTTTACGAGCAATCATTTGCTCAATATCGATAGCAACATCACCAGTACTGATACCGTGCTCGTCAAGGTCATGCTTAGTGGCTTCATAACGATGTGAGCTATCAAGTAGGGCTTTTGATGGGATGCAACCAACGTTCAAGCAAGTGCCGCCAAGTGCTGGTTCACCTTTATAAACACGCTTTTCGATACATGCAACACTCATACCGAGCTGGCCTGCACGAATCGCTGCTTCGTAACCACCAGGACCGCCGCCGATGACGACTAAATCATAATTGTCTTTCATAGTACGTTCCTATTTTTAAATTCTAATTTTTAAAATATAAGTTCTAAATTTTCTGTTATTCAAATTGCGAGTTTTATCATTAAGGAGTGAGCGATTGCTCCAATTCACAGTCAATACGCTGTGCTAGTAAAATACGCTCAAATCCAATGGGAAACTCAGCATCTATACTAAAGTTAAAAAGCTTGTATCAGCGGTTGCCAATACAAGCTTAGAAGCTTACAAGTCTAGGAGTAACATGGCTGGGTCTTCAACCAATTCTTTGATAGTAACTAAGAACTGTACTGCTTCTTTGCCATCAATCATACGATGGTCATAAGATAGGGCAAGATACATCATTGGTAAGATTTCAACTTTACCATCGACTGCCATTGGGCGGTCATTGATGGCATGCATACCTAAGATAGCTGTTTGTGGCGGGTTCAAAATAGGCGTTGACATTAATGAGCCAAATACACCGCCGTTTGAAATGGTAAATGTACCACCAGTCATGTCATTTAGACCAAGTTTACCTTTTTGAGCAAGACCACCAAGCTCACGAATACGGCTTTCTACATCTGCCATGCTCATGCGATCAGTATCACGTAATACGGGAACGACCAGACCACGATCTGAAGATACGGCTACACCGATATCATAAAAACCATGATAAACAATGTCATCACCATCTAATGATGCATTAACTGCTGGGAAGCGTTTGAGGGCTTCTGTAGCGGCTTTTACGAACAATGACATAAAGCCTAAACGTACGCCATGACGCTTTTCAAATTGATCTTTATACTTAGCGCGCATATCCATCAACGGCTTCATATTGACTTCGTTAAAGGTCGTTAGCATCGCCGTTTCTTGTGACGCGGCTAGTAGACGATTCGCGACTGTCTTACGAAGACGTGTCATTGGCACACGTTTTTCAGTACGCTCACCTGTAGATTCAGCGACTGGACGGCCGCTGTCAGACTTAATGCTGCTGTCTGATTTCAACGTTGGATTTGCCATATCAGTTTTGGTAACACGGCCACCGCGACCACTACCTTCAACTTCTTTAGGATCTACGCCGCTTTCTTTTGCTGCTTTACGAACTGCTGGGCTTTGATCTTTATGGTCGGCTTCGTTCTTTTTATCTGTTACTTGTACTGGCTCGCCACCATCAGCGGCTTGCTTTGCTTGTACAGGAGCAGCTGGCTGATCTGGATCTACTGCAGGCGCAGAATCTGCACTTGCGCTTGCGCCGGCTTCAAATTCAGCAATAAGCTCGTCCGATAGAACCGTGTCATCAACTTGCTTAACAATTTTGGTAAGCACACCGTTGTCAGGCGCTACTACTTCTAATACAACTTTATCAGTTTCGATTTCTGCTAATAGGTCGTCACGATTAACTTGTTGACCTTCGGTGACATGCCATTCAACGATTGTGCCATCGGCAACCGATTCTGGAAAAACGGGGGCTTTGATATCAGCCATCGATATACTCCTTAGATTTGGATATTCATACTTATTATTAAGTCGTGATAAGCGATCAGTACTATCTTAAATAATGTTACTCAAGTTGTATTAAAAAGTACTGACCGTCATCGCCTGATTCATTTATCTTTTAAAGCGTATTAATTAGACAACTCATCGACACTGATACCAAGACCACCAGCGATCAACGTTTGTTGCTGCTGAGCATGCAATTTCGGTGAGCCTGTCGCAGGTGCTGCACTAGGAGGACGTGCCACCGGCTCCATGACTTTTGCCTTGGTTGGGTGCGGTACGACGATACGGAACATATGCGGTGCTAAATAATACCAAGCGCCTTGATTAAGTGGCTCTTCTTGCGTCCAAACGATCTCTGCCAAGTTGCTATACTTTTCAATCTCAGCAATCAAACGTTTTTCTGGCAATGGATAGAGCTGCTCAATACGCACAATAGCCACATGATCTAAGCCTAAAGCGCGGCGTTGCTCAAGTAAGTCATAATAAACTTTACCGCCACATAGCACCATACGAGTGACTTTATCTGCGTTGTGATCATCCATCTCTGGCAATACCGTTTCAAACTTACCATTGGCAAGCTCTTCTAAGTTCGATATTGCCAGTTTATGACGCAATAAGCTCTTAGGAGACATAACAATTAATGGTTTGCGAATTGGACGTATAGCCTGACGACGTAGCGCATGATAAATTTGCGCAGGCGTCGTTGGCGTAATGACTTGCATATTGTCTTCAGCACATAACTGTAAGAAACGCTCAAGACGTGCTGATGAATGTTCAGGGCCTTGACCTTCAAAGCCGTGCGGTAATAGCATGGTCAAACCACAAACACGCTGCCATTTGGTTTCGCCACTGGCGATGAACTGATCGATTACAACTTGAGCGCCGTTGACGAAATCACCAAACTGCGCTTCCCAAACGATCAATGCGTTAGGTACGGTGGTTGCATAACCATATTCAAACGCCAGCACTGCTTCTTCAGACAGTAAAGAGTTATAAGTGGCAAAGCGGGATTGCGTTTCACTCATATGAGCCAATGGCACATACATGCTACCGTCATTAATGTTGAAGAGTTCGCTATGACGATGTGAGAACGTTCCACGACCAACGTCTTCACCAGTGATACGCACTAATACATCGTCGTTATCGACCAATGTGGCATACGCTAGATTTTCAGCCGCGCCCCAGTTCAGAGGCTCTTCACCCGTTTGCATAGCTAGACGCTGTTCGACCACTTTTTGTACTTGGCGTTGCAATTTAAAATCGGCTGGCAATTCTGCCATACGTCGGCCATAAGCTTTTAGCTTTTCGATATCGACGCTGGTATCCCAATCATCAACAAGATCGTGACCTAAATACGGCGTCCAATCGACAAATAAATCGGTACTTGGCTCAAGGACTAACGAATTAACCACGTAGTCTCCGCGATCAAGTGATTCGCGATAATCATCTTCGTATTTGGTGACGTCAGCGCTATTGATAATACCTGACTCAATCAGTTTTTCAGCATAAAGTGCACGAGTAGTCGGTAGTTTTTTGATAACTGCGTACATTAGCGGCTGAGTAGCTGAAGGTTCATCTGCCTCGTTATGACCGTTGCGGCGATAGCAGAACAGATCAATAATAATATCTTTGCCAAATTCATGACGATAGTCTAATGCCAATTGAGCAGCAAATACGACAGACTCAGGATCATCGCCATTTACATGTAAAATAGGCGCATGTACCATTTTGGCGACATCAGTACAGTACTCAGTTGAACGAGCATCGTCTTGACGGCTAGTCGTAAAGCCTACCTGATTATTAATCACAATATGGAGTGTACCACCCGTGGTATAAGCACGGGTCTGTGACATCTGGAAAGTTTCTTGTACCACACCTTGACCAGCAAAAGCAGCATCACCATGCACGACAATCGGTAATACCAAATTACCAGTAGTATCGTTACGACGAACTTGACGAGCGCGTACAGAACCCTCCAATACTGGTGAAACAATTTCAAGATGCGACGGGTTAAATGCCAATGCTAAATGCGCTTCACCACCTGGTGTCATAACGTTAGATGAATAACCATTGTGGTACTTAACGTCACCTGAGCCTTTTTCTGGCTGGACTTTACCATCAAATTCATCAAACAAATCGGCAGGGTTTTTACCTAGCACGTTGACCAGTAGGTTTAAGGCGCCCACGGTGCGCCATACCAATGACCATCTCTTTGGTGCCATAACCGCCAGCACGTTGGATGATTTCATTAAGCGCAGGAATAAAGCTCTCGCCACCTTCTAAACCAAAGCGTTTCACACCCGTATATTTACGCGCTAAATACTTTTCTAAGCCTTCTGCCGCCGTTAGACGCTCAAGAATTGATAAACGTTTTTCTTCATCAAATTCGATATATCCTAGGTTACTCTCGAGATATTGTTCCATCCAGCGTTTTTCAACACTGGTGGTCACGTGCATATATTCCACACCAATATAGCGGCAATAAATACGCTCCATGATTTCAATAATTTCACGGAGTGGCGCTTCGTCTTTGCCAATACTCAAATCGTTTGTAGGATAGACAGTATCAAGGTCAGCTTCTGATAGACCATGATAAGCCAGCGTTAGGTCTTCAACTTCAGCGCGGGGATGCAGCTCTAAAGGATCAAGCTTGGCGCGGCGATGACCACGACGACGGTAGGCTGAAATCAGCTGCTGTACACCCATTTGCTTGGGATCAGCACAGTCAGCGTTATTATTGACGCTCGAATCAGTGGTTTGTGTGCCACCTTTATTCGCAGTCTGGTTGCGGGCAAGCAATAGGAATTGATCTTTAATAGCATTGTGATGGGCGTCATTTGAAGATTTGTATTGTTCAAAATACGTTTGCCAATCTTGATCAACGCTATTAGGGTCGTTAAGGTATTGCTCGTAAAGTGCTTCTACGTAACTGGCATTGTCGGCAGCCAATTCTGTATGCTTTAGACCCGCTGCTTCTTTAGTTATACTATTCATAATAATCGTCTATTTTGATAGATAAATGAATGGAATCGTGCTTATTATTGTGTAATCTGTTGTACGTTGACTATCTTGACGTTATATCAAAAGCTATTAAGTAGCATTTGATGACGTCTTTTATCTATATATATAAAAGTTAGAAATCATTAATTCTGATAACAAAAAATGGCAGATAGCCATGTGAGTGTTATTCAGATATCGTTACTAACCCTATAATTATTTGTGAACGATCAGTTTTCTCATCTAACTCGTTTCACAACATCAATTTATATATACTATTTTTAGCCATAACCAATTTGTTCTTAACAAGTCCCCACTGAAAGAAAAATGTTCTCAGTTGACCAACCGATCGGCTATTTATACTGCTACTTCTCACTCTTAATATAAGATTTGTCTTGAGATATTAGCGGCTTTCCGTCAAACATACACTGCTGTATAGAATAGCATGCCAACATTTTGACCTATAGTTTGTTTGTTCAATACTAGGTATTTATGTAATGAATATTTATTGTCATTAAGCGTATTGGCTTTGCCTAAATAGCTTTAACACAAAGTGATAACCAATCCAAATCTATCTTACCTACTATTTTCCTATCAATTTTCGATCAATAATTCGATGCTTACTTCTGAACGATATTCTAACATTTAACGTCACCAATATCTCTTAATGAATGCGTTTTTCTCAGAGTAATTTTTTCTAAGCAGTTAACTATTTGTCATAATGGCTATATAGATAAAGGTTGTTCAGATAACAATTATATAGAGTGCTTGTATCTATATCATGTACTCTTACATTTGACCAACGTATTGTTAGTACAGCCTTACCTTAAATATTAACTATTATTTTTAGTGTCACAATCTACTATTAGCTTTTAGAGGCTTTCTATATATAGTCAATTCACTTCAAAACCAAGATAGGATTACTGTAATCCTATTCTAATAGGATAAGAGTTTCGCTAATTTTATGTCAGTGGTAAGCACAGAAATTTTATACCAGTAGTATGAGATGCATACAGGTCTTAGGATATCGATTGTATGGCAAGCTGACAATAATCTTGATCCATAGAATCAAAAAAACACCACCTAACGATAGGTGGTGTTTTTCGTACTATATCCATAAAAAACTGGAAAATACAGCTTTTGGATATAAATAATTTTAAATAATCATTAACCTGCTTGGTCAATAAGTAGACTGCGTAGATGGCCAATCGCTTTGGTTGGGTTCAAACCTTTTGGACAAACTGCCACACAGTTCATAATACCGCGGCAACGGAACAGACTGAACGGATCATCCAAACGAGCCAAACGCGCTTGTGTGTCTCCATCGCGGCTGTCTGCTACAAAGCGATAAGCGTGTAGCAAAGCTGATGGTCCTAAGAACTTATCAGGGTTCCACCAAAAAGACGGGCAACTGGTTGAACAACAAGCGCATAGGATACATTCATACAGACCATTTAACTTTTCACGTTGCTCAGGTGATTGCAGACGTTCTGTTGGCGGCGCTGGTTGATCATTGATCAAGTACGGATGTACTTTTTCGTATTGCTCGTAGAATTGGTTCATATCCACAACGAGGTCACGAACCACTGGTAGACCAGGTAATGGACGAACGGTTACTTTTTCTGGCAATGTATTCATGTTGATTAGACATGCAAGACCATTTTTACCGTTGATGTTAACGCCATCTGAACCACAAATACCTTCACGGCAAGAGCGGCGGAAAGTAATTGTTTCATCTTGCTTTTTCAGGCGTAATAACACGTCAAGCAACATACGATCTGACTCTAATAGCTCAATCGTATAGGTTTGCATGCGCGGTGCTGCGTCCACATCAGGATCGTAGCGATAGATTTCGATGGTGCGAGTACCTCGGCTCATAATGCTAAACTCCACACATAGGTGATGGCGGGCATACAAAGATTGCAACATGGTAGCGCTAACTGTTACCAGTACGGATAGTCTCTATCAGTACTGGCTAATAACAAGATAACGCGGGCATTTGCATGTAGCTGGCGGTCACCTTTTAATAAATTGATAAAGGATAAAACGTTAACACTGCTTTTATATATCAGCTATACATCAAGCGCATGGTCTAACATTAATAGACACGAACTTTTGGTTCAATATAGTCAACCGTCAACGGCACTTTGCGAACTGGCTTATAAATAACGCGATTGCCTTCAGAATACCACAAAGTATGCTTCATCCATTCATGGTCGTTACGGCCATTGGGTGCATAGTCATCATCTTCTGGACGATCATAATCAGACACACTGTGAGCGCCGCGGCTTTCATGACGCTTGGCGGCTGATATCATTGTCGCTTTTGCCACTTCATATAAGTTTGCCACTTCAAACGCTTCGATACGTGCCGTGTTAAATACTTGTGATTTATCACCCAAGTGAATTTTTTCAATCTTATCACCCAATGCTAAAATCTTTTCAACACCTTCATCCATCATCGCTTGCGTACGGAATACGCTAGCATGCGTTTGCATAACGGCACGAATTTCATCAGCCACGTCTTGTGCATTGTAGCCTTCAGTAGACTGCTGCAACTTGTCTAAGCGGCGCACGGTGAAATCAAGAACACGTGGATCAAGCGGCTTATAGTTATGGTCGGCATGATGGAACTCATCAACGATATGCTTACCAGCAGCACGACCAAAGACTACCAAATCAAGCAATGAGTTAGTACCCAAACGGTTAGCACCATGAACACTCACGCAAGCACATTCGCCGATTGCATAAAGACCTTTGACCACGTTGCCTTTGGCATATAAACCTTCTTCATCCGTCCCTGCTTCCAAATCAGGCATAATCACTTGACCATGGATAGTGGTCGGAATACCGCCCATCATATAATGAATGGTTGGAATTACTGGAATCGGCTCTTTAGTGATGTCAACGTTAGCGAAGTTTTTACCAATCTCAAATACAGATGGTAGACGCTTCATAATAGTTTCAACACCCAAATGCGTCATATCCATAACGATATGATCCGCGTTAGGACCGCAACCACGACCTTCTTTGATCTCTTGGTCCATAGAGCGTGATACTAGATCGCGAGGTGCCAAGTCTTTAACCGTTGGCGCATAACGTTCCATGAACGCCTCACCATCTTTATTACGCAAGATAGCGCCTTCACCGCGGCAACCTTCCGTTAATAGTACACCAGCGCCATGTACGCCTGTCGGGTGGAACTGCCAAAACTCCATGTCTTGTAATGGAATACCCGCACGAACTGCCATGCCAATACCGTCGCCCGTATTAATATAAGCATTGGTAGAAGCGGCGAAAATACGACCTGCACCACCTGTCGCTAGGACAGTAATTGGTGACTGGAATACGGCAACAGTACCCGTCTCTTGCTCAAGGGCAACAACACCGTTGATATTACCAGCTTCGTCTTTGATCAAATCAAGCGCAATCCACTCAATAAAGAACTCAGTACCTTGCTCTAGGTTTTTCTGGTAAAGCGTATGTAGCAATGCATGACCTGTACGGTCAGCAGCAGCGCAAGCACGTTGAACCGCTTTTTCGCCATAGTTTGATGTATGACCACCGAATGGACGCTGATAAATCGTACCATCTTCGTTACGGTCAAACGGCATGCCCATGTGCTCAAGCTCGTACACCACTTTTGGCGCTTCACGGCACATGTATTCGATGGCATCTTGGTCACCCAACCAATCTGATCCCTTAACGGTATCATAAAAGTGGAAATGCCAATTGTCGTTGCTCATATTTCCCAAACTTGCACCGATACCGCCCTGGGCCGCAACCGTGTGCGAGCGAGTTGGGAATACTTTGGTCAAAACGGCAACATTCATGCCCGCTTCAGCCAAATGTAGTGAAGCACGCATACCTGAGCCGCCGCCACCAACGATGACTGCATCGTAGTTTAGGGTCTTAATATTACTAATGGTATTGTCTTGTCTAGTTGCCATTACGGTTTTCCTAATGCCTGTTAATGCTTAGAAGTAAGTAAAAAGTCTGTTTTGAACATCACCTGATTGCAGGGCTCACATCTTTATATGCGGTCAATACATGCCATTATTCAAGTTAATGATACAAATCACTTTTAACCACTTAGTTCACATATCTATCGTTATATTAGGCTAAGTGCGCTCAACCCTTTGACCACTCAACTGTTCATTATTTAAAAGATAAACATTCAGTGACCAATTGAATCAGTACTAGCCCAATCCTATGACTATTTTTGGCAACTAACGAACGGCTTTGCTTTTTCAGCAAGAAATAATACTGTCAAAAAGATTCTGTTCGTTAGCGTTATGATTTACAGATACTAAAGGAGATAACTTAGGGGTTAAACGGCAACCACACCAAAGCCTGTACCCCAAAAAATCATGATGCCCCAAAATAGAAATACTAAAATGGCGATAATCATTAAAGTCTGTAGTACCAAACGTAGTTTTGGCGCGCTCTCACCCATCTTGCCAGACGTAATGTAATCGGTGAATACCGTCCACATTCCAACCCAAGCATGACCGGCTAATGCAAGTACTGCCACTAGGCTAAATAGGCGCATCGGCAGACTGGTCATAAATGATGACCATTCAATAAAAGTGACATTACCGTGAGTCAAAAAGAAACCCAGTAGTACCACACTGTAAACGGCCAAAACGACAGCACTGATGCGCTGAACGATCCAATCACGAGAACCTGATCCTGTCAGACCAGTTGCACTTTTGATTCCTGAATTATTTTTTATCATTAGAACATCACCCATACAAATGACGCGACAATTAGAATCGCTGCAATCACAAAGCTTGCCATAGAAGCAGCACGGCCAGATTTTAGCTCTTCAGTCATGCCCATATCAGCAAATAAATGCTTGATACCCATCACAAAGTGATAAGCGATTGATGCCACAAAAATCCATGCCACAAAGCGCACGAGTACGTTGTCAAATACGGTCTCAAAACTCTCAGGCGACGCCAATGAGTTCTGTAATAACCACAGCATGACAGGAATCAGTAAGAATAAAATAATGCCAGAGATACGATGCAAGATTGAAGCGATTGCAGTCGGTGAGCGATTAACACTAATCACTTGGCTTAAAGGCAGATCAATAGGTCGGTTGCTTTTCACAGCGGGCATCCTTTTTGCGGTTATACTCCTGTATCTGCTATCTTCGCTTAATATAAATAGAATTAAGCTCAAGCAACACACGAGACGAATAGAGTAAGGAAGAGCTAGCTGACTTCGTTTAGTTTATGCTAAATAAGAAGAGACGATCATTGGGTACAAGGTATTGATAAACTGTTTAATATCGCTTGGCAAACTGACAAATCTACAAAATAATCTGTCTATTATAGAACGAAGACAATAAACATGCGTAAGATCGATTAACTAGTCTATTTTTACTGATTATATTGGTGAAGATAATCTTATCTATACCAAAACAAACCTTGTGCTAAGTACCTAAAGATAGTGAATTGAAATAAGTACTTAAAAATAGAACAGTTAACAAGAACATTAGAACCGTGAATGTCGATTCTTGTCTATCAAGACATTATTGAGTCGTAACCAAATATGATACGAATAGAGCAGACTCTAGACAACATTATATCATGACCACTTATCAATTCGCACAAAGCTAGTGCCAGTTAAATTCTTCTAATTATAAAATGACTAGAAGATAATTACAAACTTATCCCTAAAATAGTAAAAAAAGAACACTGGATTAACAACTAATTAGGGAATGAGAAGACGTGTTTCTTAAAATTATCCATTAGTTTATCACTTATAAACAATTTGTGTTGTCCACCCCGCTTACTTTACCTGTTTTTAGGACATAAAATGATAAAAAACCACTCATTATTCTGACCATTTTTTTTGGAAATGTCGTCAAGGACAGCGCTCTACTTTTTGTTAAAAATTCGCAGATTTTAAGCAAAATAACCAATCTGACATATTTTGATACAAAAATTACAGTGAATAAACACGTCTACACCGTGCCAATTAGAGGCATTGTCAATAAAAGTCTTTTCAAAACCTAAACGATTACTGCTAATATACCTTGCGTATCAAACGAGTTAAGTAGAATTCAATCGTTTGACTAATGACGACGCGAGGGTGTGCGTCTGAAGTGAATTTATTCTAACAAATCAAAACCAATGGAGTGCAATTTATGGCTGATACTAATGCCAAATTAACCGTAAACGGTGAAGAATACGAACTGCCTATTATTGAAGGTACTTTAGGGCGTCCAGTTATCGATATCGCCGCTTTACAAGAATCAGGATTTTGGTCTTATGACCCTGGTTTTAAAGTAACTGCTCCTGTTGAATCAAAGATTACTTATATCGACGGTGGTAAAGGTGAACTATTACACCGTGGTTACCCTATTGACCAACTAGCGAACAATGCTGAATATCTAGAAGTTGCTTATGCGCTGATTCATGGTGATCTTCCTAACAGCGAACAAAAAGCAGATTTCTTCAAAAAAATCCGCGAACATACTGGCGTTCACGATCAATTGCGTAAATTTTTTGAAGGTTTCCGTCGTGACGCGCATCCAATGGCGATTATGGTTGGTGTCGTTGGTGCCTTATCAGCGTTCTACCATGAACATTTAGATGTGAGCAATGAAGACCACCGTGAGATCACGGCAATCCGTCTGATTGCTAAAATGCCAACGCTTGCTGCCATGAGTTATAAATACTCACGAGGCGAACCGTTCATGTATCCGCGTAACGACTTCAATTATGCAGAAAACTTCTTGTACATGATGTTTGCAACCCCTGCTGATGTGAATTATGAGCCTAATGACGTTATTACTCGCGCCATGGACAAGATCTTTACCTTGCATGCTGACCATGAGCAAAATGCCTCTACGTCTACTGTCCGTCTAGCAGGTTCTACTGGTGCTAACCCTTACGCTTGTATCGCTGCTGGTATCGCAGCATTGTGGGGACCATCACATGGCGGCGCGAACGAAGCCGTTCTTGAGATGCTAGATGAAATCGGCTCAGTTGAAAATGTGCCTGAATTCATGGAAAAAGTGAAGAGCCGTGAAGTGAAACTGATGGGCTTTGGTCACCGTGTTTACAAAAACTTTGACCCACGTGCACAAGTGATGAAAGAGACTTGTGACGAAGTTCTTGAGGCACTTGGTATCAACGATCCTAAGCTTGAGCTTGCAATGGCACTTGAAAAGATCGCTTTAGAAGACCCGTTCTTCATCGAACGTAACCTGTATCCAAACGTTGATTTTTACTCTGGCATTATCTTAAAAGCCATCGGTATCCCAACATCAATGTTTACGGTTATCTTC
The DNA here is from genome assembly GCA_963744895.1 of uncultured Gammaproteobacteria bacterium. Classification (GTDB taxonomy): domain Bacteria; phylum Pseudomonadota; class Gammaproteobacteria; order Pseudomonadales; family Moraxellaceae; genus Psychrobacter. The sequence goes on from CAVUUW010000003.1 coordinate 636,423, forward strand.
TCACTAGCCCGTACTTCTGGTTGGATCAGCCATTGGTTAGAGATGCATAGCGCACCTTTCAAAATCGGTCGTCCACGTCAGTTGTACACTGGCGAAACGCGTCGCGATTTCGTAAAAGTTGAAAATCGTAAGTAAGTAAAAGCAGTCGTATTTCCATAAAAAATCCCGCCATCGTGCGGGATTTTTTATTGTCTTGGTTTTCTTAGAGCGCAACAAATCTTATATTATTTTGTCAAAGGCAACGGATATAGTCAGTGAAAAGTAATATCGATACATCACTCATTGCTGCTATCAATTTTTTGTAGCCTCTGTCTGCGCAGGCACAGCAAGCAAGAAAAATTGATAGCAACAGTGCCGTAGCGTTTTAGGGTGTTTTGACTATATAACTAAACCACTTCTACCTGCCTTACTATTGAAACTCTTTAAGTGTCTGCTCATATTTAGCGATCTGCTCATCATAACCTTTAATCGTGTCGTTGAACTTTGTCATCAGCGTTTCAAATTCTTTTTGCTGATCTACTTTCATTTGCTGCATATCAACGACTTGCTGATCTTGTATTTGCTCCCAAACTTCATGCTGGATAATGAGTCGCGCGAGCGCAGGGCTTTTGGCACTGACCCGCCCAGCAATCTCGGCATGTTCGAATAGTTGTGGTACTAAGGTCGCGATATCAATCAACGCATCTGCATCTTCTGCACTAAGCGGCGTGGTCACAGGCTGATAAAGCGCATCCATCACTTGTTGGTAACGCTCAATAATTTGCTCTTCTGTTCGTATGATAGGCTTACGAGGCTCCAAACTGATACGCTTTAATACCGTCAAATCGCGCTCGCCCACTTCTGTACTGGTATTGATATCTTCTTCCGTTGCCAATCCGTCTGATTAACTGTAGCGGGTTCTGATGTATTTGAAGTCACTGTAGCGTCGGTATCTACTCCCGCATCATTACTAAGAGCATCATCATTATTAGTTTCGGTAACAGAATCGGTCAGTAGTAAGTTCTCACTGTCTGAGGTATCTGCTGCTTGCAACGACTCATATTCTGCTTGTAAACGGCGCTGTAGACCTTGGGCTTGTGCCACATATATGGGTTGAAACTGCTCTATTCGCGCCGCTGCCGAGTCACTTTTTGTCATAGGCTGACTGTCTTCGGCAGCCGTTTTTTCAGTAGGCTGAGTATTCTCTGCCACGGGCTGTGTGTCTGATTGCTGCTGGCAACCTGTCAGAAATAAAATACCAGCTAGAGTCGTCATCAATAAGGTTGATGATCGCCGCGATGGGCTAATAGATCGAAAAATATCGTCTTTATAAACCACATTTTCATGAGCATTCCGGCTGGCATTGAGCCTAGGCGTTGCTGGCAGAAACTTAAACATAAGCGTACTTATCCTTATTCAGGCAAATATTAAAAGCGGACATTATCATTGATCTACATTACTCATTTATTTCATAGCGTTAGGTGAATAGACTTTAAATCAAATCGCTAGGCTATAAGGCTAAAAATGGGATACAAGCTTCTAAATCTCGGCAGTCTTGTCCACGTTGACGGCGAATGAAATAATCTTGAACCATACGTGCTTGCTGCTCGATACCATATTTAAAAAATGACTTTCCCGTTTCCAGCACGTAGTCGTAGCGCCGATTAATAACCGCACCGCGTACAACTTTTAAGCCTTGTTGCAACTGCCATACATGGGTCAATTCATGTATAAGCCAGCCTTGCTTGCTAAGAGAAGCGTGACTAAAATCTACTATCCAATCTGCTGGATGGAAATAAATATTACCATTAGGACTGACAGCATAATGTCTCAATACCCACCAAGCTGTCTTTAATTGAACGTCATCAAGCTTGATACTATCGCCAAACACAGACCGTGCCAATGCTATCTCGCCAGCGGTCAGCGGTCGCGATTGCTGCGCTACAAGCTTACTCGGTAAGTAGCGGTTCGATAAGCGCTTAAAACTGGATAGAAGCTTCATGCCTGTTGTACCTTATAGTTAATAACCGATTTTTATTTTTTTGATACGCTGAGCGTAACGGTATAAGTTTTAAGCGGCGATGTGTGGTTAATGGGGTAAAAACAGAAAAACCAAAGGTTTTGGGACATAAGCTGTACACTTAGTTGACTTTTATTAACGTGAATCTACGGTAGCCTAATCTACACAATTACGTTTGAGTTTTACTTATATAAAGTAGCCTATTTTCACGATAGATGTCTAATACCAAACGCCGTGAGTAATACGGTGATCACCCATTAATTGAAGTATATTTTTATTATAATAATTAATAGAGAGTTCTATGCCGACTAATTTTCATGCCGACACCCCACTCGCCCAGCGTATGCGTCCTACTACGCTTGATGCTATCATTGGTCAGACGCATCTACTGGCAGCTGGTGCTCCTTTACGGCGCTTGGTAGAACAAGGACATTTGCCCTCAATCATCTTGCACGGTGAGGCGGGGATTGGTAAAACCACCATTGCCATGCTACTGGCTGACGCCGTTGGCAGACCCTTTCATGCGTTGTCTGCCCTTAATACTGGCGTTAAACAATTACGTGAAGTATTAGACAATAAAGACTCACTCAGCTTTGAGTCACCTGTGATGTTTATCGATGAGATTCACCGTTTTAATAAAGCTCAACAAGATGCGCTATTGGGTGCGGTAGAATCTGGCGATATTACTTTGATTGGGGCAACGACGGAAAATCCTTCTTTTAGCGTCAACAATGCGTTGTTGTCACGCTGCCAAGTCTATCGCTTGGAACCTTTGACGTCTGAACAAATCAATGCCGTGTTACAACGAGCCATCTTAGAAGACAATGTGCTTAAGAAACTCACGATTGATTTGCAGGTTCAAGAGACGATCAGCCAATTGGCACATGGCGATGCCAGAAAAGCATTGAATCTATTGGAGCTTGCTATTCAAACAGCTGATGCTAAGCAATCTCCCGTTATCATCAACGATGAGCTGGTTAGCAGAGTCGCACAAACCGCGTTGGTTCGTTATGATAAAGATGGTGAGCAGCACTACGATATCGTCTCAGCAATGATAAAATCGGTACGTGGCTCCGACCCTGATGCCGCGTTATATTGGATGGCACGAATGTTAGTCGGTGGTGAATCTGCTGATTTTATCGCGCGCCGTTTGGTCATTTTGGCCAGTGAAGACATCGGCAATGCCAATCCTAATGCTCTACTCCTTGCTGATACAGCGCTGCGTAGTGTGCAATCTATTGGTATGCCAGAAGCGCGTATTATTTTGGGTCAAGTAGTGGTCTACCTAGCGACCAGTGCCAAAAGCAATAGCACGTATAAAGCCATCAATGCTGCGATGGCATTGGCAGAGAAGGACGCTTCCCCTGTACCACTACATTTGCGTAATGGGGTAACCAAGCTGATGCGCAATCAAGGATATGGTCAAAACTATCATTACCCGCACGATTATCCCAATCATTATTATCCGCAAAGCTACTTACCTGATACCTTAATAGGTACCCGCTTCTATGAGTTTGCAGACAATCAAAAAGAGCAACATAACAAACAGTTTATGGATTGGCTAAAAAGCCAAAACGCCAGTAACGATTGAGTGTTCAAGTATTCAAGCACTTAGTGTTTAAGCATTCAGTATTTAAGTACTTAGTAACCAGTGATTTATTAATTAAGAATTGCATAGCCGTTTTAGAAGCCAAGGTTCAAAGGTTCAAAGCGTGACGCGCTAAAATCGATATTTGAAGACCATAAGCCGAACACGGCTATGTGACATATTTGCGTCCTTTGTCTAGAATATTCATTCACTGAATATATTTTAGAGATGAATCGGCATGCCCTGATGAAAAGCGTTAAAATGGCACCATACTGATATATATATATCAGCAATAAGTAACTGATCTTTTATCCTTATTGCATCGAACATCGTGCGATTTGCTTAACCACAACAGCGTTTTATGCTATCGACTGCTACAATGAGCAAATAATACTTCATATGCAATAACACACCTATTTATACATAATAAAATATTGAGATTTACTATGAGTTTAAATACGATTCCTGAGATTATCGAAGACATTCGTGCTGGCAAAATGGTCATCCTAATGGATGATGAAGACCGCGAAAACGAAGGTGATATCATCATGGCAGCCACCCATATTCGTCCTGAAGATATCAACTTTATGATTACGCATGCTCGCGGCTTGGTCTGTTTGACGTTATCACAGGCGCGCTGCCAACAACTGGCATTACCACTAATGTCAGATCGCAATGAAGCGAAATTTAGCACCAATTTTACGTTATCTATTGAAGCGGCCGAAGGGGTGACGACTGGTATTTCTGCTGCTGATCGTGCGCGTACCGTTCAAGCAGCAGTATCGTCGTCAGCAAAACCAGAAGACATCGTGCAACCGGGGCATATTTTCCCAATTATGGCACAAAATGGTGGCGTCCTACATCGCGCAGGTCATACAGAAGCTGGTTGTGATTTGGCAAGATTGGCAGGTCTTGAACCAGCCGCTGTTATTGTAGAAATTATTAATGCTGATGGCACGATGGCTCGCCGTGATGATCTTGAGATATTTGGTAAAGAACATGATATCAAGATAGGTACAATTGCTGACCTGATCAATTATCGTATCGCAAACGAGCAAACCGTTGAAGAAGTTGAAACGCGCCCGTTTGAAACCGAATACGGTACCTTTACCTTGCACCGTTTCCGTGAGTTTGGCGCTGATGAGACGCATTTGGCATTGGTAAAAGGCGATGTGAGCGAAGGCGTCAGTACCGTGCGCGTGCATGGGTTCCAACCATTGCGCGATTTATTTTCCGCCAAGAACGATATGACAGGTCGTAGTGGTTGGAGCGTGCAATCCGCGTTAAAAGAGATTAGCGCATCAGAGCGCGGTGTCTTGGTGTGGGTCGGCGACCATGATCCAGTAGATTTGGGAGAGGCGCTAGATAAAGCATCCAGCAATCAGCCACAATCGACGATTACCAAGCAGCCATATCGTAGTATTGGGGTTGGTGCACAGATATTGCGTCATTTAGGCGTGCGTGATATGCGTTTATTGTCATCGCCCATGAAGTTTTATGCGCTGTCAGGCTTTGATCTAAACGTGGTAGATTTTGTTCATGCACCAAAGCAAGACTAATATCCGTTTACGCATTGGCTTTGACATCACAGCATAAAAAAAGGCACGATAATTTTATATTATGGTGCCTTTTTTTATGTCGATTATTTAGCTATCTTATAGCTTAGGGATATGGCCAACGGTCGCCTCAAATGCCAATAGCCGTTCGCGCTCTTCCTCTGTCCAAGGCAATTTATCCTTCCCTTCACTATCCAAACGTACCACCACTGCCTCAGCCGTCGCAACGATTGTCTCTTGTGCTGTACTATAATAGCTGTATTCCATCACGATGCTGGTGTTGCCTAAACGCTGACAACGCACCCCTAGCAATAGCGTATCAGGATAGGTTACTGGCTTTAAATACTGACAGCTTGATTGTGCCAACACTGTCATCATATTGCCGTCGAACATCCGTAAAGCCTCTAAATAGCCGATACGAGCTGATTCAGAATAACGATAATAGACCACATTATTTAGATGGTTAAAAGCGTCCATCTCCCCCCAATGTATGGGTTGATAATGAATGATGGGATAATGCGCTAAGGCCTCTGGATGATTATCTTCTAAAATATCATTTGTTGAATGTACCGTCTGTTTTGAGCTATGCATAACTGAATGTCTCTTTTCTTTTGTACAAATAAAACCTTCAACTAGCGTTGAGACTTGTTTAAAACCTGAGTGGTTAATAAAGGGGTTGGGGTTGGTGCATTGGCAATCAACTGATTCAGTAGAGTTATAGCTTCTGGAGTATTAGTCGGTGCGGCGTTGGTTTGTAAGTTGGATGGTAAATTATTTTGGTTAGTTGCTGAAGGTGTCGCATCAGGTGTTACGCGTGTTGTTTTTGCAGTAGTTGCTGTGTTTGCTTGTGCGGTTGTATTTTTTGGTACTAACGTTTTTAGCTGGTTTTGCGCTTGTCGTAGATAGCTTATCAACGACTCTTTCTCACGCATGTTGCTAGCCTGAACTGCTAAGTTTAAGGTCATGATAACTTCGTGAACCACCAGTTGCCTACGCGTCAGAGGCACGTTTTTATTGGTGGTTTGACTCGTCTGGTTGGCAGTTGTCAACTGTTCATGACTGTGCAAGAAATCTTGAATGTTTTGAATGGCTAGATTTTGTAGTTGCCAAGGACTGGGCTGCGCGCTTCTTGCTTGTAAGCGTTCGATGTCTTTTATCAAACTTTGCTTAATGACAATCGTGAGTGCTGGAGCAATCTCATTGTTGCTTTGTGAAAGCTGCCAATGTAAACCGCGCAACAACTCTATTGCGGCACTGTCATTATTATCAATCAATAGTCTATCAGCAGCTTTGGTTTGAATACGCAGCAGATCAAGTTGGTTTTGAGCTTGGCTACTAGCGACAGCTCTTGGTTCAGGTAACGTCTGCTGACTCATTGCAAATAAGCGGTCATCCATCTCGTTGAGACGGCTCACCACTTGCTCGTTGCTCTGCAAACGCTCGTTCACACTTTGTTTAAAACGATGTTGGTTGATGTATAGGCCCAACAATGCCACGATCAGTAACAAAATAACCAGCCATTGCAAGCGCAACAGAAACATAGTCGCTTGCCGGCGCTGCTGAATAGCAGAAGGATCCTTAGATGATGACTTAGAATTCATTGACATAAGGCAGTACCGTTAATGATAAATTTGAACATAGTTATAGCGTATCAGTAGAGAGTAAAGCATATTAGGTTATGGATTTAATAGCATTAAGAATGGTATCCGGTGCCAAGTCGTCCACCTGCCAATGGCTCAATTGCTGCTTTGCAACTTTATGGGTTAAGCGCTCGCCTAATACGACATAAGCGAAATCTGATAATCTAAGTGCCTCACTCGCTGTGGTGGCGTTCGCTGCTGTTTCATTAACAACGGTCGTCCAGTGCTCAAAAGCCGTCCCACTACTGATCACAACGACTGGCTTTAATTGAACGATCGGCTTTGACTGTTCAGATGATGGGACGATTTGCTCAGTATGCTGTACTAAAAAATCTTGTCGCCATTGCCGATATTGAGCTGTTGCCTCAAGTGGCATGGTGCGCTCATACCAAGCAATACTATCGACATGAACGCCGCGTGCCTGTAATACATCGACCAGTAGTCGACGCCCGCCAAGCCCTCGCCATATTAATACCTTATCACCCGCTTGCACACTTTTGATCTCAGGCATGGCTAACATGCCCTCGTTATTGGCCGTTCTGGGCTGGCAGACTTGATAACTTTCCGTCTCTAGCGCCAGATAGCTCAGTACAGCCGCCGTTGCATCACCAACGGCAATGATTGGACTTGGCACCTTTAAAACATCAGATACATCGAGATTGGTTTGCTTATGAATGTTGCCCTGTATTTTACACTCACGTTCAAGTGACTGCCAAACGGCTAAGCCTGAGGCAGCAGCCGTCGGACTGACAATAACAAGTGCCTTATACTCACTCATCAGCCATTGATGCATCATTGTGAGATCACCTGCAGTCGTTGGTCGCGACTGTAGTGTCAACATTGGTATATCGACCACAGTCATGCCAGCCGCTTGTAAGTGATGGGTCAATGAAGCAGCGCGTTCTACTGGTCGCGTATTGATGACCACTCGCGACCCTGTTACCTTACTCAGGATGATAGATCGCTGATAAAATATCGCCAGCGCCATCAGCGAGCAGTATATTGGCAACATCAATACCAAGCTGATTGGCTTGCGCTTCTTGCTCGTCTTGTGTACCGATCAATGTCGCTCGTTTTTCTGCTTTGAGCAGCTCGCTACCATCAGCTTGTCCCACGCGGCCACGCAGCCACAACACATTGCCATTGTCGTTGTTGCCATTTTCGCCATTGTCATCGTTATTGATTTCGGTTTCATCAGCCATCTGCAAGACAGCATAGGCTGCGATTGGCACTTGGCAGCCGCCCTCTAGATGACGATTGAGTGCGCGCTCAGCAATAAGACGGATGCGGGCTTTGTCGTCATTGAGTGGAGCTAATAGTTTTAATACTTGCTCATCACCGTTACGGCATTCAATTGCCAAGGCGCCTTGTCCTACCGCAGGCAAACAAGTAGCAATATCCAGCTCACCACGTATACGCGCGTCAAGCTCAATACGCTGTAGCCCACTAGTCGCTAAGATAATAGCATCATACTCGCCCGCATCCAGCTTACCCAAACGAGTGCCCACGTTACCGCGCAAGGTCTTGACTTGTAAGTCTGGGCGGTAGGCTTTTATTTGACACTGACGACGCAAGCTTGATGTCCCAACGACCGCGCCTTGTGGCAACTCATCAATACTCTCATAAGTGTTAGAAACAAACGCATCTGTCGGCGATGCGCGTTTGCAATAAACACCAAGCGTCAAGCCTTCAGGCAATTGCATCGGCACATCTTTTAAGGAATGCACGGCAATGTCTGCCTGTTTATCATACAACGCCTGTTCAAGTTCTTTAACAAACAAACCTTTTCCACCGATTTTGGCCAAAGGTGTGTCCAAAATCTTGTCACCCTTAGTGACAATTTTTAGCAATTGAATTGTCAATTCAGGATACATCGCTGATAACCGATCACGAATGTGCTCAGCTTGCCATAACGCCAAAGGACTCTGACGTGTGGCAATTGTTAAGGTAGTTAAGGCAGGTTGCTGCGAATTGCTCATAAAGGACCCCGATAATCTCAATACTAAAACGTTAGCTCTCAAAAAGACGATAGATTTGCCATCGAAAATGGATAATATTAGTCACTGACAACAAATGCTGACGCAAAAAAAATACCTCTATTTAAGCATAAATAAAGGCTTGATGATATGGGATGAGTTTGTCAATCGTAATACAGTGGCTTACATGCTTTGAATCTTATCACGCAGCGCAGGCAAGTGGCGACGACTGACGGCCAACGTATCACTAATACCTTTGAAGCGGATCTGATACTGCCCCGCATCCAATGTCTCTAAAAAATCCAAATAACTGAGATTAATGATAGCGTTACGATGCACGCGGAAAAGCTTGTCTTCAAACTCTTGCTCAAGCTCTTTTAAGGTTTCATCAATCAGCAAAATGCCTTCTTTGTGACGCACTTTGACGTATTTTTGATCGGCCGTAAAGTAATAGATGTCTTTGAGTTTAATCAGCTCAACACCGCGATGCGTACGAGCAGCAATGTGTTCGCGCACTGGTCGCGCGGTTGGGTCTTCAAGCTTACGAATCTCATTTAACTGTGCTGCGTTCAGGCTTTTTGCTTTATGCAAAGCTTCTAATAATTCGTCTTTATTGGCAGGTTTTAATAAATAACCAATCGCGTTGGCTTTCAACGCTGCTATTGCATAATGATCATAAGCGGTAACAAATATAATCGCTGGTGGATGCTCAAGTTGAGCAAGCTCTTGAGCACAGCGCACACCATCCATTTCAGGCATACGAATGTCCAACAGTATGATATCTGGCTGTTTACTCTTTACCGCGACAATGGCTTCTGTTCCTGTTGTCGCTTGAGCAACCACTTGATGGCCTGATTCTTGTACAATCCTAACCAAGCGCTCACGCGCTAGTGGCTCATCATCACAAACTACGATACGCATGCAAACTCCTATCTTCCAGTAGACCGAATATATTTTCAATCGCACTGGCATTTATTGCTGTCATTTAGAATAGAAAATCTAATCCCTGAATCAAGAGACTACTTGGTATAGAGACCTTCAAATTCGGTCACTCCTACTCATAGTCAATCTCTTTCTATTACTGATAAGTTTACTATAAAGCAATAAGCGTGCCATGCTTATTTATTTAAGAAAGGTAGAAGGAACGTAAGCAATAAAAGGTAGGAAGGGATAAATCAGACATTATAAAGCGACATCCTGTAGCGGATAATCAATAACGGTAATCACTTGGGCATTAGTCACCACACTTTTGATATCAGCATTGTGACCAAAATAGGCACGTAAGCGCTCGGCTTGAATATGAAAGTCCATATGCTGACGCAAATCATGATTGATTATCAGCGTCTTTTTGGGTAGCTCAACACCAATCGTGATCACAACCCGATGATCTTGCCACTTTACTTTAATATCTATGTAGATAGTCTCAGTGGTCATCTCAACCACGTTGATTAGCATTTTTTCTAATACACTTTGTAAGGTTAACGCGTTGATAACCATGTCATACATGATGTCTTCATCAGGCAACTGCCAACTCACCTCAAGCTTGTCCGCCAAACGGCTAGATTCGATCTCAAGATAATGCTCGCAAAGCGCAACTTCTTCTTCAAAGCTGATCTCATGAGCACCCGTAAAACTGGCACGAAACAGGGCGGACACGTGCTGTAGCAAATCCGCAGCCTTTGAAGGGTTGGACTCTATAAGCGATACAAGGGTATTAAGGGTATTAAAGAAAAAATGCGGGGCAATACGCGCCTTGATTAAGTCGTTCTGAGTTGCAAGCTTATACTCAAACGAGAGCTTGAGAGCATTAAGTTCGCGATAAATTCGCAGAAAATACAATAAAAATATTAGAGCAAAACCACCAGTGCACAGCGTGTCGAATAACAAATTTGAGATAAATTCTCGAGGACTATATTCCATCCATCCCATATTGAACATGACCAACATGACAAACGTTGTCGCTACAGTAGCGGCAAACATCAGCAGCAGCACAACGCGAATACTCACGCTCAACACACTAGATCGTTTAAAAGTGGGACGCAAATAGTCAATCAAATATAGTGACGGCATAACAATCAAAACGTCTTGAACAAACCTGCATAGAAATCGAAGCAGAAACGCAGACCAAGTTGCCAAACCGTGGCGCTCAAGCACCGTGACAAAGAGCGACCAAAAAAAAATGTAAAGCATCCATTGCCAAGGTCTCAAGAGTTTCATGAGCTTGGGAATAAAAAACTCTAAGCGCTCCGCTAGTAAGGCAACCTCATCATTTGCTATACTTGAGTTCTTATTCTCTTGACTTGTCTTGTACCGATATGAATGCCAATTCTTCAAACCATAGTAATCCTGAATCGAATATAAATACCTCTGTGTCTGATTCTAGCACAGATGGTTCTATAACAAATCACGCTTCACAAAACACCACTGAAGGCAGTCAGGGCCAGCAGATGTGGGGCGGACGTTTTAGTGAGGCAACCGATAGCTTCGTGGCAGCCTTTACTGCCTCAGTTGGTTTCGACCAACGGTTTGCGCGTCATGACATTCAAGGCTCAATTGCTCACGCGACCATGCTCAAAGAGTGTGGCATCTTAACAGCTGAGGAAGTCACCACCATTATCGATGGTCTGCAGCAAGTATTACGTGAGATTGAAGCGGGCCAATTCAATTGGTCAATCGCGCTCGAAGACGTACACATGAACGTTGAATCACGCTTGACCGATATCGTAGGCTCGGTCGGCAAAAAACTACATACTGGACGTAGCCGTAACGATCAAGTTGCCACCGATATTCGTCTTTGGTTACGTGAAGAGACGGATAACATTATCGAACTACTGGTACGCTTGCAGAGCGGTTTGCTCGATTTGGCTGAGCAACATACCCTGACAATCATGCCAGGCTTTACCCATTTGCAAACGGCTCAGCCCGTCAGCTTCGGTCATCACGTCATGGCATGGTTTGAGATGTTATATCGTGATACTGAACGCTTGGTTGATGCGCGCCGCCGTATCAATCAGATGCCACTTGGCAGCGCGGCGCTTGCTGGTACGACCTTCCCTATCGATCGTACCATTACGGCTGAGCTGCTAGGCTTTGAAGGCATTTGCCAAAACTCACTCGATGCGGTATCAGACCGTGATTTTGCGATTGAGTTTACCTCAGCGGCTTCTATTCTTATGATGCACATGTCACGCATGAGTGAAGAGATCATTTTGTGGATGTCAGCACAGTTTAACTTTGTGCAGATACCAGACCGCTTCTGTACTGGCTCCTCGATCATGCCACAAAAGAAAAATCCTGATGTACCTGAATTGGTACGCGGTAAAGCAGCACGTGTGTTCGGTCAGCTTATGACGTTGCTTAGCCTTATGAAAAGTCAGCCACTTGCCTACAATAAAGACAATCAAGAAGACAAAGAGCCGTTGTTTGATTGTGTTGATACATTGACAGGGTCGCTGCTTGCCTTTGCTGATATGCTACCAAATATCACGCCAAATAAAGAAAATATGCGTGCTGCTACCATGAAAGGTTATGCAACTGCCACTGATCTAGCAGATTATCTGGTACGTCAAGGCGTGGCATTCCGCGATGCACATGAAGTGGTCGGCAATGCCGTTGCTTTAGGAATCAAAGAAGGCGTTGATTTGAGTGACTTGTCTTTGGCACAGCTACAGCAGTTTAGCGATGCGATCGGCGATGATGTGTTTGACTACCTCACGCTAGAAGGCTCATTGGCAGCGCGTGATCATTTGGGCGGCACAGCGCCTAACCAAGTGAAGCAAGCGGTGGTCAATGGCCGTGCGCGATTAAAAGCATTTGCCTAATATATTTTGAATAAACGATAGATTGAACACCCGCCACGTAAGCGGGTGTTTTTTTGTCTTACTACCAACCAACGACAGTCAGTCCAATGTAAAAAAAATTGTGCTGCTAGGATAATTTTCGTCGCCTCTGTCTGCGCAGGCATAGCAAGCAAGAAAAATTATCTTAGCAGAACGTTATCATGCGTTTACTGATTTTGTTTAAGATTAAGAGTATATCCTAGATATCCTTTGCTAAATCTGCCAAGACCGTTATCATAGATCCATAGTGCTATTTGATTTGACCATTTACTATAATAAATAAGGAATGATTTATGACTGAGACATTTAATCCGCAAGCCAATACGGTTTTTTGCCGTAAATATAAGCAAGAATTACCAAAGATGCCGCACCCGCCTTTTCCTAACAAAAAAGGTCAAGAGCTACAAGAGACGGTATCTGATAAGGCATGGAAAGAATGGCTTGAGCATCAGACCATGCTGATTAATGAAAATCACCTCAGCATGATGGATCCTGAAGCCAAAAAGTTCTTAACCGAGCAGCGTGATAAGTTTTTAGATAATGAAGATTATGAGCGTGCGCAAGGCTGGACGCCTGAAAGCTAGTCGCCGCTTTGCTATCTGTACTACTCATAAAAAACGCGCTATGGTGACATAGCGCGTTTTTTATAGACAATTTTTAATGACTATTAATTGGTATTGTTGTCTGATGGCTCAAGATCAGTCGATGACATCGCTGACGTGGTCGATGATAAAGTACTCACCTGACGTGCCGCCATACGATCATTGGCTTCTTGTACGGCTTTTTCAACCATTGTATAGTCAGAATGACGTACATCTTGACCGCTAATATAGTTGATGACCAATTCAGCCACGTTTTGAGCATGATCGCCAATACGCTCAAGCGCACGCAGTACCCACATAATGTTAATGACTTTTGAGACGTGCCGCGAGTCTTCCATGATATAAGTCATCAACGCACGAATCGCTGATTGGTACTCGTCGTTGACCACATCATCATTACGCATCACTTCAAATGCTTGCTCAGCGTTTGACTGACCAAATGCCTCAAGCGCATTATGCAGCATGAGACGAACTTGGTTGCTCAAATGCTGCACTTCGGCATAACCATAAGAAGACTTGCCTTGTAACGCGATTTTTTTGGACATTTGAGCGATTTTGACGGCTTCGTCACCAATACGTTCTAAATCAACCACGCCTTTGCTGATGGACATGACCAAACGCAAATCGCTGGCCGCTGGTTGACGCTTGGCAACCAATAATAAGATATGCTCATCCAGCTCAACTTCCCGGCGATTGATTTCGAAGTCCATGTCGATGACTTCTTGCGCGAGTGCCTCATCTTTATCAATAAGGGCGTGAATGGCTTTGGCAACTTGGTTGGCGGCGCTATCACCCATGTATAGAAACAGACGGATGGCTTCATCAAGATCTTGATCAAAACTTTTGGAGATATGCTTGTCACTTGGCATAAGAGATTTTCCCTGAAATCCATATTTTAATAGCGGCGGTGCTTTGTGAGCCGAATGCGTCGACTCACAAGATCTTGTTAAACGTATCAAACTCTCAAACTTGCGTGACTCTCACCATTAGCCATAACGACCGGTAATATAATCTTCCGTCGCTTTTTGATTGGGTTTGGTAAATATTTGATCCGTCTCACCCATCTCAATCATATCGCCCAAATACATATAAACCGTATAATCTGATACGCGCGCGGCTTGTTGCATATTATGTGTGACAATCGCGATGGTATAGTCATTTTTTAAATCTTCAATTAGATCTTCGATAGCACCCGTTGAGATAGGATCAAGTGCTGAGGTTGGCTCATCCAGTAGCAACACTTCAGGCTTGGTGGCAACACTACGGGCGATACACAAGCGTTGCTGCTGTCCACCTGATAAAGACAATCCTGACGCTTTTAGTTTGTCTTTTACCTCAGGCCATAATGCTGATTTTTTGAGTGCCCATTCCACACGGTTATCCAGCTCAGCTTTGCTCAATTTTTCATAAAGACGGACACCAAACGCGACATTGTCATAGATTGACATTGGGAACGGAGTTGGTTTTTGAAAAACCATACCGACTTGGGCGCGTAGTAAATTTACGTCGACATCCTTACCCAATATGTTTTTGCCATCAAGGTTAATATTGCCTTCTGCACGCATACCAGGATACAAGTCATACATACGGTTAAAGGTACGTAATAGTGTGGACTTACCACATCCTGACGGACCGATAAAAGCCGTCACTTTTTTATCTGGGATATCGATGTTGATATTTTTTAACGCTTTAAAATCACCATAATAGAAACTTAAATCACGAATCTCCATTTTTGCCGGCGGCATATTTTTAGGAATGTCATGAAGCGTTTGTTTGGTTAGGTTGGCGATATCTGGCTGTTCCGTTTGCCCGCTAGTGAACTTGGATCTATTTAATAGATTGCCAGTTGTCTTTTTGTCTGTTGTCTCATCGAAGCGATTAGCCGTCGTTTTTGTACGAACTTTGCTTATGACGTCATTCATAGTCTTATCCAACCTAGCTCAATTAAATTCATATAAGTTCAAGTAATGCTTATTACTAAAGCCTGTTACTGTGGATCTGTTGTCAGGTATTATTTGCTCTGACCGCGACTGCCGATAAATCTAGCGATGACATTAAGAAGCAAGACAGAGGCGGTAATTAACAGTGCGGCTGCCCACGCCAACGTATGCCAGTTTTCGTAAGGACTCATGGCAAACTGATAAATCGTGTTGGGTAAGTTGGCAATAGGTCGGCCCATATCGGTACTGAAATATTGGTTATTAAGCGCTGTAAATAGCAATGGCGCTGTCTCACCCGTAATTCTGGCAAAAGCCAATAGCACTCCGGTTGTGAGCCCAGCACTAGCCGCTTTGATAGTGACCTGTGTGACCATTTTCCATTTGGGCGTGCCGAGCGCATAAGCTGCTTCACGGATACTATTCGGTACCAAATTGAGCATGTTTTCGGTGGTACGTACGACCACAGGAATGACAATCAATGCCAATGCCAACGCGCCTGCCCAACCAGAAAAGTTTTGCCCTTTTACCATCAGTGCATAAATGAAGAGACCAATCACAATCGATGGCGCAGATAACAAAATATCATTTAAGAAGCGAGTGACTTTACCAAGCATACTCCCTTGCGAAAACTCAGACAAATAAATACCGGTCATAAGGCCAATCGGTGCCCCAATAAACAATCCCGAAAACGCTAACATCACCGAACCAACGATGGCATTACGTAGACCACCTGCGGTCATCGGTGGCGGTGTATCGGCGGTAAATACAGGGAGCTCGACAAGACCTTGAAAACCTTCAACAAATAGCGTTAATAGAATCCAAAACAACCAAAACAAACCAAAAACCATCGCCGTCATCGCAAAGCCAAGACCCAGCTTGTTGGCCCAGCGGCGCTTGTTATAAAGCTTTCGGTTATAGCGACCTTCAAACCCTGCATTGATCGGTAATGTCGCATCGATTGTATTATTAGAAAGCATAAAATTTGTGTCCCGTTTTTTGTCAGTACCAGTAGCCATCAAAATTTATCGAAGCCGCCGAACGACTATCGGTTGCCTGCTTTATTGTCCATACGCATCAGCATCAGCTTTGCAAGGGATAAGACAATGAAGGTAATGACAAATAGGATTAACCCTAAATGTAGTAAGGAGGCTAAATGTAGCTCACTTGACGCTTCAGCAAATTCATTGGCTAGTGCCGAGGTAATCGTCACACCAGAGGTAAATAAGCTTGGACTGATATTAAAGGCGTTACCAATCAAGAAAGTCACCGCCATCGTTTCACCCAAAGCACGTCCTAGACCCAAAATAACGCCGCCGACCACACCCGCTTTGGTATAAGGCAAGATGATCTTGAACATCACTTCCCATGTCGTCGCACCCATACCATAAGCGGACTCTTTTAATAAATCTGGTACAACCGAAAAAACATCGCGCATGGTAGCGGCGATAAAAGGAATGATCATAATGGCAAGCACCAATGACGCGGTGAACATACCAAGACCCATGGGTGCGCCTGTAAAGAGCTTACCGATAATCGGCAATGGGCCCACGTGCTCAATAAACCATGGCTGAATGTGCTCACCAAAGAAAGGCGCAAATACAAACAATCCCCACATACCATAAATGATAGAAGGAATGCCTGCCAATAACTCAATGGCGATACCAAGCGGCTTTTTTAAGAACTTTGGACACATTTCCGTCAAAAATATCGCAATACCAAAACTGACTGGTACGGCAATCGCAATGGCAATAAATGATGTCACCAACGTACCATAAATAGGCGCTAACGCCCCGTATTCATTGGCCACGGTATCCCAGTTGTTGCTGGTATAAAAACCAAGACCAAATTCTTGAATGCTCGGCCATGCCCCCACAATTAAGGAGGCTAAAATGCCGCCTAAAGACAAGAGTACGAGTATGGCAAACGCTTTGGTTGCGTTAACAAACAGAATATCGTAACGTTTTTGTTTAGCCAGTTGGGACCTTAAGTCATTCATAAGTGTCTCAGCATTCAATAGGATAAAATCAAAAGATCAGAAGAATTACGTCGGTTTTATGACAACAAACTTAAAAAAGAAGCGGATATGTCTATCAGAATAATGAACCAAGAGACGCTATCAGAACGAAGATTAAATTTGCTGTGATAAAACCTCTCAAACCACTACCGGAGAATAGTGATTTGAGAGGGTAACTAAAAAGTTATGAAACAGGGAACACGTTACTGAGCAGGCTTATAGACAGGCTGTCCGTCACTACCTTTTACGTCATTCCATTTTGCTTTAAACAATGCCACTGCCGTGTCTGAGAAAGGCACATAATCTAATGCCATGGCATCATCATCACCTTGGGTATATGCCCAATCAAAGAAGTTCAATACGCCAGCCACTTGCTGAGGATTCTCTGGTTGCTTGTGTACCAAGATAAAGGTGGCAGCAGCGATTGGCCACGCTTGATCGGTTTCAGAGTTAGTAATGACTTTATAAAAGCCTTCTTGTTGTGACCAATCAATGTCACCAGCTGCCGCAAAGGTTTCTGCAGATGGCTGAACAACGTTGCCCGCTGCGTTTTTCAGTGCCGTGTGTGACATGTTGTTTTGCTTAGCGTAAGCATACTCAACATAGCCGATAGAGTTTTTCATGCGGTTGACGTAGCTTGAAACGCCTTCGTTACCTTTACCACCTGCACCAGTGGCAGACGTTGGCCACTTAACCGTTTTATCAACGCCAACAGTATCTTTCCAGTCTGGTGAAACCTTGGCTAAATAATCGGTGAAGTTAAACGTCGTACCTGAACCGTCTGAGCGGAATACGGTGGTGATAGCAGCATCAGGTAGTGTCAAATCTGGGTTCATAGCAGTGATAGCAGGATCGTTCCACTTGCTAATTTTACCTAGATAAATATTCGCTAAGGTCTCACCATCTAATTTCAACTGACCTGGCTCAATACCATCGATGTTAACGATTGGCACAACGCCGCCGATGACCGTTGGAAACTGGATAAGACCAGACTCTTCAAGTTCTTCTGGTGTCAATGGCGCATCCGACGCACCAAAATCAACAGTTTTTGATTGAATTTGTTTGATACCACCAGAAGAGCCGATTGATTGGTAGTTGACCTGGCCGCCAGTGGCCGCATTATAGTCAGCAGACCATTTGGCATAGATAGGCTGCGGGAACGATGCGCCTGCGCCAGTGATATTCATGGCAATATTTTCAGCAGACTTAAACCCTGCCGTTGCAGCGGGCGCTGTACTTGGGGCTGCCGTGCTGGTTGTTTCAGTCGTTGCGGCAGCGCTACTGCTAGTATCAGCAGCCGGCTCTGCCGTATCGGTCGATTTGTTGCACGCCGTAAGTACTAATGTACAGCTGACGGCCACTGCTAATAACGAATAACGCATGTAAGACTCCTAAAGTTTGACAACGATACAAAAAAACATTGTTTGTGACATGCGAGCTATCTTGCCAAATCTTTATGACAGTTTAATGACAACCTTTAGAATCTTTGATTCGCTTTACATAATATTGAGATAACCTACCTACCCCCTAGTTATAGCAAGTCATCTCAATCACTGTTACCAAAAAAATCGTACTCATAAAAGTATTGAGCATCAAACTTAACGACTGATAGTTGCGTTTAAATACTATTAGCCGTTAGTGCAGAAGTTTGTTAGTATGAAGAAGATTCACAACACTGACAGACTCGGGGTGCGGTGTAGCATTGGCCTACTTTATAACGTTGATAAAAGTAGCCACCTATCTACATTCGCTGAGAGATCACCCGCCGAACCTGATGCGGTTAGTACCGACGCAGGGAAGTCTTAAGCACTTTGTTATTTATGACAAAGGACGCGTAGAAATACATTTTTATCATCATTATTGTCTGAGTATGCGTGCCGCATGACGAGATAAGAAGAGAGGATAGAAAGCTGCGTCCACTATTTTATGGCCACCAGCCGCGACATATTTTTTAGTCGCTGTTAGGTACTCATAGTATAAACTTGTCTAGTTAACGATTGCTTGTCCCCGCAGATACTGGCGGTGTTGCTTTTATTTAAAACCAACACGCTAGGACAGCATATGACTATTTCAGACACCACCTCTTTGGACAGTATCTCTTTAGATAATGCCTCAGCGGCATCACAAGCCCAAACGCATAACCCAGCCGATAACACACCCCTCGTAACAGCCGCCAAAGCAGACAAAAAAGCTGACGCGCTAAAGACGCCTGCCCACCGCGCCGCTAGTGATGCGCGTTTTGAAGAAGACGCGCGTGATCTGCATCGTATCCTACCCGCCTCTCGCAAAGTCTATATCGAAGGTTCAAGACCTGATATCCAAGTACCAATGCGCGAAATCAGCTTGGCGGATACGCCTGTTGGCGGTACGGGTGACAAGGATGGCGAGCATAATCCGCCGTTTTATGTCTACGATACCTCAGGCGTCTATACTGACCCCAATGTCGAGATTGATTTGACCCGCGGTTTACCAAAACTGCGTGAAAATTGGATCGCTGAGCGCGATGATACCGAGCAACTAAGCGGTCTATCTAGCTCATACGGACAAGCGCGTGCTCGTGATATCAGCACTGCTAACCTCAGGTTTGCTCATATTGACAAGCCGCGCCGTGCCAAAGCAGGAAACGGTTTATCAGGGAACGTCACGCAGATGCATTACGCGCGTCGCGGCATCATCACGCCTGAGATGGAATATATCGCCATACGTGAGACGCAAAAACAGCACGAGCTAACCGACATGCGTCAACACGATGGCGAGAGCTTTGGTGCCAATACGCCCACTATCATAACGCCTGAGTTTGTCCGTGATGAAGTGGCGGCTGGACGTGCCATTATTCCCAACTAACATCAATCATCCTGAATCTGAGCCGATGATCATCGGCCGTAATTTCTTGGTCAAAATTAATGCCAATATCGGTAACTCAGCGCTCGGCTCTTCTATCGATGAAGAAGTGTCCAAAATGACGTGGGCAACACGTTGGGGCGGCGATACCATTATGGATTTGTCCACGGGCAATCACATTCATGAAACCCGCGAATGGCTAATCCGTAACTCGCCTGTGCCGATTGGTACCGTACCGATTTATCAAGCCTTAGAAAAAGTCGATGGCGTCGCAGAAGATCTGACGTGGGAGATATTCCGTGATACGTTGATTGAGCAAGCCGAGCAAGGCGTAGATTACTTCACCATTCACGCGGGCGTCCTGCTCCGCTATGTGCCGCTAACTGCCAAACGCCTAACAGGTATCGTCTCACGCGGCGGCTCTATCATGGCGCAGTGGTGTTTGGCGCATCACAAAGAGAGTTTTTTATATACCCATTTTGAAGATATCTGCGAGATTATGAAGCAGTACGATGTGGCGTTCAGTCTTAGGTGATGGCCTACGTCCCGGCTGCTTGCAAGATGCCAATGATGAGGCGCAGTTCGGTGAGCTACGTACACTTGGTGAATTGACCAAAGTCGCATGGAAGCATGACGTACAGGTCATGATCGAAGGCCCTGGACACGTGGCGATGAACCGCATTAAAGAAAATATGGATTTGCAGCTTGAGCTGTGTGCGGATGCGCCTTTTTACACCTTGGGTCCATTAACCACCGATATCGCACCGGGTTATGATCATATTACTAGCGCTATTGGTGCGGCGATGATTGGCTGGTTTGGTACTGCGATGTTGTGCTATGTGACGCCAAAAGAGCATTTGGGTCTGCCGAACAAAAAAGATGTCAAAGACGGCATCATCACTTACAAAATTGCCGCGCATGCCGCCGACCTTGCCAAAGGTCATCCGGGTGCACAAGCGCGTGACAATGCATTATCTAAAGCGCGCTTTGAGTTCCGCTGGGACGATCAGTTTAATCTGGCACTCGATCCTGATACCGCGCGTGAATACCACGATGAAACCTTGCCAAAAGACGCACATAAATCAGCCCATTTCTGCTCGATGTGTGGGCCGAAGTTTTGCTCCATGAAAATCACCCAAAATGTGCGTGAGTATGCAGCTGGACTGGATAAAGATGCCGCTAATAAAAAGGTCACGCCGCAATCAGGCGATTTAAGTGACGCAGATCATTTGATCAAAAAAGTCGATACGGGACTGGTCGGACAGGTTGGAGAAGCCAGTGCTGAGGAAGTCCGCCAAGGCATGGCTGAGATGATGGAAAAATATAACAAGGAAGGGCGTCAGTTGTATAAAGAGGTGTAGGCTCAAAACGCTCTACATCTTAGTCAAAAAAAGCCCCACTATTTAAGTACTCACATACTTATTTAGTGGGGCTTCTTCATAAGTTGACGGTACGTAAACATCTCTCAACTATTAAGTGGAGGGATATAAAGTCAATACTCCTCTTAAAGGAGAGTTCATAGCTTTCAGTCAAAGCGTAAAGAACAATCATTGTTGTATGAACAAACGTACTGTTTCAGACACCATATATATATCTATAAACAGCTGATATTTACTTAATTAAATATAGACAATTCTTATATATCCAGTAATATATGCGTAAGGAATACTAACATTTCTGTTAGTCAATAGTCAGAGTATAAAGGTATGAATCATATTTATCGTGTTGTTTTCAATCATTCTTTGGGTGTCTATCAGTGCGTGTCTGAGCTTGCCAAAGCGCGTGGCAAATCTTCTGGTAAATCATCCACATCTACCTCAAGCAACACCTTTGCCTTACGCGCATTATCGACTGCCCTATTTAGCGTCCTTGGGCTAAGTATTGTCAGTGTGACTCATGCCACTACCTACGACAATGGCGAAGTAAATATTGTAGATAGTAACTATACTATCGTTGACGATATCGTAAAAAACGATGGCACCATTTTGAAGAATAATGTCGATACGAATAACTATTATTCTATGCAGATGGGTAGTAATCAAGAGATACCTTCACGTCTTCTGATTACAGATAAAGGAGCAGTGCAGACTAACCAGTTTAATATCAATAACAATGCATTAGTAGATATTGAAGCTGGAGGACGTTTAGAAGCTAACGATATATATACAGATGGCTACTACCTAAATGATCAACAACTAACCAATGATACTAATATTAATGTAAATGGTTCAGAGTCATTGCTAAAGGTTCAAAACTCTCTAGCAATTAACGCTCGAAATGCACAAGCAACCACACTTACCGTAAAAAACGGTGGCAAGGTCGAATCAAACTATCTACAAATATACTCATATATTGATGACAATCAAGGCACTCAACCAGCAACAACTGGTAAGTCTAGTGTTTATGTCAACGGTTTAGACTCATCACTTAAGATCCAAGATCAGTCATATATTGTCGCTCAAGGTTCAACCAGCACCCTTACCGTAGAAAACGGTGGTACAGTCGAGATGGGCAATTTAGATGTATTAGCAGTCACAAATAGATACGACAATAGCAATAGCAATATTGTCGTTAATGTAAGTGATAGTGGAACCTCATTGCGTGCAAATAGTTTGTACATTGATGGCCTTTATAATGTTAATAATAATACTATTAATAATAATATTAATATTAATGTTAATAACGAAGCTATCTTAAATACTACCAATGCATATATTGTTTCACCTATTGGTGTAGATACAAAAGTATCATTGGCAAGTGGTGCACAGTGGAATAATGAAGGAACACTATATTTTGGTACTTCTGAGTCTCGGTATAATGGTAATGTACCCGATATCGATTCTAAGACTGCCCTCTTAGAGATAAGTGGAGAAAACACCAAAACATCTACGTTCGATCTTTTCCTGGGCGCTGCCGATAGCGGTAAAGGTCAGATTGTTGTGACTGATCAAGGCACACTAGAAGTAACCCGTCTGTTGCAACTCGGTGGTTCTGATGATAGGAGTGCAAATACAGTCGGTGAATTAACAGTAGATAATGCTACGTTGATCGCGCCTATTACGGTTGTAGGTGCATTTGGTAGCGGTACCTTAAATATCGTTAATGATGGTGTCATCAAAACTGAAAGTGTTGAAAGATTTGAAAACTCTGCAAAATCAGAAATCAATTTTGATAATGGTACATTAGAACTGACAGAATTCCAGCCAGAACTATTCAGAAAATTCACAGCTGACAACCTTATTAATCTAGGTACAGGAGGCGGTACAATTGATACTGCTGGGTTCAACGCGCGCTTATTTGAAGACGGCAACTTAGCTGGCAGTGGTGCTGTTATTACTGGCTCAGGTGACTTCACCAAAGCAGGTAAGGGCATGTTAGCGATGGCCACAACTGCTAAACAGTGGACAGGTGCTACTAATATCAAACAAGGTATACTTCGTCTCGATGGCGATTACACCATGCGTGATGGTGAGATACTAGGTATTAGCTTAAATAGTCTTGATGATTATGGTCAATTAGTCGTAGCAGGGGCCGCTGACATCAGTCAAGGTCAACTACAAGTCAATGCCTCAGATGCCGTGGCAAATATGACTGAGAATAATGAGTGGACAGATATTATTAGTGCCAGCAGTCGTACTGGTGAATTTGCTGCTATTAATGACAACAGTCCATTAGTCAGCTTTGAGGCAGATTATAGCAATGCTAATGCCGTAAACCTTAGAATGGTAGTTCCTGTAGTCACACCTGAGCCACCAGTAGTCACACCTGAGCCACCAGTAGTTACGCCTGAACCACCAGTAGTCACACCTGAACCACCAGTAGTTACGCCTGAACCGCCAGTAGTCACACCTGAACCACCAGTAGTTACGCCTGAACCGCCAGTAGTTACGCCTGAACCACCAGTAGTTACGCCTGAACCGCCAGTAGTCACACCTGAACCACCAGTAGTTACGCCTGAACCACCAGTAGTTACGCCTGAGCCACCAGTAGTTACGCCTGAGCCACCAGTAGTTACGCCTGAGCCACCAGTAGTTACGCCTGAGCCACCAGTAGTTACGCCTGAGCCACCAGTTTCTGATACAACTTTTGCTCAATCAGTTAGCAGGAGCGCTAATCGAAACGATATGGGTATTGCTTATGCTCTAGACCGCGCCATCCAAGACCGTGTGACAAATGGCGATAATACATTGGCTGATAGCTTGATTAGCTCTACCATTAACTTTAGCCAGTCACAGCTTGCTACAGCTGCTAACCAGCTGCAACCCTTGTTCATGGGCGCAACCAATCGTATCATTACTGATGCAAACTATTCAGCGACTGATGCTATCAACGAACATAGTCAGACTGTATCTCAGCGTAACCTTTGGGCTCAATTACTTGGTAACGACAGTAGCCATGATGCCGAAAATGGTGTGACAGGTTATGACGCTGAAGGATATGGTGCCATTGTAGGATTAGACACCCCAGTTAGTAGCGATCTTAATTTAGGTGTTGCGTTCTCCTATATTAAGAGTGATGCTGATACCGACGGTACCAGTCTGGATCAGGAGCTAACTGCCAAGAATTGGCAAGTATTGGGCTACGGTAATTATGCAGTAAGCGATGCTACTGATGTCAACTTCCATGCAGGTGCTGGTCGCAGTGATGTCGAAGGTGAACGTCGTATAGCAATACTGACAGACGCTGTTGCACAATCTGATTATTCGGTTGATACCTTACAAGCGGGACTAGGCGTTGGTCATCGTATTGGCACTCAGCAGCGCAATCTGACTCCGTTCGCTCAATTAGATTATGCGCGTGCCAAGAGTGACAGCTATCGCGAAACGGGTGCTGGCGTCTATAACTTAAGCGTTGATGAAAATACTTATGAGTCTATGCGCTGGACTGCAGGGCTACGTTTATCACAAGCATTGACACCGACATTTGCCCTTACGGGTCAATTGGCAGCTGCTGTTGAAAACGGCGACCGTCGATCTGACGTTACCGCAAACTTCATTAGTATGCCTAACAATGAGTTTACTACCATCGGCCAAGAAATCGGAAACGAAATTGGTATTGCAGGAATTGGTTTGAGTTATACACCAACCCTCAATACTAAGTTGTCTGTAGGTTACCGTGGTGAGTGGCGCGATAACTATGACAGTCATGGCGCAAATATTTCATTACAAACCACTTTTTAAAACTTAATATATTTCTAGCATAAAAAAGCCCGAACCTGACTATCAGGTTCGGGCTTTTTTTGCATCGACTTTCGAATCATTAGGAAATAAACGCTTAATATGACTGTTGCATAGCAACATAATAATTAGATAGACAGGCAACACCAACGGATAGCCGAAAACAACAATGAAAACGATGTAACCATGGTATTTACTTGCATGTGCTCCCAATAACCAATCTATAAACTCTATTCTAAGCATGGTAATCATCAAGGCTACGAAAGGTACCATTACTATGCCTAGCCAAAGAATGATGGTCTCCTTTTTAAATTGCTTTTTACGACTGCCACGCAACAACCTGTAGTGAATGAAGCCAAGTAATGCTATCAACACTAGGAATACTACTCTACCATGTACATTAATCAACCCTTGTATCCAAAAGCTTGGTAATGGGTGATAAGATATTTCTAATACATCCTTAGGGATGCGATTAAAATACCATTTGGAATCTGTTGTTATCTTCCCGCCTACAGGCTCACCAAGATTGGTCTCTAAGTATTTTAGTTCATCGGCAATCTTTAAATTAACCGTTAGGTCACCAAAACTTTTCCAAGCTTTGGCAGGCTTTAGTGAATATTGATAAATATACTGGTTGGTCCAATGACTACGATCTATAGTCGGATAGGCAGAATATTGAACGTTAATGACATGATTGCCTTCGCTTAAGTTTATCTCAAGAATATTTAGCGCTATTATTGAACTGTACAGAGGTATCCGTTTCAGGATCGTAATAAGCGGGCAATGATTTTGACTGACTTTCATAGTCATAATTGTTAAGTACTGGTACTACTTGCCCGTCCACTTCAACTATAAAGCTTTTGTCTGCCTTATCACCTACACGATCAAATACTTCAAAAACCAAAGGTATTCGATAGCCCTCTTCAGCGCTATAAATTTCGTAAGTGACATCATAGTTAGCTTGGTTAAAACCTTTATCAATATTGATATTTATGGTTTCAGATAGGATATCGATATCTTTGCTTGTATATGCCGTACTAGTATTGGTACCGTCGATAGTAGGTGACGCCATATTGGCATAGCTAAAAACACTATGACTTAATAAAAATAATACTAAAATAATAAAGCGAGCCACAATATACCCAAAAATATAAAACAGACATAAGTTTAATATTTTTAGTTGTACAATGCCATAAAAAATCCCAGCAAACTTAAAATCAGCTGGGATCATAGATTTATTTTTTAACGGCTGTTAATTATACTTTCGACGCCTCATAAATCTTTGCAATTGAGTTATCAATCGTATTAGCAAACTCGCTGTCGCTTTGTTGCTTACTCAAGCCTTCGGTAAAGGCACGCGAGAAGCTGGCAATCATACCCGGATTCTGCTTGAGCTTGGCACACGCATTACTACGGCTATAACCGCCAGATAGCGCCACGACTTTGAGTACTTTTGGATGATCAATCAATTCTTGATAAAATCCTGCTTCTTCAGGCAATGTCAGCTTTAGCATCACTTGATGATCGTCATTTAAGCGCTCAAGGTTATTTAAGACATTGGCCTTTAATAAAACTTCGCACTCATGTTTTTGCGCACTGTTAATATCTACTTCTGGCTCAACGATTGGCATTAACCCTTTTGAGAGGATCTGTTTTGCCACATCAAACTGCTGCTGTACGACCAGTTCAATCCCATCGACATTTGGCTCATATATCACGGAGCGCATTTTGGTGCCAAATACGGGGTAATTTTTAGCCTTATCCAATAATTGGTCTAAATCTGGCATGGGACGCATGACTTGCACACCACTCATCTGCTCAGCCAACCCTTTATCTACCTTTAAAAATGGCACGATATTTTTGTCTTCCCACAGATAATTGGCTGTCGATTTGCCATTGATATCACGTTCCATGGTATCTTCAAATAAAATAGCACCAAGCACACGCTCATTGTCAAAAGCATCGCAAGTCACAATACGGCTACGCATCTCATGCACCAAATCAAACATGGCGTCATCATTCTCATAAGCATCACCATTGACGCCATAGTTCTCTAACGCTTTTGGCGTGCTGCCGCCACTTTGATCAAGTGCGGCAATAAAACCTGAACCATTTTTGATACGTTGTAATTGCTTATCGTATTCCATTGAGAGCGCATCCTATTTTTATCTATTAAAGTCAAAATTTATAAATGTCTGGCTTATGATCAGTTTTTATAAGCCTTACTATTTTTAGCTAACCTTAGCATAGGACACTCTGCCTGCCTATATCTGATACGTTAACGCTTTTATAAAAACAGCTATAATCCACTTTTAAGCCAAAAACAAGACGCCTACACAGCAAATGGCAAGTAATAGACCCAGTACATTGATACGGTTAAGCGTTTCTTTAAACACACCCACACCAATCAAGGTTGCGACAGCGATGACACCGACGTTCATACCAGTAAAGACGATACTTGGTGACTCAGACAACAATTGATGGGCGCGTACATAGGCATAAATATTACCCATATTCAGCACGCCTAATAGCAACCCTGCTGCCAGTGCATTTCCTTGCCAGCGTACACGAGTGATTAGCAGATAGACAAATAACAACAGCCCGGCCAAACCAAAGCTGACAAACAGCGTAAGCGGAAAGGCAGTCCCATGTTTGGCTACTTGCTTAAACAAAATATCAATGACGCCATAACCTGCCCATACGCCAAATAACCAAAGCGGCGTATGTTTAGCTGCTTTGTTAATACTCGCCTGCTGTGGGCGATAGACCAACGCGCCAAGCGCCAAGAACCCCAATGCCAATCCAAGAACACGCGTGCCAGTCAGCACTTCACCAAACAATAAAAAAGCGGCAATAATAGGAATGATTAAGGATAAGCGCTGAGCGGCATCGGTTGCCACCATACCAACTGCCTCAATCGTACGCCCAAGGATAATAAATACCGCTGGTAAAAGCACGCCCAGCGCAATAATAATTACCCATTCGTCACTAAGCGTACTTACCTCACTGATCTCTGGTTTTAACAAGAACCATGTCAGCAAAAAGGCTACGGGATAGCCAGCAACGATCGTTTGGCGTATGTCTATGTTTTTTTGGCGCAGTATCTTTAGCAGTACTGAAACGGCAACACTGCAAAGTACCGCTATCGTTAAATACATCATCAGTTTTTACCTGTTTGAACCGCATTTATGTGGGATTTTTCTTGATTTATTGACGGTAAGTGACTATTGACCCTCATCTTTTCACAATTACATATTGAGTCTATGAACTGCTATTAACATGAGCTCAGGACAGCCACTAAATTGCTTGAAACCATGGAATGTAACAAAATATTTCGTATTCATCAATCTATTTATTGCTTTTAATTTATCAATAAACGGTATGACTATTGGCTCTTAAATTACAATTCGTCTGCAGGTCAGATTGGGAAATTTGTTAAAATAGCCCGTATTCCTAATAACAAAAGTAAAGATTCAAAATAACGAGTGATATCGTTGATTTTGACGTACTGCTATTGATGTTTGATAACTGCCTATGAATGCTTTATTTCGCTTTTTTGAAACTCGCCTTCCCGCTTTTCCTGAAACGCCAATGCCACTGCCGTCACCTCGTGATGGTATGCTTAAATTTATGTGGGCGTGTACAAATGGGCTGCGCGGCTGGCTTTTGCTGTTTATGATTTTGTCTGCAGGTATTGGTATCTATGAGGCGATGCTATTTGCTTGGATTGGCAACATCGTCGACTGGCTAGGCACTTATACCCCAGAAAACCTATGGGCAGAAAAAGGCGATATGCTGCTATTAATGCTGGCAGTCATGATAGTAAGTCCAATATGGATTACGCTCTCATCATTTGTGCATTTCCAGACCCTGCAAGGTGTCTTTCCAATGCAAATGCGTTGGCGTTTTCATCAGCGTATGCTTGGGCAGTCCATGCAATTTTATCAAGATGAGTTCTCAGGTCGTGTCTCTGCTAAAGTGATGCAAACTGCACTGGCCGTGCGTGATACGGTCATGACAGTTACCGACATGTTTATGTATGTCGCGGTCTACTTTATCACCTCAGGCGTCATCCTGTTCAATTTAGACAGCTTACTATTGATTCCATTTGTCGCTTGGCTCGTCTTGGTAGCCCTATGTATTTGGTACTTTATTCCTAAGCTAAAACTGACCGCTATTGTACAAGCCGATGCGCGCGCGTTAATGACTGGTCGTATTACTGACGCTTATGCCAACATCATGACCGTCAAGCTGTTTAGTCATTCACGCCGTGAGCTAAGCTATGCCAAAAACGCCATGGGTCAGTTTTTGGGCACAGTGCATGCACAAATGCGTTGGGTCAGCTATTTAGAAGTATCGACCCATTTGATCAGTGTAATTTTGGTTAGTAGCACGGCTGGTATAAGTATCTATTTGTGGCAACAAGGTGCGGTAGGTGTAGGCGCGATTGCCGCAGCGACCGCGATGGCATTACGCTTGAACGGTTTGACCCGCTGGATTATGTGGCAGACGGCCAGCCTATTTGAGAGTATTGGGACAGTGCAGGACGGTATGCGCACACTATCAGCGCCCCAGACCATCATTGACAAACCAAATGCCCCTACCCTAAAAGTAACCGACGGTCGTATCGTATTTGATCATGTTGATTTTAGCTATGAACATCACGATAACACTGATATAGAAGGTGAGCACATAGATGAAGTTAATACCTCAGCGTCCACGACGACCAAACTTTTGGACAATTTTTATCTAGATATCAAGCCTGGGGAAAAAATCGGTTTGGTTGGGCGCTCAGGTGCTGGCAAGTCTACTTTAGTCAATTTGCTATTGCGCTTTTTCGATGTGGATAAAGGTAGAATCCTACTTGATGGGCAAGCCATTGATGAGGTCGCTCAAGAATCTTTACGTCAGCAAATCGGCATGGTCACCCAAGACACGTCTTTGTTACACCGTACCGTGCGTGAAAACATTGCCTACGGTCGTCCTGATGCCACCGATGATGAGATTATGATTGCCGCCAAACAAGCACAAGCATGGGACTTTATCAAAGACTTATACGATGATAAAGGCAATACGGGTCTAGATACCCAAGTAGGTGAACGCGGTGTCAAACTGTCTGGCGGTCAACGTCAGCGCATTGCCATCTCACGGGTCATGCTAAAGAACGCCCCAATCCTACTCTTGGATGAAGCGACCAGTGCGCTTGACTCTGAGATTGAGTTTGCCATTACCGAAAGTCTCAATGATATCATGACGGGCAAAACTGTAATCGCGATTGCTCATCGCCTCTCTACCATTGCCGCACTCGATAGATTGGTGGTCATGGATAAAGGTCGAATTATTGAGCAAGGCAGTCATGATGAACTGTTGGCATTACATGGTGTCTATGCACGACTATGGCATCGTCAAAGCGGTGGCTTCTTGGGCGAAGACAGTTAAATAAATAGGCGCAACCATGACCGATCTTTTTGCCCCGACGCCCATGGATAACTTGTTGCCTTTTGATGGCAAAGTAAATGATTTGGGTGTGGTCATAGAAGACACCACTACCCTTTATGATACGCTGTTAAACGAGTTACCGTGGCAGTCAGACATCGTGACGCTGTTCGGTAAAACCCATGTAACCACTCGCCAAATTGTGTGGATGGGCGACACGGATGCGGATTACCAATATTCAGGACACACGCGGCAGACAGTGCCATGGTCAGATACAGTGTTCCACGTGAAACAATATATTGAGCGAGCGTTAGCAGACATTGGTATTACGGCTCACTTTAACACCTGCCTGCTTAATTACTACCCAACTGGCACTGATGGTATGGGCTATCATGCGGATGATGAAAAGGAGCTAGGTCATCATCCAATCATTGCCGCCCTCTCGCTAGGCGCTACCCGCAAGTTTGTCCTCAAGCATAAAAAAACCCAAGATAAAGTCGAGCTTTATCTTGAGTCTGGTCAATTAATAGTCATGCATGGCGCGACACAACGTTTTTGGAAACACACTGTCACAAAAACAAAAACGGTCGATACGGGACGAATCAGCCTAACGTTTCGGCAGATGCGCATACCTTGATACGTCTATTCTTTATGCCACCTACTTCTTAGGCGTGTCGATCCAAGAAACGTTCACGGTAGCATTGATAAGCCGCTTCGCAGACGTTGGCGGTATAGTTGGCATTGACGCCGCCTGCCACTACGGCACCGACTGCTGGAATAATTTGCGCCGCTTTTGTCTTGACGATGTTGGTTGCCACTTTGGTTGCTGTTTGACGCAGCACACGCGACATGACTTCTTCATTGACCTGATTAAATGCCTGTGTTTCGGGGTCTTTAATCATTGCGTGAGTGTCATCTAATGCTGCTTTGCGCTCTTCAGGAGAGGCAGAGGTGGCGACTGCCAATAGAGACATGGCAAATAACTGCTCGCTTTTATCATTGATATCAAAGCCATAATAAGTCGCGTATTCGCCAATCGCACGTAGATTGGCGGTGATAAGACCCACGACATCAGCAGGAATACCTACCCAGCCGACCACGCCTGTCGTTACGCCTTGCGCGCTGGTCAGCGCCACATATTTACTTTTAAACAGTTTGACTTGTTTATCCACAACAGCGATTGGCAAGCTTTTAATATCCGCAAGCGTCTTGATAGAAGAGCCTGCAATATCAGATTCCTCCTGATAATCGTCGATAACGTCTTGAGTATTCAGCGTCCAATTGGCCGCATCGCTCAATGTGCTGATGGTTTGCTCAGTCGCTTTTTTTAGCGAGTCCCCAAACTGCGGGGCATCCATTAGCGCGTCACCCGCCTTGACGATCGGCATGTTAAGTGCTGCTAACGCTTTATCCAACATACCCTTGTCAGGGTTTTTCCATGCTTCTATCTCTTCACGTACCTGCGCTTCATAAGCGACATGATCGGTTATTTTTGCTTCCGTATTTTTATCAGTAGTCATATTACTTCCTTTCTCATCTCATAACTTTATTTATTAAAGCCATCTATTTATCTATGCTAAGACAAAGAGCGTCTGGAAGCAGAAGTATTGTGTTGTTCAAGCTAAAAATTATGTATGCTTTTATAAAGCACGTACAATATTCTATGGTTTTCTCATAGTATATGTTAGTTCATCAACAATAAGGATGCATTGCCTTAGCGTCAATGAACTACAAATACCAAGCGATGATGCTCAATGATCAATTGGCAGCAAGGACAATTTTACCGAACGCATCGCCCTTTTGTAGCTCATGATGCGCCGCAACCACTTCTGACAAGGGATAGGTTTTTTGAATTTTTAAGGTTAGCTTGCCATCAGCGACTTGTTGTAACACATGCGCCATATCGTCACCACTACGCTGCGCTTTATAACCGGCTACTTGCAAGCTTTTCTGTTCGCCTGCTTCTTTAAGCTTATCAACCCAAATGGTTGGCAGCACATTAACGCGCGCGCCAGGTTTGAGCACACTCAGCGCGCGTACGCCTGCGTCACCACCTACTAGGTCAAGCAACACATCGGCTTGTAGATCAGGAAAATCCTCATCTTTGGTATAATCAATCCAGCCTGCCAGTTTGTCGGTATCGATCAGCTGATCGAGCTTGGCATATTTTTCTGGTGAGCAAATCACGGTGACTTGGATGTTGTTTGTCGCCACTTTATTCATCAATAGCTGAATCAGTAAATGACCAACGCCGCCTGCTGGGGCATTGATCACCACGTGCTCGCCCTTTTTGATGTCTGCAAAGTTAGCAAACTGTAGCGCGGTTTGTCCGATACAAGGCAATGCACCGGCTTGCTCTAACGTGACATTCTCTGGCACTTTTGCCAATAGATTGGCATTGACGGCCACATACTGGGCGTAGCAGGCACCGCTAAAGGTTAAGGCAGCGACGCGGTCACCGTCAGCAAACTTATCGCTGGTGCTACTCACTACTTCACCTGAGACATCAAATCCTAAAATCGCAGGCTGGTCATGATCAAATTTTTCTTTTTGAATATTTTCCGCGCCCCAGCCTTTGCCTTGGCGTGTCTTATAATCGACAGGATTGATACCGGTGTAGGCGACTTTTACGAGTACTTGATCGTCTTGCAGTTCAGGAATGGCAACACCGTCTTGGTACGCCATGACCTCAGGCTCGCCAAATTCACGAATGAGCACGGCATGCTGGGTGTCTGGTAATTGGTTGTGAGAAAGCGTAGACATCGTTATATATCCTTATATATTTATTGATTTGTTGATTTATTTTTTTGCGATTCTTCAATGAGAGATTATGGTACCAAATCTCTATGGGTGCTTTGTGACTGATTTAACATCATGACAACCCTTCTAGTCATCACAGCGGTACAAGTCTCAAAGCTGTATAAGTATCACAGCGGTACAATCTCCGCGCTGATTGGCAGGTGATCAGACAATGATGACCATGGTTTGCCCGTATGAACCCAAGCATCTTTGACCTTGAGGTTACGTACATATATACGGTCTAGGCTAAGTACAGGCAGTTTGGCAGGAAACGTGGGTAAAAGCTTGCCATGACAATGTTTGAAAGCTTCGGTCATGCCTAAACTGGTGGCTAATTTATCACAGGACATTTTTTTCCAGTCGTTAAAATCGCCTGCCAAAATAAGCGGCTGATCGTCATCAATCGCATGGCGCACATAGTCGCTAATGGCTTGATACTGCTTGATACGATCGTGTTCAAATAAGTTAAGATGCGCGCACAATATCACGACTGGGCGCTCCCAACCGATTGGATGTACCTCACAATGCAAGACACCGCGCTGCTCTAACCTATTGACCGTGATATTGACGTTATGTTTTGGATCTAGTGGGAACCGGCTGAGTACCGCGTTGCCATGATGGCCATTGTCATATTCTGAGTTTTTACCATAGCTGTTTTCTAAATCCAAAAACTCGCCAAACCATTCATGCTGCGACTGCTCAGGATATTCATTGTATTGGATATTGCGTTTGAAATTTTGCCCTTGGACCTCTTGCAAGCACAATATGTCTGCACCCGCCGCTTCTAACGCTTGTGCGATACCTTGCATTTTCACCTGACGGTTTAGCGGTGACATGCCTTTGTGAATGTTGTAGCTGGTCAGAACAAACGAGTTGGTAGTTATCATTTTATTAGTCATAAGCCCATGTTCATAGCGTAGAGGCAAGGAGCCTTTCAACAATACTAGTTTTGTTGAGGCAGGCGCAACACAAAGAAAAAAGTAAAAAAAGCATTGATTCTTATCGAACCAATGCTCTTATGTTATACCGATATGCTACCAATGGCTAACTCATTTATGACAGTCATTGATAGACAGTATTCATTAATAGCGTGTTACAAGTGCAATCGGTTGATCTTCACCCATGATGTCTTGTGGCATAAACACCGCTTCACCACCGTTATGGATAACGTGTTCAATGATTTCACCAACTGCATCATCTGTGACGCCTTCTGCAGCAGGATCATTTGACATACTCAATGTCTGTGCTTTTTCGTCAATCTTGGCAGACTGAATATAACCACGGCGAACATAGAGGGTCTCGCCAGCACCTTGGAATGCGCTACGATAGACTTCCTGTAGATCTGTTTGTAGCATGTTCGCACCACGTGCTTTGTCAATTTCGCCCAAAGCTGCCTCATGCAATGACGTACGGTACTCTTCTACTGCTTCTTGCACACTATCAACAATATGTTGAGCGCTACCATCGTCTAAGTGAGTTGCATTCGATACCGTTGCAATGATGTTGTCCGGACGATCGCAAACTTCTTTATAGTAGCCGATATTTTTAGCATCACCTACAATAACTAGCGGCATTTTATGTTCACCCCATAGCTCTTGTACGCTCTTATCGACTTGATTAAAGAATTCTTTTAAATGGCTGCTCTCATTGCTTGATGAGCGGTCTGAACCACCATCACCTGTAGTATATAGTCCATTATTTTCAACGGGGAATTGAATATTTTCCATTTTATTCTGTATATCATCGTCTTTATCAAACTCTCTGATAACACGATCATTAGAAGCTTCAATCAAACGAGCCTTATCACGCGTCAAGATGACAGTATAATAATGTACCGCGCTTGCCATATCACGAACCAAGTCACGAGTCGCAAAGCTGGTTGAGATGACTACACGCTCTTGAGTATCAATGGGCATACGAATGATTTGTACATCATCGACGCTCGCAAAGATAGCTAAGGTGTCTAGATTATAATTGTGATTTAGATCATCAGTCTTGGCATGAATATTTTCCAATATAGTAGTCGCAGTACGCTTATCATATTCATTGGTTAAGCGCTCTTCAACAACCTTTAATTGGTTCTTCAAAGCAATGGGATCTTGATCATTTGCAGGATGGGCGCGATGGGTTTTGACGAAAATACTAACCGCAGGATCTGCTTTGGTTTGGCGTAAGCTTTTGAGAGTTGCCTTCATATAGTACTCCTTGTTTTATTATGAGTCATGCTTAACGTTGTCGTTTTTCTAAGTGCTAAGCAATAGGTATGAATGTGCTTTTTATTAGTTGCTTGTATGGTTGATCGGTAAATAAAATGGGTTCATCCGCTTACTTATACTTTTCTAACCATCCTTAGTGTCTGTTGCCTTTATATTTATACTTATCTTTGCAATCGTTTTATTTTGTTTTAATTATCAAGTTCCCTGTGGAAGCACTATCTATGTTTCTTATTCCATTACAATGATGCTAACAGTTGAATCTGAACCACTATAGGGTTAATTTGCAAGCAAATGATGACGCTTTGTAAGCAGAACAAACAATACTGTTAAAACCCTATTTGTTTCGTTTCGAATCTCTTTTTTACCCAAAATTTGATGCCAATACTCACAGAACGGTATCCAAACAGGTTGCATTTTCACCAAATGAACCCATCTTTTATAAGGTCTACATACAAATAATAGAATATAAATAATGCTAAAAACCTAAAGAATCTATATTTTTATAACAAGAGTTTTTATACCGATATACGTTTTTACGCCAAAATAATATGTGATATAACCGCTCATTTTTTTGGCTAGATTGCATTCAACTACATTTTTCTCGTTCATACTGGATACCTTATGACTTCTATTTCTACTGATTTACATCTCGTTGACTTTGCCGATACGACACCTGAGACTTTACAAAGTAGAGTCATTAACGCTATCGATGATGCCAATGCTTTTTTAGATAAGATGACAGCAACGATAGACAATAATAACGGTTCGTCTACGATTACCGCTGAACAAGCATTGGCGGATGTGATGCGATTTGATCATATCAATTTGGCATTAGATCGCAGCTGGGGTATTTTGTCACACTTAAATAATGTGACAAGCAATGATGAGATTCGTCATATTCATCATGAATTGCTACCGACGCTCTCAGCTTACGGTACGCGTGTGGGGCAGCATCAGTCTTTATTTAGTCGCTATCAAACGATCGTCAATGATACCGAGTTTTTTGCGGCACTTGAGCCTGCACGTGCGCGGGCTATTGAGCTTGCGCTACAGAGTTTCGAGCTATCAGGCGTGGCCTTACCAAAAGCAGAGCAAGAAAAATTTGCTGAGATTCAAAGCAAACTCTCGACGCTATCGGCGACCTTTTCTGACCACGTTTTGGATGCCACTCAGGCCTATGCATTACCTTTAGAAGACAGTCAGCTAAAAGGCTTAACAGAAAGTGGGTTGGCGCTGTTAGCAGATGCAGGCAAACAGTATAAGGAACGCGAGCTCGCTAATGGCACACTCAGTCAAGCAGATGTAGATGCACTCCCGACGCCTTATTATGTTGCCAGCCTAAACATACCTGTCTATCTGGCTGTCATGACACATGCCGATGATCGCACTCTGCGTGAGACGCTATACCGCGCTTATGTCACGCGTGCTTCTGAATTTGATACTCATACCAATGCCAAGGGTGAGTCATTAAACAATGCTGATATCATGAGTCAAATCTTGCAATTGCGAGAACAAAAAGCCAAATTACTGGGTTTTGAGCATTATGCAGACGTGTCGCTATCGACCAAGATGGCAGACAGCGTCGCGGAAGTTGAGACATTTTTACGAGATTTAGCAGCACAAGCAACACCAGCCGCCAAGCAAGATTTGGCACAATTGCAAAAATATGCGCACGACGATGGCATTGATGACTTGCAGCCATGGGACAGCGCATATATTGCAGAAAAGGTAAAACAAAGCGAATTTAGCTTATCGCAAGAAGAAATCCGTCCTTACTTCCCATTGCCAACAGTAATTAATGGCTTGTTTGCCATCGTCGAACGTCTATATGGTATTAAAGTAAAAGAGCAAAGTCATGAGAGTGCAGATGCTGATACTAATGTTCGCTCTGTCTCACGCTGGCACAATGACGTCAGTTTTTATCAATTGTTTGACACGGATGATCGCTTGATTGGTGGTTTTTACTTTGATCTATTTGCTCGCAGCGGTAAACGTGGCGGTGCCTGGATGAATGGTTTTCAAGCACGTTATCGCTATGATGAACAAGATCATCAACAGCTGCCTGTCTGCTTTATGGTTGGGAACTTTACGCCAGCCCTTGACGGTAAGCCAAGCTTGTTAACCCACGACGAAGTGCTGACCCTGTTCCATGAATTTGGTCATGGCCTGCATCATCTATTGACGCAAGTGAGCGTCGGCGATGTCGCTGGTGTCAATGGTGTGGAGTGGGATGCCGTCGAGCTGCCCAGTCAGTTTATGGAAAACTGGGCATGGGATGCAGAAGGCATTGCGCTTATTAGTAGTCATGTCGAGACGGGTGAACCTTTACCAAAAGACAAGCTAGAAGCATTATTGGCGGTTAAGAACTTCCAAAGCGGTCTACAAACGCTGCGTCAAATCGAGTTTGCTTTATTTGACTTGTTGATCCATGCACATACGCCAGCGCTTGATTATGAGGGTATTTTAGCGACCCTAAACACGGTACGCTATGATATCGCCGTCATGCAAACGCCTGACTATAACCGCTTTGCTAATGGCTTTAGCCATATCTTTGCGGGTGGTTATGCCGCTGGTTATTATTCTTATAAATGGGCAGAGCTATTATCAGCAGATGCGTTTAGTAAGTTTGAAGAGGAAGGTGTTTTCAATCCGATAACGGGTAAAGCATTCCGTGAGTCTATCTTATCCGTTGGCGGCAGCTTCCCAGCCAAGACCAATTTTGAAAACTTCCGTGGCCGTAGCGCCAGTATTGATGCCTTGTTACGTCATAATGGTTTTACAAACGCGGGCGATGCAGCTAATGCCCAGACGACGCGCGAGGTAATCTAAATGCGCTATCAGTCATCACGCCCAAAACGTCGTTTTTTGGCAGGGGTTCGCTGTCCCAAGTGCCAAACGATGGATGCGGTGGTGCAAGTAAATATCGTGACGCCTGCGCCTGATGAATACATTGAATGCACCCAATGCGGTCATACGGAGCATCGCCCCGATCCCGACGCCATCAGCGCTAAAAACCATCTCGAGGATCAACTTGCGCGTGATGCAATGACGACTGGTACTAGTGGTACGGTCAAGTTTAAATCCTAGAGCTTATGACCTACGCTATCTATTAGTCTCCATGCTCACCAAAAATTTAATATTTAATATTTAATAGTGTTTTAAGCCTATCTATCAATAGATAGGCTTTTTATTTTGAGTTTGTTATAGTATGTCTACCTATCTCTTTGACATAAATTTGACCAACGTATGAACCGTAAAAAAAGATCTGCTAAATTTCATCAAAAATGGTGGCTCGCCATTATCTTGGTAGTGCTATTGCTTGGTTATTTGCTGTGGCAAAATATGTCCACTGATGTAGATACAAGTTCTGTTCAAAGCGCAGATCAAGTGACAGAACCAGCTGCAGCTGAGACAGTACCCGTAGCTTCCACGCCAACAGATGCGTCAGGATTAAATGAAGGAAATAGGTTGGCTGAAGAGGGATTATCAACTGATACCACACTGGATGATACGGTATTGAACGATAATTCAGGTCTTTCTGATGCGTCAAACAATCAAATCCCAAGTCCAAAAACTATTTTAAATGCGCCATTGCCAGAAACAGACAGTCTGGCTAAAGAAGAGATAGATCGCTTAGAAGATGAGCGCAAGCGCTTAGCCGAACAAGAAAAACTGGCGGCTGAACAATTGGCTATGAATAAAAAACTCACTGATATGAAAGCTGAGCAAATCGCCTTACTTGAACAGCAGATTGCTCAATTAGAAGCAGAAGAGAAGACTGTAGAATAAACTAAAGATATTTTATGAAGGGGCTCAACATGGCGAACCTACAATTAACGCACGCCCCTATTTTGAATAGCAGCGCACAGCTACTTATTTTGCCCGTTAATACCGCAGGAGTTCTTTTAGATCCTGTACTTATAAGAACCAAAACCTTGTTTCCCGATAATTATCAATATTATCATCGCGCTTGTCGTGATGGTAATTTAAGCGCAGGTAGCTGCCTATTACATAAATGCATGCTTGAGCAAACAGGTCTGGGTGCTAGCAGTAGTAGCAACCGACCAAACTACATTGCCAACCTTGTCATATCAGATCATCCCTATCATCCTGCGCGGTCGCGTTGGCTCAGTGCCGCTTTGGTAGATTTGCAACAGCAACTTATGCCACTTATTCGTTACCAAGGTATCCGTAGAGCTGCCCTACTTGCACGACCACTTATATTTGATAATCCAGGAGACCATCTGGTAGCTTCCTCCACGTCAGCCAATTTGCTACCTTTAGATTGGCATACTGATACGTTGCCTTTATTGACTAAGCAACTACAAGACCTACCCAAGCTGCGTATCGATATTCACCTTCCTAAAAACATCAATATATAGCTGATACAAAATAAAATAGATACATGACATCATGACGCGAAACTGGGATAAATTTTTTGTAGCCTCTGTCTGCACAGGCACAGCAAGCAAGCAAGCAAGCAAGCAAGCAAGAAAAATTTATCCCAGTCCCGCTGACTCTGTTTTATATTGACCTAACTATATAAAACAAGCGCATGTTTCGACTTTTTTAGCACATAAAAAACCGCCTTGAGCGTCTCAAAGCGTTTTTTATGGCTAGACCAAACTAATGATTAAAAATTAGTTTTGCTCGATACCTTTCATCGTCAATTTAATGCGACCACGATTATCGACATCTTGAACGAAGACTTTTACAACCTGACCTTCTTTTAGATAGTCAGATACATTCTCTACGCGCTCTTCCGCGATTTGTGAAATATGTACTAGGCCATCAGTATTTGGCAAGACGTTAACGAACGCGCCGAAATCGACGATTCGAGCAACGGTACCTTCATAAGTCTTACCAACTTCAACTTCCGCCGTCAATGCTTCGATTTTACCGATAGCGGCTTTGGTTGCTGCTTTGTTTTCACCAAAGATACGAATGGTGCCACCATCATCAATATCAATAACCGCGCCCGTTTCTTCAGTTAGCTGACGAATCATCGCGCCACCTTTACCGATGACATCACGAATCTTATCTGGATTGATTTCGATAACGGCGTAGTTAGGCGCATGAGCGTTGATTTCAGTACGGCTTGCTGGCAATACTTCATTCATAGCGTCTAAAATGTGGATACGACCCGCATGGGCTTGCTTGAGTGCTTGCTCCATGATATCAGGCGTGATGCCTTCAATTTTGATATCCATCTGTAATGCAGTGATACCATCTTTAGAACCGGCCACTTTAAAGTCCATATCACCAAGATGATCTTCATCACCCAAGATATCTGATAAGACAGCGAAGCGCTCGCCTTCTTTAACCAAACCCATCGCAATACCAGCAACTGGCGCTTTTAATGGTACGCCTGCATCCATCAATGCCAAACTGGCACCACAAACAGACGCCATAGAAGATGAACCGTTTGATTCAGTGATTTCTGAAACCACACGGATCACATATGGGAAGCGTTCGCTGTCTGGTAGCATCGCTTGGACACCGCGGCGTGCAAGACGACCATGACCGATTTCACGGCGCTTTGGAATCCCTTCACGACCAGTCTCACCGACTGAGAAATGTGGGAAGTTATAATGCAACATGAAATGGTCACGAATCGTGCCACCTAATGAATCAATCATATTGACGTCACGGCTATTACCAAGCGTGGTCGTTACTAATGCTTGCGTCTCACCGCGGGTAAATAAGGCTGAACCATGCGTATATGGCAATACACCCACTTGTACATCAAGCGCACGAACTGTCTCAAGATCACGGCCATCAATACGTGGCTTACCTGACAAGATATTGTCACGAACGGTACGATACTTCAGGTCGTTATAAATTTCTTTAAGCTCAGACACCGTATCAGCATAGGTTTCTGACTCAGCATCACCCGCAAACGCATCAATGATTGATTGCTTGATCTCGTCAAGCTTGGTGTAACGTTCTTGCTTATCAGTGATCGTGTATGCATCAGCAACTTGCTCGCCGAACTGCTCTTTCATGCTACTTGTCAGTGCTTGATCACGCTCAGGCGCAGAATACTGCTGCTTAGCCGTACCAATTTCTTCTGCCATTGAGGCGATATTATCAATAACGATTTGCTGCTGCTCATGACCGTACAATACCGCGCCTAGCATTTGATCTTCTGAAAGCTCTGCTGCTTCAGATTCGACCATTAGTACAGCAGACTTAGTACCAGCCACCACCAAATCAAGATCACTCTCTTTGAGCTGTTCAAGTGTTGGGTTTAAGACATACTCACCATTTATAAAACCAACTCGCGCAGCAGCGACAGGGCCGTTGAATGGCGCGTCAGAAATAGCCAACGCCGCTGAAGCACCAATTAGGGCAGCGATATCTGCCGACTGAGTCTTGTCTGATGACACAACCGTCGCCGTGATTTGGATTTCGTTTACATAGCCTTCAGGGAAGAGCGGACGAATTGGGCGATCAATCAAGCGTGAAGTTAGCGTTTCGAACTCACTAGCACGGCCTTCACGTTTGCCGTATGCGCCTGGGATTTTACCCGCTGCATACATTTTTTCTTGGTAGTTTACCGTTAGTGGAAAGAAGTTTTGACCTTCTTTGGCTTCTGATTTTACCACTGCTGCCACAAGTACCGTCACGCCGCCCATGTGTACCAAAATCGAGTTTGCTTGACGAGCCACACGGCCAGTCTCAATAACAACCTGCTGGTCGCCATACTGAAATTCACGCTTAATGGTGTTGAACATTGTCATATAATTTTCCTAATGTTGACTGACAAAAAGGATATCAGCATCATAAGAAGCTGATATCTGTCATTAAAATTCTGTGTATATAGCTACTAATTGACAATCTTTCTATCAGAAGTCATCTCAATTAATACCAATAACGTTACCTAGTTATTTCATATATCTGTCTGTGCTAGACATCGTACTATTATATATTTGGTCGTTCAATTTTGGCTTTACTATAAATACTATTAAAAAGACGTTAAGTCAAAAGACTTCGGTGCTAAAACCGTACAAGCTATTTTTCTGCGCCTTTAAGTATCGAATATTTGCGCAGCTAACTACTCTGTGAACTAAGAACAGGTATTTTATAGATAGTCGATATATGCAGTAGCTATACTATCAAACTCACAAGGCATTATTTTACAGTGATTTATACCCATTGACCAATTAATTGCAGAACAGAGCAATTATCGATAGAAAATACTAACTTTTATGCTCAATTAGTACTTTTTGCCAACATTCCTATTATCCATCTTGCATTGGTTGTGACAACTCAC
The DNA here is from genome assembly GCA_963744895.1 of uncultured Gammaproteobacteria bacterium. Taxonomy (GTDB): domain Bacteria; phylum Pseudomonadota; class Gammaproteobacteria; order Pseudomonadales; family Moraxellaceae; genus Psychrobacter. The sequence continues at coordinate 679,322 of CAVUUW010000003.1, forward strand.
GCTATATGAGCGCAGTCTTCAAAATGAATAAGCATAAAAAAACGGCGTGAAACTATTCCACACCGTTTTTAGAAAAATCTATTTTATCGATAACAACAAGCAAGTTCCAAATGGTTTAGTAAGAATCCTAAGATGGTGCTATATAATAGCGTCTTTGGTTTTAACAGCCACTCGTACTATTGTCGTTAGATTAACGACGTAGACCCAACTGGCTAATAAGAGTGGTGTAACGACCAAGATCTTTACCTTTAAGGTAATCAAGCAACTTGCGACGTGTGTTAACCATACGGATAAGACCACGACGGCTATGATGATCAGCTTTATGTGCTTTGAAATGGTTCTGTAAATCGTTGATACGAGCACTCAATAGAGCTACTTGAACTTCTGGAGAACCAGTATCGTTTTCGCCGCGCTGGTATTGGGCAATAATTTGTTCACGATCAGTATTAGTTAGCATAAATATCTCCGGCAATGCTAAAAGTCTTAAGCCAGATTCGGATTGAATCCTCTTAAGAACAGTAGAATAATAAATAAAATCACTTAACCGTCATTCAGGACAACCCTGCATTACTAGAGTTGACCTAGTGTACGATAAGCTCAATCAGTTGTTGTAACTATCTGAAAATGCTACAGAATAATGGGCTATATCTTTTAACTCAGTCGCTTAATTAAAGCAATGACATTAAATATAGCGTCTCCTCTGAAACCTGATTCAAATGTAGGGGCGATTATAACAAAAAACTGCTGAACTAGCAGCAGTTTTTCATAATACTTACAATTTTGGATTTAGCCTTAAATGAGAGGAAAATTCATCAAAAGGCGATAGAACTTACTTATTTTTTGACATCATCTTCCGTTGCATTACCACCTAGATCGTCATCTTCGAGCGGTGCTGTGCTAGCTTCTGCCAAACTATCAGGAGTCGCATCCTTACTAGGATTAATATCTTTTGAGAGTTTCTCTATTTCCTTTTCTTGCTTATCCAAGTTATCTGATGATTTACTCATATTAGCTCCTACATTATTATTTTTCGAGATATCTACTTTATAATTATTGATGATATGCTAAATCCAAATACAACAATGTCACCCTGTTATGGGTGACACATTAAATATCCTATTTATCTTCTTTAGCATTTTTTAGATTGTCTGCAATACGATCTGCAGCTGCTTCAGTATCTTCGGTATGGTTATCTTCCGTTTGTCCTTTAAGTGCTGCAGTTGCAGAGTCAGCACGTTCTTGTTCAATCTTAGTATCATTAGGATTAGGGTTAGACATAATATTTCCTTAATTGTAGTTATAATTAAATGGGTGAGTGATTCAGGATTACTTGAAGTTATAATTTACGACAATGCTTTATCAATAGCTTCAACAAAGTTATCAATATCATCAGGATTACGTGACGTGATTATATTTCCGTCTACCTGTACCGCTTTGTCTACAAAAGTTGCACCAGCATTCTCTAAGTCAGTTTGAAGCGACTGGTAAGCAGTTAGCGTTTTGCCTTTGGCAATTCCGGTGTTGATAAGAGCCCAAGGCGCATGACAAATGACCGCTAGCGTCTTGCCTGCATCATTAATAGCATTGATTATCTTATGCGCGTCATCATTACCACGAATGGTGTCTGCGTTGACCGTACCACCTGGCAATACTAATGCATCGTAATCATTGATATTTGCTTCATTTGCAAATATATCAGCAGTAAAGGTGTCACCTTTATCTACGTCTTGATTCATTGCTTGAACTGTTTTTTCTTTGTTAGTAGTAATAAGAATTGTTTTATAACCTTTGTCTTTTAGTTGGTTATTAACTTTTTCGTACTCTGCTTGTTCAAAGTTGTTGTGGAGTAAAAAAGCGATCGTCTTCATAGTGCCTCTTTTTTTCTATTAGAAGTTTATTTGTAAATAGTTTTTTTGGGAGATAATTTTATTATTATTTTTATAATGATTACTTATGGAAAATGCTTAAGTTTGTATTTATATATCAAAAAATTCCATTTTAACTTTTTATTATTATTTTCACTGGTGATTTTTTATCAAAAAATCTTATCTAATTTCTTATTATTAATTTTCCTTTAATTCTTATTCTTTAAACAGTTCTCCTTAACTGATTTGTCTACTATATAAAAAAAACAGGTTTCCCCATAGGAGAAACCTGCAATAAAATGTGACGATATGTGATTAGTGTAAACTGTTAGTAAACTTAAAAAAAGAAGGTTTTGAAGGCGTAAAGCTAACGCTGAATCAACTTCTTAGGCTGCAATCGACCATTGAGACTAACAGCGCCTAAGCCGAGAAATTGCCCCTCTTCGTCTATGAGACGGATATCTACAGGGATCTCAAATTGCTGTGATTGGTCGGACTCGGCTTGGTCAGACGTATGGCTCTGTATATCGTAGACAGTAGACTTAGAATCAATTCCATCGTCTTCTATTGGCGACTGGTGATTAATACTGTTTAATATGTAATCTTTTAACTCATCGGTCAACTGTTCAAACACGTTTAAACGTTGACCCATATGTATGCGCGCACATTGCTCAGGTGTTAAGGTCAGCTCAACATCGATATTGATACAAGCATCTATTGGCATTAATTGCGACTCTCGATCTGCAAACGATATGTTTTCTAAGTCCGACAAAGCGATCGCTTGATCAACCTTAAAGCTTCCAACTTGTGTACGTCGTAACGCGGTTAGATGTCCTAGTGTACCGATGGCTTTAGCAATATCTTCGCCCAGTACACGCACGTACGTTCCCTTAGTGCAAGTGACCGTTAATTGAATTTGCTTATCGTCAATTGTGCTTATTTCAATGGCTTTGATAACAATGTCTCGCGTTGGTCGTTCTATCTCAATACCAGCACGCGCATATTCATACAACTTTTTGCCGTCTTTTTTCAAGGCAGAATACATCGGTGGTATCTGCTTTTGCGCCCCTAAAAACTGCTGAGCAACTTCTTCTAGTAATGCGTCGTCGAATTTTGCAATAGGTGCTTGTGCAACGATTTGACCTTCTGCATCCCCTGTGTCTGTTTGGCTACCCAGTAAAATAGTGGCTTGATAAGATTTGTCTGCATCCAATTGATAATGGCTAAACTTGGTCGCTTCACCCATGCAAATAGGCAATAGCCCCGTTGCCATTGGATCTAGTGTGCCAGTATGACCTGCTTTTTTGCTGTCATGGTTTGGTGACTTAAACAGATACTTCACCTTTGACACGACTTGCTGTGAGGTCAACCCTTTAGGCTTATCTACTAAAATAACCCCAGAGATTTTTATTTTATCAGTTTGCTTGGGCGCTATAGACATAGTGATTGCTTACTCGTCATTCTCATTTTGTTCCGTCTTGGTGACAGCTTGATTGATTAAATCCATCATATAGTTACCACGGGCAGTGACTTCATCATAATGAAAGCGCAAGCGCGGTGTAGTGCGAGTCTTTAGACTATGACTTAGCTCAGTACGTAAGAATCCTGCTGCTTTATTCAGTACTTTAATACTGTCTTCATGATTGGTTTTAGTCATGGCATCATTGAGCTCAGGCTCCATGATAGTAACATAGACATCAGCATAGCCTAAATCTGGGCTAACTTTTACACTAGAGATTGTGACAAAACCCGTCAGGCGTGGGTCATTGACTTCATCACGGATAAGTACAGCAAGCTCACGCTGAATTTGATCGGATAAGCGTTGTAAACGTTGGTTCATGTTATTACCTTTTTAATATGGCTTATTTTGTTTAGTAATAGGTTTGCTTATTTATACATTTAATAATGATTATTTGCTAAAAAAGGCCTAGCAGGGTGTACCTGTTAGGCCTACGTACAGCTGAATATTGGCAGAGTATCTAGCATGCTTAGCGGGTTACGCTTGCTGCATGAGTACATACTCTGTTATCGAACAGCAGCTTTAGATAGTACGTGCGAACTCTTGAATTTCAAAGACTTCGATTTTATCGCCAGCTTCAACATCATAGCCACGAACAGCCAGACCACATTCCATACCTGTACGCACTTCATTGACGTCTTCTTTATAGCGACGTAATGATTGCAATTGACCCGTAAAGATAACTTGGTCATCACGCAATACGCGGATAGGTTTGTTGCGATAGATTGTACCTTCAACCACCATACAACCAGCAGCGGCACCGAACTTACTAGAACGGAACACTTCACGAACATCTGCAACACCAAGAATCTTCTCACGATGTTCAGGAGCAAGCATACCGCTCATTGCTGATTTAACATCATCGATCAAGCCATAGATGACACTATAATAGCGGATATCCATGTTGGCAGAATCTGCTTTACGACGAGCGGTCGCATCAGCACGAACATTGAAGCCCAATAGTACTGCTTCACTAGATTCTGCAAGTGTCACATCAGACTCAGAAATAGGACCAACGCCTGAACTAATCACTCTGACTTTTACTTCATCAGTCGATAGCTCATTCAATGCTGACAATAACGCTTCAAGTGATCCACGAACGTCGGTTTTCAATACGATATTCAAGAATGAAACATCGCCTTGACCCATTTGATCGAACATACTCTCTAAACGCATGGCGTTCTGACGTTCAAGCTGACGTTCACGCTCGCGATTGGTTCTGAAATCAGCCACTTCACGTGCTTTTTTCTCATCCGTCACAACCAAGAACTCGCTACCAGCTGCTGGTGTTTCAGGCAAACCTAAAATCTCAACAGGAATAGAAGGACCAGCAGATTTAATACGCTGACCATTCTCATCCGTCATTGCACGGACTTTACCATAATGCTCACCCGCCAAGACCAAATCGCCTTGCTTCAGTGTTCCTTTTTTGACAAGAACACTAACCACTGGACCACGACCTTTCTCAAGTCTTGACTCAATGACGACACCCTGTGCAGCACCGTCTAATGGCGCTTCTAATTCCATTAGCTCAGCTTGCAAGCTAATAAATTCTAGTAATTCATCGATACCTTCGCCAGTTTTGGCTGAGATACGTGCCATTGGAGTATCACCGCCCCATTCTTCTGAGACCACTTCTTTCGTGGTTAACTCATTAAGAACGCGATCGGGATCAGCACCTGACTTATCCATTTTGTTGATAGCAACAATGATTGGCGTACCAGCAGCACGCGCGTGATCAATGGCTTCTGCCGTTTGTGGCATCATACCGTCATCCGCGGCAACTACCAATACAACGATATCAGTGGCTTGAGCTCCGCGTGAACGCATCGCACTAAAGGCGGCGTGACCTGGAGTATCAAGGAAGGTAATAACGCCGCGCTCGGTTTTCACATGATAAGCACCAATGTGCTGAGTGATACCGCCCGCTTCGCCGTTAGCCACTTTCGTTTCACGGATTTTGTCGAGTAATGATGTTTTACCATGATCGACGTGACCCATGATAGTAACGACTGGTGGACGCGTTTGAACGTTACTGCTACGCTCATTAACTGCGTCTTGAAGATCATCTTCAACTTTGGTATCACTAACAGGTACTGGATTATGACCCATTTCTTCAACAAGCAAGCTTGCTGTTGCTTGATCAATCGTATCTGCTTCGCGAGCCATCTCACCCATTTTCATCAGTAATTTGGTCACTTCGCGTGCTTTAACAGCCATACGCTGAGCAAGGTCGGCAACCGTAATGTGCTCACTGATTTCAACATCATAAACGATCTTTTCGACCGGTTTTTCAAACTTATGCTGTGATGCTTGCGTTGAACGTAAACCGTTTTTACGGTTTTTGATTTCACGCTCATCTTGATTCTTACGACGACGACCACGAGTGCCCGTGCTATTGGCACCGCGTTTGATTTCGCGACGTTCTTTTTCAAAAGACTCTTCTAATGCGTCACCGACAAGGCCTTCTGCCAATGGCTCATCTTTACGAACTTCTGTTACTGGCTCACGGTCAGTATACTGGCCTGCCATTTTACGCATTTGCTCAAGTGTACGTTTTTGTGCTTCTTCCGCTTGAACACGACGTGTTTCAGTCTCGATTTCGCGTAGACGGGCTTCTTCTTTCTCACGCACTTCACGAGCTTTACGCTCGGCTGCCGTTTCAACTTTTGGCTTTGTGGCAGCGACTTTTTTCTTTGGTTGCTCTTTAGGCTTAACTTCGACAGTTGCTTTACCGCCTTTTTTTACAACCACTGACGTTGAGATATCGTCGTTTTTGTCATCTGACTTTTTGCTAGAGCCTAAGCTTGCGCGCATCGCAGCTAAGGTAGCCGCCTGACGCTCTTCCGCTTTTTTCTTAGTCTCAGCACGCTCTTCAGCGTCTTTGGCAGCACGTTCTTGCGACTCAATCATCGCTTGTTCACGCGCAGCCAATTCTTCAGCCATTTTTTCTGGATCAGGCTTCTCGAATACTTTCTTTTTACGCACTTCAACATTGACGCTCTTAGATTTACCTGAAGAGCCGGTCACGCGCGCAGTGCTAGTCGTCTTAGATTTCAGACTGATACGACGCTTTTCTTGCTGACCATGACTTTGCTTTAAATACGTCACCAACTTCTCTTGCTCAAGCTCGGTGACTAGGTCACCCTCTGCACGAGCAGGCAGTCCAGCATCCACCAATTGCTGTTGTACAGCATTCGGAGTTTTGCCTACCATTTCTGCCAGTTCTTTGACGGTCTTATCTGCCATGTATTATCACCTACTGTCTATTATTTGCTATATGTTCAATTCAGTTGTTGGCTACAAATGATTTGGGTTAAGGCCAGTACTTATATTACATTCATACCAGCACTTCATTTTCGATAGCATATCACCAAAAGACAGCGATATGCAGTTACCGCTTATTCATTGAACCAAGATTCCCGAGCTTTCATGATGAGTTTTCCTGCGGTTTCAGAGTCTAAACCTTCGATATCTTCTAGATCGAAGACGGCTTGTTCTGCCAAATCATCAACGGTAAGAATGTCTTTTTGTGCCATTTTATAAGCCCAATTGACTGTCATACCTTCGAGCTCTTGTAGCTCTTGACTTGGCTCTTTCATGTTTTGTTGTTTGACCAGCTCATCAGCGATGACCACTTCTTTTGCCCGCTCTTGAATCATCTCAATCGCTTCGTCATCTAATCCTTCGATGTCATAAAAAGTTTCAACAGGTACGTATGCCACTTCTTCGATACTAGTAAAGCCAATATCGACGAGCGCTTGAGCTAGGTCCTTGTCTACTTCTAAACGTTCATAGAATAATTCAATGAATGCTTTTGATTCGTTTTCTTGACGCTGCTGATACTCTTCTTCTAGCATCATGTTCAATTTATAACCTGTCAGCTCAGAGGCCAAACGTACGTTTTGACCTTGCGAGCCAATAGCACGTGCCAACTGGTCGTTGGTGCTAAAAATAATATCAGCTGTTTGAGTGTCTTCATCCAAAATAATACTGCTAACGTCAGCTGGCTCTAAAGCACTAATGATAAATTGGGCAGGATCATCTGACCAGACCACGACGTCAATACGCTCACCGTCAAGCTCTTGCTGAACCGCTTGAATACGCGTACCACGCATACCAATACAAGCACCAACTGGATCGATACGATGATCGTTAGTCTTAACCGCTATTTTAGCACGGGTGCCTGGTAGACGAGCAACGTTACGAATTTCAATAATTTGTTCTGCAATCTCAGGCACTTCTTTTTGCATCAATGCCGAGAGCATTTCAGGATGCGTACGAGATAGCAGTAACTGTGCACCGCGGTTTTCGCGGTTTACATGATACAAGATAGCATTGATCCGAGATTTGGCGCGTAGTTGCTCACGTGGCAACATTTGATCACGTGACAAATAACCTTCTGCGTTGTCACCTAAGTCAATGATATAACCATCGCGAGTCTGTTTTTTGACTTCGCCATACATCATCTCACCAACACGTGGCTCGAAAGCGTCTGCAACAAGTGCGCGCTCAGCTTCACGAATTTTTTGGATGATGACCTGTTTGGCTTGAGTTGCCGCAATACGACCAAATTCAATCGATTCGATCTGTTCTTCTTTGATATCACCGATTGACCATTCTTCTTGGTCAAGATCTGTGATAGCAAGCTGACAAGCTGGCATTTCATGGTCTTCGTCTGCAACCACTGTCCAGTAGCGATAAGTATCATAATCGCCAGTTGCCCGATCGATTGCAACCCGCACAGCCACTTCTGGTTGTTCGGTATAGACTTTTTTCTTCGTCGATACCACCAAAGCGTCTTCTATGGCCTCAAAGATATCTTCAGGATTTAAGCCCTTCTCATTACTGACAGTTTCTACTACCGTTAAGATTTCACGACTCATGCTATACCTGTCCTATCATTTTTAATTGACTTAAATTTTATAATTTGTGTACCAATATTACGGTTTCATCGCAAGTCATAAACTATTTGGGGACTTCTATTTTATAAAAAATCGTCCAACCAATTATATTAAGTACATGTTTAAATAAAGTAGTGCAATAGATCATACCTATTTATAACTCTTATGCATCTTCATAAACCAAATTGGCTTTATCGATATTGCTTAATGCAATCTCAAACTGCTCGCCATCACTTGATGTAAGTGTTAATGAATTGGCGTCAATACTGTCTAATGTACCCGTGGCTTTACGACGCTTTTGGTCACCTGTACCGATGGCTTGAATCAAACGTAAACTCACTTTTTGACCCACATACCCATGCATTTGTTCATCTGAGAAAAACGCACGGTCAAATCCTGGTGAAGATACTTCTAAAATGTACTCACCAGCGATAGGGTCATGAACCTCAAGAATACCGCTCACTTGGTGATTAACCGCAGCACAGTCTTCAATAGTCACATGCTTATCTTGAGCTTGCTCTTCTGGCAATGCTTCAATGTAAATACGCAATAAAGAACGACGGCCTTGTGGCGCAAATTCTATACCCCATAGCGCTACATCACAAGCGGCAACTGCAGGGGCAATAATATTGGTCAGTTCTGCAACTTTGGTCGAAAGCTTCATAATCTCTTTGTCTTTTCCTATTTACTTATCTAGCGTACTTGATAAACCAACACAAAATTTCAATAGATATTTTGCTGGTAGCCATCACGATCGCTATTATATTTTAAACCACAGTCTTTATTTTAAACTATAATCTTTACATGTTGTGCTTTTATATAAGGATGGGCATAGAAAACATCAAGCTCAGTCAGGCAATGCTTTTATTATTCGCAAAGCAGTACTATCGATAAAAGCGTCAGGAATAATAGATAGTGGTGCTTGAGGAAAATCGCGTTATTAATAGCGGCAAGTGACGAAGAGTATTGTACTCTATAGACCTAGAGATTAGCACAAGTAGGATAGATACCGCGATAACACTGACCATCAGATACAAAAAAACCCACAAACATAATGGTGGGCTAATCGTTACTGACAAATTTAGTATACAAAACATCAGTATAAAAAGTGGTAGCGGGGGCTGGATTTGAACCAACGACCTTCGGGTTATGAGCCCGACGAGCTACCAGACTGCTCCACCCCGCATCAATCTAGAACGCATATTATAGGGAGGTTTGATAGAAGTGTCAATACTTTTTTTAATTAATTCTAAATTAAGTAGTTTCTACTAAAAATCCAACCCAACGTTATGCAACGTTTGTAAACTTGGTGCGATTGGGGGGACTTGAACCCCCACAGCTTGCGCCACCACCCCCTCAAGATGGCGTGTCTACCATTCCACCACAATCGCATTGTACTGCTCTGCTTCTCTACGTCCCGTCTATGCTAAATGATACTTAAGGTAGGCATCCATAGAATAGGAGTTGCGAAAACAGGAAAGCATTGTAAATCTAACGTGCCGAAATAGCAAGCACTGACTACTCAAAATGCACTTACTCAGGATTTTGTGTCAATGGACGCGGCGTTTGCGGCGCTGAAACTGGCGCATCTAAACGAAACTGATCTTCAGCTTGCTTACGAGCATGAACCGCAAGCGTCATACTGGTAATAAAAAATATAACCGTCAACACAGCCGTTGCACGGGTTAAGAAGTTGGCAGTACCAGCCGCACCAAATACTGTTCCTGACGAGCCTGCACCAAAAGAAGCCCCAGCATCTGCCCCTTTACCATGCTGTATCAAAATCAAGCCGATCATGGCAATGGCCACAATAATGTGCAGGGCTAATATAAACGTAAACATGGTGGCCTCTTTTGCCGCATAATGACGACTGATAACAGAAAATAGATCTTAACTTTTAATAAGGAAGACGGTCAGCGTGTGATGACGCAAAATCGATTATATAAATAAGGCGCATTGTACACGATTGCAAGGGCGCTGTTAAACTTACTTTTTTAACTGAGCAAGACATTTTATATGACTATGCTCATGTGCTGCCCAAACCTTGTTTAGGACAACTAAGTCTTGGCTTGATCAAAAGCGTTCGCAATCGCTAAAAAACTCTCTGCTTTTAAGGATGCCCCGCCCACCAGTGCGCCATCAATCATCGAATCTGCCGCAAAGCTGTTAGCATTATCAACATTAACACTACCGCCATATAATACCGTTATGTTGTCTACCATCTCAGCAAAGCCTGCAACCGTTTGTTTGATATGCTGATGAGTGTGACTGACTTCTTCCACCGTTGGCACTTTGCCAGTGCCAATTGCCCATACAGGCTCATATGCAATGATTAAGCGCTCAGATAACGAAGATATGAGCGCTGGCTGCTGAATCAGTAAGTCTTTAACAACTGATAACTGCTCATTGATAATATTAAGGGTCTGCTGATCATCGTATTGTGTTTGCGTTTCGCCAATGCAAAATATCACGCCCAAGTTTTGTGCAAAAGCATGAATCAATTTTTTGACTAGGCTATCGTGCGCCTCACTATGGTACTGGCGACGCTCAGAATGACCGAGTAGTGTCCATGTGGCACCAGAATCTGCCACTTGCTTGGCTGAGCAATCTCCTGTAAAGGCACCTGTGTCTGCACTGTGTTCACTGATGTCTTGAGCGGCACACTTTACTAAGCTGTTTTTTAAACGCGTACTGACCTCAGTCAAGTGGATGCAACTTGGTGCGACCATTAGCTGGCAACGACTTTGTGAAAGCGTTGTATCAGCTTGCGTTTGATCATCAATCACTGTCAATAAACTGTCTAATAGTGCATTGACGTCGTGTCTTGTGGCTGGATTTTGCTTCCAATTGCCAATTACCCAAGCTTGCATTCTCATCTACCTTGTCTCATGTGTTCATGCCAATTCGGCTAATATGCGCGTCAGTATAACAAATAATCTACAAGTGCTATAGTATGCTACTGCCAGAAAAAATAAGACGCTTAAAATATTTATCCAGCGGACTTGATACGATGTGGTGGTTTTTTCTCTATCACTGGTTTAATAGTTCTTATAAAGCAATTAAACTAGGGTATGTTGAATATTTAACACACCTTGACGTAAATCTCTAATAGTCTGACATCTATACACAACACAATTTTATCAAAAATTTAAATCATTGAGCTGCTCAATACTGACACACCTCATTAAAAAATGGGCTATGGCACGTAGCAATGTTGAGATCTTTTATCGAAGTAATGCGCCATTGACTCTTATATATTGCAAGTTAAAGGATTGGCGTTGACTTAAACAAGACATTTATCAGATGCTATCAATAGTATGTGAATTTTTAGTCAGTATGCAAAATACTTAGTATTCAGGAGAGGTCGTAATGTCTATCACAGCGAGTAAATATGGCGGGCTGGCACAACAGCTAATCAGTGAAGGTGTCGTTAGCGAAGCGAATATGAAAACGGCGCAAACCGAGTCGCAGCAGCAGCAAATTGGGTTGGTGCCCTACTTAGTGGATAACAAGCTGGCTAATGCTTATGATCTCGCCCAGATGCTGTCCCAATCCTTTGGCGATCCCTTATTCGATCTTGATGCGTTAAGCCCAGATATGGTGCCAAAGGATTTGGTAGACGAAAAAATCGTTCGCAAATTTAATGCTCTGCCTCTCTTTAAGCGTGGACAGCGTTTATTCGTCGCGTTAAGTGATCCAACGCGTGTCGACGCCATTGATGCCATTGCCTTTAACTCTCGTCTGTCTATTGAAACTATTGTGGTCGAAGAAGATAAGCTTAAGAGGCATATCGAGAAAATTTATGCTGATACGATGCAAAGCTTCGATAGCTTCGATAGCTTCTCTGATAGTGATTTGAATGTTGGATTTGAAGATGGCGAAGAAGAAGGCGGTGAAACCAAACTGTCTGACGGGGTGGATGAAGCACCCGTTGTCAAATTTGTCAATAAAATGCTGGTTGATGCCATTCGTATGGGGGCATCTGACTTACACTTTGAACCCTATGAAAAAACCTATCGTGTCCGTTTTCGTGTCGATGGTGTCATGCAAAAAATGGCCAATCCGCCAGTGCAACTAGCAGGTAAAATTGCGGCACGTCTAAAAGTCATGTCACAAATGGACATCTCCGAGCGCCGTGTACCGCAAGATGGACGTATCAAACTCAAGATTTCTAAAAGTAAGGCCATTGACTTTCGTGTTAACTCTTTACCGACCTTATTTGGTGAAAAAATCGTTCTGCGTATTTTGGATCCTTCTTCAGCCATGCTGGGCATTGAAGCGTTAGGTTACGAGCCTGACCAAAAAGAGATGTTCTTAGAAGCACTGCATAAACCGCAAGGCATGCTACTAATTACTGGCCCTACAGGTTCTGGTAAGACCGTCTCACTGTATACTGGTATCAATATTTTAAACACAGGTTCAACCAACATCTCCACTGCCGAAGACCCAGTAGAGATTAACCTAGAAGGTATCAATCAGGTTAACGTCAATCCCAAAGTTGGCTTAACCTTTGCCAATGCTCTCAAGTCGTTCTTGCGTCAAGATCCTGATATTGTGATGGTTGGTGAGATTCGTGATCTTGAAACCGCTGAAATTGCGATTAAAGCCGCACAAACGGGGCACATGGTGCTTTCAACCTTGCATACCAACTCTGCACCTGAAACCTTGACGCGTCTACGCAACATGGGTGTGGCCTCCTTTAACATTGCCACCTCAGTCAACTTAGTTATCGCTCAGCGATTGGCGCGGCGCTTGTGCAAAAATTGCAAAAAACCTATCAACATTCCGCGTCAAAGCTTGCTTGAACTTGGATTTAAAGATGCTGACCTAGACAATCCAGACAATGTCATTTATGAGCCTGTTGGTTGTAATGAATGCCGTGAAGGTTATAAGGGGCGCGTGGGTATTTATGAGGTAATGAAAGTCAGTCCTGATATTTCAAGAATCATTATGGAAGACGGCAATGCCATCGACATTAAAGATGCCGCCCTCAAAAATGGCTTTCGTGATCTTCGCCGCTCTGGCATTTTAAAGGTTTTACAAGGGGTAACCAGTATTCAAGAAATGATGCGCGTCACCTCTGAATAAAGATGGCTTCAACAATAATTTTACATATTTAGAAATAAAACAGATCAACACTGGTTTTTTGCGCTAAAATAAAGTATGTGACATTAAGAGTGTGGACCTTATTCCACTGTTATCCTGCGGTATCTAACTTGTGATGTTCAATCGGACGGTTTTTTAACAGTACTAACTTTAAAAGTGCTGAATTTTTAAGGGTAATGACATGGCAAAAGCTAAGACCGATGCGCTATTAGACTTTGTCTATGATGGGGTGAACCGGCGCGGACAAAAAGTAAAAGGCGAAACCACCAGTCGCAGTTTGGAGCTTGCCAAAGCGACCCTGCGTAAACAGGGCATTACTGTCAAAGGTATTAAGAAAAAGCCGAAGCCGCTTTATACCTTTAAAAAATCTATCAAGCCCATTGATATTGCTATTTTTGCTCGTCAGTTGGCAACGATGATGAAGGCTGGTGTGCCACTCACACAGTCCTTTGAAATTGTGGCCGACTCGCTCGATAACCCAAGTATGAAAGATTTGGTGTTACAGATAAAGGCAGATATTGAAGCTGGGGGCACATTTGCTTCAGCTCTACGTAAACACCCGCGCTATTTTGATGATCTTTTTTGTTCCCTAGTTGAGTCGGGCGAACAATCGGGTGCGCTTGAAACCATGCTTGAACGGGTTGCCACTTATAAAGAAAAAAGTGAGTTGCTCAAAGCCAAAATTAAGAAAGCAATGAAATACCCCATTGCGGTTATTATTGTCGCCATTATTGTTACTATGATTTTGCTGATCAAAGTTGTGCCGGTTTTTTCAGGATTATTTGAATCTTTTGGTGCCGAGCTACCAGCGTTCACGCAAATGGTGGTCGGGATGTCTGAATGGATGCAGTCATGGTGGTTTATTTTAATCGCTGTCATTGGAGGCGCTATTATCGGCTTTTCAGAAGCCAAAAAACGGTCTAAAAAGTTCCGTGATTTTTTAGACCGTGCTGCGTTAAAAGCACCCATCTTTGGCAATATTGCTTATCAAGCCGTCATTGCCCGTTTCGCTCGTACGCTAGCAACGACATTTGCAGCTGGTGTACCGTTAATTGATGCACTAGATTCTACAGCGGGTGCAGCAAATAACGTCGTTTTTTATAATGCCATTCAGCAAATCAAGAACGATGTATCAACGGGTCAACAGCTACAATTTTCTATACGCTCAACCAATCTATTTCCAAGTTTGGCTATTCAAATGGTTGGTATCGGTGAGGAGTCAGGTAGTTTAGAAGAGATGTTAGATAAAGTAGCTGTTTATTACGAGAACGAAGTCGACAATGCGGTTGATGGTTTGACCAGCTTGATGGAGCCACTCATTATGGCAGTACTGGGTGTATTAGTAGGTGGTCTAGTCATTGCGATGTACTTACCAATATTCCAAATGGGCTCAGTAGTAGGATAACGATTTAATGCAATTTATACAGTTACTACAAGAAAATATGGTACTCGCTTTAGTCGCATTTGGTGTATTGGGTCTTTGTATTGGTAGTTTTTTAAATGTGGTGATTCACCGTATCCCATTGATGATGGTGTACGATTGGCGACAAGAGTGTAGTCAGTTTATGACTGATCAAGTCGATATGCCGCATGAACACACCCAGCCTTTGACAAGTATTGTCGCAAAAGACCAACCCATTACGTTGAGTCGACCAGCGTCACGCTGTCCTCATTGCGCTCATAAAATAAAATGGTATGAAAACATCCCTTTAATAAGCTGGCTGGTCCTGCGCGGTCGTTGTTCAGACTGTAAAGCACCTATTGGTCTGCGCTATCCTTTGGTTGAGCTGATTACAGCCTTATTGTCAGTGTTGGTCATTTATCAATTTGGCGTTAACGCTACTGGATTATCCGCGTTAATATTAGTATGGACTCTCATTGCCTTAACAGGGATTGATTTTGATACGCAGTTACTGCCCGATCGCCTCACCTTCCCATTAGCGGGCTTAGGATTGGCTGTCAATTCACAAAACTGGTTTGTCTCCCCTACTCAGTCTATCTGGGGTTTATTATTTGGGTTTTTGTCATTGTGGACAGTGGTTAAGATATTTTATTTGATCACCAAAAAGCATGGCATGGGCCAAGGAGATTTTAAACTACTGGCGGTGCTGGGTGCTTGGCTTGGGCCAATGATGTTGCCGCTGATTATTCTGCTATCTTCCTTGTTAGGATCTATCGTTGGCCTGATTTTGATGAAAAAACAAGGTGAGAGCCGACCGTTTGCCTTTGGTCCTTATATCGCCATCGCTGGTATTGTCGCGCTATTATATGGCTCAGATATCGTCAATTGGTATCTTGGCATGTATACTTACTAACTCAGGTGTGCAAATTCTCAGAAGTTATTTTTACTCTTTAAAAGCCTTTAATTTTTGAAGACCATTTTTTAACAAGTTTTTAGCAAACCTCTGCCATCCTTACTATATCAGTCAAATAAGTCACTATTATGTCAAAACAGACCGCCCCTTATTTACATCAACCGCAAAGCCTACAAACAAAGAATAAGACATTAGTCGTTGGTCTAACGGGTGGTATCGGTAGTGGCAAATCTGCTGCCAGTGCTTGGTTCGCCGAGCAAGGTATCGATATTATTGATGCAGATGTGATTGCTCATGAAATCGTTGCAAAAGGCAGCGCAACCTTGCGCCAAATTCAGAAAAAATTCGGTGATTGGGTATTAAACAGTGATGGAACAATGGA
This sequence comes from uncultured Gammaproteobacteria bacterium, assembly GCA_963744895.1. Taxonomy (GTDB): domain Bacteria; phylum Pseudomonadota; class Gammaproteobacteria; order Pseudomonadales; family Moraxellaceae; genus Psychrobacter. Next base: position 695,413 of record CAVUUW010000003.1, read on the forward strand.
TCGTGCAGCGGTAAGAACGCATGTATTTACATATCCTGAAGCGCTTATTGACTTGGAAGCAATCACCCATCCTGCGATACGTGAAGCAGCGAAAGCGCAGCTGACGGCTAGTACGAGCCCTTATGTAGTACTATCAGCGCCCCTACTCATTGAGGGTGCAGAGGCAGGGCTGGCGAATTTATGTCAACGCATCTTGGTCATGGATGCCACTGAGGACACCCAAATTGCACGTGCTAGCCGACGTGATGAACAAAGCGTACAAAAGATCAAAGCCATTATGACCAATCAGCTCAGCCGAGAAGAGCGCAATCGTCATGCAGATAATGTCATTCTAAACGAGAGCGATCTGGCTGATCTTTATGTCAAACTTGAGCCTTTACATCAAGATTATCTTACGCTTGCCCAGCAGCTAAAGTACGCTGCCGATTGACTTCATATAGCGCCATACCAGTTGCAACGCTCACATTTAGACTTTGTAGGTTGCCATGCTCATTGCCTGACATCGGAATATAAACCAACTCATCGCAGCTCTCTGTCGTCAAACGGCGCATCCCTTCTCCTTCCGAGCCCATAATAATCGCCGTCTTACCTGTCAAATCGGCAGCATGTATTGGCTTGGCATCTGCATTCAATGCTGTCCCAAAAACAAAGACCCCTGCATCTTTAATCTGTGATAGTGCCCGTGCCAAATTGGTCACGCTAATAATGGGCATCATCTCAGCTGCGCCAACCGAGACCTTAGCAACCGTTGGAGTCAGACTTGCGGCGTGATGTTTGGGACAAACAACGGCGTCCACACCCATCGCCACAGCGGTACGCAAGCAAGCACCAAAATTGTGCGCATCCGTAATTTGATCGAGTACCAATAACAGGCACTGGTCACGTCCAGCAAGCGTATCCAGCAAACCTTCATCGGCAAAGCCCAGTGGACGCGCATGAAGCACCACGCCTTGATGTTGCGGGCTACCACATAGCTGCGTCAGCTTATCTTTTTGCGCGGCTTGAATACTGATACCATTGTCGCCCGCTTGTGCCATGATGGCTTGTACGTGACTGTCGCTCTCACGGCCTTGTTGTACAAATAGGCTAAGCCCATCAAGTGGACGATGTTCAAGTAAAGCATCAATTGCGTGAATGCCATAAAAATAAATTGGTTTTGCCATAATAGGCCCATTGAATATAAGTAGGTATCGCGCAATGCGATAGGATAAAAAGAGGTATGGCTTTATTATATCAAGCAATCAACGACTGACTATCAATAATATTTGCCAAAAAAAGAAATAAACAATACCAATCCGATATTGTTTATTTTTTTGAATGCTTCATAGTGCGTGTGGAAGAGCATTACCGTATGCAGATCATTCCACATACTCGCAAGGCAATTAGCCTTCTAAGTGACAAACATACTGAACAATCTCTTCGGTACGTAGGTTAAAGCCACTATTGCCTTCAACTACGAACGATTGACCCGCGCGGTAGTAGCTGAACTCTTCATCACCATTTATTTTGACTTCGCACTCACCCCCAATGATTTCGATACGCTCGGAGGTGTTGGTACTAAAATGATAATGCTCAACCAAATTATCACAAGGTAAGATAACGCCCAATGTTTTATGGCGACCGTCCTCGAACATAATAGTATGGCTCGAACAACGACCATCATAAGAGACAGTCGCTTGGGCATTGACGGTTACATTAGTAAATTGCGCCGCTGTCATAGTGGCTTCCTTATCAAATAATTATTGTAAAACTAAAAAATAAGTAACTGATTTTAGTCAGTTATTGAGGGCGTTTTTGAAGAAGTACTTAATCTTAAATGCTGGACTTTTCGTATTAAAAACTTGCGCGCTATTTATAGAGCCAAGTCGTATAAAAACGTTCTGAAGTAGTCGTTAAGTGATAACCTTTTCTCACTATATGCCTCTAATTTTACGAAATTATGACGTAATGTCGTAGTGTAAGACGCACAAACCGCATAGGAAGAGTTTATCATTATGTGAGATTATGCTACCACATTATCTCTACAAAGTTTGTTACAGCGACCAGTAAATTCCCTTTGATAAAATGTATGCCATTCCTCAATGACACGTAGTTTATGCTGTCTCAATAGTATAATAGGTGCGTTGTAAGAAACAGCACTTTATATCAGTAGTGTAGCGAAATGATTCAGTTTTTGAGCACAGGCAATTGAGAGATTAAGTGAGACTAAAGCTTAACTTTTATCAGCTTTATGATAGGCTTGCTACATCAAATTATCATATTTACTGCCTTTAACATTTGTATTTAAACCCATTTAACACCATAATATTTGCCAATCACCTTTATCTATTCGCGCTATTGTCGTCCATTCACTTTAAAAAGAAGACAGAGTGCTGCTAAGATAAATTTTACGCAGTCTTTGTTTGCTTAGACACAACAAGCAAAAAATTTATATCAGCAGAACGCTATTTTAACCATGACATTTTTATAGTAGTTTGACCATAGCTGGACCTGTTTATTCTTTTATTCATCCTATTTTAGACACGATTTCTAAACCTTATATATAAGGCGTATGGTCTGTCATGAGAGGCGTTGATGCTAGTATCATTAACTTTACATCAGTTTGCGTTGATCGCTCAGCATGAGCTGAGTGTTGCTGAAGGCTTCAATGTCATCACCGGTGAGACGGGCGCTGGCAAGTCGTTATTACTTGATGCGCTGTCCTTATGTATTGGGGAACGTGCAGACAGTGCAATGGTCAGACATGGCGCCGCGCATGCAGATATCTACGCGCAGTTCGATGTAGAAAACAATCCCGTCATTGCTGAGTGGTTTGTAAAAAATGAGCGAGTGCTAGAAGAGCCAGAAGTATTGATCCGTCGTCAACTAAGCAATACGGGGCGCTCAAAAGCGTGGTTAAATGGGACGCCAGTCAGTCTCGCTGAATTAAAAGGCTTAGGGGCATTGCTGGTCAATATTCATAGCCAGCATGCTCAGCAAGCATTGCTTAAGCCTCAGTTTGTGGTGCAATGGCTAGATGAGATGGCGCAGACGACCCCGCTTGCCGCGCAAACGACAAATAGCTATCAGCAGTATCAACAGCTCAGACGCCGCGCCGATGATATTGCTAGCCGCGAAGCACAGCGTCAAGACCGAATTCAACTGCTGCAAAATCAGCTGGCAGACATTGCGCCATTGCTAGCGGTTGACTATGCAGATGTTGAGGCAGAGCACGAAGAGCTATCCAATATCGAAGCACTGATGACCGAGGCCAGCCATGGCTTACATCTACTTGATAATGATACTGATGAGCCAGATGTCATGACCTTGCTCGGGCAAGCGATCAAGCTTTGTGATCATCAAGTTGGTGTCAGTCAAACCTTTGAACAAGCCTCTGAACAGCTGCACTTGGCACAGCAGCAGATTATTGAGGTGACCGCATTACTGTCAGATTATGCCGAGCAGCAGCTGCCTGATCCTGAGCGCTTGCAAACATTGGACAATTTAATCAGCTTAGGACATCGCTTATCACGCAAGCATAACTTGCCAGCGAGCGATTTGATCAATGAAGCAAAAGACTGGCAAGGGCAATTAGATCAATTAGAAAATGAGCCAAGCAGCGATGCCATGGCCTCGCAAATAGAACAGGCTTGGCAAGAATATTTGGCAGTTGCGACGCAGTTGAATCAAGCGCGCTCAAAGGCTGCACCTATGGTCAGCAAACAGTTGATTAAGCAACTACAACCCCTTGCCTTGCCCAATGCCCGCTGTGAATTTGTTTTTACTAAGAAATCGGATACGAGTCAATATAATGCGCAAGGTTGCTTTGATATTGACTTATTATTTAGTGCCAACGTCGGTATGCCCATGCAGCCGCTACATAAAATCGCCTCAGGTGGTGAGCTGTCGCGCATGGCACTGGTGATGCAAGTATTACAGGCGACCACCGATGATAATAATGCTGCCAAACCGATGCTGGTATTTGATGAAGTCGATGTCGGTATCAGTGGTGGCACCGCGCAAGTGGTCGGTGAGCTACTGCGCACACTTGGACAAACGCAGCAATTGCTGGCCATCACTCACCAAGCACAAGTTGCAGCACAAGCGCATCAGCATATCTTGGTACAAAAACACCATCAGGAACAGACTGAAAGCGAGCTGTTGATACTGACAGATAACGCTCAAGTCGATGAACTGGCGCGCATGTCTGGCGGTGTGACCATCACTGATGTCACGCGTGATCACGCCCGCAGCTTATTGACTGATGTTAAATAACACATTAACGGTTCTCACATGACCCAGCACTTTTAATACAACAGAAAGTGCTACCTGAGCTTTTATAGTGGTCAATAGCAGTTAGCGTGAATCTTGCTTTTCTATTGGTTATCACCATATAGTGGTCTTTCACCCTCATTATTCGGTTGTGTTTGTTTCTATGTCTAAAACCAATTTGACCCATCATTTTTTAATTGCGGCGCCGGAGCTGTCAGATCCAAGATTTGCACAGGCCTTAATCTATATTTGTCGTCATGATAAATATGGCGCACTTGGTTTGATGGTCAATCGTCCATTAGAGCAAGCGCGTGTCGGCAAACTCTTGGAAGATTTGGATATTGAGGTAACCGACCCACAAGTGATGGAAGATGTGGCGTTAGAAGGTGGCCCACTGTATCCTGAAGTTGGCTTCGTATTGCACACAGGCCAGCCTGAATGGGCGTCTTCTTTTGCCATTTCAGAGAATGTCTGTATTACCACCAGCCAAGACATTCTCAAACGTATCGCTGCTGGTCAGGGCGTTGGTCATTATCAGCTGTGCTTAGGCCATGCAAGCTGGGGCAAAAAGCAGTTAGACCAAGAGTTAAGTAGTGGCGACTGGTTAGTCTGTCCAGCCGATTTAAACTTATTGTTTGATACGCCCTTTGAAGAGCGTTGGCAAATTGCCGCCGACAAAATTGGTGTGAATTTTGATTATTTGAGTAGTGATATTGGTCATGCTTAATATTAATTAAGTGATACGCCTTTTGCATTATGGGTTTGATGAATACAGACCCAACGATAGGAAACTTTCTTTATTATGGTAGATAGCACGCTTATAAAAAATGCCGTAGAAGCGATTGATGATAGCGTCTCTGAACCCGCGGTCAAACCGCACCTTGTCTTAGCGCTCGATTATGGGGTTAAAAAGATGGGAATGGCTTTAGGCAACACGGTCACCGAAACCGCGCGTGCTTTTGATATATTGGCCATGGATAATGGTCAACCAGATTGGGACAATTTAATCGGTATTATCAAGGTTTGGGGCGTGGCAAAAGTGGTGGTTGGGCTACCATTAAATATGGATGGCAGCAGCTCCATGCTCTCGAAGCGCGCGCACAAATTTGCCCGTCGCCTCGCTCATAGAATCATGGAGCAGCATTTACCTGTGATAGTGTCTCTGTGTGATGAGCGCTTAACCTCCGTCGCGGCGCGCGAAATCGCGTGGGAGAATGGCTGGATCAAACACGAGCGCGCCCCGATTGATGACATTTCTGCCTGTATCCTAATGTCGACTTACTTTGCAGATCCGAGTAGCAGCATCGCTATTGATGCCATCAAGGCAGAATAATTAAGCAAAATAGGTAGAAGACAAGTTCACCTTTAGCCCGCTCTTTTGCTACCTCATACCTCTCAACGGATAAATGACTGATTATTATGACCACTGCCTCAGACCAATCTTTGCATAAATCGCAACATGGGTTTGCCCCGCTTGCCATCGCGCGCATTAAAGGCGCGCAGCGCATAAACCAAATAGCGATTTACTTTATTTATGCGGCGATTATTGCGTTTGTGGTCTTTGGTACGATTGCCAGTATCAAGATGTTCCATGACAACCAACTACTTTATCAATTGTTTTACAATCTGCCTTATGTGTTGGTAGCGCTGACCATTCCCATCACGCTTTATGATGCGTTTGTGGTCTATCGTTATCGCTTAAACCAGCCGTCAATGATTGCCATGAGTATTGGTGTATCCACCGTTATTCTAATCGGTGAGTTACTGTTTTCAGATACTGCATGGCTGGGCTTGTCTTGTTGGCTGGGTGTGGCGTTTTTATTCAAAGTGACTTTTAAGCGCTTTTTTAACTTTTTAGACGTGGCGAATACTGACGAAGAGACAGAAGCGGTAGACGATCCAAAAAGCACGCCGTGATAAGAAATCAAACAAGCGATCCATTCTTCAACCTATTTATTTAGCCTTACGATAATGACTATGACCATTTCCAAACCAAATACCGCCATCGACCATCACTTAGATACACAAGGGCTGATCTGCCCTGAACCCGTTATGATGCTGCACCGAGTCATTCGCAAAGCAGATAGCGGAGAGGTGATTGAGATATTGGCCACTGACCCTGCTACCACCCGTGACATTCCAAATTTCTGTCGTCATCTGGGTCATGAGCTACTCGGTCAAGAAACGTTGGCTGAAAACGTGAGTTTGGACGTTGATCCTGATGAACTCACTGTCGCTGGTGACGAAGCAGCAGCTGAGAGTGGTACGCTGTATCGTTATGTGGTTAAAAAGAAAAGCAGCTAATCATGAATGAGTTAGGACATTAACTGCTCAAAGTTTTTGCATCAAATCACCCAAAATCTAGCAAGGAAGCGTGATGAATAAAGTTGATATTGCAGAAAAATTTACTCTATTCACAGAAGAGTGGACACCAAAAATTATCGCAGAATCAAACGGTCAATTGGTAAAAATAGCTAAGGGCAGTGGCGAGCTGGTCTGGCACAAGCATGACAACGAAGATGAGTTGTTTATCGTATTTAAGGGTAAACTCACCTTACAAATGAGAGATAAAAACGTCGAGCTCAGTGTAGGCGAGATGTATGTGGTACCAAAAGGGGTTGAGCATTGTCCACTCGCCGAGCCAAATACGCACTTTATGATGATTGAACCTGCTCAAACTGCTCATACGGGTAGCATAAGTAATGAGGTCACTGTGGCGCTAGAAAATCAACATTGGATTTGATGCGCCAATCCTGCTCTGTAGCATATAAAGAAACAGTACATAAAGCAAAACACAAAAATATGATTTATTTTTTGAGGCTACCTGATGAGCCGTGACCGCGCCGTACAGCAAAGACAACCCAAAGCGCTGGCAGTCGATGATGAACCGTCTTATATGACGGAGTTTCGTCAAGCGATGCTGGCACGTGGTCTAGCAACGCGTACCCGTAATGCTTATGTGCGCGACTTGCGTTCTTGCGAGTTGACCAACCCACTCGCCCTGACCCGCTGGCAGGCTGATGATGTGCTGCACTGTCTCTCAGTACTCGCTCAAGATAACAAAACCCCGCGCACCCAAGCGCGTATGCTCTCAAGCCTGCGTCAGTTCTACTTGTGGATGATAGCGAGCAATCTGCGCGAGGATAATCCCTGCGAGCGTATCAAAAGCCCAAAGCTCGGACGACCATTACCGAAAGATTTGAGCGAGGCCGATGTCGATAATCTCCTTGCCGCACCTGATACCAGTACGGCGCTTGGACTGCGTGACAAAGCGATGCTAGAGGTACTCTACGCGTGTGGTCTGCGCGTCAGTGAGCTGATTAATCTGTCGCTAGAACAAGTCAATCTAAACTCTGGCTGGCTACAAATCACCGGTAAAGGCAATAAAACCCGACTGGTGCCACTTGGCGAATATGCCAGCGATGCACTAGAAGACTACCTGTCTCATGGCCGCGGTGATCTGATTGCTCACCTAAAATCAGGCAACTGCCAAGCGGTGTTTTTGACTGCGCAAGGTGGTTATATGACGCGGCAGAATTTTTGGTATTTGCTCAAAAAGTATGCCAAAGTTGCCAGTATCGATAAGGAACTCTCACCGCATACCTTGCGTCACGCTTTTGCTACCCATATGCTTAATCATGGCGCCGACCTGCGTAGTCTGCAGCTGTTATTAGGGCACAGTGACTTGTCCACGACACAGATTTATACCCATGTAGCGACGGCAAGATTGCAGCAGTTACATGCCGCGCATCATCCGCGTGGATAACTTCTGGGTAGCGTGGTGAGTAGAATACTAATTGAATATTGATTCATAATCGTCAGAGGACTATATCGTGTCGTACGCCGAGCCATCATCCAAGCCCACTCTCACCAAAGCGCAAGAATTTGCGCTCAAAAAACTGACCATTATGGGTTATTTGGAAGGCACGTCTTTTCTGCTGCTCTTAGGTATCGCCATGCCTCTCAAATATATGATGGGTATGCCTGAAATGGTGGGTTATGTCGGGCCTGTGCATGGAGTATTGTTCATCGCCTATATCGTCATACTTTTTATCACAGCACATAAAATAAAAATGCCACTGTGGGCGCTCCCTGCTGGTGTGCTTGGCTCATTTTTGCCCTTTGGGCCGTTTGTGTTTGATCATGTGTTAAAGAAGCATTTGAGAGGGTAAAACATGCTGACTGCAAGAGAAATAGGAGATATTTTAAATTATAATTTTGTGTGGCAGATAACTAATGGCAAAATCTATCAACTAAATAATGCTAAAGATAGTATCTGCTATGATAATTTATGTGGCGAGCTAAAATTTAACGAGAAAAATCAGTTAGAGTTCTATGTTGAGAAGGAAATTAGCTATTCTGAGCAGAAAGCTTTATATGAACAACAAGAGCGAATAGCATCTAGTCTGCAAAGTGGTAAGATGTATAAGCAGTTTCAATTTTCTAAATTAGAATTCACTGATAAAAAAGATCGAGTTTGGATTTCTAGCAGGATTCTAACTATCAGCGGGTTAAAACTAAATTCTAGAAAAATCATTATTAGTTTAGTCATTGATAATATTAACCTGACCAGTATTTTTCGTAATAGCAGCTCTCTATATTCTTATTCTTCTGATGATATAAATATTATTCCTAATGATTACTCAAGAACTCTCACTGGACAAAATAGGTTAAACAAATATGAGTTAAAAATAAGAAATACCTCAGTTCTTCAAATAAGAAAGTTTGAAAAAAACTATATATACTCGATATATTCTAATATTGAATCAAAGGCAGTAATATTTCGTATATATCAACTAGTCAGTGAAGCAATAAACATTATCAGTTTTCACTTAATAAATTACACTATAGAAGAGAAATATGACGAGATATCTGATTCGATTACCTTGCAAATTAATAGTTACGGAAAGAACCGTAGCCATTCTTCAAGCTTAATACCATCTAGTCATATCGATAATAGAAATATTGATAATTTCATATCAAATTATGTTAATTATTTTTTAGAAAATGAATCTAAACTCTTAAGTCCTTTATATTTATGGTGGTATCGCTTATACAACTATAAAACAGACATTGAGAATCAGATTCTCATTTTAAGTGTTGCAATTGAGGCATTGAGCCTAAAATATTTAGAAGAAGTTCAGAACATTAATCAGACTTATGACTTTGATGAGATAAAAGAAATAGGGAAATTGATTAAAAATTCAGACGTTTCCAAAAAGCTAAAAACCAAAGTTCAGAAATATGTTGGTAATTTAAATTCTTCTAGCAAACCTATAGTTATAATTCTTAGAAGTTTAGTAGATTTAGATGTTTTAAGTCAAAGTATGCACTTTAAGTGGCAGTCTATTAGAAACGAATCAGCACATGGTATTGAAAGAAAATTAAGTTTTGAAGATGAAAATTCTTTAGAAAAGATATTAAATGACTCAAATTTTTTGGAAGAGGTTTTTTTTAGACTGATCTTTCATATTATAGAATATACAGGAGAATTCTATCAATTTTCTCAGTATGGATACCCTGTCACTAGTTTAAAAAAATTGGATTGAATGAGCAAGTTTAACGTTTATGGACATATATTAAGCACATTTTATACTTTTTCTATCATCAACGTTTCTGATAGATTCTCTCAATCCCTAGCTGCAAACCTACCCTTTTCTCGCTACAATACCCATCATACGATGCGCACTGTCTAATTGGACAACGCACCCCCTTTTACCTATCCATTATTTGAGACTCCCATGAGCCATAGACCACCTGCTGACCTTCTAAAAAACGCCCAACACTGGCGCGAAGACATTAACTTTCGCCAAGACGTACTGGGTAAGCCGTTTGATTTTGCGACCACGTGGGGTATTTTTTCACCGCAAAAGCTCGATGATGGCAGTTTGATGCTGCTTGATTATGTGGATTTCCAAGACGATGATGATTCAATCGACTTGGGCTGTGGCTATGGTGTACTTGGCATGACAGCGGCGCGTGAATGTCCAAATGGTCAGCATACGCTAATTGATAAAGACTTTATGGCGGTAGAATATGCACGCCGTAACTGTGAAAAAAATGGTCTAAAAAACGTCGATGTACATTTATCAAATGGCTTCAACCATGTCGCAAAAGACAAAGACTTTAGTTTGGTGATGTCGAACTTGCCAGCCAAAGTCGGCAAAGAACAGCATTATCTGTATTTCCTCGATGCTTATGCGCGCATGCGTAAAGGTGGGCGTTTTTACGTGGTGACCATCAATGGCTTACGTCAATTTATGAAGCGCTCGTTTACCGAAGTGTTTGGCAATAGCGAAAAAATCAAACAAGGTAAAACCTATACGATTACTATGGCGACCAAAGATTAATAGATGTCTTTGATGATACATCGCTGCAAGTAATGACAGATACCATAAGCAAAGTTTTAAAACATACTGTATTTGTGAAAGTAGCGCCTGCTATAAAAGATATGGCGTTACTTTCACAAACCACCAGTATTGCTACTTCAAATTCAATTCAGTGAACGCTTTTAAATTAGCGTAGCGATCGAAATGTCTCGCGTAAGTCATCAACGAACGCTTCAGGTGCCTCCATTGCGGCAAAGTGCCCGCCTTTTTCGTGCTCAGCAAAATGGACAATGTTGTCAAATCGGGCATCAGCCCAGCGCCGTGACAGTCGTACTTGCTCCCCGCTAAACATAGAAATACCCATTGGCGTTTGCATCTTCTGCTGTTCCCTATTATTGTCAGCCATCGCCTGCGCCGCCTCCCAATAAAAGCGCACAGAGCTCGGTCCTGTATTAGGCAACCAGTACAGCATGATGTCATCTATCATCTCATCGAAAGAAAATACCCGCTCTGGATTGCCATTACTATCTGACACATCTTGAAAAAGCGCATAAATCCATGCAGCCAGTCCCACAGGAGAATCAGCAAGCGAGAAGGCAATCGATTGCGGTCTGGAGCATTGCAGCTTCATATAGGCTGAAAATTCTTGATCGTAACGCTTAGCGTCTGCCAACATGGCTGTTTCACTGGCATCAGCATTTGCCACTTCTGCGTCCGTTGGCTGAAACGGTATAAAATTAAGATGGATACCTGCAAGCTCATTGGGTGCCATCTGACCCAATATCATGGTCACTATCGCACCCCAGTCACCACCTTGTGCCGACCATCGCTCATAACCCAACCGCTGCATCAAAACTTTCCATGCCATCGCCACTCGCATTGGATTCCAGCCAGGCTCATCAGGTTTGCCCGAAAAGCCGAAGCCTGGTAGCGAAGGAATCACTAAATGAAAGGCGTCTTCCGCAGTGCCACCATGTTCGGTAGGATTGACCAGACGATCAATCACATGGCGAAACTCTAGCACCGAACCCGGCCAACCATGCGTCATCAGTAGCGGCATCGCCTCCTTATGTGGCGAACGAATATGCAGAAAATGAATCGATATGCCATCTATCTCGGTGACATATTGCCCCCAGGCATTCAGTAATCGCTCACAACGTCGCCAATCATATTGTTCAGCCCAATACGCTACCAGCGCCTGTACTTTAAGTAGTGGCGGTCCTTGTCTACCGTCCTCGACAGGGCTTTTGGTTGGCCAACGCGTGCGAGACAAGCGCGCTTTTAAATCATCAAGGTCAGCTTGAGGGATATCTAAAACGAAAGGCTGGATAGTATTTGGCATGGTCTTTCCTTAATGAAATATCAGACTGCAATAGAAAAAATCAGGTCTATATATAATTAACTATACGCTCAAGTATAGTTAATATACAATGTAAAGAGAATAATTTTTTTATTAACAGTAGTAAATTCTTATTATCCACCTATAAAAGCAGTTTATTTTAAAAATATATCACTGCTGGATAAAAATTAGCTATAGTTAATCTAAACATAATCGTTTAGTTAAATAACTGTATTTCTAGTGGAACACAAAAGATGAGTAGTAAAATGACAAGTGCAAAGAAACCACCGAAGCGTAAAGGTGGCCGACCTTTACTTTCAGAAGTGATCAAAATAGACGCCCGTATTTTGGTAGCGGCAACGGCTTTGTTTCTTGAAAATGGCGTAGATGGAACAACGTTTGAAGCCATAGCAAGCAAAGCAAAGGTGAGCAAACCTACCTTGTACGCTCGCTACAGCAACAAGTCTGAGCTTTTCGAGGCGATGATTCGATCGAATGTTGCCTCTGCTATGCCATCAGTCACAGATTTGCCCAATGGTCTGTCTACTGAGGAGACCTTGCGCCTTGTGGGTCAAAAAATGATTGAAGAAGCGACTAAGCCAATACCGTTAGGATTAATGCGTCTATATATTACTGAGGCACCGCGCCATGGTACTTTGATCCGTGAGGTGGATTATATTGGTCGTGAAGCTGCAGTCGCCATGATTTCAGCAGCGCTTGAACCAACGCTAAATCATGAAGCCGATCATCATGCGCGGCTCATTGCCGAAAAGTTTATCGACATAGCTTTTATCCCTTATTTGATGAGGAGGTTGCTTGGTGATACCGAAAGCTCACTCAATCTGAAGGTTGACGAGGCAATATTATGTTTAAAAGCCTTGGGTTTACTTAATTAAGATCTGTGTTTTCGCCCTTTTTCATGCAACTGCTATTGGATGTTTCTATTATGAAAAAACAAACTGCATCATCAACGAACACCGACCGTCGGATTTTTGCGATTGCTGGCGGTAGTGGCGATCTCGGTCTACGAGTTATCGAAGCCTTATGTCAAAAAGAAGTAAGCGTGCGCGCCCTTGTTCGTAAAGAGACGTCCTCTGACATTTGCCATCTCATCAAACAAAAAGGGGCCGACGTTCATCTCGTTGACTTTGATGATGTGCTGTCGCTGACTACTGCGTTGGAAGGGGTACACTGTGTAATATCGACCCTTAATGGTTTGGAACCTGTCCTGATTGATACTCAAGGAAAGTTGTTAAATGCCGCTGTTCAGGCAGGTGTACCGCGCTTTATTCCTTCTGATTTTTCGCTAGACTTTACCAAAACGATAGCAGGGCAAAATAGGAATATGGATATCAGGCGCGACTTTAAGAAACGCTTAGATGCCACACCCATTCAAGCAACCTCGATATTGTGTGGCGCATTTGCCGATCTGCTGACAGGACAAGCGCCTATCGTCATCAAAAAACTCAATCGGATTTTGTATTGGGGCAATCCTGACCAAGCGCTGAATTTTACCACCAGAGACGATGCTGCTCATTTTACCGCACTGGCTGCTATGGATGACGATGCGCCACGGATTCTTAGAATTTCAGGGGATACTGTGAGCGCAAACGCTCTCGCCAACGTCATGTCAGCTTTGACAGACTCTCATTATAAGACACTACGCGCAGGTGGGATGAAGCGGCTAAGCCTACTCATTACCTTGGCACGTAAACTAGATACGCAAAAAATAGACGTGTTTCCCGCTTGGCAAGGTATGCAGTATATTCGAGATATGTTCAGTGGACGCGGTCAACTTGAGCCGCTTGATAATGAACGCTATGGCAAATACGCTTGGACAAGTGCGCAAACGGTGCTTGCTTCCAATCAAGATGACGAGCATTGATGGTAAGTCGCTAGATCTAGATATCGCTATGACATATAACTAAGACGATATGTCAAAAACAACAAAGCCCGTCAAAACTATACTGTCTTGACAGGCTGCTTTATGGTGGACTGTCCTGTTTTACATCTGCCGTTTTATCAAATAACCACCGAGCGCGGCACTGCCGATAATCGGTAATAGCACCATCAGCATGGGCGAAAATCCTGTGGCGAGCGATACAAACCCAACCAAATCCTGAATGTAGCTAAAGAGCAAGCCAAATAGCAAAGCCACGACAATACGTAAGCCTAAGCTGTGCGTCCGTAGCGAGCCAAAGACGAATGAGCAAGCAACGATGACGAGCGACAATATTGATAAAGGTGACAACAGCTTTTGCCAAAACGCCAGCTCATGACTCAAGGATCGCTGACCTTGTTGGCGCATAAATTGACGGTGCTCGTACAACTGGGTCAATGACAAATCTTCTGCCTTGCGCGTCAGTAAATACACAGACTCTGGAGCAAACGGCAAGCTTAACGTATCAGACGGCGCAATGGCTTGACTACTATCGAACCCTTGATTGATGGTCAGCTTAGTCATATTGTTCAGCTGCCACTCGTAACGATATTGCTCGCTTGGTTTACTATCAGCACTGTCCAACGGTTCACGACCGATATACTGCCCATCATCAGCGTGAACTGCGGTTTGCAGATTACCACTATTATCTAGATGCCAACGTTTTACCTCACCGATGTTACCTTGAACATCGGCATAATCGATATATAGGATATCGCTGCCATCAGGCTTAGCATCACCGTTCTCTGAGCTCCCAAAGCGCGGCTGCACGGTCCAATAGCCACGCACTGAAGTGACCAATGAGCGACTATCAGAATCGTTGATCTCTTTTGCCAATTGATTAGAGGCTGGCAAGACAAATTGATTAATCGCCAATGCCAGCAGTACAAAAATCAATGCCGGTTGTAACACCCAGCTAACGATACGATAGACGCTCACACCCGCCGCGCGCATCACCACCAGCTCGCTTTTATTCGCCAGCAGCCCTAACCCTACAACCGCGCCAAGTAGCGCCCCTGTTGGAATAAATTGCTCTAAAAAGTATGGCGAGCGGTAAAAGATATACTTGATTGCCTGCCCCATCGTATAGCTGTCATCTAATGAATCTAGCTCAGACAAGTAGGAAAACACCAACTGCAATGCCCACAAACCAACGACCGCACCGACAATGGCGAGCAAAGCGTTGAGTTTGACATAACGACTAAGCACTTTTAAGTTACTGGGCATTTGAGATAACTGCTTTGCGGCCGAAGATTTCGAAAATAAAGAGCGCATTAAGACTGCCCTCCTTGTGAGCCACGGCTGGAGTAATCAGGCGTACTTAACCGCTCGGCGTCCTGCTTGCGAAAACGCAATCGATGCTGCACACGGCTGCCCCAATTCAGATAAAGCGCCAACGCCATAAATCCTAATACAAACCACGCATACGCCCACACGCTGACACTACCTTTGCTCACTGCGTTTTTGAGTGAAATAATACCAAGTGCACAGCTAACAAATAATAGGATGGAAGGGAATAGACGCAGCCAACGACCTTGGCGCGGACGTACTTGCGCGAGTGGCACCGCCAGCATCGGCGCAATGATCATGAGCCACGGCAAGGCAAAGCGATAACCAAGCTCACCTTGAGCGGCGCGTAACGCATTACCACTACTCGATGGCGTGCCACCCGTTGCAGCCTGCCATAAAGGACCAATTGCTTGTGTTTCAATATTGTCTTCAGTCACCGTATCAGTGGACGACTCCTTCAAAGTAATACGATAACGATCGAAGCTCACTTGATTATACTTCAGACTGCCCGCGCCCACTTCATAACGACGTCCTTGGAATAAATCCAATTGAGTCACACCGCTGTCCCCTGTGTCCACCTGTTCTGCGCGTTTGGCTAAGGTGATGGTGTCTTTACTGATATCGCTATTACCGATCATTGCATCTGGTAGCTTTGGAATATCCAATTGCTCGGCAGTCTCCGGATCAATGCGATTATTAACTTCAGTTCCCGACTCTGCATCGTTAGCAGTCCCTTTTCTATTGGGTTCAGACTGAATAAGGATCACATCTTGCAATTGTTTTTTGTCATCACTTAAGCTACCCACATACAAGTGATAATTGCCACTACTGATAAATTGATTGGGACGTATTAAATCAAACGCACTCGTCAATGCTTGCTGTTGCCAAACTTGCTCAGATGAGCGAACGCCCCACGGTTTACCCACAACGGACAAAGCCGCTTCACCGACAAACAATGCCAATATCAGTGGCGTCATCAATCGTGCAAGTTTGCCACGTGACATGCCGCTGGCATTGATCACAGCCATTTCTTGATCAACATACAAGCGACCAAAGACCAGCATCAATGCAATAAAAAACGCCAACGGCAAAATGAGCTCTAAAAAATACGGCAAGTTATAACCAATAATGGTAAATAACAAACTGATATCTAGATTGCCTTCTGCCGCAATACCGAAGTAACGAATCAAACGGCCGCCAAGCATCATTACCACTAAAAACCCCAAGACCAAAGCGGTCGTTGAGGCAACTTGTTGAGTCATATAGCGGCGTAATATCACAATAGGTACTCTTTATGGATGGTTCTTTATGGGTTGGTGTTGGTGTTATTGGCACAATTTATCGCACGCTCATCGCGAGGTTATAAACACAGTAATGATTAGCCACCTACTCAATCAGTCAAATACATGACCAACCGTAACAGTAGAGACCTTTTGCATCCGCATAATTGTACGGATAGAAACGATAAATATAACCGCTAATCCTACCATATTTTGGTCTAAAATAGCGGTGAAATGTGTTTGAAATAAATTGCCTTAACCTTACTGATAGCGCCTTGGAATAGGTAATGATAAGCATTATAGAAAGTAAATAAAAAGAATTTATAACAGATAAACCTCTGAAATTTAGCTTTTTTTTACAACAAGTTTTTATGTTATTTACTTTAGAAAGGTTTGTTTGTCCTTCGTATCATTGAACACGCCTTTGCGATATTAATTGCTAGACTGATCCATTCTCTTATTCTCATCGCTCAAGGAGCCTATTATGTCTATGCCCTCTACCTTACTCGAACTCGCTGGTGGTGAATTTGCACCGCTTGATTGGTCAAATTGTGTCCTCGTCTTAATCGATTATCAAAACGAATATGTCAATGGCGCGATGCCATTAGGACAAGCAGGGGCAAAAGCCACTGAAAATGGACGTCGATTACTTAACAAAGCTCGTCAGCAAGATATTCCTATTTTTCACATTTCTCACCACGGTGCCGACAATGGCAATGTGTTCGATCCGTTATCAGATAAGGTCAAAACTGTTAGTGAGCTACAACCGCAAAAAAATGAAGCGACCATTGCCAAAAAACATCCCAATGCCTTTTATGAAACAAATCTTCAATCATTGATCAAAGATACGGGTAAGTCGCAAATTATTTTTGCTGGGTTTATGAGTCATATGTGCGTCAGCTCAACCGCCCGCGCCGCGTTTGACCTAGGTTTTGATAATATTGTTTGTCACGACGCCTGCGCCACTCGTGATTTGCCTAGCGCCAAATCCAGTGCTAAACAAGAAACCCTCAGTGCTGAGGTGGTGCACGAAGCTGCGATGGCTGCGCTCCAAGATAGATTTGCCGCTTTAGTCACCACAGATGAATTGGTCAATGGCTAAATGGCTAAATGGCTATGTATATCATTTTTATTTCAGATTGACTTTACCCTTAAACGTAAACTACCTTAGCAGAGTTGTTCGAAGATATTACCTGAGCCTTGCTCACTGCGAACTTCCCTTGCAATATGCTACACTACTGTGGCGGCTTAATTAGCCAAATGATTTAACAGGTATAACCAATCAAAAAAAACCTGCATTTTTATAACTCTAATAAGGATAATTATATGAATATTCAATTAACACAAAGCTTGCCAAAGACACATACGCAAAAAATTCTCAAAAAAGAAGCCAAGAGTAAAGACGCAGCCTGTCTTGTGGTCTTAGTCGATGATAAGAAAAATATCTTAGCCGAGTCAGCGTTGAGCGATTACCAAACGCGCATTGAGCAATTGATTGAAGTCTCACATTTCAACGGTAAGGCTTGTGAAACCGTGGCAGATTATGCATTGGCTGGCGATAAAAAAACCACCAAGCAAAATCCAGTACAATTGCTATTGGTCGGCGTGGGCAACGTTGACAAGCTAAGCCAAAGTGTATTGCAAAAAATCGCCAATACTATTTATCAAAGCACACAAAAACGTGTGGACTCTATTACTGTGGCTTTGGGTGATGAGCTCGAAGAAAACCAATTTGGTCAGCTAGCGTTAAACCTATTGGCCGCGACTTATCGCTTTGATAAATACAAGTCTGAGCAACAAACGTCTGTCCTAACCGATATTTACTTACTTGCTGATAAATCATTGCAAGCGTCGTTAGAATTTGCGCAAGCGGTCTTTGCAGGTCAGAGCCTCACCCGTGACGTCGCCAATGAGCCAGGTAACATTTGCTTCCCTGCTTATATGGCAGAACAAGCACAAGAGCTGGCAAAAACGTATCCTGATCTTTTAAAAGTCACTGTATTAGGTGAAAAAGAGATGTCAGCGTTAGGTATGGGTTGCTTCATGTCTGTGGCACAAGGCTCTACTAAAGAAGGTCAGCTAGTATTGATGGAATACCAAGGCAAATCAGCATTTGGTAGCAATGCAAGCGCAAAAGTAACAGGCGGTCTAAAGGCCTTGGCTGATAAACTACCAACCAAAAAAGCGTCTAAAAAGACGGATAAAAACAGCGACACTCAAACCACAAACGATGATGCTCCTATTGTCTTAGTCGGTAAAGGCGTCACTTTTGACTCAGGCGGTATCTCTATCAAGCCAGGCGCGTCAATGGATGAGATGAAGTTTGATATGGGCGGTTCAGCCTCAGTATTGGGTACGATTAAAGCCTTGTGCGAAGCGCGCCTACCGATCAACGTCGTTGGGGCACTTGCTTGCGCTGAAAACATGCCATCAGGCGATGCCACTCGTCCGGGTGATATCGTCAAAGCCATGAACGGCATGTCAGTTGAAATCTTGAACACCGATGCAGAAGGCCGTTTGGTATTGGCCGATACCTTATGCTATGTACAACGCTATCAGCCAAAAGCCATCATTGATGTGGCCACTTTGACAGGCGCTTGTGTGGTTGCTTTGGGTCATGTACGTTCAGCGGTCTATAGTAATGACGAAGATGTCTTATTTGATCTTGAGAATGCCAGCAATCTATCAGGTGATCTTATTTGGCATATGCCAATGGATGACGAGTATCAGTCGCAACTCGAATCACCTATTGCTGATCTACAAAATATCGGTGGCAAAGCTGGCGGATCTATCACTGCTGCTTGCTTCTTGTCACGCTTTATTGAAGAGGGCCAAGCATGGGCGCATTTAGACATCGCTGGTACGGCTTGGAATTCAGGCGCGAATAAAGCAGCAACAGGTCGTCCTGTGCCACTGTTTATGGAATACTTAAAAAACAGTGCAGATATGACCTAGTAGATTTATAAAAACTATTTTATGAAAAGTATTTTATGAATATAAGCTTTTATGTATTAAGTGAGAGTAAAGCCCAAGATTTCTTGGGCTTTATTTGTCAGTTGACGCAAACGGCACTTAATAAGAGCACTCAGTCGGTGTTGATTCTTATTGACGATGAAACATTGCTGTCAACGCTCGATGAGGCACTTTGGGCGCAAGAGGCAACCAGCTTTATACCGCATCAACGCCTATTAAATATTGACGCTACCGACTCTCCTGCCACACATCAAGCATTAGCACCTGTTTTGCTTGGCAATTACTTACCAACCGATTTCAAGGGTATCGTGATTAATACCTCTTTGCATCCGATTAATCGCTTTATTACCTCAACCCATAACGCGCAGCCTATTCGCGTACTTGAACTGATAAAACCTGACCCTAATAGTACGAAAGAAGGCCGTGACAAGTATAAAATCTACCAACAAGCAGGCTATGAGCTGACACATTTCAAAGTCTAATCTACAAGCCTTGTATGTCCTTAACAATAACGCCCTCCTCGCTTAATCCTTGTTTACTCACTATGTCGTATCTCTTTTATTCTATGAAACTATTCAGATAGGCTCATAGGTAGGCGACTATCTTAAAAAGTGCTACTATTCTTCGATTATTTTTTTGTATCGCTTGCAAATGCGTTATTTACTTATTGATTCGAGGATTTATAGATGCGTTCATTGGTTACGATGTATCAGCGTATAGGACTGGTACCGCTGATTATCATGGGTTTGATATTAGGAGTATTGATTGGTTGGCTTGCGCCAAGCGTTGGCATTGCACTAGGAATATTGGGCACATTATTTGTTGGTGCTTTAAAAGCAGTTGCGCCGATACTCGTCTTTATTTTGGTCATGGCAGCCATCAGCCAGCACCGTAGCGGTAGTGAAGTGTATGTCAGACCTGTGCTCATTATGTATATGTTCGGCACGTTTTTGGCCGCCCTGACCGCAGTTGTTGCAAGCACTCTGTTTCCAACGGATCTAGTATTGATTAATGCCACCATTGAACAAGTCCCGCCAGCAGATCTAAAAGAAGTATTGACCAATCTTCTGATGAATCTGGTCGCCAATCCCGTCAATGCTGTCGCCGAAGCCAACTATATTGGTATTCTAGCGTGGGCGATTATCATTGGTTTTGCGCTACGTCAAGCGAGCGATACCGCACGTGCCGTGGTCAACGATTTTTCTAACGCTATCTCTCAAGTGGTAAAATGGATCATTGCCTTAGCGCCTTTTGGTATCTTAGGTTTGGTTGCCAACACTGTCGCTGAGACAGGCTTTGCGTCTTTAGCAGGCTATGCGCGTATTTTGTTGGTATTGGTCGGCTGTATGCTATTTATTGCTTTGGTTGCCAATCCAGTCATCGTTTTGATTAAAACAGGCAAAAACCCTTATCCATTGGTATTCACATGCTTACGTGAATCAGGTATCACTGCCTTCTTTACCCGTAGCTCTGCAGCCAACATTCCAGTCAACATGAACCTTGCTCGCAAACTTGGTCTCCATGAAGACACGTATTCTGTGACGATTCCGCTGGGTGCCACCATTAATATGGCAGGTGCGGCAATTACGATTAACGTATTAACGCTTGCCGCGGCGCATACGCTCGGTATCGAAGTGTCATTCGCCTCCGCGCTTTTATTAAGTCTGGTTGCCACGATTAGTGCGTGCGGCGCATCTGGCGTTGCGGGCGGTTCATTGCTTTTGATTCCACTGGCAGCAAGCCTATTTAGTATTCCCAATGACATCGCCATGCAAGTGGTTGCGATTGGCTTTATCATTGGCGTGATTCAAGATTCAGCAGAAACGGCGCTGAACTCATCGACAGATGTATTGTTTACCGCAGCGGCTGATCCGACTTATTCACGTTAATATCTTATTTCGCGTCACTCTATAAAACGCATTGCTATAAAATAAAAAAGGGCCCTTTAAAGGTCCTTTTTTTATGGTCTACTACTTTCGTAAATAATCTTCTATTGCTTACTTTAAATGGTCAATATCTACTTCAATCACGGGGGTTTGCTTGTCTGTTTGACGTTTGAGTTGGCGTAATTGTTCTAGCTCATCTAATAGCTCAAGTATCAAACCGATGGCTGGGACACTAGCGTCAAAGTCGCGACTCAAGCGTGAGGCGCGGCGCACAGTCGTTAGCTGATAGCCTGTGAATTGCTCACGCTCAGGCACATCATATTCGATAATATTTTCTTCAATCAATTCGATGACCCATTGACGCTCTTGACCACAGGTCGATACCAACTCATCTAGGCTCATAATAATATCGGTAAATTCGGGCGAGTGTTTCATGATTATTATCCTCGTTTGCGCTTTATTTCATCGTTATCGTATGGTGTTCGTCTCTCTTACAATAGTTTTTGGCTATGATAAAGCACCACTATCAACGGTCAATATTGGTATTAGCAAAAGCTTGCTTTAACTGCTCATAGGCTTGAGTGGCAGCCTCGCTACTGATATCAGGATTGACGATATTTAGGGTTAAATACAAGTCACCTGCTTGCTTGGCAGGAATGCCTTTACCTTTTAGGCGTAGATTGCTATTAGACTTACTGTTTTTGGGTATGGTCACACCAAGCGTGCCTGCGGGCGTACTGACATTGATTTTTTCACCCAATGCCGCTTCCCATGGGGCAATGTTCACCGTTTGATAGACGTCAGCCCCTTCGATACGGATATTGTCTGCATGACGGATTTTTACCTTTAAGAATAAATCTCCGTTTTTGCCGCCGCCATTACCCGCCGCGCCTTGTCCTGTTAGGCGAATTTGTTTGCCATCCGTGATGCCTTTTGGAATCTTAATTTTGAGCGTTTTATTATCATAATCGACGCTACCATTAGGCTGACGAACCGGAACGTTTAATTTAATACTGTAGTCGTCACCATTATAAACCGAGGCCAAATCAACTGTAATCTCTGCGTGCTGGTCTTGCCCTTTACTGTCTTGCGGACCAAAACCACCACCGAATTGATCAAAGCCTTGGCTTTGTGAGCGACTGTTTGTCTGTCCGGTAGCCGATCCACGTGCACCGCGACCAAATGCTGAAAAGATATCATCAAAACGAAACCCTCCATCGCCAAACGCTTCGCCATCGCCAAACTGATCTTTGATGTCTTCCCAGCGGAAACCGCCCTGCCCGCCACTCGCCGATTGACCACCAAAACCACCGCCCTGACCTGCAAAAGGGTTGTCTAGCATGGCATCATATTCGGCACGCTTGTCTTTGTCTCTGATGGTTTCGTACGCGTTATTGATCTCTGCAATCTTATTATCCGCATCTGGATCATCGCTAACATCAGGGTGAAATTGACGAACAAGCTTACGGTATCTTTTTTTGATATCGGCGTCTGAGGCGTCTTTTTTGACCCCTAAAATGTCATAGTAGTTTTTTTCTGCCATGTTATTTTTCCTTACCATCTCAGCTTTTGGATTATGTACACGCCAACAAGTACTTAAGCTTCATCAGCGTTTAGGTACTACCCACCCATTATTAAGGCAATTTATAGTTTCTATACTATCAGCATATCCTATTTTGACTCTAGCATCATTCGTGTTGTTAATTCTTGTCTCAATATCATCTTAGTTCTAGCATCTATAAATATTCAACATAAAAAAAGAGCAAACAGTGGCTGTTTGCTCTTTTTGATCAAATAGTTTTAATACCTTCAAGGTATAAAGTATTTGATTATTTACAGAAAACTTTGGCGGTACGAGGCGTATAGATGCCGAAAGTAACCACGCTTAAGGCCACGTCTGTAGGGGCTTGAATCGTTTGTACTTTGGCGACATTTGCCGCGCCGCCACAAACTTCAGCTGCATTAACAGACTGTGTTTGACCAATACCTGCTATAAAGAAAGATTGCGATTTTGAATACGTTGGGGTCACTTGCTGGCTTGGCTGAATAAGTGCTGTCTGAGTGGCACAACCTGACGCCAATAATACTGAGCCCATCAATGCCATTGTTATGATTTTTTTCATAATAGTGATTCCTTATTTGCAATAAACGCGAGTTTGGCGAGGAGTGTAGATACCATAAGAAACGATGCCTAATACGATATTGACAAAATTACTTTGGGTTTGAATACTGCCAACATTCTCTTTGCCTTCACACACTTGGGCAGCATCGATTTCTTGCTCTTGACCCAATCCACTCACAAAAAACGTCTGCATTTTGCTTGCATCGGCTTCAATAGCAGTACTTGGTGCGGCTGGTGACGAAACTAAATAGTTTTGCGTCGCGCATCCTGAAGTCAAAATGGCCAATAATGCCACCGCAACAACTTTCTTCATATGTGACTCCATTAATTGATTTTTGTTTGGAGCGCAATACTATTCTCAAAGCTTTCTTAATGCAACAAATTTGTAATATATTTTATACTAATGTTTTAAAAATGTAATTCCGAATATTATGATATGACTTCTAATATTCATACTGAAAATTCAATTGTACAAATGGAGATGTCCTGATGATACTTGCTAATGCATTTCAGTACAAAAAATGGGCAAATCATGAACTACTGATGTTTGGAGAACGTCAAATCTCCAAACTATCAGGTAGTGATGCCACCTTTTTTGTTCGGATTTTAAATCATACAGCTGTCGTTGATAGTTTGTTTATTAGCCGAATTTTGGGTAAAGAAGACCCGTTTACTGCAGACAATACTGAAGAGACGCCTACTTTGATAGAATTGCGTCAGAGAATGGAGACAAATGACAGCTGGTTGGTTAACTTTACACAAGCTGTGTCAGCTGATGAACTCGCGCGAGTGGTCTCATTTCAATTTATTGACGGAGAATTTGGTCAATTGACCGTAGAGGAGAGTCTATTACATCTATTAACTCATGGTAGTAATCACCGAGGTATGGCCTCTAGAGTTCTTGCGGCTAACAATCTTGAGCGTCCAAAAGATACTTTCACACGCTACCTGCATATGGTTGAACCACTTAGAAGACAAGCCGCTAAAGAGGCTATTATTGACAAGATGACCATCAAAAAAGAAGTAAAAATTGATGATTAAAATTGACGCAATTTTTTAAAAGTACAACTTTTCTAATGCTTGCAGAAAACAAGTTAGACGTTGTGAGCGATATAAGTCATAAGACATCTATTATCGATATTGTAACCCTTCTAGCACTTGCGTGAACGCGAGAGTTTTTTACACGTCTGTAAGAATTCGACAAGCTCTTTATTGTAAAATATCCATAAAATTCATGGTCTTATTGAATGTGAATTATATAGGCAGGCGTGTCTGTCTATTTCTTTAACAGCAAAAAGGTATTAGATGTCTTATTTAATCAAGTCTTTGGTAGTCGCGTTATCAATATTACTGAGTACCACGGTTTTTGCGGGTAATACCAGTTTTTATGGCAGTAAGTTTCATGGTAAACGCACGGCAAGTGGTAGTATCTTCAATATGAATTCCTTGACGGCAGCGCATCGTACGTTACCGTTTGGCACGAAGGTACAAGTGACCAATAAAAAGACAAAGCAGAGCGTTGTGGTAAAGATCACAGACAGAGGTCCATATATTAGTGGCCGTATTCTTGATTTATCAAAAGCCGCTGCTGGTAAAATAAACTGTCAGTTGTGTACAACAACGATGGAAATACTCTCTTATGGTGATGGTAAATACCGTAGGGAATAATGTAAAAAAAAGGGAAGGCATCAGCCTTCCCTTTTTTATTATTGTCTTTGAGAGCTAACCGTTTTTAAAAACTCACTAGCGTTAAACGCTAAAAGCGTCTTAAAAAACTGCAACAGCCTGCTACATAGAAAAATCTATGCAAAACTGGCTTCCATGTCTTCTAAAGTGGTCATCGCTTGCAATAACGACTCTTCATTATCACTGTGCTGCTGCTGTAATGATGTTTGCTCATTTAATAACACCAGCAAGTCAGACTTACGACTGTCTTCGTAAAGTGTGCTGTCGGCAAGCTTATCTTCGAGAGCACTCAGTTTTTCATTGATTTTAGCCAATGTTTTTTCTGTATTTTCAATGTCACGGCGGATAGGTGCGGTCAACTTGCGTTGTTCTGCTGCTTGTTTACGCTGCTCTTCTTTGCTTAGTGTAGATTGGGTAGCCCCTTTAGCATTCGACGCTGTGGAATTAACAGCGGTGCCTGATTTATTTTTGGTTGCTGTATCAGTAGCTGGTTGATTACTAGAATGCGCAACTGTTGTTTCACGTGAAACAAATTTCTTACTCGCCTTTTTATTCTTTTTCTTGCCATTACTTTTATCTGTGCGAATTTTCTTGTTTACGCTTTTCAGCCAACCATTTACCATAGTCACCGATATCGCCATCGAATTCATCGATTTGCCCATCATGCACCAAAAACAGCTCATCACAGACATTGGCAATCAGCTCACGATCATGCGAGACCAACACCACTGCCCCTTGGAATCCTTGCAAGGCGATGGTCAATGCTTGACGCATCTGTAAGTCTAAATGGTTGGTCGGCTCATCCAGTACCAGCACGTTCGGACGTTGCCAAACAATTAAAGCCAAAGTCAAACGCGCACGCTCGCCACCAGAGAACAGCTCACTTGGCGTATCAATACGATCGCCGCGAAAGTCAAAGCTACCTAAGAATGAACGCAGTTCGGCATCAGAAGTCTTGCCTGCTAGGCGACGCAGCATTTCTATGGGCGTTGCTTTGGCATCTAGAATATCCATCTGATGCTGGTTAAAGTAACCAAGCTTGAGGGTATCAGACACACGGTACGTCCCTGTCAAAATCCCAAGCTCACCGACCAAGGCTTTAATCAGTGTTGATTTGCCCGCGCCATTCATACCTAGCAAACCAATACGTGTGTCCGGCGTCACTTGCACATTGGCATTATGTAGCAGTGGCGTGTCACCGTAACCAATGTCTGCTTTTGTTAGCTCAATCAGCGGTGAGCTCATATTTGCTGGCTCATAGAAGCGGAACGAAAAGGGATTGTCTGCCATCATCGGTGAAAGCTCTGCCATACGTTCAAGCTGCTTAATACGGCTCTGGGCTTGTTTTGCCTTACTGGCTTTGGCACGGAAACGACGAATAAAGTCATCCAAATGTGCTTTGGTCGCTTGCTGCTTTTCAAACGCTTGCTGCTGCTGCGCCATACGCTCATGACGGGTGCGAATAAACTGCTGATAGTTACCCGTGTATAGGGTGATTTTTTGTTGTTCAACATGCAGGATATGACCAACGGTCGCATCTAAAAATGCTTGGTCATGCGAGATAACAATGACCAGACCCATATATGCATTGATCCACGTCTCAAGCCATAAGATCGCATCCAAATCTAAATGGTTGGTGGGCTCATCGAGTAACATCAGATCAGCGCGGCTCATCAAGGTTTTGGCAAGGTTCAAACGCATACGCCAGCCGCCCGAAAACCCTTCTACTGGTAACTCATGCTGGTTGGTATTAAAGCCAAGACCTGCCATAATTTGCGCCGCTTTGGTTGGCGTACGATAGCCGTCAATTTCGTCAAACTGCTGATGCAATACCCCAATCTGCTCATCGCTGACGCTACTCAAATCATTGAGCGCCGCATTGATCTCATACCATTGTTCATCGCCACTCAATACATAATCGATTGCAGACTGCGTCGTCGCACCCACTTCCTGTGCCATGTGCGCCACATGCCAGCTATCCGGAATACTGACCTCACCCCGATCAAGCGTAACCTCCGTCTCGCCTGTGCCCATCTGCGTCAATAACAAGGCAAACAAGGTAGACTTGCCTGTACCGTTGTTGCCCGTTAAGCCAACTTTGTGGCCCGGATGTAGCTGGAAGCTTGCCCCTGCAAACAATTCACGGCCATCACGGCGAACACCAACGTCTTTAAATTCGATCATATAATTTCTTCATCTCAACAGTAATATAAAATATAAGGCAGTCAGAAAACACGCATCTGGCATGTCAATGGCGGCTATTATTTCAAACGCTTGACGCATAGGCAAACGATTAAATAACTATTTCAAAACTAAGTGTTTATTAGGGCAGGTTAAACATTCAAGCAGAACGTTAACAAAGACTATTTTTTAAACGATTAAAAGGCAAGAACCTATCAAATTAACAAGATCATTAGTTTAAATATCTTTCATCCGAGCGCGGCAAGCCTCCTTAACGGTGACACGCTTGACAAACGAATCCTTATCCCCATTATGATATACTGCTAGCAAATAAGTGCACACAATCAATAGAACGTTGTGATGGTACAACTACCCTATTGATATTGCACAAACAGCTTATAATGTACCAATAGCTTTGCCATAATGACCGCACCCAATTGAATCAAACGCCGTACGTATCTTTATTTGCAATTTATTCATTGCAAACCTGAACAGGATGACGACCGCATTTGATCCTAGCCACTGAGGTAGATATGAACGAATCAACCAACCAATTTAACCCAAGCGCCAGCCAGCCTGTCGATCCAACTGTATTGAGGCTTACCGATAGTGCTGCCCAAAAGGTGCGTCGCCTACGTGAAGAAGAAGGTGATGGTGACTTAATGCTACGCGTCTATGTGACTGGCGGCGGCTGTTCAGGTTTTTCTTATGGCTTTAATTTTGCCAATGACTTAAATGAAGACGATGCCAACTTCGATAATGGCGATGTGACACTGGTTGTAGACTCACTAAGTTATCAATACCTGCAAGGTTCTACCGTTGATTATACAGAAGGACTAGAGGGCGCACGCTTTATCGTGACCAATCCGAATGCCACCACCACTTGTGGCTGTGGTTCTTCATTTTCTATTTAAGACTGCCAGCACGGTTTTGTGTCAGAATGCGCCGCGTGACGCCAATGTGGTAATAATTGATATAATGTGGCGCATCCAAAGCATCTATCCATTTGGTAGATGCTTTTTTTATACGTTTTATACCGTCACCTCAGAGCACGACTCGTATCAAATATCCGCTGTAATCTAGACAGGTGCGTCCTTGTAAAGCTTATCGTATTTGTAATTGTTCGTGGTTTTCAAAGCAGCTTTGAGCTAAACTGACGGAATTCTAAATCCAATATTTACCTTCTTTATGGTCAAACGCCTATCGTGTTTTGAGCCGCCATAATAAATAACAATAGATGACTATTATGAGTAATTTTGCGAGTAGCTTTGAGATTCCCAGCTGGTTTGACAGCGAACAGTTAACGGGTATGCTGCGTGGTATCGAAAAAGAAGGCTTACGCGTGAGGCCTGATGGGTATTTGGCACAGACGCCGCACCCAACCAAACTTGGGTCAAAGCTAACCCATCCATTTATCACCACCGATTATTCAGAAAGCCTACTTGAGCTGATTACTGATCCCAAAGCCACCCCGAAAGAAACGCTAAATATGCTGCGCCAACTGCACGTCTTGGTTTATCAAGGCATACCAGAAGGCGAGCTAATGTGGCCGTTATCAATGCCATGTATGCTGTCATCCGATGACAAAGACATTCCGTTAGCTGACTATGGCAGTTCTAATACGGGTAAGCTTAAAACTCTATATCGTAGTGGCCTTGGCATTCGCTATGGTCGCCGTATGCAGACCATTGCCGGTTTGCATTATAACTTGTCATTTGGGGATGGTTTGTTTGAAGCGTGGCAAACACAAACGCCAGCATCACAGAGCCAAACGCTGACAGAGTTTAAGAATGAGAAGTACCTTGGCCTTATCCGTAACTTTAAGCGTCTGACCAGCCTCATTCTTTATTTACTAGGTGCCAGTCCAAGCGTCTGTCCTTGTTTTGTCGCAGGGCGAGAGCACGATCTAGAGAAGCTAAACGAATCAACCTACTATAAGCCTGCCGCAACTAGCTTACGCATGGGCAAGCTTGGTTATACCAATAGTGTGCAAGAACACCTCGATATTCGTTATAATTACTTACCCGAATACGTTGAGGGGCTGCGCCGTGCGATACAGACGCCGCATTCAAGCTTTGAAAAGCTTGGTTTGGATGATGCGGATGGCAATCCAATTCAAATCAATAATCATATTCTACAAATAGAAAATGAGTACTATAGTCCTATTCGCCCAAAACAGATCGCCATGAGCGGTGAGACACCAACCGAAGCGCTTGAGCGCCGCGGAATCGCTTATGTTGAGTTTCGTGCAATTGATCTCGATCCTTATAGCGATGTCGGTATCCGCCTCTCTAGTGCTTGCTTCTTAGAGGTGATGGCGCTTTACTGTCTACTCAGTGACTCACCAGATCTATTGCCAGAAGAAGAAGACACACTGGCCATCAATCTTGAACGCGTCGTCAACGAAGGTCGCCGTGAAGGCTTACAGATTTTGGACGACGGCGAAGAACAATTGCTTGAAAGCTGGATGCTTGAGCACTTAGAGCGGATGCAACCGCTTGCCGCACTATTGGATGCTCATTATGGTGGCAATGATTACCGCGCCGCCGTGGCCTTAATGCAAGGCAAAGCCGGTCATCCTGAGTCAACCATCTCAGCACAAGTCAATTCCGATAGTAAGCGTTTGGGTAGCCTATGGCAGCTCGGGTTTACACTGGCGGAGCAGCATCGTGCCTCTTTGTTGCAACAAACACTCAGTCCCAATACGCAGGCGAAGTATGAAGTACTAGCAGAAAAATCCATGTTACAGCAGACTGAGATCGAGAATGCTGAAACAGAAGATTTTATGGAATTTTTGCAACAATATCGCTAAACCACTAGGTTTATTTACCAGCTATAGCTGACTAACTTTATAAGAGTATCCATTTGATGCAAAAGCTGACTACTTATCGCAATTTACAAATATTTTTGGTACTCATGGCTGTGATAGGCATGAGTTTTGCGTTGCTTTTCTTGCAGCGTCATTTGGGTCTTACGCCTTGTCCACTTTGTATTTTTCAGCGTGTTGGGCTAATAGCGATGGGTGGTTTCGCTCTGATAGCGGCATTGTTCAACCCAAAATCAATGGGCGTTAGACTGGTATTGTGGTTTGGCAGCTTAATAGGTATCGGTTGGGCGACTTTGGTAGCAGCACGTCATGTATGGATACAGCATTTGCCTGCCGATCGCGTACCCTCATGCGGTCCCGGTTTAGATTACTGGCTCGACACCTTACCTATCCTACAAGTATTCAAAGAAGTTTTTACAGGTTCCGGTGAGTGTGCTGTTGTCGACTGGACATTTATGGGGATGAGTATTCCTGAGCAGTCTTTGATTTTATTTACTATCTTATTATTGGTACATGTATTGATACTATGGCGCATCTTACGTCCCGTTGGCTATAAGCGCCTTGCTTAACAGCAGATTGGAATACAGTATATTTTTTCGCTATAATCTTCCTCTAAATGAATCGTCTTACTTTATTATTGATAATCTTTTAGAGATCACTCTCTAGAAGAAAATGACTGTTAAGCCTCACTGATAACGTTTATTAGGGATTTATGTTCTTAATAGACGTTTATTTTTATCCCTTATGCTTTTTGGTTATAACAAAATATCCACAAAGATAATTCAAACCTTTGATATCTTTAGACAGCTTATTCAATCTTTTGATTGGCTGACTTGTCTATAACCACTTTCTGATTTTCAATGAGCGGTCAGCTAACGACAGTCAGATTCAGTTTTAAAAGGTCTAACAACTTGATTAAGTTGACCATCTTCTTTTAAAGCATTCAAACTTTTATTATTTTTTGACAATGATGCTAAGCATATTGCCAAATAGCTTAGTGATTTTTACAAGCTATCGTTTTAGTAACACGGTTCGGAAAACTGTTTTTTGAGGTGACCATGATATATTTTGCGCCTACTCACGCTAACTTAAACGTTGTAATCAGACGCTTTAGCCGATCTTTATTGGTATTACCACTTTGTATGGTACTGACCAGCTGTGACAGTGCCTCCTCTAATGACAATAGAAGCATGAATACCAAGGTTGCCCTTTCTGATAGTTCAAATAACGCAGATACGCAAAATGTCACCCAAAATTTGCAAGACACAGATAATGATCCATCAGAGGATGAATTAAAAGAAGAAGAAGGCCAGTCGCTCATTGCGGCTGCCCAGTCAATGAGCGATGCACAAGCCAACCAATCCTTGATGAGCTCAGAGTCAAATAGCCGTAGCAGCACGTTACAAGCAACCCTTATGGGAGATTATGGCGGTATGGTGCCTTGTGAATTTTGTGACTGTACTGGCGTCACTTTAAATTTATTTGCTGATGGCACGGTATTAAAAACCAGTGTTTATCACAACCCTGAAAGTCCGCGCGTGCCCTTGACTGAACCGGGTGTTTATCGTCAAGACAACGACACCATCACCATCGTCTATGAAGCCAAAAATATCGAGACGTATCATATTCAAGATAATCACCTGTTGCTCATAGATGACGATAATAATCCCAATACTGACTATATCTTGTCGCGTCAATAATAACACCTGAACAGCGCCTACTTGTTAGGCGTTTTTTATTGGTTATCTAACTGGGTTTACTTTACAATGAATGCCTATTTAGCGCGCTGGTAGCTTGGCACTCACTTGCTGTTTTGGTGACCAATGTTGCAAATTATCACCTGTAGCGATGCCAATCAGACAGAGCCTATCGTATGATAAGTAGTCGGTACATACGCTACTCTTACGGTTCGCTCTACCCTTTCATTCTCTTACTCTACGCTTGTACGGAACGTCTATGCATATTCATATTCTTGGTATTTGTGGTACTTTTATGGGTTCGCTGGCACTGCTTGCGCGCTCACTTGGACATACGGTCACTGGTTCAGACGCCAATGTTTATCCGCCTATGTCCACCCAACTTGAGAATGCAGGCGTCACGATTGAATCAGGCTATCTGATTGAGCATCTACAGCCTGCGCCAGATTTGGTCGTCGTTGGTAATGCCATGAAGCGCGGTATGGATGTTATCGAATATATGCTGGATACAGGTCTGCGCTACACCTCAGGCCCGCAGTTCTTATCTGAGCAAGTGCTACAATCGCGCCATGTGATCGCTGTCGCCGGTACGCACGGTAAAACGACAACGACCACGATGCTGGCTTGGATATTACATTATGCTGGAATAGATGCTGGGTTTTTGATCGGTGGCGTGCCTTTGGTTAACACTTCTGACGAACATCTACAAAAAGTCTTTGCACACAGCAGCTATTTGGGTGCCGAACAGATTAGTGAGGATAGCTCGCAGACTGGTTACTTTGTCATTGAAGCGGATGAATATGACTCTGCCTTTTTTGATAAGCGTTCAAAATTCGTTCATTATCGCCCGCGCACTGCTATTTTAAATAACCTTGAATTCGATCATGCAGATATTTTTGCGGATCTTAATGCCATTCAGACCCAGTTCCATCATATGGTACGTATGATTCCAAGCACAGGTAGAATCATCATGCCAGCGGCAACCATTAGCTTAGAAGATACGTTAGCTAAAGGCGTTTGGACACCTATCTGGCGCACTACGGTTGTCGATGTCACTGCCACAAATAAAATGGCAGAAGACATTGAGTTAAAAGGCACTGAGCTAAAAAGCACTGAGCTAAAAAACAGCAGTGACTGGCAAGCTGAGCTGATCAATGAAGATGGTGGACAATTTAAAGTCAGTTTCACTGACCATGGTGAAGGTAGTAACGGTGAGACAGGTATCGTCGATTGGTCAATGAGTGGCATGCATAATGTTAATAATGCCTTAGTAGCTGTGGCAGCAGCCTATGACGTTGGCGTTGATGTTGCAACTGCGTGTGCCGCCTTATCTGTCTTTGCTGGCATAAAACGTCGAATGGAGCTCATTGGTGATGCTAGGGACATCCTAGTATTTGATGACTTTGCGCATCATCCAACCGCCATTGCCACGACATTAGATGGCGCCAAAAAGAAGCTGGCTGGCAGACGTATTTGGGCGATTATTGAGCCACGCAGTAATACCATGAAAATGGGCATTCACCAAGACAGTCTGGCTGAATCTGCGGCCCTCGCTGATTACACATTATGGTACGAGCCAGCAGGGTTAGAATGGGGACTCAAAAAAGCCATTGACGATGCCAAAGCTATGAAAGATATCGGTGATCAACAAGTCCTTGCCAGTATCGATGCTATTATTGAGCATATTAGCGATCATGCTCAGGCAGGCGATGCGATTGTCATTATGTCAAATGGTGGCTTTGAAGGGATTCATCAGCGTCTGTTGACGACATTGCGTGGCAGCTAGAGAACAACCTTGTTAAAAGGCGCTAAAACTTTTTAAATATAGACCCTCATAGAACAGATCAAGCGTCGCTCCGTGATCAACGGGCGACGCTTTTTTTATTATGGATAAGTTTAGGCAGTAATGTCAGATTATTGCCCTACTTTATTGTTTTGAACTATTCGCTCAAGTTCTTACAAGCGCTTATCATTGTCACTGATTAACATTGTTATTAGCGTCTTTGCTACCTTATTAACCTTTCATTTACTTATCCACCTTTTATCTTAGCAATTCCCTGCTTTTTCTCACATAGCTCATACACTGATAACATTTTGCGCTTACCTTTATTTTTGCCCAGTCTTTACAATAGGCTCATTAAATGAACAAACTATTATAAATGACAAAAAATTAGGAGAACAAAATGGGCTTTATTTGGATGATTATCGTAGGTTTGGTTGCTGGTCTATTGGCACGTGCGATTAAGCCAGGCAGTGACCCAATGGGTTGGATTATGACCATCGTACTGGGTATTGTTGGTGCGATGTTAGGTGGCTTCCTTGCTAGCCTCATCGGTATTGATGCCGACGGCGGTTTCACGGGTCTTATCTTCTCAGTGATTGGTGCCATTATTCTTCTGTTCTTATATGAAATGATTGTGTCTAAACGCCGCGTATAAGACTAGGTAATATATGGATGCTTTAGTCCAAAGAGTTAAATGAAATAAGCCTTGCAAATAGCAGGGCTTTTTTTGTTGTAAGAATTTGCCTGTTAGCTTGAGATCTTAGTGAGTAAAAAAAGGATATAGTCGCGAAAGTATTGATAAGCATTACTTTTGTCCCCATTTATCTTATAATATTAACCCTATTTTATTCTGATCATTGAGGTGAGCATTATGGCGCTACTCCCTATTTTAAATTATCCAGATCCGCGCTTGCGCACCATTGCCAAGCCTGTCAAGGAAGTGACTGCTGATATCAAAACCTTAATCGCTGATATGATTGAGACCATGTATGATGCGCAAGGTATCGGTCTTGCTGCCAGTCAAGTGGATCAACACATCCAACTTATCGTGATGGATTTGTCAGAAGATAAAGATAGCCCTCGAGTGTTTATCAACCCAAAAGTGACGCCATTGGTAGAAGAAAAACAACCGTACGAAGAAGGGTGTTTGTCAGTTCCTGACGTCTATGACAAAGTTGAGCGTCCCAGTAAGGTCCGTATCGAAGCATTAGATGAAAATGGTGAAAAGATTGACGAAGTAGTAGAAGGGTTATTGGCAGTCTGCATCCAACATGAAATGGATCATCTAAATGGTGTCATCTTCGTCGATTATTTATCGCGTTTGAAACAAAACCGTGCACGTGACAAGGTACGTAAAGTTATCAAAATTCGTGAAAAACAAGGCGAGCAATCTGCTGATAAGCAGCCGCAACCAACCAACTCTTGATGTATTTATCTTTTAAGCTGCATATTGCCATATTATACAGGCACAATTTTTATCGTTTTGTGACGCACCATGGTAATGATGCGACGCTAAACTAAAAATGTGATGCAAGCTTTTATTCTCTAACATATGTTTTTTTCATTAAAGGTTCCTACCATGACCATGATCAAAATTGACCAGTATTTTGACCCTGCCGGCTGGCAGAAATTCACCAAAGCAGCTGAGGGTCGCGAAACGCCACTCTTAGTAGTGGATTTAAGCCGTATTAAAACGAAATTTCATGAGATGGTGGGTTTTTTCCCAAACGCTAAAATTCATTATGCGATGAAGGCAAGCCCAGCAGTTGAAGTCATTAATCTGCTTGCTGATCTTGGCTCAAACTTTGATTGTGCGTCGATTTATGAGCTTGATAGAGTGCTCGAATGCGGCGTGGAACCATCACGTATCTCTTATGGTAATACCATAAAAAAAGCGGAACATGTCAAATATGCCTTTGAGAAAGGCATTGACTTATATGCGACCGACTCAGCAGCAGACTTAAAAAATATCGCTAAGCATGCACCCGGCTCGAAAATATTTGTACGTATCTTGGTACAAGGGTCAGAGACCGCTGAATGGCCATTGTCTCGCAAATTTGGTTGCCATCCTGATATGGCGATTGAGCTATTGATTCAAGCGCGTGAATTAGGCCTAGTACCTTATGGCATCTCGTTCCATGTGGGCAGTCAGCAAAAAGATGTCGCCGCATGGGATGATGCGTTAGCTAAGGTCAAATACATGTTTGACTGGATGAAAAACGAAGAAGGTATTAAGCTGCAAATGATCAACTTGGGTGGTGGTTTTCCGGCCAATTACATCAGTGAAGTTAATCCTATAAAAGTCTATGCCGAAGAGATCAATCGTTATTTGACTGACGACTATAATGCTGAAGACATGCCTGAGATTATTCTTGAGCCAGGACGTTCATTGGTTGGCGGTTCAGGCGTTTTGGTTAGCGATGTGGTATTGATTTCTCGCAAATCAAACACAGATTTGACGCGCTGGGTCTATACTGATGTAGGCCTCTTCCAAGGCTTAATCGAAACATTGGGTGAAGCCATTAAGTATCCTGTTTACACACCAAAAATGGAAACATCAACCAGCGAAGGCACGGTAGTATTGGCAGGGCCAACGTGCGATTCAACAGATATCATGTATGAAGAAGCGGGCTATCAGCTACCTGAAGAGCTTGAGATTGGTGACAAGATATTTTGGTTAACCACAGGCGCGTATACCAATTCTTATTCATCGGTTGAGTTCAATGGTTTTCCACCATTAGAAGTGGTCTATGTTGATTAAAGATCAATGAATAAGCAGTAATTAAAAAGCGCGGCACTGTGATTGATATGTGATCAACAGTACCGCGCTTTTTTATGTGCATTTATTTATGTGCTTAGCTATATCGATTACCAGCTATAATCAAAATATCTCAAAAGCGCTACGGTATGCTGATATCAATTTTTGCAGCCTCTGTCTGCGCAGGCACAGCAAGCAAGAAAATCGATATCAGTAGTGCAAGATGTATCGATATTACTTCTCACTGACTATATAACGATTACCTACTACTGCACCATCAGAGAAATAGGCACGCTATTATTGCTGTTAGTAATGCCATAACTGCTACCGCTGGTTCGTTGGTTTTGGTTGCTTTGAGAAATTTGACCGATAGTCACCCACTGCCCTCGTGGCACAATGAGGGTACTATTAAGGCTTTGACCTTGAATCTGATCTTGAACGCGATTGTTATTATAACGGTTTTGGGAATAAGACGAATTGGAACGTATCAGGGTGTCTTCAACTTGCGACAATCTTACTTCAACTTGCCCATTCGGTAATAATCTTGGGGTCACACTGATACCTTTAGCCGTGGGTAGTAAAACCTGCTGTTGAATGATGATTTGTCCTGAGGGTCGAGGATACGTTGATCCCGTAGGATAATAGCGTTGATTCAATGACCACAGTGTACTCGTACCAATACTGGCTGCACTGCCAGATAGCGTTTGTACTTGATACAAGCTACTACCTTGCTGCTGGCTATTGCTTTGATTCCAAACGCCCGACCCTTGAATGCCGCGATTGGTGATAATGACCTGACCTTGTTGGTTATCAGATTGA
Organism: uncultured Gammaproteobacteria bacterium; assembly: GCA_963744895.1. GTDB lineage: Bacteria > Pseudomonadota > Gammaproteobacteria > Pseudomonadales > Moraxellaceae > Psychrobacter. The sequence goes on from CAVUUW010000003.1 coordinate 732,573, forward strand.
GTGCGGCTATCATTACCGACGCGCACAGCAACGGTCAAAGCTTGCGGTTGACCATCAATTTGCGCCAATAACTGCTGAACGGCCTGATAATTGGCGGGCGTCGTTTGTAGTACGAGCTTGCCTTGGTAAGTGGCAACCGTACCGCCATCACGACTATTACTTAATTGCTGACGCACCGCTGGCAATAAAGCATCACCGCCAAAAGTTGGGATAATGTAGGTTTGAGAGCGGCTTTGATTGGTCGCCGTATGCCCTGCAATAGGAATCACTGCTACACTAAGAACCAACGCAGCTTGGCAAACATAACCAGCATTTTTCATAGCGACAAATGTATAGCTAAGCCTCGCCAGTAAATTGACTCTTAACTTATCCATGTTTCACTCCTAGCGATGATTAAACCCTGATGATTAAGTAGTAACTACTCGTTTAACCCCAGCACATCTTGCATATCATACTGTCCAGTTGGCTGCTCAATCACCCAAGTCGCAGCGCGTACTGCCCCTGCCGCAAAGGTCATGCGCGCACGGGCGCGATGCGTGATTTCCACGACTTCCCCATCTGCAATGAACATTACGGTATGATCGCCCACGATTTCGCCGCCACGTACGGCATGAATACCAATTGTTCCTGTTTCACGCTCGCCCGTTTGGCCTTCACGGCCATAAACAGCGACGTCTTTTAAGTCCTGTCCGCGCGCTTCTGCCACGGCCTCTGCCATCATATAGGCGGTGCCAGACGGTGCATCAATTTTGTGCTTATGATGCGATTCTATAATTTCTACATCGGCATCAGTTCCAAAGGCTTTGGCAGCCATACCCAGTAGCTTCAATGACAAATTGACGCCTGTGGAGTAATTGCCTGCGTATACGATGGCAATTTGTTCACTTGCGGTTGCTAGTATTTGCTCTTGCTGCTCGCTAAACCCTGTGGTGCCAATGACCATCGCCACGTTATGCTCGGCACAGATTTGCATGTTTTTTTCTGTGGCATCGGGCAAGCTAAAGTCAATTAATACATCAATATCGTCGACTACTGACTTCAGATCGTCGACTATCTTTACGTTTAAATGACCGATAGCCGCTACTTCGCCAGCATCTGCGCCAACGAGGCTTGAGCCTTGACGTTCAATGGCAGCTTTTAGCGTCGTTTGAGGGTTGTCATTGACGGCTTCGATGAGCATGCGACCCATACGACCACCTGCACCGATGACGCCGATATTAATCACTTTCACGTTTGCTGGTTGGTTCATATCTTTACCTTAATTACGCTTATTTAGCAGGATTATTTTTGAATATCAGTTATTGTCAGTTTAACAAATATCACTAGCTGAGTGGTTTTTTATCAGACAACAAAAAGCCCAAAGGTTTCATGTGAAACCTTTGGGCAGAATTTAAATATCATTATTTAACGACAGTCATTATTAATCAAACAAATCGCCAATCTTTTTAAAGAAAGATTTTTTATGTGGCGACTGCTGGTGCTTACTATCGTCGTCTAACGTATCTTGGAACTGACGTAACAAGTCTTTTTGCTCGCGGGTCAAATTCACTGGCGTTTCGATGACAACACGGCAGATCAAATCGCCTTTCATGGTCGTGCGTACTGGCGTCACGCCCTTACCACGTACACGCAGCAATTTACCACTTTGCGTGCCTTCCGCTACCTTGATTTTTACTTTGCCATCTAAGGTTGGGATCTCGACTTCTTTACCAAGCGCCGCATCAGTAATGCTTACGGGCACATCCATATAAAGGTCAGCGCCTTGACGGGTAAATACATTGTGCGGCTTGACTCGTACTTCGACGTATAGATCGCCGTTTTGCACGCCAGCACCGCCTGCTTCCCCTTCGCCTGCTAGGCGCACACGATCACCATCATCGACGCCCGCTGGGATAGATACTTCAAGCGTGCGAGACTTGTCTTTAACACCATTACCATGGCAATCAGGACAAGGGTTTTTGATTTGTTTACCCGTGCCGCCGCATTGTGGGCACGCTTGCTGCACCGCAAAGAAACCTTGCTGCATACGGACTTGGCCTTGACCATGACACATCTGACAAGTCACGACATCTGAGGCGTCTTTTGCGCCTTTACCATCGCAAGTGTCACAAGGAGCAGGCGCGGTAAAGCTGATCTCTTTTTTGCAGCCGCGTACCGCTTCTTCTAATGTTAGCTCGATGACATAACGCAGGTCAGACCCACGGCGCGAACGACCACCGCCGCCACGTGATTGACCGAAGATATCACCAAAGTTACCAAAAATATCGCCAAAGATGTCTTGGAAGTTGCCGCCGCCTGCACCGCCAAAACCGCCGCCGCCCATACCATTTTCAAAGGCAGAATGACCCATACGGTCATACGCTGAACGCTTTTCTTCATCGCTCAGTACTTCATAAGCCATTGACGCTTCTTTAAATTTTTCGTCAGAGTCAGGATCATCAGAGTTGCGGTCTGGATGGTATTTCATCGCAAGCTTGCGGTAGGCTCGCTTAATTTCCTTGCTATCAGCAGTCTTACTGACACCTAATACTTCATAAAAATCGCGCTTACTCATGGGCTCTCCTATCGTCCTTACAGTCCACCGGCCATCTGATTCATCGTCTCTAACCGATTCTCTTTCCAATTAAACCCACCATCTCCTAAAGGTTTCACATGAAACATAGCGGATACTCAATAGCGAATAATGAAAAGTATGAGAAAAGAGTGAATCTTACAAGCGAATACGGCAGGGTGCTGCTTAGCCAAATCAATTATTAAAAGTTTGCGCTATTTATGGAGATGGTATAGTGATTTATCAAGCACTTGAGTCAGGAAAGTTTGCGTTACCCTCGTTCAGTTGGTGCAAAAAGGTTTTATTAAGGAATAAACAAAGGTTTTCATACCTTGATAAAGAATGGTCATGCTACTATTTATCGCCATGTTGGGTGTTATTGAACATCTCATGAGTGAGTACTCTGCTTGTGTTTAAGTCTATTAATTTGTATTCAAAGCCATTAACTTTGCGAGAAGGTATCCGTTTTTATGAAGAAGCTGATTGTATTATTGATTGTAATCGCTGTTGCTATTTATGCAGGCTCGCCTTACTACAGCGCTTATCAGCTCAAAAATGCCTATGAGGAAAAAGATGGTAGCACCATCGCAGCAGCCATCGACTATGAGCAAGTGCGTCCTAGCATCCAAAACCAATTGACCACGCAATTTACTGCAACAATGGCCAAGTATCCATTGGTCGCAGAGCTTGGCGGTGAGCCATTGACGCAAGCAGCCAACCGCTTTATCGCCCAAGCAGTTGATGGTGCGATCACCCCACAAAATATCGAAAAAATAATTGATACGCAAGGTCAAGCTAATACTGCTACCAAAGAGCTAGCCGCCGCCTGGGCCATCGCGAGCAATCAAGTGGACTTAAGAAACCTGATTCAGAGCTTAATCATTCAGCGCGGCGATGTAAATGCAGTGGTACAAAGTCAGATGAAGCAAATCATGCAAAAGCAAGCGGCTGAGCTTGAAAAACAAGCGGCACAAGGATCAGACAGCGACAAGCCAACTTTGAACTATTGCGGTATCAATTGCTTTACCATCAGTGGTCAAGTCAAAGGCTATCCACTCACTATCGAGATGCAGCGTGACGGTCTGATTGATTGGAAAATCGTTAATATCGTTTTGCCTTAATCCATATGAAGTACAGTCAGTCATTATGATGGGCTCCTGGGATGAATTTCCTTTGCTTGCTGTGCCATTGCCGACAGAGGCTGCGTAAAACTTATCCCAGTAGCATGGCGTTTATTGAATAATGTATCGATTATCTATAAAAAAAGCAGCACACTGTTTAGTTGCTGCTTTTTTTATTCGATAAGTTAGATTAAACACTCAACGTTAAAACGCTGATTAAAATTTAGCCACTTCTTCTGGCAGTTAAGAAGCGACTGTCGCCTTTTTCTAAGCCGTCTAGAGTGATATGACCGATACTAGCGCGGTGCAACTCCGTCACTCTATTACCAAAATAGCCCATCATGCGTTTGACTTGATGATACTTACCCTGCTCTAGCGTCAAGCGCGCATGGTTCTCATCGATGAATTCAAGAATCGCAGGCTTGGTTGGCTCGTGATCACCTTCTAACAAAATCCCTTCAGCGACTTTTTTCACCGCTTTTTCTTGGGCATCGCTGTCCATCGACTCAGCCAACGTCAGCTCATAAACTTTGGCATGTTCATGCTTAGGACTGGTAACACGGTGTAGCCAGCCGCCATCATCACTCATGAGCAATGCGCCAGTGGTATCAACATCGAGACGTCCCGCAATACGTAAGCTACCAAGCTCCGGTACCGCAATCAGTTCAGTGACGATTGGATATTCTTTCGCTTTTAGCGTACATTCAAACCCTTCAGGCTTATGCAGTAAGATATAGCGATTACCTGTGGCAACTGATAATGGCTCGCCTGCCCACATTACCTCATCATTAACGATATCGACGTGTAAGCCCGGATCTTTCACCACCTGATCGTTCACCGTGATTTCGCCTGCGTGCATGATCTTTTTTGACTCTTTGCGCGACAGCTCGGTGGCTTTACTGATAAATTTATCTAGACGCATACTATTGGCTACCATCCGTTTTATATCACCGACTCTGACCTAAAGCCTAACAACACAAGCAACCCTGTGTTGTTCCCTATCTTAACGGGTCAGAAGTGGTACTATAATAAAAAATAAAATGAACACTGCGCCCAATACGGCAGACAGCGAAAGTTAGCTAAGTTTACCATATCCAACCTAGACCTGATGAAATATGAGTTATCAAACACTAAAACAGGCGGTCACTGCCCGTTTAGAAATCAAAAAATCTGAATTCATTGCTTACGCTTATCCGGTTACTTCACGTGAAGATGCTATGTTTCACGTGGAACACCTACGCGAAAAATATGCGGATGCGCGTCATCATTGCTGGGCTTATATCATTGGCGATCCCAATAATACCACCAGTGCAGGTTTCGATGATGATGGGGAGCCAAATGGAACCGCAGGTAAGCCAATCCTCAATGTCTTGCAGCACAAGTCTATAGGCAATGTCATTATCATCGTGGTACGTTACTTCGGCGGTATCAAACTGGGCGCTGGCGGACTCACTCGCGCTTATGCAGGGTCGGCACAAGCGGCGGTTGACGAGATGACCTTAAGCCCTTATGTGCCAATGACACAGGTGCAAATACTGGCAGAGTTCGCGACCGAAGCACAATGCCGCTATATGGTCGAGAGTCTCGACGGCAGATCGACGATGTCAATTATCATAAACAAGTGACATTGACCGTGACGATTGCTGAGACGGACATTGAGCATTTAAAAGAACGACTTGCCATGGACGGGCGGGTATTGGATTCGTAGTTTAAAGATACGCCCTAGTCAGGACGTACCTTTTCTCTCGCCACTGCTGCTCTATGCAATGGTGATTTTCGTAATATGTTACCTTGGGTATCGATATAATATGCCTTGCCATTCATCTCAACATAGGCTTCGTCATCACTATAAAAGCTATTGGCTTCATCAAACTTAAGGTCGGTTACTGTTTTGCCATTTCTATCTATATAACCATACTTACCTGACTTCATGACAACTGAACGATTAGACATCTCCTCTTCTATTTCATCATATATGGGCGATACAACTTGCTTGCCCTTATCATCTAACAGTCCCCATTTATCTTGGAACTGCATTCTCAGTCGATTTTTTGAGTGCCTTTTTATTTCTTGATACCTTGGCTTGGTCAGCATTTTACCCGTAGTATCTGCTAAAGCCATCAAGCTACCTTCTTCTTTTACGGCAAATACATTATCTTCTAAATATAATATTTCACTGTACTCTGGTGGCAAGATAGGCTGAAGCTCAGAACTTAATACTCCCTCGCTTTTAGACACGGTAAGTTCTTCGTCACTTTTATTAGACCATCCGATAAAAAACTTGATATCATCATAACTCGGTACGACGACATCCTCACCTTGTTTATTTATCAGACCTATATCCTTTTCGACCATAAATAAGTCATCACCAAGTACGGTTAGCTTTTTATATATCGGAGGTAATACTTCATTACCTTCTGTATCTATCACTCCCCAGATATCATTTTTCCTTACAGGAATATAACCATCGACAACTCGATCAAAATAGTCATACTTGCTCTGCGAAATAACAGTACCTTGGCTATTAACCAATACTCTCCCTTTTTTCCGATCCTTGTAGGTAAACAGTCCCTTGCCAATATTATATAAATTATACTTTTGTTGTGTGACAAGCGTAACCTTACCTGCCTTATCCACTATACTAGCAAAAGGCTGTAGAACATTATGTTCATCGAATTTGTATACTGTGACTGCTGCATAGCCATCCTCCATGGGTCGCAAACTATCCATCTTGTACGGATAAGCCTGACTACTCTCTAAATAGATCAGTTTAGTAAAATTGTTTTGTATATTACCTCTGTAACTAGCAATAACAAAATCATCGTAACAGTCTATTTCGGTATAAAGCCTTTCAACCACTTCTTGACCTTTATGATCAAGCACACCAAATAAATCGTCTTTTTCCACAATAAAATACGAGCCACAATGATGAATGGTATTATATTTTGGCGCTATTACCACCTCACCTTGTGTATCCATAGTGCCCCATTTGGCATCAGCATTTACAAAAGTAGCAAAACCATTATAAAAAGGGGTTACCCAGTCATAATCTACTTCTTTGACCTTATTGCCTAACTTATCAATAAATCCTCGCCACTTTCCTTGCTCTGCAAATGCTAAACCCTCATTAAATAAACTCAGCTTATCAAAGCTTTGGTCAATAGCTAATTGACTGATATTAATTAATGTATGGCTGTCAGTTATCAGGTCAGATTTTTTGGTAGATTCATGATCAATGAGATCTAACTGGTAGTAATAAAGCTTATTTTTCTTTTTTACGATGGCTAAGCTATTTTCCTTAAAAGGCAATATCCAGTCAAAGTCACCCGATAACACTATGTTTCCTTGCTCGTCTATCACTTGCAAATATGACCCAGTGTCTATCACGGTCAGCCCATTGCGTGTGGAAACAGCACTCTCATATTTAACAGGCATCACTAAGTTTTTAAAAACGATATCTCCATTACTATTCATCAGGTGATACGTCTTTGAATACGCTGGTATATCATCCGTTAGCATATACCAAAGCAGTATATCTTCTTGAATATCTCTATACTCGTTCTCCGCCAATTGAGTATGATTTTCGATTGGCGTTACATAAACATTCTCTTGATAAACCTTACCACTAATATCTACGATATCAGTAGTACCATGTTGACCTCGTGCATGCCGCAGGAGTAACTTATCATTTAAGCGACTAAAAACAGCTGTTGAAGCTGGCAACACGACCTCCCCTTTCGCATTGATAACTTCATAAAAACCACTATAGTCAACAATGGCTCGTCCATTGTCAAAACTGGATGCGCGGGAAAATTTAAAATCAATTACAAGGTTACCATTACGATCTACATAGCCGACTTTATTGTCTTTCTGAACCAAAGCCAGTCCTTCTGAAAACTGAAATGCATTTTCGTACTTAAGTGCTATGACTTCCTCGCCAGCTTCATTAATAGCGCCCCAAAGATAGTCTCTACTGTCTGTATCCCATATCGCTACGCTCGCCATCCCTTTTTCAAGTTCTGTGGCGTTATCATAAATAAAGTCAACAACCATATCTCCCTCAGGCGTGATATAGCCATATTTGCTATTTTCAAAAACTTTAATAAGTGGCCCTTCAGGACAACCACTGTAAAGACCATACGTTTCAACCACTGCTTTAGGTAAGCAACCAGCGTACGCCATCGGTAATGTTATGGCGATGAAGGTTGATGCAGTTATTAAAAGACGTAGAGAAGCTCTGAAGATCATAAAATAGACTTTTTGAAAGGGTAATAGAACGTGTTGAAGACGCAGCTGTGTAAATATAACATCCCTTTAAACAGAACTTTAGTTTATTTTTATAAAATAGCTTTTTTGAGTAATCACACATTCACTGAAAATCATTGGTTTTGCCAACAACTGGCGCTATGATAAGGCATTGCTTTTTCACCCTAATAAAATAAGAACTCTCTATGTCACAGTCAACAATCGCACCTTTCTCCCCCACGCCTTTTAAGCCGCCCTTTTGGTTGACCAATCCACACCTGCAAAGTATCTTACCCAAGTTTTTTGCCCCAAAAGCACCAACCTATCGCCGTGTGGTCGAAAAAGACTCTTTGGATGAAAGTGACATTGCCTACGATTTTTATGATGCGCATCCAGTAAAGGCATCGAAAAATGGCGCGCTTGAGCAAACGCCATTGATTGTCTTATTTCATGGCATGGAAGGCAGCAGCGACAGCCATTATGCACGCGCATTGGCTTACCAAATGCACGCTCAGGGTTGGCACTTCGTGGTGGCACATTTTCGCAGTTGCGGCGGTATTCCTGCTAACGGCAGAGTGTTTTATAATGCAGGTGATACCGATGAGGTGCATCACGCGTTACAAAACTTACGTCAACAATACGCCAATATCTATGCGGTCGGTGTGTCTCTAGGTGGCAATGCGCTGGCAAAATACATGGGCGAATACGGTGACGACGCACTCTGCCAAGGCGCTACCGTCATTTCCGCGCCCGTCGATATGTCGTCAGCGGCGCTTAATATGCACAGCTTTTTAAGCCATCGCATTTATACGCCTTATCTGCTCAACCCGATTATCAAAAAAGCCTTAGCCAATGACATTACGCAAGATGAGATCGACTCGATCAAGGCGGTCAATCGCATCAGTGACTTTGATGATATCTTTACCGCGCCGCGTCATGGCTACCGCTCTAACAATCATTACTATCAAGCCTCGTCCGCCCTTCCCTATTTGATCAAAGTGACCAAGCCTTTATTACTCATCAGTGCAAAGGACGATCCGTTTATTGGTTTTACCGCGACACCAAACGATGTCTCTGATAGCGTCACTATCTTAGATACTGAGCACGGTGGACATATCGGTTATTTGCGTTATCGCTCAGATAAAGGTCAAGCAAAAAATAATACTAATGGCAAATCTTCAAAATTTGATATCAACTGGATACCCGAAACGGTTAGTGCGTACTTCAATTGGATTGGGGTCGAATCACATAAAAGGTAGACATAAACAAATCTGAATATATACAACACCCAAAACTAATTTATTCGATATTAACTCTATTTTTGGGTGTCTTATTTATTATTTAAGGTCACGTTTTTGAGTGACTGCTATTAAGAAGGTTTTTGAATGGTCGTTAGTTGAGTAGTCGTTAGTTAAGTAACCAAGCGTTCACTGAAAACCGTTGGTTTTGCCAACCGCTGGCGCTATGATAAGGCATTGCTTTTAACCATTATTCAATAAGCCTTTCCTATGTCACATAAAAAAACCACTCCATTTTCTCCAGCGCCTTTTAAGCCGCCCTTTTGGCTAACCAATGCCCATTTGCAAACCATTTTGCCACGATTTATTGCTGCTGACGCTCCCAAGTATCGGCGCGAGCTGCTCAAAGACGCGCTTGATGAGAGCGAGATTGCTTATGACTTTTATGATGCGAGCGAGACAAGCTCACTTAAAGAAAAGTCACCTGAGGACAAATACCAGACGCCGCTCGTCGTTTTGTTTCATGGGATGGAGGGCAGCAGCGACAGCCACTATGCACGTACCCTCGCCCATGCGGTCCACCAAAGAGGGTGGCATTTTGTGGTGGTGCATTTTCGTAGCTGTGGCGGCGTCCCTGTTAAAGGCAATGTGTTTTATCAAGCAGGCGATACCCTTGAGGTTGAGCATGCGCTGCAATATCTCAATCAACACTATCAGACGGTGTATAGCATTGGCGTGTCGTTGGGCGGTAATGCACTGGCAAAGTATATGAGCGAGTATGGTGACAAATCCCTTTGCCAAGCCGCGGTCGTGGCATCTGCGCCAGTCGATCTGATTTCTTCGTCACAAGCCATGGAGCGCTTTTTGGGTCGACGCATTTATACGCCCTACTTACTCAACCCGATCGTTAGCAAAGCCATCAAGAACAACTTAAGCGACGATGAAATCAAAGCGATCAAGGCCACCAACCGTATCAGCGAGTTTGATGATCTGTTTACCGCGCCGCGCCACGGCTTTCGCTCCAAAAACGACTATTACTATAAAGCATCGGCGCTACCGCATCTGATTCACATTACCAAGCCGACCTTGATCATCAGTGCTAAGGACGATCCATTCTTGGGCGCGACCGCCACGCGTGGTGATGTCTCTGAGCATGTGACGTTGCTAGATACCGCGCACGGCGGCCATATTGGATTTATCAATTATAAAAACCGTAAATTTGATTTGAACTGGCTACCGACGACGGCCATGGATTTCTTTGTCGAAGCGACCAATACTGATGATAAGCACTGCGATAAATTGGCTTAAATCACAGAATCCCCTTACACGCCTAATTATTTTTACTCAGAGTCCGCTTATGTATCCCTTTATTCGTTATGCCAGTACCATCGCCCATGCCGCCTTAAAAGCAAAAAAGGGCGATACGTTGACGCTCAAAGATACCAGCGAGATCCATTTTCGTTGCCGCTTATCCGATATTGATAATTTTTTGGAGATGAATAACGGCCGCGTATTTACGCTGTATGATTTGGGGCGTATGGATTTTGCGGTACGGACTGGGCTTGGCAAGCAGCTGCTAAAACAGCGTTGGGGTTTGGTTATTGCTGGTAGTACTATTCAGTATCGCAGACGAATTCGTGCGTTTGAAAAAGTCACGCTAAAGACCAAAATCGTCGGTATCGATGCGCGCTGGCTGTATATCGAGCAGTCGATGTGGGTCAAGGGAAAGCCGTGCTCGTCTGGGTTACTGCGTACAGGCGTGACCAAAGGCGGTCGGGTGATCGATACCGCGCAAGTGCTGGCGGCATTGGGCAAGTCTGATTGGGAACTACCGCCAACTGGCTATGTCGCCGAATGGATAAAGAGCGACGCTGATCGTCCGTGGCCGCCTGAGGGCTAGAGACTAAAAAAAATGCTATAAACCGTAGAAACTAAATATTTCTGCGGTTTTTTATTAATTTAATCTTATTAAGATTTCTGTATATCAAGTTATTTGCTAATCCACAAATGTTAATGGTAGATTGAACATATCTGATGCCTATAGAATAATAAAAATGCAAAATTATATTCCCAGAAAGCTCGAATATGAATTCCGTAATGATGAAGGGAAACTCGAAACTATAACTGTAGAGGACTCACAACTATTAAATATAGCTCAGTATAAACCTGTTGTTATTCTTGCTGATGCAGGAATGGGCAAAACTCTATTAATGGAAAAGCTTGAAAAAGATTCTAAAATAAGAACGAAATCATTGAGTGCAACACGCTTAGTTAAGAGAAGTGTTGAAAGTCTAAAAAATCTATCCGATCATATTCTGTTAATTGATGCTTTTGATGAAGTACCTTCAATGGAAGATGGTAGTATCATTCACGAAGTCTTGAGTAAACTTGAAGAGTTAAATTTTCCACAGTTTATCTTAACTTGTCGAAGTATTGAATGGAATGATAGTAATAAGAACGAAATCCAGAGTGACTACAAAGATATACTTACTGCGAACTTAACAAATCTCTCTAGAGAAGATGCTCAGCATTTTTTACAATCGCGAGGTCTAGCTTCAGAAAATGTCTCCCAACTTATCATCCAATTAGAAGAAAATAGCTTATCTTCCTTCTATGAGAATCCTAGAAATTTAGCCCTGTTGGCGGAAATCGACTTTTCAATTCATCCTGTACCCGAAACGAAGGCTAAACTGTTTCAGTTGGCAACTGAAAAACTATGGCAAGAGGTGAACTCAAAAGCACAAAATGCGCTTGGCCGACTGCATCAAGAACAAGTTATTGAGTGTGCAGGTTTACTCTTTGCTACCTATCTATTAGCAGGGAAGCAGTCTATTTATAAAGGTATGACAGGCGGCACACCTGATGATGCAATAAACCTTCACTTTTTAACTGAACTTATAAGTAATGAAACGTTAGAATCAACCATACAGTCGCGATTATTTCAATCAGTAGATGCTGACCTGTTTAAGCCATGGCATAGAAGTATTGCAGAATATTTAGGTGCTAAGTGGTTAGCAAAAGTGATGTCTAGTCCTAGAATCAAACGTCATATCCTTTCTTATTTGGTTTTCGATGGTGGCATAATTGCGTCATTGAGAGGGCTATTCGCATGGCTACCTACTTTTAACACTAATTTATCTGAAATTGTAATCAAAACTGACCCTTACGGGCTAATAGAGTATGGCGATACTAACTACTTCTCAGATAATGATAGTATTTTACTATTTGATGCTTTGGAAAAGCTAACTATAGATAACCCTTGGTTTCGTAAAAATAATTTTTGGAAAAAAATTAAAGCTGAAGGATTGGTTAGGCGTTCACTACTTAAAAGATACAAGGAAATACTGAGTAATAAGGAAGGTAACCTTCATTTCTTAACAACTGTACTTGAAGCATTACAAGGTGCTGATTTTATTTCAGAGTTAGCCGACGAGTTATTCTTTATAGTTTACGACGATAACTGGTATTACTCTGCTCGATTTGATTGTTTAATGTTACTCCATGGCAACAACTTGATTAATACCCCTGCTAACTTGACACCATTGATAGAACAGGATAGCTATTCATCCTTGAGGCTAATTTTCGCGTATGCTAATAAACATGACTATGAGCTAATTACAGATGAGCAAGTCATTCTGTTAATCATGAAATCTTACAGCTTTAAAATGTCTGACGGAAATGATAAAGACAATTTTGCACCTCGACATGGTAATTATTACTATTACTTAGAATATCCAGTTGATAGAATTCTCGATTTTCTGAAAAATCTTAGAGAGAGAATTATATTACTAAATATTGATAAGGATAACTTTAGATATGAAACAGTCTTAGATATCAATGGCATAATTATCACTCTTATCCAACGTTATATATCAAAAAAACAGCAAGCTATAAACCCTCTAATTTTATGTCAAAGCCTATCGATATTTAATAGCGTCTATGGCTCTGAAATGAGTAAAGAAGATTCAAAATTCTTTATAGATTACTTCCAAAAAAATCCAAAAGAAAAAATAAATATTCATAAATATTGTTTAGATTATACAAATGATATTCGTGACCTACATATACTTTATCAAAATACCTTATATTTTATTTATCCTACTAAGCAAGATATAGAGGAATTATTAACATATATTCAGCTGAAAAATGTGACAGAAAAAACTATTGCTAAATGGAAATATCTCATAGAGATACACTGTGACAGAGTTGCTATTTCTAATGAGCTTTATAAGCTCGCATTCACTTACGCTCAAAGCAATCATCTTGTAGAATACTTAGATAATAAGAAAAAACCTATTATTTTTGAATGGGAAATAAAGAATAGACGTCGTAGCCGTTATAGAAAATTAAAAAAGAGACTAAGATTTAAAAAAATTAGAAGTAATTTATTTCCATATAGGACTGAATTAGCTGGAGGAGATGCTAAATATTGTAACTATCCTGCTAGAGTTTTATTATATAGAAACTATGACATTCCTGATGATATAAAAGAAATTGATAAAATCAAGTATATCTTTGGAAACAGTCTGACCGAATCTGCTATCAAAGGTTTTGAAGCCAGTCTACACAGCTTAGTTCCTACTATACCTGATATCATTCAAAACTCATCTCCTATCGAACCTGTTTTGATAGCTGGCATTTATTGCCGACTGCTAAGAAATCAATCACTTTCAGCTTTATCCAATGATGTTATCTTAGCTTGCGCTGTTATTTTAGATTATGACAGCTATCTAGGCTTTAGATTTCATGAGGATAAGCGTCCTAATGTTTGCGAAGCTATCAGAGATGAAATAATATTAAGAGGACTAAAAAAGACAGTTATTGATGAATTTTTTGTTCCACAGTTTCAGAGCGATGGTGCATTAATACAAGGTATGCATTGGGTTTACGGCGAAGATGTAGATGATTTTTCAATTGAGACGATTGTTTATTTACTGAATACCTACCCTAAAATGCACAATGAGACAAAAGATAGATTTATTGACACTCTCGTCAACAATGACGCATTAATGAGAATAAATGACTTAATTACTAATAATGTAGAAGCAATAAAAAATATTGATAAAAATATTGAGACCAACAGTAGATGGTTATCGCTCTTAAGCATTATCGATGACAAAAGCTTTCTACATTATTTAAAATGCGTTCAATATCCAAAGTTGATATTTTGGCAACTCAAAGAAACCTATCATGAATCTCGCTTAACCAAAAATCCTAAGATGAGTCTGACATTCATGTCTTGGATTGCGTATCGCTTTAGCTATCCATTTCCTAATATTGATAGACCTAAAGGCGTAAGCTCTGGAAGTAGGAACGGGTGGCAGGCAAGTGAATTTATTAGTTTTTGCCTGACAGAAATTAGCAACATCACTACTTTTGAGGCTCAAGCAGAACTCAGAAAGCTCAAAAATTGTGTCCATTCAAGTTATACAGTGTTCATTACTAACTTGCTCGCAGAACAAGCCAACAACCTTAGAGATGCCCATTATCAAGCGCCAAGACTAATTGATTTGTTGAATATTTTCCAAAATAAAGCACCTGAGAACTGCAAAGATTTAAAGTTTTTAATTTTAGAACTGCTTGATGAAATACAAAGTAAGGTCAAGTCCAGTGAACTTGATACCTACAAGATGTTTTACGAGGATGGTAAAAGTAAAGAGCCTCAAAAGCCTCATGGCGAAAACTACTGTAGAGATAGATTAGCTGATTTATTAAAACCTTATATCGAACCTTATCAATTCAGGCTAGACACTGAAAAAGATATGCCGGATGATAAACGTGCCGATCTGGTATGTAATAGCAATAAAATGCAGTTACCTATAGAAATCAAAGGGCAATGGCACGATGACTTATGGACAGCCATGAACGACCAATTAGGTGACTTATATCTCAAAGAGTATCAGTCTCAAGCACAAGGTATTTATTTAGTATTTTACTTTGGTGAAACTTCGACTAAGAAACTTAAAAGAAACAGTAAGTATCAACCGCACAATGCTCAAGAACTGCAAGATTCTTTAACTGCTTGTATTAAAGAGAAATATAAAGAAGGTATTGACGTATTTGTGATGGATTTATCAATCGAAGAAGCTTTAACTACAACTTCGTAGCCAAAACCCACCACCTTATTTAGCAATTAAATAAACACTATCTCCTATCCTCTTTCTCTTGTTCTATAGCAGGCAGGTTGACTACGCCTGAGCCGATCAAAAGCGTCATTAATTTTAGGGTTTTATTTGCTTACCACTCTAATAAAGATGGCACGAGCGTTCTCATTTATAATATGCGCTTTTATCATCAACTGCAGACCTCTTAAATGGCGCAAAAGGAAAGACATTGAGCGACACCAGTATTGCCACTGATAAACGGCGTGACCTCACCCAAGGATCGATTGCCAAAACGATGCTCCTATTCGCCTTGCCAACGCTTGGATCATCCGCCCTACAGTCATTAAACGGATCAATCAATGCCGTGTGGGTAGGCAGGTTTTTAGGTGAAGAAGCCTTGGCAGCGACCGCGAATGGCAACATTTTGATGTTTATCTTGATCTCCTTCGTATTCGGTTTTGGGATGGCATCTACTATTTTGATTGGTCAAGCCATGGGCCGCCGTGACAACGATATGGTCAAAAGAACCATGGGAACAGCGCTCGGTAGCATTATTCCGATCAGTATATTGGTCTCGGCAGGCGGATGGATACTTGCGCCAATGCTACTTGATCTACTGGGTACGCCGCCAAGCGCGGTCGACCTTGCGTTGAGCTATCTGCGGATGATTTTTGTGGCGATGCCCGTCACACTCACATTTACGTTGATAATGATGGCACTGCGCGGAACAGGCGATTCGACCACGCCGCTTTGGTTTATCATTATCTCGGTGATTTTTGATGTGATTTTGACACCGACACTGATTTTGGGTCTAGGGCCTTTTCCTGAGTGGGGTATATTTGGCGCGGCCTTCGCAACCGCTACCGCAAACACGCTGGCGCTTATTGGCATGGTGATCACCATGTATCTGCGCGGCTCTGTACTGACTCTCAGTATGCCAGAGCTGCGCTTTTTGCGCGCAGACCGAGCAATCCTCAAGTCGATGTTTTCAAAAGGCTTACCGATGGGTCTGCAGATGATCGTTATCTCTTCGGCGGCGCTGACGATGCTGTCATTGATAAACCGCGAGGGTGTGCAGACGACAGCCGCTTATAGCGCAACCCAGCAGCTTTGGACATACGTGCAGATGCCTGCGATGGCGCTCAGTGCCGCGGCCAGTGCGATGGTCGCACAGAATATTGGTGCCAACCAATGGAGCAGAGTATCAGACATTACACGCTGGGGACTCATTTTTAACGTGATATTGACCGGGTTTATTATCGGGATACTGACGCTTTTTGATGGCACTATTTTGGGCTTTTTTCTGGGCAGTGACAGCGACGCGTTACCAATCGGGGAACACATTCAGCTAATGGCAACATGGGGCTTTATCTTTTTTGGGATAGCGCAAGTGCTATTCGGCACCATGCGGGCGAACGGTTATGTGATTTGGCCGCTGGTTGTCATGGCAATTTCGATGTATCCGGTGCGTCTTGGGTTTGCGTTTGGGCTGTATCCACTACTTGGAGAAGACGCACTTTGGCTATCATTTCCAGCAGGCATGATAGCGACGGCTCTGATGGGGGCAGGCCTGTATCTGCATGGCGGATGGCGTCAGGGCAAAAACTTACCAGCAGAAGAGGCGGCACAAGAGACTGAGGGCTATCGCGCGCATGTAGGAACTTGTGCGTCGTGTCGTGATGTTGCACCAACGACGTCGTGGCCACGACTAAAGGAGGAAGGATAATGATGAAATTTCGCTATGCACGGCACACCAATCATTTGGACATCCTTATTGATTTTTATCAGAACATCATTGGACTAGAAAAGCTTGGCGGCTTCAAAGACCATAATGGTTACGATGGTGTTTTTTTAGGATTTCCCGATCAGGATTGGCATATGGAGTTTACTTATTCCAATGATAAAGCTGACCATCATCCTGATAGGGACGATTTGATTGTATTTTACTTAGATAGCGAAGCGCAAATCCAAACCATTCTACGTAAAGCGAAACAGGCAGACATACTACCAATCACTTCACAAAATCCGTATTGGAACGAGAACGGCATTGAGCTGACTGATCCAGACGGATTCGGCATCATACTAACGGTAACGCCGTCTGATTAAAAAATTAGAGGCTTTTTTGTATTCAACTATAAAATAAATACAGCACTACTGAGATGAATTTTGCGTCGCCTCTGTCTGCAAAGGCACAGCAAGCAAGCAAATTTATCTCAGTAATACGTGATAATAGGTGCTCTTTTTTATTCAAGACTGCCTATGTATGAGCGAATAGAGATTTGGCTACAGCTTTGTAGTCAAATATTTTAACTACAACTTCGTAGTCAAAACTCCCCTCTTCATTTAGCAACTAAATAAGCACTATCCAACACACGCACCGCCTACCTCTGCTACAGTAAGTCATGCCAATATCCTAATAAACAGGAAACTCGTCATGACCCTACTTGATACTTTGAACCTCACCTACCCCATCATCCAAGCGCCAATGGCAGGCGCAACCACACCTGAACTGGCAGCGACGGTAAGCAGTTTGGCGGGTTGGGATCATTGGGTGCTGGCATGACCGCGCCAGACGTTTTGGATAGCCAAATCGATACGATTAAGACCCTAACCAACCGTCCTTTTATGATCAACCTAATGGTGCTATCTGAGCACGAGTCGAGCACTTTTGATACCGACATGCCGACTTGGTTGAGTCAGTATTACCAAGATCACGGCATAGTCACCGAGTTACCTAAACATCCCGCGCAAAACTTCGAAAACCAGCTACAAGTGCTCTATGATAATCCAGTCGCTGTCGCCAGTTTTACCTTTGGTATTATCAGCGCCGAGCAGGTTAAGCGTTTGCAAAGTGTCGGCACACGCGTCGTCGGGTACAGCCAACCACCCATTAGAAGCCAAAGCATGGAGCGATATGGGTGCAGATGCAGTCTGCGTGCAAGGGTCGGAGGCAGGCGGTCATCGCGGTGGCTGGTTACCACAGAGCGAAACCGATCCATTGGGACTGCTGACGCTGATTAGCCAAACGCGCGCTTGTACCGACATTCCGTTAATTGCCGCAGGCGGTATTATGACTGCGCAAGATATCAAGGCAGTACAAGCGGCAGGGGCTGAGCTTGCGCAAATGGGCACGGCATTTTTAACCACGGACAAATGCGGTATCAATGAGCACTTATAAACAAGCGCTCATTGATGCCAGTCAAGGGTTACGCAGTAGCGAGACGCGCTTAACTCGACTGTTTTCAGGCAAGTTGCGCGCGGTTTATTAAATGGTTATTTGCGTGATTTTGCCCAATTTGAGAGTGCAGATGCACTACCGCCCTACCCACAACTCAATGCCATGACCAAGTTTATGCGGGCGGATGCGACGCAAGCGAAATGACGCCGAGCATCTGTCGCTGTGGGCAGGACAAGGCGTGTCTTTGGTCAGAGACGAAAGTACAGACGCCTTACTCACGCGACTAATAAAAGACTTGTGAGTTACTGACCCTTAAGGGTTGCACGGAAGGCTTTATAATCACTGGCAGTCTGCGGGCGCGGCCTCTACCATCGGGATATGTCCCACTTTAGGCATGGTAATCACTTGTGCTTGAGGCATTAATTTTTTCATAATGACTGCGGTTTCAGGCTTGATGATTCTGTCTTCCGCACCCCAAACGACGAGCGTGGGGATGTTGTACTCGGCGATGACATCGGCGCGGGCTTCTACATTGTCTGCCGTGATCTGCTCAAGAATGTTGCCATGCAGTTCGCGGTTGGCGATATTGGTCTGGGCAAAGACCGCTTGCAAAGTTTTGGGGATATACGGCGGCTTGTACATGACCAAATCATATAAGGCAAAGTAGTCCTCTTTGGTTTCAATCGAGTAACGGGCTGTCTTGCATCCCGCCATCGCCAAATCTGCCTTCAGGAAAACCTACTGACCAAAAGCCTGCGCTATCGAGTAGCCACAAGCTGCCCACGCTATCAGGGTACATGGCTGCATAAGCGACACTGATCGCACCGCCCATTGAGTTACCACCGACATGAATATTGGCTACCATACCTTTGGCTTGCAATAGTTCGTGCAAGCGCTGCGCCTGAGCATCTACGCGATAGTCGGCCTGCTTCGGTTTGCTAGATTCACCAAAGCCGAGCAAATCTGGAATGATTAAGTGATAATCGCCTAGTTTTTTAGCGAGTCGCAGGAAATTATCCTTGTTTGCGCCAAATCCATGAATGAGCAGCAAAGGTTCGCCTTTTACATTGCCACCTTCTAAGTAGATCATGGTATCGCCGGATGCCAGCGTCAATTCTTTTTTCTCAAGGTTTGCTTTATTGCGCTCATTTTGTACAAGCTTGTGAGCGGTTTTGACCGTTATGGCATTGGGCGAGGTGGTACACGCTACAATCGATACGAGTAGCAATGCGGTGATGCTTGCGCGCAGTAGTGTCATCAAAATCTCCTTATTCATCATAGACAACAAGCTTGGCGAAATGCTTAATTTGCCATAAAACTATAACGGATAGCGAAGCATTAGTCTTGATTTAATAAGAACGCGACAGCCGCTTTTGCATGAATGTCGGTCGTATCAAAGACAGGAATAGGACTATCTGCCTGACTAATAAGCAAGCCAATCTCCGTACAGCCCAGTATCACCGCCGTCGCCCCTTGCTCAGCAAGTTTGCTGATGACATCGACATAGTACTGGCGTGAGGTATCCTTGAACTCACCGACGCACAGCTCTTTTTTGATAATACGGTGTACTTCTGCGCGTGCGTCTTCGGCGGGTATCAGTACTTGCAAACCTGCATCCATCAGACGCTGCTTATAAAAGTCTTGGGTCATCGTAAACTGCGTACCCAGTAACGCAATGGTGCTGAGATTTTGTTTTTTGATCGCATCAATCGTGGCATCTGCAATATGAATAATGGGCAGATCAGTCGCTGCCTCTACATCGCCAAATAATTTGTGCATGGTGTTGGAGGCGATCATGAGCCCTTGCGCGCCAGCCGCTTGCAAGCGCGTGCCACTACTCGCCATCATTGCGCCCAACTCTTCCCATTCGCCCGTTTCTTGTAGCGTATTGATAGGGCCAAAATCGACGCTATGAATCAATAAATCTGCGGAATGTAATCCACCCAATTCAGCTTTGATACCTTCATTGATGATGCGATAGTAGCTCTCGGTGCTCTCCCAACTCATACCGCCGATAATGCCTAACGTTCTTTGTTGAAATGTTCTTTGCTGAAGCGTGCTTTGCTGAGTAGATGATGGCTGAGATGCTAAGTGTGTCTGCTGTTGGTTAGGCATTTTTCTTCCTTATTGGGGACTAAGGCATATTCTCAATTCAATCGATATTTTTCTAAATGAACCAAAAATGGCTAAATTTTGCCAAACTGCGTTAAATAGCTGACTAATATCTTGATATCGATCAGCTGTTTTCCTTGTTTAGCTGCCATTTTTTATCGCCGTTTTTAAAATGAGGATACGCCTAAACAATTGTAAAAATTCATCTAATCGTAGCAAAATCGTTATATGATATACACTGTTTTTAAGACAGATTTTATAACGGCCCTATCAAAACGACTCCTGTATTATCCACTCTTTTATTATCCACTCTTTTATTATCCACTCTTTTATTATCCACTCTTTTATTATCCACTCTTTTGTTCACTAATAGTCTATACCTTTCACCCTACAAGGAAGTATTATGAAGACGATTCAGTCAACGCTGTATTCAAAGATTCATTTATCGACGCTGTTACCGATTGGCCTACTTACATCCGTCGTGGTTCTATTACCTGCTTGTGGTGGTGGCGACTCAGATACAGATGCAAGCGCTTCAACGCCTCCTACCACTACTGAACCAGCCACGCCCGCAATCCCCACAACACCAAATACCCCAGCAGCTCCAGAAACCGTGATGCCGATCTCTAGTAGCCAAGCGTTTTATGATCGCAGCTCAGCCCTTGATGATTTAACGCTCGATGACAGTACACGTAAACATATCTATGTGGCGACAACAGGTAGCGATAATGCCTCAGGTAGTGCGAACTCGCCAGTACTGACCCTACAAAGAGCGGCGGATCTCGCCACCGCTGGCACAACGGTACACATTGCCGCCGGTACTTATAAAGGGCCTGTCTATATTGAAAATTCCGGCACACTAGCGCAGCCTATTGTTTTTGAGCCAATGCCCTCCGCAAAAGTTGTCGTTACAGGCACACCAAGCACTGACGATGAGCATCTGTTTCATATCGAAAACCAAGCTTATGTGATTATCCGCGGTTTAGAATTTACCAAATTTTGGACGAGCAACGATCAGATCACACCCATTGCGATCTATGTCACTGGCAGTAGCCATAATATCCTCATCGAAAACAACTATATTCATGATCTAGGCACGCGTGCGGATACTGAGGATGGTAATGCGCATGGCATTGCGGTATACGGCACTCAGCCTATCAGGGATATTCAGGTCAATAATAATCGAGTCGAAAATCTCAGCTTAGGTCGTAGTGAAGCAATCGTACTCAATGGGGATGTGACAAACTTTGAAGTGAACCGTAACCAAGTCAACAATAACAATAATATTGGTATCGACATCATTGGTTTTGAAGGCACAGCAGAGACCGATAACGACTATGCCAGACAAGGCGATATCATCGGCAATACGGTCACGCGTAATAGTATCGTTGGCAATCCCGGCTATAAAGGTGATGATCCTTCAGCGGGTGGTATTTATGTCGATGGTGGTAAACAAGTATTTATCCAGAACAATACCGTAACTGGCAATGATATTGGTATCGAAGTCGCCAGTGAAAACTTCCAAAAGTTGACAGAAGAGGTCTGGGTAGAGGGCAATACGGTCTCCAATAGCAGCTATGCTGGTCTCGCAGTCGGTGGCTATGATGAGCAACGTGGCGGTGTCAGACAAATCACCCTGATTAATAATACGGTCACCAACAATGACCTTGGTAAACAACAAGGTGGTCAGCTACTACTGCAATTTAATATTCAAAAATTAAGTGTTAAAAATAATACATTTACCAGCTCGCCCTCACGATATATGGTCGTTGCCAATCAGATTGATCGCGGCGAAGTCAGCTTTGAGAATAACCGTTACCTCCCTCAAAATAGCAATTTATCATTAATATGGGTACTCGGTAACAGAGAGTTTAGTAGTAGTACCGCTTTTGAGAACTGTGCCGTATTGCTACAATGCAAATAGCCTATCAATGTTTATCACGCCCTAACCTTTTATCACCGAAATAAGTAAAACTATGAGCAAAATACCCACCATCAGAATCCGTACTCGCCGTAAGTACTACCGCCTTATCTTTACTGGTCTTATGGCACTGATGATGTCACTGATTATCTCGTCAGCGTTGCTACTCGTTAAAGTGGGTTATGTCGATGGCTTCTTTACAGAGTTGATGCATTCGTGGGGACTGGCGTTTATTTTTGCGTGGCCGAGCGCTTATATCTGTGCCTATATGATACAAGAGCATGTGCTTAGTAAGATTGAGTTTTATTAAAGAGCGGGCTAATATCACGTGCTATTGACATAAATTTTGCTTGCTGTGCCTTCGCAGACAGAGGCTACGCAAAATTTATGTCAATCTCGCTATATTTACTTTATCGTGGTTTATGGCATTTTGAATATTCGATGTGCCCTAAATATATCAACCCTCACGCCCAAAAAAATACCAAAGATGATGTTATTCACCTTTGGTATTTTTATATCTTCGTGTTCTTTTAAACGGTTGCTAAATTACGATGCTTCTTCGACTTTGTTTTTTAGGCAAGCCACTCGGTGATTGATATTCCCTTCTAGCACAGGTTTGATCTGAGCACATTCCTCACTAGCAATTGGACAGCGAGTTCGAAACGCACAGCCTGAGGGCGGATTAATGGGGCTTGGCAAATCGCCTTCCAATAGCTGAATGGTTTTGCTGCGCTCGGCAATCGGATCAGGTAACGGCACAGCCGACATCAATGCTTGAGTATAAGGATGGGTCGGCTTACCGTACACGGCTTTGTTCACCCCAAGTTCGACGGCGTTACCCAAGTACATGACCAGCACCCGATCCGCGATATGCTTGATCACAGACAGATCATGGGCAATAAAGATGAGTGCGAGTCCCATCTCTTCTTGAATGTCTTGCAACAAATTGATGACCTGCGCCTGAATAGAGACATCAAGAGCCGAGACGGGTTCATCACAGATGATAATTTTGGGCTTTAAGATTAAAGCCCTAGCAATACCAATGCGCTGACATTGCCCACCTGAGAACTCATGCGGATATCGGTTGATCTGGTTGGGCAGTAGTCCAACCTTTTTCATGATTTCGCGTACTTCGCTTTGTGCCTCACTCTTTTTCATTTTGGGATAGTAAGTACGTAGCGGTTCGGCAATGATATCACCCACTGTCATACGCGGGTTCAATGACGCAAGCGGGTCTTGAAAAATCATTTGAATGTCTTTTCGCTTCATTCTCATGGTTTTTTTGGACGCCCCTACGAGCTCTTCCTCATTGAACAAGATGCTACCAGAATTGGCTTCAATTAAGCCCACGATAGTACGGGCAAGGGTCGATTTGCCGCAGCCCGACTCACCCACCACGCCCAAGGTCTCACCAGCAAATATCTCAAAAGAGACGCCATTGACGGCTTTTAACGTCGCAGGCTTTTGCCAAAAGTAAGTGCCTTTTTGTTTGATATTAAACGTAGTATGAACATCACGCACTTTGAGTAACGGTGTTTTAGGCTGGCTTGCGCTGCTATTAGAAGTCTGTGTCATCATCGTCTACCCCTCTATCTCTGATTGATGATTGGCATTAATATCTGCCGAGGTATCCGTTTTTGTTTCAGGATGCCAGTGACAAGCGCGCTGACGATCGTGCGGCAAAAACTCGAGTGGCGGCGGTGTATCACGGCAGATATCCATCGCATGAGGACAGCGCTCATAAAAAGGACAGCCTGCAGGCAAGTCCAATAAGTTTGGCGGACTACCAGGAATAGTCTCAAGCTTGCCCATCTCATTATCAAGACGCGGAATGGCTTTTAATAATCCGATGGTATATGGATGGGTCGGGGTATAAAAAATCTCCTCCGTCTCGCCATAAGCCATCGTGCGACCGGCGTACATCACAAGGACGCGATCACAGATACCCGCCACGACACCCAAATCATGGGTAATCATGATAATAGTCGTACCGAAGTCGCGTTTTAGCTCATTCAATAGCACCATGATTTGCGCTTGAACGGTGACGTCAAGAGCAGTGGTCGGCTCATCAGCAATCAACAATTTAGGGCGACAGAGCAATGCCATCGCAATCATGACTCGTTGACGCATACCACCTGAGAATTCATGCGGATACATACCGATGCGTTTTTTGGCCTCAGGGATTTTGACCGCATCTAACATGCGTATCGACTCTGCCCACGCCTCTTTTTTATTCATGCCTTTATGCAAGGTCAATACTTCAGCGAGCTGATCACCGATCTTCATGTAAGGATTGAGGGATGTCATGGGATCTTGAAAAATCATCGCCACCTGTTCGGCGCGGATTTTATTCAGCGCCTTTTGCGACAAGCTTAATAACTCATTGCCTTGAAAGCGTACCGAGCCTTTGGCAAGACCATTTTTCGCTAATAGTCCCATAATGGCAAAAGCGGTCTGCGACTTGCCAGAGCCTGATTCGCCAACGATACCTAAGGTTTCACCCTCATGCAGATCAAAATTCAACCCATTGACCGCGGTCACCAGACCATCCTCAGTCTTAAACTGAACGGACAAATCTTTTACTTCTAACAAGGTGTTCGAAGGCGTAATAAGTTTGTTATTGAGACTGTTATTAGAACCATCATTAAGATCATTATTAATGGTGTTACTGAAATCTTTAGTTACCACGATGTCACTCTCCTAGCGGTCTTTAGGGTCAAACGCATCACGTAGACCGTCGCCAATAAAGTTAAAGCAAAATAGCGTAATGACCAAAAAAGCCGATGGAATCAAAATCTGCCAAGGCGCTACTTGCATAGTGCGAGAGCCTTCTTGCAATAGAGCACCCCAGCTGGTCATCGGTTCTTGCACACCCAGTCCCAAAAAGCTCAAAAATGATTCAAACAAAATCATCGTCGGCACCAGTAGTGACGCATAGATTACCACCACGCCCAGCACGTTAGGAACGATATGACGCAGGATAATATTAAAACCTGAAACACCGCCAACGTGAGCCGCTTCAATGAACTCTTTACTCTTCAGGCTGAGCGTCTGACCACGAACAATACGAGCGACATCTAACCAAGATACCAATCCGATAGCGACAAAGATTAAGATCAAGTTACGGCCAAATATCGTGACCAATAAAATCACAAAAAACATAAACGGAAAGGCGCTCAAAATCTCCAAAAACCGCATCATAATCATATCGACTTTGCCGCCAAGATAGCCTGACGTTGCGCCATAGACGGTGCCGAAAAGCACGGCAACGGTTGCGCCAGCAATGCCGACCATCAAGGAGATACGACCACCAACGGCCGTACGCACCAATAAGTCGCGGCCGAGGGAATCGGTACCAAAGTAATGCTTATTTTCGATAGAGGGCGCGGCTTGCATAAAGTTCCAATCGGTCTCCGCATAACCAAATGGGGCAAACAATGGGACAAATAGGACGAACGCGCCAATCAATAATAGGATAAAGAAACTGGCAACGGCCGCCTTGTTTTGATAAAAACGTCGCCACGCATCTTGCCAAAGACTGCGACCTTTAATCTCTTTCGCTGGCGACAAAATAATGTCGGTGGGCTGGTCTACAATAAGGCTCATAGTTGTCCTTGTAATGATCTACTTAAATAATAATTCGTCATATTTAATACTGAATTTTTGGGTCAATCATGGCGTATAAAATATCAACAATGGCGTTAAATGCGATGGTCAATACACCGACCAAAATGGTCAAACTAAGCACCACACCATAATCACGGTTGAGTGCGCCATTGACAAATAACTGCCCAATACCCGGCAAACCAAAAATAGTCTCAATCACGATAGAGCCGGTAATAATGCCGACAAAGGCAGGGCCTAAATACGAAATGACAGGTAGCATCGCTGGTCTCAGCGCGTGCTTCATCACAATTTGGCGCATCGGTAAGCCTTTGGCTCTCGCCGTGCGAATATATTGACTGTTCATCACCTCAATCATTGACCCACGCATGATCCGCGCGATACTCGCCGTATAGGCCAGCGCTAAAGCAGTGACGGGTAAGATAAGGTTTTGCAGTGCGCCATCATTCCAACCACCCGCTGGTAGCCAGTGTAAAATGATCGCAAAGATAAGCACCAACAGCGGCGCTTTAACAAAGCTTGGAATCACAACCCCTGTCATTGCAAATGCCATGAGTACATAATCTAACCATGAGTTTTGCTTAAGTGCGGCTATTACCCCAAAAATCAGCCCCAAGACCAAGGCTAAGACAAATGCATAAATCCCAAGCTCCATAGATACGGGAAACGACTGCGACAACAACTCATTGACCGTATAGTCTTTATACTTAAAAGATGGTCCAAGGTCGCCTACCGCAAGCTGTCCTAAATAATGGATATACTGTAACCACAAGGGATCGTTGAGATTGTACTTGGCTTCAATGTTGGCCATTACCGCTGGTGTTAAGGTACGATCGCCTGAGAAAGGATTACCAGGCGCTAAGCGCATCATAAAAAAGGAGACAGTTATCAAAACAAATAAGGTCGGGATGGCCTCTAAAATACGCCGAAAAATCAGTTTTAACATAATACCTCTTTGTGTAAGTGCCCCCTCCTAAGCTTGATTAAAGCCGGAAGGATACAACAGATATAACATGCCGTAATAAATTACTAGCAATAGCAGCGAGTGCGATGAACCAGCCGAAGCGGTCTACATCACACTCACCTATTAAAATTCTGATTTATCAGTGTTTGGCGATAGACAAATCTTTTGCCTGCCAGTTATTCAAGGCATCTTTCATTGGGAAGCCGATGACATAAGGCTTGATCAAACGAGGGCTAACATAGTGATAAACGTTTAGTAGAGGCATGTCTTGGTCTAGTTGAGCTTCGGCTTTATTGTATAAATCGGTACGCTGCTCAGGCGTCACACCTGGTTTTAGGGTTTGTGCCATGAGGCTATCAAAGTTGGCATTAGAGTATTTACCGTGGTTATTACTATTGCCTGTTTTTACGATGTTCAAGAAGGTTGAGGCTTCGTTGTAATCACCACACCAACCAGCACGTGCAATTTGATAGTTACCATTACGGCGCGTATCGAGGTAGGTTTTCCACTCTTTATTGATCAAGCTCACATCCACGAAACCAAGCGATTGCTTCCATAGCGAGGCAACGGCAACCGCCGTTTTCTTATGAAGATCGTTGGTGTTGTATAAAAGCTCAAATTTCAGTGGGTTGCTCTCGTTGTAGCCGGCTTCATTCAGCAGTTTTTTGGCTTCGGCAAGACGCTTCTCTTGATCCCACGTTGACCATTCTGGCGTGTTTTTAACACCGCCATTGGTCGCCGTTGGCGTCAACTGATAGGCCGCGGTTTGTCCTTGACCGATGACCTTGTCTACCACCGTGTCACGATCTAACGCCAAGGCAAGCGCACGGCGCACTTTGACATCATCAAATGGTGGTTTAACGGTATTAAACTCATAATAATAGCTACATAGATAAGGAGAAACGGTGAGCTCATCGCCAAGCTGCTCTTTTAGCGATGCAAATTGCTCAGTCGGAATCTCATTGTAGGTCATATCGATTTCGCCAGCTTGATAGCGCGCCACATCGGTGGTACTAGAAGGAATCGCTAGCATCGTGACGGTATCGATTTTGGTATTGGCGTCATCATAATAAGACGGGTTACGCGTTAGGACGATTTGATCGTTGACTTGCCACTTACTGACTTTATATGGGCCGTTGACCACGATATTGGCGGGGTCAGTCCACTTATCACCAAATTCTTCAACGTTCTTTTGGTTGACGGGCTTCACCGAGTTATGAATCATCATGTCTGGGAAATAAGGCACAGGCTCAGACAAGGTCACTTGCAAGGTTTTGTCATCGAGTGCTTTAACGCCAAGGGTGTCTATACCCGCTTTGCCTTCAACGATTTGTTCAGCGCCTACGATTTTGGCATCAACGAGATAGCTCGAATAAGGAGATGCGGTCTCTGGATCGACTAAACGGCGCAGGCTATAAGCAAAATCTTCTGCGGTTACAGGATCACCATTTGACCATTTGGCATCACGCAGTTTAAATGTCCATACTTTATTGTCTGGGCTCTCCCAACTGGTCGCCATACCCGGAATCGTTTTGCCATCTGCATCGCTATTGGTTAGACCTTCAAACATCTGACGGTCTATGCCAGCTTCTGGAACCCCTGATACTTTGTGCGGATCAAGCGACTCAGGCTCGGCGGCGTTATTAACAACCAATTCTTGTTTTTCAGCCAACACACTTGGATCAATATTTGAAGATTGGCTAGCAGTGCCATCGGTTGTAGACTTATCACTACAACCCGTCATAAACATAGCAAGAACCAAAGAAGTGGGCAAAAACACAGACGTCAAAAGGTGGTTGGATGGTCGCATCATGTAATATCCTAGCAGGTAAGTGGCTGGGCGGATTTACTCAGGTTTAGTAAGTCCATTTAATTTATCCATATGCTAATCCTATGCATTCCATCACTCATTTTAACAACGATCACAGCACTCATCATCACAGCAACAATGGCTGCAGTGCTCTTGAAATCGCGGTCTGATAGGCTTGAAGGCGTTAGATCTGAGCACAAGTTAATTCTCAATTTTTATACCACTCATCGCTTTATTCAGCCGTTGAGAAGTAATCATCGAAACAAAATTGAGACTTAACCGTGTTATTAGAGATGACTTTGGATAATCATAAGTAACATTTTGGATAACCATTAGTAATAAAAAATGATATGAATGTCAACAATTTTTGGTGTGCTCCGATTAATCATATATATGAAAGTATGATGACAAAAGCGTTTTTGATGGGCAAAAATCAAATAGAATTTCAATACTGAGAGCGCATTTTTTTGAGCATTTTTTGACCTTTTATCAGTCATACAATACCGTTGATAAATTTTTAATTAATAAGATTTACATGACATTCTGATTGAGCATCAACCACTCTCAAGGTTAGGTTTTAAAGGGTATGAAGTAAATTACTCAATAAAATATGATAAATTTTACTTACAACATTGTTTTTATTAACTAATCACTGAGCCTCAAAAGTTGGTAGTCATAATCGTCTCATAAGACAACGCTTTGGTTATGTATAACCAAACTTATTTTCTATATTTGAGCTGACTTATTATTTTATTTTTCTATTTATTTATTTTGTAAGCTTTGCAACAATTATGGCAAAGACATTTCATGGCAAAATATGAATAGATAGTCATAAGGCCAAATAACAGTCACTATGATTACTTGATGCAATAACAAGGTCTTATTCGACTTAATTTGATTAATCAAGCATAAGACAAGTGATAATAGTTACCCTTACTATACAAAAACAGATAAGATAGACTTAATACTGTTTTTAATGGGAGCGTAATATGAGCCACTTTCAGCGCACTATTGAGCATCTACTTAAACAGGGCATTCTCCCCATTGCACACGCTGATACTGCGGCAACTCATCTTAGCGTCTACCCCAGTAGGCGCAAATGGTTTATCTTTTTTGATAAAGCACTATTAATCATTGGCGCGATAGCACTGGTGTTGTCACTGGTTTTTTTCGTGGCTTACAATTGGCAAACCCTAGGTAAGATGGGAAAGTTTGCGCTGGTTGAAGGCGCGCTGGTCATGACTATTGCGCTCTATGCTGCGCTTTTTTTTGGACGACGCTTTAGACGTCGATTTCAGCTCATTCGCCAGTTATTATTGCTTATCGCCAGTATCATTACAGGCAGCTTACTTGCGCTATTCGGACAGGTTTATCAAACAGGCGCAGACACTTGGCAGCTGTTTTTTGTGTGGGCGTTATTGATCACGCCGTGGGTTGTCATCGCGCGTTTTTCGACGCTTTGGTTGTTGTGGTTAGGGCTTATCAACGCCAGTCTAATGTCGTATTTCGATATTATCGGTTTGTCATTTCTCCAGAGCGATTTTCAAGAGGTATTTCAGCTCACGGTTTTGGCCTTAGTCAATCTCATTGTTCTATATGGCTGGCTCATCGTTTTTGAGCATAAACGCGCCACCCTCTCTCCTCAATTTATTGCTAATAATGCCGATGCCAATCGTCATACCACCAATGATGTAAATAGCCCTATAAGTGATACACAAGCAACGCCCAGTTTACATTGGAGTACGTATATCGTCGGTCTAATAACGGCCATCTTTGTGACTTATCTTGCCCTTATTGCTGTTTTTGACAATCGCCCTCTTTTGGTGACTTTTATCTCCCTCGCCTTGTGGCTAGGCTGGTGTGGGTTTATGGTTTGGCAGTTTTATCAGCGGCGTCTTGACTTATTGATGCTGACTTATTTGGCGTTTTCTCTTATTACTGTGCTGATATTTTGGGCAAGTAAATGGATATTGGATGTGCTAGGTGATGGTGGCTTTTTAGCCTTAGCGCTACTACTGATCGGTATGAGTTCAGCAGCGATTCTATGGTTACGAAAAGCGACACTCTTGAATAGCGATGTTAAAACCAATACGGCTCAAGGAGGCGCTGACGATGAATGAAGACAAGCAAACACTGATACGGCTCAAAAACCTTGGCTTGGTTGAGACTGATTTGGCTGATGAGTATTTAGGGTATACCAGCTCAGCGTCTACCCAACCTAATAATATCGCCAATGATACGCGCAGAATAAAAGACGATCCTTGGTACTTACAGTTGTCTTTTGGCTTTAGCGGTATTCTTGCCAGTCTATTATTTATTGGTTTTTTAGACTTAATATTGAACAGTACGGGTGTATTGGATAGCGCGGTGCTGACAGGAATTGTTGGTCTATTATTAAGTGTGGTTGGTTTTCTTTTATTTAAGTATGAGCGTACGCGCGGTAGTACGTTTTTAAACAGTTTGGCGTTTACCATTAGCGTGGCGGGTCAGGCATACGTCATTGATGGTTTGCTTAACAGCGACATTCAACACCCTCTTAATATTTGGATATTTTTATTACTACAAAGCGCCTTGACGTTCATTTTTCCAAACTTTATATACCGCTTGCTCAGTAGCTTGGCAGTTTTAATCTGTACCGTGTATTTGCTTGACTACTATCATTTGCCTGAGGTCAGTTTGGGTTTGTTGGCACTGATTGCCGTGGTCAGTCATTTACAACGTTATAGATTGTTGCAACGTGTGCCTATTAAATGGCAAGCGGATGGCATGGATATCATAAAGGCGATTGGTTACGCCAGTGCGCTGGTACTGTTGGGCATTTCTGTTTACTTTATTGCCGCTGAGTCTGGGCATCGCTTCCATGGTTATAGTGAGACGCTTGGCTATCATTATTACTGGGCGCAAGGGCTACTCACCCTTGCCAGCCTTTACGCCGCTTTTTTGATTTTGGCGCGTTACCGTATCAAATGGCAGTCCACAATAGGACTGATCGTGGGCGTTACGATCGCTTTACTTGGGATCATATCCATCTATGTCTCAGGCTTGCTGTCCACCAGTTTGATTATCATCATTGCCATGGCCAATAGTCAGCGCACCTTATTGGCCATTGGTGTTTTTGCCTTGGTTTGTTATATATTTTGGTACTACTACCAACTCGATACTTCTTTACTTATCAAATCCATCTCCATGCTAGTGGTCGGTATGGTGCTGTTGCTTATTCGCTTTTTGCTCACCAAACGTTATTTTGCAGACAAACTTGCCGACCCTACGACTGATAACAAGGAGGGTTTGTGATGACCGTTTCTCATGATGAAGTAGCAAAAGAGTCGCAGGCAGCAACGACCTTGTCCGACACAGCGACGAACTTAAGCAAAACACCAAAGCCGCCACGCCCTTGGTGGCAAAAGCGTACCGTGTCCATCACCATCGCCGTACTCGGTTTGCTCGCTGTACTGACTTTTATCAGTCTAAACGTCATTAAATACGAGACGCACCTAACCACTGGTCAGACGGTTTTGTTAGCGCTCGCCCCTGTCGATCCGCGCGGCTTTATGCAGGGGGATTACATGAGGCTCAATTATGCATTGGAGCGTGAGATTTTGGACACGCGCGAACAAAAAAGAAACCGTGCGCAGACCAACGATGGCTATGTGGTTGTGGTCTTAGATAAGAATAACGTGGGACGTTTTGTGCGCTTGGCCGACAGTTATGAGCCTGATAGGTTAGATCCTAATGAGATCACCATTCATTACAGTCTAAAAAATGGCTCGGTCAAGCTGGCGACCAATGCTTTTTTCTTCCAAGAAGGTCAAGCAGAAGCATTTGAAACGGCAGAGTTCGGACAGTTTCGCGTCGATGATAAAGGTGAGCCACTGCTGGTAAATCTGGTTGACGAAGCATTTGTGGTGATTGATCCAAAAAAAGTAACGACCGCGCAAACCGCCACAGACCCAAACTAAACCTATGCTGATGGATAGCTGTGAGCAACGGATAACGTTACTTAACCAAATGATTACTGATAAAGGCGCGGCAGAGTTGTTACTGTATTGAACGTATTGCATGCCTTCATATGGCGTGTCTATTCTTAATCATTAGTTATCAATGATTAGCCGTTAACAACCAGTTAATAATTGATGATTAATTGATCTTCAAAAGTAAAATTATTCAAACAACAATAAATATAGGAATCTCCCATGCGTAGTGCAACTTATAATGAATTCGGTAAACCCGCTGAAGTATTGAGCCTCGGCGACAGTCCTATTCCTGAGCCAAAAGCAGATGAAGTCCGAGTCAAAACCACCCTCGCCTCAATTCACAATCATGATTTGCTCACCATTCGTGGTCAGTATGGCTTCAAACCTGAACTGCCCGCGATCGGCGGTAGTGAAGCGGTTGGGGTTGTGGATGCCGTGGGCGCGAATGTCAAAAAAGTAAAAGTCGGTCAACGCATTGCAGCCGCTAGCGTACAAGCCACCTGGGCAGAGTACTTTGTGGCAGCAGAAGACATGGTCTTTGCCGTGCCTGATAAGTTAGAAGATGAGATCGCCGCTCAGCTGGTCGCCATGCCACTTAGCGCCTTGATGGTCATTGAGTTTTTAGAGCTAAAAAGTGGCCAATGGGTCATCCATAACGCCGCTAATGGTGCCGTCGGTACCTCACTTGCCATGCTCGCCGCCGCACGCGGTATCAAAACCATTAACGTCGTGCGTAGTGCAGACGCCGTAAAAGAATTAGACGCCCTTGATATCAAGAACAACATCAACTCCTCCGATGACGACTGGAAAGACCAAGTCCGTAAAATCGTTGGTGATGATGAGATCAGCGGTGCAGTCGACTCTGTCGGTGGCGAATCAAGCAACGACCTGCTATCACTACTTGGGCACGGCGGTACGTTAGCCTCGTTCGGTATCATGTCAGGTAAGCCCATGAACCTTGACCCAACCAATATCATCTTTAAACAAGTGACTATCAAAGGCTTTTGGGGTAGTAAGATCAGTCAAGAGATGAGCGTTGAGCACAAACAGCGTCTGATTGATGAGCTAATCGAGCGCGCCATCAATGGCAACCTCAAACTGCCAGTCGAAGCAACATTTGATTTGGCTGATATCACCAAAGCGGTCGATGGAAAATTACAATCAAACAAAAACGGTAAGGTATTGCTTAAACCTTAATCGATAAGGCACTCTTTAATGATTGCCAAGTCCATAACCGTAAAATAGAGACAAAAGCCCATTCGTATTAATATAACAATACAGTGGGCTTTTTTTGTTTTAATAGCCCATGTACGTCATTTATAGACAATACCAAGAATAACTATTAATAAGGATATCAACATGTCAGACCAACAAACATTCAAAGCCCTCGTCGTCGAAGAGACCAAAGACGGTGAATTTGAAAAAAGCATCCAAGAACGCAGTGTCAGTGACCTACCAGAGAATGACCTACTGATCGAGGTGCATTACTCATCGCTCAATTATAAAGATGCCATGTCAGCATCGGGTAATAAGATGATTACCAAAAACTATCCACATACCCCCGGCATCGACGCGGCAGGTGTGGTGCTCAGCGACAAATCTGGCACTTTTAGCAAAGGTCAAAAGGTCGTCGTATTCGGTTATGATCTCGGTATGGATACCGCTGGCGGTCTGGGTCAGATGATTTCAATTCCAGCAGGTTGGGCACTCCCCTGCCCCGAAGCGCTGACGCTAAAAGAAGCGATGGTCTATGGGACAGGCGGCTTAACTGCCGCACTTTGTATTCAGAAATTAGAAAAAATGGGCGCGACACCTGCCGATGGTCCGGTTGCCGTTACTGGCGCAACA
Organism: uncultured Gammaproteobacteria bacterium; assembly: GCA_963744895.1. Lineage (GTDB taxonomy): Bacteria > Pseudomonadota > Gammaproteobacteria > Pseudomonadales > Moraxellaceae > Psychrobacter. The sequence goes on from CAVUUW010000003.1 coordinate 767,263, forward strand.
GGCGGCGTCGGTACAATAAGTATCGCTATCCTTGCGCACCTAGGCTATGAGGTCATTGCCTTCTCAGGTAAGCCAGAGCAAAGCGAGCATCTAAAAGCGCTGGGCGCGAGTGAAGTCCGTCATCGCGATACGATCAATGAGGTCGGCAGCAGACCTGTTGGGCGCGAATTATGGGCAAACGGTATCGATACCTTGGGCGGCGACTATCTAGCAAACTTGCTCAAACAAACCAAGTCAGGCGGCGCGGTATCTGCTTGCGGCTTAGCTTCATCAACAGAACTTGACATGACGGTGTTACCATTTATCATTCGCGGCATCTCTTTACTGGGTATCGATTCGGTCACGATACCATTGGCTGAAAAAGAGGAGATTTGGACACGTGTCGCTACGGATATGAAGCTGCCCAATCTTGAAAGCTATGGCGAAGAGATTACGCTTGAGCAAACGCCTGAATACTTAGATCGCTTTATCGATGGTAAGACGGTTGGGCGTTATGTGGTGAATGTGAAGGGTTAGGGTTTTGATTTTTGATGAATAAAAAAAAGCAGCTCTCTTTTGGGGGGCTGTTTTTTTATAGGTAATTTTTAACTATGTGTCATACTTCCAATGGAAGAGTAGTTTTGCCAAAAGTCTAGTATCCATGATGCTTGTAGAGCAAGATTTAAATACTTTCTTATTTTCCTTAAACATAGCTTTCAGTTCTTCATCATTTTTATCAGAATAAAACTCAGGAAAAGCATCAAAATTGTTCATAAATACACCCCATTTAAATGCTAATTTAAAGTCCTTCCAACCTTGTACATTACCGCTCTTATTAGCCTGAGCTAACGCAACGATCATGTAGTCTTCTATGAACCTCTGCTGTTTATTACCTGCTACATATCTAATAGTCTTAAATGCTTGTTGCATCTCTACAAGTGCTTTTTCAAACTCTATTTTTTGGAAAAATCTCATACCATCGATCCAGTGTACCAACCAAGGGTAGACTTTATTATTATCGACTTCATAGTACTCTTTTAACCAGCTTTGATAATTATGTTTTCCTTTTATCACACCATAACCCTCTATAGAGTTCTTTATATTTTTCATATAATTTTCATCGTTGAACGGAACTAAACGGTCTTTGAAAAGTCTAATAACGAACTTATATGGTACGGTATTATTGGTATTCCACCTTTCCAGTTCTTCTTGATAAATCTCTTCAATAGACTTGGTATACATATGGCTATTTTTCGAAGAATTTTCAATATACTTTTGCTGAATCTTACTGAAGGTATAATTGATATTCCTTTCGGCTTCTTCTGACTTATTAAGAAAAAAACCTATATTTTCTATTTTTTCCTGAGTATCAACCATATATTTATATCTATCTAGATACTCATCTATATCTGTAAATCTGGGGGCTCTCTTAACTTCATTAGTTGAGCAAAACTGCTTGTAGTCCGAATTTATGAGAGTTAAATAAATTTTTAATTTTTTTAAAATGTCAGAAGCATCTTCTTCTTTATAGTTCTCATATAAACTTTTCAAACAATAAGTGGCAAATCTCGCTATCAGCAGAAAGAAAATATACTTTTGCCTTCGATCCTCCTCAATATTATGAAATTTGAATGCTCTGTTAAATACATCTAAAATATTGGAAAATGCTGGTAGTTTAACAGTGCTAGACGCCCAATTATTTACATTAGCTAGGTCTTTTTCTATTTGATCTAAGTCTCCACCACATTTCTCACAAAAAGTATTATGGAACTCAGCTTGGCTTTTGTTTTCACAATCATATATCCACTGAACAACACAAGCCAACGGTGTTGTATCTTTATACTGCAAGTACCAAAATGTCTTATTTGGTGAAATCGAAGAGTCTAAAAATGTGCTATAACACTGCTGATACTGAAATATTGAAATAGTAGCTTTTTGTAGAAAAATATTGTGTATCAGATAAAATAAAGACTCTTTCTTTTCTAAGTAAGTATGATCAGTTAATACCGTTTGGGTATATGTTTGAAATATCTCTATAAGTGGCTCATATAAGGTATGACTATATATAGCGTTAGCAAATAAGCCATGTATTGCTGACCTGAACTCGTTAGCATGTTGCTCAAAATGCTTTAAGAAATCACCCTCTTCTTTAGCCAGTCTCTCAAGACTCTTGTGTAAACTTTTATCATCTATCTCAGTATCGACGATAAAATTTTTTTTAGATGGGATAATGCCTGTTGCATTATAGATAAATTTAAGTAGATTACCTTGCGAGGGGAATTGAGCTAAAGCAGACATAACAAGTCCTAGTAAAGTCTTTATGTTATTAAAGCTCAGATTCTCTGTATTCAGCAAATCTGAGCGATCTAAAAACTGATTATAGAAATGCTATAAAAGTTATTTAGGGTTGGTCGGTTCGTGATTAGGATTCAACTGATTGGCATGGTTATCCTGAGCTTGTTGGTAAGTCTCATTCGTACCTGAAGTACCACCATTTGAATTTTCAATATCTGCTTCATGATTAGGTGTAGAATTATTTGCGTTACTCATAGTATTTCCTTAATAAGTTAATTATGAATTTTTTACCTACCAGTGGGTAAGTAAGTTAACTATAAATAATCGTACTCAAAATAACCAATAATTCTGGCGACGTAAATTTACCACGCTTCTTATCACTGCTTATTTAGACCCTAAGCCAAAAAAAACACCCAATCAAGTTGAGTGTTTTTTATTTCATCTAAATCCTAATAGCAAGTCAAAACAATACTCACGTCGTATAATAAAAATACCAACCATTATGTAGCTCAGTTAGAGATATAACTGTAAATCCATAGGGCGGTATCATATAACCAACTTCAATATTATTATTTGGCGCTTTTAAGTAGCCAAATTCATTATCCAAAAAACCACCTATCGTTAGCACGATATAACCATCCTCTCGTGCCATACTAACGATACCTGAGCGATCTAGCTTCTTACGTAGTAAAGCGACTTCTTCTACCTCTAAATCATCTGCCCTTATCTTCCCAGCATAAGCTGCCGCTATCTCCCGTTCAGTTGTGTAGCTGTCATCATTGGAGATAAGCTGATCATTTAGTATCTTATGGTAACGACGCATATTACTTATTTGATAGACATTGGCCTCTTGGCTAAGTGTTTCTATAGTCTGCAAATTGCTTTTATTAAGCAAAAAATGCACTTGATTTCCCATACCAATTGCTGAAAGATAAAATGCAATAACAGCAACTATGGGAAATATCGCTAACGGCATATAAGAAGATGGTTTTTTATATCCTTTGCTGAATATATTTAACACCGAAAATAGTAACCCAGCAATCAGAAAAAATAGCAGCGTCAGCATACTTAAAATCGGCCCAAAACTGCCAAAATAGGGAGAATTAAGTAGGCTTACCGAGAGAATAAACAAGCCAAGATATTTAGCGTATTTTTTATTTTTTGGCGTCATAACAGTTTCACACTGGATTTAAACATTGATAATATCTTAGCGTGAGCCTGTTATAAGTAAGGTGAAATAAGGATGAAATGAATATGGAGCGAATGACTTACGTTCAAACAAAGTCACTTCTACATTCGCAATACCTAGCCACAGGCCCAATCAAATTGATCATTGAGTAAATCGATTTGACCATTACCACCGCCCATATTGGCATCGCCGAACTCCTCTTCAAACTCAATGTAAAAAGGACTAAATTCTGGCATTGCTTGAATAGGATTGGCGGTACCACCAAAATGATTTTTCGCATGAAATCTATCAAGCTTTAATACGTCGCCTTTTGTAGAAAACATAGGAACATAAGCATTCTCATCGTCTTCATCTGCCCATTCTGTTAACGCTTTACCAATATTAGGATCATCTGTTCGAGTAACTTGCTTAATAAACTGAGCGGGTTTATCTGTAATAAAACAGGTACTCCGCCACTCTACTACTGCATAGTCTGGATACACACTATTATCTTTATCAGGCAGCGGCGTAGATTCACCATGGAACTCTGCTTCCGTTACCCAAATCACGCCCAGCCACCGCCAATAATATCTTCAAGGTAAATTTCTTGAGAATGACGATTGTTAGCATAACCGTTCAATGATGCCCAAAAAGCTCCAGCATCAGTATGATTCATCAGTGAGGTTCGTAATCAAATCTTCAACACCATCTATAGTGTTAGCAGTATAATCATCTGCTTGAAACAATGAGATTGCTACGAGATTCTGTCCTTTTACGCGACGCTCAGGTTCTAATATCGTCCATAAGTGCGCCATCGGTAAACCATTGCTCCTACTTCGCGGCCATTGATCAGTAGTGATGCCAACAGGACGTCCAAAGGCCCAACCTTGTCCGCGATTGTCATCGGTTAATTCTAAATCGTACGTTCTTTTAATGTAGTCATAGGTATTGTCTCATCATAAAATACGAACAGTATCTATCAATCTTATAACCCTGCCCAATACCAATCAGGACCAAAAAAATAACTGATCAACACTGACATCGCAACCAGCAATATCGTAAAACCAATAGCACCCCAGCCATGATGTACCACCCGCTTGAGCGAGTTTTTCTCTTGCTATATTTAGGTCTCTATTGGATGCCATTATCTTTTTGGTATGGTGAATACTGTGATTAAGATAAAAATAATTGCCAAAAAGGCCTGTAACGACAATCCCTACAGCAAGAAAGAGTGAATTGCTTATTGCATTATATGTCTGCTCACCGAGCACATACATCAACACGGTATCTAAGAGCGATGTACAGATCCAAAAAACGCAATTTTATACATCTTCCGATAAGACAGCCAAGATATGCCCAGTAAAACCCCAGCTAGATTGAATTTTGGGCGCGGCGTCTTTTTTTTATCTGATATTAAATGTGGCTCACTATCTTCAAACCATTTATCGCGATAATAACTGTCATACTTTTCACCGACAAATGCCGCCAGTAGCGTATCAGCAATTTCAGCGTCAGAAGGCAATCTGTGCGCTATGCTTTGTGCCTATTTTGAAATATTGACGGGCGTTAATGGTAGTGGCGTGTCTGCTTGAGCATTATTAAGGCGTTGATCACAATTTGAACAAGCTAAAGCGTCACGTGAGTTTTCTTGGCTACAAGTATTACACAGCATCGTATCCCTTATGATTATCATTATCAAAGCTAAAAGTTTCAGATATTTAACAAATAAACCGATTAAAGTTGATCTATTATAATCAATTACGACAAATGTTGAAAAATAAACTGAATTATCCTGATCCACTTAGGTGGCCAAAAAAAACACCCAACCAAGTTCGGTGTTTTCTAGTATATGGTTATTTAAGACTTATAACGTACTGATAATTTCATTCAACTGCTTATTAAATGCCTCATCCGTTACTTCTCCTGACTCAACATCAAAGTTATCAAAGAAGTTGGGCAATGACAGTGCGCCTTTGACATCGGCGGCAAAGAATGGCGCTGAGCCTTTAGCCGCAGCAAGCACGCTTTGTGCACCGCTAGATCCTGGTGAGGTGGCGAGCATAATCATTGGTTTGTTTTGATAAACCTTCATGTCGATGCGCGATGCCCAATCAAATAGGTTTTTATACGCCGAAGTATACGAGCCATTGTATTCAGCAAACGAGATGACTACTGCATCCGCCTCGCCAATCGCTTGATAAAAATCATGCGCAAAGGCAGGAATGCCGCTTTCTTTTTCGCGCTCTTCGCTAAAGATCGGCATCTCTAAATCATGAATATCGAGTAAGGTAACATCTGCATTGCTAACTTGCTGAGCGGCATAGGATGCCAATTTCTGATTGATGGAGTTTCGGCTGTTGCTGGTGCCAAAGGCAAGTACTTTCATTATAAAATCCTTATGAGTTGTGAGTTATATAGCGGCGATATCACGCCGCTTGTGCTTTGAGCATGGCAGCGCTGGCGACTGCTAATAGCGCCGTGAAGCCTGCCGTGAGTAAATAAAAATGGCTATAAGCCAATATTGCGATGAGGGCGGACGATATCAATGGTGAGACAAATTGACCGATAAAAATGCTGCTCGTCAATACGCCTGATGCCAGTCCGCGCTTATCGCTCGGCACCAGTGCCAGCCCTGTCACTATAAAATTGGGCATCACAAGACCCATGCAAACCCCCATGAGCGCGCAGCCGACGACGACTAAGCCAAACGATGTCGCCTGTGACAGTACCACCATCCCTATCGCCATGGTCATAAAGCCTACTAGCGCCACGCCATAGTTCTGGATTTTGTCTACCAGTTTGCCAAAGCTAATACCGGTAATCGCTGCCGCCAGTGTGCCTGCGCCCATGGCTAAGCCTGACTTGCTGGCATCGTTGATACCGATATCGACCATAAAAAAAGGTATCTGCGTCGGCAGGATATAAAATACGATCAAATGACAAAACAGCACTAGCGCGCAGGCTGCCAGCGCCCATTTCCAGCGCGCGCTATTTTTAATTGTGTCTGCGGTTTGAGTGTCCTCTAGCACCTCTGACATAGACGCATCATTGGTACTCGCAACATCCTTGATGGCAAAAAACACCAATGGCACCAGCAACAGCGCCGCCGCGTAAATGTAAAATGGCAGACGCGCACTGATGTTAGCCAAATAGCCAGCAGTGACGATAAAGGCAATGCCGCCGATATTCGAGAAAGATTGCTGCAAACCCATAAACTGATTGCGCTGCTGACCCGCAAAATAATCAGTAATCAGCGCGGTGATCGCGGTCATCAGTCCAGCAACGCGAATGCCTAAAATCGCGCGACTGATGAGGATGGCCTCAAGTCCTGCCAGCTTTGCGCCTGCTGCACCCGATAGCGCAAATACTGTAGTCGAGATGAGCAGCTGCTTACGCCGACCGAATTTATCAGCAGTCCAACCGAGTATCGGCGCCGAAAAAAATCACTACAAATAGCGCTGGTATCGGTAGTAGCATCTTGACCAAAAGATCAGCGGACGCTGTCCCTGAAAACTCACGCGCCAGACCGGGTAAGGCAGGAGCAATGGTAGCGTTAGACATCACCGTCAAGGTAGATAGCAGCAGCAAGCACAGCGCACTTGGTGCCAACAGATTAGTTTTCATGCCCTACTCTCATCGTTAATTGCTTGTTTTGCGCAAGCGGTGGCTTGAATGAATACTGAATAAGCGCTATTCTGCTACCTAAACCTAAGTTGAGGTCAAGCAAAAAATGCAAAAAAAACTTATCCCTGAATGGATATCAGTTGGTATGCTCAGTGAGAGGACAGGTGTGGCAGTATCTGCGCTACATTTTTATGAGCGCAAAGGTCTGATAAAAAGTCAAAGAAACAATGCCAATCATAGACAATACCCAAAGCACGTCATTCGTATCGTCTCATTGATTCAGGTGGCGCAGCGTACGGGGTTTTCGTTAGAGGAAGTCTTGCTAGAGCTGGATGAGCTGCCTAATCGTACCCGCATCACGATTGAAGATTGGGAAGCGCTCGGTATCAGATGGCAAGCCGAGCTGGATCGCAAGATTGCGCAACTGACCGAATTGAAAAGCATGATGACAGACTGTATCGGCTGTGGTTGCCTATCGCTTGAGCGCTGTAAGCTCTTAAACCCTTATGATGAGCTAGGCGAGACAGGTACAGGGCCGCGTTTGCTGACGCCATAAAAAACCTACCAGAAAACAGCTTTACTCAGCCAGAGATTGAAACATTAAAACAGTTAGCCAACCCTGCTACAGTGGCAATATTATTCACAGTGAGGAAAAAACGACATGATAACTTGGCAGCTCAAACCCTTTGTCGAATTAACGACCATCCAGTTGTATCAACTCCTTAAACTCAGAGTCGATGTGTTTGTGGTTGAACAACAATGTCCTTACCCTGAATTGGATAACAAAGACCATCAGAAGGGCGTTTATCACTTATTAGGTTATGATGGTGACCAGCTTGTCGCCTGCGCCCGTCTATTGCCAAAAGGCGTGAGCTATCCATCCGTCAGTATTGGTCGCGTGGCCACCGCAGCAGATCATCGAGGTGGCGGCATTGGGCATCAATTGTTAGAAGAATCTTTAAAAAGCTGCCAATCTTTATGGCCTGATGAATCTATTGAAATTGGTGCGCAAGAGTATTTGGCAGCGTTTTATACACGGCATGGCTTTGTGAGAACCTCAGATATGTATTTAGAAGACGATATTCCGCATATTGATATGAAGCTTACAAAATAAGTGTTCTTAGATTTATTTTTGCGATACCTTTTTCTGTAATTAATTATATTCCCAGATATAAACACAAAAAAATCCCACGCGATCGTGGGCTTTTTTTTATAACCAATAGCAATATGGGAATCTTCCCAGCAACTAAGAACACCTAGAAATAGCGATTAACTGCTAAAAAATATCAGCAAAAGACTTTTATAAAAAAGACACGTTTTATTGACCATCAGAGCATTAATATCCTCAAACGAGCAGAACAGGGCCTCGCTATCAGCCTATTACCTACTATTGCACTATTCATTGGCGTTTACGGGGCGTCGTAATGTGATGCGGGTCAGCTCAGCGGGTCGTCCAAGCCGCAGCGCAAACCCGGGCCAAAGGGCAGTACCGTTGCTCACATAGAGTTGCATATCGTCTATAGAATAGCGCCCTGACACAAACCCACCGTTTGCTAGGGCTACTAGCCGGTCAATGCCGAGGATCATTCCACCATGAGTATGTCCAGAAAGTTGTAGATCAACCCCCAAGCTTGCTGCATTACGAGCATTTTTGGGCTGATGGTCTAACAAAATAGTCGGCACGTCTTGTGGCACACCAGTCAGTGCCTGTTTAAGGTCTGGTGGTGGAAACCCTGTTTCAGGAGCCGTTAAGTCGGTCACGCCCGCTAATACGATTTGCGAGCCGCTACGCTCTAAAACGGCATGGCTATTCGCAAGTGGACGCATACCGAGCGAAATGAAATGCTGCATCCAAGCTTCATTGTCGAAGAAATATTCGTGATTGCCCGGCGTGACATAAACACCATCCGGTGCATATAGGTCGCGCAGAGCACTGATATCTTGCGAGCGATCGGTAACTGAGCCGTCGATTAAATCTCCGGTTATCACAATAAGGTCAACGCCCAATTCGTTTGACTGACTCACCACTGTTCGTGTCCATTGCTCGTCAAACAGACGACTGATGTGCAAGTCAGTCAGATGCAGTATTTGGTAACCGTCAAATTGCGGCGGCAGATCATTGATTGCAAACTCAACATCTTTTAGTGGCGGGACGCGAGATGCCTGAAAAACTCCCAGCCCCGCTAATAGTAGCGCCATAGCTCCGATACCAAGACGAAATGCATAAGGGATAGCAAGCGGTTGGTGCTTAAACAGCATCATCACTAGCATTCCAAGGTCAGTCATCAACTGGAACACCGCCAGTAGCAGAATGGCACCAAATCCCCAGTTAAAAAGCATGACCACGGCACGTGGAAATTCTGGTGAAAAAACGCTACCGGAAGAAAAACGACTGAACAAATGGAATTGAGAAGCTAACAAAAGTAGTATCGCTACCGCAATTTTAGCGGATAACATCCACGGCATCGGATAGATGAATCGAACGATGACATACCAGCAAGGTATGCTAAACATAATATGGAACATTTATTTACCTCTATGTCAGGCAGTACCTTATCAACCATTCATTATTGACGCGGCAAGGTTGTTTGCTCTGCCATGCCTGTCTCTAAGAGTTTACGTCGACTATCGCTATCATTGGCAATCATCCAGCCAGGGTACTCAAAAGGTAGTGCACTGGTATCAGCAAGTCGCTTGCACTCTTCCTCAGAAAGCTTAAGGTCAATAGCGGCAAGATTGGCCTCTAGCTGATTGATATTTTTTAGGCCAAGAATGGTACTTGAAACCCTGGCTGGTGACTTATCCAAGCTAACGCTATTGCCTCCATTGAGACGCCTTTTTGAGTGGCAATGTCATCCATCACTGACAGCAGCTGCGCGCCGCGTGTCTCATCCACGGGTGGAAATTGAATCGTTGCTCGTCTCCCCGAGCCATTACCATCACGATATTTGCCCGTCAAATAGCCACCCGCTAGTGGGCTAAATGCAATAAGGCCAAGCCCTTCGGATTCGAGCATCGGTATCACCTCTCGCTCAGCATCACGCCCGATGAGTGAGTAGTAACCTTGATAAGATTGAAAGCGCGCTGAATTCAGTCGGTCCGAAATCCCTAGCGCCTTACTTACCTGCCACGCGGCCCAGTTTGAAACACCGATATAGCGAACATGTCCTTGTGTGACAAGGTCTCGAGTGCACGTAGCGTTTCTTCTATAGGGGTGACTGGATCCCAGCCGTGCAATTGATACAGGTCGATGTAATCAGTGCCAAGACGTTTGAGACTTGCTTTGGCCTGATGCATTAAATGATGACGTGACGCACCGCCATCATTTGGCCCCTGTCCCATTGCATGTGCAGCCTTGGTTGCGATGATCACATCGTGTCGCGCTATTGTGTTATTTTTTAATGTTTGCCCAACCATAGCCTCAGCTTGCCCGCCTGAATAAACGTTGGCGGTATCAATAAAATTAATACCCGCATCGAATGCACGGCTTGCAATCAAATCAACCTCTTTTTGCTCTACACCGCCCGCAGCAGCGTACTGCGGTGCAGGCTTACCAAACGTCATCGTTCCTAAGCAGAACTCTGAAACGAATAGCCCTGTATTACCCAGTTTGTTATAACGCATTATAATATCTCTCATAGAAAATGTTAGAATGATAATGACACACAATTACGAGACTGTAAAGTTCCGAATTGTTTACTAAGTTATATTGGCACTGTAAAAAGCGAATAGAGTAATGAATAAAAACCAAAACGATACGCAGACTGAAAATGAAAAAATGGCAGAAACACCCCCATTAACCCGAGGGCGCAAGCGCGATCCTAAGCGTGATATCGTCATTTTAGATGCCGCTATAGATGTGCTGGCTGAATTGGGTTACAACGGTATGACGATGGATATGATCGCGTCGCGAGCAAAGGCAGGAAAGGCAACGGTTTATCGGCGTTGGAATTCAAAAGCGGAACTTATTGTAGATGCCATTGCCCACTTAAAGCGCAGCGAGATCGACTTAGAAAGCCTGCCTGACACAGGCACACTCAGAGGGGACTTACTGGCCTTATTTAAACCTGAGACGGCTGAACTTGGGGAACGGAAAATGAGAATTATGGCAGGACTGGCCTCAGTATTGCTCGAAAATCCGCAACTGGCAGAAGCAGGTGATGCAGCAATCGTCGAGCCTTGGGCTATCATCAATCGAATATTAATGGATCGGGCACGCGCGCGCGGAGAAATCTCAGTCCACGCAGACATTAACGCAGTCTCTCGTGTGATTCCGTCAATGGCTGCTTATCGTGCTCTTGTTCAACGAAAACCGTTTGATTTGCAATTTTTGACAACCATTATCGATGGTGTATTGTTACCCGCACTTTCTAAAAATGATTGAAAAGCCGAAGGTGATAGAAGTTGGTCGTACGTTCTATAAACTCGTGGCTTATTGCTGTGATCTGCCACCATCAACGTTATTAAAACAGTTGGTTAAATAATTTCTATACCATGCTCAAGCGGTTCTTCCCGCTGCTATGAGTTGCCAAATATTGCCAGACACAAAAAAGCCCACGCGATCGTGGGCTTTTTTTATGCATTGATTACTTAAGAAAGGATTATTCCCATTCAAGTGTGCGCTTTTAGGTTCGCCAGATAGAATAATGCCTTTTGCAGTAAATTAGATAATATACTAACTTTTGGTAACTATGAATGTCTCTTAATAAATAAAACTGGTGGCATATTTTAGCAAGCTTAGCCATAATGACAATTATTGATAAACAAAATTTCATTTTATAATAATATTGTAAGGAAACGATTTTATGAAACCTACCAACCTGCTTATTGTTAGTTTATGCTCCGCTGTTTTACTACTAACTGGCTGCCAGTCGGTCAGCACCAGCAACCATTCAGCCGCTAATTCTATCGCCACCACCTTGACTAAAGGACTAGATAAAGTAGACGAAAATCATTCCACTATAGAAGCTAATCAAGAATTTTACGTTCTCGACACTTATATTATTCCCTTTCAGCAACCTTACTATATTTTAGTACGTAGACAAGATGGTAAAAGTTTTAGCAAAAATACAGCGGACGTGCTTGCCGTTGACTATATCAAAACGCGTGGTTGCAACCAGACGCTAGTCCGCAGATCAGATTTGGATAAAAGCACCAGCGATGGTAGCCAGCATTTAATTGGCGTCGCTTGTTAAGTTAAAAGTAAAAACCCTAATGTTAACCTTATCAGACTACCGAACAATGATGATTTCAAAAAATCTTACGACGCTACTAACGCTAAGTACTTTTACGCTACTTAGTTTTATCAGTGCTAGTGTCAACGCTTGTGGTTCGTCAGAAGCAGTCAATACAGAAAATGCTATCGAAAATGGCTATGTCAGAACGAAAACAGACTGCCAAGTTTATCGTCCAGCACTTAGCTTTGGTAACCACGTCAAATGGAGTGGCGACTGTCCATCAGGCTATGCAGAAGGGCAAGGGGTAGCCGAGTGGTATAATGGCGAAGCGCTCACGAGTCGCTATCAAGGTATATTCACACAAGGTAAATTACAAGGTGCAGGTCGTATCGATTGGGAAGTTGAGACCAACTGCGGCTTTGACTACTATGAAGGTGAGCTAACAGACAGTGATATTCTAGGTCGTGGTGTTCTGCATTATATCGATGGTAGTGTCTACGATGGTGTGTTTGCGACTAGAGGGCAACCGACTACCGCTATTTATACTTGGGGCGTGGGCAATGAGTACCATAGTGACCGTTACGAAGGCGGTTTTTTGAATGGTCAAAAACATGGTAAAGGCGTCTATACCTGGGGCGAATATAGCCCTTGGGCAGGAGATGTCTACGAGGGCGAATACCGTAACAATCTTCAACATGGATTTGGCATTTATACCGAAGGCAATGGCAATCGTTATGAAGGACAATGGTTAAAAGGGGAAAGATCAGGTTATGCTAAAATGACTTATGCTGATGGTAGCGTTTTTAAAGGGGAATGGAATAGCGATTTTGGCAACAATTATGGTAATAAGAAATGGCCAGACGGAGCAAGCTATGACGGTCAGTTCTTAAATGGTAATCCTCATGGTAAAGGAAAAATGACTTATGCTAGTGGCGCTGTCTATCAAGGCGATTACGAGTATGGGCAACGACAAGGCATGGGTAAAATAACCAATACCGATGGTGCTTGGCTTGAAGGAGAATTTAGAGATGACGCTCCGAATGGTGAAAGTATAAATGTCAGAGCTAATGGCATTCGCTATGCTGGCTCATTCATTGAAGGTAAAGCATGGGGATTTGGTCATTTAACTGCGCCGAGAGCTGCCTATGATGATGACAAGCGTGCTAAAAATGGCATTTGGCAAGGGGATACTTTTGTAGAAAAAGGCTGGTTTTACGACAACAAGTTTAAGTTTCCCTGTGACAGTACCGAGGACTGTATAAAGATCGCTCAGAGCGATACCACAAAGCAAAAGTATCTAGATTTTCTGAACGAATAATTTGTGATATCCAAAACACAAAAAAGCCCACGCTATCGTGGGCTTTTTTTATGCATTGATTACTTAAGGAAGGATTATTCCCACTCAATCGTCGCTGGTGGCTTGCTCGACACATCATAAGTCACACGGGATACGTCAGCGATTTCATTCATGATGCGGTTTGATACTGTCTCGATCAAATCATACGGCAGATGGGCAAAGCGTGCGGTCATAAAGTCTACGGTCTCAACGGCACGTAGACGCAATTACCCACGCATAGCGGCGGCCATCACCAACCACGCCAACTGATTTGATCGGTTGGAATACAGCAAACGCTTGCGCCGTCTTGTCATACCAGCCTGAACGCTCAAGCTCTTGCATAAAGATAGCATCAGCCAAACGCAAAATATCAGCATATTCTTTTTTGACTTCGCCCAAGGATACGCACGCCCAAACCTGGACCTGGGAACGGATGACGATAGATCATTTTTGCTGGTAAGCCGAGCGTAATACCAAGTTTACGTACTTCGTCTTTAAACAGGTCACGTAACGGCTCGATCAATTTAAATGCCAAGTCATCTGGTAATCCGCCAACATTATGGTGGCTCTTAATCACGTGTGCTTTGCCTTGATGCGACTTGGCAGATTCAATCACGTCAGGATAAATCGTACCCTGCGCCAAGAACTCAACGACTTTACCATCGCTCTGCTCGCTTACTTGACGCGCGCTATCAGCGAATACGTCAATGAAAGTTTTACCGATGATTTTACGTTTTTTCTCTGGATCAGACTCGCCCGCTAGCGCATCTAAGAATAAATCTTCAGCATCGACACGGATGACTTTCACACCCATGTTTTCAGCAAATACTTGCATCACCTGATCGCCTTCGTGCAGACGCAACAGGCCATTATCCACAAACACACAAGTCAGCTGATCGCCAATGGCTTTGTGCAATATTGCCGCGACAACTGAGCTGTCCACGCCGCCTGATAGACCTAGCAATACTTGCTTATCACCGATTTGCTCTTTCAGTTGCGCGATACGCATATCATGATATTGTCTGGCGTCCACTCGCCTGCACACTCACATATTTGATGCACAAAACGACTGAGCAGCGCTTGACCTTGCAAGGTATGCGTGACTTCAGGGTGGAACTGTAGACCGTAATATTGCTTGTCATCATTGGCCATAATCGCAATCGGACAGCTTGGCGTGCTAGCGACAATGTCAAAGCCTTCAGGCACTTCGATGACTTTATCGCCATGACTCATCCACACATTAAGCTTGGCTGACTGACCATCTGTACGGCTGTCTTCAATGCCTTCTGTTAAATGCGAATGACCTGTCACCTCAATAGTCGCCGCCCCGAACTCATGGATATCGCTGGCATGAACCTTTCCGCCAAAACGATCTGCCATCGCTTGCATGCCGTAGCAAATGCCCAATACGGGCACGCCAAGTCAAATACAGCATCGTTGATACGCGGGCTGTTCTCTGCATGTACGCTTTCAGGGCCACCCGATAAGATAACGCCTTTGGCACCAAAATCGATGATGCGCTGGGTGTCGATATCATAAGGGAACATCTCACAAAACACGCCAGAATCGCGCACACGGCGGGCGATTAGCTGGCTATACTGCGAGCCAAAATCAAGGATTAAGATGCGATCTTCTTTAATTGCAGGAGTAGCAGCGGCAGTGGTCATAAATCGATGTCCATCAATAGAGAAATTGGTGCCCTATTTTAACAAGTTTAGGCCGCATCAGGGTTACTTCCTCAGCAATATTTCATGTTTCAACCATTTTCTTTATCAGAATCATCTTATAGCACGGCTCAAACCTTTATTAATAACGCTAGACGTGAGTTTTTTGCGCTTTATAGTTCTTCATAGGTGGCGATTTAACTTTTGAAGCAAATATGACCGTTTTATGCCTTTATTTTTTTAACCTTACTTGTCATTTTTCGTGAAATATTTGCTTACAAATTAATTTCTATTATCCTTTCTTTTGATTACATTTTGTAAAATAACAGCACGATTGTTAGTCGAACTTTGTTACATAACCGTGTACAGTAACAGAGTACTTCAGAATTCTATCAACGCTAGCATATAGCAATATTTTAAGAAAAGCATTCTCAAGTAACTGTAATTACTTACGTTTTACTGTATCCCACCGAGTTGGTCTTAATCGCAGGACAGCGGTTATACCACTTCAAACATTTCAGTACCGCTCCTTTGTTAAACAGACCACGTACTACTAAATGGTCAATTGTTAGGCTATTTATGATCAGAGTGTCTTGAGAGCAAGTGCACTGTGATTTTTGGCAACATCCAACCGAACCAGTTATAGAGCCATTCAGGCTTTTACAAAAGGAAAAACGACGATGAAAATGGAATTATTATCGCCTACGGCACTAAAAATCAGTACGCTGACACTAGCAATAGCCGCCGCTTCTTTTAGCACCACCGCTGTCATGGCAGCTGAATGTCAACTCAATGATGCAAATGGTAATACAACCACCTTAGGCGCAACCAGTAATGGCGCCACGGCCCTCGCTTGTGGCAATAACGCGGTCGCTGGTGGTACGAACGACACAGTCGCCATCGGTAATGCGGCAAGTGCCACTGGCAACTCTACTACCGCGGTTGGCGGTGAGGCCTTCACTGGCACAGTAGCCGAAGGTACAGACTTAAATGGCGGCGCTCTTACCTCTACCGGTGGTACGCCGGGTGCGACTGCCGTTGGTTGGCGTGCTACGGCGACCGCTGAGAGAGCGACCGCAGTCGGTCATTTAGCCAGTGCTTCCGGCCTGCGCTCAACCGCCTTGGGTGAAGATGCCAGCGCCAGCGCTAGCAATGCCATTGCTATCGGTAATAAATCAGTGGCTTCAGGTCTGGATGCAGTTGCGATAGGCGGTGACAGAAGTGACGTACGTCAAACAATTGCCTCTGGTACGTCATCAACCGCTATCGGTGCACAAGCCCAGGCCACACAAGCAGGTGCGACTGCCATGGGTTGGCAATCAACCGCGAGCGGTGTCCGCGCTCAGGCCTTTGGTCATCTAGCTTCGGCAACGGGCGAGCGCTCGACTGCAGTGGGTGAGGCAGCATCTGCACAGGGCGAACGCTCTGTGGCGATAGGTAATGAAGCGGTTGCTGCAGGCGCTAACGATACTGTGGCTATCGGTAACAATACGCAAGCGAATGGTAATTCGACGACCGCATTAGGCGGTGAAGCTTTTACTGGCACAGTAGCGGCAGGCACTGACCTAAATGGCGGTGGCTTGACATCGACAGGCGAAACGGCAGGTGCGACCGCCGTCGGTTGGCGCGCTACAGCGACCGCAGAAAGAGCTCAGGCGTTTGGTCATCTAGCGAGTGCTTCTGGTGTTCGCTCAACCGCCGTTGGTGAAGATGCGGCTGCACAAGGCGAGCGCTCTGTCGCGTTGGGTAATCAATCAGTGGCAGGCGGTTTAAACAGTATCGCTATCGGTAACGGCGCAACGGCAGCAGCTGACAATCAGATCGTCTTGGGTAATGCCGGTCAGATTCAAGCCAGTACCGCAGCACAGACAGGCACGACCAATCTTGTTACAACCGATGCAAATGGCACACTCGGCACCAGTGTCAGCATAGATACGCTAGCCACTTCACAGCAGTTTAATGACTTGCGTAGTCAGTACAATCGTCAAGAAGATCGTTTAGATGAAGCAGAAGACGGTATCGCCATGGCGCTGTCTATGGAAACCCCCGTCATTCCTACGGGCAAAAGATACGCCATGGGATTTGGTACCGGTTATTACAATGGCAGTACTGCTGTGAGCGCGTCTTTTGCGGGACGAGCAAGTGAGAGTGTGACCATTTCAGCGGGTGCTGGTATTGGTGCTGATACTGGCAAAGTCGGCGCACGTGGCGGCGTCTCTTTCGCTTGGTAAAACGCTCCTAACCACATCACTATCTACCGCACTCGACAGCTTTTATGAGCAAACTTTGTGAGCAAAACGCGGTAGATACGCCCTACCTTTTATAATAATCAAATCAATCAAAAAGCCTTTGAGGCATTTAACTACAGGATAAAAAACGATGAAAATGGAATTATTATCGCCTACGGCATTAAAGATCAGTACGCTCGCACTAGCAATGGCTGCCGCTTCTTTTAGCACCACTGCTGTCATGGCAGCCGATGGCAGCACAACTGCTCTGGCCTATGGCAATCAAGCCATGGCAGGTGGAACCAACGATACGGTTGCACTCGGTAGCCAAGCCAAAGCTGGTATGAACTCTGCCACTGCGGTCGGTGGTCAAGCCAATGCGGCAGGTTTGGGTTCAACCTCGATTGGTTGGCAGTCAAAAGCCACAGCGGAGCGCGCGCAAGCCTTTGGTCATCTAGCCGATGCCAGTGGCATACGGGCAACCGCCGTCGGTGAAGCAGCGATGGCGGGCGGTACTAACGATACGGTTGCCGTCGGTAACCAAGCCAAGGCTGGTATGAACTCAGCTACGGCTGTCGGTGGTCAAGCCAATGCAGAGGGTCTCGGCTCAACGTCTATCGGTTGGCAATCAAAAGCCACGGCAGAACGTGCACAAGCCTTTGGTCATTTGGCCGATGCTAGCGGCGTACGGGCAACCGCCGTCGGTGAAGCAGCAATGGCTGGCGGCACCAACGATACCGTTGCGGTCGGTAATCAGTCCATGGCTGGTATGAACTCCGCCACTGCGGTTGGCGGTCAAGCCAATTCAGCGGGTCTTGGCTCAACAGCTATCGGCTGGCAATCAAAAGCCATGGCTGAGCGCGCACAAGCCTTTGGTCATTTAGCCAATGCCAGTGGTATGCGTGCGACCGCCGTCGGTGAGGCGGCTATGGCACAAGGCGAATCTTCTATTGCGATTGGTAATATTTCAATGGCGGGCGGTTTAAACAGTATCGCTATCGGTAATGGGGTAAAAGCTGCCAATGCCAATCAGATCGTCTTGGGCAACGCAGGTCAAGTTAACTCTAGTACTGCATCACAGTCAGGAACCGTCAAGATAGTGACGATTGATGAAAACGGCACATTGGGTACGATGATGGTTGACTACTACAAGTCCGCTCAGTAAGCCGATTATAGAAGTAGAATATTATTTACTTTAATCAAAGCAAGAAAAACCCCGCCATCGCGGGGTTTTTACGATTTAAATCTTATCGAATTTAAATCAATCTTATCCATGCTTGCTGCTTTACCTAAAGCGGTATAAATACGATTTAGTCCTTCTGTCAGCAGCTCTTTAGGACACGCCACATTTAAGCGCATTTTAAGATGTCCTTCTTGACCATATTTAATACCCGCGTTTAGCTCAACTTTAGCCGCTCGCAAAGTGTCATAAAGCATCTGATCTTCTTGCCCATACGCTGAACAGTCTAACCAAATCAAATACGACGCTTCTGGGCGCATGATCTCGATATCAGGCAAATGCTCTTCTAAAAAGCGCACTGTGAAATCAATATTGGCCTCAATATATTCAAGTACTTGCGTGAGCCATGCGCCACTTTGCTCATAAGCGCTACGCATCGCCGTATAAGCAAATAAATTGAGCTCATACTCATCATTTAACTGCTGCTGTTGGCTGATTTTTTGGATTACTCCTTTATCTTTAGCAAAGATCATCGAGCCTTTGATACCCGCGATATTAAAGGTCTTGGTCATCGAGGTTAAACTGACTACCTTGTGCTCATAACCTGTTGCGAGTGTCAAAAACGGCGTGAATGTGTGACCGCTCAAGGTCAAGTCTTGATGAATCTCATCACTGACAATCGCCACATCATGCTTTTTGCACAGCGCAAGAAACGCTGCAAGCTCATCAGCTGTCCACACTCGCCCGCCCGGATTGTGCGGATTGCACAATAAATAAAGCTTAACTTTATGCTCAATGATCTTGGCTTCGATATCGGCCAAATCCAAATGATATTTTCCGTCCACTTCTTTGAGCGCTGAGGTCACAAGCGTGCGACCATTTTGCTCAACTTTACTCATAAATGGCGCATAAATAGGATCATTGACCAGTACTGCCTCCCCTACTTCGGTAAACACATGCATCATTAGCGCCAAACTTGGCACCACACCGGGAGAGAATAGGATATTTTCGTGATTCAATTGCAAATCATAGCGACTGCCATGCCACTCAATAATCGCGTCATACAATGCCGCCGTGGGTTTGGTATAGCCCAATATACCATGCTGCGTGACTTGCTCGATCGCGTTTAAGATAGGCGGTGCGGCCTTAAAATCCATATCCGCCACCCATAGCGCAATCGTGTCATCGCTATAGTGCCATTTGGATGATCCTGTGCCCCGTCTGTCGATGACCTCATCAAAGTTGTATTGCATCCGCCCGCTCCTTAATCAAAAAATAATGACTTAGGGTACAACATGAATGGGCTCGCACCAATCGCTTTATGAGGAATAATGAAAGTCGCTATATGTTTAAATCGCGCCTCCTTTGTGCGGTTTAACCCCTAGCACTCGTGGCAAATAGTGAGGTACACTCAAAATATCAACCACGGAGAGAAATGATGACCACACCAGAGCAAAAGCCGCCTACGGATACCCGCGCTTACGTCCTAACAAAATCCGATATCGTCAATACACCTGAGACCAAACACGTCCATCAGTTCAATGAACACGCCATTCGCCATACGGTGTCGCTCAGTGACATCGTCGGTCTGACCAAATTTGGCCTGCACCTTGTGCGCGTTGAGGCAGGCGATGAAACGACGACCCATCACTATCATGAGGAGTCCGATGAGTTCATTTATGTGCTGTCAGGTGAGCTGTCGCTGCGCTTTGGCAATGAGCAATATCAATTGAGCGCTGGTGACTTTGTCGGTTTCCCTGCGCATGGCGCGGCGCACTCGATGCGTAATGATAGCAATGCCGATGCCACTTATCTAATGGGCGGCAGCCGACCTGATATTGATATTACGCTGTATCCAGACATCAAGCGCAAGATGTATAAAATACATGGGGAAAAAGAGTATGTGGATTTGGAGAATTTGGGTGAGGTTTGAGGTGTGTAATGGTGAAAAGTAGCCAATCCTGCCATCCGCTATTATCTGCTTATCTAGGCGTGGCTCATCTATTGTAAGAACAAGAAATTGTATTTCTAGCTCAATTCATATCAGCTATTTAGTTTAACATTTGTCTAATTGGATAATGTACTATAGGTCAATAAGCAATCAATATCACATATATTAATTGAAAGGAAAAGATATGGATGTCGTAGGTGCCCGTTGGTGGAAATTTGATATTCATACTCATACTCCTGCTTCCTTCGATTATGGAGGAGGCGATAAAAATTTAAAAAACATCACACCTAAAGACTGGTTAATAGGTTTCATAGAACACGGAATAGAATGTGTGGCCGTAACTGACCATAATAGTGGTAGTTGGATAGATTTGTTAAAACAAGCTGCTAGTGAACTGAGAGATGAAGGTAAGATAATACATGTATTTCCGGGTGTAGAAATTACTGCGAATTCAAATATTCATGTACTTGGAATATTTGATCCATCCTTTACATCATCAGATATAGAAGCAGTTATTACTCATTCAAGGTTCAGAGGTACACGAGGTAATAGTGATGCTGTTGCTGAACTCAGTGCTGAACTTATTATAAAAGAAATAAAGAAAGCAGGGGGCTTGGCTATTCCTGCTCATATCGATTTATATTCTGGTATTTGCACTCAAAGCTCTTCTCATACAATAAAGCAGGTATGTGAAATAGCTGATGCAGTTGAAATTATTTTTCCTGATCAAGAGCGAGAAGAAGCTCCTTTATCTAGATATATAAATACAAACATCGTTCTACCGTCTGTTATAGGTTCAGATGCTCATCATCCTGACCGTATAAACAAAGGTTTTACTTGGTTCAAAATGTCAACTCCCTCTATAGAAGGTTTGAGACTTGCTTTAATAGATGATAAATCATCAATTATACGTTCAGACTCTGAAAACCAAAACCCTAATCAAACTTCAAACAATAGGCTCCAATCAATCACTATACGTAATACAAAGTATGCTGGTCGTTCTACTCCTTTAACAATATCTTTTAGCCCATGGCTGAATACATTGATCGGTGGTAGAGGAAGTGGCAAATCTTCAGTATTAGAGTTTATAAGATTAGGTATGGATAGAGCTCGTGATATTCAAAACTTAAATCCTAACAATGAAGTTCGCAGAACTTTTGAAAACTTTATAAAGATTTGCAATACAAAAGGTTCAGAAGGTGTGTTATTAGAAGACACTCATATTGTATGCTTATATCATAAAGATTCAGCACTTTATTCACTTGAGTGGAGTCAGATTAATCCCAAAGTAGAAATTAAAAAGAAGGTAGAGGATGACTGGATTGTAGAAGATGGAGATGCTTACTCTCGTTTTCCAATAAAAATATTTAGTCAAAAGCAGGTCTATGATTTTGCAAAAAACCCTAATGCGCTTCTCAACTTAATAGATCAGTCTTCGAGTGTACAATATAAAGAATGGAACATGCGATGGGGAGATGAAATCAGTCGTTATTACTCATTATGCGCACAAAAGAGAGAACTAGAACTTCAAATATCTCATAAGCCAACTCTAGTAGGTCAGTTGGCAGATATCGAGCAAAAAATATCTGTTCTAGAAAACTCTTCACATCAAGAAGTATTAACCAAATATCAGAACTATGCAAACAAAAGTAGGATTATTTCAGAATATCAAAGTAGTATCGTAAATTTTTCTAATCTATTTACTAATTTAATCGATGAGCAATCGCCTAAATTGAACCTGAATGAGTTTAAACCTATATTAGAAAGTGAAGTTGAAATAGCTAATCACTTGGAACTTCTTTCAGAACAGTTAGAAACTTTCAAACAAGATATACTAAATAAAATTTACACCTTAGAAAGTCAGCTAGACGCTTTCGACAAAAGCTATAGTCAAAGTAACTTCATATCTGAAAAATCGGCAGCTGTAGCTGCTCAGACAAACCTTAGTCAAACCTTTATAAGTCAAGGTATAGAAAATTCTAATCAATATGAAAGTTTAATAGATACCAAGTTGTCTTTAGAGAAAAGTATCGACTCATTGAATCAAGTTGAAAAAAGAATTCAGGAAGTAAACGGTCAGATTCAAAATTCGTACCAATCAATCATCGATATAAGAATTGAACTGACAGAAAACAGAATAGAATTTCTAAATAGATATATAAATGGTAACGATGCAATCCAAATTCAGATACTCCCGCTTTGTGATAGGTATCATTTAGATAGTACATTTAGAGATATAATCGGTAAAACTGATAATACTTTTGTTTCAGACATATATGACTTTGATAAAAAATCAGGAATGCTTTATGAATTGAATGAAGAGTTAGAAGCTATAGGTAAAATGAACACCTCTAGTATTGAAGATATATTTGCAATTTTGGATGCACTCAAAAAGTCTCTTACAACAGACTCTTTAGATGAAGCATCTGACTTAAGGTTAAGTAAGCGTTTTAAAGATTTATTGAATAATCTAAATCCGTCTACTAAAGACTCAATTCAAACTTGGTTTCCAGAAGATAATCTTACAATAAAGTTCCATGATGGAAGAAGGTTTAAAGATGTAGCTCATGGGTCTGCTGGTCAGAAAGCTTCTGCTATACTTTCATTTCTTTTATCATATGGATCAGAGCCTCTGATTCTAGATCAACCTGAGGATGACCTTGATAATGGTTTGATCTCAAGCTTGCTTGTTTCGAAACTTCATGAATCGAAGAAAGAAAGGCAGATAATCATTGTAACGCACAATCCTAATATAGTAGTTAATGGAGACTCTGAATACGTTGTTGCACTTGAGGAGAAAGGACAGATCAATATAAATGCATCTGGAGCTCTACAAGAAGTAAATGTTAGAGAAAATGTTTGCGAAATAATGGAGGGTGGTAAGATAGCATTACAAAAACGGTATAACCGTATGTTCAGCATTTGATTATTTTATTAGATAACTACTCAACAAGCTTAAACAAATTAAATAGTCATCTAAATGATGTAAAAAAACTATCAATTACTAAAGTACAACCTCATATTTAACATCCCTTAAACTCAGCCTCACGTCTCTCAACCATCGCCATCATGCCCTCTTTGGCATCTTCTGAATTGAAGAGCGGCGGTAAATAAGTATGGATATTAGCAAGTGCACTAGCAGCACCATTGCGGCTCGCATCTTGGGCTGATGAGATTGCCCCTTTTACACCAAGCGGTGCGGCCTGACAGATTTCTTTTGCCAGTGTCAACGCACGCTCATACTCGCTACCATTGGGAACCACTTCACTGACCAAGTTCAGTCGATCAGCCGTTTGCGCATCGAACGCTTTGCCCGTGAGTAGATAGGGCATGGCTTTTTGCCAGCCTGCCGCCGCGACAAAGCGTATCGTCGCCCCGCCAAATGGCATGATGCCGCGCTGGACTTCCATTTGCGCAAAGTTACAGTTATCACTGGCGATCACCACATCACAATTGAGCATCAGCTCGATAGCCACGGTAAAGCAAGTGCCTTTTAATGCCACTACCACAGGTTTGGTACGCAAGCGTCCGCCAATGCCCCATGGATCAATTTGGTTGTCAGTAAACTCAAAGACACCCTCGTCTAGCTTGTCTTGTAGCTCGACCAAGTCGAGCCCTGCGGTAAAATGATCACCATGAGCAAATATCAAGGCGCAGCGTAGCTGGTCGTCATCTTCGTAGCGAGTCAACGCTTGAGACAGCTGCCTAATCGTATGGCTGTCAAAGGCGTTGCGCTTTTTTTCTCGATTGATCCCAATCAGACAAATATGGTCTTGGATCTCATAAGTGATGCGATTGTCTGGATGATTACTGTCCGTCGTCATGATTTCGTCCTTGTTAAATGAGGATTATTGGCTCAAGTATGGTCATTAGTGCACTTTTAATATAGACATCCCCACGCCATAAAACAAGCAAGAGAACTGCTGCGAATACAGTACGCACCAATAAACATTGACCTGATTTATGATAAGTGCAACTATTATTTAACTTCAGACTTTTTTAGAGAGTGTTATGGAATTTTGGCATGGGTTTTTGCTGATTACAGGCGTTCACTTATTGGCAGCCGCCTCGCCCGGCCCTGACTTCGTTTTGGTCTCGCAGCAAACCTTGTCAAAGGGTCGGCGCACGGGTTTGATCTGTAGTCTTGGTATCACGCTTGGCCTAGGCATACACGTTGTCTATTCTGTACTGGGCTTGGCAACGGTCATCGCCCATTCGCAGCCATTACTGACGGCGATCAAATGGCTGGGTGGTGGTTATCTGATTTATCTGGGGTGGCAAGGCATTCAGGCCAAACCAAAAAAGCCCATAGAACTGGCAGAGTCAGCAACGCAAGAGAACGTATCTATTGATCACTTACAAGCAAAGCAAGACGCCTCTACTAATATCAAAAGTATGAACACTGAGTCTACCGTTGCAACATTGCGCCGTGGCTTTTTTTGTAATGTCTTTAACCCAAAAGCGCCTGTGTATTTCGTTGCGATATTTACGCTCGTATTGTCACCCGGCATACCGCTATGGCAGCTGGCGATCTATGGCGTGTGGATGATGGTGTTGCAGATGGCATGGTTTAGCACGGTGGTCATGCTGCTGTCTGTCCCTGCCGTTCACCGCCGCTTTCAACGCTTAGAGCATTGGATCGACCGTATATTAGGGTCAGCGATGATCGTATTGGGCTTAAATCTTATTTTACGTAGCCGATAAGCCGTGAGTTCTTTGTGAAATCTGCTAAACTGACTCATTATATTCAGACATCAAAGCCCCAGACTATGACAAGTAAGCCTTCAAATCAAAAACACAGAAACCGAGCGCCCTCTACGGCAAAAAAACTCGGCCAACTGCATCCACGCAACCCGCACCAAGGTCGCTATGATTTTGCGGTATTGACGCGTGCATTGCCTGAACTGGCTGAGCATACCATCACCAATCCTAAGGGTGAGCCGACGATCAACTTCTCTGACCCTCAAGCAGTTCGTGTGCTGAACAAAGCACTACTCGCGAACTATTATGGCGTCAAGTTTTGGGACATTCCTGAAGGCTACTTATGTCCGCCTATCCCTGGACGCGCCGATTATATTCACTATATTGCCGATCTGCTGGCGCAAACCAGCCACGTGAATGACGATAATACACCCCCGACGGGTAAAGACATTCATGCGCTTGATATTGGTACGGGTGCCAGTGCTATTTATCCTATTATCGGTAGCCAAAGTTACGGCTGGCGTTTTACCGCGACCGACATTGATCCTGTTTCAGTCAATACGGCAGCGCTTATTTGTGAAGCCAATCCAAAGCTAAAAAGCGCGGTCAAAGTAAAGCTACAGCCTGAGCCTAAATTTATCTTTAAGAACATCATCGGTCGTCAAGACTACTTTGATGTGGTTGTTTGCAACCCACCGTTTCATGCCTCACTTGAAGAAGCGATGGAAGCCAATAGCCGCAAGCAGCACAACCTGCAACGTCATCGTGGTAAGAATGAAAACGAGCAAATCAGCCGTCACTCAACCAAGTCAGGCAATGCGGCACAAAACCTAAACTTTGGTGGTCAGCATAAGGAGCTGTGGAGTGAAGGCGGCGAGATTGCGTTTTTGACCAAGATGGCAAAAGAAAGCCAAAGCTTTGCCGAGCACGTTGGTTGGTTTACCACGCTTGTTTCTAAATCTGAAAACGTGAAACCTTTGCAGCTACTATTAAAGCAGCTAGATGTCGCGCAAATGCGTATCATTGAGATGAGTCAGGGTCAAAAGAACACCCGTGTACTAGCGTGGCGCTTCCAGACTGACGAAGAGTAACTTCTATAAATAGTATTTATTTAAGTTTCACGTGAAACAAAAGCTCCACTTTGATACTCAATGTGGGGCTTTTTTATTGTAAAAATAAATGGTTATAGTCAATTTAATATTACTATTAATTTCATATATAGGCTATAAGTTTGCGTTTCACGTGAAACAAAAAAAATACCGCTTTCATGATGAAAGCGGTATTTTTATTTTGAAGGACAGTAAGCGATGCTTAGATATCTAAATTAGACACCGTCAGGGCATTCTCTTCGATGAAGATACGGCGAGGCTCGACATGATCACCCATCAAGCAAGTGAACATATGATCAGCAGCGATAGCGTCTTCGATAGTCACCCGTAGCATGCGACGGTTTTCAGGATCCATCGTCGTATCCCAAAGCTGATCGGCATTCATCTCGCCCAGCCCTTTATAGCGCTGAATCGCTAGACCACGACGCGCATCGAGCATCATCTGTTGCCACAAATAATCAAAGTCACGTATTGGCATGTCTTTGGTCGTACCCGCACTCGCTTCACGGCGAATAAAAGCGCCCTCTTCCAACAAGGTATTCCACTCGCTTGATAAACGCAGCAGCTTACTGTACTCGCCTGAATTGATAAAGCTAGAATCCAATAGATAATGATGTGCCAACTGATGCACATAAACCGTCACACGTGGTAGCCACTGCGCTTTGCTAGATAACACTTCGTTACCAGACTCCGCTTCAGTAGCAACTTGCGGCGTCATTCCTAATAGATCGCTAGCAGCGGCATCCGTATTTTCTGGTTGCGGTGCATGGATATTGACCAATTCAATCTCTGGGCTTAGATCACTACCGAAGCGATCCAGCTGAGTTTGCATTGACGCCTTCCATGCTTCCATGGCTGACTTATCATACGTCATGTCTGTACTGATTTTTGGCGTGTGCGTTAGTGCGTCCAAGATTACCGCTGGAAAACGAATCTGCAGGCGCGCTTTGATGAGCTGCGTTTGGTTATAGTCGTTGAGCAGTGTCTCTAACGCTTGACCAGTAATGGCAGGTGCATCAGCACTGACATGTAGCTTAGTATTGTCGATTGTCGAGGACAATAGATACGCTTTAAGCGCTTCATCATCTTTCAAATACAGCTCTTGACGACCTTTTTTCACCTTATAAAGCGGTGGCTGGGCGATATAAACATAACCGCGTTCGATCAGCTCAGGCGTTTGACGGAAAAAGAACGTCAATAGTAGCGTACGAATGTGTGATCCATCCACGTCGGCATCGGTCATGATGATGATTTTGTGATAGCGGACTTTATCAGGATTGTACTCGTCAGGGCCAATACCGCAACCCAGTGCCGTAATGAGGTTACCCACTTCAGCTGATGACAGCATCTTGTCAAAACGCGCACGCTCTACGTTTAAGATTTTACCTTTTAGCGGCAAGATAGCCTGCGTTTTGCGACTACGGCCTTGTTTGGCTGAGCCACCTGCAGAGTCACCCTCCACAATATAGAGCTCTGATAGTACTGGATCTTTTTCTTGGCAATCCGCCAGTTTACCCGGCAAGCCTGCGATATCCAATGTGGTCTTACGGCGCGTCATCTCTCGTGCTTTACGAGCGGCATCACGGGCGCGAGCAGCATCAAGGATTTTATTGGCAATGGCTTTACCCGCACTTGGGTTTTCTAATAAATAGTCATTGAACTTATCGCTCATCGCCGATTCAACCGCCGATTTTACTTCGCTCGATACCAGCTTGTCTTTGGTCTGACTTGAGAATTTTGGATCAGGAACTTTGACAGAAACAATGGCGGTCAATCCTTCACGCGCATCATCCCCTGTCGCGACGACCTTCTCTTTTTTAAACAAATTTTCACGGTCTATATAGCTGTTTAGACCGCGTGTGAGTGCGGAGCGGAAACCTGATAGATGCGTACCACCATCACGCTGCGGGATGTTGTTTGTGAAACACAATACTTTTTCGTTATAAGTATCGGTCCACTGAAGCGCCACTTCAACACTGATGCCATCATCTTGTTCACTATTAAAATGAAACACTTCGTTGACGCCATCTTTACCCGCATTGATATAACTAACGAACTCTAATAGACCGCCTTTGTGTTCAAACTCGTGACGCTTATCAATGCGCTCATCGGTTAAGACAATACGCACGCCTGAGTTTAGAAACGAGAGCTCACGCAAACGCTTGGCCAGAATGTCATACTCGAAGATAGTACCCGTAAAGACGTCAGCACTTGGATAAAAACGAATCTGCGTGCCTGTTTTGTCCGTGGCTTCCATCTGCTGAATATCTGCATCCGGCACACCATCAGTGTACGTTTGGTGATAATGATAGCCTTCACGCCAGATATTCATTTCAAGCTTTTTCGACAGTGCATTGACAACCGATACGCCGACGCCATGTAGACCGCCTGATACTTTATAGCTGTTGTCATCGAACTTACCGCCCGCATGCAATACAGTCATAATAACCTGTGCAGCCGACACGCCTTCTTCTGGATGGATATCGACCGGTACGCCGCGGCCATTATCCATGACGCTAACTGATTCGTCTTCGTGGATAATAATATCAATCTGATCACAGTGACCAGCAAGTGCCTCATCGATAGAGTTATCCACCACCTCAAAGACCATATGGTGTAGGCCAGTACCATCATCAGTATCGCCGATATACATCCCTGGGCGTACGCGTACGGCTTCTAACCCGCGCAATACCCGAATATCTTTAGAGCTATAATCAGAAGGTAATCCTGCAGCAGCCACCACATTTCCGCCAATACTGTCTGTTACCAGTTGTTCGTGGTCTGTAGGTAATGAATCACTCATGTGTATTCCTTAATCTAGCCATAATCAGCCATTTGTTTGACGCACCACTAGGATGACGCCTTATAACGTTATTTTAGACGTAATTTTTATCGTTAAAACTTTTGATAAATACTATTTATTGAGCGCTATGCACTAAAATTTTATGAAATATCCGACGGACTCAAAAACGGTAAGAGCGTCTCTCATTCTTTCAAAGTTAGCGTATTTGGCTTACCACGATTAGGTTAAAATAAAATTTATATTTATCAAATACTTAGACTCTATAGATAATAAAAAACATCTATATCACGGCATCAAACAACTTGCTGAGAACAGGACAAAAATAAAGTCGTATTTTAACATTTTTCTGCCTCTAAGTCACTGTTTAGTGGTCGTTTTATGCCTATTAAACCCGTAGATAAGAGTAGCAAATATGATGAGCAGATAATGGATAAAAAACAAAGGACAACCGCGCATATGTGATGTGCGGAAGTGGTAGGAAAGTATTGTTAATATTAGAACAATCTAATTAAAGTGTTTAAAGGTGAGGCCATTTAGGATAAAAAGCTTTAGGATAAAAACGTTAAGGTGAAAAAATCTGACCTTGTTTCACATGAAACACTGTAGACTCTGACCATAATGTTTGAACTAACGGCAAAATATCCTGAGTCAAACTGGTCATAAACACCTGACATGGCAGCTGCGATAATGTCGATAACAGAATTTTTATCGCTCTATCATCGAGCTCTGCGGTGATATCATCTAACAGTACTACAGGCGTATTTTGTGATTTAAAATGATCGTTAGACCTTTCTTCATTCAAAAGCAAAGGCAGCTGTGATAAGCGTAGTGCCGTGATTAATAGCTTTTTTTCCCCGCGAGACAGTACGTTTGCCGCCTGCTCTTTTAGAACGGGTAAGGTTTTATTGGTATCAGTTGCTGATATAGCTACGCTATCATCACTAGTGATTTTTGTATCATGTGAGCGCCAATGTACGTGGATATCTGCACGATGATTGCCAATGCGGGTATAGCCCAACTGCAAATCCTGCTCTAACCGCTCGTTTAACTGCACGTCCAGCGCAATACTGGTGTCGTAGCCTGCGTGGTAGTTTAAGCTCAGCTGCTCAGCATAGATTGGCAGCAACTGCGCAATACTGTCAGCAAAATAAGGCTGCCATTCTGCAAATATGCGTTCACGATAATGATGGATCAGCGCGGCATGATTGCTGATGCCTTTATCCCATGATTTAAGCTCAGCGAGCTGTACCTGCGTCAAATGACGTGTCTTTTTTAACAAACTATTGCGCTGTTTCAATAAACGCTGATACGCCACCCACTGAGGGTGAAACCCTTGTTTCATGTGAAACACTAACCAGTCTAATAGTTGTCGACGGCTGGCACTGCCCTGCTCTAGCATATCCATTGTAGATGGATCTATCAGTAGAGTCGGCAGTTGCTCCGTTAAGATACTTTGATTATAAACCGTGGTTTGATTAAGACGTAGAATGGTGGTGGCGTCAGCTTGCTTTTGAATAGCTAAGGTACTGCCATCATTGATCCTAGCGTGTACAGTGGTTGTATTTTGATGATGTTGAATGTAGCGTTTTGGCTGATGGTGACGGAAGCTTTTACCACGTGATAATAAGAATATCGCCTCAAGCAACGAGGTCTTACCACTACCGTTGGCACCAATAATGACGTTGCAGGCAGAAGACTGTAGCGTGGCTTGTGTTAGATTGCGAAGATGTGAGATTTGTAGACGTTCAATCATGATATCGACAGCCGCCTATAAGAATAATCTAGATAAAAATAAATTAATGTTTATTTAAAATGAATATTAAATTGTATTGAACGGTGAGTATTGATGCTAGTTGTTGATGGTAGTAACGACCCTAAATACGGTTCGATTTAGACAACTCTATCACTCAACACTCACGTCTTTAAAAGTACAAAAGCTCTCTAGCGTGCATTGACCATAGCACTCTACAAACACTATATACGCATTGGCATAATGACATACTGATGAAACTCATCATTCAACTGATTGACCAGTACTGAGGCATTAGATTGGCTCATATGCATTTGCAAATCGCCTTGGATAACGCCTAATACGTCTTGCAAATATGCTGCGTTAAAAGACAGTTCCATTGGCTCACCTTGATACTTGGCTTGTATCATTTCAACCGCTTCATCTTGCTCAGCATTATTGGCACGCACTTCTACCATGCCGTCACTGGCAAAATTAAATACAACGCCGCGAGATTTTTCATTACTCAAAATAGCCACACGGCGCAGTACATCAGTCATTTTTTCTTGATTGAATAAAGCCAGCTTATCGGTATTGCTCGGCATCACGCGGCGATAGTCAGGAAACTTACCATCGATTAGACGGGCGGTAAACGTCACCATTAGGTTTTGATTGACCTGCCCTGCACTATCGACTTCACCAAATGGCAAACTCACTTGCAAAAACTCACGCCCAAAGCTTAGCGTGACTTGATTGTCTTGCTCGCCTAGCATCTTGCCCAGCTCAGTAGCCAAGCGCTCAAGCTCAATCACAGCTTTACGCGGCAAAATAGACTGCATACTAAGATCAGCACTCACATCGATGACACTGCGCGCCAGCGCCAGTCTGTGACCATCGGTCGCAACGGTTGTCAATTGCTGCTGTGACACATCAAATAGCATACCAGTCAGATAATAACGGACATCCTGAATCGCCATCGCAAACTGGGTTTTATGAATCAAATCAATCAGACGATTGCGACTGATATTCAACGGAGTTATATTTTCAGGATTACCCAAACTTGGATAGTCTTCACTAGGCAATGTCCCTAAAGTAAAGCGACTTTTGCCACTGGTCAATAGACAGCGTTCGTTCGCCTGCGTGGCTAGATTGATTTGCGCTTGGGCAGGCAATGATTTACAAATGTCTTTGAGTTTTGTGGCAGGCAATGTGGTTGTTCCTGCCTCCACACAAGCACCAGCAGGCAATTTCAATGTCGACGTTAGCTCCACTTCCAAATCTGAAGCGGTCAAAATAAGCGTCGACTCAGACAGTTGTAGCTTAATATTGCCCAAAATCACCATGTTATGACGCTTATCAGCGGCTTTGGCAATCAAATTAATGGCTTTTAGTAACGACTCTCGATTAATCGATAATTGCATGCTTAGTTACTCTTGTTAGTTACACTTATTTGAATGATTTTTTTATATACAGTTAATCCACTGTAAAATAAATACAGCGCTACTGAGATAAGCTTTGCGCCGCCGCTGTCTGCAAAGGCACAGTAAGCTAGAAAATTTGTTTCAGTAACGCGTTATAATGGGTGTACTTTTTTTATGTAGGATGGACTATAGATGTCAGATATTGGCTTAATCATACCTTGTCTGCTGACGATAATCCATTAGCTATCTGTGTGCTTATATTTTCGATATTATAAACCATCTATCATCACAAAATACATCAACGCCTCAACCTTCTAACCTGCTTGTAGCATAAGCGACAGCGTCTTGTAATCTTTGTCAAACGCCGGATCTGCGACTCGTAGCTCATTTACTTTGTCACAAGCGTGCATCACCGTCGTATGATCACGGCCTCCAAATGATTGACCGATCTCAGGAAAACTATCGCCTGTCAGCTCTCGTGATAATGCCATCGCTATCTGACGCGGTCTGGCAATACTGCGCGTGCGTTTGCGTCCCATAATATCTTTGACCGTGACATCATAGTACTCTGCAACTACTTTACGTATGTTATCCATATTAACGGCTTGGACACGCATAGCAACGATGTCTTTCAATGCATATTGCACCATCTCAAGAGTAATTTGCGCACCTGTTAAATTGGCATTTGCAAAGACTTGATTCAGTGCACCTTCTAACCGTCTAACGTTAGAAACCACATTTTGAGCAATAAACAGTGCGCATTCTTTAGGTAGGGTCATACCGTATGAGGCGGCTTTCTTTTGTAAAATCTGTACACGCGTATCAATTTCTGGCGGATCGACGGCTACTGTTAACCCCCAAGAAAAGCGAGATCTAAACCGTTCATCAAACTCTGTCATTTGCGATGGATGACGATCAGAGGCCAAAATCAGTTGCTTATCACCACTGGTAAAATCAGCAAATAAGGTCAAAAACTCATTACTACTTTTGGTCTTTCCTGCTAATACATGAATATCATCTACAATTAATAAATCTACTTTTTTAATTTTCTTTTTAAAATCTTCTATTTTATTATTTCTTAATGAATAAACTAATTGATTAATAAATTTTTCAGAAGTGAAATAATAAAAACTTTGATTATTTTTTAAATAGCGATGCGCTACAGAATGCATTAAATGCGTTTTTCCCAAACCAGAAGGGCCGTAGATAAAAAGAGGATTATGGCGATTTTTTGACTGGCGCTTTCCGAGCTCATAGCAGGCCTTGTGCGCTAGGTTATTTGACTTACCAGTAACAAAGGTCTCAAAGGTAAAATCAGGGTTTAAGTAACTGAGCGATTTTGTATCTGCAGAATCTACTATTTCTGCATGGCGCATATTGGCATCAATATCTGCTTTTGCATTGTTATGATGAACCGTTTCAAACTTGTGTTCTGATAGGGTAGGGGAGCGCTCATCTTCTGTAAATAAAGAGTCTGAATGGGACGAGCTGTCGCTTTCTCTATCACGGCCAGCATTATCGACACGTACGACAACTTCTTCGATACTTCCTTGACTGTGCTTAGCAACCAGTTGCTGAATGTCTTGCAAATGGTTTTTTTTGATATAGGTTACAAAATAATCGTTAGGCGCAAGTATGATAAGCGTTTGCGCTTCTTGATGTGCCGACAAAGGTCGCAACCACATGGTAAATACGTTGTCTTTAACGTTATACCGTAGGTCATTGAGACATTTATCCCAGATACTTGCTGTGTCTATCATGAACAATACTAACCCTATAAGTTGAAACCAAAGAAACATGTTTGCGATTTAGGTAAATGCCTTATGACAAGCACCCATCTCAATCATTCAACCAAAAAAATCACTCAATTTAAAAACGCTTAACAATGCGTCAGAAATCGTCTGTCGAATAGGAGGCTAATCTAACATAATTAGCCTGTGGATAACACCTTGTTTTTTGGGGATAAGGCTGTGGATAGTTTTGTGGATAAGTACAAACACAGAGTTATCCATATTTAACCCACAGGTTATCCACAGCCTTACCCATAGTCTAGTCAATTGATAAATATAATAAAAATAGACTTAACCACAGATATTATGGCTCCCAATAACAACAATACTTATATATATATTAATTAAATTATTATTATAGAGTTCGAGGTAAACTGTGGATAACTTCTAAAAATAAGCTGTCTAATAATAATTACTAGGAACTAAAAGATGTCTCAGAGAACAGAAAACCAGTAAAGAAATATGAGTGTTTTCCAATTGAATGAACAAGTAAAAGCAGATAGTAAATTAGTTCATTGACCAAAACCCTATCGAGTGATATAATCCTCCGTTATTACGAATTTAGTCCATTATTTTGATAGGTGAGTTATGAAACGTACATTCCAACCAAGCGTGATCAAGCGTAAACGTACTCACGGTTTCCGTGCTCGTATGGCTACTAAAAAAGGCCGTCAGGTCTTAGCTCGTCGCCGCGCTAAAGGACGTCATCGTCTTACTGTATAATCAGTAAATTACGATAAACATGACTAGTAACGACTGTTGGGCTCTCGCCATTTATAGATCGCAATAGTCAGTTGATACAAAATCATATGTAGTCATATATTAAAAGCGCCCAAATAGGCGCTTTTTTTGTCTCTATCTTTTACTGTTATTTCCAATCTCGTTATTTGCTCCTATACTAGGTGGTACTATGCCCAATACTGTTTCAGCCACACCTGCCGCCCGCTTTACAAAAGAGCAGCGCTTACTGACACCAGCAGCGTTCCGTGAGGTATTTGACGCCCCTGAACGTAAGATTCATCAGAGTCATTTGATGGCGTTTGTACGCGCTAATACTGAGGCTAAGCCGCGAATTGGTATGGCAATAACTAAGCGTAAAGTGCCCACTGCGGTTGCCCGAAATCTTATCAAACGTCAAATACGTGAACAGTTTCGAGTTAAAGCTTTTAAAATAGAAAATAAAGATATTGTTTTTATTGTAAAAAAATCTATAAAAGATATAGATAAAAAAGAATTAAAAAATCAAATAAATAATATTTTTAAAAAAATAGAAAATAAATAAAATGAATTTTTTATTTAAAAAATTTAATAAATTTGCTTTTAAATTTTTATTTAATTTTATTAAGTTTTATCAAAAAATAATAAGTCCTATATTACCTGCTCGTTGTCGCTATTATCCTACTTGCTCAAATTATGGCAAACAGGCTTTAGCATGGCATGGGGTTTGGAGAGGCAGTTGGTTGTTGTTAAGACGAATCGGTAGATGTCATCCTTTAGGTGGGCATGGTATCGATTTTGTCCCGTTGCCTTTGTCATCCTATCGATATGATTACTTGCCTTCTACTAACGCATTGCCGCTGATCATTCAGGGAATAGGGGTTTATCGTGACAGTAAAAGTTATGTCGCTCGTTTAAATTACTTAATGCGATCGACGTTGTGACGAGAGTGTGGATAACTTGTGGGTAACTCATCATGCGAGATACCCACAAGTTATCCACACT
The DNA here is from genome assembly GCA_963744895.1 of uncultured Gammaproteobacteria bacterium. GTDB lineage: Bacteria > Pseudomonadota > Gammaproteobacteria > Pseudomonadales > Moraxellaceae > Psychrobacter. Next base: position 803,140 of record CAVUUW010000003.1, read on the forward strand.
CTTGGTATCATTTAGAGTGAATTTTTAGTAAAATGATGCACATTTTATGTAAATGACTGCCAATACCATTGTTATATATGGGGACAATAACGCTGTTTGGTCATGACACATGCCCTAATTGTTCATTCCCTAATTTTTTAATCTAGGAAAGGTTTATGCAAAAGATATTTCGGGTGATGATCATCATTGCGATGCTAATCACCGCTTATCTGCTGATTTTGGCATGGCGCGACGATTATGCCGATGCACCAGCTGTAGATGCAGTGCCAGAAACGACCGCTTCAGTAGGCGCTGACATTCCTTCTACGACAGGCGCAGCAGGTGATATTCCGGTACAGACACTACCTGTGGATAGTAATACGGTAACGTCTACGCCTGCTCAAGACGCAGGACTAATTACGGTAACGACCGACCGCTATGATATAAAAATTAGCCCAGAAGGCGGTGATATTGTCTACGCGGCTCTCAAGCAATATAACGCGACGCTTGATAGTGATGAGCCTTTCGTATTGTTAGAAAGTAATAGCAATCGTGTGTATGTGGCACAATCTGGTCTTATTGGTCCAAACGGTATCGATACAGCAGAAGGCCGTGCTACTTATAGCCACACTGCGAACAATTATGTGATGGAAGATGGGCAACAAACGTTATCTGTACCGCTGACTTACAAAAAAGATGGCGTGACGATTACCAAGACTTTCACTTTCACACATGACAAGTACCCTATCGATATCAGCTATCAGATCCAAAACGCGTCTGCCAATGCATGGCAGGGTCAAATGTTTGCGCAGCTAAAGCGTGATGATAGTAAAGATCCTGGTATGTCTGATAAAGGTGCGCTAAGCATGGCGACCTATCTAGGCGGCGCTTGGGGCACACCTGACGATCCTTATAATAAGCTGAAGTTTAACAAGTTTAGCGATGGTGAGTTGAATACGACCAGCGATAAAGGCTGGGTGGGTATTGTGCAGCATTATTTCGTCTCTGCATGGACGCCTGAAAACTTCACGGGTAAGTTCTTTAGTCGTGAAAAAGGAAACGATTATTTTATTGGCTTTAATAGCCAACCAGTCAATGTCGCACCAGACAGACAAATCACGTTAAACGCTACCTTATACGCAGGTCCAAAGGTACAGTCTGAGCTTAAAGACGTTGCTGTAGGTCTCAATAAGACGGTTGATTACGGTCTACTTTGGCCAATATCAAAAGTCTTGTTTGCTATTTTGGAAGGCGTTCATAAAGTCATTGGTAACTGGGGTTGGTCAATCATCCTATTGACGGTCTTGGTTAAAATTGCGCTGATGTGGTTCTCTAATAAGAGTTACTACTCAATGGCAAAAATGCGCGCTATTGCACCGCGACTAAAAACGCTAAAAGAAGAGCATGGCGACGACCGCATGAAGATGTCACAAGAAATGATGGCCATCTACAAAGAAGAGAAGGTCAATCCGATGGCAGGTTGTTTGCCAATCTTGATGCAAATGCCAATTTTCTTAGCGCTATATTGGGTCTTGGTCGAAAGTGTTGAGCTACGTCATGCGCCTTGGATCTTGTGGATTCATGATCTATCAGCGATGGATCCATGGTTTATTTTGCCACTATTGATGGGTGCGTCGATGTTTACCCAGCAACAGCTGAATCCGCAGCCAGCTGATCCAATGCAAGCGAAAGTGATGAAGTTCTTACCAATTATCTTCACAGCTTTCATGCTATTCTTCCCAGCTGGTCTGGTACTTTACTGGACAGTGAACAACTTGTTTAGTATGACTCAGCAATATATTGTGAATAAAAAAGTAGAAGAAGAGCAAAAGCGACGTACCGTTAAGGTTCTCGACTAATTAGCCTTTCATTTGCTATAAAAAAACCATCGCACAAGCGGTGGTTTTTTTATAAGTGCTAAAAGGTTATCCACAGCTTATCAACATTTAAAATTAAACATCAATGATTAGGCGACCTTTCAAAGCACTTCTATTGGAAGTTTGCTTTGTCAGTATGGACACAGACGTCTATAATGGGGTTTTAGTTACTGAGAGTGATTTTGGATTCCTTAGAGATGGCATTAACCGTACCCAGTTCGTCTGAAAATCTTGGCGCTTCCGTATCGACCACGATTGCTGCCATTGCAACGCCTATTGGCCGCGGCGGTGTTGGCGTCATACGTCTATCAGGCGCGCGTGCTTATGCCATTGCTTGCACGCTCACAGGTAAGTCGGACTTTACACCACGTATGGCCAGTTTTTGCCGTTTCTATCAGGCTGATGGTACAGTAATTGACGAAGGACTGGTCTTGTACTTCAAAGGGCCGCATTCGTTCACGGGCGAGGATGTAATTGAGCTGCAAGGCCATGGCGGTCTGATTTTACAAAATCAGCTTTTAGCACGGGTTTTTGAGCTGGGTGCCAAGCAAGCGAGTGCGGGAGAGTTTTCTTATCGCGCTTTTGATAATGATAAGTTAGATTTGGTACAGGCAGAAGCGATTGCCGATGCCATTGATGCAACCAGTGCAGCAGCAGCCAGCAGCGCCATTCGCTCTTTGAGTGGTGAGTTTTCAAAAGAGATTAATCAGTTATTAGAGCAACTGATTCATCTACGTTTGCATGTTGAGGCGGCGATTGATTTTCCTGACGAAGAGGATGTCGATTTTTTATCTGACGGTGTGATACAAAGTAAGCTTGAGAAAACTCAAGATAAAATACAGCAAGTCTTAGCGACTGCCAAACAAGGTCAGCTTTTGCGTGATGGTATCCATGTTGTTCTAGCAGGTAGGCCAAACGCAGGTAAATCAAGTTTGCTCAATCGTTTGGCGGGACAGGAGCGTGCTATCGTGACGGATGTCGCAGGCACCACACGTGATACGCTACAAGAGACGGTTGTACTGAATGGTTTGACGCTACACCTTACCGATACCGCAGGTCTGCGTGAGACTGAAGATACCGTTGAGCGCATTGGTATTGAGCGTGCGCGTACGGCTATCACACAGGCTGATATGTTATTGATGGTCTATGATGTCACTCGTGATCTTGAAGAAAAAAACACACCATTGCAACTCGCTGAGCAGTTATTTGGTGAGCTACCAGAGGCCAAGCGATTATTAATCATTGCGAATAAAAGTGACCTATTGAGCGATAGTAATAGTGAACAATCGGCTTCTACAACACAAACTGAAATCAGCGATAAAGGCTATCAGCAAGTCAATGTTTCATGTGAAACAGGTACTGGAATAGATAATTTGATTGAAGCGTTATGCGCTAAAGTAGGCTTTCATCCACCAGAAAATAGCTTGATTGCACGCACAAGGCATTTAGATGCTCTTAGACGGACGGCTAATTATTTGGTAGAAGCACACGAACAATTAACGGTATTCCAAGCGGGTGAGCTGGTTGCTGAAAGCTTACGCCAAGCACAGCAGAGTTTGGGTGAAATCACAGGTGAGTTCAGCGCGGACGATCTGCTTGGGAAGATATTTGGTAGCTTTTGTATCGGTAAATAGCCATTTAACGGCCTAACTTGATCAACCAATGCAAAGTATATACTGTCTACAGTATCTCTCACGCTCTTAATATAATCATAAGGAAAATGTTATGCACTGCCCGTATTGTAATGCATCAGACACGAAGGTTGTGGATTCGCGTCTGGCGGCGGAAGGTGCTCAGGTCCGCCGCCGTCGTTCTTGTAACAGTTGCCAAGAGCGTTTCACGACCTTTGAGATGGTAGAGGTAGTGATGCCAAGGATCATTAAATCGAGCGGAAAAATTGAGCCTTATGATAATGAAAAGTTGCGCCGCTCTATTTTATTGCCGCTTCAAAAGCGTCCAATTACGATTGATGAGCAAGAGGCGATGATAAGTCGTGTTGAAAAGCGCGTCAGACAGATGGGCGAGCGTGAGGTCAGCAGCAAGGTGTTGGGGGAGATTATCATGAGTGAGCTCAAATCCTTGGATGATGTTGCCTATGTACGCTTTGCTAGTGTGTATCGCGATTTTCAGGACATTGATGCTTTTCATCAAGAGATCGCCAATATTCGGCCAAACGAAAAATAGTAAAGGATATTTGAAGATTGCCAATTACCATTGCTTTTTTCATGCCACGAAGATACTTTTATACAGACGCCTTTACGCTATAACTTGCTTCACAACATTCATTTAACCACGATTAAGCCCCTCTTATGTCAATTCAAAACCATGCATTAGATGCTCAAGACCGCTATTTTATGATGCTTGCGATTGAGCAAGCCAAGCAAGGTTTGTATACCACCAGACCTAATCCGGCAGTGGGTTGCGTCATCACTCAAGCAGAAAAAATCGTTGGTCAAGGGTTCCATCCCAAAGCAGGTGAGCCACATGCCGAAGTATTCGCGCTCAAAGAAGCGGGTACGCAAACCATCGGCGCCACGGCTTATGTGACGTTAGAGCCGTGCAGTCATACAGGACGTACGCCGCCATGCGCACTCGCGCTTATCAAAGCAGGCATAAAACGTGTCGTGATCGCAGGTCTTGATCCCAATCCACAAGTTGCAGGCCGCGGTGTAAATCTATTAGAGCAAGCAGGTATTGAGGTTGCGGTCGGAATATTGACCGAACAAGCAGAGGCCCTCAATCATGGCTTTTTAAAGGCCATGCGTACTCAGATGCCTTATGTACGTCTCAAAATTGCTACCAGTCTCGATGGTCGTACCGCAATGGCCTCAGGCGAGTCAAAATGGATCACCTCAGCGGCTGCTCGTGAAGATGTACAACAACTACGCGCAAAAAGCGGCGCGATCATCACAGGTAGTGAAACAGTCATTGTGGATAATCCTCAGCTCAATGTACGTTCTACTCAATTGGGCGTGCCGTCTGAACAGATACCAGTTCCGATGATCGCTGTGCTTGATAGGCGGCAACGCTTAAGTCATAGTCCGGACTCTGATTATCAGTTATGTCGTCGTGCAGACACGCTCTATTGGCGTACCGATGATCTGACTGATTTGTTAGAAACGTTGGTGCGTGAACACCATTGTTATGATGTGTTGGTAGAGGCGGGCGCAGAGGTTGCAGGCAGTTTTTTGAGCCAACAATTGGTAGACGAGCTCATTATTTATCAAGCGCCTTGCTTATTAGGTGCCGACGCGCGACCTATGGTAGCGTTTAATCCTTTGTCGCTGGCGCAGCAGCTACGTTTTGAGGTGGTTAGTCATGAGCAAATAGGGGTCGATCTTAAGCTAACTTTGTTGCCATTATAAAGCTGGTTATTTATACCCCACTTACCCCCAGAACCTCTAAACTGTGAGTGATTTGTGGATAAGTATAAAAGTCTGTGTTAGGTTTCACATGAAACTGTGTATAACTTTGTTTCACATGAAACTAAATAATTAATAATTCATGATATTTTATAAAAATAATATATAAATCAGCAGTTTATAATGGATAACCTGTGTTGATAGACGTTTTTTTAAATATGGAGCTTTGTGGATAACTTTTATTTAAAACCAGTTTCTGAGGCCCTAAAGCTTGATTTATCTTTACTTATCCACAATTTATGCCATATAAAGCTCAAAATGTTAGCGTCTCAGTAGTCATCTGATATGTACTATCATTGCTAAGTATATGAAAGAATTGCAATATAATGTCTATTACAACAACACAATCATAAGATGAGGTCGATATGTTTACTGGAATTATAGAAAGTGTTGGAACAGTAAAATCCATGCAGCCTACAGGTGGCGATATACGTCTGACTATAGAATCCAATGGGTTAGATTTCAATGACGTCAAATTAGGAGATTCTATCGCCTCAAATGGTATTTGCTTAACGGTCGTGGCATTTGAGAACAACCATTACTCGGTCGATGTTTCTCGTGAAACCATCGCACGTACATCACTAGCAACATTAAAGCCAGGGCATACGGTCAATTTAGAAAAAGCCATGCTACCGACCACGCGTTTTGGCGGTCATATCGTTGCTGGTCACGTAGATGGGGTAGGCGTTGTCAGTAAACTGCAACAAGATGCGCGTTCAATTTATATCGAAATTGAAATACCACAAGAGTTGGCGCATTATACAGCGACCAAAGGCTCTATCACCGTTGATGGTATTAGCTTAACGACCAACTTGGTAAGGGATAATATTGTCTCGTTAAATATCATTCCGCATACGGCTCAAGTAACCAATATTGCCAAGCATTGGTTGGTTGGTAGCAAGGTCAATATTGAGGTGGATATTGTCGCTCGCTACTTAGAGCGTTTATTGACTAAGTCGCAGTCGGGCGGTATGGATGTACCAAATCCACAAAGCAAAATCACAGAAGCCTTCTTAGCGGACAATGGTTTTATGAAATAGGCACCGAGCGTTTATGAAAAAAAAGTGTCTATTGCAAACAGATAAATACTGAGTCCATGAAAAGGTTATGAAAAAACCCAGTGGCAACTTTCTTATTATCTAGAGACAGCATATCGGCGTCATTAGCTTGAACCATGACTCAATAACTATTATTTACTATTATTATTTAATGAATTTTTGTAGTGCTGTCTCTAGCGCCTCCTTATTAATAGGCTTAGTTAAAAATTCGTCCATTCCTGCCTGTATACAAGCCTCACGATCTTCTGCCGCATTATTCGCGGTTAATGCCACAATAGGAATATTATCGCCTTGGGCGCGGATAGCTCGCGTCGCCTGTAGCCCGTCCATAACGGGCATGCGGCAATCCATTAGAATCAGTAAGACGTCTTGATGCCAATGTGCTAGCAGTTCTAGCGCTTGTTGCCCATCTTCTGCTATAACACTCCGATAACCAAGCTTTTTTAGTATCCTACAGGTAATTTTTTGGTTAGTTGGACTGTCTTCTACGACCAAAATTAATGGCTCTAGTTCAGGACTGGTAGATTCACTTGCCGTTACTTTCTCTTGTGCGGCTGAGCTATGTTCGTCTTCAACGGTGTCCAGTTGCGAGAGTCTTTGCCTTGCGACTGAGGTCAGACGGAGTATCTCAGAGAGCATAAGTCTCATGTCCAAAGGTTTGGTCAAAAACCCATCAAATTTATCTAATAATACTGACGGAATACGGCGCTCAAGATTCATGCTCAATAAAATTTTAGGTATTGAAACGTTGGCAATTAAGTTGTTGATGGTTTGGCGCTTGTTATCTGTAGCAGCTTTACTATTACCTTCCGCTTGTTCAGAAGATACAATGGTTTTGCTCTCGTAATACTCATAATCAAGTAATAAAATCAATGCATGTGTTTGCATTTGTGGTGGTGGTTGTTCTATGAGCTTCTTAATGGTGACAGTATTTATATCGGTATAAATAGTAACAGGTATAGATAAGTAGTCACATAGACGTTGCAGGTTTTTAGCAGCAAGGCCTTTATTTAGCACTGCAATCAAATACACTTGAGTTAAATCGTGATTAAGGTGATATACCGGTTGATAATTTGGGTTGCGACAAGGCAGGTACAGAGTGAATGTGCTGCCTTTATCTGTCGTGCTTTTTAAATCAATAAAACCACCCAATAGTTGAGCAAAACTATTGGCGTTATTTAAACCAATACCTGTCGCAGTCGTGTTTTGATCGGCCTGATCATTGGCTTGACTATTATTTTGATGAAACTTAGTGAGTAGCTGGTTTTGTTTATCAACGGCCAGACCAATTCCAGTATCTCTTATACTAAAACGTACCCAGTGAGAGTACTCTTCTGCCACTTTATTGTGACTGAAAGGCAGCAGATGATCGTCATTTATTTGTGTGATCTGCGCTTTGGTCACGCAGTCGATAGTAAGGGCAACATAGCCTGAGGTGGTAAATTTTATGGCATTTTTTAATAAATCTAATAGGATTTGACGCAGACGAATGTCATCGGTATCAATACAACGCGGACAGTCTGGTGCAAAAAAGTAGATTAACTCTAGTCCTTGCTGCCTTACATCATTGATGACAAGGTTACTCGTTTCTTGCCCCAGTTTATAGATATCGACAGGCGCAATACTGAGACGAGTTTTTCTTATTTCTACCTCTTCTATACCGAGCGTGTCGTGTAGTATTGTCAGCATGTTCTGACTGGTTTCGATCAAAGATTTTAAGACATCATTCTGATGTACCGTTAGGGTCGCTGGATCAATCGGCTCAAGCGTGTCAATCATCACCTCTAGTGGCACACGCAACTGATATCCTATTAGCGATTGAAGCTGATTGGATTCATCAAGTTTCTGCTGTAGCTGCTGATTTTGTTGCTGTAATTGCTCGGTTTGAGTGGCAAGTTCATGGATATCATTAAAAAGTACCGTAAAACCATGAAGTTGTCCATGTTCACTAAACCATGGTGTGATATGAAGTTGATAAATCTGCTTATTTTGTAATTCATAGACCGTTAAGGTACGAGTGAGACGCAAGTTTGATAGATTTTGTAGCAGTAGCTGCGTCGGTTCATCTTTACCAGCCACAAAATCTGTTAATTCGTGCTCCTTATCGTTTTGAGAAACAGGCATAAAAACTTGCTCGAAACGCTGATTAACAAAGCTAATCTGACCGTGACGCATGATCATTAGCATGGGTAAGGGCGCTTGCTCCACCAAACGCTCAAGCCGATGTTGGAGCGTTTTGATACGGCGATAATCACTGTGTAGCTGATAGCTGATTCGGCTTAGGGCGTGACCCAAATACAGAAACTCTGTCATCGTTTTTTTACGCAAAAATGGCGGCGAGCTGTAGGCATCTTTTGCATGGCTACTTAAACTGTCAGTATAACGTAGCACTTGCTCCCACTGGGTGCGGCGGCTCAGCATGTACGACAGCGCTATGATAAAAAGTGTGATGGCTAACATTAGTGGCAGCCAATAACGATAAGATATCCAATCAATGGCGAGTGGTCTATGACGCAATATAAAATAGATTTGATGACCACTTTTGAGCTTGATCGTTCCTGCTAAGTGACGGTTGTCAATCGTATAGGTACTATGACTATTATTATCTGTATCTGATGGTGATAAGACAGTGGGAAACGTGACTGTTGCAAAAGCTCGCTCATTAGGGCGGGTATGATTGTGAATATAAGTCTGTCCAGATGGCATCATAAAAATCAGCTGGTAACTGGTATTGGCAAACTCAGGTTGTTCCAAAACTTTTTTGATTTCGGCGTTTAGTGGAACGGTATGCTCGATGATTTCATGTTGCAATGTATAAAAGGTCGCCACGCTTTCTTCTTTGCGGTTTTCTTTTACTTCATGGAAAAGGGCGAGGTAATAAAGTACTAGCATCAATAGCACTGTCAGCCCATAAAAGGTAAGTAAGCGTTGTAAGGACTGAAACTGTAGCATGAAAGCGTGGCCCTATATCGACATAAGAAAACATCATAAATAAATAATAAACTTAGCGTGGTGGTAGGTTTGTTCAATCCATTCATTTTTTATTATAAAGAAAAATCGAGCCATTAGTCACGCTCGATTGCCACTATTACAATCGTGGCACAACAGTGCAAACTCCCCTATAATGGGCAAATTACCCATATATAATGTCTGACTATGATTACAACTGAGACTACAATTGATTCAACCTCCGATTTGTCCGCGCCTGCCATCACTCAAGAAGCGCCCGCCCGCCCGCCAATAAGGGTTGTATTTGCAGGTACGCCTGAGTTCGCTGCGATTAGCCTTGAGTCGCTTATCAAGCAACAAGACGCACTGAATATCGATATCGTTGCGGTGTATACCCAGCCTGATCGTAAAGCAGGACGCGGTCAAAAGTTATCAGCCTCAGCTGTCAAGGAAGTGGCATTGGCGAACGATATCGCAGTGGAGCAGCCAGTTACCTTTAAGAAATCGAGCACAGAGGGAATGGCAGCACGACAAACACTGCGTACGTATCAGCCAGATATTATGATTGTTGCCGCTTATGGGTTGATCTTACCTATCGGGGTATTAAACACGCCCACGCATGGTTGTTTAAATATCCATGCCTCGTTATTGCCACGCTGGCGCGGTGCAGCGCCCATCCACCGTGCCCTATTGGCGGGCGATGATGAGACAGGTATTACCATCATGCAAATGGATAAGGGGCTGGATACGGGTGATATGCTCTACAAAGTGAGCGCCAGTATCGCGTCTGATGAAACTGCTGCTAGCCTACATGATAAGATGGCAGCGCTTGGTGCGACGGCTATCAGTACGGTATTAAAAGAGTTATCACATTATCAAGCGCAGGCGACTACCCAAGATGACAGTCAAGCAAACTATGCTGAAAAATTGGTAAAAACCGAAGGCGAAATTGACTGGTCGCAGCCCGCTGCTACCATCGAGCGCCAAATTCGTGGGTTGACGCCGTGGCCAGGCGCTTATACTTTTCTAGAAGGGCAACGCGTCAAAATACTCGCGGCACTACCCATCAATACCACGCAAAAAACAGATAAGCCTGCGGGCACGGTCGTGAGTGTCGGGCGCAAGGCAATTTTGGTCGCTTGCGGTCAAGAGGCTGAACAACCAAATGATAATGCCGCTCATGATGAGCAATTAAGCAATACATTAGCGATAACTAAATTACAGTTTGCTGGTGGCAAGCCAATGACGGCGGAGCAACTCTGTCATGGCAATCAGTTGAACGATGGTGATCAATTTACACCAGAGTCAAAATAACGTTACTTATATTTAACCTACTTGCACAAGACGCTATCGACCATACGTCAAGGAAATGAAATTTAATGAGACAAAACAGTACTGCGCCTAGAAACAATAAGCTCAAACCATCAAGCAACCTTATTATGAATGGTAGCGTGCGCGTGCGTGTGATTCGTACCTTACTGGCCATTCAAAACGGTCAGTCGCTCTCAAGCGTCCTTGATCCGTTACTAAACAGTCTACATGATGGTGACAAAGGCTTCGCCCATGCGCTACTGCTTACGACATTGCGCCAGTGGCATGCGCTGGCAAGGTTGCTCGATAGTTTAGCAGACAACCCTATCGACGAAGTTGAGGTGCGTACGACTATTCAAGTAGGCTTAGTGCAGTTGCTGTATTTAGAAGTGGCTGACCATGCTGCAATTCATGAAACCGTTGAAGCAGCAAAAGAGATTGAGTTTGCTCATTCGACTGGTTTGGTGAATGCTATTTTGCGTAAAGTCGCTAAGAACCCAAGTAAATTCCGTAAGAAGTGCGATAAAAAGCATAGCCTACCGAATTGGCTTGCTTATCAGCTTAAGCAAGACTGGAGCGAGCAGTATGATGAGCTGACACAAGGACTGCGTCAACCAGCACCGATGTTTTTACGAGTGAATTCTGCGGTTACGTCGGTAGAGGATTATCAGCATGCATTGGACGGGGCAGAAATTGATGCAGATATCGTTGAGCTAACGACTGGCTTTAAGGTAGCGAATTCGTCAGAGTCTGCCGCTGCTACTACGCTATCAACCAAAGGTCTTAGACTACATCAAAGCACCGCTGTTAACGCTTTGCCTGATTTCGCTTTAGGAACTGCTAGCGTTCAAGACATGCATGCCCAGTTAGCTGCACCAATCATTAATAAAGCATTGATGGCTAAGCTCAGTGCTGAAAGTGCGAATACTGACAGCGACAGTGATGAAAGCAATAATAATGAGCTACATATTCTAGATGCTTGTGCGGCACCTGGTGGTAAGCTTGCTCACTGGTTAGAGCTCATAAGTTCTAATGATCAATCGTCATTGTTTCACGTGAAACAAGATAGTGCTGAAATGTCGCCTGTAACTGCTAATATCAAAGTAACAGCTATCGATAATGAATCACCGCGTATCGAGCGTATTCGAGAGAATTTACAGCGTCTAAATTTAAGTCAGCACGATTTACAGCAAGCAGATAACAGCATCGCATTGAACATTGTCTGTGCAGATGCGACTAGATGGCAGCATGGGAAAAATAAGAAAGCAGCTACCAATGAACCAGTATTTGATGCGATATTATTGGATTCTCCTTGTACTGCGACGGGCGTGATTCGCCGCCATCCTGATATTAGCATTTTGCGTACCGAAGAAGACATCGAGCAAACCGCCTTGCTGCAAGCCGATATTTTGCATAACCTATGGCCACAATTGAAAGCTGGCGGTTATCTGCTGTATGTCACGTGCTCTATTTTAAAGCAAGAAAACGTGCTGCAAATGCAAGACTTCATCAGCTATCACAACGATGCATCAGTGATTGAGTTTACTGAGGATTGCAACTGGGGTATCGCGCAAACCATCGGTCGTCAGTGCTTGCCGATTGACAGCGAGAGCGGTGATGGTTTTTATTATGCGTTGTTGCACAAGACTGCTGAATAAACCGTTTTTAACTATTGAATAACATTATTGTAGACAGGACAATCTAATGAAATATATCAGTACTCGTGGTCAGACAGCACCGATGGACTTTAGTGATGTGCTATTAATGGGTCTTGCGCCAGACGGTGGTCTGATGCTGCCTGAGCATTACCCAACGATTGATAGCGCTGTACTTGATGAATGGCGTACACTCAGCTATCCACAGCTTGCGATGGCGATTATGCAGCGCTTTGCCACTGATATTCCTGCGGTTGATTTGCAGGACATTATCGAGCGTACTTATACGGCCGATGTGTTTGGCTCTGATGACATTGTCCCTGTCCGTAAGCTAGAAAATGACTTATACATTTTAGGATTATCAAACGGACCAACGCTGGCGTTCAAAGACGTTGCTATGCAGTTTTTGGGCAATGCTTTTGAATACGTGCTTAAAAGAAAAGAGGCACGTATCACTATTATTGGTGCGACCAGTGGCGATACGGGTAGTGCGGCAGAATATGCATTGCGCGGTAAAGAAAATGTCGAAGTCTTTATGCTGTCACCACACGGCAAAATGAGTGAGTTCCAGCGCGCGCAAATGTATAGCTTGACCGACGATAATATTCATAATATCGCGATCGATGGCATGTTTGATGACTGTCAGGATATCGTCAAAGCACTGCAACAAGATGCTGACTTTAAAGCGCAGTATGACTTGGGTACGGTTAACTCTATCAACTGGGGACGCATCCTCGCGCAGATCGTTTATTACTTCAAAGCATATTTTGCGGTGACGGCAAGCAACGATGAAAAAGTCAGCTTTAGCGTGCCATCAGGCAACTTCGGCAACATCTGCGCCGGTCACATCGCTCGTGAAATGGGTCTGCCCGTTGAGCGTTTGATCGTCGCCACCAACGAAAACGACGTGCTTAATGACTTCTTTAACCAAGGTGCTTATCAGCCGCGCCCCACTGACAAAACCTATGTAACCTCAAGCCCATCAATGGATATCTCAAAAGCTTCGAATTTTGAACGTTTTGTTTACTTATTACTGGATAAAGACAGCGCGCGCGTTCATGAGTTATTTGACGGCGTAAAATCAGGTCAAGGGTTTGACTTGTCTGATTTGATGGAAGCGGTCAATACGCGTTATGGTTTTGCTGCGGGTAAATCAACCCATAGCGATCGCTTAAACACGATCGAAGCGTTGTATGAGCAGCATGGTGAGCTTGTCGATCCGCATACAGCTGATGGAATCAAGGTCGCTAAAGAGCTACAGCGTGAGGGTGAAATCATTGTCTGTGCAGAGACCGCATTGCCTGTTAAGTTTGCCGATACTATCATCGAAGCAGTGGGTCAAATCGACATCGAGCGCCCAGCTCACACGGAAGGTTTAGAGAGCCTACCGCAACATGTTGTGGTATTAGAAAATAGTGCTGAACTGGTCGCTGAGCAAATTCGTCAGCATGTCACGCCAAACAAGATCTAAAATATAAGGAGTTGTGGCTTTATCTTCTAAATAAACTGCACTGCAAGTCGCCATTTTAAGGTTACGCCATTGTAATAAATTGTTTATGATTGTGTTATGGTAGATATGATTGTAATATTAGGCACAGCGTCGACAAATCTTTATTGTTTTAGACGCTTTTTTAGGAATCACGCCAGCCAAAACAGCGGTTTATATTGTGGATATAATAATGAAGATGAGCTTAAAAAAGATAGCAAAAGCACTGTTACTTACGTCATTTAGCGGTGCTATGCTGATGTCGATCGCCTACGCTAATAATCCACCGCCAACCATCAAAGCAGATGCGCCCAATCGCTACATCGTCAAAAAAGGCGATACCTTATGGGACATCTCAGGACGCTATCTCGACAGTCCTTGGCGTTGGAAAGAGATTTGGGCCACCAATAAGCAAATCAAAAATCCCAACCTTATTTATCCCGATGACATTCTTATCCTTTGTGTGATTCAGGGTAAAACGCTTATTGGAGTGGACACAGGCGAGGGTTGCGCTGGCGTCGAAAAACAACTGATAGGTAGTGCAGTTGCCAGTACGGTAACCATTACCTCAACCGCCAATAGCATTCCCGCCATTCCTTTATCGGCGATCCAGCACTGGTTGGATAAGACAATCATTGTTGATCCTAGAGATTTTAATACAACCCCTTATATTCTCGCTTCTAAGAACCGCAACTTGATTACAGCAAGCGGCGACAAGGTGTATGCCAAGGGCGTGCCACTCATCGTTGGTCAACGCTATGGTGTCTACCGTGAAGGCGAGCCATATGTAGATCCTAAGACCCAGGCCGTGATCGGTTTAGAGGTCACGCAAGTGGCAACAGGGTTGGTCACTTCTACAGAAACCAATGGCGTCACCAGCTTGCAGCTTACGGACAGCTACGGTAAAGAAGTGCGTGAAGGTGACCGTGTATTCGTAGAGCTTAATAATTCTATTCCGCCCGTGTTTTATCCTGCTCCTGCCTCTGTTAGCCGTGGTGGATTGATCGTCCGTGTGATGGACTCAATCAGCTCAGCGGCAAAAGGTGGTGTAGTTGCGATCAACTTAGGTAGTGCTGAGGGTGCTAAACCAGGTGATGTACTGACGGTCTATCAAAAAGGGCCATTGGTGCGTGATACCATGGATAACGACATGCCTGTACGCTTACCCAATGAGCCAAGCGGCACGGTCATGATCTTTAATACATTTGATCATATTAGTTATGCCTATGTATTAGATTCTGAACTACCCCTTAGCGTCGGCGATCAGCTATTACCGCCGCCTTATTTATAATATTTAGCCATTCTAAGTATGCCTGCAAGAGATAAGTGATTATGATGGCAGCCTCTTCTGAATTGACCGACGATCAGCGTGCCATATTGGCGCTATGGTTTGAGGTCAATGCCTCCCTATCCGCGTATCATAAACTTATTACCTCCTTTGGTCATGCTAGGCTCGCTTGGCAGGCCAAAGTAGAGAGTTGGCGGCAGTTGGGCATTCATCATACCCATCTCAAACGTCATGAGCAGCCGGAGCAAACGAAGAGCAATCTCGATAAGATTCAAAAATCGCTGACAGAGGGGCGTTACGGCATACTGTTTGCTGATCAGTCTGATTATCCTACTCAGCTCCTACAGATCTATGATCCACCGCCTTTATTATTTTATCGCGGCAATAGAAATCGCTTACAGCAGGCACAAATTGCGATCGTTGGTAGCCGAAAACCCACCGCTCATGCACAAAAAACCACGTTTGATATGGCACAGTATTTGGCGCAAGCTGGCTACATCGTCACTAGTGGTCTGGCGATAGGCGTAGATAAACGCGCTCATTCAGGGGCACTGGCGCAGGTAGATGCTGACTCTCAAGGTCGTACGGTTGGCGTGATGGGGACGGGCATTGATGTCAATTATCCCAATCACCACGACCAGTTATTTGACCAGATTGTTGAGAAAGGCGGCTGTATTATCAGTGAACTATTGCCTCACACTCAGCCGCACAAACACACTTTTCCGCGTCGCAATCGCTTGGTGGCAGGATTGAGCCTAGCGACAATTGTGACAGAAGCTAAGGTTCAGAGTGGCTCATTGATCACTGCGCGCTTAACCTCAGAGCAGGGCAAACAAGTCTTTGCAATACCAAGCCATATTGATAATAGCAATGCTGAGGGTTGTCATCACTTGATCCGTGAAGGCGCGACATTGGTTTATCATCCACAGCAAGTCATCGAGGATGTTAACAATCAACTGGCCTATATCGGTCATACGGAGCATTCAATCCATGGTTCTGCTGCGACCGAATCTAATATCAATGATGCGGGTCGTCAGTCCGTCCAGTTTACCGCTGAAGGTAGCGCTGCTACAGCCAACCCATCGTCGCCATCGAACATCAAATCTCAACGTAGTGCTATCGTTGTCCCTGAGCATTTAGCAGCGGTTTATGAGCAGCTTGACTGGCATGGGCAGGATTTGGATGCACTCATTGTTACCACCAAGCTTGCACCGCCACAACTCATTGGACAGTTGATGGAGCTTGAGCTATTAGGCGTGATTAGCGTTCAAGGCGGCCGTTACTTACGCGTATAAAATATCGTTTACGCCTAGTAGATAGTAATAATAAGGTTAGTGTCTAAGCATCGCTCTCTCAGTCGGTCTTTTTCTTATGCTATTATGAATACTCACTTCCATCCTAGTATGAACCATTTAAGCTATGAGCCAATCTACCCCTCTGATTACCGATTCTGAAATGCAAGCTGCTAAGTGGCTTAAAGAAGGGCAACTGCTCGCTTATCCAACAGAAAGCGTTTGGGGTATCGGTTGTGACCCGTATAATGAAGCGGCCGTTCAGCGTATCTTAGACATCAAACAGCGCCCGCAAGCCAAAGGCATGATAGTCATTACTGACAGCGTCGCGCGTTTAGCCCCGTTATTAGCATCATTAAATGACACACAACGCGATGCTATCCTAGCAAGCTGGCAAACGGATAGTGAGCATACAGACTTACAATATAAGCAAGCGCACACGTGGTTGCTGCCTATCCCGCCGATGTTTGCGGATGCTATTCCTTCGTGGATTACAGGCCAACATCAGACCGTGGCTGTCAGAGTAATCGCGCATCCTATGATTCGTAAACTTTGTGATCAGCTAGTGAGCACTCATAACCCATTTGGCCTATTGGTCTCCACTAGCTGTAACCCGTCAGGACAAGCGTCTGCCAAGAATTTTGCGGAAGCGTACAGTTACTTTGGTGAGCAAATCAGCTACTTGCAAGCCGACACCTTGGGCTATACGTTACCTAGCCAAATACGGGATGCGACGACAGGATTAATCCTGCGCTAAAAAAGCCATAAGTGATTAAAAATCAGTCTTTATATTTATTTCAGTATTGACAGAAATAAAAGAATGGCGCAAGATAAGTCAAGAAGTTAGTTGAAATTTATAAATAATAAAGTGAGTATCCATTATGAAACTAAACCCTGTCACTGAAAAGTTCGTTTTGCATTGGGGGGAGATGGGTACGCAGTGGGGCGTTAACCGCACCATGTCACAGATCCATGCTTTGCTTTATATTATTGGTAAGCCGCTCAATGCAGAAGAGATTACCGAAACGCTTGGCGTTGCGCGTTCTAACGTTTCGAATAGTATTAAGGAGTTACAAAACTGGGGATTGGTACAAAAAGTCTCTATATTAGGTGATCGTCGTGACCACTTTACCACCAACACCGATGTTTGGGAGCTGGCGCGTATTATCGTGATTGAGCGCCAAAAGCGAGAACTGGATCCTACTGTACAATTCTTACAAGAGTTGATGGACAGTCCCGAGTTTGAACATGAGAATAGCGAAGTAAAAACCCGCATTCGTGAAACGCAAGAATTCGTTGAAACCGTGACGATGTGGTCGTCTGAGATGCTTAAACTACCGACCAGCGCGCTCAAAAAGATATTAAAACTGGGCGCTAGTATTAAAAAGGTTTTGCGCTAAGTTATTTTAAAAATAAAAAATTTGAGTAGTAATTTCTTTTTTGACAGAAATAAAAGAAATGGCATTAAAAGAATAAACAATGTTAAAAGCAATAGAAGCTAAGGGTGCTTAACAGTAATTATAAAGGGATGTATAAAATGAAAGCAAATACTGCCCACGACAAATCTCAAGTGATTAAACGTGCGACTGAGTCAGTAGAATGGCAAGACCTACGCCAATTAACTGGTAGTCAGATTGCTTACAACCTCATTTTGCCTTATCCGTTTTTATTACTGTCGTGGTGGTTCGCTAGCCAATCATGGTATGTGCTAGCTTGCTGCGCCTCTTATTTATTTTTTGCATCCGCTTTTCGTCAAGCTCACGATGGCTACCATCATAGTCTAGGGACGGGTAAGCGTGTGACCACCGCCTTGTTACTATTGCTGAGTGTACTGTTGATGACCAGTTTGCACAGTATCCGAGCCACGCATATGGAGCATCATCGCAACCCGTTGGGTGACAGTGATATTGAGGGCAGTCTGGCAAAGTTGCCATGGTGGCAAGCAATGCTTGGCGGTGTGACCTATCGACTGGCTATCTATCGCCAAGGTCTTGCGCTAAGCAGCCGTCATAACAAACGCATTGCTTGGTTAGAGTTTGGTTTGATTGCTTTGGTTATTATGGTGACGCTCGTATTAACCATCGTAGACGTTTCTGAGTTTGGCCTGTTGACACAAGTACTGCTCTATCACCTAGCGACCATGATGCTCGCCAATGCCAGTGTCGGTATCATCGCGGTGTGGGGCGTGCATCATGATTGTGATGAGACGATCGCTCGCACCGAGCGTAACCCGCTGATTAATTTGCTGACGTTTAATTTGTTATACCACGTGGAACATCATCTATTTCCTGCGGTGCCTTCCAATCATTTACCTGAGCTTGCAAAGCGTCTAGATAAAGTCGCGCCGCATCTGACTGACCAGAAGGTAACACCTGATAAAGCCGCAGTTATCAGCGCCATAGACAATCGATGGAAAAAAATAAAAGCGGGAAGTCGCAAACGTCATAATGAAAATGAATGTCCGATTCGTAAGCGTTTTGCCTAATGGCGTTAGCAGGACTATCAGCCTTACCTACAGAAGAAGATAGTGCCAAAGACTGAAACTAATTTTTTAAAGAACCAAAAATACCGTTTCTAAGGATATCGTCATGGGTTCAGATACTGATAAAAATGATAATGAGCGCTCTTTGGATAATGACAATGATATTGCACCTGCGACTCGCTTACCAGAAGATGAATTGGTTACCACGACGAGAATTGCAGAACAAAGTGACGCTGAGCAGGCAGAAGAATCGATCGAACAAGGTTATGTACCACGTTCAACCGTACGCAAATTATTGCCGATAATGATCATGCTTGGACTGATGTTATTAGAGTTTATCTTTTGTTATAAAGTTGCTGAAGATGGAGATAATTTACTCAGTATCCAGTTTTTATTAGGTACGCCTTTATTCATTGGTGCAACAACGGTATACCTAGCCAGCTACTATAAGCCTATTACCACTAGCAGAGTTTTTTTACTCACTTTTTGGTTAGTATTGGGTATTTTAGTGATTTCGGTACCCATACTAAAAGAAGGCACTATTTGTATTGTTATGGCATCGCCTATTATCTATGTGGCGTTACTAATTGGCGGACTGGGTATGCGACTAGTCTGTCTGAAACTATGGAAAACTAAGGCGTTATACAGTGTCGCATTATTGCCATTATTGGTATTGTTTGCCCCTTTGGAACCTATGCCTGAGACCTATCAAGTGACTGATAGTATCTTGATTCAAGCAGCTCCTGAACAGGTTTGGCAGACTATCAATCACATTGACAATATTGACCCTACAGGCTTTTATCAAAAAAGTAACCTGCTGCCTTTTATGCAAGTGCCTACGCCCAAGTCGGCTATTACTATTTGGGAAAATAATCAATGGGTTCGCAAGTGTGAATGGCATGGCGGTATCAAGTTTGATGAGCCTTTAATTTCACAAATTCCAAACCGCCAATTGCGCTGGCAGTTTGTATTTTATCCTAACTCAGTACCGCCAAAGACGCTTGATGATCATGTCACTATTAACGGTGAGCATTTTAAGCTATTACATGGGCAGTATGACCTCGAACCAGTCAATGACAATACGACCAAGCTCACCTTTAATGTGACATATCGCATCAGTACCAATATGAATTTTTATGCAGGATTTTGGGGGAAGTGGGTGATGAATGAGTTTGTAGAGGATACGCTAGGCTTATACAAAAATCGGTTAGAAAATATTTAAGAAAATAAATGACCATAATTAACGTGATGATAAAAACCACTAACCATCAATTATCCATCGCAAATCCATCGTCGCTACCAGCACGCTATTTATACTTAATTAACGATGAGTGTTAATAGGATAAATACTATGAAAACAGATAACGATTTGACAGGCTACCCTTATATACAGGTGATTATTCTGTTTGCAGGCATTGGCAGTGCGGTTGGTGGTCTACTTGCCCAGCTGGGTCTACTGCTTATCTTTAGGAATGCGGATTTTGCTCAAATTGGCTATCAGCCATTGCTATATGTTGGCTTACTTGGTTTTATTCCTGCATTCTTAACCGGTATTGTCGTCGCTTATAAACATATATGGCGCGATGATCACAAAAGCATAAGTACGGTATTCTTAATTGGGTTTATAACATCAGCATGTTATATGGGTGTTATCGTCCTGTATTTAGGTATAAATTCTTTGATAGAGATTGGCGTGCTACTGGCGTTTATGATTGCTATAGGATTGTTCGGCGCGATTAATGCCGCACTCGCGAGCTTTATTGCCTTACCAAAGTCATGTAAAAGCCGTTTTGACAACAGGGGTAAAAAAGAACACGATAATTATCAAGAGTTGTCTTCTTTTAAATAATGAAAAACACAACGTAAGGATGTGACGATGAATATTTTAATCAGTGGTGGCTCAGGATTTTTGGGTAGTGCATTTAGTAAAGAGATTATGCAACGTTATCAGAGTATGAATAAAGATTTATACATCACTTGGCTGACGCGTGATAGCAGTCAAGCGCATCCTAATGGCATTAAGATGATGACTTACGATGCGCTTGCAACCTCTGATGTGAGCTTTGATGTCATATTAAATTTGGCGGGTGCAGGTATTGCCGACAAGCGTTGGAGCGATGAGCGTAAAGAGCAATTGCTCGCTAGTCGTATAAAACCCACGCAGTCTTTATTGGCATTCATTAAGCGTACCAGTACTAAGCCCAAGCTAATGGTCAGCGGCTCGGCAATTGGCTGGTATGGCACGCAAGGCGATAAAGCGCTGACGGAGAGTAGTGACTTCACCACCGATTTTTCGCATCGCCTGTGTGATGAATGGGAAAAGTTGGCACTAGAAGCCACCAATGATGGCGTGCCAGTGGCTATCGTTCGCACGGGTGTGGTGATGCATCCTGAGGGCGGTATGCTTGGTAAATTATTAACACCGTTTAAGATGGGCGTCGGTGGTCAATTGGGTGATGGTAAGCAAATCATGAGTTGGATCAGCCGCGAGGATTGGGTAGGAGCGGCGATATTTATTATAGAGCAGCATCTTGCTGGTGATGTGAGCAGTCAAACCGAACATGAAAATGCCTTACAGACGGCAAATGATACGAAAGCGGTGGTTTATAACCTCACTGCGCCCAATCCAGTGACCAATCACACTTTTACCAAAACACTCGGCTCATGGCTACACCGTCCAACCATTTTTACGTTGCCAGATTTCTTATTGAAGCTAATGTTTGGTGAGATGTCGACGCTACTGATTGATGGGCAAAAAGTGCTGCCGCAAGCATTACAAGATTCAGGTTATGAATTTAAACAGCCAACGCTCAAGCAAGCATTAGAAGAGCAGCATTCGTAAGTGATATCGGTTATTAACTGTTTGATTGTTTCATGTGAAATATCAGCTTCAAGTATTTGATTAATTGTTCCATGTGAAACATAAAAATATGATAGATTTGTTTTATTTAGAATTGGCTATAGCAATCGATCAACGAGATAACGGCCAATTTACTATAGAGCGGTTATCTCGTTGACCACCAATCTAATAGCACTGCTCAAGCAAAAAGAATATTAGAAAATTTCACTTTTGACAGAAATAAAATAAATTATACTTTTAAATTCGATAAGAACGGAGTAGAGTAATTACATGACAATTGTTTTAGAGAAAACTTTTAATATAATATCTATTGGTTATTAAATTGTGAAAAGTATAGAGATCGAGATGAACGGTCATTTATATCCATCAATACTCAGTAAGATGGCGATATAGCTTAATGGATTGGCTCGGTGGAATGAGCAGCATAGTATTGGGCAACTACTAATTGGGCAACCAGTAGTACCGAAGGAAAGTGTTAGGAAGATAGAAGTAAATTAAAAATTTAATTATTAATTTCAGTATTAACAGAAATAAAGTAAATTTAGCAGTTGCTGTAGCAATGTCATTGCTTATCATCAATAAAGGAGAACATCATGCGTCATCATTCATTAGATAATATTCAATGGCAAGATTTGCGTCAGCTCCGCTCTGGCGAGACGGTCTATAATGTGTTGCTATCTTTACCTTTTTTATTGTTGTCATGGTGGAGTGCGTGGCAAGGCTGGTGGTTGCTTGCACTTGTGGCGACTTTTTTCTTTTTTACCGCGGCACTCAGACAGGCGCATGATTGTTATCATCGAACCTTGGGCGTGGGCAAGCTTGCCACAGAGCTCATGCTGTTTTTACTCACGATGACCATGCTTTGTAGCACCCACGCGATTCGACACACGCATCTCAACCATCACCGCGATCCGCTTGGCGACAGTGATGTTGAGGGTAATTGGGCACGCCTGCCATGGTATCAAGCGATAGTGGGCGGTGGGCTATTTTCAGTGGCGATTCAGTGGTTTGGTTTGAGGCATGGCAGTCGTCGCAATCGTTTGCTGGTGGCTTTTGATATGGTGCTTATTTTGGCGATTATAGCCAGTGCCTGTATCACGATGCATCCAGTGCTGATGTATCATGTGTTGGTGATGATGTTGGCAAACACGATGGTGGGATTCTTTGCGGTATGGAGCGTCCATCATGGTTGTGATGAGATGGTATACGCCCGTAGTGAGCGCCATCCGTTGGTGAATCTACTGACCTTCAACTTGCTCTATCACATCGAACACCATTTATTCCCAGCGGTACCGACCAATCATCTACCACTACTTGCCAAGCGCTTAGATGCTGCCACGCCGCAATGGACACAGCAGCCAGTAACGCCTCTCTTAGGACTGTTCAAGACAAACAAAGCAGTACGGTTAAATGGACACAATAAAAACATAATCACCGCAAAAAATAATAGCAGCAATGTCAAAATATAAAGGAGCCATAACATGATTATTCAAAATAAAATCAACAGCTATAGAGAGCAAGCGAATTTATCTATCAACATGTACTACGACGATGCTTGCGTGATATGCAGTACGGAGGCGCATAACATGCAAGCGCGTCAGCCAGAGCGCATAAAATTAGTGCCTGTGGATAAACGGGTTAGAGGAGCTGGCCGCTGCAGGATTTAGTCGCGAAGATGCGATGACTTATATGTGTGTGCAAGATAGTAGTGGTAATTGGTATACCCATATGGATGCTGTGCGAATGCTCTATAAGACAAGCGGCGTCAAATGGGCAGGGTTGTTATTTTTACCTGTCGTTAAGCAAATGGGCGATTTTGTATATCCGTATGTCGCGCGCAATCGTTATAGAATTCCGAACTGGGTGACCAAATTGGTTTATGGTAAAACAGTGATGCAAGCTTGTGAAAATGGTGTTTGCAAAATAGCGCCAAATAAACGTTAAAATATTTTAATTATGGATAAATAGTAGAGGCTGTCTATTGGCTATCACATAGATGGCTTTTGTTTTTACCACAACCTAAAACGCACAAAGAAACAATGCTCAAGGACTGTTCATGCGCTACGCATTTTTTATCACCATTTTTTTGCTATTACAGCTCTTTAGTGTCGGTATGGCGCTAAGCTTACAATGGTGGCTACAGCCTTGGCAGACCGATATCTCACAAACTGTTATGTGGATTGCTATTTTTTCCATTACCAATGGCTTACTTTTACTGAGTGTCAAAAGAGTCTTTGCCAATAGCTATCGCTGGATCAGTGGTTGGATGCTCGTCATGCATTTTGTGTTACTGACTGCTGTGATGACAAGCTTATTATATGGTGGCTATGAGCTAATCATATCTTTCATGGGTGACGCAATAAGTACGTCTGTCTTAATGGATAATGGTCTACGAGCGTTGGCACTAACAATCTTTATAGGGCTGTTTATGTTTGCGCTGTACAGTGCGTATGTCCCTGTGGTGCGACGCGTGACCATCCATATCGAAAAGCCCTTACCTCAGGCATTACAGATTGCAGTAGCCAGTGATTTACACCTAGGACGTTTATTTGGTAGTAATGCGATAGACAGATTGCAGCGATTGGTTATCAAGCATAAGGCTGACATCTTGCTGATGCCAGGCGATATCATGGATGACAACACGCAGGCGTTTGCTGACTATGACATGGCAGGCAATTTAACAAGGCTGGTTGAAAGTGTGCCGAACGGTGTTTATGCTACGTTAGGCAATCATGATTTGTACGGGCACGAGCAGCCAATCAGTGAGGCACTGCGTAAGTCGGGCATAAAATTATTGAACGATGAAGTATTGTGCATACAACACAAAGGGACGCCCGTTTGGCTAGTGGGCCGCTTTGACAATCACAAGTCTCAGCGCGTGGCGACCACCGAGTTATTGGCGCAAACTGATACAAAGCAACCAATCATATTGCTCGATCACAGGCCGAGCGATATCAGCGAGCACAGTGAGTTGCCGATTGATTTACAAGTGTCAGGACACACTCATAACGGTCAAATCTTTCCAGCAAACTTCATTGTAAACGCCATCAATCGCCTAGGTTATGGCTATGAAGCCATAGGCAAAGGTCATTTTGTAGTGTCCTCGGGTTATGGCTTTTGGGGTATTCCGTTTCGCTTGGGGTCGCGCTCAGAGATTTGGTTAATCCGTCTGACTGGCAATTTTACACATAACACGCATTCTTAAATTGGCGAGCATCAAGCCGCGAGCTGAGATTGGGTGCTGATTATCTCGCGTACGAAACTGGCAAAGCCATCAATGATAGCGTTGGTTTCTTGACCCAAACCGTTATGCACGCTCATAAAATGAATAAAGCCGTGAGGCGCGCCAAGTACGGTTTGTACGTTGACAGCGATGCCATGGCTTTTTATTTGTTCAGCATAAGCAAACGCTTCATCACGCAGTACATCCAACTCTGCTGCAATGACATAAGTAGGGCACACTTTGCTGTTGTCACCGAGCATGGGCGCGTTTAGGATATGCTGGCGTGGTAACAGACTGTTTTTAAAACACGCATCCCCAAACACCGCCACATCAGCATGATCTAACAGCAGACCCTCTCCATATAGCTCCCAGCTCGGATAATTGGTCTCAATATCCGTCACAGGATATATCGGCATCTGTGCCAGCGGCGCAGGTAGACGCTGTAATAAATCAAACATTTTCAGACCATCATCATCTAAATCTCGCCAAGCTTGCTCATTTGGCGCGGTCAACTGCTGCGCCATCAGAGTGGACAGTCCGCCACCTGCACTATCTCCTGCCAGCACAATGCGTGACGGCAAAGCGTTGAGTTTGTGACAGTTTTTGACCAACCAAGCATAAGCAGCGATACCGTCTCTGAGTGCGTCTGGCGCAGGATTCTCAGGCGCCAAGCGATAATCGACGCTGACAATTGACCAACCTGTGCGCGCACAAATGGCATGACAAAATTCGTGATGAGTGTCGATATCGCCGATACAGAATCCACCGCCATGCAAAAACAACATTACTACTTCGTCAGGGTTATGAGTGCGACGTTGTTTCACACGCCTTCTATTAGAGCGCCTACCTGCTTGATAACAGCGAATACTCATATCACCGTCGTCAGCATCCGCAATCACCTGATTTTCCCAACGAACAGGCGCCTCACCTTTTTTAACAAAGCGTTTAATATTACTGAGCTTGATGTTGCCAAGCACAGTATCTCCAAACAGGCTATCACTCGCTTGCTTCCATACTTTTGGTGCTTGCATGGCCACGGCGTCGGCTGCAAACCTGTCTCGTAGCTCAGGCATTGGTGTGAGATCTAACGGGGTTTTAAGGTGTTGGTTCACAGCGAGTATCAGACGCAGATGAGCATCGGCGTGTGGATACTGCTCTGATGTAGGGCCTTTTAAATAGCCAATCATTTGCTCCAATACAAGCGGCGGCAGATGACCTAGCCCTTTCATTGTATGATGTAAGGTATGTGGCTGATAACTGGTAAGCGGTTTGTAGCTCAGAACTTTTTCTTTCAGCGTTTGTTTTTTTTCTTCCGCATCATTATTTGTATGCCTACTTGCCACATTATCTGCTTGGGTGATTGAAGCAAGTTTTAACGTCATCAACGCTTTATTCAATAAGCTATTGACTGATAACACTATTGAATTAGACATAATATTTCTCATAAATGAGGGTCAGCAACGTTGTTTGACCGCTGTGTTGAATATAGATTTACTCGTACCTATTTGTTGTAATGATAAAGTAAGCAGAAATAGAACTGGGTGTTTTTTTGGTAATGGCTTACGGGTGAAAGGTAAAAAATTTGGAATAACTATAATTTTTTCAAGCATAAGATATTTTTGAAAGCATAGCGTTTTTGCAAGGACAGTGTTTTAACAGTAATTTTTGAGGCAATTTATTACCTTACTGACCTTTTTCTGCTTATTTAAACGGTATTTGTTGTAAACGAGAAAAAATCCTACGTTTTAGGCTTGAAATTTATACCGAGTACCTTTATCAAGCAGCTAGTAAAGCGAATTAATAAAAACAATGAGTACCAACGGTTGAGTAACCAGTAAATAAGAGCACAGTCTCACTATAAGCAGCCTCATTATCATTATCATTATAAGCAGTCTTATTATGAACAGGGACTAGCGGATTTATTGTGCGTTATATCAATCGTCATTATCAACATTCTAAGGAGCCATCATGAGCGAGCAGAAGACTAACAACGAATCCCCTGAGCAAAATTTGGCACATGATAATATTGAGCACAGTGCCAGTATTTTAGAAGAAACCATCAATGAGTTTGACCCACAGCATAACTCAGATGAAGATATGACTATCCATACTGAAATCGATCTTGATACTTTTAAAGCGCGTATTGCTGAATTAGAAGGCGAAGTAAAGCAGGCGAAAGAAGGCACTGCTCGCGCCAACGCAGAAGCTTACAATGCGCAAAAACGTATGGAACAAGAAGCCGATAAAAGCAAAAAATTTGCTTTGCAGAAATTTGCCAAAGAGCTACTAGAAATCGTTGATAACTTAGAGCGTGCGATGGAAAACGCGGATGCCAACGATCCAGTCGCTGAGGGCGTGCAATTGACGCACAAAGCGCTTGTGGCTGTACTTAATAAAAACGGCGTAGAAGCGGTCGACCCTCAAGGCGAAAAATTCAATGCTGATTTGCATGAAGCGGTTGGCATCGACCCAGATGCAGAAGCAGATACTGTCGGAACCGTACTGCAAAAAGGCTACAGCTTAAATGGCCGCCTATTGCGCCCAGCGATGGTACGTGTTGGACAATAAATTTTTAAAACCGTAAACCCTACTATTACTAGGGTTTATCGGGAAAATTCATAGGAAAGACGAGTTTTGCTCAATTCTTGACTTGAAAAAATCAATACACAAACCGATATATAGCAACAAGTGACCGATTATGGTCAGCAGATAAAACCATTTATAGTTAAAACAATTAGGAGCAATTGATTATGGGTAAAGTAATTGGTATCGATTTAGGTACAACGAATTCATGTGTGGCAGTGATGGAAGGTGACAAAGTTAAAGTCATCGAAAATGCTGAAGGCACGCGTACCACCCCATCTATCGTCGCATACAAAAATGATGAAACATTGGTTGGTCAATCAGCCAAGCGTCAAGCAGTCACCAACCCAAACAACACTTTGTTTGCGATCAAGCGTTTGATCGGTCGTCGCTTTGATGACAAAGTCGTGCAAAAAGATATCGGCATGGTACCTTACAAAATCGCCAAAGCAGACAATGGTGATGCTTGGGTAGAAATTAATGGCAAGAAACTCGCGCCACCACAGGTTTCTGCTGAAATCTTGAAAAAAATGAAAAAAACAGCAGAAGACTATCTTGGTGAGAGCGTGACAGAAGCGGTTGTAACCGTTCCTGCTTACTTCAATGACTCACAGCGTCAAGCCACTAAAGATGCGGGTAAAATTGCAGGTCTTGATGTAAAACGTATTATCAACGAGCCAACTGCCGCTGCACTTGCTTACGGTATGGATAAAAAGCAAGGCGATAGCACCGTTGCTGTATATGACTTAGGCGGTGGTACTTTCGATATCTCAATCATTGAAATCGCTGATGTTGATGGCGAGCAGCAGTTTGAAGTACTTGCAACCAACGGTGATACATTCCTTGGTGGTGAAGACTTTGACTCAGCTTTGATTGATTATTTGGTTGATGAGTTCAAAAAAGACCAAGACGTCAACCTAAAAGGTGACTCTCTTGCGATGCAGCGTCTAAAAGAAGCGGCAGAAAAAGCGAAGATTGAACTATCAAGTGCGCAAAGCACTGAAGTTAACTTACCGTACATCACCGCTGATAGCAGTGGTCCTAAGCATTTGGTTGTGACGATCAGTCGCTCAAAACTAGAAAGTCTGACTGAAGCATTGGTACAACGCACTATGGGTCCTTGTAAAATTGCCCTTGAAGATGCTGGCCTAAAAATTGGCGATATCGACGATGTTATTTTAGTTGGTGGTCAGACTCGTATGCCACTTGTACAACAAAATGTACAAGAGTTCTTTGGTCAAGAACCACGTAAAGACGTTAACCCTGATGAAGCAGTAGCAGCTGGTGCAGCGATTCAAGGCGCGGTATTGTCTGGTGACAAAACTGACGTTCTATTGTTAGACGTAACACCATTGACGCTTGGTATTGAAACAATGGGCGGTGTCATGACGCCAATCATTGAGAAAAACACCATGATTCCTACTAAGAAATCACAGGTATTCTCAACGGCAGAAGACAACCAGCCAGCCGTAACCATTCAGGTGTATCAAGGTGAGCGTAAAATCGCTAACCAAAACAAACAGCTTGGACGTTTTGATTTGACGGACATTCCACCAGCACCACGTGGTCTACCGCAGATCGAAGTGACCTTTGACATCAACGCTGATGGCATCATGAACATCTCAGCGAAAGACAAAGGTACTGGTAAAGCGCAGAGCATCCAGATCAAAGCAGATTCTGGTTTATCAGATGATGAAGTTGAACAAATGGTGCGTGACGCAGAAGCTAATGCAGCGGAAGACGAAAAATTCGCTAACCTAGCGCAAGTGCGTAACGAAACAGACGGTCGTATCCATGCAGTACAAAAAGCGCTGAAAGAAGCAGGCGACAAAGTAACTGATGAAGAAAAAGCAACCGTAGAAACTGCCATCACTGAGCTTGAAGCAGCGGCTAAAGAAGATGATCATGATGACATCAAAGCCAAGCTTGAAGCGTTAGACAATGCATTCTTACCAATCAGCCAAAAGATCTATGCTGATAGCGGCGCAGGTGCAGAAGGTATGGATCCAAGCCAGTTCCAACAAGGCGCGGATAACGCAGCAGAAAGCAACCAAGCTGACGATGACGTCGTTGACGCTGAGTTCACTGAAGTAGATGAAGACAAAAAGTAAAGACTGTATAAGTATTAGCGATCAAAATTTGCTAATTGTCTTATAAAAAGAACGCACCTTTCGAGGTGCGTTCTTTTTATTTTGCCGTGATTAGACTTAGTAATTGAATAGGAAGTATTGCTGAAAAACGAGCCTGTAACAGAATGTTTCATAACTGAGCCTTTGTAACCCGCGTACTGATAAATAATTGCAAATCTTAACTCCCATACCATTAAACACTGACAGAGTGTTTGAAATAGTTTGTTACTATGTACTCATCGTTAGCAAACAAGGCGATGCGGTCAAAAGACCAATATAGATTAATAACTTGTTTGTCCAAATTTTTTAAGGAATTTATAATGAAAACATTACAAAAAACTCTAATTGCATTAGCTGCTGGTTCTTTATTAAGTGTCGGCGCACAAGCCGCTGTTTCTTACGGAAACGGTTATACTGGTCAACCATATGTCGGTGCTAAAATCGGTCAATTTGACAACGATATGAAGTGGCGACGATCCAACTGCCTATGGTGTATATGCAGGTTATAATTTCGATCCAAACTTTGGCGCAGAAGTTGAATACGTTGGTTCAGACGATGCAGATCTGACAGTGGTTTCGGTGATTATCGATACTAAAACGTATGGTGCCTATGGTACTTACCGTTACACATTCCCTAATACAGCGCTATATGCCAAAGGTAAGTTGGGTATCGCTAAAACAGAGTTAGAAGCCGATTTTGACGATGGCAGCAGCGATTCAACGAGCGATACTGGTATCGCGGGTGGTGTTGGTCTGGGTTACAATGTAAGTCCTAATTTAGGTGTTGAAGCAGAGTATGCCATGATGGATAGCGATGCAGATACTAAACTACTTACTGTAGGCGCTAACTTGAAATTCTAATATTTCAATAAATTACTTAATAATAAAAAGACGACCGCTATATGCGGTCGTTTTTTTTGCTAAATGAAAAAACAGTTGTTTGTTTTAAAAGAAAATATTGTTAATATACTGCTGTCATCTATAGACAAGTTAGCGTTTTAACGGACAACAGTTTATATAGATATAACTGTCAATTGAAATATTTTGGAAGAAACAATGAAACTGTTACAGAAAACCTTATTAACTCTAGTCGCTGGTACTGTATTAAGCGTAAGTGCTCAAGCAGCAGTGAACTATGCTGGTCAGCCTTACGTTGGTATTAAAGCTGGTAAGTTTTTGGTAGATGCTGATGATCTAGATGATCCAACTGCATATGGTGTTTATGCTGGCTATAACTTTGATTCTAACTTCGGTGCTGAAGTTGAGTATGTAGGTTCTAATGACGCTGACGTTGATACAGGTGTTAGCGGTATCAAAGCAGACTACGACCTTAAAACTTATGGTGCTTACGGTACTTACCGTTATGCGTTCCCAAACACTGGTTTATATGCAAAAGGTAAGCTAGGTTTTGCTAAAGCTGAGATTGAGGTTTCTGCAGAAGACTTTCTTGGAAACTCTGGAAGTGATAGCGATAGCGATAGTGGTGTAGCTGGCGGTATTGGTCTAGGTTATAACTTCAATCCTAACATGAGTGTTGAAGCCGAATATGACTATGTTGCTGAAGATGTGACTCTATTGACTGTTGGTGCCCATTACAAATTCTAAGTCTTATGTCTTCACCAAAAAAACGACTGCTACATGCGGTCGTTTTTTTGTTTATTATCTCTCAATAATTGCTAATTTCTTTAAATAAGTATTTCATATATTGATGATTTTTAAGAAGTTACAAAGCCTAAAAGTGTGTTACATTAAAAGTTAGAATCATAGAGTAACAATAGGAGAGGTCGCAATGATGGAGGCTTTGTGGATGATTGAACCTTGGCATTGGCTGGTACTGGGTTTTGTATTGTTGATAGTTGAGATGTTTGTACCAACATTTGCAAGCCTTTGGTTCGGTGCTGCTGCCATTATCGTTGCGGCTTTAACTTGGTTATTGCCTATTTCTATTTCAATTCAAATTATCATTTGGTTGATACTTTCTGCTGTTTTTTTAGTGGTTTGGTTCAAGTTTGTACAACCCTTATCGGTGGATCGTACCAAGGCTGGCTTAGGCGGTAGCGTCATCATTGGCGAAACGGGTATGATTATCGTGACGCCGCAACTTGATAGGGCAGGTATCGTCCGTTTCAGTGTGCCAATTGTTGGGGCAGCAGAATGGATGTGCCGTACCACAGGCGAGGTCATAGCCGTTGGTGAGCGAGTCGTCGTGATGGATATTGTCGGTAACGAGCTGATTGTAAGCAGTATAAAGCCTAAAACTGAGGTTAATCAGAGTAGTTAAGCATAATAATAGGGATGAATTATGGAAAGTTTTAGTATTGTTATGATCGTACTGGTTGCACTGGTGGTGTTTACTATCTTTAAAGGGGTTCGAATTGTACCGCAAGGATATAAGTGGGTCGTACAGCGCTTGGGTAAATACAGTCAAACGCTAGAGCCAGGACTCAACCTGATTATTCCTTATGTCGATGATGTGGCCTATAAAGTCACGACTAAAGACATCGTGCTCGATATTCCCTCACAAGAGGTCATCACCCGAGACAACGTCGTTATTATTGCCAACGCGGTTGCCTACATTAATATCGTCCGTCCTGATAAGGCGGTTTATGGTATTGAAGATTATGAGTATGGTATTCGGAATTTGGTACAAACATCGCTGCGCTCAATCATTGGTGAAATGGATCTAGACAATGCGTTGTCTAGCCGTGATGAAATTAAAACCAAGCTCAAGCATGCGATCTCAGAAGATATTGCAGATTGGGGTATTACGCTAAAGACAGTAGAAATTCAAGACATTAACCCTTCGCAAACCATGCAGGCATCAATGGAAGAGCAAGCAGCGGCAGAGCGTCTACGCCGTGCGACCGTTACCCGTGCCGATGGTCAAAAGCAAGCTGCTATCTTAGAAGCAGATGGGCGTTTGGAAGCGTCACGCCGTGATGCCGAGGCGCAAGTTGTGCTCGCGAGAGGTTCTGAGGAGTCCATTCGCTTGATCACCAGTGCCATGGGTGACGAAGAAATGCCAATTGTTTACTTATTGGGTGAGCAGTATATTAAAGCGATTCGCGATTTGGCTGAGTCTGACAACTCAAAAATGGTGGTCTTACCAGCTGATATTTTAAGTACCGTAAAAGGGATGGTCGGTGATAAGTTAAAAGTCTAAATAAGATATAGCAATGTAAAAAAAGACCTCGTTTGAGGTCTTTTTTATGGCTACAGATTAAGCTATGGTTGATTTCAAATGAAAGAAATACAGCTGTGATAACGTGCTAAGATAACTGTTTCTTGCTTGCTGTGCCTGCACAGACAGAGCTGCGAAAATTTATCCTAGCAGCATGGTATTTCTCATAGTGGATTGAATATTATTCGATAAACTCTTTAGATGACTTTTGAAAAGCGGTTTTTGTGTTTCTTATCAAGATATTCATCGAACACCATCGCGACATTGCGGCCAAGCAAGCGGCCTCTCGGTAAAACACGAATACCTGCCGCATCCATATCGATTAAACGATCCGCTTGCATCTCACCCAACTGTTGAATCTCATCGATAAAATAAGTAATCGCATCGATACCAAATTTTTGATTCACATCTTTAAAATCAATATAGTCGTGACAGAGCAAATTCATAATGACGTATTCACGTAAGCGATCCTTGATGGACGTTTTTATGTATTTTACCGCAGGCATGATCATAGGATTGTTTTGTGCGGCATCAATGGTGGCTTGATACGCGTCCAAGTCAGTATCGTTTTGTAGAATATAGCGCGTATTGGCATTGGCAATCTGACTGATAGAGGATACCCCAAAGCCTAGTAAATCACAGTCTCCCATGATGGTATAACCCTGAAAATTACGATGCAATTTACCTTCGCGCTGAGCAATAGATAACTCATCATCAGGCTTGGCAAAATGATCTATACCGATATATTGATAGCCTGCCTCTGTCAGAGTATTGATGGTATGACCAAGCATAGACAGCTTATCAGCAGCGCTGGGCAAGTCGTCATCTTTGATTTGACGTTGAGCTTTAAAGCGCTCCGGTAGATGGGCGTAGTTAAACACGGAAAGACGATCCGGTGACATCTCGATAATACGCTGTATGGTCTTATTAAACGTTTCTATGGTTTGATGCGGCAGACCATAAATCAAGTCGATATTGATAGAGTGAAAACCCAGTTCGCGCGCCTCAGTTAAGACATTTTCAATCAACTCTGCCGAATGCACCCGATTAACAGCAATTTGCACGGTCTCATCTAAATCTTGTACGCCCAGAGCTAATACGATTAAAGCCAAGGTTTCGCAGTACTTTTAGCGTGTCATCGCTTAGCTCGCGCGGATCAATCTCAATCGAGTAGTCGCCTTGATCTTCTGGCAAAAATTCAAACTGAGTTTGTAAAAAATCCCACAGCTGAACCATTTCTTCATCGCGCAAAAACGTGGGTGTACCCCCGCCCAAGTGTAGCTGCTTGACCAAAGGCTTGCTGCTACCTTCTGGCGTGGATAGTAAACGTCGTTTGTGCTTAATCTCAGCGATCAGATATTCTAGATAATCACCTGAGTCGCTATTTTTTTTGGTAATAATTTTATTACAGGCACAGTAGTAGCAAAGATGACGGCAAAACGGAATGTGGAAATATAACGACAAAGGCGCTCGAGTTTCACGGTTTTCAAGGATTTTGCTCTCAAGACTGGTTATTCCAAGCTCATCAGGGATGGGCGTGAACTCTAAAGCCGTCGGATAGGAGGTATAACGTGGGCCTGAACGATTGTATTTTTGAATGATCGCTTCATCAAAGGCCGGCAACTGCTTAGTGGTGATACTACCGCGTGTGCTGGCATAAGGATTTTCTGTCTGCATAACAGGACGCGTGGTCGACGGCGGCTCTTCCGCACGATTATAAGGCTGCGGGTTATTCTGTGCTGAATGGTCTGTCATGCGGTATTCCTCGTTTTAATCCTAGGATGGCGGCTTATATAGTCAGTGAAAAGTAATATCGATACATCATGCACGGCTCATATCAATTTTCGAGCCTCTGTCTGCGCAGGCACAGGCAAGCAAGAAAATTGATATGAGCCGTACCGCAGCGCTTTTATTGTTCTTCAACTATATATCATTGATGGTTACATACAGAGCGACTATTATAGCAAATCCTTATTCGCAGTGGGGTGGTCAGTGCGTATACCGTTTAGAAGTAGGCTGTTTTTTGATTCAATTTTTTTACTTAAAAAAACCCCAGCGTTAAGCTGAGGTTTTTATATCGATAATCTATAAGCACTATTCTCTCAGTTGAATTTGATTACCAACGGCTTGCTTGTTGATTTCAGTCTGATTAAAAGGCAGACGAATCCAGTCTTTGGCGGAGTAACGACGTGTTTGATCGCGGTGATAAGGACGCGTGCTATCGGCTGATTGTGAATAAGCCAATAGGGCTTCTACGACAGGGCCTTTATCATCAAAAGTCACTGACTGCATGTAAGTTGGGCCACTATTGATGATATAGTTGCCAGCGGCATCAGGCTCTGGGCCTCTGGCTACGTTAAAGATACCTTCACGTCCAAGGCCGCCGTGCATAGGGATTTTTTCATCATTATTGCCTGCATCAATGACATACTGTAGATCGGCCAACGACGCATCAAGGGCAATATTTTTGCTATTAAAGTAAGCAATCGCATCACCCAATGCTTGACGTGTGCCGTCACTAATAATCAGGTCACGAGGCGTATTTACAGGGTCATTAGCATCAAATTTTACGTTGAACGCAGTATCTGTGGTTTCATCAAAATTGACGTTATTCCAAAACTCTCTGAATACGTGAGCGCCTTTACTATCGAGGTTATTACGGCGATCCCAGTTGCTGAGGATAGAACACGCTTGCGTGGCGTCAATCGTACCACCACTAGTCAATGGTAACGTTGGGTTGGCAGTACAATCTGCCAACACATCATCGAGCACAAGCTCCGCGACGTAGCTGCGGTTACCATAGACAACCTTTTGCATATTGTCTAAGTTAAAGGTGTTGCCGCCCAGCTGATCTTTATTGCTCAAGCGATCGGCTATTTGCGTCAGTCCCATGCGGGTACGCATCAATAAAGGGACGCCGTCGACAGGATTTGGCCCTAAGAATGGCACTAGATGACGACGTAGCAGCGGTGAGAATCCCGTTAATGGCTGCTTGGGATTGCTTAACCAATAGCTGTCGTTTGAGTTGGCCACATAGTCATCACGTATCAAGAAAGGCAAGTTTGAGCGTCCAAAGATACCTGCTTGCGGTGAGTCGGCATCATTGCCCCATTCACAGTCCGCGCTACTACCGTTTAATGCTGGCAAGTCTGAGTCAATCAGTGCACCGAGGAATGGACCAGCATTGGTGCTACAGGCTTCTAACTGTTGTTTGGTGACGTGCGGTACGGTTGAGATATCAGCATACAAGGCTTTGCCGTAGCGATCCGTGGCAATGGTATTCACAAACCCAAGGCCAAGCGTGTCCTGCATTCTGTCTTTTAGGTCTTCCACACTTTTTGCTTGGTTCATACTGCGCCATTGATTGAGCGCGCGCGGATTTTCAGACGCTGCATCGCGAATGGTGAAGGCCAAATTATTAGCGCCCCATGCCGGTAGTCGGGGATTTAGCAAGTTAACCGCGAGCATCGGTCCATACTGTGATAGATAGATGGGACGAACCAAGGTCTGATTGTTTGGTAACTGAATGGTGACAGGCACTTGCTCGATATCGCGCTGCTCGACCACACCGTTACTGTTTTTGTAATTGTATTTCATCGGATCGCCATTCACCAAACTGAGTTGGTAAAGGGTAAAACGTTTGGCAGTTGAAACCGTATGACTCCAAGCCACGTCTTTGTTAAAGCCAATATTGGGGAAAGGCTGTCCTTGTTGCGCGACACCCATCACATCAAGCTCATCTGGCATGGTTAAGTGAAACTCGTAAAAGCGCTGCACACCGTCCCAAGGCTCATGCGGATTGCCATAAAGGATACCGCTATCAGTGCCGGTCACTTCGCTGCCAAAGGCGTAGGCGTTACTGCCGCCGTTCATCACATTGATGGTGGACATATCAAATTTGACGTCTGGTTCAGAGTTAACGGTGCGCATTCTGCTGCTATTCATTACCGTATTTTGATCAGGCGGTGCGGCAGCGGCGATATAAGTGACAAAATTAGACAAGCCGCCGCGCAGATTGGCTTTTCCGTATAGCGCTATCAAATCATCAATGGTGATCTCGCGTACCCAGTCTGCACCTGCACAATCAGGATCGATATTGTCAACGCCCTTATCCCGTAGGTAGCGGCTATAACCAGCTGCATAGCCTGTGACTGCATCGATGACTTCTGGATCTTGGGCAGCCAAAAACTCAGTGCGTCTGTCTGGCGAGTTGTACCACGTATAAAAAACATCGTTTTCCACGTTGCCGTCATCGCCAAGATACAACATGCTTTGACCACGGGCGACAACGATTTCACGTGCCAGCGAGCAGATATTATCTTCGGCAAAGGCATAACCCACGCCGTAGCCCAGACCTTTATAGTCCTTGGCTGTGATATGCGGTATACCAAACTCAGTGCGCTGAATATCCGCTGAGTATGTCTGATGGGGAGTAATTGAGTTATTGTCGTCATCATTAAAACAACCCGCCAGTCCGATTGAGACGGCGAGTGAAAGT
The DNA here is from genome assembly GCA_963744895.1 of uncultured Gammaproteobacteria bacterium. Lineage (GTDB taxonomy): Bacteria > Pseudomonadota > Gammaproteobacteria > Pseudomonadales > Moraxellaceae > Psychrobacter. Next base: position 840,413 of record CAVUUW010000003.1, read on the forward strand.
AGCGCGAGTTTGGGCACGCGCCGATTAAGCACTTGAATGCTCATAAGCTTATCCATCCATGGTTAAGTGAGGTTGTATAAAGCGTCAAAAAATAGACGTCATGGCGCTTTATACGATCAATAAAATCCTTTTATTGCCCATTTATCATATAACAACTTTTGATGTCTATGCCAGTAAATAAACAGTATTAAAAAACACGACATTTGCGCGCTGATTGATAATACTTTATCATCATTTATTCCACTTATAAGGAAGCTGCAATGTCGTTTGCTCAAGTCTATACCCGTTCGGTCGTTGGTCTGCATGCCCCCAAGGTCATTATTGAAGTGCATCTATCACAAGGTCTGCCAGCATTGACCATTGTTGGTTTACCTGAAGCTGCCGTACGAGAAAGCAAAGATCGCGTGCGCTCTGCTATTCTGAATTCTGGCTTTCAGTTCCCCAATCGGCGTCTGACAATTAACTTAGCCCCTGCTGATTTGCCAAAAGATGGTGCGCGACTTGATTTGCCAATCGCTATTGGAATATTGGCGGCAAGTGGGCAGTTAGAGCCCGATGTGCTATCAGGTTTTGAATTCATCGGTGAGTTGGCACTCAATGGCGAGCTGAGGCAGGTGACGGGTAGTTTGGCAGTGGCACGCGCGATCAAAGCGGAGATATCTGAGTCTAAAGGTGTGCAAATAAACAAGTCGGCTGAACAAGAGCAGCGTGAGGCGCCAGTCTCATCACAGAGAGCCCCGCAACTCATTGTACCGCTGCACAACAGTACGGAAGCCAGTCGTGTCGATGGTGTCACGATACTGGCAGCGCAAAGCCTAAAGGACGTTTGTAATCATTTGCAGTCCTTGAGCGATCCTAGTCAACTTGAAGGGTATTTAGAAGTCGTAAAGCCCAGTCCCACACCAAAGCAGGGTGGTTATCAAGTGGATTTGGCGGATGTCAAAGGCCAACATCATGCGCGGCGTGCGCTGGAGATTGCAGCAGCAGGTGGCCATTCTTTATTGTTTACCGGACCGCCGGGTTCGGGCAAGACATTAATGGCGTCGCGTTTGCCAACGATCTTGCCAGACTTGAGTGATGAAGAAGCGTTAGAGGTTGCCAGTACGTATTCAGTTGCAGATAGCAACTACGACTATGGCACACGGCCCTTTAGGCAGGTGCATCACACCATATCAGCAGTCGCCTTGGTTGGTGGCGGCTCACGCCCAAAACCTGGCGAGATTACCCTTGCCAACAAAGGCATTTTGTTTCTCGATGAATTGCCAGAATTTGATCGTACGGTGCTAGAAGTATTGCGCCAACCGTTAGAAGCCAAACAAATCACCATCAGCCGTGCCAACTCGCAAATGACCTTTCCTGCCAATTTTCAATTGGTTGCTGCCATGAATCCGTGTCCGTGTGGCTACGATGGTGACACATCCGGTCGTTGTCGCTGTCGACCTGAGCAGATAAGACGCTATCAAGACAAACTGTCAGGGCCGCTGCTAGATCGTATTGATTTGCATATTACGGTGCCTGCATTGCCAATTGCTGATTTGCAAAACGCTCAGGCTGGCGAGACATCCAAGCAAGTGCGAACTCGGGTCGCGGACGCCCATAAATTACAATTGAAGCGGCAACGAAAGGTCAATAACGAGCTAAGCCCTAGCGAGATTGATCAATACATCCAGCTCGGAGAAGGTGAGCAGCAACTATTACAACTCGCTCAGCAGCGCTTAAATTTATCAGCACGCGGTTATCATCGAGTACTACGAGTGGCGCGGACGATTGCAGATCTTGCGGCGAGTATTGATATTACCAGCGCGCATGTGTCTGAAGCACTCAGCTATCGTGGTAAATAATAGCCATTGGATGAGACTTAGAAGTTATGGTCTCATCCATTGTGGATATTGATACTATAAATACTGCTCTTACAGTTACGACCTCATGTATTAAGCGTTAGTTTGCATTATCCAATCAACTAAGTCTGCAAAATGATCAAACGCTGCGGTCGGATTTAAGTCGCGGATATCTTGCCCGTAGTTGTAGCCATAGGACAAACCAAGCGTGTCCATATTGGCATTTTGTCCAGCGAGTATGTCATTTTTGGAATCGCCAATCATGACGGCTTTATTAGGGTTAATGCCCAGCTGAGTACAGACATGCAATAGCGGCATGGGATCTGGTTTTTTTGCAGACAAGCTATCACCGCCCAATACTTCAGCGAATAGATCTTGCCAGCCAAACGTTTGCAGGATTTTTGGGACAAAACGAATGGGCTTGTTGGTCACTAACGCAAGCGTGTAGCCAGCGGCGTGCAGTTTTTTTAAGCCGCTATCGACATCAGGATAGGCGACGGTTTTACTACCACCAATCTTAGTATAAGCCTCAAAAAACAGTTGCTCGGCATGATCAGCTTCCTCGACTGTTAGATCACCTTTTGCCACGTCTACTTTGCCAACCAAGGCGCGCTCCACGAGCAATCGCGAACCATTGCCTATCCAGTTGCGTATGGTATCGATAGGGTAGGTGTCTTTGCCAAGCGCGGTCAACATCGCGTTAGTCGCATCGGCCAAATCGGGTACACTATCAATCAAAGTGCCATCAAAATCAAAAATCAAAAGCTGCTTATTATCTATTGTCATTATTGGTTATCCGTGTAATAAAGGTTTTGGTGTATTCATAATTGATAGTGGCTTGCATCACTTTAACATGGCAAATCGCTACGTCTAGCATAAGAATAATGATTATAAAAAAGCCAAGCGGTTAACGTTTGACATCTATCGTCTCACAAGAATAAGGTTTCAGCCATGAGTACATTGGTATTTTTTGCCGTGATTGGGGCGGCTGTTTTGCACGCTGCGTGGAATGCTTTAGTCAAAAGTGGCGTTGACAAAAAAGTCAGTATGGGCGCGGTCATTCTAGGACATATGCCCATCGCATTGATGGTTCTATTCTTTGTTCCCATGCCAGCTTTTGAGAGTATGCCCTATCTAGCAGCAGGTATCTTACTGCATTTTGGTTATCAGTTGTTTTTAATGAAATCGTATGAAACAGGGGATCTTACGCAAGTCTATCCCATTGCGCGTGGATCAGCGCCGCTGCTCGTTGCCCTATTTTCTGTGACTATACTAGGCGTTCAGCTCGATCCAATACAGATACTGGCTATTCTCATTATAGGCGGCGGTATTATCAGCCTGGCTTTGGTAAGACAAGCAGATGGACAAAAAAATAGTCAGGCGGCGCTACTAGCACTAACAACAGGCTTGTTCATTGCCAGCTATTCTTTGATTGATGGTTTAGGTGCTCGCATCTCAGGCACGTCGTTAGGGTTTTTTAGCTGTCTGGCGATCGGTAATGGCCTTCTGATGGGCATTTACTTATCACTTAGCTCAAAAATGGCTCTAAAAACCATAGCAACAAAAAACCGCAGTGTGTTGCTGTTTGGTGGCAGCGCATCATTCATTGCTTATGCCATTGTCACATGGGCGTTTACCCAAGCGCCCATTGCACTGGTTACGGCTTTACGAGAAACCAGCATTGTCTTTGCTTTACTGATCGGGGTATTCTTTCTCAAAGAGCGGCTTAATCTGGTAAAAGTACTTTCAACTTTTACTACCCTAGTAGGGGCAGTGTTACTGCGGTTTGCTAAATAGAGAACCTCGGTTTATTCAACGTCTTTATAACGCGCGCGGTGTTCTTTTTTCATTTTTAGATAGTCTTTATTCTCACGGCATTCGTCCCATTTAACTTTAAAAATACGCGCGGATTCTGCTTTTATGGGGTCTTCCTCTTGTCGTGGTAACTCGTCGCGCCCATGTGCACCGCTTTGACCTTTTTTGTCATCGGGCACAGGTCCATCGTACTTTTTGCCGCCTTTATGATTGGCGTAGCGGCGGGCGCGGGTATAACCCATCTGGATAAACTTACGCGCCATGTCCGCACCAACAAAATCATTGTCTGCCAGATAATCCAAAAACATCTGGTAAATCGCCTCACTGCTCTCGCGGGCGATATCAGGTGTGGCAAAGCGCCAATGCGGTAGTATCTCAGACTTATAAGGCTCAACCAGTAAGACACCTTGCTCGCCACGACCGACACGATATAGCTCAGGCTGCTCGCGCAAATTGAGGTTCTTGTAGTCCAAATCGTAATCAAACTCTCTCATAAGGTTATCTGCTAAGGGAATCGATATTTAGTATACTGAGCCAAGCCGTTTAAAAAACAGTCTAAAAATGTTGTTGAGCTGTGACAGTTTGAGAGTCATGGGCTCTATTTAATAATCAGGAACCAAATGATCATGAAGAAAATACTCACACTTTGCTCTAGCTTTGTGCCGTCGTCAAAAAGTGCCGTCACCATATCGGCAATGCTGACGATAGGCACGTTGACTGCCTCTGTCGCCCATAGCGCGTGGTTCGAGAACTTAGTGCCACAAGGTGAAACTTATACGGTCAGAGAGATCGATCGTGATTTAGCATTTGTCATTGATGGGTTTATTTATGATGCTCGTACTTCTTGCTTTTTAGGCGTGGGTGATCGAGTGGTGTTTTTTGAAGGACGTCATGGTCTTGACTATCGTGCGACGATTTATGATTTGGATTCGCGTGAGCGTTGTGAGCTATTATTGCGAGGACGCTTGTAAGTTACTTGTCATAAAAAATGTTTGAGCATAAAAAAACCCTCAAATATCACTATTTGAGGGTTTTTCGAATCTATTAACGAATGGTGGCTCGAGGCAGGTTCGAACTGCCGACACACGGATTTTCAATCCGTTGCTCTACCGACTGAGCTATCGAGCCGTCTTCGTTGAGGCGCTATTAAACTAAATATAGGCGTTACTGTCAAGAGATTTTTGCATTAGAGGTGATAAAAGATTAAAAAAAACGCGTTATTTATCAAAATATCGCTTTTGAAGGTTAAAACTACTCTTTGACACGCAGGAGTTCGTACTCGCTCATGATACGGTGAATGTCCGCATCGGCAGGGACAAACTCACGTACGCCTTTTTTAACCTCCGCATCATAGACCAGTTTAATGAACTTGGCATCAATGGCGCGGTTGCGATTTTGTGGATGTACCGTCAGGTATTGCAAACGTTTGGCGTTGGTTTGACCATCGTCAAAACAGGCAACAGCCGCGATAGGTTTGTCATTAAACATACCGACGTAGAGACACTGACCTCGCTGAAATCCTTTTTCAATGAGACTTAAGACGTCTGCACCGGCAGGCTGTGCATCATCGTTGTCATATAAAGCAATTAGACGCTCCGATAGCTCATTCTCACGAGTTGGCTTTTTGATAAGCGGGGCGTCCAAACGATTGATGGCAATGGCTTCTAAAGGCATAGCAATTCCTATAAACAGACAGTTTCTATAAAGGCATACATAATCAGCTCAAAATAAAATAGATACTGAGTAACACTGTCTCGGTTTTAAAGTGCAGTGGCGTTATAGTATCGGGCATGATTGATTAAACTCAAGTCACTATTTTAGCAGAATGGCACAAATTTGTGCGCGGTTTGCAGCTTGGTCGTGGCAGTAAATGTTAGGGTTTGCTATGATTAGGACAGACAGTATCGCCTATGCCAAAAACCCAATTTTATCGATAGAGAGTCGCCATGACAGCCAATGCCTCTGAGCAAAATCAAACAACAAACCTAAATCTATATGGTCGCCCTGAACGTATTGCGACTGTTGAGCGCATCACAGCCGAAACGCAAATCACTTGTACCGTCAACCTAGATGGTACAGGCAAAGGTGTGGTAGATACGGGCGTACCGTTTTTGGATCATATGATTGATCAAATCAAGCGTCACGGTTTGTTTGACTTAGATATCAAATGCAACGGTGACACTTTTATCGATGACCATCATAGCGTCGAAGACACGGGCATCACCCTTGGGCAGGCCTTTAACAAAGCACTAGGTGACAAAAAAGGCATTCGTCGCTACGGACATTTTTATGCGCCGCTAGACGAAGCACTGACCCGCGCTGTGGTTGATCTCTCAGGACGCCCCGGTTTGCACATGGATATTCCTTTTACGCGCTCACATGTCGGCCGCTTCGATGTTGATCTATTCAGCGAGTTCTTTTATGGCTTCGTCAATCACTCGTGGATGACGGTGCATTTGGACAATCTTAAAGGCAAAAACAGCCATCATCAGATCGAATCAACCTTTAAAGCCTTTGCTCGCGCCTTGCGTATGGCATGTGAATATGATGAGCGTGCCCTGAATACCTTACCGTCGACCAAAGAGGCATTCTAAAGTACATTTAAGGCGCTGCTACGGTGTCTCAAGCTTGGCGTACTAGTTGTACAGCCTGCACTTGGCTTCCTTGTAGCAGAACCTTATCTACACCTTAGTAATAGCCAATATAGTCAGTGAAAAATAATATCGATACATCACGCACTGCTGATATCAATTTTTCTTGCTTGCTGTGCCTGCGCAGACAGAGGCTACGAAAAACTGATATCAGCAATACCGTAGCGTTTTTAGGCTATTTTGACTATAGTATAAATATTTAAAAATGAGAGCCAATTAATGACCAAAGTAGCATTATTAGATTATGGTATGGGCAATTTGCACTCGGTCGGCAAAGCGCTATCAAACGTTGGCGCAGACGTTGCGATTACCAATGACCCAAAAGTGGTGGCGTCAGCGGATAAGATCGTTTTTCCGGGTGTTGGTGCCATGCGTGACTGTATTGCTGGCATGACAGAAGCGGGCATTGACGAGGTTGTCAGACAGGCGATATTTAACAAGCCTGTGATGGCCATCTGCGTCGGTATGCAGGCGTTATTTGAGCAATCTACTGAAAACGGCGGCACCGCTTGCCTTGATATTTTAAAAGGTCAAGTAAAATCGTTCGATCCGACGTGGACGGATGAGCAAGGCGCAACCATCAAAGTGCCGCACATGGGCTGGAATACCATCAGTGGTATGGATTTTGATCATCCGCTCTGGCAGGGTATTGAGGACCATGCGCATTTTTACTTCGTACATAGCTATTATTGCGAGCCTAGCGACAGCGCGCAGGTAGCGGCGGTATGTGATTATGGTCAACCGTTTTGTGCCAGTGTGATTCAAGATAATCTGTTTGCGACTCAGTTTCACCCAGAAAAAAGCCACACGGATGGCTTAAAACTACTGAAGAACTTTGTAGAGTGGGATGTGTAAGTAGACAGCAAACGTGAATTGACTATTTGATTCAGCAAAGGGTAGATTATCACTTGTATAATCTGCCTTTTTTATTATCAGTTGTTTTCATTCTCAGTTAACAATTTTTGGTTATTATGGTTTAGTGATACGCTCAATTATTTTCTGCTCGCTTATATATGGAATATCTCAGTGGATTTTACTGCCTTTAAAATGAATGTCATTGAAGTAACTGGTCTGGCGAAAGATGCACTGCATATTTATGTTGGTGTCGGTGCTTATTTGCTCTGCCTCATCGTGCTGCGTCCTATCATCAAAAGCCAAGGTATTCGATCATTTATCGCCTTAATCCTCGTGACTGGCATTGCATTATTGGGTGAGTATTTAGATAATCGAGAGACGATTGATTCGCTAGGTTTGGCAGGCTTAAGCCGCGAACAGCTGGTCGCGAGTATCCGCGATTTGATCAATACGTGCCTGTTATCTTATGTGCTATTTGCATTGAATAAGTGGACGACTGTCTTTCGGCCAATCAATAAACCCACTGCATTGACCAGACGCCATAAAAAAACGGACTATTAATGAGTCCGTTTTTTGTTGTACCTCAAAAAACATTTAATTTATTGCTTGAGGAAAGGAACAAAGCTAATACCACAGCAACTATCGGCAATACCAAAACTTTACTCCATCCAAACGGCAAAGCATAAGCCAGTTTAGGATAAAAAGGGCAGACATAGACAGCTATTCTGTATTCTGAAGTTATCGAATTAGCTACTGCCTTTCTAACTCCGTTTTCACCGAAACTACGCACCCCTCCAAAAGCATTCAATAATGTGCTGGTATAAATGACACCTTCGAACTCATATTGATACTTAATAAAGAGCTCATGCACATCATTCAGATAAGGGAATTTGGCAGAAGTAATCACTATTCTTTTGCTTAAAACCTTTGAATCTACTTTTGGGAAACATAAAAATATAAAGTCAGTTATGATCGCTATTAAGATCCACACTAAAAAAATAGATGAAAATATAAATATGCCATAGAGTAAAAATATTGGGTACATATCCATCAGACTCTAAGTTTATATGTTAGCTATTAGCCTCATCATATAACTTACGTACCACTTCCCCAATCACTTTGATGCCATCCGTCAGTGTTTGCTCATCGGCAGCGATACTCATGCGAATACATTCGTGTGCATGTTGGTAATCGCTAACGTCAACACCAGGGAAGAAATACTCGCTTGGCACAATAAGCGTACCTTTTTCTTTAAGGCGCTCGTACAGCTCAAGGGTGCTAATCGGCAAGTCTTTAAACCACAACCAAAAGAATATTGCCCCTTCAGGCTTATGAATCATGAGTGGATAATCGCCCAATGCGTCTTTTAATAGCGTCACCGCGAGTTTTGCCTGCTTTTGATAAAACGGCTTAATCTCATTATCGGATAATTGCTTGATACGGTCATTTGAAACCAATGGCGTGGCAATCGCCGCACCAAAGCGTGTCGGCGCTAGATTGACCACAGCATTCATCGCGCTAACCGCTTCAATCACTTTCGCATCAGCCACGATAATACCCGTACGCATACCGGGCAAACCAATCTTCGATAAGCTAAAGCAAAGGATCGTATTGTTATCCCAATGCAAATTAACATCAGAGTAAATGATATTCGGGAAAGGCATACCGTAGGCGTTATCGATAATCAGCGGAATGTCATAGCGTTTGGCAATCTCGGCGAGATGCGCCATTTCGTCGTCGGTCAGCACGTTGCCCGTCGGGTTGGTCGGGCGTGAGCAACAAATCGCGCCGATACGACCTTCCTTTAACGCGGGCAAGTTCTCTAACGCGTCAAAATCCACACGATATTTAAAGAAGCCTTCCTCGCCATCATGCGTCACTTCATCGATATGCGGTAATATGGCGGCGAAATGCTGACCTTCGACATGCACATCACTATAGCCAATATACTCAGGAGTCAATGGCAGTAGAATGGACTTGTCGACAGATTCGCTCTGCTCGTCTGTGAACGCCCCGCCAAATAGATTAAACAGATAGAAAAAGGCATTTTGTGAGCCATTGGTCAGAGCGATGTTTTCTGAGGTAAGGTTCCAATCATAATGACGGTTAAAGAAGCCAACCAACGCATCGATAAAGCCTGCATCCCCTTGCGGATTGGAGTAGTTCGCCATGCTAATAATCGCGCTACTATTGGGTACGCCTGCGTCGTTATCAACGCCCAGCGCCTTATACGTCTCCAAAAACAACTCATTGACAGCATCAATTTTGGCGGGGTTACCACCGCCCAGCATGTTGACAGGCTGATCGCTTTTTAGCGCATCGCCCAGATCATCCATCAATTGTGAGATGCCAGTGGGCTGGGTAAATTTTTGACCGAACTTTGAGAATTTCATGAGGTTACCGTGAGTGTTTGAGGGTTATTTGATGAATAAAGTTGGGCTAGTATAGCAAAAGGTGGAGAGGATGTAAGGGTAACTAATTCAAAGTATGTAGTATGCTTATTACAATAAAATTTCTATAAAAATGTTGCGACAAGATTAAACGGTATTTTCTGCAGTCTCTGTTTGCTTAGGCACAGCAAGTAAGAAAAGTAGAGTTTAATCGAGCATATTTCTTACGCTGTATTAGTTTTATTTAAGTTCTACTATATAAGAAATAAGTAGACTATAAAGTGAGTTTATTTGTCTAAAGATCTATTTTTTTAGTAAACTTTAGCCTATAGTTTATAAAAATTTTTGTTAGACTCATATATCAATATATTGAATAACAAGAAAGTAATATTATTTATTAAAATAAATATAAAGGAGATATGATGCCTCACGAAATTTATAACTGGTCAGATATTTCTTCAGAACATTCAGGAAGTATATTGCTGGGAAACGGAGCTTCAATTAGTATAGATAGTTGCTTCACTTACACATCTATAAGAGAACATGCTATCGAAAATGGATTATTACCTGTTCAAGTACAGCGTTTGTTCAAATACTTTCAGACTAGTGATTTTGAACTCATATTACGTCTAGTGTGGCAAGCGAATAGTGTGAATGTAGCATTAGACATAACTGATCATGTAACAAAAGATGCTTACGAACACGTCAGAGACTGTTTGATTAAAACTGTTAGAAGTATTCATCCTGAATACTCTATCGTCGAGCAACAATTCCAACACATATCAAAGTTTTTGCGCTCATTTAACACTATATTGTCTCTAAATTATGATTTAACACTATACTGGATCATAATGTATTCAAATAGAGAGCAAAATGGACATTACTTCAAAGACTGTATAATTAAAAACCGATTTGATTCCGAATGGTTTAAGTTTCGAAAGAGTATTGGACATCATGATAGGAGAGTTACGTTGGTATTTTATCCTCATGGTAGCTTAGTTCTAGCTCGGAATATTATTAATGAAGAGTTTAAGCTACAAGCTAGGTCAGGAAAAGATTTGCTATACTCAATTTTGGATTCTTGGAAATCAGGAAATTTTATTCCCTTGTTTGTCAGTGAAGGTACTTCTAACCAAAAGTTGTCAGCAATTCAAAGTAGCCCTTACTTAAACACTGTTTATTCAGAAGTGATTCCTGAAATTAGGGATAATTTAACAATATTTGGTTGGGGAGTTGGAGAACATGATGTCCATATATTGAAGCGGATAAAGCAATCAGGTGTTAGAAGAGTAGCTGTATCTGTATATGGTAATGATCAAGCGTACTGTAATAGAGTCTCGCAGATGATATATGACAATGTTAGACCTAATATCGAAATTTCATTTTTCGATTGTCGAAGTAGTGGTTGCTGGAACCAACCAGTTGACTTGTAAGTTTTGAAGAAAATACTATGGAGCTTTATTGATACATTACTTATGGATAATACTGAAAAATTAGATTTATTAATAAGAAATGATTTAAAATTAAGGTTTACTTAAATATAATTGTCATTAATCCCTAGAAAAGTTATTACTTTCGATACCTCATACAAACTATCATAATCATCAGTAATGCTCAAACGACTGACCAAGCGCTGTTCCAACTTGGTCAGTTCCTGCTGATACTTTTCGATACCTAATATAGACAGTATATCTTCGAGTTCTAGCGCCTGATGAATAATAGGTGCTAATCCTTTCAAATCATCATTACCTTCAATTCTTGATAATCCACCAGGGCTAAAAATTAAAAAATGCGCTTGGTCGATGCTAATTTCACCAAGGCGTAGAAGTCGAATAACCCCTATCAAAAATGTACTCACTATTAGATCATTTGAATTCATAGCCTATCTCTTAAATCATCGCCCGTACCCGTGCCATAATCCCACGTCCAATCACCAATCTCACATAAATAATGGCAATGGCAAACAGCAATAAGATTAACGCCGCACCGCCAATCGCCAAGCTCGTCCACGGCACACTAAATTGTAGATTAAACCATTGCGTGATGGCTGCCCATGCGCCAACACTGGCGATGACCACGGCAAAGGTCGCCGCGCTAATACCCAGCACACTTAGCTCTAGGATATTGAGCAGGTACAGGTCGCGCTTTTGCATCCCGAGTAATCGGAACGATGCGCTTTCTTTCATACGATCTTGCGAGGTCGATAGCAACGAGCTGATCAACACCATCACACCTGTCAGTAGAGCGAGTAGGGTAAAGACATAAACCAAGCGGCTCATTTGTACCACCAGCTCTTGGATTTGCTGCGCGATAGCCGTGCCATTGATAGTCGTGACAGCTGGGAACTCGCGTACCAGTTTGCCTTGTATCTCTGGAATATCATCGGCAGGGACATGCGCGGTGGCAAACTGAATTTGCGGTGCTGCTGCCAATACCGATGGTTCAAATAAGAAGTAAAAGAAAGGACTGGGGCCTTGCTCAAACCGTGAGCGAATACTGGTGATCTGCCCGACGATTTCGATACCTTGGATATTAAAGCGAACCTGATCACCCATACCGACATTGAGCAGGTCAGCGGCTGTGTCCAACACGGACATAGGGACGACGGCTTGATCAGGATTTTGCGCGTTCTGCGTGTTCACAGGCGCATAAAGTTGATCATCTGCTACCGCATCAGTAATGAATTCCGTGTCCATCAACGTGTCGGCGTAGCTTAAATTAAAGACACGCGTGGGATCATCGAAGCCGTCCGCAGGTTCGATATCTTGTACTGGTACATCATTGGCAGTGACCACGCGCGAGCGAATAACGGGGTAGTAGCTCACAGGCGCGCCAATTATGTTATCGATCTCGTCATGTTGCTCGCTTTGAATATCGAGTAAAAATAAATTGGGCGCATCTTCAGGATAGGCATTGATAAACTGAGCATTGATACTATGGTTAAGCGTGGTAATCAGCGTCAAGACCGCAACCGATAGCGATAAGGTGACAAAGAACAGCGCGGATTGATTGCCTTTGCGCGCAAGGTTGTGAATCGCAATGCGTGGCATCCAGCCAATCGTAGCGCGCTTAGCCAGTTTGGCAAGTAGCCATAGCCAGCCACGAGCCAATGCCCAAAATATCGCCACGAAGCCAATCAGGCCAAGCAGGATTTGTGCGCCGAGTACCCACGAGCCAACTTCATACGCGAAAAACGCATACAGCCCAATGAGCATTAGCCCATACCACAATACGGGCACGCGTCGATACCAAGGCAGGTTTTGCGTCTGCTGACTTGCGCCTTGATTGAGCAAAGTGGCAGGCTTAGTATTACCCAACGTCCTTAAACCACGTTGGGTAATCAGTAAGGTCAACACCAAGGCAATAATAGTGGTTTTGATGGCGCTGATAGGGTTGATGGCCAAACCCACGTCTGGCGGCAAGATGGCCATCAGATATGGCTGACCTACTTTGAGTAAGCCAAGGCTCAGAACAATCGCGGCAACACACGCGATGACGGATGTGACAATCAAGAGCTGATAATAACTGCGTTTGACTGACCCAAGCGGCTCACCGAGCGCCAAGCGAATAGCGTTATTAGACTGCTGCTTGGTCGCAAATGCGGTGATGACGCCATACATCGCAACCGCTGACAATAACAGCACCGCAATGACGAGTAATTTTAAAAACATCAATACATTGTCAGAGATACGCGAGACAGAGGTGTCTGCCGACTCCGCATCAGACAGCTCGATATCAGGATAATTGCTCAGTGTTTGCGTCAGCTTATCACGCTGCTGGGCGATCACTTCAGGATTACCTGCCAGCTCAATACGATAGTTGACGCGGCTACGCTGACCCAGCAAGTTAGTAGCAGCGAGCGCATCTTGTTGCATCAACACACGACCACCAAACCCAAATGCCGTTAATGGACGATCAGGCTCTTTGGTCAGCACATCGCTGATGGTAAATTGCGCATCGCCAATGCTTATGCGGTCACCGACGTCAGCGTTCAAGCCGTTAAGGACTTCAGGGGCGACCACCACGCTATTGGTATCTAGCTGCTGCCAAAGCGGTTTGCCTGATGCCAACTCAGCCTGTCCATAAAGTGGATAGCTGGGCGAGACCGCTTTGACGCGGGCAAGTAAGGTTTGCTCATCGGTCACGACCATCGCACTAAACTGATAATCGAATACTTTTTGACTATCAGCAACCGTATCTACCTGCGCTAATATGTCGCTTGGCCAGTCTTGTTGACTGTTTAATATCAAGTCGCCCCCAACCAGCGCGCGCTGATTGTCATTGACATAGGTATCGACCGACTGCTGAATAGAGTCGAGCGTGAGGTAAGTGGCAAGCGATAGCGTGAGCGTTAATAAAAATAACACCGGATATACCCAGCGTTGCCACCAGCTACGGCTCAAAGCTTTGGCCCCTAGATGACGCGTTAAAAGGCGACTGATAATAGAGTCGGCGTGAGTGTTTGTAGAGGTGTTTTGGGTGGCTGACTGGTCTACTGAGTTATGAGTCATTAAGATACAATCCGTCCATCATGCATGGTAATGACTCGATCTGCCATCTCCGCCAGCGCTGGATCATGCGTCACCACGACCAAGGCCGAGCCGACTTGCTGTCTCAAATCCAATAACAATTGCATCACTTGATTGGCATTTTGCTCATCTAAATTCCCAGTCGGTTCATCAGCAAACACAATCTTGGGATGCGAGACTAGGGCGCGTGCGACGGCTGTACGCTGTTGCTCGCCACCTGATAACTGGTTGGGTAGACTGTTACGTCTGTGACCTAAATCTACCGCTTCAATCAGCTCATCCACGCGCGCTTGATTTGGACGCCTTGCAATATCTAATGGAAAAGCGATGTTTTCTGCCACAGTCAATGTTGGCAGCAAATGAAATGATTGGAATACAAAGCCCATATCACGCTGACGAATGACGGCGAGCGCATCTTCATCCAGTTGACTTAGCGTTTGATCTGCCAGTTTAACCGAGCCACTATCGGGATAGTCTAGCGCGGCGAGCAGCCCTAATAGTGTCGATTTGCCAGAGCCTGATTTGCCCATGATGACCACGAACTCGCCAGCATTAATGTGTATGTCCACCTCTTTAATAATAGAAAAACTTTGCTCACCGACTTGCACCGTTTTGGTCAGTTGCGAGGCATTAAGTAGAACGGTTGAGGGAGAAGGGGACATAGTTGCCGCTGAATTCGTCGCTGTCATTGCTGTCATTACAGAGCCTCAATTGGCGTAGGTTTTGGGGCAGATTCATTAGTGGTGGTGGCTGTGTCTGCCTCATTTGCATTTGGATTTGCTGAATTAAACGTTTCAAGTTTTGGCGCTAAGATAGGCAAAATATTGTCATCAACAATGATGGTATAGCCCTCTTTGGTTGGATGAATCGCATCAGCTTGGTTTAATTTAGGGTCACCGCCCACGCCTTCTAAAAAGAAAGGAATAAGCGTCACATTCATGTCCTTCGCGACGCGAGGATAAATCTCGGCAAAAGATTTTACATAGTCAGAGCCAAGGTTGTCATAAATCTGCATGCCACCCAAGATCACTTCGCTGCCATTGTCTTGCAAGCGTTTTACAGCAGTTCGGATATTTTTCTCAACCGTCGCCACATCGATACCGCGAATGGCATCATTGGCACCAATGGTCAAAATTGTGACATCTGGTTTGGTCTGGAGCACCCAGTCCAAGCGATTGACCAAGCCTGTACTTGTCTCTCCACTCAGACCTGAGTTGATGACTTTGGCATTTTTATAGCCTTGTTCATGTAAGCGCGTTTCTAATTGCGCCGGATAGTTGTCTTCATTAGCGACACCTAGTCCTTCGGTGAGCGAATCACCGAGCGCCAATATGGTTAAGGGCGCTTGTTGCTGCTCGATTGAGGGCGTTGTTTGCTGATTTTCAGTTAGAGTTTCGGGGGCTTGCGTACTGGCCGTCTGTTTGGTTATGTTTTGACTGTCATCAGTCGGGTCAGTGTCAGGATCTTTTTGACAACCGCTTATGACCATGGCGACGCTTAGAATGGCCACGGCGGGTAAATATCGAGTAAAACGAGAGGAGATATTCATAATAACAGTTCTGTCTTAAGGCAATAAAACCAGTTTAGCAAAATAAGACAGACACCAATATTATCCGAAGGTTACTTTGACCTCTTTTAAACATTCTTTTAAACACTATATCTTTTTGCCATCTACCATTACTGGCCGACTGACTATCCACGCAATGACTACGTTTGCAACCATCAAAATCAGCATGATAAAGAGTGGTAAATCCCAAGTACCCGTCGCCTCGTGTAGCCAGCCTGTTCCTAGTGGCCCAAAAAACGCAATAAAATAGCCAACGGCTTGCGCCATACCAGACAGCTCACTGGATTGATTGGTCGTATAAGTCCGCAGCGAAAACAGCATCATACTCAAGGTAAAAATCGCTGAACAACCAATGCCCATCAGTGCTGACCATAACCACGCCAGCTCGGTAGTCAGATAACTGACCCCCAACACGCCGACCACATTCAAAACCGCTGCAAATACTGCCAGCGCTTGAATAGGCCGTCCACGGTTAATCAACCACGTTAAACTTAAAATCGAGATGGGCGCCATAAACTGAAACACTGAGCCCATTTGTCCGGCTGCCACCGCTGGCAAACCTTTACTCAACCAAATGGACGGTAAAAAACTGGCAACGGTGTAAAACAACAAAGATTGCAGCCCCATAAAAATAGCAATTTGCCACGCAAAGGGTGTACGCCACATCGACAACGCTGAGGTACCAGCGACTGGTAAGGCCACCACTTGGTGACTGGATGAGCCAAGACGTACGCGTAAAAATATCCAAATAATGACAGCGAAGAGACCGAATATCGACCAGCCACCAAGTGCCCATTGCCAGCCTACACGCTCTGATAAAGGCAACACCACTCCTGAGGCAATGCCTGCGGTTACTGTCATGGTTAGGCTGAGCAGTCCGGTTAATAGAGGAATATGTTTGGGCGTACGCTGCTTAATGACAGGTGCCGCTAGGGTATTAGCAAAACCGATGGCTAGTGTTAGCAGCAAGGTACCCGTCAAAAAACCTGCCCATGTAGGGATAACCGTACGAATAATCATACCGAAGGTTAATAACGCAATCATGGCGATAAGCGTATTTTCGAGTCCAAAGCGCTTACCAATAGTCGGCGCTATCAGTGCGCCGATCGCAAACGTTAGCATTGGTACTGCACCCAGCCAGCCAATCTGAATTTCAGAGATATTGAGGGCTTCTTGTACGACAGGGGCAATAGAGCCAAGCGCGACAATGGGAGCGCGCATATTAATGGCTAGCAAAATCATGGCACCTAGTACTAGCCAAAACGTGAAGCGTGAGGAAGGTTGCTTGGAGGCTGAAGTAGCAGCCAAGTGAGTATCGGGTAAAAAATCAGATGGGGTAGACATAGCAGCACGACGATTAGTAGAGTGAGAAAAAGAACGAGTCATTACACGGCGTCGAAGAATCGCCGTTTACAAATATTACCAAGTACCATTAGAGAAAAGATCACTAGACAGTGGTTGTTATCGTCGAGACATAGCACGACAGATTACTAGTAGAGGGTCACGCAGACAAGTTTACGGTACTATAGGTGAGGGCAAGCATCCTATAGGAATGTGATAGTCAGAAAATGTTGGTCACAGTATTATGAGTCTTAAACTGAAAAGGTTGCTTGTGAGTTTCTGGCAATACACACAAAAATAGCGCCAGCCCTTTTTAAGGACTAGACGCTATTATAGGAACAAAAGTAAGGAAAAAGCCACCCATAGATGGCAATAAATCAGAGTGTTAGACAGATTTGCCGAGTTGAGCTGCTCTAAGCGCACTTTCTTGTTGTTCCGCGATTAGTGAGTCACATTTATTGGGATCATTGCCACAAAACGAACAGTTCTCATCGCCCATTAGTTTAGCAACGCCACCGCAAGACCCTCTAAGTGGCTTTTTCTTAACCATATAACCGATACCCATAAAAACAAAGAATAGGATAAATACGGTGAAGGTAATGGCAAGCATAGGGATCAGTTGACTGAACATGGAGGAGACCTCGATTTTTAAATATAGGGTAGTTATCTTTGATGTTAACTACGTAACTGTCTAATAGTATAGCAAATTTTTGTACCGCTCGTGGATACTCACGTATCGATTTTATGTCAATAACAATATATTGGCATAAAGTTTTAGGGCTTTTTGTCAGCCCGTAAAGCTTGCATGGCAGGAGTTTGTACCACTTGCCAGTCATCAACACTATCGTGAGCATCGTCTATTTTGACACCGTCAGCCAGTACCACAAACATCACGGCCAGATTTTTTTCTTTAGCAAGCGCTAGGGCTTTTTCATAGTGCATGGCAGTGAGGGCCGTTGCCCAAGCGTCTGCTAGCGCAACTGACTCGGCAGCAACGGTCACGGAAGGTGCGCCACCAGCGATTGGCTTGCCAGTAGTAGGATCAATCGTATGGCTATAACGTTTACCATCAAACACAACGGAGTTTCGATAGTTGCCAGAAGTGGCCAAGTGCATGCGGTTGCCCGTGTTAATGGGTTGACGAATCACTGATATCGTTTGGCGCTCACTCACCGTACTGCCTTGGAGGGGAGCATCTATAGCAATTTGCCATGGCTGCTGTTGATTGTTAACACCAGAGGTAGAAATTTCGCCGCCAATTTCTACCATATAATTGCGAATTTGATACTGCTCTCTGAGCACATCAGCGATCACATCGACTCCATAACCTTTAGCGACGGCTGAAAAATCAAGGCCAACGCCTTCTTTGGCTTTATAGATCGTTTGGTCTTTTTGTACAACGCCCTCAAAGTCGACTAGAGATTTTGCTTGCGCGATCTCTGCGGCTGTCGGCGGGCTTTGTAGGCGGTCAACCGTCATGGTACTACCAAACCCCCACGTTTCAACTAACGGCATGACAGTAGGATCAAATGCGCCGCTTGATTGCTCGTATACGATGCGAGACACCTCAAGCACACGACTAAAATCAGCGTCGATGGCAATAGGGGTGTCTTTGCCCAATTGATTGAATTTCGAGATCGTAGAATCGGTTTTATAGGTAGACATACTGTCATTGATTTGCTGCAAGCGCTCGTCTATCGAGGCTTGTATGGCGCCTTCATCAGCATCGTCAGGCAGCTGATAACTGATATGATAGCTGGTGCCCATCGTCTCGCCACTCAGATAATTATAGTCTGGTGTTTGCTGGCACGCACTGATGCCAAAAGTGCTGGCAAGACTGATGGTGATCAGTAGCGTGTTATTCAGGGTTTTTTTGGAAAAAGAGCGATACATTGTATTTTTCATAAAATCTTCGGTATGGTACAAAAATGAGTAGGGTGTAAAACAAGCCATGCGTATTTTACACCCCTTAAGCCCAAAAATACCAATGATGGCAACGTTCAGTGACAATCTACTCGGTTAAACGACTTATTTTACTTGCGATTCACGGATGAGTTTATAAAGTTTTGGCGGTGATACTCGGTTGACTCTAGTAGCCAGTTTTTCTTTATTACCCGCGACAATGATATATTCCTCCCCTTTTGAGAGCGCCTTGATGGCTTGTTTGGCAAATGCGGTCGCCGTCAGACCGTTATTGGTCGCCTCATCCATCGTGCCTTGCGTACTCCCATCACCAATCAAAGCATTGATAGACACATTGGTTTGAATAAACCCTGGAAATATCGTCGCGACCTCTATACCTTGGTCATGCAACTCAGCCCGCAAGCTATTCGCCCACATATGAAGGGCCGCTTTGGCAGCACCATAAGCGCCGCGATACTGCGTACCTAACAATCCTGCCACACTTGATATCATGACGACTTTGCCGCCACCCTGCGCGATCATGTCTGGTAATACCAATCTGGTCAGACGTGTTTGCGCAAAATAATCAATCTCCATAATTTTTCGTTCAACGTCCTCATCTGTCTCCATGATAAGGGAGCGCTGACTGACACCAGCATTGTTGATCAGCCAATCGATTTTGCCGGCTTGAGATTTGACAGCGTCATAGGCTTCTTTTGCCTGCTTGGATTCACTGATATCGAAAGGCACAATGATATGCTTCTTGGATTGCTTGCAGCGTTTTTTAACGGCTGCTAATTTGTCTTTATCACGTCCGCTCAAGACGAGGTTAGCACCGCGCTTGGCAAAATTAATAGCTAGGGCTTCACCAATACCGCTAGAAGCACCTGTTATCCAAATGGTTAAATCCTTGTATTTGGTTTTCATAAGTATCCTTTCTTAATGTTGATGTACCAGTGATCAATAATATAGGATAGACAAGCCAACCTACCATTTCAATTTGTAGTGCTAATCGTTGATAGTATTGTCGGTAGCTATCCATGTATAGATCTTATTTAAAATAAGCTATAACAACAAAAAAAGAGCCTCAATTGAGACTCTTTTTTATATACGTTTTTAAATTTGTCTAGTTGGCTTAACCACCGAAGTCATCAAGCATGATGTTTTCATCTTCCACACCCATGCTGTGTAACATATCGATGACAGCTGCGTTCATCATCGGTGGCCCGCACATGTAGTATTCACAATCTTCTGGGTTTGGATGATCTTTCAGATAGTTTTCAAGCAACACATTATGAATAAAGCCCGTTGGACCTTCCCAGTTGTCTTCTGGTAATGGGTCAGATAACGCCACATGCCACTCAAAATTATCAAACTCTTCTTCTAGTTGATCGTAGTCTTCAACATAGAACATCTCACGAATAGAGCGCGCACCGTACCAAAAGCTAATCTTACGATCTGAGTTCAGACGCTTGAGCTGATCAAAGATATGCGAGCGCATTGGGGCCATACCCGCACCACCACCGACGAAGATCATCTCAGCTTCAGTTTTCTTGGCAAAGAATTCACCATAAGGGCCTGAAACCGTGACTTTGTCACCAGGTACGAGGCTAAATACCCATGATGACATTTTACCTGGTGGGATACCTTCACCACCACGTGGCGGTGGACTTGCGATACGGATGTTAAATTTGATGAGGCCTTTTTCTTCAGGATAGTTGGCCATTGAGTAAGCACGGATAACGGGCTCATCAACTTTTGAGACATAGTCGAAGATACCGAATTTTTCCCAGTCTTCTCTATACTCTTCATCAACCACAAAGTCTTTATAATGGACTTCATGCGGTGGCGCTTCTAACTGTACATAACCACCCGCGCGGAAGTTCACTTCTTCGCCTTCTGGGATTTTAAGTACCAGCTCTTTAATGAAAGTAGCAACGTTATCATTAGAGACAACCTCACATTCCCATTTTTGTACGTCAAAAAACTCAGGATCAATCTCGATTTTCATGTCTTGCTTGACGGCTACCTGACAAGCCAAGCGCATGTGATCACGAATTTCACCTTGAGTAAAATAGCCTTCTTCGGTGGGCAGAATAGAACCGCCACCCTCAATAACGCGGCAGCGACACTGCGCACAGGTACCACCGCCACCGCATGCTGAAGATAAAAATATACCTTCACTTGCAAGGGTTTGCAGTAGTTTTCCACCTGCTGGTGTCACGACGTCATTATCGGCATTATCATTGATATGGATGGTAACATCACCTGAACTGACCAGTCTTGAGCGCGCCGCCAAAATAATAGCGACAAGGCCCATGATGATCAAGGTAAACATAGCAACGCCACCAATCGCCGTAGCGTAATCCATGGTAGGTATCCTTAATCTATGGGGTAGGGGTGCGGAGGCATGGTTTATGCTGTATCCGAACCCCTACCGAATAAATGAATTAAATAAGTCAAACAGCTAATGAAAGCGTTGAGCTTAGCGGTTTAGATGGACATGCCACCGAACGACATAAAGCCGAGCGACATCAGACCAACCGTGAGAAAGGTAATACCAAGACCGCGCAATGGCGCTGGGATGTCTGAGTATTTGAGCTTTTCACGAATACCTGCCAATGCCGTAATGGCAAGCGCCCAACCAAACCCTGCGCCCACACCATAGACCATTGATTCACCAAAATTATAATCACGCTCTACCATAAAGAGTACACCACCTAAGATGGCACAGTTTACGGTGATAAGTGGCAAAAACACGCCAAGCGCGTTATAGAGACTTGGTACAAACTTGTCCAAGAACATCTCTAGAATCTGTACGGTGGCAGCAATCAAACCAATATAACTGAGCAATCCTAAGAAGCTCAAGTCGATATCAGGGAAGCCTGCCCATGCCAGCGCACCATCTTTTAAGATGAACTGGAAAAGTAAGTTATTTAGTGGCACGGTAATCGCCATAACCACGACGACAGCAACGCCTAGACCAATAGCGGTTGAGACTTTTTTGGACACCGCCAAAAAGGTACACATGCCTAAGAAATAGGCCAGCGCCATATTCTCAATAAAGACTGAGGTTATAAATAAACTAACATAATGTCCCATTAGTGACCGCCTCCATGTGCCATGCCTTTAGACTGCGGCTTCATTACAAATTCAGCTTCTTCAACCTGTTCAGGTTTCCAAATACGGACAATGGCAATGAATAATCCAATAATAAAGAACGCAGATGGCGGTAAGAGCAATAGACCGTTAGGAACGTACCAACCACCATCAGTAACAGGTTGTAGAAGGGTAATACCAAACCACGTACCTGCACCCAAGATTTCGCGCACAGTCGCCACGAATAATAGTACAGCAGAATAACCAAGGCCATTACCGATACCATCTAAAAAGCTTGGTACTGGTGGATTGCTCATGGCAAATGCTTCAGCACGGCCCATGACGATACAGTTAGTAATAATCAAGCCAACAAAGACCGATAGGCCTTTACTGACATCATAAGCGACCGCTTTTAGTACCTGATCGACCAAGATTACCAATGAGGCAATAATCGTCATCTGTACAATAATACGGATGCTTGATGGAATCTGTTTACGAATGATAGAGATAAAGAAACTTGAAAATGCCGTTACCAGTGTCAACGCCACACACATAACCATGGCATTGGCCATGCTGGTGGTGACTGCCAATGCCGAACAGATACCTAGGATCTGTAAAGCAATAGGGTTGTTGTCAAAAATAGGCGAGGTTAAAATAGTTTTCGTGTCAGCCATGTTATGCCTCCTTGCCGTTTGCTACTGACGACGATGCTGCCAGTTCGCTATTGGGTTGAGCTGCCGACTTTGATTGATTTGCTTGCTTATCTGCATTATCAATGGTCTGACCGCTCTCTTTACGTAGCATATCTAGATAAGGTTTGTAGCCTTGATCGCCCAACCAAAATTGAACCATGTTGCTTACGCCGCGACTGGTAAGAGTGGCACCACTGATACCATCGACCCAGTTCTCTTTTGGTGTACCCGCTTTAGTCACACCAGTAGCAACGTTGCCATTTTCGTCATATGACTCAATACCCGTCCACTTAGCACGCCACTCAGGCTCTTCGATACGAGCGCCAAGACCTGGGGTCTCTTTGTGCTCATAAAAGCTGATACCTTTAATGGTATTCATATCGCTCTCAAGCGTTAAGAAACCATAAATCGTGCCCCACAGACCGTAGCCTTGAATCGGTAAGACAACCAGTTCAGGCTTGCCTGCGTCGTCTTCTTTGACATAGACTTTGGCATATTTTGGTTTACGGCCAATACTGGCTGGATCATTATCACCTAAGTCATCGCTTAGTGCTTTGTTCTTAGTTGCTTGGCTCGCATCGTAAGCATTGCGATCAGGGATACCCGCTGCTTTTAACGCGTCATCATCGACATAGTTACCTTTGTTCAAATCAATGATTTTGACTTCAAAATCTTTGAAGCGCTCAGTCACATCTTCAGCGGTATCAGATGTCGCGTCGTACATGTCAGCGGCAACTAAAATGTTCTTGTTACGGTCTAAGCGTGCATTTTCGACTTGTGCTGGCTTTAGGCCAACAGCAGCTGCCGAGACCAATACGGAACACACCAAGCATAGCGTCAAAGCCACGCTGATGGTTTTCGCATTATTACTTTTGGGCTTGGACATAGCGAACCCTCCGAGCGGTTTGGCGTTTGATGTTTGCTTGAGTGACAAAGTAATCAAACAATGGAGCAAATAAGTTGGCGAATAGGATAGCCAGCATGATGCCTTCTGGGAAAGCTGGGTTAACGACGCGAATCAACACGGTCATAAAACCAATCAAGATACCATAAGCCCAGCGACCTTTATTGGTATGTGCCGCTGACACAGGATCGGTTGCCATAAAGACCGCACCGAAGGCAAAGCCACCGATTACTAAGTGCCAATAAAATGGCAATTTCATCATCATGTTGTCGTCAGAACCAACCATGTTAAAGACAAGCGAAGTCGCAACGAGACCGAGTACACACCCTCCCATAATGCGCCATGAAGCAATGCGTGTCCATAACAGAACAGCGGCACCCATCAAGATCGCAAGCGTTGATACTTCACCAATACTGCCTTGCATGTTGCCTAAGAATGCATCACCCCATGTAATAGCATTGCCATACACGTCGACAAAATCTTGTGGTACAACGCCGAGCGCGGCAAGGCCAAGAGGGGTTGCACCTGAGAAGCCATCTACAGCCGTCCATACTGAGTCACCAGACATATAGGCTGGATAAGCAAAGTATAAGAATGCACGACCCGATAGGGCAGGGTTTAGGAAGTTTTTACCAGTACCACCGAATACTTCTTTGGCTACCACAACACCGAAGATAATACCAAGGGCAACTTGCCACAATGGGATATCTGGCGGTAGACATAAAGCAAACAGTACTGAGGTCACAAAGAAACCTTCGTTGACTTCGTGTCCACGCACAACAGCGAAGATAATCTCACAAAGAATACCGACCGCAAAAGTGACGATATAAATGGGTAAGAACTGCATCGCACCGTAGACAAAGCTTGCCCAGATACTGTCTGGATTGTAGCCTGCCATGCTAGTGATAACCGTGCGCCAGCCTTCAGGTTGTAAGCCAAGCTGAGTGATTGCTGTCAATGCCTGATGGCCGATATTGTACATACCCCAAAACATCGCTGGAAACGTACAAAGCCAAACGGTAATCATAATGCGCTTTAAATCAATACCATCACGTACATGTGATGAGGCGTAAGTCGTCGAGCTTGGTTGACGCAAAAACGTGTCAAACATCTCAAAAATGGCGTAATACTTTTCGTGTTTGCCACCTTTGGTGAAAGACGGCTCCATACGATCGAACATATTGTGTAAAAATTTCATCGTGGTTAGCCCTCCAGCTCAATGCGCGTTAAGTTATCACGCAAAATATCACCGAATTCATATTTGCCAGGGGATACAAAGGTGCATAATGCTAAATCTTCTTCGTCCAATTCGAGTACACCCAAATCAACCGCGCTAACAATATCTTCGACAATCAATGCTCGTAATAGTTGAGTAGGCAGATAGTCTTGGGGCATGACTTCTTCATAGACACCGATAGGCACCATCGCCCGTGGCGATCCGTTGCTGGTTGTGGTGAAGTTATACTTTTTGCCACCAAAAAATTGTGAAATATAGATGGGCAGCTTTGAGAAGCGGTTTGCACCTGGTGTAAAGAAATGGAATGCAGGACGCTCGTGACCTTCAGTCAGTACGCTGATCTGATTATGAAAACGACCAAGATAAGCGATATTGTCAAATACTTTGCGACCAGACAATACGGAACCTGAAATAACACGGTTCTCGCTAGCGGCCAACTCACCTTTGGTCAATGCATTGATGTCAGCGCCGCGCTCAGTGACTACCAAATGCGGTTTGGTAACTGCAGGACCTGCCAAGCTAATCATACGGCGCGTATACAAACGCCCCGTGGTAAATAGCTTACCAATCGCAATCACGTCTTGATAGCCAATCGTCCATACGGTTACACCGCGCATGATTGGATGCAAAAAGTGGATGTGCGTCCCAGCCAACCCAGCCGGATGTTTACCAGCAAAAGCATGATACTCAGTGACATTATTAGTCGCGGTTTTCGCAACTGGCGTCAGCTGGGCATCGCCATGATGGCAGACAAAGGTTTTTGGGCTAAGCGTTGATAATACGGCAAGTCCGTCATTAAACGCCTGTAGCTGCTCGTTAATCAGCAACATTGGGTCAAAAGACAACGGATTGGTATCCATCGCTGTGACAAAGATAGCGTGTGGACGGGAACCGATTTCTGGGGCACGGCTATAAGGACGCGTGCGGAACGCGGTCCATTCGCCAGAGGCAAGTAGTTGGGTTTCAACGACGTCTGAATCTAGGTCAGCAAGTTGCTGGGAGTCATAGCGCTCAAATTCTACTTCTTCACCGTTTGGGTCAACCGCAATCACAAGACTTTCAAACACACGACGTTCACCGCGTTTGACCGCGATGACTTTACCAGCAGCAGGGGCAGTGTAGATGACGCCAACGCGTTTTTTATCCTCAAAAACGGGTTGACCTTTAGCTACGATGTCACCTTCTTTGACATTCATCGTGGGTTTCATACCCACATAATCATAGCCAACAACTGCCACATGTGTCGGTTGGTGCTCAGATATCTCGCGGGAGGGTTCACCGGTGATGGGCAAATCCAAACCTTTTTTGATGGTAATCATAAGCGAAAACTTAGTCCATAGTCTAAAACGATACCAGACGTCCTGTTTGGTATATCGATAGCATGAACATTTGCGTCATTAAATAAAGCCCATCAACCGCTAGTCCTATAGTAGGATAGTGATAAAAGGGTTTTTGAAAATAACACATAATCATGACTACTAGTAAGAGTATTAACGCTGACCTCAGACTCCTTAACAACACGTTAATGTCTTATTCGAATTACCAAAGTGGCGACTGGCTACCAAGGTGTATGTTAAAACCATTCCATCAAAATTAATCGCTAAAGCCATGAGCTTAAGGTGACTACTTTCAAAACAAACAGTCTTATCACACGTTTCATTGAAAATTAAAACTTGTAATGCCAGTATGATTGGCGGCTCCCATTGGTCAAGAATCTCATCAAGAGATGCCTAACCACGTAAGAGTTAGCCAAATAATGATCTATTAAAATAGATGATAAACTGGTTAAAAGACAAACCAGCCAAGCAACCGATAAGTAGACTTCACTTATTATAAGCAGATGCTATAGCGCCAGTAATGACTGTTATCAATAAATAGTTAGCTAGTGATAGAGACGGCACGAAAGAAAGGTATCTAATTAGAGTTTGGGGTTGCAGAGTAGACCGTTTTTAGCCTACCAATTGATATTTCTAATACAATCCTTCTTAGCAATATAATATATTCGCTAACATTACGTGAGTACCGTTAGCTATTGTACTGCTCGACTCATCCTGACTGCTCAGCGATCTTAAGTCCAAATTAACTTAATCAAAAGCGTAGCGTATAGTTACTATCACATAGAAACAAATAAAAATTTACCTAGGATTATACGCTAAATTGACCTAAAATTGCCAGTCAGTAATTGAATTTACCTCATGTTTACAGTAAACAGATATATTAAAACTTAGGGTTATGAGAATTTGTTTCTTATAATCAGTCATATTAGCTTCGAGTAAGCTTGTGCCTATCATTGATCTTAACGAATATATATTCCAAGCGATTTCTTCAAAATTTTTTTGCCCATTACTGTTTGATTGTTAAAGGTTAATTCTCCAAATTTATTCGATGTTTTGTTTTATAAGATAAGGAATGTTGTATGTGTGCTGTGCCTGTCATTATCCCTGCTATTGACTTAAAAGATGGGAAGTGTGTGCGTTTGAAACAAGGCCGTATGGAAGATGATACGGTGTTTTCTGATGATCCAGTGGCCATGGCAGCGCGTTGGGTTGACGAAGGGGCGCGTAGGCTTCATTTGGTCGATTTAAACGGAGCGTTTGACGGTGTGCCTGTGCACAGACAAGTGGTTCATGATATTACTAAAGCTTACCCGAATCTACCCATACAATTGGGTGGCGGTGTGAGAAATATGAATACGATTGAGCAATATATTACGGCAGGGCTGACTTACATTATTATTGGCACAAAAGCCGTCGAAGATCCTAACTTTGTCGCTGAGGCGTGCCGTGAATTTGCAGGACACATCATTGTTGGTATTGATGCCAAAGATGGTATGGTCGCTACTCATGGTTGGGCAAACGTCACTGATACCAAAGCGACTGAGCTAGCCAAGCGTTTTGCGGACGTAGGTGTCTCCTCTATCGTCTACACTGATATTGCCCGTGATGGCATGATGCAAGGCGTCAATGTTGAGCAAACGGTGAATTTGGCTCGTGAAGGCGGGTTGCCAGTGATTGCGTCAGGTGGTGTGACCGATATGAAAGACATTGAACTGTTGAAGCCTTATGGCGATTGTATCGAAGGTATTATCACGGGTCGTGCTATTTATGAAGGCACATTAAACTTGGGCGAAGCACAAGTTTATTTAGATAGCTAATTTATTTAGACTACTAGATTCAGATGTCTAAAGTTAGGTAGCTAAAGCTAGACAGCCGATCATCAGCAAACGCTGAGCGATAAAGAGTACGTAAAAAAGCAAAGGATGCTTATGGTGACTTATTTTGACTATCCAATCATGCGCAGTTTTATAAAAGCATGCAGTCAGATGTTGTTGCTATCTAGCATCGTTTGCACGTTACCGTCTTATGCAGCTGATGACAATCTTTCTAGCATTGCATTACCCTTAGGTATAGATAGCGCAGAGACGGAAACATCCGACAGCACTCCTGCAGCAGACGAGGATACATCACAACCCGGCGCCCCTTTGTCAAACCCCGTCCCGCCACCAGTCATTAGTGGCGAAACTACCAATAATGGCCAAATCGAAACCAAGCCTACGCTCCAAAAAGACAATGACATTCGCCAACGTATCAACGGTATTTTCTCTGAAATTGAAGGTTTACAAGCGGTCAATGTTAGCGTGACCCAAGGTGTCGTCACCTTAACAGGGGAAACCGCCAATGAAAAAAAAGCGCAGCAAGCCATCAATCTAACCAACCGTTTGACAGATGTTGTGACAGTCGATGACAACATCAATCGGACGCTCGATGTCCAAGAGAACGTGTCGACGGTTTACCAAGGTTTAAAAGCACAAGGGGAAAATCTGGTAAAAGCTATACCGCTGTTGTTGGTCGGTATTGTGATATTTGCATTGGTAACATGGTTTGGTAGTTGGTTATCCAACCGTAAAAGTATGTGGAAACGCCTGACCCCTAATCCGTTTGTCGCTGAGCTATTAGCGCAGACAATCAAAGTCATCTTTATCATTTTTGGTCTTATTCTAGCATTGAGCTTAATAGGAGCAGAAACCATCTTAGGCACATTACTGGGCGGTGCGGGTGTCATTGGTATTGCCGTGGGTTTTGCCGTCAAAGATACGATTGAGAATTACATTGCTTCTTTGATGCTCAGTATCCGCCAGCCTTTTCGTGCGCGCGATCAAGTGGTGATTAATAGCCAAGAGGGTATTGTCGTGCGCTTGACCTCGCGTGCAACCATTCTAATGACCTTAGATGGTAATCAGCTGCGTATTCCGAATGCTGAAGTTTTTAAAGGTACCATCCTAAACTATACCAAAAACCCTGAGCGCCGCTTTACTTTTGAGTTAGGCGTTGATGCTAACGATGATCCTTTAGCGGCCATCAAAGTGGGGTTAGATGCGATAAATACGCTAGCCTTTGTATTGGATGAGCCCAAAGCGATCGCGGTTATTATCAATGTCGGTGACTCTAATATCGTCCTAGAGTTTCAGGTGTGGGTGAATCAATCAGAAACAGATTTTGCCAAAGCGCGTAGTATCGCCATCCGCGAAACCAAGCATGCGCTAGAAAATGAAGGGTTTAGCTTACCAGAACCTATCTATCGCCTGCGCTTTAACAGTAAACTTGAAGCAGCATTAGAGCATTTGCAAAGTAATGGCAGCGGGCAAGTCAGTCCGGAAGTGACGCTTACACCGACCGCGCCTGAGCCACAAGGTGAAACGACAAACGCTATTGATGTCAGAGAAAAGCAGCAAGCCAAAGCACGCGCTAAGCAAATTTTGCAAGGTCACAATGCTGAAGAGGTTTTAAACGCCCGTCCTGATGACAAACTGATGGAAAAAGTGGAACAAGAAATCGCAGAAAGCTCAGATGAGACCGATTTATTGAATAGTAATAGTCCGCAAGAGTGAGCCATCAAATAATCTAAAAATTAGGCATAAAAAATGCAGTGAAACATATCTCTGACGCTTACTTAACAATGAGACATTTTTTATGCAAATAAAACATCTGATTATATTCGCACTGGTTGGTATGGCTGCGTTACTTGGTTTTAATCTGATCAGTGGCAATCAGCATGAAAAAAGTAGAGAAGCGGCTATAGACAGTACCGCCTCTGAGCAAGTAGCGACTGGTACTAGCGTATCTGATACAGAGGAAAGTGGTAGTAGCTCAACCAGTATTGCTAACAAACCACTAGGCGAGCAACCTAAAGCTATTTTAGATGATGCCACTACCAAGATCGATCAGGCGCAACAGGCTGATCAAGCACGATTAGCACAGATGGATGATGCAGCAAAATAAAATAGCACACATAAAAAAGGCTAACGATAACGTTAGCCTTTTTTATTGTTTTTAGAATAAGACGGTTTAAAATTTTAGCTAATATCAGCTTTTTTTGTTAGCGCCTCTGCTGCGACTATTGCCTTTTTTGGCTGGACTTTTTTTAGACTGTCCTTTCTTCGTTTGATTCATCTCACTAGACTGTAGCTTTTCTTTTAAATCAAAGTCGATTTGTAGCAGGTCCATATTGACGCCCGCTACTTTTACTTTGACCAAATCGCCAAGCCCAAACACCGTGCCTTTGTCTTTACCGATCAGCTGCTGTTGCTGCTCATCATAAACAAAGAAATCATCGCCAACATTTGAGATGTGTACCAAGCCATCAATATATAAGTCGCTCAGCGTCACAAACAATCCAAAGTTAGTCACCGTCGTCACTACGCCTTCAAATTCTTCACCAACATGGTCGGTCATATAATGACACTTGAGCCAAGACTCGACATAGCGCGATGCTTTTTCTGCACGGCGTTCTGTGTCTGATGTCTGCGTACCCGCGCCTTCCAAAGAGAAGTCCATGACAGGCTGTTTACTATTGGTCACTTTTGCCTTGATCGCGCGATGTAGCATCAAATCAGGATAACGGCGGATCGGTGAGGTAAAGTGGCTATATTCGTCATAAGCCAAGCCAAAGTGACCGATATTGTCAGGTGCATAGTTTGCTTGCATCATTGAGCGTAGTAGCATGCTATGGATGCTAATGGCATCAGGTCTATCTTTGGTCGCTTCAATAATACGCTGATAATCGGCCTGAGTTGGATTTTCTTCTGGGAAAGGCAAGCCAAAGTTCTTCGCATATTCATGAATACGCATCGATTTTTCACCATCAGGCTTGTCATGGTTACGATATAAGACTGGCAGTTCGTGCTTTAATGCAAAGTTTGCCGCACAGGTATTGGCAAGCAACATACATTCTTCAATAAGCTTTTGAGAGTCACCACGAGTTCGCGGTAAGATGGCGTCAATACCACCTTTTTCATTGAACTTAATATAAGTCTCAACGGTCTCGAACTCCATTGCATGACGCTCTTCACGTTTTTTAAGCAGTAACTCATACAACTGATAGAGTGTATCGACTGATTTTTTAACCTCTTTATTGCTAGTTAAAGAAGCAGGTACACTCTTATCTTGTGGATTATCAAGATAAGCGTTGACTTGATTGTACGTCAAGCGAGCTTGTGAATGCATAACTGACGGATAAAACTCATAACCTGTTACCTTGCCAGCGCGTGATATTTTAATATCGGCGACCATACATAGGCGATCAAGGTTTGGATTTAGCGAGCACAGACCGTTAGAGAGCACTTCAGGCAGCATCGGAATGACGCGATGCGGGAAGTATACTGATGTACCACGTTCGAACGCATCTTGATCAAGCGGTGAGTTTGGCGTGACGTAATAGCTCACATCGGCAATCGCTACGACCACTCGATAATTGCCGCCAGAGCGTTTTTCAGCAAACACAGCATCATCGAAATCGCGTGCATCTTCGCCATCGATAGTCACGAGTGGTAGGTGACGCAGATCTTTGCGACCTTTAAGGTCTTTTTCGGTCGGCTCTTGATAGTCGTCAGCTTGTTTGAGCGCCGCTTCACTAAAATCTGAGGGAATATCATAATTGAGCAACGTGGTCTCAATGATCAACTCGCGATCATTATCATCAGACAAAACCTCAGTGATTTTACCCGTTGCAAACTCATGCTGGTTTGGCCAATCGATGATATCGACTTTAACAGGCGCTCCCTGCTTGATATTTAAGGCTTGCACGTTGTCGTCGGTGACAGTAATGGGTTGGTGATTATTTGGACTACCCAATTCAACACAATAGCCATCTTCATCACGTGCCAGCGTACCAATGAAGTTATTTTGGCGACGCTCAACCACATCAACAATGCGACCTTCCATACGACCACGGTTGTCTGTTGACGTACCAACCGCATCTACTGTATCGCCGTTAAAGACCCAGCGCATTTGTTTTTCATGCAAAAATAAATCTGGCATATCACTTAGTAGGACAAAACCAAACCCTTTAGGGTGCGCAGACACCGTGCCTGTGACCACATCTTGTTGTGTGACAGTACGATAACGATAAGGACGACCTTCACGGTTCACTTGTCCATCACGTGCCATCGCTTTTAGACGATTGCCCAACGCATCAAACTGGTCTGGGTCTTCAATATTGAAGGCTTTTGCCAATTGTTGATGCGTGACTTCACCATGCTCAGTAATCGTGCTTAATATAAGCTCACGACTAGGGATGGGATTGTCGTATCTTTTTGCCTCACTTGAGGCGTTTGGATCATTCCAACTCATAAATTACCGTATCTATTTTTAAAATTATTAATAAGCGCTATCTTAACACGAACGACGTTGCAATATCTTGCGTCAATTGTTCTAAGTGTATTCAGTAGCAGGGGTTTATCACCTCTATCTGGCGAAAATTGTTTAAATAAATCAAATATCGATATCGACAGTATTCGATTTATTGGTGATCTTTTTGCTGTCTATTTCTTTTGATACTTCCAAAACAGTGGTTTGATTGGATTTATCAAGGTATTTCTGGGCTTTATCGACCTCGGTGGTCAAGGTATTAACCGTCTGTTTCATGTTTTCTAGTGCTTCAATTTTATAATTACTGATCATATCCATCGTATCATAGACATTATTGAAAGCATTTTGCAGTTTATCAAGCTCAATACTGCTATTGGTTGCTTGTTCATGAATTTCACCAGACTGACGCTTAAGCATGGCTGAAGTAGATTCGATTAAGCTACTGGTCGTTTTGTTTAACGCAGTAATCTGATCTAGCACCAGCTTTTGATTGGTCATGGCTTGAGCGACAACCACTGCCGTACGTAGAGCAGAAACGGTAGTAGTCGTTGCGCGATCTACCCCTTTAATCAGCTCCAAGTTATTACGACGAATGGTATCTAAGGCCAAATACCCTTGTACGTTGACAGCCAATTGCGTCAAAAAGTCAGTATTCTTTTGACGGACATAAAAAAGCATCTCTTCTTTAATAATACGCGCTTTTTCGGGATCAGTTGACTCTATCGCGTAAATTTTTTGCTCCAATTGCTCATCAATCTTTTTACCAACATACACGTATTGGCGAATAGATTGCATCAGCGCCCACATATTGACTTTTTCTTGCTCAATCATCGCGTTGTCTTTGAGCAACTCATCTTTACCATTATAAAGACTGGTCACAACCGCATTAATATGTGATTGAGCCGACTCATATTGGCGGAAATAATCTTGGACTTTATTGCCAAAAGGAATAAGACCAAATAATTTACGTGAGCTGGTCAGCTCTTTTTTACTCGGATCTAGGTCTTCGACAATACCGCGTAGTTCTGTCAGCGATTTGGCAATAGGGGAGTTATCAAATAAGCTGTCATTGAGACTTTTCGCTGGCAAATCGAGCATACGATTAGAGACCTGTGCCGATTCGCGAATCTCTTTGGTACCCAAGTTATGAATAGATTGTACATTTTGCTGAAATTCTGGGCTGTGTACAGAGTTGTTGATCACATGATCGACAAATGCATCAACTTTAGCATCAAGCTCTGGAATTTGACTTTCATCCAACTTGACCATCTGATCGGCTTCACTTTTTTGTACTTCTTTCACAGGTTCAGGGGCAGTCAAAGAAATACTGGGAGTCGTCGCGTTTTCTGGTGGGGTCAATTCTTGCATGAAATTTCCTATAATATCTAAAATGAACGAAGTTTCGAGATGATGACTAGTTTCGGGATGATGACTATATTAAGAAATCAATATAACTAAGAGGTCAGTATAATTAGAAGACCAATATAAAACATCAATCTTAGAACAGGTTGATTAGAAGTATGATTTTTGTGTGCACGCCATTATTTTTTATTTGAACCATATTGGTAGAATGCAGTAGAGCTTTAGACTAACTGGTAATGAAAAAGTTGAGAAGAGAGATTTTGTAAATTAGCGTCGACTTATTATGTTTAGAACTAGCCAACTACAGACTCAAATAAGAAAAAACCATCAATATTCCGCAGCATATTGATGGTTAAGATTAAAGGTGTTTGTATCTACTTATAACATCAACTAACAGCAACCACTAATGAGTAACCTGCTTAATGGGTTACTTCTTTTTAGTTGGCCCAAGCAGCATACCCATTTGACGACCTTCCATCTTAGGATACTGCTCGACGTTTGAGATATCAGCGGTATCTTCAATGATACGATCAAGTTGTTTGCGACCAATATCTTGGTGCGCCATTTCACGTCCGCGGAAACGGATGCTAATTTTAACTTTGTCTTGATCTTCCAAAAAGCTGACAATCTTTTTGAGCTTAACTTGATAATCAGCTTCTTCTGTACTAGGGCGTAGCTTCATCTCTTTAAGCTGAGTCTGCTTTTGGTTTTTCTTAGCTTCTTTAGCCTTTTGCTTTTGATCATAGAGGAAATGCTTATAATCCATGATTTTGCATACTGGCGGTTTGGCTTCAGGAACCAACTCAACCAAATCTAGGTTTTCATCACGCGCCGCTTTCATGGCGGTTTCGATATCGACCACGCCCATTTGTTCGCCGTCTTCTTTAACCAGACGGACTTCTTTGACATTGATATCTTCGTTGATGTTCAAACGGTTTGACTGTTTAATAGGTATTACTCCTGTTCTATATTAAAGTATAAAAATTGACTAAAGATATAATAAATCATTGAAACAACGGTACTATTCGATAGGATTTAGCTGTTCTGACAAAGTTTTTATATTAATAAAATAAGTTTAGATGGCAAACTTCATATTAATAGAAATCTTCTTCGTCATCACCAAACCCTTCCATATTACTGTCATCAAAAAATGAGACAACGTATAAATTATTTGCCTTAGCATATTCAAATAACGCTTGCACACTAGGATAAAAATCTATACCAAACCAGTCAGATGCTTCACCGTCTTGAGCCTCTTTAATCTGCTCATGAGCCTGTTCATCAAATTCATCCCAGTTAAGCGCATGCATTGCTTGTAAGGTTTTCTCAATAGCTTCTTCATCGTAAAAACTAGGCTTCTTAGCTGTAGGGTGTAAAAAATGATAATCAATGACAGAGTGGTAAAAAGACACATGCCAGTCGTCAACATGAACATCACAAAAAAGAGCGGATTTCACATCCTCTCTTTCTTCAAAATTAAGCTTTGCTCTAGTAGATGATAGCGAAAAAAATTCATCTACCAGTTCGGGCTTCACTGCTAAGTAATTAGTATCCGCATGTTTCATATTTATCTGTCCCTGAGCTGAGTATTAATCGTCAATGCTTTTTTTTATCCGACCTTTTTTACTGACAGCGGTCTGTACTAATGTAACAAATTCAGAGACACTCATCACGCCAAGGTTCTCACCTTCGCGTGTTCGGACGTTAACACTGCCCGATTCAACCTCTTTATCCCCTAATACTAGCATATAGGGAACACGTTCTAATGTTTTCTCTCGTATCTTAAATCCAATCTTTTCGTTACGCAAGTCACTAGTAGCACGAATGCCCGCATTTTTAAGCTCACGTACCACGTTTTCACAAGCATCTGCTTGTTTGTCAGTGATATTCATAACAGCCACTTGCTGCGGCGCCAGCCATACTGGCATCCAACCAGCATAGTTTTCAATCAAGATACCGATAAAGCGCTCGAATGAGCCCAAAATCGCACGGTGCAACATAATAGGCACTTCGCGCTCATTTTGCTCATTCACAAATTCAGCATCAAGGCGCTCTGGCATATTAGGATCAACCTGAATCGTACCGCACTGCCAAACGCGTCCTAAAGAATCTTTGAGACTAAACTCAATCTTTGGCCCATAAAATGCGCCTTCGCCTGGTAAATAGTCCCAATCAAGACCTGAGCTATCAAGCGCATCTGCCAAGGCTTTTTCTGCAAAATCCCAAGACTCATCGCTACCCACGCGTTTTTCAGGGCGTGTTGAGAGCTTCATAATGATGTTGTCAAAGCCAAAATCTTCATAAACTGCGAGAGTCAGCTTAATGAAGTCGGCGACTTCTTGCTGGATTTGCGCTTGCGTACAGAAAATATGGGCGTCATCTTGCGTAAAGCCGCGTACTCGCATCAAACCATGTAGCGAACCTGATGGCTCATTACGATGACAAGAGCCAAACTCTGCCATACGCAGAGGCAAGTCACGGTAAGATTTTAGACCTTGATTAAATACTTGTACGTGACAAGGGCAGTTCATCGGTTTTACCGCATAATCACGGTTTTCACTAGAGGTCGTGAACATATTGGTCGCATAGTTGCCCCAGTGTCCAGAACGCTCCCATAAGCTACGATCCACGATTTGTGGTGTTTTGATCTCTTCATAGCCATTATCGTATTGTACTTTACGCATATATTGCTCAAGTACTTGATAGATCGTCCAACCATTAGCATGCCAAAACACCATACCTGGCGCTTGCTCTTGCATATGAAATAGATTGAGCGCTTTACCAATCTTACGGTGGTCACGTTTTTCTGCTTCTTCAATACGCTGAATATAAGCTTTTAGATCTTTTTTATCTGCCCACGCGGTACCATAAATACGTTGTAGTTGCTCGTTTTTGGCATCGCCGCGCCAATACGCACCAGACATCTTGGTCAATTTGAATACTTTTAGGAAGCGAGTGTTTGGCACGTGCGGGCCACGGCACATATCGACATATTCTTGATGATGATAAAGACCAAACGCTTCTTCACCCGGCATATCATTGATCAATTTGAGCTTATAATCTTCACCACGTGATTGAAAGATTTCAATCGCTTCATCGCGCGGCGTCATTTTTTTGATAACGTCATAATCTTGCTTAATTAGCTCCATCATGCGTTTTTCAATTTTTTCCATGTGATCAGGTGTAAAAGGCATTTCACTAAAAATATCGTAATAAAAGCCTTCATCGATTACAGGACCAATGACCATTTTTACGTCAGGATAGAGCTGTTTGACGGCATGACCCAATAAATGGGCGCAAGAATGACGAATGATATCCACACCATCAGCATCTTTTGGCGTCACGATTTCGACGTTGGCATCTGCAATGATAGGATCGTGGGCATCAACCAACTGTCCATCCACGCGTCCAGCTACCGTTGCCTTAGCAAGTCCTGTCCCAATACTTTGCGCCACTTCCATAACGGTCGTATTGCCTTCGAAGTTCTTTACGCTACCATCGGGTAAAGTAATCGCTACCATAATCTATTCACCTGTTTTTGGGTCCGTTGGCAGTGATGATTGCAACCATCAATCATATAACCGCAAGACCACATCAATTATATTCAATCATTGTATTATGTGATAAAACTACATATATGCTTTTTTTGCACTCAAATAACCTGCATGCAACCTTAAACAGCAGTCATGGATATAGCTGACCATAATATAAAAGGAAGCCGTATTTTACCTATATAGAAGACA
The DNA here is from genome assembly GCA_963744895.1 of uncultured Gammaproteobacteria bacterium. GTDB lineage: Bacteria > Pseudomonadota > Gammaproteobacteria > Pseudomonadales > Moraxellaceae > Psychrobacter. Next base: position 877,984 of record CAVUUW010000003.1, read on the forward strand.
TTCAATAGTAGGGCAGAGAAACAATGCGGTGCAAGCCACTATTATAGCAAAAACTGTCTATTAAGACTATATAGGAGGAGGTGAGTCCTACATAAAGTGGAGACGTCTCAGCAAAAAAGCAAGTTCTGCCCATACTTATAGGTCTTATTGATTGCAAGGTGTAGCAAACAAAGCGCTTTTAGCGTCTAAGTATTGATGCGCTCCAATTCAGTCAATGCCAAATCACGGTAGTAAAGATCCTCCCGAACATTGAACCCTATCTTTTCCCAAAAGCCATTACCAATGTCATTATTTTGAAAAATGAACAAACCCACTTTGGTTATCTCCATTTTCTTCATTTCATCTAGCACACTTGTCACCAAACCCTCACCGATACCTCTATAACGATAGTCCTGATGCACGGCAGTATGGTAAAGATAGCCACGTCGCCCATCTTGTCCCGCAATAATGACGCCGACGATCTGATTATCATCTTCCGCGACAAAGCTCAGGGTCGGGTTGCGCTGTAGCATACGTTTAATTCCTTGCTGGGAATCATCCACATCATTTAAACCCATTCCTGGAGTAAGCCGCCACAATTCGTAGACGGAAGCATAATCGTCAATTTTCATCATTCTAATATTCATCACATGGTACCTTGATTTAAATAACGGTTAACCACTTAGTAAAGTAGTAATATAAAAGGACTATTAGTTTACCTGCCTATTTAATGCTAATTATAGAGAGATAGACGCAACTATAGACGGTCTCAAACATATGACAGATGAACGTCTACTAAGTAGCGAAACAGTCTACTAATATGAACATATATATAGACAAAACCATAGCATGAGTACAACCTTATGACTAAGAAAGACGGTCATATATAAGCGTAATCAGTAATCAAAAAATAATTTAGAGCTAAACTTTTGAAATTACAGGCAATATTTATTAATTTAAAAACAACCAAAATAACTTCTTGACCCAATCT
>CAVUUW010000004.1:0-9083 GCA_963744895.1 uncultured Gammaproteobacteria bacterium
ACGGCGCAAGCGTTTGCCGTATTCCAACCAATCAAGTCAGTCGGTGTGGTTGGTGATGGTCGCCGTTATGCGTGGGTAATCGCTCTACGTGCCGTTGAGACCGTAGACTTTATGACCGCGCGCTTTGCCCATCTGCCGTACGATTTGATCGAGACGGTATCTAATCGCATTATGAATGAAATCGCGGAAGTATCACGCGTGACTTATGATGTGTCGAGCAAGCCACCAGCGACGATTGAGTGGGAATAATCCTGTTTAAGTAATCAATGCATAAAAAAAGCCCACGATAGCGTGGGCTTTTTTGTGTTTTAGACATAGCTATTTAACGAGCGTCTGCTCTGTACTTGTTAGCTAGCCCATCTATATTTTCTAAATGCTTTCCTAAAATTCTTTCCTCTATGAGCTAAGCGGCTTACCCGACCAGCACATTTCGCTCATGCCCGAAGTATTCGTTTTCTATGTTGTTAAAGTAGCTAATACACCGTACTTAATATAACTTAGTAACATTGAGGGGGAGAAAATGATAGCGGTATTCTTTGAAGCTTTAGCCGTTCCAGAAAAGAAAGATCGTTATTTTCAACTGGCTGAACAATTAAAACCACTGCTTAGCGATATCGATGGATTTATATCGATTGAACGCTTTCAAAGCACCACCAACACAGACAAATTTATTTCAATATCTTGGTGGGAACATGAAGAGGCCATTAAACAGTGGAAACAAAATGCTCAACACAAATTTGCTCAAGAAGAAGGAAAAAGATCTATTTTTTCTTCGTACAAAATCAGTATTTTAACGTCAACTCGAGAGTATCACTCTCAATAAGGAAGGGATAGAGCGATGCATGACATACATATAGTTTTCAAAAGTAGTGTTGGTGAATTGGCTCGTTTTGGAGAGGTACTAGGAAACAATGGCATTGGTTTAGAAGGAGGTGGTGTATTTACTGTTGGTAATCAGAGCCATGCTCATTTTTTGGTGGAAGATGGCGAAAAAGCGAAGGACGTTCTTACCCATCATGGGTTTGATGTAAAACATGTTTGCTCGCCACTTATACGCAAGCTAAAGCAAGAACAGCCCGGAGAACTGGGTGCAATTGCCAAAGCATTGGCAGACAATGAAGTAAATATTATCGTTCAATATAGTGATCATGACAATCGATTGATCCTTGTCACTGATAACGATGTATTAGCTGAAAAAGCGACGATTGCGTGGGCTGTCTAAAATTGAGTAAACAAAACACGTCTTTGATAGACAACACTGACTACAATCAAGAAAGCAATATGGCATCCCTCGCGGCTGCCATGTCCGATCCCTCGCGGATGAAGATTCTTTGTGCCTTGATGGATGGCAAAGCATGGACGGCGACTGAACTAAGCGTCATAGCAGATGTCTCTGCATCTACCACCAGCGCTCATTTATCTCGTCTGCTCAAAGCCAACCTTATTACCTGTTTATCTCAGGGACGTCACAGATATTTTCGCCTTTATAGTAACAACATCGCTTCATTACTCGAAAATATGATGGGAGTCACTTTTCAAATAAATAACTCCTCCCGATCAAAAGTCCCAAAAGAATTATTAAAAGCACGGACATGCTATGACCATATGGCAGGGGAAGTTGCGGTTAAACTGTATGATTTTTTATTAGAGAATAAATGGGTTAGCAGTGACGGTTGTGGTCTGACAGCACAAGGTAAAGAACAGTTTTTGCAGTTAGGTATCAATATAGATGAGAAAACTAAGCGGAAGAAATGCTGTCCATGTTTAGACTGGAGCGAAAGACGATTTCATGTTGGTGGACAGTTAGGCTCATCTTTATTAGATTTTTTTGAAAAAAACAACTGGATTGAACGCGTTCATGGATATCGGGAAGTTATTATTACGGCTAAAGGTCATCAAGAGTTTCGCAGGCATTTCTTTATTGATAACCAATTTGAAGCCATTAGATAGACGTCATATCAACTATGCTTGATATGACCGTATCGAACCGCATCATGAATGAAATCGCTGATGTCTCACGTGTAACTTATGATGTGTCGAGCAAGCCACCTGCGACGATTGAGTGGGAGTAATCCTGTTTACGTTATCCATGCATAAAAAAAGCCCACGATAGCGTGGGCTTTTTTGTGTTTATGTCTGGGAATATAATTAACGACAAAAAGAGGTAACGCAAAAATAAATCTAAGAACGGTTATTTTTCGAGCTTCATATCAATATGTGGAATGTCGTCTTCTAAATAGGTGTCTGACGTTTTGACAAAGCCATGTTGTGTATAAAACGCTTCTAGATACGCTTGCGCACCAATCTCAATAGATTCATCAGGCCATAAAGATTGACAGTTTCTTAATGCTTCTGCTAACAGTTGATGCCCAATACCGCCACCTCGATGATCTGCTGAGGTAGCGACGCGGCCAATACTGACGGATGGATAACTCACGCCTTTCGGCAATAGACGGGTACAGGCGACAAGCTGGTCACCGTCATAACCAAGTAAATGATAAACGCCCTTCTGATGATCTTTATCATCCAATTCAGGATAAGGGCACTGTTGTTCGACCACGAACACATCCACTCTAAGTTTAAGGAGTTGATACAACTGGATCGTCGCTAATTCAACGAAAAGCTTGAGCTGCCAAGTAATCATAAAGTTTTCCGTCTGCTGATAGATAATACGCTACTGTAGCAAGGTTGGCTGATTAGGTAATTAACCTTTGTTAATTTAGACGACGTTTTTTGATACGACTGAGACTAATAGGCGTAATGCCAAGGTAGGCGGCAATCTGATAGTCGCTTAGGCGATCTAACAAGCTAGGATACTCTTGGCAAAATAGTGCATAGCGCTCTTGGGCGGTATAAAGCAACATAAAGCGCTCTTTGCTCTCTTTATGCATTAGTTGCGTCTCAAGCATCTTCATATAAATACTGCGTTTTTGCTGCCGCCATGTTTCCAATATTTCGGTAGGCAATGCCAGCAAAGTACATCTAGTCACGGATCGGAGCAAGTAGGCAGAAGGCTGTTTGTTGATTAGACTCTCAAAACCAATGATCCAATCATTTTCCCAATAGAACTCTTTACTAAATTCTTTCCCATTGACAGTTTGATACACTGAGTGACATATTCCTTCCAACAAAAAGAAAACTTCTTTTGCATAGTCGTTTTGATGGAGCAAAGGATGACGAGCGGGTATCTCAACGAGCGTTGCTGACTGCCTGAGTTGCTCAGCTTCTAGTTGAGTAAAGCCATTTTTTTGTAGGTGTTGCTGAAAAGTATCGAGCATATTATTTGGTATCTACAGATAGCGTTGTTAATGTTTTATTGGTAATTAAAACGTTTAAAATGGCGATATTAAGAGGTTACGATATACTTTATTCCGTCATCAAACGCGGCCCTGTGCCTGTCTCGCCTAGCTCATCATAAGGGTTTAAGAGCTTACAGCGCTCAAGCGATAGGCAACCACAGCCGATACAGTCGCTCATCATGCTTTTTAATTCGTTCAATTGCGTAATCTTGCGATCCAGTTCCGCTTGCCATCTGATACCGAGCGCTTCCCAATCTTCAATCGTGATGCGGGTACGGTTGGGCAGCTCATCCAGCTCTAATAAAACTTCCTCTAATGAAAACCCTGTACGCTGCGCCACCTGAATCAAGGAGACGATACGAATGACGTGCTTTGGGTATTGTCTATGATTGGCATCGTTTCTTTGACTTTTTATCAGACCTTTGCGCTCATAAAAATGTAGCGCAGACACTGCCACACCTGTCCTCTCGCTGAGCATACCAACTGATATCCATTCAGGGATAAGTTTTTTTTGCATTTTTTGCTTGACCTCAACTTAGGTTTAGGTAGCAGAATAGCGCTTATTCAGTATTCATTCAAGCCACCGCTTGCGCAAAACAAGCAATTAACGATGAGAGTAGGGCATGAAAAATAACTTATTGGCACCAAGTGCGCTGTGCTTGCTGCTGCTATCTACCTTGACGGTGATGTCTAACGCTACCATTGCTCCTGCCTTACCCGGTCTGGCGCGTGAGTTTTCAGGGACAGCGTCCGCTGATCTTTTAGTCAAGATGCTGCTACCGATACCAGCGTTATTTGTGGTTATTTTTGCGCCCATACTCGGTTGGACTGCTGATAAATTCGGTCGGCGCAAGCAGCTACTGATCTCGACCACGGTATTTGCGTTATCGGGTGCGGCTGGGGCGTTGTTGTCAGGACTTGAGGCTATCCTCATCAGCCGTGCGATTTTGGGCATTTGCGTTGCCGGACTGATGACCGCGATTACTGCGCTGATTACCGATTATTTTGCGGGTCAGCAGCGCAGTCAGTTTATGGGCTTGCAGCAATCTTTCTCAAATATCGGCGGCATTGTCTTTATCGTCACTGCTGGTTACTTGGCTAACATCAGTGCGCGTTTGCCATTTTACATTTACGCGGCGGCGCTGTTGCTAGTGCCATTGGTGTTTTTTGCCATTAAGGATGTTGCGAGTACCAATGATGCGTCTGTGACACAGGTAACAGAGAACACTCAAACCGAAGACACGATTAAAAATAAAGCGCGCTGGAAATGGGCGCTGGCAGCCTGCGCGCTAGTGCTGTTTTGTCATTTGATTGTGTTTTATATCTTGCCGACGCAGATACCTTTTTTTATGGTCGATATCGGTATCACCGATGCTAGCAAGTCAGGTTTAGCCATGGGCGCAGGCACACTGGCGGCAGCGATTACGGGTATTAGCTTTGGCAAACTGGTGGACAAAATCCAGAACTATGGCGTGGCATTGGTAGGCTTTATGACCATGGCGATAGGGATGGTGGTACTGTCACAGGCGTCGTCGTTTGGCCTAGTCGTCGTCGGCTGCGCGCTTATGGGGGTTTGCATGGGTCTTGTGATGCCCAACTTTATGGTGACAGGGCTGGCACTGGTGCCGAGTGATAAGCGCGGACTGGCATCAGGCGTATTGACGAGCAGCATTTTTATCGGTCAATTTGTCTCACCATTGATATCGTCCGCCCTCATCGCAATATTGGCTTATAGCCATTTTTATTTACTCACGGCAGGCTTTACGGCGCTGTTAGCAGTCGCCAGCGCTGCCATGCTCAAAGCACAAGCGGCGTGATATCGCCGCTATATAACTCACAACTCATAAGGATTTTATAATGAAAGTACTTGCTTTTGGCACCAGCAACAGCAGAAACTCAATCAATCAGAAATTGGCATCCTATGCCGCTCAGCAAGTTAGCAATGCAGATGTTACCTTACTCGATATTCATGATTTAGAGATGCCAATATTTAGCGAAGAGCGCGAGAAAGAAAGCGGCATTCCTGCATTTGCGCATGATTTTTATCAAGCGATTGGTGAGGCGGACGCGGTGGTCATCTCCTTTGCTGAATACAATGGCTCGTATACCTCCGCGTATAAAAACCTATTTGACTGGGCATCACGCATCGATATGAAAGTCTATCAAGACAAACCAATGATTATGCTCGCCACCTCACCAGGATCTAGCGGTGCACAAAGCGTGCTTGCTGCGGCTAAAGGCTCAGCGCCATTCTTTGCCGCCGATGTCAAAGGTGCACTGTCATTGCCCAACTTCTTCGATAACTTTGACGTTGAGTCAGGACAAGTGACGGATAAGGAATTCAATGAGCAGTTAAATGAGATTATCAGTACGTTGTAAGTCTTAAATAGTCGTCATAGGTAATAAAAAATACTCAACTTGGTTGGGTGTTTTTTTTGGCCACCTAAGTGAATTGGGATAATTTAGTTTATTATTGAACATTTGTTGTAATTGATTATAATAGATCGACTTTAATCGGTTTATTTATTAAATATCTGAAACTTTTACCTTTGATAATAATAAGGGATACGATGCTGTGTAATACTTGTAGCCAAGAAAACTCACGTGACGCTTTAACTTGTTCAAATTGTGATCAACGCCTTAATAATGCTCAAGCACAAACGCCGCCACCATTAACGCCTGTCAATATTTCAAAAGAGGCACAAAGCATAGCGCACAGATTGCCTTCTGATGCTGAAATCGCTGATACGCTACTGGCGGCATTTGTCGGTGAAAAGTATGACAGTTATTACCGTGATAAATTTTTTGAAGATAGTGAGCCACATTTAATATTAGATAAAAAAGAGACGCCGCGCCCAAAATTCAATCTAGCTGGGGTTTTACTAGGCATATCTTGGCTGTCTTATCGAAAAATGTATAAAATTGCATTTTTTGTGATGCTTGGTACATCGCTCTTAGATACAGTGTTGATGTATGTGCTCGGTGAGCAGACATATAATGCAATAAGCAATTCACTCTTTCTTGCTGTAGGGATTGTCGTTACAGGCCTTTTTGGCAATTATTTTTATCTTAATCACAGTATTCACCATACCAAAAAGATAATGGCATCCAATAGAGACCTAAATATAGCAAGAGAAAAACTCGCTCAAGCGGGTGGTACATCATGGCTGGGTGCTATTGGTTTTACGATATTGCTGGTTGCGATGTCAGTGTTGATCAGTTATTTTTTTGGTCCTGATTGGTATTGGGCAGGGTTATAAGATTGATAATATTAATCTATAAAAATATAGAAGTGACCTTGTTTAAACGTAAGTCATTCACTCCATATTCATTTCATCCTTATTTCATCTTACTTATAACAGGCTCACTCTAAGATATTATTAATATTCAAATCCAGTGTGAAACTGTTATGACGCCAAAAAATAAAAAATACGCTAAATATCTTGGCTTGTTTATTCTCTCGGTAAGCCTACTTAATTCTCCCTATTTTGGCAGTTTTGGGCCGATTTTAAGTATGCTGACGCTGCTATTTTTTCTGATTGCTGGATTACTATTTTCGGTGTTAAATATATTCAGCAAAGGATATAAAAAACTATCTTCTTATATGCCGTTAGCGATATTTCCCATAGTTGCTGTTATTGCATTTTATCTTTCAGCAATTGGTATGGGAAATCAAGTGCATTTCTTGCTTAATAAAAATAATTTGCAGGCTATAGACACCCTCAGCCAAGAGGCCAATGTCTATCAAATAAGTAATATGCGTCGTTACCATAAGATGCTAAATGATCAGCTTATCTCCAATGATGACCGCTATACAACTGAAAGAGAGATAGCGGCAGCTTATGCTGGAAAGATAAGGGCAGATGATTTAGAGGTAGAAGAAGTCGCTTTACTACGCAAGAAGCTAGATCGCTCAGGTATCGTTAGTATGGCACGAGAGGATGGTTATATCGTGCTAACAATGGGCGGATTTTTGGATAATGAATTTGGCTACTTGAAAGCGCCAAATAATGATATCGAAGTTGGTTATATGATACCGCCTTATGGACTTACCGTCATATCTCTAACTGAGCTACATCATGGTTGGTATTTTTATTATACGACGTGAGTATTGTTTTATTGACGCTGGTATTTAGATGAAATAAAAAAACACTCAACTTGGTTGGGTGTTTTTTTATACTTTTATATATAAACTAATGTATATTGGCTCAATATATTCCATCAATAGAGTTTCTATAAGGTATTTTATGACAATTCACTTAGAGGATGTTTATAAGACGTCTGGAGTTCCAACTTATACGTTTGTTGAACCTTCGGAGTACACTAGACTCAAAGTTGCCTTAAGAACTAAAGGAAGAGGATTAGTGATTGAAGGTCCTTCGGGAATTGGTAAAACTACGAGTGTAAAAAGGGCTCTTGAGCACTTGAATCTTGAAGATAACGTCACTTATCTTACGTCAAGAAAAAAAGCTGATGTAAAAATTGTCGAGAAGTTATTTGAAAAGGAAAATATTGGCATAGTAGTAATAGATGATTTTCATATGCTATCTACTACAAATAAGAAGAATTTGTCAGATTTCATGAAGACTTTAGCTGATGAAGAGTCTGAAAATTCAAAACTTATACTTATAGGGATTAACAAAGCTGGTGACTCTTTAATATCTTTTGCTCCTGATCTGAATAATAGGATTGATACTATTAAGTTTGAAGCTAATCCTGATGAGAAAGTGAGTGAAATGATAACGCTTGGAGAGAAAGCTCTGAATGTGAAGATTAATATAAAAGATAGGATTGTTGAGGAGTCCAAAGGAAGTCTGCATATAGCACAAATGCTATCTCAAGATACATGCATACTTTCTAATATTATTGAAAAGCAAGATTCAGAGATGTCGATCAATATCAGTATGGAGATAGTAAAAAACAACGTTATAAAAGACTTACGACGGGTTTTTTTCGAACATGCTAAAAGATTTGCAACAGGTCCACGATTAAGGAAAGAAGGCCGGGCTCCATATTTGCATTTACTTAAATGGTTAAGCGAAAGTTCAGACTGGTCATTACCAATAAATGAAATAATTAATAAATACCCTGAAATGAAAAATAGTATTAATCAGATTGTTGAAAAAGGTTACTTAGTTAATCATCTTAAATCAAGTTCAGATTTAGAGAAAGTTATTCATTATGACGATCAGTCTAATTTATTGACAATTGAAGATCCTAAGTTTCTATTTTATATAAAAAATATTAATTGGAATGATTTTACTCGAAATATCGGATTTACTAGTATAAGTTTTTCAAGACCTTATGATATTGCGCTTTCGTTTGCAGGTGAAAATAGAAATCTAGCTAATCTTATATATATAAAATTAGTGGAAAGAGAAATACCTACTTTCTATGATAAGGATGAGCAACATAGAATTCTTGCAGAGAATGTAGAAGACTATTTGGCACCAATCTATCAAACCGAAGCAGACTATGTTGTGGTTCTACTTAGTGAACATTATCCTAGAAAGATATGGACAAAATTTGAGTCGGATCAATTTAAAATTCGTTTTGGTGATAATTCAATAATACCTATCTGGTATTCAGATACTGATATAGGTTTATTTGATGAAACTAGAAAGTATGGTGGATTAGGTTTTGATACGAATAATAGTATTGAAGAAGAAGCTGAAAATATAGTTGAAACATTAGCGAAGAAGTTAACAACGAATAGAAGTGAAGGTTGTTAAGTTTTTATCAGGTTCTCAAAATAAAAAAACAGCACCCCAAAAGGGATGCTGC
>CAVUUW010000005.1:0-1537623 GCA_963744895.1 uncultured Gammaproteobacteria bacterium
CCTGCGTATAATGCGTCCCAGTCGGAAGGGAAGGCGGATTGAGAAGTGGTTTACCCCATAACTAATCTAGCTAACTGAGTGAATCATTTTAAGTTACCTTTAAAATAAAATAATTTACTTCTTGACTTCATAAATAAAGCGTCTATAATACGCACCTCATTAAGGCAAAGCAGTTAACAAAGTGATGAATAATCACTAACAGATAACCAGCTAACTTATTGAAACGAATTAAAAAAAGAAGCTTGACAGTCTATTAAAACATGATATGATAGTCAGCTCGCTAAACAGGATAAGCCACATTGGTTTAGACTGAATAGATAAGAGACATAACTGCTACTGGACGACAGTGGTCAGACATTATTTAAAAGCATAACTAAAGAACAACTTGTGTGGATTTTTGCTGATTCAGAATGCTAAAAAATAAAGTTGACTATCTTTTCTTTTCGGGAAGATTATTAACTATAAAAATTATCATTTAAGACAGCAGAAAAACTCAAAGTTAATTCATTACGAACATAATTTTTAGCGATTTTGCCAGATTAGATGAGCCAAGTTTAGAAGCTTCTTTAAAGAGCTTCATAGCAAGATTAAACTGAAGAGTTTGATCATGGCTCAGATTGAACGCTGGCGGCAGGCTTAACACATGCAAGTCGAGCGGTAACATTTCTAGCTTGCTAGAAGATGACGAGCGGCGGACGGGTGAGTAATACTTAGGAATCTACCTAGTAGTGGGGGATAGCACGGGGAAACTCGTATTAATACCGCATACGTCCTACGGGAGAAAGGGGGCAACTTGTTGCTCTCGCTATTAGATGAGCCTAAGTCGGATTAGCTAGATGGTGGGGTAAAGGCCTACCATGGCGACGATCTGTAGCTGGTCTGAGAGGATGATCAGCCACACCGGGACTGAGACACGGCCCGGACTCCTACGGGAGGCAGCAGTGGGGAATATTGGACAATGGGGGAAACCCTGATCCAGCCATGCCGCGTGTGTGAAGAAGGCCTTTTGGTTGTAAAGCACTTTAAGCAGTGAAGAAGACTCCTCGGTTAATACCCGTGGACGATGACATTAGCTGCAGAATAAGCACCGGCTAACTCTGTGCCAGCAGCCGCGGTAATACAGAGGGTGCAAGCGTTAATCGGAATTACTGGGCGTAAAGCGAGCGTAGGTGGCTTGATAAGTCAGATGTGAAATCCCCGGGCTTAACCTGGGAACTGCATCTGAAACTGTCAGACTAGAGTAGGTGAGAGGGAGGTAGAATTTCAGGTGTAGCGGTGAAATGCGTAGAGATCTGAAGGAATACCGATGGCGAAGGCAGCCTCCTGGCATCATACTGACACTGAGGCTCGAAAGCGTGGGTAGCAAACAGGATTAGATACCCTGGTAGTCCACGCCGTAAACGATGTCTACTAGTCGTTGGGTCCCTTGAGGACTTAGTGACGCAGCTAACGCAATAAGTAGACCGCCTGGGGAGTACGGCCGCAAGGTTAAAACTCAAATGAATTGACGGGGGCCCGCACAAGCGGTGGAGCATGTGGTTTAATTCGATGCAACGCGAAGAACCTTACCTGGTCTTGACATATCTAGAATCCTGCAGAGATGCGGGAGTGCCTTCGGGAATTAGAATACAGGTGCTGCATGGCTGTCGTCAGCTCGTGTCGTGAGATGTTGGGTTAAGTCCCGCAACGAGCGCAACCCTTGTCCTTAGTTACCAGCGGGTTAAGCCGGGAACTCTAAGGATACTGCCAGTGACAAACTGGAGGAAGGCGGGGACGACGTCAAGTCATCATGGCCCTTACGACCAGGGCTACACACGTGCTACAATGGTAGGTACAGAGGGCAGCTACACAGCGATGTGATGCGAATCTCAAAAAGCCTATCGTAGTCCAGATTGGAGTCTGCAACTCGACTCCATGAAGTAGGAATCGCTAGTAATCGCGGATCAGAATGCCGCGGTGAATACGTTCCCGGGCCTTGTACACACCGCCCGTCACACCATGGGAGTTGATTGCACCAGAAGTGGTTAGCCTAACCGTAAGGAAGGCGATCACCACGGTGTGGTTGATGACTGGGGTGAAGTCGTAACAAGGTAGCCGTAGGGGAACCTGCGGCTGGATCACCTCCTTATAGACAGCATTCGGTCAGCAAGAATTCACAACAAGTTGTTCTTTAGTTTAAGCTTACGTTTTAGCAAACGTATTGGGTCTGTAGCTCAGCTGGTTAGAGCACCGTGTTGATAACGCGGGGGTCAGTGGTTCAAGTCCACTTAGACCCACCATTTATATGGGGCCATAGCTCAGTTGGTAGAGCGCCTGCCTTGCACGCAGGAGGTCAACGGTTCGACTCCGTTTGGCTCCACCACTACTTTAGTTAAGCTTAGAGTGCGAATAAATAAAATAGGTATTAAATAGAAACAAGTGATTCATCTTGAATAAAGACACGATTACTTCTTTCTGTTTTATACAGAATCTGTGACTCGATGAGAGCATAGAAACTATTTAAAAACATAGATATGAGTCTGGGTTAGGAGGAGCGTGTTCACGCGCACTTCCTAACCTTAGTAATCAACCTCTTAACGACATCAGTTGTTATCCCAGGGGTTGATTACTAAAAAGAAATAAGAGAACTGAATCAAGCGTATAAACATAGGTGATATCGTTATCATAATTAGATTGTATGACACTTTGAAGTCGAAAGACTACTTGGGGTTGTATGGTCAAGTAATGAAGCGCACATGGTGGATGCCTTGGCAGTCAGAGGCGATGAAAGACGTGACAGCCTGCGATAAGCTTCGGGGAGGCGGCAATATCCTGTGATCCGGAGATTTCTGAATGGGGAAACCCACTTACCATAAGGTAGGTATCCTAATTTATTAGGAAGCGAACGAGGGGAAGTGAAACATCTCAGTACCCTTAGGAATAGACATCAATTGAGATTCCCCTAGTAGCGGCGAGCGAACGGGGAGAAGCCGATTAGTACTAATGTAGAAGAACAGCGTGGGAAAGCTGACCGTAGTAGGTGATAGTCCTGTATTCGAAACATTAGCATTAACATATTAAGTAGAGCGGGGCACGAGAAATCCTGTTTGAAGATGGGGGGACCATCCTCCAAGGCTAAATACTCCTGACTGACCGATAGTGAACCAGTACCGTGAGGGAAAGGCGAAAAGAACCCCTGTGAGGGGAGTGAAATAGAACCTGAAACCGTGTGCGTACAAGCAGTGGGAGCCTTAATTTATTAGGGTGACCGCGTACCTTTTGTATAATGGGTCAGCGACTTATATTCTGTAGCAAGGTTAACCGTTTAGGGGAGCCGTAGGGAAACCGAGTCTTAATAGGGCGCATAGTTGCAGGGTATAGACCCGAAACCGAGTGATCTATCCATGAGCAGGTTGAAAGTTGAGTAACATCAACCGGAGGACCGAACCCACTGTCGTTGAAAAGCCAGGGGATGACTTGTGGATAGGGGTGAAAGGCTAATCAAACTCGGTGATAGCTGGTTCTCCCCGAAAGCTATTTAGGTAGCGCCTCGGACGAACACCATTGGGGGTAGAGCACTGTTTCGGCTAGGGGGTCATACCGACTTACCAAACCGATGCAAACTCCGAATACCGATGAGTGATATCCGGGAGACACACAGTGGGTGCTAACGTCCATTGTGGAGAGGGAAACAACCCAGACCGCCAGCTAAGGCCCCAAATTCCTAGTTAAGTGGGAAACGAGGTGGGAAGGCATAGACAGCTAGGAGGTTGGCTTAGAAGCAGCCATCCTTTAAAGAAAGCGTAATAGCTCACTAGTCGAGTCGGCCCGCGCGGAAGATGTAACGGGGCTCAAACTAGGAGCCGAAGCTGCGGATTTGAATTTGTTTTCAAGTGGTAGGGGAGCGTTGTGTAAGCCTGTGAAGGTGTGTTGTAAAGCATGCTGGAGGTATCACAAGAGCGAATGCTGACGTGAGTAACGATAATGCGAGTGAAAAGCTCGCACGCCGGAAGATCAAGGGTTCCAGTCCAACGTTAATCGGGGCTGGGTGAGTCGACCCCTAAGGCGAGGCCGAAAGGCGTAGTCGATGGGAAATCGGTTAATATTCCGATACTTGTTTATAATGCGATGGAGGGACGGAGAAGGTTATGTCAGCCTGGCGTTGGTTGTCCAGGTGAAAGGATGTAGGTTTATAGCTTAGGTAAATCCGGGCTATTTTATACCGAGATCTGATAGCAAGCTGTACTTGTACAGCGAAGTGGCAAATACCATGCTTCCAGGAAAAGCTTCTAAGCAATAGTTATAAACGAATCGTACCCTAAACCGACACAGGTGATCAGGTAGAGAATACCAAGGCGCTTGAGAGAACTCTGCTGAAGGAACTAGGCAAAATGGTACCGTAACTTCGGGAGAAGGTACGCTGTTGGTGGTGATAGGACTTGCTCCTTGAGCTGCTGGCAGTCGCAGATACCAGGCTGCTGCAACTGTTTATTAAAAACACAGCACTCTGCAAACACGAAAGTGGACGTATAGGGTGTGATGTCTGCCCGGTGCTGGAAGGTTAATTGATGGGGTTAGCGTAAGCGAAGCTCTTGATCGAAGCCCCAGTAAACGGCGGCCGTAACTATAACGGTCCTAAGGTAGCGAAATTCCTTGTCGGGTAAGTTCCGACCTGCACGAATGACATAATGATGGCAGCGCTGTCTCCAGCAGAGACTCAGTGAAATCGAAATCGCAGTGAAGATGCTGTGTACCCGCGGCTAGACGGAAAGACCCCGTGAACCTTTACTACAGCTTTACATTGAACTTTGACCTGACTTGTGCAGGATAGGTGGGAGGCTTTGAAGCCGAGACGCTAGTCTTGGTGGAGCCAATCTTGAAATACCACCCTGGTCATGTTGGGGTTCTAACTCAGGTATAACAATACCGAGGACAATGTATGGTGGGTAGTTTGACTGGGGCGGTCTCCTCCTAAAGAGTAACGGAGGAGTACGAAGGTGCGCTCAGACCGGTCGGAAATCGGTCGTAGAGTATAAAGGCAAAAGCGCGCTTAACTGCGAGACCCACAAGTCGAGCAGGTACGAAAGTAGGTCTTAGTGATCCGGTGGTTCTGTATGGAAGGGCCATCGCTCAACGGATAAAAGGTACTCTGGGGATAACAGGCTGATACCGCCCAAGAGTTCATATCGACGGCGGTGTTTGGCACCTCGATGTCGGCTCATCTCATCCTAGGGCTGAAGCAGGTCCTAAGGGTATGGCTGTTCGCCATTTAAAGAGGTACGCGAGCTGGGTTTAGAACGTCGTGAGACAGTTCGGTCCCTATCTACCGTGGGCGTTGGAAATTTGAGAGGATCTGCTCCTAGTACGAGAGGACCAGAGTGGACGAACCTCTGGTGTTCGGGTTGTCACGCCAGTGGCATTGCCCGGTAGCTACGTTCGGATGGGATAACCGCTGAAAGCATCTAAGCGGGAAGCCCACCTCAAGATTAGATTTCCCTAAAGAGCCGTTCAAGACTAGGACGTTGATAGGCAGGGTGTGGAAGCACAGCGATGTGTGTAGCTAACCTGTACTAATTGCTCGTTTGGCTTGACCATACAACACCCAAGTGGTTTGTATACAAGTCTAATTAATCTATCTTGTAAAGCGAAAGCTTTAGAATAAAGAAAGAACATTTCGATATCACCTTTAACCTTGATTCAGTTAGGTTAAGTGATACTTAGTCAAATAAGTAAAACTAAAACAGACTCATATCTAACCCCCTTTGCTGACGACAATAGCGCGATGGCCCCACCTGATCCCTTCCCGAACTCAGAAGTGAAACATCGTAGCGCCAATGGTAGTGTGGTTCGCCCATGTGAGAGTAGGTCATCGTCAGCTCTCTATTCCTGATTTGCCCCTTGATGCTAACGTATCAAGGGGCTTTTCTTTGTGCGTGATTAAAAAGATACTCATGATATAAAAATTAACTGCTAAACTAACTTGGTTAACTAATTATTAGTGAATCGAGGAAATATATATGGGTTCAATGGTTTCATTTGGTATTGGTAAACTAGAATTAGATTGGGGTAAAAATAACTCTTACAGCGATCATGGCTCTTTATTTCAGCTCAGTGATGTAAAAGATATCCCTTATTATTATTCGGATAATATTATTGAATATAAAGAAGGCTTAAGTCGAAAACTTGGATCAACAAAAAGACGTTTAGACCTTCTTGGCTACAATCTAGATTCTCTTAAAAAGCAGTATGAAGATCATTTAAATGAAGTTCCAGAGTATTATCCTGATATACCTCTACCATTTGACGATTTCTACTCAATTATATCTAATTTAGATATTTCTAAAATGACGCTTGATGATGAGTGGGAAGATTATGACCCTGGAGAGTTCCTTTCCAAGTACTTATTTAAACACTCAGAATTTAATAAAATACATAATTTGTCAGAGATAGTAGATAAAGATATTGGATTGGTCTTTGAGAATATTGATCCTTATATTACATTACGTATTTTAGCTGAAAATCAGGCTAATAATGATCTTGATGTTTTTTGGAGTTATGCTGATATAGTCAATAACGGCTGGGTTCGTAGAGATGAAATTTTTGAAAAAGTAGGTGTAGGTCAGGAAATTTTATTTGTTACAGAAGGTTCGTCAGATACTCACATACTAAAGAAAGCCATACAGTTACTATATTCAGATATCTCTGATTTTTTCACATTTATCGACATGGAGGATAATTATCCATTTACGGGAGATGGGAACCTCTATAACTTCTGTAAAGGACTTATAAGTATTGGTATTAAAAAAAATGTTTTAGTTATATTTGATAATGACGTAGCAGGTGTGGCTAAATACAATCAGCTGAGTGAAATGGATGTTCCATCTAATATGCATATTATCAAGCTACCAAATCACGCATCTTTTGAATCCTATAAGACAATAGGTCCACAAGGTGAAAGCTTCGAAAATATTAACGGTACAGCTGTAGCCATTGAATGTTTTTTAGATCATTCAGTCATTGACAGTACGGAATCTTGTATTAGATGGACTTCATATAATAAATCATTGGATTCTTATCAAGGTGAATTGATTGATAAAGATAGATATACAAGAAAGTTCCTAAAGTTCAATCATAATAATGGTAATTATGATTACGAGAAGTTGAAGTTTTTGATTGATTTTATATATAACGAGTGGATTGGGAGGGTTTCTCAATAAGCAAATTGAACTGGAACTCAATTCTGAACTATATTTATTTGCTATCATTTGGCTACGCTACACTTTTTGATAAAAGCTCGCTGCGTACTGTTAGCATTTTGAGAAATGTTATAAGCAAAGTTTTATTTTGAAAGCACTTAAATCTAGTATTTTAGCTGACATACCTAAATTACTGAATGCAGTTGAGCTAGCCAAGATAACTACTAAGTTATTAGTATATTATTTAAGTCTACATATCTAAAACAACTCACTAATTTCAACCTCTTCCTCAAAATTAAGCCCCAACTGCTCACCTTTACGTTGTCTCATCTGCTCGATACGCTGTTTACGCCCTGCGATAAGCCGTAATACCTCTCGGCGTTCCTCTGTACTCATACTCAGCCACATTTGACGCTCAGGACGACTGCGCAAGCAACCAAAGCAATAGCCTTTTTTATTGCTTTGACAGACACCGATACAAGGGTTGTCAATATCGAACAGCTCAAACTGTGGATTCATGGCGGCTCCATTGCTATTACGGTCATTCCTTTGACTGGCGCAAACTATTGTCACAGTCCTATTATGTCGCAAATACCGACTAATAGTGTGCCGTTTTATTGTTACTATGTTTAAGGGGCGGGTGTTATGCTGAGCGTTCCATTCACTATAAATAGTCATCGTAAAACAGACATCATAAAACAATCACAATAAGTCGAAAAAGCGAGATCATACATGAACCTCATTTATATTCATGGATTGGACAGCGATGCCAATTCTACCAAAGGTAAGCTGTTAGAAGCGTATTGCCAGCAGTATTATCCTGATATTACTGTATTACGCCCTGATTTAAACCAAGCGCCTGCTCAAGTTTTTGATCACATATTGTCCTTGATAAATAATGCCAATGATAAAAGCGGAAATATTGGAGGAGCAGAAGTTGAGTTGACCAGTACCGTATTAATCGGTAGCTCATTGGGCGGATATTTTTCTACCTTAGTCAGCAATCATACGGGATGCACCGCGCTATTATTAAATCCCAGTACGCAACCACATGTCACACTTCAGCGCTTTGCCAATGACGCCATTTCATCTAACAGTGACACCAGTGGTAGCAAAGATACATCGTCTGAGGATTATGTTTTACATTCGACAGCAGGCGGCTGGGATATTACTAATGCTGATTTGCAATGGTTTGCGGATCATCCATTATCTACGTTGAATTATCCAGATAAAGTGGCTGTATTGATCAAAGAAGGCGATGAATTACTAAACCCTGAGTTGTCTAAAGACTTCTATCATGCGCAAGGCGCTAAGGTAACGGTGCAAGCGGGCGGCGATCATCGTTTTAGTGACTTTGCTGAGCAATTACCAATGGTGCTTGAGATGATACGAGATTTGGTAAAAACCTAAATAGACGACATTATATGACGTGAGCGATGGACTATTAGCGTTAACGTCGCTGTTTTTCGTTATAATGGTTCCATAGAATTAATCGCACATAATCGTTAAGGATGCATTTGTGAGTCAATATAATGCGCAATCGTTAGAAGTTTTAGAAGGGCTTGAGCCAGTCCGTCGTCGTCCCGGTATGTATACCGACACCACGCGCCCCAATCATTTGGCGCAAGAAGTCATTGATAACTCGGTCGATGAAGCATTGGCAGGTTATGCCAAAACCATCAAAGTCCAGCTGCATAGTGATGGGTCGTTGTCAGTTGAAGATGATGGTCGCGGCATGCCGACCGATATTCATCCTGAGTTCAATCAATCCGGTATTGAGCTGATTTTGACCCGTTTGCATGCGGGTGGTAAGTTTTCGACTTCTAATTATGAAGTGTCAGGTGGCTTGCATGGCGTGGGTATTTCTGTCGTCAATGCGCTATCCACGCGTGTTGAAGTCACTGTATGGCGTGACAGCACACAGTTTGATATGGCGTTTGAAAATGGCGCACCCGTGACGCCATTGACCGAAGCGGTCAGCTCAAATAAACGCAAGCGCGGTACGAGAGTACACTTTTGGGCGGATGGTAGCTTCTTTGATACGCCCAAATTTAATGTCAAACAGCTTAAGCACAATCTAAAGGCCAAAGCGGTTTTGTCTGCTGGACTGACGATTGAATTTGTTGATGATATCAATGATGAAAAGGTCGTTTGGCAATTTACAGATGGCGTGGTTGAGTACCTGAGCGAACAGTTAGATGGACTTGAGACATTACCGCAAGCGCCGTTTTATTATAACTACTATGCAAAAGCGGGCGAACGTGCTGCCATTACCTTTGCGTTGTCTTGGTTACCTGAGGGTGGTACACCGATTCAAGAAAGCTACGTCAACCTGATTCCAACAGCGCAAGGTGGCACGCACGTTAATGGGTTGCGCACGGGTATCTTAGAAGCATTGCGTGAGTTTTGCGATATTCATAATTTGCTACCGCGCAGTGTGAAATTGACGGCAGAAGATGTGTGGGATGGGGTGAACTATATCTTATCGCTTAAGTTTTCTGAGCCGCAGTTCTCTGGACAGACCAAAGAACGCTTATCTAGTCGTGAGGCGGCTGGCGCAGTACAGACATTGGCAAAAGATGCGTTTAGTCTGTGGTTAAACCAGCATGCTGATATGGGTACGCAAATTGCCGAATTGGCGATTAATAAAGCAGGACGCCGCCTAAAATCTGCCAAAAAAGTCGCTCGTAAGAAAATCACACAAGGGCCTGCATTGCCGGGTAAACTGGCAGATTGCCGCGGTGATCTGCGTGATGGCGCTGAGCTGTTCTTAGTAGAAGGGGATTCGGCAGGTGGTAGTGCCAAGCAAGCACGTGATCGTCACTATCAGGCGATATTACCCTTGCGCGGTAAGATATTAAACACATGGGAAGTGTCCTCAGACACGGTACTATCCAGCCAAGAGATTCATGATATCGCTATTGCGATCGGTGTGGATCCTGCCTCTGATGATTTGTCCGAGCTGCGCTATGACAAGATATGTATTTTGGCGGATGCTGACTCTGATGGCTTGCACATTGCCACACTGATCTGCGCATTATTCGTCAAGCATTTCCCTGCCTTGGTTGACGCTGGTCACTTATTTGTCGCGATGCCACCGCTGTACCGCGTGGACGTGGGTAAAGAGGTGCATTATGCGTTAGATGAGCCAGAGCTTGCGCATATATTAGCCAATGTACCGGGCAATAAAAAAGCTCAGATTACCCGTTTTAAAGGGTTGGGTGAGATGAGTGCGGAACAGTTGCGCGAGACAACCATGAACCGCGATACTCGCCGCTTGGTACAGCTAGATATGGATGATATGGTGCTTACCAACGGTATCATGGATATGCTACTGGCAAAGAAACGCGCCTCAGACCGTAAGTCATGGCTAGAGAGTAAGGGTAACTTGGCCGATATTTCATAAGAGAGACAATTAACGTTAGATAAGTCCTAATAAAAGCTTATAAAAGTCAATTTAGGAGCAGGCACTTAATGCTATGATAGTGATATCTTTTATTATTTGGTGCCGTTATGACATCGAAGTTTTTAAAACGTTCTAAGTCTGCTCTTGCTACGTCTGCACGCTCTAAAATTTTACCTAAACTTGGTAAAGCAGATTTGGGTGATTCAATTCCCAAACGTGGCGGTACTATTACGCCAGTTATCGGAGCATGTTTGCTAAAAACATTAGGCTGGCGCAACGTGGGCGAGATTCCAAATATTTCGCAAGCGGTCGTATTGGCTTTACCACATACGTCTTATTTCGATGGCCTTTATGCATTGCCGGGTTTGTTTGCTCTTGATTTGAAAGTTAGCATCATGGGCAAGCATACTTTATTTAAGATCCCAGTGCTTGCACAGATATTATTATGGCTAGGCCTTATCCCTATTAATCGTGGTCATAAAGGCTCAGTATTGCAGGCAAGTATTGATAAGTTCAAGACAGGGGAGCCGCTGTTTTTGGGACTATCTCCAGAAGGTACCCGTGATTATACTAAAGAGTGGAAAACGGGTTTTTATTATCTGGCGCTAGGTGCTGGTGTCCCTATTTTGCCCGTGGCATTGGATTATAAAACCAAAGAAATACGCTTTTTGTCGCCTGTTTATCCTACTGGAGATATCGAGGCGGACTTGCCAAAAGTCTACGCGCAGTATAAAGGCGTCATGCCGAAATATCCTGAGTGTTTGTCGCAGCCACTACAAGATGTCAATAACTCAGCCGATTAAATGCTCTACCATCGCGGTTGTTATGATTGAACATTTTGTTATTGAACTTCTTTTGTTATCACCCCTTATTATTTATTCTCTATCACTAGTAAGCCCTTGATACATTGATATCAAGGGCTTATTTTTTATTAGATAAATTTCGGTTTTAATACCAGTAACGTATTAGCATTTTTTAGAAATGCGGCTGGCCGTTAGATGCACTCACACCGCCATCGACTGGTAGGTTAACGCCAGTAATCATTGCTGCATCTTCACTCGCTAAAAAAGTAATGGCAGCGGCAATATCTTCGGGCGTGGCAAGACGACCAAGCGCTGAACGTGTGATGAATTTTTCTGTTTTTTCTGTATTATCTTGAATGGCTGTTGTCATGTTGGTCTTAGTTACACTTGGGTTGACGGCATTGACACGCACGCCATCAGGGCCATGGTCTAACGCTAAGGTACGCGTCAAATTGGTTACGCCTGCTTTGGCCGCATTGTAGGCAGCCATATTCCAATCACCGCCCATACCTGAGAGTGATGAGACATTGACGATATTGCCTTTAGTCGCGATTAAGTGGGGCATGACTGCTTGTGACACATAAAAGTTGCCATTCAAATTAATATTGATGGCGGTGTTCCAATCGTCACTAGACAGATCGGTTATTTTACCTTGTACCGCTTTACCAGCATTATTGACCAAAACATCAACTTTACCAAAGGTGTCTATCGCCGCCTTAACCATCTCTTGTACTTGGCTTTGTACGCTAATATCGCAAACAACGGTCAAATAGTTATCAGTATGAATCCAGCTATGATCTTGTGGAAACTCTTTTGCGGTTTCCTTTAACGTTTGGGCGGTACGTCCCACTAAAACAACGCTAGCGCCTTCTCGAGCAAAGCGAATGGCTGTAGCTCGCCCAATACCTGATCCTGCGCCTGTAACGATAACGGTTTTGTCTTTAAAACGCTTCATAATTGTCAATCCTTGTTATTATAGGGTGTTCGTTAAATAAGCTTAATAAATGTACTTGAAGAGAGGATTTGCACGCAGTTTAAGATCTGTAAGTTTGCGCTCAACCCATACGTCTTTCAATCATCTTATCAATTGATGACAATAAAAGCGACGTTGCCTGTTATAGCTTATGTAGTATCTGTTAGAACTTATGTAGTTAAGCTTCTCATCGTCAAAAAATAGTAGCAGCGCACTCATAAGATTTTGCTGATAAAAACAAGCATCATTATATAGTTGGCATTCTACTTGGGTTAATAACCATAAAAAAAGACAGCCTAAGCTGTCTTTTTATTATTGAGCGGTATGAATAATAAAGACTTATTTATTATCAAGGTCGTTATTGATACCGTTATTAGGTAGTAAATGATCATCACCAACGATGTCATCATTAACGGTACTGTTGTTACCGACATTATCAATACTGCTATTACCAAAGCCATTATTGCCAATGTTGTCATTAGCGATGTCATCAGTATTCACGCGCGTAGTGTTACTTACTTGCGTAGTATCAACGATATCTGTGTGCAAGTCGTTAGCCACTGTGCTGGTAGTAGAGGCAGACGGCGTATTTTCACGAACAGAGTCAGCAAATTTTTCTTGGGTAGATTTGCTTGGCTGAAGCGTTGATTTGGCCTTTGCTTCGTTCGTTTCTTTGTCCATTTTATCTTGCATTTTGCGTAAGAAGCGAGCTGCTGCTTCTTGACCACCAAGACCGAATGATAGGGCGAAAGCTACTGCGACAGCGCCTAGTGTTAGACCAAATGCTAGATTTACGATAGAGTCTGCAATACCCATCGCTTTTAGACCCATGGCAAGCACTAAGCCCATGATCAATACGCGTACAATGTTTGCAAGGAACTGAGAACCTTGCTCAGAGCGTTCAACCACACCAGCAATGATATTCGCAAGCCAGAAGCCGATAAACAGAACAATCGCGCCTAAGATAATATTGGCACCGAAGGCGATAAACATCGTAATGATGCCAGAGATGGCAACAAAACCAAGTAGATCAGCAGCAGCGATAGACGCAAACAACATAGCAAAGAAGATAATGGCATAACCAACAATATCAGAAACTTTTTGCTTACCCATGGTTTGTTGCAAACCTACTTTCGCAGGCAATTGATTGATTTCAGTGTTTTCAATCAACCCTTTGATGATGTCGGCAACCATGCGAATAACATAGAAAGTAACCACTAAGATCGCAATTGCCATAAAGATGCTTGGCAGCGCTTCCATGATTCTATTCAACATATTTGTCGCTGGACGAGCCACTGCTTCGATTTTTAATGCATTCAATGCAGCGATAGTCGTTGGAATGATAATGACTAAAAATGCTAATGAACCAGCAATATTAGGCAGACTATTTTGTTCACTCAGACCTGCTCTTGACGCAAGTTCTTGTACGTTAAAGGTAGAAACAAGATTGGTCACAATGCCACGTACGATTTTGGCAATGATGTAACCCACGACAAAGACCACACCTGCAATGAGGATGTTAGGGATAAAGTTGAATATTTTGTCAACCATGTTAGTTAATGGGGCAAACAATCCATCAAGTTCTAGTTGACCAAGTACCATGGTCAAAACAACCAATAAGATGAACCAGTAAACCATGTCAGCAATCGTGCTGCTCATTGGTTTGACACCTGCTTTGGCGCTTAAACGCTCATCCATTGAGGTTTTAGCCAACGCGGCGTTGATGGCGGTGCGTGCAACTGTAGCCACAACCCAACCAATAACACCAAGGGCAATAGCACCGATGAGATTAGGAATGAATGCCAATACTTGGTTGACCATATTCGCAAATGGCGCTGAAATAGAGTTCAGATTCAACTGGCTAAGCGCCCCTGAAATGGCGATTATAAAGATAAACCAAAAAACGATCTTAGAGATGATTCCCTCAAGATCGTAAGTTTTACCAGTAGAAGAGTTCATACGTTGATTTAGATTTATTTTGGACAATACACCGCGTACCAGTGCCGCGATGCCAAGTGCTACGAGCCAACCAATAATGAAAATCAAGATAGCGCCGATGATAGAACCGACAGGCCCACCTAGATAGCCGTTGAATGATGTATACATTGGATTCATCTTATCCTCCTTTAATCATCATATGAAAGCCGCCAAGTAATAGTGCAAGTACAGTCTTTAGGTACCAGTATTAACGAGCGAAACCATTACATAGATGGTTATAATAAATAGTGTTTTTTAAGTTAAATTATGCGATGACGTTATAATTTTCGAGGATGTATCCCAATCTGAAGTTATTGATTTGCCTTGTGCTAACTGCTGCACTACCAATACTTAAACAAAAAGGGTAAAAGCTTACACTCAGTTACTGATCACTTTAACTAATTCAGCTTAGCCCATGTATTAGTGGATTTAAAGATAGAAAGCTTAACGTGTTGCTGTATTTGTGTGATAACTTGTTATCATGAATAGAAATATTAACATAGACTGTACATTAGCCCGATAATTTCATCTGAAATATAGCTCACAAAACTTAGATTTGTTATGATGATGGGCAAATGATTCGCAAACGCCAATTTTATATTTATAACTCGAGAACCTCTTATGAAAAAAATCACTACCTTAAGCGTTAGTGCTCTTGCCAGTGCAATGCTATTGATCACTGGTTGTAGCACAAACAACGGCAGCCAAGAAACAGCAGCAAAAAGTGTCTCAATCACCGAGCAAAGCCCAGCCACTGAAAAAGTGGGTTACAGTTTGGGTTACATGATGGCAGAAGGCAATAAAGAAGCGGTACAAGACTTGGATCTTGATACGTTCGAAAAAGGGTTTCGTGACGGCTATGAAGGTAAAGACTCAGCATTGACTCAAGAGCAAATGCAAGAAGTATTGACCGCATACCAAAAAGAGCAAGAAGCGAAGTTTGTTAAAGATATGGAAACAAAAGCAGCAGAAAATAAAACCAAAGGTGCTGCATACTTAGCTGAAAATGCGAAAAAAGAAGGCGTGAAAACAACGGCTTCTGGTTTGCAATACAAAGTCATCACGCCAGGTACAGGTAAGTCACCAAAAGCGACGGACGTCGTTGAAGTGAACTACGAAGGCAAATTGATTGACGGTACCGTATTTGATAGCTCTTATGAGCGCGGTGAGCCAATTGAATTCCCATTGAACCAAGTCATCGCTGGCTGGACGGAAGGTCTACAGTTGATGAAAGAGGGCGGTAAATACGAATTTTACATCCCATCAGATATCGCTTATGGCGAAGCGGGCAATGCAGGTATCGAGCCTAACAGTACGCTTATCTTCACCGTTGAGCTGTTAAAAGTAAAATAATGCGCGAATAAGCACTTATTTGACGTAAAAACAAAAAAGCCTTCATAACAATTATGAAGGCTTTTTTTATGCATGGAAGATTTTAATGCTTATTTCTATCAGGATAATCAATCATTGACTAAAGGTTCTTTTGAAACACCTTGGAGTTACGACCGTTATGATACTTTTCTAAACGGGCGGCGGGTAGGGCACTGGCATCAACCTCTTCAAAGCCTTGCTCCACAAACCAATGAGCAGTACGAGTGGTTAGGACAAATAATTTGTGCAGACCATGACTGCGAGCTTGTTGCTCTAAAAATGCCAATAAATCGGCACCGCGACTGCCGCTACGATAATCAGGATGAACGGCAACGCAAGCGACTTCTGCCGACGACGTATCTAGTGGGTGGAGGGCGGCACATCCTAAAATCATCCCGTCGCGTTCAATGACACTATACTGATCAATCTCTTGCTCTAAGCGTTCACGTGAGCGGCTAACTAAGATGCCTTGCTCTTCTAAAGGCGATAGTAGCTCAATCAGGCCAACCACATCGTCGATATCGGCACGGCGAATCTCTTCATAAGGATCATGACTGATCAAGGTACCAGAACCATCACGCGTGAATAGCTCTTCTAATAATGCACCATCTTTGGCATAGGAGATAATGTGCGTGCGGTGCACTCCTTGGCGGCAAGCCAAACTGGCACAATTTAGGAAGTAGTTGATTTCACAGTTCAAATCACGATCTCGTAAGAAACGATCCACTTCATTTGGAATCATTTCACGTAGCAAGCGATCATTGTCATTGATACCAGTATCTTCGCCTAAGAATATAAGCTTATCTGCACCAAGTGCCACGGCTGCACTGAGTGCCACATCTTCTGCCAATAAGTTAAAGACTTCGCCAGTTGCTGAATAGCCCATTGAACCCAAAATTACGATATGATCATGTAGTAGGTTGTTTTTGATGGCTTCAACATCAATAGAGCGTACTTCTCCTGTCATTTGATAGTCGACGCCATCACGAATACCATAAGGACGAGCAGTGACAAAATTGCCTGAAATGGCATCAATGCGTGAGCCATACATAGGCGAGTTGGCCAGTCCCATCGACAGTTGGGCTTCAATCTGCAAACGAATAGCACCTACCGCCTGTAAGATAGCTGGCATCGCTACTCTTGGCGTGATGCGAATATCTTGATGCAGGGGTGAGGCAATACCTGTGCCATTTAAGTTATTCTCGATCTGCGGTCGGGCGCCATGCACCAATACTAGCTTGATACCCAAGCTGTGCAATAAAGCAAAATCGTGAATGAGCGTACTGAAGTTGGGGTGATTGACCGCTTCTCCACCAAACATAATCACGAATGTTTTACCGCGATGCGTGTTAATGTATGGCGCAGAGTTACGAAACCAATGGACGTATTCAGGGTTAATTTGTGGCATAGCACTAGTAGTCATAATAGAAGCAATAGTTGTCAGAATAAAAGAGAAGCGCTGCAAAAAATTGCCAATCGCTAAAGATTTACCATAGCAAAAAACACCGTGATGAGCTATCTTTTATTTCAGTCGTTTTTATCGATTTTTATCGCTGATTGACTATATACACAACCGCTACACGCGGCTCATGTACGTACAAACACTTTTTGCTATGCTAAACGCTATTATTTTGCCGACACCGACCCACCAACAGCGCTTCAGGTCGTTAATGAGGTCTGTCTATGGTTCAAAGTATATAAAAAGTGACTCAAGCTTTACCAGCCGCGTTTTACCGATATATTAACTAGGGATAATGAAAACCATGAAAAAAAATAACCAATTTGCTAGTCCATTCAGTGCTTGGAGCGGCCATCGCTTGTTTCACGTTGTTGCTGGTACCCTTATCGGTGCAATGGTTGTGACGCAAGCTTCGGCGATGTTACCCACGCCCGAGCAAGCCGTTGATGGTTCGATTGCTACGCAAACAGCAACGCCTACCAACAGTCGCTCAAGTGCCCAAGCGGTCAATAGCAAAATTACTGCCTCTTTGGTGAGTGCCGATGCAAATGGACAAGAGGTTTTGGTTCCTGTTGATGCCAATACACGTTTGCAGTCTGGTAATGTTTTAGAGTATCAAGGGTATTTTACCAATACCAATGCTGATCGCGTCCGTAAAATGACTGTGACGATGAGTATTCCTGATCAAGTAGAGCTGCTAAAGACTGTATCTCCTGATTTTCCTTATGGCAGTGCTGACGGCGATACGTTTGCCCGTATGCCTTTGCGCGGCAAAGTAGACAATCAATTGCAAGAAATTCCATTAAAGTATTATAAAGCAGTACGCTGGGATCTTGAAGGCGTCGGTCTTAATGACACAGTCGTCGTCAAATATCGCGCCCGAGTAAAATAACTCATACGTTAGATAGGCGCCAATAAAAAACACCACAGTTGATGACTGTGGTGTTTTTTATTGGCTATCAGATTTCTTATTCAATCATTTGATGAATTAAAGAGTAGCATATTTACTCTCAGATTTTTGTCTGATGAGCTGCTTGATGGCATTGATTTTTGGGGTTGTGGCTTGCATGCCCGCAGTTATGAGCGCGCGGCGCTGACTGGTATCGATTGAGCTTATGTGACCGACATCAGGTGTGATGACAATATCAGCGCGATCACGCTCTTGGCGCATGGATAAGCTGCGACTGTTGCCACTTTTATTGCTACTTTGCTGAGCGGCGATACTGTTTTCTAGCAATCCCCAAAAGCTACTAAGTGAATTCAGAGTTGGCATTCTATTATTCGCTGGCGTGCTGCCATTGCTGTTCGCGCTATTGCGGCTATCAGGCGCAGTCACATCGACAGCGATAACGATATCAGCACCCAAGTTACGGGCGCTATCAACAGGCACTAAGCTGATCACACCGCCGTCGATGTATTTTTTACCCACAGTTTCAGGAATGCGCGGCGCGATAAAAATATTGGGAATGCTACAGGACGCTTGTACCGCTAGACCTGCATCACCTGTGGTAAAGACCGCTTTTTTTAAGGTGTGCTTTTCGGCAGCGACCGCCGCAAAACGAATGGGAAAATCCTCTATGGCGCGTTTGCCCACTTTATTATTGATAAAGTTTTTGAGTTTGATGCCTTCAATGAAACCTTGATTGGATAAGACAAAATCCGTCAATTCGCTATCCGTTGTCGTCAGAGCTATATGCTCGAGCTGCGCTGGTGTGTAGCCGCTAGCGTATAGGCTACCTACTAAGCTGCCCACGCTGGTGCCAACGATGAGCGTAGGGGTAATACCTTGCTCCTCTAATGCTTTAATCACACCAACATGCGCAAAGCCCTTGGCACCGCCACCGCCCAATACTAAGGCAACCGTTGGCGGCTCTATCTTAGGTGCAGGCGTTGGCGCGATCGTGGCTGGCGTTAAAGAACGACAAGCGATGATAGGCAATCCCAATAGGACAAGTAGACTCATACGCATACATACTGAGAGATGACGGCGTTGGTGATGTATAGGGGCAGCATACATAAAAAAGACCTTATATAATGGCTAAAATACGGCAAAGAGCGCAGCAGTTATTGGTATGATATAAATGATTGATTTGTCTTTGACTCTTTATCAAGCAGTATCAATAAATCGCTGAGTAGACGCAATACCCAACTCAAAAATATAATAAGCAAGGTTTAACGGACGTGGTTCATAAGTACAGTGCTGGCATCTTTTCACTTGGTATTCTTACTCTTGAAAACGGTATTCTTATTTTTAAAAATGAGGGTAGGTTGTCAGTTATACTCACAATGACTTAATATTCGATAGGTCTTTGTCTTTTATAGTGCTTTGATAATAATAGTGCTTTGATGATCAGTCTTATCAAGCGTTGCAGATTTTAGAAAACAAGTCAGTCATATAAAATTTAAAAATAACCTCTTTAGGATTTTTGATGTCAATATCCATTAGTCAATCGCCCGTTCATGCATCAGATTATCCTAAGTCTGATCAGCCAGTCTCGGCGCTCGATATGCCCGTGACGGCGCTGGCAAGTGTTGGATCAAAAGTCGCAGAGCAGTTAGCACAATTAGGCATTAAACGAATATTTGATTTATTGCTGCATCTACCACGTGGTTATGAGGATCGCAGCCGCTCGTTGTCCATCGCCGAGGTGGCTCATGGACAATCTGCATTAATCACTGGGCGTGTGGTTCATGTTGATACCAAACGTAGCGGTATGACGGTTGTGATTGATGATGATACAGGTACGATATCGTTGCGGTTTTTCAAAGTTTACCGAGGTCTTGCAGAAACGATGAGTCTGGGGACGCGGTTACAGTTGTTCGGTGAAGTCAAAGTGAGTCGTTATGGCAAACAGATACACCATCCTGAGTATCAAATCATAACGGAGAGTGCGGCTATTACCAATACAGGTCTACAGCCTATTTATCCAAGCGTCAAAGGCTTGCATCAAAATAAGCTGCGTACCTTGATCAAGCTTGCGTTGCAGACGGTTCGTAGCCAAGGGTTACCGATGACGCTGTTGACCACGGCTGACTTTGCGGTGGTCGATGATTTGCCCTTGGTACCTTTTGAGCCAGCAAAACCGCTAGAGACAGAGTTTGCAGAGGACATATTTTCCACACTAGCGCGTAGTGTGCCGGATAATTTGTCAAACAGTGTGTTAGGAAACGATGTTCATAAAACCAATCCAGTGTCTTATGATGCCAAGTTTGCGGCCACTGCAACAGGCAGTCGTAATGTTTATAATTTGACGATATTTGAAGCATTGGTATTGCTGCACACGCCGCCCACCTATACTGACGCTCATCAGCAGCATAAACTGTTAAATCAATTAAGTGCACGCACCCATGCGGCCTGCCAGCGTTTGATCATAGAGGAGTTGACCGCGCATCAGCTCAGCTTGTTGTATCGTCGTCAGCAGTTGCATCAACACAAAGCCCCCAAGTGTGTGATCAGCAGTCCATTGGCACAGGCGTTATTTGCCGCATTGCCTTTTGATTTAACAGGTGCGCAAAAAAGGGTCATGAGAGACATTACTGCGGATATGGCAACCTCAATCCCTATGCTTCGATTGGTACAAGGTGATGTGGGTGCTGGTAAGACTTTGGTGGCGGCAGGCGCGGCAGGTTACGCCCTTGATAGTGGCTGGCAGGTGGCGGTGATGGCACCGACTGAAATCTTGGCAGAGCAACATTTACTCAACTTCAAAAACTGGTTTGAACCTTTGGGTATTAATGTCGGTTGGCTCGCTGGCAAGCAAACGGCGAAGCAGCGCCGTGAAGCGTTAGAGGCGGTGAGTGAGAATACCGTACAGGTCGTCGTCGGTACTCATGCGCTGTTTCAAGATCAGGTGCAGTTTGCCAAATTAGGATTGGTTATTATCGATGAGCAGCATAGATTTGGCGTTGAGCAACGCATGGCCTTAACGAATAAAGGCGTTGCCAATAGTACGCCGCATCAGCTGATTATGACCGCCACACCTATCCCGCGTACGCTGGCGATGAGTGTTTACGGTGATATGGATACTTCAATTATTGATGAGTTGCCGCCTGGACGAACGCCTATTACGACTGTCACCATTGATCGCAATCGCCGTGATGAGGTGATTGAACGTATTGCCATTAATTGCGAAGCAGGCAGGCAAGCGTATTGGGTATGCTCGTTAGTAGAAGAGTCTAGTGTGCTGGACGCGCAAGCTGCTGAAGCGACCTATGAGGATTTAAATGAACGGCTAGATATTCGTATTGGATTGGTACACGGCAAGATGAAGTCCGCTGAAAAGCAAGCCATCATGCAAGCGTTTAAAGCGGGCAGTCTGGATTTGTTGATTGCCACCACGGTCATCGAAGTGGGCGTCGATGTACCCAATGCGTCGCTCATGGTCATCGAAAATGCGGAGCGCTTGGGTCTGTCACAATTACACCAATTGCGCGGGCGAGTGGGGCGTGGTTCAACCAAGAGTTATTGTGTATTGCTATATCAAAAGCCCTTATCTGAGACGGGTACGGAGCGCCTCAATGTCCTGCGTGATAGTACCGATGGCTTTGTCATTGCGCAAAAAGATTTAGAGCTGCGTGGTCCGGGTGAGCTGTTGGGCAAACGCCAAACGGGCAATGTCGGTTATTACTTGGCTGACCTTATCCGTGATGAGCAGTTATTTGCGATTGCCCAGCGGCTATCCAAGCATTTAATCGCCGATCCTACGCGCAAAGCAGACGTGACACAGCTGATTCATCGCTGGATGCCGGAGGCGAGTCGTTATACCAATGCTTAAGTGTTTAATCTTAATATTTAGTTAATTCGTTGACCCAATTGATCGATATAAAAGTGTTCGCCATTTATACTTACTTCCGCTATGCCACTACGAAAATAACGAGAGTCATCGAATTGATAAGGGATGATCAACTGACCACTATGATCTGCATAACCCCACTTTTCATTCTTTTTGACTGCCATAAGTCCTTCTCTAGAAGGCATTGCTTTGTCGTATTGCATAGCAGTTAGCATCTGTCCTGATGGCAGAATATAATCCCATTTATCGACAATCATAACCGCTGCAACGCCTTCAAAAAACGGATCAGCAGCGTCGTATATAAAAGGCGTGAGTAACTTGCCTGAGGTATCAATGAGCGCATATTTATAGGCCTTTCTAACGAAAGCAACGCCATCTTGAAACCTAGCCGCAGCATCATAAGTAAATGGAATAATAGTCTTACCTTCTATGTCTAGATAGCCATACTTACCATTCAGTTTGGCAACTGCTCTGTTGCTATTATAGTCACTTATTTCCTCGTAAATAAAAGGTACATGGGTAGTGCCTTTCTGATCAATCATTCCCCATTTGCCTTTTTTTTGGACCGAAGCATAGCCTTGTTCAAAACCATCATATGCAACAGCTTGATAGTGAATTGGAATCTGTATATCACCTTGAGAGTTTAAAAATACCCAGCCACCAGCGTCAGGATTAAAGATGCCATTAGGCGGGCTTTGGTTTACTGCCGCTAGCCCCTCAGAGAAATCATTCGCATCATCGAATATAAACTCAGTAATAAAATGTCCTTGCTTATTGATATAAGCGCTCTTCTTAGTATCAAAATCCATGACTACTGCAAACCCTTCTGAAAACCGATGAATCAAGTCGTACTTTGTTGGAATTACCTCCACGCCATTCGCATCAATAGCGCCATAATGAGGCACGTATTCAACAATGGCCATACCATCTTGCAGACAATCTAGAGAGGTATAAGCGCCAGATTGAAACTTTGGATGCACACAGTATTCAACCTCAGAACTGCTAGCTTGCGCGTAGCTACTAATAGCTAGTGTGCTCATAGCAAATGTGCCGAGAATCATTAGCTTTGAGAAATTCATCAACTTATCCTAGTAGAGGTATTGTTAGTAATAGATATTCATAGGTTTATTTAAAGACATTGTTATCCCATAGTATGTTATTAAACGCATAATTTAATAGCAATTTTCACTGTTGTTTTATTAAAAAGTTCATTCGTTATTGGCCTTATGATTCTTAAAAGAAAAACCATTAAAACGTTTGACTCAATCAATTGATTGATTAATAATAATCCATGACAAAATTATCTGAAATTGACTTTGAAACCGCGCTTGATCGAGTCGAAGCTGAACCTCATAGTAGCGCCGCCTCAATTTTACGATGCGCCGAAACGCTGTTTTCGACCAAAGGCTTTAAAGCAGTTACTACTCGAGATATTGCAAAGGCATCCGGCAAGAACATCTCCACTATTCACTTTCACTGGCAAAGCAAACAGTCACTGTATGAAGCGGTCTGTAGAATGCACTCTCGCCAGCTGTTAGCGTTTGTATTCCAAACGGAAGCTGCGATTGCAGATAGCACACTTGAGCCGGCTCGAGCGTTCGAGCAGTGGATCGATAAAACTTTGGATTTACTGATTGAGAATCCAGCGATTGCAAAGCTTGCATCACAGAATATGTCAATACAAAATAACCCAGAAATGGTGACTTTGTTTCAACATGACATTCAAGTATTGGTACGGTTTCAAGGCTATCTGTCCACATTTCTTGGCCCCGCTGACGATCATACCAAGCCATTGTGCCTGCTCACCTTGCTTTATTTTACCATTGGTATGTTTACTGACTCGACGCTACAACAAGCCATGCTTGGTGGGTCGATTTATGAACAACCAGAATTACAACAACAGCTTAAATCGTTTGCAAAAAATCTCGCAATGGGGTTATTGCAAAAAGATAGCGCACTAGCCCCTAATTTGTAGACTGTTCTGACCCGTGACTGTTTTTAAGTAATTGTTTAAGTGAGTGTTTAAAGGCTGCTTTTATTATTATCCGTATTTATAGAGACCGATTATGAGTGACTTTCAAGACCCTAATAATGAGCAAGACTCCAATGCTCAGCCAAAGCTGACTACTCAGCCGACACCTGAGTCGAAGTTGCCACCATATCGCACCTCCAATACAGGAAGTAGTTCGGCGTCAAAATACCCTTTATGGCTCTTGCCTGTCCTAGCAGCAGTACTCATTATCGGCGTACTGCTTGGGAAGTATTGGGGCGGCAATGACAAAGAAGCGACAGCTGGGGCACCAGCTTCTGCCAGTGAGCCAGCTGATGGCACAAGTAACAGCGCTGCCAGTGAAGCGGCGGCTGTACTATCTGTAGAAACAGTCATGCCAAATCAAGAAGATATTGGGTCTAGTTTGAGCGCTGATGGGACGATCAATGCCAAAGACACAGCGAATGTGAGTGCAAGAGTGACTGGCGTCGCTATCGAGCAAATATTGGTGGAGGAAGGTGATCGTGTCAAAGCCGGTCAAGTGTTGGCAGTATTCGACACTGATGCTATGCAGCAGCAAGTCTTACAAGCCGAAGCCGATGTAGCCGAAGCTGAAGCAACACTTGCCAATGCCAGTGCTGATGCCGCGCGCGTCCTGCCACTGATAGACATAGACGCTATTAGTAAACAAGAAGCCGATCGCTATCGCACCTCGGAGGTTAGAGCGAGAGCATCCTTACAGGCATCAAAAGCACGTTTAAGCAATCAGCGTTTGACTCTAAAGAATGCTAGTGTGGTCGCACCTGTCAGTGGAGTAATCAGCGAAAAAATGGTGGAGGTCGGTATGGTCGCAGGCGGCGATCCATTGTTTACGATCATCAAAGGCGGTGTTTTAGAATGGCGTGCCGAGATCGATCCAAAGCTGGTCAGTGACATTACTATTGGTACACCTGTCCGTGTCAGCTTGCCAGACGGTGATTCGGTCGCAGGGCAGGTAAGCCGTATTGCTCCAACCGCGGATAACAACCGTCAGATTACCATCTATGCAAGCTTGGCTGCCAATCCAAAAGTACGCGCTGGTATGTTTCAAACGGGTGAGTTCCTCTTAGGTAGTGCCAGTACGCAGACGCTACCCAATAGTGCGATCGTCAGCAATGATGGCTACGATTATGTAATGCTGGTCACTACTATAACCAATCAGAATGGTACGAGCGTTGGTCGCATCAAGCAGCAACGTGTCACGTTGGGAGAGCGTTTGGGCGATAACGTCGCGGTCACAGAGCCTCTACCGAGCGACAGTCAAATTGTGAAGCAAGGCGGGAGTTTCTTAAATGATGGGGATTTGGTGCGTATCGTTAATGGTGTAAGCCAAACGAATACAGCAGCGCAGGCACAATCATGAGTTTAAATGTCTCTGCTTATTCAATCAAAAATCCACTGGTTGCTATTTTGCTGTTTGTGCTGCTGACAATTGGCGGTATCTACGGCTTTATGAAAATGAAGGTACAGCAGTTCCCAGATATTGACTTACCAGCGGTGGTGGTCACTGTGACCTTGCCTGGGGCGGCTCCTGCTCAGCTCGAAAATGATATTGCAAAAAAAGTAGAAAATAAGCTGACCAGTATTGAAGGCGTCAAACATATCAGGACAACGTTACAAACGGGCGCGGCCACCATGGTCACTGAGTTTGTGCTAGAAAAAGACATTCAAGAAGCGGTCGATGATGTACGCTCGGCGGTCGGCGAGGTGCGAGGTGATTTGCCAGCCGCGGCCAATGATCCTATTATCACTAAAGTCTCAACTGCTGGTTTCCCTGTAGTGACTTACTCTGTTTCTGCCGAAAATATGAGTGTGGAGGACCTATCTTGGTTCGTCGATGACACCGTCACTAAACGTCTTTCGGATATTCCGGGTGTCAGTACGGTTGGCCGTATTGGTGGACTTCAGCGTGAGATCACGGTTGCGGCTGATCCCATTGCCTTAAGCGGCTTAATGTTTTCTATCGCGCAGTTATCGGATCAAATAGCAGGCATTCAGCAAGACAGCTCAGGCGGTGAAGCAGAAGTTGGGAAAAATACTCAGACCATTCGTGTGCTTGGCGCTGTTGAACGTGCTAATGATTTAAATGAATTACAAGTAGCAGTGCCTACTGGCGGTACGCAAGCGCTTGGACGAATGGCACAAATCACAGATGGTGCCGCTGATCCGAACTCTATTGCCAAGCTCGATGGCAAAACAGTGGTGGCATTTAATATCACGCGCTCACGTGGCGCTAGTGAAGTGGACGTGATGGCGCTGGTTGATGCAGAGTTGGCAAAGCTGACGAATGATGTCGGCAATATCAGTATCGAAAAAGTCTATGATCGGGCGACCCCTATTGCAGAAGACTATGAAGCGTCGTTACGCATGCTGATTGAAGGTGGTCTATTAGCGGTTGTGGTGGTTTTCTTATTTCTACGCAACATTCGAGCCACCATTGTGGCAGCCGTTGCACTGCCATTGTCTGTTATCCCCACCTTTTTGGGTATGTATCTGTTCGATTTTAGTCTTAATATTATCTCGCTATTGGCACTGTCACTAGTTATCGGTGTATTGGTCGATGATGCGATTGTCGAGGTCGAAAACATTATTCGCCACCTTCGCATGGGTAAGACACCTTATGAAGCTGCAATGGAAGCAGCTGATGAGATTGGCTTGGCAGTCGTCGCCACTACTTTTACACTGATTGCGGTTTTTTTGCCCACTGCCTTTATGGGCGGTATTGTCGGACAATTCTTTCGCCAATTTGGTTGGACAGCGGCCTTATCCATTTTTGTCTCGTTGATGGTCGCGCGTCTTATCACACCAATGATGGCAGCGTATATACTGCGACCAGAGAAAGAGCGGGTCAGAAAACAAAGCAAATCCATGAGCTGGTATCTAAAAATAGTCACGTGGACGCTCCATCATCGCTGGCTAACGATAGGTGCAACTTTACTCTTATTTGTCGCATCATTAACCTTAGTTAAGTTATTGCCGACTTCGTTTATTCCCGACAACGATATCGATCAAACTCGAGTGGCGATTGAGTTGACGCCTGATGTGGCATTGGCAGATACCGAGCGGGTCGCGGCGCTGGCAAGTGAACGTATTTTGGCGATGCCTGAGGTGACTGATATTTTTACATCAGTAGGCGAGGCTCAAGCAACAATGGGCTCGACCTCCACTGGCGGTAAATCAGAAAATATCGCGGGTTTAGATATTGTGCTTGCGCCAAGAGCAGAGCGAATCTCCAAACAAGAAATTGAACGAAAAATCAGTAGTGTGCTGGCAGAAGTGCCGGGTGCTCGCTTTACGGTCGGCCTTTCGAGTGGCGGTGAGAGCGGTTATAACTTCTCTATGACCAGTACCAATCCGCAGCTGCTTGAACAGACCGCGCAGCAGATTATGTCAGAGATTCGAGGCTTGCCTAGTGCTGGCGCTGTGACCAGTGATCGCAGTCTACCGCGCCAAGAGCTTACCGTCACGCCAGACAGGTTGGCAATGGCAGATAAAGGCGTCACCACTCAGTCGATTGCGACGACACTACGTGTGGCGACGGTGGGTGACTATGAGCAACGTTTATCCAAACTTAATTTAGACACGCGTCAGATCCCTATCGTGGTTCGTCTGCCTGATATTGCTAAGCAAAACGTCAGTCAGTTAGAGGGCTTATATGTGCCAAGCTCACTACCAGCAGGACAAGGCGTGCGAGTGGGTGAGGTTGCGTCACTAGATTTTGGTACCGGTCCTTCACAAATCAGTCGGCTTGATCGAGAGCGTGCGATTAGTATTACGGTGCAGCCAGCGAATGGTGAGCTTGGTGATTTGGTGCAAGCAGTCAAAGCGGTTCCTACTATGCAAAAACTCCCACCTTCGATTACGATTATTGATCAAGGCCAAGCCGAGAACATGGCTGAACTGTTTAGTGGTTTTGTGATTGCTATGTCGGTTGGGGTGGTCTGTATTTTGGGCGTGCTTATCTTATTATTCGGGCGGATATTGCAGCCGTTTACTATCTTGATGGCGTTACCACTCTCTATTGGTGGTGCCTTCGTAGGATTGGTAATTACCAATAGCAGTCTGTCGATGCCGTCGATGATTGGCTTTATTATGCTCATGGGTATCGCGACCAAGAACTCGATTCTACTTGTCGATTATGCGTTGATTGCACAGCGTCGTGGTTTGGCACGTTTTGAGGCGATTGTGGATTCGTGCCGCAAACGTGCGCGTCCTATTATTATGACCACGATTGCGATGGGTGCGGGTATGTTGCCTTTGGTATTTGGCTGGGGCGATGCCGATCCTACCTTTAGGCGTCCGATGGCCGCAGCGGTGCTAGGTGGCCTTGTGACATCGACCCTGTTGAGCTTGGTGGTGATCCCCGTTGTTTACACCTTGATGGATGATTTGTCAGGATGGTTTGCCAAGTGGCTTACGCCCAGCAGGAAAAAAAGTGCTGCCATCAACAAATAAAGGTGGCGTATGGGTTTGGTATTATTTCCCTTACTATTATTCTATACAGTTTAATGACAGATGATACGGCTCTGATATATTTTTTAAGATTGTAGAACTTGAGTATGACTGTGCTCGATAAAAAAATCATATAACTATTCGCCATCAATAAAAAACGGTGGCCATACATAGAGTATGACCACCGCCGGAGAAGACAAAAAAAGCAGACTAGTAATAGATTAAACAGCAGTCTTCTTAAAACGCTTGCGATAGATGCTACGGATGATTGGCATAAATACCATTAGGATAGCTAGTATCCATAGCGCTATAGTAATAGGGCTACTCCATAAGATAGACAACTCGCCTTGAGAGATAGATAGGGCACGTCTTAAGTTAGACTCCATAAGCTCACCCAATACATAACCCAAAATTAGGGCAGACAATGGGAAGTTTAACTTACGTAAGAAATAACCAAATACACCAAGAGCCACCATAAATACTAAATCAAAAGTTGTGCTATGGATTGAATAAACACCAACAAAGCTGACGGCAGCGATGGCTGGAATCAATACATAGTTTGGTACATCAAGTAGCTTGGCAAACAAGCCAACCAATGGAATGTTCATCACTAACAAGATAACGTTACAGATAAACAGAGAGGCAATAAGACCCCAAACGATATCAGGCTGCTCAGTAAATAACTGCGGACCTGGCGTAATGTTATATAAGGTTAGGGCACCCATCATGACCGCTGTCGTACCAGAACCTGGTACACCTAACGTCAACATTGGTACAAATGAACCACAAGCTGAGGCATTGTTTGCTGCTTCTGGCGATGCAACGCCACGTAGATCACCGTCACCAAATGTACCCGTATCCCCAGCAATTTTGCGCTCACTGGCATACGTCATGGCACTCGCAATAGTCGCACCTGCACCAGGCAAAATACCAACCACAAAACCCATCAAGCCACTGCGTAACATAGCGCCTAAGCTAAACGTGAATTCTTTGAAGTTTAGTAAGCTACGTTTACCTTGCTGAATAACTTTATGTCCAGTCGTGGTTTTTTCTAATAAGATTAAAATCTCACTCACACTGAAGAAACCGATAACGATCGTCGTAAACTGGATACCATCAGATAAGTTGACTGAATCAAACGTGAAACGGTAAATACCCGTAACCGCATCAACACCGACCGTCGCTAGACCCAAGCCAATTAAAGCAGCGATACCTGTTTTAACGGGTTGATCACCGACTAAGCCACTTAAACATGTAATGGCGAATACCATCAATACAAAGTATTCGGAAGGTCCAAATGAGATAGCCCATTTAGCCAATAAAGGAGCAAATAGTACCACGCCGATTGTAGCGATAGTGGCACCAATGAAAGAGCTGACGGCAGATAAAGACAGCGCAATACCAGCCTTTCCTTGTTTTGCTAAGGGATAGCCGTCGAGCGTCGTCATAATCGCACCAGCATCGCCAGGTACGTTAATCAAAATAGCAGAAATACGGCCACCATATTCACAGCCAAGATACACTGCCGCTAATAGAATGAGCGCGCTCTCTGGTGGTAATCCAAGGGCAAATGCGAAAGGCAGTAATATGGCTACCCCGTTGATAGGGCCAAGGCCCGGCAACATACCTACAATCGTACCCAAAAACGCACCGATAAGAGCAATCAGTAAGTTTTTTGGCGTAGATGCAATAGCAAATCCATGCATTAAAAAGTCAAAAGTATCCATATTGGCTATCCTATTATCCCTGATAATAATCCGAGTGGTAATTTGACGTCTAAAAAGATGTCAAACAAGATAAATAAGCCAATACTGATTAACACTGAAAAAATAAGGCTTTTAAGTGGGTTACCAGCAAACAATAAACCTACCGCAAAAGACATCAGAATAGTGGCAATGATAAAACCTAGGAATTCAAAAATAAGACCATAAACCAATAAAGCAAGCGCACACAGTACTAGGTTTCTGATAATTGGTTTTGTCAGACCTAACTCAATAGGCTTGGTAAAACTGGCTGGGCGAAACGCAACGACGAAACAGCCGAATGCCAATAAAGAAAAAATCAAAATAGGGTAAGGGCGAGGGCCAATTGGGTCATATGCAATAGGGGCAACATAACCAATGGCTAAGTATATTAAAAATAAACTCACTAGCGCCATCAGCCCGGAAAACAAACGTTCCATGGTCATAAGGGGCACTCCTTGAATGATGGGGAAAAAAGGCTGACAGATAGGTATCCTGCCAGCCTTTAGAAATACCAAACACATTTAAGATTCAATAGATAAGGGTATTAAACCTTAATAGAATTATTTGGTTTCCGCTGCAGCTTCAACAAGGCCGTACTCAGCAGACAACTCACGCAACTCGCCAGTACGTTTATAAACGTATGCTTCTAGCTCTTCTCCAGTCATAGAGAATGGTAGCAATTCTTGCTGTTCACGTATTTCAGCAAATTTTGGATCAGCAAGCATTTTGTCAAATGACTCTTTCCACCAGTTATAAGCGCTAGGACTCACGTCTGGTCCCATGTAGTAACCACGGACAACTGGCCAAGTAACATCATAGCCTTGCTCTTTGGCAGTAGGGATATCAGCCATCGTACCGCCCAATCTTTCATCTGCAAACACAGCTAATACGCGTAATTTGCCAGCCGTGGCTTGTGGCATAATCTCAGCGATACCCGCACTAACAACGGTAATATGATTGCCCATAACCGCAGTAATCGCTTCACCACCACCTTCCATCGCGACATAAGTCATATCGCTAGGGTTGACGCCAACTGCTTTAGCCAAAATAGCTGTTTGCATCCAATCCTGACCACCAACACTACCACCAGCGCCGAAGCTGATAGCTTTTGGATTTGATTTTAGTTCAGCGACCAAGCCTGCTAGATCTTTGATTGGTGATTCAGCATTGACAGCAATAGCGCCATAATCTGTACCAACGCCCGCCAACCATTTCACATCTTTTTCAGTAAACTTACCAAATTTACCCTGTGATAGGTTAAGGATAGAGCCGGTAGAGAATGCAATGATGGCATCGCCATTATCACGATCATTAGCAACGATTTTGTTGTAAGCAACCGCACCGACACCGCCTGGCATGTAGGTAACGCGCATAGGTTCTGTCAAGATGCCAGTATCTCTTAGGCCAGCTTGTGCAAGCTTACACGTCAAATCAAAGCCACCACCTGGTTTTGCTGGCGCAATACATTCTGGACGTGAAGGGGCAGTTAGTCCGCTTTCGCCTTCTGCTGCCGCATCTGTACTTGCAGTTTCATTTGCATTATTACAGGCAGTTAAAGAAAGGATAGAAAGACCAAGCGCTAGATAGGATAGTTTTTTCACACGACGCTCCTTGTGTGTATTTTGGCAGTAAAAATTTTATGAACTCTATATCAGTACAAGACAGTCATCGTAAGCGAAATTAACACTACCGCAACTCAAATTAATAAATCTTATACCGATATAACTTCCGTTGTTATGCAAAAGTAACAGAATATTTTAGAAATGACAAGAAACATATGTATGTATGTATGAATTTTATCTTGATAGAGGCAATCAAAAAGTGAAGTAAATTCACTGTGGTAACGCATTGATCGACATAAGATGATTAATTTTTGTGGGATCGAACGACAAATTTTAGTATGGGATCTCATCTTAATCAGGGTGATAAAAATGAGATAAATAAAAAAGGGAAAAGACATAAAGTGACTTAAAATCTAAACAAATGAGTATTGTTGGTAGTCAAGATTTGCGCCGCCAATTCATCATCATTGATAATGGTCTTAAATGTAGTGAGGGCTTTGGTAAAGTTTATTTGGCGCTCGTTTTGTGTGTGTGGCCAATCACTTCCCCAAATCAAACGGTCTCTCATATGGTGTTGTATCAACAGTTTGAGAGCATCAGTTGCATTTCGAATGCCTATCTCATTTCCCAACCGATAATAACCAGAGACTTTCACCCAGTGTTGTTTGGGGTCAAGCATATCCAAAAGCGCAAGGTACTCTTGATCTTGAACCCCTTTAATAGGGTTGAATCGACCAAAATGATCGATAACGATGTCGAGTTTGTATTGCTTTAATATTGGTAATAATCGGATTAAATAAATAGGGGGTGCCTGAATCTCCACTTGCCAGTTGATATCGGCTAGCTGTGATAAAAAAACGCGCCATTGCGGATGCGTTAAGTCAGGGCAAGCGATTCCAAACAGATTGATGCGTATACCCACAATGCCTTTTTTATCTAGCGACTGCAAAGTAGCCACATCGATGGTGTTAGGCAATACCGCAATACCTCTTAGACGCTCAGGGTATTTTAGAAGCGCGGTTAGCATATAACTGTTATCGGTACCTAAAAAACTTGGCTGAACTAGGACGGCTTTATCAAAGCCATGTCGATCAAGTTGTTCAATATAGCTCTCCACGCTAGCAGTGTAATCAGGTCGGTAGCGCGCCGTTGCTGGAAACGACTCATAGTGTGAAAATACATGTGCATGAGCATCCATGTAATCCATATAAACCTCTTTTTCGGTCACGATTAAAACACGAGCTGAATAAATAAAATCGCTAGCATACCAGCAGTAATGCCAAGCGGTACTGCTTTAAATAATAAAATATGTAAAAGTTGATTCTTGTCTATGTGTAATTGGGCTGCGCCTAATATCAAGCTGCCTCCTGATGAGAAAGGAGAGATGGACGAGCTTTGCGCGCCCACAACGATACAAATAAATAAGAATAAAGGGCTTAAACCAGAGGCAACGGCGAGTGCTGGTACCATAGGGAATAGAGTGGGTGCGACTACCCCAAGTGTACTGGCAAAAACCGACATAATTGCACTAATAATAAATACCAAGATCGGTATCATCCAAACAGGGACGTTGGTACTTAACCATTCTGTGAGCTCATAAATCACACCCACTTCTACCCCCAGACCGATCAACATACCGACCCCGCAAATCATAATCAGCGTATTCCACGGTATTAAGGCAATCACAGTTTTTTCATCACCCAGCTTCATAAACAAGCTGATCAAAGCAAAGAAAATCGCAATAAACCCAATATCAATTCGCGCATTCAAAAGCTGGATGGCTTCTACATTTGGTATCAGTAGATTGAGAATAGGGACAATAAGTACCGTCGCCATCATGATAAAAATTAGCATGATAGACTGCTTTTGCTTCTTATCTAAAGGCTCTGGTACAACCGTCTGGATCGCTATTTTGCTGTTTTTGGCATTGATAAAACTATAAATACCCAAGACAACCACAGGCATCAAAAAAGTTGCCGCAAAGATACCAAGCCCATAGGTAAAGGCGTTATCATTCGCGACACCTGCCCCGCGCATGAGCTCTCGAAAAATAACGCCACTTTGTGAGGTGATAAAGTTAGCACCAGCAAGCGCCCCATAGTTTACCGATAGGGTAGCAATAATAATATTGAGATTGGTTCTTTGCGACAGGACTAAAATCATTGGGGCCATGGTCGCCAAGACCGTATAATAGCCAGCACCTAGGCCTGCAATAATCGTAGCGACAAAGAAAATGGCTAACGGCAAAAAGGCTGGAAAACGCCGACACTTATAAATTAGATGACTGCATAGCTTTTCTAACGCACCGTTGGCGAGAGAAAAATTATAAAAGAGCGTCACTGCAAAAATAACGAAGAAAATTTTGAGCGGCCATAACTCAATAATCTCGTAAGCATTAAGATTCATACCAAAACACCCAATAAGGTATGAAAATGCAATCGCAAATAAGCCAATATTGATTTTCGTGGTGTAGCCCAGCACAATAGATATTATAATGGCGGCTATGATGTAGAGCGTCATGAGTGCTTCTCGACCTTAACGGTATGAATTTTATAAAAATTCAAATCAATTTTTATGGATTAAAGCGTATTTCGATAATATTGACAAATCGCTTTCTAGGTTAGAAAATCGTATAAGCTTTAAGAGTGCTATGGACTGTGTGAAATAATAGCAAATTAATGAGATAAGATTGCTTATAAAAAGCTGATCGAGCCTTAGCATTGAAGTGATGCCTATTAAATTTGTGTAAAGCTCATAAGAGAGTAACCAGCCATAGTCTACTTTTTAGAACCCTAATAACGCTCAACGACATTAAGTCATTCTCAAAGCGCTTTCTATTGTGGTGGAAAAAATGTTAAAAAATTTCAAACAATTTAAAATGCCACGGTATGAGCAGGTACGGTGGCATATCCAAACATTACTGACAGAAAGTCAGTGGGACGAA
The DNA here is from genome assembly GCA_963744895.1 of uncultured Gammaproteobacteria bacterium. Classification (GTDB taxonomy): domain Bacteria; phylum Pseudomonadota; class Gammaproteobacteria; order Pseudomonadales; family Moraxellaceae; genus Psychrobacter. The sequence continues at coordinate 34,690 of CAVUUW010000005.1, forward strand.
AACACGCCTTTACCGACCGAACAGGAGTTTGCAGACAAGTATGAAGTGTCAGTAGGAACCGTTCGTAAAGCGGTTGAGAAGCTGGTAGAAGAAGGCGTCTTGATGAAGCAGCAGGGTCGTGGCACGTTCCTAAAACGACCAAATTTTGAAAGTTCATTATTAAGGTTTTTTAAGTTTCGCGATAAAGAAGCTTGCTATGTGGTACCAACAGGTGTGGTCAAAAAGGTGATGACCGTAGAAGCCGATGACATCATCAATAAAAAGCTAAATATTGGTAAAAGTAAAGAGCTTATTTATATAGAACGCGTTCGCATTGTTGAAGGCACAGTCATGTTAAGTGAAAGAATCTGGTTGCCCAAAAGCATGTACCAACCTTTTGTAAATTTAGCGCCCAAAGATTTTGAAAATCTTTTATACCCTTTTTATTACAAAGCTTGCGGGCAGTTCGTTTCGTCTGCTGTCGAAACCTTATTTTTTATAACCGGTCACAAAGATTCTTATTTGGCCAATAGTGAGCAAGAAAATTTGGTCAAAGTTTGCCGTATTGCAAAAAACTTAAAAGGTGATCCAATCGAGTATAGAGAGTCGTATGGATTGGCAGAAGATTTTAGCTACGAGATTCATATCATCTAATGGCTAGTAGTGACTCAAAGTTAATTAGCCCTATGTTATCTAAAACCCTATAAGATGAATTTTATTCATCTTTAGTTCAAATTAAGTCGTTTTTATTCATGTAGTGGTTCAGGCATAATTCCTCTCATACAGAAATTTAGTTTTATCTTTGATATGAAGGTTGGGAATCGCCATGAGTAAAGAATTTACCTGTTCAATTTCGAGCATCCGCTTTGATGAAGACTATCATCCTGCAGACAGCACGCGTCTGACCACCAATTTTGCCAATCTGGCGCGCGGTGAGCACCGTCAAGAGAATCTCCGCAAGACACTCAGAATGATAAACAATCGTTTTAATGCATTGGCGCATTGGGACAATCCTACCGCAGACCGTTATTCTGTCGAAGTTGATATTATTTCTGCGGACATGGATATTGAAGGTAATGGTGAGACCTTCCCTATCATTGAGACGCTAAAAACAACGATTGTCGATCATAAAGAAGGCAAGCGCATAGACGGTATGATTGGCAACAGTTTTTCATCTTATGTGCGTGATTATGACTTTAGCGTTGTATTGTTAGACCATTTTGATAAAAATCCAGCAACGCCGCCACCAGAGCATTTTGGTGATCTGCATGGCAAACTGTTTCAGTATTTATTGAACTCAGAGACTTACAAAGCCAATTTTGACAAAAAGCCTGTGATTTGCCTGAGTGTATCCACCAGCAAAACCTATCATCGCACTAACAATCAACATCCTGTCTTAGGGGTGGAATACAAACAAGATGAGTATTCGCTAACCGATGAGTACTTTCACAAAATGGGCTTAACGGTTCGCTATTTCATGCCAGCAGGTAGTGCCGCGCCTTTCGCCTTTTATTTTGCAGGTGATTTATTGAGTGATTACACCGACTTTGAGCTGATCAGCGCTATCAGCACGATGGAGACATTCCAAAAGATTTATCGACCTGAAATTTACAATGCCAATTCTACTGCGGGACAAGTATATCAACCCAGCTTGAAATATCAGGATTACTCACTGACACAAATTGTGTATGACCGCGAAGAGCGCAGCCAGTTGGCAGTGAAGCAAGGCAAATTTACAGAAGAGCAGTTTATCAAGCCATATCAGGGCATTCTTGAGGAATGGGCAGCAAGCCACGAAAATAAAAAATATGCAGCTTAGTCAACAAGAACATAGTTAAGTAAGCTATGGATAAGCAAAATGTAGAAAATTCAAAGAAAAAAACTAACGTATAAAAGATGAGCCAAACATGAAAGTATTATTACCGACGTCAACTGCTGGCAGCTTACCAAAACCTTCTTGGCTAGCAGAACCCGAAAAAATTTGGTCACCTTGGAAATTAGAAGGCGATGAGTTAATACAAGCCAAACAAGATGCCCTGCTTGTCTCATTGCAAGAACAAGTGCGCGCAGGGGTCGATATTGTCAGTGATGGCGAACAAACCCGTCAGCATTTTGTGACCACTTTTATTGAGCATCTCGATGGTGTCGATTTTGAGGAGCGCAAGACCGTACGTATTCGTAATCGTTATGATGCGAGCGTGCCGTCAGTGGTTGGTGATGTGAGCCGTCAAAAACCGGTGTTCGTTGAAGATGCCAAATTTTTACGTCAGCAAACCAATCAGCCAATTAAATGGGCACTGCCTGGCCCAATGACCATGATTGACACGCTTTATGATGGCCATTATAAAAGCCGTGAAAAATTGGCGTGGGAATTTGCCAAAATCTTAAATCAAGAAGCAAAAGAGTTAGAAGCAGCTGGCGTAGATATTATCCAGTTTGATGAACCAGCTTTTAACGTGTTCTTTGATGACGTAAACGACTGGGGTATTGCGACACTAGAACGCGCAGTCGAAGGGCTAAAATGTGAAACAGCCGTACATATTTGCTACGGCTATGGTATCAAAGCCAATAACGACTGGAAAAAAACGCTGGGGTCAGAGTGGCGTCAATATGAACAAGCGTTTCCTAAGCTGCAACAGTCTAAGGTCGATATTATCTCGCTTGAGTGTCAAAACTCACGAGTGCCCATGGATTTGATCGAACTCATTCGTGGCAAAAAAGTGATGGTTGGTGCCATTGACGTGGCAACCAATACGATTGAAACGCCTGAAGAAGTCGCCAATACGCTACGCAAAGCATTACAATTTGTCGATGCTGACAAGCTCTATCCCTCGACCAACTGCGGTATGGCACCCTTGTCTCGTCAAGTGGCGCAAGGCAAGCTAAATGCCTTAAGTGCTGGCGCTGAGATTATTCGTCAAGAACTGACCAGCTAGTCTACAAACAAGCGATAACAAAAATTAGGACATAAGCGATGATTGAAGCCAGCGATTTTAGAAATGCTATGGCGCGACTGACCACAGCGGTCAGTGTGATCACTACAAAAGGAGAGGCGGGCGTACACGGTTTTACCGCCTCCGCCGTTTGTAGCGTGAGCGATAACCCGCCAACCTTGCTGGTCTGTATGAATCAGGCAGCGCGCTCGCACGGTCATTTTGTTGATCACAAAACCTTGTGCGTCAATGTGCTTGGCGCGCAACATGAGATGCTATCCAATACTTTTGCTTCCAAATTGTGCTCTAACGAGCGATTTGAACAAGGCGATTGGCATACACTCGTTACAGGCGCTCCTGTTTTAGCAGATGCGCTTGTCAGCTTTGATTGTGAGATTGAGCAGGTGCAGACCGTTGGCACGCACAGTGTCTTTATGTGCCGTGTGGTCGCTATCCAAAACGCCGAGCAACAGGGCGGGCAGGAAGAGAGCTTGGTTTATTTTAATCGGGCATATCATCAAGTGGGTCAAATCGAAATCGCTTAAGTCAATGTTTCAATCCATTGTCTTAAATCATTATCATCAAATGGTAAAGTGACTATCTTGTGAAAATAGTCTTGTGGAACTAATCTTGTGGAACTAATCATTTTTTTAATCATAGGGGCGGTAGCAGGTTTTGCTGCGGGTCTTTTTGGTGTGGGCGGTGGCACGATTATGGTGCCCCTGTTATATATCGTTTTTACCCAAATGGGCTATAGTGCGGACACGACGATGCACTTGGCTTTGGGCACGTCACTTGCGACCATTGTCATCACGTCTATCAGCTCTTTAATGGCGCACAATAAAAATGGCGCGGTCATGTGGCCAGTGTTTAGAAATCTAGCTCCAGGCATGGCGCTTGGCTGTTTTTTGGGAGCAGGAATTGCAGGATGGTTATCTGGAAATCATCTTCAGATCATCGTTGGTACGTTTTTACTATGGGTTGCCTTTACCATGCTGACGGGTGGCAAAAAGCGCATCGAAGCCAATGCTAATCGGTCGCTTCCTTCAACGCCTAAGCAGTTAGGGGCAGGGGCAGGTATTGGTGTTGCTTCTGCCATTTTTGGTATCGGCGGTGGAAGCTTAACCGTGCCTTATCTCAATCGTTATGGTGTGGTCATGCAAAAAGCAGTGGGCACGTCTGCGGCATGTGGATTACCGATTGCCATTGCAGGGGCATTGGGCTTTATGATTTTTGGCATGAATGAGAAAGTAGACATGCCCAATACGATTGGCTTTGTGCATATTTATGCATTTTTAGGCATTAGCATCATGAGTTTTTTTACCGCCAAGGTCGGCGCAAAAGCAGCTCATGTATTATCACCGCAAATACTAAAGAAATGTTTTGCTTGGCTATTGGTCGTTGTGAGCGTTTTCTTTTTGTTTAAAGGGTTGGTTTGAGTATTGGTAGAAGGCAAGATAAAGTTGAGCTAAAAAAACTTAGCATTCAATGAATGTGTAGATCGAGAGTTTGATTGGTCATTAGAGGTGTTACCATAAAGCTTTTTGAACGGTAGAGGCTTATTGGATGTATTTGTTTACCAGTATAATAGCAAGTGCTCTATTGGGATTTTTTTTTAATCTCATCGGTATAAAGTACGGTTTTTTATTATCGGGGATTTTGGTTGCTCTTTTATTTGTGTTTTATACTAAAAGGGAAGTGACCCATGCATTCTATCTGCCCTATGTTCAAATAGTGCTTGGCATATCAACAGGTTTATATTTCAAAGACTGGTCTATAGACGTACTGTATATCACGGCCAGTAGCATCGTCATCATGATATTTTGTCTACTGTTTCAGTCTTTCCTATCTTTTATTTGGCTTCACAAAAAAGCAAACTGGTCTAAAGTGGATGCCATTCTTGCCGTCTATCCAGGCTCTCTAGCAGTCGTCATTGATATGTTTAATATCACTAAAGTCAGCCCAAAAATCATGATTACTCATATAGTGAGATTATTTTTATTGACTATCATTTTGACGCTCTTTGGCCCATCACAGGAGGTAAGTGTCGGCGCCGTAAGTCACATTTTTACTCTGCAAATGGTGATAATATTGACGATATTATTGATGTCCTTTGCGTTGTTGGGTAGATGGTTAGTCAGTTACCGTATACCCGCCCCATACTTATTGGTTTCGATGTTAATGACGATTGTTTTAGTCAAGTTTGGATTATTGACTGATTTTATGGTTCCGTCTTTAATGATCGATAGCGCTACTATCATATTAGGTATCATAATAGGCTCTTTATTCGCGGGTATCTCCTTTCAAGAGTTTAAAAGTAGTCTCAAAGACAGCGTCATTGTTTTTTGTGTCGCTATGACATGCACTGTTATTTTTTCTATTTTATGTTCAAAAGTTTTAGGGATAACATTTTCCCAATTGTTCCTTTCATATGCGCCCGGCGGGATTGAGACAGTCACCGTAATTTCAGTCGCTTCAGGACTCAATGTTATGTTTATTTTGTCGCATCATTTGATAAGAATACTCATTTTACAGATAGCACCCGTGCTATTTGCCACCAAATTAGAAAAGCTATGAGATAAGGTAGTGGATAGTTATAAGTATATACCAATTGTTTTGTAGATCGCTTAAGGTTGAACCTACCCGCTATACTTTAAAACCCACGCACTGTTACTGAGATAAATACTTCAAGACCTCTATTTAACAGTAAACAAAAAAGATTTATACCAGTCACGCGCAATAAGGTTTTAATCCACTTTAATTAGTATCGACGATAGTTTCTTAATAAGATAATTCACTGTTTAGGTATACCGAACTTACCCGATATTGTAATAATAATGCCAAAAATCATACTCACTGCCACCAGCCCTATTAAGACGGATGGCGTATAGGTGACAAATCCTAGCTCTAGCACACCAATGATTATGAAGGTACTGACAACACCTAGAATAAATAAACTTAGATATTTAAAAATGGAATCCAGTCTAAAACTAAAACGTTTTAGAATAAACCCAACTATCATAGTAACCAGAGCAAATACAAGAGTTAATAGCAGTATTGCCACTATTGCTGTAGAAATTTTAATGGGTATATCCATAAAAAACGCGACTAACAATAAGGCTGACATTACTAGCAGGCTAACTATCACCGTGACACCTACAAAACGACTTATCATCAATTCATCTTTCTGAGACATTGTATCGTACCTTAATATAAGCAATTACCACCATTGATATCATTAAGCTGTCGGCTAAAGGTTCAAGCACTTGCTAGACCCCTAGTTTTCAATACTCTTTACCCAAGAAAACGCTTCTAAGATACGCAACCATTGATCGTCTAATCCTGCTTTTAGCAATAATGGCTCACCAGTGACTGGATGACTAAGCGCTAACGTCTGAGCATGTAATAGCATGCGCGTACAGTCATAGTGATTACGAAAAAATCGTGTGTGCCGTATATCACCGTGGCTGGTATCACCCACGATATGATGGAATACATGTCTCATATGCCGACGCAGCTGATGCTTGCGCCCCGTCTCAGGTGTCAAGCGTACAAGGCTATAGCGGCTGGTAGCGTGCTTTTTTGACACCGCAAATGGCAGCTCAACTTGTGCCAAACTTTGCCAGTGGGTCACCGCTTCTTGAGCGGGTTTGTCCAAGTTGGCAAATTTATCAGCAATAGCGTCGGGCTTAAAACTGAGCGCATAATCAACCGTCCCTTGCTCTGGCATAAAACCACGTACTACGGCCAAGTACTGCTTGGTCACCTCGTGTGCAGTAAAGGCTTCGGACAAAGTGCGTGCCACGGCTGAGCTCTTGGCAAACAACAACACGCCCGATGTCGGCTTGTCTAACCGATGCACCGGAAACACATGGCAACCGACCGCATCACGGGTGAGCTGCATAGCAAAGCGGGTCTCGCCTTTATCTAGCCAACTGCGATGCACCAATAGCCCTGCTTCTTTATTAATCGCCACCAGATGGTCATCTTCGTAGATGATTTCTATTTGGTCAGCGGTTTCGCTTTCGATTTCCATGTTTTCAGTGCCTATCCGTTAGAGAATATAATTAGATAAATTATTGCTATGTGGCTATGCATAAAAAATCCTTCGCCATCTTGTTAATAGCAGATGGCGAAAACTTTGAAATGGAAAGTTCTGACTTAATATGATAATTGATTGTCAATAAAAACTATTGTGGTCGAGTGATTAACTATCATCCCATAATATTTTCTAACGTTTACAATTATATAAATAACATTTCCATTAACTTGTATTAAGCAACTTATAAAAGAGACTACTCACGAAGGTAAATTACATAAGATCCTATCTCTATTTGCTTCTATGTTGTAAGAAGTTCATATCATTATAGAAAGCGTATTGCCTTATCTGTTTAAAAAGACTATTGTTTATAAATGTATGGAACTACAATAAATAGAAAAAACCCAATATTGTTATGAGATCTTTATAAAACCTACTTGAGGATATCAAATGATTAAGGCATTGAGTGGTATAGCATTAATTGGACTAACAGCCATAAGCATGTCCGGCTGTCAAACCATGAAAAAATCCCTTAACCTTATAACCGATAATTTGTACGCTGCTAAATTACCCGAAGGCACATCTACCAAATTACAAATAGTGACGGGAGCAGGTGGTTCTTTCAATGTTACACCAAACTCTAGTAAGTATAGAAGTTCAACCAAGCTAGGGGCTGGTGTTCTATCTATATATGGATCTTCAAAATCTCCTAAACTTCCAATGCAAGGGTTTACCGAAGAAGAGAGAAGATTTATATATTATAATAATTTAAATATGACTAAGCCTACTGATAGAGAGAAACAGCGCTATAATCTAGCAGGAGGTAGTACTTCGGATTTTTCTGTCACTGAGAGATATATTGCGCCTAATCAACCTATTTCATTTAAATTTCATGCTTACGATTCATTTAGTAATTGTACGGTTTACGGCACTTATATGCCTGAAGCTAACAGCAACTATCGGCTAACAGGAGTGTTTGGCAGAAAATGTGTCATCATGTTAGAAAAATTCTCGACAGATAGTCGTGGTAATACTACTCTTCAAAGTATCAGCTTTGATAATTAATACAAGGTTTCTTTGAAAGACGATATTAAAGATTAGTATTCTTTTAAAGCAAAAATCCGACTTTAAGTCGGATTTTTTTATACAATGCATATTTAAGTTAATCAAAAATTTTTTTAATAAAATCAATTTCTTAGTTTATTCGACCGTCACTGATTTTGCCAAATTGCGTGGCTGATCGACATCAGTGCCGCGCATAACCGCGACATGATACGACAACAGTTGTACCGGCACACTATAAACGATAGGCGCTAACGTTTCGCAGACATCGGGGACATTTACCACATGTAAGCGATCTTCTGTCACCATTTGACTGGCTTCGCTGGCAAATACAAATAGCTCACCGTGACGCGCATGTACTTCTTGCATGTTGGCTTTTAACTTATCAAACATACTGTCTTTAGGCGCTAATACGACAATCGGCATGTCTCTATCTACAAGTGCCAAGGGGCCATGTTTTAGCTCACCTGCTGCATAGCCTTCTGCATGAATATAAGAGATTTCTTTAAGTTTCAATGCACCCTCTAAAGCGATTGGGTATTGTAAGCCACGACCTAAAAACAAGCAGCTACTTTTGTCTTCAAAGCTTTCGCTCATCGCCTTGATGGGCGCATCAAGATGTAGGCTAGCGTATAATTGACCTGGTAATTTCTGTAGCTCACCAAGTAACGTATCCAAGCGCTCATCAGTCATACGCTGCTGAGTAGTGCCAACTTTTATTACCAATAGCATCAAGGCGACCAGTTGAGCGGTAAACGCTTTGGTAGAGGCCACACCAATCTCAGGTCCTGCCAGTGTCGGCAAGAAAATATCTGTCTCACGTACCAGTGACGAGGTAGGAACGTTACATAATGCCAGACTTACCAGACCTGCTGGCATCTGCTTTTGAGTATCACGTAATGCTGATAAAGTATCTGCCGTTTCACCAGATTGTGAAATACAGATCACCAATGAATTATCAACGACGACGGGATTGCGATAACGGAACTCACTCGCCACTTCTACTGAGCAGGGCACACGAATGAGACTTTCAAACCAGTATTTTGCGACCATACCTGCATGATAGCTAGTACCGCAGGCGATAATTTGAACATGGCGAATATTTGATAGCTCTGCTTCATGACGCTGCAAAAAATCATCGCGCAGTTTGGCCGTTTCGCCATTGTCTATAGCCATCTCAATCGTACGAGCGACCGCATCTGGCTGCTCATAGATTTCTTTGAGCATATAATGCTTGAACTCGCCTTTATCGGCATTATGCTGTGTGGCATCAATCTCATGTATTTGACGTGTTACTTCTACACCATCTGCATATACCTGAATGCTACTGCGCGTCAACTTGGCAATGTCGCCTTCTTCAAGATACATAAAACGGTTGGTCACAGGTAATAGTGCCAGCTGATCTGAAGCAATAAAGTTCTCACCGATACCGACTCCAATGACCAGTGGCGAACCCAAACGTACAGTAACCAGCTCATCTGGACAGTCGATGTGTACAATCCCAAGGGCAAAAGCACCATGCAATAAAGGAATGACTGCGCGTACGGCTTCTAACAAGTCAGGTGTCTGTTTGTAGATGTCATGGATTAGATGTGCCACAACTTCAGTATCCGTCTGTGAGGTGAACTCATAACCTTTGGCTATTAATGATTCTTTAAGCTCAGCGTAATTTTCAACAATACCATTGTGAACCACCGCAATCTTACCTGAAACATGTGGATGCGCGTTACGCTGTGCAGGTTCGCCATGAGTCGCCCAGCGTGTATGTGCGATGCCTGTATGACCATCAAAAAACTCTGGGTTAATAGCGACAGCATCGACCAGTGCCTGTACCTTGCCTACTTGGCGTTCGCGATGTAACTCACCATCACGAATAACAGTCAAACCCGCAGAATCATAGCCTCTGTATTCCAAACGCTTAAGACCTTCAAGTAAAATATTGGCGATATTACGCTCAGCAACTGCCCCTACGATTCCGCACATGGTTAATCCTTTTGGTTAATTTTTAATAGATGTTGATGACTCATATCAGTCAGTCGTACAACTGAGTATTAACTATCAAAACATTCGTGATTTATAAAAACGAGGAAGCAGTACCACAAAAATTGCCGCACTGCTTAACGTTGTTAAAGCCTAATAATTGATTGAGTAATTGTCGATTCAGTTATGTTTTATTTTTCAACGAGTCTGCTTTGACAGGTCTTTGATAATCCGCTTTTTGAGTTTGACGGGCGCGTCCAAATGCTAAGGCTTTAGCATTCACATTGTCGGTAATCACTGAACCTGCTGCTACCGTCGCGGTATCACCAATCGTAACTGGCGCAACCAAACTGGCATTAGAGCCGATGAAAGCGTTGTCTTGAATAATGGTTTGTGACTTGTTGGCACCATCATAATTGCAAGTAATCACACCTGCACCGACATTAACATTTGCGCCGACGGTCGCATCGCCAATATAACTTAGATGGTTGACCTTGCTGCCATGACCGATGGTCGATTTTTTGATCTCTACAAAATTACCAATGCGGCTGTTGCTAGCTAAACGGGTATCAGGGCGCAAATTGACAAAAGGCCCGATGGTCACGCCCGCTTCAATCTGACTATGATCAATGACGCAATACGGTTTGAGGTGGCAAGCATTGCCAATACTGGTGCTCTTGATCACGCAGCCTGCTTCAATATAGACGTTGTCACCCAAGGTGCAGTCGCCTTCAAAGACCACGTTGACGTCAATAAACACATCTTGTCCTGCGGTCAACGTACCACGAATATCAACGCGAGTCGGGTCAGCGAATTGTACGCCTGCTTCTTGCAAATCAGCGACCAGCTTGCCTTGCCATGTACGCTCTAAACTGGCGAGCTGTTGACGATTATTGACGCCTTCGATTTCAAAGGTATGTTCAGGTTCGATAGCAGCAATCGTAATACCATCAGCGACAGCCATTTTAACAATATCGGTTAGATAGTATTCTTGCTGCGCATTGTCGTTAGATAGCTCTGGCAAGATATTTATGGAGTAGCGCATTATCAACGCAATAGATACCGCTGTTGATTTCCTTAATACTTTGCTCGTCAGGATTAGCATCTTTTTGTTCAACAATGGCGATAATATTACCATCTTGGTCACGTTTGATACGACCAAGTCCAAATGGATTATCAACAGTTAACGTCAGCATGGACATACCGCTGGTGTTGGCTGTCTTCAGTGCTGCCAACGTTTGGCAACTTACCAACGGCACATCACCATACAGGATGAGGCTTTGGCCTTCTGTTGGTAAATCAGCTAGAGTGACTTTGACGGCATGGCCTGTGCCAAGCTGCTCAGTTTGCGCCACCCAAGTGATTGAGGCGTGAGCATATTGATTGATGATTTCTGACTTTACTTGCTCACCACCAAAACCATGAACGATAATAGTCTCATTTACGGTTAGCTTGTGACAGGTATCTAATACATGACCTAATAGTGATTTGCCAGCCAACGTCTGAAGCACTTTGGGCTTGGCCGACTGCATGCGTGTGCCTTTGCCAGCTGCTAAAATAATGACAGAAAGAGGAGATTGCATAAGGTTCCTACATATGTAACTAAATATTATTATAAAGTATAGCCTAAATGTGTAGACAAAAAAGTGTCAACTCGTTCAGGCTTTGTAACCCTATACTATCAAGCGTTATAGCCTATAACTGTGCCGATAAAAACAGCAAAAATTGATAGAAGTATAAGATGATTTATAGCGAATAACGACAAATCGCCAAATAAACCGTGTTTTACCATTGTGCAGTAGCGTTTTTCCTTAATAACAGTAGGTCACTGAGGAATTAATAAGGGGAGGCTATCAGGTACAAGCATCATCACACCTATAAAAATAATCACCCAAACGACTGCTGCCATGATACCCGCAATGATATCGTCTAGCATTACACCGAGACCGCCTGCTACTTTCTTATCGGCCCAGCCAATCGGTGGTGGTTTCAAGATATCAAATACACGAAATAGGATAAATGCTGTCGGTAGCCAGCCCCAAAACATGGGCTGTAACATCATCGTCAAGGTATTCTCAGGGATAGGGAACACATACGAAAAAATGTAAGATAAAGGCAACAAGGTAATCCACATACCTGCCCATTCGTCCCACACAATATGGGGGTCATCGTGCCCTTTCATTAACTCCGAGGTACGGCCACATATCCAAATACCAATGATAGAAGATAAAATAGTAATGATCAGAAACGGCAAAAACCCAAGGCTCAATAATGGTATTGCCACAATCAAACCACCAACCGTGCCCCAGGTACCGGGGGCACGGCGGGGTAGACCACTACCCAACCCAATACCGAGCCAGTAAACCAAACGGTCGAATATACTGGCATCTGCTGGGAGAGGGGGGCAGTCGTTTGCTTGACGAATATCAGGTTTAGAGAGGTCGTGATCGATCATAGGTTAGCCTATAAAATGTTGGTAACCAGTAAGCGTAGGCCAAGTTTCAAATGGCGCGGGATTAGTGGGTGTGACTGGCTGGCCTTGATAATAAAGCTTAGGACATAAATGTGCTTCGTCACTGATAGCGTTGCCCGCATTATCTGTAGTGGCGACCACTTTACCGATGCAAGTCACTGTTACGTTGCTGGTAGGGGGCGTGATATGAGCAGGTAATGTAAATGCCAATTCGTAATCATCGCCACCTGTCAGCTGGCATAGTAAGCGCTCAGAGACATCAATGGTTGCTAAAGGTCCGCTGATAGGAAGCTGTTCTAAGTTTAGGCGCATGTTAACCGTGCTTTGCTGACAAATATGCCCAAGATCTTGATAAAGCCCGTCAGAGATATCTATCATGGCCGTGGCACCGATTTTTGCCAATGCAATACCCAAAGCGATACGCGGCGTCGGCATGTGCAGACGATGAGCCAGCTCCATGCCTTGAGCGTTGTCAGGATGCTGCAAGGCATAACTGGCATCACCAAGTGTTCCGGACACATATACGTTGTCGCCGACTTGCGCACCTGAGCGGTAGACCGCTGGTGTATTGGTCGTTAGAAACCCTTGCGCACTCACGCTCAGTACTAAATGCTCGCTGCGCGTGGTATCACCGCCGATTAACGCAATGCCAAATAGCTGGCAGGCATGAAACAAACCTTTGGCAAACGCCTCGAGCCATTCGTTATTTGCTAAACGTTCAGGAAGCGCCAACGCGAGTAAAATACTGTGCGGCGTTGCACCCATGGCAGCAATATCTGAAACATTTACTGCCACTGCTTTATAGCCTATGGCAAAGGCAAGTTTACTAACCTCATCCCAATCAGCACTGAAGTGTCGGCCTTGAACCAGCGTATCAATGCAGCTAACCAAGCGCGAACCTGCAGGCACTGCCATTACGGCTGCATCGTCACCAATACCTTTTTCGATATCGCTTGGCGACGATTGCGCTGCTTGCATTTGCGCGAATATCTGCTCAATCAGCTCAAACTCGTTCATGATTAGTCTTGGTTTTTGGCATCAGTGTCTTTTTTACTCGCCTTAAACTCACTAATATTGGCACTGGCTTTGCTAGCGCTATTACGTTTGACGCTGGCATTATTGGCACTAATACGCGGCTTGTTTGATGCTGTCGGCGTATTGTCGATATCAGAGTCAGTATCGAGCGTTTCTACAACATCATCGACTGGTTTGGCTTCAGTGCGTTTGGTGGCAGCTTTTTGTGAGGTTCTTAGATTGGCTTTAGTATCTGCTTCTATCTCGATGACGCGCAGTTCTACAGCCATTTTATCCAGTACCGCGTTAATCAATTTGTGCGCATCAGTGGCACCAAAATGATTGTTGAGTTTCATTGCCTCATCAAGTATGACTTTATAAGGAATCTCAAAACGATTCTGTAGCTCATAAGCACCGATAAGTAAAATGGCGTGCTCAACAGGGTCTAATTTGTCGATATCACGGTCAAGATGTTGGCTGATGAGTGCGTCCAGCGCTTCAATTTGCTCTGGGATATCGCGCATCATTTCATGATAGTAGCCAATATGTACCGTGTGCATGGCATTGGTCGCACGTGTACGGGCAGCGATATCATGCGGTGCATTAGCCTTCCAGCCAAGCTTACCGTCTATATCAAAGCGGCGATCGGTGACAAGCCACTCGTATAGGCCTTGCATGGCAAAGCGCCTTGCTTTACGAATAGCCGTATGACTGGTCTTATAAGAAGACTCACTCATATCGAAGGTTTGATCACCCGCACTACTGCTGGCTATACGGGTAGCTTCAGCTTGTGGATCGTTATCTTGTGCGGTTTTCGCAGCGCTGATAGCGCGCTTGAGTTGGTCAGTCATAGGGGGTCTGTACCTAAATTTTTGAGATAATACCCAGTCAAAGCATAAATCAGTAAAGGGTCTGTCCAAGTGTGTTGAGACAAAATACTGTCAGAACACACATGTATTTGCTTTGCTTATTCAAGTCTTCAATGAGTATATAAATACGGCGAAAAGTTAAAAAATAGCCAATATTTTGATAGCGGGCTAGGGCTATTAGGTACTGTTACTCAGTGATAGCAGCACCTATCAAACCAGTAAATGCTAGTCTTAGAAAGTTAAATAGCATCGCTATCGTCATCAATGTCGAGTTGTGACAATACAGCAATCATTTCGAGCACGACCATAGCTGCTTCAGAGCCTTTATTGCCAGCTTTAGTACCAGAGCGCTCGATGGCTTGCTCGATACTGTCAGTAGTCAATACGCCATTGGCAACGGGGATATTATAGTCAATAGCCACACTGCTTAAGCCTTTAGCAGACTCGCTTGCAACAAAATCAAAATGCGGCGTGCTACCACGAATAATGGCGCCCAACGCAATAATGGCATCAAAACGATCTGACTCAGCAGCACGCTGTGCAACCAATGGCAACTCAAATGCGCCCGGCACACGGATAACCGTAATATTGCTACCCAAAACGCCATGACGCAATAGTGCATCGATTGCACCATCTACTAATGATTCGACGACAAAACCATTAAAACGACCAACGACGATACCAATGCGGGCATCGGCATTTTGATGCAAATTACCATCGATATGGGTCACGTCATTGCGTTGCTGTTGTAAATTTGACATAAAAAATCCTTCGCCTAATAGGCTTTTAATTAAAATATAGGAATAAATAATGAGCTATAGGTATAAACTAGTTCACATAGCGTATTTGATTAGCGATTAATGAAAGAATGACCGTTAAATGAACGAAAACCAAATGATAATAAGCAGTTAGCGCTATGATAACATTTTTTCGAATTTATTTGCGTTTTACTAGGGCGTATCATCATTTAGATAGCGAGTCTTAAAATGAGAAAAATTGAAGCAAAACAAGGAAAAAATGACAGAGAATATAGGTATATTCATGGAATTTTTGACGATGTTTGGCAAAATTTAGCCATTTTAAGGCTGCTAAATCATTAAATGTGCTAATTGAGGACACGCCCTAATATCTTATAAGCGCATTTGTATGCCTTGTGATGCCATATATTGTTTGGCTTCCATCACCGTATATTCACCAAAGTGAAAAATACTGGCGGCAAGTACCGCATCAACGCCGCCTTCTAGTACGCCTTCTGCCAAATGTTGTAGATTACCAACGCCGCCTGAGGCAATAACAGGTACATTAACGCGACTGGTGATTTGTTGCATGAGTGCCAAATCATAGCCTTTCTTGGTACCATCGCCATCCATTGAGGTGACTAATAATTCGCCAGCGCCCAGTTCTGCCATTTTGTGTGCCCAAGCAACGGCATCAATGCCTGTTGGCTTGCGACCGCCGTGGGTAAAAATTTCCCAGCGCGGCAAGGCGATGCCATCAACTTCAATATCAGCGACACGTTTGGCATCAATTGCTACCACGATACATTGATTGCCAAATTTTTGCGCCGCTTCACCAACGAATTCAGGCGTAAATACCGCGGCTGAATTGATCGCGACTTTATCCGCGCCCGCATTGAGCAAGTTTCTGATATCTGCAATTTTACGCACGCCGCCGCCCACGGTGAGTGGTACAAATACGGTTTCTGCCATACGCTCAACGGTATGATAGGTGGTATCACGCTCATCATTGGTGGCGGTAATGTCCAAAAAAGTAATCTCGTCAGCGCCTTGTTCATTGTAGCGTTTGGCGACTTCGACAGGGTCGCCTGCGTCTTTGATATCAACAAATTGTACGCCTTTAACCACGCGGCCATTGTCTACATCAAGACAGGGGATGATACGTTTTGCTAGCATAAAACCGCCTATTAATTCGCACAAGAATACAGAGATAAATAGTATAAAATGCTATGATACGCGTAACTATTTTACAAAACAAATGCAAAGGTCACTTATGTGTCAACTGCTTGCCATGAATAGCAATAATCTTGCTGATATTGGTTTTTCTTTTGCCGGTTTTCGGGCTCGTGGTGGACTGACAGATGACCACATTGATGGCTTTGGTATCGCTTATTTTGAGCCGACAGGATTGCGTCTTTATTGCGATAATCGCGCGGCGATGGACTCGCCACTTGCCGAATTAATCAGTCAAACTCGAGTGAAAGCGGCCAATACCATTGTCCATCTCCGTAAATCAGATGATCAATTATTAAGTAATGCCCATCCCTTTACTCGCGAGATTTGGGGCGAAGCTTGGGTGTTTTCTCACAATGGTAAAATGACCATTAAAGATGTCTCTAGTAGCGATCCTATTCATCAAGGCATGTGCAAACAAGGCCGGTCGCAGTATTATATTCCAGTGGGAGATACCGATTCAGAATTTGCATTTTGCTACTTGCTCAATCAACTCAAAGACCGTTTTGAGCATAAGCCTGATGCGCAAACACTGCATGAGTTTTTGACGGCGCAGTGTCGTTTTTTGGCGCAATACGGCTTGTTTAATTGTGTGATGTCCAATGGCGAGTGGATGCTTGCCTATGCCAACACCTTATTGTTTTATGTCACCCGTCAAGCGCCTTTTGGTTCAGCTGCCCTCATTGATGTGGATGTGACGATGGATTTTGAGACCGTCAATGAGGCAAGTGATGTCATAACCGTTCTTGCTACCACCCCGCTTACTATTGATGAAAATTGGCAACAACTTGCTGTCAATGAGTGCATCATCTTTGCAGATGGTCATAGGGTTTACCAAGATACCCCTAAGCCTGCTGTTTATTTGTCGATTGAAAAGGGCTTAGAGATTGCAAGAAATGCCTAATCTAGGCGGCAGTCAGTTGACTTTGGTTAGGATAATATAGAAAAGAGTCAGTATGAATGGGATAAGTTTTTGTATCCATGGTCAGTGTAGAAACAGGGAAAGGTACGCTTTGCTAGCATGTTTCTCACTTATCATTTACTAATTTTTATAAAGGATTCTATTGCTGCATTCTAACAAAATTAAAATGTCAATATCGTGATAATCTGGACTAATTAATAATTGTAATATCGCTAGGACCAACAGATGTAGCATTAAACTCATTAGTTGGCATAATAGAGAGTAATATCTTATTGCCTTCCATAACGTCCAAATAGTTCCCTTTATCATATGCAAGCGCTAATATATAATTTTTTGCGCTTTGATCCTCAATATAAATAAATTGGCCTTCGTCAGAGTAGTAAGTTGAAGTGACTCTAAATACTCTCTCTTTACTATTCTCAAAAGTCTTTTTCTGTTCATCTAAATAGACTTGTTCATTATAATTAGGAACTGGCTTAATATTTATTTTATACTTTTTTTCGAAGCGTGAGCCTGAAAGATTTGTCCCATGTGTAGTGCCTGATAGAATAACATCAACTGGTTGTAATGAAGTTGGCGTCCCTTTTATTGTTAAATTGAGTCCTCCGTGTTGATAGGTCTCAAGGTCTGTAGTAATTTCAAAATTAGCAGAAGACGTATTAAAGTATAAAGAGTCCTCTATAAAGGGCGTAGAATCATTAATTATTTGCAAATTTACACTGTAAGGTTCATTCAAGTAAGCGTCGGGTAGGTCATTAGGAGCTACTTTGATTTTATTGTCACAACCTACGACTGAAATGATAATGATAATTAGAAGGGCTAGAGGCTTTAGCATAAAACTTTTCATAACTCTCTTTTATGGTTTGTTTTTATTTACTAAAATTTAGTCTATAAGTTTACAGGTGTCTATATAAATGGTTTCATCATATAAGATTGCAAGTAAGTTTTCGGTATAATGACGCCTAAAAATCATTCACTATATTTTATTATTACATACCCTTATTAAAGAGAAGTTTATGTCCGTCTATACCCAGTTAACCGATGACCAGTTTGCCGCCTTTTGCCAAAGCTTTGGCGTGTCATTTGCACGCGCCACCCCAATTACGCAAGGCATCAAAAACTCTAACTGGTTTATTGAAACGACTGACGATAGAGAGGGCGCACCCTCTTACGTGTTTACTCTATTTGAAGAGCGCCCGCCTGCTGATATCGAAAAGATGGCCGTCATTCTCAATCAGTTGAATGGCAAATTGCCCGTTGCCGCGCCGCTCGCAGTTATTGAACCAAACCATGCTCAGGTGAATGGTGACATCGAGGATAAGCGCTACGTCATTCACTATGAAAACAAAGCCATTACTCTAGTACCTTGCCTTGCAGGAGCGCATCCAGAGCAAACGACGCAAGCGATGTGTCATGAGATTGGCGCGGCGCTCGCATTGCTACACGAGACACTACAAGCACTGCAACCAAGTGAGCAATATGGTGTGCCGTTGTATCCATGGAGCGAGGTGCGTGACCGTGAAAGTCAGTTTATGCCAAGCGACGAAGCCAAACTCATGAGTGATATTTGGCAGGCTTATAGCGATTTACCGCTAGCAACTTTGCCAAAAGGCCTGTGTCATTTAGATATGTTTGCGGACAATACGCTTTGGCATCTGCAAAAAGGGGAGGCGCGTCTGACGGGTCTATTGGACTTTACGGAAGTCAGTGCCGAGCATTACGTCATGGATATTGCCATCACTATCAATGATTTTTGTACCACATGGGGCGATGCCGAGCAGGGCGAATCAGTGAATTTTGACCGCAGTAAAATGGCGGCGTTTTTACAAGGGTATGAGTCTAAGCGTCCGCTTGGCGATGATGAAAAGCGTGCTTTGCCCGTGATGCTTGCCAAAGCGGCGGTTATCTTTTGGTTATTGCGCTTGAATGTTATCCACTATAACCGTACCGAAGGACGCACTGGTGACAATATCATGGTCAAAAATCCTGACCTGATGAAACGCCTGTCTGCTTATCATTGGTCACAGGTGGAAAAAGCGCAAAATACCGTTTTTGTCCTTGAGCATGCTCGCTACAAAGACGATGATAGAAACAACGATGTCGAAGATTATAAGTTAATAGGTGTATTTGCCACTGAACAACAAGCGCAATCCGCGATGGCGCAGCTAAAAAACCAGCCGGGTTTTAAAGACTATCCCAATGGCTTTCATATTGATGCTTATCCACTTGGTCAGATTAATTGGTCACAAGGTTTTGAGCTTTATTAAGCATACGGGTTTTAATTCGCTATTTGTGCCGCTTGCAAATCATTATTTCTAAGGAATATATTATGACCGATCACATTGATAACTGGCAAAAGCTGGCGCGCTATGACACTAATATGCAAGGCGAGCTGCATGCCAATCTACTGCGAAATAATGGTATTACAGTCTCTCTACAACCGCTAAGTGCGATGCCTGGGTTGAATTCAGGGATTGTATTGTGGGTGCAAGATAATGAGCTGGTACAAGCACAGCGTATTTTAAATAGTATTGATACAGAAGGGCAAATGGCTCCCAACGAGAGGTTTGATGAGTCGACAGGAACCACTCTCAATGCTAATTTGAATCCTGCAAAAGACAATGATAACGGCGGTACTCTATAAATGTGTCAACTTTTAGGAATGAACTGTAATACACCAACCGATATTGGGTTTAGCTTTGCCGGTTTTCGCAAGCGCGGCGGTATGACCGATAGCCATGAAGATGGCTTTGGCATTGCGTTTTTTGAGCGTAGCGAATGCAGCAATATTGACAAAAATAATGATGAATCGGCAAATGCCTCAACGGGTCTGCGCTTGTTTCATGACAATCGTCCCAGCCACGAATCCCCTGTGGCGGACTTGGTTAATAACTATCCTATTAAAGCCATGAATGTCATCGCACACATTCGTAAAGCGACCCAAGGCCAAAACTGCTTGGCAAACACGCATCCTTTTGTTCGTGAAGTGTGGGGCGAGCAGTGGGTATTTGCGCATAATGGACAGATGAATAGCGACTTCATTAAACGCTGTCAACGTCTGCAAGACAATGGCAATGCGTCACATTGCCAACCCGTTGGTTCGACCGATTCTGAAATGGCATTTTGTTATCTGGTCAATCGTTTAAAGAGCAGCTTTAAAACTCGTCCTGACGATCAAACGCTGTTTAATTTTTTGACCACGCAATGCCGCTACCTGTCTGCCAATGGTCTATTTAATTGCTTGATATCGAATGGCAAATGGCAGATGGCGTATGCGGGTAGCTTATTGTTTTATCTGACGCGTAAAGCGCCATTTGGTGAGGCCAAACTCGCTGATGATGATCTAGCGATTAACTTTGGCGATGTCACCACCGATAAAGACAAAGTGACTATTCTAGTGACGGTGCCATTGACCGAAAATGAAAAGTGGCAGCAGCTGGCGGTCAATGAATGTCTCATATTTCAGGATGGGGATATAATCTATAAAGACAGTCCAAGTCAGCGTAAGTTTTTGACGATTGATGAAGGAAGAGCAATTGCACGGGCAGTTGGGGCGAGTGTTTAGGGAAAGTTTTTTACTTGTACATTTAAACCTAAAGTTCCATTATAGAATTGATAGTTTAATAAAAATTAGGTGTAGCCATGTTAGGTAATGACATTCAAATAAAACAGCTCGTAGGTGTAGGCGATGTGCATTTGAGCTTTCAACCTGATCAAAGCGTGTATTGTCTGATTGGTGAAAATGGTATTGGTAAGACTAAATGTTTAGAGGCGCTATTTAAGACAGGGTTGGTATATAACGAGCAGTACGCTGCTAGAAGCTGGTTCATAGGTACTGGAGCTCAACGAGGTTACCAAAAATTTCGCACTAATAATACGCCTATCAAAAAACGGCAAGCAGTCACTAAGGATAGTGACGATGCGCTTGTTAATCTGTCTAGAAAAATGGCTAATGATCGGGAAAATTCGCTTGCTCAATTATTTGAAGGTATGAATGATCACAACTTACCGGTTGTGTTTTTAGGCGCTCAAGATAGAGGAGGTATAAACAATAAGCAAAGAACAGAAAAAGAAACGCTCAAATCTCATTCAGATGATGGAATCGGCAGCAAACGCCAACGTATAAATGAATACTTCGATATGATTAATCAACATATTGAGAATAGAAACCTAAATAATCTGAATATGAACGTCGATATAGAAAAATGGGTCAGTCAACGTGCGCGGTCTGCTAATCCTTATCAAGCTATTGAGGACAACCGAGAAGTTGAGATTACGACGTTGCTTGATTTACTGAACAAAGTAGACTCGCGAATAGATAGTAAGTTTCTTGAGATTTCAGGAAATAATCGCGTCTTTATAAAAGTTGCTGATAAGAAAACAGAGTTGTCAGAATTATCCAGTGGTTTTGCTTCAATCCTCAAAATTATGCAGTCTATCATCGCAGGTTATAGCTACTTTACCAACGAAACCAATATCGCCCGTGTCAAAGGCGTGGTATTTATCGATGAAATTGAAAGTCATCTACATACTAAGTGGCAAGCGACTATTATCCCTACTTTGAAGCGTCTGTTTCCCAATACGACGTTTTATATTACCACTCACTCCGCTATTGTTCTGAGCCAACTGCAACATGGCGAAGCCTATGAGTTATATCGTGATAAAGAAGATGGGGTCGTAAAAACGGAGCTGATAGAACATCCTAATAACGCTGCATTTGTAGACTTGTTAAAAGATGCCTTTGATATTGATATTAATCGCTTGAAACTGGCTCGTGACAATGCGCCCCAGCAAAAAAACGCAAAAAAAATGCTATCCGAATTGCTAGAAAAGCGGATTAGTGAGCTTAAAGAGGGAACGCAATAATAATGGATACAGAAATTGCGAAGTTACTGGACTCAAATTTTTTAACTTACCTGTTAGAGGGTAAAAATATTGACGAAAACGATACCAATCTTATTGAGCGGTTGACGGATTTGTTGGCACTCATCAATGATGATAATGTGGAGCTGGTTATTACACCATTGCTCAGGTATGAATTTTTAAGAAAATTTGGTCAGAATGAGAAGCGAAGATTTTGATAAATTTAGAGCCGCGGTTGAAGAGTTTACTTGGCTAGATATCAGTCAAGACGTGACGGATTTGGCAACCGATCTATACCGTTTGGATAAACATGAAGCGGATAGTAAAGGCATACCAAAGAACTTAGAAAAGCGAAAATTTGATGTCTTTCACTTTGCTACCGCCAAAATCAACGGTATTGAGCTACTATCTAACGACAAACATATAGACCAAATGGAAGATTTATACGATTGCAAGTTGATCAAGACAATTTAATAATTTCTATATACATCCCACAACACCGCTTAAACTTCTCTCCAGACCCGCAAATGCATGGCTGTTTTTGGCTCACATTCATAACGACAGTCGGATCAAGAAAGTACCAACTCTCATTATTACTGACTTTATCTTTGACCTTTGCAAAGCTCGATAGCTCATGATGCGCTTGTAGTTTTTCTGCTAAATCACCTGCATTATCTTTGGTATTAAAATACGCCTTAAACTCCACCTGCGCATGACGTTTACCGAGATTTGGTAGGTGCTCTAAAATTTCTAATCCTGCCCAATTCGTTTGTCTTGCCCATGACTCAATCGACTTGATATCTAATAATGCTTGCTGCGCGGGTAAAGTTGTCTTGACGATATAATCTGGCTTGACCAAAACAAAGGCGCTATAACGCGTGCGCATCAGTCGCTCGGCATTTTCTGCTTTTATACTGTCTGCTCTATCATTTTCTTCATGACAAAGGCTCTCATGATAAGGCTGGCAGCAGTCTTTATAGGCGATGGGTTTTGTCAAAAAAGCCAACGAGGGCGCGATTCGGCAAGGGCATAGTTTCATAAAGTTCATCCACTCTAAAATGGCTATAGTAAAATACCTAAAAGCGCTACGGTAATGCTGATATCAATTTTTGTAGCCTCTGTCTGTGCAGTCATAGCAAGCAAAAAGTGTGGATTAGCAGTGCTTGATGATCGACGTTACTACCCACCTGATTACAGTAGAGAGTTTTGATCGTCAAGCACATGGTGTCTCACGCAGCATGTCTTCTATAATATCAGGCAAGATTCCCACTTTTAACTGTGCCCATGGTGCTGGGTCTTGAAGCTGCTGCCAAAACGGTTCAAAGGGTGGGGACAGAAATAGCAGTACAGCGAGGACGGCATATATTAATAAGTACCACCATTTATCTTTGTGTTGATAAAACTTCATCGCAGTACCGGATGAGCGCTTCATTTTCATGTTGGATAAATTGACACTGTACAGCTCATCCAGTGCTAAATGCACCAACGCTCCGCCAAATAAGAATAAACCATAAAACCAGCTGGCCATCAGCGGAATTTGCAACACGTAGTAACTGAGACAAGTGAGTCCCAGTCCCATTATCGCCATATAAGGCACAGAATGGATGACACCGCGGTGCACTGTTATGTTGGTAAAGACAGAGAAAACGGTATAACGCATAAAGCAGTAGCCTGCCAACCATAAGGCTATTAGCGCCAATAAACTCAAATCACTGCGCCAATGCATGACGAGACCAAAGGCAAATACAAACGAGGTAATATTAAAACCAAGCTTGATCGGTGTTGAGTGATCAGAGTCCAAATCAGGTAATAGCCCGCCTATGGTGCCGAGCGCCACGCACATCAAAAACCCTGAATCATCCACCAATCCAGCTTTGTAAACCGTTAAACTGAGCGTACCACTGACCATAAAGGCGGTATTTAGGTGGGTATTAAAATTTGCCATAAAAACTCATTTATCCATAGCGCTCGAAAAGTCCTTTCAAGCGGTGCATCTAGCCGTAAAAAAGCGCACCATGATACCATAGACCAGCCTCACATCTAATAGAGATAGCTGCTATGACCGCGACTGATTTGTCCTCCAATACCAATACCACCAATTCTGATATAGCGTTTAACAATGTGCCCGTACTTGACCAAAACTTTGCGTCCATTGACTGGCAAGCGCCATGGCTTTGTCATTTGAACCAGTTAGGATTATCTGAGTAAAACGGTTCATCATCTAAGCAGTTTCGATGAGCAAAAAAACGGTGAAATACGTGACGACCAACCAATCGATATCGTCGCTGAGATATTAAATAACGCTTCATATTTACACCAAAAAAACGCGCAAGTTGATGCGCCAACCACCAAGCCCACTCAGGGTAATCAAGTACAAACGCTGACATTCGTTTCACAAAACGCCTTGCCTGAAGGCGAAGCATACGAAAGTTTCATCGCGGAGACTGGCAATATACCCACGCGTGATAATTTGCATGATTTGTTTAATGGCAGTATTTGGCTGACGTTCCCGAAGACCAAAGCGCTGCTAAATCATTACCATATGCTAGAAATTGCGGCACAAGGAATCAGTGAGAGTCGGGGGCGGGTACGCGATACTATTACTGTTTTTGATGAAAATGGGGCAATACTGGTCACGGCTGATGCGAGTATTGGTCAGGCATTGATTGATTTTGATTGGCAGGCAAGTTTGGTCATGCCGCGCGCCAAATGGGATGATCCTGCGCAGCCTAATATCGATACTCAAGCGGCTGTCTATATTTTTGGTCATGCGCTTCTTGAGCAGTTGCTACACCCGCGTAAGCCCTTATGCGCCCACAGCATTGTCATTCAGGTTAAGCAGGAATTTTTTGCACTATCGACTACCTGAGCGTATGAGCTATTTGGACGATCGCGTTGCCCAATATATGGATCAATTATTATCAAAAGATGAGGTGACGCCTCGCCAATTGGCGCCATTACCTATTTTGGGCGTACCACACTTTTGGGCAGACAATAAACACCCTTCTTTTTATAAGGATTCTCATGTTTTTCGTGCAGGCCGTCGAAAGAGAACATAATATTTAAAAAGCATTAAGCTATTTATATAGTGAGTTCAATATAAAAACGCGGCAGCGGGGCTGGAATAAAATTTTTGTAGCCTCTGTCTGCGAAGGCACAGCAAGCAAGAAAAATTTATTCCAGTTCAGCGTTGGAATGTAATGTCTCTGTTTTATTTAGAATCGACTATAACAACGCTGCTAAACCATTATGCCGTTTACGATTGTGCCACGATTTGACAACGAGTAAGCGTTAACAAAAACCCATATGTTTGTTATGGTAAAGGTAATGATGAGTAAGCAAGAAATGCGCTTATCTGTTTTTGATATCAAATATTGAAATCCAGTCTTCTCTCACGATTTAAATCATGATGTTAAAGCCAAAAGGGCTTTGATAAAAAATGGATTCATCATCTTTTTAGCCACCAGTTATCTGCATAAACGTCAGATGGTTTATGTCTAGATCAAATAACAATGATAAGGAAGCTACCATGAGTGATATTTTTAATGTAAAAGATACGATCTCGGTCGATGGCAAGGATCATGCCTACTACAGTTTGCCAAAACTGACCGCCACCTATGAAAACATCAGTAAACTGCCATTCTGCATGAAAATTGTATTAGAAAATCTACTGCGCAATGAAGATGGTGGTCAGTCAGTGGGTGAAAACCATATCGAAGCGGTTGCCAACTGGGATGCGGGCGCTGAAGCCTCAAAAGAGATCGCCTTCATGCCTGCTCGCGTTGTCTTGCAAGATTTTACGGGTGTGCCATCGGTCGTCGATTTGGCTGCCATGCGTGATGCCGTGGTTGAGCTGGGCGGTAAGGCTGAGCAAATCAATCCTTTTATCCCTAGTGAGTTGGTCGTCGATCACTCTGTACAAGTCGATGCTTATGGCCGAGAAGATGCACTAGATTTGAATGAAAAAATTGAATTTAAGCGTAACAATGAGCGTTATGAGTTTTTGCATTGGGGCCGTAACGCTTTTGAAAACTTTGTTGTCGTACCGCCAGCAACAGGTATCGTGCATCAGGTTAACCTTGAGTACTCTAGCGCGTGTGGTCATGGCCGCCGATGTTGACGGTGAGCTGACAGCGTATCCAGATACGGTGTTTGGTACTGATAGCCATACCACAATGATTAATGGTATTGGCGTCCTTGGTTGGGGCGTGGGCGGTATCGAAGCGGAAGCCGCCATGCTCGGTCAACCATCCTCAATGCTGATTCCACAAGTGGTCGGTTTTGAATTAAAAGGTAAATTAACCGAAGGCGTTACCGCGACCGATTTGGTACTGCGAGTGGTTGAGATGCTACGTGCGCATGGTGTGGTTGGCAAATTCGTTGAGTTCTACGGTGAAGGCTTACACAGTATGCCGCTTGCCGATCGTGCGACCATTGCCAATATGTCACCAGAATATGGCGCTACCTGTGGTATTTTCCCGATTGACCAAATGGCGATTGATTATTTACGCCTATCAGGTCGTGATGAATCCCAAATTGAGCTGGTTGAAAAATACGCCAAAGCGCAAGGCTTATGGCATGATGCCGATACGCCAGCGGCGACGTATTCAAGCAAGCTAGAGCTGGATTTATCGTCTGTTAAACCAGCGCTTGCTGGCCCTAACTTACCGCAGCAACGTATCAATCTGTCTGATATGCATGAGAAGTTTGGTGAAACGCTCGCAAAAATGAATAAAGACCGTAAGTCAGAAGTTGAAGGCAAGGTACGCTTTGACCAAGAAGGCGGTGAGCAAGAGCAAGCAGACAATCTCGCTGCTGAACCGAAAATCGAAGTCGATACAAGCGATGATAATGTAAAATATAAGCCTGCCAATAACGTGTTCTCAAACGTTAGCATTGATGATAAGCAGCACAAACTACGTGACGGTTCTGTGGTGATTGCGGCGATTACTTCTTGTACTAATACTTCAAACCCAGCGGTCATGATTGGCGCAGGTTTGGTCGCCAAAAAAGCGGCGGCAAAAGGCCTCAAAGCTAAGCCTTGGGTTAAAACGTCATTAGCACCTGGTTCCAAAGTCGTTACCGATTATCTAGAAAAAACCCATCTGATGGATGAGCTAGAAAAAACAGGCTTCTACCTAGTCGGGTATGGTTGTACGACCTGTATCGGTAATTCAGGGCCACTGCCTGAAGCGATCGAAAAAGGTATTGAAGAAAACGACTTGGTTGCCGCTGCTGTGTTATCTGGTAACCGAAACTTTGAAGGTCGTATTCACTCGCACGTCAAAGCCAGTTACTTAGCGTCACCACCGCTTGTTGTCGCCTATGCGCTGGCAGGTACCGTCGATATCGACATGACCACGCATCCACTTGGTCAAGATCAAGAGGGTAACGATGTCTATCTAAAAGACATTTGGCCAACCTCAGATGAGATCAACGAGCTGATTGCCAATAACATTGATGCTGATATGTTCCGCAAGAATTATGGCGAAGTGTTCAAAGGTAGCAAAGCTTGGAACGACATTAGCTCAGCTGACAGCCAACTGTACCCATGGAGCGAAGAGTCAACCTACATCAAAAACCCACCGTTCTTTGATGGTATGACCATGGAGCCAGAAGGTATCCCAGATATCGAAGGCGCTCGCATCTTAGGATTGTTCGGTGATTCAATCACCACCGATCATATCTCACCAGCTGGTAACATCGATCCTGATTCACCAGCGGGTAAGTACTTGCAAGAGCGCGGTGTGATGCAAGCCGACTTTAATAGCTATGGCTCACGCCGTGGTAACGATGCAGTCATGACTCGTGGTACCTTTGCCAACATCCGTATCAAAAATACGATGATGGGCGGCAAAGAGGGCGGCTATACCTACTACTTCAAAGATGACAGCGCTACGTTGCAAGATGGTGAAGAAATGCCGATCTATAACGCGGCAATGAAGTATAAAGAAGACAAGCGTCCGCTCGTCGTACTAGGCGGTGCTGAGTATGGCTCAGGCTCTAGCCGTGATTGGGCGGCTAAAGGTACGATCTTGCTTGGCGTAAAAGCGGTATTGACCAGCTCGTTTGAGCGTATTCACCGCTCGAACCTCGTCGGTATGGGTGTATTACCGTTGACCTTCAAAGACGGTGAAAACGCTGAGACATACAAGCTTGACGGGTCAGAAGTGCTTAGTATCACTGGCCTAGATAATGGTGAGAGCAAGACCGCAACCGTCACTGCCACCCGTGCGGATGGTTCGACCGAAACGTTCGATGTCAACGTGATGCTACAGACACCGAAAGAGCGTGAGTATGTACGTCATGGCGGCGTGTTGCATTATGTATTACGTCAATTAGCGGCTGAGAGTAAAGAAGCAGTCTAGCAGCCATCAAGCTAAATAAAAAAAAGGCCCAGTCATCATGATTGGGCTTTTTTTATAAACAGACTTATATCTCTGATTACTTAACACTCAACCCTTCTCAGTCAATAATTTAATCCCCAATCCAATAAACACTATACCACTGATTCTATTGAGCATTGTTTCGATAGAAGGGTTTTCCCGAAGGCGTGTACTAAACCGTGCCGCCAATAGCGCCAAACAGGTACACCATATAAAGCCCGTGCTGGCAAAGGTCAGTCCCAATATTAAAAATGACAGCATGCCATAGGCGTAACTAGGATCAATAAACTGAGGAAAGAAGGCGATAAAAAATAAGGCGACCTTTGGATTAAACACGTTGGTCAACACGCCTTGTTTATAGATTTGCCAATGGTCGATCTTGTGTTGATTGAGAATAACTTTATCATTGGACAAACTATTTGCTATGGCGTCTGATGGCTTGCTCAATAGCATTCTTAGACCTAAATAGCATAAATAAGCGGCACCTATGTATTTTACGATCATAAATGCCAAAGGGGAGCTGGCTAGCAATACGGATAGCCCAAGCGCTGCCAATAAAGTATGTATCAAGCTGCCCGTTGTGATGCCTAGAACAGAGTAAACCCCAGCCGCTTTTCCCTGAGAGACACTACGAGTAATGATATAAATACTATCAGTGCCTGGCGTGAGATTTAGTAAAATAGCCGCTAAGATAAACCCTAGATAGTTTTCAATTCCAAACATCGTAAATACTGCCTCTTGGTCGCAATAAAATCCATTGTTTATAGCATTTTTATAGTATAAAAAGATGCATTATAAAAAAGCCTGTACGCTCGATATTAATGAGTATCAGATACGTTGGCAATAGAGCAAATGGCTATGAAGCATGAATAAACTTTTAAAAACTAACAGACATAAAAAATCCCATTCACCTTATGATGAATGGGCTTTCTTTATACACCGATACATGGCTCAATAAAGCTGCTCTCTGACTACAACCAGAGCTGATAATGCTGCTTGCTCATTAGGGTGGTCGGGTAAGTGGCTACTGTCAAATGCCGCTGCAATCTCTACACTCAATTGATCGGCCTGTGCCAATAGTTCGTTGTAGTCGCTAGCACCTGCCTTGATACTTAGCAAGGCGTTACGATTGGGACGCTCCACGATGACTTTACCAGTCGTGGCAATATCGTATGCCATCTCAAGCAGACGAATGGTATGCATCATGTTTTTAGCATCATATTCTTTGGCGTGAGACATGGTCGATTGGTAGCGTGCCTCATTGCGATTGGCAACCCACTGCCAGTATTCTTTATAGTCACGGCAGTATTTGCTATAACCTTGCTCATTAAACGATAAATAAGCGATAGGTGTGATACCTTTAGGAATGGCACTTAGGCGCAGCTGGGTGGCGTCTACATACTGATATAATCCCGAAAAGCCGAGTGGGTATCGGTCTTATCAATATACATGGCATACATCTGTGTCGCTTTTGCCATTGCAGCCAGTCCAATGTTGCGCTGATCGGTTGCGGTCTCCTGCAACCACTCAGTTAGTGCTACGCTGCGCCCGTCTAGAAATACGGTGCAAAATTCCAAAATAGACTTTTTTTCACGACTCATCGGATTGACGATTTTTTTATTCAATCCGCGTGCTTTTTTGATTTGACTGTTGGCAAAGCCTGCAAAGGTTTTTTGACACAATTTACTGATGAACCACTCAGCAGAAAAATGAGCCATGAGCGGATGTTGATATAGAATGTGCTCGGCTGGTGTAGCAAGTAGCTCCATCATATTGGGATTGTTTTGTAGCAATAGTTCCACATAGCGGCCAAGCTCATAGTAGACAATATCGTTACTGGCATTATTTACCTGCGGCACATAATCACTGTGACGACCAAAATAATGTGACTTTGGCAGATAAAACACGCCTTTGATATCGGTATCTGAATCTGCGGTCGCGAGGCCATAAGCGCGACTACCTGAAATGCACTCCAATAAAATTAGCCCTTCAGCTTTGAGGCGTTCTATGGTTAAAGGGGCTGCTGGCATAACAGGTTTCTCTTTTTTTGGTATAAGTGTGTGATCTATATTGGTTGCGATTGACTCTAAATTCGGCTATATACGGTCATATCGAGCGTACAACGTTACGATATAGCGCATTTAAAGGCGCAATATTGGAGATTTGGGTCTCAGCAAAGGTGGGATTTTCGATGCTGGCGCGCAGTGATTCAATCGCACTGATCATCAATGGTGACAGCTGATGGATATAGCTTTCGTCTTGCATACGCTTGACATCAATTAAGGTTAATATCTCAGTTTGTATTTCTTGATCAACCAACTCAAGCATCTGCCTCATGATGACTGGCGGCGGCGTATGTATGTAATATCCACTTTGCCGCCAGCAGCGCTCGCAGTAAGTAAAAAAACTTTTTTAAGCGAATAGGTGCAGTGAAATCAAGGTTACTACTTGCATTTTTGGCCATACCGCGGTAATGATGAAAGACGGTGATGGGCTGGAAGTAGTCTATACTAAGCGCTTTCAGCTCGGCCATGATGTCAGTTTTCTGCTCGTACACAATAGGGGAGTGCAGCCACTCAAATATCACTGCATTGGATTTATAAAGCAGTTGTAAGGCTTTTTTGATATCCCAGCCACCAATATCAAAGGGCACAGCGAGCAAGTCATTTTGGATAAATTCGAACGTGTCTTTGCCATCAAAAAAGTTTAAATACCGATCGGGCGCTGGCAATAAAGTAGACGAACATCATAGTCACTATCAGGCGAGGCAAAGCCCCACGCACGGCTGCCACTTTCGATTGCGTGCAGGCAAGTGATCTCCGCGTCTGGCAAACTTGTTGTATGGCATGAATAATGTGATCGGTATCGTTATTTTGCATAGGGCTTACTACCAGCAGTTGTGAGCTTACGAGTATACAACACTATATAAGCGGCGCGCATGACTGATGGTAAGCGGTAGGAGATGAGAGGCTGAGCATGCAAATAATTTTAAGCAAACTCGTATTAACATCCTGTTTAAGCGCACTTTATTGCATAAGCTAATTTGGACTTACTTGACCAGAGTTTTGAGAACTGGTTACAGGAATGCAGTCTACTTGCTTTTGAGATTGAGTCGGTGAGCAATATGGCATTTTTTCAATATACTGATAAACCCTACCGTAGACATGCTCGCCTTTTGATAGTGGCGTGAGATATACCTTACCCATATCGATGGATGTTGGAGTACTGATATCAAAGGTTGACGTTGGCAAAGCCATACCATCTACATTAAATAGGCGGCGCTGATACCCGTCGCTTTCGACCATCACATTAGCATATTTATAAATTCGTTTAAAATAATTTTTATTGCGATTTCTAACGCCAAATGAGGCCATAGAGGGCAGGGTAAACTGACCTGTACTATCAGAGTTAGTCTGATACTCATCCGTAAGATACACAGTGACATTGGCGATGGGCTGCTCAGTCTGACTATCTACAAACTGACCTGATAGTGCAGGGGTGACGTGATACTCAGTGGGAGGTGTTAAGCAAGCACTTAATGGTAAGGTGAACACGCTGAGAATAACCATCTCTTTAAATCGCTTCATTAGTCACTCCATCAGGTAGCGGCATACAATCCCCCTCTTTTTGTGATTCGTTAAGGTTGCAAAAGTTTATTTCTTCAATTTCTTCGGTCTGAGTATTAGTGACGTCCGTACCCGCTGCTATAGGCTCTAAATACACGGTACCTAAGTGAATATGATCTGGTACTTCTGGCGTATGCTTAATCTCACGCCTTTCAAGACCAAAATTCCAATAACTTTGACGCCTATAGCCTTCTTTGTATATAGAGAAGCTGCCTGTAGCCATAGAGTTCAGTGTTGAAACATCATAATCTGATGCAGCGTAAGAAACCTTATATGAATGAAGCTTAAAATATCCATTACTATCAGTGACTGCTTCAGCTATCGTAGTTTGTGAAATAGAAGCATTTTCTATCGGTTGTAAGGTTATTTTATCCAGTACTTGTCCAGTAACAATCGGTGTTGAATAGTAATGACCGATAGGCTCTGACGAGCAGCTTAATAAACCTAATGAGATACATGTACCGACGAGGATCCAACAGCTTGTTTTGAATATACTCATAAATACTATACCTACTTAAAGAGTAAGTTTTGATATGGCTAATAAACCACGCACATCTTCTTCGCTGGCAACGACTTTGTCGTAATAATCAGGTGGAAATTGTTTTGCCTGGCTATATTTCATTAAGTCGTACTCACTACCTGTAAAGGTATATGTGCCGTTAGCTGACTGCCAGATATGAGAGGAGCCTTTTGTAGTAAGCATTTAATCTAAATGGCATTTACACAGACTATGAGGTGGCCTTTGACCTTAGTCTGCCCAGCTCAAACATTTATCTCCGTTTCTAACGAGATGAATTTTAATTTGGGAGTTATAATATTTAGCGTATAAGTCTGCTAAAGTATTGAATTGAGCTTGCTTATAAGTGTCATATCCATGTGAGGTACCCTTTAACGGAACAATATTTTCATTGCTAACGCACCCTCGCTTTATTGCAGGCGTATAAGGACCACCACTGTAAGTGGCATAAACATGTAAATCACCCTTCGAAATAGCTTTCTGAGCGTCAGCTATAGGATCTGCACTATATAGATAATCCGAACTGAATGGTTGTTTCACTTCACTGCTACAAGCCGCGGTTAAGTAAAGAAACAAAAATAATATAAGTGATTTAATTAACAGAATCTCCTTCATTTTCTTCGCTTGGAAGACGAAGCACAGCGTTTTTGTCAAGCTCTCTCATAATTTTGTTTTCGTACAGAATAGATTTATGCTTATTGTTAGTACTCTCTGTATCTATATAATTTTTTATGTGTCCTAACTCATGAACCACGACTCTCGTTGCTGCCATATACTACCTTTCCATAAGCTGAATCCTAGGGAAAAATAGTTGTTATATGTCGAGTTATTAACCAACATTATCAATTTAAGGGTTTTTACAAATAGTGATGTATAAATAAAAAATATTTTTTAAGTTTTTGTTTTTATTTATTTTTAATTAAAAAATAGTGGGTTTTTAAAACTTTTACTATCAGTAAACTTTCCCAAATATTGCTAAAAATTCAGATTATAGCTTAAATATGTTGAGTTTTATAGAGAGGTTGCTAATATAGATATGTTTTGATAATCATATATTTTATTGGATATCTTATGACGCGATTACTAAAGGTCTTGGCAGTATCAATGTTTTCTATCGGTTTTGGTGTGAGCGCGGCCCATGCTGAGCGCGTTTGCAACGTAACAGATCCAACTGGAACGCCGCTGAATATTCGTGATGAACCCAATGGCAAGATCATTAATAAATTGCGTAATGATAGAGAGGTTTATATCACTAGAACCACTTACGATAATAAAGAGCGACCGTGGGTGTATTTGGAAGGGTACTATAAAGGAGAATACAGGCAGTGGGGCTGGGCAATCAGAGAGTTTGTCTCTTGTTATGAGCGTTAGTATTGTAATTTGTCATTCTTATAGGAGTAGTAAATGGTCGGTAAAGGAGTTCTGATGCTTATTACGTCCTTTTTGACTTACTCTTGTGATGGTGATGTCAAAATATAGACAGCAGAAGCTTATGATAGCAATACACAACTTGAGAGCCGTTCTGTACGGATGGTTAAAGAAATTGAGATTGGTAAAGCTTTTAGCTTAGATCAACTTAAAAGAGTAAACACATTCGACGATGAATTAAAGAAGCTTAGTAGCGTTGAGTGTGGCAGCTTTTTTAATGAAGAAGAAAACGGAGACGAAGAAGAAATAGTTTATCAGTATGGCAATATGACTATTGATATTGTGGGTAATCAAGGTGTTATTACGCAAATTATTGGTATTAGTGATGGCCTTCATATTAAGTACAATGGGTTGATGTTTGACAATACCTTTAATCCTAAAAGCTTAAACCTTGAAAAATTCGAAGTTTATGAAAATAAGGCGACTGTCTCAGACAATATTATAGGTATTGAGTCTACTGATATAAAAGCTACCTATGACATCATGTACTCAGTCCGTGAGAGGAGTAGTGATGATTTACTCTATTTATACTTTTTAGACAGTAAATTAGTGGCTGTCACAGCGCTGGGACAATGTTAATTCTCAAAAAGCAACAAACATAAAAAAGCCCAGTCACCGTACGATGACTGGGCTTTTTTAGTGTTCGCTTATTAGTCTGATCTGATGCTAAGCAAAAGTGCTAATAAGTGACGCCGAATAGTGGCGTCCCCAGGGGGATTCGAACCCCCGTTACCGCCGTGAAAGGGCGGTGTCCTAGGCCTCTAGACGATGGGGACGCATAGAGTGTTATAACCAGTGGCTACAACGGTACTTCACAATATCAGATAGCTTAATAAATAAGCATTGCCTAGGTGCTGATATCGTCCTACTAGCGAGTATTTATGATCAATGTTCAGTCAGACTGAGCGCTGCTATAAATAAGATGGTGGAGCTAAACGGAGTCGAACCGTTGACCCCTTGCATGCCATGCAAGTGCTCTACCAACTGAGCTATAGCCCCTCGCTAAGAGTGAGCACATTTTAGGTAAGTAGAAGGGGGATGTCAACACCTATTTTAAAAAAAGTCATAAACATGCAAAAAAATATATAAAAAGCGAGCTTAGCTGCTTATTGCAGCTAAATTAGCGTGGATTTTGCTTGAGAGCGATCTCTTTGATGGCTTTGTCCGCGTAAAACTCTTCTTCGCTGCCATCAGAAAAAAGAATGACACCGCATTCAGTTGGCACATATTGACCCCCTTTCTCTCGGATCGTTCTTATACCTTTAAAGCCAATGATGCCACACTTGCTTAATTTCTCTAGATTATGCTTGGTATAGCCACAATAAGTGGTGTATATCCATTTTAAATCTTCAAAGTCCTGACCTGTGGTTAGGGTAAGGTTTGCCTCAAAAAGCTCTTTTACGATGGCATCATAATATTTCTGCGCTTCTTTTAGGGTATTAAAGACATAGTCTTTGCTTTCTATCTTGACGGTTTTGGCGGCCATGTTTAGTTCCAAATAAGATGTTTAATAGTCTGAGAGTAGTGTTACTTAGTGATAATGAAAAAAAGGGTCAGAAATAATCTAACCCTTTTTTTATATCATAAGTTTTTAACGACTTTATTCAGCAGCCAAAAAGTCTGGCAACTCTGCCGCTTGTTTCTCAAGTTTTTTGAGTTTCTTTTTACCAAGGCCGCCCAGTACATCAACCGCATGACGCAAGCGAGTCAGCGTCATGTCAGCACCGATAATTGCCATAGAGTTCATGACGGGCGTTGATGACGTGCTACCAGCAATCGCGATAAAGAACGGTGCCATAAAGTCACGCATCTTGATATCGAGGTGCGCGGCAAGGCCTTTTAGCGTGGCGTAGATGTTTTCTTCTGACCACGTTGGTAGAGTCTCAAGCTGCCAAAGCGCTAATTGAAGCAGCTCGATAATTTGCTCAGGCGTGAGCGACTTATGCGTGAAGCTTTCAGCGTTGATATCAGGTAGGTTTTGGAAATAGAAACCACCCCAATTCACCGCATCAGACAATAGCTCGATACGTGGCTGAATCGCCGCTGCGATGGCGGTGAGCTTATCACTGTTGCTAGCCCACTCAAGAATTTTGTTCTTTAACTCTTCAGGGGTGAGCGCGCGTAACCACTCGCTATTTACCCAGTTGAGTTTTTCGATATCAAAAATCGGGCCACCAAGTGATACACGTTGAATATCAAAGCTTGCGATCATCTCATCTAAGGTAAACTGTTCCGCATCATTAGGCATTGAGTAGCCCATACGACCGAGATAGTTGAGCAACGCTTCTGGCAACACGCCCGCATCACGATAGTAGGTGATTGACGTTGGGTTTTTACGTTTGGACAGTTTTGACTTGTCAGGGTTACGCAGTAATGGCATATGGCAAAGGACTGGCATCTCCCAACCAAAATACTCATAAAGCAATTGATGCTTGGGCGCAGAGTTGAGCCACTCTTCACCGCGCATGACATGGGTGATTTCCATTAGATGATCATCGACGACGTTGGCCAAATGATAGGTTGGCATACCGTCGGTTTTTAGCAGTACTTGCATGTCGACTTGGGTCCAAGGTATCTCAACCGTACCGCGCAGCATGTCTTGTACCTGACAAGTGCCTTCGGTGGGTACGCGCATACGAATCACGTGTGGTTTGCCTTCGCTTACCAGTTGCGCAGTTTTTTCTGGCGCGAGGTGAGCACAGCGACCGTCATAACGCGGGGTCTCGCCGTTGGCCATTTGCTCAGCACGCATGGCATCTAGCTCCTCAGAGGTACAAAAACAGCGGAATGCATGATCTTTTTCTATAAGTATCTCGGCGTGTTTTTTGTAGATATCGCTACGCTCGCTCTGACGATAAGGCGCATGTGGCCCGCCAATATCTGGCCCTTCGCTCCAGTCCAGACCGACCCAGTGCAAGGCGTCCAAAATCATCTGCTCTGATTGTTCAGTCGAGCGCGTCTGATCGGTGTCTTCGATACGTAAGATGAACTCGCCGCCGTGTGCTTTAGCAAAAGCTAAGTTGAATAGCGCGATATAAGCAGTGCCTACATGTGGAAAACCAGTAGGCGATGGCGCAATACGAGTGCGGACAGGGCGTTTGCTAGAAGTAGGTTGGGTTGATGTTTGCGTCATAAAAATCTCAGAATGTGGTGATTAAAGAAAAGTGGTAAATAAAAATGTGAATAAAGTTGGTGACTAAAAAATACAGGTGAAAGAATAGAAGTCAACGTTGAAAAATAGCGTAAAATATCGCCTTAGTATAACAGACAGATGGGTTATTTTTAATGAAAAGCCTGTCTAGCGCTTGACTCGCTGTGTATCCTTGCGATAATAATGCTAAGCAAGTCATAACTTGTTTATTTTCATCCGATTTTTTACTATTACTGGTCAATATGACCGTCATCTACTGAGTTGTTTGTGTCCCTATCTAAAACTAAGTCAAATGCTAACGCTAACCATTCTTCAGTCGCGACTCCTTCTGAGCCTGCGATTAGCTCCTCTTCGATAGAAAATGATGCAGCTCAAAGTCTGCAATCATCGGTGAAAGATTCTGCCCCGTCTAATGAGCTGGATTTTGTCCACGATGCGGTGCTGTTGCCAGAGACCGTCGCCGCGGTGCTGGGCGTCAAATCTTTGCCAAAAACCGACGACCATGACAACAAGGGCTTACAGGTAAGCGGTGTTTATGTTGATGCAACCTTTGGGCGCGGTGGTCATAGCAGGCTACTATTGAGTCAACTGGCTGATGATGCCAAGCTCATCGTCTTTGATAAGGACCCAACGGCCATCCGCGTTGCTAAGGAGCTGGCAGAGACAGACAGCCGTGTGCATGTGGTGCACGATAGTTTTGCAACCTTGACCGACAGTTTGGCTGCCATGGGTATCACGCAAGTAGACGGTTTGATGGCGGATTTGGGTATTTCCTCCCCGCAGATTGATGATGGTAGCCGTGGCTTTAGTTTTATGCGTGATGGCGCGGTGGACATGCGTATGGATACCAGCCGTGGTCAGTCAGTTGCCGAGTGGCTTGAGCAAGTCGATGATGAAACTTTGGCTAATGTGCTTTACGAGTTTGGCGAAGAGCGTCACAGCCGCCGTATTGCACGCGCCATCAAGCAGATGGAGAGCTACGAGTCCACGCTTGAGCTGGCAGAAGTGATCAAAGTCGCGCACCCTAACTGGCAGCGCGGCAAGCACCCTGCGACGCAAAGCTTTCAGGCCATGCGTATTTTTATTAATAATGAGCTGGGCGACGTTGATGACTTTTTAGAGCAAAGCATTCCACTTTTAAAGACAGGCGGACAACTGGCGGTGATTAGTTTTCACTCGCTAGAAGATCGCCGTATCAAGCAATTTTTGCAGCGTCATAGCAAGGGTCAGTATCCAGAAGACGAAAACCTGCCGATGCCGCCAAAGCGTCCACGTTACTTTAGCAAGCCCAAACGGGTCGGGCCAAGTAAAGCGGAAACCAGTCACAACCCACGCTCGCGCAGTGCGTGGCTGCGCATGGCAACGCGGACCGATAGCGAATATATACTTGATGGTAAATAGTAAATTGTCCGCAGATCTAACACCGTAATAGCGACAGTAATAGAAAGTTGGTTTTTTATGGATAAGATACGACCAAATATTTCAATGATTACGCGGCTGTTAAAAATCTGTAAACATTATCTGCTAGGCTCGGCCATTGCTTTTCGATTTTATTTTTATTGATGGTGCGTATGGCTTATGAGGGTTTTATTACCCACAAACTGTTGTCGCTTTTTATATTTTAACGTTCACTTTTTGAGATAGTCATGGCAATATCTGACAAACCTGCAAACCACCGCGCCGCAATGTCTCCCAATACCGATGTTGGCGAATTATTTGTGCGCCGATTTAATGTGGTCAGTATTTATGTGGTCGTATTATTGCTACTCGCAGCGGCTATTATCTGGAGCGGGATCAAAACTGCTGAAGGTGTTCAACTATATCATCAGGATTATAAAGCCTTGCAAGACATGAAAAAACAAGAGCGCAAACTGCAAATCGAGCATCAGCGTTTGCTCATTGAGCAGCAGACCTTTAGTGCAACGCCGCAAATTGCTAGCCGCGCTGTTGCTGAGCTGGGTATGTTTTCGCCCACACTCGAAGACAAGCTAATTATCCAACCTGGGGTAGCAGGAGCCGCAGTACCTGTAGCGTCAGACTCCAACGGCTCGACTGCTGTCGCGGCCAACGATTCAGATATGATTGGTACAGAAAGAGCCAGCAATGTCCCGCCTACTGTGGCTGCTGCCACCGAATCTGCTGCAATGAATGAGGCAACGCCAAGCGATACCGACCTAACGGAGGCAGGGCAATGAGCGATAAAAAACCCAATGCCAATGGTGGTAAATCTGCCCCAAAAAAGCCCGCCAGCGGTACTGCTGGTAAAGTGACCAAGCCTCTGCGGCGGGCGAGTGCTGCCAAGTCGGGACAAACAAGTAGCAAATCTGATCCTAAGTCAACCAATAGCCGCAAGGCCAAGCTATTTGATCGCCTAAAGAAAAATGATGAAGAAGGCGCTTATACCAGCGTCAAAAATGCAAAAAGTAAAAGAGGATTTTTGGGCAAAGCGTCTGGTGCCTCTTCTCGTGGCGGCTTTGAGCAAGATAAAAACCGCTTTCGCCTGATTTGGGTCATCTCTTTGGTCATCTTGGGTCTGCTAATATCCCGTGCCTATTATTTACAAGTCGCTAATGCTCAGTTTTATCAAGACAAAGGCAATGAGCTTATTACTAGCGTACGCACGCAAAAATCTTATCGCGGTATGATTACGGATCGCAATAATTTGCCATTGGCGATTAGTGCGCCATTGGCGACTGTCACGTTTAGTCCGCATGATTATGCGCGTGAGTATTACGAGCTTAAGCGCATTATTATCACCAACCCTGATAGTCCCCAGCTGATTGCGCGTATGCAAAAGCGTTTGGACAATATGGATTTAACGCAGTTGGCGGTCGCGGCCAATATTTCGGTTGATGAGCTCAAAAAAGTGACCGCCATTGATCCTACTGTTGATGTAACGGATGAAGAAGCGGTTAAAGCAGCGCTACCAAAAGGTGCAGGCTCGCATTATTTGCCTTTATTAAATAAGGTGACGCCAGAGATTGCGCAAAGCGTCAGCTCGCTTGATTTCCCTGGGGTTTATGAGAAAAACTTCTTCCAGCGTTATTATCCGCAGCCGCAACCAAATGCTCAGCTTTTAGGATTTATGGGTCAAAACTCGAAAGACCCTGAAGGCGGTTATGAAGGGCGCGCTGGTATCGAGCGTCAGTACGAAACCGATCTGGCAGGCTCAGATGGTAAAGTATTGGTACTAAAAGATGCTAAACAAAACAGCCTTAAAGAACTTAAGCAGATTGAACCGGAAGTCACTGGTAAAGACGTGGCGTTGACCATTGATTCACGCTTGCAGTATTTGCTTTATAAAGAATTAGAAAAAGCAGGGCGTCTTCAAAAAGCGCGCTGGTCTACGGGCATGATCGTCGATGTACAAACCGGTGAAGTGCTGGCGTTGTCAACGTGGCCGTCATTTAACTCAAATAACTTAAATGAGATGACGGGCGAAAACCAGCGTAACCGTGCGCTGCTAGATGTATTTGAACCGGGTTCGGTGATGAAACCATTTACCGTTGCCACTGCTTTAGATTCAGGAAAATATACGCCGACCTCTTTGATCGATACCAATCCCGGCTCTATTCGCGTTCGTGGTTATACCATTCGTGATCATAACAATTTGGGCGTGATTAACTTGGCAACATTGTTACAGAAATCCAGTAACGTGGCCTCAACCAAGATTGCGCTATCGCTCCCGCCCGACGCCATTAGTAACATGCAAAGACAGTTTGGCTTTGGCAAAAAAACTCCGCTACAATTCCCAGGTGAGGGCAGCGGTATGATTGTCACGCCAAAAGAGAAAGAGACGGCAAGACGCGCAACCGTCAGTTATGGTTATGGCCTACAAGTGACGCTGGCTCAGGTGGCGCAAGCTTATTCAGCATTGGCAGCGGGCGGCGTTATGCACCCATTAACACTCATCAAAGGTGATAAAACCAAGCCAAGCAAGCGTATCATGGCACATGATGAGGCAATGTCTATCGTTCAAATGCTAGAAAGTGTCACCGCAGATGGTGGTACGGCGAAAGCTGCTGCTATCGATGGTTACCGCGTTGCGGGCAAAACAGGTACATCACGTCGTATCAATCCAGAGGGTGGTTACTACTCTGACCAGTATCGTAACGTCTTTGCTGGTATAGCGCCTGCGTCCAATCCAAGATTGGTCGGTGTGATGCTTATCGAAGACCCGCGTGGTCAGTTTTATGCAGGTCTAACCGTGGCACCTGTTTTTCATAATGTTATGAAAGAGGCGCTGCGTTTGTATAATGTGCCTTTAGACAAGCCATTAAAGACCGAAGCCCAGTAAGTATGGGTTGCATTTTAAGCATTTTGTTAGTTAGGTTTTGCCATTTTGCGTTTGATTGATTTTAACTGTTTAGGATTTGCCAATGACTGTGTCGACTTCATCGCTAAGCTTTAATACTGTTACCTTGCAACAGTTGGTTGAATCCAGTGGTTCTAGCTTGAGCAATAGACACCTTTTGCAGCAAGCCCTAACAGCGATGACATCGGTAACAGAGACTGTCACACAAACATCATCGGCGCACACTCAGGTAACTCAAAGAGAATCGATTGCTAATATCCCATTTCGCCAATTTTGTTTAGACAGCCGGCAGTTGGAGACAAGCGATGTGTTTGTCTTGTTAAAAAGCCAAACACCGAATGGTCAAAAAAGTCGCGATTACCTGACGCAAGCCGCAAAAAGCGCCGCGTTTATCCTCTCAGAAGTCGATCCTGTCGCTTTGCTAATGAGCGCCCATGTCGCGCCTGATACCAATATTGCTCTGACAGACAACCATACGCAATCAGTTGCAGAGCAGCAGCTCGCAGAATTGTCATGTCCAGTCGTATACGTGCCTAACATCCGAGACTTTCTGGGCAGTCTCATTCAAGTGCGGCTGCAATATCAGCAGCCAGTAACCTTGCCTACTGTTGTGGCAGTGACAGGTACGAACGGCAAAACCACCATTAGCCAATTGGTCGCGCAATTGACGCAACTGACAGGTAAGAGTAGTGCGGTGATGGGCACAGCAGGTAATGGCAAGCTTGGTACGTTGGTGCAAGCCAGTCATACCACAGGCGATGCGCTTGCTGTGCAGCAGTTCTTGTATAAAATGGGCTGCGATAATGCTGAGCTGCTTGCGTTAGAAGCAAGCTCGCATGGTCTTGACCAACAGCGCTTGCAAGGTATGCCCGTGTCGGTCGCGATTTATACCAACTTGAGCCGCGATCACTTAGACTATCACGCTGATATGGCAGAATATGCAGCAGCCAAGGCTAAGCTATTTGATAAAGCCCATTTTCCAGAGTTGACTCACGCCATTATCAATCTGGATGATGAGCATGCACAAGTGATGCTGGATACCGCACATGCCAGCGAATTGACTGTATGGACGTATAGCTTAGACCCATCCAAAGCAGCTACCTTTGTTGCCGCTGATATCAAACCCAGCTTACAAGGTGTCAAAATTGCACTGCGCTATGACTTGGGCAATGATAAAAATGGTCATGTCGATATCATCAGCCCATTGCTAGGACGCTTTAATGTTGCGAATTTACTCGCAGCTATTGCGGCAGCAGTGGCGCTTGGCGCGGATGTGGATACCGATATTGAGTGTATTGCCGCTGTTGTGCCGCAGCTACAAGGGGCGGTTGGACGTATGCAACGCGTACCCTCCAATGCGGGTTGCTTTATCGTTGATTACGCGCATACACCTGATGCCTTAAGTCAGGTACTCGCCAGCCTCAAAACGCATTGCGACGGTCAGTTGTGGGCGGTGTTTGGTTGTGGGGGCGACCGTGATGCGGGCAAGCGCCCGTTGATGGCGCAAGCAGGCTTGGCAGGTGCGGATCAAGTCATACTCACGTCGGACAACCCGCGTACCGAGGACCCAAATACGATTTTGCAAGACATGCAAGCTGGGATGAGTGCAGAGCAATATCAGCGTACGCATATTGAACCTGCGCGCCAAACCGCCATTGAATACGCCGTCAGCCAAGCAGCAGTCGATGATATTGTGGTCATCGCTGGCAAAGGCCATGAAACCTACCAAGAAATCAACAACGTGCGTTATGATTTTGATGACAGTGTTATTTTAAAAAATGCCCTTAAGCAAGCAGGACGGGCATAAGGTATAGCGACCGTCACTCATCAATGGTAATCCAACAATAGCGATAATTGAGTTTTAATTTTTTCTAGGCCATGCCCTAGTACATCCAAATATAAAAAGTACGTAGTCATCATATAAGGTAATCACTATGACAGCCGACAACGATAACACCATTCAGTCACAAGGACTGTATGTGTGGCAGGCCGACAATTTGCTTGCGGCAACACAGTCCCTTAATGGACATTGGCAGCTACCTGACGAACAAGCGAGCGCAGAATCCTCTACGCCAGCAACCAGCGTAGTGACTAGTAGCCGCATTGCCACTGATACGCGTACCATAAAAACGGGTGATATCTTTTTGGCATTGAGTGGTGACAACTTTGATGGTCATGATTATATCAATACGGCGGTATCAAAAGGCGCGATCGCGGCTATCGTCTCTTGTCCTATTGCGACCAGTATCCCGCAGTTGGTTGTGAGTAATGCCCGTTTGGCGCTGGGGCAGCTGGCTGCTTATCGTCGTCGTCAGCACAAAGATTTGACCGTGATTGCGATCACAGGCTCTAGCGGTAAGACCACTTGTAAAGAGATGCTGGGTAGTATCTTTGGTCGATTGGCACCGACATTGATTACTCGTGGCAATCTAAACAATGATTTGGGCGTGCCCATGATGCTGCTTGAATTATCAGACCATCATCGTTATGCCATTTTGGAGTTGGGTGCCAATCATATTGGTGAGATTGCGTACACGACTGAGATTGTGCAGCCAGATGTGGCTTGTATCTTAAATATCGGCACGGCGCATTTAGGTGAGTTTGGTAGTCGTGAAGGCATCTGCCAGACCAAGGCAGAAATTTATCATACCTTGACCAATACTCAGTTTGCGATTGTTCCTGACAAAGACGATTTTACCAATCAGCTACGCCGTATCGCTGAGCAGCATACGTCAAATGTCATTGGT
The DNA here is from genome assembly GCA_963744895.1 of uncultured Gammaproteobacteria bacterium. Lineage (GTDB taxonomy): Bacteria > Pseudomonadota > Gammaproteobacteria > Pseudomonadales > Moraxellaceae > Psychrobacter. The sequence goes on from CAVUUW010000005.1 coordinate 78,964, forward strand.
TTCGGTAATACCGACGTGAGTGCCAGCCACTTAGACGTAGAGCCTGAGCGCAGTGAGTTTAAACTGCATATCGGCAACCAAGTGCATGATATTAGTTTGCCGCTCGCCGGCGAGCACAATGTCAACAATGCACTGGCCGCCGCCGCTTGCGCCCATGCATTAAATATTGAGGCAAATGACATCGTCATCGGGCTTGAAAATTCACGCCCAGCAAAAGGGCGTTTGAATAGCCAATTATTGGGTATGCATCGCCTGATTGATGACACGTATAATGCCAACCCGCATTCAGTGCGTGCTGCCGCAAAAGTACTGGCAGCGCAGACGGGTATACAAATCATGGTATTGGGCGACATTGGAGAGCTCGGCGATGCGGCAGTAAGCGAACATCAAAGCCTCGGTCGGACGATTGCGACCACAGGGATTGATGTGCTGCTTTGTGTGGGTGAGTATGCCCCTTATACTGTTGCTGGTGCGCAAGAGATTGCTAATATCAATGCGCATGCGTTCTCTGACAAAGACCTTTTATTACAGTATTTACAGCCATACTTGCAAGCGCAGCAGGCTCAGCCTTGTACAGTATTGTTCAAAGGCTCTCGTTCCATGCAGATGGAAACTCTTATCAATGCGCTAGTCGAGGAGTAGGCGGTGTTAGTTTGGTTGTTTGGCTGGCTTGGTCAGTATTATACGCCGTTTTCTGCGGTTTCTTCGTTGACGCTACGCGCGCTACTTGCAGTGATTACCGCGCTTGCTTTCAGTATGGTTTTTGGCGGCCGTGTCATTAAGCATCTACGCTCGCTCAAATATGGTCAGGCCATCCGTGATGATGGTCCGCAATCACATTTGGTCAAAACGGGTACGCCAACCATGGGTGGGGTATTGATTCTGAGCGCCATTGGTATATCGACGTTGCTTTGGGCGCGCTTGAATAACCCCTATGTATGGATTTTGCTCGTGGTGATGATTATCTTTGGCGCGGTGGGCTGGGCGGATGATTGGCTCAAAATCAAATACAAAGATCCCAAAGGCTTAATTGCTCGCAAAAAGTATTTTTGGTTGTCTATCGGGGCATTATTCGTCGGTATGTCTTTGTATTATATCGCCACATTACAGCCTGATATCAATACCACGCGCGAGATGCAGGATTTGTTACTGCCTATCTTTAAAGATTGGATGATTCCATTTTCGGCGGTGCCTTTTGGTATTGGCTTTATCATCTTTACCTATTTTGTGATTAATGGCGCGTCCAATGCGGTCAATTTAACCGATGGTTTGGATGGCTTGGCGATTTTGCCAGTAGTCCTAGTCGCCGCTGGCTTAGGTGCGATGGCTTATGTATCGGGCGACGTGCGTTTTGCTGATTATTTGCATGTGCCTTATATTGCTTATAACTCTGAGGTTCTTATCGTCTGCGGGGCGATGATTGGGGCAGGTCTTGGTTTCTTATGGTTCAACGCGCATCCAGCGCAAGTGTTTATGGGTGACGTTGGCGCGCTAGCACTGGGTGCGATGCTGGGCACGATTGCGGTTATGACGCGCCAAGAGATTGCTTTTGCGATTATGGGTGGTTTGTTTGTCGCTGAAGCCTTGTCGGTTATGTTGCAAGTGGGTTCATACAAGCTGCGTAAAAAACGTGTCTTTCGTATGGCACCGCTACACCATCATTTTGAAGAAATCGGCTGGAAAGAGACCCAAGTGGTGGCACGATTTTGGATCATTGCTATTATTCTCGTTATTCTTGGCCTAATGACGTTAAAACTGCGTTAAAGAAACGCCTCACATATTCCTATATTATATTTATAGATGCCATCTCAATGATCATTGGGATGGCTTTTTATCGCTTAAGGCACATGAATTTTGTTAAAATGCCTGTCATATTGCTATGACTTTGAGATGCTTGTGTCCCTATTTATTTGTCCCCTTTGCGAGTCACCCATGCAACCTGCGCCAGACACGTGGCGCTGTGATGGGAGTTTGTACCCTAAGCAAACGGCTCATCCGTTTGATGTGGCACGCCAAGGTTATGTCAATCTATTGCCAGTACAACAAAAAAAGTCCAAAGCGCCAGGGGATAGTCAAGCCTCTATCGAAGCGCGCAAACGATTTTTGAATGCTGGACATTATGAACCACTAAAAACGCTCATTGCTCAGCAAATGCAGCAGTTGCTCGTCAAAGAAACAGTCGACGGACAAGTATATGATCCTGTCAATTGGCTAGATATTGGCTGCGGTGAGGGCTATTACACGCAGGCAATGGCACAACTGGGCTCAGGTATTATTGATAACTTAATCGCAGCTGATATTAGTAAGCCAGCGTTGGTAGAGCTGTCCAAGGTGAGTAAAGCCGCAGAGAGGCTTTGGTATCAGCACGATAAAGACACATCTACTAAAACTACAGCCATTTATCCACTGGTAACGAGCGCCGCGCATCTACCGTTACGCTCTCATAGTGTGACGGGTATTAGCAGTATCTTTAGTCCAATCTTACCCAAAGCCTTTGCTGAAGTGCTCACCGATAATGGTTATTTGATTATTGCCAAGCCGGATGCTGGGCATTTGGCATCGATGCGTGAGGCATTGTTCGATGACGTACGCGAGCATGATTCCGATAAGTTTTTACAAGAACTGTCGCCTTATTTTACATTGATTGATACTTGTCTTGTCAGTACCGAGATAACTTTGTCAGCCAGTGATTTGGCAGATTTAATGACCATGACACCATACGCTTACCGCGCTAAAAGTGATAAAAGACAGGCGCTATTGGCTTCGGTTGAAAAAGATGCATTCAATACTGAGGCAAAGTTTGTGGTTTATATTTTGCAAAAAAAGACACCCAGTTGAGCGCCTTTTAGTATTTCTGTTACGGCAACTACTGATCAGTATTCTTGTAGTAGCCAACCGCTACCAAAGGCAAAATATTCACGAAACCATGCGTTATAGCGAATTGATAGGGGCGTTGGGCTAGCAACTGGTATGGGCTGCCCGTAGCCTTGATGTGTAGCAATCGCTGCGGCGCGAATGGTATGGAAGTCACTGGTGACAATGGCAATGGGCGCGCTTTCACTGATGCCTTGATGCGCGAGGATAGCTCGACTGTAGGCCAGATTTTCTTCAGTACTGGTACTTTTGCCTTCCTTATAAATGCGGCTCAATGGTATGTCGTGGTTTTGCTGCAAGTAAGTGGCCATAATGGCTGCCTCACTACGCGTACGCCCGTAGCCCACACCACCACTCGTAATAATAAGCGCTTGTGGTTGTTGCTTGATGAGTAGCGCTGCTGTATCCAAGCGGCTGGCAAGGGTAGGGGTCGGCTTACCATCGACTGTCCCAGAGCCAAGTACGATAATAGCTGCTACAGGTGGCAAATCTTGTTTTCCGCGTTCGATCTGCTGCTGTAGTGAGTAAACAAAGATCAAAAAACTAACCAGCCATAACCCAAATATTAACCATAGCCCGAGCCAAATACGATGCAGCAAAGGGCTCCTATCCAGTTTGGCACGAATGACAGGCCAACCAAGTCCATGAGCCACAAAAATCGCACCGATTAATAGCGGCAATACCGTACCAAAGTTAATCTTATCCGCTGTCATCAGGACTATGCAGTCGAGCATGATGATCAATCCGATTACCGTCAATAAACTACGCAGTAATGTAAGCATACCCTCTCTTTTTTCTTATCTATAAGTGTCTATATATAGTCAAAATACTTTAAAAACGCTACGGCACTGCTGAAACAAATTTTTGCAGCCTTTATCTGCGCAGGCACAGCAAGCAAAAAAATGATTTCAGCAGTGCGTATGTGATGTGTCGATATTACTTTTCACTAACTATATTTATCATCGTGATATGGATTTAAAAGGGAATAATGATGAAAAATATCTAATCGCTAGTCATAGCGATACCATTCTGTTTGATAACACCCATACTGTTAAACGTAGTAAACAATTTAGCGACGATTTGATATACCTGCAACAGGTTCAATAGGATGAGCACAATATCAGTTACCCTTTGTCAGCATAAACTGCTTGGACATCGTGTCTGACTCTATGCCATCATTAAAGCCGATATTAGTCCATCATTAATATGGTCATGATTTACGATATTGTATAAATAAATAACCGCTTCCAAAACCGTTGGAGCTTTATAGGAGACAATATATGAAAAAAATAACAACGTTAAAAAAATCATTAGCCTTAGCACTGAGTGTCGTCACCTTTAGCGCAGCTTCTATTCCAATGAGCCAAGCGGCTACTTCTATGGATGAGGTCACAGCTTCATCTCAAAGTAAAGTAAGTTTAGAACAAGCGCTGACCCTTGCTAATAGTGCGGTCAAAGGTGACATCATTAGTGCAGATTTTGATCAAGAAGATCGTATGGCAGACAATCATTACGATATCAAAGTTATTATCAATAATATGGAACAAGAAGTCAGCGTTAACGCCACGACAGGTAAGGTCACAACAGGTGAGACAGAGCGTCTAGATAAAGAAGATTTGGCAGAATATACCACCATGAAACAAGCCAAAGTAAGCTTGTCTCAAGCCATCAAAAATGCCAACCAAACGCTAAAAGGATCCGTACTTGAGGCCGAGTTTGACATGGATTTTGGTCAGCCTGTCTATAAGATTGAGATAAGCAAAGGCAATCAAGTCCATGAAGTTGTTGTCGATAGCGTGACTGGTAAGATTACGAGCAGTCAGGTTAATGACGTCGATGATGACGATTAATAATTGATAGGTTATATCGTTTACTGAGTACTAAAACCCCCAAACTATTTTTGCTAATGGTTTGGGGGTTTTAGTATTGACTTGAGTGCTCTGTCTAAATGCCGAGGCTAAATAGCTAATCAATAGCGTGTGAATAATATTTAAAACTTCTAAGGTAGGTTTATGTTTCTGGGTCAATCGCCGTTTTTAGCTGACGAATGATGGCGCTGAGCAGCATCTCATCAATATCAGTCATCGCATTCAATCCGTAGTCATAAGTTTTTAAAATCATCGCTTGTTGGTCTTGCGACAAGTGTACGGTGACATCTTTGCTGGCGACCAGATGTCTATAGTCCTGTATAGTCTTTTTATCCTTACTCATATTCAGCTCCTTTTCTCATTATAAACGCTGCTTACCTATGATCATTTTTGAGCGTTTTGATCGCTTTTTTATCAAAACATTAGCTGGATTTTATGAAGCCCTGATGACATTGACAACCCTCTTTTTAAGGTATTGAGTTGGCAGTCGCAATGACAACGATTTGCCATAAGCTTAGTTACTATCTTAGCTTATAACTATTTAAGCGCGCGATATTTTTTTATTTGAAGTAAGGGTATTGGGTAAAACCGAGCCGCTAGCAATAATCGCAACCTTTCTTCAAGTTTCATAAAGCTACTTAATACTAAAGTTGTTTATCATCTCCCTTGTCGATAGAGCGCTGCTTTATCACGATATTTTATTTGATACTTTATAAAGTGTCTGTAATCATCATTTATCAAATTGGGAAAAACAATGAAAAAAATCATAATCAGTTCAATTTTTGTGGTAACTGCTTGCTTATCGATGGTTGGTCAAGCCAATGCAGCGCCTCATTTCACTCAGCATCACGCGTCTCAAGTACAGCATCAAAAACAGGGTAATAAAGACAACTATAAGCCAAGCAGATGAATAATAAGAAAAAAAGTGCCATATCAATCAAAGGCTGCTTTCGCTAAACATAAGGTGAAAGGCAAGTATCAAGGTAAACATATCGAAGGACACCGCGGTTAATGGTTAGGGCGTGTTCAACAGGTTCTAAGTCTACACATACAACAATGGCGCCTTAAATAGGCGCCATTATTGTTTAACGATAAAATCTTACTCATTTATGGACGATATATTAACGCAATCATGAGGACTACTGACTGGTAAATATCACTTTATTCGTACCATTATTAGCAGGCTGGCTAATAGTGACCTTGCTATCTAATATATCGCCTCGGGCATTAATTTTATAGCATTCTGACGATGTGCCTTGAGGGTCAACCTTGAGGAGTAGATTGCCGGACGTTTCAATACAGAACCACGCCGTATTATTGCTATCTCGCGTCAAAGACCAGTCTTGGTTATAGGTGCCTATTTTTTTGCGCATACTACTATCGCATACACAGTTTCAGTAATCAATTTGCTAGAAGAACCTACCGATCGCCATTTTAGGAATGGTGGTTGTTTGATTCGAGAGTGAGTATTTGCCGGAGCTGTCTGTAAACCCGTGGAATACCAAAGGATTCAGGGTAAAGTAGTTGATGGCTACCGATTGATCAGTGATTTGATTATTCACTTTATTGATTGTATTTACCTCGGCACCTTGTACCGCTTTGTTATTGAACATCATCCGGCCTTTAGGCGTGACGTTAATCTCGGCTGAGGCACTTTGATTACCAATCGTCGCCATTAATTTATCACTGCGCGCTTTGGTATAAATATTGAGCATCGCGGTTTCAATAGGATATTGTGTCACTACGTTATTTTGAGTATTGCCCGTTGTTCCGCTGTTCATACCTGTTGCACAAGCACTCAAGCTCAAGGCCGCCAACGTACATAATCCAAGTGTTTTCATGATTTGATTCCCTCAGTGAGTTTAAATAAATATTATCAATATCCACTATAATCGAATTTATGCGTGATGGCATCTGCCAACTATCACAGACATCGCCTTCATTACATCACTATAACAACCAGTAATCCTCTAGTGTTTAATGCAAAAGTTTGTATCGAAGAATAGGGCATTTTTGAGGAGTAGGATGAGTGAATAGTAGGATAAGTGTGAGCGCTAAAAAGGGAAAGTATTAATAGTAAGGTGACTAATAACAAGCACAGTTGTTATATAAAAATCACTCTTAATTTACGTTATCAAATAAATAGGAACATAATGACATTTGCAGGATTTGCCGTATGGTCATCCTTCCTAAACCAAGTAAATGGCTATTATTACATAATAAAAAAGCACCCGTTTTAGGCGCTTTTCTTTGTTGATATAAGTGGCTAGGTCTTCATGCATAGCTATTATTAATAATTGGCTTTGATTTGTGTTTCAAAGAAATCAGCCGCTACATCGTTGTATAAATCGCAATTTACGACATCTTTTGTAAAATCAGTAATAGCAGTATCTTTCACGCCTGCTTGGTAATAGTAAGCATTATAGACTAAACCATTGTATTGTACGGCTCCTACCATATCGCCATATTCATCAGTATACCTAACGGCTGGTAGCTCGTTGTTGCTTCCCACTTTCTCTTTGACAAGATCAGTAGCGGTATTGGCTTCTTCTTCGTCAGCGATCCACTCGTCAAGCGTTACATCTTGACCAGCATCATAATCATAAAACACATAGTAGGACTGGGTAGGTGTTTCTTGTAAGATGTAGCACTGAGAGCCACTAGGGAAAGTGGCACTAAAGTTATCAGAGAAAGAGTTTAAGTCAGTCCTGATACCGGTCGTCGCACTAGACGGAAGCCTACCTACGCCACTAAGGTTAATCGTGACAATATCATAAGTAGAGTCGATAGAAGAGCCATTCATTTGAATGCTTGACTTGAACGTATTGCTATCAATGAAGTTGACTTTATAAAATTTATCTTGAGATCCTTCAGGAACAGCGATAAACGTATTTTTACTAGCATAGTACTCTATGTCAGTATAACCACTTGAACTGTTTTGATAAGCGGTAGGTGAGCTACCCACGACGGTAGAGACGGTTTGCATCAGTCCATTATTGTTTGCTTTGTAATCTACCTTACCCCAACCACCTTTATACTGACCATTCACCACCTCAGTGAAAGAATCAAACAGGGTATAATTCAGTTCGTTATTAACGATAGGACCACCATTGTTATCTGGGTTTGATACATTATCATCGTTATCATCGCCGCACCCTGTCAATATTAGTGTACCTGCCAATGCGATCCCTGCGTATAGCTTATTGATTTTCATATTGTTACCTATTGATAGCTTCCCGTAAGAAATCTAAGATTAGTCTTATAACTTTCTATTTGCAAAACAAATATTCAGTGTTAACACTGTTGCTACAATAGATTTACTTCCCTATAAATCGATGATATTTATATTATTAAAACCAAAAACGCTTTCTAAAAAGACCCAAACATAGTGCCAAGTATGATGACTAAAATAAGCGCAATGATAGGAACGATTACTGCGACCACAAAGATATCTTTATAAGACTCTCTATGCGTTAACCCACAAATAGTGAGCATGGTTATGATGGCGCCGTTATGGGGTAGGGAATCTAGACCGCCTGAGGCGAGAGAGGCAATACGGTGCATCAGTTCAGGGTCGATATTGTATTGTTGTGCCAACTGCATATAGTTTTCGCCCATGATTTCTAGCGCTATCCCCAGACCACCAGAAGCAGAACCCGTCACGCCTGCCAGAACGTTGACCATGATCGCCTCTGATATAAGCGGGTTACCGGGTGAAATGCCCATCAGATACTGTTTGATCACCGCAAAACCTGCCAGCGTCGCAATCACAGAGCCATAACCCACTTCTGACGCCGTATTGAAAATAGGAAGCAAAGATCCCATAGCACCTTTATTTAAACTGTCTGTCACGCTGCCTATTCTTTTAAAATTTAAAGCAATGACAAAAATACAGGCTAAAAATAACGATAAAATAATCGCCCAAATACCAATCACTGAGCTTAAGGCGATTCCGCCAAACTGCTCATCGGCCAAATAGCTGTTATTCCACATAGGGATAATCAGTTTTGAAAATGCGTAGTTACCAATGATAACGATGAAAATCGGGAGTAGTGCCAACCAAAAGTTGGGCACATCGATACCTGAATGCGGCGCTTTTTCATTCAACGTATGATTGCCATAGCCTTCATTATTAGCATGGGCAACCTGTAATTGGCGATGCATCCATAACATACCTCCGCCTAACATAACGATCGCTGCAATAATGCCTAGGCCAGGGGCGGCAAAAGCATCGGTCCCAAAATAGGGCATGGGTATGACATTATGAATGGCAGGGGAGCCGGGTAAGGCAGTCATGGTTAAGGTGAGCGCACCAATACAAATCGCGCCCGGTATCAGCCTTTTTGGGATATTTGTCTGCTTAAATAAGGCTGCTGCGATAGGATATATGGCAAACGTCACAACAAAAGCGGATATACCCCCATAAGTTAGAATACAGCAGGCTAGCACGACCGCTAGCAAAGCATGTTTGTCGCCCAATTTTTCGACTATGTTGTGAGCGATGCTATAGGCATAACCAGAATCTTCCATTAATGTGCCAAAAATAGCGCCCAATATAAATAATGGAAAATATTTAATCGCAAAGCCGCCCAAGCCTTGCATAAATACTTCTGTATACATCCCCATGGTTTGACTGCTTTCGCCGCTTAAAACCACAGCCAAAATAGCGAGTACAGGGGCGAGCACCAATACGCTAACACCTCTATAAGCAAAATATATCAAAAGTGACAAAGACAACAAGATAGCAAGAATACTCATGATTTTGATTTCCTTCCATGGAAAAACGATGCTGTTGAATATGTTTGTAAAACAAGCGTTATTGTTAGCAACAGATACGGCTCAACCTATTCCTTTCATATAAAAGAACAAGCGTTATAAATGTATGATGGCTAGATGCTAAAAAATATTGATGCTTTTGCGTTTGGTTGTGCTGGAGGCATTTTGAATGGTGGAAGCAGATTTGGTAAATGATCGTTCATCATAGCTATCCTTGGCATGAACTAAGTTGACAGACACAACCACTATCAAGTGTATTTTGATGTGGTGAAAAAACACTATCCATAGCATTTATTAAAAATGATACGTTTTGTATCATATTAAAATTTAACAGAGCGATAAACAAAGGTCAATCGTTAATCCTGTTGTTGACTATGCTCAACCTCAAAGATATGTGAACTTAGTAAAATGAGAAATTGTAAGGGATGAAAATTTAATAAACCAAAAAAAGAGACCAATTAATGGTCTCTTTTTTACGTTAATGCTATCTATATTAAATTTTATTTCGAGTCGTCTCACCGTTAACCAGTCGTCAAAATATTGAATGGATTCTCATCCTTCAATGCTTCTGGTAATAAGCTTTGGGGATAGTTTTGATAACACACAGGACGTAGATAACGGTCAATGGCCAGCGTTCCGACCGAAGTACCACGCGCATCAGACGTTGCCGGATAAGGTCCGCCATGTACCATTGCCTCACAAACCTCTACTCCTGTTGGATAACCGTTTAAAAGTAGGCGTCCAGCCTTTTCTTCTAATACAGGTACCACGTCTGCGAATTCAGCAAAATCAGCTTCATCAGCAATTAAAGCGGCTGTCAGTTGGCCGTTCATGCTACTGAGTGCTTGAATCAGCTGTGCTTTGTCTTTGACTTCAATGACTATAGTAGCAGGACCAAAAATCTCTTCTTGTAGCAACTGGTTGCCTGCCAGCAGTAACTCTACGTCTGCTTTAAACAGTTGCGGCTGAGCTTGATCTCCCTTTTGAGGCTGTCCTGCTAAATGCTGGAACCCTTCATGTGTCATCAAATCTTCTAGACCCAATGAGTAGCTTTCTAATGTGCCAGCATTCAACATGGTTTGTGCAGGTTTGGCATCCATAATAGTTGTCAATTTTTCAATAAATTGACTGTATTCAGGTGATTTAATGCCAATGATTAAACCAGGATTGGTACAAAACTGTCCACAGCCCATCACGACAGAATCTGCTAAGTCTTGAGCAATACTATCACCGCGATTTTTTAGGGCAGCTGGCAGCATGAGCATAGGATTGATACTACTCATTTCTGCAAATACTGGAATAGGATTAGGGCGAGCGGCTGCCATCGCACTTAAGGCTTGACCACCTTTTAGCGAGCCCGTAAAACCAACCGCTTGAATCAAGGGGTGTTTTACCAGCGCTTCACCGACCCCACTGCCATAAACCATACTGAAACACGCCTTTAGGCATATTAGTACTCGCAACCGCTCTATCGATCGCTTGTGCGACTTGATCCGCCGTTACCATATGTCCACTATGGGCTTTGACCACCACAGGGCAACCTGCTGCTAACGCAGAGGCCGTATCACCGCCCGCTGTCGAAAAGGCTAAAGGAAAGTTACTGGCTCCAAACACAGCAATCGGACCGACCCCTATCTTCACTTGACGCAAATCTACACGTGGCATAGGCTCACGTTCAGGCAGCGCCGTATCGATACGCGCCCCTAAATAGTCACCGCGGCGTAGCACTTTAGCGAATAAACGCATTTGACCACTGGTACGACCACGCTCACCTTGTAAACGTGCAAGCGGTAGCGCGGTCTCTTGTGAAATATCGTCAAGAAAGTCTTGTCCTAGTGCATCGAGTTCATCAGCAATCGCTTCTAGAAATAACGCACGCTGTTCAGGTGACGTATTACGATAGCTTTTAAAGGCGTCACTGGCGGCTTCGCACGCCTGATTGACCTCTTCTTCAGTCGCTTGATGAAACTCATAAGCCAAAGCTTCTCCTGTGCTTGCATTAATACTTTGTAAGACTTTGCTGCCCTGCGCACTGCGTTGACCTGCAATAAAGTTATGTCCGATAACCATAGTATTCTCCTTAGAGTGTTTTAACTGAACCAATGGATAGTTCAGGTTGAGTATGTGCAATCTTATTTTTTAAAGAATGACCAAATTCTTTCATCTCAATCTCGAATTCATCACCGACTTGGGTTTGTATACCGTCTGCAAATGATAATGTTGCCGTACCAAAATAATGAATATGTACATCACCTGGTTTTAAGAATTGCTGATATTTAAAATGGTGGTATTCAAGGTTTGTTAAGCTATGACACATATTGTCTTCACCGGATAAAAATTCTTTTTCCCAAATCACGTTACCATCACGGCGCAGACGACTGGTACCGACCAAGTGTTTTGGCAGATCACCCGTGCGTAGCTCTGGACCATAACTACAAAAACGTAATTTGGAGTGGGCAAGATATAAATAGTTTCGACGTTCCATGATGTGATCAGAAAACTCATTACCCATGGCAAAGCCAATTCTGTAAGGTTTTGAATCTGGACCAATCACATACAGACCTGCAATTTCAGGTTCTTCGCCACCATCCTCTGCAAAATTAGGCAGAGGCAAATCTGCACCAGGACGAACCACAATAGAGCCATCGCCTTTATAGAACCATTCAGGTTGGGCGCCCACCTCACCGTCAGTAGGTTTACCTTTTTCAATCCCTAACTGGAATATACGCATGGTGTCGGTTACTGATGCGGTATCAGCTGAATTCTGCTGGTGCATTTTGTCACGAGTAGACGCTGAGCCTAGATGGGTCAACCCCGTCCCTGAGACAAAACAATGCGCGGTATCTGGATGATCTAAAGGCGCAAGTACCTGTAAGTTGTCTAATAGTTGTGCGTAGTCATAGTTCTCAGCGGCAAAGCCTAACTGTTCGATTTGTTGCTCTAGGCTCAGTGTGTTTTCGATTGCCATTAATGCCAAGTCTCGAACCGTTGATACCTGATTGACTGGTTTGACAGTATTATTGTCGACAATGCCAATCGCGCGCTGCTGGTCTTGGGTTTCAAATTGAATAATATTCATGATTAATGTCCTTAGTACGCTTGTTCGCTAACGGTTGTTTTTTCAGATGTCTTTTTTTCAAATTTGGCGTAGACGAAATAGGTGAGAATCAAACCAAACACCATTACGATAGACAGAAAATATAAGCCTGACGCCATGTGGCCTGTGTATTCTTTCAATAATCCAATGCCATAAGGTCCCAAATAACCGCCCAAGTTACCCACTGAGTTGATCAAGGCAATACCAGCTGCCGCACTGCTGCCGGTTAAGAAGCGGCCTGGTAATGTCCAAAAAACAGCCGTGGTTGAAAATAAGCAAAACGCGACGGCAGATAAGGCAACCAATTGCAAAGCAGGCGAGGTGAGCCAAGCACTTAAGAACATAGCAAAAGCACCTACCGCATAAAGAAAACCAAGATGTCCATAACGATCATTTAAACGGTCAGTACTGCGCGGAATAATTAATAGTCCGACAACCCCGAAAAGATAAGGAATACTCGATAAGAAGCCAACTCGTAGATCACTACCACCACCAAATTGCTTAATAATCGTGGGTAGCCATAAATTTAAGCCATAAATACTCAAGGTGACAGGCAAGTAATACAGCGCAAGGAGCAATACGCGTTTGTCTTTTAGCGCATGTAAAGGATTGGCGTGGCGAGTTTGCTCATACTCAGACTCATCTTTAACCAATTCATTTTGCAACCAACTTTTTTGCTCTGTGGTTAACCAGTTGGCGGTTTTAATATCATCTGGCAAATACAAATAGGTGGGTAGTGCCAAAAGAACAGCAGGTAAGCCGACGGCTATGAACAACCACTGCCAGCCATGCATATTTGCCATGCCATCCATGCCTAATAAAGCGCCAGATAATGGCCCTGCAATCACCATTGCAATCGGCTGCGACAGTACAAACATACCCATAATTTTGCCGCGGTGACGCACTGGGAACCATTGGGTAATCAAATATAGAACACCAGGGAAAAACCCTGCTTCAGCAACACCGAGTAAGAACCTAAGCGCATAAAAGCTCTTAGGGCCTTGTGTGAGCGCCATCGCCATGGTGATCAAACCCCATGTCAATAGAATGCGCGTGAACCATTTGCGTGCCCCAAACTTGGCCAATAGTAAGTTGCTTGGCACCTCAAACATGAAGTAACCAATAAAGAATAAGCCTGCGCCAAATCCATAAGCGGCGTCACCGATACCGACATCAGCGCCCATATGTAGATGGGCAAAGCCGACTGCACCGCGATCAATATAAGCGACCACATAAAGCAAAATTAATGCAGGGATTAATCTGTAGGTCACTGTTCGTATAACGTTCTTTTCGAAATCCATATCCGACTCCACGTTCCATGTGGTAATTCTCAGGCATCATGCCAAAGAGAAATTATCTGTAATTAAGGGTGTTATCAGTCGATAACTGAAATAATGTATAAAAGCTTTAACTAAAATATAGTAATACTATTTAAATGTAAACCCTTTTAAAAAGATTGTTTTTAGTGTATTTTAATTAATATTATTTAAATAGTATTACTATATAAGGATATAGAGATGTCAAAAAAGAAGCCACTACGCTCGGCAGCTTGGTTTGGAACGGCAGATAAAAATGGATTTATGTATCGTAGCTGGATGAAAAATCAAGGCATCCCAGATCATGAGTTTGATGGCAGACCCATTATCGGTATTTGTAATACGTGGTCAGAATTAACACCTTGTAATGCCCATTTCCGCAAAATTGCTGAGCATGTAAAAAAAGGCATTTTAGAAGCGGGTGGGTATCCTGTTGAATTTCCTGTTTTCTCTAATGGGGAATCTAACCTACGCCCGACAGCGATGCTGACGCGTAATTTAGCGAGTATGGATGTAGAAGAAGCCATTCGCGGTAACCCGATGGATGGGGTTGTGCTATTAACAGGCTGTGATAAAACTACACCTGCGCTACTGATGGGTGCGGCCAGTTGCGATGTTCCAGCCATTGTCGTCACTGGTGGGCCGATGCTAAATGGCAAACATAAAGGAAAAGATATTGGCGCGGGTACCATTGTCTGGCAAATGCATGAAGAGCTAAAGGCTGGCAAGATTGATCTCAATGAATTTTTATCTGCAGAATCAGGCATGTCTCGTTCAGCCGGTACCTGTAATACGATGGGCACAGCCTCAACAATGGCCTGTATGGCTGAAGCTTTAGGGACCTCTTTACCGCATAATGCCGCTATTCCAGCCGTGGATTCGCGCCGTTATGTTTTGGCGCATTTATCAGGTATGCGTATCGTTGACATGGTCAAAGAAGATTTGACGTTGTCCAAAATTTTAACCAAAGAAGCATTTGAGAATGCAATTAAAGTCAATGCCGCCATTGGTGGATCAACCAATGCAGTAATTCATTTAAAAGCCATTGCTGGGCGTATTGGTGTTGATTTAGAGCTAGAAGATTGGAATCGTATTGGTCGCGGCATGCCTACTATTGTGGATTTACAGCCGTCAGGACGATTTTTGATGGAAGAGTTTTATTATAGCGGCGGTCTGCCTGCGGTACTGCGCCGTATGGGCGAGCACAATCTGCTACCGCATCCGCAAGCACTAACTGCGAACGGACAAAGTATTTGGGAGAATTGTCAAAGCTCGCCTATCTATAATGATGAGGTTATCCGTCAAGTAGACAATCCACTGAGCAAGGATGGCGGAATGTGCATCTTGCATGGCAATCTAGCACCAAAAGGCGCCGTTCTCAAACCATCTGCCGCTTCAGCAGAATTGATGAAACATCGTGGTCGTGCGGTGGTATTCGAAGACCTTGATGACTATAAAGCCCGTATTGTAGATCCAGATTTAGATGTCGATGAAACTTGTATTTTGGTACTCAAAAACGCAGGACCTAAAGGGTATCCCGGTATGGCCGAAGTTGGCAATATGGGATTACCGCCCAAACTGCTAGAAAAAGGGATTACAGACATGCTGCGAATCTCTGATGCGCGTATGAGTGGTACGGCGTATGGCAGCGTGGTATTACACGTGGCACCAGAAGCCCGCGCAGGCGGACCATTGGCTGCGGTACAAAACGGTGATTTTATTGAGCTTGATGCTTACGCAGGTAAACTGCACTTAGATGTTAGCGATGAAGAGCTACAGCAGCGTTTAGCCAATTTACCAGCACCGCCCATGCCCAACTTTATCGGCGGCTATCGTGAACTCTATGTTAAGCATGTGCTGCAAGCGGATGAGGGTTGTGATTTCGACTTTCTGGTCGGTTGTCGCGGTTCTGAGGTGCCTCGTCATTCGCACTAGTTTGCTCAAATATTCGCATTAGTTTATGCAAAATAGAAGACCTTGTTTATTCATAAAGTCTTCTATAACATACTAGTGTCAAATATGAGTAACGATAATATATGAGCACTGCCGACTACAAGAACCCTGTTCCAAGCAAAAGCCAACATGCATTGATTGTTCAACAATTAGGTCTAAAAATTGTTTCTGGTCATTTTCCTGAAAACGAAAAGCTGCCTTCCTCAGATGAGCTGTGTGAGGAGTTTCAGGTCAGTCGTCCTGTCTCTCGTGAAGCCATACGAGTATTGAACTCTAAAGGTCTGACGTACTCGCGTCCCAAAGTCGGTACGGTCGTGCGTCCCAAAGACGAATGGCATATGCTTGATCCAGACGTGCTTTTTTGGTTGATTGAATCTACACCAGAGAATGATTTTTTCAAAACCTTATCGACCGTTCGACGTGTTTTAGAACCTGAGATGGCCTATATTGCTGCTACCACTGCAACCGATGACGATATCGCACAGATTAAAACAGCGTACGATGGCATGGAAAAAGCGACCAATGCAGAAGAGTTTATGCAACCTGACATAGAGTTCCATCTTGCCATTGCCAAGGCCACACATAATGACCTACTGGCTTATATGTCAAAAATGTTGGTATTACCGCTACAACAATCCATCAAGCTGACCAGCCTAAGGCCTAACTTACAAACGCACTCCTTACCAAGACACAAAGCGATCTTAACGGCCATCGAAAATAAAGACCCACTATCAGCCAGACTGGCGTCTTTAGTGCAGTTGGATGATACCAACGTGGCCTATACCTTAATCAAAAAGTAATTAGCCCTCTATTATGCTTTTGGCATGTGTATGAAGTGTCGTAACATAAAAAAAATAGCGCCCATTGTAGGCGCTATTTTTTGTCTTTATGTAGATGAGTAGCTAGGTCTGGATGCATAGCTACTTTGAATAGGTAGCTTTGATTTGTGTTTCGAAAAAGTCAGTCGCTACATCGTTATACAGATTACAGTAAACCTCTTCAATGTCAGGATCAATGTTTTCTTTTTCTTGGATGCCTTTTTGATTGTAGAACGCGTCGTAAATCAAACCGTTGTATCTGACAACGGCAATGACATCTCCATCTTCGTCAGTATATCTAGCAGCTGGTAATTCATTATTGAGTCCGATATTTTCTTGCACAAGATTAGTAACGGTATTGTTTTCTCTCTCATTAGCAATCCACTGCTCAATAGTCATGCTACTGACATCATCACCATCAGCAAAGCTATAGTAATTTTGCTCAGGGGTCTCTAAAATAATATAGCATTGAGAGCCACTAGGGAAAGTGGCATTAAAGCCCTCAGGGAAATAGTCTAAATCAGTATCTATACCGGTAGTAGCATTGCGTGGTTGCTTGCCTACGCCCGTAAGGTCAAGAGTAGTAATATCATAAGTAGAGTTAAAAGTTGAATTATCCATTTGAACTTTTAATGTAAAGGTATCGCTATCAACGAAGTTGATTTTATAGAACTTACTATCAAAACTCTCAGGAACAGCAGCAAACGCGTTTTTACTGGCGTAATATTCCAATTCATCGTCGCTTCTACTGTCTTGATAGGCAGTAGGTGAGCTTCCTATCACGGTAGAGATTGTTTCCGTCAAGCCATCATTACTGATTTTGTACGCCAGCTTGCCCCAAGCTTCTTCATATTTATCATTTGACATGTCAGTGAAAGGATCGAAAGTTGCATAGTTCAGCTCATTATTAACGATAGGACCGCCATTGTTATCTGGGTTTGATATATTGTCATCGTTATCATCACCGCACCCTGTCAATAGTAGTGTACTTGCCAATGCAATCCCTGCGTATAGCTTATTGATTTTCATAATGTTACCTATTGTTAGCTTCCCGTAAGAAATATAAGATTAGTCTTATAACTTTCTATTTGCAAAACAAATATTCAGTTTTAACATTGTCGCTACAATAGTGCTTCAGTTTTGTTCACATGCAATACTTATAAACCCCAGCATCTTTATAAGCCATAAAATTGCAGCGGCCTGAGCCTTATTCAAAGGCGCAATGTACGCTATACTTCCAAGCAAAACGAATGAACCAAATTATAATTTTTTACTATAACTATTCGCCATTTTCCAAAGTACCTAGGAATCATCAATGCCCGCCAGCCAAATCAATCAAGATGACATCAATAAAGCCGTATGGAACGCCTGTGACACTTTTCGCGGGGTCATCAGTGCCGATACCTATAAAGACTTTATCTTAACCATGCTGTTCCTCAAGTATTTATCAGACGTCTACCGCGATGAGTACATCAAGCTGGTTGAGCAGTTTGGCGACAACCCAGAGCTGATCCACGCCATGATGTCCAAGCAGCGCTTTGTGTTGCCTGAAGGTGCAAGCTTTTGGGATTTATACGAGCAGCGTCATCAGCCGGGCAACGGTCAGCGCATCGATGAGGCGCTACATGCCATTGAAGAAGCCAACGGTACTAAGCTTAAAAACGTTTTCCAAGACATCAGTTTTAACACCGATAAACTCGGTCAAGAGAAGCAAAAGAATGAGCTACTACGCCACCTACTAGAAGACTTTGGCAAAGAAATCCTTAATCTAAGTGCCGAGCGCGTCGGTAGCTTGGACGTGATTGGTAATGCTTACGAGTATTTAATCAAGCATTTTGCTGCCAGTAGTGGCGCGACAGCTGGTGAGTTCTATACGCCGCCCGAAGTATCGAATTTGTTAGCGACTATCCTTGAGCCTGTTGAAGGTGATGAAATCTGTGATCCTGCTTGCGGTTCAGGGTCGCTGCTCATTAAGTGCGGGGCCATGGTACGCAAAAACTCAAATTCTAAGAAGTATGCGCTATACGGTCAAGAAGCCATTGGCTCGACATGGGCACTGGCTAAGATGAATATGTTCCTACACGGTGAGGACAACCACCGTATCGAGTGGGGCGATACCATCCGTAATCCGCTGCTACTCGATAAGGACGGCAAGCACTTATTACAGTTCGATGTGGTGACGGCCAACCCGCCGTTTTCACTGGATAAATGGGGTCATGAAGATGCCAGCAGCGATCCTTATGGTCGCTTCCATCGCGGTGTACCGCCCAAGACCAAGGGCGACTATGCCTTTATCAGCCATATGATCGAAACCCTAAAACCAACTACTGGCCGTATGGGTGTGGTCGTACCGCATGGCGTGCTGTTCCGTGCATCCAGTGAAGGCAAAATCCGTCAGCAACTGATAGAAGAAAACCTGCTCGATACGGTGATTGGCTTACCTGAAAAGCTGTTCTTTGGAACGGGGATTCCAGCCGCTATTTTACTGTTTAAAAAGAATAAAACTGATGACACGGTATTGTTTATTGATGCTAGCAATGAGTTCAAATCAGGTAAAAACCAAAACCAGCTCACTGAAGCTAATATTGCTAAGATCATTGAGACGTATAAGGCGCGAAAAAATGTCGATAAATACGCGTATCTAGCGAGCTTCGATGAGATTAAGGAAAACGACTTTAACCTTAATATTCCACGCTATGTCGATACCTTTGAAGAAGAGGCGGAGGTTGATCTGGACGCGGTACGGTCTGAGCGTCTTGAGTTAAAAGCGGAGTTGGAGAGTTTAGAGACTGAGATGGCAGGGTTTTTAAAGGAGTTGGGTTATGGTGCCTAATGGGTGGGAGCGTCAGCCTATAAAAGAGCTTTGTAAGTCTAGAATTGACTGCGTTAATAAAACTGCGAAGCACGTGGACTATATAACTCCTTATAAAATGATAAGGACTACTA
The DNA here is from genome assembly GCA_963744895.1 of uncultured Gammaproteobacteria bacterium. Classification (GTDB taxonomy): domain Bacteria; phylum Pseudomonadota; class Gammaproteobacteria; order Pseudomonadales; family Moraxellaceae; genus Psychrobacter. The sequence continues at coordinate 98,612 of CAVUUW010000005.1, forward strand.
ATCGTTCGACACGGTAAAGTTGATACAGAAAATGTGCGCTATGTAGATGAAGATGTTTACAAACAGTGGATTCGTAGAGGTGCGCCACAAGATGGAGATATTATCTTTACTCGCGAAGCTCCTGTTGGTGAGGTTGGTGTATTAGAAGATTAGTAAGGGCATTTTTTTAGGTCAACGTACAATGATGTAAGAGTAGACCCAAAAATAGCTGATAACAGGTTTTTGTTTTACTCATTGATGAGCGGATATTGTCAAAAGCAAATAGAAGATTTTAGCAATGGCGGAACAGTTGCGCATATGAGGGTTCCAGACTGTGGGGAAATATATAATAAATTCTCCACCCCTCCCAGAACAACAAAAAATCGCCAAAATCTTATCGACTTGGGATAATGCGATTAGCACCACTGAACGTTTGATTGACAATAGTACTCAGCAGAAAAAAGCGTTGATGCAGCAGTTGTTGACGGGTAAAAAGCGTTTACTTGATGAGTCGGGGAAGCAGTTTGAGGGTGAGTGGGAAAAACATCTTGTAGGCGATATCTGCCAATCAATTGTGCCTGGAAGAAACAAACCCAAAGAATTTGACGGCGACATCCCATGGGTAACCACGCCAGAGTTTCAAGGGCGTTATATACCCTCTACACTGCAAAAAAATTATATATCACAAAGTGTTATTGATGAATGTGGAGCTAAATTAGTACCTGAAGGTGCAGTTGTCATTGCAGCTGTAGGAGATTTGGGATTAACAGCAATAGCTTCAGAAACTGTAGTTTTAAACCAACAGCTTCACGCTTTTATTTGTGGCGAAAAGGTTCATAACGAATATCTATTTTATTGGCTTTCATACCAGAAACCCTATATGGAAAGTATAGCTTCAAAGACAACAATTCAGTATATGAACAAGAAAAACTGTGAAAGTATTCCAGTAGGATTACCAACTTTAGAAGAACAACAAAAAATCGCTACCGTGTTAACCAATGCCGATAAAGAGATTGAGCTGCTTGAGCAGCAATTGACTGATTTGCAGCAAGAGAAAAAGGCGCTGATGCAGGTTTTGTTAACGGGTAAGGTTAGGGTGAGGGTTGATGGGGAGGTTGCGTGATGGATATAAACGACTTAAGAAACCTCAACGTTCAAGATAGAGAGATAGAAATTTTACTGAAAGATGCGACTGGGAAAGAGTTTGAGTTTAAAACTCTATACCAATTACAAGATTTTTTGGTAAGAGAAGCAACATACTGGGAAAACGTCTGCACATCTCTTGATTATGTAGATATGGAATCTATTGAAGAACTAAAAAACTATAACCGAGTACTTAGTGCCCACAATAAAAAAGATAAAATTATATACTCAATACTAGCAACTGGATTGTATCTTGGGGAAATTTGGGGAGACTTTAAGATAAGGTTAGCAAATGAAAATCTGATCCAAAACCACGACCTCGAAATAGAACTGAATTCTATAAAGCGTATCAATAACTCGCAACACTCAAAGTACTGGGTCTGTTCAGAAAGTGATTATTGTAAAAAAGGTATTGAGATTCTAAATAAGCTTGGAGCTACTGCTGCAAACAGTTTTTTTGAAGCTTTTCTTTTAGAACAGGATTTTACTAGCCTTGGCACTATGGATGGTCTTAAGGGCGCGATGCTTGCCTATGAATTTCAAATGCAAAACGAGCGTTATTTAGATAATAGAATTACCCTTGAAGAAGAGTCTGTAAACGGGTTGAGAAACAATATTCTTGAGATACGAGATAACTTATATATGGATGTGAGCAACTCCAAAAATGAGTTCGAGCGTTGGATTAAAGATGCAGCAAAAAAGTATAACGATACTAGTCAAAATCAAGTAGATAAATTCAAAAAGGAACATGAAAAATGGTCTGAAAAAGTCGATAACCTTGAAAATACTTACAAAGAAAAGCTACGTTTAGAGCCCGCAGCTAGCTACTGGAAGACCAAAGCAGAAGACTATAAAAAGTTAGGCAATCGGTGGGCCCTCATTCTTTCAGGATTTGTCGCTGTTGGGCTTGGCATTTTTGGTGTTCTGTTTTATACGTGGGTAAATGCTCAGACTACAGCCATAAGTATAGATAGCCTACAAGGGGTTGTTCTATTTATTACCCTTCTGTCAGTCTACGCTTTTGCTATAAAAGCACTTTCAAAACTGGTATTTAGCTCTTACCATTTGCAGCGTGATGCAGAAGAGCGTGAGCAATTGACTTACCTATATTTATCACTAACCCATGAAAAAGATGACTTTGATACCGATGCACGTAGTATTGTATTACAGGCATTATTTAGTCGAGCCGATACAGGGCTTATATCAGGTGATTCTAGTCCAACTATGCCTGGGGTACATGAGATTATTAATGCTTCATCGAATAGATAGAAGCGAAGTGCTTGTTTCAGCGCACCGATCAAAACAAGAGAAAATCAATGAATATAGAGAGCTTAAAAGAAACATATGAAAGCTTTGGCATATGGGGCGTCATAATAATAATTTTAGTTCCTCTGCTTCCAATATTATTTCATCCTCAGAAGCTTAGAGAGTTTATTGATACATTTTCATACGTTCGGCGAAGAAAAATTAAAGATAAAGAAGAAGCGTTAGAGTCAAAATATTTAGACCCATTAACACGCCAAAGTATTCAACAGAAATTATCTGAAGATCACTTTTATCAGGCAGTGGGGCTGAGAGTTGACTATTATCTCCGCCATGTGCTTCTAGCCCTGTGTGAATATTCACAAGGTGAAATCACCTTATCGAATATCAAGAGATCGAGACTAAATTTATCTTATAAGAATAATAAGCTTGAAGTATCTATATCAAAAATAGAAAGAATATTTAGTAAAATTTCTTTTATAATTTTCATTATATCTACTTTGTCTATCGTTGCTTTATTTTTATATACTATATTTTTAATAATTAATACAGGCGCTTATGTATTCTTTAATGAGTATACATCTGTTTTTTATACCCTCTTGCTTTATATTTTTTTAATGGTATTTACGTCCTTCAATTCTTTAGGTACCTATTTGGAACTAAAGAGTTCGGAAAAAATAGAAAAATACTTAAAAGAAAACCCAATTTTTAATAGCGAACATTTGGTCAGATATCCCTTTTTAGCTTTGACAGTAGAACAAGGCAATACAGGAAATTAAGGTCACTAGTATGAGATGAAGTTATGTTGATTAAATGCGATTGCAACCGCCACGCTATGTTTAAACTAGGCAGATATGACGAATCCAAGAATCAACTTTGCCGAAGAATTTAGCGTCAAGCTTCCCACCTTAACCTTGCCCCATGACGCGCGCTCATTCACACTGAGAACACGACCTCATATCAGCAATGACCAGTATTAAGCAATGACATTATATCTAAACAGCAAGATCGCCACAGCAGAACTGATCAGCACACTCAAAAAGATATAGAACAGCACATTATTACTGACCAACGTCTTTTGGACATCGGAATATCCTAACTTATCAAAGGTAATCAGGTCTTTATTTAGGTTAGAGTAATCAATGGTTTTTACGGACTCAATAAAATGATCGACGAACCAATGCGGCCAATCCTGTGGTTTGAATGGGGAAATATCCGTTAGCTGAGTATGATTTGAGAATTTTTCCCAGTTATTATCATTGAGATTAATACTGTGCATACGCCAATCGGTAAAGCTATAACCGCGTATCTTTTTAGAAAAAACGACATCCACATCCTTATGGTTTTTATCTTTGAAGATTCTTTGCATCAGGGAAGACACAACCTCTTTTGTGCCTTCTAGACATTGCAAAAAGCTCTCATTGTTATTGCACAAAAACCCCGCGATTTTGTTCTCTTTATTAAAAGATTCTGAGTGACGCTGTATATGCGTAAACACAGAGTCATCAGTGGTATTGATACCACTAATATATATCAATCTGATGAGAGCGTTTGCAGGCATATCACTCATAGATTCTTCTAGTTTGTCGTGACTGTATATATTCATATCGGTATGCATATCAAATATTATTTCTTGTTTTCATGGATATTATGATTGCTATTATAAAATATTTGTAGATATTTATTTAACCCTAGCGTATGAGAAATATCATGAGACGTCCAAATTTGAATATATGGCAATACAGTCAGCTCAATAGCCCCTTAAAATCACGGATGCGTTCATGCCGTAGGTCACTATCATATAGTCAGGTTAATATAAAAAAGGCACAACGGAACTGGGATAAATTTTTTGTCGCCTCTGTCTGCGCAGGCACAGTAAGCAAGAAAAATTTGTCTCAGTCACGCAGTATAGTGTCGCGTATCCATTTTATTCAGTATCGACTATAGAATGGCGAGCAATAGGCAAATGTGAGCTATGTACAACGATAGCGGTTTTTTGTTGCCTTTTTTCTGTTCGTATCCGCTACAATCAATAAACGTAACAAACAATCAAACGAACGCTACGTATAAGGCAGCAGGCATGACTAATTCCAATCCTAGTATCAACTTCGCCGAAGAGTTTAGCGCCAAGATTCCTGCTTTGACCTTGCTCACTACACTTGGCTATCAGTTTATACCACCCAGCCAATGCAGTGCCATGCGCTCAAAAACGGTGTCCAATAAAGCTACGAACCAAGTCGTCTTACTACCCATTATGCGTGCGTTTTTAGCCAAACAGACCTTTATGTTTGAAGGTCATTCGCACCATCTATCAGACAATGCTATTGATAAAATTATGCACGAGCTAAGTCCAGCCATGAACTTAGGGTTGCAGCTGGCTAATGAGGCGCTATATAACGCCATGCTTTATGGTGTGACGGTGACAGAGTTTATCGATGGTAAAAAAACCGCGCAGACTATCCATTTGATAGATTGGCAGGATATTGACAACAACGCCTTTCACGTTACCGAAGAGCTGGTAGTACTAAATAGCGAAGGCACAGGCAACATCATCCCTGATATCGTCTGCTTTGTGAATGGTCTACCGCTAGCAGTCATTGAAGCCAAGCGTCCCGACAGCAGCAAGTCAGGGCAGTCCACCACCCGCCAAGCCATCTCGCAGCATATCCGCAATCAAGGTCAAAAACACATCCCGCATCTGTTTGCCTATAGTCAGTTACTGCTAGCAGTCAACGGTCATGACGGCTTATACGGCACCTGTGGCACGCCTGATAAATTTTGGGCAACATGGGTGGAAGAAGACATCGCCGAGTCTGAATTTGTCCGTCTAAAAAACCAGCCGCTTAGCGAGGTGCAAATGGAGCGTCTGTTTGCCCATCGCCCAGCCGCCACCAAAGCGCACTATCTGTCATTAGTCGCAGGCGGGGCGCGGCAGGTGACCGACCAAGACCGCTTAATCGTCAGTTTATTGCAACCTGCGCGTTTGCTTGAAATGACGCGGCTATTTACTTTGTTTGATAAAAAAGTAGGTAAAATTATCGCCCGTTATCAGCAAGTCTTTGGCATTAAGGCCCTGATTGAACGTATTAGTACCTTTGACGAAAAAGGTAGCCGTGAGGGTGGGGTGATCTGGCACACCACAGGCAGCGGCAAGTCATTTACCATGGTGTTTTTTTCCAAAGCGCTGATTTGGCTAGAACCGCTTGCGCAGTGCCGCGTCATTGTCGTCACCGACCGTGTCGATTTGGAAACCCAGCTTAGTCAAACCTTTGCGTCAGGTGGCGTATTGTCTGATCGTGACAAATCAGACGCGATGGCAACATCGGGTCGCCGACTGGCCGAGCAGATTGGTCACGGCAATGAGCGCGTTATTTTCTCTATCATTAATAAGTTTGGCTCAGCCGTTAAGTATGATGAATGCTATAACGACAGCCCAAATATCATCGTCATGGTCGATGAAGGTCACCGCAGCCAAAACGGAGAAAACAACATCCGCATGGCGCAAACCTTACCGAATGCTGCTTTTATTGCCTTTACGGGTACGCCATTGCTCAAGGATGACAAGACTGAGAATAAATTCGGTAGCATCATTCACTCCTACACCATGCAGCAAGCGGTCAAGGATAAGACCGTCACGCCATTGCTCTATGAAGAGCGTATCCCTGAGCTGAACACTAATGATCAGGCTATCGATGCGTGGTTTGACCGTATTACTCAAAGGCTCACCAATGATCAAAAAAATGATCTCAAACGTAAGTTCTCCCAAAAAGGCCAAATCTATCAGGTGGAGGGGCGTATCGAGTTGATCGCGAATGACATCTCTGACCACTTCCAAAACTTCAAACAGCAGCATCTTAAAGGGCAGCTGGCGTGTGACTCCAAAGCCTCCGCCATCCGCTACAAAATGGCACTCGATAAGATTGGCAAAGTGACCTCAGTGGTCGCCATGTCTGCGCCCGATACTCGCGAAGGGCACGACATTGTTGATAGCGACTCAAAAGATATGGTGCAGCAGTGGTGGCAAGCCAATGTGGCCGCGACTTATGGCGGTGATGAAACGGCTTATACCAAAGCTATTATCAATGACTTTGGTACGGATACGGTCCCGATATCATGATCGTTGTCGATAAGTTATTAACGGGCTTTGATGAACCCAAAAACACCGTGCTGTATATCGATAAGCCATTGAAGCAGCACAATTTGATTCAGGCGATTGCACGGGTGAACCGCTTGCACGAACATAAACGCTTTGGTTATTTGATTGATTATCGTGGCATCTTAAAAGAGCTGGATATTACCATTCAGAAGTACCAAAACTTAGCAGAGCGTACGCAAGGTGGCTTTGATATCGAAGACCTTCAAGGTTTGTATCACGCGATGGATACCGAGTACAAACAGCTGCCCAGACTGCATAGTGAGCTGTGGGCGATATTTGCCTCGGTATACAACAAGCAAGACGGGCAGGCGCTGCGCCAAGTGCTCACGCCAAAGATGCAAGAAATAGATGGCAGGGTAGTCGATACTAAGCTTAAAGCGCGTGACGACTTTTATGCCGCGCTGACCAGCTTTGCCAACGCCATGAAAGTGGCGCTACAATCGGCGTCTTACTTTGAAGACAAATCATTTGATAGTAAACGTGATCGTTATAAGCAAGACCTCAAAGCTTTCATTAATCTGCGCAAGCAAGTGCGCGAAGATGCGGACGAGACCATCGATTATGATGAATATGAAGCGGATATTCGTAGCTTGCTCGATAAGCATATCGCAGGGCTTGAAGTCCGTGAGGCCAAAGGTGTTTACCTAGTAGACAACTTAGGAAAAAATGCTAAGCCTGAGCCGATGAGTGATGATGAAGCCCGCAACCAAACCGATAAAATCACGGGACGTGTGACCAAGATGATTGAGCAGGATTTGTCTGATGATCCTTATGCGCAAGAGTATTTTTCTAAGTTACTTAAACAAGCGATTGCGGATGCCAAGGCCATGTTCGATGCACCAGTAAAGCAGTACATGATGTTTGCTGACTTTGAGCAGACGGTAAAAGACCGTAATGTCGCGGATGTACCAAATGATTTTATCGATGATAGTGGTCAATTAAATAAACATGCTCAGGCGTACTTTGGTTTATTTAAGCATCTATTTGATGTCGATTTTTTGATAGATAAAGCGCTGGATAACGACAAGCTAGTCGCTTACGCCTTTGAGATTGATACGATTGTTAAGACAGCAGTGGCTGAGTATTCTATTAATCCAGCAGAAATCGAAAATGCTATTAGTGTCAAATTGCTACCGATGTTATTTATGGATTTGGGTATCGATAAAGCGCAACAGCTCATCGAGGGAGTGTTAAAGATTACCCGACTTGGGCTTTCAAGAGAAACGAAAAGCACGAGAGAGACAAGCAGCCCAAGAGCAGCAAGAGGGTAGGTAGTAGGCAATGACTGAGAATGGCGACTTTTATTATGGTCAATATAAGATTGACTACGAAATCGTGCGTAAAGAAGTCACTTATAAAGCAACAACAGGTAAGTCTAAAAATGACATTCTCACTACTGAAAAAAGCAAACCTCGCAAAGTTGTGATTAAAGTACATCCTGATCAGCGTGTGGTCGTTACTGCGCCTATTGATGCTACAGATGAGATGATACATGACGCGATGATGAAGCGGGCGCGCTGGATATGGCAAAACCTACAGGACTTTGCCAAGCAAAAAGACCATGTATTACCAAAACGTCATGTCAGCGGTGAGACTCAGTTTTATTTGGGTCGCCGTTATATGCTCAAGGTGCTCATTGATGACTCAGCACATGCAGGTGTCAAGCTCAGTCGCGGTAAGCTCACTGTAACGCTGGCCCAAAAGATAGCCGAGCATGCGACGGCAGAGCGTGCGGATCAAATCAAGCGCTTGGTAGATGACTGGTATCAGCAAAAGGCAATCACCGTATTTGATGAGCGCTTGCGGCTACTACTACCCAAAGCAATATGGGTCACTGAGATACCAAGTTTTCGACTGTTAGCGATGAAAAAGCAATGGGGCAGCTGCTCAGCTAAAGGCAACTTAATCCTCAATCCGCATTTGGTCAAAGCGCCCAAGGAATGCATTGATTATGTCATCCTGCATGAGCTGTGTCATATCGCCGAGCACAATCATAGCGAGCACTTTTGGCGCTTGTTAACCCAAATGATGCCAAACTGGAAAGCAGTGAAGGCTAGGCTTGATGGTATGGCAGAGTTGTACTTGAATGCGTGAGGAAGAGCGATGTTTTGAAATTTTTAAGACAATGGCATTGATCGTTTTAAAGTACAAATGAATATTAAACTAATCACATTTTTAAGATGCCTGAGATTTCTTAGAAATATTTTGGACAGCAGGAAATAATTAGTATGGACTGAAAGTCATACTATTAAAAATTCAAGCGGTTTTAGGAGCGTTTGAGACAAAATAGGAAAACTAGGAAGCATTGTTAGAACTGATAAGATTGGCGGTGAAGGAGGGATTCGAACCCTCGATACGCGATTAACGTATACACACTTTCCAGGCGTGCGGTTTCAGCCACTCACCCACTTCACCATTTTTTAGACGGCCCTGATTTTGGATTGGCCTAGTATAGCCGATAGCATTTAAAATGTCACGACTTACGCCTTATCTTTCTTTATTGGCAGACGCCTGCTAGGATAGCATCTACGTAATGACACGCATGAACGCCGCAATAGGCATAGATGGTTGAAAGTTGACATGATCAATCTTGGTAGGGTCAAAGACAGTTTTAAACGCAACCTCATCGTGGCAGTGACGGCTGTGCTAATCCCAATAGCCCCCATAACCTCAGCCCAAGCCAATGATTTTGGTCAATGTAGCCATTCTTTTTATGGTGGCATTTATCCTGAATTCATCAATGATAAATTAAGCAATAAGACGCAAGCGCTATGCATGGATGGCTTTGCGGTGATGTACTCTGGCGTGTCGCGGACACCGCTGTGGTCGGCAGAATATTTAGATCGTGCGCGCTTGGAGCAGGCCAAACAGATAGACCGAGAAGACAGCTTTCACGAAGAAAGCAGATTACCAAAGTCAATGCGCGCCTCATTGTCCGACTATTCAGGCTCAGGTTATGATCGCGGTCATCTATCGCCTAATGGTGACATGGCCACGCGCAGTCAGCAATACGACAGCTTTAGTCTCGCCAATATTGCCCCACAATCGCCTCGCAATAACCGCTATATCTGGCGTAATATTGAATCAGCTACGCGTTACTTGACTCAGCAATACGGCGACGTTTATACCGTGACAGGGGTAGCATTTACGGACAAAAAGACCAAGCAATTGGCAGATAATGTACTCGTACCCAGTCATTTTTTCAAAGCCGTCTATATTCCAGCGATCAATCAAGCGGGGGTTTATTATGCGCCCAACGATGAGTCAGAGCGTATAGATATTATTAGCGTGGACGAATTGGCTGACAAGATTGGTATCGACGTTTTACCGGTGCTCGATACCGAAACCAAGGCAAAAGCATTTGAGCTGCCATTAAAAGCAGGCGAGCACTCTGATACTTCCGAGACGCCAGTAGAAGAACCTGACTGGATGATATTCGTTTGGGCAATTATCGAATGGATATTGGCACAACTAAAATCGTAAAATATTGATAAATTAAAAGAAAATATAAATGCCAGTAGCGTGTTATTTTTAAAAATAATGTTAGAGCCGGTAAGTCATTAACAGCTCATCACCAAAAAGGATGACCCCATGATTGAACCCTTTGCAAACAATCATCAAAGCATGCAGATAGGTGAGCTCGTCATCGAGAATCAACAAGAAAAAATCATTATATATGGTGATATTGAGCTGACTTTGGACGGCGCAGGATACGAGCAAGCCCAGCAGTTACAAGCGCTCACAACCAAGATTGTGCAAGCTTTTGAAACGCATAGTATCTATAGTAACTCCGAGACCAAGTCAAAAGAAAAAGATGACCAATCGGGCAAAGATATCGACAACCCCTTCCTGTAACTCTTTGATATGCTTTTGTTTTCTAGAAAGGTTAAAGTGCAAAAAAATTACTAGGCAAACGCCAAAAATTGCTTATAATGAGTCAAGGCATCGCTTATGTCGCTTTAATCTTCAAAAGCTTATAAGCACTCACGATGATAACGGGCTATTGCATAAGTAAGATCGTGATACTTGTAGTAAAAGATTCTAGCAAAGGATAAGCATAGAACAACAGAAACATAATGTTTCGAGCAATCATTGTATGAAGGGAGTCAATCTATGAAATTATTTACAAAAACCACATTAGCTGTTGCAGGTATTAGTGTTGCCAGTATGGCATTCGCCGCTGATCCATTAGCCAATACGACTTGGCAAACCTATGATGAGGGTGCACCAAAGGGTACTGTAAAAATCACTGAATCTAATGGTGTATTAACTGGTAAGCTTATTGCTGCCAATACAGAAAAGGGCAAAAAATATATTGGTACGACGGTCATCAAAGGCCTGAAATCTGATGGTAATGGTAAATATAGTGGTGGTACGATTACTGATCCAGCAAAAGGTAAGGACTATCGTATGACTGCCAGCTTAAGTGGCAGCACGCTTAATATCAAAGGATATGTTGGCCCATTCTCACGTAGTCAGCAATGGAAAAAGAAATAAGCCAGTAATGATCTTTTAGCAAAACCAATAGTTATAAAAAATCCCGCAAACTTAAAAAGTTTAGCGGGATTTTTAGTGTGTGCTTATCAAGAAATACTAAACAAAGCACTTTTATATTTATCTGACGAACTCTGGGTATGCTTCCATACCACATTCTGCAATATCGCCACCTTCATATTCATCTTCTTCAGAGATACGTATACCAATGACAACTTTGATAATGGCCCAAACAACTGAGGCTTGCAACGAATACCCAAGCAAAGATGGTGGCAGCACCGACGATCTGACCAAGAAAGGTAGATGCTGGATTGGTAATCGGTACGATAAGTAGACCGAACAGACCGACCACACCATGTACCGAGATCGCCCCAACTGGATCATCTATTTTTATTTTGTCCAGTGCCAAGATAGACACTACGACGATGATACCAGCGACGAAACCAAAAAGCGTGGCTTGTAATGCTGAAGGAGTAGAGGGCTCAGCTGTGATTGCGACCAGTCCTGCGAGCGCACCATTTAAGAGCATGGTCAAATCTGCTTTACCAAATATAATACGTGCTAGTAACAGAGCACCAATAGCACCGCCAGCTGCCGCCGCATTCGTATTCAAAAAGACGATGGCTACTGAGTTCGCGCTTGCGATATCACCCAGCTTTAACACCGATCCACCATTAAAGCCGAACCAGCCCATCCATAAGATAAGCGTACCCAATGCTGCTAATGGCAAGTTGGCACCTGGAATGGCACGTATCTCACCATTTGATCCATATTTACCTTTACGTGCACCTAGCAATAATACGCCTGCCAAAGCCGCAGCAGCCCCTGCCATATGTACGATACCGGAGCCTGCAAAATCAGAGAAGCCCATGTCGCCAAGATTATACAATCCTAGAACATCGTTGCCACCCCAAGTCCAGCTACCTTCTAACGGATAAATCAGTCCAGTCATCACGACAGCAAATAATAGAAACGACCATAGTTTCATACGTTCAGCCACAGCCCCTGATACGATGGACATACAGGTCGCAACAAACACCACTTGGAAGAAAAAATCAGACGCAGCAGAATAAACAGAGTCACCGCCAAAGCCGTTCTCCGCTGAGGCCGCTAATGCCTCTTCTACAACGTTTGCGCCGCCTGAAATACCACTCAAAAACAAATCGCCGCCATACATAATGGCATAGCCGCATATCATGTACATAGTACAAGCAACTGCAAAAAGTGCGACGTTTTTGGTTAAAATCTCAACCGTATTTTTTGAACGAACAAGACCTGCTTCTAGCATCGTGAAGCCTGCTGCCATCCACATGACAAGCGCACCACACATTAAAAAATAAAAGGTATCGAGTGCGTACTGGAGCTCAAAGATTTGATTTTGCATATTAATTCCCCCTTGAATTGATGCAATATAGCTATCGGTATGACGGTTATTCTATGTCTATAGGCGGACCATGCGCTTTAGATAGCGTCAGGACCTGTCTCGCCTGTACGAATACGGATGACTTGCTCAAGAGCGGTAACGAAGATTTTACCGTCACCAATTTTACCTGTGCTAGCAATGCGAGTGATTGCTTCAATAGCAGGCTCGACCATCTCATCAATCACCGCCACTTCGACTTTTACTTTAGGTAAAAAATCCACCACGTATTCTGCGCCACGATAAAGTTCTGTATGACCTTTTTGGCGACCGAAACCTTTGACTTCAGTAACAGTGACACCTTTTACACCGATGTCAGAAAGCGCTTCACGTACATCATCGAGCTTAAACGGTTTTAAGATCGCAGTGATTAGCTTCATAAAAAATTCCTTATTTGTGTGATGCCCAGGTTGAGAGAGGCATTGTGATGCATCGTACCGCTGCCTTACTATTAGTCATTCAAGAACCGTGCCAATTTACTCAAGGGGGGAAAGGTAGAATCGGACTTATCTGCTCAAAAACAAAAAAACTTAGGGCAAAAATACAGACTATGCTGTTGTAGCAATCATCTTAATCGATGCATGATCAATGTCAGTTAACCTTGGGCGTGAACCAACGAAAACTTTATTATAACCAACTTTTTAGGTGCTTGGGGAGGCTATCCCCTTATTTCATGTGATGATTTGCTAACCTAATTTGACAAACGGTTAGTAGGGTCAAATGACACAAGGCTGGGGTAAGTAAATCGATAGGCGCAAACAGCGGTAAGCGCCAAAGCCTGACAGTGGTTTCGATATGCTATTAATATGATGTCAGTGCTCTAGGGCTTGCGCTGTAATGAGATAGAGAAAGTAAACAATAAGGCTAAGCGTAGGATTTTGGTAAAAGTAGGTAGGGGGTTTTGGTACTGGATAGCAGTTTTTTGGTGTCACTGCCTCTTAATAATTCGCGCAAACGAGATTGTCCAAATGCGCCTGTCATCAAAAGCCCAATGTCATTCTGCGTTTGATAGTAATTTAATGCTGCGGTAACGTCACGACAATCGAGCAATGCCTTTTTAGACTTGATACCCGCTTGTCTGAGGCGTGCATAAGCTTCACGCAGTGCGTCACAGTTTTCAGAGTTTTCTTTGCCAACCATGACAATATGAATGGTTAATGCGCGAACGAGTGCCGTTTTACACAGCCAATTAAGTAATTTATGAGAAGTTGGGCCATTATCAAAGGCAAATAAAGCCGTAGTAGGGGGCAAAAATGGTGCATGAGTCACCAAAATGGGGCAGTGGCTCACTCTAATCAATTGACTCAAGGTGGATTTGCAAGTGACATTGTGACCAATAACGATCAATTGAGCCTTATTGTCCACATAGTCGATACTTTGGCTGAGATTCTCATGCCGATGTAGCGTATAAGTTTTGGTTTTATTACGCTGCTGCTCACAGTAGCTGGTGGCTTGATGCAGCAATAACTTACCTTGCGCTTTTAGCTCACAGTTAGTCAGATGCTCTTTGGTAGTAAACTGTTCAAGCAAGCTACTTTCATCATCGATATTCAAGCAGCCAGAATAGTTTACCGCTGCTTTCTGCTGCAAGTTCGGTACAGAGTGTAACAATCCTACAGGCGCTTGCATGCGAGTAGAGGCCCACAGGCTCGCTTCTAGCACTGCCTGTACATGGTCAGGGCAGTCCAAGCATGCAATCACACTGTCTGGTTTTAAATTACTCATAAGACCAACCCATCATCTCAATAATAAAAAGACAGCTACAGGGCAGAAGGCGATGGCAGTCATACTGATGCTTAGGTTGCCGTACCAATGCAGCTGTTCATTAAACGATCTATTTATGAATCATTCGTTAGTATCCGCTTAGTTAGCAGATGCTACTTTGTTTTATGTAGATTTAATCCAGCAAACCAATATCTCGACGATCATGAACCGAGAAGCGATCAATCAGCGTTCGACTTGCATTATTCAGTCCTACCACTTTGACATCGATACCTTCACGTTGCAAGCGCATGACCAATTTGTCTAACGTATCGACGGCACTAATGTCCCAAAAATGCGCTTGGCTGACATCAATCTGAATACTGTCTAATGCTTCTTTGGTATCGAAGCTGTCCAAAAACTGCGTGGTAGAGGCAAAGAAAACTTGTCCTTGCACGTAGTAGTAGCGACTGTTGCTATCCTCATCATACTCACTAAATATGGTCAAGAACTGACCAATCTTATTGGCAAATGCCAGTGCAGAGAGTAGGACACCCACGCCCACACCATAAGCCAAGTTATGCGTAAAGACGGTGGTCAATACAGTCGCCAACATGACGATGTTAAACGATAGAGGATGCGTTTTAAATTCACGAATCGATTGCCAATTAAATGTACCAATTGACACCATAATCATCACAGCGACTAGCGCTGCCATTGGAATTTGGCTGACCCATTCGCTTAAGAATACCACCATAATAAGCAGTACCACCCCTGCGATTAAGGTAGACAAACGTGTCCGTCCACCAGATTTTACATTGATCATAGACTGACCGATCATGGCACAGCCAGCCATGCCGCCAAAGAAACCGGATACGACGTTGGCGATACCCTGACCACGACATTCGCGATTTTTATGACTTGGCGTGTCTGTCAATTCATCAACGATCGTCGCTGTCATCATAGACTCTAATAAACCAACGATGGCAAGCGCAATAGAATACGGGGCAATGATAAATAGTGTGTTTAGATTCAATGGAATATCAGGCAGCAAAAATATGGGCAATGAATCAGGCAAATCGCCCATGCTACCAACATTACGAATATCAAGATTCATATACATCGCCACAGCGGTCAATCCCACAATACAGATAAGCGGAGATGGAATCACGCGACCAATTTTGGGGATAAGGGGAAACAGATAGATAATCGCCAAGCCCGCTGCGGTCATGATATAAACAGTCATACCAACGCGCTCGGTCATAGGATTCAACTCTGGTAGCTGAGCGGCAAATATCAATATTGCCAGCGCATTGACAAAGCCAATGACCACTGATCGAGAGACAAAGCGCATCAAGTTACCAAGCTTTAAAATACCCATCACGATTTGAATCACACCGCATAGCAACGTAGCGGCTAGCAAGTACTGCAAACCATGCTCGGCAACCAAATCGACCATCACCAGCGCCATCGCTCCTGTCGCAGCCGAAATCATAGCGGGACGACCACCGACAAAGCTGATGACCACGGCGATACAAAACGAGGCATATAGGCCAACTTTTGGATCGACCCCCGCGATAATAGAAAAGGCAATGGCTTCAGGAATTAAAGCCAGTGCCACGACCAAACCCGATAGAACGTCACCGCGAACGTTGGAAAACCACTCGTCACGTAAATTATCAATAAAAGATGTCATAAGTAAACTGTATAAGGTTAGAGGCAAAAAAAGTAATCGTTACTCATCAATAATACGATCGCATCACTATAAAAATAGTCGTTCAGTTTCTTTTACAGCAACATGCACTGTGTCATGTTATTGCGTTGAATTATCAAAGAGTCATGGTAAGCACAATCATTCACTTACTGATTCACTTATTGTTATCACACATACGCTCAACAACCAGTCATACGATAGTAGATGCTGCGAGATTGTTCAGAAATTGTCTAAAAGTATGGTGAAAAATAAGGCGATTGAAATAACACCTATATAACTTGCCGCGTCAGCAATGAATTGCTGCGGTAGAGAGTAATAAATAATCTGCCAAATAAAAAGAGCAGTCTGACATACCATTATTACAACACGAGTTGCTGCTAAAGAGATGACAATAGCGCCTCAACTGTGACAACATGGTAAACTAAAATGAATGAGTCAATACATAGCTAGAGATAGAACATAGCCACATACAGATGGCCTCATAAGATCAAGGCAGCTATTATAGCATTAGCCTATCAATATAAAAACAGGCGCATCATAGCATAGAGTCATAAAAAATCAGTACCGAAATCTGCGCGATACCATTATGATGTGTCTCATTTTAACGGCATCATGTCGCGTCTTAAGACAGTAGGTTGTTTGATGCCATTTTGCTCATTCAATAGAAGGAATAGATATGACCGCCAATACTGCAACAGACGTTTTACTTCATAAAGGCAGTGGGCTGCAAGTCGTGGTTGGTTTAGGACAATCTGGATTATCGGTAGCGCGCTATTTAGCCAAACAAGGCTATCAGGTTGCCGTTACCGATGCTCAGTCTGCCCCCAGTTTGGCCAGTCAATTACCTGCTGAGATTGCCATTCGCCAATTCGGTGATATCGATGCAGAGCTATTGCAGAAAGCGGCGCGTATTATTATCAGCCCAGGTATCTCACTTGCGACCGACGCTGTGGCTGCTGCACGCCAAGCCAATATTCCAGTGGTCAGCGACATTCAGCTGTTTTGTGAGGCTTGTACCGTACCGATAGTGGCGATTACTGGCTCTAACGCGAAAAGTACGGTTACTACCTTGGTTGGACAGATGGCGGCCGATGCAGGTATCAATGTCGGTGTCGGTGGCAATATAGGCGTGCCAGCACTGACATTGTTAGAGAATGATGAGATGGCGTTGGCAGTGCTGGAGCTGTCCAGCTTTCAGCTAGAAACCGTGACCAATCTAGGCGCGCAAGTGGCGACAGTGCTCAATATGTCGCCCGACCACCTAGACCGTCATGGTGACATGCTTGGTTATCATCAAGCCAAGCATCGCGTCTTTCAAGGTGCCAAATCTATGGTTATTAACCGCGAGGATGCCTTGACTCGACCACTGGTGGCTGACAATCTGCCGAGAGTGAGCACAGGCGTTCACGCACCTGATAAAGGTCAATATGGGCTTATCACTGACCCTGAGGGTCAAATTCATCTTGCCCGCGGTACAGAAAGGCTACTGTCGGCAGATAAACTGTTAATCAAAGGCCGTCATAATCTGCTCAATGCACAAGCGGCACTCGCGCTCGGCGAGCTTGCCGGTCTGCCACTTGAGAGTATGCTAGACACCTTGCAACAGTTCACGGGACTTGAGCATCGCTGCCAGTATGTCGCAAAGGTGAATGATATTGACTATTTCAATGACTCAAAAGGCACCAATATTGGTTCTACCATGGCGGCTATAGAAGGGCTTGGCGAGGTTTATGCGCCAAAAGATGGCAAGCTTCTATTGATTTTGGGCGGACAAGGCAAAGGTCAGCAATTTGGGGAATTAACACCCTTTATCAATAAGTATGTGACTCAAGTGCTACTTATCGGTGAAGATGCTAAGAACATTGAACAAGATTTGCGTGCGACAAAACTGAGCGAAGACGTCACCTTGCATCAATGCCAGACCTTAGAGCAGGCTTTTGCGACCATTCAGCACGTGACCAAAAGCAGTCTATCGCAAGTACAAGCGGTTCTGCTATCACCTGCTTGTGCTAGCTTCGATCAGTATAGTGGCTACGCTGAGCGCGGCGACCATTTTAATCAGTTGGTTGGCCAATTAAGCTTGCCCAATCAGACAGCATCATGATGCACTCAAGGTTTCGATAGTGAGGCTAAGAGTCATCGTGTTTTGGTGAGAGTGCAGACAGGACAGTATTTTCTTGATAAATGATTGTTTTGCTTATAGATTGCTGTTACTGTCAATCGTCACACTATATCGGTCTTACTGTGAGTCAGCTATACGTAACTGATTCCATTTATTTTCTATTTTTTAAACGGTGGCGTTTAACAGACGCCGTGTTTTTTCGTTCGTTAGTGTATATAAAATTATGGCGCTCTCTTCTCTTTTTCGTTCCTCATCTCAACCAAAACAAGCCTCAGGATCAGACGGTGTTCTGTCTATGCCATCAGCCCGCGCAATTTTAATATCAAGTGTCGGTTGTATGATGGTGCTTAGCTTGTTGATGGTTGCTTCCGCCTCCATTCCTTTTGCCCTTAGCCGCGGCATGACCGAGCTGTACTTTTTTGATAACCAGCTATTGTATATGGCAATCGGACTGATTATTGCGGCGATCCCTTATTACGGCGTGTCGTTACGGACTCTGTATAAGACCGAAACCCAGTTTATTTTATTGGGCATTACAGGCCTTTTGTTGGTTGCGACCTTATTTAGCACACCGATTAATGGTTCCAAACGCTGGCTCAACTTAGGGTTCTTTAACTTTCAGGTAGCGGAGCTTGCCAAGCTTGTCATGATTGTTTTCGTCTCAGACTTTGTGGTGCGTCGCTCTTTCGAAGTTCGTAATGGTTTGGATGGCTTTTTACGGATTATGTTGGTGGTTGCGCTGATAACCATTCTGTTATTGTCACAACCAGATTTTGGCTCCTTTGTCGTTATCCTAGGGACCATCTTTGCGATTTTTTATATCGCGGGCGCGCCATACAAGCATTTCTTGGCATTGGGTGCTGCTGCAGTTGGCGGTGCGGTGCTGATGGTGACGACGGCACAATATCGATTGGTACGTGTACTGTCGTTTATGGATCCGTTTGATGATGTTCAGGACACTGATTATCAGCTGTCGCGTAGTTTGATTGCATTTGGTCGCGGAGAGTTTGCGGGTGTGGGTTATGGTGAGAGCATACAGAAACTCTCGCATCTACCAGAGGCGCATACTGACTTTCTATTGGCGATTACGGGTGAAGAGTTAGGGTTTGTTGGTGTCGCCATGGTATTGATACTCGAGGCACTGATTATCGGTAGTGCCATGCGCATCAGCTATAATGCGCTAAAACGTCGTCAGATGCGTATGAGCTATACCGCTTTTGGTATTGGTGTGGTGTTCATTGCGCAGACGATTATTAACGCAGGGATGAACATGGGGGCGCTCCCAACCAAAGGTTTGACCATGCCATTCTTTAGTTACGGTGGTTCGTCTATGCTTATTAGCTTAGTAATGGTCGCCCTGTTGTTAAAGATTTATAAAGAAAGCCCTGAGATTGAAAAAAGTCAGTGCCGTTATTATTGAATGAAAATTGAAAGTGCTATGCCAATGGTGATGTAATGCCAATAGCGATGTAGGACTGGTATAAATTTTACTCGCTTGCTGCGTGTTTGGCACGTCAGAGGCTTCGAAAAATTCATCCCAGTCTTACGGTAGCATTTATAGTAATAATAGTCTTAGTAAATGACTTTTTATTTTGTTTAAAGCGTCGCTAATAGCGGCGTTTTTTTATGTTTATTAGGGCGTGTCTTAGTCCGGTACGTTGAGCTGTTGCTTACCTAGTAACGGCGCATTGTCCCACTGGGCAACCGCTTGTTTGAGCATATTTTCTGGCGTGTCTTTATCGACAGCAGGCTGCTTTAATAGCTGTAGGGCGGTGGCAATTAAACGGCTTGGATCACGCGTATCAATAGGCTGAGCCAGATTTTGTTTAGAGAGCTTTTGCCCATCATGGTTGCATATCAACGGCAAATGATACCAATGATCGATAGCTGGCAGCTGGGCGGCATGTAGGATGCTGATTTGCGCTGTGGTCATCGGTAAAATATCCAAACCACGCATGATATGAGTGACCTTTTGCAAACCATCATCAATACTGGCTGCCAATATATAATTAATCATACCGTCTTGGCGGCGAACCACCATATCGCCCAATGTCTGCTGAGGATTGTCCCATTGTATGCCTTGAATACCATCGTTAAAACCAATGCGATAGTCTGGTAGCTGTATGCGTAGCTTGTACTGTTGTCTGTCTAAATGGGCAGAGACGCAGTGGCGAGGGTAACGTACCCTATTTGGTTGTAACGGATTGTCTTCCTCGTCATGATTGTTTTGCATCTCTTCTTCGTGCGCCCAGTACCGCTCCAAATCTTTGCGCGAGCATTGACAGCCATAGGTTAAAGGGAGTAGGGCATCTGACAAGTAATCATTATAAATATCAATGCGCTCAGATTGATAAATCACATCGCCGTCCCAGCACAGCCCAAGCACTTCTAAATCTATCAGAATTTGCTCAGTGAATTGCCTGTCACAGCGCTCAGTATCAGTATCTTCGATACGTAGTAGCCACTGACCACCGATTGATTTGATGTGGCAAAAGCTGGCAAGAGCGGTCGTTAAGGACCCAAGATGCAACTCACCTGTGGGAGAAGGGGCAAAGCGACCGATGGGTTGAGGAGTGGCTTGGCTTGGCATAAAACAGTTGCTCATTGTTTTGGCTACGCGAATGGTTAGAAATAGTATCACTGCTACTCAAAAAGCGGTAGCACGAAACGCAACAAGCGACCAATCACTTGGTCGCTTGTGCTTACGTCAATCGGATGCGTTTGAAGCAAATCGATCTTAAGTATTTATTAAGCACCTTGGTTTTGACGTTCTTTGATTTCAGACAGTGTCTTACAATCGATACATTGGGTCGCCGTTGGACGTGCTTCAAGACGACGAAGTCCAATCTCTACGCCACACGTTTCACAAAACCCATAATCTTCATTTTCAATTTCTGCCATAGATTTATCGATTTTACGAATGAGCTTACGTTCACGGTCACGTGTACGCAATGCCAATGCAAACTCTTCTTCTTGAGTCGCACGATCGTTGATATCGGGCATGGCGCTTGATTCGTCTTGAATATAAGTCTTGGTACGATCTGCTTCACCAATCAGTTGGTTTTTCCAATCCAATAAAATAGACTTAAAATGTTCTAGTTGCGCATCAGACATATATTCTTCGTCTGCGGCAGGCACATAGGGAGTAAATTTAACATCACTCGGATTTGTGGTCAGGGTGCTCATATGGGTATCCTACTTTTCTCAAATTAATTCAATAAAACGACGTAATAAAAGACAAGATGCTCTCAATTTACCAACGCTATAATTTGTCCCTTTATAAAACGTTTTACCACTTGGTGACACAAGTAATACAGCTGATCTACTAGTACGTTATTTTGGTATGCTGACATCGACATGCCACAGTTGCCTATATTGCTATTTATTTTTTTATTTAAATGGCACTGTCTAAATAATGCTACAAATTGCTGATATGAACACGTAGACTTTTCGTCGATTTAGCTATCTTAGCTATTCTAATTTTACCCAGCGTTCGGGTTTATTCGCTTTATTTTATAAGTTGTATCATTGTTTCTAATAATAATGAAGTGATTTTTCACATCGACGCTATCTTTACTTCGACAATCCTAGCAAATTAAATCAAGCATTTATTTGCCAAAAGCATACCATACAAATTCTGAATACATCTTCTTTGTTGATAAACCTGAGTTTTTGCCGATAAATCTGGGCATCAAGTATCCAATCTTTCAACCCAGCTTGCAACCTTTCCATTGTTGGCTAATTGCAACCAACGATAGCCAGGTCGTGCATTTGGATCGTAAGCAAAATCGTTCTGCAAAGGTTTGAATTGATAACAAGTAGAGGGCGTACTATAGACAGTGACGCCCTGACAGTAACGGACTTGCTCTTGATGAATATGACCACTAATAATAACTTTTAAGTGTTCAAAAGCTGCCATGCGCTGCCAAAAATCTCCCGCGTTTTCTGCCATATGTCTATCAATCCAAGCGGAATCTACTGGTATTACATGATGGTGGAGAGCGATTAAGGTGGGCTTATTACAAACGCTAAGTCTCTCACATAACCAGTCGATATCAGTAGGCGTGATTTGACCTGCCACTTTACCCATGATGGATGAATCCAATAGCAACAGCTGCCAATAATCGGTCTCAATAACATGGCGGGTTAGCAAACGTGTATCAGCTGGCTGAGCAATCAGTGTGCGCTCCATGAACGGTAAATCACTATCATCTTCCTCTGTCACATCATGATTGCCAGCGATACAAACAAAAGGAATATTCGTTGCTTGTAATACGTTAAAGATATAGTCATAGAGGGCGGTCTTAACTTGAGTGACTAGATCGCCTGTTACCATGATCAAATCACAGCGAAGATCGGTATTTAACGCTTGCTGTAATACTGCCTCAAAGTTCTGTTGACAAATAGATCCCTTATCATCGTCATCAGCGGATGACAGCGACAAATGCAAATCCGTAATTTGTAAGATATTTACCTGTTTATCAGCCGTTCTGATTTTATTGACTGGATAACTTGGCATCGGGTAAGTCCCTCATTTAATCAAAACAGTGAATGTTTCTAGGATACATGACTGGGATGCTAGTGGTTTGTTTTCACAGCTTGTGGCTGCCATAAGTGTTCTTATTCGTTAATCTTATTAAAATATAAATCAATACTATTAGAGAAAATTTATAACACAAAGTCAATTAAAGCTCGAGTCTTATTAGTAAAATAAAGTTTAATAAAAAACTAGGACAAAACCATGACATTTTGTCTCTACAGCACGATTAATGACGAGATGACCAAAACGGCTTTGTGATCAGCTTTGAGACAATAAGTGCGATAAAAAACAAAATAGCTAAGATCAATACGATAGAAAGTCCTGTCTGAATATCCAGCCAAATACTACCCCAAACGCCTAAAGTGACGCCAAGCTGGGCAATAAACAATGAGATAATCACCATTTGCTTTGGCGATGTTGACCACAAGCGTGCGGTTAGCGCTGGCAAGACTAGCAATCCACTGATCAACAAACTGCCGACCGCTTGCAACGCTATCGCACAAAATCCTGCCAGCACACCCATAAAAAACAACCGCTGCCGTGTCGGGTTAATGCCCTGAATGCGAGCCAATGCTTCATGAGTAGCAAGCTTAATTTGTGCTGGCCATATATAAGCGAGGAACCCCAAACCAACGACCACACTACCCGCCAGTAAAGGTAAATCGGCCCAATCAAGCTCAAGCAGATTCCCGAATAAAAACCCGAGTACATTGGCTTGCTGGTCAGTCAACTGAGTTAATGTCAATAACCCCAAGCATAATAAAGATACCGCAACCACTGCCAGTACCGCATCTGCTGGCAGGCGTTCGTCATCAATCAATACCAATCCCAGCACAACCAAGATGCTGACTAGCACAATACCGATACCCATGGGCAATTGCCACCATACTGCCAAGGCCACACCGAGTAGAGTGCCGTGTGCTAAAGCATCTGCAAAAAACGCCATGCGTCGCCACAATACCAAACACCCTAAGGGCGCTGATAATAGCGCTAGAATACTGCCCGCAATCCAAGCAGGTGCAATGATGGCTAACCAAGCGGTCATAATACATATCCGTAATGTTTTTTATAAAGGCGCAAAGCGATATTTATGTTCAATACACTTGGCTTTAAGAGAAAGGGTTTAATAATTAGAGTTCAAGCTCGCTTGGGGCATGATGTTCACAAGCATGAGGCTGATGAACATAAGGCTGTTCATAGTAATGACCGAACAGCTTTTGGAATTCTGTACTAATGGCAAGCTCGCTCGGCTGTCCCTCGCAACAAATATGCTTATTAAGACAAATAACGCGCCGACTGCCTCTCATTACCCAGTGCAAATCGTGTGATACTACGAGCATGGCACAGCGTAGAAAGTCTGGGAGCTTATCAATGAACTGATATAGCCAAACCTCAGTATCAGGGTCAAGTCCTTGCATTGGTTCATCTAGAATCAATAAGTTGGGTTTGTCTAACAATGCGCGCGCCAACAATACCCGCTGCGTTTCTCCGCCTGACAAATGCAGCATTTGGCGCGATAGTAAGTGCGTCAATGACAAATTATCAAAGATGAATTGACGCTGTTCGGGTGTTAAACGCTTTTTATCTGCCTGACCCAACAAATCGCTCACTCGCAATGGCAAGATCGGTGGTATGGAAAACCGCTGTGGCACATAGCCAAGCTGTAATGGTTGATGTGATTTGATGCTACCTTTAGTCGGATTAATCAAACCTAAAATGAGCTTAACCAAGGTTGATTTACCCGCTCCATTAGGCCCAACAAGACTGATCGTCTCATTGACCGCAATATTGATGTCAATATGTGACAGCAAACGTTGCTGGCCAATTTGGTAACTCACATTTTGCAAGCTTAACAACTGCGTCTTATCATCGACAACATTAGTATCGACAAAGGAGGCAGGTTGTTGGTTTGAGAATGATTCAGAATCTTTCATAATTTTACAGCGGCTTCATTAAAAAGTAATAAAAAAAGAGCGTATCGACAGCCAGTATATCTAGCTTGCTTGACACACCTGACACAGACCGCTCAATTCAATGACACTCCGCGCCACGACGAACCCAACGTCCTGTTCAGCAAAGCTCATCATCTCTTGTACAGGTAAGCTACTGCATTCTTGTACACGTTGGCATTGGCTACAAATCAAAAACGCCGCCGTATGCTGCGCTCTTGGATGACAGCAGGGGACGTATGCATTGATGGAGGTTAATTGATGAATCAGACCTTCACTTAATAAGAACTCTAAGCTGCGATAAACCGTTGGTGGTGCCACGTTTTTAGGGGCTTGTTTCTTTGATGATGACTTTGCTGACGGCTGCTCGTCGAAGTCAGATTCTGATGAACGCATCTGTTGCAACTGAGTGATTAAATCGTAAGCACCAATAGGTTTGTTGGCCTCTAATACCAACTGATATATTTGTTGACGCAAAGCAGTGAAACGAGCTCCGCTCAAGGAACATTGCTCTTTAGCTTCGATTAAGCGTTCAGTAATATCGTGAGGCGTAAAGTCTTGCACATCATGCAAATGTTCGCAGACGGATAAACTGTTAGACATATTGCAAGCTCCTAAAAATAAAATCGCTCGCTACATTATAGTGTTTTTTACTTTATTATAGTAATCTTTATGTTATAGTATAACATAATAATGTAAGAGGTAGACATGCTTTTTCACATTGCCGATCCATGTCGCCATTATTAAAAATGCTTATTCAAATAAGGCGCATCGATATTTCACTCATACTTCTGTTATCCAAACATCTAAGAATACACTATGAACTCAGTTTTCAAACGCTCTTCACGTTCAGTCATCTCATCAAAACGACTATTAATTACTACTGCTCTCGCATTCTTTTTTTCGATTGCGAATGCGCAAGCGGCCACTACGGTGAGTGTGAGTAATCACCCGATGGCTTTGCTTAGTCAAGCCGTTACTGAAGGCACTCCAGCTGCTAAGCAAATCTTACAAGCGGGTGATGTCGGGCATCATGGCAGTATCAGCCCAAGTGACATGAAGACTATTAAAGACAGTAAATATGTGGTTTGGTTTGGTGGGGCATTAGAAAACAGCCTCACTGGTAGCTTAAAGTCTGCGCCCAATGCCATTGCTTTGTTTGATTTCAATGCATTCAATCGGCACCCACTTCGTGATGTGACAGGCACGCCCATCAAAGGCACACTTGATCCTCATATTTGGCTCGATCCTGAAAACGCTAAAGCTATTACTCGCGCATTGGCTGTGATTCATAGTCATGCCAATCCAGAGTATAAGGATACTTACCAAGCCAACACCAAAAAATTCGCTCAGCGTATGGATGCCGCGGTCGCTGAAATCCAAAAAACCAGACAAAAAAATCATCCTTACTGGGCATATCATGACGCATATCAATATATTGAAAATGCAGCAAAAATAAAGCTGGCTGGTAGTTTAACCTCAGACCATCATTTGTCTCCAAAGGCCAGTCAATTGCGTTGGCTAAATGAACACCGTCCTGCCAAACAGATGTGTTTGGTCAATCAAAGTACTGCTGCAAAAGGTCTGCTTGCCAAACTACAGCCCGTTAGCACCACGGTGCAAATCGAAGACATGAGTGGCAGTCAAGACTTTGTAAAGGGTTGGGTGCAGATGGCACAACAAATCAATAACTGTATTGATGGTAAGCAGAATTAAACGCAACAGTTGAGCAAATAAGTGTTACCATGCTCAAAACTTAAGCACGTCAGAGTAAATATCTTAAAGCCAGCATATTAAAGCAAGTGTCTTAAAGATAGATATGGCTTCGTTTTGTTCATGGTTTTGTGCTATATGGTTGACAAATTTCATATTATGCTTGCTTAAAAGCAATATGCTCCTTATAATGAATAGCGTTTTATTTCGGCTAAAAGGTGTGACCTGTAGAAACCAGATAACTTAGGATAAAGTACATAAGTATGTTACGTTATCCCAAGGCTATAGGAATACCGATGACCAAGCCGGCTAAACGCACACAAAAAGATAAAATAAGCATCTATATCAAACGGCAAGCTTGGATACTATTTATCCTAATTATGATTGCTTGGATGATAGATACGATTTGGCTACGCAGTGAGCTTACTGTTGCAAAAAGCACCGCTATTGGTGCGTTGCTAAGCTTTATAACCCAAGCCGTATTTGCTTTTTTTATATTTTGGTACACTGGATATCGTGCGCGTCATCATATCGTTAGCCAGTTGTATCGAGGTCAGATGGCGAAATGGCTGTTGACCGTGTTTGGTTTCGCACTAATTTTTATTACCGTACAACCCCTATCTGCGCCAGCGCTATTTATCGGTTTTATGGTAATGCAAATTAGTCACAGTTGGATGTTGTGGCATATACGCTAGTGTTAATAGATGATCGCTATACATTTAGTGAAATAATTGATTAATGGCACTAAGCAAGCCACCCTGCCGTCCAGCTTCTCTATGACTACTTTTACAAAGTCAAAGTTTTAAAAGATGTTTTTAAAAACTGTTAGATGATCATTTATATTAAATGGTTCATACAATGATAAAGCAAGAGAGTGGTTTTAATTTATTGACCTCTAATAATTAGATTGTCAAAATTTAATTATATAAATGGGGCTACATTATTAAACGATACTGCTTACTAACTTATTCATAACAGTAGATAAAAAAACATAATTGACTTTACACGAATACCACGCTGCATTAATATAAGCGGCTCAATATTTTGCCTATAAGCGCTAGAACGGCGTATTTACTGTGAAAACACAGTACTGGGCAGACAGATAAACAATAATTTTGCGTATATATGCAAGGGCTATTACTGAGTTATCATAAGCCCTTTTTTGATAGCTAAAATTTATTTTAAGCTGTCAAATTTGCAGCAATAATAGAACTATGGGTTGGATGTTATTGGTTATATGAATGTTTTTGCATTCTATTTGCTGACTGGTTAGTTAAGTGGATAGCAGTGTTAAACGTCATAAGATGACAACCATATTTTTGGTAATTGATTAAATCGTTGATTAATAAGAAGCTTACATTATGGCAGCCGAGCAAACATCATCAGAATATATCTCTCACCACTTAACGAATTGGACGTACGGCTATCTGCCGGGCGAAGGTTGGAAAGTTGCCCATACTGCTGAAGAAGCAGGAGCAATGGGCTTTAACGCTATCCATCTTGACTCTATGCTATGGTCAATTGGTCTGGGTATTTTATTTTGTACCATCTTTTGGATGGTTGCCAAAAAAGTAACATCAGGCGTACCAGGCAAGACTCAGGCAGCAGTTGAGTTGATCGTCGAGTTTGTTGATAGTAACGTTCGTGATTCATATAG
This sequence comes from uncultured Gammaproteobacteria bacterium, assembly GCA_963744895.1. Lineage (GTDB taxonomy): Bacteria > Pseudomonadota > Gammaproteobacteria > Pseudomonadales > Moraxellaceae > Psychrobacter. The sequence goes on from CAVUUW010000005.1 coordinate 126,463, forward strand.
TGGTACTTCAAAATTGATCGCGCCATTAGCGCTGACTATTTTTGTTTGGATCTTCTTGATGAACTTAATGGATTTGATACCCGTTGACTTCATCCCAGGAATCGCCGGACAAGTTGGCGCTGCGATGGGTCATGATCCACATCATGTTTTCTTTAAGATTGTTCCAACCACTGACCCTAACATCACGCTTGGCATGTCTTTTTCTGTCTTTGCGTTGATTATCTTTTATAGCATTAAAGAAAAAGGTTTGGGCGGTTTTATTGGTGAATTAACATTACATCCATTTAGCGCCAAAAACCCAATCGTACAAGCGATTTTGATCCCCATCAACTTCATTTTAGAAGCGGTTACTTTGATTGCTAAGCCAGTATCACTTGGTTTGCGTCTATTCGGTAACATGTATGCTGGGGAGCTAATTTTCATACTGATTGCTCTAATGCCGTTTTGGATTCAATGGGCGTTATCGGTACCGTGGGCTATCTTCCACATCTTAGTTATTACACTTCAAGCGTTCGTATTTATGATGCTGACGATAGTTTACATGTCGCTTGCATCATCAACTGAACATTAATTAGACATTCAATAGGTAAATGAGGATACATCAATGGATCCAGTATTAGGTGGTTACACAGTTATCGCAGTAGCGCTACTTATCGGTCTTGGCGCACTTGGCACAGGTATTGGTTTTGCTATTCTAGGCGGCAAATTCTTGGAAGGTGTTGCGCGTCAGCCAGAACTTGGCTCACAATTGCAAACTCGTATGTTCATCGTAGCAGGTCTTCTTGATGCTATTCCGATGATCGGTGTTGGTATTGCTATGCTATTGTTATTCGCTAACCCTCTAGCAGGTTAATCCGAAAGCTCAGTTGTAAATGTTTGGTATTCGGAGTTTTTCTATCAAATATAGTCAAAGTTTGACTGCCAAACATGATCAATGAAACTGATTTTTCATTAACAAAGAGGTGATCACGTGAATATCAATTTTACCCTCGTCGGTCAAGCCATTGCTTTTGCAATATTTGTGATTTTTTGCATGAAATTCGTGTGGCCACCATTGATCGGTGCCATTAATGAACGTCAGCGTAAAATTACGGAAGGCCTGAGTGCTGCAGAAAAAGCAAAAGCTGATCTGGCAACCGCGGAGCAAGATGTTCAGAACGAACTTGATCTTGCAAAGACCAAAGCTGCTGCTTTAATTGAGCAGGCGAACAAGAGTGCCAATCAGCTTGTTGAAGATGCCAAAACGCAAGCCCAAGCGGAAAGCGAGCGCATTCGTCAACAAGCCCAAGCGTCTATCGACCAAGAAATCAATCAAGCGCGTGAAGTATTACGTGCCCAAGTTGCTGAACTGGCTGTACTTGGTGCAGAAAAGATTTTGCAAGACAAAGTCGATGTGCAAAAACATGCCAGCATGTTAGACCAACTGGCGGCGAAGCTGTAATTGTGAGGATATAATGGCTGACTTATCAACATTAGCACGACCGTACGCTAAAGCCGCGTTTGACTATGCCAACGAAAACGGGGTAGTAAATGAGTGGGAAAACTTCTTATTTATTGCCGGTACCGTTGTCGATGACAAGTCTTTCAGTACTTGGCTAGACAATCCAGCTGTTTCTGCTGAGCATAAGTCAGCTGCTTTGGTCGATCTTTATGATACACAAATAGCTAGCGCTAACGATTCTGCTTTTAAGCAATTATTAAATGAGAATCGCGGAGTTCGCTCTGACAGCGAGAACAGCTATCCAAAAGTATCAGTAGCACTTAGTAACTTCGTTAAACAGTTATCAGAACAAGAGCGTCTGGCGCTGCTTCCTGAAGTTTATGAGCATTATCGCCGTCATAAGGCAATAAGCTTAAAGCAGCTTGACGCATATGTGACCTCTGCCTATCCATTGACCGACGCCCAGCGTGAAACGCTTCAAACGCGTCTTGCCGCATCGCTAAATGCTAGTGTGGTGATACATGAGTCGGTTGATCCAAGTCTATTGGCAGGCGCTACCATTAAAGTCGGTGATAAAATCATTGATGATTCGATGCGCGGCAAGTTACAACAGTTAAAAACACAGCTAACTGCCTAATGCCATTCATTAGCGTAGCCATATAGAAGCTGCGTGAACGTAAGAGCATTAAGTCAGTGGGCGGGTTATCATAAATTAAAGGAAACAAGGCAATGCAACAATTGAATCCAGCGGAAATCAGTAACCTGATTAAGCAGCGTATTCAAGACCTTGATGCGGGTGCAACTGCAAAGAATGAAGGCACGATTGTCAAAGTATCTGACGGTATCGTGCAGATTCATGGTCTTGAAGATGCCATGTACGGCGAAATGATTGAGTTTGAAGGCGAAATCTATGGAATGGCGCTTAACTTAGAGCGTGATTCTGTCGGCGCGGTAGTACTTGGTGATTACCTAAAGCTGCAAGAAGGTCAGAAAGCCTATTGTACTGGTCGTATTCTTGAAGTACCAGTAGGTCCTGAGCTGTTAGGCCGTGTTGTTGATGCTTTGGGTAATCCTATTGATGGCAAAGGCCCTATTGATGCCAAAATGACTGACAAAGTCGAAAAGATCGCGCCAGGTGTTATTGATCGTCAATCAGTTGATCAACCAGTAATGACGGGTTATAAAGCCGTTGATACTATGATTCCAATTGGTCGTGGTCAGCGTGAGCTTATCATTGGTGACCGTCAGACTGGTAAAACAGCGATGGCTATCGATGCGATCATCGCGCAGAAAGCCTCTGGTATTAAGTGTGTATACGTCGCAATTGGTCAGAAACGTTCTACCATTGCTAACGTCGTACGTAAACTTGAGCAAACTGGTGCCCTAGAATATACCACGGTTGTGGTTGCTTCAGCGTCAGAGCCAGCAGCTCTACAGTATATTGCACCGTATTCAGGCTGTACGATGGGCGAATATTTCCGTGACCGCGGCGAAGATGCATTGATTGTATTTGATGATTTATCAAAGCAAGCAGTCGCCTATCGTCAAATTTCACTACTATTACGCCGTCCGCCAGGTCGTGAAGCCTATCCTGGTGATGTATTCTATTTACACTCACGTTTACTTGAGCGTGCATCACGTGTAAACGCGGATTACGTAGAAAAATTCACTAACGGCGAAGTCGTTGGCAAAACGGGTTCATTAACAGCATTGCCTATCATTGAAACGCAAGCTGGTGACGTCTCTGCATTCGTACCAACCAACGTGATTTCAATCACTGATGGTCAGATCTTCTTAGAATCAAGCCTATTCAACTCAGGTATCCGTCCAGCAGTTAACGCTGGTATCTCGGTATCTCGTGTGGGCGGGGCAGCTCAGACTAAGATCATCAAAAAGCTATCTGGTGGTATCCGTACTGCACTAGCTCAGTATCGTGAATTGGCAGCATTTGCTCAGTTTGCCTCAGATCTTGACGACGCAACTCGCGAACAGCTTGATCATGGTGAGCGTGTGACTGAACTAATGAAGCAAAAACAGTATCAGCCAATGTCAATCTCTGAGCAAGCAGCCGTTATCTATGCGTCAAACGAAGGCTTTTTAGCTGACGTGCCTGTCGAAAAGATTGGTTCTTTCGAAGAGGCATACTTGCGTTATATGCATGATGAGCAAAGTGAATTGATGCGTGAGATTGATGACACTGCGAACTACAATGATGATATCGCAGGTCGTTTAAAGTCATCTTTAGAGACCTTTAAACAAAATCACAGTTATTAATTTAACGGGTTAAGCCGAATTGGTTATGGCTTTCTTTGATAGCTGATAAGGTGGCGCGTTGTCTAATAAGATACTTGCGCCACTGTTTTAACCAACAACGGTATCAGATCGCGTAGTGCGTAAATTGTAAAATATTATTCTGTAAAGCACATGATATATATTAAAAAACTGTCGCATGCGCCAATGCTTTTTAACCCTCTTATATTGGAATCATTATGGCAAGCTTAAAAGAGATACGTGCCAAAGTCACCAGTATTAAAAGCACCCAGAAAATTACTCGTGCGATGCAAATGGTAGCGGCAAGTAAGATGCGCCGCGCCCAAGAGCGCATGGAAGTGGGTCGCCCGTATGCTGATAGTATGCGCCGGGTTATTTCGCATTTGGTGCATGCCTCCTCAGACTATAAACATCCGTACATGGTATCGCGTCCAGTCAATAAGGTTGGCTATATTGTCATTACCTCTGACCGTGGCCTAGCGGGTGGTTTGAATATTAATTTATTCAAAGCTTTAACTAAAAGTATCCAGCAGTATCAAGATCAGTCAGTACAAGCTGAGTTTGCAGTCATCGGTGCCAAAGGTGTGAGCTTCTTCAAAAACTTTGGTGGTAAAGTCACATCGGCCGTGACCGATTATGGTGACAAACCAACGTTTGAGCAATTGAATGCACCAGTTCAAGCCATGCTTGAAGACTATACTAATGGTAATATTGACCGTATCTATGTCGTTTACAACCGATTCGTCAATGCAATGACTCAGAAGCCAACGGTCAATCAGTTGGTGCCTCTACCAGAGCAGTCATTTGACGATGAAGACAGTGGTCTACAGACAGAACTTAGCTGGGATTATATCTACGAGCCTGACATCAAGACGTTGATTGATGAATTGCTTGGTCGCTATATTGAGTCGATTGTTTATCAAGCGGTAATGGAAAACATTGCCTCTGAGCAGTCTTCACGTATGGTTGCGATGAAAGCGGCAACAGAAAATGCTGGTGACCTTATTAACGATTTACAGTTGGTTTATAACAAGCTGCGTCAAGCGGCGATTACCCGAGAAATCTCGGAAATCGTTGGCGGTGCTGCTGCTGTTTCATAATTGACTACACCTATATATAGAAGTTCAAGGAGAACGCAATGAGTAGCGGTCGTATTGTACAGATTATTGGCGCGGTTCTTGACGTTGAGTTCAACCGTAACGAAGTTCCTCAGATTTATGATGCCTTGCAAGTAGATGGTACCGAAACCACCCTAGAAGTACAGCAACAGCTAGGTGATGGTATCGTACGTACTATTGCGATGGGATCTACCGAAGGCCTAAAGCGTAACCTACCAGTTACGAATACTGGTGCGCCTATTGCTGTGCCTGTTGGTACTGGTACCTTGGGTCGCATCATGGATGTTCTTGGTCGTCCTATCGATGAAGAAGGTCCTGTTGTTGCTGATGAAAAATGGTCTATCCACCGTGAAGCGCCAAGCTATGCGGATCAGTCAAACAGCACTGAGTTGCTAGAGACTGGTATCAAGGTTATCGATCTACTTTGCCCGTTTGCTAAAGGCGGTAAAGTTGGTTTGTTTGGTGGTGCTGGTGTTGGTAAAACCGTTAACATGATGGAGCTGATCAATAACATCGCTCTAAAACATGAAGGTTTATCAGTATTTGCTGGCGTCGGTGAGCGTACTCGTGAAGGTAACGATTTCTATCACGAAATGCAGGAAGCTGGCGTTGTAAACACTGAAGACTTTAGCAAATCTAAAGTAGCAATGGTATATGGTCAGATGAATGAGCCACCAGGTAACCGTCTACGTGTTGCACTGTCTGGTTTGACCATGGCTGAATACTTCCGTGATACGAAAGATCCTGCTACTGGCAAAGGTCGTGACGTATTGTTGTTTGTTGATAACATCTACCGTTACACGCTAGCGGGTACGGAAGTATCAGCACTACTTGGTCGTATGCCATCAGCGGTTGGTTATCAGCCAACACTTGCTGAAGAGATGGGTATGCTGCAAGAGCGTATTACCTCTACTCAGTCAGGCTCAATTACGTCAGTTCAAGCGGTATATGTACCTGCGGATGACTTGACAGATCCATCACCTGCAACCACGTTTGCTCACTTGGATGCAACAGTTATACTGAGTCGTGATATTGCTTCACAAGGTATTTATCCTGCGGTTGATCCACTCGATTCAACGTCACGTCAGCTAGATCCACTGATTGTTGGTGAAGAGCATTATAACGTTGCTCGTGGCGTACAGGTAATCTTGCAGCGTTATAAAGAGTTAAAAGACATCATCGCGATCTTGGGTATGGATGAGTTATCAGAAGAAGATAAACTGGTTGTTTATCGTTCGCGTAAGATTCAGCGCTTCTTGTCACAGCCATTCCACGTAGCGGAAGTCTTTACTGGCGCACCTGGTAAATATGTACCATTACGTGACACCATTGCTAGCTTTAAAGCAATCATTGCAGGTGAATACGATGACCTACCAGAGCAAGCATTCTATATGGCTGGCGGCATTGATGAAGTCGTTGCCAAAGCAGAGAAGATGAAATCTACTGCAGCGTAAGTTGTACTAGCATTTGCTAAAAGGCAAATAGGTTGTAATAAATCTATTTGCCACTAAGTAACGCATCGCAGTTTTGATTGTGTTTTGATCGTAAGGAGTTAAGTATGGCAACGTTACAATGTCGCGTCGTAAGTGCTCGTGAAGAGTTGTATTCAGGCGAAATTAGCATGTTAATAGCTACTGGTACCGAAGGCGAGATTGGTGTATTGCCAGGTCACACACCGCTTATTACTTTGCTAAAACCGGGTGCAATGCGAGTGCAAACACCAAACGGTGAAGAAGAAGTGATTTACGTCTCAGGTGGTGTGCTAGAAGTACAGCCTAAGATGGTTACTGTATTGGCTGATACCGCCATGCGTGCACACAATCTTGACGAAAGTAAAATCGTCGAAGCACGTAGAAAAGCAGAGCAAATGCTGGTCAATCAATCTGATACACTACAAACCAATGCGGCTTTGGCCTCGCTTGCAGAGTCAGTAGGACAGCTACAGACTATTCGTAAGTATAAAAACCGCGCGTAATTTATTCTGATAAGCATAGACATTCGGTTTACTTTACTGTTCTAAGTATTGATCAAAAACAGTCCATTATGGGCTGTTTTTTTATGGTCGTTTTTTAGAGTCTTAATTGTTCTACAGTTTGTTAGATCATCGCATTGTATTTCTATATCAAATTTATAGAGGCGTATTTCATAGCCGCTATTTATATGTTGTGAGTGAGCTGATACTAGGAAATTTCTCAAAATGTTGCTAGCGACAAGTGCAATATGTCGTTATATTAGATAAGATAGATAGTAAGTATCGGGCAGGCAGCACAGATATCCCAAAGATATAAGTCCTTACATGCGACTGCTTTTGCCTATTTAGACAGTGATAGGTTCTATAGAGCCAATCTACTCACTGCTATTGTCTTAGCGTGCGTAATATTCGGACGTAGACTAAAGTTTTAATGAGGGTAGTTTATAGGTTTTGTTAACGGCTATAAGCTATAGTATAGGAAGCTGTATGTTTAATAGTATACTATGCTACCAAGTTTGTAACAGCTATATGAACATCGATTGTACCAGTTTATGGTGCTATTAATTTTACCGCTCTTACTTTTACTGCTTTTAAATGAGATGTATTAGAGGATATAACAATGACAACGACTGAAGAAGACAACACCCCCCGAATCTTGATTGTTGAAGATGATGAGCGTCTGGCCATGTTGACTCAAGATTACTTGGTCAAAAATGGTTTAGAAGTGGCAATTGAAACTGATGGCAACCGTGCGATTCGCCGTATCGTCAATGAGCAACCAGATATGGTCGTACTTGATGTCATGCTCCCAGGTAGCGATGGCCTTACTGTATGCCGTGAAGTTCGCCCGCATTATCAAAACCCGATTTTGATGTTGACTGCGCGTACTGAAGATATGGATCAGGTATTGGGTCTTGAGATGGGTGCTGATGACTATGTCGCTAAGCCTGCTCAGCCACGCGTATTGCTTGCTCGTATTCGTGCCTTATTACGCCGCTCAGAAAATGCACCATCAGAAGATGTGCCGCAACGTCTAGAGTTCGGTGAGCTGGTCATTGATAATGGTGGTCGTTCAGTCAATCTAGGTGATGAGTTGGTTGATTTCACCAGCGCAGAATACGATTTATTATGGTTGCTTGCTTCTAATGCAGGCCGTATCCTATCTCGCGAAGATATTTTTGAACGTCTACGCGGCATTGAGTATGATGGTCAAGATCGTTCAATCGACGTCCGTATTTCTCGCATTCGTCCAAAAATCGGTGATGATCCAGAAAATCCAAAGCGTATTAAAACCGTACGTAGTAAAGGGTATCTGTTCGTTAAAGAAGGCAACTAATTCTATATTGCTAATAGAATAGCTTACTGGTTATCATCGTAAAATAAAAAACCGGCTTATAAGCTGGTTTTTTTTGGTTAAATTTTAATTTTTGAACTTAAATGCGGCGTTATGTGGTTTAATTGAGCGATCATTGTGGGTGCTGGTTAAATATGCATGACCTAGAGTCGTTTTTAGGAAATGGTCATGTATTAATCAGAACGCAGCAGCAAAAATGATCTTTATTTAATAGTGCTCAATATTGTTTATAATGTGGCAGTTTAGCGACAAAATAATAGCGGCAGTTTTTATTCATCAAGTTGGTCACGGCACGTATGTCATTAGTTTCTTCTTTAAAACACAGTATCTTTGTTCGTATCTATGCTGGACTACTTATAGTCTGCTTATGTGTGGCATTGTTTGCTCAGCTCTTGATGGATACGATCAATAAGGAACGTGTGCAGTCTTACCGTGAAAGTATGGCAACAGGGGCTTTTCATTTGGTGAGCGAAGGTATTGCTCATCAAGAGAATGAAGAGCAGCGTGAATACTGGTTGTCAGATGCCAGTAGTTTATTTGGCTCAAAATTTAGTATTGTGCCGATCAATGAGATAGATTTTAACGCTAGTGAATTGCGTCGTTTTGAAAATGGCAGCACAGTCGTTCGCTATGTTAGTCAGCCCGTTTATGCAGATGTCTACTATCGTTTGCCAGACAATAAAAGTGTGTTGACGGCAAGGATATCACAAGTTACGGAGCAGCAAGTACGAGCAATCGCTGTATTCTTACTAGATGATTTGTCTTACCATATGACGCTGTCTGACAAACGCGCACGTTTGGCTGAGTTGGAAAAACAGTTCACTTTTCCTCTGAAGTTAACGGCAGCAAATTCGTTGAATTTAGACACTGACCAGATGGCGCGTTTACGCCGTGATGAAGTGGTCATCTCATTACAAGATACTAATAGTAGTAAAACGAACTCAGCTATCAAAGTCGTTGTCCCTTCTGAAATTAACGATATGGCCGTTTTGATTGGTCCTATACCTTTATTTAATTGGTTCCCGCTGAATCTTATCATCAGTATGATTCTGATTAGTATGTTCTTAATCAGTTTAGGGGTATACGCGCTTATCTTCCCGTTAGAGCGCAAGCTGCAGTTGATTCAAGTTGGTGTCAATGAAGTCAGTAAAGGTAACCTTGATATTCAAGTTCAAGTCATTGGACAAGATGAGATAGCACGTTTATCGGCAACTTTTAATGCCATGACGTCACATATCAAACGTCTGATTGAGTCGCAGCGAGAATTGACGCGTGCGGTGTCACATGAGCTGCGTACCCCTGTGGCGCGCATTCGTTTTGCGGTCGATATGCTGGCAGATACTGATGATGAAGATTCGCGTTTTATGCAGCGTGACTATATTGATGAAGATATTGAAGCACTGAATGGCTTGATTGATGAGATCTTGACCTACGCCAAGCTTGAGGAAGGATCGCCTAAATTAGATTTGGAACCAGTGAATCTCAGAGAATTGCTTGATCAGGTCGAACGTGAAACCAATGCACTCGGTAAACCGATCAAAATTGTGACGAAACTGCCTAATGCTAAAGTGACCGCCATTGCAGATCGCCGCTATTTACATCGTGTCATTCAAAATCTTGCAGGTAATGCCTTACGTTATGCAGAAACAACGATTATCATTAGTGCTGGCGTCAAAAAAGGCAATGCTTTTGTCAGTGTTGAGGATGATGGGCATGGTATTCCTGAGGCGGATCGTGAAAGGGTGTTCATTCCATTCTCTCGCTTGGATGACAGTCGCACACGAGCATCTGGTGGCTATGGCCTAGGTCTGTCTATTGTGTCTCGTATTGCCTTTTGGTTTAATGGTGGGATGTCAGTAGACGAGAGTCAAGAACTTGGCGGCGCCCGATTTATCATGACATGGCCCATCAAACCATTGACGCAGATTTTGGCTGCTGATGAATTGACGCAAGAAAAAAGCGAGCGTGATTTCGATAATCAGTAATGTGACCGTATCAGATTACAAATATTTTTCGATAAAAACGTAGGCTTGCGTCAGTCAGCGGATTGTTAAAAGGGCTAACTTATAGTCAGACAAATCAAGGTTAGGGTCTTTGATCAGTCTTTAGTTAAAAACCGTTTTAAGAGATAGGAGGGTAAAGGATGCCATATTTATTTGGCTCTTTGGTAATTTTAAACGCGTTGACCTTGGGTTACTATTTATTCTTTCAGCAGCCACCGATGACGCAAACCTTAACAGCGGCAAAAAGCGATATTACTCAGCCATTAGTGTTTGCGAATAGTGCTAAGTATCTTCCGCCTATTATTGGGACTAAAGACTAGTTTTTATTGACCAACCGCATGACAATCAAGCGTCAATCAAATTTTCTAGTCTTTTTGTCTATTTACTTTTAATGTTTTTCATCCAGCTCATTCTCATGAATGATCGCTGTCTTTTCGGTATCCGCAGCGATGGTCTTATCACCTGCGACCTTGGAAAGTAGAGGGATACGCACACAGACTTGTAAGCCACCCTCAGGATGATTGATCGCTTCAACTGTACCATGATGCAATCTTGCGATACGATCGACAATGGCAAGACCTAGACCACTACCTTGGGTGGTACGCGCGGTCTCTCCACGCTCAAACGGCTGCATAATGCGCTCTAACTGATCTTCTGCCACACCGTCGCCACAGTCGCGTACACATATCAATAGCTGCTCTTTCGCTTCCTTATCAATGACACTTTCACTGACTACTTCATTGTCTTCTTCTGGATCTGTTTCGATAAAGGTTGGCACTACCGTTGCTGACAGGTAAATTGGTGGTTCACCATAACGTTTTGCATTGTTGACCAGATTGATAATCAGACGTTTGATAGACATGGGTCGTACAGGTACTACTTTATTGCATTCTGATTGATAGACAAACGCCATCGGTGCGAACTGGATCATGATTTCCTTAAAGATGGTGTCCAGATTGGTAAGGCTCACTGGCTCATCAGATCCATCTTTCATGAAAGATATAAACTGCTCCAAAATAGCATCCATATCTTCGATATCATAAATCAGTCCCTCACGAAAAAAGTCATCTGGCAACATCTCAGCAGTCAAACGCATACGAGTCAATGGAGTGCGTAGATCGTGTGAAATGCCCGCAAGCATAATCGTACGCTCTTTTTGTGCTTGATTGAGAGTGGTAAAAAGGCGATTGAAAGCGGTATTTACTTGACGTATCTCAGTCGGCCCTTTCTGCGTTGGTAACGTGGTGGCATGACCCAAACGGATATAATTGGTCGCTGCCCGTTGTAAATAACGAAGTGGGCGATTCAGCTGCCTTGCCAGTAGAAGGATGGTCAGTAAGGATAAGATGGGCAAACCAATCAGGAATAATACCAGCAATCCTGGACTATACTGTGAATAATAGACCACTGGCTCACGAATCCAAAAACTGTCATCAAGGCTGTCTTGTACCCAAAGTTGCGGCGTTGGTTTGAATTTAAAATAAACCTCAACCGGTCGGCCCAATTGTGCGCCAATTTCACGTTGCAATACATCAGTAAAAAATCCAACAAACGCCTTGTCGGAGACTTTTGGGAAGTCATTGGGATTGTTGACGACCACCACATGAGAATGTCGATAAATCCACTGACTGACCTCGGGACGCTCTTGCCAATCTTCTTTGGCACTAATCATTAGCCGCAGCTCGCTCGTGAGATAGCGTGCATGGTTTTTAAGCTCGGGCAAATAAAGACTGCGCCAAAAAAACATGATCGACAAGCCCACACTGATTAGCACAATAAAAGAGACCATCAAGGTTGTTAACCAACTGTTGGAGTAGGAACGTGCGAGGCGACCTTTGCGACGTGTTTGTGAGTTTGGTGGGGTCATATCAATCCAACATAGTAAGAAATATTTGATAAAATTTAGTGAGAATGTCTTTGTTTATTGTTAGCGCATATAGTCGTTCTTGTAAGCAGCCATATTGCTGTTCGGTATTTCCTATGCCGCCACTGTGGAAAATTGATTATAAAAGAGTGTTCTTTCCAAAGTAGAGCGACTGCGACTATACATTATAGAGTAGCATAATCCTTCTATTATACTGATGGCTTTACAGTAGTAAGCAATGATCACGTATTTAAGCGAATTCTAATGCAATGTAGTTAGACGTTTGACTTAGCAAGCTAGCAAAACATAAACAGCCATATAGATGAGAGTCAAACTATGCGTGATGAGCAATTATATTTTACATCGTCAGGTATTTAAGCTATTGTTAATAAATAATTAAATAAGCACAGTTTATGTTTTCAACAAATAAAGACTGTGATATAATTATGCCCTTTTTGGTATACCTGCGAAAGAGAGAATTCACATGGTTGTTATTCGTTTAGCACGGGGCGGTGCCAAGAAACGCCCATTTTATCAAGTAGTTGTTGCTGATCAACGCCGCGCGCGTGACGGTCGCTATATTGAAAACATCGGCTTTTTTAACCCACTCGCTAAAGAGTCTGAAGAAGCAGTACGCCTAAACATGGAAGCGTACAATGCGTGGATCGCAAAAGGTGCACAACCTTCAGATCGCGTTGCTTCATTAGCAAAAGCTTACAACAAGTCTGCAGCTCAAACTGAAGCAACTGCTTAAGTTTTCGTTGTTACTGAGCCACTTATAGTATGACTACAAGATGATTCAGTAGACTTTAGAATACATAGCGTAACTGGTCTAACCAGGGTGCGCCATTAACTGTTTATCGCTTTTGACACAATTGTTCTTGCAATTGCTGTTTTAATCATTGTTAGGTTAGCTGCTATGTCATCTTCTCCAAACGCTAGTGCCCTTATGAAAATCGGTCAACTTAAGAAGCCTTACGGCATCAAAGGCTGGCTTTGGGTATTTAGCGACACAGATGATCGTACAGCGATATTCGATATGAAGCCGTGGTGGATGAAAACTGCTACTGGCATGAAACCTTTGACTGTGAAAGCTTGGCGTGAGCAAGGAACAGGAATTGTGGCTCAATTTGAGCAGATTCCTGATCGTAATGTTGCTGAGACCATGAACGGTGTTACCGTTTGGGTCGAACAAAACGTCCTGCCTGAAACAGCTGAAGACGAATATTATTGGTCGGATTTGGTCGGTTTGCGCGTGATGAACGAGCAGAACGAGTATCTAGGCAATATCACTGAAATGTTTGAAACCGGTGCCCATGATATCATGCGTGTGGCGGCAAATTCAGACAGTTTGGATAATGAAGAGCGCCTAATTCCATGGCATAAGCAAACTGTGATAGAAGTCAATATGACTGAAAAAACAGTGCTTGCAGCATGGCCGAGTGATTATTAATATTGCTTCTGGTGATATGACTTCTGGCTTTTTAGTCAGAATTTATTAATAGTCACACCGATTTTTTAGTCTCAATGTAAGTAGACATTAGATGTATTTTGCCGTCATTAGTATTTTTCCTGAGATGTTTGCCACGATTCGTGAGTTTGGAATCACGGGACGGGCAGTGACTCAAGAGCAAGTGACGATTGAATGCATTAATCCACGTGATTATACTACTGATAACTATCGCCGTATTGATGAACGCCCTTATGGTGGCGGTCCTGGGATGGTGATGATGGCTGAGCCATTATCGAAAGCCATTGAGGATGCGCGTTTGCGTGCTAGTCAGCATGGTTGCCGTGTCGATAGTGAGCATTGTCCGGTGATTTATATGTCGCCACAAGGCCAAACGCTTAGTGAAAGTAGCGTCGTTAATATGACGGATTACGATGGCATGATTTTATTATGCGGTCGCTATGAAGGCATTGATGAGCGCTTACTGTCACAATATGTCGATAGGGAAGTGTCATTAGGTGATTACGTGTTGACTGGTGGTGAGCTACCAGCAATGGTGCTAATGGATAGTGTGATACGTCGTCTGCCCGATATCATGGGTGATGACAAATCAGCGGAGCAAGACTCGTTTGTCGATGGCTTGCTTGACTGTCCACACTATACTAAGCCACATGAGTTTGCGGGTATGGCGGTTCCTGAGGTATTACTATCAGGACATCATGCCAATATCGCCAAGTGGCGCTTTAGCCAACAAGTCAGTCGTACGCAAGCGCGTCGTCCAGATTTGTGGCAAGCGTTTACCCCAACGGTAGAGCAGACGAAGTGGTTAAAAGCACTGGCAAAAGCAGATAAAAAATAGATTATTGTGATCTAGCTTTATCGCTATAAAGTTTGATAAACAGTTAAGAAACAGAGTTTTGAGCAATAATAAAACGAGTCATAGCATAATGGCCGTTGGTTATAACCCATTTACGTTGTGTCTCACTATAAAGAGATGCGATTAATTATTACAAACAGGTGATATGCGTTAAGCCTCTATTATCTAATGTGAGGAGATAACTCTCATGAGCAACAAGCATCCATTGGTTCAGGTCATCGAAAACGCTCAATTGCTTGAGCGTCCAAACTTTGCACCCGGCGATACCGTTGTGGTTCAAGTAAAAGTACGTGAAGGTGATCGTGAGCGTCTACAGGCTTTTGAAGGCATTGTAATCGCTAAGCGTAACCGCGGTGTAAACTCAGCATTTACGGTCCGTAAAATTTCAAGCGGCGTTGGTGTTGAGCGTGCATTCCAATTGCATTCACCAATCATTGATAGCATTGAAGTGAAACGTCGTGGTGCTGTTCGCCGTGCGAAACTATACTACTTACGTGAGCGCTCTGGTAAATCAGCCCGTATCCGCGAAAAGCTTCCTGCTCGTTCAGCTACTCAGAAAAAAACTGACGCTGGCGTACCTGATGCTGTTGATACTGCACCCGGTATCTAAATATCAGTATCTAAGCAAAAGCTTGCCTTTTTTAGCCAATCGCCTAATTTTGCGGTTAGCTAAGTATAAGGTAATAGTAGATACAAGCCCTTATTCATAGGTTTATTTATAAATAAGCGGGCCATACCAAAAAAGACAAAACCCCAATCTATGCGAAAGCGAGATTGGGGTTTTTGTATGGTTGGATTTAAGATCAGATCTTCAGTGTTAATGCTGATATTTTGATCGCTTAAGTTAGTCGTCAAAGTTCTCTATACGACTACTTTGGTCTTTTGATTTGCTGTACTTACGCAGTCGAATATATATAGTCTTAGTGACTGTGGCGACTACTTTTTGCTGATCATCAACGATATCGGCTTGATATTCACGGAAGACAGCGTCACCGTCTTTTGCCAGCTCTTGAATGATTGTCAACTCAGAGCTAGAGACTTTCATTCTTGTGGTTACTTTGCTGTTGCCAGGTGCGATAAATTCAATATGTGAGCTTTTATCCCAGACTACATAGCTGCTGCCCAATTGATGCATAAGCATGAGCATATAAAAGGGATCAACCATTGAGTATAAGCTGCCACCAAATTGAGTACCAACAATGTTCTTATTGAGACTAGTCAATCCCATGCTGACCACGCACAATCCTTGGTCTAGGTCGATATGATCAATTTTGATACCAGCACCAATGTAAGGCGCGTACGTGTTGATGCGTAGTTTAAGCAAATGCGGCGTCAACAATGGCATGATGTTCTTTTTGGCTTTGCGTTTTAGTGTCTCAAAATTGATGGGTAATAAACTCATAAATTAATCCTATTATCTTGCTTTTAATCTTTTGTATTTGCCGATTGAGGTATGATTATTTTTTATTAAAAAAGTGACTAAACCTATTATAGTGCTACTTGTTACAGGCTTAGCGGCGCTATAAACGAGCATAAATGGCAAATATGGTTTTTTATTACTTTTATAGTAACTTAACATTATCTTATATTCTAATATTACTTTTTTAACGACTTTGGCTAAAAAAAGCATTGGCTTGCAAAATCCCCAATGTCGCCCCATAAATATCGGTATTCCCAACGTTTTTGAGAGCAAAAAAATCTATGGTCAATGTCTCAGCATCGAGTCCCGTCGACGATAAAAAAGCCCGACTTAAGCATTTGATTCAGCGCCTACCAAATCTGCCGGGGGTTTATAAAATGCTGGGAAAAAACGGCGATATTTTATACGTTGGTAAAGCCAAGTCGCTAAAAAGCCGTGTAAACAGCTATTTTGCCAAGACGATTGATCATCCAAAGACGCGGGCGCTAGTGGCACGGATTCATAATATTGAGACCATCATCACGCGTAGTGAGACCGAAGCGCTGTTGCTCGAGCAGAACTTAATCAAAGAATATCGTCCGCCTTATAATGTGCTTTTGCGTGATGATAAGTCGTATCTATACGTGTTTATCTCAGCTGACAAACCTTATCCACGTTTGGCGTATGGACGCGGCAAAGGCAATCATCAAAAAGGGCGTTTCTTTGGTCCATTCCCCTCTGCCCATGCAGCAAAAGAAACACTGGTATTGATGCAAAAAATGTTTCAAATGCGCCAATGTACCAATACCTTTTTTAAGCAGCGTCAGCGTCCTTGTCTTGAGTATCAAATTAAGCGTTGCCGTGCGCCCTGCGTCGGACTGGTAACGCCAGAAGAGTATGCGGAAGATGTGAATAACACCATTCGCTTTTTGAAGGGCGATTCTAGTGATATTCATAGCACGCTGATTGAGAAAATGGAAGGCGCTGCCGAAGCGCTAGATTTTGAGAAAGCAGTATTTTATCGTGATCAGCTGTCCATGCTACGCGAAGTGCAAGCAAAGCAGGCCGTTTATACGGTACAAGGTGAGGCAGATGTGATTGCGATTGCCAGTCAGGCTGGCATGACGTGTGTCAACGTGCTGACCGTACGCGGTGGCCGCGTGTTAGGCGGCAAAAATTATTTCCCTGATGTAGACAGTAGCGAGCCGCTATCGGATAACCTATCAGCTTTTATTACCTCGTTTTATTTTCAGGTGACGGATGACCTGCCAGCAGAGATTATATTGAGTCATGAGTTACCAGATCAGGCAGCGGTTAGCGAAGCCCTCGCCACCCATTTTGGCAATAAAGTGGTCATCAAAACCAATGTACGTGAGCATCGCTCAGAGTGGCTGGACTTGGCAACGCTCAATACCAGTAATGCGCTAAAAACCAAACTGGGCGATTACTTGGAGCTGCATGCACGCTTTGGCGCACTAAAAGATGTACTGGCTGAGGTGACTGATCGCACTATTGATCGGATTGAGTGTTTTGATATTTCTCATACGATGGGTGAGGCGACCATTGGTAGCTGCGTCGTCTTTGATCAAGGCGGCGCGCGCAGGCGTGACTACCGTCAATATGCGATTCATGATATCCAAGGCGGTGATGACTATGCGGCAATGAAACAAGTGCTGACAAGGCGGTATAAAAAGCAGCCATTACCTGATTTACTATTGATTGATGGTGGTAAAGGTCAGCTTAGTATGGCAAAAGAAGTGCTGGTTGAATTGGGCATTCTTGGTGATACCTTGCTTATTGGTGTCGCTAAAGGGGAAGGGCGTAAGGCGGGACTGGAAGTATTGCACTTTTTGGATCATGAGCCGCTTGATTTACCAATGGATAGCAAGGCGCTGCATTTACTGATGCATATTCGTGATGAGGCCCATCGTTTTGCCATCACTGCTCACCGTAAAAAACGCGACAAGCGCCGTTCATCATCGGTGCTCGAGGTGATTCCGGGTCTGGGTGAAAAGCGCCGCCGCGATTTGCTCAATCACTTCGGTGGTATGCAGCAGTTACTTGGTGCGTCACAGCAGGAACTGGCTGGTGTGCAAGGGATTGGACCAGTACTGGCAAAAACGGTTTATAAAGTATTACACGAGTAGCTTAATTTATTATTTCTACCAATAACTTGATGACGTCCAAAAAAAGGGCTACCGCATAATTTGATTTATTTGCGGCAGCCCTTTTTTGAGTCAATCAAATACTATTAGTCAGTCTTCTCTACTTTATAAGTTACAAATTTAAAGCTTAAATCACTTTTTTCGTCATGCATTTGCTCAGACTCATCAGCTACTTTATAGCGCGCAGGTAGCTTAGGATAAAAAGCATCACCATCGGTAATTTCGGTGTCTACGTGCGTCAGCTCAATGCGATCCGTGTACATCATGGCATCATTGAATATACGCTCACCGCCGATCACCCAAATGGTATCTAAATGCAGTCCATGTGCCAAACTTGCTGCATGCGTCAGGGCGTCATCTAAGTTGTGAACCACGTGCGCATGGGCGTGTCCTACCAGTCCTTTTTGCTCTGCATAGTCCATCTGAGTGGAGACAATGAAGTTCACACGCCTTGGTAATGGTTTGCTACCCATTGATTCAAACGTCTTGCGACCCATGATGACGATGCCCTGCATATCGCTACTCGAGGCCGTATTCTGCGGGTCACGTGTGGTCAACTGTTTAAAGTGCTGCAGGTCTGCTGAGATATGCCACGGCAGCTCATTGTTCTTACCGATACAGCGATTGCTACTTATGGCAGCGATTTGGGCAACTTCAGTGTGGGCATAACTCATAATGTGTCCTTTCTATTATATTTTTAAACGTCTATATTTTTAACTCATGATCTAATTTATTATAGTTAATAAGACCCTGTTAAACGGCAACTTTGGCTTTGATCGTCGGATGAGAATCATAGTTATTGACGCTAATATCGTCGTATTCAAAGGCAAAAATATCTTTAACCTCTGGGTTCAGTGTCAATGTTGGCGGCGTATATAGCGAACGTGTCAGTTGTAGCTCAGCTTGCTCACGATGGTTTTGGTAAATGTGGCAATCACCACCTGTCCAAACAAATTCACCAACCTCCAGACCACACACTTGCGCAACCATATGCGTCAATAACGCATAACTGGCAATGTTAAACGGCACACCTAGAAATAAATCAGCGGAACGTTGATACAGCTGGCAGGAGAGCTTACCGTCCGCCACAAAAAACTGAAACAGCGTGTGACATGGGGGGAGTGCTACTTGCTCTGCTTCCCCTGGATTCCAGCCAGAAACAATCAAGCGGCGCGAGTTGGGGTTAGTTTTGATTTGCTCAACGACCTGTGCGATTTGATCAACACCATCATCGTTATAGCTGCCGTCCGCGCCTTTACTTGCACCATAGTTACGCCACTGATGACCATATACGGGGCCTAAATCACCTGCAGGACGATTGAAACGTGCAGTTTTCTCGGGGGTTGCCCATTCATTCCAGATACGCACGCCATTGTCTTGCAAGTATTGGACGTGGGTACTACCACTCAAAAACCATAATAGCTCATAAGCGATGGATTTAAAGTGGACTTTTTTGGTCGTCAATAATGGAAAACCTGCCGCTAAGTCAAAACGCAACTGCGCGCCAAAATGACTCAGCGTACCCGTACCAGTGCGATCGCCTTTTTCAGTGCCGTTGTCTAAGACGTGGCGCAGCATATCAAGATACGCTTGCTCGTTGTTACTATTCATCATATTTTTCAACTTCAATAAATATTTAAAAGGTTTTAACGTTCAGCTAGATTAATTTTTATGACCAACTAACGATGATTTACAGATTGGAATATCTAGCTTGTATGTATTGTTAATAAGTTTGCGGACAGTATCTTCAAACCAAGCTGAAGAATTGGGGTGTAAAATAATCTTCGTTATCATTTTTCTACTATGCTCAGGAGAAAGATGGAGACCAGCTTTTTCGTTATTAATTTCTAAAGTAGCCTCATTATCCACTAATACTAATCTTGCTTCATTTTCAAATGAAAAAGCTTTATGTTTGTGATAGAGCTGCAATGGCAGGTAAGTGAAAATAGAGTCACTGAAAGAATATTCTTTGTCATACCAACGCATTACAGGGTGATCGTTATAAAGACTTTGAGCAGTATTAGGTTCTTGATATCTAACTCTATCGAAATAAGCCAGCATATTAATTTTTGAGTGATAGCATAATAGTTTAAATTCTTGATGAGTAGTTTGAATTGCTAAAGAATCATTGGACTGTCCATAACTATTCCACATAGCATGAGATTCAGGCTCATCTAAATACCAGCAGCTTACATACGTCCATTCTTTTGCAGCTCTCAATTGATTTTCAGTTTGGAAATGGTCTGTATCGCCATTAAATAAATGAAGACTTCCTTCCCAGTCGTCAACAAATAGATTAGTTTTAGGTATGAAAAAACCTTGTTCTAACATAGATACAAGTTTCACAAAAGGAATATATCTTGTTAGCACAGCGTCCATTTTTATGAGTTCATACATTATTTTCTCTCATACCTAATAAGCAGCTTGCTTACCCCAATCGTAAATACCGCGTTTGTAAGCGTAACCGATTAAAAACAGACCGATAATAATCATCGGCGTGCTCAATATTTGCCCTTTGGTCACCCAACCTAACAAAATAAACCCTTGGTCAACGTCTGGCTGACGGAAGAATTCAATGATGAAGCGGCTCAAGCCATAGCCCAGCATAAATACACCAGTCACTGCCATGCGCGGACGAGGTTTTGATGAGTACCACCAAAGGAATAAAAATAACAGCAGACCTTCGGCAAAGGCTTCATACAGCTGTGATGGGTGACGAGGCAATAAGTACTGGCCATTGACCTCAGTCATAACCTCTTGTAGCTCAGGATTGGCTTGCAGTTGCTGCATATCAAACCCAGCCGCTTGGGGAAAGTAGGTGAGCCAATTGTAGCCACCATCAGAGACACGGCCCCATAGCTCGCCGTTGATATAGTTACCAATGCGCCCAAACAACAAGCCAGTTGGTACGCAGGGCACGATAAAATCGAGCACTTGAAAAGGTGTCTTTTTATATTTACGAGAAAAATACAGCATCCCTAGCATGACACCAATCAGGCCGCCATGGAATGACATGCCGCCTTCCCAGACCTTGAAGAGGTAGGCAGGGTTTTGTAGCAACTCGCCAAATTGATAAAACAACACGTAACCGACACGACCACCCAAGATGACGCCCAGTGCACCAAAGAACACCAGATCTGAGACCATATCTGTCGTCCAGCCCTCACGCTTGGTGCTGCGATACCATGCCAGACCGTAAGCGGCAGCAAACGCCAGTAAATACATCAGCCCATACCAGTGGACTTCGACAGGCCCAAGTGCCAAGGCGACAGGATCGTACTGAGGATGAATCATCATAAGAGTGTCATAATATTGATAATAAAGTGCTGACTATAATAGCAAATTTCATGCGCCCAGCATACATAATTGCTATCAAGGCAATCATAGGGTATTGACGGTTTATAGCGTTAAACTGATGCTTAATCTTACGTTTAGTAGTGACGAGATAAGATAAATGAAGTGAGGTAGGTCTCATGAGAACAGCGGTGGTAGAAGTCACGATAGATAATTTTTTGGGGTGACAATGGTAGTATTGATCGTTGGTAGTATTAATAGTTGATAAGAGTACACTATAGTTTTGAGAAATATCATAGAATAGATAATGACTGTATAAAGATATTTGACATCAACACTCACTAAAAAAGCGATGTCAATACGTTTGAATAACTGTTGTCTTACTTGCTTATCTCCGATGAGCATTGACGCCATGATAGATTTCACTTCTAAGGAAAGATGTATGAACGCACACCTAACATATTGGTCTGGCCTAACGGATAATGCACGCGCATTACCGTCACTCAGTTTAATGCCCCGTTTCGCTGTACTGCCATTGATATTCGGTGGAAGTACAATATTAGGAATATCTGGCGCACAAGCGGCGACCAGCAGTATCGAACAATTGACTGTGTATCAGGGACTGGCAAGCGTCACACGAGCATTGCCTCTCACAGGTAGTGGTGAGCAAATCGTTATATTTTCTTGTCTATCACCTTATATGGATAAAGAAAGTCTAAGCGTGCAAGCAATGGACAATGTCAATGTTGGTGAAATTAGCATTGAAGAATTGACAGGGGAGCAAGCAGCCCAGTGTCAATACCAAGGTGACGCCAAGGTGCAAACACAGCAAAATACCCTAGCCAGTATCAATGCTGAATTAGAAGCCGCGCGCTTGGCAAAAGCCTATTTGCAGAATTTGACCATAGTTACGCAGGTTAATATGGATGGAACTATCGCCAACAACGCACGCGATATAGAGACTCAAGCAGCCAGTCTTAACCAAAAGATTTTGGAGATTCAACAGCGACAGGCAAGTGCACAAGACGCACTGAATCAGATCATGGCAGGTAGCGCAACATCAGTCTCTAATAATGTGACACAGGTAAGCGTACGCACTGCCAGTCGCTCGCCAAGTACGCTCAAATTGCATTATCAGGTGCAAGGCGCAGGTTGGGAACCCACGTATCAAGCGCGCCTCAACACCAATAGTGATCAGCTAAATATCACCGCCTCTGCGATCATTGCCCAACAAACAGGCGAGAACTGGAGCAACGTACCTGTGACCCTCAGTACCGCGAATCCTAATCAAAGTGCCACAGGACAATTGCCCTATGTGCCACGCCTATCGCTATATGAAGAAAATAGAAACAACAATGTGGTCAATGTACCGCCCATGTCGGAGGCTATGCCTGTCGTAGTATCTGCCAGAGAGAGCTATAGCGACGATTCTAGCTCGCCAAATATGGCACCGCTACCGAACTTCACGGTCAGTAGCCAAAACAAAAACGGTATCATTGAGTATCGCTTACCGCAGCTAGTGACTATTCCTAGTGGTGGTAGACGGGTACGGACGGTTATCGGAGAGCAGTCTGGTGGTAGTAAGCTGTGGGTTCGGAGTACACCTAGTATTGAGACAGCTGCCTATTGGTATGCGTCAGCGCCGTTCTTGACTTCAGATTGGGTGGATGGGTCATTACAGCTTTACCGTGACGATAACTACGTTGGACAATCACGCTATAGCTATCAGATGCTAAAAGAGCAGGGGATTGGCTTTGGTCGTGATCCAAGCATGATGGTGAAAGAGTTGACTAATGAAGACAAGCAAGGTGAGAAAGGCGTACTGAGTCGGCAGCAAATTTTAACAACGACAAAAGCTTATCAGTTTACCAATCAGCATAACCGCCCTGTGCGCTTGCAAGTATTGGGTAGTGAGCCTATCAGCCGCGATGATAGCCTGAAAGTTTCAGTCACTCATTCGCCGCCTGTCACTGAGCGCAATTGGAATGATAACCAAGGCATAGTAGCGTGGGAATTTGACTTACCGAGTAAACAGTCACAGGTGATACGCTCAACGTCCCAAATCAGTTACCCTGCCAATAAGCTATTGGATGGCAATCCATAATTGATGTTTTGCTAGCCAATACGCTATAAACACTGTCTTTTATTTTTGCTAAAAAATACTCGCATAACAGACTATTATAAAAGGAATACTATGTGTATTGTCGCCATTGCTTGGCAGTTATTTGACGAGATGCCATTGGTGTTATTGTCCAATCGTGATGAGTTTTTGCAGCGTCCGACTGAGTCTCTGCATCAGTGGTCCGACCAAGATATTTATGCGGGGCGTGACAGTCAAAGTGGGGGTACTTGGCTGGGAATTCATCAAGCAGAGGGTGAAGGTGTTTATCAACAAAACGGACGCTGGGCGGCGGTATTGAACTTTCGGGACGGTGTGCAGGCGAGTAGTGAGGAGCGCTCACGAGGGGCACTGGTAACGGCGTTTTTGACAGGCACTATAAGTCCAATGGACTTTGCAAGAAGCATACACTTGCAAGAATATGCCGGTTTTAACCTTATTATTGGTGATGCCACCCAAGCCGTCATGGTTAACAATCGCGGTCATGCACCCATGCCGCTACATACAGGTTTGCATGTGATTTCAAACGGTCAGCCAGAATCAGCTTGGTTTAAGACGGAGCGGTTGCGCGGTAGGCTACGCCAAGAAGTGTTGCCACTGATTGCCGAGAACAGCTCACCTGAGTACTGGCAATCAGCCGCCTTTAACGTACTATCTGATCATACTCAAGCGCCAACGGATCAGCTACCTAATACAGGTATGAGCACTGAGCTTGAGCAAACCTTATCGTCCGTTTACATTGAGCCTGTCGCTTTTGGCAACACTGAAACCAGCAGACCAACTTATGGCACTCGCACCCAGAGTATTTTAACGCTAACCAAAAACAACGATGAAGATATAAATGTCATTGCCAAAATCACTAGCCGAGAATGCGTTAATCACTTGGAGTAGCCATAAAAAATGTCCACGATAATCACTAAAGTTTCTAGTGCTTATCGTGGACATCTATTACTGCCTTAAATCGAATAACTTATTCCACCAACAAATGATTGTCTTGTTCAGGAATAATGAGCTCTTGTTTTAGGGGTAGTTCACGTACCAGCTCTTGCAGAGCACGGCGGTATACCCCGCGTTTAAAATGTATCACTTGTCCAAGTGGATACCAGTAGCTGACCCATTGCCAGTGGTCAAATTCTGGTTTTCCCTCATCAAAGCGGATGTGTTGAGTATTCGGCTCATCTAAGCGCAGCAAAAACCATTTTTGTTTTTGCCCAATACATAAAGGGTGCTGTCCATGACGCACATAGCGTTTCGGCAGACGATAACGCAACCAATCTTGCGTCACTGCCAATAAGTCTACGTGACGCGGATGTAGACCGACCTCTTCCCAGAGCTCGCGATACATCGCATCCATCGGCGTCTCCCCGCGGTCGATACCGCCTTGAGGAAACTGCCAAGCGTTGTGACCAATACGTTTTGCCCACAGAACTTGCCCTTGTGTATTTGCCAAGATGATGCCGACATTGGCGCGAAAGCCGTCTGCATCTATCATGACCAAACCTTTTAAATGTGTTAAAAATAACTTATTTCGACCAAACACCGTGACAGCAATCGTAATTATTATAAGGTGATTATTATCGATATTCGGTCAAAATAAGATTCATTAACGTTATTAAACCAAGAAACAAGCGAAATGTGTAACAGTATTTTGCTATAAAATGTTTCACGAGTTTATCTTTTTAAAATCAGTGAGTTATAATTAAACTTTTGTTGTATTAATCAGCAGATTACGATAAAGATAAGTTGACATTGGAGTAAGTATTTGAGCTTATAAAGTGCAGATACTATTTATAAAAGATAGAGGGTGAAAAAAGAGAAAGTCAGTTGCCAATGAGTTTTTTCATAGTGATACTTTGAGACAATGGCTCTATAAAACCTCGCTTTGGCTTATGCTACACTAGAGCAGTTTCCAAATTAGATAGACCAATATCTTAACAATAATAAGCGTGTGCCTCAGCAAATAGCATTCATTGTAAAAAACAGACACCTACCGTCTTATATAAGGATTAGTCAAAATGTCAGAGTTAAAAGCAAGTGTTACATGGCAAGAAAATAAAGCATTCATGGGCGTGTCACCATCAGGGCACAATGTACAAATGGATGGCGGTAAAGAAAAAGGTTCCAGCCCTATGGAGCTGATTTTGTTGGGTTTGGGTGGTTGTGCCAGTTATGATGTGGTATCGATTTTACAAAAATCGCGCCAAGAAGTGAAAGATGTACGTTGTGAGTTGACTGCCCAGCGCGCTGATGCGGTACCAGCGGTATACACTGATATTCATCTGCATTTTATCGTGACAGGTACAGATATCAAAGACAAGCAAGTGGAAAAAGCGGTCAATCTATCCGCAGAAAAGTACTGCTCAGCCAGCCGCATGTTGGCACAAGGCGGCGTGAATATCACTCATAACTTTGAAGTTATGGAAGGGTAGAGGCAAGGATACTTATGAATGCAATCTTTGGATTGGTCTCTGATACAGCCGCCTCCGCCATATGGGCAATGGTCATCGCAAGCTTACTACCATTAGCAATGGCCATGTTGTCTAAAGTATTTGGCGGCTTTAGCTTGTCTGACAACTCGCATCCGCGTGATTTTTTGCAAAATACGACAGGGATGTCTGCACGTGCTAACGCGGCGCAGCAAAACAGCTATGAGACGTTGCCTGTGTTTTTAGCGGCGGTCTTGGCTGCCATGTTGTTCTTCGTGCCGCAACTAATTATCAATACCTTGGCTTGGCTATATGTGTTGATTCGTATTGGTTATTGCGCCGCTTATATCACCAATTTGGCGACGTTTCGCTCCATACTGTGGGTGCTATCCATTGCGTGTTGTTTGATGTTATTTTACTTAGCCATTCGCATTAGTACATAATATAACTACTTAGCATTAACGTTGTTATTACAGCTATTTTTTAAAACAAGAGCAGTTTATTATTGGCGGATACTGGCTTGCAGTGCGCTGATAATGGCTGCTTTATTTTTTTCTCGTTTGATATCGTTCCACAGTATTTGCGCCTCACTATAGCCTTTGGTCAGCATCGCTAGCCACTGCTTATAACGTCCAACTAAAACCACCTCGCTTTTCGCGGCACCTTCCAAAAATTTGATTTGATGCGTGATTAAATCTTCCCATAGTAAGACCGTTTTATCTGTTAGCTTGTGACTACCGTCATGATCGACTTGTGCAATCAAGTCGGGACGCGTGACAGCGCCGCGACCCAGCATCAGATGCGGTGTTCCTGCTTGCGCCATACAATTTTGTGCTTGCTCGATATTCCAAATTTCGCCATTAGCAATGACGGGAATATTGAGCGTATTAAAACTTTGGATTTTATCCCAATAGGCAGGCGGCTTATAACCTTGGGTTTTGGTACGGGCGTGAATAGTGAGCCAATCAGCACCACTACTGTCAATTGCACTGCGAATATCATCCATGCGACTGGTATCGGTATAACCCAAACGAATTTTCGCAGATACGGGAATGTAGTCAGGCACTGCCCCGCGCACCGCACTGATAATGTCGTACATCACCTCAGGTTCATCCAATAATACCGAGCCGCCACGATGGCTATTAACCGTCTTGGCAGGACAACCAAAGTTAATATCAATCGCAGGCGCGCCAAGCTCGGCAGCATAAGCGGCGTTTTCTGCCATCAACTGTGCCTCGCTACCGAGTAGCTGCACATGAATCGGCGTGCCAGAAGCGGTCTTGGCATCATGATGCAGTTCAGGCACGTATTTATAAAAGACATGCGCAGGCAAGACATGCTGAGTGATACGAATAAATTCACTCACTGACCAATCATAGGGACGACCCAAGTCTGATGCAATTTGCGTTAAGATTTGGCGCATTAAAGGATCGGTCAAGCCTTCCATGGGTGCGAGGAGTCGGACTGGATTTTGGAATAAATTTTTTGAAGGAGACATTGATGGCATATGGGTATAAATTAGTGAGGTATATGATAGCGTATCTTAATTTATTTATGTTGGTTTGAGTCAGTGTTTTGAAAGGGTGATGGATAGAAATTTTGCTTAAATTAAAATGTTATGAGTATACAGATTATGGCCGAAAGTATTGTTTTACATTTTGCTAACATAGAAATTGATAAAGTTGAAAAAGCTTTTACAGAATTTTCAGAAGTTATTGGGGACACTTGGTACGTGCCATCAAAGAACGATTATTCAATTCAGATTTATCCTTACGAAGGTTATCTTAAAGAATATGACAGTTCTGAAAAGCTAGAAGTTGCGCGTCACTTAGGTAGTGAGCCGAAATTTTCATTTTGCGTTGAACTTAGACGCCTTCATCAGAACGAAGCCTGTAATATTACTAAGATATTAATTATGGTAAAGCTAGAAGGTTTTCATTTTGTAGTTGATGATAGTAGCGACAAGATTTGGAAAAAAATGGAAATCAAGAGTAATCAAAACGGTTTTTTAAGTAAGTATTCGTATTGAGTAAAATTTAAGAAGTTAACACTCAGTGCTAAGACCCAAAAATTACCTTTTTCCCTGTCTGTAATCCAGAGATCAAATCTTTAATATTGTGAATGTCTAGATTACTCTGGGCGCGCGTACAAGCAACATAGAGCAAGCGCAATTCTTCTGGGCTTATCTTGACTGCATTGGTGGTCACATCGTAGTAAAAATCATCGTCCAACTGTACTTTGCCCCATTCAAGCCCTTTGGCTTTGTGCGCCGTTGAGATGACATAGTCGGCATTCTCGATACGGGTCAAGCTATTGACCGCCTGCGTTAACACGTTAGTACCATGATCATCGACCAGTTTGACCAGTGTTTTTAAATCACTGCCCTCATTGGTTTCAGAATATTCTTGGACATCGCCCCAATTATAAAAGTAGGCAAGCTCAGGCACGCCGTATGCTGACTTACCATTTTTTAAATTTTCTGCTGCCTGACAGAATTTGAGCATGCGATCGGTATCTGCTTGTAGCGCTACGCGATGTCCGAGTTTAAGACCAGTCAAAAGCTGTGCCATAGCAGCGGCATTGGTACGACACAAGATAGCGTCTTTTTTGCTATGCACCATGCCCTTATCGGTAGAGGATTGTTTGTTGGGATTGCCCTTTAACGGTACGTCTTCTTGTAGGGCTTTTAATAAGGTATTCGCCACTTCTGCAATGGGTTCACCAAAGCGAAATGACTGCGTTAATAAGGTTTGCGGTAGCGGCAGTTTTTTCATGGCATTCACCGCGCCGCGCCATTCATAAATCTGCTGATGCGCATCACCCACATAAATGACCTGTCTTGGCTGCTGCGTCAAGATTCCCATCATCAAGGGGTCAGCATCTTGCGCTTCATCAAATAAAATAAAATCAGCTGGAATGCTTGGCTTGGACAGCGCCCAAAGCTTGAGATAAATATCATGTCCAATGCCCGCAGGGTGACGCGCATCTATCGATTGTAGCCAACGCTGCTCTACGGCAGGGTAGAGCATCTCACGTAGTTGCTCGGCATCCGAATCATCGAGCCAGCTTGGGAACAGTATGTGCCTTGGCGCAGGATAGCTGGCATGGGTACTACAAAAGTTACTCACCGCATCACTGACGAAACGCGATAGTCGGGCAGGCGTCAAGGTAATGTATTTATTGACCCCATCCATTTGCCGACGGACTTGTACAGGCTGTAAGCCCAGATCATCGCCCAAACGCTTGGGTGAAAAGCGCGGCAAAGACAGCTTGGCGGTAATATCACGCGCCACATGACGGTACGCAAGTGAATGAAAAGTGCGACATTCTACGTGGGGTGGAAATTTTTGCCGTGCATCATTAGCAATGGCTTTGTTAAATGCCAAATATAAACCGCGCCCGCGCAAGCGCTCACCAATCAGTTTGAGCGTGGTCGTTTTACCCGCACCTGCATAAGCGACCACTTTAAATGATTTATGATCCATCGCCATATTCAGCGCGCTCAGCTGCTCATCGGTGGGGTCACTCATATAAGCGGGCATAGATGCGGACATAATAAGGTTACCTAAAGGACAAAAAATGATTAAAAACAACGGCGGCAAAAAAAGCCACTGCATACACAATGGCTATTAGACAATAGTAATACTCAGTCATGATGATAAGCATACGCTCATTGATGAGATAAGAAAAAAATAATGATGAATTAAAGCATGATTTTTTTCTATTGAATAGACTTACTTAAAACCGAATAAGAATAGTAAGCTTTTATTCTTTATTAGTTGAGGTAAAAATAGGAGTAGGCGCTTCTTTGATTAAAATTTTTGCCAAAAATAAACCAAGCTCGAACAATAACCACATTGGAACCGCCAGCATCAGCATCGAAACCCCATCGGGTGGCGTGACGACGGCAGCCACTGCAAAACAGCCAACAATAATATAACGGCGTTTTTCCTCTAAGCTCTGAATGGAGACAATGCCCGCCAATATCAATAGCAAGGTGACAACTGGAATCTCAAACGTTAACCCAAATACCATAAACAGTTTTAATGCAAAGCTTAGATAGCTGTCGATGTCCGTCATCGGTAGGACGTTTTGCGGAGCAAACATAATAAAGAATTTTAAAACCCCTTTGAGCACAATAAAGTAAGAAAACGCCACACCCGCGTAGAATAAAAAGATAGAGGATAACAGGACTGGAATGGCGATTTTCTTTTCTTTTTTATACAAGCCAGGCGCCACAAACGACCAAATCTGATAAAGAATATAGGGCATCGCTAAAAAAGCAGCAACGAAGACAGTTAGCCGTATCGGTGCCATAAAGTTCGAGGTGATATCGGTTGCAATCATGGTCGAATTGGCAGGCAATTGAGCAACCAAAGGGTCTGACAGAAAGTTATACAGCTCACGTGAATAACCGACCAATCCTAAAAAGATGACCAAGACAGCCACACATATCTTAATTAAATGGCGACGCAGCTCAATTAAGTGTTCGGTAATAGGCATATCCGCTAGTGTGCTTAAGACATCGGCCTCTACCTCTGGGGCGGATTCCATGTCTGAACTACTAACTTCTGATTCCATAGTGTCTACGTCTGCAATAGTGTCTACGTCTGCAATCTTTTCTTGGCGGCTTTTTTTACGTTTGAGCAATCCCATCAATTAGCCTCCTGTTTATGGCTAGAAGTCTGTTTTGATAAGGAATCGTTTGACTGAGCGTTGAGTAAGATATCCGCTTTGTAGTTTGGCAAGTATGGCGGCATCGGTAGACGACGGGCTTTATCATAAGCCCCCAAACGGAACCACATATTTTCCCACGGTCTCGTAATGAGTGGTTGCGTGTGTTGGTCGACATAATTATCAGTATCTTCGACTGAAGGTACATGAAGAGTGCTTGTCTTGTCACTATTGTCGGTAGTTGAATGAGCAGTACCGTCATTATCACTATCTAAATTATCTGTACTTAATGTATCGCTTTGCTCACGCTCGCTGTTATTAGCATCGGTATGCGAGCCTTTTAGATGCTGATTTTGGGAGTATTCAAACTGCTTCATATTACCGCGCATCTCTGCCATTTCACGTCTCATATCCGCCTCAGTTTGACGGATTTTGGCAAGCTCTTTTTGCATCATTTGTCGCGTTTCAGCTAAGTCCAGCTCTGCCTCTATTTCAGACTGTAGCGTAGAGACAGTGCGGCGAATCTTGGCATACCATTGGCCAGCCGTCCGCGCTGCTTGAGGCAGTTTTTCTGGGCCTAAGACAATCAGGGCGATGACGCCAAAAAGGAGTAATTCAGAAAACCCAATATCAAACATAATGGTCGAATGTCACTATTTTAAATGAAGCAGACTAAACGCGACAGGCTTATACGTTATGCTTATCGTCAACAGGTGCAGAATGGACAGTACTGTCATCAACCTTTTGGCTAGCAGAACGATCGGTTGTACGAGCATTGCCATCATGATCAAGCACGACATGCTTTTTGGCATGTTCTGTATTTTCATCTTTAACCGCTTCTTTAAAACCTTTGACTGCACCGCCCAAATCTTTGCCTGCATTTTTGAGCTTTGCAGTGCCAAATACGACGACAACGACGACCAATAATATCAGCCAATGCGTGATAGAAAAACTGCCCATAATAGTATCCTTTTGACTTGGTTTTACGCTCTATATAAGTGCTTTGAGTTTATATAGTCAATCTACTATAAAGGAGTGATGTTCAAAATAACGTGCTACTGATATGAATTTTTCTCGCTTGCTGTACGCTTTGGACGACAGGGCTTTGGAAAATATACTCTAGCAGTACTCCATATTATCTTTAAAGTGCATCAATTATAGAAAATTGATTAATTCAACAAAAATCATCAAAATACAGTGCAAAGTAAAAAACCATATTATAACCTGCGTATATGACAAAAAGGTGAAAGCCAACACAATCAAAAAAGGCAGACGGTTATTTTGTCGCGTGACAAGCTAGCGAGCCGCTTTTTCATCGATGCCTGAAAGACCAAAGCGGCGTCCCAGCTCATTCAACACTGCCTCTGACTCTATATCGAACCATGCCAATCCAACCAAGGTATGGAACCAAACATCTGCTACTTCATAAACGAGCTCACGACGCGCGTCATCATATTGCGCTTTGTCTGTGTTTTCATCGCATTGGGCAAAATCTTTGGCAGCAATGATACTCTCTACGCTTTCTTCACCTACTTTTTCTAAGATCTTATTCAAACCTTTGGCGTATAAACTTGCCACATAGGAGCTGTCAGCATCGGCTTGTTTTCGCTCCAATAATACTTGATCCAGTTGCTGCAAAATAGAGCGCTGATCAAGGTGAGTCTGATGGGCCGCAGTGTCAGTATCAATATTGAGGTTGGTTTTTTCTTCTTGAGGCGTCTCAATTGCTGACTCATTTGACTGATAAATATCAGACGGATCTTTTAAGACTTTATCGACAGTTTGCCATTCAGGCGTTTGCCCAGATAAGTCTAAACGACGATAAAAACAGGATTCGCGCCCTGTGTGGCAAGCAATGCCACCCGCTTGCGTGACGCTGAGTACGATGACATCGGCATCACAGTCCAAGCGAATGTCATGTACGGTTTGCGTATGACCTGACGACTCACCTTTGTGCCATAGTTTGGCGCGTGATCGCGAAAAATAAACCGCGGTTTTTGTTTGTGCGGTTAATTGCAGTGCGTCGCTATTCATCCAAGCCATCATCAAAATACGCCCAGACTGATGATCTTGAGCAATTGCAGGGATTAAACCATCATTGTTAAAACTTACGGCGGATAACCAAGCAGGTAAAGTCATTATTTATCCATTTTCTCTAAATGTTATCGTGTAGATATGTCATTTAAGTGGTCAACAAAAGAGCGACTTATAAAAAACTAACGTCTATGTCAACTACAGTGTCTATTTTTGATAATCTGTCTTCAATAAATAGGTTTAAATCCTAAATAAGTGCGGGTACAGGATCTTTTTGGTCGCAGTATCAAGCGCAGTCATCTGATTGGATTTAAAGTCATAGTTGACGAAATGCTGTTTGGCTTTTGCCACAGTGTCTCCCGTGTGTAGGCGTGAAACCTTTATCTCTACATAACCGCCATTATCATACATAGGTTCAATACCGACCTCAAACAACAGCTCTTCACGTACCTGCACACGGCTACTGATGTTCAACTGTAGCTGATCAATAATCAAACCCTGATAATCTGCATTAACCTCTTTAATCCCTTTGGCGTATAAAAACCTTAACCACGCCTCAGTTAATAGCGCTGTCAATGATTCGATTGTCATATACTGACCTGTATCGATCTCGGTGTGACGCACCCGCATCACTGTCTCAAAGACCAATAAGTCGTCATCAACTCTTATTTCTTTTTTCGGCACGTTCTCTCCCAGAGCGACTATAAACGATATGTTTTGCTGACCATGGTATAGGTTGGCAATATTAAGAGGATTACAACCACATTAGATATGGTTAAAAAATGGCATAAATAACTTAGTGTTACTGAAGTTAAGATTATACCAAATCTCAGTCTCTACTTAAGCATAGCTTAGATAGACATTCAATCTATTTGGAGAAAATTCGCAATTTTACTGACATTTTAGTGAGGTAAGACTTGGGTTTGCTCGCACAAATAGGCTGATGTCGCATGTCGTTCGGGCAGGACTAAAACTTTACTTGGCAAAACAACGCACTATCTGCTAAAATAGCGCCTCCCACCTCGAGGCAAATAGAGGTTTAGCGGCTATTTATATAGCCACTATCCAACATCACTATTTGACGACCAGGTTCTAAAACAGAAAAAGAGGCAACTCATCATGAAAGTTAAGATGAAAACCAGAAGCGGTGCAGCTAAACGCTTCAAAAAAACAGCGAACGGCTTTAAACGTAAGCAAGCATTCAAAAGCCATATTTTGACCAAGAAATCACCTAAGCGTATTCGCCAGTTGCGTGGTCTTAAGTTGGTACATAAATCTGACGAAGCAGCAGTTCGTCGTATGTGCCCATACATCTAATAGCCTACCGTCATCTATCTTTGATTGAAAACTATCTGATGAAATGATATTTGACTTTGCAATCTGACAATGATGTTTGTTATTTGACAGCATCATCACTCGCTTAACAGTGATTAAAAAATCTTGGAGTAAATTATGGCCCGTGTAAAACGTGGTGTACAGGCAAATCGCCGTCACAAAAAAATCTTAAAGCGCGCAAAAGGCTACTATGGTGCCCGTTCACGTGTTTACCGCGTAGCGGTACAAGCAGTGACCAAAGCTGGTCAATATGCTTATCGTGACCGTCGCAACAAAAAGCGTACTTTCCGTCGTCTTTGGATTGCACGTATCAATGCTGGTGCACGCTTAAACGGTTTGAGCTATAGCCGCTTTATCAATGGCATGAAAAAAGCAAACATCGCAATCGATCGTCGCGTTCTAGCAGACATCGCTATGCATGATGCAGCGACTTTCACAGCATTGGTTGAAAAAGCAAAAGCGGAACTAGCATAAATATTAACGACTATTTAGATATTAAGTAGATATAAGATTTATCTAAGTGAGCATCTAAATGAATAGAATTAATATTAATTAATAGTACGATATTAATAAAAGCTACCGCTGGTCGGTGGCTTTTTTTATTTTAAGTTATCATGCGTCTATATTTATTTAGACCAAATGGTTATCAAAACATACTAATTGCTGTCTAAATATTCAAGCCATTTATGTTACTCGTTTTTATATTAAAATAGCTGGGTAAATGGTTTGCAATATTTGGTCAAATCCCTACAATTAATAGTCCGTTTAAATCAGGAAGAATGCGTCTTATGACAACCCCTGCTGCTACCATCGATTTGTCGGCGCTACCGACCTTGTCCACAGAACTGAATGATCTTAGCGAAGCTCAACTGACTGAGTTTGCGAGTGCTGCTGAATCTCTCATCTTACAAGTAACCGATGTGCGTGCGCTGCAAGACTTGCGTGTGCAATTGACGGGTAAAAAAAGCCTATTAACCGGCTGGTCAAAGCAGATGGGCAAGCTCAGTGCTGACGACAAAAAAACCTACGGTGGCTGGTTACATCAGGTGCGTAGCCGTATTCAGCAAGCATTGACCGATCAACAGCAGCAGTTGGAAGTCGCCGCTCTCAACGCCAAGCTAGAAGCAGAGAGCATCGATATTACTCTACCTGCTCGCGGTGGTCAGAAAGGTCATCTGCATCCAGTAACGATGATTACTCAGCGTATGCAGCAGTATTTTATTCAAGCGGGTTTTAATGTTGCGACTGGTCCTGAAGTTGAAAGCGATTACTATAACTTTGAAGCGTTGAATATCCCGTCGCACCATCCTGCGCGTGCGATGCATGACACCTTTTATTTTGATGCGCACTATCTGCTGCGTACGCACACCAGCCCGGTACAGATTCGTACCATGGAAAAAAACGAGCCGCCGATTCGTATTATTTGTCCGGGTCGCGTTTACCGCAATGACTCTGACCAAACCCACTCGCCGATGTTCCATCAGCTAGAAGGTCTTATGGTCACCGAATCGAGTACTTTTGCTGAGCTAAAAGGTTTGATTAGTGAGTTTTTGGAAGCATTTTTTGCCAAAGAGCTAACGGTGCGTTTTCGTCCTTCGTTTTTCCCATTCACCGAGCCGTCTGCAGAAGTAGATATCTTAGATGACAATGGCAAATGGCTTGAGGTGATGGGCTGCGGCATGGTACATCCACAAGTATTGACCAACTGCGGTATTGATAGCGACAAATACACAGGCTTCGCTTTTGGTATGGGTATCGAGCGTTTTGCGATGCTGTATTACGGTATTGATGATTTGCGTTTGTTCTTCCAAAATGACGTGCGCTTCTTAAAGCAATTTGGCTAGAATTTTTCTTATTCATTTGCCAAGCTTTACTCCAACATCTTTATTATAAAATTCTGATCCGAGATATTTATGAAAATTAGCGAACAGTGGCTACGTCAATGGGTAAATCCCACAAATACGAGCGAACAGTTGGCCGAACAGCTGACCATGGCAGGGCTTGAAATTGATGATCGTTACGCGGTTGCCCGTGAGTTTAGCGGTGTGGTCGTCGGTGAAGTGATCAGTGTCGAGCATCATCCCGATGCAGATAAACTGCGAGTCACGCAGGTAAATATCGGTGACGCTGAGCCATTACAAATCGTCTGCGGTGCACCCAATGTGACCGTCGGTATGAAAGCGCCTGTTGCTACCGTTGGTGCGATACTACCGAGCGATGACGTCAGTAATGGTAAAGCGGGCTTTAAAATCAAAAAAAGCAAGCTACGCGGTGTGGCCTCAAACGGTATGCTATGCGGTGCGTCTGAAATTGATTTGGTCGATGACATAGATGGTCTGCTTGAATTGCCAAAAGACGCACCAATTGGTACCGATATCCGTGAATATTTAGGCTTGAATAATCAAATATTGGATATTTCTATCACCCCAAATCGTGGTGATTGTTTCAGCGTTCGCGGTATCGCTCGTGAGATATCAGTCATCAATAATTTGTCTGTGCAAATGCCAGCGATTCCTGACAATGTAGTCGCTTCTGATAATGGTGCAACGCCCGCTGTAACGGTTGATGCTATTGAGGCATGTCCTCGCTACCTATTGCAATCTATTAGCAATATCGATCGCAGTATCGACACCCCAAAATGGATGCAAGACGCGCTAGTTCAATCAGGTTTACGCTCGCATGGCTTCTTAGTCGATGTGACCAACTATGTTTTGATGGAATTGGGTCAACCACTACATGCTTTTGATGCGGATACCATCGTAGGCGATATCGTTGTACGTTTAGCACAGCCTGATGAAACCATTACTTTGCTCAACGAGCAAACGATTACGCTAACGGGTGATGAGCTTGTGATTGCCGATGACAAAGGTGCCTTGGCACTGGCTGGTATCATGGGTGGTCAGCGTAGCAGTGTCACAGATAGTACGACCAATATCGTTGTAGAAAGCGCTTTCTTTAATCAACTGGCTATTGCTGCACGCGCACGCCGTTTTGGGTTGCATACTGATGCCTCGCAGCGTTTTGAGCGTGGGGTCGATTTTGAGTTGCCAAGATGGCATTGGCACGCGCTTGTGATTTGATCACAACCATCACGGGCGGCGAAGCGGGTCAAATAATCACGGCCGAAAACCTTGAGCATTTACCAGCACGTGCTCCGATCACATTGCCAATCGCAAAAGTACGCGAGGTGCTTGGTATTGATATTGAGCCATCAGAGATGGTGCGTATTTTAACTCAGCTTGGTTTTGACGTAGAGCAGCAGAGCAACGCATTAGTTTGCACGCCGCCATCTTACCGTTTTGATATGAGTATCCGTGAGGATCTCATCGAAGAAATTGCTCGTATTTATGGTTACGATAACATCCCAAGCGTATTGCCACATTTGCAAGTTAGCATGGATTATGATGATACCGCAGATTTGACGCATGAGATGAAATTGGCATTGGTTGATAATGGCTATATGGAAGCCATCAGCTTTAGCTTTAGTGATGCAAAATTAGAAGCATTGCTTGATGATGAAGCACTAGGGGAGGTGTTGGCACTAGCAAACCCTATCTCTAGTGATTTGGCGGTCATGCGCCGTACCTTGTTATCTAGCTTATTGCCTTGTGTGCAATACAATCTGAATCGTCAGCAGCCACGTGTACGTTTCTTTGAGACCGGCCTTAGCTTTGTTGGGCAGAGTATCAGTGATTTGGTCCAAACGCCAAGCATTGCTTTGGTAGCAGTGGGTGAGGTTTGGGATGAGCAGGTGTATCAAAACCGCGCGCTCGATTTCTATGATCTTAAACACGATATTGAACAGTTATTGCCTGCGCAAATAGATGACACACGTATCCGCTATGAGCGTAGTGAGTTGAGCTTTTTGCACCCCGGTCAAAGCGCTAAACTATATATCGACGATATATACGTCGGCTGGCTGGGTCAGCTGCATCCCAATACCGCCAAACAACTAGACTTACCAGCTACTTGGGTCGCTCAGTTGTCACTTGCGCCGTTATTGACGCTGGCACGTGAGCAGCACGCGATTACTACGCCAAGTAAGTTCCCACAAGTGCGCCGCGATATTGCCATCTTAGTAGATAGTGATATCAGTTTGCAGACTTTGGAGTCGACGATACGATCTGCAGCAGGTGATTTGTTGACGGATCTGTGGCTATTTGATGTTTATCAAGGGGAGAAAGTACCGACGGGTCAGCGCTCGTTAGCTTTTGCACTCATATGGCAAGATCGCTTGCAAACTTTATCCGATGAAGCCGTAAAGACAGCCACCGATAAAGTGGTACAAACGCTGGTTGACCAGTATGCCGCACAATTACGCGACAGCTAACCTTTTATTTAAAAGCACACAATGCTCCATAGCCTTTTATTGCTAAGGCTATGGAGCATTGCTCTTCATAGAGCTTGCTACAAATAAAAGTACGACTTTATATAAAAATTAGTATTTAAAACACGTTAAGTTGTTATTAATAAAAGATTTTAATCCTATCTTTGTTAAAAAAGGTTAAAAAAGCTTTATAATAACAACCTTCATACGCTAAACCATGATATTCGACATGATTACATAGTAAGCATAGGAGTCGCACTGTGAGCACCTTAACCAAATCTGACATGATTGAGCATTTGATGAGTCACCTTAACCTAACGCGCCAAGAAGGTCGCTGTTTGGTAGAGAACTTTTTTGATGAATTGTCAGAGAGTTTGATTGACGGCAAAGAGGTCAAGCTTTCAGGCTTTGGCAACTTTGAGCTTAAAGATAAGAATAGCCGCCCAGGTCGTAATCCTAAGACCGGTGAGCCAGTGGCAGTTTCTGCTCGCCGTGTGGTCACTTTCAAAACGGGACAAAAATTTCGTCAGCAAGTTGATGAGCGTTTGTTTGATACATAAGCGTCACAGCTGTTTGTTTCGGCGAGTGCTTTAAATAATCGACATTTAACCATGACTGTAAGTTAATATTGACTATTTTTTCTATCGTAGTTGATCGTCATCGAGTTAGCAGACATTATATAAATAGCACGCATAAAAAAAGAGAGAGCATAAGCTCTCTCTTTTAACAACAGTACTTTCATCGTATAAACGATAAAATTACTGAGCTGGTTGCTCAACAACAACTTCGTCAGATGCATCAACAGCAGCAGCGTCAGTAGCAGGAGTTTCGCTAGCCATATCTACGCTAGTAGTAGTACCGTCTACAGGAACTTCAGCGTCCATTTCGTCAGTAGCAGTTGCAGCTTGTGCATCAGCAACAGCAGTTTCAGCTTGAGCAACGTCAGCTTCAGCACCAGCAGTAACTTCGCCTTCAGCTGAAGCGTCGTTTAGCTCTTCTGAAGCGTCTTGCACTTCTTCTTGCGCGTCAGATAAATCTTCAGCAGCGTTTTCTTTGTTGCTGTCACAGGCAGTTAGGCCCATAGTTGCAGTCATGATACCAGCTAGAGCAAGTAATTTAAGTTTCATAATATATTCTCCGGAAAAATGAAATGAGCAGTAGCAGCCACAAAGATTAAAATCCGAGATATCTCGGATTTCAACTCATCTTAGTCACAGCTACTCAGCTTCCACGCATTCTATATGTTTTTTATTTAAATAGAAATAGGCTGTACAATTAAGTAACAATAATAGTTAAAATAATTCTTTACCTTGTTTACTTAATATAATTTTTAACACAATACATCTCAGTAATCCAAGTATAATCAACGACATCGCTCGGTTTTAAGGAATTTGGTTGGGTCTTCATTTCTTTTTTTTGTCTAAATATTAGTCAGATTGGGTCAGTTGTTTGATGCCTTGTCTGGCATTAACTGATCTGGTGTTAAAAATGACTGATCGTTTAAAGATTATGAAAGTAATTCCCATTCTGAATAGCGGTGGAATCACACAGTAAAACTCCATTTTAAGCAAAAATTTATATAACGTGAATAATTATTGATACGAATAGCACTGTCTATTGTACGTTCGAGGAAAAAACTATGAAATGGCAAGGTAGACGAGGCAGCTCTAACGTGCGCTCAAGCACGGGTGGCGGTAAGATGATTGGTGGTGGTATCGGCGGTATTATTATTGCTGGTATTCTGTGGTTAGTATTTGGTGTCAATCCCATGACCGCTTTACAAACAGGGCAGGTGGTTGCGGGCGGCGGAAGTAACGGGACGTCTAGCGAACCTGCGACCAGTACTGACCGAGATACCGAGTTTGTAAAAGTAGTATTGGCAGACACGGAAGAAGTATGGCATCAGGTGTTCAACGAAGCGGGCAGCACTTATAAAGAGCCTTCATTACTTTTGTTTAACGGACAAGTCAGCTCAGCTTGTGGCAGTGCCAGTGCAGCAACAGGTCCGTTCTATTGTCCAGGTGACCAGACTGTTTATTTAGATACTTCATTTTTTGTAGAAATGCGTCAGAACCTTGGTATTACCGGTGACAAGCAAGATTCAGGTGGTCAAGCAAACCAAGATAAGGCAGGGGATTTTGCTCAAGCCTATGTTATTGCCCATGAGGTTGGTCACCATGTACAGACATTATTAGGCATCACTCAGCAAGTGAATGAAGCCAGTCGTCAAGTCACGAGTGCACAGGCCAATAAATTATCAGTATTACAAGAGTTACAGGCTGATTGTTTTGCGGGTGTTTGGGCGCAGCGCAATCAAGAACGTGTACAATTCTTAGAGCCAGGTGACATCGATGAAGCCATCAATGCGGCTGGTCAAATCGGTGATGATCGCTTGGCACAGGCAAGTGGTAGAGAAGTGGTACCTGATAACTTTACCCATGGCACCAGTCAGCAGCGTGTTCAATGGTTCACTCGTGGTTTAGAAAGTGGCAATATCCAATCTTGTGA
The DNA here is from genome assembly GCA_963744895.1 of uncultured Gammaproteobacteria bacterium. Lineage (GTDB taxonomy): Bacteria > Pseudomonadota > Gammaproteobacteria > Pseudomonadales > Moraxellaceae > Psychrobacter. The sequence goes on from CAVUUW010000005.1 coordinate 167,094, forward strand.
TACGTTTAGTGGCGCACTGTCATAAGCTTCGACATGACACAAGTCCTATTATAAATTTCGAGTCCTTATAAATAAAAGTTAATAAAAAAGCCTGCAATCATAATTGCAGGCTTTTTTATTTGAATATCAGACTATATCAGTCGTAATGTCCAGCGATTATCTGCTGTTATTCAGGATATAAGCACCAGCACCACCAACCGCTGCACCACCAAGTGCGCCACGAGCGATGTCTTTACTGTTGCCACCACTTCTGATTAGAGCACCAGCAGCTGCACCAGCCGCCGCGCCTTTAGCCGTGTTGCTTACGCCACTGTTGTAGCCATAGCCGCCGCTTGCACAGCCGCCCATGATAAGAGCTGAGCTTGTAAGCGCTGTCATTGCGATAGTTTTAGCAAATTTCATAGTATCACCTATTAAGTTATCAAGTTGGTTTATCAAAATTAAGAGACAGTATCGTTAAGAAACAGTATCTTCATTAACACTGCTTTTTATACTGAGATACTGGGTTAAAGTGTTTAAGCCATTCTCCTAGAATAATCTATTGTGCTACCGCAAGACATTATAAGGTCTGCATTAGTAAGGATTATTAAGTATAGCCAGCGTTTTGTCGCTTACCTTACTACCCGTGTCTAAAAAATATTTTGGAAATAGATACATGGTAGCGGAGTAAATCTATACTAACCGTCATACTAATGCATTTAATTCTATCTAGCCGTAGTAAAAGCGCTAAGCTTTACAGATTGACTGTAAAATATGTTTCTCTACTGTGTCGTTGGTAGGCGTTTTGCTTAGAACGATTGCATTCACATGAGTAGTAAGCTAACTATTATTTATCAAGAAATTACTGTTTTAAGTACTGCCTACAAAAAAAGACCACCCGAAGGTGATCTCAATGAGTAATACGCTACCTTGGCAATCTTACTCAATAAGCACGATGCCTACTAAGTAAGTGCAATACTTATATTATTCTATTTTAGTTCTGTGATTTACGTTTCATTTGCTCAAAGAACTCATCATTGGTTTTTGCCTCTTTGAGACGATCTAACAAGAACTCAGTGGCTTGAACACCATCCATCGGCTGTAGCAATTTACGCAAGATCCAAACTTTACGCAGCTTGTCTTCATCCAACAGACGTTCTTCGCGGCGCGTACCAGATTTTTTGATATTAATCGCAGGGAAGACGCGTTTTTCGGCCAAGTCACGCTCAAGCGTAATCTCTTGGTTGCCCGTTCCTTTGAATTCTTCAAAGATAACACTGTCCATTTTACTACCCGTATCGATCAGTGCGCTGGCAATAATCGTCAAACTACCGCCTTCTTCTACGTTACGCGCGGCACCAAAGAAGCGTTTTGGACGTTCTAGGGCATTGGCATCTAGACCACCGGTTAGTACTTTGCCCGATGATGGAATAACCGTGTTGTAAGCACGCGCCAGACGAGTGATTGAATCAAGTAAAATAACCACGTCTTGCTTATGTTCAACCAAACGCTTGGCTTTTTCGATGACCATTTCAGCCACTTGTACATGGCGTTGTGGCGGCTCATCAAAGGTAGAGGCAACCACTTCACCGCGTACCGTACGTACCATCTCGGTGACTTCTTCTGGACGCTCATCAATCAATAGTACGATCAGATAGCACTCAGGATTATTACGCGTGATTGACTGCGCGATGGTCTGCAGCAGCATCGTTTTACCCGCTTTTGGCGGAGCGACAATGATAGAGCGTTGACCTTTACCAATCGGAGCAATTAGGTCGATAATACGGCCTGTCAAATCTTCAGTGGTTCCGTTACCGAGCTCTAATTTTAGCTGCTCAGTGGGGAATAGGGGTGTTAGGTTCTCAAAGATAAGCTTATGACGTGAGCGATCTGGCGTATCAAAGTTGATTTCGCCTACCTTTAATAGCGCAAAATAACGCTCAGAATCCTTGGGCGGACGAATTGTACCAGCAATACTGTCACCAGTCTTAAGACTGAATCGGCGGATTTGACTTGGGCTGACATAGATATCGTCAGGGCCTGCCAAATAAGAGCCTTCTGATGAGCGCAAAAAGCCAAAACCGTCAGGAAGAACCTCAAGTACGCCGTCACCATAGATGGCTTCACCGTTACGCGCATGAGTTTTTAAGATAGCAAAAATGATGTCTTGTTTACGGCTACGCGCCATGTTATCAAGACCCATTTCCTTGGCGATAGCCAATAGCTCAGCGATTGATTTTTTCTTTAATTCAGTTAGATTCATAGATAGGTCATTAGCAATTGATCAGATGAGAGATGCCATTAGTAGCACAAGCCACGACAGTGATTAAAACAACAATAGTATGGCGATAGAGGAGGCAGGCACAGAGCTAGAATTTATGTAGTTTTGGTTTTACGCGTTAGCTTATGAACGCACTGCGGTCATGTGATGCAAGGTCATAAGAAATAAAGATAAAGAAGGCTACATAAGAGTCTGTGTCAAAAACTCAATATCAGTAATGGTGTTTAATCATTTCGTTCAGTAATGGTATTTATAACGACGATTGTGTTTTTGTTGATAAACACGAGGAGAATAGCAATAAGACACTTAGAAAAACCGTTGGTTTTCTCTTGTCAGCAGACTATACGGTCTTCACAATGATGTTGTCAATAAATTTTGTTAAAAAAGTCAGATAATTGAGTTTTTTGGCTAAAAAATAAGCAAGAAAGCCATTATCTTACACAGATAATGGCTTTCTCGATGATTCTATCTCGCCTGCTTACAATAGAGCAGGATGAGAAAATATAACTTATAAATGCTTATCTAGCACTTTTGCCAACTCAGCTTTTGGCTGTAAGCCCATGACTGAATCTACTTTTTCGCCATCTTTAAAGACAAATAGCGTTGGAATGTTACGGATACCAAAACGGCTAGCTGCTTGTGGGTTGTTATCTACATCTACTTTAACGATTTTGATTTTGCCTTGGTACTCAGTGGCTAGATCTTCTAAAATAGGCGCGATTGCTTTACAAGGACCACACCAAGCAGCCCAAAAATCTACCAATACAGGTACATCTGATTGCAACACGTCTTGGTCAAAGTTGGTATCGGTCGTATTAATAATAAGGTCTGACATAATATTATCTCTCTTGTTTTATTGTTCTATCGTCATTCATCGACCTACATATTAAGCAAAAAATAAAGTAATGAATGGCCAAAGAATCGTTTAGAAGGGGTAAAAATGTGCCATTATATTAACATGTTTGCTGACAATTGGCAGAGGTCAACCAGTTAAATTGATCAACAATTACTATTAGTACAATAAATCGAAACACAAGGATACAGGGCAGAACTTCTCTGTTACTTGCCACCATTTTGTTAGGACGTGTCCTCAATTCAAGCGATTGTATCTAAATGGCGTAAGAATGGTTAAATTTTGCCAAACATAGTCAAACATCTGATGAATACCCCGATATTATTTGCGATATTTTCCTTGTTTGACTGCAGTTTATCTCGTTTTTTATGACTATTTTTAAAATGGGGACACGGCCTAGATCAACAGCAATCAAAAGTCACTATATTTAATCCAATTTACATAAGTAGCTCATTTTATGCCTTTTACTGATGAAGAAGTTCTTGCTCTCAACACTCAAGAAAGCGCTTATCCGCTTGAGTTTTTTCAAGCCTTTGCGCAAGACATCACCGTTTATGAAGATGATGATATTTGGATAGTCGACAAACCCGCAGGTCTGTTGAGTGTCGATGGCAAAACACTAAAGGTGAGTTTATTGGCTCGACTTGAGCGAGCCAATCCGGCGGTCAAGCTGATTCATCGTCTTGATATGGACACCTCAGGGCTACTTATTTTTGCAAAAAATGCTGCCGCCCAAACCAATATCAGTAAGCAATTTATTGAGCGACTGCCTCAGAAAAAGTACCAAGCTCGTGTCTTTGGCAAGTGGGAGCAAGTTGGCGCGACTGGTGAGATATCAGTACCAGTACGCTATGAGCCTACCACCAAACCGCGCCATATCGTCGATCACGAGTGGTCAAAGCATGCGTTAACCTTGTATGAAGTCATTGCCCATGAAACGTGCGATGGCCAGACGGTCACCAGAGTCATGCTAAAGCCCGTCACCGGTCGCAGCCATCAGCTACGTGTTCATATGGTACATGTCGGTCACGTGATGATTGGTGATCCGATTTATGCTGAAGGCGCGGCATTAGAGATTGCGCCAAGGCTGAATCTACATGCCCAGCAATTGCGCCTCAAACATCCAACACTTGGTGCATGGATGGACTGGGAAAGCCCCAGTCCTTTTTAACTCGATATAAAAAATCATGCAATGAAAATCATGAAAATAAAGGACGCATGCCAATACAAGGAGAAAAGTATGCTGGATATGGGTAATAAACGACAAGCTATCAAAGATCGCTTCACACTAAAAAAGTCTTCTTCAAACAAGCCAGCCGATTATGAAGTACTAATCATTGGCGCAGGTATTGCTGGCATCGGTATGGCGTGTCGTTTACAACAACGACAGCAAAAGGGTCTGTTTGGTCATAAAAATCCAAGTAAGCAAAAACGCCGCTTAGCGAAGTCGCCCAAGCAAATCACCCAGCGATTTGCGATATTAGAAAAACGAGCGGACTTGGGCGGGACATGGGATTTATTTACTTATCCTGGTATTCGTTCTGACTCTGATGCATTGACGTTTGGCTATGGCTTTCGCCCATGGTTAGATCATAGAATGCTAGCAAAAGGGGCTGATATCAAACGCTATATTGCTGATACTGCGCGTGAATTTGGGGTAACAGAGCACATTCGTTATCAACATGAAGTGCAGCAGCTGTCTTGGTCAAGTGCGACTAAGCTATGGACGGCGATGGTAAAAAATCATGGCAATGGCGAGGTGTTTACCGTAACCGCTCATTTTGTGGTGGGCGCTACTGGCTACTATGATTATGAGCAAGGTTATAAGCCTGTCTTTGATAAAGAAGAAACGTTTCAAGGTCATATTGTCCATCCCCAGCATTGGCAAAATCTGAATTACGATGACAAAAAAGTGGTCATCATCGGTAGCGGTGCCACAGCGATGACTTTATTGCCAGCCTTGCTAGATGATGAGGATAAGCAGTGCGCGCGCCATGTCACGATGTTACAACGTTCGCCTACCTACGTCGCTAATGTGCCGGGCGATGATTATGCGCTTGACTGGCTCTCCGGTAAGCGCTCTCCATTATCGAAAGAACAAGCTTATACGGTGCTGCGCGCTCGTAATGTTGTGATGCAGCAAGGGATTTACCGTGCGGCTTTATTTGCGCCCAAGGTCATGAAAGCGATATTAAAGAATGGCGTCAAAAAAGAATTAAAAGGTAGCGACGTGGATGTAGCAAACTTCGAGCCTGCTTATAATCCGTGGGATGAGAGGCTTTGTGCAGTGCCAGACGGTGATTTATTCAAAGCCTTACAGAGCAATCGCGCCGACATCGTCACCGATCAAATCGAGCATTTTACCAAGACAGGTATATTGCTTAAATCCGGCAAGCATCTTGATGCCGATATCATCGTCACGGCGACGGGTCTAAAGGTACAAATGCTGGGCGGCGCAAACGTCTATGTCGATGGTCAAGCGGTTGATATCGGTAATCGTATGACCTATAAAGCCGTTATGATGGAAGGCATACCCAATATGGTTGCGCTGTTTGGCTATACCAACGCTTCGTGGACGCTAAAAATCGATTTGGCTTGTCAATATGTTATGCGCTTGCTTGGCTATATGCACAAGCAACGCTATCAAGTGGCTTTACCGCAAGCAAAGACAAAAGACGCCGAGGCGCATATACAAGCAGATACGGTGATGGGCGCGTTATCGGCCGGGTACGTGCAGCGTGCAAAAGATGAGCTACCCAAGCAGGGCGATCGCTATCCTTGGTACGTGACCAACAATTATCTTAGCGACCGCGTCATGCTCAAATACCGTAAAATAAAAGACGACTGGTTGTATTTTAGTCGCTAATACTGAGGTCGTCAGTTATTTTGACTGCGTATCAATAAACTCAGTAACTTGCTTACTCAACATTTGCCACAACGTTTCTTGCGCGCTTTTGCTGCCCCATGCATTGTGTGGACTGAATATCACACGCGGATGATCGGTAAGGGTCAATAATGGATCGTCAGCTGCGATTGGCTCTTGCTCAAACACGTCGCTGGCGTAACCGATGATTTGCTCGTTGTTGATGGCGTCGGTTAACGCCTGACTATCAACCACACCGCCGCGTGCGACATTGACGATAAGGGGTTGTTTGGTCATTTTTGCTAACGTGTCTTTGTTAATCAGATGCTCGGTTTTTTCATTCAACGGGCAATGTAAGGTGAGGACATCGGCATGGGCAAGCACCTCATCAAACGCAGTGTATTCTTCACTACGCGGCGTTTGTCCTTGATGATCGGCCCATAGTACGGTCATACCAAAAGCGCGTGCAATTTCAGTAACGCGTTTACCAATCGTACCGACACCAATCACGCCCAATGTTTTGTCTTCTAAATCTATCAGCGGAATATCGAGTAGAGAAAAATTACCGTTTGCTAGCCACGTGCCATCAGCGACTTTTTGATGGTAATGGATGCCAGCGCGCATCGCGGACAGCATGAGCATAAAGGTATGCTCAGGCACGCTTTTGACCGCGTAACCAGCAACATTATAAAGTTCGACGTTGTGCTTATCGCAAGCGTCTTGATCGACGTTATTCATGCCTGTTGCCGTCAATTGAATCAGCTTGAGCTTGGGCAAGCTTGCAATCACTTCTGCGTCCAGCTGAACCTTATTGGTGATAATAATATCGGCATCTTTGCAGCGTTCGATGATGACAGCCGTATCTTTTGGGGTGTCGTTATAAGTGACATAGTCGCTCACACCAGCTGGTGCTGGTAAGTCAATGCCTTCAGAGAAAGTGCCTTTGTCTAAAAAAACGGCTTGCATGAGTCATCCTTATTATCTGTGATGGTATGAGTTATCTTAATTATTTGTGGTCATATTAAAAACGTTGAGGGTCTTAATGTAGCATGTAGATATTGTTAGTCAAAAACGAATGTGATAAATGACTGATAATCTCACTTGCTATCGTAAGCGCTCTCTTGAAAATTCAACTTAACGCACTCATCTAGCCGCTAACGTTATATAATAGCTCAACTAAAAAGCTGGCTTGATTTAGGTTACAACATCGCGCGCTCATTTTTTGACGCGTTGCTATATGAGTAACTACAAAAGCCATCGTCGTTTAGCCATCATTGCTATTTATTTTCTTATCATTTGAGTACAAAAGACATCGCCTTATGACTATCTCTATCGCTTCATTGCACAGTACCGAATTCGCCGTTGGTCAACGTTATTTATCAGATACGGAGTCCGAGCTGGGCTTGGGCGTGGTCATCGATGTAGACGACCGATGTGTACATATCTTATTCCCTCAAAGTGAAGAAACGCGCGTCTATGCCAAAAACTCAGCACCCTTATCTCGCGTGGTGTTCAAGATTGGCGATAGCATTTACGATCAAGATGGCAAAAGCTATACGGTTAACGCCGTTGATGAAGTCATGGGCGTGCTCAAATATGGCGTCGATGAGCATGAGCGCGGTATCATGGAGACTCGTCTTGCTGCCAATATCACACTAGCAAAACCGCTTGAGCGTCTGCTGGCGGGCCGTATTGAACGCGGTGATTGGTATGAGCTGCGCCAAGATATCTTGCGTATGCAATCGGCGTTGGCTGGTCACCCGCTCAAAGGTTTGATGGGCGCACGTGTCGATATTATCGAACATCAGCTTTATATTGCGCACGAAGTCGGCAAGCGTATCGCGCCGCGTGTATTGCTCGCGGATGAAGTTGGCCTTGGCAAAACCATTGAAGCGGGTCTGATTATTCATCAGCAACTCCTAACTGGCAAAGCTGAGCGCGTGCTTATTTTAGTGCCAGACAGTTTGCAATATCAGTGGATGATTGAGCTGCGTCGCCGTTTTAATCTGAACTTTGCACTGTTTGATTTGGTGCGTACTGCTGCGATTAAAGAGCACGATCCTGAACAAAACGTCTTTATGACTGAGCAATGCATCATTGGCGGTATGGATCTGTTGCTTGACCATCCTGATCTATATGACCAAGCGATGGATGCAGGGTTTGACTTATTGGTCGTTGATGAGGCGCATCACTTGCATTGGGATGAAGCGCAAGGCGGCAATGATAAATATGACTTGATTGCAGACTTTGCAGAAGAGACACCTGGCGTCATGCTATTGACTGCCACACCTGAACAATTAGGTGCACAAAGTCACTTTGCCCGTTTGCGCCTATTAGATCCGGATCGTTTTGATGATTTGGATGAGTTCATCGATGGTCAAGAAGCCTTTGCTGAAACGGCTGCCGTTGCTGGTGTATTGATAGAAGATAAGCCAGTCAGCGAGGGTCAAATTGCCGCGTTGAGTAGTTTGTTAGACATCAATATTGACGAGTTGGCAGCGATTAACGAAGACGAAAAACTGCGAACCTATGCGCTCAATGAGTTGCTTGATCGTCATGGCACGGGTCGTATCTTATTCCGTAATACGCGTGAGAGCGTCAAAGGGTTTTATGGTCGTAGCAGCCAGCCGTACCCACTGCCATTACCTGACGCTTGGAAAGACAGCTACCAAACCAATGGCAAATTGCGTGAGCAGCTATGGGGCGAAGAAAACCAGCCTGATGGTGGCTGGTTAGAGGACGACCCGCGCGTTTCTTGGTTGATTGACATCTTACGAGGCGATCTTAAACATAATAAAGTGTTGTTGATTGCGCGTAGTGGTGCGACGGTAGAGAGCTTAGAGGCAGTATTGCGCTTACATGCAGGCATTAAGACGGCTATCTTTACTGAGCAGATGACCTTGCTTGAGCGTGACCAAGCGGCGGCATTTTTTGCCGATAGCGAAGGCGCACAGATATTACTATGTTCAGAGATTGGTTCAGAAGGTCGTAACTTCCAGTTTGCCAGTCAATTAATACTATGGGATTTGCCTGCCAATCCGGATACCTTAGAGCAGCGTATTGGACGTCTAGACCGTATTGGGCAAACACAGCAAATCATGCTGCATGTCCCATACGTACAAGGCACGGCGCAAGAGCGTTTGTACCAGTGGTACAACGATGCGCTGAATATGTTCAATCAGATTTCACCAACCGCTCAAAGCGTGCAAGAGCAATATATTCAAGAATTAAAGCCAATGCTTGAAGGGGTTGATACCCCTGACAACCGCGCCATATTGCAAGACGTTATTGCAGAGGCGTTACAGACACGCTTAGGCTTAGAAGCACAGCTACAAGCAGGCCGCGATCGTCTGCTTGAGTACAACTCATGCCGTCCCCGTGTTGCTGGACGTATCGCTGATGCCATGCGTGACTTTGACGGTCACAACCTATTGCCTCAGTTCATTGAGCGCTTTTTTGCGTCTGCCAATATTGACCACAACATTCAGCGTGATGGTTCTTGGGTCATTGCACCGATTGACAGCACTGAGATCAGTGATTATATCGATGGCTTACCACTGGGTGATGAAGACGGTATGACGTTGACATTTGAGCGTGAGCAAGCGCTGCAACGTGAAGACATCGAATTTATCACGCATGAGCATCCATTGATGCGTGCCATCTATGAGCTGGCGAGTACCAGCACTTTTGGTAATACTACCGTTGCGATGTTAAAAAGCGCTGCTGTGCCCCAAGGCATGGTTTTACTTGAGGTAAATTTCCGCGTAGAAGTGATCGCGCCAAAAGTGCTTAACTTGCCTGCGACATTGACCACGCAAAATATCCGTGTATTTATGAGTGAGCAGGGCAGCGACTTATCAGCTCGTATCAGTGCCGATATGATCATGCCTCATATTGAGCGTTTGGATAAAAATCGTGCCCGTCAGGTGATCAAAGCACGTGGCGACGTAATTGAACAGCGGTATTATGAAGCTGAAGATATTGCCCGCGAGCAGTTAATGGAGATTGGTGAACAAGCTAGCGAGCGCTTTAGCCAGCAGTGGTCGCGTGAGATCAAACGCCTAAAGCATCTGCAAATCATCAATCCAAACGTACGCCCAGCAGAGATTGAGCGCTTAGAGCAGTTAAAAGCGCAAGGCGAGCAAGCGCTGGGTAACTTATCCTTAGTGCCAGACTCTATCCGTGTGCTGGTGGCCGTGAAGCCATAAGTTAAAAATAATCATAAAAAACGAGATGCGATCGACCGTCTCGTTTTTTTATGGTTTGTGTTGTTTTGATAGCGTTAATCGACATTCAATAAATAAAAGACAAGATAGCGCGTGACCAGAACACATTTTAGTGTCTGCCTACAAGCGTGACAGAGGCTTCGAAAAATTTAATCTACTCCTGTCACCTCATTTATACTGACCTAACCAATGCTTGCTCTGTATCAGCACCGTTAAATAAATCAAGCGAGACTTGCAAGTAAGCAGTTAATATCTAGTCAAAGTCACCAATATTGGGTAAGATGTTTACCTTGCCAATTTGTTACACATATTTAGTGATAGCACTGCTATGACTGTATCTTCTGTTCTACAATCTCGCTTGTATGTGCTTAGCAAGTGATTTCATATTATTTTAAATTCAAACGCAAAGGATCTGTCGCCATATCATAATTATGTTGATATCGCTGACTGCTGGGCGTTTTTTGTAAAAATAAGGAAACCTGTCGTCATGTCCGATTATTCGCAACTGATTGATGAGCTGCTGACCACCGTGGCGCTTATTGAAGTGACCCCTGATGTTTTTGAGGGCAAAAGCCATGACTATGTTGGCACTCGTATTTTTGGCGGGCAAGTACTCGCTCAAGCGATGATGGCAGCGGCGCATACGCTAGATCAAGACAAGCCTTGTCACTCACTGCATGGGTATTTTTTGCGCGGTGGTGATATCAACCAGCCCGTTATTTATCAAGTGCGCCGATTGCGTGACGGTCGCAGTCTATCTGCGCGTGAAGTCACGGCGATTCAATATAAAGAAGCGCGCGGTAAGCCGCCCGTTGAGCAAGTCATCTTTTCGATGATTGCTTCGTTTTCACCGATGGAAGAGGGACTTGAGTATCAAGAAGATATGCCTGCTTATCCACCGCCAGAAGATTTGCTCGCCGAGCAGGATTTAAAAGAAGAGTATGTGGGTAAAGTCCCAGATGCGCTCAAATCCCGCTTTATGCGCCGCCGTCATGTCGAGATCAAACCCGTCAAACCGCGTGATCCGATTCATCCGGAGCCAATGAAACCAAAGCAAGCCAACTGGCTGCGTATTCGCGAGCTGGGTAATCAACCCGTTGCCATTCAGCAAGCATTGCTCGCATTTTCCTCTGATTTTTATTTGGTAGGCACAGGGCTTATGTCACACGGGGTCAGCTTTATGACCAGTGGCTTACAAGCGGCCAGTATCGATCATTCGATGCACTTTCATCGTAATTTTGATCTAAACCGATGGTTGTTATACGACATGTGGAGTGACACAACGTCTAACGCAAAAGGGCTAAACCACGGGCAGTTTTGGCAAAATGGCAAGTTGGTCGCCACGGTTCAACAAGAAGGTCTAATGCGTTTGCGTGTGCCGAAGTCTTAAACCTAGTCCTAACTCTACTTAATGTTAGCTCTCATTATACTGTCATCATAAAAAAAGCGACTCACTATGGATAATGAGTCGCTTTTTTATGCCAATTTTTTATTCTAATTTTTATTCTAAGATTTTAATCATCGCGCGAGGCAATCCTAGACTGTCTTGCGCTATTTGTTCGGTCAGCCATTTAAAGTCAATCTCCGCCGCTACGAGTTTTTCGTTGAGTTCTATCATTTGCACAGCATCGACAGTTAGTTTACGCGGTGTTAGATACCAGTGAAAATGTGTCAATGAGTGCTTAATAGGGTCGTCATCCAGCAATGTACGGCTGATTGATTCGGCGACCAGTTCATTTTTTATTAGCCATTCATTAATGATTTGCTCAGCCGTGGTAAATTCTGCTTCGTATACTTTTTCATGACTACGTACGTCTAACGGTGTAACGTTATTATCTTTTTGACTTTTAGCCGTTAGATTTCCTGAGATTTTTTCCACGAACTGTAATGGTAAGCTCCACAATCCGCCCCAAATACCGTTATCAGGACGCTGTAGCCACAATATCTCACCGTCTGTATTTTCTATCAGTAACGCATCACTAAATTTACTTGGCTTGGGCTGTTTTTTTGCTTTGACCGGGTAATCGGTTTCGCGCCCCTGTGCATGTGCCAAGCAGTCGGCTTGCAATGGACATAATAGGCAGGCAGGTTTGCTACGTGTGCATAACGTCGCGCCCATATCCATCATGGCTTGCGCAAACAATCCTGAGTTCTCTGTTGGGGTTAGGCGCTCCGCTAGTGCCCATAACTCTTTGGTCGTGGCAGATTTAGTGATATCGCCGTCGATGGCTGCCCAGCGTGTTAGTACGCGTTTGACATTGCCATCGCAAATAACGCCATAATGATGTAAACCCATCGCCATAATCGCCCCAGCGGTGGATGGGCCAACGCCAGAAATCGCCTCCCAGCCTGCGAGCGTCTGCGGGAACTCGCCTGTCTCGTCGATTATTTCGACCAACTGCTTTGCCCCTTTATGCAAATTGCGTGCGCGCGCATAATAGCCCAATCCTGCCCAATGCTCAGCGACCACATCCCAGTCGGCAGCGGCCAAGTCTTGCACGGTTGGAAAGGTATCCATAAACCGTGCAAAATAAGGCAGTACGGTGGTGACTTGCGTTTGCTGAAGCATGACTTCAGATAGCCAAACGATATAAGGATTTGGTGTATCAGTCTGGTGCTGTTGCCATGGCAAATCATGGCGACCATTATTGGCAAACCAATCGAGTAGGCGCGGGGCGAAGGAGTTTAGGGAAGAGGTAGTGTGGTTAAAAGTTGTGTCAGAAGATTCAGAACTGGCAATTGGCTGGGTCATAGGCTTTGTTATTTGGTTTTTTGAAGGTAAACAATTATACCTGATATACATATTTGCTACGACCCAACTTTAATGCGATGCTATTGAATAACATAATAAAAATAACTACTTAATGATGTCGAAGAGTAGAAGGTTGTTAATTATTTGTTCAACATATTCGTCGCTATGTGTCTCACTGACATAAGTATATTTATTTACTAGACTAGTCTGAATATCTCTTTCTACTGATTGTCGATCAATAGTACCGCTTGGTAAATCTAAAAAAGAATTCATAAAATATTTATCAAATGTAATTAAGAATAAATGTTTGACAGATAAATTGTTGAGAATGGCAGACCTAGAGTGCGGATGTCGCATATCTAACCTAGAACTGCTAATAAAATCTGAAAATTTAGTTGGATTTATATTTCTTGTTATAATCTGATTTAACAAATCTTGATCCATCATATAAACAAAAGATAGAAAGACCATTAAAATCTGCTCAACAATGGAAGATTTGCTTTTATATTTATCTTCAAATACAACTAAGGTTTCTATACAACGAACAACCTGCTCAATATTACGAAGTGATAATTTACTGAGATCCAAGAAGTTTGGAATCTCATGGATAAACTTATTTTCTTTAAGGTCTTGTGGAATGACTTTGCTAGCTTTTACTGTGGCCTTAAAGTAAGTGACATTATTTTCGACTGATCTGCCCTCGGTATCTTTCGTAGATGTTGGCAAATTAATCTGATATTTAAAGAATTTATATAGGTAGTCATGGGAGTTGGTTTCGCTGCCATAGCTGTGTTTGATAGTAGCTTTTAGCTGTTCCGCATTAGTAATTAATACAATTTGTACATTTTCAACATCAAAAACATGTTTGATGGTCTCTAACATCATCACTGCAAAATCTGGACGACAACGGTCAAGCTCGTCAATTAGTAAAATGATAGGGTTTGTGGAAGCAATATCTGATAGAGCATCACGCAATGTCGATAAATTTTTTTCTGCTTCTACTTGATCTTTAATCATAGACTCAAGTGACTGGTCGATAAGAGATTTTGACCCATCCTTTATTTCTGCCATTCCATCTGCTAGTGCATCAGGAATATCTGCCGCGTATCTACCGAATGCAAATCCTAATCCTGCTTTGATACCTATACCAGAAATAAGCCTTAAGTAAGGGACTGCATTTTTTATAAAATTCTTTCGCTTGTCGTCTTTTTCATCGTAGAAACTAGCTACCTCAGCTATAAGTGTTAAAAGTGGCTCATTAGCATGATCAGCTTGAAAGGCATTCACGTAGCCAACTTTATAATCGCTGAAATTATTAGCTTCAATTAGATTTTTAAGCTTGAAGCAAAACTCCGTTTTACCTGTACCCCATTTACCATCAATAATCATCGGGGAAACATCAATTTCTGAATCCAAAAGCTCAATAATTTTTTCGGCAATAGGCTCACGTGTAAACTCATCTCTTTCACGAAAAGTGAAATCTTTCATTAAGTTGTAATCTGTCATTACTTATTCTCTATATTTGTATTTTTGACATACGATACTTATGTTATACAGATAATACAGACATAAAAAAAGCCCATCAGGGCTTTTATATATGCAATCGTTTTTTGAGTAATGAGCCTTGAGCTAAACCTACTTCCGATTCTGTCGTGTACGCTTTTTACGTAAACGTTTTTCTTCTTCCTTAGCTTTGCGCTTCTCTTCAGCAGCAAGGCGCTGTTCAGCGACGACGATTTCTTCTGCTTCAATCATAGCTGGGGTTTCTAGCGTGATACGCCCGATCTTCGCGCTACGCAGCTCGTTGATGAGAATCTCAGACATACGGTAAGTATCGACTTGATTACCCGCACGCACACAGCCACGATTACGTCCGGCTATTTCAAAAAACTCCCAATCAGTCTTCGGCAGTTCTTCGATTTTATAGCGAGATTTGAGCAGCTCAGGGTACGCGTGCATCAAATATTCAGCGGTATAGCTTGCCACATCAGCGAAATCAAAAGCCGTATCACGAATACCGCCTGTCGCCGCCAGACGATAGCCAGAGTTTTCATTTTCAACCTTTGGCCATAGCATACCAGGCGTGTCGTAGAGCATGATGTCATCGTCAAGCTTAATCAGCTGCTGCGACTTGGTCACCGCTGGCTCATCACCCGTCTTTGCCACAGCGCGTCCAGCCAAGGTATTAATCAAGGTTGATTTACCCACGTTTGGAATGCCCATAATCATAGCTTTAATCTGGCGACCTGTTCCCACTTTATTAGGCACAAGTTGTTTACAGATGGCGATGATACGTTTGACGTCATTGGCTTTTTCGGTATCGCAAGCAATGGCTTTGACACCATTTTGCTGTTCAAGGTGATCCATCCATGCTTGGGTCAATTCAGGGTCAGCAAGGTCGGCTTTATTTAAGATTTTGATGACAGGTTTTTCGCCGCGTAATGCCGCGACCATAGGATTTTCACTACTATGAGGAATGCGCGCATCGATTACTTCGATGACCACATCCATCTGCGGCATGATTTCTTTGATTTCGTTACGGGCTTTGTTCATATGCCCAGGGAACCACTGAATACTTACTCTCTTATCCATCTGACTTCATAACCTTTTATAAAAAATGCTAAAAGTAAAACAATGAACGTTTACTTTCTAATGGTGCCAGTTTACTACAGAACCACATTGTTCACGGCACAATTTCACCCAAGCACGATGTAAGGCTACTCTTGAGACTGATCGAAAGTGAATCCTAAATAAAAAAGGAGGCAACCATCATAATGGTTTGCCAACGATATACTTTCGTAGCCTTTGTCTGCAAAGGCACAGCAAGCAAGAAAATATGAAGTTAGCAGCACTGTCGTTATATTGGGTTGACTATAATTGCTCTTTATCGGCTGGTGGCAGTGGCGCCAAATACCCGATTAACAATATCAAGCTACCTGCGCCAAGGAAGGAAATTACTCGCCAAATGGCCTCAGTCTGTGACAAATTAACTAAGACCAGTTTAAGAGTGATAATATTTAGATCGCTATCTGTTCACAAAGGCTTCATCTAGTTGTTTATACATATTGAGAGATTTCTCAGACTCTATTTTTATATTCTCGTATAAGCTGTTAGCTATAACTCTAATAGCATGCTGCTCAGTTTCATTGAGCTTTGGATACTTGTACTTCTCAAAATTAGATAGTACCTTCATCTTCCTTGTTTCAAATAATTGCAGCTCATTTCTTCGTTCGCAAACCTTGAATAGATGTTGTTCCCAATGACAGTATTGTTTATTTTCTAACCTTTCTCGCGTATTGCATGACTTACAACATGGGACAACATTGCCAGGATGATGGAGTCCATACTCTGTACGATTGAACATTAAGACATGTTCGACCTGTAATGTATTAGAAATCTCACCACAATAAGCACAGCAATTAGCGAAGCCTTGTTCTTTAATCATCCACCAAATTGCTTTTCCTTTTCCACTACCAGTATTAAAAGAATGGCCTAAATAATGCTCACCAACTTTTGTCAGAAACGCTCGTACAGCGGTGTTGGCTGAATCTGATGAACTATTGTATACTGCCATATGTCTAATGGTCCTCAAAAGTAGACTGTATAGTCTATCTAGCTTATAAATAGAAATTGAATATTTTGTATATTTAGTGCAAGTTAAAAGCGCTATTATCTAACTAACCATACTACTTACAGAATAATTTTACTAACAATGGATGTAAGCATTTAATATGACTTCACAATCAGATAGAAAGTCAGTTTCATTTAAAGCACAGGCTCGAACTATTGATCATCTAGGGAAAGGTCAAATTGCTGATGCTCCTACTGCGGTTAGTGAGTTGTGGAAAAACTCTTACGATGCCTACGCGAGAGATGTGGCGCTTCATTTATATGATGCAGATATAAAGTGTGGAGCGATTATTGATAATGGCTGCGGAATGACATTTGATCAGCTGAGTGACAGCTGGTTAACCATTGGTACTGCCTCAAAAACTACTAAAAAACTACTTCCAGAAAAAGATCGTTTTAAATTACCTGATCGTTCTACACAAGGTGAAAAAGGGATAGGTCGTCTCTCTACTGCTTTCTTAGCCCCAGTTACTCTAATCGTTACTAAAAAAAGAGACTCTCGCTTTTCAGCAGCTCTGATTGACTGGCGACTCTTTGAGAACACATACTTAAGCTTGCAGGATGTCAAAGTACCAATGAGTGAGTTTGATACTTTAGACCAGTTACCTGAACTTTGCTCTGAACTACAGAATGATATGCTAGCCAATTTAGCTTTAGATCCTTCAGAAAGTGACTCTGATTCATTACTTTTGAGACGAGCGTGGGATAAGTTTACAGAAGATGAAAAAGAAATATTTGACTCACATAAGAGTGATAAAAGTGCTAGCGAATTTGTTTCAACAGAAGATCAGATAAAGCTTCTTAATAAGTCATTTTCTTTTAAAACGCACTATTTGGATAATTGGAAAGAAATGCTTGAAAAGGTCGAAAATTTAGATGGTGCAACACACGGTACCGCTCTTTTCTTATTAGGTTTAAATCGCGATCTGGAATTACTAACTAATAGAGGTAGCTTAAGTCGGGACTCAGATGAATTTATAGCGATTGAAGAAAACTTAGTTGATACATTACGGGCTTTTGTAAATCCTTTTGACAGAGAAGATAAAGATGAAAATATCACATTTCGCTACGAAATCAAGAAATTTGATGAAGAATTCTGGGTAGCAGGAAAGGAATACGAGACCATTCTAGATTATCGAGATGTCTTTGATTATGATGATTTTTGTAGACTAGAACATCAAGTGGAAGGAGTGATCGACGAAAAAGGTTGGTTTAGAGGATCGGTCAAAACATTTGGTGTAGATTTCGAAGATGTAGAAATACCGTGTCGTTCTCCAGGAATGGCAGCATATACTCAAACAGGTCAATTTGGTTTCAAATTGGGAGCATTTGAATTTGAGCAATCGAAGTCAACACACTCTCCTGAAGAACTTTCACTAGTCAAAAAGCAAGCAGAAAAATATTCTGGGATTACGATATCTAGAGACTCATTAAGAGTATTGCCATACGGTCGAGTTGATAATGATTTCTTTGAAATAGAAGAGTGGCGAGGGAAAAATGCAGGTCGGTACTACTGGGCAAATAGAAAAATATTTGGTCATATTTCCCTTCATCAAGAACATAATTATCGTCTTAAAGACAAAGCTGGACGAGAAGGTTTTATTAGTAATCAAGCTGCTAGAGAGTTAAAGTCGCTTGTAAGAAACCTATTAGTTAGCCTCGCTGATAGATTTTTTGGTACAAAATCAGATAATCGGCAAGTAATGCTCGAAGCGCTTTCAAAAGCTAGACAAAAGCAAAAAAAAGCGCAAAAGGCATCAGCTAAAACAAATGTGAGAACCTTTACTGCAACTTTGAAAAAAAACGAAAGTATATTGAGTGATAAGGTTGAAGAGGCCAAAAGCTTACATGACGAACTAAGCAATGACATTACTATCTCGCTAAACCAGCTGGATTACCTAGTTAAAAAAATTGACAAAATTGAGTCCCTGAGAACAGATCTTAAGGTACCAAATAAGCCGGCTAAAGTAACTGACACCCTTGAAGAGCAATATCGATCTTACCGAGATATGTTTGCTGAGCTTACTGAGCTGTTGCAGACTTGCAGAGAGAAGCTAAATAAAATTGAAGCTCAAGGCCAGTACTTTTCACCTATTCAAAGTGCTGAAAACAAATACAAAAGCAGTGAGTCTTCGTTAACTAAGCAGATAAACAGTTATACGAATAATATAGATAACACCTTTGAGCGCCTCAAGAATGTTTGGCTGACCCAATCTAGGGAAGATAAAAAAGCTTTTGAGAAAGAAGCGCTTCCGATTTTAGATGCAGTGACTGAATCTAGTGATGTAGCATCCATACTCAACAGTATAGATGCTATTTACATTACGCTAGCTGATGAGTTTTCTTATAAATATGATGCTTTCTTGCAAGCATTAGATAAGCTTGAAAATGGTATTGATTTAGATTCGGCATTCATTATTGCAGAAGAAGAGCGGGCAAATGCAGAGCAAGAGATTAATCAAATTCGTAGTCTTGCGCAGCTAGGTATTAGTTTTGAAGTATTAGCGCATGAATTGAATGCTCAAGACCAATCTGTAACGCGTTCTCTAAAATCAATGAGTAGTAGTGCTCAGAGCGAAATTGGTTTTAAAAATGCGATGAAAGCCCATAAGCAATTTACTGAGTACCTACGTTTCCTATCGCCATTAAAGCTATCTGGTTATCAATCACGTGACGATATTACTGGAACTGAAATACTCAAAAACATAGATATTTTCTTTAGAGACAGGTTTGAGCGTCAAAATGTAGAGTTCAAAGTAAGTTCGTCGTTTGAAAATATGGTAGTGGTAGATGTAAAGTCACGCATTATTCCAGTGTTTGTAAATATTATAAATAATGCACTTTACTGGGTTGGTCTTGCAGAGAGTAGAGTAATAGAAATTGATATTGTGGATGACCTAGTAGTAATAGCAAACACTGGCCCTCCAGTCGATCCGGATGATATAGATAGACTGTTTGAGCTATTCTACAGTCGGCGTTCAAGTGGCAACGGTGTTGGACTTTATTTGTCTAGACAAAACCTATCTGTAGCACATCATAAAATTTGGTATGCACAAAAGAATGAAGAAAAGCTCATCAAAGATGGTGCCAACTTTGTAATTCAATTTCGTGGTATGGAAATCAAAAAATGACAGTAGCTTACAATAAGAAAATAGTTCAAGCTTTCCGCGATAATGCCATTAGATCAGTATTATTGATTGATGATGAATATCAGCCGTATGAAACTCTTGTCAAAAATAGAGTTGACCTCGATAAAAATTTGAATGATTTGGTAAATTCAGACATTACTGATTTAGTTGAGTACAAGGAAAGACTAGCTAATATACTCCAAGGTGAAGAAGTCCATACAGACAATAAAGTTGAAAGTTTTTTACGACGTAGCGATACAGCACAACGATTTGTTGAGTTTTTTCATTCTAAAAAGAGAATTTGCACAATAGAAAGCGATGTGAGTCAGTTAGAAGTTGAAAAAATAAGAAAAAGCGACTTAGTAATTTTAGACTATCATCTCAATCCTGAAGAAAAAGGCAATGAGGCTCAGTCTTCTTTAAAGCTTATATCTGACTTATCAACTAATAAACATATGAATATCGTCGTAGTTTACACAAACGAAGAGCTTGAAAGCGTGTGGCAGCAGATTGCAGCAGTTTTACATGGAGATAGGAGCAATTCTATTACTCTTCAAGGTGAAGCATCAGAAGCTTGGGAAGAGCACTCATTAGATTGGGAAACAGAGTGGGACAACTCTATTTTTAAAAATTCAATGATTCATGAGTATTTACTTGGCGACTTAGATCTAGATACTATACTTGCAGAAATGAAATTATGTTTAGATGAAGATGTTAGGGTATCGCTTAGTCTTTCTCATATCCAGAAGTTAATTGAAAATTCAATATCGAAATTGAATACTATAAAAGCTACCGAATCGAATTTTGTGCTTCATGGTACTAAGAGTAAATGGATCCAAGCTGGCTATGTATTTATTGCTCTAAAATCTAAGAAATTAGAAGATGATCCTTCAGAAGTTTGGGATTGTATTCAGGATTCTCTTTGTGACTGGAAACCGAGCTTTTATAGAGTTATAACTTCAGAACTTCAAAACCAAATTGAAGACGCTAGTCTTTCAATGGAAAAAGTTTTATCTAAAGAGAAAATGGAGCAAATCTCTATACTTTGGGGGGTTTTAAGAGTTAAAGAAGATAGCCGCAGTGATGCTGCTAAAGTGATGTTGGGTAATCTGTTGCATGATGTCTCAGAAAATATTAGAAATGATCCTACTCTAATAAAATTTGTAGTGGATTCCGTAAATAATACTTCTGAAGAATTACCTGAATTTATCGATTCCAAGGAAAATTCTGGTAAGCACAACAATTTTATTAATAAAATGCTTGATATAGCAGCAGAAAACTATGAAGTAGGCATTGCCGGAAACACTGATACTGACTTTCGATGTAATGTAGTTCACGCATTTAATGAGCAGCTTTGTACTGTAAAAGAAGACGTAAGTCATATAACTACAGGCGTGGTTATCAAAGATGTCAAAGATGTTAGTGAAGATAGCTACTATCTATGCATAGCACCAAGCTGTAATACGGTTCCAAATCAAACTACGGGAAGCAGCTTGGCAAAGGCTATGACACCTCATCGCGCGATGAGATTTATCAAATTGAAGATAGAGACTGATTTAAAAAAAGCGCTAAAAAATGCTCAAAAGTCTGATATTATTTTTATAAGTGATAGAGGCAAAAGATTAGCTTTGAAGGTTTATGAAACAGAAGGAACTCCTGCTATAGACCAAGGTTTTGTAGTGAATCATGACGATCAAGAAATAAGTATAGGATCAACTAAGAGAATAAAATTTGTGATCACAAATAGTGAAAAAGAATTAGAAATAGTTGAAAAAGAATTCTTACCAGTAGCTAAATTAAGAGCTGGATTTGCATCTCGTTATCAAAATACTCAATTACAGTATGAAGCTAGAATTGGAGTTGATTTTATTAGTGCAGTTGTTAATTAGAGTCTTCTTCTAAAATCAACTTTATGTGGCTTATCAGTACTTGTGCCATCGCAACGGGTACAGCATTTCCAATCTGTTTTGCCATAGCCATTGAGCCACCAGTAAACATATAATCATCTGGAAAGGTTTGTAGGCGTGCAGCATGACGCAAAGTAATCCCATGATCTAGCCAAGGATGTACAAAGCGTCCCTTTGAAGGATTATTACAACCAGCTGTAATTGTATTTGCTTGTATGTGTGGATAAATGCGGCCATAGACATCTTTATGACCTTTGTAGTTTTTATGACAGTTTAGCTCCCTGCCTGACTCGTCTCTACCACCTAATAGTGGTGTGTTTGCAAATACTTTAGTTAAGGTTTCAGAGTGAGTCATACTTAAGTTACATGAATCTTGAGGCTCAAGTTTTTTGCCCCATTCTAATGATTCAATTATCTTAGTTGATTCTTCTCTAGAATGTCCAAACTTTTCTTCAAGTCGTTGTTTGAAAGTATCTAAGATTTTTGAATTAGGCTTTTCAAAAGCAGATGAGGCGGTCAACCATGGAGAGTTACCAGATTTATGGTGTGTTGGTGGTGGTGGCCAATCGATATCTTCTTGCATTACATCATCACGAAGTGCAAATATAAAAGCACGTCGACGATTTTGAGGGACGCCATAATCACGTGCGTTCAAAATAAGCGGTTCATTAGCAACAATCGTATAACCATGTTTCTTGGCAAGATTTAAAAAATCATTAAGGTACTTTTCATGACGAGGCCATAGTAAACCGGGGACATTTTCAACTAAGAAAGCTTTAGGTTTTAAATGTTCTACAAAATCAAAATAACGTATAAGTAGGGCATTTCTTGGATCGTCTTTACCAGAGTCGTTAATACGATGAGATGAGAAACCTTGGCATGGTGGACCACCCAGCAAAATATCCAAATTACCTTTTTTAATACCTTGATACCGCATAATCGAATCGATATCAACTTTGGTTATGTCTTCAGCGAAAACCTGTGTTTTTGCACTTAGTCGATCTACCAAGTTCTTTTGATAAGTATCAGCTGCGTTTTGATCAAACTCAATTGCAGCAAGTACATCAACGCCAGCATTATGGGCTGCAAGCGAGAAACCACCAGCTCCTGAAAACAAATCTATTGCTGTCAATTTCTGTACCATTTTACACTCTTAATAATCAAAACGATGACAATTATACTTAAGTTATAGCGGCATGAGTAGCGATATACGGCTAACTGTCAATTTAAATAATTGAATCCTAAGTGAGTTTAGGGTATTTAAGCTGTTCGTAGTTAGCTGCTTTTGAGTAAAGTGCTCACGGCACAATTTCGTCCAATCATGATGCAAGACTACTTTTGCGCCTGATCTGTCTGATCTGCGTTTTCTGGTGGCAACGGCGCTAAATACCCAATCAATAGTATTAAACTGCCCGCACCAAGGAAAGAAATAACCCGCCAAATCGCCTCGGTCTGGGACAAATCGACAAGTACCAGTTTGATTACGACGATGCCGAGTAACCCAATCCCCATAAACCAAAGCGCACGCTGCCAGTAGCGACTGGCAATGATGGTGGCGACCAGTGCAAGGAGCGTCCACAAGATGGTCAATCCAGTCTGTACTTGCTCACTGTTCCAAGCGCCGCCCTGAGCACCGTCCCAAAGCGGTGTACCGATAAAGGCATGCAGTGTTCTGACCAATATGCTTGAGATCAGCCAAAGGCTGATAAGCCCTAACACAATAAGTAAATTATCCGTGGTCAATACTTGCCTGCGTTTGACATCAGTATTTGAGGCGTCCAAATGTTCATCGTGCTGACGTTGGTAGAGATAATACAGACTAAAACCAGTCAATAGCACCAGCCACGATGTGGCGTCATATAGGTTTAGCAGTGGGAAATAAGACAGACCCCAAATGACACCGTCATACGACCAGTTGGTGATAATGACCCAAAGTAGCGCCATCGGAGTAAAAATAGCCGCGCAGCTCAATAGTGCCTGTTGCCAATTGAACCAGTATAGCCAGCCCTGTGAATTGTCTTTGACTGGTGTACTGTCTTGACGGTTACGGACAGTACGATAATTGAACCATAGTCCTGACAATACCAAGCCCGCTGGAATTAAAATAGCCATGACGCCATCAGAGTCGGGTACTCCATAGTGAGCGCCTGCCGCGATAATTAAGATCCCTGTGCCCAGCCAACTTGCGTCAGCGTAGCGAGGGGCATTATTAGCATTCACCTCATTGATATCGTCATGCCACGTCTTTAACCAAAGCTGACCGACACTCAACCAGCCAACTATCAAGACGGCAAATACCAACCAGTTCGCTGTCGTCCATCGCAAATAAAATTCAAACTTTTGAGGCAGTTGTAATATCAACATCGCATAAAACAATACGGACAACCAGCGGCTAAGGTGTCTAATCTCCGACCAAAATTGATAACGATGAATTAACCAGTAAGCAGATAGACTCATGAGCGCCGCGAGCGCAATGAGCGTCGTTGTGGACTGCCAAATATTAAACCAATGATCCAAGTCGATCATCAATACGTGTAGCATCCATGCCGCAGCTGTCAAGGTCAAAAACATTATCAATCTAGGACTGCGCCACACAAGGGTAAACACCTGGCTTTGACTATCGATTGAGGTCAACCATTGGCGTGCAGCATGAGTACTGATGCCCAGAGCATTGGCATAGGTTGATAGGTCATGCGATGTGGCATCAAGTTCTAACACGGGCGTTGTAGACTCTGCCGCCTTGTCATCTTTCGCTGTGAATAGCGTCGGTGAGTTGCTGGTACGTAAAATAAAGACAGTCGCCAAATAACTGAGTGCCGAAATACTTGAGGCCAATACCGGATAATTTTCGCCCGTCAACACGGCTGTGGTCAGTAACATGCCAATGCTAATAAGCTGCAATAATAGACCAAACAACACGGACCACGCTCGTAATGAACGCCTGCCAAACCAAACCAGTGCCAGTCCTTGTATCGACCAACCAAAGGCGATCCATTCCGCATCAAGCACCAAGGGCACGACCAACGCCAAAAATCCAAACCCGAGTGCCAGCATACCTTCTGTAATCAAGGCATAACGTTGACTGCGCTCGATGAATAGCCAGCCCACGCCAAAATAAACAGCGGCAAAAATGGCACTGGTAATGGATAAAGCATTAGGAATATCGGCTAGTAAAGCGGCAAACAAGCCAAAGGCAAGTAGCGGCACCGAAAATAGTAAGCCCGTATCAATAGGAAACAGATACGTTGTCTGTTCGGTATTCAAAAGTTTTGGCGTGTCTGCGTTGCTAATGGACGGATAGTCAACGCTATCAACTTCATTAAGCGTGTTGTAGCTGATGATCTGCTGTGCGTAGCGAATGACGACAAACAAATAGAGTAGCCAGTGCAATGTGATGAGCAGTACTAACGGCCAAAGCTGCGTCTCAATAATGGCATCAAGATTCTGTGTGCTACCCCAGTAGTAGGCCAATCCAAACGTTACGATGACTCCAGACAGATTAAGTATCTTCCAAGGACGGTAATGAGCGATCACGGCAATCGTGACGTTTAATAACAAATAATAGCTGAATAACACCACCAAACTGCCGGTATCTTCACTGGTCAAGATAGGCGCAAAAAAACCACCCGACAAGGCCAATAACGCGAGCGGAAAAGCGTTTTGCCGAACCGCAAGTGCAACAGTGATGCCCGACAATAATCCCAATCCAATAAAGCTCGGTATACTTGGAATAATCTGATAAACACTATAAGCAAAAAAGGTGCTCAAATAAGCAATTGCTAAACCTGCCCCTTGTAAGGTGATGCCATAAGAAAAGCGTTTTGCCGTCAGTTTATATCCCAATCCTGCCAACCCAAGCCCTGCAATACCGATTGCGATGAGCTTTGTGGCAATTGAAACTTCTATATACTCGCTCAACAAGCGAAGCAGTAGTACCACGCCGACTAGCAGTACCAATACACCAACGCGCACGACCAAATTCCCACCAAAAAACCAGTTTTTGATAGAGTGAATCAATGACGTTACCATCGGCAACGAGCGTTCATCGGGCTCTATAGGCACAGCAGGTACTTTCTTCTGTGTCGATAATAAAGGTTGATTGGCCAATGTTTCAGCGTTAGCGATTTGATGGGGTGTTGTCGGTAGTGATGGCGGCCATACTGATGATGTGGCAGGTGTTTCTGAAGTAGAATTTTTTGAATGAAGCGTCCTATCAACCACGTTTTTTTGAATAGAGGAAGACGTTATATCGTTATCTTTTTGCTGCAACAGTTCTATTTGTAGGTCGTGCACATCGCGGCGCAGTTTTTTAATTTGCTGGCTTATCCTGCTGTATAACGCGACAATCACGATTAATAAAGCAATAAAAGCCAACCAACCTAACTGGCCTATTATTAGATACCACATTATCGTTACTCAATCTGTCTCATAGTAACGTGATAATGACGGTATTTTTTCAGAAGTACAAGACTGGTTGTGCTACTGGCATAGGGTATAAATAGCAGTGAAAAAAAAGAGGCCAGTTTAATGATTAAGCTGGCCTCATAGTTGTTATTTCTGATAGTCGTTATTTCTGAGCGAGTTCTTATGTCTTATTAAATAATTCGTTTTTACAATTTCTTAACAAACGCTTTGATAGACATTTATGCCAAGTTGGTTTTCATAAACTCAAGCATGTTTTCCCAGCTTTGCTTGGCAGCCGCTTCATTATAGCCAAGATCTATCTCATTTTTGGCAGCCTTTTCGTCAGCATGTGGGTTGGTGAAGCCATGTTTGGCATTGTCATAGACATCAATCGTATAATCAACGTCTGCCGCGTCTAGCTCTGATTTTAGACCTTCGACCGCGTCCATAGACACCATTGAATCGTCACGACCATGAGCAACCAATACTTTCGCTTTGAAGTTTTTGTCTGCTGGCTGTTTGGCTGATAGATTACCGTGGAAAGTGGCGACGGCTTTCAATGGCATGGCTTCGCGGCCCATATCGAGTACAACTTTACCACCGAAGCAGTAACCAATTGCGCCTAGGTTATCGCCATTAACGGCCAATTGGTCGCTAAAGTCATTGAGAATCAAGCGGCAACGCGCCATTAGCATGTCTTGATCGGCAGTGACTTGCTCCATCCACATGTTGGCTTGCGCGGCATCTGTAGTGATTTTGCCTTCACCATAGATGTCCATAGCTACTGCTGCATAGCCAGCTTCGGCTAAACGCTCGGCCACTGATTTTGTATGATCGCTAATTCCCCACCATTCTGGTGCGACCAAAATGCCTGCGGCTGGATTGGTGTCTGAAGCATCTTCTGGTAATGCAACGTAGCTAATAAGCTCAACGCCATTTTCGGTGGTGCTGATTAGTTCAAAAGTTTTGACTGACATAGGATTGTCCTTTTTTATAATGAGTTTTAATTATCTATAGTTTTTAATTATCTACAGTTATCGTGGTTCGTTTTTCTTACCTTTGCTACCTTAACGCCCATATCAAACAAAAACAGCTATAATACTGTAACGCTCTTTATCAAAATGCTACTGCGACGCTATGACTATAAATTTATTAAACAAAAATGATGACAAACCAGACTTGCATCAGATTCAGATGGCAAGCTTGCGCCATCAGTGAGTCTATTTCCTGATACTGATACTGATACTGATACTGATACTGATACTGATACTGATACTGAGACTGATACTGAGACTGAGACTGAGACTGAGACTGAGACTGAGACTGAGACTGAGACTGAGACTGAGACTGAGACTGAGACTGAGACTGAGACTGAGACTGAGACTGAAATATTGCGTCCGCAATTTTGGTTACGCTTTGCATTATCGGAATTAAACCACAGCGAATGGGAAGCGTTGTGTGATGGTTGTGGCAGTTGTTGCTTGATCAAATATATCGACAATGATGACGACGAAGAGTTGGTTGAGTACACGGATGTGACCTGCCAGCTGATGGATTGTGCGACGGGGTATTGCCGCCATTACGCGACACGCCAAGAGCATGTGCCGGATTGTATTCAACTGACCATGGATAATCTACCCAACATGATGTGGCTACCATCGCACTGTGCCTACAAGCGCTTGTATAAAGGTCAAGGTTGCCAAGTTGGCATTTGATTTTGACTGAAGATGCGGTCGCAACGCAGCAGCAAATGTGCGCGGACAATGTTGGCGTGGCGGGGCGCTGCGTGAGCGAGATTGGCATGAGTGATGAAGAGATGGAGACGCGCGTGGTCAATTGGGTACAGCCTTAACTTGCGTCGATATTTATTTTCATCACGTTTAATGCGTGGTTTCAGCAACTGATTTGGCTTTGGCTTCAGCCGCCGCCTTTGAGTTAGCAAGTAATGGTATGGGAATGTCTTTGCGAATCTGCTCAGAAAAATCACGGCTATTATGAGTAGCGTCTAGATGAATGTCATTATTAAACCCGAGCGTCTTTGGATTAACATGGGTACGTTCATACCACGTATCCATCGACCAAGGTTGGGCGCCTTTGTTTGGATTGGCATCAAGCATACCAACATCGTACAGATAATTGGGTAGCCAACCAGAAACCCAAATTCGATAGTCCCATGGCAGGCGATCACCACTGACAATACGCGCCATATAAAAAATAATATTGGTACAGTTACTTGTCAACGTATTGTACCAAGCGGGTTTGGTATTCAGCTCATCCATTGCCGTTAGGTAAGATTCAAATAATGATCTCACCTCATGTTGCTGCAAATTGCTGATAGGAAATAAATAGACCTGCTCACCGCGTGCGTTGCTGCGCGTATAGATAATATCACGCTCTTCTGCGGCAATGAGGCTCAGCTCATAACGTCGAAAGAATCCCGCCAGCGCCGAAAAGGACTCACCCTTTTCCTTACGAATCTCAAATGAGAAAGCAAGCGGCCTGTCATCCTCAAAGCGAAAACTGATCAAGGTATGCGCAATCAGTGGTCCCATCCAATATGAATTGGTGACATCGACACCAGAGAGTTTGGACAGATCAATCGTGCGCGTCTCCCAGTGCTCTGTAGCATCCTCGTCTGTGCGCCAATCAAAATTACGCACATTGGTCAGCGTGACCAAATCATGATTGGTCGCATCGCGCTCATAGGCGACTTGCCGATCGACCTCTGCCATCCAGTCGCGATCTTGCTTGGGCGCAATGGATAAAAACCAGCCAACACCGATGAGCCAAACCACAGCGTATAAACCAATCAGCCAGCCAAAACGTGTGGGTTTACTAGACTCCTCGGTATCAGTAGAAGAAGAGTCAAATGGTTGATCTGTGAGCAATTTTTGGTTGAAAAGCTGCGGCTTATAATAGGCAGTAAGCAATGCTGTCAGTAATCCAATAATTATAATGGTGGCGAGCCATGTGATCGCGCTGGCTACGCCAAACTGATACCAAATGGCGAGTAGCAACCAGATCGCAGACAATATAAGGACAAGCGCTATAATAAATTGCACAATATAACGTCGCCATTGCTGCCACTTGGAGCGTTGTGGTTCATCGTTAGATGCCTTATTTTCGACGTGCTGGCTCTCCTCTATAACAGCATCTGATGCTAGACGAGTATCTGGTTGATGTCTATTTGATCTAGCAGAGCGCAGGCGAGAGAAGAGAGAACGTAGCGACATAAGGTGTGTCTTAGTAAATGGATGCTTTGACCATAGCAAAATTTATAACACAGTGACAATACAATTTGGGTGAATTTGTCGTTGAATGTCCATGACCCTTGCGATAAAGTGAAGCTGATTTGTACAGGTCTGCTATGCTTTAACATGATAATGCCTGTTTTATTTGTTAGTTTTGTCCCCATTTACACCTTGTCTATTATTTATGTCCTATTTCCATTATTATTGTCATTGATCAAAAACTATTATTAACTAAAAGAGGTTAAATCACACCACCATGTCTGACGACACTCCCAGCCCGAGTAGTTGGTCGATGCGAGGCTTAAAACGCTGGCTATCGACCGCCCCTGAAACCCGTGATGAACTGATTCGTTTGGTACAAGACTCGCGCCAATTCTTAGAACCTGATACCGTTGATATGCTAGAAGGCGTGCTGGATCTACCAGCGACACAAGTGCGTGAAATTATGACGCCGCGTCCGCAAGTCGTTGGTTTGCACGAGAGTACCAGCATTGACGAAGTGATGGATATTATTCTTGAGACTACTCACTCACGCTATCCTGTATTTGATAGCCAAGATGATGATGCTGTTATTGGTATCTTATTGGCAAAAGACTTAATCCCTATTCTGGTTCATATGGTTCGCAACCAAGAAGAAAAAATTGACAGCAAACGTCTCAGAGATTTGGTGCGTCAGCCGTTATATATTAGTGAGACAGCACGCTCTGATACCTTGCTACGTTCATTACAGCGCACGCAGGTACACATGGCCATTGTGGTGGATGAGTTTGGTAATTTTGGTGGTGTGGTCACGATGGAAGACCTACTCGAAGAGATTGTCGGTGACATTGTCGATGAGCATGACGACTTCGATGAGGACAGTGATATTAACAATATCGTCGCTGATCCTGACAAGGCAAGTACATGGCGTGTTCAAGCATCAACGATGATTGAGGACTGCAACGATGAGCTAGGCAGTCGTTTTGATGACACCGATGTTGATACCATGGGTGGGTTGATCATGCAGGCACTGGGTCATGTCGGCGATCTAGAAGGTGAAAGTGTGGTAATAGATGATTGGCAAATCACCATCACCGATGTTGAAGGACGCTTTATCCAAAATTTAGAGCTCACCAAGTTGAATCCAGATCAACACCTACTGATTGGCAGTCATTAATGTATCGATATAATCAGTCCTAAATAAAAAAGGTTTACCTATTATCACACGCCACTAAAACAAATTTTGCTTGCTTAATGTGCCTTCGCAGACAGAGGCGGTGCAAAATTTATCTCAGTAGCGCTGTGTTTATTTTATAGTGGATCAACTGTAGTGGTTAAAAGAAGAAATAGCATACTCAAAAAACACGATCGCGGTCGTGTTTTTTTCTTTTTAAAATAAGCACACGTCCTAGAATTTTGCTACGCAAATTTACCCATTTATCCATTGAGGCTGTTATCATGGGCGGGTTTGATGGGGAGATGCGGTATTTCGTAAATGTGGCCATTTATAAATACGGCACAACACTTGATACGGTCAACTTTGGCTCGGGTTTTGTCCGAGCGTTAAAGCTTTAAAATTTTGAGAAACAAGGTTTTGGATAACTGCTATGCGTCTGTCTACTGTTGATTTGCAAAAACGTCTAAACCCTAAAAAGCCAAAGGGCATGCCAATGGCGCTGACGGTATTGATTGCTTGGCTGGCGGGGGGCGCCTTCACCTTTGCGCTCGCCCCTTATGGCATTTGGCCACTGGCATTGGTATCACCAGCTATTTTATATGCCTTATTAATTGATGATATGAGTGGTAAGCGCTCTTTTCTGATCGGTCAGGCTTATGGAACAGGGCTTTGGTGTGTGGGCGCGTTTTGGTTATATACCTCTATTCACGTGTATGGCAATACGCCTGCATGGCTTGCGCTGATCATGATTGCACTGATGGGTTTAGGCATGGGCTTGTTTCATGGCTTTTTGGCACTAGTGTTCAATCGCGTGGTTGGTAAGCAGCCGTTGTCTTTTGCCGCGCTTTGGATACTCCAAGAGTGGTTAAAAACGTGGTTGTTTACAGGATTTCCGTGGTTGTTCGTGGGTTATGCCTTTACAGAACAATACTGGTTGTCTTCATTAGCGCCCGTTGCTGGCGTCTTTGCCGTCTCTTTTGTTGCCGTATTGATTGCTTCCAGCCTAGTGGAGCTATTCCGTCGCCGCGGTGGCTACATGATTCCGTCACTGATGTTTTTAGCACTTAGTACCGCTTTGTGGCTGATCAATCCACAATGGACAAAACCAAAAGGCACGCCTGATTTGTCTGTGTCTTTAATCCAAGGGAACATTCCACAAGACTTAAAGTGGCTTACTGAGTATCAAATAGAAACGCTAAAAATCTATGCAAACTTAACGAGCACTGAGTGGGATCGAGATTTGGTGCTATGGCCTGAGTCATCAATTCCGATGTTTCAGACAGAAGCAGTGGGCTTTATCAATGAAATGGTCAAAATGGCCAAAGCCACTGATACAACTTGGGTAACAGGTATTCCTTATAAGGATGAAGCAGCATTTGATGCCAGTGTTGATAAATATCCGCCGTTTTATAATAGTGTGATTGCTTTGGGCGCAGAAGGAGAAGGGCTGTATAAAAAGCAGCGTTTGGTGCCATTCGGTGAGTACATACCGTTCGAAGGCTTGTTAGATATTTTACCAAACTTGGCGGGCAGCCAGGACATCATGAGTTATAGTCGCGGTAGTGATAAGCAATCGCCACTGCGTGTGCGTGGTCATAATTTGGGGGCAGCGATTTGTTATGAAGTGGCTTATCCAGAGACGACCCGCAAAAATGCAATCGGCACGGACTTTTTATTGACCATCTCAAACGATGCGTGGTTCGGCACATCAGCAGGGCCTTTGCAACATCTACAGATGGTGCAGATGCGTGCGCTTGAAAACGGTCGTTGGTTTATGCGAGCCACCAATACAGGTGTGACGGCAATCATCGACCATAAAGGTCATATCGTCGAACGTGCGCCGCAGTTTGAGCGTACGGTATTACGCGGTGAGGTGCAGGCACGGGTTGGTAATACGCCGTTTATGCGCTTTGGCCAGTATCCTATTTTGTTTATTATGACGCTGCTTTTGATACTGAGCTATTTTGGCAAACGTGCAACAAAGCACTCGCCCTCGGTCAACCCAACCACTAAATAATGAAATGCCACTCCAAAAGTAAAAAGGGTGTTGCTAATAAATCCTTTAAATACTTAAGGGTTTTAACAAATCAGTAAAAATTGCGATATAATAGGCCAATATTTTAAATATTTTGCGCAAGGTGGATAAGGTATGTCAGAAGATATCGTCAACAATAATCCAAAAAAAGAGCTGCTATATGCTCTAGTCGGCATTGCTCTATTTTTAGGCATTGTCTTACTTATTGGTATTTCTGGATTGATGCGCCCAGCAGGCGAGCATATTACGGCTGAGCCAACCGCCGAATCAGCCGCTGCTGATGAAGCAGAAGCGATTGCGGCTGAAGACGATACAGCGTCTGCAGATACAGCAGCCGTACCTGCAGAAGAAACAGATGCCGAAGCGACTGCAACTCCTGCAGACGCCACTGTGACACCAACGCCAGCTGCAGGCGCTGATAATGCCGTAGTGGCGGCACAATCTGGTACGGCCACGGCTTCTGGCACCGTAAATCAAGCGGCAGTCGGTGATGCAGATTTGACCGCTGAACAGGCGGACGGCGATTTAGATGCAGGCAATACTACTGAAAATGCTACTGAAGAAGCGACGACGGCACAGTAAGATTTTTTAGTGACTGTCTCATTATAAAATTAGAGCGTGCCCTCATTTTTGACGTATTTAGTTGATTTTTTAGAGTGAGTGCACGTCCTAATATAGTACTTATTTAGCACTTAGGTTTTGAAAGATTGAGCAAAATATTCGCTTCGTTTAAGGTCTGATGGTGATAGCATCATCAGAATGTAGTGACATTATTAGTACTCATAAAAAACCCACTCTCATCATTTGAGAGCGGGTTTTTTTATGAGTATTTGTGTAATCGTCAGCAAACTTTTTCTTTACTTGGATATAACCAAGTGAAACAATAACGCGCTTATATGACCGTCTATTAGCTTTTTTGTAGGTTTGGTCATTAATAAAGTGTTCTTTAAAGGAATAAAGTTTATGGGCATAGAATCAAAATCAGAAGCTGGGAATGCTGAGCTGGAAGCTTTAGATAATGGCTTTATGGGCCATCCAAAGCCATTACGTTCGCTCTTCTTTACTGAGATGTGGGAGCGTTTTTCTTATTATAGTATCCGTCCGCTATTGGTCTTATTCATGGTGGCGACGTTGGTAGTGGCGGTTTTGGCTTCGATGAAGTAACCGCTTCCGCTATCTATGGTATTTTTGCAGGCTCATTGTATTTGGCAGCCGTACCGGGCGGTTGGCTGGCAGATAACTGGCTTGGACAAGAACGCGCATTATGGTGGGGTAGTATCATCATTGCGCTCGGTCATTTGTGTATTGCGCTGTCCGCAGTATTTGGGATGACGCTATTTTTTGTTGGTTTGATCTGTATTGTATTGGGTTCGGGGCTATTTAAAACCTGTATCTCGGTCATGGTTGGCGCCTTGTATCCTAAAGGCGATGGTCGCCGTGACGGTGGTTTTACGTTGTTTTATATGGGTATCAATATCGGAGCGCTACTCGCGGCCCTTATCGTTGGGGTGTTTAAAGAAAAAGGCATGTGGCATGTAGGTTTCGGTGTCGGTGGTCTTGGAATGCTGGTCTCATTATTGGTATACCGGTTTGCAGCACGTAAGAATCTTAACGCGCTATGCACGAGCCAAAGGTATCGAGGCTGAGTGGGAAAATGCCAATGGTATTTATAAGAATATTGGGCGCTGGGTTGGTGGATTTGTCGCGTTATTAGTGGCAGTTGTACTTTTGGTCTCGACAGGCATGATCGCGTTCAATCCGCAGATGGTTGCCGAGTATATGACTTATATTATCGCCGCCGTTGTTATCTTGTACTTTGTATTTATGTTTATCTCACCAAAACTGGATAAAACAGATAAATTACGTTTGTTGATTTGCTTTATCTTGATTATTGGTTCAACGCTGTTTTGGTCAAGTTTTGAGCAGCAACCAACGTCGTTTAACTTATTTGCTGATCGCTATACTGATCTGAATGTCTTGGGTTTTGAAGTTCCTAGTATTTGGTTCCAATCGTTGAATCCATTGTTTATCTTAATTTTGGCGCCTATTGTTAGTATCATTTGGGTCAAGCTTGCTAATCGTGGTCTTGAGCCGAGCAGTATGGCCAAGTTTGCTTTGGGTATGCTCCTTGCAGCGGCAGGTTTTGCGTTGATGATCTTTGCATCAAAAAGCATTTTGACCAATGATGGTGGCTTAGCATCACCGTTGTGGTTGGTCGGTAGTTTATTCTTACTGACGCTTGGGGAGTTGGCGCTGAGTCCTGTTGGTCTATCTTCTATGACCAAGCTTGCTCCAACGGGAATGCAAGGTCAGATGATGGGGCTTTTCTTTGCCTCTATCGCCATGGGTAACTTGGTGGCGGCTTTCTTCGGTGGGCATGTATCTGCTGATCAAATCGAAGGCTTACCAACGCTATTTACGACCATGACGGTATTTTTGGTGGTGACGGCTGTTGTCTTATTGATATTGGCAAAACCGATCAATAATATGCTGAAAAAGAGCGAGCAAGCAGATCAAGTCAGTTAATTGATAAAACCGATCTGTCATTAAGCTTGCTTACCACATCAGTCAATGATAGATGATGAGACGTGTTACCATAACTGGTAGCACGTTTTATTGTTTTAACGGCACGATATTTTTCTTAGGCCATTGAAAGCCTATAGTCTGCCCAAACATCTAGTCATGTTCTGCTGCGATAATATAGTCAGCGAAAAGTTAAATTGATACATTGATAGGTCAGATACTGCTGTTATAAATTTTCCTTGCTTGCTGTGTCTACGCTGTCAGAGGCGGCGCAAAATTTATCCCAGCAGTACCGTCGCTAATCTATTTTTCTTTGACTGTAGTAATAGTAAGTGCAATTAAATAAGACGACTATTCATAGTCGCTATACCTAGACATTTTTCTAAAATCAGCTTTTCTAAAATCTATAAGGAAGATCTATTATGAATAAACAAACCATCCATGAGCGCATCGATAACCTACGCCAGACGATAGCGGCGCAAGATCTAACAGCGATTATTGTGCCATCTGCCGATCCGCATTTGTCCGAGTACTTGCCAGAGTATTGGCAAGCTAGACTGTGGTTGTCAGGGTTTACTGGCTCAGTAGGCACGTTGGTTGTTACGGCTGATTTTGCAGGTCTGTGGACTGACAGCCGCTATTGGGTGCATGCTGCTGAGCAATTAGAAGGGACAGGAATCAGCTTAGAAAAGCTTGCTCCTGGTAAACCTAACCATATTGATTGGTTGGCTGAGCATTTGGTCGAGGGCGATAGTGTTGCCGTCGATGGCAATGTGCTGTCTATCGCTGAGCAGGATCGCTTATTAAATGCATTTGACGCTCATGATATTACCTTAATCACTGAACGCGATGTGTTGGTAGAAGTGTGGAATGACCGTCCAGCGCTACCATCTGCTTCTTTGTATGTACATGACGAGTCGTTTGTAGCCCAATCTGCAGAATCGAAACTGACGGCCGTGCGTGCGGGTATGGAGGAGGCGGGTGCGACACACCACTTGCTTTCAAGCTTAGATGACATCGCTTGGCTCACCAATCTACGTGGCGCTGATGTTGACTATAATCCTGTATTCTTGGCACACATGCTGATCAGTGCCGACAGCGCGACCTTATTCGTTGACAATGATAAAGTCAATGACGACATCACCAAAAGTCTAGCCGATAGCGGTATTACATTAGCGAACTATGATGCTGTGCAAGAGGCGCTGGGCACATTGACGCCAGAGGATTTATTATTACTGGATCCAAGCAAGGTGGCGGTCGGAACGCTATCAAAAATGGCAGATGATGTGGGCTTTATTGAGCAAATGGCACCGAGCACTTTACTCAAATCTGTTAAGTCTGATGCGGATATTGATCATGTGCGTGAAGCCATGCGTCAAGATGGCGCGGCTTTAGCTGAGTTCTTTTCTGAGTTTGAGCAGCGTCTACAGGCAGGCGAGCGTTTGAGCGAGTTGGATGTGGATAGCATGTTGATAGACGTACGTAGTCGTCAACCACATTATGTGTCGCCAAGCTTCCCAACCATCGCTGGTTTCAATGAGAATGGCGCACTGCCGCATTACCGTGCCACACCAGAAAAATTCAGTTATCTCGATGTCAATGAAGGCGAAGGTGGACTGCTACTGATTGATTCAGGCGCACAATACCAAAATGGTACGACCGACATTACGCGTGTGGTCGGTATTGGACAAGTAAACGCTGAGCACAAACGCGACTTTACCACAGTACTAAAAGCGCATATTGCCTTGGCGCGTGCTCATTTCCCTGACGGTATTGCTTCTCCATTAATCGATGCGATTTGCCGCGCGCCATTATGGCAAGCGCAGATGGATTATGGTCATGGCACCGGTCACGGCGTTGGTTATTTCTTAAACGTCCACGAAGGCCCGCAAGTCATTGCTTATAGTGCCACGACGCC
Organism: uncultured Gammaproteobacteria bacterium; assembly: GCA_963744895.1. Lineage (GTDB taxonomy): Bacteria > Pseudomonadota > Gammaproteobacteria > Pseudomonadales > Moraxellaceae > Psychrobacter. The sequence continues at coordinate 204,000 of CAVUUW010000005.1, forward strand.
AAAAGAGCGCGCGATGAAGGTTGGCATGATTTCAAGTAATGAGCCAGGTCTATATCGTGAAGGCAAATGGGGGATTCGTATCGAAAACTTGGTCATCAATACGCCAGTGGCGAATCCTACTGAGACAGAGTTTGGCGATTTCTTGCATTTTGAAACCATCACATACTGCCCAATCGATACGCGTTTGATTGAACCGTCGCTACTCGATAAAGTCGAGATTGATTGGCTCAATCAGTATCATGATCAGGTCTTTGCAGAGTTGAAAGATCGCGTCGATGGTGCAGCACTTGAGTGGTTGACTGAGCGTACAAAAGCTATCTAAATGAACCCTGCATAAACTAAAGCCACTTATCCTATTGTAGTGATGGTTTATTGCAATACTAAAAAGCCCCGTCAATGATTGACGGGGCTTTTTAGTGTGCTTTTTTATTATCTAAAAATTTGGCTTTTATTAGGAAGCGTTAGCATATTAAAAGTGTGCTTTCCTCTAATCTACCTCATTTTCCATCGTATTCTGATTAACCTTGACCTTATCTTGCTCACCTAGATGCTGAGTCATTTCAGCACGTAGCCAAGACTTCAGATCTTCAGACATCAGCATCATCTGCTCACTCAGATAATCGTCAATTTGATTTTCTAGCTCATGAATCAATGATTGATGTTCGGTGCTTAGTTTTGTATCTTTTACTGCCAAGCTGATGGCAGCATTGGCTTTCCCCTGGATCGCTTGTATATTGTCCTGTTTAATACGATCTTCGTTTTTAGCATCGGTAATCGTAGCGGCATGTTCGCTAATAGTTTTATGAGTAGAATGAGCGTCTACCGAGACATCCTTATCATTAGTACTTGTTTCGCTATCAGTACTCGTCTTGTCTATCTCATTTGTTGTAAGTGCCGCTGAATTATCAGGGTTGTCCATGTTTGTTGGCGATGACGCAACTTTTTCTGATTCTTTTTGCACGGTTTTTGCTGCTTCAAGACGTTTGGCTTCTTCTTCTTTTTCTTTAGCGTCTTTTAGTACTTGGTTTTTTTGTTCGTCGTCCAAACGTTTTTGCTCAATCGCCGCTTGTTCTTCTTGTTTATCACTAATGGCTTTTGCAATCGCTTGCTCCGCTTCATGATTTTCATACAGCTCATCGATATGCGCATCTAAATCATGCGTATTAAAAAAGAAGCTCTCAAATGGCGTTTCTGTTTGTAATAGCGTCGTGATATCTTCTAGCTCTTGGGTGATGGTAGCGCGTACAGGCTCAGGCGCACACGTCCAGCGCTGATAAAAATATTGGGAAAATGAGTAGCTTGACATGGTATTGTCCATAAATGTTCCAAAAATTACCCCTTATCATACGCAAGTACGATAAGGGGCTGCAAGTGGACAAACGTAGCCAATCTGACAACAAGGTTACAACCTGAAAGACGAGAGCAGGTTGTTAGTCTCTATTGCTTTATTGAGTGACAGGCCAGCGTGCAAAGATGAGTGAGCCATTGGTACCACCAAAGCCAAAGCTATTGGACACCGCATATTTGAGATTATCGACTTTGCGTGATTGGTGAGCCACGTAATCGAGATTGCAGTTATCCTCAACATTGTCAAGATTGATGGTTGGCGGTACTTGTTGATGTTGCAAAGCAAGCACTGTAAAGATGGCTTCGATACCGCCAGCTGCGCCCAATAAATGACCTGTCATGGATTTGGTTGAACTTACCAAGATGCTATCTTTTATGGGCGAAAATACCGTTTCAATGGCGATTGATTCTGCGACATCACCAGCAGGCGTACTTGTGCCGTGAGCGTTGACATAGCCCACAGCAGACGGCTCGATACCAGCGTCATTCAACGCATTTCGCATGGCACGAGCAGCGCCGCTACCATCTTCTGGAGGTGAGGTAATGTGACTGGCATCATCACTCATGCCAAACCCGACCAGCTCTGCCAATATCGTCGCGCCGCGCGCTTTGGCATGGGCAAGGCTCTCTAATACCACCATACCGGCACCATCACCCAGCACAAATCCATCACGATCTTTGTCAAACGGGCGTGACGCTTTGGTTGGCTCATCATTACGAGTGGATAGGGCATGCATAGCCCCAAAGCCTGCCATACCTAATGGACTTGAACCTTTTTCACTGCCACCAGCCAGCATAACATCTGCATCACCGTAGGCAATCAAACGAGCGGCCAGACCCATCGCATGTGTGGCGGTAGTACAGGCAGTCGATGTCGCAAGATTGGGACCCTGTAACTTGTGTTTAATCGCGACCAGTCCTGCTGCCATATTTACAATAGAGCCTGGAATGATAAAGGGAGACACCTTTGTCGCGCCTTTTTCGCGCAGCGCGTCACGACTGTTTTCAATGGTTTGAATACCGCCAATACCTGAGCCTAAGATAATGCCGAAACGTTCTTGATCGACCCCTTGCACAGGACTGTCAGCGGCACTTACTTCATCGATAAAGCCTGCATTTGCTAATGCCATTGTAGAGGCTGCGATACCATAATGTATAAAGTCATCATAGCGGCGTGCGTCTTTGGCATTCATATATTGCTTGGCATCAAAGTCTTTAACCACACCAGCAATCTGGGCGCGGTAGTTGGCGGCATCAAAATGACTAATCGTTGTGATACCGCTGTCGCCATTAAGTAGACTTGCCCATGAGCTGTCAACGTCTAAACCAAGCGGTGTAATCGCTCCCATACCTGTGACGACAACGCGCATGTCGTCTGCGCGCTCGTAATGTGGCGGCTTATGACGCGTTTTTTGCTCTATATCAGCGGCATTATGGTTTGCAGCTTGTGAGGTAGGTGAACTGCTGTGTTGGCTCATGCGATATATCCTATACTTAAGGTCCCAAGAGGATGAAGTGTTCCTAACTTTGTAAGTTAATAACGATATATTATTGATAGTGTTTTCACTTTATTTTGACAACCATTATAAAACACATTAGTTTACGCGTGTAAACTTAAATTCAACTAGGGAGTTCGACAAAATAAAGTTGTAAAACCGCAATCTATTTAGTTTACATATTTAGTAATAAGCTTTAAAATAGTTGACATAATACAAAATTGGAACGTTTGAGAGGTGGTGAATGAATAAAGATTTAAAGTTGGGTGATCTAATATCAGATGAAATTCGCGATGATATAAAAGATATATTGCTTGATGTATATGAGCAAAATGAGTTATCTACAACGACAGAATACGATGATAACTATACTTTCTTTTCTAGTCTTTATCGTAAATCTCTTAATGCATTAAAAGGTTATGCTAATAATAGTAAATTAGTAGAAAATTTAAGTTGTAATGGTAAAGCTATCTTACAACCTACTGGTTCGAGACTGTATTTAAGGTTTTTGAACCATACTCCTTCTGAACATCGAAGAAAGAAGAGTAATACTGATATTTATAATCTTTTTGGTATCTCTGAAAAACCTTCTTATAATTATAATTTATTTGATGAAGTAAAGTTCGTTAAAAAATTATTGTTCGGTTTCTTTTTTATTGAAACAAGTACTGACGGTATGCCATATGTCAGATTGCAGATCGTAGATGAAACGTGGAACTTGATACTAGAATGGTCATCTGACAATGTTCAGAATAAGATTACTTTGAATTCGGATAGTTTTGATGAGAAGTCGAAAGATTTGCCTAAGGCTAAACTCTTGAAAAGTGGAAGCGATGTACTCAGACAAGATATTATTTCTACTGACTCTAATATTGATAATGCTAGTAATGAATAAGTCATCGTTCCCTTATAGGTTTTTGTAAGGAAAGATTATGTTTAACTCAATAAATAATATCGAACTAAAGCTAGTTCGATATTTTTATAGAATGTCTCTACAGGATGTAGCTGATCAACTTGGAATTTCTAGACAATATTTGCATAAGTTTGAAACAAAGCAAAGTAGTCCAGATCATGAAATGCTAGAAAAAATATCAGAAATATATAAGGTTAGAACTGAGTTTTTTTCTCAAGAAAAATCCACTGTTCAAGAAGACCAAGTACATTTTAGAAAACTTCAACGTTCAAAGGAGATTGATAAGCAGGCACTTATATCTACGGCTGAGTATATTGATAGATTATTGACAAATATTGAAAATAAGTTAGATGGGAAAGTTACTCTACCTGCTTTTGAACTACCTAGATTAGACGATTTCAATATAGATAACGCTCTTGATATAGAAAGAATAGCAGAACACTGTAGAGAAAACTGGGATTTGGGACTTGGTCCTATTAGCAATATGACTCGTTTATGTGAAAATTTAGGTATTGTAGTTATATCTTATGATCGGCATGGTGAGAATTCAGACATAGATGCGTTATCAGTTACGCTCAAACGTCCTATTATAGTTAGAAGTTCTTCTAAGCAGAGTGCTTGTCGCTTAAGGTTTGATTTAGCTCATGAGCTAGCACATTTACTATTTCACGATGGTATAGTTACTGGGTGCAGAAAAACAGAGAGCCAAGCTAATCATTTTGCGGGCGCATTTTTACTCCCTAGACCTATAATGATTAAATATTTTCCTAATATATTTAATGGTAGTAGATTTAACTGGGAGAATATGTCTGAGTTTAAGAAGCATTTTAAGGTGAGCAAAGCAGCGATTCTATATCGAGCAAAGCAGCTTTCTTTGTTGAATGAGAGTCAATATCGTACTGGAGTCATATCTCTAAAAAACAAAGGTGAGTCTAAACAGGAGATTGAAGATAAGTTTATAGAATTGGAGGAACCTGAATTACTCGATAGCTGCTTTACTTATTTAGCCGAGAAAGAAAAGGTGTACGTTGAAAAAATATGCGATGACTTACGCATCACACCATCATTTTTAGAAGATTTATTGTCAATAGATTTGACCCATGCTGTATACTCTAAAAAGTATAAGATTAAACAACTAAATTTAAGAATAAGCTAATTAAAAAAGCTAGAGAATACCTTATCTCTAGCTTTTTTATTGTCTTAGGCAAAACAAACTTGACCCAGCACGACCCCTTTACTGGCACCTGTTACAGCGGGTAAATTACCAAATTCTCCCATCAGCGTTTGTCTTGACAACCACGCAAAAGCAACCGCTTCTACCCACGTTGGATCCAGCCCTAAGCTTGCCGTAGTCTCGACCGTACAATGGGGCAGGTTCGCTTGTAGACGCTGAATCAGATAGTCATTAAGCGCACCGCCGCCGCAGACATAAACGGCACCGCAATCTTGTACTTGTTTTAAAAAGTTTTTAATTTGAGTGCTGGCACTGATGGCTGTCAGCTCAGTCAAAGTGGCCTGCACATCGGCCGATGAGTAACGGGTATAGACAGAGGTTTGATCGAACTTTTGCAGCTCATCTTGTAGCCACTCTAGATTGAAGTCTTCACGTCCCGTGCTTTTAGGATAAGGCTTAGCAAAAAATGGATGTTCTAATAGCTGATGAAGTAGCGGTTCAACGATTTGTCCTGACTGCGCCCACGCACCGCCTGCATCATAATCTTTGTCGGTATGCAGTGCTGTCCATGCATCCAATAGTAGATTGGCAGGCCCCGTATCATAACCAACAACGTGATCTTTTTCATTGATTGCGCTATCAGATACGGCTGGCAAGACCGTTATATTTGCAATACCGCCCAAATTTAACAGCACACGTGTGTTATCGGATGCGCCAAACAGCGCTTGATGAAAGGCCGGAACCAATGGCGCACCTTGGCCACCAACGGCCATATCACGACGACGAAAATCACTGACCACACTAATCCCCGTACGTTCGGCAATAATATTAGCATCGAGCAGTTGCAAGCTAAAACCCATCTTTGGACGATGGCGCACGGTTTGTCCATGACAGCCAATCGCCAAAACAGCCTCGGCTTCTATATTGGCTTGCTGCATCAAGGTGTTGACCACGTTACTTGCAAATTCGCCATACTCACGACTTGCCCATCCAAACCAGTCCAGCTCACTGTTTGGTTCATCCGCCGCTGACATTAGCTGGCTGACACCATTAGGTTGGCACAGTGCCAATAGGACTTCTCGTAGTCGCGGTGGAAAATCTTGGCTATAAGTGGCCAATAAGCGCATCGGTTGTGGCGTCTCGTCTTCTTGATTGGCAGCGTCGCTAAATTGGCAAAGAACCGCATCCATACCATCTAAGCTGGTGCCGGACATCATGCCGATATATAAGCCATCATCGAAGTTTTCAAATACCGTTTGCTCAAGCGCTTCGGTCAAGGTGGCGTAATTTAAGTCATCACTATTTGAGCCATCATCTAAATGACTATCTGCAGGGGCATTTGAAACACTATCCAAAATCAAATCTGTATGAATATTATGAGGCGTATCAGCGAGCGATGCGGGGTTGGTCATGGCAATTTACCTTAAAAAACGCTAGTATATCTGCCAAATTCTAACATTTTTTGACGGCTACGAGATTTTAAATAGCCCAAGCACTTTTACCATTTGATAAAGACCATAAAGAGACCCTCATGACCACGCAAACTTATACCTTAGAAGAGCAGCTAGCCTTGATTCAGCGCGGGACGCAAGAAATTCTATCTGAAGAAGATTTAGTCGCCAAGCTGAAACTCAACCGTCCACTGCGTATCAAAGCCGGTTTTGATCCTACGGCTCCTGATTTGCATTTGGGTCACACAGTTTTAATCAACAAACTCAAGCATTTTCAAGATTTGGGTCATGAGATTTATTTTTTAATTGGTGATTATACGGCCAAGATTGGTGATCCCTCTGGCAAAAATAGCACTCGTCCGCCATTGACTGATGAGCAAATCAAAGCCAATGCCACCACGTACGCAGAGCAAGTCTTTAAAATCTTGGATAAAGAAAAAACCCGCGTGGTCTTTAACTCTGAATGGTTTAACGACATGACGGCGGCAGACATGATTCAGCTTGCCAGTCAGCAAACCGTCTCGCGTATGCTTGAGCGTGATGATTTCTCTAAACGCTACGCGTCACAAACGCCGATTTCTATCCATGAGTTTCTTTATCCGTTGGTGCAAGGCTATGATTCTATCGCGTTAAAAGCCGACGTCGAGCTTGGCGGAACGGATCAAACGTTTAACTTATTGATGGGACGCACCTTACAAGGTCGCTATGGTCAAGAGTCGCAAGTTTGTATCACCGTGCCAATTCTAGAAGGCTTAGATGGCGTGAATAAAATGTCCAAATCGCTAGGCAACTATGTTGCCATCTATGATGCACCAGGCACCATGTACCAAAAAATTCTATCGATGCCCGATACTTTGATTCGTCGCTATTTTGAATTTTTGAGCTTTAAGCCGATGGAAGAAGTCGAAGGCTTGATGGCAGAGATGGAAGGTGGTCGTAATCCACAAGAAATCAAACGTATCCTAGCCGAAGAGTTGATCGAGCGTTTCCACGATGCGGATGCGGCGGCAAACGCGCATAAATCTGCTGGTAACGTGTTAGCAGATGGCGAGTTGCCAGTTGATTTGCCAGAAGTGACATTAACGCTTGAAGACGGTCAAGAGGCCTTGTTTATCACACAGATATTAAACCAAGCAGGTTTGGCTAAAAACAGTGCAGCGGCAAAAGATATGCTAAAACGCAATGCGGTAAAGGTAGATGGCGAAGAAGTGAATGCGGGTTTTAGCTTAACATCAGGTCAGACGGTTGTGATTCAAGCAGGCAAAAAAGCGTATGCAAAAGTGACGGTTGGTTAAATGAAAAAATGCATTAAGTAGCGTTATTTTTAACATTACAATGGCTTGAGGAAAGGTACATGCTAGACATTCAGATATTATCAAGTAACGGCATTATTCTTAAGCCATTAGAGTTAACTCATGCAAATGACTTAATAGAGGCTTGCCAAGATGGTGAGCTATGGAAAATAAATGAGACATCTGTACCTGAGCCAAATAAGGTCATTGACTATATCAATACCGCTGAGTCAATGCCTGAAAGACAAGCTTTTGTCGTCATTGATGAGCGCACTGGTAAAGCGATTGGTACAACGAGCTTTCATGATATTTTACCCGCCAGCGAACGCTTAGAGATTGGCTATACTTGGTACGCCAAATCGTATTGGCGAACGCATGTCAATACAACCTGTAAGCTCATGCTACTCACTTATGTATTTGAAACGCTAGAATATCAAACGGTAGGCTGGCGTACAGATATCAATAATCATCGCTCGCAACAAGCCATTGAGCGCTTAGGGGCTAAGAAAGATGGCATCATTCGCGGCAATCGGGTTCGCCATGATGGCGTTATTTCTAGCACTGTCATGTACAGTTTATTAAAATCCGAATGGCCACAAGTAAAGACTGAACTGATGAATAAGTGTAGTGAAAATTACTAAAACCAAATAAGAAGTTTGCGTGTCTTCTTACCTATTAAAATAATAGTGACCTCTCTTCTATGAAAAGAATCAAAAAATTTGTTAAATCTCCTATAAAGTCAACCAACGATATTTTAGTGAAACGTTTGCCGTTATCTGAAAGTAATAAAGAAATATTAACGGACGAACTTTCTAAATTAGCTCCAAACTTAAACTCACGCCCGACCACTTACATAATAGGATTTAGTACTTGGAAAAAATTTATTAGGAAGTATTTGAAAGATCATAACTTAGTATTTATTAATAAATCTATTTCAAAAGAAGAGTTTAATCGAAAGTACCGTTGGGAAATTATGGTCAACATAGAAAATAGCCAAATTTTCATTTGGGGGTATAAAGCGCCACGCTTTATATTTGATTTTGTCCAAAAAAACGATATAAAGACATACTTTATTGAAGATGGTTTCATTCGTTCGGTTGGCCTAGGTGCAACTAAAGAGCCTCCTTTGTCTCTTTGTCTAGATAGTGTTGCTCCATACTTCAACGCAGATAAGCCAACAGACTTAGAGAATCTACTAAACTCATATGAATGTAGTGAGGCTTTGTTATTAAGAGCAAGGAATCTAATAGATAAAATTAAGTTGCATAGGATTAATAAGTATAATCATGTGAAGCAAATTGAGGTTCAAAATATCTATGGGGAAAAAAAGGTAAGCGGATACTGGTAATTGGCCAAGTAGAAGACGATGCTTCGATCAAATATGGTTGTGCATTGAAACTGACTAATAATGAGCTGGTAAAAATAGCAGCAGCTGAAAATCCAGATGCAGAGATAATTTACAAAGTACATCCGGATGTTTTAAATGGTCATCGTAATTATTTAACTAACCCACTGTTAGTGAGAGATATTTGCCAAGTACTAGAATTGGATATACCGCTTGAAGATGCATTGGAAACCATAGATCATGTCTATACTATTACTTCTTTGTCAGGGTTTGAGGCGTTGTTGAGAGGGATCAAAGTAACAACAGTTGGCGCTCCCTTCTATTCAGGTTGGGGATTGACTGATGATAGGCAGGAGACTCCTAGAAGACAAAGAGAACTATCCTTAGAAGCCTTATTTGCAATAAGTTATATCATCTATCCTCGATATTTTGATGCTGATACTGGAGCTAGTGTTGAAATTGAAGAGACTATTGCAGAAATAGTTAGACTTAAAACAATTAAAAACGTTAAGAATAATAGTTTTCTGCCAAAAAATATGTTTGTCATAACTCAAGGCATTTACCGCCATTACAAAGGCAGCCTCTATCAAGTGCTGCATACGGCACAGCATTCAGAAACCGAAGAGTCGCTTGTGGTCTATCGTTGTCTATACGGTGAATATAGCGTGTGGGTACGCCCGCTTGCAATGTTTGCTGAGACAGTCACCGTTGATGGTAAAGACATACCACGCTTTGAGCTCATTAAAGCGTTGGATGATTAATATTAGATGATTGATAACTGAGTAAACAAAAAAAGCGACCTATTAAGGTCGCTCTTTTTTATACTTTAAAAAGCCGTTAGCTATTCAAAAATGCAATCAATACATCATTGAACTCGTCTTTATGCGTGACATTGATACCGTGTGGGCCACCTTGAACAATATGAAGCTGGCTGTCTGCAATCATCTCGTGAGAGCGTTCACCACTCGCTTCAAACGGTACGACTTGATCCGAATCGCCATGTATGACTAGCGTTGGCACATCAAACGCTTTTAGATCTTCTCGGAAGTCAGTGTAACTAAAAGATTTCACGCAATCGTAAGTGGCTTTTGGTGAGGCAAACGCGGCAATATCGCGATTGTATAAGCGCATGGGTTTACTAACCAATAGCTTGCCGTCTTTTGGGGTAAAGAAATTCTTGGTAAAGTCGTTTAAAAAGGCAATGCGATCATCGCTCACACCATTTAAGAATTCTTGAATGTCTGATTCTTCCAGACCACCATCTGGATTGTCGTCGGCCTTAAATAAATAGGGCGGAACGGCAGAAGCAAGGACAGCTTTACTGACACGCTCTGAACCATATTTACCGAGATAGCGCGCTACTTCACCACCGCCCATTGAAAAGCCAACGATGGTTGCATCATTTAAATCAAGCTCATCCATCAATGCTTTTAGATCTTGAGCCAGTGTATCGTAATCATAGCCTTCCCAAGGTTTAGACGATTGACCAAAACCGCGTCTGTCATAGGTAATCACTTGATAGCCTGCTTCTACCAGCGCAGTTAACTGTCCTTCCCAGGCGCGTCCACTGAGTGGCCAGCCATGAATGAGTACAACGGGCTTACCGCTCCCTTGTACTTCATAGTAAATATTGACAGGTTCATTATCTTGAGTTGCAGCGGTGACGTATGGCATGTTTTTATCCCTTTTGTATTATTGTCATCATGTTTTTTATAGTGATACTTGCTAGTGCCTGTTTAGCCTAGTACTTTTCTAGTCAGTGCTTATCTAACTTAGTACCATTTAGCTTAGTATCAATTAGCTTAGTATCGATTTTTAGTATAAATTTAGCTCGAATCAATTGCTATGACAGCTTGTAAAGTTATAGTAGCGATTATAAAGCGGTTGTGTAAAATCTTAGTTAGTATTGTAGAAATTCTTTTAGACTCTTATAAAATTGGATTGGCTCATCTAATGGTACCGCGTGACCTGAACGCGGCAGAATGATGTCACGTCCATTGGGTAGCATCTGCGTAATTTTTTGCTGCCATTTGGGGTCATATAGTTCCGATTGACCACCGATAAGACTGACCACTGGAATAGTCGTATGCTGTATAGCATCTCGAAAATCATAAGGTATGGCTAGATAGGCTTGTAGACAGCGCATTTTATGTTGCCACGTACTGTGGTTATAAAATGCAAGCTTATGATCACTTTGATAAGTTAATGTTTTTACAAGGGCTTTTGAGCGTGGACGGCTGACTGACAGCAGAGAAAACACACGCTCGATGTCGGTCACACGTCGCTTGAGCGCAAACGGTAGGTGAGTGAAGCGCTCAACTTGTGCATAAGGGAGCGTCATATCGATAATTTCTTGAAAAATATCAAACAATTCTTGCTGCCGATCACCAAACAACCCACCTTGCCAATCTGTTTGATTATGAATCACAGGACTCTGATCAATATTTAAGTAAAGACTGACACGAGAGTCACCAAAGCGCTCAAAGTACGACCACATCACTAGTGCACCCATAGAAATCGCGGCAACGGGTAACGACTCTATCTGATGAGTTAGGCAAACGTGCTCAATAATTTTATCGATATCATCGGCATACTGACGTACAAAATCAAACTGCGTCAGCTCGATGGTTTTTGCGGCGCCGAATCCTCTAAAATGTGGTAAATAAAACTGATATTTACCAGTTAGTGGCAAAATAAATGGTAAAAATTCACGCGCATCCATACCATAGGCGTGAAGCATCATGACAGGTTTGCCGCTACCAATGACAGAGACGGGCAGCCGTATACCATCAGGCAAAGTCACTTTTATCATCTGTGATTGATAATGAGTTGGAAGAAAAGATAATGGTATTTTCATAAAGAGTGGCAGTCAATTGGAAGCAGAAAGAAAGGTGGCCATATATTAAAGTGGCCGTATATTAAAGGCGCTGTGTATAAAGAGACTAGGTATTTAGGTCGGACAGGTAAATCAGTAAACTCGCATCATATTGTTTAGCGTATCATCTTATTTAGAAGGTCACCTTAGACAACACGCGCTGATAAAAGATGGCTGTATTCACGCTAACAAATAACCATAGCATAAAATCTTTCTAGCGGTAAAAATTGCGACGATGATTGATCAGTTATCTGTTTGTTAATAAATAAGGATATTAATGCATGAATAAATCGACCTTACCGCTACTCGATAGCAGTTTGTATCCACAAGTTTGGCAGCAGCAGACTTTTATAAATGCACAATCGCTTTTGACGGCGATGCTAGCAGGCGATATCACACCAGACGCTCAAGCATATACCAAACAGTTACTTGCAAATGATACTTATATAGAATGGGTCAACAGCACCATATTTGGACGTTACCTTCATCGACATTTTACGGCCTACAATCAGCAAACAGAAGACAGTTTTAATGTAGAGATGCCAGCCATATTTCGTCAAGAGTTGACGCGCCACGCGCAGTATTTGCCACTAGAACAGACACTGTTTTTTGCAGGCGATTTACCCAAAAGTGTGCGACAAACAAAATTGTTCACCACCACGGTCAATCCAGCCACTGCCATAGCAGATGCGCAGAAAATGACTAAAAAAGAAGTAAGAGGTCATTCAAGGGTTATTGTTAATCAGGTAAAAGCCGTTGGTAAACAGGTATTAGGGTTTCCCATACGCCACAATAAACGCACAAGCGAGCGCTTGCGTAATGAAGTGCTGATTTTGGATTTTTATGATTTGCGTTTGGTCAACGAGACAACAGTTGAAGACACAAAAAAAAGCAATATAGAATATCCTATATTGCTCCGATCTTATGAGTTACGTTGATAACATCATCAGTTATTTGTTTTGCTTGGCAACTGTCAAACCATTATAGGTTTGTGCTACTGGCATCACTTCCAAACGATTGACATTCACATGCGCAGGCGACTCAATCAACCACAATAAAATATCGCCAATATCGTCACCCGTCATGGTTTTAAAGCCATCATAGACTTTAGCCGCTTTTTCATCATCGCCATGATAGCGCACGTTTGAAAACTCGGTACCTGCGATCACGCCCGGCTCAAGATTGGTCACACGTACTTGAGTGCCGACCAGATCCGCGCGCAGGTTTAAACTGAACTGTTTGACAAAGGCTTTGGTTGCGCCGTAAACATTACCGCCATAGTAAGGCCAGTTGCCGGCAATTGAACCGACATTTATGACATATCCACTATCACGCTCGACCATCGCCGGCAAGACAGCATGAGTCAGCGCCATCAAACCTTTAACATTGGTATCCGTCATGCGCATCCAGTCATCAAGGTTGGCTTTATGCGCAGGCTCGGTACCCAGTGCCAATCCTGCATTATTCACCAATACATCGATTTGGTTAAAGCCAGCAGGCAAGTCAGCAAGGATATGTGGAATAGCATCGGTGTCATTTACATCCATGACCACGGGCAAAAAATTATCGCCCAACGTCTTAGCCAAGCTATTGAGCTTCTCTAAACGTCTGGCACAGCCAATGACGCGATGACCTTTAGCGACCAAACGCTCAGCCAATGCTTTACCAAAACCGGCACTCGCTCCTGTGATTAATACGTTCATTGTTTCTCCTTGTATTTGTTGATATAAGTACTTGTATTATAAATGCGAGGACAATGCTCTTAGCCTAACAGTTATATTCGGCGTAATCATTATTGTCCTAACACTGTGTAACTGGAAGAAAAAAGTTTGAGAGTAGGGTAAGCCAGAGATGATGCAATGAGTCTCTAGCTTGCTACCAATCCTCGGCGGTAATGGCATAACGGTCATGGTCTCTCCATTGCCCAGCGATTTTCAGATAGCGCAATGAATGACCCTCGAGTCTGAAGCCTAGCGATCTGACCAGCGCGATTGAGTTGAGATTATCGGGCTGAATGTTGGCTTCTAGTCGATGCAATTGGAGTTGATTGAACGCCTCAGAAACAACCAGTCTCAAGGCCTGTTTCATTAGCCCTTTGCCGCTGTGCGGTGAGAACGCGTAATATCCCAAAAACGCCGATTGGAAAGCGCCGCGCACGATATTACTGATATTAATACAACCGATAAGTTGACCTTGATCATCGCGAGCCAAGTAGCTAAATTGTTGTCCGCCGAGTAATTTGTTAAGTGCTTGGCAAATTCTTCTGAATCAGAGGGCGGATCAACCCAATCTTCAAATAGGGCATGGCTTCTTGACACCGCACTAAGGAACGCGGGCTCGTCATCGATCTGAACTAGAGAGATAAAGACGGTCATGCTTTTTTTCCTTCTTTGGCGCGTAAGCTGTTAGTTCAGCTATTAATTAGTGCCGGTCAATGGCTATCAACGTTGATCAAGAGTAATGAGATAACAAGCGTAACGAAATAGAAGGTTACTTATTGGCCAATTGCTTGCCAAAGATTTTATCACCCGCATCACCCAGACCGGGAATGATATAACCATGCTCATCCAAATGACTGTCTAGCGCAGCGGTATAAATAGTCACGTCAGGATGCGCTTCATTGACCAAACGTACGCCTTCAGGTGCCGCTACCAATACTAATGCTTTAATATTCGTACAGCCATTTTTCTTTAGCATCTCGATGGTCGCAACCATTGAGCCACCCGTGGCAAGCATTGGGTCAATGATAAGCGCAGGACGTTTGTCCATATGGCTGACGAATTTTTCAAAGAAAGGCACTGGCTGCAACGTTTCTTCGTCACGTTGTAGACCGACAACAGAAATCTTAGCAGTAGGGATCAAATCGAGCACGCCATCAAGCATGCCAATACCCGCACGCAAAATCGGTACGATCGTCGCTGTTTTACCGATGATTTGCTCACCAGTGATTTCGCCACACCAGCCCTGCATCGGGAAAGTCTCAATCTCAAAGTCACGGCTCGCTTCATACGCCATCAAACGTGCAAGCTCTTTGGTTAGCGTACGAAATTTATAAGTGCTACAGTCTTTTTCGCGCATGAGGCTGAGCTTATGACGGACTAGCGGATGGTCTATTACCGTAATGTTTAAATCGTTATTTAAGTCACTCATAAGTACTCTCTTGGTGTTGGTCTGATGCTTGCGCAGTCACTGCGGTTGCTATTAGTATAAAGGATACAAACACTTACCCCACTTGCACTCTATGCCGAGCACGCTCATAGTAAGATTCAAGTTGAAACAGTCAAACTGACTCAGCGTTATGGTCTTAACATTTATGGCTATTAGAGCTGAGCGTATCTAAGTCACTATATTTGACTATAAAAAGCCATGACAAGTGACGCAGTGTTTAGGCTTGCTATGATACCAAAAAAACCACTTTTCCGATGAAGAATATCATGACTACAGAACCAACCAACGTCCAAAACAACACCAATCAAGCAGATGAGCAATTAAAACCTACTGAAATACGTGCAGCAGCAGTAGAAACCCATCCATTTGCGCCTGTCTTGCCACCAGATGCCACCGTGATGATGATGGGCACCTTTCCACCGACTTCTGATAAGTGGGCAATGAGTTTTCACTACCCCAATTTTTATAATGATATGTGGCGGATTTATGGCCGAGTATTTTTCGATAACGCTGACTACTTTAGAGTAGGGGATGAGAAGCGTTTTGATCCTGAGCGTATTCGTGATTTTATGTTTGAGCGTGGCATCGCCTCTTGTCCCACAGTGAAGCAAGCCATTCGGGAGACAGGTAACGCATCTGACAAAAACTTAACGGTCGTCACGCGAGTGGATTTGGATGACATCTTGCCGCAGGTGCCAAAAGTTCAGACCCTATTTACCACGGGCGGTAAAGCGACAGAGGTGCTGATGAGTTTACTTGAAACACCACCAGCCAAATCAAAATATCCCAAGACCAATCAGAGTATGGATTATCCTTATCAGTGGCAAGACAGCAAACAAACCAATATGGTTAATGACTTAACTTTATATAGGCTGCCTTCTACCTCGCGCGCTTATCCTTTGGCGTTAGACAAAAAAGTCGCGGCGTATAAAGCGTTCTTTGAGAGGATGGGTAAGTTGTAAGTTTAAGAAGTGATAAATCAATCATGATAATTGCTTGGTAGCAGAATTCGAATAGGGTAACGCAGTCCGCAAAAAGTAAATCTTTCAAGTGAAAATATCAAACCCCGCTTATTTTTAGTAAGCGGGGTTTTTTATGGCTTTTATATCATGTTAAAAGCTACATATGGTTACATATTTTCTAGTCTTGTTAATTTTTAGTGAACATAATTTGATGATAATTTCAATTAATCGGATTTTTTCTACCGTTCATCTATAAAATTTTATTTTAACTTACAAATAAAAACTTTAATTGGTATATTTGAAATACTATATATACAATATATAACATTGTTATTTAGTTGTTACAGATTCTATTCTGATTTTGAAAAATAAAGATCTATAGATAGCAACTAGAAAGTGGTTTTACTTAATTTCAGCAGAACAGTTCACCTGTTATTTATTTGGTGCAACAAAATATAGCTCTCTTTTATACGGCAATATAATCAACTACCTTACCAGTAATGCTACATACACTTAGGATTCTTTCATGTTAAACCATGTTTACCGCGTCGTCTTTAATCGTTCTACAGGGTGTTATACAGCTGTTAGTGAAATCAGCAAGTCGGGTGGCAAGTCCAATGATAGATCAAGTCAAGTGGGCACAGTGCCAGCTGCGAAACTAGGCAAGTCATTACGCCGGAGTGCTATAGGGGTTGCTATTGCTGGCGTGCTGGGATTGACGGCAATGAGTAGCCAAGCGGAAGTGTGTATAACGCAGACCGGTGGAACAAATGGCAGTACTTCTCCGTCACCTGATTCTATCGCTTGTGGGTATTTCAACACAACGCAAAATTTAGCCAGCTCAGCAGTAGGTTACGAAAATCGAGCCTTAAACTTTGGTTCAACAGCAGTAGGTTATAACAATAGAGCTGAAAGTCTATATAGCTCAGCTGTCGGTACTAGAAACGCTGCTTCTGGTGAAAGTAGCTCAGCGATAGGTGGTAATAATACAGCTCAGGGTAAAGCGAGTTCGGCTATAGGGTCGCAAAACTCTGTCACAGTATCAGGAGATGGAGGCTCAGCCATTGGTATCTTAAATAGAGTAACTATAGGCAGGGGTACAGCTGTAGGTTATGCCAATACAGTCGATGGTTATGTTGGTACAGCAATGGGCTATATAAATAAGGCAATTGGTGCAGGTAGCTCCGCAATAGGTAACGAAAATACAGCCTCTGGAGTTCGTAGCACGGCAGTAGGTAGTGACAACTCAACCGATGAAGAGCGCAGCACGGCAGTAGGTAATCAAAACGTAGCCTCTAAACTGCGTAGTTCAGCTGTGGGTTCGAATAATACTGCTTCAGCAGTAGAAAGCTCTGCATTAGGTTTTACCAACAGTGCCTCAGGCAGTGCAAGCTCGGCGGTAGGTTCTAAAAATAAATCAAACGGAGCAGAAAGCTCGGCTTTAGGTCGTAGTAATACGGTGTCAGAGCGTAGTAAATATGGCACAGCTATAGGTTATTTGAATACAACATCAGGTGTTGCAGGTTCCGCGATTGGTGCTCGTAATAATGCAACTGGTGACCGTAGCTCAGCGCTGGGTAACGCCAATACTGCTTCGGGAATTAGTAGCTCTGCTACGGGTTATAACAATGAAGCAATTGGTGAATCTAGCTCGGCATTGGGTAATGACAACACTGCATTAGGGATTAGTAGTGCATCAATAGGTCATGGCAACATTGCCTCAGGCTTATCTAGCTCAGCGATGGGCAGCTTCAATACTGCTTCAAATGACTATAGCTCAGCGGTGGGTTATGTTAACACAGCCTCAGGCAATAGTAGCTCCGCGATCGGCAGTCGTAATAGTGCATCCGGTCCAGGGGCTACTGCGATAGGTAGTGGCAGTGATAATATTCAAGTGGCTAAAGCAGACGCGACGGTCAATGATGACTTTAATACATCCATCTCTCCTATCCAAATAGGTGCTGATGGGCGCCGATTTAAAGATGATGGTAATGGCGGTCAGATTTTTGAATTCTCAGCCTATGAGCGCTTAGGTAAAGGTGCCACAGCCGAAGGCATACGAGCGACAGCGTTAGGTAATACTTCAGTGGCAAGCGCGCGTGATAGCCTCGCGATGGGTACAGGCTCAACGGCTAACATTCGTAACAGCGTTGCTTTGGGCGCACAAAGCCGCACTAGCGTTGAGGCAGGGGTTGCAGGTTATTCAGCTAACGGCAATGCTAGTCCTATTTGGCAGTCAACTCTTGGTGCTGTTAGTGTTGGTGATACCAGTAACGCTGACTCAAATAATTGGAAAACTCGTCAAATTACGGGCGTAGCAGCGGGTACAACTGATACAGACGCAGTGAATATTGCGCAATTAAAAAGACTAGAGACGACGGGTGTTTCTCATTTTAGTAGCGTAGCAAGTGCTTTGGGTGGGGACGCACAATTCGATAGTATGGGTGTCTTTATAGCACCGTCTTATAACATTGGCAGCAAGACCTATAGGGATGTTGGCAGTGCTTTTGTAGCAGTAGATGGTCGCCTAACTAAATTAGAGAGCCAAGGTGTGCAGGGTGACAGCGCTTATAAGGTGGCTGTCAACAATGGTTTTTCAGGTACAGAGACCGAATGGTTAACCAGTCTAAAAGGTGAGCAAGGAATCCAAGGCAAAGATGGTTTAAATGGTAAAGACGGTACCAATGGCGTTGACGGTAAAAATGGCGCACAAGGGCCAGCTGGTCAAAACGGTATTGATGGCTTGAATGGCAAAGATGGTACTAACGGTTTAAATGGTAAAGACGGTACCAATGGCGTTGACGGTAAAGATGGCGCACAAGGCCCAGCTGGTCAAAACGGTATTGACGGTTTAAATGGTAAAGATGGCGCACAAGGCCCAGCTGGTCAAAACGGTATTGATGGCTTGAATGGCAAAGATGGTACTAACGGTTTAAATGGTAAAGACGGTACCAATGGCGTTGACGGTAAAGATGGCGCACAAGGCCTAGCTGGTCAAAACGGTGTTGATGGCTTGAATGGTAAAGATGGTGCTAAAGGAGACAAAGGTGATTCAGGCATTAGCGAAGAAGTTAAAGCTGAGTTAGAAAATAAACTTGAAGAAAGTAAACAGCATTTTGTAAGTGTTAATACCAATGGTAATAAAGATAACAGTAACTATGACAACTCAGGAGCGTCAGGCAAGGGTTCAATTGCAATCGGTATTGATACAAAATCAACAGGAGAAAATAGCGTCTCAGTAGGTGCAGGTTCAACCGTAACTGGCAACAGCTCAATTAGTGTTGGCACAAAAAATACAGTATCTGGTAACATGTCAGGTGCGATTGGTGATCCAAGTATTATCGGAGGAGACAGTAGTTACTCTTTAGGTAATGATAATGTTATTGGAAATACTTCTAATAATGTCTCTGTTGTAGGAAGCAATGTAAAAGTAGGCGCAACAGGGGCAAGTATTGTAAATGGTGCGCCTGTCTTTACCGGAGTTAATGATGCATCGAACTCTGTCGCTATTGGTGAGTCAGTCAATATACAAGCAACAGATGCTGTCGCAATTGGTGCCAATAGCAGCGTGACGCATACTAACTCAGTAGCACTAGGTGCAGGCTCGCAGACGAGTGCAGCGAATACTGTATCCGTAGGTAACGCCGAGACTCAGCGCCGTATTACTAATGTTGCTGCTGGTATTAATCCAAATGATGCGGTCAGTTTAGGGCAGAGCCAGATGGGTGATAGTAAAACTTTGGAGTCTGCCAATAACTATACCAACCAGCGTTTTGCATCAATTGATCAAAACTTAAGTTTATTTAGAGGTGATGTAGACTCACGCTTTAGAGAGCAGGACCAACGTATTGATAAAGTTGGAGCGATGAGCGCAGCTATTCAAAATATGGGTACTAGCGTTAGTGGCATGAATCAGCGCAATCGTATAGGACTAGGTATGGGCTTTCAAGGAGGAGAACAAGCGATAGCCATCGGTTATCAGCGTGCAGTTTCCGATAGTGCGTCGCTAACCTTTAGCGGTGCTTTTAGTGATGATGAATCATCTGCTGGCGTAGGTGTAGGCTTTGGCTGGTAAACAATCATAAGTTGGTATTTTCTTCGATTTCTACAGGTCTTTTATGAGTCTGCTATCTGTTCAATAGCAGACTTTTATATATACAGCCTGTTTAACAAAAGAACTCAAATACAATTCAGTAACACCTTAAAAGCCTAAACAATTAAATTTGCGATTTAAATAACTAATAAAAAGCTTAAATAACCCCTTGACCCAATCTCAAACCTGCGTATAATGCGTCCCAGTCGGAAGGGAAGGCGGATTGAGAAGTGGTTTACCCCATAACTAATCTAGCTAACTGAGTGAATCATTTTAAGTTACCTTTAAAATAAAATAATTTACTTCTTGACTTCATAAATAAAGCGTCTATAATACGCACCTCATTAAGGCAAAGCAGTTAACAAAGTGATGAATAATCACTAACAGATAACCAGCTAACTTATTGAAACGAATTAAAAAAAGAAGCTTGACAGTCTATTAAAACATGATATGATAGTCAGCTCGCTAAACAGGATAAGCCACATTGGTTTAGACTGAATAGATAAGAGACATAACTGCTACTGGACGACAGTGGTCAGACATTATTTAAAAGCATAACTAAAGAACAACTTGTGTGGATTTTTGCTGATTCAGAATGCTAAAAAATAAAGTTGACTATCTTTTCTTTTCGGGAAGATTATTAACTATAAAAATTATCATTTAAGACAGCAGAAAAACTCAAAGTTAATTCATTACGAACATAATTTTTAGCGATTTTGCCAGATTAGATGAGCCAAGTTTAGAAGCTTCTTTAAAGAGCTTCATAGCAAGATTAAACTGAAGAGTTTGATCATGGCTCAGATTGAACGCTGGCGGCAGGCTTAACACATGCAAGTCGAGCGGTAACATTTCTAGCTTGCTAGAAGATGACGAGCGGCGGACGGGTGAGTAATACTTAGGAATCTACCTAGTAGTGGGGGATAGCACGGGGAAACTCGTATTAATACCGCATACGTCCTACGGGAGAAAGGGGGCAACTTGTTGCTCTCGCTATTAGATGAGCCTAAGTCGGATTAGCTAGATGGTGGGGTAAAGGCCTACCATGGCGACGATCTGTAGCTGGTCTGAGAGGATGATCAGCCACACCGGGACTGAGACACGGCCCGGACTCCTACGGGAGGCAGCAGTGGGGAATATTGGACAATGGGGGAAACCCTGATCCAGCCATGCCGCGTGTGTGAAGAAGGCCTTTTGGTTGTAAAGCACTTTAAGCAGTGAAGAAGACTCCTCGGTTAATACCCGTGGACGATGACATTAGCTGCAGAATAAGCACCGGCTAACTCTGTGCCAGCAGCCGCGGTAATACAGAGGGTGCAAGCGTTAATCGGAATTACTGGGCGTAAAGCGAGCGTAGGTGGCTTGATAAGTCAGATGTGAAATCCCCGGGCTTAACCTGGGAACTGCATCTGAAACTGTCAGACTAGAGTAGGTGAGAGGGAGGTAGAATTTCAGGTGTAGCGGTGAAATGCGTAGAGATCTGAAGGAATACCGATGGCGAAGGCAGCCTCCTGGCATCATACTGACACTGAGGCTCGAAAGCGTGGGTAGCAAACAGGATTAGATACCCTGGTAGTCCACGCCGTAAACGATGTCTACTAGTCGTTGGGTCCCTTGAGGACTTAGTGACGCAGCTAACGCAATAAGTAGACCGCCTGGGGAGTACGGCCGCAAGGTTAAAACTCAAATGAATTGACGGGGGCCCGCACAAGCGGTGGAGCATGTGGTTTAATTCGATGCAACGCGAAGAACCTTACCTGGTCTTGACATATCTAGAATCCTGCAGAGATGCGGGAGTGCCTTCGGGAATTAGAATACAGGTGCTGCATGGCTGTCGTCAGCTCGTGTCGTGAGATGTTGGGTTAAGTCCCGCAACGAGCGCAACCCTTGTCCTTAGTTACCAGCGGGTTAAGCCGGGAACTCTAAGGATACTGCCAGTGACAAACTGGAGGAAGGCGGGGACGACGTCAAGTCATCATGGCCCTTACGACCAGGGCTACACACGTGCTACAATGGTAGGTACAGAGGGCAGCTACACAGCGATGTGATGCGAATCTCAAAAAGCCTATCGTAGTCCAGATTGGAGTCTGCAACTCGACTCCATGAAGTAGGAATCGCTAGTAATCGCGGATCAGAATGCCGCGGTGAATACGTTCCCGGGCCTTGTACACACCGCCCGTCACACCATGGGAGTTGATTGCACCAGAAGTGGTTAGCCTAACCGTAAGGAAGGCGATCACCACGGTGTGGTTGATGACTGGGGTGAAGTCGTAACAAGGTAGCCGTAGGGGAACCTGCGGCTGGATCACCTCCTTATAGACAGCATTCGGTCAGCAAGAATTCACAACAAGTTGTTCTTTAGTTTAAGCTTACGTTTTAGCAAACGTATTGGGTCTGTAGCTCAGCTGGTTAGAGCACCGTGTTGATAACGCGGGGGTCAGTGGTTCAAGTCCACTTAGACCCACCATTTATATGGGGCCATAGCTCAGTTGGTAGAGCGCCTGCCTTGCACGCAGGAGGTCAACGGTTCGACTCCGTTTGGCTCCACCACTACTTTAGTTAAGCTTAGAGTGCGAATAAATAAAATAGGTATTAAATAGAAACAAGTGATTCATCTTGAATAAAGACACGATTACTTCTTTCTGTTTTATACAGAATCTGTGACTCGATGAGAGCATAGAAACTATTTAAAAACATAGATATGAGTCTGGGTTAGGAGGAGCGTGTTCACGCGCACTTCCTAACCTTAGTAATCAACCTCTTAACGACATCAGTTGTTATCCCAGGGGTTGATTACTAAAAAGAAATAAGAGAACTGAATCAAGCGTATAAACATAGGTGATATCGTTATCATAATTAGATTGTATGACACTTTGAAGTCGAAAGACTACTTGGGGTTGTATGGTCAAGTAATGAAGCGCACATGGTGGATGCCTTGGCAGTCAGAGGCGATGAAAGACGTGACAGCCTGCGATAAGCTTCGGGGAGGCGGCAATATCCTGTGATCCGGAGATTTCTGAATGGGGAAACCCACTTACCATAAGGTAGGTATCCTAATTTATTAGGAAGCGAACGAGGGGAAGTGAAACATCTCAGTACCCTTAGGAATAGACATCAATTGAGATTCCCCTAGTAGCGGCGAGCGAACGGGGAGAAGCCGATTAGTACTAATGTAGAAGAACAGCGTGGGAAAGCTGACCGTAGTAGGTGATAGTCCTGTATTCGAAACATTAGCATTAACATATTAAGTAGAGCGGGGCACGAGAAATCCTGTTTGAAGATGGGGGGACCATCCTCCAAGGCTAAATACTCCTGACTGACCGATAGTGAACCAGTACCGTGAGGGAAAGGCGAAAAGAACCCCTGTGAGGGGAGTGAAATAGAACCTGAAACCGTGTGCGTACAAGCAGTGGGAGCCTTAATTTATTAGGGTGACCGCGTACCTTTTGTATAATGGGTCAGCGACTTATATTCTGTAGCAAGGTTAACCGTTTAGGGGAGCCGTAGGGAAACCGAGTCTTAATAGGGCGCATAGTTGCAGGGTATAGACCCGAAACCGAGTGATCTATCCATGAGCAGGTTGAAAGTTGAGTAACATCAACCGGAGGACCGAACCCACTGTCGTTGAAAAGCCAGGGGATGACTTGTGGATAGGGGTGAAAGGCTAATCAAACTCGGTGATAGCTGGTTCTCCCCGAAAGCTATTTAGGTAGCGCCTCGGACGAACACCATTGGGGGTAGAGCACTGTTTCGGCTAGGGGGTCATACCGACTTACCAAACCGATGCAAACTCCGAATACCGATGAGTGATATCCGGGAGACACACAGTGGGTGCTAACGTCCATTGTGGAGAGGGAAACAACCCAGACCGCCAGCTAAGGCCCCAAATTCCTAGTTAAGTGGGAAACGAGGTGGGAAGGCATAGACAGCTAGGAGGTTGGCTTAGAAGCAGCCATCCTTTAAAGAAAGCGTAATAGCTCACTAGTCGAGTCGGCCCGCGCGGAAGATGTAACGGGGCTCAAACTAGGAGCCGAAGCTGCGGATTTGAATTTGTTTTCAAGTGGTAGGGGAGCGTTGTGTAAGCCTGTGAAGGTGTGTTGTAAAGCATGCTGGAGGTATCACAAGAGCGAATGCTGACGTGAGTAACGATAATGCGAGTGAAAAGCTCGCACGCCGGAAGATCAAGGGTTCCAGTCCAACGTTAATCGGGGCTGGGTGAGTCGACCCCTAAGGCGAGGCCGAAAGGCGTAGTCGATGGGAAATCGGTTAATATTCCGATACTTGTTTATAATGCGATGGAGGGACGGAGAAGGTTATGTCAGCCTGGCGTTGGTTGTCCAGGTGAAAGGATGTAGGTTTATAGCTTAGGTAAATCCGGGCTATTTTATACCGAGATCTGATAGCAAGCTGTACTTGTACAGCGAAGTGGCAAATACCATGCTTCCAGGAAAAGCTTCTAAGCAATAGTTATAAACGAATCGTACCCTAAACCGACACAGGTGATCAGGTAGAGAATACCAAGGCGCTTGAGAGAACTCTGCTGAAGGAACTAGGCAAAATGGTACCGTAACTTCGGGAGAAGGTACGCTGTTGGTGGTGATAGGACTTGCTCCTTGAGCTGCTGGCAGTCGCAGATACCAGGCTGCTGCAACTGTTTATTAAAAACACAGCACTCTGCAAACACGAAAGTGGACGTATAGGGTGTGATGTCTGCCCGGTGCTGGAAGGTTAATTGATGGGGTTAGCGTAAGCGAAGCTCTTGATCGAAGCCCCAGTAAACGGCGGCCGTAACTATAACGGTCCTAAGGTAGCGAAATTCCTTGTCGGGTAAGTTCCGACCTGCACGAATGACATAATGATGGCAGCGCTGTCTCCAGCAGAGACTCAGTGAAATCGAAATCGCAGTGAAGATGCTGTGTACCCGCGGCTAGACGGAAAGACCCCGTGAACCTTTACTACAGCTTTACATTGAACTTTGACCTGACTTGTGCAGGATAGGTGGGAGGCTTTGAAGCCGAGACGCTAGTCTTGGTGGAGCCAATCTTGAAATACCACCCTGGTCATGTTGGGGTTCTAACTCAGGTATAACAATACCGAGGACAATGTATGGTGGGTAGTTTGACTGGGGCGGTCTCCTCCTAAAGAGTAACGGAGGAGTACGAAGGTGCGCTCAGACCGGTCGGAAATCGGTCGTAGAGTATAAAGGCAAAAGCGCGCTTAACTGCGAGACCCACAAGTCGAGCAGGTACGAAAGTAGGTCTTAGTGATCCGGTGGTTCTGTATGGAAGGGCCATCGCTCAACGGATAAAAGGTACTCTGGGGATAACAGGCTGATACCGCCCAAGAGTTCATATCGACGGCGGTGTTTGGCACCTCGATGTCGGCTCATCTCATCCTAGGGCTGAAGCAGGTCCTAAGGGTATGGCTGTTCGCCATTTAAAGAGGTACGCGAGCTGGGTTTAGAACGTCGTGAGACAGTTCGGTCCCTATCTACCGTGGGCGTTGGAAATTTGAGAGGATCTGCTCCTAGTACGAGAGGACCAGAGTGGACGAACCTCTGGTGTTCGGGTTGTCACGCCAGTGGCATTGCCCGGTAGCTACGTTCGGATGGGATAACCGCTGAAAGCATCTAAGCGGGAAGCCCACCTCAAGATTAGATTTCCCTAAAGAGCCGTTCAAGACTAGGACGTTGATAGGCAGGGTGTGGAAGCACAGCGATGTGTGTAGCTAACCTGTACTAATTGCTCGTTTGGCTTGACCATACAACACCCAAGTGGTTTGTATACAAGTCTAATTAATCTATCTTGTAAAGCGAAAGCTTTAGAATAAAGAAAGAACATTTCGATATCACCTTTAACCTTGATTCAGTTAGGTTAAGTGATACTTAGTCAAATAAGTAAAACTAAAACAGACTCATATCTAACCCCCTTTGCTGACGACAATAGCGCGATGGCCCCACCTGATCCCTTCCCGAACTCAGAAGTGAAACATCGTAGCGCCAATGGTAGTGTGGTTCGCCCATGTGAGAGTAGGTCATCGTCAGCTCTCTATTCTGATTTGCCCCTTGATACTAACGTATCAAGGGGCTTTTCTTTGCCTGCTCCTTTATTTCTACTTTGTCAGCCTCATTAGTTATCCCTATCCAGTCGCTTTCTTGTAATGACTTTTAGAGTGAAGCTTTGCTTTGACAGCGCTCCTAGTTTTCTGCATTGCTCTATATGATCTTCCTGTACCAATCAGTTTAGGCTTTTGTCCATAAAATACTGCTATGCCGTATAGTAATAGTATCTCTATTACATCAAAATGATTTGACTTATATCATTTTAGCTGATAATTTCAAATGGTGTTTTTATTAAAGTTAATTACATGGAGGTATTAACTAATCTACAAAGCAGTGCTTTTTTGATTGAAAGTATTAAATCTAAGTATTACTCCTACTCTTATAATTATCAAAAGGAATTGATAATGAAGTTAGCTCCTCTTTTTTCAATTGGCGCTGTAGCCGCCATTAGTCTTTTTGGCTGCTCTAACCAATCTGCTGATAGCAATAGTGCCGATTCGACTACCTCTCAAGAAACAACTGTTTTACGCTTCTCTCATTTTTGGCCAGCAACTTCGTCTATTAGTACAGAAGTTTTCGAACCTTGGGCCAAACAAATAGAAACTGATTCTAATGGTCGTTTAAAAATAGAACTGTATCCGTCCGCAGGTCTCGCTAAAGCCGATGTTACCTATGAAGCTGCTGCTAAAGGTACGATAGATATTGGTTCACAAGCTCATGGCTATACCAGTGGTCGCTTTCCTCTCACTCAGATCGCCGAACTCCCGGGTTTATCAAACTCAGCCACTCAAATGGGTTGTATGCTACAGACGCTTTATAACGATGGAACGCTTGCTAGTGAATACAAAGACACGCATATGTTGTTTATGTATGGCGCTGGACCAGGCTCTCTTCATACTACTGATAAACTGATTCGAACGCCTGAAGATATGAAAGGTATGAGAATCCGTCGTCCTTCAGCAGTTGCTGGTGACATTATTGAAAGTGCAGGGGCGTCGCCTGTCGGATTGCCAGCCAATGATATGTATACCTCTTTGCAACGTGGGGTTGTCGATGGCCTCAGCTTCCCTTGGGAAGCAGTGACCGCTTTCAAAATTGACGAGATCACAAAATATCATACCAACATTCCTTTTTATAGCTCGGCGCTGATGGTCACGATGAATAAGGATAAATACGACAATTTGCCTGATGATTTAAAAGAAGTGTTAGATAAGAATTCGGGAATGGCGCTTGCCAATAAGGTCGGTGAAGTATTTGATAAGCATGACCAAATGGCGATACAAGCCGCCAAAGATAAAGGGGATGAAATTATCGACATTCCTGACCCGCTCAATGATCCAAATTGGAAAGGTCCACTTGAAAAAGGTACTAATAAATATCTTAGCGATGTCAAAGCATTAGGTCTAGATGCAGATGGCGTCTACCAGAAAGCCAAAGCTGCTAGCGAAGCCTGTAAGGTATAACCTATAGGGAGTATCGTATGGGATTCTTAATCAAAGTCAGCACTATTATTTCTAGGTTATGCCAGTTTTTTGGTGGCATTAGTCTTATTATTATCGTTTTAGCGACTGTGTTGGATGTGACTGCCCGTTATATATTCAAGCTCACCGGTGGTGAGTTTGGGTTTACGGTAAAAGGCAGCGTAGAGATTGTTTCTTACTTTATGCTGTTTGCTTTGCTTGCAGCCTTCGCCGCATTTGTAGAGCGTTCACAGATTATCGTTGATGTTTTTACACAGAAGATGTCTCAAACCATTAAGGGTTATATGATGGGCGTCTTTATGATGGGCTTTTTCGTTATTGGTCTTATCTTCTCATGGGGACTTTTTGAAAGTGCAGTCGATGCCATAGAATATGGCAAGGTTACTCAAGATCTTAGAATCTCAATGATGCCTATCTATGCGTTTAGTGCATTTTTAAGTCTCTTGCTTGCTATTCGCTCATTAATCGAGTCCATCAATATCTTTAAAACGGGTCAGTTCTTTGACGCCGAGGAGACAGGCGCATGAGTCCAGAAATTATCGGTGCCATCGGCTTAGTTGCCATGATCTTACTCGTTGTTATAAGAGTGCCAGTAGCTCTTGCGATGTTAGGCGTCGGCCTTGTTGGTTTTGGCGCAGTGACTGCGCCAAGTGGCGCGCTGCAAATGCTCAAGGACATCCCAGTGGATGTCTTAGCAAAATACGACTTTAGCGCGATCCCTTTGTTTATTTTGATGGGGGTGTTTGCTACTCATTCCGGCATGGCGGGTAAACTGTTTGAAGCCACTCGAACCATATTTGGCGGGGTGAGAGGTAGCCTAGGTATTGCTGGTATTGGCTCTTCTGGTATCTTTGCCTCTATTTCAGGTTCATCGTTAGCGACTGCTTCAACGATGACAAAGGTCGCGCTACCACAAATGGAAAAATACGGTTATCAGCCCGGCTTTGCCTGTGGTATTTTGGCAGCTGGTGGTACGCTCGGTATCATGATTCCGCCCAGTATTGCCTTACTGGTCTATGCTATTTTAACCCAGCAGTCCGTCGGTGATATGTTTATCGCGGGTTTCTTGCCGGGTATTTTAGGCATGGTGATGTACTCGATTACGGTCATGATTATGGTGCGCTGGAAACCCCATTTAGCACGTCGTGGCGAGTCAACGTCTTGGAAAGCAAAGCTGGTTTCATTGACTGGTCTGATACCGTTTAGCTTTATTTTTATCATTATTATTGCTGGTATTTTCTTTGGTTTATTTACGCCAACAGAAGGAGCGGCCGTTGGTGCATTTGTTTCATGGGCTTATGCTTTTGCTAAAGGCATGCGCATAAAGGGTCTGAAACAATCTTTGATCGAAACACTCGCATTATCAGCCGTTGTATTCTTTATGCTGCTTGGCGCGGAAGCTTTGGGCTACTTTATTTCCGTATCGCGTTTGTCTTATACGATGGCAACTTGGATCGGAACTTTATCCGTGAGTCCCATGATTGTACTGATTTGCATTTTAATCATGTATTTTCTACTGGGGCTGTTTATGGATGCCTTGGCCATGTTGGTAATCACGATTCCAGTGATTTACCCTATTATTTTGGCGTTAGGGTTTGATCCCGTTTGGTTTGGTATTATTGCGGTATTGACGGTCGAGCTTGGTTTGATTACGCCGCCGATGGGTATGAATATCTTTGTGATTAAGGCAATGGCACCGCATATTAAGCTGAGCGATATGTTCCGCGGAGTCGCGCCTTTTATTGTCTCAGATGTCATTCGACTAGGAATTTTAGTCGCTTTCCCAGCGATATCTTTGGTGTTATTGACTTAAGTTTTATTATCAATTCATTTGGCCATATTGTTGTTACAACAGTATGGCTTTTTTATAAATAAAATTTGGTGTAAATGTTCAATTTATAAAGCCATATCATTTATCAAATACGTTGCCCTGTGATAACTTTTCTTATCATTCTAAATGCTAGGGAATGTAGTAAACTGGTTGATATTTTCATATTGATCATTTTATAAGTAGAGAGTTTCATGGCAGTCGATTTTAGTAATACGCTAATAGTCGCGATTTCCGCAACTGCACTTTTTGACTTGACCGAATCCGAGAGCTATTTAGTACAACTTTTGGCGCAGCAACCAGAGAGCGCTATAAAAACATTTCGTGATTATATGACTGAGCGTGAGAATGATCCTTTAAACATTGGCGCCGGTTACCCTTTAATAAAAGCATTGTTAAATTTGAATGACTATTGCCATGATGATGGAGAAGCGTCAGAAATTGAAGCCCCATTAGTAGAAGTGGTGATTGTCTCAAAAAGCAGTCCAGATACGGGTATTCAAGTGCTCAATGCTATTCGTGAGCATGGTTTAAATATTTCACGATCTGCATTCATTTCAGGTAGCCCTATTGCGCCCTACATTAAAGACTTCAATGTTGATTTGTTTTTAACGACCAATCGTGATGATGCGCAGCAAGTCGCCGATGCCAATATTTGTGCTTGTGCAATTTTAGATGCGACGCCTGTTAATACTTATGAGCTTGATACTCATCAGCTGCGTATTGCGTTTGATGGTGACGCAGTATTGTTTGACGACTCAGGTGAGCTGCTTTATAAGCAAAAGGGTTTGCGAGCGTTTCATGATCGTGAAAAACAGATGCGTGATTTGCCGATCGAAAAAGGCCCCTATGCTGAATTATTGATTAAGCTGTCGAAGTTACAAGAGCGTCTGCCTGTTGGTCTTGAGTACTCTCCGATAAAAATTGCCTTGGTGACTGCGCGTAATGCGCCTGCTGATCTCCGTGCAATCAAGACATTAAGAGAGTGGGGCGTCAATGTCGATATGGCTTTTTTCTTAGGCGGTTTAGAAAAAACAGCGGTGCTAAGAACGTTTGCACCGCATATTTTCTTCGATGATTCCATCAAACATATTGATGCGGCGCGTGATTTTATCCCTACGGCATTGGTGCCTTATCACTCGACCTCATTACTGCATAGCGACAGTTATTTAACGAGCGGCAAAGATGCAGCATTGTTGTCTTTCACACCAGTAGAGCGACCAGGGTTTATGGTGCAGCATTGATTAGTATCTGAAACATCCGTTTAAAAGGATAAGACATTATATGAAGTGGCAGCAATTGCTCAACTTAATCATGGTACGACTCAAGCAGGTTATCGGTTTATACGCCTTTGTGCTTATACCGATGTGGGGTATGTTCTTTTTAAATGAAGTATTGTTGTTTGGCATGTGGAATATCTTTGGAATCGTTCCGCGTGCCTTTGATGTTGGTAGCATGATAGGAGTCTTTGCATCATGGACGATGCACGGCAACTTTTCACATTTGCTTGGCAATACGATAACCTTATTACAAATTCTATTTTTATTTGGTTTATTTGAAAAAAACGCATATAGCACTGTGCTCAAACTGATTGTCGCCTCTGGGTTGGTTACTTGGGTTATTGGCTCGCCATTGTCCATCCATATTGGGGCGTCAGGACTGTGTTTTGCGATGCTCGGTTATATGATCGGCGGAGCTATATTTGCGCGGCGCTGGGGATATTTGCTCGCTTGTATTGTGATGGGGACAGGTTATTGGCTGACTATCAAACAAGGATTAATGCCGCAACAAGGCATCTCGTTTGCGGCGCATTTTGGGGGCTTATGTGCAGGGTTGCTATTAGGCGCTAATTCGAAGCACACTTATTCGGCAACTGCTAAGCGTTATTAACTGCTTAGTGCGATTAAATATAAGCGTTATCAAATAAGTTTATAAATATATCGTTTACGATAACGTGGTTTCTAGTATTTGGAGCAACGTTGGTCTTAACCTGTACAAACACTGGTGAATAAAGAATCATCTTTAGCCAAATCTCGCCATGCGGTGGTTTGTTTTACATGCTCATCAATCGTCAGCGTGCTGTCTTTTGTCGGTAATACATAATCTGCACGTGCAGGCGCATTACAATCTATGACTTGCGGAATTTTTTGTACACTTCTACGTCTTTCAAATAAATATAAATTAACCAAA
Organism: uncultured Gammaproteobacteria bacterium; assembly: GCA_963744895.1. Taxonomy (GTDB): domain Bacteria; phylum Pseudomonadota; class Gammaproteobacteria; order Pseudomonadales; family Moraxellaceae; genus Psychrobacter. Next base: position 235,673 of record CAVUUW010000005.1, read on the forward strand.
TGTATATGTGGATTGTCTATTTGTACCGTGGCATTGCCTATGTCCGCTGCAATAAAACGTAATGTTTGCGGTTTGATGTAAGACCATGGGCGAAACCATTCCGTACTTTGGGCAGTCTTAACGACTTCTACGCCTTGTGGTAGCTTATCCACTTCTTGCTCATACCAATGATACTCTTGATGTATCTGAAACCCAAAAATACCAAGAGCTGCAAATAACGGGAGCAGCCACCTTGGTGTGCGTTTGCCTGCCAGTTTACTGAGGTGAGTTATGATCAGTGCCAATCCAGCCATACCAAATGCAGCCGCTATGGTAGCGATAAACTCAAAAAGCATAAAATTTCCTTAATTGCGTCAGTACTTATAATGAGATACTTTTAATGAGACACTTCTTATCAAACGCTTTTCGTCAAATCCCTTGAATCAAGCGGCTTGAATAAAGTATCTGTAATAAAGCGATAAACTAACGTTTTTGTCATAAATATAGGATAAAAAAATCACTCACAAGCAGCGACTGCCTGTGAGTGATATATATCAACTAAAAATATATCCTCAGTCGTGCGCTTAGTGGTCGACTGCACCGCCAGCGCCGCGTGGAGAGCGGACACTTTCAACCAGTTCCTGAATGTGTAATGGTGGTGCTTTGGTCGCGTAAGACACAGCGAAGGCTACAATGAAGTTAATCAATGCACCAACCGCGCCAAATGACAATGGCGAGATACCAAATAACCAATACTCTTCTGTATCAGGGAAGTTTGCTGTACCACTGATAAAGAACCAGCCTTTGAAGACAAAGATATAAACTAGGATACTAATCAAGCCTGTCAGCATACCAGCAATGGCGCCAAGATTGTTGATACGTTTAGAGAAAATACCCATCATCAATGCAGGGAACAGTGACGCACCGGCAATACCAAAGGCGAGTGCCACTACCTGTGCGGCAAAGCCCGGTGGATTAATACCCAACCAAGTAGCAATAACGATTGCTACACCCATTGTGACACGAGCAACTTGTAACTCGCCCTTGTCAGTGATGTTCGGGTTCAAATTACGCTTGATCAAATCATGACTGATTGCTGATGAGATAGCGAGTAGTAGACCCGCCGCTGTTGATAGAGCTGCTGCCAAACCACCTGCTGCGATAAGACCGATAACCCATGGTGGAAGCTGAGCGATTTCTGGGTTAGCCAATACTAAGATATCAGCGTTAACATCTAGCTCATTACCTGCCCAACCTGCATTGGCAAAACGACCATCGACTTCTAGATCATGCGCAGCACGAGCCGTATCGACGGCAGCAGTGGCAGCTGCAACGTCTCCACCGTCAGTTTCAGCAGTATTTAGCGCCAACTGAGCAGCACCAAGTCCACTATCGTTGTACATCTGAATACGGCCATCATTATTGAGATCGTTGTACTTAATGAGACCAGTCTCTTCCCATGTTCTCATCCAATCTGGACGTTGATCGTAATTGATGGCATCCGCTTCCACACCTTGTGGATAGATAGTATCAATTAGGTTCAAACGAGCCATTGCACCCACTGCAGGGGCAGTAAAGTAGAGCAATGAGATAAATACTAACGTCCAACCAGCAGTCCAACGTGCATCTGCCACTTTAGGAACGGTGAAAAAGCGAATGATAACGTGAGGTAGACCTGCTGTACCGATCATAAGTGACAAGGTGAATAGCACCATGTTTAACTTATTAGGAACATCAGCCGTATAAGCGGTAAAACCTAAATCCGTCACAACTTGATCAAGCTTGGCCAATAAAGGCAAACCTGATTCGGTATGGGTTGAGAATAAACCCAAACCTGGAATGGGATTGCCAGTCAGCTCAAGCGAGATGAATACAGCAGGAATAGTATAGGCGATCATAAGAACGACATACTGAGCGACCTGAGTATAGGTAATCCCTTTCATACCACCAAGGACCGCGTAGAAGAAAACCACAACAGCGGCAATCAGTAGACCTGTAGTGTTACTAACTTCTAAGAAGCGCGAGAAGGCAACGCCGGCACCAGTCATCTGACCAATAACGTAAGTGGTTGATGCGATGATCAAACACACGACCGCAATCATAGCAGCCGTCTTAGAGTAAAAACGGTCCCCAATGAAATCAGGAACCGTAAATTTACCAAATTTGCGTAAATAGGGTGCTAGTAGCATCGCTAAGAGTACATAACCCCCAGTCCAGCCCATCAGGTACGTTGAAGCGCCATAGCCACCAGCCGCAAGAATACCTGCCATTGAGATAAATGACGCTGCACTCATCCAATCGGCGGCTGTTGCCATACCGTTGACCACAGGATGCACACCGCCACCTGCTACGTAGAATTCACTGGTCGAACCAGCTCGCGCCCAAATTGCAATACCGAAGTAGAGAGCAAAGGACAGACCTACAAAAATAATATTAATTACAAATTGACTCATAGCGCTATTCCTCGTCTACACCATATTGTTTATCTAACTTATTCATACGCCAAGCGTAAAAGAAAATTAAGACGATAAATACTGCAATAGAACCTTGCTGAGCAAACCAAAAGCCCAGATCAGTACCACCGATTCTAATACCAGTTAAGAGAGGACGTAAAAGAATAGCAAAACCATAAGAACATAGTGCCCATACGACTAGGCTACCTAAAATGAGACGGATATTGGCGCGCCAATAACCAGATGGATCGTTGTGGTTTTCCATAGAGCAACTCCTTTTGTCTTACCTAAAATATTATTGTTAGTCTCATCCTAGTCTCACAATGATCTGACATTTATTGATGACAATGACGTTAGATCTATAGAATACTGTCTGAATAGGTGCCTATTATCAAAGCTTTCAAAATTAATAATGCCAGTAAGATCATGAGAAAGACGTTATCTAGCTTCTATGGCTTAATTTGTCATAAACAGTAGAGATAGACTGCCTCATAAAATGAGAGTTTTAAACAATGAAATTCATAGTGCGTAATAATATTTATAATCAATAAAAATTATTTACCTGAAAACGGTTTACTTAAAAACTGTTCAACTAAAAATCAACACTAAATGATTAAGCATCGCATGGGTCACTTTGATTCAGGATTTTCTATGAGCAAAACAAAGTGTATCGAGGAAGAAAGAGGAGGCAGGACAGTCCGCTGTCTTTTACACAATCTCGTCTTCCTGACAAGCGCTTAAAGTTTGTACTAATTCAACTATTTATGCAGATTTTCGAATACGCATAAATTTTATAAATCGAGTTCAGTTTACCAACATTAAATAAATGCAACTATAAATAATTATTTATACGTTTTAGTTAATAACATAAAAATTAGTATGGCAAGATTGCTACTTATAACTAATTCTAATGATGCAGGATAACACTCATTTAACTTATAATGCTAAATTGTTACGCAATACATTCTATAGGATATTAAATGTAAATAACATTCATTTTAAAAATAAAATTAACGCATCAATAAGTAAATAATACGATTATAGTTCAAATAATGTCTATAGAATGCTGAAAAGGCACGATGGGTGGTCAAATTAATTTCAATCCTGATGATTTTGTAAAACTAAGAGATTAAGCCAACCATGATGCTTCAACAGATTAACTGAACAAAGCGATTGCGACTCTTAAGACAGTCCGTTTAAAATAAAAATGTCATAAAAAATAGGGCTAGCGGCGTGATGTCTGTTTAAATCAAATCGACTGTAATGAATAAAAAAAACCGCCTCTTTGAAGGCGGTTTTTTATTGAAATATGATGAAATGACTAGAATCGTTCCAATTATGGTTTACATATTTGGATAGTTAGGGCCACCGCCACCTTCTGGTGTGACCCAAGTGATGTTTTGTGAGGGATCTTTGATATCGCAGGTTTTACAATGTACACAGTTTTGTGCATTGATCACAAATTTTGCGCCCTCAGCATCTTTTACGACTTCATATACACCAGCTGGGCAATACAAACGTGCAGGCTCGGCATACAAGGGTAAATTAATCGAAATAGGAACCGTGGGATCAGTTAATTTCAAATGCGTTGGTTGATCTTCAGCATGGTTGGTGTTGGAGATAAACACCGAAGACAATTTATCAAATACCAGCTTACCATCTGGCTTCAGATAAGTGGGCTTGTAGGCGTGATTGGCACGCTCTAACTGATCGTAGTCTGGTAGGTTATCATGGATGGTAAATGGCATTTTACCTTTCAATAAATTGTGCTCTATAAAGATAAAAGCACCACCCATAAACTGACCCATACGGTGCATCGCAGGTGAGAAGTTGCGAGACTCGTAATTGTCTTGATAGAGCCATGACTCTTTATACATGGTGGTATAGGCAACGACTTCATCATGTTGACGCTCTGCTTGTAACGCCTCAAAAATTGCTTCAGCTGCGAGCATACCTGACTTCATTGAAGTATGTGTGCCTTTGATTTTAGCAGGGTTTAAGAATCCAGCATCGTCACCGACTAATACGCCACCTGGGAAGGTGAATTTGGGTAAGGAGTTCAGGCCACCTTTGGTTAATGCACGCGCCCCATAAGAAATACGTTTGCCGCCTTCTAATACATTTTTGATGACAGGATGCGTCTTTAAGCGCTGTAACTCATCAAACGGTGACATATAGGGATTGTGATAAGACAAATCAGCAACCAAACCAAAACTTACTTGGTTGTTTTCATCAAAGTACAACCACCAACCACCAGTCGAGCCAGTTTCAGTCAATGGCCAGCCAAGACCGTGCATGACCACACCTTGCTCATGTTTTTCTGGGGTAACTTCCCACAGCTCTTTTAACCCAATGCCATAATGCTGAGCATCTGAGTCTTTATCCAGACCAAATCGACTGATTAAGCGCTTACCCAAATGACCACGGCTGCCTTCTGCAAAGACGGTGTATTTGGCAAGAAGCTCGTAACCTGGCTCAAAGCTTGGCTTGGCTTCACCATTGGCTTTCACACCCATATCACCAGTCAAAATACCGCGTACCGAACCGTCATCGTTATACAAAATGTCATCAGCGGCAAAACTTGGGAACATCATGACTTCAAGTTCTTCTGCTTGTACTGCAAGCCAGCGCACCACATTGCCTAGCGACACAATATAGTTACCGTTATTGTGCATCGGTGCTGGAATCAGCGAGTCAGGCACTTTGGTAGAGCGCGTGGCTGAATTTAAATAATAAAAGCGATCTTCACTGGCTGGTACATTAAGAGGCGCGCCTTTTTCTTTCCAATCTGGTATCAGCTCATTTAAAGCGCGCGGCTCAATGACGGCACCAGATAAAGTATGAGCGCCAAATTCAGATCCTTTTTCGACTACACACACCATAAATTCATCATTGCCTGCTGCAATAGCCAGCTGACGCAAACGGATGGCAGTAGAGAGACCTGCAGGTCCACCGCCGACGACAATGACGTCAAATTCCATTGATTCACGCTCAATTTCAGGCTCTTCTACGACAGGCTGCTCTACTTCATCGATCACTGCTGGTGTCGTTTGTTCTTCTACGGCTATTTCTTCAGCTGGCGTTTCTTGTGTTACTGCTGTCTGCTCTGCTTTAGCCAAATCTACCGTCTCTTGTGCGACTGGTTTGTCAGTATTCACAGTATCACCGTCAATGGCGGGCTTTTGATTGTCTTGCTCTTGCATACCTACTCCTAAACTTTTAGTGGCTTATCTCAGGGCATCATTAGCTTAATACTTGAATAATAGACTTGCGGCGCTAACGCTACTCAGACATATGGCGGCCTAATAAAACGGTCTTTATAACCTTGACTGATTATATTCAATCATATTGTTGTCGAGACCATTTTATCTAAGGATATCAATACATAACGTAAAACGTGTCAGTGGTACAACACCACTCGACCATTGCAATAAAAAACTGTTACTCATTATAAAAGAAAAATCCTACAAACACGATACGCATTTATGAGTAACGGTGTTAAGGTAAGCTAATATAAGTAAGGGTATTAAAATGATGTTGCGTCATCATAACCTAAACAAAAAATTATAATAACGGAAGATATTACAAACTTTAAATTCACGGTAAAGGATGCCACGATGAATAATGATAAAAACAATGCAATTAAAAATGATGGTATCGAAGCCGATGCTACAGCTGCCGTGCCGTCCGCTCTAAATAATATAGATGCGCTCAGCCAGTATTTAAAGACCACTGCTGGGGTACGGGAAGGGCGAGCCATTCCACCACTAGAAAAATGGCATCCCCAAAGTGTGGCAGATATGGATTTGGTGATAAAGGCAAACGGCGAATGGTGGCATGAAGGCAGCAAAGTGACCAGAGAGTCATTAGTGAGTTTATTTGCCTCTATTCTATGGAAAGAAGAAAATAATGGCATCAATGAATACTTTTTAAAAACGCCTGTACAAAAAATTCGTATTCAAGTAGAAGATGCGCCTCTATTTATTAATGATGTCGGTATTATTAATGAAGGCAATCATAGTTGGTTAGAGTTTACGACAACGACAGGCGATGTAGTACGTTTAGATAATGAGCACTTAATTACATTAAAGACATATGATTCTGATGACAATGATGCGATAAACGAGGTTGAATCTGCTGATAGTACGAAAAATCAGAAAAAAATCATCAATGAGGCGTTAGTACGACCTTATATGATGGTTAGAAACGGTTTGAGCGCCCTCATTAATCGCAATACTTTTTATCATTTGATCGAGATTGGTGAGTTATCAGAACAAGATGGCCTTACAATACTAATGTTAGAAAGTGGTGGAAATGATTATCAGTTATCCATGCCAAATGATTAAACGAGTAACTAAACTAGCAACTAAAGACGTTTGATCGTTTTGATGCAATCAGTATGTGCATGATTATTTATATGATAATGGCGTCATGATATTGTGTATCCATTTTATTCAGTCTCGCCTAAGCATCAAAGAGCATTTTTAAAAACGAAAAATTTTGGGGATGGCTAACTCGGTTATCAATGACACAGACGTTTATACAACCATGAATAATATTGATCGCAACGCCCCTATCGGCTTATTTGATTCCGGTATTGGTGGTTTATCTGTTTATCTCCACCTAGCGCAGCAACTGCCTGCCGAACGTTATGTATATTATGCTGATACATTAAATGTACCCTATGGTAATCGTGATAGTGAAGATATAGAAGCTCTAACGTTGATTGCGGTGGAGTGGTTATGTCAGCAAGGCTGCAAGCTTATCGTCATTGCTTGCAATAGTGCTTCAGCTCATGCTCTAGAAAAAGCTAGACACCGCTATCCTCAACTAATTATTGTTGGCTTAGTACCTGCTCTAAAACCGGCTGTGCTGGCCAGTAAAAGTGGTCGGGTCGCTGTATTGGCGACCAAAGCCACCTTAAACGGATCACTACTTAATGATGTGATTAGCAGTATTGCTACACCTAATAACACATCAGTCATCAAATATTTCGATCCACAGTTGGTGCCTTGGGTAGAAGCGGGTATGCCAGAGCAAGATGAAACAGCGATTAGGTTGCGGAAGCAGTTACAGACGTTTGCTATAGATGGGGTTGATCAATTGGTACTAGGCTGTACTCACTATCCGTTTTTTAAAACGTTCTTGTTAGATGAGATTATAAAGCAGCAGTTACCGATGCAAGTAGTCGATTCTGGACAAGCAATTGCAGAGCGCGTTAAGCAATTATTAATCATCAATCAGCTGTCAGCCTCTTTAGATAGTAGAGATACAGAGAATTGTTTAGAAGACAAACACCAAGAAAGAAATAAAACAAAAGTTTATAATAATTTCCCATTAATCTTTTATGCCACTAAATACGATGATAAACTAACAATCTTGGTAGAACGCCTCCTTGGTACAGATGTCATATTACAGTATTACGCTAAGTAACTGTCAGCACTGACTTTCAAATCAATACTTCCATCATGGAATTAATTTGTAAAGATAAGTTAAGTTCACTTTTATAGGAGTATACTGTGCCCTGAAAAATAGGATATTTGTTCTTTGCTGCATATCATATTACTCGTATTACATAGTGTCATGAACCAATCCCTGAGGTAATTGTGCCAAACCGCCGATATCACATTCATGTTATATGTGCTGATAATGATCAATTACTAGCATTAGACAGCTTGGCGATATTTTTTCAAGCTCGTGCCTTTTTGACCTATGATGTGTCAAGTAAACTGCCAAAGGCATCGTTATATGGTCGACAATGTATTGACGCTTGTGACTATGCATTGATGCTGGTTGGAGACAGCTACGGTACGGTGCAAAAGACGGGCGTTAGCCAAATGCATTTGAGCTATTTGAATGCCAAAGCTAAGCTCAAGCCTCTCATGATCCTAATAAAAAATAACCAAGACGGCACTATTAGTCGTCAACTGCAAGAATTTATCAAACTGGTAATGCGTCAGGGCAATCAGATATATTACTATGATAAAGAAGAGGACGTCGATCAGCTACTCGTGCAAGCTTATTACAATACATTAAGCAATCACAAAGTAGAAGGAGGCTGGGCAAGGGGCAGTGAAGAGATGATTGAGTTTAGTAAACTCACACTGTCTGAAAGGTTTGCTGATCTCTTATCTACAAATAAAAAGACCAGTAAAGAAAATATTTTCAAAACTGACGATATTGCAGAGATTGATGTCAAAGATACCAACATAAAAAGTAGCAGTTTTAAAAATGAAACTGCATAAAAACGAAAAAGGTTGACAATGAACCTAAAGTGGCTAGTGAGATTGACCCAATTGATTTATCAGAAACTTTCTCTATTCGCTATAGCGCTCAAGCCTATGAAGGAGGTAACTTAACAGATGTGAGTAGAACGATGGTATTGACATGGAGAGAAGTATTAATCATCATGATGAAAATACCAACAACCTTCTCCAGTTATGGTCTGCAAAATGTCGTCAATCGCTTAATCGCATCTAAAGCTGAGCGAGACATCAAACAAGATATGCCAAATGTCCATGCTGTCTCACGTTGTCAGATTTATCAGGATGATTTAAATACACTACAACGAAACTGGTTGGTGCAAACTGGATACAGCTGACGACTTACGGGACTCGTGTCACACAAGAGCTTTGGAAGTTGACGTTTTATGCCAAAAACTTATTAAACAATGAGAATGCGTAGTTCCAGTTATTTTTAAAGCTTCCAAAGGTTTTTGCTAATTCACAGATTTGTGGTTTGGAAACCTATCATTTCAACGTATACACGTATATAGCTGTCGTGGTGGCTACGTTTTGTAATACAAAGCATACGAGCTAACGGTTGTGAATCGATTTGATACTAGTGATAATAAGACAGATCAAACTTATTATTAAAAAGACAAACGAGTAAAACAAGACAGATTATTTAAGGAGCGTATACAATGAGCAACTCTAAAAGCGATGAGTTAAAAAAAGAGCTAGATGGTTTAGAACAGTCTATGCACGATGCTGAGAAGTTTCATACCCTAGAAGAACAAGTAGCAGATATGAAGCGCCGTGGTATCGACCCAAGCCAAGTGTATAAAGAGCTAGATAATAGAGAAGAAGACGAAGATTGGGGCAATGATACTTGGAAAGAAAATGGTAAGTGGGAGCATAAAACTCCAGCTGATCTAGACGAAAAAGCGCGTGAAAACTGGAACGGCGACAATGGCAAACCAAATCCACCGCCTATTATTTAAGCAGTAGTTTTGTCAGATTGTCTTAGTTATAAGCAGTCAAATATAAAAAAGGCCACGTTAAATAATAACGTGGCCTTTTTTGTATTTGATTAACTATCTAGCTAACAGAGTCATTTAAGACTATGAGCCTTCATCCACACGGACAAGCTTCACGACACCATTAGCATCAGTGACACGGCGATAACGTACATTACCTGTGCTTGATGATTGAACTGACGGTTGCGTTGAATAAGGTTGGACAGTGGTCGTCTGCTGTTGAATCAATTGTCCCATTCGATCAGCAGTAGCAGGTTTTAATGGCTGGCTGTTCGACGGCTGACCGTATTGATTGGTTGATGGGGCGCTATTGTATTGTGTATTGCTAGGCGCAGTGTTACCAACAATGGCACTATAGAACTTCTGACCAGCGCGGCCATCGGCTGGGAATATACCGCGACTAGATTGATATTGCTGAATCGCCGTGCGTGTGCCGTCTCCAATAATGCCATCAACACCGCCAATATCGTAACCTGCATTGATTAATGCTTGCTGAATATCTTTGGCTTGCTGGCGGCTGATACCAGGGTCGTCTGTCGGCCACGCCGTCACAAAGTCAGTTTTGCTGCTGTCTTCGCGTGTGATCAAATCTGATAAGTGAGCGATTGCCAACGCGTAGTTTTCTGACGCATTGTACGAGTAAAACGTATCAAAGTTTTTGCCGACCAAAAAAGCAGGGCCATCAATACCAGCAGGCAGTAGTAATCCCGCACTACTCAAGTCAGAAGGTAGCGGGCTACCGTTGGCAAGCGTAATACCTTGACTGCGCCAATGACTGATAGATTTTTTGTCCTTACGGTTAGACGCTGCCCAAAAACCGCTAGGTAATTTGACTTCATAACCCCAAGGTTCGCCCGTGCGATAGCCGCGTTTGTCTAAAAAGTTGGCGGTAGAGGCAAGCGCATCAGGCACACTATTGACTAAGTCACGACGGCCGTCACCATCGAAATCGACTGCTAATTCTAAAAAGGTGCTGGGCATAAACTGCGTTTGTCCAAAGGCGCCTGCCCATGAGCCTGTCATGTCATTTGGCGCAATATCACCATTTTGGACAATTTTTAGGGCGTTGGCATACTCACCTTGGAAATAGCTTTGGCGACGATCGAAGCACGATAGGGTCGCTAACGACTCAAATAAGGGTTTTTTGCCCAAAGTTTGTCCAAAGTTAGATTCGACACCCCACACACCTAGTACGTGCTCAGCTTTTACCCCGTAACGTGATTCGATTTGGCGGAGTGTATCACGCCATTGACGCTTAGCACGGACTCCATCTTCGACACGCTCTTTGTCTACCAGCGCTGAGAGATAATCCCAGACATCTTTTTGAAACTCTGGTTGATAGTTGAGCGACTGAATCACGCTTGGATCAGGTTGGCTTGGGCGATAGTTGTTAAAAGTATAGCCATTCACATCGCTGAATTTACTGGAGTTCTTTAGACCATCCAAACATTGTTGAAATTCGCTATTTGATAAGTCTGGAGCATCGGGACGGGCAGCTTGAGCCGTACTGGCAAGACTGATACCAACGGCCATACTAAGAAGCGACAAAGTAGAAAGGGGAGTCAAACGCATGAAAATATCCTATAAGCATCGAGGTCGTGAGTAAAAGTGAAAAGCGCGCAGAGGTCATATGGACTTAGAGTAACCAATCTCGATAATAAAGAAAAGGTGTCGCAGCACTCAGTTACTATAAGCTGACGTTAGCGTGAGATTGGAAGAGGTTTTCTGATTAAAGTGAGACTTTTCTCAGGCTAATAGTATCCCTCAATTATCTCTTAAGTTGTTATACTGATTGGCAGAAAGTAATGCCAAGGCCAAATCTGAGCATTGATATATTGCACTCTATAAAAGAGAAAGATAAAAATGAAAGTCAAACGCTTACATCTACAAAACTATGGTCGCTTTGAAGACTTAACAATAGACTTTGCCCCCACAGCTGAGAAGACAAGCAATGTCACTGTGATTGTGGGTAACAATGGAGCGGGAAAATCGCAAGTCTTACAAGCTTTAGCGACTGGACTGAGTTGGTTTGTGAACGGTTTACTATATTATACTGAAGAATCGGTTTCTAGTACTACGAAAGACAGTGATACCATAGTATTTCCACATGAAGGAGAATACATCAATCAATATAGAATTAAGAAAAATAGAGACAGAGTTAATCTGGATTTGTTATTTTCTGACATGAATAACGAAGTAAAAGGTTTTAACTTGAATGTAACTAGAGAAAATGTTTTAAAACCAGCTGTGTACGGTACAAGTGATAATGGGTTTAATTACTTAATTAAAAAGTATGTAGAAATTTTTGGAAGTAGTAGAAAGTCAAGCTTGCCTTTAATAGCAAACTATACAATCGACAGAAATGTCGAAATTAATAGTATAGAAGCTAGCTATAGTTTTGTATTAGATCAGCTATCAGCTTACAAGGACTTTTCAAATGCAGGGAGTAATTACGAAGAGTTCTTTGAATGGTTTCGCGATAACGAAGATGTTGAGAACGAGATAAGCAAAGATAAAACTCAGTCTAAAGAATTAGATAGTATTGAAAATCATTTACATAAGTTGAAAACGGAAAAGGATGTTATCGAGAAAATTATAAATGATGTGGAAACTGAAAAAGAGATATTTTTATATCGTAGCTTAGCTAAATTAACCGCTGAGATAGACCATAAACAAAGCGAGATAAATCAGTTTTTGATAAGATCTGATATGCTGCATGCATCAGTTTTGAGAGGTTTTAAAAGTCAACTAGACTGCGTTAGAAAAGCGATTGAAAGGTTTACTAATTTTAAAAACATTCGTATTCGTCGTTTGAATAAACCAACAATGATAGTAGAAAAAGATGGTGAAGAGTTGGATATTAATCAGCTTTCACAAGGAGAAAAGTCTTTATTAGCCTTAGTTGGTGATATTGCGCGTCGCTTAGTTATACTTAATCCTAGCCTTGATAATCCATTAGAGGGTGAAGGCGTGGCGATGATTGATGAAGTGGATTTACATCTGCATCCAAAGTGGCAGCACGACCTAATCGATAAGTTAGTTGCTACCTTTCCAAATGTTCAATTTATCCTAACCACTCATTCACCACATGTTATCAGTGACCGTAATGATATTTTATTATACTCATTGGATGATGGTGAACTGACAGAAATGCCTAACGTATATGGTGAAGACGTCAATACGGTTTTAACTAAAGTATTTGATGTACCAATTAGAGACCCAAAAGCACAAGAGGACTTCGATAAGGTTGCAGAACTTATTTATCAGAAAAATTTTGAGAGTGCAGAGAATTACATTCTAAAATTAGAAAAACAGATGCCAGAGAATCTGGAATTACTGCGCTGTCGATTGCATCTCACTCAAGCCCAACTTGCAGCAAAAAAAGAGGGCTAGAAAGTTATGCAGAAGATTAATAAAAAAGGTGTTATGCCCGATATAACTGCTAAGTGGATTGAGAAAAATAATACGCTCAATTGGAATGATTTACCTTTCGATGAGAAGGAAGCTTTGAGAGAGCAATTACACGCTGAGCAAAACGGGCTTTGCTGCTACTGTTGCAAAAAAATACCTATAAACAGCGCAAGCGTAGAGCATCTACAAGACAAGCATCAACATCCCAAGCTACAATTTGAATATGAGAATTTACTTCTAAGCTGCACTGCAACTAAACACTGCAATCAAACAAAGCAAAGTAAAAGCATTAGAATACATCCTCTACAGCCTGACTGTGATAACAGTATTAAAATGAATCCCTTATCCGCTCAATTAGTCGGGTATGAAAACAAAGAAGACGCTGAAGAGTCGATAGAGATACTAAAGTTAAATAATCGTGAATTGATAAATCACCGAAATGAACTACTCAAGACGATTCAAACATATCTACCATTGTTTGATGTATGTGATGATATCTATCAATTACAAGAAGATAGCACTTTCAAAGATAGCTTTCTAGAAGTGGTTAAAGATTTTCCACAGTATAGAGAGCTCGAATATATTATAAATAAAGTAAGCTGATATGTTTATTTAGAAGATAGTCTGTATTCTGATCAAGATAACCAATTTAATCAATTGACAACCTTGATCAAAAATTACTTAGCCAGCACTTAAACTAAGTCACAAATGCTTCAAGCATGTCTCAATAACCAAACCTGCTCGGTGACTGTTAGCTCAGGCATTGAGCCTATAGAAGCGGGTTCACTTACCAGCTCGGTCACTTGATAGTGACTGCCATAATATTGCTGCACTTGATGGTGACTCACTGAAAACGGCGGCCCTTTCTTTTTACTTTGGTCATAATTTAGCGTAATTATAAGTTGTGGCGCATTGTCGCTAATTTTACGTATCTGTTCGCTATAGTTGGGACGCATATCAGCTGGCAGAGCAATCAATGCCGCTTTGTCATAGATAGCGTCAACCTTTCCGATATCTTCAGCCTTCAGTGCAAAGATATCAGCAACCCACAGCTCTACTTTTTGACCTAGAAGCTTCCCTTGATGGCAGATAATCGCTGGATTATCTGCAAGCTGATGTACACTAGGGGAAATATTGTGCTCAGCAAAGAATTCTTGAACGGCGAACTCTACCAATTCAACACCCACCACGTCATAACCCTGCGCTGCCAGCCAAACCATATCGATTGTCTTGCCACACAAAGGCACAAAGATACGGCTACCAGCTGGTAGATTTAACGCTGACCAATACGCTATCAATAATGGATTGACTTCAGATTGATTAAAGCCGATGCGCTTTTCTTGCCAACGATTTTGCCAAAATTTGGGATTCATAATTTACGCCTACCTCGTTTACGCTGATAAGTATCTGTTAATATCTTTATAATAACGTCTTATTTGAAAAGGCTGAACCCAATAAAAAGCCAAACGCCTATTGTATAAGCGTTTGGCCGTTATTAAGTATGATTTTTTAATCAATAATTTAGCTGGTCATATACTGACTAAATTCTTTACGCAGTTTGGCAAGCTTCGGCGGTATCGCAAAGTTGCAATACGCTTGGCCTGGATTTCTGTTAAAGAAATCTTGATGCTCGTCTTCTGCTTCAAAGAAATCCATCGCTGGATGAACTTCTGTGACGATATTGAGACCCATATCGCGTAATTTATTAATCGTACGGTCAACGGTTGGCTTTTGATCTTCGTCCGTATAAAACACGACGCTACGATACTGGCTACCGACGTCATTACCTTGACGATCCATCGTGGTGGGATCATGCGTGGCAAAAAATACGTCGAGTATTACCTCTAACGGGACAGTTGTTTCATCAAATTCGACTTTAATGACTTCGACGTGTCCTGTGTTGCCACTACAGACGTCTTTATAGTTGGCAGAAACGGCATCGCCGCCCATATAGCCAGATACGACAGACTGTACGCCTTTTATAGATAAAAATACCGACTCGGTGCACCAAAAGCAGCCGCCGCCTAATACGATGGTTTGCATAATTTTTTCCTTATTTTTATAAGTATGAGCCAAGTGCCAGTCACTCATTAACTAGTCACTTAGCAATACGTGTTTAGCTTAGCAGGGCATCTAGTCGCGATAAGTAACAAACAGTAATGTTATAATGGGCTTTTGCTACGTTCGCCTACGCTTAATTAACGGATTGGGCAAAACGCACCAATATATTCTAATGTAAGTTTTATTATCAAAAAATGAGTCGCCCCATGAGTCAACTTGATCCTGCTAAACATGACATCTTATTTACCACGCCACTAGACAAAGCGGCGCGTTTTTCCTTTGATGAGCAAGTGGTGGCTTGTTTCCCCGATATGATTCGTCGTAGCGTACCCGGCTATGGTCAGGTATTAGCCATGTTGCCACTATTTGCCCGTCGTCATTGCAAGTATCGTCAGCAGAGCGATAATGGTCAGCGCGTTAGCCGTATTTATGATTTGGGTTGCTCGCTTGGTGCCGCAAGTATGACGTTAGCTGGCGAGTTCGACCCGCAAGATTTGCAGATCAAAGCCATTGATATTTCGCCTGCGATGACGACCGAAGCCACAACGTTATTAAGTGATAATTATCCTGATCACGATATAGAAGTCATCACGGCGGATATTCGTGATGTGGAACTTGAGACGTGCGATATGGTTATTTTAAACCTAACGTTACAGTTTTTGCCAGCCGCTGACAGAGTCGCAGTATTAGAGAAAATTTATGCCGCGTTAAGCGAAGGCGGGATATTGGTATTGACCGAAAAAACCCATGCATTTGATGAGCAATATGATGCATGGTTGGTTGAGCGTTATTATGATTTTAAACGCGCCAATGGCTACACTGAGATGGAAATCAGTGGCAAACGCAATGCGTTAGAGAATGTGCTGATTACGGACACATTAGATGAGCATCATGCGCGCTTAGATCAAGTTGGTTTTCAGCGTCATCTCACGTGGTTTCAGTTTTTAAACTTTGTCTCTATTGTGGCGTTTAAATAGGGTTGTTTGAGAGCCAATAAGGTGATGTTATGATTTTATCTATAGTTGAAAAACAGATTCATCAAGTGCTAACAAAAAAGATAAGCTTGAAAGTATTTGAACAATGGTTGTATGAAGATAATGTATTAGAGTCTCGTAACCCTGATTTGTATCTTGAACTGATTTCATTTGATTATAGTTCTGAAGATAAGTTTTATGATAATTTTGCGAAATATGTCCACTTTCATAAATTTGAAGATGACCAAATAAAAGAGTATTTATACTCTATTATCAATAGAGATCAAAAATGTGGTGATGCGATTTTGTTGATGTACGAGCTATATTGTCAGGGTTATGAATTTCTTCAAAAGTTAGGTTTAATTTATGGCTTATGCTTAGTAGATTGCTCTCACCCAGTTAGCTTAGTTGACGAATCTGCTAATATCATTGATAAGCTTTATCCCAGTATTATTGAGGATGCTAAAAATGTCTTACATTGGTTAGAAGAGGGTAAGATTGCTTTCAAAGGTCAGGACAATGGCTTCGGTATTTTTGAATACGATGACCTGCGTAGTGAATCGGAAATTCTGCAGGGTAAAGCCTAATCATTGAGTCAAAACTAAGCCGTATAGGCGTTTACAAGATACAGCCTATTTACCAATGTACATAGATATTTATTTTTTTGGTACGCTAAGCGCATTCTACGTAAATTCAAAGAATGGGCTGTTTTTTGTTAATTCACTTCTTCATTTTTATTAAACATGGTCTTCTATGCTCAACGACACAATCACGCACGCCGAACGCGAACTGTATTTAACCCTATTAGAACTGGCTCAGCAGTATCCAAGCGCTTACGAATGGCTGACGCGCTTGCCAACGTGGTTAAATGATATCAAAGATAAAACCAATTATGCGCATGCCCCTGCTTATCAAGCGTCAGTTGCTCGTTTACCAAATTTGACGATCAATCACGTTGATATCAACAGTGATACATTGACGATTGATGCAAGTCTGAATCAGTCTCAGCATAAACAAACGACAGCGTTATTAAAGCAACTAATGCCGTGGCGTAAAGGGCCATTTCAGATTGGCGATGATGAGTCAGGTATTAAGATTGATACCGAGTGGCATAGTGATTGGAAATGGCAACGAGTTGCACCGCATTTAAGTAGGCTAGACGGTCGCCGCGTATTGGATGTCGGCGGTGGCTCTGGCTATCATGGCTGGCGTATGGCTGGTGCAGGGGCGGATACGGTTATTATTATTGATCCGTCGTGCTTGTTTTATCATCAATTCATGGCGATTCGTCATTTTATCGGTAGCGCGGATGCTCATGATACAGGCCGTTATCGTACGCATTATATTCCTGTGCCACTCGAGGCATTGCCCGAGCACAGTCAGTTGTTCGACACGGTATTTAGCATGGGCGTGCTCTATCATCGTCAGTCGCCGTTTGAGCATTTACAGCAGCTTAGAGGCCAACTCGTCAAAGGCGGCGAGTTGGTGCTCGAAACCTTGGTCATCGAAGGCGATGCCAATACCGTACTGGTGCCACATGATCGTTATGCTCAAATGAACAACGTGTATTTTTTACCATCAGTCGCCGCATTGACAGGTTGGCTAGAAAAAGCGGGCTTCTCAGACGTGCGTTGTGTGGATGTGGCCGTAACGTCTGTTGATGAGCAGCGTCAAACCGAATGGATGACCTATCATTCGTTAGCAGATTTTTTAGATCCCAATGACTCCACAAAGACAATTGAAGGCTATCCTGCTCCGATGCGTGCAACCTTGATTGCCAAAAAATAGTACGTACTTACCTACCATAAGGAAAATGGACAATGAAAAAATTAACGATTTTACTCAGCGCTATGATGGGTGTTCTGCCATTAACGTCCATATCAGCTCATGCTGCTTATGGCACACCGTCTGAAGGCTGGGGCTTTGTGCAAGATGATTGGCAAGTGGTTTGTGATAACACATTGACTTGCCGAGCGGCTGGATACGCAGATGAGAGTATGTTGGATACGCCTGCCTCAGTTTTACTCACAGTATTGCCAAAAGTAGCGCTGCCAACGGCACAGGTTCAATTTGTATCAGAATTTTCAGAAGATAACTTTGACACTGCTCAGCTTTGGTTAAACGGCAAAAACTATGGGACTTTGCAGCTAGCTGGAAAAGATTCTCCAATATATGATTTATCCGCCAAGCAAACGCAGGCACTTATCAATAATGCTCGTGTCGCAACTAAGATAGAGGTCAAAGCGGGCGATCATCAATGGCGTGTTAGCGATAAAGGTATGTCAGCAGTATTGCTTAAGCTCGATGACGTGCAGGGTCGAGTAGGAACACCGATGGCATTGGTGAGTAAAAACAATCGCAATCGACAAACCCCTAAAGCCGCATTGCCAATACCAACCATCAAAAAAGCATTTGCGTATTCAGCAAAGGATAGCAATGCGCTAGCCCCATCAAAACTTAAATACTTTCAGCAAAATATAAACAAGTGGGTCGATATTGATGACGAGCAGCTCATAGGCGCTGGAGATGATATGGGAGACTGTGAACTGGTGAATCCAAAAACCGAAGCGAATCAACGAATGCAAGAGTATGGCGCTGATAGGCTTGACTGGGAATTTACACCCGTAGACGCCACCCATACGTTAGCCAGTCATCTCTGTTGGTCCGGTCCTTATAACTCAAGTACTGGTTATTGGCTCATTAATAACGAAAAACCTAGCAGTCCTATGCTTATCACGACAGCAGGCAATGAGTATGAGGCAGGTGAAATCTGGGCAGCTAATAAAGACCGCGGTATCGGTGATTGCTGGAATCATGCGACATGGACTTGGAATGGTAAAACGTTCGTTAAGAGCGAAGAGGCGAGTACGGGAATGTGCCGCGGTTTTGCTGGTGGCGCGTGGGATTTACCAACTTACGTCAGTGAAGTGATAGAAAATAATAGCAAAGCCAATCAATAATTTTTTGATAAAAACGGCATAGCTAACGACAATCTAGATATATCACTAATAGCGTCATCATTATCAATAATTTATTGGTGATGGGACGTTATGTTTTTTAAATAAACCATCTTTGGAAAGCGACTTCTAACAACAGTTTGATTAAGAAACCCACGAAACCTGCGCCTAATGCTAAGAAAATCCAAAAAGTACCCGCGCGTCCCGCTTCAGACTGTTTGGAGATATCCCACACAATAAAAAATAAGAACGCGATAAATATCGGCAATAAGACGTACAGTCCCCAACTGGTGACCGTACTGGCAGCAATAGCAAACATGGCGTAATCCTATAAAGTAGTAGCGCATCTTCTAAGGCTTAGAAGTGCAATACAAACCATTATTATAACGTGGAAGCGGGCAGGTATAAACGACTGCTCAGTATTGGGCAACAGGAACGCTACACTTGACAGAGTCAGTCGCTGCGAAATTGCCGATTACTCATGCTAACTTCATTTCACCAAGTGTCAGCAAATGAGCCAACAACTTTCTTATCAACCGCAATTATCAATATTAGTTGTCATAACGGTAAGATTTTAGTGCTAATTTTGGTGCAATAAAGCCCAAAGATTGTTATATTTACAGGTTACTTATCTTTTTACATTATTTTATCCCTGCAATGTCGGTCGCTATTATAATAAGCAGTTATCGACTGCTCGCATTCGCACCGTTTTTGTTGTTTATTTAATTGAGTTCAAATCCCTATGTCACAAGCCCAAATTGATACGCTTGCATCCTTATTTAATGATGCGATTCAAACCCTACAAGCCGACGGTACGCTACCAAGCGATTGGCAAAACAACAGTCAGATCACCCGTACTAAAGACTTAAGTCACGGGGATTTTGCTAGCAATATCGCGCTCACGGCGGCCAAAGCTGCTAAGGCCAATCCGCGCCAACTTGCTGAAAAAATCGTCAGCGCGCTGCCTGAGAACCAAGACATTCGCCAAGTAGAAATCGCCGGTCCTGGGTTTATTAACGTATTTTTAAATTCAGAGGCTAAGTTTTCAGTATTAGACGATATCTTTAACTTACAAGATCGCTTCGGTCTGAGTAATCAGTTTGATGGGCAAAAGGTACAAGTCGAGTTCGTATCCGCCAATCCAACCTCAAGTCTGCATGTCGGTCACGGTCGCGGTGCGGCGTTTGGTATGAGCGTGTCAAACCTGCTAGAAGCCATCGGTTACGACGTCACGCGCGAGTACTATGTCAATGACGCTGGCCGTCAAATGGACATCTTAGCGACCAGTACCTATTTGCGTTATTTGGAGCTCAATGGCGAGCAAACAACGTTCCCAGTTAATGGCTACCAAGGCGATTATGTCAGCGATATCGCACAGACACTAAAAACGCAATATGGCGATAGTTATGTACATGAGTTTGCACAAGTTGCCAAGGACGCACCAGAAGATGCTCAGTTTGAGATCAATGCTGATGGCGAAAAAACGCTAGTCTCAGGTGATAAAGAAGCACACATCGATGGTTTGATTGCGAATAGCAAAGCCTTGCTTGGTGAAAGCTACGAGCTGTTTTTAAATGCGGCATTGAGCAGTATCTTGGCTGATATCAAAGACGACTTGAATGACTTTGGTGTGAGCTATGAGTGCTGGTTCAGCGAACGATCTATCGATAGCGAGATTGAGCCAGTGCTACAGATACTTGATGACAAAGGCTACCTGTACGAAAAAGATGGCAATATCTGGTTTAAATCGACTGATTTTGGTGATGAAAAAGATCGTGTCGTGCGCCGTGCTAATGGTCAGTCGACGTATTTTGCCTCGGATATTGCTTATCACAAAAACAAGTTTGATCGCGGTTTTGACAAAGTGATTAACGTGTGGGGCGCTGACCATCATGGTTATGTGCCACGCGTAAAAGCGGCGCTACTCGCGTTGGGTATTGATGCTGAACGTCTTGATGTAGTGCTCGTACAGTTTGTGGCATTATGGCGCGGCAGTGAAAAAGTACAAATGTCTTCACGCTCAGGCCAGTTTGTAACTTTGCGTGATTTGCGTGCAGAAGTTGGCAATGATGCGGCGCGTTTTTACTATGTTGCTCGCAAGCCTGAAGTACATATTGATTTTGATTTAGAGCTTGCCAAATCACAAAGTAAAGACAATCAAGTGTATTATATTCAGTATGCTCATGCGCGCGTTTGCCGTGTGTTAGAAAAGCTGGCAACCTACGATTTGGCAGTAGATGATGCCGTTGGTTTGGCAAATCAAGATTTACTTAGCGCGCCTAATGAAGACGAGCTGATTAAACTGTTAGCAGGTTATCCAGCGACACTATTGCGTGCAGCGACTGGTTACGAGCCCCATGTCTTGACTAACTACCTAAAAGAATTGGCCGCACTGTTCCATGGCTGGTACGACACCAATCGCATCTTGCCTGTGAGTCTCACTTCAGGTGAAACACCAAGCTCAGATGAGATGGCGTTGATGCAGGCGCGTTTGCGTTTGTCTAAGGCGGTTAGACAGGTATTGGCGAATGGCCTAGGCCTGCTTGGCTTGTCTGCGCCGTCTAGCATGTAATAACTTTCTAGCATTTAGTATAGTACAGACGGTTGATAGAAATAATTTGATGATAGTTAAATCCAGTAGGGAGAACGAGATCCATGCTAGCCAAAAAACCTAAAGGCGCAACAGAAAAGCGCAAATCAAGTAGCGTATCCGGCTTATTGTGGATGTTTGTTGGGGCCGTATTGACCCTTATGATCGGGGTGTTTATCTACCTCTCACCATTGTTCAATTTCAGTCCTGCTGATAGTAGTGCTGAGAATGATCCTGACAGGCAGGTGCAGCCCCGTGTGGATACTGATACCGATAATGGCGATTATGAGTTCTATGATATTTTGCCCAATCAAGAAATGGCAACCATCCCTGATGAAGAGGTCTCTGAGGGCGATAACGATCAAATAGGTGATCTTGGCGCCTTTGAGCCTGATGTCATCGTGACGCAACCTGATGGTACGACCAACAGCGGCAATGATGATACTGGCAATTTTGGTATTGCTGAAAACACCGTATCTGAGCCCAATCGTGGTAATAACGCGGCGACTAATAATGGTAGCAATGATATCGTCATTGTTGAAGAAGAGGCGACTTATGATGATGCGCCAGCGACGAATAACAATGGTAGCACTCGCGCAAACAATGCAGGTGCTGGTACAGCAAGTGTACAACCAGCTAAGCCTGCTGCGACCTATATTTTGCAAATCAATAGCTTCGGTGATGCCGATGAAGCAGATCGCCGCCGTGCGCAAGTGCTGATGGCAGGTATAGATGCCAGAGTAGTCAAAAATATGACGGGTAATGGTTTGCCCATTTACCAAGTGATTTCACGCCCGATGAATAACCGTCAAGCAGTGGCGACGGCTCAGCAGCGTCTGCAGAACAATGGTATTGATTCTATTATCGTTGAGCAGCGCCGTTAGACTATTTTGAGTTTATTAACTGATTAATTAAAAAAGCGTCATTGTGACGCTTTTTTTCTCTCTTAATTTTGATAAAAATAGTTTATCGTGTCGCTTTATCCTATTTCATTGCAACTTCCATAAAGAGTATGGTTATGACTGTATCTGATTCAGCAATACTGCCGCCCAGGCCTATTAAAGCATTTTTTCAAAAGTATTTTATCGACGCTTTTACAGGCATGGCGTTAGGACTGTTCGTCACGTTGATTGCAGGTCTGATTATCTCGCAAATCGGTGGCTGGTTGGATTTGCCAGCATTGGTCGCTGTCGGTAAGTTGGCCTCGATATTGATGGGAGCGGGTATTGGGGTAGGTATCGCCTATTATTTAAAAGCCCCAACACTCGTGATGCTCAGTTGTCTCGTAGCAGGTATGTTGGGTGCGCATTCTGAAGCATTGATGGCAGGGACGCTATTCATACCACAAGAGGGTGGACCTGCGACCTTTGTAGCACTACCAGGCAACCCAATAGGCGCGTATTTGGCTTCTGTATTCGCGTATCGCGCAGGTACGTGGGTCGCTGGCAAAACTAAGCTTGATATTCTTTTGGTGCCTTTATTGGTTTGCGGCGTTGCTCTATTGGTCTGTGCGCTACTCAACCCACCTGTTGTTGCGGCAGTTAATGCGATTGGGCAAGGGATTCACGCGGCGACCGAGCTACAGCCATTGCTTATGGGTATCGTGATCGCAGTTGTGGTGGGTCTTTTATTGACGCTACCGACATCGAGCGCTGCCATTTGCATTGCGATTGGACTTGGTGGTTTGGCGGGCGGGGCCGCAGTCGTTGGCTGTGCCGCGCATATGATTGGTTTTGCCGTTGCTAGTTTTAAGGACAATGGATTCAGTGGCGTTATCTCTCAAGGATTGGGTACTAGTATGTTACAGATCCCTAATGTACTTAGAAAACCTTTAGTCCTATTACCGGCAGTTATCGCGAGCGCGATCGTTGGCCCTATCGCGACTGTCGGATTTGGTTTGGCCTGTACGGCGACAGGGGCGGGTATGGGAACCGCTGGTTTGGTAGGTGTGTTTGGCGTTATTGAAGCCTCACAAGAAATTATGAGCACTGGTCAATTATGGACAGCAATTATACTTTTAATGTTTGTATTACCTGCGGTGATTGCCGGTATAGTCGCTTATGTTATGCGCCGTATGGGCTGGCTAGTCGCTGGTGATATGAAGCTGCCTTAAAAACGGTTAAAAATTTATATTCGTGACCATACAATAAAAAAGCCCTGCTGTTAAAACAGTTGGGCTTCTTCTTTAAGGAGCGTCAGTCTGTTATGGCGAGGTACTTGTTTCATCACTGCGCTTGTTATTGCGTCGTGGTTTTAGTTTGCGCGATAACTGAGTGATATCATTTATCACCTGACTATAATGTGATGGAAATACCCGCTGAATGGCATCAACCATTTTGGCATCATTCCCGATCAGACAACGCCGCTGATTGGTCGCTGCGGCATGTAGAATAACCCAAGCGGCTTCGCTGGCATCGAATTTTAATAGCTTATTAAAGTTTTTAATCGCCTTGTCGCCCGTATGCATACCAACATCACTAACGCTATCATTACCGCGCGCACTATTGGCAATATTGGTTTTGATGCCGCCTGGATGGATACAGGTCGCTGACACTCCGCAGCGTTGGATGTCGAGCTCTTGACGCAAGCTTTCTGTGAAGCCGCGGACAGCAAATTTACTGGCATTATAAGCAGAGTAAGAAGGCTGAGCGGTCAAACCAAACAGGCTGGATATATTAATAACATGACCGTGTTCTTTAAACTGGCGGGGTTGATCGTCTCGATTATCACTCGTCACTTCGCTTTGTTTAACGCTATTTTTGATCAATGGCAAAAACGCTTTGGTGCCATAAACCACGCCCCAAAAATTGATATCCATGACCCATTCAAGTTCTTCAATACTGGCGCCCTCTATCGTCGAAGAGAAGGCCACCCCTGCATTGTTAAAGATAAAATTGACTTTGCCATGGTCGCTCATCACGCTATCGGCCCATGCTTGTACGGCGTGATTGTCTGACACATCGAGCACGGTTGTTGTTGCTTGAATGTCATAACCAACCAGCATCTCTTTGGTTTGTGCCAGTTGCTCTGCATTAATATCTGATAGCGCCAGATGACAGCCCATTTTTGCCAAATGAAGTGCAAGCTCGCGTCCCATACCAGAACCTGCGCCAGTAATAGCGGCGACATGGTTTTGGTAATAAGGCGCAATA
This sequence comes from uncultured Gammaproteobacteria bacterium, assembly GCA_963744895.1. Taxonomy (GTDB): domain Bacteria; phylum Pseudomonadota; class Gammaproteobacteria; order Pseudomonadales; family Moraxellaceae; genus Psychrobacter. The sequence continues at coordinate 260,508 of CAVUUW010000005.1, forward strand.
TCATTATCTTGATCGCTGGGTGTATAAAAGGGCAGGTGCTGACGTAATGAGGACGCCATCGTGGTTATATTGTTAAGCATAATAAACAATCCTTTGTATTATTAAGAGTGGGTATTCATAGGTGCCATAGATGTTGGAATACAGCAGTAGAATAAAGGTCGAAACAGACTATCTACATTAGCATGATTTGTGCTGAGGTCTACTTATGATTGATAAACGCGGCTGTCATTTTGTGATGAGGAGCGTCAATTATCTCTAAAGCGCTATACCGCTGATTGTGATTAGAATATAAAAATTAATCGAATTTTTGATAAATAATTTAGGCAATTAATAGACATAAAAAAAGCGCCATGGCATATAAGGCCAGACGCTTTTTTGAATAACTCATTACTAATAACGAGTCATCTAAGTCTCACTATGTATTAAGCAATTTTAGGAATTTTGCCTTCATTGATGACTTCTGCATCAACCATCACGGTCTTGGCATTTTCCATAGAAGGCAGCTCATACATGGTCTCAAGCAGAGCGTTTTCTACGATAGAACGTAGACCACGCGCGCCAGTTTTACGCTCCATGGCTTTTTTAGCGATGGCATCCAGTGCTTCTTGCGTAAAGCTAATCTCAGCACCTTCCATATCGAACAAATACTTGTACTGTTTGACCAGTGCGTTCTTTGGTTCGGTGAGGATTTGTACCAATGCCTCTTCATCAAGCTCTTTTAGCGCCGCAAGCACAGGCAGACGACCGATCAGCTCAGGGATGAGACCAAACTTAATCAAATCTTCTGGCTCAACTTCTTGTAGCAAGTCTGAGCTACGACGGCTGTCGTCTTTTGAGCTGACATCAGCGTTAAAACCGATACCGCCTTTTTCTGTACGTTGTTGAATGACTTTATCCAGTCCTGCAAACGCGCCACCCACGATGATTAGAATGTTGCTTGTATCAACTTGGATCAGCTCTTGCTGTGGGTGCTTACGCCCGCCGTGCGGTGGAATCGCAGCAACCGTGCCTTCGATAAGCTTTAGCAACGCTTGCTGTACGCCTTCACCCGATACATCACGGGTAATCGATGGATTGTCGCCTTTTTTACTGATTTTGTCGATCTCATCAATATAGATGATACCTTGCTCAGCTTTGGCCACATCATAGTCAGACGCTTGCAATAGCTTTTGTACGATGTTCTCAACGTCTTCACCCACATAACCTGCTTCGGTTAAGGTAGTGGCATCAGCCATCGCAAACGGTACGTCAAGTAGGCGAGCCAACGTTTGTGCTAACAATGTCTTACCAGAACCAGTCGGACCGATTAGCAAGATATTACTTTTTGCCAATTCTACCATCGCATCATCAGCGCCGATTTTGGCTTTTTTGCTGTCACTGGCGAGCGTCTGACTGACTTTTAAACGCTTGTAATGGTTATAAACGGCAACTGCTAGCGCTTTTTTGGCAGCGTCCTGACCGATGACGTACTCATCAAGCTTGGCGCGCAATTCTTTTGGCGTGGGTAGTTTTTTATTGACCCAAGAGGTATCGATCTCGCTATCGTCGTCATTATCTTCAGCACTGTCTGCGATTAGATCAGTACATAGCTCGATACATTCGTTACAGATGTTGGCATCGTCAGCGGCAATCAACTGCTTTACATCGCTTTTGGCTTTGCCGCAAAACGAACAATGCGGGGTATTGTCTTCTGCCATAAAAGGCGCTCCTAAAATTTAACGCTTATAAATACTCTATATGATGTACATCGATGCTAAAGCTAAGGTTGCTCAAGCATTCGATGCTTATCAAGTCTGTTATCTCGTGATTATAAAGAATCAGGGCGACGCTCTAATACTTCGTCAACCAAGCCATATTCTTTGGCTTCTTGTGCGTCTAACCAAAAATCACGCTCAACGTCTTTTTCGATTTTTTCTACTGGCTGACCAGTACGCTCAGCTAAAATTTGGTTTAGACGAGCACGTGTTTTTAAGATTTCACGGGCATTGATCTCGATGTCCGTCGCTTGACCTTGCGCGCCGCCTGATGGCTGATGAATCATCACACGAGCATTGGCGAGTGAGTAGCGTTTGCCTTTCTCACCAGCAGCCAATAGGAACGAGCCCATGCTATAAGCACCGCCCATGCAGATAGTTGATACTTCTGGTTTGATGAAGTTCATCGTGTCAAAGATGGCCAAACCTGCACTCACTGAACCGCCTGGTGAGTTTATGTATAAATGGATGTCTTTGTCTGGGTTTTCAGCTTCTAAGAATAGTAACTGCGCAACGATTAGGTTGGCCATATGGTCTTCGACTTGACCTGTCAAAAAGATAACGCGCTCACGCAATAGGCGTGAGAAAATATCAAACGAGCGTTCACCGCGTGAAGACTGCTCGACAACCATTGGTACTAGTGCCGCTTGTGTGGTTTGTACTTCTTTGTGCGCACTCATCAGCATATCAAAATGCGGGTTAGCAGTGATGCGATCATAATCTGTCATAGAAAAGTCCTATCGATAAAGGTATAAAATAAATTCGAATGATTTTATTGTTTAGTAGGTTTTGAGCTAATGGGTAGTTTATAGGGTGGCTACGCGCACTATTCAAGTCTATAAAGCCGGTTTGTGCATAAAATAGACGAAAAAGTGAGTACGCTCTATTTTTATATATAAGTTGAAAGAGTAGGGCATGTCTTCAATTCAATCGATAGTTATCTAAATGGGCTAAAAATGGCTAAATTTTGCCAAACCGCGTCAAATAGCGGGTTAATATCTCGATATTATCGCCACTATTTTCCTTGTTTGACGGCAATTTATCTCATTTTTATCACCATTTTTAAAATGAAGGCATGCCCCAGTCAAAAAAGGCAGATACTGTCTTGACTGTCTGCAAATCAGGCGTATTCCACAGAAACTTACCCTGATATGGATATCATGGGGCGCTGTCTCACCGCGCTTTTTACCATAGAATACCTGATTAACCACCTGACAATCTACCTATCTTACTACTCAATTGTGCAAATGGTTCATTATCAAATCGATCATTGAGCGCATTTACTCATAATCATTCTTATAAGTAGAAAGGGCAGCCTAAAATAGTGTGTTAATAGTCCAAGTTCGAATGCTAAAAAATGGTGCATACTATCGAAAAACGCCACAATTTGGTGCAAATCGCTATTTATCTAGGGATTATCAGTGGTAAATTATCAGCGGTAAAAAGCTGATTAAAAAATAACTAAATCAGCTTTAACGTTTTAGTAAGCAAAAATGAGTAGTCAAAAACAAAGTGAAATCATTATGTTGGGTGTATACGCTTACTTTGTGCAAGAGCATGCACATACAAGTTGGCATGATGATTGTATGGACAGTAAGATTAGATGACTTTTTGGTCAGGAACTATATTACTAGATTGTATTTAATGAGAAAAATGAGCAAATGAGTATATGAAATGAGTTGGGCTTCTTCTTTAACATTGAGTTTTGACACTGTTAAGCGCACAGATACAGCCAAAAGTACGGCGGCTACCGCTAAGACGCGGCTATATCATCGTAAGCACACAGGCGCGCTTATGGTACAGCGTGCCCTATATCCTGAGCCGAGTGTACAACAAGGTATTTGTCATGTATTGATGTTATATCCGCCAGCAGGTATCGCAGGCGGTGATACGCTGACGATAGAGTTGCGTTTAGATAGTGGTAGCCACGCTGTTATCACCACACCTGGGGCGGGCAAGTGGTATGGTAAAGACAGTGTTAGCCAAAGACATAAAGCTTCGTTGGGCAACGACGCTGCTCATCAAAGTATGGGTCAAGACGAGATAGCTGCCTATGCAAGTCAAGATGTAAAGGCCAAACTCGGGTCACATGCTCGCTTAGAGTGGCTGCCACAAGAGAGTATTATTTATAACGAAGCCAATATGCATGCAGTGAGCCGTTTTGATTTAGCGGATTCCTCTAGCTTGCTGACTTGGGAGATTAGCGTATTTGGGCGTCAAGCATATGATGAGCAGTTTTTGCAAGGGCGTTATCATACTGGATTAAATATTTACCGTAAAGATAAAGTCATCGTTGCTGAACGTGTAGATCAGTCTGCCGGCAGTCGCTGGTTCTCCTCAAACTTGGGGCTGGCAGGTCAGCATATCTATGGATCGTTTTGGGCCGTGCCAAGTTTGAGCGATGTCCACGACAATTCTTTATTGTCTGCCTCCCAAACCATGCAATCGACTGAGACGGCACTAGCCACGACTAAACAGGCATTAACTCGCTATTTAGACAACACTATCGTAGCCTTACGTCAAGCCATTGCTCAGGCCAAATTGCCTATCTACTGTACTCATAACGGTCAGGCCATTAATATTCGGTATATCGGCGCAGATGTACGCGGCTGTTTTGAAGCGTTTTATCAGCTAAGAGAAGTCTTGCGACATCATTGGTGGCAGCTTGAGCCTTGCCGTCCGCGTATTTGGGACACCTAAATTGGTTTTCAATCGTTAAGCGACACAACCTGCTGGTCTGCTATCAATTTCATAATAAATAAAATAAGGATTTGCCATGCATCTGACCCCAACAGAAAAAGACAAACTCATGCTATTTACAGCGGGTATGGTCGCTGAGCGCCGCAAAAATCGCGGTGTTAAGCTTAATTATCCTGAAGCCATTGCCTATATCAGTATGCTGCTGATGGAAGGGGCTAGAGATGGTAAGCGAGTGGCAGAATTGATGAGTGAAGGAGCCACCTATCTATCTGCGGATGATGTCATGGAAGGGGTGGCTGAGATGGTCGATGAAGTACAAATCGAAGCGACATTTTCTGATGGTACCAAACTGGTCACGGTACATAACCCCATCGTATAGCCCTGTTTATTACTGAAATATATCACCCAAACCTATCACTAAAATAATGACATTATTATAAGGCGGCTCCCATGCAAGCAGGCGAATACCATATCCAAGATGGCGATATTATTTTAAACCAAGGACGGCAGGTACAAACCATCAGTGTCAGCAATACTGGGGATAGACCGATCCAAATTGGCTCGCATTATCATTTTTATGAGGTCAATGATGCGCTTAGTTTTGATAGAGAGCTGACCCGCGGGTATCGCCTAAATATTATCTCCGGGACAGCAGTTCGTTTTGAGCCGGGGCAATCGCGAGAAGTGGAGTTAGTTGCTTATGCGGGTAAACAGGAAGTATATGGTTTTGCGGGTCGCGTCATGGGCGCAGTTCATCCAAACGAAGGATCAGAGCGCGCTATCAATAAGAAGGTAACCGCTACTTCGCAGAAGCGAGTGAGTCGGCGTATTTATGCTGAGCACTTTGGCCCGACCACCGGCGATAAAGTGCGTCTCGCTGATACTGAGCTTTGGCTACAGGTTGAGGCAGATTTAACCAGCCATAAAGAAACTATTATTGAGCAAACGGCCACGTCGCAAAGTGGTGAAAGTAGCAGTAAACCTGTCGAAATCAAAGGTGAGGAAGTCAAATTCGGCGGTGGTAAAGTCATCCGTGATGGCATGGGTCAAGGGCAACTGCTGGGTGCGGAAGTTGCCGATACGGTTATTACTAATGCGCTCGTTGTAGACTATACAGGTATCTACAAAGCCGATATTGGTATCAAAGATGGTCGTATCAGCGCCATTGGCAAAGCGGGTAATCCTGATATTCAGCCTGCCATCGATATTCCCATCGGTGGCGCGACTGAGATCATCGCTGGTGAAGGTAAAATCCTGACAGCAGGTGGCGTCGATAGTCATATTCATTTCATTGCGCCGCAGCAATGTGAGACCGCGCTGATGTCAGGAGTGACCACCATGCTAGGCGGTGGGACAGGCCCTGCCCAAGGAACGCTCGCCACCACGTGTACACCAGGGGCGTATCATATTACCTCAATGCTAAAGTCTACCGATAGTATCCCCATGAATATTGGGCTTTTAGGTAAAGGCAATGTGAGCGTCCCTGCGCCGATTGCTGAGCAAATCGAAGCAGGGGCCGTCGGACTAAAGCTACATGAAGATTGGGGCACGACGCCGCAAGCCATCGATAACTGTCTGAGCGTCGCTGAAGACTATGATGTACAGGTCGCTATTCATACCGACACGTTAAATGAAAGTGGTTATCTTGAGAGTACACTAGGCGCATTTAAAAATCGTTGTATTCATACCTTTCATACGGAAGGCGCAGGCGGTGGTCATGCGCCTGATATTCTAAAGGCCATTGGCGAGTCTCACGTATTGCCATCCTCCACCAATCCTACTAGGCCCTATACGGTCAACACCATTGATGAGCATCTCGATATGCTCATGGTTTGCCATCACTTAAGCCCCGCCATTGCTGAAGATGTGGCCTTTGCCGAAAGCCGTATTCGTCAAGAAACCATCGCCGCAGAAGACATCTTGCATGACTTGGGTGCGATTTCGATGATGAGTAGTGACTCACAAGCGATGGGGCGCGTGGGCGAAGTGGTCATTCGTACATGGCAGACCGCGCACAAAATGAAAGTCCAGCGCGGTCATCTCGCGCCAGACACGACAGCGGATACAGAACACCAAGAGCAGCGCATTACCCTGACAGACTATGACCAAAGCGCGGACAATGATAACTTCCGTATCAAACGTTATATCGCAAAATACACGATCAATCCTGCGATTACGCATGGTATCAGCGATATGGTTGGCTCCATCGAAGTGGGTAAATGGGCAGATATGGTGCTCTGGTCGCCTAAATTTTTTGGAGTAAAACCTGAGTGCATCATTAAAGGTGGCCTGATCGCTGCGGTGCCGATGGGCGATATCAACGCCTCTATTCCCACCCCTCAGCCTGTACACTATCGCCCTATGTTTGCTACTTATCCGAAATCGGTTGCTCAAACTAGTATTACCTTTATGTCGCAAGCCGCGATAGACAAGCAGGTGGATAAGCAGCTCGGATTAACCAAAGTGATTCAGCCTGTACATGGCATCCGTAAGATTCGTAAAAGCGATATGCGCTTCAACAGCTACTGCCCAGATATGGATATCAATCCTGAGACCTACGAGGTGCGCGCTGATGGCGAGACGCTGACTTGTGAGCCTGCTGATATATTACCCATGGCGCAGCGTTATTTTCTATTTTGAGATTTAAGTATTTATGTCCACAAGCTATGTTAAAGAATTTGCCATAAGCAATGGATAGCTGGTTATTTGGATACGATTTTACTTTTATTTCTGAATTCTATTTCTAACACTTTTATTATCAACACGATTGACCAATCGTTTGAGCAACCATAAGTAGAGCATCATATTTATGAAAATATTTAATACTCGTTTAAACACAGTGAGCAACACCCAAAAAATACAATTAGCAGAACAACATCAAGCCGACGACTATCTGCTATTAGATTTTGATACCCGTCAGCATTCGCGCTTTAGAGCTATTACTGTCTCAGGTGAGGCGGTCGGTATCGATTTGCCGCGTACTGGCGTCTTAAAAGGAGATGACGTGCTTGTTAATACTGCAGGAGAGCTGATGCAAATTATTGCCAAGCCGCAAGCGGTGACCAAAGTGACAGCAGCTGATGAATTTTTATTGATGAAAGGCGCGTATCATTTGGGAAATCGGCATGTGCCATTGATGTTTGAGCACAGCGTCGCAGGGTATGCACTGTATTTCGAAAACGATCATGTGCTCGCGCAAATGCTCGAAAACTTGGGGTTACATACTGAGTCTACGTCTGTGCCTTTCGAGCCTGAAACCGGTGCTTATCAGACAGGACAAGGGCATGCGCATAGCCACGCTCACTCACACTCTCATGCACATTCAAGCAGCCATTCTCATTCGAGTGGCGATTCACACAGTCATAACCATAGCCATGATGACAGCCACAGCCATCATGATGCATCTATAGGTCATTCAAATGATGGTTGATAGCATGACTCAATCTCAACAGTCTGGTCAACTTGGGCAGCTGTTGATGCTGGCATCGAGTAATTTACCAATCGGTAGTTATACCTATTCGCAAGGGGTAGAGTCAGCGATTGAGTCAGGCATTATCTTTGACGAAGCCAGTACGCTTGCATTTATGCAGGATTACCTAGCGCTTGCAGTCATTGGCTACGAGTTACCACTATTGGGACTGATCATGTGTGCGCTTAGCCAAAATCATGAAGCGCTGGCGAGCAACCTAGCACACGACTATCACGCTAGCCTCGAGAGTAAAGAGTTTGTACTTGAGTCGCAGCAGTTGGCACAGGCGATGGTATCTTGGCTTAATGAAGTGCTTGCCCTTGGTATACCCGCTGAGATACCTGATGATGGTTATTTACCACTATTCGCTCACATTGCTCAGTATTGGAAAATACCACTAGTGCAAACGATGACGACCTATGGATTTGCGCAATTAGAGAACATGGTACTTGCTGCGGTGAAGACCGTACCGCTAGGACAGATGGCAGGTCAACGTATCTTATGGCAGTTACAAAGCAATTTGGGCTCTCAAGTTGATGCATTGAGCGATGACGTACAGCAAGCCTTTGATGATTTAATCATGTCATCACATGCTACTAACGCTTTAAATATGAGTGAAACGCAGGTTTGTCAGAAGCTTTGCCAAGATCTCTATAAGCATCTTAATGTCTCTAACAATTTGCCCAATTTAGCGATTCTCTCGAGTATGCATGAGGAGCAATACAGCCGATTGTTCCGCTCATAGTTTTACCTTTATCTCTATTTATCATTATTACTATACGAATCATCCAAGGAGCTTAAGATGTCTCTAACCCCAATAAAACCAAAAAATAGTCAATCTGTCCCTGACTCACATGCTGACCATGACCACTCAAATAAGCCGTCTTCTTTATCATGCCTACGCCTTGGTATTGGTGGACCAGTCGGTAGTGGTAAGACCGCCTTAACCTTACGCTTGTGCCAAAATCTGCGTGACACCGTCAATATGGCTGTCGTGACTAATGATATTTATACCAAAGAAGATTCGCAGTTTTTGACCCGCAACAATGCCATGCCAGCTGAGCGTATTCGCGGCGTGGAGACAGGCGGCTGCCCGCATACGGCGATTCGCGAAGATGCGTCCATTAATCTAACAACCATCGCTGAGTTACAAGCAACCTTTGAAGGGTTGGAGATGATTATCATCGAATCAGGTGGGGATAACTTGGCGGCGACTTTTAGCCCAGAGCTGTCTGATTTAACCTTATATGTCATTGATGTTTCTGCAGGCGATAAGATACCTCGTAAAGGTGGCCCTGGTATCACCAAGTCTGATCTGCTGATTATCAATAAAACCGACCTTGCCCCAATGGTTGGCGCGTCGCTTGAAGTGATGGAGCGCGATGCCAAAAAAATGCGCGGTGACAAGCCTTTTGTCTTTAGCAATATGAAAACAGGTGACGGACTGGATGAGATTATCGCATTCATCAAAGAGCACGGTTTATTCGCTTAGCCACCGATCATTATCGACAACCAGAGAACACACAATAAGGAAAAAACCACATGACACAATGTACGCAATACGCTCGCCTTACAAAGCTTTTATTGTCCCAAAATAAAAAGGCTGCATCATCCACTCTAATGGCATTACTCATGCTACCGTCATTGGCAGAAGCGCATCCAGGGCATATCCATTCAGCCACTGCACAGGCGCCTTCATTTTTAGAAACGTTACAGGCAGGCTTGGTGCATCCAGTGACTGGTCTTGATCATCTGTTTTTGGCAGTGGGCATGGGCATGTTGTTTTATGGATTAAAAAAACAACGTCTAGGTATGATGTCCTTGGCAGGTGGGTTATTTGTGGGAGCGGTATTAGGTACTGTTGGTACATTGGTGGGTGGTGCTGGTTTCGCCGCTGCATCAGGAATGATTGAAAGCGTAATATTGCTATCGGTGGCAGTCTTAGCGATCGTCTTAATGAGTCAACTTAGTAGACAAGAGTCATTTTCAGCTCAGACTCGAGTTGTAGGCGTAGGCCAGCTGTCATTATTTGGTTTCGGTGGCTTGGCCGTCTTTCACGGGTTGGCACATGCGATGGAAATGCCCGCGAATGCTGGAGTAGGTAGTCAGCTAGGCTTTTATACGGGTATGTTGGTCACAATGCTGGCGCTATATACAGTTGGCGCATTGATCAGTCAACAATTGCAGCAGCGTTTGGGTGATAATTTGTGGTTGCAGCGCGGACTCGTGTTACTCGGACTAGGTGCTGTATTTGCGCCTGTTTTGGTATAAAACGCTTTTTGTGTTTAGAGCGTGTTGAATATTGAAAAATAGGCCTAGTTTTTGAAACGCGATAAAAAATGCGCCCCCAATCAAAAGATTGAGGACGCATTTTAGTTTTGATAGCAGACTAAAGCATATCTAAAAAGACAGCTTGTCGCATCAATTACATGGCTTGCTGCTGTTGTTGCTGAGCGGCTAGCAAGTCTTGGTAGCTCACTTCTTTGTCAGTGACTTTACCTTGTTCGATTAAGTAATCTACCACTTGGTCTTCTAGTACCACAGACTCAATGTTAGCGCGCTGCTGCTTGTCATTGGTATAGTACTCGATCACTTCTGCTGGATCTTCGTAGTTTTCAGCGGCTTCTTTGATGAAGGTTTCAACACGCTCTTGATCCACTTCTAGACCTTTAGTGTCGATAACACGGGCAACGATGATGCCAAGACGGGCAGCACGTAGCGCTTGCTCTTCAAATAGCTCATTTGGCAACATGTCTTTATCGAAGCTATCAGCATTCGCGCCGAACTGCTGAGAAAAACGCTGCATCATCATGTTGCGTTGACGCTCGATTTCTTGCTCTAGCATCGCGTTTGGTACGTCAAACTCGTTCTTTTCTAGTAATGCGTCAAAAGTCGCTTGCTTAACTTGGCTACGTGCAGCGTTTTTGATTTCGCGTTCCATGTTTTTGCGTACGTCTTCTTTCAACTTCTCAACGCCGCCTTCTTTTACGCCGAATAGCTCTAGGAACGCATCATCAATTTCAGGTAGCTTAGATTTTTCAACCAATTTTACGTTGATTTTGAACTGTGCTTCTTTACCAGCTAGGTTCTCAGCTTGGTAATCTTCTGGGAAAGTCACGTCGATGGTTTTTTCTTCGCCAGCTTTCATGCCTTTGATACCCGCTTCAAAACCTGGGATCATCTGGTTGCTACCGATAACCAATTTGAAGTCTTCAGCAGAGCCGCCTTCGAATTTTTCGCCGTCGATTGAGCCTTCAAAGTCAAAAGTCACTTGGTTGTCTTTCGCCGCCATGCCTTTTTTCTCAACGAACTCTTCACGTTGCTTTTGAAGGTTTTCGATCATGGTGTCAACGTCTTCTTCGCTCACTTGGGCAGTGTGACGCTCAACTTCGATTTCATCGATACCTTGTACATCTACTTCTGGGAAGATTTCAACAGTCGCCTGATAAACCAAGAAATCATCTTCAAGTTTTACGTCATCGATGTTAGGCATGCCAACGGCGCGGATGTCTTCAGATTTGATCGCTTCGAACACAGTGTCACGGATCACATCGTTGATTACTTCTTGTTGAATGCCAGCACCGTACTGAGAGCGGATGTGTGACATTGGCACATTACCTTTACGGAAACCGTCAATCTTGGCAGTTTTCGCAACTTGGCGAATACGGCCTTCGACTTTGTTTTGAATTTTTTCAACAGGAACTTTAACCGTTAACTGCGTCTCTTTATTAGATAGCTTGTTGGTTGTGACTTGTAAATCTGTAGCCATGTTCATTACACCTTTAGGATTAAGTAGTACGTTTGATTAATAAAATAGTACTTAGGGTTAAATGGTAATAGACAAACCGTGCCTCAAATTACGGGCGTGTACGACGGTTGCCGTTGGAATAAATAGGGGATAGTAATAATGCTGCAACTTCAAAATCAGCACCAGTAGCAATCGCCGCTGATACTCATAAGATAACGCTGTCCAAGTTGCAGACACTACCAAATATCAATCATAAACCGTTAATGCACCGCATAATAACGCTTTTTGGTGAATTATACAGCCAAATAACGGCTTTCAACAAAATTTTAAAAGTAGAACAGTATAATCTATCTGTTTATTAAAGTAAAAATTATCTGTTTGCTATGGTCAGTTCAAAATCATTGGTTCAAAACAGAAACAGATTCTAAAGTAGTTTTATTTTTATATGGATCGCTTGTAGAGTTCACAGGCAAGGTACAGTCAGTTTACTCTAAGACTAACGAAGTACTACTGAGATGAATTTTTCGTAGCCTCTGTTTAGCAGCAAGTAAGGAAAATTTATATCAGTAGCACGTGATCAGAAACGTATTGATTTTACTTTGAACTGATTAGAGCCAATAGAAAAAAACTATAATGACAGCTGCGCCAATAACTGCTGGATTGCCTGACCACGATGACTGATGCGATTTTTATCAGCAGCGCTGAGGCTGGCTGCACTGGCTTGCAATTCAGGTAACCAGAACAATGGATCATACCCAAACCCGCCGTCACCATGCAGTGCTTCTAAAATCTCACCCTGCCATAGACCTTGAGCGATAATGGGTAATGGGTCATCGGCATGACGCACCATGGCGAGGACGCAGACAAACATGCCTGCGATAGGCGTTTCAGTTTGCTGGTCGCGAATGGGCTGCAAATCCGCGATGAGCTTGGCGTTATTTTTGCCATCATTGCCGTGTTCGCCTGCATAGCGGGCAGAGTATATACCGGGCGCATTGCCCAGTACAGGAACGCACAAACCAGAATCATCAGCAATCGCAGGCAAGCCGCTCAGACGGCTGGCATGACGTGCTTTGATAATGGCATTTTCGACAAAGCTTAAACCATCTTCAACAGCGTCCTCGATATCGAGCTGACCTTGCGGAATGATCGTCACATCCAAATTCGCGTCGCGAAACAATCTTTTGAACTCAGCCAGCTTGCCCTTATTATTGCTGGCGAGTACCCACTGGTTATCGGCGGTTGATTGGGTAGAGAGTTGTGAGGCGTCAGTGTTGCTCATAGAGGCATTCCGTTATGTAGATGTGAGGATTTCTTATTATGTGGTTTGTACGGGTTATAACATTTGGTAACTGATATCACTGGTCAATTTTGCTATAATGCGCAACAAGCTACAGTGAATTATATCTTATGGCTTATGAACAATTAGTTAATAAAAGCACATCAAGCCAAACGCTTGGCTTTTTGCCAAAAATAACAATTAAGTCAGTTTGGATTCATAATAATACGTGATATTGTATCAAGCAGTAATGGGTATTAAGCACTAAGTGTCATTCCAAACAATAAACTCAGCCAATTTAGGTCATGATTTTGTAGCGTAAGAACAGTGTAAAATTCAGCTACTATTATTTAATGACCAAAAACAGCAAGGATAAAATAATTATGTCAAACATTACATTACCAGATCTACCATATGCAAAAGACGCGCTTGAGCCACATATCAGCGCCGAGACACTAGAGTATCATCATGACAAGCATCATGCTGCTTATGTAAACAAGCTAAATGAATTGCTACCAGGCTCTGGTCTTGAAGACAAAACATTGCCAGAAATCATCGAAGCAACGGCTAAAGATGACAGCAAACAAGGTATGTTTAACCAAGCAGCTCAAGTATGGAACCACACGTTCTATTGGAACTGCATGACGCCAACGAACGGCGGCGGCGAACCTACTGGCGATCTAAAAGCTAAAATCGAAGAAGATTTTGGTAGCTATGATAAGTTCCGTGAAGAGTTCAAAAATGCAGCATTGACTCAGTTTGGTTCAGGTTGGGCATGGCTAGTTACTGACAAAGTTGGTGGCAAACTATCTATCGCCAAAACTGCTAACGCTGATACCCCACTTGCACATAACCAAGTAGCCGTATTGACTTGTGATGTATGGGAACATGCGTACTATGTTGATTACCGTAACCGCCGTCCTGACTATGTTGACACGTTCCTAGACAAGCTAGTGAACTGGGACTACGCAAACGCAAAATATAAAGGTCAAGATGCTGGCGTTGAAGAGTAATCTTTAACCAAGTATTTGATTGATAAAAAGGACACCGTGAGGTGTCCTTTTTTTTGGTTTGGATTTAAGCAAATAGTTTTAAGCCACGCCGCCATTAGCACCAATGTTTTGTCCTGTAATCCAAGCCGCCTCTTCGCTCACCAAAAATGATACGACACGAGCGATGTCGATGGGTTCGCCGATACGATTAAACGCTGACATGCTGGCGAGTTTTTCCACAGTGTCATCTGTTTTGCCTTGATGGAACAGCTCAGTATCGGTAGGGCCGGGAGACACGGCATTGACAGTGATGTTGCGCGCGCCTACTTCTTTTGCGAAGATTCTGGTTAGCTGCTCTACTGCACCTTTGGTTGCACAGTAGGTGCCATAGGTGGGTAGCATCATGCGAGTGGTAGTACTAGAGAGGTTCACCACACGGCCGCCATCATTGAGCTTGGAGGCAGCTTCACGCATTGTATTAAACGTCCCTTTCACATTGATAGAGAATATGCGGTCAAAATCTTCATCCGTGGTTTCAGCGATAGGTTTGCAGTCAATCACGCCTGCGCTATTTACCAAGATATCTGGTTTACCAAATGTGTTAATAGTGGTATCAAACATCGCTTTGACTTGCTCGGTATTACTCACATCTGCTTGAATAGCGATGGCTTCACCGCCTGCCGCTTTAATCTGGCTTACAATATCATTGGCTGAGGCATCGTCATTTGCATAGTTAATCACTGTCTTGGCACCTGCTGCTGCGAGCAATATGGCTATCTGTGCGCCGATGCCTTTTGATGAGCCAGTTATTATTGCAACTTTATTTTCTAGTGTTGTCATCGTTACTTTCTCCATTGTTATAAATATCAGTGCACTTATAGGGTGCTTTGACTGATGAATTTTTAATTAACCATATAGACGCTACCAGTGTGGCAAGCCAATAAGTAGAGCGATTCTGTATTCTAATTTTTGGTATAAGTTTATCGATTGTGTCTAAGTAGATGTAAAGCATAAAAGTAAGGATATTGGTGTTAGAGAATGCCTCTGAATGTTTAAGTCTTTGATTGATAAAAAAGCAATGTGATGGTAAAAAATATCCAAGTAAAATGCCTGTGTCTTAAGCTAAAATAGATGGTTTTGGCTAAAGAGGTCCCTAATCAATATCGAGCTAATGATGATGATAAACACACCGCGACTCACTTTACGACCTTTTAAAACGTGTGACGCGGCAGACTTACTGGCCTATCTGTCCAATCCCATCCCGAGCTGTTTTGCAGGTGACAAGATTACCTCGATTGATGAGGCGCTGGCAAAAATTGCTAAAAGACAAAAAGACGGCGACTATATTGCGGTGTGTCTCAATGACTCTGATAAAGTGATTGGTGAGATTTTTTTTGTGAAAGAAGAGCCTGATACCTACTCTGTGGGCTGGAACTTTAATGATAAATTTCACGGTAAAGGATACGCCAGCGAGAGCGCGCAGGCGTTTATTGATTATTTGTTTTACAAAGACAATGCCCGACGGGTCTATGCCTATGTCGAAGTTGGTAATTTTGCCTCGCAAAAGCTGTGCGAGCGCTTGGGGTTTCGTCAAGAGGGACGATTTGTGGAGTTTATCTCGTTTGTCAAAAACGAAGACGGTACGCCAAAATATGAAGACACGTTGCAATATGCCATTTTAAAAAAGGAATGGCTGGCGAATAACGATGCTGCCCGCTAACCTGTATTGAGAAAAATAGTCTTGATGGCGCTATAATACAGGCGACACGAACATAAAATGCAGACAGGGGAATAGGGTGAATAAAGCACGCATCGCAGTACTGACTACATTGACATTATCGGTGCTGAACCTGTGCTTTATGATACTCAGTGTATTGACTAAGACGCGGGTATTTACCGATTATCCACCGATGGTTATTACATTATTCACGGTGTTTTTGATTACTCTTGGGGTGCTCAGTATCTGGCAACTGTTCGCGGGGCTAGACGGTCAAGCGATGCGCGGCAAGATACTGCTACTGCTCGCGGTGGAGTATCTTGTGGTGTATGTTGCGGACATGACCAACATCTTTCCCCGCTCGGCAGAACCGATGGGGCAGATGCTGTTTATGGGAGAAATGTTTGGTGCGGTGCTGGCGGTACTGCTTTTTGTGAGTGCGGGTGGGTATGTTAGGGTGGTATCTGTGACTAATTCTGGGTAATAGGTATAAGGTGATTGTGGCGGTGGGGTGATGGTGTGCTGTGCTGTTGATTCATATCCTGATTGTGTAGAGACATTCCTACATAAGCTAATGATGGGACTAGGCAAACGCAAAATATAAAGATCAAGATGCTGGCGTTGAAGCGTAATATTCAACCAAGTATTTGATTTGAAAAAAGGACACCGCGAGGTGTCCTTTTTTGTTTAGAATATATCTAATACAGGGATACTAAAAAGTATGCACTCTATATGAAGTCCATCGTCATTCTCAACTATTTTACCTGTCTTTTCCCAAGTAAAGTAATCGATTTCATTTCCATCTGTGTCTGATATTTTAGTGACAATACATCTTCTATCCCGTGGGTTTTTGACAAAAGCAAAATGATCAATCTCTATGATATTTCTATCTACACGTTGGCACAAACTTCCCATATAAATTTCGTTTTCTAAATGTTCACAATCGATAAACGAACTAGAGCATATAGAGCAGTTTCCTATTGTTTCTACAAAACCAGGACTATTGAAAATATTCCAGCCGGGAAATAATGATGTTTCAGCTGCTTTTAGTCTAGATTTAAGGTTCTCATCGCCTTCCCTTTGATTAATATTTAAAGCAATATTATTATAATCTTGAGCATCCATTAAAGCTGTCCAAGCTTCTTTAAACTTTCCTTTTTTTATTTCAGTATACATAATCAAAAAGGATCTCAACGCGTTAACTATGCATTGAACATGAAAAAGCTGATTAGCTGCATTTTCATCATTCCTATTAATTGCTTGAAGTTTATACTGTTTAACTATCTTAATATGGTTTTCACATTCCAAAATTTTTTCGTACTGAACTTCTGTTGATCTAGTATAAAAACTATATTTGTCGCAGGAGTCAATAAATTCATATAGTTTACTCTTAATTTCTTCGAGTGAAATTTTACTATCATTCATCAGGTGAGCCTTCATGAATAATTTTATTTATTGTAGTTTCTAATTCGCTTAATCCACCCAAATCACCTTCATAATAAATTGATGTAAACTTTGAAGTTTCTGTCTCTTTATATATTACTTTTATTCTAATATCTTTCTTATCTTTACCCTTGAAAAAATCAGTAACATAATTTGCAACCACACTACAAACAACAGCTACTAATTCAGGGCTTTGAAAGACGTCTATTGAAGATATAAGTAGTATAGGTGCGAACCAATCACCAGAACGTTGTTCAACAAGGAGTTTGGGTTCAGAGAAGTATTTTATGTCGATTTTGTCTTTAGCAAATTTATAAAAAGAAATAGATGTTGAATTATATTTATGATTATTATCAGATTCGTAGTTATATGGCAAAATCATAATTCCATGATCTTTCGTATCTAATTGTAGATTTTCGATTTCATCAATTTTTATGCTCACAAATTTAACCTCTCTATTTTTGAATTTTCATTAGGTAACATGCTTTATCTAGACATATTAAAAGTTTAGTAATCTCACATGTTGAAATTCTATCTATTTATCAACCAAAACCCAACCGCTATCTGTATCCACAACCGACTCATCAAACACTCTCACAAATCCTTGTTTCACCAACTCAATACGCGATACTTCAGGTTTAGCATCCGTTTTGACAATAGGCGCTTCTATCGGTGTGATGGCTTGCCATTGCATATTTTGATTGGCTTTTTCAGCTAACACAAAACTAAAGAACGCAGTGTCACCTGCCATCATGCGCAAATCATCAACGACCAGCTGTTCTGCTGCGCCGCTAGCATTAGAAGTGGCGGGTAGCATTTGGACGCGATATCCTGTCCAGTCACCTGAGAACCAATCAAGACGCTCGGCATAAGGTCGGCTTTGCGCTGGCATGTTTGCACGTAGCAACTGCGCGTTGTCGTACTGCGTTAGATAGCGATATTCAGGCAAGCGGCTATCTAAGACACTGCCTCTGAGCTCAATCAATCTATTTTGATTATCTTCGGCAACGGTACGCCACATAAGTATCGTCGGTAGTACGGGCATGGTTTTAAGGCGCATGGTATTGATATTAGCCGCTGCCAAAGTTTTCTTGGCTTGGGACTGTGCATGGTATTTTAGCCCTAAGCCGAGCAGTAAATAACTACTACTGAGCAGTAGCATCCAAACCGCAAGGCGTTGACAATTAACCAGCAGTCCTGCTTTGAATACCGCAAGTTTGCACCCTTTAATAAGTCCCACGATCACCGCTATCAGTAGCGGTAAGGTATAGAGTGGATCAATGATAAAGATGGAGGCAATACTGATTGGGGTTATTTGCAACGGGTCTTGCAGCGGCCAAAATAATTGTGTGCCATACACTGTAAAGCTGTCTAAAATCGGATGGGTGGTCAGAACCAGCGTCATGGCGAGTGCTAAGCGCCGCGTGGAATAAGGCAACGGCATATCGCGCCAGTGATGATAGCGACTAATCAGCCAAGCGCCTGCGATACCCACTGCGGTCAGAACGAGTAATGAATGACTAAAGCTGCGATGGTAGGTCATGTCACTGATGGGATCGGGGTAGCTGATAAGCACATCCAAATCAGGTAGCGTGCCCAGTATCGCCCCGTACAGGTAGGCTTTGCGGCCTTGGTATTTACCAAGTATTGTCCCTTGGACGCTAGCACCTAAGACGATTTGACTGAGTGAATCCATAGTGCTCTTATTAATTTAAGGGTTTAGAATAATTACAATACATCAAATTGATGCGTCGTCAACGCTGCTCTAAGCATCGCAATATTATAATAAGCATGCGCATTGAGAAAAAAAAAAAAAAAAAAAAAAAAAAAAAAAAAAAAAAAAAAAAAAAAAAAAAAAAAAAAAAAAAAAAAAAAAAAAAAAAAAAAAAAAAAAAAAAAAAAAAAAAAAAAAAAAAAAAAAAAAAAAAAAAAAAAAAAAAAAAAAAAAAAAAAAAAAAAAAAAAAAAAAAAAAAAAAAAAAAAAAAAAAAAAAAAAAAAAAAAAAAAAAAAAAAAAAAAAAAAAAAAAAAAAAAAAAAAAAAAAAAAAAAAAAAAAAAAAAAAAAAAAAAAAAAAAAAAAAAAAAAAAAAAAAAAAAAAAAAAAAAAAAAAAAAAAAAAAAAAAAAAAAAAAAAAAAAAAAAAAAAAAAAAAAAAAAAAAAAAAAAAAAAAAAAAAAAAAAAAAAAAAAAAAAAAAAAAAAAAAAAAAAAAAAAAAAAAAAAAAAAAAAAAAAAAAAAAAAAAAAAAAAAAAAGTAGAGGTTAATAGAGAATAAAGTAAAAAGAGAATGAGAGAGAGAATAAGTAAAAGAAGGTAGAATAAATGAAGATATAGAAGGAGAAAGTTTTTTTGAGTAGATTAATGTCAGATTATTTGATTTAAAGTCATCACTATCAGAAGATTTATTAGAAAGTTAAATAGTATCAGCTTGAAAATGCTTGTCATTTACCAAAATAAGGTTATCCTATATGGACGGAACGATATCGTTCCGTCCTAAATGAGGTGAAATCATGAAAACAGGTAATAAACGAAATAACAATCTAGTTCCTGCATTCTCAGCTATGATTGCTCAAGCGCTAGGTTCGTTCATCCTTAACCATTACTACCGGCAGTTTTGCAGAGATGTTCGCAGAAGACGGTGTCATGGAGTTTCCCTATGCCCCACCAAGTATACCTGATGTTTTAAAAGGCAGAAATGCGATTGCCAATCATCTTAAATGGCTACCTGCGCTACTCACTATTGATTCATTCAGCGAGCCACAGGTACATCGAATCGAAGATGGCAAAACGGTTATTCTTGAATTTGATTGTATTGGTAAAGCCACAGCAACAGGCAAGGCTTATAACCAAAGCTATGTATCAATTATTACCATGCACAATGGCAGAATACAACGCTACCGTGACTATTGGAATCCGCTAGTCACATTATCCATTATGGATGATGGCACAGTGACAGCGGCTACTTCTGATATTTCTGATACAAAACGGGAGAATACTGATGCGTGATACTATTTTGGTCACTGGTGGTACTGGAAAGACAGGTCGCCGTATCGTTCAGCAGCTTGAAGCTCGTGTCATCCCTGTTAAAGCCGCATCACGTACCACTAATGCGCCAAACTATGTGAGATTTGATTGGTACGATACGACCAGTTTTGTAGCAGCACTAGAGGATGTCAGAAGTGTGTATTTGGTTGCGCCCGCTGATACGGCAGAATCTCTAGATGCCATGCATCCATTTCTTGAACAGGCGATTGCCGCAGGCGTAGAGCGTTTCGTATTACTTAGCTCATCTTCACTTGAGCAGGGCGGCGCGTTGATGGGGCAGGTACATGAATGGCTCGCGCAGCAATCGGTGCCCTATACTGTACTGCGTCCTAGCTGGTTTATGCAGAACTTTTCTGAATCTTAGCACCTTATGGGTATTTGTCATGCGGATATGATTCGTTGGCGACAGATGATGGAAAGGTTGGATTTATAGATGCCGAAGATATCGCCGCCGTAGCGGTAGAGGCACTAATTGATCCGACCTTTTCACACACTGAATTGATACTCACAGGACCTGCGGCTATTAGTTACCATGAAGTCGCTCAGATTATTGGCGGTGCCGTTGGTCGTCCTATCTCACACAATCGATTAGATGCTAATGAGTTGGGTAAAATGTTCCGTGAAATGGGAGTAGCCGCTGACTTTGCTGACGTCCTTGTTCATATGGATATTGCGATTAGCGAAGGCGTAGAAAACCGTACTACTAACAACGTACATATGGTGACGGGTAGAGAGGCGGGTAGCTTTGAAACGTTTGCTCAACGCGAAGCAGCGGTATGGAAAGCTGTTTCTTAGCATAACCAAATCTATTTCAAAAAAATTACCAATAGAACAACACACAAACAATTGAATATGATACTAAGTAATACGTTGATAGAAATATGTAGCAGGTTTTCATACCTCATGTATTGATCGACAACTGACTGATAGCCTCCCTGATCGAATGATGTGCGCTATGACTGTGATTGCGTTCATGCCACAGCATTGAGATATCAAACTCTGTCGAATTTATTGGGGAAGTAACCACAGTTAAGTTTTTACGCTTAGCCACTAAGCGCTTAGGAACCAGTGCCACTAAGTCTGACGTGGCAACTATCTCTGGTATGAGTAAAAAGGAATTGACGGATAGGGCAACATGACGCGCATAGCCAAGCATTTTTAGAGCTTTATCAATGTCTGTCGCAAACTGTCCGCCATCTAGAGAAACAACAACATGAGACAGCTGTACGTAATTCTCTAACCGCATTCCCTCAAACAGGTGTGGATGATTATTACGGCCAATGAGTACATAATTTTCGATGTATAGATGTTTGCAACGTAAAACACTTGGCGCATCGTTTGGGCTCATGAGAGCAAGATCAATATGGCCTGCTGCCATTTGCGTTTCTAAACGGGCAGGCTCAAGGGAGCATAGAGCAATTTTCATATACGGTGCTTGGTATTTGAGTGTGTTGATAATGGATAAGCCAAGCGTGGCGTGCATGTAGTCTGTACAAGCGATCTTTAGTGTCAATTGTGTTTTACTAGGCTCAAAGTTTTGATGCGTCGTCAGTGTTTCTCTGACTTGATTCAGCGCCTGCTGCAATGGGAGATATAACTCTAGTGCCTTTGCAGTAGGCGTCATGCCGCGCTGAGCAGGCAGTAATAGAGGATCTTCAAACAATTCCCGAAGCTTACTCAGTTGCGCACTCACAGTAGGCTGGCTCAAATGTAGACGTACAGCTGCTTTTGTCACATTTTGCTCTTCAAGTAGAGCTTCTAAAGTTGCCAGTAGATTGAGGTCTAAACGTTTGGTATTAATATTCTTTGTCCCTCATCAAAAATCATATGATTTCTTTAATTGCTTATTTTAGTTCATGCTGCACTTAGTTGCTACAAATGAGTAGTGTGTTCGTCAATGAGTATTCGGAGAGAGTCATGTCAAAAGTCATTCTTATCGTATCAGCACATCCAGAGTCTACCTCGCTAACGTGTAGTTTTATGAATGAAACAGTAAAGGCACTTCAACACCAAGGTCATACCGTTCTACAGTCAAATTTGTATCGTATGCGTTGGAAAGCAGTTTTTGATGATGTTGATTTTCCAGCACGTATAGATACAAAACGATTGAATTTTATTAAAGAATCACAGCATGCGTTTAGCACAAATCATCAGACAGATGATGTGGCAAATGAGCAGAAAAAATTACTGGCAGCTGACGCGGTTATTTTTCATTTTCCGCTTTGGTGGTTCGGTATGCCCGCTATTTTGAAAGGGTGGATAGATAGAGTATATGCATACGGATTTGCCTATGGCTATAAAGGAGAGGGGAATCGGTATCGTTATGGAGATGGGGTGTTCAAAAATAAACGAGCCTTATTGTCAGTGATGGTTGGTGGTCCTGAACAAGATTATCTGCCGCGTGGTATCAATGGTTCGTTAGACGAGCTGTTATTCCCGATCACTCATGGCGCATTATTCTTTCCCGGATTCGATGTACTAGCAACGCATGCTGTTTATGATACAGGTAGGCTGGGTAGCGAAGAAGCAAATCAGCAACTAACCGCTTGGAGCTGTCGTTTGCAGCATCTTTTTGATGAGTCTCCAATCGCATTTCGTCACCAAAACAGCAGTGATTATCAGAACAACAATTTAGCGGCGGACATACTTCCCAACCAGTCGGGACTAAGCATTCATATAAAAAATGAGTAGCCATTATCCGATTATAAAAAACCGATAATCAACTGGATATTTTATGGGTGATTTATTAAATGCTACGTTTGTGAATGAATAGTCTACATAACTTAGAACAATATTATAAAACCTCAAACCCAAATTTACCCAACGCTTCTCGCAGCATGGCAATATTATAATAGGCATGTGCATTTACGGTGTTTTGAAAGAAAATATACAGCGTGTCAAAATGCTGACGCTGATTGGCAATCGCTTGCGCCCAGTCCTGCATCTCCGCCTCGCTATAACGATAGTCATGACGATCAGCCGCGCTCATCGCATCCCACCAGTTCAGGTTATTGCCATGCATGCGCAAATAACCAGTACGCTCAGTAAATATCAGGCGTGATGGTGGCAATCCACCAACTTTGGGATAGTCGACACTGCACCAAATCAGACCTTGCTGTGCAAAGCTATCGACCACTTGCGGTGTGTGCCAGCCGTTATGACGAAACTCGATAGCAAGTGGATATTCTTTAAACCAACTGACAAGCTCTGCTAAATAGAGCCGATGCTCGCGAGTACGATCGAATCCATGCGGAAACTGGAGTAATAATGGCGCTAACGCATCCGCTTCGATAAGTGGTGATAGGGCATTTAAAAATGCCTGTGCGTGATCGCTTGTTCCTTTACGCGCATGAGTAAAGTCTTGATGCAGTTTAACGGCAAATTTGAGCTGGCTACCTGCTTGCGCGTACGCCTTATCAACCATCCCTGCAAAGGCTTTTTGACCAATGGGAGCATAGAATGTGCTGTTTATCTCAACTGCGCCGTATTGCTTGGCGTATTCACGCAAAAAATCCGTCTTTTTGGTGCCTTGTGGATACAGCGTACCGAGCAAGTCAGTATCGCTATAGCCACCAGTGCCAAGGTAGATACGCGGGCTGGGCGTTGCTTGCGAGGTCATAAGTCAAAACTCACGATAATCAGATAATAAAAACAGACGGCTATTGAACTGCAAGTAGGATCAATACAAAGACCACAGTGCCATCAACCATAAGATAAATAACAAGCCCAATGCCAAAAACTGCGCGGCAGAACCAACGTCTTTAGCAATCTTTGCCAGTGGGTGCTTGGCAGTGGAGGTATGATCGACGCTCGCTTCAATTCCCGTATTAAACAGCTCAGTGATGAGTGAGACAAACGAAGCAATCAGTAGCGCCATCTTAATAGGAATAGTAAAAGGTATAAAAACCAGTACGATAAGCAATACCGCATTGAGCCAAAGCACTTGCCGAAACGCTGCTTCATTTTTATAAGCAGCGATAAAGCCATCTGCCGAAAAGCCCGCCGCGTTAACAATACGGTTCAACCCCGTCTTGCCTTTTGCCGCTTCAGCGAAACTCTCGGCCGTTTGCGAGCCAATATCTGGCGTATGACTGGCATGATCGTGCGGGCTAGCATTGCGCGTGCTGTCACGGTTTGACTGCTCAGGATCTGGCGACTGGTTTGTGCTCATAGGGTGAGTTCATTATGGTTAAGGATTATCGTTAATCGTTATGGCGATTTTGCTATAGTTGATATAGGCATCATCAAATGGATTAACAATAGACGAGTATTAAAAAATCTTATTTTTTACGCGCCCATAACCATTCAATCAACGCCAACAATGCGTCATTTTCTTTGCCAATGTTGTCTTGATTGTCGCTAAGCTCACGACTAATAGCAGCGCGTCCGTCGTTGAAGAGCGATTGCGCATAACTGGTCGCATCATCAGCGCCCATAAGTTTTACATAGGTAGACTTGTCCAGCTTTTCATCGCTACCCGCTGGTTTGCCAAGCGTGTCAGTCGACATCGTGACATCTAGTACGTCATCTTGAACTTGAAAAGCCAGACCAATATGTTGCGCACACTCTTGTAATGCCATTCGCTGCGGCGCGGTCGCACCCGCACAAACGCCGCCCATGAGCATTGCCGCTTCAATCAACGCACCTGTTTTATCACGGTGAATGGCTTCTAAATCGGCCTGCACAATATTGGTACTGGCTTCGGCATTTAGATCCAGCATTTGACCCGCCACCATGCGCCGTGCGCGTGGGGCAAATATCGCGAGTAACTGGCTTGCGATAGCGGCATCGAATGGTGCAAAGGTTGGCATCTCTGCAGTCAATACTTCAAACGCGAGTGTCTGTAGCACATCCCCTGCCAGCAGCGCCGTCGCTTCATCAAAGGCGATATGAGCCGTTGGCTGCCCACGGCGCAGCTCGTCATCATCCATACACGGCAGGTCATCATGTACCAACGAGTAAGTATGCAATAGCTCTACTGCGAGGGCAGCACGGCGCGACATATCATAGTCCGAATCATTTTCTAGCAGTGAGTCCAGATCAGCATTGAGAGTATCGTATGTCATCGCTATTCGCCTCTGTACGTTCACTATTACTGTTATTGATACTGGCAAAAGCACTGGCAACCATCAATGGGCGTACCAACTTACCTTGTCCCGTCATCACGTAACGACAGGCATCTACCAATGGGCTGGGCAGCTTGGCATAAGCAAACAAGACTTCGATATCCTGCGCCAATTGCGCACGCAAAGCGCCATGGAACTGCTCGGTGCTTTGAAAGGAGACAGCGTTAAAAGGGATAAAACCAGAGGAAGTAGCGCTAGAAGTAGGGGAAACAGTCATAATCCAACCATTTATCAGGGACAAGGTAAAAACGGTATTAGTGTAGCATGATAGGTCATATTGCTTATGTGAGACACCGTATCAATTGATGGTTTTTTGCATCTTATTGTCGTCATCTATCCAAAAGTAAGATAGTACAAGTGCAATATTATAACAATGCCTTGTTACGTATTGTTGATTTCACTCACTGGTTGAATATGTTTTGATAAAGGAGCAAGCTAAGTGAGTCATATTAATGGGACGACATCAACGGTTTATCATCCTTGGGATGGTATACAGCGCAGGCAAGTAATACGAAATAAACGCAAAATGAAAACTCAGTATACAAGCATTCACTAAAACACTTTATGCATAAGGTAAATGCCTAAAGGGAATTTAAGAGTGACTTGCGAGTATGGTATTAGCTTGTGACAGCTAGGGGCATAATCCCCTACACTAATTGACGTGAAAATGGTCTGATGATGACCGTGTTGGGTTCTCCTTGAAGTGCTCAATCGTTAGTGTCGGTGTGGGACCATGTCTCAGTCAGTATTTTAATATCAATACTTGTAACATATAAATAAAGCGCCGTGTGATGGGGTACAAGAGCCGTCAAAATAAGTATTACATCATGAGCGTTGGATAATAAAGACATCTTCACTCGTGCGCCATCTATGTGTTTGTCTTTACAACATCACAGGCGCACAGTGCTATTACCCATTTTACTAACAATAACTGGCTATTTATTTTAATTCAAAACGTAGCTTTCGTTATATAGAAAGGAGTTTCAAATGGTATACCAAGGAAATCGCATCACGGTGACAATGCTAGAGGATGGCATCGCCAACATGCAGTACAACGCCGAAAATGAGAGCGTGAATAAGTTTGATGCCGAAACCAACAAGCAGTTTGGCGAAGCCGTTACGGCTCTAGAAAAAGCGGACGACGTCAAAGGTCTTATCGTCACTTCAGCCAAAGGCGTGTTTATCGCAGGTGCTGATATTACAGAGTTTGTGGCGTCTTTCAAAAAATCAGAAAGCGAGATCAAAGATTGGGTTGTTCATGTCAATGACGCGTTCAATCGTTTTGAAGATTTACCATTCCCAAAAGTAGCTGCCATTAATGGCGCGGCAATGGGCGGCGGTTGTGAGATGACACTGGTTTGTGAATACCGCGTCATGAGTGACAAAGCGATCATCGGTCTACCAGAAACGCAACTGGGCATTTTCCCAGGTTTCGGTGGTACGGTTCGTAGTACGCGTATCATTGGTATCGATAATGCGCTTGAGCTTATCGCTACTGGCACACCTAAAAAGCCACTCGATGCGTTAAAGCTCGGCTTGGTTGACGCAACTGTACCTGCTGATGACTTGCAAGATGCAGCGATTGATCTGGTCAAAAAATGTATCTCAGGTGAGCTTGATTGGCAAGCAAAACGCGAAGAAAAGCTAGTGCCTGTTAAGCTAAACCAGCTTGAGCAAGCCATGGCATTCAACAGTGCCAAAGGTATGATTTTTGCCAAAGCCAATCCTAAGCAGTATCCAGCACCAGCACTAGCAATTGAAGCGATCGAAAAACACGTTAATCTACCACGTGATGAAGCGATTGAAGTTGAAGCCGCTGGCTTTGCCAAAGCTGCCAAGACACCACAAGCAGAGAGCTTGGTTGGTCTATTCTTAAACGATCAGCTGGTCAAAAAACTGGCCAAAAAGCACAGCAAGCAAGCACATGATATCAATGAAGCGGCTGTATTAGGCGCTGGTATCATGGGCGGCGGTATCGCGTATCAGGCAGCCAGCAAAGGCTTGCCAATCATCATGAAAGACATCAAGTCTGAGCAATTAGACCTTGGTATGGGTGAAGCCAGCAAACTGCTTGGTAAAATGGTCGATCGCGGCAAAATGACCCCAGCAAAAATGGGTGAAACCTTAAGCCGTATCCGTCCTACTTTGAGCTATGGCGAATTTAGCGAGACTGATATCGTCATTGAAGCGGTGGTAGAAAATCCAAACGTGAAGCGTTCGGTATTAAAAGAAGTAGAAGGTCTAGTAAAAGACGATTGCATCCTAGCGTCAAACACCTCGACTATCTCTATTACCTATCTTGCAGAGGCGCTTGAGCGTCCAGAAAACTTTGTCGGTATGCATTTCTTTAACCCAGTACATCGTATGCCATTGGTCGAAGTTATCCGCGGTGAAAAATCTTCTGAAGAAGCCATCGCGACTACCGTTGCGCTAGCTTCTAAAATGGGCAAAGTGCCAGTTGTGGTTAACGACTGCCCAGGTTTCTTAGTAAACCGTGTCTTGTTCCCATACTTTGGCGCGTTTGACTTGTTACTCAAGCAAGGTGCTGACTTTGCTCATGTTGATAAAGTCATGGAAAAATTCGGCTGGCCGATGGGCCCTGCATACCTAATCGACGTGGTCGGTCTAGATACGGGCGTACATGGCGCAGAAGTGATGGCAGATGGTTTCCCAGATCGCATGAAACCAGACTATAAAGGCGCGATTCAGCACCTATATGAGAACGAGCGTCTCGGTCAGAAAAACGGTGTTGGTTTCTATAAGTACGAAACTGACAAGCGCGGCAAGCCAAAGAAAGTGGCTGATGAAGCGACTTACGAGTTGCTAAAAACCACGACTGACAGTGAAAAGCAAGAATTTGATGATCAAGCCATCATCGATCGCACAATGATTGCATTCTGCAACGAAACCGTTCGCTGCCTAGAAGACAATATCGTGAGCACGCCTGCCGAGGCCGACATGGCGATGATCATGGGCGTCGGTTTCCCGCCATTCCGCGGTGGCCCTTGCCGTTATATCGACCAAATGGGTTTAGACAACTATTTGGCACTGTGCGAAAAATACGCGCACCTTGGTAAAGCTTATGAAGCCCCGCAAAAGATTCGCGACATGGCCGCAGCAGGCGAGACCTTTTACGCCACCGCGTAACAAGCAGTCATTACTAGGATAAGTGCGGTACGTTTGCTGTTTGAATAGGATAGCTATTGATAGAACCCTATTTTCAATCGCAAACGTACGGTTATGGTCAGTTCCATTGAATGCTAATATCAGTACATCAAACGAATAGGTACCGATTGTACTTTAGGCAAGATTGACATGGTAATAGCGTCAACGTGAACGGATTACACTGACAATAAAAATTGAAAAGGAAGATAGTATGACAACTTTAAGTCCAAAAGATGTGGTCATCGTAGATGGCGTACGCTCAGCGATGGGTAAATCTAAAAACGGCATGTTTCGCCATGTGCGCGCCGATAGCATTTCTGCGGAACTGGTACGTGCGTTGGTCGAGCGTAACGATTTTGATCCACGCGACGTAGAAGACGTTATCTGGGGCTGTGTTAACCAGACACTAGAGCAAGGCTTAAACATCGGCCGCAATATCGGTTTGCTAGCGGGCATTCCAAAAACTGCTGGTGGCCAAACGGTTAACCGTCTATGTGGCTCTTCTATGCAAGCACTACATACAGCAGCGGCTCAAATCATGACTAACCAAGGTGAAATTTTCATCATTGGTGGCGTTGAGCACATGGGTCACGTCGGCATGATGCATGGCGTAGATCTTAACCCTGAAGCTTCAAAGCACTATGCAAAAGCCTCAAACATGATGGGTTTGACCGCTGAAATGCTAGGTCGCATGAATGGCATTACGCGTGAAGAGCAAGACGCCTTTGGTCTTGAGTCACATCGCCGTGCATGGGCTGCGACTACTGAGGGTCGTTTTGACAATGAAATCATCGGTATTGAAGGTCATGATGCGGCAGGTCGTTTGCAGCTATGTACCGTCGATGAAGTGATTCGTCCAGATGCGACGATGGAGCAAATGCAAAAACTACGTCCAGCCTTTGATCCAAAAGGTGGTACGGTGACGGCAGCGACTTCGTCTGCATTGTCAGATGGTGCCGCAGCAATGCTGGTTATGAGTGCACAAAAAGCCAAAGACCTAGGTCTCAAGCCTCGTGCTCGTATTCGTAGTATGGCGGTTGCTGGTTGTGACGCCGCTATCATGGGTTATGGTCCAGTACCGGCTACCAACAAAGCACTCAAGCGTGCTGGCATGAGCATCGATGATATGCAAACCATCGAGCTAAACGAAGCATTTGCCGCGCAAGGCTTGTCAGTATTAAAAGCATTGAACTTGACCGATAAGCAAGACATTGTCAATATCAACGGTGGCGCGATTGCACTAGGTCACCCGCTTGGATGTTCAGGTGCTCGTATCACCGTAACTTTGCTAAATGCCATGGAGCAGTCAGATACTGAAATCGGTCTCGCGACGATGTGTATCGGTCTTGGTCAAGGTATCGCAACGGTAATTGAGCGTGTTTAATTTTTTGAATCGGTAGCCAATTTGTAATATTTGTAGACTGAAAATGCTCTAACAATGACCCCTAGCCATAATGGTTAGGGGTTTTTTGTGAGTATAATGAGAGAGTTAATAAGTGGTGTAGAAAAGAGGACATAAGTAGTGACAAAAAATTATCTCCATTGACGCATTACTCAAACTATGCCTAAATAAGGGTAAGCGTAAGTTGAGTGATGACCGTATTTTTTGTAAATCTGTTGTCGCTTTTAATGATAAAAGTCAGTCGTACAAGGAGTGTGCCATGTCTACTATGATTACTGATCGTACGTATCGAATTGCTCGTGAGAATACCCAAGCAATGGTTATTGATGTCCAAGAGCGCTTAACGCCGCACATTTATGACCATGAAAATATATTAAAAAAAACCGTTACCTTAATCAAAGGTCTGCAAGCACTGAATGTACCCATCATGCTCAATGAGCAATATAAGAAAGGTCTTGGTGATACCTTGCCCGAGATACGGGAAGTGTTAGATGACAGCAACACCAAAAGTTTTGAAAAGGTCACCTTTAGCGCTTGTGACAATGACGAAGCATGGCATCATTTGGCGCAGCAGAACCGTAGCGTTGTCTTATTATTTGGTGTTGAAGTACACGTTTGCGTCATGCAAACCGCGCTCGATCTACTCGACAATGGCATGCAACCTGTTATCATCGGTGATGCGGTTGGCTCTCGTTATCCTTACGATAAAAAACAAGCCATTCGCCGTATTCGCCGTGCAGGCGGGGTCATCAGCACGGTTGAGTCTATCTTGTTTGAGCTATGCCGCAGTAGCCAAGATCCTGCGTTTAAAACCATTAGTAATTTAATTAAGTAGGTTATTTAATAAAGGGTTGAGAGTGAGTGGTATGGATTTATAGGTGATTTACTTTAAACCGCCTATAGCGTTATTGCCTTGACCAATTAAAATTATTTTCGTAAAAACAGCGCTTGATAAGACAGGCGCTGTTTTTATCTAATCAGAGAGAAGTATGCCCTTAACCAATCCTATGTCATTAACCAATGCTAAATCCAACTCAAATATCAATATCGATGATATCACTCATTTCTTATTAGAGTTAGATGCACTCAAACGTGTCAATCGTCGCAGTTATGTGACGCAAACCACCCGCCGAGAGAACTCTGCCGAACATTCTTGGCATTTGGCGATGGCCTGTTGGTCGATTGCTGAACTGTTTGAATTGGACGTCAATCATGAAAAACTACTCAAGATGGCACTGGTTCATGACTTGGGCGAGATTGACGCAGGTGACACGTTTTTATTTGCCAGCAGTCGTAGCGCCGCGCACATCGAAGAGCGTGCCGGTATTAATCGATTGCAAGCAGAACAAGGCAATGGTATTGCCAATCTCACTGAGATTTGGGAAGAACAAGAGACGGGTAGCAGCAAAGAAACTCAACTGCTCAGAGTTGTTGATCGTGTGTTGCCTTTTTTGCTTAATCTAAACACTGAGGGAAAAACGTGGGCTGAGTCTGAGGTCAAACGCTCGCAAGTGGCAGCGGCACTTGCCTTTATCGAGGATAGTTTCCCAACGATTCATGACTGGCTGACAAAAAATATCGATTATGCCACCGAACAAGGTTGGCTGATTGATCAATAAAGGACCCGCTTTATCGTCTATGTATGAGTCAATTTACCTATAATTCACCCTTTTATCCCTTATCCTTGTTAAAGTGTCGATTATTAGCGTCATAAAAAAGAGAGTAATCAATGAGTCTATCTGTCATTCATAGAACAATATGCAAACTGCTTATCTTTGCGAGCGTGTTGAGCTTGGCGCACATTGCTCAAGCCAGTGATCCGATTAGTAGTGGCGATAAACTGGCATATGATGCCAAAAAACAAATCGGTGTGACCACAAGCTATGATCCTACTTACCGTAAGCTTGAGTTTCCACGCGGCGATGTGCCCATAGAAACGGGCGTCTGTACCGATGTCGTCATTCGCGCCTATCGCTTACAAAATATCGATTTACAGCAGCTGGTTAATAAAGATATGAAGTCCAACTGGTCGGCTTATCCAAAAAATTGGGGACTCAAGTCAACGGACAAAAATATTGACCATCGCCGCGTACCCAATCTTGAAGTGTTTTTTGCAAGACAGGGAAAAACGTTATCGACGACTGACAAAGACAGTTTTCAAGCAGGGGATGTGGTGACATGGCGACTACCGGAGAGCAATTTGCCCCATATTGGTATTGTCTCCGACAAAACTGCTGCAGATGGTACGCCTTTGATTATTCATAATATCGGGCGCGGCACACAAGAAGAGAATATCTTGTACAATTATCCTATTAAGGCGCATTTTCGTTATTAAAAGCTATTTTTAAAATCAGTAGTCAATAAAAAGCCCAGTCAAACGCTAGCATTCACGTTTAACTGGGCTTTTATTTTTTATTATGCCAGAGAGAAGTTACGGTTTAGTGACACCCAATAACTGTCCCATTTTTACAAAACTATTGGCTTGCATGGTATCTTGCCAGTCGGCTTTTGCTGCTTTTGGTAGTACGACAATAGCCGTAGACCCTAAGTAAAAACGTCCAAGCTCATCGCCTTTTTCAAAGCTCATGTCATGATCGGACTCAACTATATCTTCTGTACGAGTGATTTTGCCAGTCGCGACGGTTTCGATACCAGCGACAATCATTGCGCCAACCATCACAACTGCTGCTTTGCCATACTTGGTATCAAACAAGCAGACCAAACGCTCATTGCGCGCAAACAAGTCAGGAACGTTAGCAGCAGTGGTATTGTTAACTGAAAACAGTGTACCAGGCACATAACGAGTTTTGGTCAATGTACCAGCGAATGGCATATGGACACGGTGATAATTGCTAGGCGCTAAATAAACCGTTGCAAAACTACCATCAGAAAAGTAATGGCCATCTTCACTATCCGCAAGCAATTGCCCAACGTCATAATAGCGACCTTTGGCTTGCAGCAGTTTATGATCATTAATCTCACCTAACTGAGAGATAACACCGTCTGCAGGACTGACAATGCCGTCAGCAGTACTATCGATAGGGCGAGCTTCTTCTTTTAGCTCACGCGTAAAAAAGTCATTAAAGCTCTCATACGCATTGAGGCTTTGGCGCTCATATTCGTCCAACTTGACATTATAGGCTTTGGCAAAGCTACGAATGAAGGTGCGTTTGACATAAGGGTGGCGACTGGCGGCCAAACGTCCAGCGACTTTACTGAGCTTCTGCTGCGGGACAAGCTGTTGTAAGGTGGTGAATAAATTCATAATAAGGCTACCAAAATAAAGTTTGAGGTAATAAGTAATAGGTAAGTAAATGACGGTATTTTATCATGGACAGCGTACGATTGTATGACCATAATCTGTAAGTCATTTAGAAATAAAGGAGTCACTAATGAAAGCGCTTATACAACGGGTACGTAGTGCCAGTGTCGTGGTCGACGAGTCCTGTATTGGTGCCATTGAGGATGGGTTACTTGCGTATATTGGCTTAGGACATGATGATACGCTACAAACGGCGCAAAGAATGATTGATAAGATTCTGACGTACCGTATTTTTGAAAATGACGACGATCCTGCTAAGCGCGGTAAACTGGACAAAAACGTCCAGCAGATTGGCGGCGGCTTATTGCTCGTGTCACAATTCACCCTGATGGCAAAAACAGACAAAGGTCGTCGTCCTGACTTTGGTGATGCGATGCCACCCGAGGCTGCACAGGCCTTGTTTGAGCAACTCATTGATTATGCCAAAACTCAGCACCCTACCATCGCTACAGGGCAGTTTGGTGCTAATATGCAAGTTAAGAGCGTCAACGATGGTCCGCTAAACTTTTTATTAGAAGTCCGGTAAGCTTTGTCACATTTAATAGATGACTGTCATCAAGTTGTCACAATTAATTCGTTTAATGAGTAAAGGCTGGCGAATGTTTATCGCCTTTTTTACATGCCAAACTTTGTACCCTAACACTGAGAATGCGTTATGTATCATGAACAAATTTTGATTGTTGAAGATGAACCTGCGATTCGCGAAATGGTAGTGATGACCCTAGAGATGGCGGGCTTTGACAGTCTACAAGCTGCGGATGTGTCAGAGGCACATCAACAAGTCGTGGATCATAGACCTGCACTGATTTTACTCGATTGGATGTTGCCGGGTGATAAAAGTGGCGTGGACTTTTGCCGCATGTTAAAGAACGATGAGTTGCTCTCTGAAATACCCGTCATCATGCTGACCGCTAAAAGCGAAGAGGACAGTAAGGTTCATGGGCTCGATGCAGGTGCCGATGATTATATGACCAAGCCTTTTTCGACACGGGAACTGATTTCGAGAATCAAAGCGGTGTTGCGTCGTAGTAATGCGCTCAGTAGTGATAAATCTATCGAAATAGGAAAGCTTAGCTTAGACCCAAGAAGCCAGCGCGTGACTGCCGCTGGTAAAGTCGTCGACGTAGGTCCAACTGAGTATCGATTATTGGCGTTTTTTATGAGTCATCCAGAGCGTGCCTATACACGCACACAATTGCTGGATCAGGTATGGGGCGGTAACGTCTATATTGAAGACAGAACCATTGATGTTCATATTAAGCGTTTGCGGACACTACTGCGTCCCTATGGTTGTGATACATTAATACAAACCGTGCGCGGTACAGGCTATCGATTTTCCAATCTTATTGAACCCACGTAGCCTATCCAAACTTACTTAATAAATATAGTTTAGTAAAAATAGCTTAGTAAAAGCAGCATTAATAAATGCGACTGAACAAAATCAATCAGCTATAAGACAGTCTCATGGCGCTCGCAACCGAATATAGTATAGCGAATAGCGAATAGCGAATAGCGGTAAGGATAATGAATGAGCAAAATAATGCCAATAAAAAATGATCAGCAGGGTGAAGCAGCATCAGCCCCTCAGCAATATGGCTCGGATCAATTGACAAAAATTAGAAGTGCCTTGCGAGCGTTACGAGACGCTGTGATTTTGCTTAACGAAGATGACAATTTGGAGTGGTGGAACCAAGCTGCTCAAGATTTGTTATCATTGCAAGAAGGTGATACGGGCAAAAGCATATTTGACTTTATTAGAGTGCCTGAGTTTCGTCAGTACTATCAGACGACAACCACACACGACGAAGGCGTACATATTGAGTCGTGGCAAGATCCCAAGCGCTATCTAAAGTGTGAGCTGACACCTTTTGGTGATGAAAAGCTGCTGATTATTTATGATGTGACGCGCTTGCAGCATTTGGAGGAGATGCGCCGCGATTTTGTGGCCAATGTTTCGCATGAATTGCGCACGCCATTGACAGTGATGATGGGCTACCTAGAAAACTTCTCAGATCAGCCAGATATGCCGCCGCATTGGCGACGCGGTTTTGAGCTTATGACTCAGCAAACAGCACGCATGAATCGAATTGTGAATGATTTATTGTTATTGTCTCGCATTGAAATAGAAGAGAGCCATGAGCTTAACTATATTGATATGACCCGTCTACTGACCAATGTCTATGACGACGCGCAAGCTTATAACCAAGAATATAAACACAGCATTCACTTGCAGATAGACACTTATGATGGGCTATTTGGCTCAGAGATGTACTTAAACAGCGCCTTATCCAACCTAGTGGTAAATGCCATCAAATACACGCCGAAAGGTGGCAATATCACCATTAGCTGGACGAGAACATCAGACGGCTGTCGCTTTGCTGTTGAGGACGATGGGATCGGTATTGCGCCAGAGCACATTGCGCGTTTGACAGAGCGTTTTTATCGCATCGATAAAGGGCGCAGCCGTGCGACAGGGGGGACAGGATTGGGTCTTGCCATTGTAAAACACGTCTTATATCAGCACGAGGCCAATTTACAAATTGAGT
Organism: uncultured Gammaproteobacteria bacterium; assembly: GCA_963744895.1. GTDB lineage: Bacteria > Pseudomonadota > Gammaproteobacteria > Pseudomonadales > Moraxellaceae > Psychrobacter. Next base: position 296,215 of record CAVUUW010000005.1, read on the forward strand.
CCGTAGAAGGCGTTGGGTCAACATTTAGTATGGTATTTCCAGCTGCGTATGTTCGTTCAGCTTCTACGGGTTAGTCCTCACATATCTCTGCCAAATGCTAGTCTTTTTGCATAAGTGGGTAGGGGTTAACAGCACTGCCATTTAGATAAATCCCATAGTGCAGATGGGGCGGTGTTCCTTTCGCGTTACCACTGTCACCAACGTAGCCGATGATATCCCCAGCCTTCACCCAGTCATTGGGAGCGATGTCAGCATAATCTTCTAAATGCGCATAATAATGTCCTGCTCCGCCCGGTCCAACCACCAACACCACACGACCACCTAAGTTATTGTTACCCACTTTGCTGACGATGCCTTGCGTGGTCGATTGTACTGGGGTGCCACGTTCTGCAAAAATATCGATACCTTCGTGAGTGCGACCTTGGCTACGCGCCGCGCCCCATGTATCGGTCAAGCCTTGTCCCGGTAGGGGGTTGGGTAAGCTGTTCTCTGCCGGTGGTTCTTGTTGCAGTAGGCTCAATTGTTGCCATTTTGCTGTCACAAATGATTGCGTTTGTTGGCTAAGATCTGGTAATAGCTTATCGAATACAAACAATAGCCCAAATAGTACAACAGCCTTAATCAACACGCTCAGCACACGGCTCAAAAACGTGGGACGTGGTGGCTGATTACTCGCTTGCGGTGGCATTAATACCTCTTATTTTTGTTGGCATGTTTTATTTACTAGTATATGGGTCTCAACCCTTTACGTATGTATCGCATTGTTATATTTGAATTTTAGCCTCATAATCGTCATATCTATATTAAAATACGATGGCTATTATTTATGGTTCATACTTTATGACTGATGTGATTCACACTGCTAATACGGCGCTTGTTATCGACACCGAAACCGACCAAGGCCGTGATCCAAGACCAATTCAAGTTGCGACGATCAATGTGGCAACGGGCTTTGAATGGATGAAGTACTTTAATAGTGGCCGCTCCATATCGCCTATTGTTATCAAGGTACATGGTATTACCGATGCGGATGTGGCGGGACTTGAACGTTTTGAGTTAGATCAGTTTGAGTTACCAGAGTACTTGATTGGTCACAATGTGCGCTTTGATTGGCGAGTGATAGGTAGCCCTTCTACAAAGCTGATTTGCACCGTAAGACTCGCGCGCGCCGCTTTTCCAGAATGGCGCGCTTATGGTCAGTCTCGATGTATTGAGCAGCTAATGGGTAAGGAAGAGGCGAGCATGATGACCATTGCCGCTCATGATGCGCTTGGTGACGCCCGTATGTGCTATTTGCTTTATCAAGCGTGCTGTGAGCGCTTAGAGATTGCACCGACGGACTTTGTAGCGGCTCATGCGATTTCTAATAAGGCCAATCCTGTCAGTAAAATGCCGTTTGGCAAATATAAAGGACGCTCTATCAAAGATGTGCCTATTGGCTATGTAAAATGGATGCTTGGTAATATCCACAACATGCAACCATCGCTTTATTCTGCGTTGACTAAACGGGTTAAGGCAGAAGAAAAAGCAAAGGAATAAGTTATTTTAAAACACTGTCCGACAGTTTATCCCTCATTATTCAACCAATCCACCGCCATTTGCCATAACTGGGGCGCTTTGGCGTTGGTCTTACTACTAAAGTAACGCATGTGTCCGATGCCACTGAGCCCAAAATCTTGGGGGTTTAAAAATCGTTTTTCGACGGGCATTTTTGTAAATACCCGTATCATGTCGTCCATGTTTTTGCTATTGGCGATATCATCATCACTAAAGCCGAGCCACAATGCAGGCATGTTAACTTCATCGTAGAAGTGCGTGTGTATGCTTTTGCCAAATGCGGTTTTGACATAGCCTGCGCCATTGCACCACTCACGCCATTGACGAGCCACGCCGCGTGGTAATGGCTCGCCCATACCGATTTTATCCGATGGTGTGTAACCCAGAGTTAAGTTAGTAATAGGAATAAACGCATCCATAAAGCCCATCGCTTTGAGTTTATAAGGCATATCCATATTTTTGATACGACCTGATGAGCAAGCAACATTAAAAACGGACGTGATACCTTGATAATTTGGCATCAAACCAAGCAGTTGACCGCCGGCGCTATGTCCAATCACATGATAAGTGGCATCGATAAATTCATCTTGTAATGCATCGAGTATGGCGGGCATATCATGGCGGCCCCAACTGATGAGTGAGGCATCACACTTTGCCAAATCGGTTGACAGTGATTCACCAATGCCTTCATTGTCAAAGGTCAGCACACCAAAGCCTTGCGCTGCCAAATGAGTCGCAAAACTGTGATAAAACTGACGTTTAATCCCTGTGGCTGGGGCAATCATAACCGCGATTTTGACTTCTGTGTTGGGACGATATACGGTCGCTGCCAATGGCCGATTACGCTCAGTCATGATACTTAGTGCGTAGGTATCGATAATATTATCGCTAGTAGTATCGGTACTGTGACGGGGACTATAACTACGACTTTGTGCTTTTATAGAAGCGGCTTCTTGATGATCCATGGCTGTACCTCAATAATTTTTTAATGTTCTTGTTGGTTCATTATGATCGTCTGTGTCACATCGTTTTTTTGGTATAGTTTGTCTGACAGTGTTTATCAATCCCCTGCTTATCAATGCCCAGCACTAAAAATGTAGTAATTGCGTAGTGGTAAATCGTTGCTACCACCTAATGACAGTGCTTATGTTAAGATAAATAGGGGCAAACAAAGTGAGCAATAATGACTTTCAAGTTTTATCAAGTTCATTTACTCAAAGTTAAATGAGCGTTTGTTTTTAAACCGCTGTAACTTACTAATAATATAATAAACACGCCATAACAAGCATACATCGAATAAAAGCAATATCTATAAAGGCAGTACCAATAAGAGCAATAGACACGAACATTAAGGAAGCTATATGCAAATGACCATTAATAATGACACATATGAAGTCATTACAAGTAAAGATATTACCGATATTGAAAAAGCAGTTGATAAGTCCGCTTTGACCATGCCGCTAGTGGCGGTTTATTGCGGTTCACGTCTGGGTAACAACGAAGTGTATGAGCAAGCCGCTCGCGAGCTAGGTCTGGCGCTGGCAGAGAATGGTTTGGGATTGGTTTATGGTGGCGCGAGCATCGGTCTAATGGGTGCTGTCGCTGATGAAGTTATTCAAAGTGGCGCACAAGCCGTTGGGGTCATTCCAACCTTTATGCTCAAGCACGAAATCGCCCACGAACAGCTGACCCGTTTGCATTTAACTGACACCATGCATACGCGCAAAACCGTCATGGCAGAGTACGCTGATGCGTTTATCACTTTGCCGGGTGGACTTGGAACACTAGAAGAGATTATGGAAATCGCCACGTGGCGTCAATTGTACCAACACGAAAAGCCAATGATTATTCTGAATATCAATGGCTTTTATGATCGTATGATCGAGCATTTGAAATATACTGCTGATCAAGGCTTTATGAAACAAGAAGACCTTGAGCGCTTGGTAGTTTGTAACACCGTGGATGATGCCATTGACCTACTAAAAACCGTCGTAAAAATAAACGACGATGTCGATACAGAAAAAATGGCAGGTAGCGAAAGCTAATATTCAGAACAAATGGTACAGACAATAATAAGATCAGTTGTCTGGCTATAAACATTATTTGGTTATAACATAAAAAAGGGAGGCGCTCACTATTGGTGAATGCTTCCCTTTTTTCGTCTAAAGTAAATGCTAGCAATGACTGGCAAAAACCTTAGAACTTAAAATACCGCCTTAAGAACTTAAAATCTCGCCCTAGGATTCGTCAGTGAATAAACTATCTAAGGTTGCCTCGCGAATACCGTGGTTAACATCAGCCATCGCCACTGGAAAACCACGTTGCTCAGCCAGTGAGCGAGCGACTTTATCGATGCCTGAGCTGTCATTGTGGACCAAATAAGACCAGTCATGCGTATAACGATTTCGGTTCGCTTGCGTATCATTGTCAACCAAACCTAGATTTGTCAATTCATCAACAATTTGATCAGCAGCAATTAGGGTTGATGAGGCTTTAACGTTTTCGGCGCGAGCATAGCGTATATTAGAATACAAGCTCACATCAGCGACGCGTAGGGTATCGTCTTCGCCAGGGATCTGTTGACCGCCAAAGAGGGCATTACCAACGGTGCGGGCGCTATTAAATGTTGGTACAAACTCAGCCACATAGTCGATCGCTTGCTGGCTACGAGCTTGTAGTGGCGTTTTGTCCCAACCGTCTTCAATATAATGTACATACTGCTGAGGCAAATTGGGCTGAGCACTGTTTTTACTAGAGGCAACCAAGCCGTCATCGAATAAAGTAATGAACTTACTCATACCATGTATTTGAAAGTAGCCATCAGGATAAGGGGTGAGCTGCGCCATCCCTTCTGGTGTACCGCGATTACCATAAATAATAATCTCCGGTATTTGGCCGCCAGTATCGTCCCAATGCGTGACGTAGGAGGATTTAAACTCCACCATACGTGTCACTTTTACACCGACCATATCGTCAATCACACCCGTACGAAAGCCGCAAGCATTGATCAGATAATCAACTTCGATAGATTCAGTTGGTGCTGAAGGGGTGGCTTGCTGGCCAGTTTTTTGCTGATAATCGATGCGCCATTTGGTGACGTGGTGGTCAGCGTTTGAGCAGTTTTCACAATCAACAGGCATCACTTGCTCAACTTGAGTGTCCGTAAAAACATGAGCATGTTCGTAGCCTTCCAATGCCAATTGGGCAGACGCAGCCAGACGGAAGATGTTCCAGCCATATTCTTGTACGACAATCAAAGGAAATTTGACTTTATTTAAATCCAAGTATTTAGCGACCGGTATCATCCATTCATCAACCGTAGTCGGTACAGCAACTTGCTCACGCTCAGACAATTCAATGAGTTGCTCGTGGCTATACAGTTGATAATAATTTTCAGGATCGCCTAATACTTTGTTATTAGCGTCTTGAGAGATAAGATCACGATATGCCTCTGTCAAAATTTCAAGGCGCGGCAGCAGATCTTCCGGCGAGCCTTCATCGCGAGTAGGGACCGCAAATACCGTTGGACGAACATCGATGGTATAAGGATAAAGTCGTAGAATATCGATACATTGTTTAAGAAGTGCCACGCAGTCTTCGTCAGGGATTTCGCGGTATAAGTTACCACCCGCGTGCAAATGACACATCGGCGGACCATCGATCAGCGATGTGTTTTTTTCAAATAAATACGTTTCAAGACCCAGTGCAGCTAGGCGAATAGCGATGGTAGCGCCTGCCGTGCCACCACCGAGAATACCGACGCGTTTGCCAGTCTGTGCTTGATTTTTAATAATAGAGTCAGCCATTATCGTTATTGTGTCCTTAATTGCATGTACAGTAGGCCATGCTTGGGATTTTTATTGATTTGATGTATAAAATAATGAGGTAGTTTCTGTTGATATGTGTGCGTAGGCAGACAAGTTCAACTCTATGTTGAGAGACAATTGTGATATTTTGAATTGTTTAGTAATGCTTAATATCTGTAAGGGATATTTTACGAAAATCTTTAGACAATGTAATGACAAATACGTAAGTAGATGCATTAGTTTTGTCAACGAGATGCCATATATTTGGACGGTAGTTAGTGGGAGATAACCGATACTAAATAACAGACATACACAACTTCATGGTGCGTAACGGGTACAAATTCTTCTTGCTTGTTGCAATGCCGATGACAAAGGATTTGCAACATTTATCCCAGTCACGTATCTCAGCCCAGTGACGCTCTTTTATGCCATCTATTTTTATATTGAACTGATTCTAGTAGAGTGAGGGGTTGAAAGCAGTGTGCGATTAAAAGGAATGAGAAGTTAGCATAATAGAGAAAAAAGTATTAAGAGCGATAAGGGCGTTAAGTCATTTTAGCCAAAAAATTGCTATTGAGTGGTTTTGTAAAAACCAGTCACTTTTGTAAGTTTGTATGCTGGTAATCGCAGTAGTTCAAGACCATATGCTATATTTGTTTTGCTCAGATGAGGTTGACGCTTTATTTTTATCCCTGTTGAAATGACAGAATAAAAAAGACCCACGAACATATCATTAAAAATAAATGTACGACTAAAATTACAAGGAAGTTGTTATGAAAAATATTATGATGTTATCTGCACTAACAGGCGTATTGGCTTTGACAGGTTGTACGACTCTAAAGAGTGTAGTCGGTAATGACATGTCAGGCACGCATGAAGTACAAGCGACCAATAATAATACAGCACCAGTCGCTAGTAAGAACGGCATGTTGGTTGATGCGACCAATCAGATGACGCTTTATACCTATGACAAAGATTCGATGAACAAGTCAGATTGTGGTGCTGCTTGTCAGGTTGCATGGCCGATCTTTATGGCACCAAGCAATGCGAAAGCTTCAGGCCAGTTTGCTGCCTTTAAACGCGAAGACGGTAAATACCAATGGGCCATGAATGGTAAACCTCTATACTTCTATGCCAATGATACAAAATCTGGTGACAAAAACGGTGATGACAAATTTGACGTTTGGCATATCATTGCAACCAAATAGCATGTCATAGCAATGTATTAAGATATAAAGAGTAATAAAAAAGCAGCCTTATGATAGAGGCTGCTTTTTTATGGTTTTTAGCAAAAGCGATAAAGAATGACTAACGCTTATTTTGCTTTTTTCTCTACCAACTCACCATCGATTTGGATAGGAACACTGGTAGTAACGCCTTGAGAGTACGCGTCCATACCATAAGCAGTACGATCAATATTACCCGTCGCGCGGAAACCAACCACTGGCTCTTTAGTTAGAGGACTATTGGCAATCTTGTTTAAAGTCACATCTAGCGTCATCGGTTTGGTTTGACCTAGCATCGTAAAGTTACCCATAACTTTGGCTTGCTGCGGATTGATAAACGTTACTTGAGTCGATTTGAACGTCATCGTTGGGTATTTAGCAACGTTAAAGAATTCATCAGTTTTTAAATGCTCATCACGCGCTGCCCAATTGGTATCAATACTATCGGTGGCAACCGTAAAGTTCATATTGGTTTTGCTTGGCGCTTTGACATCGTAATTTACCGTGCCTTTTACATCGCTAAAACTACCCATAATGGTAGAAAAACCCATGTGGTTGACAGAAAAACCAACGCGAGTATGCGAATTATCTAGTTGCCATTGGCTTGGTAATGCGGCACTTGCTAGCGTCGTGACAGCCAGCGCTGAGCTAATAAGTAACGTCTTTGCAGTATTTTTCATGACAGCATTTATCATTAAAGTATCCTTGAGTTGAGTTGAGTGGTTTGATTGATGATGAGTCAATAAAAAATCATATCAAAACCAGCTATTGTTAAATCAATCTACAATAACAGATTTTATTAGTTATTACAGCTAAATCGATATTATACTAAGATAGTCTGTGCCACTCAATAATATAAGCGCTTTGGTCACAAGTTATCACACATAATCCTTATAACTGCTGCTTGCATCAAGCCTCAAAAACCGTTAAAATCGCGGTTTGATTTTCCCGCTGGGGAAAGGCTAAGTGAGCAAGAGCATGGTGTTGGATGCTGGAATAAGCCAGTGATGCAGTTGCCATCCTTATAAATGTCCTTAGTGCCTCAGTTACGTATGTCATCGCTTGCCTAATATCTCTTAATGAGAGTAGGCAAATGCATTATTCATACATCGGACATAGAGAGTTTATTATGCGTAAAGATATCCATCCTAATTACCAAGAAGTTTTGTTTCATGACACTAACGCTGACGTGTTCTTTTTGACGCGTTCAACGGTTAAGACTAAAGCTACTCGTGAGTATGAAGGTACAGAATACCCATACTACCCACTTGATATCTCAAGTGCGTCGCACCCATTCTACACGGGCGAGCAACGTAAAACGTCTACTGAAGGCCGTGTTGCAAGCTTCAACAAACGCTTTGGTGCATTTGGTGGCCGTAATAAGAAAGCTGCTGATTCTGCTGAATAATTTGCACTTATTGTGTAAAGATGTTTTGCTAAGCAATAAAAAACCGCTGATGATTCAGCGGTTTTTTTTGGTCTTTAAACGTTAATATCTACACATGGCTAGCAGTTGACGGAGTGGTAGAGAGTTCCAGTAGCGATATGATTCGTTCTGCCACTTGTTGTGCCCAGTAGCCATACATCAGACTGCTGGGGTGAAATCCATCACTAGCGAACATTACTCTGATATCGATGGGTGTGCCATTAGAATGCTCTGTTATCATTCTCGCAAAGTCAGTTGCCATATAATTGACACCATCATGACCTGCGCACACTTGCTGCAATATTCCATCAAGAATTGATGCTTTAGCGCCCACAAAGTTATTGAGAGGAGCAGGGATCGCTGGCATGTCTGCCATTGGGGGCAGACTCAAAAACACCAACTCTCGCACGCCGAACTTACGCTGAGCGATCGCAATGATATCCTCAATTTGCTGTTGCCATTTGTCTACAGGGACTTTAGACGTTGTGTCATTGACACCCATGCTTAGCACCATGACGTCAACTGGCTGGCTTGATGCGGGTAACACATAAAGCCTGCGCAATATATCAAAACTGGTATGACCCGTAGTGGCCTGTAACGACCATTTCAGTCTGCTAAAGTTTGAGAAAATAGCAGGCTGCTGCTCTAAGATGGGAATCAATTTGCCAGTCAATGCCTCTTGCTGGGTTTGACTACCAACGCCAGCTGCGGCTGAGTCGCCAACCACCATTAGCGTCAGTTCCGGCTTGGTGTTATCCTCTGAGGTATCAGAGGATTTGTTTAACTGAACTTGCCCGCGCCTCTCGCCAATTGGCTCAGGAAGGCGCACGGTCTCACGCTTGATTTTGCGGCCTTGATGCATATAAATAGGCGCCAGTAATACATCTCTTGCGACAGAGGCCAGCTTATGAGTATCTACCATCCTGCACGTTCCCGAATAGTGGTCAGACTGTCTTCCACCAATAATTGACCATCAATATAAACGTCACGCAATAAGTTATTTGCCTCAGTAGTGACATCATCCGCTTTAATCGTTTTCATCGTGCCATCGCTGTCTTGAATCAATGCCAAACGGCCCTTTTTTGAGCGTTTAGAGCGACTGGTGATCGGATCTTTATAGATATCTTTCCATACGCCATCGATAGAGATAGCACTGGCTTTCATTGCCCAACTCATCGTGTCACGATTGACTTGTTGCAGCAGACCGCCGCCCATACCGAATGTCACGTTATCAGCACTAAAGCCTGCTTTCATGACGACATCAATGATATTGCTTAAGCTTTGCGGGCTGATACCATCACCTTGAATGACACGTACATAGTCGGGTAGTACTTTATAACCTTTGCTATTAGTCGTGGTTCCAAACTTCACCGCCAAGCGCTCTAACGCTTCACGAACCACTTTGGTCGGTTCGCCGCTGTCTGGTCTGATGACCAACGTGCCGCCCATGTTTTTGACGTCATCTTTTAGGCTACCGCCCCAAATATTATCAATGGCATTCCATAAGTCATAACTATCAGACACCACAGAAAAGCTTTTTCCTGCGCCTCCAAATTGATCAATCATGTTGGTAAAAGCAGCAGTTTCGCCATCGCGGCCCCATGCGGTCATGGTGCTGTGCTCGGCCGCTGGAATAGAGAACGCAGGCATATCATTGCCCATCTGATACCAGCGACTAGCCGCGACGAGGGCAGTCATGGAGTCTGTACCAGAAAAGTTCACCAAATGTGCCAAACTACCGAGCGCCACTGATTCTTGACTTGACGCACCGCGCGAGCCAAAGTCATGTAAGCGAAAGGGGAGTGATTCTGTATTGTCCGCGGACTTTTCTAGCGCTTGACGAATAATGCCTTTGCAATAATGTGAGACACTGGCGACCGTTGAAGGATACCAAATCGCACGTAACAACGCCGTCTCGATGTAGCTTGGCAACCAGTAAAATTCAGGATCGGTATTTATGATTTGGCAGACCACATTGGAGACGGGTACGATGCTGCCTTCGGGTATGGCTTCGATACGTAGGGGTAGGTAACCGCCATGTTTTTCGACCAAGCGCTCCCAACCAGCACGGTTAAACGTCAGTCCATGCGCTTGGATGACCATTTCGGCTTCATCGATGTCTTGGCGTGTGATAGGGGTGCTCAGATATTCTTTGATAAAGGCTTGTAGACCAAAGAAAACCACATCATAGTCGCCTTTGCGCGCTTCGATGTAGCTTGACAGATACTCACTACCGTTTGGATATTGCACCCAATGTGAGGTTTTATAGCTGTCGCTGTTGAGAATTAAATTATTTAAATTACTGGTGTACATCACAGAACTCCTCTGCTTTGAGATGCCGCAGCTTGTGTTAGTGACAAGGTCAACTGCGGCTAGATTAACCATTGCCGTCTATCGGCGCTGGCATGAAAACCTTAATAGAAATTATATAGATTACAATTGATAAATGATGAATAAACAATGCACCAAATAGTCAACTTAAAAACAGACTACAACCCAACCATCTTAGTGATAATCGCATAGTGATCTTCGAACATCATCTCGGCATCCAGCTCAGCTAAAGGTAACCAAAACGCTTGCGCGGCATCGTCACTACCTTTGACTTTTGGTAAGCCTTTTGGATCATTCTTGAGCTGAAAATAAAACGCTTGGGTGATTGTACGACCGCGTGCTGAGCGATAAGGGTCATCAAAGGTATGCTGACTATGACACGAGCCACGCAGCACAGGCTCAGGTACCTTAAGACGAGTCTCTTCACGCAGCTCACGGATACAAGCATCAAAGAGTGTTTCTTTGGGATTTAAAAAACCACCGGGCAGCGCCCATAATCCACGCCCTGGCATACTGCGGCGCTCTACCAACAGGATATGGCCTGACTGCACAACCAAAGCATCTGCGGTCATAAATGTCGGTGCATAAGGTGCAGATTCCCACTGTCTTTTATATTTATCAATAAAGTCCGCTTCTTCGTGCAATTGCTGATAGTCGTCCGTTTTTTTAAAATCATTTAACACTTTACGGGTCGATTCTGGCGTGCGCTCAGGCGTTGGTGTGGCACCCATCAGGTAGCTATCACGAATCGGCGTGGCTGATAGATTGTGGTAATTGGGTACGGAAACCGAGTCCCAGTTGGGGAACAGCGATAGATAGTATGATGAGCTGTCTTTTGAATGACCAATCAAACCAATATCCGTTTGCAAGTCACCAGTGACGGATTTGACGCCCGCTTGTACATATTGTAGCCAGCGTGTGTCGTTATAGAGTGCATCGTCTAGGCCGACACAGTGGATGCGTGCAGCTTCTTCTGCTGAGTAGGCGTCCTTAATCATGGCAGAACGCTCTGCAACGCTAAAAGGATTACGTAAGCTACGAGGTAGGTTGGCAGAACCAATGAGCATAATGACGTCATCCGAACGTTTTAATGCTTCGTCAATGACCGCTTTGTGCCCAGCGTGGAACGGCTGAAAACGCCCGATAAAAACCAAATAGCGATAATGTTTATTATTTTTATCTGAATTTCGTTCTGATGATTCGCTCATATACGCCAATTTCCTACGACTCATGTTTTATTGGTTAAAAAATTTGATAATGCCAATACTGACACAGCCTATCACTGGCTGACAAGTGTAAAGATGTTTAGGGATGTGATTATGGGTGCGTGTGTTTCAACCATCGTAAAGTCAGATTAGATAATTCTCATAAGAGATTTATAAAGTTAAATCGTAAAATGACTCATTATGGAATTATTAGATTCGGCCTAATCAAAAGCCCCTCTAAATAACCAGAGAGGCCTCAGTATAAAGATTATTAAAATTAGGTACCCAAAATTACAGCGACTCAATCTTGCTAATACCTTCTTGACGTATGACTTCGGTCAATCCGGCATCAGACTCGATGCGAGTAATAAATGCATTGAAGTTCTTATAGGCAGAGAGATCAAGCTCCATTTTCTTCGCCCATGTCAGTATGACATACAGATAGATATCTGCTGTGGTCTTAGTACCTGTCAGATAGTCTTGTGTACCAAGCTGTTTATTAGGATACTCAAGCAAGCCAACGATTTTCTTCTTCGCCTTTTCTTTTAGTTCTGTTTGCGCGGCTTTATCGGTTACAAAGCCATCAGGCCCGAATAATGGTCCAAAACCTTTATGCACATCTGAATTGATGAAGGCTAACCAGTGCATAATTTCTGCACGTTTAGCGGGCGAGCTATCGGAACCAAAGATATCAGAACCAAAGATATTGGCCTCAGGATACTTAGCATCAATATAGGTTTGTACGGCGATGTTCTGAGTGACTATTGTGTCGCCATCTACGATTGCAGGTACTGACCCTTGCGGATTAATACGCAGGTATTCTTCTGATTTAACTGAATCGTGATCTAATATCTCTAACTCATAATCTGCTTTTGTCCACTCAAGCGCCACATGAGGAACCATCGAGCAAGCACCTGGCAAAATATATAACTTCATAAAATATTCCTTTTTATCTATTATTTTGGATTTATCATTTGTTAGATTCAGTCTAAACAACCAGGCTAACCAGCTTAGTTATATTATGTGAAGTTATTTTTAATAGATGTAGCGTTATCCTACGTGCTTCTCAATCCAAATTTTAATCGCTGGTAGCGTGTTGAACAGTGGTGTCCAAAATAGAGTTATGGGATATTGCTTTATTTATAGTGGTATCAATAGTTTATCGAATAATCATTTGCTCATCATCATTTTTATTGAACGCAACGACAATACTATCGCTAATATCTGCTCGTCCTTGATAATCCATTTAACAGTCTTAATATAGACAGTGGTAGACGCTACGCGGATTATTAAAAAATGTTGCGTCGTATTATTAGCTTTATTCCTATTTTCTATGTCACCATTAAGAAAACCAATAATGACTATTAATAACGGTGACGGTTTAATTCGCAGTAGCGCAGTCGGAATTATTGCCTAAGTGCGGTATAATGACAGCAATAAACTTATCAAAATGTGGCAACAGCAGCGATCAGTTTTTTAACCTGATAGACTGTAATAATCAATAACCCACACAGATTTTAGAACCCAAATTCAAGACATAACCACATTCACGACACAGTAGCCATGATAGAGATAGCGTTTGTGTCATAACGAATAGGAAATATTATGAGTGAGCACAACCAAGCTGATAGCCAATTGGATGAGTCAGCGGACTATGAATCAGCGTTAGATACCGATCAAACTGAAGTAAAAAGTAATATTACGATCACTGAGTCGGCACAAGGGTATTTGGCAGACTTGTTATCGAAGCAAGATACTGATGGTATCGGTGTGCGTATTTTCGTTGAGCATCCTGGTACGCCACGTGCAGAGTGCTGCATGGCTTATAACCAGCCGGGCGAAGAAGACAGCGCTGATCTGCGTTTTACTTATGAAAACTTCTCGGCCTTCATCGAAGCGGCATCGGTGCCTTATCTAGAAGATGCAGTGATTGATTATAATAAAGACCGTTTTGGTGGTCAGCTGACCTTCCGTGCACCAAACTCTAAAGTACCAAAAGTGGGTGCGGATGCCAGCGTTGAAGAGCGTATTAATTACGTCTTGCAGTCAGAGATCAATCCTGGCTTGGCTGCGCATGGTGGCGATGTACAGTTGCTTGAATTGATTGATGAAGAAGGCGTTGGTCTGACGGCTGTCTTGAAATTTGGCGGTGGTTGCCAAGGCTGTTCAGCCGTTGATATGACCTTGCGCCAAGGCGTTGAAGTACAGCTGAAACAGCAAATACCAGAGCTGACACAAGTCATTGATGAGACCGATCACACTCGTACAGAAAATGCTTATTATAAATAAAAGCAAGAAACAGATAAAAGCAAAGTAGCGTTGAAAAAACGCTTATGAATATTTGTCATGACGCGATGAATAATTTGCTGTTCTTTTAATAAAGAAGCTGAGTTATGATGAACTCAGCTTTTTTTATTGCTATGATTTGGTAGATAGCTTTTCTGAGATGGCCTTTAAACGCCAACTCTTTAAACAGTAAATTTTGATCAATATATTTGATCCATACATTTTATTCATACAAGGGAATGTACGATGAGTGATGAACAAGCAGCCCAAGAATTAAAGAACCATCAGCGTCTTGAGACATTAGCGATTCACGCCGGTTATAGTGTCGAACCCACAACCAAAGCGGTGGCAGTACCCATTTATCATACCAGCTCCTATGCGTTTGATAATACTCAGCATGGTGCAGATTTGTTCGATCTAAAGGTCGCAGGCAATATCTATACGCGTATCATGAATCCGACCAATGCGGTGCTAGAAGAGCGCGTTGCTGCGCTTGAAGGCGGTATCGGTGCGCTTGCAGTCGCCTCTGGTATGGCTGCCATCACTTATGCAATTCAGACCATTTGTGAAGCAGGCGACAATATCGTCGCCGTATCGACCCTATATGGCGGTACTTACAATTTATTTGCCCATGCACTACCGCGTCAAGGTATCGAGGTGCGTTTCTTCGATCACAAAAACCCTGAAGCCATTCGCGATTTAATCGATGATAAGACCAAGATGGTCTTTGCCGAAAGTATCGGTAATCCTTTGGGTAACATTGTCGATATTCAGGCGCTCAGTGATATCGCTCACGAGTACGGTGTGCCTGTGGTCATTGATAACACGGTGGCGACGCCTGCGTTATGCCGCCCGTTTGAGTATGGTGCGGACATTGTGGTGCATTCATTGACCAAATATATGAGCGGCACAGGCACGTCCATTGGCGGTGCGATTGTCGATAGCGGTACGTTTGCATGGGGTGATTATCCTGAGCGTTTCCCATTATTGAACACGCCAGATGCCAGTTATCACGGTGTGAACTTTGTCAAAGACGTGGGCGCGCCTGCCTTTATCGCGCGTGCTCGTGTCGCACCGCTACGTAATACGGGTGCGGCGCTTAGTCCATTAAATGCGTTTAGTATTCTACAAGGAATTCAGACGCTGAGCCTGCGGATGGAACGTCATGTACAAAACGCGCAAGCCGTTGCAGAATACTTGCGTGACAATGATAAGGTCGCTTGGGTAAAATACGCAGGTTTGTCTGACCACCCCGAACACGCGCTTGCGCAAAAGTACATGAAAGGTACACCCTCTGCTATTTTGACTTTTGGGGTAAAAGGCGGTTTGGAGGCAGGGTCACGCTTTATCGATGCGCTACAGCTGATTACGCGCTTGGTGAATATCGGTGATGCCAAGTCATTGGCTTGTCATCCTGCCTCGACCACGCATCGTCAGTTAAATGGGCAAGAGCTTGAGCAGGCAGGCGTTAGTGAAGATATGGTGCGACTGTCTATTGGTATCGAGCATATCGAAGATATTAAAGCGGATCTTGCACAAGCATTGGCATCTGCGTAACAATGCCCAATAACGCATAACAACTAAAACTGCTTATTTGGTTGAGCAAATCATTGAGTCGGTCTTAGTCATGTTAGTCAATAAACAAAAAGCCTCTATCACGTCGATAGAGGCTTTTTTATTTATAAATGAAAAATTTTTTTTAGATTAGCTATAAAGTACGCGCTGAGCAATATCTTTATAGTCTTGCGAGTTCAGTCTGGGGCCAAATTGTTGAATGACTTGGGCGGATACTTCGCTGGCAAGACGGCCACACTCTGGTAAGCTGTATTGCTGAGACAGCGCATATAAAAAAGTGCCCGCATAATTATCACCCGCGCCATTGGTATCAATGACATTGGTGACCACTGGTGTTGGAATGTCATACATTTCAATCTCTGACTTATCGTCAGATTTATGAGCAACGACTGCGCCATTGGCACCGTTCGTTACTACTACGGTTTGACAATAATCAAGAAGCGCACGTGCTGCTGCTTTTATTTGTTTTTTGTCAGTGAATAACAATGCCTCTTCACTATTACAGAATATAACGGTGACTTTGTTGCCAAGCATATTCAGTAGGCCGTCTTTGGCAAATTTTACGACAGCAGGATCAGCGAAGCTGACGGCGATCTTTGCGCCATGAATCCCTGCTTGCTGACGCAATTGTGTCATCGCGGGCTGAATGCTTTCAGACATGGCCAGATAGCCTTCTAAGTAAAGCCAGTCAGATTGTGTCAGCGCGTCAAAATCGACATTGTCCGCTGTGATATCGCTTGAGGTGCCAAGGTAGGTTTGCATCGTACGCTCACCGTCTTCAGTCACAGCAACCACACATGATCCAGTGACGCCGCCCTCATGAATAGATTTGTCTGAGGTAGAAACCCCCACTTCATGAAGATCTCTGAGGTAAAATGCCCCTTGATCGTCATCACCAACGCGACAAGCATAAAAAGGTTTGCCACCAAGACTGGCAAAAGCGTACATCGTATTGGCAGCTGAGCCACCACCCGCCTGTTTCGATGGTTGAATCTGGGCAAGGTTGAAGTAGGCAAGCAGCTGTTGTTGCTCTTCGATACCAGCCAGCGTCATATTGCCTTTGGTCAGCTCTGTCTCTTCCAATGCCGCATCCGACAGCACATATTCGTGGTCAACCAAAGCATTTCCTATCGCCATTACATCGTACATTGCTTACCCCTTTTCAATGAATTTATACATCTGGTTTTTACGATTTATCGTTAGTAGTATGGTGTTTTTTAGTACTAGGCTTGGATTTCAAGCAGACGCTGATACAGCGCATTCTTTTTGACGCCCGTGATGTCAGCAGCTAATGCCGCTGCTTTTTTAACCGATAAGTCCTCTAGCAGACGTTGTAATAACTTGTCATGAACGCTGATATCGTCGGTATCTTGTGCGACATTCACGCCAGCGACCACCACCACAATTTCACCACGCTGCTGATTATCATCGCCTTTCACAAACTCGACCAAATCACCAAGGGTGCTCTTACGGACCGTCTCAAACGTTTTTGTCAATTCACGGCAAAAAGTGACTTCACGATCAGCACCAAATACAGCTGCCATATCTTCTAAGCTTGCGATGATACGATGCGGTGCTTCATAAAATATCAAGGTTTCGGTGCGTTCGTGTAGGGCGGTCAGCTGTTTTTGGCGACCATGCGTTTTTGCTGGTAAAAATCCAATAAAGCTAAAACGGTCTGAGGGTAGGCCTGCAACCGACAACGCGGCAATGGCAGCAGAGGCACCTACGATTGGGGAGACTGTAACGTTTGCAGTATGGGCGGCTTGCACCAACTGATAACCCGGATCACTCACCAATGGCGTGCCGGCATCACTGATCAAGGCGACCGAATGACCTTGCTGAATCATCTCAATAATTTTGGGTGTTTGAATGGCGCTGTTGTGTTCATGATAGGCCCACAGCTTATTATGACCTTTTTGTTTTGAGGCAGCGTCATCATCTTGACTTACATCTGCTTTTGTCTCATCAGATTTATTGCCTTTGGTATCAATGCCAAAGTATGACAGTAGCTTACCTGAGGTGCGCGTGTCTTCGCAGGCAATAATGGCAACTTGCTTTAACACATCGATGGCATGCGGTGTCATGTCGTTCAAATTACCAATCGGCGTGGCAACGATATAGAGACAAGCTGGCATCGCGGTAGGGGTGGACATGAAAACCTCAGTTTGTTAAAAATATCAAAAATAGTAGGACATCGTATTCCGTACTGTCAGCCACTGTTATTTCTCACGCTGATAGCGAGTGAGTAGCTATGGATAGTACCAATAGGGAATGCGAATAAAAGACGCGAAAGTGGTTAGTTTAGCATGTTGTGCTATGATAATTCTGAAATGTTCATTAGACAAATAAACATTATGACAAACCATAAACCCGCTCACAATCCTTTAACTTTGACCTCCCCAAAACAGCGCCAAGGTAGCCTGTTCGAGCAGCAGGCTTGCGCATTTTTGCAGGCGCAAGGACTGCGTTTGATTGCGCAGAATTGGCAACAACCAAAAGTTGGTGAGCTGGACTTAGTCATGCTAGAGACGGGATCGGCATGGTCGACGTTGGTATTTATTGAAGTGCGCCAGCGGCAGCGGTCAAATTTTGGCGATGCTGCCCTTAGTATTACTGCCAGCAAACAACGTAAGGTGATCAAAACCGCCAAGTATTTTTTACAACACCATCCTGACTATGGTCACTTTGATTGTCGGTTTGATATTATCGCCTATAATACTGTTGGTAATAGGCCATCTAAAGGACAAGAGGTAGACAATCAACCAGAGTGGTTACAAGGGGCTTTTATGGCAAGTGCTTGGTGATAAAAAGTTAGAATGAGACTTTTTAAAATCTCAAACCGAGCCAAGTAGTCAGTAACCGTTACCAAAAACCTAACCGCTATTCACAAAAATTCAGTAAAGTAGCTGAGCTGGTCTTTATCTGATTGAATTTATACCATTCTCACCACCCTGTTCTAAGAGGTAAATCATGAGTTTGCGCCCTGTTATTCTTGGCTCATCACGTCGCAACGCGATAGGCGTTATGCTTGTGGCTAGTGTCATAACCACTGGTTGCACTACCAACTATCTAACCAACAGTACGCAAGGCACATATGGCGTGCCAATGACGGAGCGCACTATTCCGCAGCGTCTGCTCGATCGCAGTATTGAACACACGGTCAAAGTCAATGTCTATGGCCTACAAGCAGACTTGCAGCAAAATAGCCGTATCAGTATTGATAGCTTTAATAGTGAAGTCTTATTGACAGGTGAAGTACCGACGCAAGCCATCAAAGAAGAGGTTGAAAAAGTCGTCAGCTCCATGCCAGACGTGCGCCATGTCTATAATGAGCTGCAAGTCAGTGCTTCAAAAGGTTACAGCTCAACGGTTCAAGATGGCTACATTACATCAAAGCTATTGGCAAAAGTTGCTGCCAGCAATGGTGTCAAAGCCTCACAAATCAAAGCTGTGACCAATACGGGTGTGGTTTACATTATGGGACGGATGACGCCTACTCAACAAAGCAACTTAATCGATATTGCTAACACTACCGTTGGTATCACAGAATTGGTGTTACTGACGACCGTCGTTGATGATAGAGGTGTGAAGATCAGTGAAGACGATATCATGTACGAGAATAATTTGGCCGCTCCAGCGGTAGCACCTATCGCAGAAGGATCAGCGATGTCAAATGTTGACAATAGCTCTGTATCCAATGTACCAGTATCAAATAATGCTAGTACGGCAACACCTATTATCGTCACCGAAGACGGCGCGACGGTCGATCAATCATCAAGCCCTTATGTTGACTTGTATCAAAACCAGTAACGTTAGTGATTGGTAAGCCTCTGTTTTCAAAACGCCCATTGTCTTTAAGTATGTAATTGTCTTCAAGTTTCTAATGACAATAAGCCTAAATACGGATAACAGTAAAAGCACGATAAATTGTCAGACAAAACGTAAGATAGATATTTTAAAAATACATATCTTAAAAGTAGATTGAATGGCGCCAATGATATAACAAGTGCTCATCACTCTACTTATTAGTGACTGACAGACAATAGGAATACTGGTTATGAAGGGCTTAAGTAAAAGTACATCAAATACCAAAGTAGGCAAATTTACATTCAAAACCACAAGCATGACAGCCATACTTGCCATAGGTGGTATTGTTTTGGTAACGCAGCAAGCGCAAGCGTTGTCAGCACTGGCAGTGGTGAACGGCATTACCTCAAATGGCGGCGTTGGTGTGAGTAAAGATATCTTGTACGGTGATGAGCCGCTGCAAGATTTGGACATTTATTATCCAAAGCCCTTGGCACAAGCAATGAAAACTGACAGTGCCATTACTAAAGATTATCCAATGGTGGTATTCGTTCATGGCGGCTCATGGGAAAGTGGCAATAAAGACGAGTATGCGTTTGTCGGACAGAGCTTAGCGCAGGCAGGTTATGTGACCGCGGTGATCAATTACCGTAAAGCGCCTGGACATGTCTATCCTGATTATGTCGAAGATGCTGCGCAAGCCATTGCGTGGAGTCACAGCAATGCCAAAAACTTTCATGCTGATCCTGATCGGTTAGCAGTGATAGGGCATTCTGCAGGTGCGTTTAATGCCGTTGCTGCCATTGCTAATGAAGATTTTTTGGCGCCATATGGTATGAAACCAAAAGATATACGTGCTGTCATTGGTATAGCGGGGCCTTATAGCTACGATTTTCGCAAATACGATACGGCAACCGCCTTTGGTCCTAACGCGACGCCAGATCAAGTCATGCCAGATCGTCAAATCAAAGGTGAGCAACCACCGTACTTGCTACTGACTGCCGAAAAAGACAAAATCGTTCATATCAGTAATGCTATAAAAATGACCGAAGCGTTGAAAGCAGCAGGGGTCACGGTTGAGAATGGTGAAATCAAAGGCGCTAGTCATGCTACCAGTATCGGCGCAATGGCACCGCCATTACGCTGGGTCAATGATGTGCGGGCACAGGTATTAACGTACTTAGATAAAGCGCTTAAGTAATCCTTACCATTACGAGACCATTGATATTTCCCAACGATTGAGCACCAAGTGTCTGTCTGTCTTTAATGCTTATATGCAGTTGCATAAGACAGTACTGTAAGATGGACAAACTCTTGTTATAATGTCAGCCCTTTACCTCTACACTCTATTCTAATTTAAGGCAGAATATTCTATGAGCATGAATGCTGATGATCTGATTGCATTTTTACAAACCCATTTTCCAGACGCTTTTATTCAAGCTGCCAACCAAGGTAACAAGTTTGATGTGCGCGTGGTTGATGCCAGTTTTGAAGGCAAACGCGCTGTTCAGCGTCAGCAAGCAATTTATGCGTTAGTCAACGATAAGATTGCGAGCGGCGATATTCACGCGCTCAATATTCAAGCATTGACGCCTGCCGAGTGGGACGTTCAATCAAAAGGCTAGACCAACACATTTACCAAATTAAACTTGTTAGACTGGCTATTTAAGTCGCTGGTCGTGTACAGTTTGTTTTTCATTATTTTATACTCATTGCTAGGTTGTCACCTCTATGGATCAATTTTTAATCACTGGTAGTAGTCGTATCGCAGGGGAAGTTACTATTTCAGGTGCCAAAAATGCTGCTTTGCCGTTGCTTGCAGCCATGATATTGGCTGAGACCCCAACGACATTGCATAATGTACCATCGCTAAAAGATGTGCGAACGTTGATTGAATTGATTGGCGGCATGGGTATTAATATCCAAAAACAGGGTGATACGGTCACTTGCGATACCAAAAGCATCGATAATTTTTATGCGCCATATGATTTGGTCAAAACCATGCGTGCCTCAATCTTAGTATTGGGGCCATTATTGGCTCGTTTTGGTGAGGCAGAAGTCTCTTTACCAGGCGGCTGTGCGATTGGTTCACGCCCAGTGGATCAGCATTTAAAAGCCTTTGAAGCCATGGGTGCTGAGATTAGCGTAGAAAATGGCTATGTAAAAGCGCAAGCACCTAAGGGCGGTAAGCTGCTCGGTTGTCATTTCTCATTTGATATGGTCACGGTTGGCGGTACTGAAAACGTCATAATGGCCGCAGCATTGGCTAAAGGCACCACTGTCCTAGGCAACTGTGCGTTAGAACCAGAAGTGGTCGATTTGGCCAATATGCTAGTTGCTATGGGTGCCAAAATTAGTGGCATCGGTACATCTACCATGACTATCGAGGGCGTAGATCGCCTGCATGGTTGTGAGTATTCAGTAGTGCCAGACCGCATTGAAACAGGATCTTACCTTGCTGGCGCGTTAATGACTCGCGGTGATGTACTAACCAAAAACACCAGCGCCTCTTTATTGCACCCTGTACTTGAGAAATTCGAAGCGATGGGCGCTGTGATTACCACAGGTGATGACTGGATTCGGGCACAAATGAAAGGTCGTCCATTGCCTGTTGATATACGCACCCAGCCGCACCCAGGATTTCCAACGGATATGCAAGCACAAGTAATGGCGATTGCGTGTTTGGCTAATGGCACGAGTACATTTATAGAGAATATCTTCGAGAACCGTTATATGCATGTGCCTGAGCTTAACCGTTTAGGCGCTTCTATCCAAGTTGACGGTCATACTGCTGTGGTAAAAGGCGTTGAGAACTTTACGGCAGCCCCAGTGATGGCAACGGATTTACGCGCGTCTATGTCATTGGTGATGGCAGCGGCAACGGCTGAAGGCAAAAGTTTAATCGACCGCATTTATCATATTGATCGCGGCTATGAGCATGTCGAAGAAAAACTGCGTGCGCTTGGTGTTAATATCGAACGTATCAATACCAACGACTAACATTGTTAAGTGTATTCAGCGCGGTTGCTTAGCTAGTGAGTGATCGCACGCGCACGTGTTAGAAGACCAAACGCTTAGTACTATGCAGTCAAAGCACTACTAAAATACTATGAATCAAAGATCCTCGGTCAGCGGGGATACAACTGTATATGGACATGATGCCATTATGACTGAAGCAAAAAAGCCAATACCAGCCAGTGGTTTATTAAATGAAGTAAACGATGAGTTTTCAGGATTGACCTTAGCCTTATCTAAAGGTCGTATTCTAGAAGAAACCATGCCGCTGTTACAGGCGGCAGGGGTTGACTTACTAGAAGATCCTGAAGCCTCGCGCAAACTTATTTTTCCCACATCCAATCCGAATGTGCGTGTTTTGATTTTACGGGCAAGTGATGTGCCAACCTATGTAGAGCATGGCGCGGCAGACTTTGGTGTGGCGGGTAAAGACGTATTGCTTGAGCATGGCGCCAATCATGTTTATGAGTTGTTAGATTTGCAGATTGCCCAATGTAAGCTGATGACAGCAGGTGTCAAAGATGCACCGTTGCCCAATCGTCGTCTGCGCATCGCGACCAAATACGTCAATGTGGCGCGTGCTTACTTTGCAAGCCAAGGTCAGCAGGTAGATGTCATTAAACTTTATGGCTCTATGGAGCTTGCGCCATTGGTCGGCTTAGGTGATTTGATTGTCGACGTGGTTGACACGGGCAATACCTTGCGGGCGAATGGTCTTGAAGCCCGTGATCATATCTGCGATGTTTCTTCACGCTTGATCGTCAATCAAGTCAGCTATAAGCGTAAATTTGCATTACTTGAACCAATTTTAGATAGCTTTAAGAACAGTATTGCGAGCGCTTCATGAGTCAGTGGTATCATTGATAATACAAAGCGTTGTTATACAAATTTTTAAACCAGTTTGGCGTTCTATGGTAAACATAGCGTGCTAAACTGGTTTTGTTGTATTTACTTGCCTGAAAATAAAAGCTCAGTATAATCAGAGTCAGATCATAATAAAAAAGCAGTCATATAACGCCTTAACGTTGCTCGTTTTTTATAGTCATATTATATATTCAAATACAGGATTCAGTCATGCGCCAACTCAGTACTCAAGACGCCGATTTTGACAGTCAATTGACACAACTGCTTGCTTTTGAAACGGTCAATGATGCCGATTTATTAAAGACCGTTGACGATATCATTGCACAAGTGCGTCATGATGGAGACAGCGTACTATTGGCATTGACTCAGCAGTTCGATCAGCATCCAGCAACAAGCATACAAGAGCTGGAGTTATCTAAAGAGTCACTTGCTGATGCCTTTGCCAATCTTGATGATGATGTCAAAACAGCACTGACGACAGCGGCAACGAGAGTACAGAGGTTTCATGAACGTCAAGTACAAGAGACATGGCAATATGAAGATGAGCTGGGCAATCGTCTAGGTCAAAAAGTTACGCCACTTGATCGCGTCGGTATTTATGTACCGGGCGGTCTTGCGTCTTATCCGTCATCAGTACTTATGAACGCCATCCCTGCCAAAGTGGCTGGTGTTAATGAGGTTATCATGGTCGTACCCGCGCCTAAAGGTGTGCTTAATTCATTGGTATTGGCAGCCGCGCATTTGGCACAAGTGGATCGTGTCTTTACCATTGGTGGCGCACAGGCGGTTGCAGCGTTGGCGTATGGTACTGAGACCATTCCGGCCGTGGATAAAATCACAGGACCCGGCAACAAGTACGTTGCAGCAGCCAAGCGTGCAGTATTTGGTCAGGTCGGTATCGATATGATTGCAGGTCCATCGGAAGTGTTGGTCTATGCAGAAGGCGAGTCGCAAGATCGTGCTGATTGGCTAGCGATGGATTTGTTGTCACAAGCAGAGCATGACCGCATTGCGCAAGCGATCTTTATCACCACCAGCGAAGCGCAGTTAGAAGCTGTCGCAGTCGAAATAGAAAAGGCATTGGCTGAGCTACCAAAAGCCGATATCGCACGTGATTCTCTACAAAACCGTGGCGCACTAATTTTGGTAAAGGATCGAGCAGAGGGTATGGCGCTTATTAATCGTATCGCGCCTGAGCATTTGGAGTTGTCTGTTGATGAGCCTGATGCGCTGCTCGGCGACATTCGTCATGCAGGTGCTATATTTATGGGTCGTCATACACCAGAAGCGATTGGCGATTATTGCGCAGGGCCAAACCACGTGCTCCCAACCTCAGGCACCGCGCGGTTCTCTTCGCCACTGGGTGTCTATGATTTTCAGAAAAAATCTTCTCTTATTTATTGTAGTGAAGCGGGTAGCAAGCCGTTAGCGAAGACTGCAGATATTTTAGCGCAGCGCGAAGATTTGGATGCCCATGCGCGCTCGGCCCGTTATCGTTACCAATAATATATGCTAAAAATTTCAAAAATTACTTTCAATATTTATGTTTAATAGTCTTTGTGGCAATAGTAGGATAACTTATGAGTGAGTTAAAAATAGACACCAGACTTTGGTCATCTAAAGCACGTAACTTGTCACCTTATGTCCCAGGTGAGCAGCCGCAACATAATAATTTATGCAAATTAAATACCAATGAAAACCCATTTCCGCCCTCGCCAAAAGTAGCAGAGGCCATTGCTAAAGTTTTGGAGCAGCAGGCGAGCGACTTGCGTTTATATCCTGCGCCTGAGTCTGACGACTTGCGTGCGGCATTGGCAAAACTGTATGACCTAGATGCTAACCAAGTGTTCGTCGGTAACGGCTCTGATGAAGTACTCGCGTTAGTATTTGCCAGCTTCTTTTTAAAAGAGCGGCCTTTATTAGCGCCTGATATCAGTTATAGC
The DNA here is from genome assembly GCA_963744895.1 of uncultured Gammaproteobacteria bacterium. Classification (GTDB taxonomy): domain Bacteria; phylum Pseudomonadota; class Gammaproteobacteria; order Pseudomonadales; family Moraxellaceae; genus Psychrobacter. Next base: position 321,259 of record CAVUUW010000005.1, read on the forward strand.
TTTTATCCGGTATATGCGCAGACTTTTGGTGTGCATCTCGTAAAAATCCCATTAGAAGAAGACTTTAGTATTGATCCTGATGCATATCGTCAACCTTGTAGTGGCATCATCATTGCCAATCCGAATGCACCAACAGGTCTACTGTTATCGCTTGCCGATATCCGTAAGCTTGCCAGCGAGCATTCAAACGCCGTGATCGTGATTGATGAGGCCTATATCGACTTCGCTCAGACAACAGAGGGTGATAAAGAGACTCGAGTTTCGGCCGTCAGTCTTATCAATGACTGTGACAATATTCTGGTAACTCAAACGTTTTCAAAGTCACGGTCACTTGCTGGCCTACGCGTGGGCATGGCTTTCGGTAATGCCTCATTGATTGAAGCATTGACGCGTATGAAAAATAGTTTTAATAGCTTCCCACTAGATAAGTTGGCGCAAGCGGGCGCGACTGCCAGTGTGTTGGATACCGATTATTTTGAACAAATGCGTGAGCAAGTCATCGATTTACGTCAGTCTTTAACGGTCGAATTGACCGCGCTGGAGTATGACGTGTTGCCATCACATGCTAACTTCGTATTTGCTCGTCCTAAAGAGGGCAATGCTAGTGAGGTAGCCAGTGCATTGCGTGAGCAAGGCATTATCGTTCGTCATTTTGATAAGCCTCGCATCAATGAGTATTTGCGTATTACGATTGGTACGGCAGAACAAAATGAGCGTTTAATCGGTGCTTTAAAAGTATGGCAAACCAATATTGAAGTCACTGCTGATTAACGAATTGTACTTTAATACTGATTAATAAAAAGCCTGTCAACAATGTGTTGGCAGGCTTTGTTTTTTTGCTTGTCATTAGAAATGATATTTCACTTTGGTAGCCTACGACTTTCGAGCCAGTACCGAAAGTAAGTTACCTACTTTATCCAAGCACTCTTGATACTCCGCCTCACAATCAGAAGCAACCGTAATACCACCACCTGCCCACAAGCTGACATGTTCTTCCTGCTCTTTGTCATTATCTATCGACATATTGGCTTGAATGGTACGAATCAACACATTCCATTGACCACTGCCATCAAAATTCATATAGCCCATAGTGCCACAGTAAGCGCCACGTGGAGCATTCTCTAGCTCAGAGATAATTTCAACCGACCGTTTTTTGGGTGTGCCTGTGATGGAGCCAGCAGGCAAACTGCCAAATAATACCGCTAACGGATGAGTATCGTTTTTTAGCTCAGCAGTGATGGTGCTAACCATATGATGGACATTGCTAAAGCTTTCAATCGCAAATAGTTGTGGTACTTTCACGCTACCAATTTTGGCATATTTACCCAAATCATTACGCAGCAAATCAACGATCATGACGTTTTCAGCACGATCTTTTTCACTATTAGTCAGTTGCTGTTTATAGATATTGTCTTGTTCGGCGGTGGTACCGCGTGGCATCGTTCCTTTAATAGGTTTTGTACGTATATGATGCGTGCCAGTCTCATAGTCTTTGGTAAAAGTAAAAAATAGCTCGGGTGAGCAGCTTAATAACTCAAAACTGCTGTGACAGACCTCAGTGCTTTTCTTTTTGTCTACATAATTAATATCTGAGAAACCAACGCCTAAATATCCTGCAAAAGGGGCTTGTGTATTGTGCTGTAATGCAGGCAAATAATCGATAAGCAAAGCGTTTGATGCATCAGTGACATCATCATTTTTACTTGGCAAGTAGCCAGACCATTTTTGTGTCAGGTTGATTTGATAACAGTCGCCTTGTTGTAGATATTCTTGGGTTCGATTAAATGCTTGTTGATAATCTGGCTTGAGCCATCGTGCAGCAAGTACTACAGGAGCAATATTTGATGGGCTTGAGGATTGTGCTTGAAGGTATTTATCAGTCAGCTTTTTATCTAACGAATCTAGGTAAGCTATAAGAGTAATGAAGAGCGTTTCTGTTGTTTTATTGGCGACATTTTCATCAGATGGGCTTTTGGTTTGATTGCTCTTTAGCTCCCAACCTTCATCAGCTTTGGGGATTAGGTAAACATCATAATGTCCCAATACCGCACAAGGTTGCGTTGCCAGTTGAATATTGGCAGTTGGGCTTAACTCACAAGCGGAGATGTCATAACCAATAAAGCCTATTAGCCCATGATGATAATTTGGTTTTTTATTGACTGTGCTTGTTGGTGTTATATCAGTGCTATGATTTTCATAAACTTGACTATAGGCAATCAATTCGTCTTGCCATTCAGCATAGCTCATCTGCGTGGTGGTGTTCGCAGCGTTATCATCAATATTAATACAAGCATCGCGGCAATGCTTCGTTACTTTATAAGTAACAGATAACGGATCAGATAGGGAATCAAAAGTAGGGGTGACCATCCAGCTTGTTTTCGGTAATAAGCCAATTACTGGTTGCCCGTCGTTATTAAGCCAAACCAGTTGCCAGTTTGCTTCACTATCCTGCGCTGTCAGATACTTTTGTAAGTGAGACATTAACTCTGCAGCGGGCAGATCACCAAAACGCCAGCTAGTATCAATAGCTGGCGATGGGGCAGAATCTGTCTGCTCATTGATATTGTGATTTCCTACAGGCATTTTTTAAGCATCAAACTTTTTAATGATCAAGGTTGCATTGGTGCCGCCAAAGCCAAAACTGTTACTCATTAGCGTTTCAAGCTTGGCTTCACGCATTTGAGTGACAATATCAAAGCCTTCAGCTGCTGGATCCAACTGATCAACGTTGATACTTGGGGCGATAAAGCCTTCTTGTAGCATTAATAAGCAATAGATCAGCTCTTGCGCGCCAACGGCACCTAAACTATGACCAGTCATCGACTTGGTTGAGCTAATAGGCGGTACTTTACTGGCATCGTCTCCAAACACTTTGGCAATTGCTTTAAGCTCAGTGATATCCCCAAGAGGGGTACTGGTGCCATGACTGTTGATATAGTCAACGCGCTCTAACTCTGCTTCAGCTAACGCTTGCTGCATACAACGGACCGCACCTTCACCACTTGGCGCAACCATTTCTGCACCGTCAGAGCTAGCACCATAACCAACGATTTCGGCCAAAATGTTGGCACCGCGAGCTTGAGCATGCTCAAGGCTTTCCACAACAACCATGGCACCGCCAGCAGCAATCACAAAACCATCGCGATCTTTGTCATACGCTCTTGATGCGAGCGTTGGCGTGTCATTATATTGAGTGCTCACCGCGCCCATGGCATCAAACATACAAGACTGCGTCCAATGTTCTGATTCACTACCGCCCGCTAGCACTACGTCGGCTTTGCCTAACTGGATCAATTCAGCCGCATGACCGATACAATGGGTCGATGTTGCGCAAGCAGAAGCGAGAGAGTAAGAAACGCCTTGGATTTTTAAACCAGTTGCCAGTGCTGCTGATACCGAGCTGCCCATCGTTTTTGGCACGGCCATGGCGCCGACACCGCGAAGGCCTTTTTCGCGCATGGCATCCACAGCATTAACGATATTTTCTGTCGATGCGCCGCCCGAGCTTGCTACCAAACCCACACGTGGATTACTATTAATAGTCTCAAGCGATAAACCTGAATGCTCAATCGCGTTCAAGGCGCTGACGTAAGCATAGAGACTGGCATCGCTAAAAAACCGCTTTAATTTACGATCGATACCACTGGTATCGAGTTCTGATTGATCGATACTACCGCTAACATGTGACTTGAACTCGTGTTCAGCGTAAGAATCGTTAAATGTAATGCCAGACTGTCCTGTTTTAAGAGCGGCAGTGACGGTGGCCAAATCATGTCCGATACAAGAGACAATCCCTGCTCCAGTGATAACAACGCGGCGCATATTCTATTCCTTATGAGTAACGACTTGCTAGCAGTTGGTTGCAATAATCGTTGTAAATCTATCTATGAGGTTTAACTATGAATTAATGTGAGCATTATAGTGAAAAAATAGTCTATGTAGATAACGATAGCATGAATTTAGGTAACGACAGTCTATTAAAGGCAATATCAATTCAGTGTACAATTATGCTCTCACTTACGGCACATGATAACGTATCAAGCGTTGAAAATCTTTGGGCAAGTGTAAAATAATGAGGAAATGCTGCTTATTGCTAAAACGTAATTAAAAAATGCGGGGTTATAGACGGTCTCTACCAAAGGAATCTTTCGGCATTTGATGAAAAATTCGCGGAAATAGTATAAATGAACTAACAGCCATGGCTAAATAATAAAAGAATTCAGTTATACTTTTAGATACAAAATTTGTGAAAGCAATAACATTGTTCGCACTGACAATGATTATGAATATTCGCTAAAATAAAAAGATAAAGTCGAATAACGATCCATTATAACAAGACAAAATTACTCAATACACTGACTGTTAAGGATACTAGGATGGCAAAGCGTAGCACTCTTTCAAAAGGCATTAACACTGTTGGATCTTTTACCCGTAATAATTTAGAACGTGTCGGTGCAATGATCGACACTATGAATGCAAAAACCAGCAAACCGCGGCAATATAAGGCAGTAGATTTAAACGATGAGGATTATCAGCAAGATTTGTTCCGTGAGCAGACACTAAAGGCCACTCAGCAATTACTGGGGCCACGCTTTGCCATGTATGGCAAATATGCCAAAAAAGTCGTACCGAATAGCTTATTTCAATCGACTGTTGATAGTGCTTTTGCGCAAGTAGCAAAACTGGCATCGCAATGGAGTCAGTTTGATTTGCCAAATGAACATCGTTTTGCCAACATCGCAAATTTAGACGATGAAGAGCGTTATGCATTAGCCACTGATATCGCCAATCAAAACCGAGCATTGGCTGCGTTAGGCGGCATCACAGGGTTGGCAGGGCTTCCAGGGTTGCTTGCAGATACTTTATGGTTGTTATTGGTATCATTGCGTACTGTTTACCAGTTGGGTGCTGTTTATAACAAGCCATTGACAGGTAAACAAGGCATTAAAATGGCATATGATTTACTTGCGAATGCTGATCTAAGCAAAATGCAAGAAAAACAAGCATTACTTGCTGGTATTGGCATTGGTAAAGGGTTGCTTGATAATGCGCAGAGCAGTGGCTTACACAGTGAGCTTAAGAATTTGGGCATGAAAAATAAGAATGTGAACTTTTATGCCGAACAAGTTGATAGTATCGCCAGCCAAGTTGGTATTGATTTGGATCAGATCGATTTTTCATGGGTACGTCGTTTCTTACCAGCCACAGCGGTTGTTATAGGCATGCGTTATAATAGTCAGTTGATTGATGAAGTCATTGGAGTTGCACAAGCAACTTTTGCGCCAGAAGCAAAACTTGCTAATCGTGCAATCACTGATGATAGTAGTAGCGAAGCGAAGATTGACGCGTCTTCTGATAAGCCGCAAAAATCTGAGAATGAGGGTGCCGAGGACGATAAGGATCAAGAGGCGGATACTCAAACTCAAGAAAGCGACAGTGAACAAGATGATAGTGGTGATGAAAAAAATGAGTCATCTACCAGTAAGAAAGCGAGTAAAAATAAAGCAGCTAGTAAGCAAAGTAAGTAAGCAAGAACATTTATAAATTTTTGCCTATCAAATCCCTAATGAAAGTCTAATCATCTAGTTGTTTATCTAATATGAGCGATATTGTCTTGATTCTCTTGAAAAATAAGACAATGTCGCCATTTACCTTCTACAGAGTACTTCTGTTTAATTTTAATTAATTTTTATACCCTATCATGTGTCGCTTTATATCTAACCTTTAATAATTTGTTTTTTGCCTAGCTTTTCATCAAAAATAGAGGAAAGGATAGGTTAGATGCATATCTATCAAATGTTGTAAAGGTCAATCACTCATAAGTGGTTGAATTAGCAACAACAACTCTTTATAATACACTGTCCTAAAAATGGGTGCTTCTGAATCTGTCAATAATGCCAGATAAATGGTGCATAACCCCATTTTTTTGTTTTATACCAAACGGGAGAAGGATGCCTTATGGCAACAACTAACCAATTGATTCGTAAAGGTCGCAAAACCATCAAGGAAAAGTCAAAAGTTCCTGCATTGGAAGCGTGCCCACAGCGTCGCGGTGTATGTACTCGTGTATATACTACCACGCCAAAAAAACCTAACTCAGCCATGCGTAAAGTATGTCGTGTACGTTTGACTTCAGGCTATGAAGTATCAAGCTACATCGGCGGCGAAGGTCATAACCTACAAGAGCACAGTGTTGTTCTTATCCGTGGTGGTCGTGTAAAAGATCTACCAGGTGTACGTTATCACACTGTTCGCGGTGCATTAGATTGCGCAGGCGTTAAAGACCGTAAGCAAGGTCGCTCTAAGTACGGTGCTAAGAAGCCTAAAGTTTAATAGCTTAACGTTATTAAATTAGCTTTTTGCACTACCCAATAACTGTGCATGGGATTGGTGTTAGCAGTCAAACAAATTAGTATAGCAACACTGTTATATCAACTGTTTATGCCTAAAACATACCACCATGCAGTAAGGCTAACTGACAATTCATCACTATGTCATAGCGACAAGTGTAAAATTGTGAATGTTGGACACTCCTGAAGATAAGGAAATTTATTATGCCAAGACGTCGCGTCGTTGCTGCCCGTGAGATTCTACCGGATCCTAAGTTTGGTAGCCAAACTGTTGCAAAATTCATCAACCATGTAATGAGTGATGGTAAAAAATCTACTGCTGAGCGTATCGTTTACGGTGCACTTGAAACAGTTAGTGAAAAACGCAAAGTTGAAGATCCAGTATCTTTCTTTGAAGAAGTACTTGAGAATGTACGCCCAATGGTAGAAGTAAAAGCTCGCCGCGTCGGCGGTGCAACCTACCAAGTACCAATGGAAGTACGCCCCTCCCGTCGTACTGCCTTGGCTATGCGTTGGTTAGCAGAAGCTGCTGCTAAGCGTTCAGAAAAATCAATGGCTTTGCGTTTAGCTGGCGAATTGAATGATGCTGCTGAAGGTAAAGGCGCTGCTATGAAAAAGCGTGACGAAGTTCACCGCATGGCAGATGCTAACAAAGCATTCTCTCATTACCGTTTCTAAGCTACTTTTACACTGACTGTTTAACTTTAATAGTTCAATAGTAGCTCTAGACCATTGACTCAGGTCAATGGATCTTACATTGTTGTTTACTCTATTGGTTGCCGCCATCATTGAAATAGTTGCGAATAGGACTTATCTATTAGCAACTGAGATGGCGGATATCTACCAAGATGCTTCTCTAAAAAATGTATTGTTTTAGGTAGAAAGCGTCCCAAATTTGATGCCACACTATTCTTAGTATTTGCTCTTTTTTTGTCCATATTAGGCTCAATAATCAGTAAGTAATATTACGAAGCTGACCGCTTTGTCATAGAGTATGAGGTAGAGACACAATACATTATTATTTACACGACTTTTCCTAGGAAAACACTATGGCTCGTAAAACTCCCCTAAAACGCTATCGCAATATTGGTATCTCAGCGCATATTGATGCTGGTAAGACGACCACTACTGAGCGTGTTTTATTTTATACCGGTGTTAGCCACAAAATTGGCGAAGTACATGATGGCGCAGCCACCATGGACTGGATGGAGCAAGAACAAGAGCGTGGTATTACTATCACCTCAGCGGCAACGACTTGTTTTTGGTCAGGTATGGCTAAACAGTTTGACGAACACCGCATCAACATCATTGACACCCCAGGTCACGTTGACTTCACGATTGAAGTTGAACGTTCTATGCGTGTTCTTGATGGCGCTTGCATGGTTTACTGTGCAGTAGGCGGCGTTCAGCCACAGTCTGAAACTGTATGGCGTCAGGCGAATAAATATAAAGTTCCACGTCTTGCATTTGTAAACAAAATGGATCGCGTTGGCGCTGATTTTTACCGTGTTATCGAACAGATCAAAACCCGTCTTGGTGGCAAGCCAGTACCATTGGTTATCCCAATTGGGAAAGAAGACGACTTCGAAGGCGTTGTTGATCTTATTACGATGAAAGCTATCTATTGGGATGAAGCCTCTCAAGGTATGCAATACGAAGAGCGTGATATTCCGACTGAGCTACAAGATAAAGCGGAAGAGTATCGTGAGTATCTAGTAGAAAGCGCTGCTGAAGCCAACGAAGAGCTCATGAATGAGTATCTAGAAAACGGTGAATTGACGGTAGAACAGATTCGTGGTGCTATCCGTCAATTAACAATCGATAACGAAATCATCCCACTTCTTTGTGGTACTGCCTTTAAAAACAAAGGTGTACAAAAGATGTTAGATGCTGTTATTGAGTTTCTTCCTGCACCAATGGATGTACCTGCTATTCGCGGTATCCTTGATGACAAAGATGAAACTGAAGGTACTCGCGAAGCGTCAGATGATGCTCCGTTCTCAGCCCTTGCTTTCAAAATCATGAACGACAAGTTCGTTGGTAACTTAACCTTCGTTCGTGTTTATTCTGGTGTAATGACTCAAGGTAGCAGTGTCTACAACCCAGTTAAAATGAAGCGTGAGCGTGTTGGTCGTATCGTACAGATGATGGCAAACTCGCAAGAAGAGCTTGCAGAAATCCGTACTGGTGATATCGCAGCCTTAGTTGGCATGAAAGATGTAACGACTGGTGATACGCTATGTGATGAGCAAAATGTGATCACTCTTGAGCGTATGGAATTCCCAGATCCAGTTATCTCTCTAGCTGTTGAGCCTAAGACTAAAGCTGACCAAGAAAGAATGTCAATTGCTCTAGGTCGTTTGGCGAAAGAAGATCCATCTTTCCGTGTACATACTGACGAAGAGTCTGGTCAGACAATCATCAGCGGTATGGGTGAATTGCATTTAGAAATTCTTGTTGACCGTATGAAGCGTGAGTTTAACGTTGAAGCGAATATCGGTGCGCCGCAGGTTGCTTACCGTGAAACGATTCGTAATACTGTTGAACAAGAAGGCAAATTTGTACGTCAGACGGGTGGTCGTGGTAAGTTTGGTCACGTTTGGCTACGTCTTGAGCCACTTGATCCAGCTGGCGACACTGAATATGAATTCGCTGAAGAAGTTGTTGGTGGTACTGTACCAAAAGAATTCCATGGTGCCGTTGATAAAGGTATCCAAGAGCGCATGAAAAATGGCGTACTTGCTGGTTACCCAGTAGTAGGCGTAAAAGCGACTTTGTATGATGGTTCTTACCATGACGTCGATTCTGATGAATTGTCGTTCAAAATGGCAGGTTCTATGGCCTTTAGAAAAGGTTTCATGGCAGCTGACCCAGCACTACTTGAGCCAGTAATGAAAGTAGAAGTTGAAACGCCTGAAGATTACATGGGTGACATCATGGGCGATCTTAACCGTCGTCGTGGTTTGGTACAGGGTATGGAAGATCTACCTGGCGGTACTAAGCAGATTCGTGCCGAAGTACCATTAGCGGAAATGTTTGGTTATGCCACACAAATGCGCTCTATGTCACAAGGCCGTGCAACTTACTCAATGGAATTCCAAAAGTACGCTGAAATTCCAAAATCAGTTGCTGCTGAAATCATCTCTAAGTTCAACTCTAAAGATGATGACGAGTAAATAAACGTCTATTGAACCTGACAATATAGAATATATTTCTAGAGTGTCAGTAGAGAATGCGCCAATAATTGGTTAAAAGACTTGTTATTGGTCGCAATTTTCTTATAATATCTGCACATTAGTATGTGCGACCTTTTAACAATTATCTTAAAGTGGTCAGGATCGCCTTAGTTATCGTATTGATACGAGCTTAGCATTTGACCCCAAAAAAAGAGGAAATACCCATGGCAAAGGCCAAGTTTGAACGTAACAAGCCACACGTCAACGTCGGTACAATCGGACACGTTGACCACGGTAAAACAACCCTAACTGCTGCAATCGCAACTGTCGCTGCAATCACCTCTGGCGGCGAAGCCAAAGACTACGCGTCTATTGACTCAGCCCCAGAAGAAAAAGCACGTGGTATCACCATTAACACCTCACACGTAGAATATGACACAGACGCACGTCACTATGCACACGTAGATTGCCCAGGTCACGCCGATTATGTTAAAAACATGATCACCGGTGCAGCCCAGATGGACGGCGCAATCCTAGTTGTATCAGCAACTGACGGCCCTATGCCACAGACTCGTGAACACATCTTGTTGTCACGTCAGGTTGGCGTACCATACATCATCGTATTCATGAACAAATGCGACGTTGTTGATGACGAAGAGTTACTTGAACTCGTAGAAATGGAAGTTCGTGAACTTCTTAATGACTACGACTTCCCAGGTGATGACACCCCAATCATCCATGGTTCAGCGACTGAAGCCCTAAAAGGCTCACAAGAAAAATATGGCCAACCAGCTGTCGTAGAACTACTAAACGTTCTTGACACCTACATCCCAGAGCCAGAGCGTGACATCGACAAAGCATTCCTAATGCCAATCGAAGACGTATTCTCAATCTCAGGTCGTGGTACCGTAGTAACTGGCCGTGTTGAATCTGGTATCGTAAAAGTTGGTGACGAGATCGAAATCGTTGGTATCCGTGACACTCAAAAAACCACCTGTACTGGTGTAGAGATGTTCCGTAAACTGCTTGACGAAGGTCGTGCAGGCGAAAACTGTGGCGTACTACTACGTGGTACTAAGCGTGAAGACGTACAACGTGGCCAAGTACTAGCTAAGCCAGGTTCAATCACGCCTCACACCAAATTTGACGCAGAAGTATATGTATTGTCAAAAGAAGAGGGTGGTCGTCACACACCATTCCTAAACGGCTATCGTCCACAGTTCTACTTCCGTACGACTGACGTAACTGGCGCAATCCAATTACAAGACGGTACTGAAATGGTTATGCCTGGCGATAACGTTGAGATGGGCGTAGAGCTTATCCACCCAATCGCTATGGACAAAGGTCTTCGCTTCGCAATTCGTGAAGGCGGCCGTACGGTAGGTGCTGGTGTTGTTGCTAACGTATTGAACTAATCGGTAAGTCTCAGCAATGAGATTATAAGTTAGTCATAAAAAAGCCATCCTAAATAGGGTGGCTTTTTTTTGGGTATGAGTTTATACATGATCAGAGGGCACACCTTATTGGTATTGGTTAAATAAAATTAAAGCTTCTTTAGTTTGTCTTTGTGATTATGTATTTTTATAGGGCTGTCTTCGGCCTAAATTTTATTATTGTTAAAGCATAAAATTAGTGTTAAGTTAAAGTTTCGTTCAAAATCAATTTCTTCATTGGGAGTAATGCTATGAGTTTAAAGCTATTGAAGAAATCAATCGAGAAACAAAAACCTATCTCTTTTGAATATAATAAATCAGGTAAGACGTGTGGTAAAAGAATCGGTAATCCTCATGCTGTGTGGGTAATGAAAAGGAAAGATGGAACAGAAACTACGAAAGTACATATTGTTCAAACAGGGGGTGTTAGTGATAGTGGTCAAGAATTTCCAAGTTTTAGAATGTTTGATATAGAAAATTTAAGTGAAATAGAAATACTTAATAGTAGTGAAATGTTTAAAGTTTCTGAAGAGTATAATCCAGAATGGAAAGACTACAAACATGTAATTGCGAAGATTTGAAATGAGCATCAATCATAGTTATTCGATTAGTAATAGTAATAATATTGATTTGAAAATAAACATATCAGGTCTTAATCAATCTAACAAAAGAATTGATGAGCTTTCAGCACAAATTTATGCAACCTGTGCAGTTACAGGTATTTCAAAATTCACCTGCGAACTATCTATCAAGGAAGTTGCTAAGTTATATTCATTTCTTGATAAATATCAAATGTTGAAGGATCAAACTAATCAAAGCTCAGGGGAGTTCATACAATTATGTAAGGGACAAGAAGAATTAGCCGCACTCCTAGCAACTACAGAAAATGCTGTTATGATTCCAGTAATTCAAAAAATTATAAGAGACGATTTTTGTGAAGACGATATTAATACAATACTTGGTCGCAGGGAGTCCATCAAATCATATCATCAAATGTTGTATAGCATTATTCAAGAAACTGAATTAGCATGGCAAACTTTTTTGCAAGAAAATGAATGGATTCTAGGTTATGGTCTTCGATACAAATATCTTTCCATATTGCAGCGCGAATGTTATGTTTCAGGAAGTGATCTAGGTGGTAACAACTCCGTCATTTCTGACTTTTTGTTATCAGATAACCGTTTCACGAAGCTAGTAGAGTTGAAACGACCAGATACTCCTCTTTTTAAATCAAATAAAAATAGATCAGAGTCATGGCAGCTATCGACAGAATTAACTGATGCAGTAAGCCAGATTCTTTGCCAAAAAGCCTGCTGGGAAATTGAATCTAAGAAAGACTGCTATAGAAAGGATGGTGAGATAATTCACGAGTCCACTTGTGATGTAGACTGTATTCTTATTATAGGAAGTAGTAAGCAGTTCGAAGGTAATAACAAAGAGTCAGTAATAAAGAAAAATACAATTGAACTATATCGTAGGAATATGAGAAATATTGATATTATATTTTTTGATGAACTTCTTGAGCGTGCTGAATTTATTGTTCAAGGAAATAAATAGAAGGGTTTGAAACTAGTAGCTTTAATTAGTTGTAGAATAGATTAGCCCAAACATAACCCAACAAGTCTGTGACTCAAAATTAGATAGTTGATTGTTTTCTTATTCACTCTCTATGAGAGTATTGAGAGACTAGTCCATCCTATACAAAATTTCTTAGTCTGATTATATAAACAGATTTTATCCAGTAACTAGATAAAATATCGTCTTAAAACTTGCATTCTCATTAAAACCTTGTATAATTATCAGCCTTAACACCCATAGGCGATTGGCTCAATTGGTAGAGCATCGGTCTCCAAAACCGAGGGTTGTAGGTTCGAGTCCTACATCGCCTGCCATCTTCTTATCATATCTTTGTTTTACCCCACCATCTCCGAAGTGAGTTCTTTATGAGCAATAATCAAGATAACCTCGAGACTAAGTTATCTGATGCCAAGACGAGTGCTGGTGGAATGCTGTCTAAAGATAAGCATGTTTCAGCGGTGAATACTTCTGCCGTTGAGGTTGCCAAGACAGGTTCAATAAAAGATTTGATTTTGTGGCTACTTGCCGCAGTATTTTTGATAGGTGCGACGTTAGTCAACCAGTACTTACCCGGTTATTGGCAACCAGCCAATGATGTGTGGACACGTATTGGGATTATCGTCGTTCTTATTGTACTTGCCTTAGTATGCTTGGCATTAACGCATCAAGGCCGCGCTTTTAAAATATTATTAAAGACGCTGGTGTTGAGCTTCGCCGAGTAACTTGGCCAAGTAAAGACGAAACCTTTCAATACACATGGCAAGTGATTGTCATGATTGCCGTTGTTGGGTTTTTTGTTTGGTTACTTGATAACTTTTTCAATTGGTTCGTTGGTATCTTTATTGGTTAATTTAGCTGAAATACTGTATTAGTGACTATTTGTATGAATCGAATTTTGACTTATAACGACTTATTTACAATGATCAGGAGCGTGATATGCGTTGGTATATTGTTCAAGCGTTTTCAGGATATGAAAAGCAAGTACAACGTTCATTAACTGATCGTATTAACCGCAGTGACTTTGCTGAGTCATTCGGTGATGTGTTGGTTCCTACGGAAGAAGTCGTTGAAATGAAAGACGGCAAAAAGCGTAAGAGTGAGCGTAAGTTCTTTCCGGGATATGTATTGATCCAGATGGAAATGAACGACAACACTTGGCACATTGTTAAGGACTGTCCGCGTATCATGGGTTTCATTGGTGGTACACCTGAAACACCAGCACCTATTACACAAGTAGAAGCAGATCGTATCTTAAATCGTCTTAATCAGACAGAAACTGACCCACGTCCTAAGACTTTATTCGAGCCGGGCGAAGAGTTGTTGGTTATCGATGGTCCATTCACTGACTTTAAAGGGTTGGTAGAAAAAGTGGATTATGAAAAATCTAAGTTACATCTGACCGTAAACGTATTTAATCGACCCACTCAGGTCGAGCTTGAATTTAGTAAAGTTGAAAAACTAGACTAAAACAGCAAAAAGTTCATCAACCGGGGAGCTGTTAATCAACTGATTATTTCATATTGATTTAGCGCTAATACCCATTTAGGAGAGAATCATGGCTAAGAAGATTGATGGTTACATCAAACTACAAGTGCCTGCAGGCAAAGCAAATCCTTCACCACCGATTGGTCCAGCATTGGGTCAAAAAGGCGTGAACATCATGGCGTTCTGTAAAGAATTCAACGCTGCAACTTCAGGTCAAGAGCCGGGTCTACCGATTCCAACTGAAATTACTGTATACAGCGATAAGTCTTTTACGTTCATCATGAAGTCTCCACCAGCTGCGTACTTGTTGCGTAAGGCTGCTGGTATCGCTAAAGGTTCAGGTACACCAAACACCGCTAAAGTCGGTAAAGTTGATCGTGCGCAATTAGAAGAAATCGTTAAGACCAAAGATGCAGATTTAACTGCTGCTGATCTTGATGCTGCCGTTCGTACCATTGCTGGTACCGCTCGTTCAATGGGTATTACCGTGGAGGGTGTATAATGTCTAAGCTAACCAAACGTCAAAAAGAAATTCAAAGCCGTGTAGATAGTGAAAAACAATACACGATGGAAGAAGCGGTTCAAATCTTAAATGATTTGCCAGCGCTAAAATTCAAAGAATCTATTGATATCGCAGTAAACTTGGGCGTTGACCCACGTAAATCTGATCAAGTGGTTCGTGGTGCAACCAATCTACCTGCTGGTACTGGTAAAACCAAACGCGTTGCTGTATTTGCTCAAGGCGCTGCTGCTGAAGCCGCTAAAGAAGCTGGTGCAGACATCGTTGGTTTTGAAGACCTAGCAGAGCAAATCAAAGCCGGTAACATGGACTTTGATGTTGTTATTGCGGCTCCTGATGCGATGCGTGTTGTTGGTCAATTGGGTACGATCTTAGGTCCACGTGGCCTAATGCCTAACCCGAAAGTTGGTACAGTAACGCCAAACGTTGCTGAAGCTGTGACTAACGCTAAAGCCGGTCAAGCACAGTACCGTGTAGATAAAGCAGGTATTATCCATACGACTATTGGTCAAGTTGGCTTTACTGCTGAGCAAGTTATGCAAAACGCTCAAGCATTGCTAGCTGATCTAAAGCGCGCGAAACCTGCTACTTCTAAAGGTACTTTCATTAAGAAAATTACCTTGTCTAGCACCATGGGCCCAGGTATCACAATTGATCCTGTTCCATATCGCGTAGCTAAATAATTAAGTCTTCTATACATTCAATCATTTTGTATGAAGAGTACAACTCATTTTAAAAAATTAGGTCAGCGTAGCGTTTGCTACGCTGTCTAAGACCGTAGGTAGAGAGTGGTTTAGCATTATAAATAACGATTTTAATGGTTGATTATATTGATAAGTTACTTTTGTTAATCGACGACAGATGAAAATCTTAGTTGTCCTACGCAGACGGTGGCCCACACAGTTTAAGACACGAGCGAATAGGTCGATATGATTGTTTATACAGTCTTCAACCTATTACTCAACGTCATTCTGATAACGGTGCCGTAATCAGTCGTTACCAATGGATGCATTTAGATCAATTGGTAATGTGTCGTATCAAGTCAGTCTTAGCTTTTAGTTTAAAGGCAAAGAAACTTCGGTTTTTAGCATTTTTACTACCAGTCGATTGATAAGATTAAAGGAGTCAACTTATGGCATTAACGCTAGAGCAAAAACAACAAGTTGTGGCTGAAGTGTCTGAAGTTGCTGCTAATGCTTACTCAGCAGTAGCTGCCGAGTATCACGGAATTGGTGTTGCACAGCTTACTAAGCTGCGCGAACAAGCTCGTGATAAAGGTGTGGTTTTGAAAGTGGTAAAAAATACCCTAGCAAAACGCGCTTTTGAAGGCACTAAGTTTGAGAGCATGTCAGACCGTATGACTGGTCCACTACTTTTGGCTTTCTCTATGGAAGATTTGGGATCTGCCGCCAGAGTCGTTTTCGACTTTAGCAAAGATAACAAAGCTTTAGAGACCAAAATAGTATCAGTCGGTGGTGAAGTTTATGGTCCAGAAGAGCTAGAGCGCGTATCGAAGCTACCAACTCGCGACGAAGCAATCTCTATCTTGATGGCTACTATGAATGCACCAGTGACCAAGCTTGTCCAGACTATGAACGCTGTTCCTGGCAAGTTCGTTCGCACTGTAGCGGCAATCAAAGACGCAAAAGAAGCTGCTTAATTGCTTGTTTTAACGTAACTTTAACATCGCTATTCTTGGTTGCACTTTATTGCCACACCTATTTGAAATGGTGGCAAGCAATCAAAGCGATATTAGAATCAATTAATTTTTATCAGATAACGGAGAGTTCTCATGGCACTATCTAAAGATGATGTGTTAAACGCAATCGCTGAAATGTCAGTAATGGATATCGTTGAGTTAATCAGCGACATGGAAGAAAAATTCGGCGTAACAGCTGCTGTTGCTGCTGCACCTGCTGCTGCTGGTCCTGCTGCTGCTGCTGCTGAAGAAAAAGACGAGTTTGACGTAGTTCTTGCTAGCTTTGGCGAGAAGAAAGTTGGCGTAATTAAAGCCGTACGTGAAGCAACTGGTCTTGGCCTAAAAGAAGCGAAAGATTTGGTTGAAAGCGCTCCAGCTCCAATCAAAGAAGGCGCATCTAAAGCTGAAGCTGAAGAGTTGAAAAAGAAACTTGAAGAAGCTGGTGCAACTGTTGAACTAAAATAAGTTTAACGCTGTACGAAAAAAAAGCTGGTAATGCCTTGCATTGCCAGCTTTTTTTTACTATAATTCGTAGCTTGACCTTTTGTGTCTGCCAACATACGTATGCAACATCACGGTGGATACCCATCAAAAGGACAGACGATATACATGCAAGCACACATGCCAGTTTTTGAAATCAGTTAATATGAGCTAAACGTCCGTAGATGTTTGGCATTTTTTTGTGTCTGCATGCTTTCCTATCAACACTATAGTTTATACTGATTCTAGAAGTTATAGTTACCCCGATTATTAATCCTGAAAAAAGCGGTATTCTAAAAAAGCGATTGATCTCAAGTTACCTATTGGGTGCGATATTACTGTCGGTATTTAGATTGTTAGACAGTCTGTATGTGCAGGGATCATGGTTTGGTAATAAATAGTTTAGATGGCAAGTAGTCTACATGCAATCCTAATAGATGTTATTTTTCAGCAATGTATTTGTAAATTAAGCCTGATAGGCAATGTGTTATAGATTATATGATATTGAATTTTTTAGTTGCGATAGTCATATAGACTGATTCATCTACCATGAATCTAGCAAGCAACGATGAGATTAAGTGAAGGGTGCTAGGTAAGCACTAATGAGTAAAGTAGTAATTGACAGAAAAAATATGAACTGAACACGAAAACCCGTTTTATATTATCGTTTACGTCGCCATGTTTGCATCGTATTTATGCATACTGGCCACGCTTTTAATTTGTTTCCACGTTTACTGTAAGGACTCTCGATGGCATATTCTTATACTGAAAAAAAGCGTATTCGCAAAAGTTTTGCTGAATTGCCCACTGTAATGGACATTCCCTATTTACTGTCTATTCAAGTAGATTCTTACGAGCAATTTTTGCAAGAGCACAAAAAGCCAAAAGCTCGTGAGAACACTGGTTTGCAAGCTGCGTATTCCTCTATTTTCCCAATTGAGAGTCACTCTGGTAATGCTGAGTTGCAATTTGTTGAGTACTATTTAGGTACGCCTGAATTTGATGAGCGTGAGTGTATCTTACGTGGTTCAACGTTTGCGGCTCCAATGCGTGTCAAAATCCGTTTGATCATCAAAGACAAAGACAGCAAAGACAAAGATAGCAAAGCCGCTATCAAAGATATTCGTGAGCAAAGTGTTTACATGGGCGAGATGCCTTTGATGACCGCTAACGGTACTTTCATTATCAATGGTACTGAGCGTGTTATCGTCTCTCAGCTACATCGTTCACCTGGTGTGTTCTTTGATCATGATAAAGGTAAGTCGCACTCAAGTGGTAAAGTGCTTTATAACGCACGTATTATCCCTTACCGTGGTTCATGGTTAGACTTTGAATTTGATGCAAAAGACCTAGTTTTTGCTCGTATTGACCGTCGTCGTAAGTTACTTGCTTCTATCATTCTGCGTGCACTTGGTTTGACAACTTCTGAAATCTTAGATTTGTTCTTTGATAAAGTCGCTGTTTATAAAGCTGAAGAAACTTTTGAAATTGATCTAGTTGCCGATCGTCTACGTGGTGAAATGGCTCAGTTTGATATCGTATCACCTGATGGTGACGTGATCGTAGAGCAGGGCAAGCGTATCAATGCACGCCGTATCCGCCAGCTTGAAGAAGCGGGTATGACGAAAATTGCGGTACCTGATGAATATTTATATGAGCGCATTTTGGCCGAAGACATCGTTGTTAACGACGAAGTCATTGCTAAAGCCAACACGTTGATTGATCATGAGTTATTGGTGAAATTGAACTCGTTTGAAGCCAGTGGTGCTATCAAAGAATTTAGCATTCTATTTACGAACGATATCGATCAAGGCAGTTATATCGCGGACACGATCCGTGCTGATAGCACGTCAAGCCGTGAAGAAGCGTTGATTGAAATTTATAAAGTGATGCGTCCAGGTGAGCCACCAACGGTTGAGACTGCTGAGAAGCTGTTTGAGAGCATGTTCTTTAACGCAGATCGTTATGACCTATCAAATGTCGGTCGTATGAAGTTCAACCGTCGCCTAGGCCTTGAGTTTGATAACACTGATGATCCTGATATCCAGCGTGAACGTAGTGTATTGACCAACGATGACATCGTTAACGTTCTAAAAGAGCTTATCGAGATTCGTAATGGTCGCGGCGATGTCGATGATATTGACCATCTTGGTAACCGCCGTATTCGCTCAGTTGGCGAGATGGCAGAAAACCAGTTCCGTGTTGGTCTAGTACGTGTTGAGCGTGCGGTTAAAGAGCGTTTAAGCTCAGCGGAATCAGACAACTTGTCACCACAAGATTTGATTAACTCTAAGCCAGTTGCGGCTGCAGTGAAAGAATTCTTTGGTTCAAGCCAGTTGTCACAGTTTATGGATCAGAACAACCCGTTGTCTGAAGTTACCCATAAGCGCCGTGTATCAGCATTAGGACCAGGTGGTCTGACCCGTGAACGTGCAGGCTTTGAAGTACGTGACGTACATGACACCCATTATGGCCGTGTATGTCCGATTGAAACTCCTGAAGGTCCAAACATTGGTCTGATCAACTCACTAGCGACTTTTGCTAAAACCAACAGCTTTGGTTTCCTAGAGACACCTTATCGCCGTGTGGTTGATGGTAAAGTGACTGACGTTATTGAGTATCTATCAGCAATCGAAGAAGTCGGTACTGTGATTGCACAGGCTGATTCTCCGATGACTGAAGATGGTGCGTTATCTGATGAGATGGTCAGTGTACGTAGCTATGGTGAATTTGTTCGTATGCCGCCAGAAAAAGTAACGCATATGGATGTATCACCAAGTCAGGTCGTATCGGTTGCAGCAGGTCTGATTCCGTTCCTAGAGCATGATGATGCTAACCGTGCCTTGATGGGCTCGAACATGCAGCGTCAGGCGGTTCCTACGCTACGTGCTGATAAGCCGCTTAGTTGGTACTGGTATGGAGCGTCACGTTGCTCGTGACTCTGGTGTTTGTGTGTATCGCTAAGCGTGGCGGTGTGATTGAAGATGTTGATGCGTCACGTATTGTTGTTCGTGTAAACGAAGATGAGATGACTGCTGGTGAAGCGGGTATCGATATCTATAACTTGATCAAATACACGCGCTCTAACCAAAACACCTGTATCAACCAACGTATCATCGTTAACCAAGGTGACGAAATTGCTCTGGGTGATATCTTGGCTGATGGTCCATCAACGGATCTTGGTGAGCTAGCACTTGGTCAGAATATCCGCATCGCATTTATGCCGTGGAATGGTTACAACTTCGAAGATTCAATCTTGTTATCTGAAAAAGTCGTGAAAGAAGATCGTTTTACTACGATTCATATCCAAGAATTGACTTGTGTGGCTCGTGATACCAAGCTAGGTACAGAAGAGATCACTGCTGATATTCCAAACGTTGGTGAAGCAGCATTATCTAAGTCTTGATGAAGCAGGTATCGTTTATATCGGTGCTGAAGTTGATGCTGGTGATATTCTAGTTGGTAAAGTGACGCCAAAAGGTGAAACGCAACTAACGCCAGAAGAGAAACTACTACGGGCTATCTTTGGTGAAAAAGCGGCTGATGTGAAAGACACTTCACTACGCGTACCAACTTCTAGTAAAGGTACGGTTATTGATGTACAGGTCTTCACCCGTGATGGCGTTGAAAAAGACGCACGCGCAAGAGCGATTGAAAAATCGCAGCTTGATAGCTATCGCAAAGATTTAAAAGAAGAACTACGTATCTTTGAAGAAGCGGCTCGCGGCCGTATTGGTAATCTATTAGATGGCCAAAAAGTCAGCGGCGGTGCTGGTCTAAAAGCGGGTACGGTTATGGCTTTGGCTGATATGAAAGATATGAGCCTCGAGACGTTGCTTGATATCCAGCCAGTAGAAGAAGAAATCTCTGAGCGTTTAACGCAAATCGCTGATTATTTGGTTGATAAGCAAAAAGACATCGATGTGAAATTTGCTGAGAAAAAACGCAAATTGACTGCTGGTGATGACTTGCAACATGGCGTACAAAAAATCGTTAAAGTATATCTAGCGGTTAAGCGTCGTATTCAGCCTGGTGATAAGATGGCTGGTCGTCATGGTAATAAAGGTGTGGTATCGCGCATCATGCCAGTTGAAGACATGCCTTATGATGAAAATGGTAATACCGTTGACATCGTATTGAACCCACTTGGTGTACCATCTCGTATGAACATCGGTCAGGTTCTAGAGACGCATTTGGGTATGGCAGCAAAAGGTTTGGGCGAGAAGATTGATGGTATGCTCAAATCTCAAGCAGCGATCAAAGAGCTACGTGACTTCTTGGATAAAATTTATAACCAAGTTGGCGGTGAGCAAGTTGATCTTGATAGCTTGAGTGATGATGACATCATGGCGCTAGCAGACAACTTACGTGGCGGTGTACCGATGGGCACAGCAGTATTTGACGGCGCAAGAGAAAGCCAAGTCAAAGATTTGTTAGAGCTTGCTGGTATGGATCGCGATGGTCAGCAGACATTGTATGATGGTCGTACGGGTCAGAAGTTTGACCGTAAGGTAACCGTTGGTTATATGTACATGCTCAAATTGAACCATTTGGTTGATGACAAAATGCATGCGCGTTCAACAGGCTCTTATTCTCTAGTCACGCAGCAGCCACTCGGCGGTAAAGCTCAGTTCGGTGGTCAGCGCTTCGGTGAGATGGAAGTATGGGCACTAGAAGCTTACGGCGCGACTTACACGTTGCAAGAGATGCTAACGGTGAAGTCGGATGATGTTGAAGGCCGTACTCGTATGTACAAAAACATCGTTGATGGTGAGCAGTATATGGATCCAGGCATGCCTGAGTCATTCAACGTACTGACCAAAGAAATCAAATCACTGGGTATCAATATTGAGTTAAAACAAAGCAACTAACCCGTTGTTTAACTTAGTTGTCCACTAGAGGCAGTTTGCTTTATTGCTGCTGCTTTTAGTGATTTGTCTCAACCCTATTCATTGCCTTCATTCATCTTATCTGCGTCAATGGTACGCTGTCAGATGATTATAAAGATAACGGAGAAGCAACTTGAAAGATTTACTCGATATCATGCAAAGCCCTACCGGCAACGGTAATACAGAGTTTGATAGCATTCAAATTACTTTGGCCTCACCTGACGTCATTAAGTCGTGGTCACATGGCGAAGTAAAAAAACCTGAAACCATTAACTATCGCACGTTCAAACCTGAGCGTGATGGTCTTTTTTGTGCCAAAATCTTTGGTCCAGTAAAAGATTTCGAATGTCTATGTGGTAAGTATAAGCGCCGTAAGTTCCAAGGCGTTATCTGTGAAAAATGTGGTGTTGAAGTCACCACTGCTAAAGTTCGTCGTGACCGTATGGGTCATATCGACCTAGCCAGTCCAGTAGCGCATATTTGGTTCTTAAAATCATTACCAAGCCGTATCGGTCTATTGCTAGATATGACGCTACGTGATATCGAACGCGTTCTATATTTTGAAAGCTATATCGTGACTGAGCCTGGTCTGACTTCTTTAGAGAAGTATCAATTGCTTGATGATGAAGATTATTACAAAGCGCTTGAAGAGTTTGGCGATGAATTCACTGCCAAGATGGGTGCTGAGGCTGTCCAAGACCTGTTGAAAGATATCGATATGGATCTTGAGATTGATGAGCTGCGTGAAGCGATTCCGCAAACAGGTTCTGAGACTAAGCTTAAGAAGATGTCTAAGCGTCTTAAATTATTAGAAGCATTCCGTGATTCTAATAACAAGCCTGAGTGGATGGTAATGAACATCTTGCCAGTACTACCACCAGATTTGCGCCCTCTAGTACCGCTAGAAGGCGGCCGTTTTGCGACGTCAGATCTAAACGATCTATATCGCCGTGTGATCAACCGTAACAATCGTCTTAAGCGTCTGCTTGAGCTGAGTGCGCCTGATATCATCGTACGTAACGAAAAACGTATGTTGCAAGAGTCAGTGGATGCGTTGCTTGATAACGGTCGTCGCGGTCGAGCAATCACTGGTAGTAATAAGCGTCCATTGAAATCTTTGGCAGATATGATCAAAGGTAAGCAAGGTCGTTTCCGTCAGAACTTACTTGGTAAGCGTGTCGATTACTCTGGTCGTTCGGTTATCGTTGTAGGTCCAACACTACGTCTACATCAGTGTGGTCTACCTAAGAAAATGGCACTTGAGCTATTCAAGCCATTCACTTATAACAAACTATTGTCTCATGGTTTGGCAACGACGATTAAAGCTGCCAAAAAGATGGTAGAGCGTGAAGAGCCACAAGTGTGGGATATGCTGGCCATGGTTATCCGTGAGCATCCAGTATTGCTTAACCGTGCGCCAACACTTCACCGTTTGGGTCTACAGGCATTTGAGCCAGTATTGATCGAAGGTAAAGCAATCCAGTTGCATCCGCTTGTTTGTACTGCATTCAACGCCGATTTCGATGGTGACCAAATGGCCGTTCACGTGCCATTGACCCTAGAAGCACAGCTTGAATCACGCGCGTTGATGATGTCTACTAATAACATCTTGTCACCTGCGAACGGTGATCCGATCATCGTACCATCACAGGATGTTGTACTAGGTCTATACTACATCAGTCGCTCGTCTATCAATGCCAAAGGCGAGAGCATGATTTTTGCCACCGTCAATGAAGCATTGCGTGCGATTGGATCAAACGATTTACATGTGAACGCTAAGATCAAAGTGCGTGTCACAGAGACGCATGTTGACGAAGAGGGTAACCAAACCAAAGAAGTCAGCATGAAAGAAACGGTTGCTGGTCGTTTATTGATCTGGAACATCATGCCTAAAGGTATGTCGTTTGATGAATGTAACCAAGAGATGACGAAGAAAAATATCTCTCGTTTGATCAACTCTTGCTACCGTAAAGTCGGCGTTAAAGAAAGTGTTATGTTTGCTGACCAATTGATGTATCTTGGTTTTGCTCAAGCGACACTATCTGGTGTGTCTATCGGTATCGATGACATGGTAATTCCACCACTGAAAAAGCAAATCATCGAAGTGGCAGAAGGCGAAGTTCGCGAAATCGAAGATCAGTTCGAGCAAGGTTTTGTGACTGCTGGTGAGCGTTATAATAAAGTGGTTGATATCTGGTCACGTACCAATGAAAAAGTCGCTAAGGCGATGATGGACAACTTGGCGACTGATAAGGTTATCAATGCACAAGGTGAAGAAGACGAGCAGAAATCATTCAACTCGATCTTTATCATGTCGGATTCTGGTGCTCGTGGTAGTGCGGCACAGATTCGTCAGTTGGCCGGTATGCGTGGTTTGATGGCAAAACCAGATGGCTCAATCATCGAGACACCAATTAAAGCTAACTTCCGTGAAGGTTTGACCGTACTTCAGTACTTCATCTCAACTCACGGTGCACGTAAAGGTCTAGCGGATACAGCACTAAAAACAGCTAACTCGGGTTACTTGACTCGTCGTCTAGTTGATGTGGCGCAAGATTTGGTTATCACCAGCGATGACTGTGGTACCGAAGAAGGCCTACTCATGAAACCACATATCCAAGGTGGTGAAATCATTGAGAAGCTGGGTGAGCTAGTACTTGGTCGTGTCACTGCTCGTGATGTTACTTACAACGATGACGCTGAAAAAGTATTGATTCCAGCGGGTACGTTGATTGATGAGTATTGGGTAAACGTTCTTGATAACAACGCAATTGATGATATCTGGGTACGTTCAGTCATTACTTGTAATATCGAACATGGTGTATGTTCACAGTGTTATGGCCGTGACCTTGCACGTGGTCACAAAGTGAACATCGGCGAGTCAGTTGGTGTTATGGCCGCTCAGTCTATCGGTGAGCCAGGTACTCAGTTAACCATGCGTACGTTCCACGTGGGCGGGGCCGCGAGCTCAGCCTCTGTAGATAACAGCATCTCTGTACGTAATGCTGGTCAAGCGCACTTTGAAAACATGAAAACGGTTCAACATACCGATGGTCACTTAGTTATCGTATCGCGTTCAGCTGAAATCGCATTGACCGATGAGCTTGGCCGTGAGCGTGAGCGCTATAAAGTACCATATGGTTCAAGCGTACTTGTGAAGGACGAAGAGCAGGTTGAAGGCGGTCAAACTATCGCTAAATGGGATCCGCATACGCATCCAATCATCACAGAATTTGCTGGTACAGCACGCTTCAGTGACATCACTGATGGTATGACTGCTACTGTGAAAGTAGATGATGCGACTGGTATGAGCTCATTTGAGATTCTAGCCACGCGTGACCGTTCAAGCTCAGCAAAAGACTTACGTCCTGCGATCATCTTGAACACTGACGAAGGCAAAGAAGTGGTTTACTTCTTACCAGCTGAAACCATCATTCGCGTCAGCGATGGTGAGAAAGTAGCAGCCGGTTCGATTCTAGGCCGTGTACCACAAGCGTCTTCTGGTACGAAAGATATCACCGGTGGTCTACCACGTGTTGCTGACTTGTTCGAAGCACGTCGTCCAAAAGATCATGCGATCATGGCAGAAATGACTGGTGTGGTAAGCTTCGGTAAAGAGACGAAAGGTAAGAACCGCTTCATTATTACTAATGAAGATGGTGAAGTACATGAAGAGCTGATCCCGAAATGGCGTCAAATCAACGTCTTTGAAAACGAGACGGTAGCACGTGGTGAAGTGATCGCTGATGGTCCACAGAACCCACATGATATCTTGCGTTTGAAAGGTCAGACGGCGCTAGCTGATTATATCGTCAATGAAGTACAGGACGTTTATCGCTTGCAGGGTGTAAAAATCAACGACAAGCACATCGAAGTTATTATTCGTCAGATGCTCCGTAAAGTTGAGATTACTGACGGCGGCGACTCAAGCCACTTCAAAGGTGATCAGGTCGAGTATGCAGATATCAAAGCATTGAATGCGAAACTAGAAGCGGAAGATAAATTCCCAGTACAGTTTGAGCGTCAATTGCTTGGTATCACTAAGGCAAGTCTTGCCACTGAAAGCTTTATCTCAGCGGCGTCTTTCCAGGAAACAACCCGTGTACTAACGGCTGCTGCTGTGACTGGTAAAGTGGATGAGCTACGTGGCCTGAAAGAAAACGTGGTTGTTGGTCGCTTGATTCCTGCAGGTACGGGTCTTGCTTATCACAAGGCACGTAAAGAAAAAGCCGATCAGAAGCTACAAGATAAAGATCTTAATGCTGCATTTGACATGACGGCGAGCACGGATACTAAAGACTTTGCTAGCTTTGATGAAGCCTTTGCTCAAGAGTTAAACCAAGATAATTAATTGTAATAAATATCTTGATGGATTCTTAATTTGATAAAAAAGCCAGCCTAAGATGCTGGCTTTTTTGTCTGTATAAAAAATTGAGAAAGGCATGGTGCTATTATCTAAAAAAATAGTAGACTGGAAAACATGCCCTCATTCACGATTCATATAAGGATAAGTAGCCAATGGCAGGTAAAACTCGCGTTGCCAAATATCAAGCAGATCGCACCAATCAAAAACTGTATTTTTGTCGCTTGTCCTGTCAAGCAGCAGGCGGTACCAATGATAAGCAGTTATATCAAGCACATTGTGAGACAGCCATTTTTCATTTACACGGTGCATTACTAGCATTTATTCAAGAGCTGGGTCATTTTTATAGTTTGGACATAGCAACGCCCACTTTGACAGATATTGAGCAAGCATTAAACGAACGCACTCAGGTTTCTCCTGAAATTCAACGTTTAAAACAGTTGCGACAGCAAGGATTTCTCGCGGATGTAGAGCGTGCTTATCAGCGTTGTCTGTACGCTGTACCATCTGATACAGTGATAGATCAAAGTCCAAGCAGCGGCACAGCAAAGCCGCTTGATCTCATTGTGAACGTCGTCACGTTATCGAATCAATGGTTGCCTGATGAGACTACCATACGTGAATGGCGTCAGCAGCTATTAGAGCTGATTGAGCAATTGCGAGCAGGGATGGTCGAGTTTTAAGCTTGATAGAATTGATAGTAAAAAAAAGGCCTGTCTAGCAATTGCTAAACAGGCCTTTTTTTATGAGGTACATCACTATATAGCCACTTTATTTATTCAGGCATAGGTGGCATGTCCTCAACTGGGGTCACCGATAGTGGGTTTTGTGGAACGCTATCATTGTTGCGACTGTTATTGGTCCTTGAAGAAGCTGCATTGCGTGTTTCTTCTGTCGCTTCAACAGCAGGTGCCTTGCGTTGCTGGGTTTGAGTTTTGACTGGTTTTTCAACTGTGCTACCGTCCATATCTTCGTCATCACTAATGATGCCGTCATCCGTCATTTCTATAATTCGCTGTTTTTGCTTTTTAGATTTGGAGCGATTATCGATAGAAACCCACTGCCGAGGCGTGTCTGCAAGCTGCGCTTTCATAAAGTCCATCCAGACGGGGAGGGCTGCTACGCCGCCGTACTCACGGCGTCCCATCGTAGCTGGTTGATCAAAACCCATCCATACTACGGTGGCATTGGTGGGATGAAATCCTGCAAACCAAGCATCTTTGGCTTCGTTAGTTGTACCAGTTTTGCCACCAATATCATCACGCCCCAACGCCTTAGCTCGTACTGCTGTACCGCGCTGAACTACGTCGCGCAAGATATCTGCCATCTCAAAAGCGACTCTAGGCTTCAAGATGCGCGGCGCTTGTTTTGCCATGACATATTGTACTGCTGGTGCTTTTAATCGA
The DNA here is from genome assembly GCA_963744895.1 of uncultured Gammaproteobacteria bacterium. Classification (GTDB taxonomy): domain Bacteria; phylum Pseudomonadota; class Gammaproteobacteria; order Pseudomonadales; family Moraxellaceae; genus Psychrobacter. Next base: position 348,638 of record CAVUUW010000005.1, read on the forward strand.
TCCGATTGTGGGCTTGCATCATAAACTTCTAAATCTACTACGCTAGGATTTTTTACTGTTTCTTCACGATTCGTTGAATCTTGTTCTTTATTTTCGGCTACATCGTCAAGTGTATCATTTTCAGTTAATTGGTTATGATCTTCGATTGATTGCTTGTTAAGCTCGTCAAGTTGTTCGTTAAAGCATAAGGCGCAAGCTCTAAGAGGGTTGGCTTGAAACAATAGCTCATTATTGTAGTTGTAGATTTGGTCAATAAAATAAGGTTGTATACGATGGCCACCGTTCGCAAAAGTGGAATAAGCCGTTGCCATTTGTAGCGGTGTTGCTTGTCCTGCGCCCAAAGCCAACGATAACGTCGTTGGCAGTTTTTCTTTATCAAGACCAAATTCATCTAATAAGTTGCGCACATCAGAGATGCCGATAGACTGTAGCAGGCGAATAGAAACCAAGTTGCGAGATAGGTAAAGGCCGCGGCGCAAAGTGATGTCACCTAAAAAACGTTCATCAGAGTTTTTAGGTTGCCAGTCACCCACTTGAATAGGTCTATCTGAAACAATACTATCTGGGCGATAGCCTTTTTCTAAGGCAGCTGTATAAACGAGAGGTTTAATGGTCGAGCCAGGCTGACGCCAACCCTGTAAAGCACGGTTGAACTTACTATAATTAAAATCAAAGCCACCGACCAAAGCGTTGACGGCACCCGTTTCTGGGTTTAGTGAAACCAGACTGCCTTGGATTTTAGGAAGCTGCGCCAATTGCCAACTGCCATTAGTAGCAGGTATCAAACGGACAATATCATTTTTGCTGACAATTTGACTGGCGTTGGTAGGCGGATAACCGATACGATTGGCAGAAATATATTTGCTTGCCCATTTCATACCTGACCAGTTTACGGTCACATTCTCACCAGAAGACATAGTTGCTTCAAAGTTTTGAGAATTAACCTTAGTAATTTTGGCAGGTGACATGTTGCTATAACGTCTGAATTTTTCTAGAGGCTCATCATTCGCTTCTGCCCCGCGCCAACCGTGACGATGCTCATAAGCAACCAAGCCAGTTAGTATGGCGGCTTCTGCATCTGTCTGCGCTTTACTATCAACCGTAAGACGTACACGCCAACCACTATGCATCACTTGTTCGCCATAGCGTTCAACCAAAGCGCCACGCGTCATTTCTGCTAAGTAAGGCATATTGACGTCAAGTTTTTCTTGATACAGTTTGATGCCTACTGGTGCCTTAATCGCTTCATCACGCTGTGCTTTAGTGATATAGCCCAGCTCATGCATACGTCCAATAATCCAGTTGCGGCGAGTCAGTGCTCGAGTAGGATTGGCGACTGGATTGTATTTAGAAGGTGCTTTTGGCAAACCTGCGAGCATTGCCATCTCAGCAATAGTCAAGTTGTCTAATGATTTACTATAGTACTTTTTGGCAGCAGCCCTAATACCGTACGCACCTTCACCCAAATAAATTTTATTCACATAAAGGGTTAAAATCTCATTCTTACTCAGCTCATCTTCCATTTTGCGTGCCACAAAAAGCTCAGTCAATTTACGATTCAGCGTGCGCTCAGGACTCAAGAAGTAATTCTTCGCTACCTGCATGGTGATAGTAGAGCCACCTGTCTGCCCTTCGTCATCAGTAACCACTTCAGTCACTGCGCGACCAAGTCCTTTAATACTGATGCCACTATGTTGAAAAAACGAAGCATCCTCTGCTGCTAAAAACGCATGGGTCAGGTCTTCAGGAATCTCTTCGAAGGTAACTGGTAATGATAAACGATTGCCATACTGGCCAATGAGTTTGTCATCGCTACTATAAATTTGTAAAGGCATCTCAAGATTTGCCGTTTTTATCTGTTGAATACTCGGCAAAGTGGGCGACAAATACATCGCCATACCGTAAAAACCGATAGGCACAGCAAGGGCTAAAATAACTGCTAACGCTAAGCAGGCAATAAAAAGTCCCACCAAAAAATGAATGAGACGAGCAGTAGCAGTTGTTTTGGTCATAAGAAGGCTTATTAATTAAAATTTGTAACAGGTGAAGTATTATACCTTGAACGAAATAGGGAGGTCATACTAAATGTGTAAGTTGACCTTAATAACCTATTTAAATGCTTGAATCTATTTATTAAGTAAAGTATTGTGTACAATTATTACAAATAACTATCAAAGTGTACACTTAATATAAGGTATAGAGTTTGTGAGGCTATTTACTTCCAAAAGTCGACATCTGATTGGTGTGGATATTTGTGCCACCTCAGTGAAGCTGGTTGACATACAGCGCCAACAGGGTACCTTTCACTTAAAATCCTATGGTATTGAAAGACTACCAGAAGGGGTGGTTATCGATAAGCTTTTAGTCGATACTGAGGCGGTCGGCAATATTATTTCAGGTCTCGCTAGGCGTTGTCAGGTTGCCGGTAGCAATGCGGCTACAGCAGTTTCAGGGTCGGCTGTGATCACAAAAATCATTGATATGGATCTTGCGCTGAGTGATGTTGAGCGCGAAGCCCAAATACGTTTGGATGCTGATCAATATGTACCTTATCCATTAGAAGATGTTAATTTAGATTTTGAAGTTTTGGGTCCTTCCTTAATAAGCGATGATATGGTGCAAGTACTGCTTGCTGCCTCTCGTTCAGAAAACGTTGACCAACGAGTTGACGCGTTAACTTTTGGTGGGTTGCAAGCAAAGGTTATGGACATAGAGTCGCATGCGATTGAGCGCGCCTTTGGACTGATGGTTAATAGCTTACCAAACCTTCCAGAACTGGTGGCATTGGTTGATATTGGCCACAATCAAACGACCTTATATATCGCAAAAGACGGTGAGTTTATATATAGTCGTGAGCAGCTATTTGGTGGTGTTCAATTGACGGAGGCTATACAAAATCGATATGGTCTATCGGCTGAAGAAGCGGCGATTAGCAAGCGTGAGTCCACTTTGCCAGATGACTACTATACTGAGGTATTGACACCTTTCATTGAGAATACAATCCAACAAATCACTCGATCATTGCAATTTTATTTTTCCTCAAGCCAATACAATAATATCGACCATATAGTCCTTGCTGGTGGCAGCAGCTCTATTATTGGGCTGGCAGGGACGGCACAGCAAAGACTGGGCGTGAGCGTCAGTATTGCCAATCCTTTTACCAATATGACCATTGCGGCAAACATCGATGATGAGCAATTGGCCATTGATGCGCCAAGTTTAATGGCTGCATGTGGTCTTGCGTTAAGGAGCTTCGACTAATGGCTCGTATTAACCTTTTACCTTGGCGACAAGAAGAGCGTGAACGTCGCAACAAAGAGTTTATGACTCTGATCGTTGCGGTAACTTTGCTCACTCTACTGGCTGCATTTGCTTCATGGAGCTATTTTAACCGCGAGCTCGATGAACAGCTTGATGCAAATGCATTGATTGAACAAGAAAATGCCCGCTTGGATACCGCTTTGACTGAAATTGATAGTTTGGAGCAGCGCCGCGAAGATATTATCTCACGTATGCAGGTTATTCAAGATTTGCAAGGTCGTCGTCCCGTTCCTGTACGTTTGTGGGATGATCTGGCTAAAGCGACGCCGCCTGCCCTTTATTTGACCAATCTAAAACGTGAGGGCGACACGCTTACCTTGACTGGTCTTGCCGATAATCCAAACATTGTGTCAAGTTTGATTCGCAACCTTGACAGCAGTAAATGGATGGGCAATTCAGCAGTGAGTACCATTCAACAAAACATTAATGCTTATGAGGCCGCGCCGGTGCTTAACAGTACCACCACAACTGGTGAACAAACGCGTCCTGTTTATCCTGAAGACAGTTATGTGCAGTTTGTGGTAACAACTCAAGTGCAGTCAGAGTTGGACACACCAGCGGATGCTGATGCTGTGCCAGGAGGTGCGTTATGAAGTTTGTCCGCAAAAAAAGCCTAGTTAAGACCAAAAAAGCAGATTTGAAACCAAAGAAGCAATTTGATTTACAAGAGTTTCGTCGCAGTTTTGAATCGTTGGATTCTGAAAATTATGGCAGTTGGCCGTTACCCGTCAAAGTAACAGTTATTGTGTTGATTATTACCTTTATCGCTGCGTTATCTTGGGCATTACCGATCAGCAGTAAAATTGATGAAATTAATGCTGCTGAAAGTCAGCAACAAACCTTGCTTGATAGCTACCGTGAAAAAGAATCACGGGCACGTCATCTCAAAACCTATCAAGCGCAAGTAATCCAAATGGAAACGGAGTTTAATACGTTACTTGATCAGTTGCCAAAGGATACGCGTGTGTCAGAGTTGGTAGAAGGGATAAACATGACAGGCGTTGGTAGTAATATACGTTTTCAAGACATCTCAGTAGAGCCTGAAATTGAAAATGAATTCTTTATCGAGCAACCCATTCGTATTGCAGCGTTAGGCGAGTACCACCAGTTTGGTAGCTTTATTAGCGGTTTGGCGGCTTTACCGCGAATTATTACGATGCATGATTTTGAGGTTAATAATCCTCAGCCGTCTTTGGACGTTTTACCGGAGCTTACTTTGGTGTTGCAAACCAAAACCTATCGTTCAAAAGAAGCAGCGCCTGAAGGTGAAGAAACGGCTGCTCCTGCACCTGATGCGGCTACTACTGATACTGCGGGAGGCAATTAATGAGCACTCAAAAACTGCCTCTGCTACTGATTTTAAGCGCTGTTGTTTTATCCGTGGCGGGTTGTACAGATCGTATCGGTATGGCTGAGCAAGCAATGACCGATATACGTAATCAACCAGCACAGCCTATTGAGCCACCACCTAAAGCTGAGCTGGTAGAAGACTTTGTATATAGTGCAAGTGCCCAACGTAGTCCATTTTTGCCACCAAGCTTGGTTAATGTGTCAGGTCCTACCACGTCCATTGATGGCGTACGTCCTGATATTACAAGAGTGAAACAACCGCTTGAGCAATATGAACTATCTCAGCTGATCTTTCGTGGGGTGGTAATTTCACCCGAAGGTCAGCAGTACGCGTTGGTACAGCGCCCTGATGGGTCAGTCGCTAGCGTTAAAGTAGGTGATTATCTTGGATTGAATGACGGCCGTATTGTTGAAATCACGCCGACCCAAATTAATTTGATTGAAATTGTGCCAGACAGCCGCGCAGGGTTTGTTGAAAAACCCCAGTCGTTGGTCTCCCCTATAAGTTAAGTCGGCAGATTTTTTGAGGAATAAATAATGACAGTACGCAATAACAAGGTAATGATGATGAGCAACCGCATGTCTTCTGCTTTTGCCATTTCAGCATTGGCAATCAGCATGGTAGCAGTGAGCAACAGTGCCCATGCTGCACAGCGTATTAACAATGTTTCTGTGGTACAAACAGCGCCTGCGGTCACGCAAATGCGTTTGGGATTTGCAGGCACACCCGTATTACCTGCCGCTTACCAGCTTGATGATCCAAGCCGTTTGGTATTGGATTTTGAAGAAGTGCAAAATGGGCTAGCAAGTCGCTTTAACGAATACAATATTGGCATGGTCAATGAAGTCACCACGCTAAGTAGCGATAGTACCACGCGTCTGATCGTCGGTCTTAAGCAATCAGGCAATTATACAACTGCTATTGATGGCAACGATTTATTGTTGACCATCACGGATCCTAATCGCCTTGTTATTGCGAATGTCACTAACGATCCGATCCAAGACGTGCTTAATGACAACAATGGTATAACCACTACAGCGGTTGTTACGCCTATTGTGGAAACAAGAAGCGTCCCTGCCACTGCTATCCGCACAACCAATACGACGGTGGTAAAAAATGACGTACCAGCCGATACGATGGTGGTCAGAGTTAATCCATTGTTAAACCCACAGCTTGCTTCTGCACAGGTGAGTAAACAGTACAGCTATGATGGTCTAAGTGCTGTTAATTTTTCGGCAGGTAATGAAGGTGGCGGTAGCGTCAGCATGGTACTTGCCAATGAAGCGATTCCAGTTGATGTACAACGTCAAGGGAACAAATTGGTTGTACGTTTGACAGGCAGCACTGTCCCTAGAAACTTACTACGCCGCCTAAATATCAACAGTGGTCTTGTTGAGAGTATTGATACCAAAAACCAAGGTCAAAATGGTGTAATCACCATTAATATGACGGACGATTATGAGTATCAAGCATACCAATCAGGCAATCAATTAAATATCAGTATTAATAAGCCTGCGTTGCTACGTGAGCCAACACTTGAAGAGAGAGTATATAGTGGCGAGCCACTGTCTATGGAATTCCAAGACGTTGAGATTCGCAGTGTATTGGATATCTTGGCGCAGTTTACAGATATGAATATTGTAGCCAACGATTCGGTTGCTGGTAATATCACTCTTCGTCTGATCAATGTTCCATGGGATCAAGCGCTTGATATTATCTTAAAAAGTAAAAATCTAGGCAAACGCGAAAACGGCAATGTTATTTTGGTAGCACCTGCGACTGAGCTTGCTGAGCAAGAAGCACGCGAGTTAGAAGCACAGCAGGCGGTACAATCTTTTGCACCACTGCGCACTGAATATATTCGTTTAAGTTACGCCAAAGCCCAAGATGTACTGACTTTGATTTCTCAAGGAAGCGGCTCTTCTGGTAGCAGTAGTATAGGCGGCACAAGCGGTATCGCAAATCGTGCGAATGACAATAATACATTGTTGTCCGATCGCGGAACGGTAACGGTTGATGAGCGTACCAATACCTTAATCGTTAAAGATGTAGCCAATAGCATTGAAAATATTCGTACGTTAATTGGTAAAATTGACATTCCTGTGCGTCAAGTTATGATTGAAGCGCGTATCGTCAGTGCCACTGACAGCTTTAGTAAAGAGATTGGGGTTCGTTGGGGTATTTTATCGAATGGCGCCGCCAATAACCGTAGCTTATTGGTTGGTGGTAGTAACCAAACATTAGCGGATCTCAAAGACTTTGACATTGAAACAACGACAATCAACGGTCAAACGGTTTCTTATCCCTCGTATGATATCAGCCGTCCTGATAACTTAAACGTGGATTTAGGCGTTGCTAACCCAGCGGGTAGTATTGCCTTTGGCCTATTGAGCCTGTCCGATGTCATGCTTGATCTTGAATTGTCAGCATTGCAAGCAGACAACCGCGGTGAGGTCATCTCTACCCCAAAAGTTCTGACGGCTGATAAGCAAACAGCGAAAGTCTCTTCTGGTACCCAGATTCCTTATCAAGAAGCTTCGGCTAGCGGCGCAACCACAACCAGCTTTAGAGAGGCGGCATTAAGTCTAGAGGCCACACCAAATATTACTCCTGATGGTAAGATTGGTTTGCAATTGCTTATCACTAACGGTACGCCAGTATTTACTAATGGCATCGTTGCTATCAACGAAGACTCTATCTCAACCAATGTGACTGTTGAAGATGGTCAAACCGTCGTGTTGGGTGGAATCTTTAGAAACCGTACTAACAATGATGTGAGTAAAGTACCATTTTTGGGTGATTTGCCGTATATCGGACGCGCGTTTCGTAAAGATGTGCGCAACAACAACAAGGAAGAGCTGTTGATATTTATCACACCAAAATTGATTAATGATGGTATCAGCCGTTTGGATTAATCGATGTTGGATTAATTTTTGTCCAAAAAAAGCAAGCATCAATGCTTGCTTTTTTTTGCATAAATTTTGAGTAAGGCGAACAATAATCACAGCTCGTTACTAGCCAGAATATCAATGACGTTGTATCATATCTAATTTAGCTGAGTGAGTATTATGATGGAGGAATTACCGTCGGTGTTTTTAGTGGGGCCGATGGGAGCAGGGAAGACCACAATCGGTAAATTGCTTGCCAAGCAGCTAGGGCGCCATTTTGTGGACAGTGATTGGTATATTGAGTCTCAAACAGGTGCTGACATTGCTTGGATATTTGCCAAAGAAGGCGAAGTTGGTTTTCGGGAACGTGAAACGCGAGCCATTGATGAGTTGACCCAAAAGTCCGCAATTGTCTTAGCAACGGGCGGCGGTGCGGTTATGTGTGCTGAAAATCGCGCCTTCTTAAGTCAGCGTGGTATTGTGGTTTACTTGAATGCGCCTGTCGATGTTCAAATGGCACGCACAGCTAAAGATAAGTCACGGCCTTTATTGCAGCAGCCTAATCCCAAAAAAATCTTACAAGAATTGTATAACATACGCGATCCATTATATCGTGAAGTTGCACACATCATCATGCCCACTGGTCATACCTATCCTCGTCATATGGTTAATCAACTTCTACAACAACTCGGCGCATTTAGTGCTCCTATTTCTAGTGAGCCTCAACCTAAAGAAGAGTAATAATACAAAATAATGGATTGGAATATTATTTAAAGTACGCGACTTTTATCTCAACAAAAATATTTAGGGAGTGTCTAATGTCACTGTTTCAGGATGGCTTAAACGTTCATACGCACAGTCATGATTACCCAATTATTATTACTGAAAAGACGGTGACAGAGAATAGTAGCATGGCAAGGCAAGTGGCTCCTTATATTAGGGGGCGCCAAGTATTGATTGTCACAAACGATACCGTGGCACCTTTATACTTGAATGCTTTAGAAGAAGAGCTGAGGGCACAATTTACCGTCAAAGTTTGTGTGCTGTCAGATGGTGAACAATATAAGAACCAAGACAGTATCAACCAAATTTATGATGCATTGATGATCGAGCATTTTAATCGTGATGTGACGCTTATCGCGCTTGGCGGCGGCGTAGTGGGTGATATGACGGGTTTTGCTGCTGCAAGCTTCATGCGCGGCGTAGATTTTATCCAAATTCCAACGACATTATTATCGCAAGTTGACTCAAGTGTTGGTGGTAAAACGGGCATCAATCATACACAGGGCAAAAATATGATTGGCGCTTTTTGGCAACCGCAGATGGTGCTGGCTGATATGAGCACGCTTAAAACATTGCCTGCGCGTGAGCTATCAGCAGGGCTTGCTGAAGTGATTAAATACGCCTTGATCATGGATGAAGTTTTTTTGACGTGGCTTGAAAAGAATTTGCCTGCCATGATGGCATTGGATTTAGCCATACTGGGCGAAGCAGTGAAGCGCTGTTGTCAATACAAAGCGGATGTCGTGGCACAAGATGAACGAGAGTCAGGTGTGCGCGCCCTGCTGAATTTTGGTCATACCTTTGGTCATGTGATTGAGACGCACCAAGGCTATGGCAATTGGCTACATGGTGAGGCTGTGGCTGCTGGCATGGTACAAGCGGCGGAGTTGTCGCAAAAAATTGGTTGGTTAAACCATGAAGAAGTAACTCGTATTAAGCGTATTTTAACATTGGCTCATTTGCCTACTACGCCACCGCCTATCGATAAAGAAACAGCTTTGAACTTGATGGGACATGATAAAAAAGTGAAAAACGGACAAATCCGTCTTATTTTGTTAAAATCACTGGGTGAGGCGGTATTGACCAATGATTTTGATACCAAGCTTCTGTCTGACGTTTTATCACAACACAATACATAGCTTATTCAAGTGTCAAAACCTCAGAGGTTATAAATGCTCGCTGGTCATCATTCTCAATATATACAGGTTGGCCTCATTTTAGTTGAATGCACATCTATCATGTGCGGTTAAACGTATTTTTACCAAGGATATTCTCATGGTCGCCTCAAGACCAACGCCCCGTAATGCTAGTCAATCTTATCGTCGTCAGGCGTTGATTTGGCTCATAGTGACCTTGCTCCTAGGCGTGGTTACCGCCTTAATCTGGATGCTTAGTCAAACGCCAGCGATGGGTGCCAAAATTGAAAATGCGCCAATATCAGCACCGCAAACCTTAAATACCGAGCTTGAGCAGCCCTTAAAAATTGAGTCGTTACATGAGCTCGATACTGATGTGCAGCCGATCAGCTTTGACACGACGGTACGAGATTTGCGCAACTATCCTAAGGAATTCAAAGACAAACGCTACTTACTGGCCAATAAGGGCAAGTGGACGGTGCAGGTCATGAATGTGGCTGAAAATGATGTGATTGTCAGCTATTTAGATGGTCGCGAGGATCGAGATAAATTTGCTTACTTCCGTTATCTTGATGATGAAAAACAAGTGCGCTATATGTTGACTTACGGCATCATGAGCAGCCCACAAGAAGCAGTTGGAGCAGCAAAACTTATCGATTTTAAACTGCCCAATAACGTGCGTGTGTTGCCAGAAGAGATGAGCCGTTACGTCGGTATCATTGATAACTATGAGCGCCCTGATCCAGTCAAAGATTTAAGTGCCAAACGCACACGTTCAGTAAATTTAAAACCAACTAAGCGTGAAGTACCTGTTCGTCAGCAAGCACAAGAAACCAGTAGCGGCAACGGTGATCAAACAGCAGGTAATGATGCCAATCGTGGTAACCGCGAAGCAGTGAGTGGTAATGGAGAAAGTATTCGCCAATCGGCAGATACCTCTGACACTCTTTCCGTGACCGAAGAGCGTGTCGTTGGTTATGATGAGCCTTCTACAACGACGTCAAGGAGCGCAGAAGGCGCCAGTAAGCCTGCGAACTCTGAGACAGATACCAGCACCAAAAAACCACCAGCTGTACCAGCACCCAAACCGCCAAGTAGCAACAACTCGAATACAACTGGCAAAAATGCTAATACTACGCCTAAAGGTAATAGCGACACCATGAAAGCTTTGATAGAAGATAAAAGCAATTAGATGCTAAGACCGTTATCATTAACCGTTTCTTTCACATATTAAAATTAAAAAGCCCACCAATAGCAATATTCGGTGGGCTTTTTTAGGAAAGTCTATATCTGTCTATGAAGGTTAAGAAAGTATAAGCAAAAACAGTCAGTCACAAAAATGGGTTTTCATTAAGAGCAGTAACGATTAGTTTATATTAAATTCTTCTTGACGTTTTTATTGGTCCTATAACTAATAGTAATATATCTTCATACAAAATATGGCGAATGAATCTATAGAAAAGACTAGATTTTTTGTTAATCATTAACTAATATAACTGTGGGCGACGTTCTGTATAGTTAACGTAAAATTATTTATTTAACAATGATTTAGTCAGCTTTTCTTACTTATTAAGGCAAGTGATTAAAGTTTTTTGTCTCAAGCGCGGCTACTTGTTGGGCGAATTGAAGCTATTGCAAGTGGCACAACCTCTCTTATTATTACTCTTTTTAGAGTGAATAAAGCGCTTGAATACAGAGCGTCTGATATTCAAAACCAATCAAATGCACTGTTATTCACTGTCCTGCTAATCAGTATTTAGCGCTATGTATGACACGATGACAAACGATATTTAAGGTATGACAGTATCTTATCAACGATTGAGTAACGGATATACATAATCGTATCTCTTCCCACACACAAGGGTTGCCAGCTACTTTCTATGAATAGACTACTGATCTGTGGATGGCATCATCTGATAACTGGAAGCTTCAAAGACTTTGTTTGGCTTTCAAAATATGATGTCTACAAGTGTCACGCTACCCATTAATTCGGTTTATAGAATATTAACCAACAGCCCGTTCTGCTTACGGGTATCAGCTTATGTTCCGCATTGGATATTAGGCGATCCGTCTACTTAAAAGGACCAGCTATGTCAATGATCTCCTCGCAAACCCACCTAGCAACGCCAGATGACTTTTCTGACAACTGCGGTTTTGGTTTGATTGCCCACATTAAGGGCGAAGCCAGCCATGACTTAGTAAAAACGGCTATTCATAGCTTGAGCTGTATGACTCACCGTGGCGGTGTTGCTGCTGATGGCCGAACTGGTGACGGTTGTGGTCTATTATTGGCGATGCCGACCAATTTCTTCAAAAAAATTGCAGCAGAAGCGCAGTTAGCCATTACCGATAACTTTGCCGTGGGTATGGTATTCGTCAATTTAGATGAAGCGAAAGCCAAGCATAGCGAGCAAGTACTCAGCGATGAAATTACAGCGCAAGGGTTAGAGATAGCTGGGTGGCGCAATGTGCCGCTTGATTTAAGTATCGTGGGTGAGATTGGTCGTGAAACCCTACCAGATTTTAAGCAGGTGTTTGTCAATGCACCCGATGATTTAGCAGCGGATGACTTTAATCGTAAATTGTTTGTGGCGCGTAAAAAAGCGGAACAGCGTTTGGCCGATGATGAGCTATTTTATGTTTGCTCATTGAGTTGCCAGACGATTATTTATAAAGGTTTGGTGATGCCGTCAGACTTGCCAGCGTTCTTTTTAGACTTGCAAGATGATCGCCTAGCATCGCATATTGTGGTTTTCCATCAGCGTTTTTCAACCAACACGTTACCGCGCTGGCCATTGGCACAGCCGTTCCGTTATCTTGCCCATAATGGTGAATTGAATACCATCACAGGTAATCGTAATTGGTCTGAAGCCCGTACGCCGAAATTGAAATCAGACAAATTGCCTAATCTTAATGAGTTGACTCCTTTGGTTAATAGCACGGGTTCTGACTCATCAAGCTTGGATAACATGCTTGAAGTGCTGATGTCAGGCGGTATGAACTTGTTTCATGCTATGTCAATTTTAGTACCACCAGCGTGGCAAAATGTCGATAGTATGGATATGGACTTGCGCGCATTCTATGAGTTTTATTCTCAGCATATGGAAGCATGGGACGGCCCAGCTGGTTTGGTCATTCAAGATGGGCGCTATGCTGTATGTATGCTTGACCGAAATGGTCTGCGTCCATCGCGCTGGGTGACGACCAAAAACGGCTATATTACTGTGGCCTCTGAGGTTGGTGTGTGGGATTACTCGCCACAAGATGTATTAGCAAAAGGTCGCGTTGGCCCAGGCCAGATGCTGGTTATCGATACTTTGACGGGTCAAATTTTAGATACCAAAGCGATTGCAACCTTACTAAAAGAAGCGCATCCATATCGTAAATGGTTGCGTGAAGAAGCGACTCGTATTCGTGATGATGAGCGTTTAGAAGAGTCGCTCGCCGCAAAGTCTTGCCGCGGTGATAAGCTAAAAGCGCTGCAAAAAATGTATCACATTACTAATGAAGAGCGCACAGAAATCATTCGCCCCAATGCTGAAAATGGTCAAGAACCAGTCGGTTCAATGGGCGATGATACGCCAATGGCGGTACTGTCACAGCAAATTCGTCATGTCGGTGACTTCTTCCGTCAGCAATTCGCTCAGGTGACCAATCCACCGATTGATCCTTTGCGTGAATCTATTGTCATGTCATTGCAGACTTGCCTAGGCGCTGAAACCAACGTATTTTCGCCCTCAGCGAGAGATGCGCACCGTATTATTCTATCGTCGCCTGTGTTATCAGCCAGCAAGATGCAGCAGCTTGAAACCTTAGAAGATCCTTCATTCAAGATGGCTCGTATCGATTTGAATTACGATCGCACGCTCACCTTATCTGATGCTATTAAGAGCATTTGTGAGCAAGTGGCAAGTAGCATTCGTGATGGCAATACATTGATTGTATTGTCTGACAAAGCCATTGACGCCGATAAAGTACCAGCAAACGCTATCATGGTAACTGGCGCTGTTCATCATTATTTGATTGGACAAGGGATTCGTACCGATGCCAACTTGATTGTTGAGACTGGCCTTGCTCGCGACTCGCATCAAGTGGCCGTCTTAATTGGTTTTGGCGCGACCTGTATTTATCCGTACTTAGCATATGATGTCATCGACGACTTGGTCGCGACAGGTGAGCTACTGGGTGATCCTATTCAAGCGCGGGTGAATTTCCGTAAAGGCTTGGATAAAGGTTTGCTAAAAATCTTATCCAAAATGGGTATCTCTACCATCGTCTCTTATCGCGGTGCTCAGCTGTTTGAGGCGGTTGGACTATCAGAAGAAGTCGTTAGCTTGTGCTTTAAAGGAGTGCAAAGCCGTATTAAGGGTGCAACTTTTGAAGATTTGGCGGCTGACCAAGCGCAATTGGCGGCGAATGCCTTTAAGCGCCGCGCACCACTGGATCAAGGTGGCTTGCTAAAGTTTGTCTTTAACAAAGAGTATCATGCCTTTAATCCAGACGTGATTAACAGCTTGCACACCGCGGTACGCACAGGCGATTATGAAAACTATCGCCATTATGCAGAGTTGGTCAATAGCCGTCCAGTAGCAACATTGCGTGACTTGTTGCAACTGAACACTGATAACAGTATCGATGTGAATGACGTTGAAGACATCTCCGAGATTTTGACACGCTTTGATTCGGCCGGCATGTCGTTAGGCGCTTTATCTCCTGAGGCACATGAATCTATTGCCATGGCGATGAATACCATTGGCGGGCGTTCAAACTCGGGTGAGGGCGGGGAAGATCCAGTCCGTTATGGTACCTTGCGTAACTCAAAAATCAAACAAGTGGCTTCAGGCCGCTTTGGGGTTACGCCTGCATATCTACGCTCAGCAGAAGTGATGCAGATTAAGGTCGCTCAAGGCGCAAAACCGGGCGAGGGTGGTCAGCTACCCGGTGGTAAGGTCAATGCGTTGATTGCGCGTCTACGTTATTCTGTGCCAGGTGTGACATTGATTTCACCGCCACCGCACCATGATATTTACTCTATCGAAGATTTGGCGCAGCTGATTTTTGATTTAAAACAGGTCAACCCAGATGCTTTAGTATCTGTTAAATTGGTATCTCGTCCCGGCGTTGGCACAATCGCGACCGGAGTAGCAAAAGCCTACGCGGATTTGATTACCATCTCAGGCTATGATGGCGGTACGGCGGCCTCTCCACTGTCTTCTATTCATCATGCTGGCTCTCCGTGGGAGCTGGGTTTGGCTGAGACCCATCAGTCATTACGTGTCAATGGACTGCGTGATAAAGTGCGCGTGCAAACCGATGGCGGTCTAAAAACGGGTCTCGATGTGGTGAAAGCGGCAATTCTTGGTGCAGAGAGCTTTGGGTTTGGTACGACGCCTATGATCGCAGTGGGTTGTAAGTACCTACGTATTTGCCATTTGAATAACTGCCCAACAGGCGTTGCTACGCAAAAAGCCAAGTTGCGCGACGAGCACTTTATTGGCGAAGCTGAGATGTTGATTAACTTCTTTAAGTTTGTGGCGACTGAAACACGCGAGTGGCTCGCGGCACTTGGCGTCCGTAGTATGGAAGAGTTGGTCGGACGTACCGATTTGCTTAACGTGCTAGAAGGAAATACGGATAAGCAGCGTCATCTTGATTTAACGCCATTACTGTTCAGTCACCCAGCAGCAGCTGGCAAGGCGCAAACGTGTCAAGTAGGGCGCAATGAGCCCTTTGACAAAGGCTTGCTGGCTGAGCGCATGATCAGTGATATGCTATTGAGCATTCGTCAGGGAACTGGTGGCAATTATAGCTATTATGTCGGCAACTGTGATCGCTCTATTGGCGCGCGTATTTCTGGCGAGATTGCCCAATTGTGGGGTAACCTTGGTATGAGTGATATGCCTATTAAGCTGCATCTGACTGGTACAGCGGGTCAGAGCTTGGGTGTTTGGAATGCGGGCGGTTTGAACATTGAGCTTGAAGGCGATGCCAACGATTATGTTGGTAAAGGTATGGCAGGTGGCGAAATCATCATTTATCCACCAAAAGATTCAAGCTTTAATGCACAAGAGACGGCCATTATCGGCAATACCTGTCTATATGGGGCGACTGGTGGTAAATTGTATGCAGCGGGTACGGCAGGTGAGCGCTTTGCAGTTCGTAACTCAGGTACGCATGCGGTTATTGAAGGTACAGGCGATCATTGCTGTGAATATATGACAGGTGGTATCGTCACCATACTTGGGCGCACTGGTCTGAACTTCGGAGCTGGCATGACAGGTGGTTTCGCCTATGTGCTCGATATGGAAGGTGACTTCTTTGATCGTTGTAATCATGAGTTGATTGATCTCAACCGTATCTCAAGCGAGCAAACGGAAGAGCATCGTATCTATTTGCAACGAGTGATTAGTACGCACGTCGAAAAAACCGGTAGTGTATGGGGTCAGACGATATTGGCTGATTTTGAGCACTACATTCGTAAGTTTTACTTAGTGAAGCCAAAGGCTGCGAACATTGCGAGCCTTCTTAAAACGACGATGGCTGATCCACAATAGCCGATCTGTTGCGGCTTTGATAGATGACGCAGTCATTCGTTTTTAGAGAGGTTTTAACTCCCAAGTTTTAAGCAGGTAAGTGACGGCAATGACGTATACATCTCAAGGTTATCATCAATTGAGCGTCATTGACTGTTACCGCCCACTATACAAGAGATTTTTACCATGGCAAAACGCTTAGAAAATAGTTTTCAGTTTTTAGATGTACCGCGATTCGATCCGACCAAAAAAGACATCGCAACGCGCTCGACAGAGTTTGTTGAAATTTACAAGCCTTTTGAGAGCGAGGCTGTTGCCCAGCAATCGCATCGTTGCCTTGAATGCGGCAACCCGTATTGTGAATGGAAATGTCCAGTACACAACTATATTCCCAATTGGCTCAAATTGGCGACCGAAGGGCAAATTTTTCAAGCGGCAGAGTTGTGTCACCGTACCAATACCTTACCTGAAGTGTGTGGTCGTGTCTGCCCACAAGATCGCCTATGTGAAGGCGCTTGCACGTTAAATGACGGCTTTGGTGCAGTGACCATTGGTAATGTTGAAAAGTATATCAACGATACTGCCTTTGCCCTTGGTTGGCGCCCAGATATGTCGGATGTGGTTTGGACGGATAAAAAAGTTGCTATCATTGGTGCAGGGCCAGCAGGCCTTGGCTGTGCAGACATCTTAGTTAGAAATGGTGTCAAGCCAGTCGTCTTTGATAAGCGCCCTGAAATCGGTGGCTTACTGACCTTTGGTATTCCAGAATTTAAAATGGAAAAAGATGTGATGCGCAATCGCCGTGTCATCTTTGAAGATATGGGTATCGAGTTTCGTCTTGAAACAGAGATCGGTACAGACGTTACTATCGATGAGCTGTTGAGCGATTATGATGCCGTATTTATGGGTATGGGAACGTATACTTATATGCGTGGCGGCTTTGCGGGTGAAGAGCTAGAGGGCGTTTATGATGCACTAGACTATCTCATTGCCAATGTGAATCGTTGCAACGATTGGGAAAAGAATCCTGAAGAATATATCGATTTTAAAGGTAAAAGAGTGGTGGTGTTAGGCGGTGGTGATACCGCAATGGACTGTAATCGTACTAGTATCCGTCAAGGGGCTGATAAAGTGGTTTGTGCTTATCGCCGTGATGAAGAAAACATGCCAGGATCGCGCCGTGAAGTGGTCAATGCTCGCGAGGAAGGTGTTGAGTTTTTATTCAACCGTCAACCGACTGAAATCATCGGCTTAAATGGCAAGGTTAATGGCGTGAAAGTGGTCACTACCCAACTAGGAGCACCTGATAACCGTGGTCGTCAGCGTCCTGAGCCGATTCCTAATTCAGAAGAAATTATCGCTTGTGATGCGGTGATCATGGCGTTTGGTTTTAGACCAAGCCCTGCTGATTGGTTTGAAGGTTATGAAGTTGAGATGAGCCTTAATGGTCTGGTATTGGCGCTTGAAGAGCAACCTTATAAGTTTCAGACCAAAAACCCAAAAATCTTTGCAGGCGGTGATATGGTGCGCGGGTCAGATTTGGTGGTGACAGCGATTTGGGAAGGTCGCCAAGCAGCTGAAGGTATTCTAGACTTCTTGGAAGTATAATCAAATACTGCTCGCTTACTCTGTTTATTAGTAAGCATTGTTTGCGAACGTCTTTTGTCTTTTAACGGACAAAAGACGTTTTTTTGGATAAATGCTTTGTAAATGCGAGCGTGACTGCTAGCATGTTTATTTTTAGCCCGTTGTTGTTAATTATTATGCCAATCAACCGTTTTTTTCAATCCTCAACTAAAAAGAGTCGTCCTGCATGAAATTAGCTCTGTGGCAACGATTTACCGCACCGTTCGTTGAGCCTTATGTTCGTTATCAATATGCGGATATCTTGCACGCCATACGTTTGGGTGCGGCGGTGATATTGGCTCTATTGGTCAATAAAGTGACCAATCTGCCGCATGGTGAATGGACAACCATTACCGTTTTTATCATTTTGGGTTTATTGCAATATCAAGGCGCAATCTATACCAAAGCAAAAGAGCGAGTTCTTGGTACTTTATTAGGTATTGGTACGGCGTTTGGCGTACTGTGGTTCAATCAAAATGCGGGTGCATGGTTGTGGGTAGACTATGCGTTGATCGGTTTGCTTAGCGGTATTATCGGTTATTTGGCAATCAGACAGCTTGGATATACAGGTCTACTGACGGGTATCACGATGCTAATGATTGTCTCAGACTTGGGTCATAGTAGCCTCGGTCAAGATGGTATTTATCGTGCTGTAAATATTTTACTTGGGACAGGCGTTTCGGTGGCAGTGACTTTGATTTTGCCGCTAAAATCGACTCTGATGTGGCGTTTTTTGCTAGGCAGTAATCTTGAAGCGTGCGGCGCCCTCTATGCAGGCGTGGGTAATCATATTGAGGCTACGGATAATGCTATAGAAAGTCCTAGGCAATTGAACCCAGTCGCGCTTTCAGCCAACGACGTGCCCGTTGACAAGGTATTGGTGACTTCTTTACAACAGATTAACAAGCGTCTGCTGGCGGTACGTCCGCATATCGCAGCGACGGCGAGTGAATCAGGTATTAAAAAAGAGACGCTAGAGACCATTCAGCGTACACACCGTAATATTATCGGAACGATCGATTTATTGTTAAGTGCCGCGCCGCGTTTGGCGAACATTGAGATTGATGATGAAAACCATACGTTACTGATACATTATCAGCATGAGCTGACCCAAGCCATGCAGCACATGGCAGCCGTACTGCGTAGTCCAAGTGATGAAATGTTTCGTCCCATTACTCGTATAGCGGTGTCAGAGTATCCCAGCGTGCAGCATTTGGCGTTTGAATGGCAGGGCTATTTTTGGTTGACTCAGACCCTACAAAGTCAGTTACAGCAGCTGAGTGACTTGTTGCAAACAACCAAGCCGCATTGGTATGCAGCCTCAGGTTTGGGTTATCAACGCCGTGAGCAGCGCAAAATAAAGCAGCAAGGGCGAGAGAAAGATCTGCATTTATAAATAAAAAAACGCTGACTTTATCGAAGTCAGCGTTTTTGTTTTCTCTATTATAATTACTAAAAAATGTGCGATTAACGGCCTGTTTTTAACTTATCCCAATACTGTTGATACACTTGTAGTGCTTCGTCACCCACGTCTTCTTGGAATTCAGCTTTAGCAAGCACGTCTTTGCTAGGATAAATAGTAGGGTTGTTGCGAACGCTTTCATCCATTAACTCACGCGCTGCCATATTGGGAGAGGCATAGCCAATCTCTTCACTGACGATTTTAGCGACCTCAGGACGTAATAGATAATCAATAAATTGATGCGCGGCATCGACCTGTTTGGCATTCTTTGGAATGACAAAATTGTCCATCCACAAGATTGCGCCTTCAGTCGGGTATTTATACACCAAGCTGGTTAGACCTTCATCGTTTGCCATTACAGCCTCACCATTCCAGGTCATACCCAGATTGGTTTCGCCTTCGATATAGGGCATACGTGAGGCATCAGAGTTAAACGTTTTGACGTTTGGCATCAAAGTGGTGAGCTTATTGTAGGCCGCTTTGATCTCATCAGGGTTGCTGCTATTGCCTGAATAGCCAAGGGTCAATAATGCCATACCGAATACTTCGCGCACATCATTCATCAGCATGACCTGACCTTTGTATTCAGGCTTCCAAAGATCACTCCAGCTATTGACAGTGGTAGGATCGACGGTATCACCATTGATGGCAAGCCCTGTGCTACCCCACATATAAGGGATAGAGTATTTATTGTCAGGATCAACTTTGGTGTTGGTAAATGACGTATCAAGATTTTTAAAGTTACTCAGTTTTGACTTATCCAACTCTTGCAATAGCCCTTCTTTGGCCATTTTTTCGACATAATAAGTCGAGGGTATAGCAAGGTCATATTGACTAGAGTCATCAAGTAACTTGAGCTTGGCGTACATGGCCTCGTTAGAATCAAACGTAGTGTAATTGACGTTAATACCAGTCTCTTCTTCAAAGCCATCCAAGACCTCTTGCGGCATGTATTCTGACCAGTTATACAAGTTAAGCGTCACATCGCTCGTAGCGGCGCTACCTTCAGCAGTAGCGTTATCAGAGTTGCTACAGCTGGCAAGTGCCAAGCCAACCGCTGCTGCTAGTAATGCCTTTGGTACTATACGTCCGATACGAGCTGGGCTGTTTGGATGGGACGATGATAAATGGGTCAAAATGTCTCTCCTAAATAAAAATAATGCAAATCTAAACTTCAATAAAAACGGCAAGACAGTGAATTGTCTCATGTTTCTGATAAAACTATTATGGTTATCACTTTGTATAATTTAAAGGGCTATTATAAAGGCTATGCTTTTTAACGTTAATTAAGATTGCAATTCTTACCAGTAATTGAGTAATAAAAGCTGTTGTAAATACTATTAATGTTGAGTGGCATTCATACACTGGACAATCCATTGCGGTCGATGGCGATTTGACGATGCCTTGATAGCTATCTGTAAATGCACGAACAGCCGATGATTGCTTAATATAACCCGCTCAAAATCCAAGAAGCGTAATTGAAGTGGTATGCCGCTATAGGCAGTTTTCTTTGTTTACTCTATAGGCTTTATAAAATTAGCAGTTGGGTTTATAGGTTAGTGATGCAAAATTGAATTTTCCATTGGTTAGAAAATTTATTATAAATCGACTTTTGTATAATAAAATTATATAATTATTGTTCATCGAGTCAATTAAGGTGTCGGACGCTGCTGATATAGTGACGCGCAAAGACATTATCCATAAGTCAACAATAGCGCATATACACTATGAATGAACAAATAGATCAATTCGCTAAATCTAAAAGTATGGCGAGACTAGCAGGCGTAGGTATAATGATAGTTTCTGCAGCTACTTTGTTTTATATTTTTACTGGCAATTCGCAATTCGTGCCACGGATTTATGTTGTGCTGCCTTTTATGTTTATGTTGGGATTCGGCGTAATGCTTTATCCTATTAGTAAAGCTGAAACTCTACATCTCTATGGCACTACTCAAATTCCTTTTAAGCATATGCCACTTGGGATGAAGATATGTTTTGGGATTGGCATTATCTTGACTGTAATGCTGCTATTACTGCATATATTATAATTCAATGTACATAAAAAATTTAGCTATGAGATAAAAGAGTTTGTAGGCTTAGACTACATGGAATTGATCAAGCACCGCTTGTATTCCAAATTCTTCAATCGTTCCAGTGACAAAATCAGCGCGTTCTATCAGCGCGAGCTGCGCGTCACCCATTGCCACGGCAAATCCAACCAAATCGAACATCTCAAGATCATTCATGCCATCACCGAATGCCATGCACTCGCTTGTTTCCACATCATAATATGCACACATGTCCTTAATACCGCGCGCTTTGGATGCATCAATCGGTAAAATATCAGCACCAATATGATGCCAATGTACCAGCTTTAAGTCATATTTTGCAAAATCGACCTCTTGCATTTTGTCTTCTTGACTGTTGAAAAACACCGAGCATTGATAAACTGTGTTTGACTTATAGTACTCTGGGTCAACGATAGAGTTGGGCGTTCTCGCATTGTAGTCACGTAAGCGCTCGTTTTCACCTGACCATACGATATGAGTTGCCGAATCAAATTTGTGAATCAGCTCACTTTGTTGGCATAGATAAGCAATCTTGTCCGTCTGCTCAGCGGTCAGTGGATAATGACTGATCCTACCACTGCGATCAAAACTGTATTGACCATTCATACAAATAATCGCATCCAAAATTCCTGCATCAAGCAGTGCTAAAATATCAGCTGGCAATATGGCTTTAGAGCGTCCAGTTGAAATCACCAGTTTGATATCAGTGTGAGCAAGCTGCTCAAGCGTTGCTTGATTGTGCGGAGCGATAATACCGTTACGACTTAAGGTATCGTCAATGTCGAAAAATATAATCTTAGGTGTGGGGAGGGTATGACTTGTATTGGCTGTATTGGCCTTATCAACTATAAACATGGGTATCCTTTGTGGTTTTTTCCTTAGGGTAACGAGTCGCTCACTATCGCTTGGCTATATAAGATAAAGCCAATGTTGTCGTTAGTTATTATGCGTTTTATCCTACAGGCACATAAGCTAAAAATGATAGGGTTTTGGCGGTTTTGTGTAACACAGCAATAGAGTGTTGGTTATTATCTCTTGTGATTATAGAATGGATAAATAAAAAGTTGATTTTTCAGCGATGAGCTCTATATACAAACTAAATACTTAGCCTCTATATTTTAGTGTCGCTAATTAATGAGGTTTTTACCATTTTCAATTTTGTACTTTTTAGTAAACTACATTCATTGATATTGGTATAAAAGCGGAAAAATCGCCTGAGCGCAAATGAATTATAAGGACAACACTATGGCTGTTTCTAATCACAATGCGACCCCTCAAGACACACCAAATGCTGCGTCCGGTCTATCGCCGCGTCATCCTGACAGTCGACTTGAAACGGATTGGCTATTTTTGTATGAGAAGTTGCCACCTACGGATTGGTTCAATGCCGATTATATGTATAAAACCTCAGGCTGGCTTAATATACATGCTGACATACGCCAGCGTCAGCGTATTCTGCTTGAAATTAGCGACGCTTATCAAATAAATAGTTTGGAATGGTCAGCGTACCGCGCGCAAACCTTACCAAGAGTTAATCAGTATATTCTCAAACTGCATCACCATCACAATATTGAGGATCAAGCTTATTTCCCAACCTTCATTCGTATGTATCCTCAGCTAAAAGCAGGTTTTGAGATACTAGATCGTGACCATGTGCACTTGGATACGTTATTGAATGAGCTACAAACGTTAAATGGTCAATTAGCGAAAAGTGACGTTGAAGATAAAGCACTCACTGAACAACTGCATCATACCTTAGTCAACGTGAGTGTGTTACTCTCGCAGCATTTGACCGATGAAGAAGATTTAGTGATTCCTATTTTGGGGTTAAACTAACGTCATATGTTCCCCTCCCAATAAGTAGAGATTGCAAGATGAATAGCGAAATACCAAAAATTATTGTTGAGTAAAATTTATTTTAAATAGTATATTAATGAAATAACTTTTTATTAATTGGAATTTTTATGTATAAAATTATTGATTACCTCATTGAAAAGAATAGTGGTGCGCCTGAAGCGAGGAATAAAGAAGGCGAATCCATTCTTGTTAATCTGACGTACATTGGTAAAAACAGCAAAGAAAATTCAGGAATATTTTTGGCTCGTACTTTTGAAAAAGCAAAGAGAAATAACGAGAACAGCAACATAACCTCAGCGCTTGTCATTAATGATGACTATTTTATTCAAAATCTCGAAGGCTCAAGATATGATATCAATGAGTTTTTAGCAAGAGTGCTTCATGAGCGACCACACCTTGAACTTCAAGTAATAGATATTGGGGAATTAGATTCGCGTCGATGGAAAGGGTTCTTGATCAAGTATTTGGCCTCGAAAGAACAAAACGAAAAAAATATGCTTCAGGGTTTGTCAGTAGGCGCTGATTTCAATCCTTATCTAATGAGCCAGACTCAAATTGCAAATTTTATAACCTCAGTCTTTGAAGAGGGTGCGTTTGATAAAAGCCAGCTAAGCTGATTTCAGAGTAACCAGCTTGGAAAATTGATTTTTTAGTGGTTAAGTAAGTCAAATTTTTAACGACTAATTGTGAAAGCTTTAGGCAGATCTTTTCTAGATAATCTCTTTAGTTAAAACAAATTTTATTTATCGGAATCTTTATGCAGAATAAAACAAACTGTATTTCAATGACCAACAAAGATGGTGAAAATGCGCTTATAAGCTTAACGTATATCGGTAATAACAAAGGAAAAGATGACGGTATTGAGTTGATTCGTACGCTTGAAAAATGGCGAGTAAGCAACAAAGAAACGGACGTCACTTCAGCACTTGCGATTAATGATACTTATTTTATTCAAAATCTTGAAGGTTCAAGATTGATTATTAATGAAGTTCTAGCCACCTTGACTAAGGAGTATCCGCTTATTTTACTTCATGTTATTGAGGTGAAGGAAATAGAGCGGCGTAGATGGAATGGCTTTTTAATCAAGTATCTAACATCAAACGACCAAGATGCGGAAAACACACTCAAAAGTTTTTTGGCAGGTACTGAATTCAATCCCTATTTGATGAGACAAACGCAGATCACAAGTTTGATAAAGGCACTATTTGAAGAAAGAAAGGTTAACTCAATATCAAATTGACGTGCCAGTAATCGTCAGGCTTCGTTACTTTTAGTAGATTATTTGGCAAGAAATTTCATAATATTGTGACTGATATCACTAATCTGCACTTTTAACGTTTAATCTATGTATCAGGCTTGTTTTCTATTTTGAGGTTAAATAGAGACTAAATGTGAGTATTACTTAGGTTTTAGCCAATTATTATTAGAGATTACAGAGAGATAGAAAAATATGAAAAATATCGTTGAATAGATTGTTTTTTAAGTGCTATCTTAAGTTAAAACATAACGTTGTTAATTGGATTGATTATGCAAGCAGCTACAGATTTTGAACCAGAAACGAGGAATAGAAGCGGCGAGCATATTCTCATTAGTCTAACGTATATCGCCAAAAAAACCGAAGCAAATTCAGGAATGGAATTGACACGTGCTCTTGAGCACTGGCGAAGATATTTTGAAGAAAGCGGTATAAGTTCAGCGCTTGTATTTAACGAAAACTATTTCATTCAGAATGTTCAAGGCTCAAGACCGGCTGTCAATCATGCATTGGCGAAAATAGTTAGTGAATATTTGGATATCTTACCCAATGTTATTGGGGTAGAGGAAATAGCAGTGCGTCGGTGGGATGGGTTTTTAATCAAGTATCTAACGTCAAGTGCTGAAGATGAAGAGTATGCATTAAAAAGCTTTTCAGCAGGTTCTGACTTCAATCCTTATCTCATGAAAAACTCTCAAATTGCCAGCTTTTTGAAGGCAGTTTTTGCAGATGATGAAAATCAACATAATAGTATTGTTAATTAAATCTCATTTCAAAGAGTCGATTAAACCAATCTCTTCTTAGCTGAGGTTTTTATGCAGACAGTCACAAGTGATAAGTCAGAAGTGAAAAATAGAGATGGTGAAAATATTCTCTTCAGTCTCACTTATATTGGCAAAAATAGTGAAAAAAATAATGGAATAGAGTTGACTCGTATTCTTGAGCAATGGCGAAGGAACAACGAAAAAGGTGATATAACCTCGGCGCTGGCCATTAATGATAATTACTTAATTCAAAATATTGAAGGTTCAAGACCTATCATCAATGAGGTCTTAGCAATATTGATCAATGATTATTCGTATCTCTTACCTCATATCATTGAGGTTGAAGAAATAGAGGTGCGTCGGTGGGATGGATTTTTGATCAAGTATTTAACGTCAAGCGTTGAAGATGAAGAATATGCATTAAAAAGCTTTTCAGCAGGTTCTGATTACAATCCTTATCTAATGAAAAGCACTCAAATTACGCACTTTTTGAGAGCGATCTTTGAGGAGGAAGAACCGCTAATTGGTGATGTTATTTAACTTTAACTTCGATTTTTTTGGACTTAAGCGCTTGCTAAGAAATTGTACCAGCGCTTAAATGACATGAGTGAGCT
Source organism: uncultured Gammaproteobacteria bacterium (assembly GCA_963744895.1). Classification (GTDB taxonomy): domain Bacteria; phylum Pseudomonadota; class Gammaproteobacteria; order Pseudomonadales; family Moraxellaceae; genus Psychrobacter. Next base: position 374,297 of record CAVUUW010000005.1, read on the forward strand.
GTTGTCGAAACATGTAAATGTCTATTCATCACAGGGTTATTACTAACTATTAATATCAGTCAACGAGATAATAGCGTCTGTCTTCATCAAGGCATCCACTACTTCAAGGAAGAAGTATGAAAATTTTTACTTTAAAATCAATTATTGCTTTGGCGGCTTTAGCGCTATCTGCCAATGCTTTTGCGATGGATGTTGAGCTTACTGATACTGCTTGGGATGGTGAAAAAATACCAGAAGGCCAGCAGTGCCTAAACTATGATGGCAAAAACCCAGCCACGCCTAGTATAACTGTTACAAACATTCCTGTGGGCGCGGAGAGCTTGGTATTTGTATACAACGATGTAAGCAATAAACGTATGCAAAATGGTGGTCATGGCATCGTGGAGTTTGCGTTACCAAAAGGTGCCACGAGCGCTGAGGTGCCACGAGTATTTGGTCACACTTATGAAGTGCCAGTCGGTATTGAGATGGTTGCCGAGTACCGTAGCCGTAAAGGTGAAGTGGGCGGTGCGTATAAACCACCTTGCTCCGGTGGCAAAAACCATCTATATACGGTAGATGTGCAGGCGTGGCAAGGCGATATGGTACTTGCTGAGACAACGGTTGAGATGGGGCGGTATTAATGTCTTGGTCGTTTTAATTGATGTATAAAAAAGCCGCCTATACGTTTGTGTAGGCGGCTTTTTACTGAGAGTGGATGATATATATTGCAAATTGTATTTGCTAATCAATGTACAGAATATGGAGTGATGTTAGATAGGTTAATAAAAACAAATGAGCTAAGCAATGCAGATATTAGGAGCGCAGGATTAGAGACAGGTAAGCTTAAAAAATAAACTATTGTAATATTTAATAAATTCTATAAGATCATAATAAATTGATTTATGTTTGGTTTTACAACAAGGTATATTACTTAAGCTGATTTAAAAAGGATGTCTCTATCTACATGAAAAATTCACTGATCATCACCACATTATTTGCGTCTTCTTTGGTGCTGAGTAGTTGTGCAACTACCGCTCTTTCAGATTATACCAAGCGTGACAACTCAAAAGAGCATACAAAAAACGTTTTATCTGAGAGTGTCATTGCAGTAGGATATCCCAAAAAGCCAATACAGGGTTATGAGGATGCTATGAATTTAGCTGGTAAAAACTATAGCTTTTTAGTGCAACCTGTGGTACTCTGCTAACACCTCATCCGACCTATTTAAAAGACTTTTTGCTAAAGTGGATTTAGGCTCGCTATACATCGATGACTAAAATCTTAGATACCAACCGAATAATCCAACAAAAAACTCAAGCTGATTCTAATGAGTTAGTTCTCGATATACAAAGTGACGAATCAAATCAGATTAAAAATGTGCCAGCAAAGATCAGCTTACTATATGCTAAGCGCGAACATAAGCTAAAGGATAATGAGCAATCACAGTTAGAAAGTTTTGGTATTGAGTGTAATACAGCCCTTGTAGCTGAGCAACAAAATTTAATTTGCCAGCGTCCAGTAAACATTGAAATGACAGTATTTTCTCCAGAACAAAATATCTATAAATTGAATTATAAGCTAAAGCACCTAATAATCATTGAATTATATTGGGAGACTAGTTGTAACCTAATAAATTTGGCGCGGTTCTATTCCCCGTTGCTATGGTAGTAGATATCGTGACGTTTCCTGTTCAATTGTTAGGTGCTGGTATTGCTGTAGGAGCGATAGCAGCAGCATATAGTCAATGTGATATTAGCTGTGTATAGTCAGTATAGTACGAGTTAATTTAACGATTGTAGAAGAAAGAAATAAACGCATATTACTATGATAGATAAAAGTATATAAACTTCACTGAGAGTGATAGCGTAATTGCTAAGACAACAGTTGAGATGGGTCGGTATTGATATCTTCTGTTGTTTTAGTTAGCGTAAAAAAGCCGCCTATACGTTTGTGTAGGCGGCTTTTTTTAATCATTTGTGGGTGAAATAAACTTTCTTGCTTATTGATAAGAAAGAATATGATATTTTTAATTATTATTTAGGAGTTACTCACCTGATAGTAGATAGAACGCACTTTATGTCAATCAATTGTGCTTCTTAATCACTTTGATAAAGTCGCTGATATAACCGTTTATCTACTGCATCAGTAAATTCAAGAAGGCGAGTAGATTTATCATTCGCTTCCAACTCAAACATATCGAATATGTCAGCGAAAGATCCTGAAGGTTCGGTCTTTGCGAAAAGTCGCTGAGAGTGAGTAGTAACCGTTTGTTCTGTACACTCAATAATATAAGAAGCGGTTATATAAGGTTCATAAAGTGCAATTGGATAATTAGAGAAATGACTCTGAGGCCAAGTACTGGTCTTCATAGGTACTTGGTATTGCGAATCACTTAAATGCTTAGCGTCATGAAAATCAACATAGATTTCAACAGGGTCAGTTGGATCATTTTCATTTACCAGTTGCCATTCAGCAAAACTTGATTGTGAAAGAATCAATACAAACAATAGTGAAGTTGGTTTTTTCATAACGCTACCCAACTTCAACACTCGTCACATTCTGAAAGCCTCTTGGCAACTGTCCGCCGCGATTACCACGCGTGCCCGTATAGTTGGCCAAATCATTTGGCTTTAGTGTCACATGGCGTTTGCCCGCAGTAATAATGAGGCTGTTTTGCTGACTAAGTGGCGTAATAGCGAGCACTTCTTCATTATCTTTTAGCTTAATCAGTTTGTTACCTTTACCGCGAGCCTGTTCAGGTAAATCATCGAGGGCAAATATGAGTAAATATCCCGCATTGGTCACCACAGCGACATGGTTGGGCGCTACATTTGCATTAGTAGCTTCACCTTCACTATTTGCTGTTGCATCTACTGGGGCATCGATACGCGCGACAGGGAGCAAGCGACTGTCAGGCGTTAAAGTAATGATGTTTTTCCCCGCCTTTTGATTGCTATCGAGATTACCCAGTGTATTAATAAAACCATAGCCTGCTGAGCTGGCGAGGATGATGCGCTGATTGTTGTCACCCGTTAATAACTGCTCAAAGCTGGCACCTGCTGGCGGCTTTAACACACTGGTCAGTGGGTCGCCCTGACCGCGTGCCGAGGCAAGGTTATGTGCGTCAATGCTGTAGCTGCGTCCAGTACTGTCGAGCACGTAGATTTTTTCATTGGATTTGCCGCGCACGTGCGCTTGATAGCTATCACCTGAGCGATAGCTCATACCAGCGGCATCGACGTCATGACCTTTGGCAGCGCGAATCCAGCCTGCTTTGGAAAGGATGGCAGTAACCGGCTCACTCGGTACGAGGTCAGACTCTTTTAATGCTTGTGCTTCTTCACGTTCTGCCAATGGTGATACGCGCTCGTTGCCGTGTTCTTTCATATCGGCGGTGAGCTCGTCAATCATCAGGTTGGCCAGACTGTCTGGATTATCCAAGTACTCTTGAATAATGGCGCGTTCGGCAGCCAATTCGTCCTGCTCGCGGCGTAGCTCAATTTCCTCTAACTTTGCCAACTGACGCAGACGAATGTCCAAAATAGCATTGGCCTGAATGTCAGTCAGGTCATAGTCTTGCATCAGTGTTGCTTTTGGATCATCTTCTTCACGGATGATGCGAATGACTTCATCGATATTAAGATAAGCAATCAGCAGGCCTGCGAGAATGTGCAAACGTTTATCGATTTTATCAAGACGATATTGCAAACGGCGCGTGACGACTGAGCGGCGACAGATTAGCCATTCTTCTAGTATTTCTTTTAGGTTTTTGACCTGCGGTTTACCATTGAGGCCAATCATATTCATATTAACGCGATAGTTACTCTCAAGATCGGTGCTCGCAAATAGATGGCTCATCACACGCTCGACATCGACGCGCGTTGATCGCAATTCCAATACAATACGGCAGGCATTTTCATGATCTGATTCATCATGAATATCGGTAATCCATGGCAATTTTTTGTCCGTCATAAGCTTGGCGATTTGCTCTTGGATTTTGTTGCCCGAAACTTGGTAAGGCAGCGCATCAATGATGACGAGGTTTTTTTCTTTACTATCGACGTGGAAGGTTGCGCGCATCTTATAGCTGCCACGTCCAGTCTCGTACATCGCTTGCAAGTCTTTTTTGCTAGTGATGATTTCAGCGGGCGTTGGCAAGTCAGGCGCTGGTATCGACTGGGTGAGCTGCTTAACGGACAGCTCAGGGTTTTTGAGCAGTCTGATCGCTGCGCGCACTACTTCATTGAGGTTATGCGGCGGGATATCCGTTGCCATACCGACTGCGATACCTGTGGTGCCGTTCAATAAAATATTAGGCAAGCGGGCGGGTAGAGTGGTTGGCTCCTGCATTGTGCCGTCAAAGTTATCTTGCCAATCGACCGTGCCTTGTCCCAACTCTGCGAGCAAGGTATTGGCATAAGCGGACATTTTGGCTTCGGTATAACGCATCGCGGCAAAAGATTTGGGATCATCAGGACTACCCCAGTTGCCTTGGCCTGTGATGAGCGGATAACGGTAGCTGAACGGCTGCGCCATCAAAACCATCGCTTCATAACACGCGCTGTCACCATGCGGATGGTATTTACCCAGCACATCACCGACAGTACGGGCAGATTTTTTCGCCTTGGCAGTCGATTTTAGCCCCAGCTCGCTCATGGCGTAGACGATACGGCGCTGCACAGGTTTGAGGCCGTCAGCGATATTTGGCAATGCCCGATCCATGATGACGTACATGGCATAATTGAGATAGGCCTGCTCGGTGAACTCCGCGACTGAGCGAGTATCCATCGGCTCATTGGGAATACTTGTGGCAATAGTTGGATCAATAACATCAGACATAAAATAGGATTCGCTTATGAGTTTTAATTCGTATAAATAAATGGCGCAATTGGATAAATAGAATAGTGCTATCGTAAAGGATATTGATGCAATTAAAAAGACATGTATCAGAATATACGACAGCTCATGACGTGCTTATGGTTGTGTTTTAACAATATGCTCGATAGCTTTTGTATGGCAAGTTAAGTATAGTAAATTCAACGTTTTTTTGCTTTTTATCGCTGCTTCAATATTTAATCACCGTTCATCATCGACACAAATATATTGGCAAGGATGAGTCGGCACTGACTCGTTTACAATAAGGAATATCTGCTATGTCATCTAACCCTGTATCTAGTACCGATACCCATGCCATCGTTCGCAATGCATTGTGGCTAAGTACTATTACCCTTATGGGTCTCACCGCTTGTAGCACCTCGCAAGTGAGCAAGTCTGTAGCAGAACCAGCTGTCAGCACGGTGAGTTCACCAGTTGCTGTTTCGGCATCAGAACCTGCCACAGATAGCTTAAGTTTAAGTGCATCATATGCTGAAATGAGCAGCATGACCAAGACAAGAATCGATCCTCGGACGGGGGTTTATCCCATGCCTATGGTCGTCAACGATATGCCACCTACGCGCGACAATTATCAAAAGAATGAAGCCAATTCGGTACACCGTACCACAGAGATGGCAGTCTCTACCTTATCTATTGATACTGATACGGGCAGCTACGCCAATATGCGTCGTTATCTCAATGAAGGACGGATACCGCCTGTCGATGCCGTGCGAGTTGAGGAGTTGATTAACTATTTCAATTATCAGTTTGACGATGGTAAGCGTCTCGGTAACGCGCCGTTTGTTATCGCAACTGAAGTGGTTGATTCGCCATGGGATAGGGCAGATCAGGACAATAAAATTGTCAAAGTCGGTATCAAAGCCGTTGATAATAGCTGGTCGCAAAAAACGAACAAACAATCTATGCCGCCTGCCAATCTAGTATTCTTAGTAGATGTTTCAGGCTCTATGTCATCGCGCGATAAGCTGCCATTGGCGCAATCCTCTCTCAAATTACTGACAGAGCAGATGCGCGCAGAAGACAGCATCAGTATCGTCACTTATTCTGGCAGTACCACGGTGGCATTGCCTGCGACCAGTGGTGATCAAAAAACCAAAATACTGGCCGCAATTGAAAGCTTGAACGCAGAAGGCTCCACCAATGGTGAAGATGCGTTGAAGCTGGCTTACAGGCAAGCTGAGCAATCCATGAAAAAGAATGGTATCAATCGTATTATGATGTTGACTGATGGCGACTTCAATGTCGGAATCAGCGATGTCGACGACATGTTAACGCTGGTCAAAGCCAATCGTGATCGTGGTATATCCTTATCGACAGTCGGCTTTGGACGCGGCAACTTAAATGATTACATGATGGAGCAAATGGCAGATAACGGCAATGGCAATTATAGTTATATCGACAGTTTGACCGAAGCCAAAAAAGTCTTTGGCGACGAGTTGGCTGCGACCTTCAATACCGTAGCAAAAGACGTCAAAGTCCAAGTTGAGTTCAACCCTGATGTGGTGAGTGAATGGCGTTTGATTGGCTATGAAAATCGCGTATTGAACGAACAAGACTTTAATAATGACAAAGTGGACGCAGGTGAGTTGGGCGCGGGTAAAGCCGTCATTGCTCTATTTGAGGTGACGCCAACAGGACAAAAAGGACTGTATAGCGATCGGCGTTATGATAAAAACACCCAATCTAGTAGCAAAAATGGTCAGAGTCTAAATGAGCTTGCGTATCTAAACATTCGCTATAAAGCACCGGCTGGCGGTAGCTCTAAGCTTATTAGTCAACCAATTCTCAAAAATAGCCGCGCATTAAACAAAGCTAATATAGATACTCAGTTCGCTATAGCAGTAGCAGGTTTTGGTCAGCGCTTAGCGCAAAGTGAATACATCAATAATTGGCAATATAAGGATAGTACTACGCTGGCGAGCAGTGTATTGGCTCGTCAACCAAACAATGATAAAGACGGCACACGTCGCAACTTTGTCACCTTAACAGAGCTTGCAACCGCGCTTGACCGTAGCAAATGATCGGTAAGTAAAAGACGATATGTACGAAATTAACGAGTTTGTCATCATCGAAAAAGTATGAATTTTTAATTAAAAATTGCACAAAAGAAAAGGCAGTATAGGTAATATTATTGAACGTCAACTTAGTTTGCGAACGCAAGTAACAATCTTTTGTATTGAGTAGTCTGTACAAAGTGTGTATGTTAATTGGAAGAGTGTTTTTTGACCATTATATTGTTCGCTCATCATACGATAACATTACAGCTTCGCTCATCATAACGGTAAGCGTAAAATTTGCTTTTTTGTATGTTTAAGATGTTGTGATTTTATTGGGTGAACGATCGCGTACTATTACTAGGAGAAAAAAGATTATGGAAAATCAAGGCAACCAAACTCGTCGCAATGATAAAGTATGGCTCAAAACTTACGAAAAACTTGGTATTCAGTACGATATCGAGATGCCACCTGCCGATACCTCTTTAATTGACATACTTGAGAAAAACTTCGTCAATTATGAAGGTAAAACAGCCTTTGTATGTATGGATGTCGAGCTTTCTTATGAAGAGTTGGATCGCTATAGCAAGCAAGTTGCCGCTTATTTACAATCGCTTGGGCTAAAAAAAGGCGATAAAGTGGCAGTGATGATGCCCAATATTTTACAGCTACCAGTTGCCGTATTAGGCGTACTACGTGCTGGGTTAACCTTAGTCAATGTAAATCCGCTCTATACCTCAAAGGAGCTGGCGCATCAGTTAGAAGACTCTGAATCCAAAGTGCTCATCTTGTTAGAAAACTTTGCCAAAACCTATGAGGACATTGGTAAAGACTTAGTCGATCATGTGGTGATTGCCTCGATGGGCGATCTTATGAGTCCGCTAAAAGGCTTTATCGTCAATGCTGTGGTTCGTCATGTCAAAAAAATGGTACCCGATTATCAAATCGATGGCAGCATTAGCTTTAAAAAAGCACTGAACCGCTTTTCTACTAAAAAATATAAACGTCCTACCAATATCGGTCTCGACGATGTGGCTGTCCTTCAGTATACGGGTGGAACAACAGGCGTGGCTAAAGGGGCAATGCTCACCCATGGCAACTTGGTCGCTAACCTCATCCAATGTAATAGTTTATTGGGCGAGGCGTTCGACGATTTTGAAAAGAGAGATGAGCAACCAGTCATCATGACAGCATTGCCGCTGTACCATATTTTCTCGTTTACCGTATGCGGTATGTTTGGGCTCTATCGCGGTTGTATTGGCTTATTAGTGCCTAACCCGCGTGATCTTGAGAGCTTAATCAAAGCCTATAAGGACTATCCACCTGCATTTTTCCCGGCGGTAAATACGTTGTTCACTGCCTTAGCCAATAACGCAGAGTTCAAATCGCTTGATCACAGCAAGCTGATCTCTTCAATGGGCGGCGGTATGGCGGTACTTGGATCAACGGCTGAACAGTGGCAGCAAGTGACGGGTAATGTTATCTCGCAAGGCTATGGCTTGTCTGAAACAGCACCTGTGGCTACTGCTACTCCGATGGGTAGCACCGTTTTTGATGGGACGATTGGTCTGCCAGTGCCTGGCACCGACGTTGCTATCTTGGATGAAGCAGGCAATGAAGTGGAGCTGGGTGAGCGCGGTGAGATTTGTGTTCGTGGTCCTCAGGTGATGAAAGGCTACTGGAAGCGTGCAGACGCGACGGCTGAAGTCATGACGCCTGACGGTTATTTCCGTACGGGTGACATCGGTATTATGGATGAAGACGGCTACTTTAGAATTGTCGATCGCAAAAAAGACATGATTTTGGTCTCTGGTTTTAACGTTTATCCAAACGAAGTTGAAGATGCCATGTCAGCGCATCCAAAGATTTTAGAGTGCGGCGTTATTGGTATCGAAGATGAGAAGAGTGGCGAAGTACCGAAAATTTATGTGGTACGCAGTGACAAAAGCTTGACGGCTGAAGAAGTCATCGCCTATGGTAAAGAAAACCTAACGGGTTACAAGCGTCCTCGTCATGTCGAATTCATTGATGAGCTACCAAAATCTAACGTTGGTAAAATCCTACGTAAAGATCTACGAGCGCTTGAAGAAAAACAACACGGTTAGTATGCCAATCAATAACCGTCAATGATAAAGACCACAAATGGTGATGATGAAAAATGATAAGGTTGCTAATAAGTGACCTTGTCATTTTTTGTCTTTTATATTTTTGCAAGTTTGCAACGATACGAGAGCTTGCTTACAATCTAAACAAAGTAAGAACGATTGAACTGGGGACACGCCCTAGTATAGATAGAGAATTTTGGACAAAACTGATATAGTGCTCAACCATCTGTCTTTGTATTTTTTATAAAGAAGCCTCATTTTTGCTTTATATATTTGATAACACCGTAAGGGTAAAAATAATCGTTAGCTCAGCTCTTCTGAACGGTTATGACACTTATTAGAGACTTAGTTGTTAAAAAGTTAGTATGACACTTTCACTGACAAGGCTTATGAACCACGAACACCGTCTGGTTTTACGACCGTTCTTATTCATAAGCGTTTGCTGTCACTGACCAATCTTAAAAATGGTTTTTTCATTATATTATTTTACGTTTTTAACAGTAACGTTTAGGGAAGATTATGACCGACGATATCAATAAAGAGACAGCAAACGATAAAGCCGTCACTGATAAAAAAGATAAAGCATCTGACAACACGCATAAAAATAAGGCCTATGACAAAAAGGTCTATCAAGACAATGCCTTTCCAACGATGCCAACCATACCGAGCGATAGTCCTTGGCTGAGCGCTTATGAGCGTTATGGTATTGATGCTACTATCGATATGCCAGATGACAATACTTCTTTACTTGAGGTGTTTGAGCGTAATTTTAGTCGTTATGGACAAAAACCAGCCTACATCTGTATGGGTTCTGAGATTAGCTATAAGCAGCTAGATTTATATAGTCGCCAAATTGCCAGCTACTTACAGTCATTAGGACTGAATAAGGGTGATAAAGTTGGGGTAATGATGCCCAACCTTCTACAATATCCAGTAGTCGCTTTGGGTATCATTCGCGCAGGCATGGTATTGGTCAACGTCAATCCTTTATATACCAGCCGCGAGCTATCACACCAGCTCCACGACAGTGGTACCAAAGCCTTATTTATTGTCGAAAATTTTGCCAAAACATATCAAGAAGCAGAAGACAAAGGGCAAGTGAAGCATGTCATCGTCTGCAAAATTGGCGATATGTTAGGAACGGTTAAAGGGACAGTCGTCAATCTCGTGGCTCGTCATATCAAAAAAATGATACCTTCTTATAGTTTGCCAGATAGTGTGAGTTTTAAGCATGCTTTAAATGCAGTATCGGCCAGCCATTACAAACGTCCTGATCTAAACTTAAGCGATGTGGCTTTGTTACAGTATACGGGCGGTACGACTGGTGTGGCTAAAGGGGCAATGTTGTCTCATGGCAACTTGGTCGCCAATATGCTGCAAATCAGCGCGCTTATGAATAGTGCGTTTGAAGACGATGTGGATGCAAGCGATGTTATCTTAACGGCATTGCCGCTGTATCACGTATTCTCCTTTATGGTGTGCGGTATGTATGGCATGTACCAAGGCTATGCAGGATTATTGATTCCAAACCCGCGCGATCTTGACGGATTGATTAAAGAGATGGGCAAATATAAGCCTTCCTTTATCCCGGCGGTCAACACCTTGTTCAATGGTTTGGTGCACAAAGAAGGCTTTGCAGATTTAGACTTTTCTAATTTAAAAGCCTCTATCGGCGGCGGTATGTCAGTTTTACCGAGCGTTGCCAAAGAATGGCACAAAATCACAGGACTGCCGATTGTTGAAGGCTATGGCTTGTCTGAAACATCGCCAGTGGTTGCCTTTAACCCCATGACCATCGCTGAATTCACCAACAAGATTGGTATTCCTGCCTCTAGTACAGATGTGATCCTAATCGACGATGATGGTAACGAAGTCGCTATGGGTGATCGCGGTGAGATTTGTGTCAAAGGCCCGCAGGTCATGATTGGCTATCAAAACCGTCCAAAAGAGACAGCCGAGTCATTTACTGACAATGGTTATCTCAAAACTGGCGACATCGGTATCATGGACGAAAAAGGCTTTATCAAAATTGTTGATCGCAAAAAAGACATGATTTTGGTTTCAGGCTTTAATGTTTATCCTAATGAGATCGAAGAGGCCATGAGTGAACATCCAGCAGTGGCTGAGTGCGGCGCGATTGGTGTACCCAGTGATGAGCGCGGCGAAGAGCCAAAGTTATTTGTGGTTAAAAAAGGTGACGTCACAGAACAAGAACTACTGGATTTTGGCAAAAAACAGCTGACAGGTTACAAGCGCCCACGCCACATACAGTTTGTGGATGAATTACCAAAGTCGAACGTTGGCAAGATCTTGCGTAAAGAATTGCGTAAGATGGAAGGCCTAGAATAAAGAGGTTAGAATAACGGTCACATCATTTTATTGTCAGGCTAGGTTCTTACCTGTGTTGCCTTTATAGAATAGCAGCGTCAACGCTTGAGTCAATCTTGCTATTGCGCTGCTGTCACGTTAGGATAGCCGAACACTGAAGGCTGCCAAGACGTTCAATTGCCATGTGATTTAATATAAATATCATTGATGATATATAAATTGGACGATCAAACAGCAATCAACCGCTTATATGTAAGAGAAAGCTTTTAAAACATTGTATTAGGGATTTTTATGCGTAATGACAACCGTGAGCTTGACCAACTTCGCTCGATTAGTTTTGAGCGCCATTATACCAAGCATGCCGAAGGCTCCGTATTGGTTAGCTTTGGCGATACCAAAGTCCTTTGTACCGCAAGTGTTGAGTCAGGCGTTCCACGTTGGTTAAAAGGCAAAGGTAAAGGATGGATCACTGCCGAATATGGCATGCTTCCAAGAGCGACCAACACCCGCAATCAGCGTGAAGCAGCCCGTGGTAAGCAATCGGGACGTACGCAAGAAATCCAGCGTTTAATCGGACGTAGCTTACGTGCCATGATTGATTTGAGTAAGCTTGGCGAAAACACCATTTATCTTGATTGTGATGTATTACAAGCCGATGGTGGTACTCGTACCGCTAGTGTGACAGGTGCAGCAATCGCCCTTATCGATGCACTAGAAAGTATTCAAAAAAGTAAAAAGCTCAAAGCCGATCCATTAATTGGTTTGGTTGCTGCGGTCTCTGTAGGTATGAAAGATGGCGAAGCTTACTTGGATCTCAACTACGAAGAAGATGCCAGCTGTGATACCGATTTGAACGTGGTTATGACGCAAAAAGGCGAGTTTATTGAGATACAAGGCACCGCGGAAGAAAAGCCTTTCACACGTGCGCAAGCCGATGACATGCTCGCGATGGCTGAAAAAGGTATTGCTGAATTGATTAAGATGCAACAAACCGCGCTTGGCTGGTAGTTGGTTTTTTATCTCAAACACGTTGTCTTAATTTTTAGTATCGATAACTGCCTGTTAGTTGCTAATAGGCAGTTTTTTCATAGACAATTACTCTAAACTTCGCGATAGGTAATCACCCATGCTCAATCTAACCGACGATGGCGCCAAAATCACCTTACAAAGCCAGCCAGTAGCGGCTGACAATGGGCTGTTTTGGTTTGGCTTTGCATTGCTGGTAGGGGCAGTTGCGGTTGCTTTGGCAATGAGCTTATTGTCTGAACGTTTGGCAATCGGAGCGCTTGCCTTGCTCATCGTTGGCAGTTTTATTTTCAATCGCCAGCGCCAAGCACGCAAAAAAGCCATGGCGGGTGTCATTACTAGTGGCATATTGTGGGTGCGAGCTGGCGAGCTAGTGCATGATCACCAAGGCAAACGTGAGCACATTTATTTGGCTGATGGCGATTCAATCAGTCTTATAGGCGAGCAATTACAGATTATCGATGGTGACGGTCAGCGAAAATATTATATTAGCGGCTTTGATAGTATTCAAGAAGCGACAGCCGCCAAAGCCATTTTAGAAGGGCAAGCGCTGAGTAAGCGTCATGTGAATATTAAGATGAATGGTGAGTAAAGCATATCTTATAAATCTGTCTATTTGAGGGCTTACATTCAAATAGGTCTACCTTTGACGAGTTCAACTCTTTTCCTGCCTAAATTCTGTTTTCTTCCAAACCGTTAATCTGCTTTTTTATGCCTTTCGTCGTTTGTTTGCAGCGAATAATACTTGCAGATGCCTAGCGAAATAGTTTATAAGTAAGCCTGCAATGTTCGATTGTCATTTATGCGATGACTTATATTTTATTGGCAAGGAGTTAGCCCATGTCGTGTTTGCCCATATCGTTGGTTTCAGCGTCGTGTAGCTTATTTTTATTAACTTTTGGCGTCGTCAGTCAAGCTCAGGCAGATAGTATGAGCGCACTCATTGCCCAAAAGTCCGTCCAGCCTGATTATGCGTCACCTTCATACTCTTCCGTACCTTCTGCCAAAGTGAGCACCCGCTCCACCATCCAACGTGCTGGCACATATCGCGCCAATCCTGCAAATATTCAACCAGTCACTATTAGTCAATCTACTACCAGCGCTATCAATACGAGCAATTATGGCAATCAGCCAGCGATGACTTATCGTTCTTCTACGCTAGAGCGTCAAATGCCTGCGGTATCGCCAGTATTTTTGTCCGGTAGCTATGACAACGTTGATAGTCAGTATTTACCACTCTTAAGCAGTGCTGAGACACAAAGTAGTCTAGCGGCGCGTGAAGTGGTGAGTATGGCACGTAAAATGGCATTAAATGAGCGTACGATAATTAAAGGCGGCTGCTGGGATTATTTGAATGCGGTGTTTAATCGGGCAGGGGTGAGTCGAGATACCATTCATAAAGGCACTTATGGTCAAGGCCCTTATGCCAGTAGCGATGAGATTAAAGTTGGTGATTGGCTTTACTATATCAATCACGGCTATAACCGCGTTGAGCATAGTGGACTGTTTGTGGGCTGGGTGGATGAGAGTGCCAAGCAAGCTTTGATACTCAGCTATGCTGGCGAAAACCGACGCGAACCTGCGCGCTATAAGGTCTATGATTTGAGCAATGTCTATCAAATTATGCGTCCTAGCGTTTAGGGCTACCATTAATCTTTACATTACCTATCTTTGAGCCATTGATCTTTAAATAGGGCAGAATTAACTTCACTTAGTCTGTTTAAGATAGTAGATAAATAAAAAAGCGTCCGTCACTTATATAGGTGACGGACGCTTTTTTAGTGGTCAAATAACGTTTTAGAAGGGCTTTACCACCACCAAAATGACAATAATCACCAAAGCAAAAACAGGCACTTCATTGAACCAACGCCAAAACTTATGCGTTTTATAATGCGGGTTATCCATGAGTTTTTTGCGATAAAAACCGCACGCTCCATGATAGCCTGAGAGCAAAACGACCAACAGTATTTTGACGTGTAACCAACCTTGGGTTTTATAAACGTCCCAGCCGAGTATCACCATCCATAAGCCAAATACCCATGTTGCTATCATCGCTGGCGTCATGATACCGCGATATAGCTTGCGCTCCATAATAATAAAGCGCTCTTGGCTGATCTTATCATCGCTCATTGCATGATAAACAAACAGGCGCGGCAAATAAAAGATAGCAGCAAACCAGCAGACCATCGAAATAATGTGCGCCGCTTTAATCCAATTAAAATAATCTGGCATGATAGGGTCTCTTATTTATATATCGTCACTTGTTTGAGCACGCAAGCTTAGCGCAAATTGTCCAATAATGGTAGATCATACTTTATACTAATCTCCCAATACCACTTGTGATTGATGACCATTCATGGCATCCATTACAGGCAATACTTTAGGCGCTCTTGGTGCGGCAAATTGCTTTGTTAGACCAAGCTCACGCATGAGTCTGTCGTCGCCTGATTGACTGGCGTTTCCGGTCGTCAATAACTTGTCGCCATAAAAGAACGAGTTAGCACCCGCCATAAAGGCTAAAGCTTGCTCAGAATCCGATAAGCTTTCGCGTCCCGCAGACAGACGTACGTAGCTGGTTGGGCAGCAAATACGCGCCACGGCAATGGTGCGAATCCACTCAAGCACTGACAATTGGCCTTCTGCCAATATCTTATCGCCGATTGGTGTGCCTTTGATCGGTACTAGCAGGTTAACAGGAATAGACTCAGGCGCTTTTGGCATTTTGAGCAGCTCATGCACCCAATCAATGCGATCATCACGACTCTCGCCCATACCGACGATGTTACCACTACAGACATTGATACCTGAATTACGCACGTTCGCAATCGTGTCTAAGCGCTCATCATAGCTGCGCGTACTGACCACTTGCTCATAATAGCGGCGTGAGGTATCTAGATTATGATTGTAATAATCCAATCCTGCATCAGCCAATTGGGTGGCTTGGTTGTTATCGAGCATACCGAGGGTCATACAGGTCTCAAGCCCCAATGCTTTGACTTCTTTAACCAACTCCACCACATAAGGCATGTCTTTGGCACTGGGATGTTTCCAAGCGGCACCCATACAAAACCGTGACGAACCCGTGGCTTTGGCGCGTTTGGCAGCGGCAATGACTTTGTCAACCTCTAAACGCTTTTCTGCCTGTAATTTGGTAGTATCGCGATGATGGCCTGACTGTGAGCAGTAGCCACAATCTTCAGGACAGTTACCGGTTTTAATCGATAGCAAGGTACTGATTTGTACTTCATTGGCAGTAAAATTCTCACGATGAATGGTTTGTGCTTTTAATAACAAATCCATTAAAGGCAAATCGAACAGCTCTGCAATGTCTTCACGCGTATAGTGATGAGCGACGTTTTTATTCGTTTTGGTCGCGTCTGTGGCTAGGTCTGCCGAAAAATCAGAGTGGGTATTAAGTTGACTATTGAAGGTGTCGGTGGGGTGATTGGCACTCGGTTCTGAGATGCTAAGTAATCCTGCCATGGTCTAAATCCTTTTGTCATACTGTTAGATCGTATCAGATAGATTCAAATACTATTATCTCTCATCATTTTTGAGACAATAAAAAAGGTTGCGCTATAGTATAACGCAACCTTTTTAGAAAAACAGACTACAGCTAGATAAGCGCTATCATCCGTACAATAACACACATAAGTCGCAATTATTTATTATCAAATAAGGTATTACTATTAGGTGAGTTAGCACACCTTTATTACTTACCCAGTTTATGCTTGGCAACACCTATCCAGTGAGTGGCAAGGCTTTGGGCTTTATAAGCATAAGGTTTGGCTTTTTGAATGTAGGGTTTGTATTCTTCTGGAATTGGCGGCACGATATGTTTTGCAAGTTTGTTAAACCACATCATCAGACTATAGTCGCCTTCGATGCTCAAATTGCCTTCTTGAACCGCCGTCATAAAGGCTGGGAGGTCGCCTTTGGTCAAAAGCTTCACACCTGTCATAGAGTCTTTAAAGTTGATGGTTAGATCTGCTTTTTCGGCATGGCCGGCATGCTGACTAAATTGGCCATTATCAAATCTAAAGTAACGCGCAATTTCAGATTCTTTACTGGCAATCTCGATAGTTACCTGACGATCAGCAAATAGCGATTGGACTTTTTCATTGTCGCTGTCAGCCAGCATTGATAAACGATAACCAATCACTGCCAGTAACACATCTAATGGATCAGACTTAATATCTAGCACAGGTATAGTAAACATAATTAAACTCCTAAAGAAATGAGACGCAGATACTGCGTACTTTATAACAATTTTATTGACAAAGACATAACTAGATTATAAATGATGAATATATGTCAATTCTTTAGGAGTTACGTAGAGAGCGTTGAGTATCTTGTAACATCAAATGACGATGATTGAATAATGGGCTTAGTGAAAACGCGGTTGATAATCGTCGTCATAGACAGGCGTATGCTCTTTGTAGCGTGCCGCTTCTAAAGCTCGTTGCTGCTGCAAAGTGCGGCTCACATCTTCGTAACGTAGCGCTCGGTATACAACCCATCCAACCAAAGGGAGCCAGCTAATACCCATGGCAATGACATAGCTGTGCCACTCAGACAGCTCGGCTAACATGGGGCGCGTGTATAATAGGCTTTGAATGGTTTCAACCACTAACCAATAGGCCATACCACCAAATAGATACCATAAGAGCCAGCGCTGCGACGATAAGGCAAGCCCTAAGATTAAGCCTATAAGTCCGCCATAACCAAGTAATGCCGTACCACTCCACGTGGCTATGCCAATAAAAGAAAAGACAGTCAGTAACATCATTCATCTCGCTATTCATAAGGTGAATTCCAATACAGCCATTATGAAAGCTTGTTGAACAAAGCTAAAGAGGGTAGAGGCGACTTTGCGACAACCGTTGACGTTTGGTTTTTTAGCGCGTTTTGGTGGTTTTTTTGACAGATTTGAAACAAGCACTCTCTTATACGCGATTGCTACGAGTGCCCCACCAAGACAACAAAGACACCAGTACTGCACCCAAAACCATTAGTCCCAAGGTAGTTAGCCAATGGGCACCAGTAGGATATTGCCATGGCATGACATTGGTTATTGCGTCGCTGTTGAGAGTACCTAATGCATCAACTTTCCATGGCCATACCTTGACCAAAGAGCCTGCGATAAAGCCGGTAAGTAGCGCCAGTGTTGCTTGATAGTAGCGAGACAACAACCATTTAAGCGCGCGCGTAAATAATAACAGACCTGTTGCCATACCCGCCATAACGGTAAAAATAATGGTGAAATTCAGGGTATGTACCGCTTCTAATACCGTGTTATAAGCACCCAACAATAATAAAATAAAAGACCCCGAGACTCCCGGTAGTATCATGGCGCAAATAGCGATTGCCCCTGCCATAAATAAATAAGGCAAGCTTGGTGTTGCAGTTAGTAAAGGCAAACTACTGATTACTACGGCGACAATAAGTCCAAAGGCAAATAATGCGACTCGTCCTATATTCCAGCGTTTAATCTCACTTAATAAGATGAGAACGGTTGCGATAACCAAGCCAAAAAAGAACGACCAAATATAGAGAGGCTGATTGTCCAATAAATACTTAATCATACCAGCTAATGTGGCAAAGCTTGTGGCAATGCCAAGTATCAAAAATAACAAAAAGGTGGCATCAACTTCCTTCCATACCGCAAGTAATCCTTTAAGACCACCTTGTTGCCGAAATATCTGCCAAAGATTGGGACCGATACTACCAAGAGCATTAATCAAGCGCTCATAAATTCCTGCAATCAGTGCAATAGTACCGCCAGAGACGCCAGGTACGATATCTGCCGCGCCCATCGCCATGCCTCTGATATAGACACCTAACAGCTGCTTTGGGTCATCAGGAGTGGTGAGATGAGCGTTATTATCCAAAGGTTGAGGCGTTGATGACTCGTTTGACTGCGGTGATTGGGGTGCCGTCATGGACAGATCCTTTAATATTTAACAAAAAGCGTTTATTAAGCTATCAACGAATATCAAACTAATTCATAGCATAACATTTTGATGTTGTTATATTTTGATCAGAACCAGTTCCTGCTCCTTTCAGTAAGCAAATGACATATTTTTTCTTTGCTTTTATAGTGATAATGGGACCATCTTCTGCTACATATGAGGAAATGATAGAAGCTCCATTATTCAGCATTTCCTCTAATGATGTATTAACTGGATCTAGTTTCGTGGGATACTCTAATGCGTTGTTAGCCACTTTGGAGGCTGTATTTGGTGGCCAGTTTGCGGCAGATACAGTTGATGTAACCAATAATGCAATGAGAAAAGAGAATAATTTTTTCATAAATATGTCCATTGTTGTTCATAAGAGCAAAAAATATAAGAGTAAGTAACACGCTCTAATCTGGCTTACAGTATTGTTTTAAGAGTTTAAACCTTATTTAGTCGGAGCAAGCGCAGGGTAGCCTAAGGCATAAAGAGCGCCTTCAAGACCAGTCACATTGATCGCCGCATCGGCACGTGCTTGCACAATTGGCTTGGCATGATAAGCGATACCTAAGTCGGCCACTCCCATCATGGGTAAGTCATTGGCACCATCGCCAATGCAAACGACTTGTGACATCTCAATGCCTAAACGCTCAGCGGTATGTTCGACGATAGCGGCTTTTTTGGCACCATTGACGATAGGTAGCTGTACATGACCCGTCACTTCACCTTCTTCGATATCTAAGGCATTGGCATGAACTTCATCAATACCTAATTGATCCGCGATGTAGCGCGCAAAATAGGTAAATCCACCTGATACGAGCACCGTGTGATAGCCCAAGGCTTTTAGCGCGCTGATCGTGGTGCGAGCGCCCATTGATAGCGTTAAGCGCTCGCATATCTCATCGAGCACATCGGTTGAGATACCAGCTAACAACGCCACACGCTGAGCAAAAGATTCATCAAAATCAATCTCACCGCGCATAGCGGCTTCAGTGATGGCTGCAACTTGCTCGCCGATGCCTGCGGTTTTGGCAAGCTCTACGATGACTTCTTGTTCAATTAGAGTCGAATCCATATCAAAGCAAGCAAGCTTATGAGTACGAAGCATATGACCGATAGAAAGAATATGGCAATCGACAACATCTAAGGCGTCTGCACTATTTTCACGCTCATTGCTCTTATACGCCTCAGCCAAGTCATGACGCAAGCGTGTCGTTAGCTGATCATCAATGATGTGAGCGGCTGCAGTCTTTTTTGCTGGGTGCATCAGGGTGTCGGCTACAGGGACTAATAGATAGCGGAAAACTTGCGATTGAGTAAAAGGTAGACGCTGTGTGTTTCCTGCAGTTGGCTCTGTATCAGAGACCATGATATCGACAAAGCTTGCATCGGCATCTTCTGCGACGGTGACCAAATGCCAGCTTGGCTGCTCATCGACCCACGACTGTACATACTGATGGATATCGAGCGTCGTTACTTTATTCGGTAGCACGACAATTAAGGCAAAAACAGGGAGAGACTGTAGCGCATCAAAATCTTGCAAATTGGTATCGTCGGGCAATAGTGACGCAATAGAATCGACAGCTTGCTGCCATGCTTTGCTGTCTTTTGGTAACGAATAAGATGTATTGTTTGGCATGCCTCAATTGTCCCTTGTATGCTCATATAAGATTAGGAATAATACCAGTTTTACTAGGCAGCGCCTATAGATGTCACGCAAAGTATCATAGCGCTCTACAAACGACGGTTGTCATTCAAAAAGCAGCAAAAATTGTAGGCTTATATTGTGATAAATTTCTAAAACGGCGAACGCTATAAGGTTTATTATAGTGATATAGTAGCTGAGATAAGCAGGTAGGTTGGATTGATGAGCTGGTAAGCCGTCAGCGCGACAAGACGCTGTTTTTGAGTCAGACTCTCTTTTAAGTAAGAGTGAGTGCTAGGTAAGAATATTTTTAAGTAAAAATGTCTTTGACAACGTTACGTGACTTATAGTGTTGCGTGATCTAAGCATTACGAGAACTAAGAGTTACGTGAGCTAAGGGTTACATAATCTACGCAACGGTTAATACAGACATGTGCAGTACCGTTTTTTTAAATTAGCCAAAAAATGAGCGATAGACTTGTTTTTTAATTTCTTTTATCCAAAAAAGTTTACCATATCATGACGTATTTAGCGCCGCGGCAAGGGTTGTTTGCCATTATTCTTCTGGTTAGTTTTTGTTTACAGACGCTGTTATTGGTCATTAGTACCGATCAACAGCTGAGTAAAAGTCGTGCGTTAAAAGGCGAGCAGATGGTCGCCCAGCTGATTGATGAGGCGCGGTTGTCTTTAGAAAATAAAGACCGTGTCAGCCTCAGTGTCATTGCCAATCGCTACACAAGCGAGCAAGACGTAACGCGCATACTGATTAAAGACAATAACGACGATATCTTAGTGCCAGTTGGCAATGCGCCGATGCAACAAGGCGATACCATTCGCCAAATCGCCACCAAGGGCGATGCGGTCATTGGGAGCGTTGCTCTGACCCTAAAAGATGTGAGCAAAGGCGAAATTATCGCGATGCAGTGGCCGTTTGTCATCGGCACCATGTTATTGCATTTATTGCTTTGGCTCATCTATGGTTACTTGGCGCGCCCAACCAAAGAGCAAATCAATGCGCTTAGCCGTGAGATTCAAAACCTGCATCGTGAACAATATATGCAAATCGATCCGCGGAATTATGAGCGCGACTTTGAGCGCCGCTCAGTAGACAGAGAGGCCGCGCCACATTCTGATGAGCGTGCAGGCGAGGAAGACACAACCAAGGTGCGTAAACGCGATATACATAATGAAGTGAACCAGTATTTAAGAAAGCAGCAAAACCAAAACGCGAACAGTGAGACGACTGATTCTGGTGCTATGGCAAGCCCAGTTGATACTACAGATGAAGGTCGTGCAGATAGTCAAGCAACCGATAGTATGCAGGGCGAACATATCCAGTAGTATCAGTGGTATGCCAGCTAAACTTGGCAATACCTCTCGCCTGTCTGCCACACGATCGTTCGACAGTGTGCGCGTACAGATTGTCTTTCATGATGAGTTTAATATGCTGGAGCGTCTGGCACCTGCACAGCGTTTGCCTTATATGGCACTATGTACGCAGCTGTTGAATCAAGCAGTAACTGAACTATTGAAGCAGCCTTTGTTACTAGGTGTGAGCTTGATGAATCAGCCACGTTTTGAAGACAAGGGCGCTAGTGTATTGCTAAAAGCGGACAACAGCCATGCAAAAGTAGCGCTCGCAGGCGTCATGCTTGGTAAGCTCTATTTAATGCTCAACAAAATTATCCATGATAAACATATTGAGCTATCACGCTTTGCATTGCCTGCCAAAGCAGGTGTCAGTGATGATGCGCAATCAGAAGCAATGACCCAGCTATTGCATGGTATCGGTAAAAAAGAGCAAATGCTCATCTTGCTACCAAATGCAGGTCTCAAACAGATCAGTCATCATGTCCAAGTTCATAGTGTCATGCGTCCAACGACCGTCTATGAGCGTGAATGTGCGATATTCGATGGCGGTAATGATTCTATGATACAGCGTTTAGCAGATGTCCGTAATGCGGTATTGATGATTGATGATGAGCGTGAATAGTCGACTTGACCAGTAGTAAGTAACCTAGCTTATATATGTACAATTGTTTATTATTCTGCCGAGTGATTATTGGCTAAAAAATACGTCATAGTGATAAAAAGGATTGACAACATTCCGCATAGACTTTATAAGGCATATATATATTGATATGTTTTCAATACCCTTGCTAAAAACGATAGGAGTTTGTCATGAGTGACACTGATATTGACGACGATTTTGATGATGATTTTGTCGACGATGATGATGCAAAGATGGTCGAAGAGGCAGAGACGAGTGTACGTACACGCTTAAGCAGTCTAGAAAAGCGCCGACTAATCGACAATCTGTTAGAAGAAAAACGTTTGGCCAAAGAGCTAAAAGATGATTTAGACGACATCGACAATTTTGACGAAGATGGCGATGATTGGGATGATGACGACCTTTAATTTTGGACGTCAGTGACGGTTTAGTGTTAGGAAGTGACAGTATTTAAGCCGACTAAAGCCCTTTAATAATAGCCTTTTAGTAATGTATATTTATTTGATTGTGTTAAGCTGACGGTAACTGATTTATTATATAACTACCGTTATCGATGACCCGTTTTAATCGATGATATCTACTTGTTCTGGTTGTTTGGTCTTTATCCAGACAGCCTTTTTCTAGATTACCCGCTACCTTACATTTAGCTGATCATTTATTGCGACTGACGCAACCTCTCCTTTAAGGACAATGACATCATGAGTAACCCACTAAGTTTCGATGAATTACTAGACTATTTGGACAATCAAGAGAGCGAGTTTGTGCTCGATAGTGTTGCGGCTCACGGTTTTTTGACGGCGACTGTGATAGGGCGTCCATTGCCCAATTGGTTGGATGCGCTGTTTGAAGGTCACACCAGCGAGATTCCAGAAAATGTCATCGATGGTATCAAGCGCTGGCGCGATGCGATCATGGCTGAGCTAAAAAATGAGACACCGATTGAGTTGCCGTTCGGCGAAGACGCGGGCAACGAAGAAGTGGCTGTTGACTTTTCAGATGAGTCAGACATCGTTGCTTGGTCAATTGGTTTTGTTGATGCCATGTATGCTGATGAAGCCAGCGATTGGTTTGAAGATGAAGAGACGGCAGAAGACGTGGCCGTATTGACCTTGCCTATGATCGTATTAAGCGGTATCGATGAAGAAGATCCAGAGCTTGCCGAAATGCGCAAGGATGAAGACAAGCTTGTGCAAATGGCCAATAGCATTGAAGGCAATTTAACTGAGCTGTTCTTATTGTTCCATACCAATGATTAGTGGTTAAAAAGTATATATTTTACAGTCATCAAGAGTAGTTCTAGCTTTACTTGGGGCGCTATTACTACAATAATATGAGTCCTTAAATTAGAGAGAAATATGAAAAAATCGTTATTACCGCTACTTTTGACTGTAGGTTTGGCATCAGGGTGTGCAACTACTTCCACTCTATCAACTAAAGATAATGTTAGTGTAGCAAAGGTGAGTCTAGATTCTGTCAGTGTCAATTTAAATCAAAAATACGATAACCCTGTATTTTATAGTGAAGCTGATATCGAGCAATATTTAAATAAATGTTTAACTACTGAATTATCTAAAAAAGGTAAATACCAAAAAAGCTCAAATGCAAATCTAAATGTAAATGTAGACTATAAGAGGGTATACACTGGTGAAGCATTTGGTATGAAAAAATCAGTTTCTAGACCAACTATTGCCTATAGCTATAAAATAGTACAGGATCGTAAAGTTTTACAGCAGAAAGCGGAAAAAGATTTAACGATCAATGCAGGACTATTAGGTAATGTGAAAACAGTAATGACTATGGATATAGGCAATACTGAAAAAGAGGCTGAAAATTCTTATTTAGATGCACTGTGCATACATATAGCCGAAGAAGTTTATTAAATTTTCTAATCAGGTCTTAAATATTATGCAGCTCTCAAACCTTGAGCACTTGCCCAACTATCAAATCACTGAACGCCTAGACGTAGTGTACGGCAGTACCGTGCGCTCAAAGCATGTCGGCAAAGACTTGTTTGCTGGGCTAAAAAACATCGTTGGTGGTGAGCTGACGGCTTATACCGAGTTGCTAGAAGAGTCGCGTCAAGAAGCGATAGACCGGATGGTTATCAAAGCAGAAGCCCTAGGTGCTGATGCTATTGTTGGTTTGCGTTTTTCGACGTCAAGCATCGCACAGGGCGCTTCTGAATTGTTTGTCTATGGCACCGCGGTGAAAGCGGTACCAATGCCGCAGCAAACCCATCAAAATCCACCTAACGATTTTTATGGTCAATCTACTCAAACCCAAAACCCAGCACCTGCGCCAACGGACGATTTGCCACGTTTCAATCCCTTTGGTTAATCTACATTTTTGGTTAGTTAGCCAGATTTCAAAGCATTATTTTAAAGCATTGATGCTTTTTTGATAAGAGACGTGCCATGAATAATTATTCTCTCACTCAATTCCTGATCAACTATGCGCCGTTTATTTTATTATTCGCCGCTGGTTGGTTTTTTGGGTCGCGTCATGAGCGTCAGCATCTAGCGCAGTTGCGTGTGTCTGAGCAAGCGCTGAGCCATATTATCGTGTCAAGTGAGCGTTTTTATCGTCCCAAACTTGCAGCTGACAGTGAAGGCGAGTTGGTACTTGGTAGCGTCGTTATCGCTCAAGATTATTTTAAAATGATTATTGCACGCGTATTGAGCCTCTTTGGCAAAAACTTGACTACGTATGAGACACTATTGGATCGCGCGCGCCGTGAGGCAGTGGTTCGGATGCGTACTGACGCTGAGGCTAAAGGTTACACCCATATCTATGGGTTACGCATGGAAGTCACTAACATCAACCAGTTAGGCAGTATGGTAGAAGCCATTGCTTATGGTACGGCAGTGACTGATGCCGATAAGACGAGCTCTATATCTAAAACCTCTATTTAATTTCTTTAAATATCCCTATTTAAAATCCCCTTTCTACAAACCTTTCACTTTTTAATTTTCTCCATCCTAAAAGATAATTTTTACATCTGACTGACCAGTAGTTGAATAAATCAAACATACAGACAATTACAACGATATACTAACTTTTGTTGTTTCATAATTATTTTGTCTCGTACCAATAAGTATCGTTTCAAATTAAGTATCGTCTCAAACTGATTTTTATCAAAAGGTTACGACGTAAAGAAACACCGCAATGCAAAGACGCATTGTGCAAAAACGCTGACGACGTTGGTGGTTTTTACGCAAATATCAGCAGGATAAGCTGGTTGATCATCAGGGAGTTGTCATAAACCGACCCGTTAAAGGGTCTTATCTACATGGATGTAGTGAATTATGGAAAGTCTTGAAATAGTCACGTTAGTTAATACGGTTATTGTCCCCATTTGCTTGTTTTTTATTATGATGGGCATGGGTTTAACCCTCGTTGCCAATGATTTTAAACGCGTTCTAAAGTACCCAAAAGCGGTCAGCATTGGACTAGCGAATCAGTTGATCATGCTGCCTATCATCGGTTTTGCTCTGGCAAACATCATACCGCTCGCGCCTGAATATGCAGTGGGTGTCATGCTCCTTGTGCTCTGTCCAGGCGGCACCACCTCAAACCTATTTACCTTTTTAGCGAAAGGCGATGTGGCACTGTCAGTTACTTTGACAGCAATTGCCAGTATTATCACCGTGTTTACTATTCCGATTGTGCTGAGTATGTCGTTGGTTCACTTTATGGGTGCGGGCAGCGAGTTTCAGTTGCCCATATTAAAGACAGTAATTACCTTAATCTTACTGACGATCATACCTATCAGTATTGGTATGTTAGTCAAACGCTTTGCGCCAATGTTTGCGGACAAAGCCCAGCCATTTGTGTCTAGATTTGGTGTGATATTTTTATCGTTTTTAGTGCTCTTCCTATGCTATGTGCAAAGAAGTACTATCGTTGAATCCTTTATTGCGACAGGTCCCGTCGCTTTGATATTGAACCTCTCGACCATGGCGCTCGGTTACTACACCAGTAAATGGTTTGGACTGAACTTGGCGCAAAGAACGTCAGTAACGCTAGAAGTGGGCTTACAAAACAGTACCTTGTCGATATTTATGGCGTTGTCGCTATTTGCCAATTATCAGATGTCGGTGACTCCTGCTATCTACACGTTAATCATGTTCTTGACAGCAGGTATATTGACTCGAGTATTTACCGCCAAGTACGATAAGCTCAGAAAGACTGACACAGAAAACAGCGTGTTGGCCGCACGCCAGCTTTAATAATGCTGATGTTTGGTTATTGATCAGTAAATATCTTTCAATAACCATTGCTAGTACGTTTAAATAAGCGGTTAAGATTCAGTAAGTAGGCTTTTGTCTTCCTAACAAGTTGCTGTCGAAACTCGTTAGAGGAGACAAAAGCCTTTTAAGATTAAGGGCGACGGATAGGTATATGTCGTCTAGCATCTTCTCGGTCATTGGACGTTTGCTCTTTTACTTTTTCGATATCAAACAAGAAGGTACGGTTTTTGAGTACTGCAACAAACACCACGCCGCCCACCGTATTACCCACCAACACTACTGCTAAAAATATCAGATAACGCCAGAGACTGACGGTATCGCCATATAGCAAGGCAGAAAATACTTCAATATTGCCAACGATACTGTGATGCAAACCCAAAAACCCGATACTACCAGTGATAATAGAGACCAGAACAATACGGCTAAGGGTATCGCGTGCTGAGGTTACCAGCCATGCGGTCATGCCCATCATCCAGCCCGCCAGTACCGAGCTGCCAAAAATAACCCACCATTCAAACTCCAAAATATGTTCCGCATAAGCATTGATATCGTTGGTGCTAAACAGCTTCATGTGCAAGCCCAAACCAATCATTAAGGCGGCAAACAAACAGCCACCGACAACATTGCCTGCGATAACAATGCCCCAGAGACGTAATAGCTTGTTTAAAGGTTCAAAGCCGTTCAAGACAGGCAAGCTTAAAAGAGAAGTTTGCTCGGTAAATAGCAGCGATTGACCAATGACCACAATGATAAAGCCAATTGGATACAGTAGTGAGGCGAGTACGAGTGCATAGTGGCTGGGTAACACACCACTGAGAAGCGCAAAAGCGGATAGAATCATAAAAAAACTAATGCCGATCTCAAGTCCTGCGGTAAAGGCGCTGGTAAATAGGGAGCCAAGCGAACGCTCAAAGGTTTTTCTGGCATCCATAGACTGCTCAACCAAGATGCTGGCATGGCTTTTTGCTTGACTCAAATTGTCATCGTTAGCGACTTTTTTGATGGTTTCTTTGTCTTCTTCACTAATGTCTTCCGATAAATCCTCGTCTTCTAAGCTTTCGGTGGCCTCGGGTTCATCTAAAACCTCGGCATTATCTAGAACGTCAGCATTACTATTGTCACTGTCATTTTTATCACTGCTTTCTTTATTCGCTTTATTAATATAAACAAGTGCGTTTTGTGCTTCTGCGTCAGCCTCATACTCAAAAGTATCATCATTATTAATAGAACGCTTATCACCCATACTGTTAGCTTGGGCGTTGGTTTTATGCTTGGTATCTTGGGACACGGTCTGCTCGCTGTTTATCAAATAATGATATGAATAAAAGGATATCAGCTATATTCTATAGCATGACCTCTCTTGTATAACGTTACTGTATTTTACAGCAAGGCGACGACTTGTTTTGTTGAGCGTTCAGCCGATTGGGGTTGTTAATTGTTTGTTTTGATTCCTAACCGAATTTATTCTTTTCATACAGTGGCGAGAGGTTATGCGAACATTATCTAAATATAGCATTTGGCAAATTGAGATGGCAGTGACTGCTAGTCTGTTAAGGCTTGATTTATTATGTGATAAGCAAATTTTCGAATACACTCATTACTTACTCGATAAAGAGTACTATGACGATACTATGCTATCGATCATTGATGATGATCGGCTATACCCAAACAATAAGCAGGAGTTATTTCTAAGCGTAATCTCTAGTTTAGGTTTTCCAAGTGTTACGGTAGAACAAGCTAGCTGGATTTATACTTGTTCCATAATTCATGTATGTAGTGAACAGCCAGAAAATTATTATATTTTTGAGGACAGTGAACTAGATATTTATAATAAATTTTATGAGTTTTTAGATGGTGATAGTAATTTGCAAAAAGTTGATGAGTTTAAAGGTTTGATTTATCAATTAGATGATGCTTATGACAACGTAAAAATGGGAGAAATTTACAAAGGTTATAACGATCCGCTGACGCTATTACCCCTTAAAAAAGAGTTCTTTCAATTATGCCAACAGTGGATAAAATACAATCAGTCAAAGCTTGAGTCTATTTTTGCCCAACTGTATATTAGAATGAGATGATAAAAATAAGCCAATTAAGTAAAAGTAGTTATAAGCCAGTGCTTAAAGTTCTGATAGCTTGTTGATTGCTTATCCAGTAAGTTATATTTGGGAGATAGAAATCGACTCAAGTCTTGACTAGGTTTTGGTTGGATAGCTAGCCAAGTGTATATCTTGGCTTTGGTAAGGATGTGGGGTTTAAAGTGCGTATTATCAAAGCTGCCTATAAACTGTTCAGCAGTATGAAAGTGGTTTTCAGCTGTTTTTAGTGCAGAGTTTTCAATCCAATGCTCTAAATATCCTTCATTTTCGTTATCTGGCATTAGCCAAACACCGATTGGGTGGTCAAAATCCGTATTGGCAAAAAATACGCCTTGCGCATCTGAAGGCTGAATAGTCTGTACAAAGCCATGTTGGCTGAGTTTGGTGGCCAACTGTTGAATGTTGAGCTGTTTGATAGGGATAGAGCTACTGTGCCTAAAATCCATATCAATCAACACACCAATACGTTCATAGCGGCCGTCATTAAGCTGCTTAACCACAGTATCTAAGGCGTTCAAGACCCCTTGCTTGGTCGTGTGCATTATAGCGCTATCTACCTCTGGTGCGGTTACTATGCGAACATCAAGGTCAATATTTAAACCTTCATAGTTCAAAAAGTTTTGGATAAAATCTTTGTCACCAGTGCCTTCGACTATTAGTAAGTTGTTAGCCACTAGCGAACCTCAATGTTGTCTTTGGTCAGATTGTATAGCTCGTCTTCGTTGAACTCAGTAGCAATGACTTTGCCATTATCTGACTTTCGAACACTACGACCCATACGGAATAAGACACCTTCTAAGTCTTTGCGCTCTTTGGCAACTTTAGCAAAGCTTTCGATACAGTCCCAACTGTGAGTAGTGGCAAATACTTGGATGTTATAACGCTGTGCTAGCTCAAAAATAAGACGCCAAACCTCAGGCTGTACGCTGTAGTGTAAGCCATTTTCAAACTCATCGATAAGTAAAAAACCATCTCGCGCTTTTAGTACTTTTAGAATAATTTGTAGTAAACGAAAGATACCATCACCCATGCTAGTTAAGGGAAACTTGTTATCATTTTTGTAGAGTTTAACGAAAGGAATTCTAGTATTGATAATATGAGTAGTCTGGTTCAAAAAAGCAATTTTTTGAATTCTAGGTTCTATTAGTTGCATTGCTTCGATAACAAGGTCTTCATCGTCTGTCAAAGCTATCTTGTCCCAGTCTAGTATAAAATCATCACTATTTTTCGCTGAAGTTTCAACATATCCTAAAGGTAAAGATCTATGTATAAAACTTAATGAGTCTTTCTGAAAAAAGCTATGATCTCTCAAGCTTAGAACTCTTTCTTTATTTAAACTACTATTGATAGATAGTGACCAATAAACATTACTATTTCTTAGAGCATCATCAATTTTTATTAAAGTAGAATTATATACTCTAGTACCAGTTTCTATTATTTTTCCTTCCAAGTACTCTTCAGAAAGCAGCATTCCTATCTTTAGGTTTACATCATTGTTACCGATAAAACTGCTGTTGTTATAAATACTTTTAGAAACTTTATCAGAAAAAAATCTATCAAAGATATTATACATATCATTATCTTTGATATATTTATTAAATAATTCAGTATTGTTATTAAAATCTCTTTTTAAGACTATTAGTCTTACTATCTCTGAATCAAATCCACTCGCAAGCAAAGCCAGTGCTTCAAGCACAGTACTCTTACCAGAATTATTCTTGCCCACTATTAGGTTTACATGCCCAAGTTTTTTGACCTCAATATCTTCAAGTAGGCGGAAATTCTGAATTTTAAGCGAGTCAAGATGCATGTCATCACCAGTCTAAGTATTCGATTGCGTCAATAAACATAGCATTTTGCTATGAATAAATCATTGTAAAGACAAACTACTCTACATTCTAGCTCATCTACGTTAAAATCAGCTTATCCGTTATTCTTTGTTTAATTTCAAATCAATTAGTGATAAGACGACCTATGAGCAATCCTGAAAGCACAAATACCAAAACCAACCTGACCCAGTCTATTCAAACTGCATTAAGCCAACTTGAAAACGCCTATAACCCTGCACAAGTCGAGGCAGGCATGTATCAAGGCTGGGAAGAAAACGGTTATTTTCAGCCGACGTTTGATAAAGACGAGTCGTTCTCTATCGCGCTGCCACCGCCAAATGTCACTGGCTCGCTGCATATGGGGCATGGGTTTAACAACGCAATCATGGATGCGCTTACCCGTTATCATCGTATGGATGGTGACAACACGCTGTGGCAACCAGGTACGGAT
This sequence comes from uncultured Gammaproteobacteria bacterium, assembly GCA_963744895.1. GTDB lineage: Bacteria > Pseudomonadota > Gammaproteobacteria > Pseudomonadales > Moraxellaceae > Psychrobacter. Next base: position 404,870 of record CAVUUW010000005.1, read on the forward strand.
CATGCTGGTATTGCGACGCAAATGGTTGTTGAGCGCCGTTTGGAGGCGCAAGGTATCAAGCGCCGTGACATGACGCGTGAAGACTTCATCGATAAAGTGTGGGAATGGAAAGAAGAGTCGGGCGGTAATATCACTAGCCAAATTCGCCGTTTGGGCAGCTCGGTTGACTGGTCGCGTGAGCGCTTTACCATGGATGATGGTCTGTCCAATGCGGTAAAAGAAGTGTTCGTACGCCTGTTTGACGATGGCCTTATCTATCGTGGTAAGCGTCTGGTCAACTGGGATCCAAAATTCCAAACGGCACTGTCCGATCTAGAAGTCGAAAACCATGATGAAAAAGGCAGCCTTTGGCATTTCCGCTATCATTTCACGGATAAAGATTTAACGACCCAAGATGATAAAAACTATCTGGTGGTAGCGACTACGCGCCCTGAGACATTGCTTGGTGATACCGCCGTCGCGGTCAATCCGAGCGATGAGCGTTACGCACACTTAGTTGGCAAAACCATTACTTTGCCGATTACGGGTCGTGTCGTGCCTATCGTCGCTGATGACTATGTCGAAAAAGACTTTGGGACAGGTTGTGTGAAAATCACCCCAGCACATGATTTTAACGATTATGAATTGGGTCGACGTCATGATTTGCCACTCATTAACATCCTAGATGAACGCGCTAATATCTTAGCATCGATGGAAGTGTATCCTGATCTGCAGACGCGTGAGCCAGCGTTAGAAACCACGCCTAGCGACTATGCAGGACTTGAGCGTTTTGCCGCGCGTAAGTTCCTTGTCGAGCAAGCAGGTGAGCAGGGCTGGTTAGAAGATATCGAGGACTACGCACTAAAAGCCCCACGTGCTGAGCGTGGCGGTACGATCGTTGAGCCGTGGTTGACCGATCAGTGGTATGTTGCGGTCAAAGAGCTTGCCAAGCCTGCGATTGACGCGGTAGAAGACGGCAGCATTGAGTTCGTCCCTGCGCAGTACAAAAACATGTATATGGCGTGGATGACCGATCTACAAGACTGGTGCATCAGCCGTCAGCTCTGGTGGGGTCACCGTATCCCTGCATGGTATGACGATGCGACAGGTGAAATCTATGTCGCCCGTGACGAAGCGGAAGTACGCACTAAATACAACTTAAGCGATGATGTCGTATTGCGCCAAGATAATGACGTGCTCGATACGTGGTTCAGCTCTGGTCTATGGACGTTTAGTACGCTTGATTGGGCAGACGTCAATGCGGACCCACGCGTGATGGACACCTTTCACCCAACCAGCGTGTTGGTGACGGGTTTTGACATTATCTTCTTTTGGGTTGCCCGCATGATCATGATGACCATGCACTTTGTCAAAAACGAAGATGGCACGCCGCAAGTACCGTTTAAGACCGTCTATGTGCATGGTCTGGTACGTGATGGTAATGGTCAGAAGATGTCGAAGTCTAAAGGCAACGTTTTAGATCCTATCGACCTAATCGACGGTATTGAGCTAGAAGCGTTGGTAGAAAAACGCACCAGCAATATGATGAATCCAAAAGACGCGGCCAAGATTGAGAAGCAAACGCGTAAAGAGTTCCCAGAGGGCATCCCAGCTTACGGCACCGATGCACTGCGCTTTACCTTTACCTCGCTTGCCAGTACCGGTCGCGATATCAACTTTGACCTGAAGCGTGTCGAGGGCTATCGTAACTTCTGTAATAAAATCTGGAACGCCAGCCGTTTTGTCCTGATGAACTGTGTCGATGGCGATAGCAATGCTAAGCCTATCGACCAAACGGCGAATCCTGACGTGTGGGAACTACCAGAAAAATGGATCATGAGCCGCCTAAACTCTAGCATCAAAGACATTCATCAGCATTTCGCCCAGTATCGTCTCGATATGGTCAGCCAAGATATCTATGAGTTCATCTGGAACGAGTACTGTGATTGGTACGTTGAGCTTGCCAAAGCCAGCCTAAATGATGACTCGGTGTCTGACGAGCGTAAAGCGCAAATCCGCTATGTGCTACTGCACGTGCTAGAGACGGCGCTACGCTTCACCCATCCAATCATGCCGTATCTGACGGAGCAAATCTGGCAGACCATCGCGCCGCTACTGGGACGCAAAAACACTGACAGCATCGTGATCGCTGACTATCCACAGACCGATGCCAGCCAAATCAGTGAGCAGACTGAAGCGGATATGGCATGGCTACAAGAGCTCATCGCGAGCGTCCGTAACATCCGTGGTGAGATGAAACTGGGTAACGCGGTACGTCTGCCAGTGCTCCTACAAAATATCTCTTCTGATGAAGATGCGCGTCTATCACGTATCAAAAACCAGTTCAAAGCGCTTGCCAAAGTTGAGAGCTTAGAGATCGTCAAAGAAGGCGATGACGTGCCGCTATCATCATCAAGTATGGTCGGTCAGCTACGGGTACTCGTACCGATGAAAGGTCTGATTGATCCAACGGCTGAGCTGGCACGTTTAGGTAAGTCATATGATAAGTTGAAAGGTCAAGCCGAAGGCATCGCGCGTAAGCTAGGTAATGAAGGCTTTGTCAGTAAAGCACCTGCGGAAGTGGTCGATGCTGAGAAAGCAAAACTGGCTGAGTTAGAAGGGCAGTTGACCGCGATGACAGCGCAGATGGAGCAGTTGAAAGCATTGTAGTTGCAAAGTAGATATCTATATTAAATAGAACGCTATCACAATTGTGATGGCGTTTTTTATTGTCTACTGGTTAGTTCTTTGTCTTATATTTAAGATATAACTGAATATTTGTGTGCTATTATCTATATCCTACTGAGATTAGCTCGAATATATCTTTATAAGGTGCAAAAAGGTATCTTCAGTAAAGCACTTGTAGAAGTAGTCGTTGCTGAGGAAGCTAGGCTGGCTGAGCTAAAATGGCATTTGACTGTGCTAACAGCGCATCTAGAAAAGATAAAGTCGCTGTAGCCTAAATTTATATTTGACTGATAATTAACATTTGAGGACTAATTGCTTTGAAAGATATAGTAATAGATACGAGTTGTATAGCAAAATTCACGTGTGGAAATGCTAACTATAAAGCCATGAAAAGATTAGTTGAAGCTGAAGAAATCAGAGTCCATGTCCCTTATGTTGTTAGAAGAGAGTTTGAAACGCAGAAAGAGATAGAAGCCCAAAAATTATATAGTGAATCTCTCAAAACTTTGAAAGCTTTAAGCAATAGGTTTCATGAAATAAGCAATATAAAAGGTATTATTAGTAATCTGGAAAATGCTGAACGTAGTATTTTGGATTCCGTGAAAGCTGATAATGAGGAGTTTTTCGATGGTTTGAGCTCAAATATAAAGGATATTAGCTCGGAGCAAGCTCTAAAAGCAATGGAAGCGTATTTTGGAGGTAATCCTCCATTAACAAATAAAAAGGATAGACAAGATATTCCTGATAGTTTTATTTGCCAATCAATCCAATCTATTAAGAGCGATGAAGATATAGATTCATTAGTAGTCATAGCTAATGATAATAAAATAAAGAATACTTTTACAGGTCAAGAAGGCTATATTGTTTTTAGCTCTCTAAAGGACTTTTTGAGTAATGAAGAAATGCAAGCTATCTTAGCTAATATTGATACCTTAGAAAGTCTTAGAGATAATCCGTTAGGCTTAATTTCAAGGCTTGAAAATAATAATGCAGTAATAGCAGATTACTTATCCAGTGCTGTAGGAGAAGCGGTTCACGGTAAGACTATAGAAGGACCTTTGATACCTTCTGATGATCATGAAGCTACAATTAGTAGATATTACGAAGGAATAGATATAGAGTTTGATTACACTGATATTATTCATTATGGTAATAATCAAGTAGGTATTAATTTTGCATTAGATCTATGGATTACCGGAGACTTTTACATAAATAAGTCTGACTATTATGCAAATGAATATAATTTTTCTATAGATGATTGGAATGATCATTACTATCTAGCTGAAAGTGAGTTTCTTGTAAAAGTGACAGGTGTAGTTTCAATCAAGTTAAATAGTGATAACTTAGATGTTAAAGAGATAAATTTGATAGATAGCGATGAATTAGAAGATCATCTTAGCGATTACTATAGTGAGGCTACCATAAAGATTGAGTCGATAGATAGTTTAGAATTGATAGATATAGAGTAACAAATATTAATTTACCTCAGGCAGAAAAACCGCTCCGGCTCTCGCTGTTAGCGGTTTTTTAATGTCAGTAATTAAGCTATTATCTTTAAAGGAATAATACGCTAACGTAAGGAAGCACTATGAACCATCTCACCATTGGACAACGCGCACCTTTAAGCAACCTTGCTATTGACGATACCGCACCCATCACGCTCAAGTTCACTCGTCAAAGTCCGATAGAGATGGACATCAGCTGCTTTGCCTTAGACGCAGCGGGCAAACTGATTAATGATGATTACATGGTGTTTTATAATCAGCTAACCTCACCTTGCGGGCAAATCAAGCTGACGCATTACGAGTCGCAGCCCACTACTGGCAAAGGCATACAGGCTGAGTTTGAGATCAACTTATCCAAACTACCTGCCAACGTTGACAGCTTGTTTTTTGTGTTATCAGCCGATACGCCGCTGAATCAAATTCAATCGTTAGAGATTGGCATTTGGCAGCAATCGCAAAAGGCGCAGGCAGAATATCAAGCAGCAGACTTTGCCCAACAGCAAGCCAGTATGCTCATGCAGCTTTATGGTAAGAGTGGCGTGTGGCGAGTATCTAACGTCGCGCAAGGCTTTAATGGTGGACTTGCCGCCATCGTTCAGCATTTCGGTGGCGATGTGGAAGAGAGTCGCTCGCAAGCACTCGCGCCGACCGAAACGCCAGTGCAAGCAAAACCATCGTTAGAGAAGGTCATGCTAGACAAAGCCCCAAAACTGGTCAATCTGGCTAAAAAAGCCACGGTATCGCTTGAGAAACGCCAATTGCAGCAATTAACCGCAAAGGTAGCGTTGGTGTTAGACGCGTCAGGCTCGATGAACAGGCAGTACAAAAAAGGCCGCGTGCAAGAAGTGGTCAATCGTATATTGCCATTGGCAGTGAACTTCGATAACGACCAAGCGCTAGACTGTTGGGCTTTTGCCCGAGATTCGCAGTATTTGGGCGAGATTGGGCTGAGCAACTATGACGGTTTCATTGACAACGCTCATGGCGGCTGGCGCAAATGGGCACTTGGCCCACGTATCAACAATGAAGCAGAAGTCATGAAAGCAGTCACTGAGTTTTATCAAAAGGACGGCTTGGATGTACCCGTCTATATTTTGTTTATCAGTGATGGCGGGGTGAGTGACAATCGCGGTATCACCAGAGTCATGACGGAAGCCGCGAAACTACCGATATTTTGGCAGTTGCGTGGGCTTGGGTGGTCGTGGTTATGGCATCCTAAAAAAACTAGACGACATGACAGGGCGTGTGATTGATAATTGCGACTTTTTTGAATTAGATGATTTAGATGATATTAGCGAAGAAGCCTTGTATGAAAATATGCTAGAAGAGTTCCCAAGTTGGCTCAAAGAAGCCAAGCAACTTGGTATAGTCATTCCACTATAAAAGTATTACTGCGTTAACCTCGCTTGAAGTATTTAATATACGTCTACACTCAGTTGCCTTGTACTACTTTTAAATTGAATCGACTATATTGTGCAGCAATAATTTTATTATTCAATTATCACTAAATAAAAACCGCCACAGCAAACACTATGGCGGTTTTTTATGGTTCTACATCACTGATTATCCGCTTTAACAGAAGCATCCGCTTTGAGCTTTTTCAACTGGGTAAGCAATATACGCCTATCATAACCGCGAAATTCTTCACCGCCACTTTCGCGTACTTCAAAGCCTTTGATAGCACTGGTAGATACCATGTTGCTTGCGTATTTACCATTACTATCTAGCGCTACAATAAAGGGATAGTAATAAATATTGTCGGGGTCGAAGCCAGTCAGGGCGACCGCCTCATCACCATTGGCATAAACGTTTTCAATATGCGCTACTACAAAGTTTTTGGCAACATATTCATTCAATGCTTGAGCATCTTCTATATCTGTTGGTGAGATTCGTTCACGCATATCCCACGCTTGAATGTCACCGTAATCATCTCGCCATTCGTAATCAAAAGTTCTAAAGTTACCCTTAAAGTAATTATCTAAAACATGACACCAGATACACCACTCACCGCCATAGACAATCAGTACTTTTTTGTTCTCTGTACGCGCAGCACTGATAGCATCTTTTAAAATGCTGACTTGATCAGCGCATTCATCATAGAGCTTTGCCGCGCCATCATTGCAGTCTTTTGGCAGCGAGGCAGGGAAGTGAGTAATAGGAAGCGTATGCGGAGTAGTTGGCTGATTTTTAGTAGTAGCAACCGGGTCTATAGCATTGTTCTTGATTGGTTTATCAGGACTCATGCAACTCACTATCAATGGAGTCAGCGTACTTAGCGTTAGCAAAGTTATAAATCTGGATTTCATGAATCATCTCACTGTCGGAAAATTCGCGCCTTTAAGCAATCTTGCTATTGACCATAAAAGCGCCCATAACGGATAAGAACCTAAATTCAGGTCAATTTTTTTTGCGTTGTTTGTGTTGCAGCGGATATACCAACTGCGCCACAAAGCCCTCCGGTATTTTTGTATTGGCTGTCGTACCGTATTTTTTGGGTAAATGGTCTGGCAGATGTGCTGTTTTAAATATCACATCATAAATGGGTAAAAAGGCGGCAAAGTTTTTGTCCCACGCTTCTTTTTCTGATGAATGATGCCAATGATGGAACTCTGGCGTTGCAAGCACCCAGCGAAAATAAGGAAAACGAAAACGTACGTTGGCATGAATAAAAATAGCGTGAAAAGAGATAAATACTAAATAAGCATACGTTGCTGCTGGCGAGAAGCCCATAAACAATAACGGAATATAACCGACAAAACGATTCACTATCAGCTCAAATACATGCACCCGACTTGCCGCTAGCCAGTCCATATGATGCGAAGAATGATGTACGGCATGGATACGCCACAGAGACGGCACTTTGTGCATACTGCGATGAATCCAATAACTAAAAAAATCTACTATAATCAAAATTTCTATAAATTGCAGCACTAAAGGCTGACCATTGACCATCTGATGCCATGAGGGATTGAGCCACTGGTTGAATAAAATCTGCACAGGAATAATAGTAAAAAAACTCAGTAGCTGAATACCCAAATGGCTAAACATGAAGTATTTAATGTCGGTTACCCAGCCAGATCGCAGCAGTTTTTGTTCTTTATATTTGGCATAAAACCGCTCCATAGGAATAAACACCAGCGCGGAAATCAATAGCGTTAAAATAAAATAGTCCAAGCCTGCATATATACTACGGTCATAGTAATTGGGCTCGATCTGCCCTGATGCGAGCAGCGCCGCAAAGCCATTGAGTAATATACCCGCCATTCCCCACTGCTTAGACGGATTGCGTAGTAGGCTAATAAAACCCGACACAAAGCCAATGACCACACTTGCAAACAACGTGCCTCGTAAAATATTTTGATTATATAACGGTCTAAAATCTGGCGTAGTAAGTAGGTTAGGGAATAAAAAACACAAAGCAGCAAGCGTGGTAAGTATGCCCAAAGATACCGCAATAAAGGCGGAGACTTGCCCTGAGCCTTTTTTTATCTCACGGTCTTCTAAGTGTTTTCGGAGTAATTTGCTCATAGTTTTGATTTGTTAATGCGATTTGGATCTAATTTAGCATTGTTCGGTACAAATCACTATATTAATTACTCAACATTATTAGATGAATACTGTAGATTGTGATGGTATTATGAGTTTTCTTGAATATGAGCTAGCACAATGCATCGGAGCGGTTTAAAAATTGTTATAAGGAAGTAATATGAGTTTTTCTAGAAAATCCATGGTTACCAAAGGTTTAGGGTTATTCATTATATCGACAGTGTCTTATTCAGCAGTGGCTAAGCCCTCTGTACAAGAAAAATATGATATTTTGAAACAAGCGAGTAGCTATGCGCAATCAATAGCTTGTTCTACAACCTTTGCAAAAGATGCTGATGGTTATAAAACAACCACTAAAGATGTCTTTTTAATCGAGAAGGAAAAGGATCTTGCAGGAAAAAATGAGATAGGGACTAAGTATATTGTTTTTTGGGGCGGCGATGCTGGTTGTGCTGGGGGAAGTGGCACGTATAGTAATTATTTAACTTCATTTTCAAGAGACAATGGAACGCGACCTTTTTTAGTTGAACAACAGGATATTTTAGATGATGTGAATGAGGACAAATATCAGATAAATGCAAGATTTATTCAAGACGTTGATTTTTATAATGGCGTGCTATTAGTCACTTCTTCAGACTATAGTGATGATGATACCGATGGCGGTAATAATTTTCCAAGATATCAATATCGGTATACTTTAGTTTTTGATCAGGATACTTACAAATGGAAGTTAGCCAATAAAAAATTGATTAAAGACTTTTATCCCAATGCTAAACGTCGCAATTAAGATTATGTAGTTGAGTTGTTTTTTAATTTAAATCATATCAAAAGCGTTAAAAAAATAAAGCGCTCTCGATTGGCTATAAAGAAGTAGTAACATTCAATGAGTAACCTTATCGACCTATTATTGCTAAATACCGCCACAGTAAATACTACGGCGGTTTTTTATTACTCAAAATATTTTAACTTCTAAAATCTCTATAGCACCCACAGCGATTGATACTGCTCATCCGTTAACGTCACGATATCGATCTCTGCCAGCATATCGCGCAGTTCTTGCCACTTATCTGCATCAGGCGTGATCGGCTTGATCAATCTGCCTAGCGTATTATCAATGATCGCATCCATCAGCGCATCTGCCTCGGTCTTACTATAGTCGTAATACATACAGTGCGCCGCATCTGGATCATTTTTACACAGCTCCGTCATCTGATTGGTCACTTGGATAAAGGTATCTATCGCGGCTTTTTTTGCGCTATAGATTTCCTCCGTCGTCAGAATCTCTAGCGCCGAAAAGTTTGGATAAGGTGACAGATGCTGGTCGATAAACGTAAAGTCCAACCCTTCATGAGTCGCCTCAACGCCTTCAAAGTTATAAAAGCATAGCCATGCACCATCGAGGCTTGGGTCTTCTTGCAGGTTTTTTATATGATAAAAGTCTTTTTGCACAAACGTCACATTGTCACGGCTAATGCTAAAGCCGTTTTTCTTGGCATAGCGGGCTAATATCTCAAAGCCAATACGATTGGTTTTTTCTTCAGCCGCAGGGGTGCAAATGCGAATCGGCTGATTGTTCTTTAGCTTATCCATGCTGGACTGTTGCATCAATATGCCGCCATCCGTCTCAAAGAAGCAGCCAAGCGCGCGCAGATTAGGCGCGTAATGCTCGAACAAATGAATCGGCTCATTGACATGTAGATCGATGCTTTGATTTTGTAATTCAGCAAAGCCATCATAATGGTCATCGGGCTCGATAATTGTGATATCAAGCCCTGCTTGCTCATACGCGCCCGTGGTCACACCCGCGATAAAGGGCAGATGATCAGGGTTTAAAAACCATTCGAGGGTCAGGGTAAGTTTGGTGATCGGCTGCATGGTTGTTTCCTTTTTGAGTATGGAAAACAATCAGACTGATACTGTTTAGGTAAGAAAGGCAACAAGAAAGGTAAAATCTCAAATTTAGATACGCCATCACATCAACGTATCACCAGAAGATTTATTAAAACGTGTCACGCTTGTTTCCTACGTCAGTGCTAACTGCTTCAGGTTCACGGGACTATCTCAGCGATAATTTGCACTGTATTAAAAGTTTCAAAGCAAAGCACCCCGACAAGATTGATTAGTACTGTGTCATCATAAAGGACTTGTGGGACATGATGCAAGGTCAAGTGGATTATAGTTGAACATTATATTGAATTCGATTTATTGATTACTCAAGTTGCTAAGGAATACTAGTTTTAAAATGAAATGAAAAAAGATGCATTTTAGAAGTAAACATTTACTGCTCAAAACGGAAAAACCGCCCATAACTTAATTATGAGCGGTTAGTAGATACAGTATGTGTTTCTTATATGTTTCTAAGGTATTTTAAAGCGTAGGATAGGCAGTACGCAAAGCAGTTAAGATTTGACTTTTAGCGACTTCATTATAAAAAGCGCAATCATCCTTTTCAAACTCCTTCAAGTTCTCAGACTCTGCGTCAACGAAAGAAGCAGCATAAACTTCATTTTTATAATTCACAAAAGCAGTAGACGAATCGTCGTCGCTATTTACATCTTTTACTTCGGCAATCCAAGGTATACCAGCCCATGTTCCGCGTCTAGCATAAGCAAAATGCTTGATATTTAGGTGAAAGATTTAACCGAAAGTTAGGTAAGACTAATAGATCGTCATTGTCGCACCAGTTAAGGCTTTTTTACAACTGGCGCCGTTACTAAATATGCTTAGTGAGCTTGGTAGGTTATTTAATACTTATCAATCACACTACCAGGAATATCATTATAAAAGTCGTTATTGTTTTCAAGCGCTAATACCGTCCCTATTTTTTGACCAGCAAGTTGAACATCAGTATAAGTCCCCGTCGATACGAATCCATTGCTTAACCGTTGTGTATATCTGTTATTAGTAAAAACGGTATTAAGCTGCTCTGTCTTAATCGCATTGTCTGTGGTTAAAGAGAATCTGAATTGCGGACTGATACCCATGTTCGTTAATGAAAGTTGCTCTTGGGCTTCAAAATCATCGTAGTCTTGCTCGACATCGTACAGTGACTTTTCAACAATGTGAGTCGAATTACCATTATTAGTGCTTAAAGTACTAATAAAGACATTCTCAAGTCCCGTTGCAGTATCAGAGTCAGTATCAAAACTGAAATTATAACCAATCAACCCTGCTGTATTTTGTTCTGTTGGCGGTATAAATGGCGCATCTGGTATCGATGGTACGGGTGTTACAGGGACAGGTGCAAGCGGTAACTCATCAAATATTGTACCTATATCACTGTTGTTCAAATCAATCTGACCGCTACTCTCATTAACAGTGTTCACTTCTATACAATCACCATTATTGATTTGGTAAGTCCCATTTTGTGCCAATGCAGGAATCTGAATAGTACTAAATCCAACTGAATATGAATAAGAAAATAAGGTTAGAGGTGTATTAAAAGGCACTCTTATACTGAATTTACCATCGTTGTCAGTACCACCAGAGTTAGAAAAACTGCCTCGTCCCTTTATGGCTGCAAAATAATCTTTTACATAGGGTTTTTTGGTTTTGCTATCGATCATACAGCCTGTTAATACGGCGTAATACTCGTTGAGAGGGATGTCTAAATTCCATAAGGTAAAGTGCGATACTTGTCCTTTATAACTACCATCTGGTTGACGAGTAGCGACCCCATCTTTAACCCAAATGGTTTTTTCTTCATCGTAATACCATAATGGAATAGAAGGTAGGTTTTGATCGGTTGTTACTTCAGGATAGACTAAAGTAGCTTGCGTACCCTCTTTTAAGTTAAGCGTTGCCCCTGTAGCAGGGTCAGTCAATTTGACATCGAGCACACCAACAGTCACAAGATTTGTTTGCTGGCTACCATCCTCATTTTGACCAGTAAAGGGTTGCGCGAATGACCGAGCACCTTCTATAGAGTCAGGATTGTAATAGTTGGCAGCAATATTTACGGTACCTGTATAGTCATTACCATCTGCGTTGACGATACTATTTGCAGGAATACTAACTTCAGCACCAGACACCTGTAAATTATTCACACCAGCATTAGCAGCAAATGCGCTAGTGATCTGGTCAGGTGTCAATGTAATATCAAGATGATGCGCACGTTTAGATTCAATTTTTACTTCCCGCGCCATCGTCAAATAGCCCAATTTACGCACTAAAATTACAGCATTAGACGCTTTATTGTCTAAATTCAATGAGTAGGTGCCAGCGTTGTCAGTAAGTACAGATCGTTTGCCCACTTTGACATCAGCACCGACTATAGGGTTACCGTTTGCATCTATTACCGTACCACTAATGAGCTGCTGTTGATCATTTATCTCAGTTTCGTTGGGCTGAATAACAGTATCATTGTCGTTATTGCAAGCAGTTAAACTTAATGCCGTGACTAACATACTGGCAGTTAAGGTATTGAATTTATTCATAATAGAATCTCGAGTATCAAGCGGCATTTTGATTTAAATAAATAATTAAGTAATGTAAGACAAAACCTACAATGTAGGTAATTTGTCGAAAAAAAATTCTTTTAATAGCTTTTGAATAGAAAGGGGAAGAACGTACGATGTTTACTTTTGTACACATTTTAGAAACATTAGGATTATGCATTATAGTCGAACAATAGTCTATTAAAAATATTTGAGTATTTAATGCTTGTTGTTGCAAGAGATTAAGATGACTCTTCTACTGTTTGAGGGACAAAAATTGTAGATACTAAAAATATGACATAAAGATGCAAAATTCACCTTGTACCGTTTTTAGCGATATTGCATGATTATTCTCCTATATAGGCAGCTTCTTTTGAGAAAGAGTTGCAGCTGCTCAACTCCTATATCCTCATTAGCACACGACAACACTTCTATGACTGCAAATAAAAAAGCTTTCTATCATCGACCGCAAACCAATCAATCTAAAAACCCAACCGTACGCTGGATGTTTGTGATATTGGGTTGGGTGTTTTTTGTATTAGGGATTATTGGCGCCGTGTTACCTGTCATGCCGACCGCACCCTTTGTATTATTAGCTGCATGGTGCTGGGCACGTAGCTCGCGGCGCTTTCATTTTTGGCTCATCAATCACAAGTATTTTGGCAAATTTGTTCGTGACTGGGAAAAAAACCACGCTGTACCGCTGTACGCCAAGTGGTTAGCTACCATTATGATGACCATCTCAACGACCATGTTGTTTTATCGTCTGCCTAGCGACATGATGTGGATGGCGTGGTTGGTTGCCGCCGTCTGTAGCGGGGTAGCGATCTATTTATTTCGTTTGCCAAATGCCTAAAATCAGTGCAATTAATAATAAAAAAAGTGAAAAGTAAGTGCCAGTTACATGAAATATGAGATAAGACTTGCGGTACGAGAATGTACCCCTTATAATACGTCCAAGCTTAAGAGCAGTTCTGCACAAATCATTACCTCGTAGTATTAGTTATAATCCTTCGTTTTAATATTTATCGTTCAGTAGCTATTTGCAAGCGTTATCGGTCACTAGGCCATTAATAAATTTAAAAGTAGGATTATCAATATGTCAGATACTCAAAAAGGTACAGTTAAGTGGTTCAACGAAGCTAAAGGCTTTGGTTTTATCGCTCCAGAAACTGGCGCAGACGTTTTTGCTCATTACAGCGAAATCACTGGTTCAGGTTTCAAAACTTTGGCTGAAGGCCAAGAAGTTGAGTTCACTGTAACTCAAGGCCAAAAAGGCCCACAAGCACATAACATCGTTGCTATCTAATTTGTCTTTTATAGACAGATAGATAAATAGATGTTTAAAAAACGAACCTTCGGGTTCGTTTTTTTTCGTCTGCACTTTAGCTTTAACAGCACACAGAAACAAAAATACCTACAACCATAGCGATGGTCGTAGGCATTTTTAACTCTAAGTTATAAAAATAACGTATATAAACGGGTTTATTGAATCAAACTGATAGCAATATTAATCAAACCACCACCGATGATAAGCCATGCAAACATAATAGCGCCTAATACCAGCGGCCTAATTCCCGCTTGTTTGACAGCGCTTAGATGCGTCGTCAAACCAAGCGCAAACATGGCCATCGTGAGCAACACATCATCGATCATCACCATACTACGTTCAAAGCTGACCGACATCGGTACCCAAGTATGTAGCAGTACAATCGCAATAAAGATAAAAGCAAACCACGGCACATTGACTTGTTGAATACGTTTTTTGAAGGAAGATTTGTCCTTAGGACGACTATTATCTTTGGTCAAAACAAAAGACAAAATAAGCAGAAAGGGTGCCAGCATCATCACACGTATCATCTTAGTGACGACCGCAGTATCACCCACCTCAGTATTAATGGCATTGCCTGCGACCACTACTTGCGCCACTTCATGAATAGTCGAGCCAGTATAAATGCCATATTGCTCCGCGCTCAGCCACGTTTGCAACCAGCCCAAATGATATAAAAAAGGGTAGAGCAGCATCGCGATCGTACCAAAGACCACCACTGTTGCCACCGCGATAGTGACTTTGTGAGCGTCCGCCTTGACCACTGGCTCTGCGGCAATCACCGCTGCGGCTCCGCAAATACTCGCCCCTGAGCCAATTAGTAACGTCGTTTGTTTATCGACCTTTAGCCACCTTGTACCGAGCCAATAAGTAAGTAGAAACGTTGAAGTTAGTACGAGGGCGTCTGTCATGACGGCAGGCATACCCACACTCGATACTTGCGTTAATGTCAGCTTAAAGCCATAAAGCATGATGGCGAGACGCAATATCTGCCCTTTGGCAAAGTCGATGCCCACGCTTAAGCGCTCAGCCATACTGAGGTAGACAGTATTACCCAGTACCATACCAAGCAAAATAGCCAGCGTTAAAGAAGATAGTCCAACAATGCGACCATCTCCCCAAGTTGTTACACCTCCCTCGAGCCATAGACAAAATATACTGCCGATAAGTACGACTAGCAGTCCTGCCAAATGGCGGTTACTTGGAACATAGCGGGTAACGGTTTGAGCAAAAGCTTGCATGACGGCGTGTCCTATTATTCTAATCCAAATAAGCATAAGCTTATGATGAACAGTATAAGACGCACTCATATATAATAAAAACAGATTAATAAGATATAAACTATCGATTTTTTAGGTTAACTATATATATAGTTAGTCTAATACAGAAAAGGTTCAGTGAGAATGGAACTAATTTTTTGACGCTTCTATCGGCGTAGGCACAGTAAGCAAGAAAAATTGGTCCCAATCTCGCTCTATCGTTTCGTGTATATATTTTATTTAGGGTCAACTATATATAAGACGAAAATACCTTGCGGCAGGATGACTATAATGAAAAAACCAGTGCAAACATTACCGAAGATTACGCTTAAGCAGCTGTCTGTTTTTGTTAGTATCTATCAGACAGGAAGCACCAGCCGCGCTAGTGACGAGTTGCATCTGTCACAGTCAGCCGTCAGTAGCGCACTAACTGAATTGGAGTCAAGGTTACAAATGCCATTGTTCGAGCGCGTTGGCCGTAGGCTCACTCAGCATCCCAATGCGCATCCCATCTATGTACAAGCCCAAGCCATTTTAGGACAAGCATTGACGTTGGAGCATTATCATAAGCACCAAGCTGGTCAGATTCGTATTGGTGCCAGTACGACAATTGGTAATTATGTGCTGCCGTCTCTCCTGGCTCAGCTATATAATGCGCTACCAGAAGCAAATGTCGATATGTATATTGCTAATACGCAAGAGGTCATCAGTGAGATTGAGCAATTAAATCTTGATATTGCCTTGGTAGAAGGTGTGCCGCGACCAACCGACATGAAAGCCATTGAACAACGGGCTTGGCGTACCGATACGTTAAAGGTGTTTGCCAAGCGCGACAGTCAGTGGCTGACCAAGACAGCGACGTATAATAATGCTGACAATCGTTACGAGTTGAGTGTGGAACAGCTGGCACGGCTACCACTATTGGTACGTGAGGCAGGATCGGGTACTCGGCAAATTATTGATGAGCAATTGCTAAAGCATCTACCCAATGCAGAGATCGTTAAGGCCGTTCAACAATCCGAGGCCATCAAGCACATGGTCAGTGCCGACATTGGCCTTGGCTGTCTGTCGCAGCATGTCATTGAGACGGAGCTAATGGCAGGCGCGTTGGTAGAAGTGCGTGTCGCTGGTATCGATTTGTCACGGACATGGTGGCTGGTCTGGCACAAATCCAGTCACCAAAGCGCTATTTGGCAAACCTTTATTGACATTATTCATTAAAACATTGAACAGACTCTAAAGCGCTCATTCATGTGGCAATACCAAGCTGCTCATGACCGCATTAATGAGTCATGACTATAAAGCAAAGCGCTGAATCTAAAAAGTTAAAACCATCAAAAAAAGAGTCTCACGCTAAAAAGAGATGTTTTTTTTGTCTAAATAGGCATCACAGACTAAGACAATCTCTTTTTGCATCTCCATTGTGATGGCTCCATGATGATAAAAACTGCGTTTCATTAAGGCAAAAATTAACTCAATCATCAACGTGATATTATGTTGCTGATTTTGCAGAGCAAAGTTGCTATCCACTAGGTTAAGCATCTTTGTCGCATCTTCTGATATTTGATCAATCACCATTTCCTGCAGGCTGAACCCATCAATATTAACAGGCCCACCTAAAATTAAGGTGCTGGCCCCTTTATGCGTATTATAAAACTGACAGGCTCTAACCAAAATATCCTCGATAATATCTAACAGTAGCCAGCCTTGATAATGCCTTGGATCTGAAACAAGGTAAGCACGCAGCTTTATAAAATATCTACTAACAATCAGACTAAACAGGTGATTTATGGTTGGAAAATACTGGTAAATATAGTTTCTTGGTACGCCAGATAAGGTTGAAATCTCTTGAATACTGCATTGCTCTATTGACTGCGTCTCTAGCATTGAGATCGTCGTGTCGATGACCTTCTCCAACCGCTCGATACTTCGTTTCTGTACGGGCATTTTTATTTGATGAAGTAACATAATATGTCCTTTTCTTGACTTCATTCATATTGAGTCATATACTTATTAAATCCGACAGGTGTCGGATTTAATATCAATCAATTTCATGGAACGAAATTATGAAACCAACAGTGTGTGTCATCGGTGCAGGGCCTTCAGGGATAGCGGCGGCGAAAAATTGTAAGCAGTATAATATAGATTTTGATATTTTTGAGAAAAATGACAAAGTCGGTGGCAACTGGGTTTTTGATTCAAAGACAGGACATTCCTCTGTATATGAGAACACTCACATCATTAGCTCAAAAAAACTGTCTGAGTATGAAGACTATCCCATGCCTGACAGCTATCCTGACTATCCTCGGCACGATCAACTGCAACGATATTTCGAAAATTACAGCAAGCACTTCAATGTATATGATCAGATTAAATTCAATCATACGATAAATCATGTTGAACGTACCGAAAATGGCGAGTGGCAAGTTGATTACACAGACAGCGACGGCGCTAAGCAACAAAAAATTTATCAGTACTTAATGGTATCAAATGGTCACCACTGGAAGCCAAAGTATCCAAAATATGAAGGTGAATTCACTGGGAAATTCATGCATTCTCATGACTTCAAGGGTGTCAATGAGGAGTGGCGCGACAAAAAAATCTTAGTCATTGGTGCGGGTAACTCAGGTTGCGATGTGTCCGTTGAAGCGGCGCGAGTGAGTAAAAATGTTTGCTTATCTATGCGTAGTCCGCAGTGGTTCTTACCTAAATTCTTACTCGGTTTACCATCCGACATGCTCTTAAAATCAATGGAAAAGCTTTCTCCTACCATGCGTCAAAAAATCCTAACCAAGACGATAAAAATATATTCAGGTGACTACGCTAGCTATGGTCTACCGCGTAATACTAAGCCGATATTAAGTCAGCATCCGACTGTTAACTCCGATTTAATTGACTACGTCCGTCATGGCAAGATACAGCCAAGACCTGGCGTGAAACGCTTTAATGGCAAGATGGTTGAGTTTACAGATGGTACTACTGAAGCGTTCGATATCGTGTGTTGCTGTACGGGATTTTGGACCGTATTTGACTTTTTTGACAAAGACTTTATTAACTTTCAACACAGTGAAAAAGTGCCACTGTACCGCAAAATGATGCATGCTGATTATGACAATTTGTACTTTATCGGCTTATTTCAGCCCATTGGTTGTATTTGGCCGTTAGCCGATTTTCAGGCTCGCATTGCTTGTCAGGAAATTTTAGGCAATTATCAGCGCCCAAGTAATATGAAATCTGCGGTTCAGCACGAGCTGGATAATCCCCATTATCAATTTGAAAGTGGCCAACGACATGCTGTTGAGGTGGACTACAGTACGTTTCGTACCGAGCTTGTGATGGATCTTGCGTCAGCTGGGGTTCATATTCCAAAGCGGGAATATAATCTATCGCCAAAAGAGGTTCTACTAGGTCTTGTAAGAAGTTAGGGTTGATGTTCTTGGTAAAGGGGCAAGCCATTTACCAAGCATAATACTGATTTACTGATATTGTATTACAAGGAGAACGTAATGCGCGCAAAAAATATATCTATCCCTTTGGACACATACCATATTCAGGCTGACTTGTATTTACAAGAAAATTCGTCACCACTGATTGTCATGGCTCACGGATTGGGCGGTGATAAAAGCTGTGCCTTGCATTTATATATCGATTTTTATATCGAACAAGGCTATAACGTTTGCTGTTTTGACTATCGAGGGTTTGGCAATAGTACGGGTAAATATAAAAACCTAGTCGATAAAAACAGTCAGTTATTAGACTGGCAAACGGTGATTGACTATCTCAAAAAAACCTTGAATCTAACAGAAAAACAGCTCATCTTATGGGGCTATTCGCTCAGTGGCGCTCATGTGCTGACCCTTGCCAGTAAAACAAATTACCAAGCGGTAATCGCCAACTTTCCTCATGTAGATGGTGTGGCCAGTGTCTTAAAATACCCATCGCTCTATCTACTACCTGCCGTATTTTTGGCGGTAACGGACTTAGCGCTGAGCATGGTTGGCCGAACCAAAACTATGAAAGTGGTGTCTAAAAATCGCTTTGCTGTGCTTATCTGGTAAAGACAGTTATGAGGGATATTATTCACTGATTCCACCTGATCAATGCTGGGATAATGAAGTGCCTGCTAGGATTATGGCCACCATTGGCTTTTATCGACCTATTGCCGTGGCTCATAATATCCAATGTCCTACGCTAATGATTGGTGCCAAAAACGATTCATTAATTCCTATTGAAAAAACTCGTAAAACAGCCCAGCAATCAAAATATATACAATATGTCGAAGAAAACTGCGGCCATTTTGACTTGTTTCATCGTCAATTTACGCCCATCATTCAAAAACAACACATGCAATTCTTAAAAGATTTGTAATGGGTTAAGCATTTGTATGAACGCATAAACTGCCACAGTATTAGCGCAGGCGCAATAGTATAAGGAAGTAGGGCAGCAAAAAATAAAGGAAAATTCTTGAAACGAAGGCACGTGCTACTTGTATACGCGTTGAAACGGTAAACGTTTATCCTGCCATACAATCAGCTACCTAATTCATTTAAGCCATCGTCTCTAAAACGTATGAGTAATAAAAAAGCGCCGCGAAATAATAACGAGACGCTTTTTAAATATGAGTATAAGAAAACAGTTACAGCATGTCTTTATTTTTCGACAGGCTTATCTAGTCTCACCACCAAGCTATCACAAGGGACATTTGGCAAGATGTTGTCTGCGGTAGCGCCGCTCAGCCATGCCGCAATGCCATGTCGGTTGTGACGACCAATGACCAATAGATCCACTTCATGCTTGTGGCAATAGTTAACAATGCCCTCGCTATTGGAGATGGCAGTGGTCACCTCGGAATTGACGGCATGTAGCTCATTGCGATCCAAGAACTGCGCCAGTTTGGCACGCGCTTCTTGGCAACGCTCGTCATCGATCTGATCATATAAGCTTGACGCTGGCACCAGCTCATAGCCGAAGCCAACCATTGTGTCTTTCACAATATGCAATACCGATAACTTGGCATTGGGACGATTCTCCACGATACGTTTGGCCTTTTGAGCGACGATATCGGCATCAGGGAGTAAGTCAGTGACTAGTAAGATATGTTCGTAACTCATAACGTCTTCCTCGTGGCAGATGATTTTAACTATAGCACTATGGTGGAGCGTTGTTAAGTAAAGCTTGACGGCTACCAGTTTGTCAAAGTGTCAGCGATCACATTATAACATAACTTATAAACGACTACACTTATAAACGACCGTCTCAATCAAATATCGAGCAGGGTTAATAGCGCTTAGCCAATTACTCTGTTACTGGCTGATCAAGCTTGACGACTAAGCTGTCACAAGGGACGTTTGGCAATATACTATCGGCAGTGGCACTTACCAGCCAAGCGGCGATACCGTGGCGCGAGTGACGTCCAATAATCAGTAAGTCAACGTCTTTTTCATGACAGTAATTGACGATACCTTTACTGTTAGAAATAGCAGCGGTCACCTCAGAGTTGACGGCTTCTAGGTTGTTGCGTTCCAAAAATTTTGCCAGCTTAGCACGGGCTTCTTGCCATTTTTCACCATTGACATCGCCTGTGAGGCTGGATGAGGGGACGAGCTCATAACCGAAACGCACCATCTCATCTTCAACGATATGCAGCACCGACAATTTGGCGTCAGAAGCACCTGCTAGGATACGTTTGGCTTTTTGGGCAACCAAGTCTGCATCAGACATCAGGTCGGTAACCAATAAAATATGTTGGTAGCTCATAAAGTGCTCCTATCAATAGTTAGTTTTATAGTAGCAGTGCCAGCTGTCTTTGTTAAGCGGTAAAACCATTATTTGATTGTGGTTACTGTTGGAGTTATGTTTTGCTAGTCAAAAGCTTGAACTGATGGTGCTATAGATTATTACATGATGGCTGGCTTGACTTATCAGGCGCGCAGCCCCATCTACTATCGTTAGGCAAATTCCTATTCAATGATTGAACCCTGCCATGACATACGCAGTTCTTAGATACGAATATTACCCAATATTTCTGCCAAAGCATTTTTTGCATTGATTGATATCGATGCCTGATAAACTGACTTATTTTATATCCATCATTTTTATTTATTATTGGTTTTTGACCCATATCAACCGTGCAGTAAACGATTTTTGAATGAGCATCACGCTCATATTGATTGGGTTAAAGACGCTTTATAAGGAACACTATGACTGACACGTTATTTACTGCCGATTTAACTCTGCATCCCGCATTTGAGCTGCTTGAGCACCGCCATATTGAGGCGCTATCGATGGATGTGCTGATCAGTCAGCATGTAAAGACAGGCGCAATGCACTATCATTTAGCGCATCCAAGTGATGAAAATGCGTTTTTGGTGGGCTTTCGTACCCAGCCGATGGACTCAAAAGGCGAGGCGCATATTTTGGAGCATGTGGCATTATGTGGTTCCAAAAAATTCCCAGTACGTGATCCGTTCTTTTCAATGATAAAACGCTCATTGAACACGTTTATGAATGCGATGACCGCAGCAGATTGGACGGCGTATCCGTATGCCACGCAAAACAAAAATGACTATTTTAATTTGCTTTCTGTGTACCTTGATGCGTCGTTTTTCCCCAATATTCACCCGCTTGATTTTGCGCAAGAAGGCATCCGCGTAGAGCTGGATGAAAACGATAAGCCACAGTTTAAAGGGATCGTTTTTAATGAGATGAAAGGCGCTATGAGTGGCGAGATTGACCAGCTCTATCATACGGTCGCGCATCATATATTCCCAACGACCACGTATCACTACAACTCAGGCGGCGACCCTGCTGATATCCCTGACTTGACCCATACCGAGCTGACGGCGTTCCATGAGAGCCACTATCATCCCTCAAATAGTGTGATCATGAGTTTTGGTAATATTCCTGTTGCCGAGACACAAGCGAAAATACATGAAGACGCCTTGATTCAGTTTGAAGCGGGTAAAAAGCATGTATCGCGTCCAGAGCAGCGTCTGTCTGCGCCTATTAGTGCAGTCGATACGTATACTGCTGATGAAGCAGGTCCAGATCAGACCCATCACGTGGTCGCTTGGTTGTTGCCGTCGATCACTGATCCTAAGCAGCGCTTGGCATTACGTTTGCTAGAAGGGGTGCTGGTTGAGCATTCAGGCTCGCCATTGCGTGCTTATCTTGACAGTCACCCACTGGGTAAAGCGCCAAGTCCACTATTGGGACTGGATGACAGCCATTACGAAATGGTGTTTTATACAGGTCTGCGCGGCTCTAACCCTGAGCATGCCGAAGCAGTAGAACAGGGCATCATTGATCTGCTGACCGAGGTGGCAAGCGCGCCAGTCGATGATGAAACCATTGAAACCATCTTGCACCAGATTGAAATTGATCAACGTCATATCGGCGGTGATAGCGTTCCTTATGGTCTAAACCTGATGCTAGAAGGCTTTAGTACTGCCATTCATGATGGTAACCCTATCGACGTGTGGGAAGTAGACGAGCATCTACAGTGGCTACGCGAGCAAGTCGTCGATCCGCAGTGGCTACCGAATTTAATCAAAACGCATCTACTCGACAATCAGCACCGTGTGCGTGTGACAATGACGCCAGACAGCGAAAAATCAGCGCGCCAAGCGGCAGCAGAGCAAGTACGTCTAGATACTATTGAGATGGATCTGACAGCTGATGACAAAGACATCTTGCACAAGCAAGCACTCGATTTGGCCGCACGCCAAGCGGCGCCTGATGATTTGAGCTTATTGCCAAAGGTAGGTCTAGAAGACGTACCAACAGACATTAGCTTTAAAGAAGGCAACCAAAAACAAGTACGCTTGAGCGGGCAAGACAGTACGCTATTTGAGTATGAAGCGGGCACTAATGGTATTTATTACTATCAAGTGATTGTGCCGCTGACTGAAGCCATTGGTAACGGTAATGCAGATGAGCTACCAGTGAATGATGTGATTAATCATCCACTCCTGCCTATCTATCTGAGCTTGTTGTCTGAGCTGGGTACAGACTCGCTCAGCGCTCATGAAATGCAGGCCAAGCAAGCCGCGCATTCTTCGGGCGTGACCGCACGTATCAGTCAGCGTACCCATGTGGATGACAGCCAATCCATTAGCAGCTACTTTGTGGTGGCAACGCGTGCGCTAAATCGCAAGCCTGAAGCGATTGATTTGCTTAAAGAAGTCATGGAGCACAGTATCTTTACTGAGCATGACCGCATCAAAGAAATCTTGCAGCAGCGTCAAGCCAGCTGGCAGTCCAATTTGGCAGGTTCTGGTCACTCATATGCGATGCAAACGGCCAGTCGCGGTATGAGCCGTCAAGCGCAGCTAGAATATGTACGTAGTGGTTTACCAGCACTAAACGCACTCAAAGCTTTCTTGGGTCATGCCAGTACCGATGATGCACAGTGGGATCATTTAGCAACCAGCTTGATGGATTTGCATCAACGTTTGATCAGCTTGCCTAAGCATGCCGTTATTATCTGTGAAGCCGAGCAAACGGAGCGTTTGAGTGGCCTGATCGTCGATAGCTGGACAGATAGCCAAGCAGCAACGTCTACTGAAAAAGCAATCAATACTGAAGCAAATATCCCTAGCGAGTTTGCAAATCTGCATCTAGATACTGCGTTAAATGGTGATAAAGACGCGGTCAAAGCGTTAGAAAGTGAGGTTGCTCTCGATGTGACAGATATGGCATGGTTAGTACCGACTAACGTTTATCATAATGCCAGCGCTTATACCGTACCAGCAGCTGACCATCCTGATACTGCCGCTTTGATGGTACTAGCGCCTTACCTACGTAATGGCTACTTGCACAGCGCTATCCGTGAGCGCGGCGGTGCTTATGGCGGCGGTGCAGGCTATGACGCCAATGCATGTGCGTTTAAATTCTTTAGTTACCGCGATCCGCAGTGCGCTGAAACCTTTGAGCACTTTGAGGCCAGCATCGAGTGGGTCTTGAATGAACCGCAAACCGATGAGCAGTTAGAAGAGGCGATTTTGGGTATTATCTCCGGTATGGATAAGCCCGGCTCTCCAGCAGGTGAGGCGATCAAAGCCTGTTTTGCCAACTTGCATCATCGTGGTGCTGACTGGCAACGTAGGATGCGCGCTGCTATCCTAGCCGTGACTATCGATGATTTGCAGCGTGTCGCTAAGCAATACCTGCAAGGTCAAAACCATGTACGTGCTGTGCTCGCGCCTTATGATAAGGAAGAGGCGGTAAAAGGTCTTGGTTTTGAGGTTTGTAGAATTAAGAGCTAAGGTAGTAAGAGGTATCGTTAAATAAAAAAGCCAAGTAATATGCTTGGCTTTTTTTATATTTGCTGATTTATTTTTATCAATAGCGCTTGATACTTTTATCCTTGCCAATCAGATCTTGATGGACAGGGAAGTCGTTGTGACTGCTGTGCGCTTTACGATCAGCAAAGTAGCGTTTGAGTGTGCGACTGACCGCCTCAAAGGCAATATCGTCCCACGGCACATCGGCCTCATCGAATAGGGCGCACTCCAAACTCTCCACACCTGAGCCAAACGCACCGTCTTTAAGCGTAGTCAAATACAGTATATAAATCTGCCCGATAGCAGGAATGTCATAAATACAATATAAATGAGGATCGAGTACGGATGCTTCTGCCTCTTCAAAGCTCTCGCGTGCCGCACCCTCAGCGATGGTTTCACCATTTTCCATAAAGCCTGCAGGCACCGTCCAGTAGCCATAGCGCGGCTCAATGGCGCGGCGACACAACAGCACTTTGTCCTCATGAACGACTAATGTGCCGCAGATCACTTTGGGGTTTTCATAATGAATATAGCCGCAGTTTGGACAGACCAAACGCGGCATGTTGTCATCTTCTGGGATTTTGTATTCAGCTTCGTGACCACATTCGAGACAATAGCGCATATCAACTGCCTTATTCTTAATAAATATCGTGTATGCACCTATCTTAAAAGGTTATGGATAATTCTGATGTTTGCTTTTGTATACAAAAGCTTTAGCGGCACATCACTTTAAAACAAGTCACACTAAAAAATCACTTTAAAGAGCGCGCTTTTAGTTTTAATAACCAAAGTTATCGTTGTATTCAAAGATTAATGTTGCAATAAAAACGCCTTGGCGACAACTTTCAATTATCATCAAGGCGTTTTTTATTAAGTACATCTTAGCTATCTACATGTCAGTTAGACTTATGATTTGAGCATTTGCTTTCGCAGTCCGCCCGCTACTGACGCAGAGAGTGAAATTAAGGGCATCACAGTGGCTTGAAAATCATGATAAAGATCTTCGCGCGTTGGATAAACCACCGTACTCAAATTGCCATCCGCATCGACCTCATGACGCCAGCCGCCATGCTCAAGATCAATCAAGGTACTCGCAATATAATCCCAAGCCAAGCGGTAGTAATGCTCAAAGCGTGGATCACCCGTACGGCGCGATAGCATCAGTGCTGTATTGGCCATCTCAGCCTGTACCCAGTAAGGACGATTAGCGATTGAAATCTCATCTTTCCAGCCAATGGTATAAACCATGCCCGGCTTACCATCGGGTGCCCAGCCACGATCGATAGCGCTGTCAAACAATGCAATGGCATCAGGTAGCAGCCAATCAGGCACATTATAATCATGAGCAATACAAGCAGACTCAACTTTTAACAATAATCCCGCCCATTCTGCAAAATGACCGGGTGTGAGTCCCCAAGGCCGCAAGTCATCAGAAGGCTCGTTGGCATCGTAATCAGGCAATAGATTCCACCTACTATCAAAATGTTCAGGCAAACGCCCATCGTAAGTCTCAGGAATATCATGGCCAAAACGCTTGGCCAAGTGTAGCGCGCGATCGAGCCAACGCTTTTCACCCGTGGCATCTGCTAGTGCTAAACAAGCTTCAGTGGTATGCATGTTGCAATTGGCACCGCGATAATTTTCAGGATCAGACCAATCAGCGGCAAAAGAGGGCAGCATCGATTGTTCGTCCTCTAACCAAAAATGCTGATCGATGATTGCTATCGCCGCTTCCATCAGCTCTGGACCACGCGGACGATCTGCGATACTGGCAGATGCGCCAGCGAGAGCAACAAACGCATGCAAATAGGCGTTTTTACGCGATGGATTGTCAAGCGTTGAAGAAGCATCACTAAACCAGCCGCCATACGTTTGATCACGTAGCGGCCCATCTAGAAGCGCATCGATACCATGGTCGGCAAGTATGGCTGCACCGGGTATACCCATTATTGCTGCTAGCGTATAGCAGTGCACCATTCTAGCAGTGATGACACTTTTCGCCGTGTCATCGACCATACTGCCATCGTGACCGAGGGTGGCAAACCCTGCCGGCACGCGCGCCTTGGTATAATGATCAAGCAAACGCTGTCCTTCGGCAAGTTGCC
The DNA here is from genome assembly GCA_963744895.1 of uncultured Gammaproteobacteria bacterium. Lineage (GTDB taxonomy): Bacteria > Pseudomonadota > Gammaproteobacteria > Pseudomonadales > Moraxellaceae > Psychrobacter. The sequence goes on from CAVUUW010000005.1 coordinate 431,002, forward strand.
AGTGGCGATGCATACTGCTATCCGCCCAACGAGTAGACAGCAGGCCAGACCGATCAGCAGTATCAGCCATTAGTAATCATCCCGCCATTGAGGTGTAGCGTCTGCCCCGTGACAAAGCTACTGTCTTGGCAAGCAAGAAAGACATAGGCAGCGCCCATCTCACGTGGCTGACCCATCCGCCCCATTGGTGAGGTCATAGATTCTAGAATATCTTTGTCAAAGTCTTTAAATACCAATTGAATCTCACTTACCACAGGACCTGGGGCTACTTGATTGACACGGATGCCGCGGTCCAATAGTTGCTGCGAGAGCGCACGCGTATAGCCGACGATAGCGCCTTTGGTTGCGGTGTATGGCACTAGTACATCGTTACCGACGTAGGCATTCACGGACGTGGTATTGATAATACTGTCACCTTCTTTCATGTGCTCAAGGGCAGCGCGGGTGGTATAAAACATTCCTGCCATATTGACGTCAAAATGCTGTTGCCAGTCTTCATCACTGACCTCAGACAAATCATGATACGGCTTTTGCATGCCAGCATTATTGACCAATACATCGATACCGCCCCATTGGTCCACGACAGCGTCTACCGTCGCTTTACAACTACTACTGTCAGCGGTATCACCTTGTAAGACCAGTGCTTCTGCGCCTTCTGCCTCAATACCTTTACGTGTTTCATTAGCGCTGTCTTCATCAGAGTGATAAAGGATAGCGACTTTGGCACCTTCGCGTGCCATGTGGAAAGCCACTGCGCGCCCGATACCACTGTCTCCGCCAGTAATTAAAACGCGCTTGTCCTTGAGTTTACCTGAACCTTTATAGTCATCATTAATATATTCAGCAGGTGGCATCATGTTATCGATTTGGTCTGTCATAATCTGTATCCTTCATTCTTATTAAATGTCTTATTTATTGTTGTCACAACAAGTCGAGGTGCTGGTATCAGTATTTTTATAGTGCTATTTTAGGTTACTGGCATCGTCGTCTTGCTAAGATTTATAATAATAGCCAAACGCTTTTTTTGGAACATTGCTCGGTTAATGTTTGGTAATGTAAAGATGCTTTTATGATACTTACCAAGGACAATAAAGACTAAACAAAAGCGCCTCTAAGCTAATTTAGATAAATAACTATATGATGAATAAAGCCAGATAGCACAAGGGATAGAAGTACTTAGAGGGAGAGTCAGAGGCAACGGAAAACGGATATTACGATGAAAGTATCATCCTAAGATATACTCAGCCTATATAACAAAGGGTATACACAAGTGGGAAGTGGTTTTATATGTATTATAGTGTTCACATATAGGTGTAAAAGTCGTTTGATGTAATAACAGCGCTTACTTTGTTTGAAATGGTATAAATATGAGGCAGGTCGATGAAAGCGACAGCCGACTAATAAGAACGACGGCCATACTAGCGACAGGTTATACTGGTATGCTGATACAGGCGTCTTCATGAATAATATGACGATGACCATCCATAGGATTTGATAATGACTGTACCCAAAGATCTTGATATCTTTAATAAGTTCAGCGTCGCTGTACCAACCTTTATTCGTTATCCAACGCTCAGAAGATTGGCTGAGCGCATTCAGCATGAGACGTTGAATGCCGTCACCAGTCCAGCGCAATATCAGGCTCAAAGCTCACCCTATAGTGCCCGCGTCCTAGACAGTCTTTATCAAACACCCATTGCGGATGCGTCGGTCTTGGTTGCGATTACTCATGAGCGCCATCCTAAGTTGCTATTGACGCGCCGTGCTGCTCACATGAACAGTCATGCTGGGGAAGTGTCCTGCGTAGGCGGTAAGCATGATCGAGGCGATGGTAATAATGTCGTTACTGCCTTGCGCGAGGCTTGTGAGGAAACGGCACTGCCACCTAATAAAGTTCAATTGCTCGGTCAACTGCCGATTCAGACATCAAAGAGCGGCATGAGTGTGCGTCCCATTGTGGCACTGATCGCACCAGACTTGATACTTGTGCCTGAGCCGGGGGAAATCTCTCGTATATTTTGGGCAGATTTTGAGACGTTGCTCACTCAGCCTACCGTCGAGTATGCGGTAGAATATACGATGCAAGATCAAACTGCGACCATGCTTACACCTAGCTGGCAAGTAGATGGTGAGACAGTCTGGGGTCTGACAGGACGAGTGATTGCCAGTTTGCTAGAAACGGGTTTTGATAGGCAGCTTGAATGGTATTACCGCATACAGAATACGCGGTTGTAGTAGAGACTGGTATTGAGAATATATAGGATAGCCTTTTATTATTGCCTTCTACATTGATACTTGCGCTTTGCTATTTATAATAGTCATCGTTTTTCTTGAGCCACCAGTTCATATTGTCTTGGCGTTTGGCACGGAATGCTTCTAGCTTTTTATCGACCATTTGATTGTGCTGTCGCGCGGTATCAAGCGCAAACAAGATAGGAACTGAGGACAATACACCAAACCGTATTTTTGACTTTGGTAAATTGAGACCGTCGCCAATATCATCGCCTACCAAGGTACGTGTCACACTGGCATTGACCATCTCCACAAAGCGTCCACGGCGATTGTCCTCACCCATGAGCTGGCGCGGCAAATCGTGCAAGGCTTTTGCTAGTGGTCGTCCCATTTTAAAATCAAGCTGCTGGATGGATAGGTAGGTATAGAGCCATTCCCAACATGCCGCTTCATCTTTTGGTAGACGTTCTAGATCAACGCCCATCCAATAACTGGCAAGGTTCCAGAGATGCAAGATACCTTCGGCTTCCTCTTGACTGATGCACGCACCAAGCAGTCGCAAACCACGCATAATCAACAATGAAAACTGTAGGTGAGTGGCAATCATATCGGTCTGATTGATCGGTAGGCCCCAATAGTCCGTGTTCCAACTGCCATCAGGATTATGATGTTGGTCGGCATTGGGTATGATGCCAGCTGCCGCATTGCCCTTACCTTTGAGCAGATTCTGACGTACCAAAGTATGAATTTGACGTACTTGGATAGATTGCCGCCAGCCCTCAGAACCGATAGCCAATACTTGTTCGATTGGTTTTTGGTCAGAGCGTGCGCTCATATTTGACTGCGGATGCTCTGAGACAGCGAGAATATAAGCATAAGTACGCATAAGCCGCGGTAGCGCATCATGCATCAGTGCGCCCGTCTGCACAAGCGGTAAGGAGAGGGCAGGAATACTATAGCCTGCCATCAGAGCCACATTACGCAGCAGCCAAATCAACATCAGCGGATAGCGCCGATAAGCAATGGCACCAATTTGCGCAAGCTTAGGATCAAACCAGCTTGGTGGCTGACGAAATTGCTCAGTCAAGGTAGCAAAAGAGGGATGACTTAAAAGATCATTATCGTCGCTGCCATTGATAATGAGTTGCTGTAAAGGTTTGGCAAAACGAATGCCGTCAGCAGCTAGGGCGTCTGCAAGTGGATCACCAATATCGTAGCCGGTGACCATCTCATTTAATAAATTTGGCGAGATAACAAAGTCTTTTGGTAGCAAATAACGCTTGATTCGCTTTAAAATCTGCAAATCACTATGGTCGTCGATGGCAGTCGTACGTCCATGACGTTGATAAGAGTCGGTCACTGCTTTGTTGCTTTTATCCGTTGCATCCATATTTATCTATTGCCTTTATGACGACGTGTTCTCACAATGCCAACGATAGTCATATCTATTCATTTATTTATCTATTCACTTAGTGTCGCTAGATGGATGTTGCTAGATTAGCATCACACGGGTTTATGACGACAAGCTACTTATCTGCTAAAGAGCGTTTAAGTAGCTCGTTGTATTATTAATGTGGACGCGTCAAATCGACCGATGTGCCACTGGCATTGTCTTTCAAGCTTACTTTTAGCATGATATAACCTGCGATACCAGAGACGATAGAGCCCATGATAATACCTAGTCGCTCATCAAACATGGTCGTATCACCAGCAAATGCCAATCCACCAATGAACAAACTCATAGTAAAGCCAACACCGCACAATAAAGCCGCGCCATATATTTGCTTAAAGTTCATACCTCTTGGCATGGTTGAGATGCCAAGCTTAAAGATCAACCAGCACATAATCATGATGCCCAGTTGCTTGCCGATAAATAGACCAGCGGCAATACCAAGCGGCACTGAATGAAACAGCTCAGCCAAACCCGCACCTTGAAGGGATATGCCCGAGTTGGCAAATGCGAATATGGGTAAAATACCAAAAGCCACCGTATTGTGTAAGTCATGCTCTAATTCTTCAACTGGAGAATGCTCAGGATCGGTACGGTCAAACATGGGGATAAAGAGGGCTAAGACCACGCCCGCTAAGGTTGCATGGATGCCAGATTTCAATACTGCAATCCACATGATTACACCGATCAGTAGATATGGTGTAATTCTGGTGACGTTACGACGATTCAAGAAGTACAGAGCGGGCAAACACAAGCCAGCGACAGCCAACGATTCTAGTGATAATTGGCTGGTGTAAAACAGCGCAATGATTAAAATAGCGCCGATGTCATCAAAGATAGCAATAGAGACCAAAAATACTTTTAGGGAGTTGGGGACGCGGTTCCCTAAAAGACTCAAAATACCAAGCGCGAACGCAATGTCGGTCGCTGCTGGAATGGCCCATCCTTTCCAAAATTCAGGCTCATTGTAGTTAAAAAGCAAATAGACGATGGCAGGCATGATCATACCGCCTAGTGCGGCCCCAGCTGGTAGGATGATTTGTTTGACGTTAGACAGCTCGCCGATTAACACCTCACGCTTAAGCTCAAGTCCGACCAAGAAAAAGAAAATCGCCATTAGACCATCGTTGATCCAGTGATGCGCGTCTTTAGCAATGGCGAAGTCACCTATTTGAACGGCAACGGGTGCATGAATAAAGCTTTCGTACCAAACATTAAGAGGGGAGTTAGCAACAATCATTGCAGCAACGGCAGCCAATGCCAAGACGATACCGCCTGCTGCGTCAAGTTTAAAAAAAGACTTAATCCTTCGTATTGCCATATCATCCTCATTTACTAAATACAATTTATAAAATAACTTCAAATATCTGTGTGACCGCTAGTAACTGTCACGCAGATAGAAAGGAGTAGTTTCGCATACTCTTCTTCATATAGACAACAAAAACCATTAACCAAAAGTTATCGGTACCTGCTGTTATATCCACGATAACGATATTATAAAGAGGATATAACCGACAAAGTAGTTGCAAGTCGTTACCGTTTTTAGAGAAATAAGATATATCGCTTAATCAATAGATTATTAGACAAATCTAGCAGACTTTTTTGTGTTTTTGGCTTTTTTTATAGTTTTATCTTTATAATGAGCAGCGTTATATCACCCTCAGTCATATTTCTGCCTGTTGCAGTCACGCTCAGGCTTGATTGACAGTGATATTTTTGTCTCTACACTTTTAGACTTTTTCTTTTCTATTATCTATTCTAAAGGCCAGCGCCATGGATGTATCACTTTCTTTAGAGATTATTTTAATGCTGACTGCTGTCGCCACGCTGGCAGGATTCATTGATGCCATCGCAGGTGGCGGCGGTTTGTTGACCATTCCAGCCATGCTACTTGCCAATATTCCACCAGTTCTAACGCTCGGAACCAATAAGCTACAGGCTGCTTCTGGCGCATTGGCCGCGTCCATTACTATGATAAAAAAGGGCGTCGTCAAACCGCAGCGTATTAAAGTTGCTATTATTGCTGCGTTTATCGGATCAGTGATTGGTACAATTGCCGTCCAAATGTCGCCGCCAGATTTACTCGAAAAGCTAATTCCTTTTTTGATTGCGGCCATTGGTATTTATACACTTTTTGCGCCTAAGCTTGGTGAAGTGGAAGCGGCACCGCGCATCTCAGAGGGCAAATGGCAAAAGATAGTAGCGCCATTGATTGGATTTTATGATGGTTATATTGGTCCAGGTACCGGCATGTTTTTTGCGCTCGGCAATGTGGCATTACGCGGCCGTCAAATTATAGAAGCGACAGGTGCGGCAAAAGTATTGAACCTATCGACCAACATTGGCTCATTAATCTTTTTTATTCTAGGTGGCAATGTCCTATGGAAAGTGGGACTGGCCATGATGGTAGGGCAAGCAGTAGGAGCGTATTTTGGTTCTCACATGGTGGTCAAAGGCGGTAGTAAACTGATTCGACCTTTGATTGTACTGGTCTGCTTGGCGATGATCACCAAATATGTGATGGGGTAGTAGGTAACAAACTTATTGAGTCGGCTCTATAGTCAATGCACTATAAAAAGAACATAGCGCTACTGAAATGAATTTTGCGCAGCCTCTGGGGACGCAGCAAGCCAGTAAAATTTATACTAGTAGCGCATTTAAGTCCGTATAACCGGTTTATTTTCAGCTGACTATATCTTCTGTCCGATATAAAAAAACCTCAGCCCATGTGCATATGTGACTGAGGTTTTTTATGTTATGAATATCTATTTAGCAGAAGTGGTTAGTGGCGACGGTCAACGTCATCGTACTCACTACCCATAATGCCATCATTCATGACTTTAGAGAATTCACGCTCATTGTCTTCATCAATGTGACCATCGAATACGTCTTTAGAGCCTGCATCAGGATCATTATAAACGGCTAAGTCCATTTTACCTTCTGACTTTGCCACAATGGCTGTCACTGCTGCATCACCGCCGACGTTAACAGCCGTACGTAACATATCAAGGATACGATCCACGCCTAAGATTAAGCCAATACCTTCGATAGGTAAGCCAACTTGAGCAAATACCATTGATAGCATAATCAAGCCAACACCAGGGACACCTGCTGTTCCGATAGAGGCCAATACCGACATGAGAATAACGATTAGATAATCAGTCACGCCCAAATCAATACCATAGATATTGGCAATAAAAATGGTCGCGGTCCCTTGCATAATGGCCGTACCATCCATGTTGATGGTGGCACCAAAAGGAACGGTAAACGAAGCTACTGAGTTATTAACACCCATGCGCTTAGTTACGGTACGTAAGGTAATAGGAATGGTTGCGTTTGAGCTGGAGGTACTAAAAGCAAAAATTTGTACTTCGCGCATTTTTGTTAAAAAAGTCTTGATTGATAAGCCTGAGGCGACTTTGAGTACAATCATCATGGTGATGAAAAAATGGAAAGCCAATGAGCCAACCAAGACGAGCATATAACTCACCAGCGCTCCGATCAACTCGAAACCCAAGTTCGCCATCGCGGTCGCAAGTAGCGCAAACACACCATAAGGGGCTAGGTTCATAATAATGGTCACCATTTTTAAGATGACTTCATTGATAAGCTCCAAGCTTTGTACTAAGCCTTTGGCAGGTTTGCCCACCATCAAAATACTGATACCAATAAGAATAGCAAAGAAAATAATCGAGAGCATATCGCCATTGGCCATCGCGCTGATGGGGTTTGATGGCACAATATTAGAGAAGACGTCAAGCAGCGGCGGTGCTGAGGCTGCTTCAAAATTTGCCCCACTAGGGATATTCATGCCCTTACCGATGCCAAATAATATACCCAGTCCAATCGCCGTTGCAATAGCGAGCGCGGTGGTAAACATATAAATCATAAATGTTTTGGTACCGATACGCCCAAGCAAGCGGATATCACCAATACCGCACACACCGCAAATCAGTGAAATAAGTACTAAAGGCACGACTAGCATTTTTAGCGAATTGACAAATAACTTACCGATAATGGCAAAAAATCCATCGGTAATATAGGTATTAACAAAACTGCCTTCCGCATTCAGTCCTGAATAATTTATAAATAAACCCAGTATAATACCAAGCACCATGGCAACAATAATCTTGCCCGTTAGTCCCATGTTCTTCCACATAATCTATATCCTTTTATATACAATGCCTAGTATCAGATATATCAGCATTAATGTACGAATTATTGATGCTGATATATTTAATTTTCCATGATCTAAAACTTTATGTCTTTTGCTTATGTCAAATGACTGCGCAATATAAAATAAATAGTAAGGTTACTGCAACATATTTTTATAGTTTAGCGCATATGTATTTCATATTTAAGTGATTTGACGCTTTTTTTATGACAATAGTCGATACTAAGTAACAGGAATACAAAAAATAAGGGGGCTGGGTTGGTGCAAATTTTCTTGCTAGCTATACCGTAACGAATGGAATATATAAAAAAAGACTGCCCGAATTGGACAGTCTTTTTTTTATTTGAATCATTTAAAGAGCGACATACTAGGTCAGATTTTTAATCCCTAGACCTTATCGTTTTCGTCCCGACGTAGACCATCTTTCCATTTACTATCGGTGGAATCACTGGCATTAGTAGCAGATACTTTTTCTACATCTTTAGTTGTAACCTCTACATTCGCAGGGCGCTCAGAATCAATCACTTGGTCAGGACTGTGCGTATTGTAGGCATTCTGACTGTGGTTGTTACCCATTCGCTCATTTAAATGGGAGGCGGCGTCACGATGACGATGATCAAGGGCTTCTGCATCAGGGTTTGAGTCAGCAAAGCTGGCTTGATCCTGCTTCTCTTTGGCAGTGTGCTGCTCAGAGACCATTTCTACATCACCATCACTCTCATAGCCATGATTGGGGTTGGCGTCGCCAGTCTCCTCATTGGTGTCAGCGGTAGTAACACTATTAGCCGGAATACCATGTTTGGCCTGTGCGTCATTTTTCAGCTGAGCATAGTCAGTCAGTTGCTGTACTGCATTGTCGAGGCTATGAGGATTACCACGTTCTTGCGCTTTCACAAGGTTTTTGTCAAATACGTCAGTCAACAATGAGTCAAAGCGTAAGGCGTTGTACTGAATGAGAACTTCTGCTTCTTCTTCAGTAATTTCATTATTTTGACTGGCATAAACCACGTGATCTTCAAAGGTAAGGCCCTCAAAGCTGTCTTTATGCTCTGCTTTTTTAAACTTCTGCCATAAAGGTTCTATGTCAGTTAGCGTTTGATAAGCATGCTCCATACGTCCGGTGATATCGTCCGCATCGGTATTATAGTACACCATCGTTTTGAGATAATCACGGAATGGATTGGCTTCAAAATCATCCATAAAGGTATCGCCCAATTGACGTTTTAGCTCATCGCTTGGCGGGGTGAAGATACGACCACTGGGGAATGTTACAAAACTGACCACACTGGCTGCCATACGATTTGGGAAGTTATCAAAGAAGGATAAGAACGCTTCTTGAATGGTGTAGAAGCTATTTTGCAGCGCGACTTCGGCGTGCAAACGTTCAGCCTTTGATTTGGTACCGTGCTCATAAAATTGCAAAATAGCCGTTGAGATAAATAGATGACCATGAATATCGGCCAAACGACCAGATAGCATCTCTTTACGTTTCAAATCACCTGCAAGTAAGCCTAATGCCATATCAGCGGTTAAGGCAAAACCTGCGCTCAAACGATTGATATGCTTGTAGTAAGGACGAGTGAAATCGTCTGCAAAGCTTGGTGCATGGCTGCTGCCACCAATATAACCTGCGACAAACGCTTTTGCGCCGCGGTTAAAGGTATAGCCCAAATGCTTGAAAAACATATTATCGAATTCTTTGAGCGCACCTTCTTTGTCTTCACTTTGTAGCAATTGCAGCTCATCAAATAAATAAGGGTGGCAGCGCATAGCGCCTTGACCAAATATCATCAGCGAGCGTGTCAAAATATTGGCACCCTCAACAGTGATAGAAACAGGAATTGCTTGATAAGGCGTTGCTAAGAAGTTACGTGGACCCATCTGTACGGCGCGACCGCCAACGACATCCATACCATCATTGACTACGCCGCGCATGGTTTCGGTTGCGTAATATTTTGCCATCGCCGTCATGACAGAAGGCGTACCGCCTTGATTAAGCCCGCATGTCACAAGATGACGAAAAGCTTCCAACATATAAGTGTTACTTGCCATGCGGCTGGTGGCATCTTGAACGCCTTCGAATTTACCGACTGAGATTTTGAACTGTTCGCGAACCTTGGCAAAAGCACCAACAGATAAATATGTCATTTCACTGGCTGAGGTTGATAGAGCAGGCAAGGAGATACCACGACCCACGCCCAAGCATTCCATCAGCATACGCCAACCGCGGCCCGCATTTTCAACTCCGCCAATAATGTAATCTAGGGGAATAAACACGTCTTTGCCATCGACGGTACCATTCATGAAAGGTGAGCCGATAGGATTGTGACGTGGGCCTGTAATAACGCCCTCGTGGTTGGCAGGTACAAGCGCACAAGTAATACCGTAATCGGTTTTTTTAGGATCGCCAAGCAACCCTTCTGGATCGTGCATTTTAAATGCTAAGCCTACGACAGTAGCGACAGGTGCCAATGTAATCCAACGTTTTGAGAAATTCATACGTAAGCCAAGAACGTTCTCGCCTTCATGCATTCCGTAGCAAACCACGCCAGTGTCAGGAATAGCACCAGCATCAGAGCCAGCTTCAGGACCTGTTAAGCCAAAGCAAGGCACTTCGTCGCCTTTGGCAAGACCTGGTAGCCAACGTTGTTTTTGCTCATCTGTACCATAATGCATCAAAAGCTCGCCTGGGCCGAGCGAGTTTGGAACCATACAAGTGACGGCTGCCGTTGGCGAGCGTGAGGCAATTTTGCTCATGACGCGGCTTTGTGCATACGAGCTAAATTCTAGACCACCAAATTCTTTTGGAATGATCAACCCCAAAAAACCATTACTCTTAATAAATTGCCACGCTTCAGGCGACAGGTCTTTATCCTCATGCTGAATTTTCCACTCATCAAGCATCGCACACAGCGTTTCTACTTCGTTATCAATAAAGCTTTGCTCTTGTTCTGATAACTTTGGATAAGGATAATTAGCAAATATATCCCAATTGGGCGCACCCATAAACAGCTCTTTTTCCCACCAGCTGGTACCTGCATCAAGCGCTTCACGCTCAGTATCACTCATGCTAGGCATCGCGCCGCCTAGAGTTTTATAGACAGGTCTGGTAATTAGAGACTGTCTAATGGGAGCGACTAGCAGAACCAAACACAATAGCGCAATTGGAATACCTAGCAGCAGAGACCAAGGACTAATGAGCGCTGTGACAATGACCGTTACCAAGGCAACGACGCTGCCAGTGACACGTGATAAAGACAACAAAAAGATGGCCAAAACCATGGCTAATTGAATGAGAATCGCTAAAATAAATAAGCCAATGGCCATGATTGTCTCCTCTATAACGCTAGATCAAAAGCGTAAAAAATATGTGAATCAATGTAGTTTGGCGCGCTGTTTTTTGAATCTATATCGTTATTATTTTATTTAGTAAATTGTCTTCTTAAGCCGATATTGAAGACTCGTATTTCTATAAAACCAAAACAGAGCACTATCACTGACTTTTTAACCCATTATACAATCAATGATAATGGGTCCAATGTATGTTATTAATCATTCTAATGATAGATTGGTTATCAAAGACCAAAATTGATTAAAGTGAGTTAGCTAACAATATGAGACAGTTATTGCTAACTATCAGTAGTTAAAATGCTACGCTGTGTCGATAATATGTATCACGTAGCTTTGCGCTACGTTTTTGTTTGTTAACTTATAACAATTTCTCAAAGCGAATTTTTAAAGCACCCATGCAGTTGATTTAACTTTTCGTTATATTGATTTATTTTCAAACAGATACTGTGCTGCTGGGATACATTGTTTGTCACCTCTGTCACGTTTGCCAATAGCAAGCAGCGAGAATTTATTTCAGTAGTAGGTCGCTATTCATATATTGTTTTTATTTGGAACTGGCTATACAGTTTTCACATCAATGCTTAATATCGATTCTCAATCAAAAGGTATCAAACAGCTTTCTGCATAAGACAAGGTATCATTGCGTCCGACAATGATATGATCGACAAGCGCGATATCTAATAAATCGCACGCTTTTTTAAGCTCGTAGGTCAGCAAATTGTCTGCAGTTGATGGCTTGGAGTCGGTGTGTGGATGATTGTGAGCGACAATCAGTTGACTGGCAGCGTGACTTAAAGCATGCCGTAATACGTGTTTGATACAAACGGAACAGGATGAAATACCGCCTGTAAATAGGATCTCATAATTCAAAAGATTGAGTCCGTTGTCTAAACATAGAACGGCAAAGACTTCACGATGCTCACCGCGTAACTGCGTACTGATATAATCTTTGACCACTTGAGATCGACCAAGCGCTCGACCTGTCTTAAGCTCACTGTTTAGGTAACGCGTTCCCATTTCAAGCGACGCCAATATCTGTGAGTATTTGGCAGGACCGATGCCGTGGCAAGCAAGCACGGTGTCTTGAGGCGCTGCCAATAATTCAGCCAAGCTACCAAATTGCTCAATGAGATGACGAGCCAGCTCAATGGCGGATTGCGACTGTGTGCCTGTTCGCAAAAATATCGCCAAAATCTCTGCATCGGTCAAATGTGCTGCACCAAATTTTAGCAATTTTTCGCGTGGTCTGTCTTCTTCATGCCAGTCTTTAATGGCCATTATTTCTCCTCGATGGTGGGTTGGTTGTAAATGTCTCAGTTAAATACGGAAAATTTTACCCAACTTATCTCATACTTGTTACTATAAGCGCAATTTTTATCTTTCAACTTTTTCATTGATACCATACTTATGTCTAATATTGTGCTTGCTATTACTGGCGGTATCGCCGCTTATAAATCTGCTATTTTTGCCCGCTTACTGATTAAAGCAGGTTTTGATGTGCGTGTCATTATGACCACAGGGGCTCAAGCATTTATCACGCCTCTGACGCTACAAGCCTTGACTGGAAATGAAGTACATGTCTCATTGCTTGACGAAAAAGCAGAAGCAGGGATGGGACATATTGAGCTGGCCAAATGGGCGGACTTGGTGATCATTGCGCCAGCTTCTGCCAATACACTTGCGCGACTGGCGATGGGAATGGCTGATGATTTGTTGACCACTGTGTGCCTTGCAACGGCAGCACCAGTCATTGTTGCGCCTGCGATGAACCAGCAGATGTGGGCGCATCCAGCGGTCAATCTAAACGTACAAACCCTACGTGACATGAATTATCAGGTTATTCAGCCAGCTAGTGGAGAGCAAGCGTGTGGTGATGTAGGGGCGGGACGATTGCCTGAGCCCGAACAGCTATTGGCTGAAGTGCTCTTGTTCACCGCCATGCAATCCACACCGCAACGGTTAGCAGGCAAGCGAGTCGTCATCACGGCAGGAGCGACGGTTGAAGCCATTGATCCAGTACGTTATTTGTCCAATCACTCGACAGGAAAAATGGGCTTTGCGTTGGCACGCGCTTGTGTGGTGGCTGGGGCAGAAGTTATCTTGATTGCGGGCGGTAAAGTGGCACTATCAACGCCGCTGAACGTCACACGTATCGATGTATTGTCCGCTAAAGAGATGCTAATCGCCGCCCAGCAATGTGTGGATGGGACGCACAGCGCGTTACTGGCAGACTTTGAAGAAGAGCACGATCACTCTCACGATCATCATGATGCTTGCGACTGCGGTGAAGACCATACGCATTCAGCTGCTAGCAATGATAGCGTGAGAGCCGCTGATATCTTTATTGCGACTGCGGCTGTGGCAGATTATCGTACTGAAGAAGCAGCACCGCAAAAAATCAAAAAGACACAAGAGGCGATGACACTCAGCTTGGTCAAAAACCCTGATATTTTAGCAACTATCTCGCTTGCCAATCCAGAACTGTTCGTCGTTGGATTTGCCGCAGAAACGCAAGACGTTGAGCGCTATGCGCGTGGCAAACTTATTGCTAAAAACTTAGATTTGATCGCTTGTAATGATGTCTCGCGCAAGGACATTGGGTTTGCCAGTGACGACAACGCGATGCAGGTGTTTTTCTCTGAGCGCTACGGGCGCGATACGCTAACCCTTGAAAAGACAAGTAAAGATAAAATCGCTGAGCAATTAGCAAGTATCGTTGGTGAGTTAATTTGGCAGCGTCAGAATGATTAACTATGTTGCTATTAACTATGTGGCTATTAATTATATTGCTATAGGCACGGGTACTAAGTCTTGAAGACATCCATAGAGGCGGCTGAAATAGTCGATGACGATAGCATGCAGACATTATTGCTGGTTGCAGTCTTTGCTCTAGCGTCGCTACTACATGGTATCAGCGGATTGGGCGTGACGTTGGTGACAACTACAGCGCTTGCCAGCATATATTCATTGCCACATGCCATTGTATTGACCATCTTTCCCTCACTGTTATTAAATGCGATGACATGGCTGGCAGGCGGTGGTCGTACGCTTTGGCAAAACTTTATTTATTATGGTCGCCGTTATTGGCTGCTAGCTTTGACAAGCTTGCTTGGCAGTATTTTGGGCGCAAAGCTCTTATTGTGGGTAGACAGCGCTTATATCTTGTTGGTATTGGCAGCGGTCATTGGTTTTTATGTCATAAGTGGTCTATTGGGTAAGCAGATTCGCTTACCAGATACCAAGCCGGTACTGATTGCCGTTGGCTTTAGCGCAGGCGTGATTGGCGGCTCGACCAATGCGATGTCGACCATATTGATGATGTATTTGTTGTCTGCAAGCGACGATAAAAACACCATCGCCAAGGTCGGTAATATGTGTTATTTTTTGGGAAAAATTGCTCAGATCATTGTTTTAAGAGAGCCGCTAATGGCACTGAGTAATAGTGAGTGGCAATTAATTGCATTATTGAGTGTTTTGTCAGTTGCAGCGCTTTTGGTTGGTATTCGCTTACGTCGTTATTTACCGCAAGCTCGCTTTCGTCAGCTTATTTTAGTAATTTTGACCGTACTTGGGCTGCGCGTAGGCTGGCAAGGGATAACCGCGCTTTTTTAACAGAAGTATAACTAGGGCGTGTCCTCATTTTGAAAATGGTGATAAAAATGAGATAAATTGTCGATAAACAAGGAAAATAGTGTAGATAATATCGAGATATTGTCCAGCTATTTGACGCTGTTTAACAAGATTTAGCCATTTTTAGCCCATTTAGTTGCTTTCGCTCAGATTGAGGACATGCCCTAGCGATTAAATAAATTTAAAATGATCGTCGCAACGACGCTGACCACGATCATGGTAACCACAGGGAAGTACACCCGCGTATTGCCTGAGGTGTGTTTAACATCACCTGGTAAATTTCCTATCCATGAAAATGCACTTGGAAATACTAGCCAAATCACACCGACGATAATCAGTATGACGCCTAGACCTATCAATATTTTTGCCATGTAAAACTGCCTTACAAAGTAACCAATCTATTAGGTAAATATTGAGTTGCTGTATAATTGTTGCATAGTTACTTTCGTTTAAAAAAATACATATTGTTGGGATGAATTTTTTGAAGCCTATGTCTGCGAAGGCACAGCAAGCGAGGAAAATTTATTCCAGCAATGCTTTTTTATGTCAGTCTGCTATGTTGAACTGGCTACGAGGTACGTCATTGCACTAATTAGTGGTCTCACTAAAATAAATCTGCTGCGCTAAACGAAAGGTATTACAGTGCGCTTCGACCACATCTTCGATATCTTCTGAATAACCGCCACCCATGACGATTGCCATAGGAATATTGGCAGCTTTTGCTTGGCGCAATACGTATTCATCACGCGCCTTGCAGCCCTCTAGCGTCAGTCCTAGCTTGCCTAATTTGTCCGTGGCAAGCACATCAACAGCAGATTGATAAAATATAAGGTCAGGTGCAAAATCAGCGATCAAACGGGGCAGCGTGTCTTCTAAAATCTGTAGATATTCTTCATCCCCTGTCTCATTATCTAACTCAATATCCAAATCTGATATTTGCTTACGAAACGGATAATTTTTGGCGCCATGCATGCTAAAGACAAACACGCGCGGTTCTGTTGCCATAATACTGGCATTGCCATTACCTTGATGTACATCTAAATCTACGATCAAAATCTTTTGTGCCTGTCCGCGATTCAATAGCAAATTACTGGCGATACAGACATCGTTAAGAACGCAAAACCCTTCGCCATGATCGGCAAACGCGTGGTGCGTACCGCCCGCCACATTCATTGCCACGCCATATTGCTGCGCATATAAGGCACATTCGTAAGTGGCGTGAGCAATGTAACGACCACGCTCGACCAGTGTCGATGTCATCTCAAAGCCAATGGCGCGCGCCTCTTTTCGGGGCAGCGTTTGGGTTTTGAGCTGATGCCAGTAGTCGAGCGTATGCGTGGTCAAAATCTCCTCCTCACTTAATTGAGAAGGCGCAAAAAAGTTATCGGTTTGAATCGTTCCCTCAGCCAATAAACGCTCAGGAATCAGAGTGTACTTTTGCATCGGGAAACGGTGCTTGTCAGGAACCGAATAACGAAAAATATCAGAGTAAGCAATTTTTAGCATAAGGCGATACAGGTTCTTATTGAAAGGAATTTTAAGACGCCCTCATACTAGAATAAATAGGCTTAAAGTATTAGAACACGCCTTAGTGATAAAAGGGTTTGTAACAAATATGAAGATGAGTAATACACGTCGTTTAGCTATTTATTGCACAAACTGCGTGGGCAAAAAAAACGTTCGTGAATCTACGTCTTGGCGTAACGTCGTCAGCAAGGTTTGCAAATCTTCTGCCGGATCTTGTTCGTTAATCAAATTGCTAAATAGCTCATGGGCGACCGTGGTCATCGCTATCGTACTTTGTAATAAGTGATCGATAATCTCATTATTAATGCCAACTGCTTCAACATCGATGGCATGTTTGTAGCGTATTTCGCCATCATTGACATCCATTTCTAGATTGCCAATGAGCATGTCGTAATTGAGTTGGGTGATCAGCAGTATTGCAGCGCTTTGATGCGTCTCTGGTATCAAAAATGGCAATATCCCGTAGACAGCGAGTAGCTTGTTTTTTTCTTGAACACGAAATAGATAGCCGCAGTTGAGCTGCTGATGCCGCATTCTTAGTGACAAATGATGTGACTGCTGGTCATCATGGGTTTTGGGTCGATAGTAAGTATAGTGCCACTGTTTTTCATTTAGGTAGTGTTTCAGGACATCGACAATGGGTGTGTTAGGACGCTCATATTTTTTTTCGCTCGCGCCAGTTGAAGTGAGTGGTAATTGCCCATCAACAGCGCTGTTAACAGATTTGGCACTTGCTTTTTCAATGCTTACCTTGTTGCTACTGTTACTGTCCTTGCTATTGTTGCCTTTAGTCTGAGCATTATGAGTTTTTGAGGTGGCTTGATCAATATTGTCTGACGATACAGACAATTTATTATCACCCTCATGCGCAGACGGCGGCGCTGAGGTGGTCAGAAACCGTTTAATCCTTTGCCACAAGCTGAATTTGTTGCGTTGACTCATAATAAATAGTGTACTGATCAATAAATGAAGTTAAATTAAATACAGAAACACTGAACGATAAATTATTTGTCGTTCAGTGTCAGACTTTTTTTAATCGTTGGTTGCTCATAAAACGCTTGTAGCATCTCACGGGTGTGTGCCTCAAACCAAGGACTTTTCAGGGCATCTTGTACGATAGGTAATAACGCGGTGCTAAATTGGCTCATAGCCTGCTCATCGATATACAAGCTTGCCGCGATGGTCGCAATAGAATCTGCTTGATGATTGGCGTACCACGTATCGATTCCTGCGGCGACAAGGCTGTGCACATAAGGTGACAGGCGCAATCGATTGTAGCTTTGCTGAATGCCAGCTTCGATATGCGCGATACTGCTATCATCAGGTTCATCACGCAAATAGGTTTGGACATGACTGACAGGCTGCTCTTTGATTCGTGCCCAACCTGTGATCAGCAAACGTGCGACTTCTTCATTTGATAAATGCGCTTGTGCATTGGCTTCTGCTTTGCGTGCTAGATCTTTAATATTACGGTTTAAGTAGGCTTGCAACTTTTCATCAAGGTTTCTGTTGGTGGCCTTTTCAAATGAGCTACGCCCAAGCTTCATCAGCTTACCGACGCCACCTGCTTTATCTAAGGTGGTTTCCATAAAATCATTGATGGCATGGTATAGCGTCTGCGTTAGCAAGTCTGCAAAGGTTTCGTTGCCGACCAGCGTATGAATCAAGACATTGCGCTGCTGTTCATGACTGCCTACATAACTAGCAAGCATCTCAACCTGCGTGTCATCCACCAGCTCAGACAAAGGCACATTGTCATTGACCGGATGATAAATAACGGTATGCAAAATGTCGCGTATATCTGTACGCATCGTCTCGCTCATCGGCTGACTAAGGATCCAGTCATTAATCAAATGCTGCAATTGCTCGCGGCTGACATATTTATTCAGGGATTGCTCACCAAACCATTGCCAAGCCTCTAAGCTCAAAGGTTCAGATTGTTTATATAGCCATGTTTGCATAAACTCAACTTGAGCATCGATAAGGCCATCTATAGTCAAGGCGCTACTTTCAACAGGGTTTTGTTCAGTAGTTTCTTGTTGAATATCATCTTTTTGAATAGCATTCGTCTGAGTAGTATCTGTCTGAGTAGTATCTGTCTGAGTCATTTGTTTTTGGCTGTCTTTTGAAGTCTGCATAGGTTTTAAGGTCATAGTAATCGACAATTTGTTATACTGTGTGTTTGTAGTACGTATAAAGTATTATGCCACGAACACCATACTTGTTTGTGATGAAAAGTGACTGCCGCTTGATAAATAATGAGAGGTTTTGATGACGGCTTTGGATATACCCTTACTGGCGCTTGATGAGTTGACCGTTCAACGCGGTGAAATTCCATTATGTGAAGCAGTATCGCTGCATTTATCTGCTGGTAGTATTTGTCATCTGGTTGGTGCTAATGGGACAGGGAAGACGACGCTATTGATGCAGCTGGCAGGACTACTACCAGTATTGACAGGTGAGGTTGCTTATCAAGGAAACGCAGGTTTGCCCATACAGCCTTTGTATGTCTCGCATCAGTTGGGTATTCATCCCAATCTGACCGTCGCGCAAAATCTCACCTTTCTACTGAACTTGTATGGTATCACGCCACGTCCTGAAGATATTGATGATGCGCTCACTTGGGTAGGGTTACAAGGGTTTGAAACCATCAGCTCAAGTCATTTGTCCGCTGGTCAAACCCGCCGTATCACCCTTGCTAGGTTATATTTGTTGACGCCTGAGGTGACGCGGCTATGGTTGCTTGATGAACCTTTTACTGCCCTCGATGTTGATATGGTGACACGCATGGAAGAGAGGCTGCGCGACTTTGCCAATGCGGGCGGCGCCATACTAATGACCAGTCATCAATCAGTTGGTGTGGCCAATCAAGTGCTAGATCTGACAGATTATATGGTTTAGGCAACTTATTGTAGACCTAGCTACGCGCTACATGCGTGCGATAAGTATCTAAGTAGAAGAGCAAATAAATGACGCAAACTGACAGTTCCATGCAAGCCACAAGTAACAGCTCAAATACGGTCGTAGTGACGCGTGGTATTAGCTTTGGGCAGCTGTGGTCGCGCGAATGGCAGGTCAAGCAGCAAGGCGCAGTACAATGGCTGTACCCTTTGGTGCTGTTTTTGGTGATTATTACCTTGTTTCCACTAGCCGTCGGTAGTGAGCCTGCGCTATTGCAGCGCCTTGGCGTATCAGCTGTATGGATTGCCGCTTTGCTGTCACTGGTGATGGGTGTGGATGGTTTATTTAAGCCTGCCCTTGATAATGGCACGCTGGCACAATTGGTCGTTGCCCAAGCATCATTGCCATTATGGGTGTTAATCCGCTTAGCGATTCACTGGGTGTTTAGCAGCGGCATTGTGGCCGTGCTTAGCTTACTTGCTGTGCCTTTATTTCAGCTCAGCTGGTTTGAAACAGGGATATTGATGGCCTCTATCGTCGCCGGTAGTCCCATGTTGTTAATGCTCTCCGCAGTCGCCAGTAGCTTGACACTGTCATTGAAAAATGGCGCAGTATTGGTGCCTTTGATTGCATTGCCCATGCAGTTGCCTGTCTTAATATTTGCAACAGGGGCGGTCGATTTGTATGCTACCGGTCTCAATGGTTTGCCTATCTTGGCATTATTATTGGCAGGTAGTATCATCTCCGTTTTGGTGATGCCATGGGTGATTGCACTAACCTTAAAAATGTCATGGTTGAATTGATTGAGAGACACATCTGGTAAGACCCGTTCATTATATGAGCACACCTTGTATTAACATCATGGTGAAAACTGGCAATTTTGTTATAATGATCGATTAAGTACGCAAACAATTCCTTGTAGATTCTATCCAGTGTTTAACGCCAGCAGGTTGGCAGACAGTAGCGCTCATTATGCGTCAAGTCAGTCATGACCAGTAAGCTGAGCAATAGGTTTATTCCCATGCCCAACCTGAATAATGTCTCATCTCCTAGCCTGTGGCAACGCATTTGGCAGGGTTTTTTGACCACTGTGGGTACTAAGCAGTTTTTTCGTATCTTTGCGCCGTGGGTTAAGTGGCTTGCGATATTGGCCAGTCTCTGCTTGCTCATCGGTAGTATATGGGGGCTTGCTTTTGCGCCGCCTGACTACTTACAGGGTAACAGTTATCGTATCATCTTTATTCATGTACCAGCAGCCAGTCTTGCCATCTCCATTTATTTTGCCCTTGCCATACTGGGGGTGATTTATTTGGTATGGAAAATCAAGACGGCGAATCTGGTGGCGCAAGCGCTGGCTCCAATTGGGTTTTTGCTGTGTGTGATTAGCTTATTGACAGGCTCTATTTGGGCAAAGCCAACATGGGGCACGTATTGGGTTTGGGACGCACGATTGACGTCTATGCTGATTTTGGCGTTTTTGTATGCAGGGGTCATGGCACTGTTTGCCGCATTTGAACATACGGCCAACCGTGGTAAGGCGGCGGCTATTTTGTCCATCGTTGGTGCTGTCAATCTACCTATTATCAAGTACTCAGTGCAATGGTGGAATACTTTGCACCAAGGCTCAACGTTTACCTTAACCGCTGCCCCAAAAATGTCGGCAGATATGTGGCTGCCGTTACTGCTCATGCTTATTGGTAGCTATCTGCTGGTGGCAGCTTTAGTGATTTATCGTACCAATACGTTGATTTTGTATCGTGATCAAGGCAAGGCGTGGGTCAAAGAATACATCCGTGGTCAAAACAAATAACGCCTAGGAAATATTATGCAGCCCTATTTTTATAGCGTGTCTGAGTTTATCGCCATGGGCAAGCATGGCGTTTTTGTGTGGTCATGCTGGGCAATTACGGTCGGTGTGATGCTAGCGTTTGTTATCTATAGCCGCAGGCAAAGGCAGATGCTTATTAAGCAGCTGACGATTCAGCAAGCGCGTCAAGCGCAGCGCACGGCTAAAACATCAACGCCTACAGCAAAGCAGCCTAATTAGAAAAATTATCTTAATATCATGGAGATATCACCTCAACAGTTACGATGAGGCTTATTGATTTGTCTGAAAAATGCTACCATACAGTTATGAGAAGAGTACGATTAGAGAGACATTTTTATCACGTTTTTCTAATGGTAGTTCCTTCAATATTTTTGTTTTATAGGGCGTAATCTATAAAACAGTGAGTCACCAATGAGGTAGTGGTATGAACGCAGTTCGTCGCAAAAAACTAATGTGGGTCATGTTTACACTAGCAGGGGCGGCGATAGCCGTGGTGCTGGTGCTTTATGCCATTGGGCAACAGACCGACTACTATTTTGACGCTACAGCCATTGCTCAGGGTGAAGCGCCACAAGACAAACGTATTCGTGCAGGTGGTATGGTAGTAGCAGGCAGCGTTCAGCGCGCACCCAATGATCCGCTAAGTATTGAGTTTGCAATTACCGATTTTAAGTCGACGGTGCCAGTAACGTATCAAGGTATTTTGCCTGATCTATTCGCTGAAAACTCCGGGGTGGTCGCTACAGGTAAAATGCAGGGCGATACCTTCGTGGCGGGCGAGGTGTTAGCGAAGCATGATGAAAACTACATGCCACCTGAGGTTGCCAAATCAATGAAAGAGAACAATCGCAGTGGCGCGATTCCTCCTTCTGAGCAGTATAATCCCGCAGAAAAAGTTCATGAGACGCAAACGTTGCAACAATAGATATAAGATTTATATTTTGATATAAAAAAGCCACCGATACTATCGGTGGCTTTTTTAATACTTTCTAAAATGCATTAGAAACTACCTAATCCATACCACATGGAGTAATAGTATCAATTAACAATAAGATTAGTCATCCCATACAGGGCTATAGTCAGGATGTTCAATTTTACGACCATCTGCACGTGCTAAATGACCAATTTTTTCTAACTCTTCTGCACTCAGTGATACATCGATGGCATCCAAGTTACCTTGTAAGTGATCAGGGTTAGCCGTTTTTGGAATGGCAACACGATCTTTATCTGACAAAATCCAAGCCAATGAGATTTGTGCTGGTGTCACATTGTGCTTCTCAGCAATCTCTTTAATAGTGTCATTGTCAAAGACATCACCACGTGCCAGTGGCGAATAAGCTTCTAGTAAAATGTGATGGTTGTTTAAAAAAGTCTGTAAAGTGTTTTGCTTGATAAATGGATGAAACTCCACTTGGTTGACTACGATAGGTACATCCGCGTATTTTTCTGCTTCAGTAATATTGGCAATATTAAAGTTAGAAACACCAATATGTCGCGTTAATCCTTGTTTTTGTAGTTCACACAAGGCTGGGATCGTTTCAGACAGTGGTACACGATCGTCTGGCCAATGTAGTAGCAAAAGATCCACATAATCGGTATCTAAGTTTTCTAAAGAACGCTTAGCTGCTTCGACCAGCTTTTCTGGTTGAAACTTCATGTCATCAGGGAATATTTTTGTGGTCAAGAAGAACTTGTCACGAGCAACGCCTGACTGCTTAATACCTTGGCCGACTTCTTTTTCATTATCATATGCTTGAGCGGTATCAATATGCTCATAGCCCATTTCTAAAGCTTTTTTGACCACATCAATACAGTCTTGGCCTGTTGACTGCCAAGTACCCAGACCTAGAACTGGGATATTTGCTTTACCAGCGGTACGCATTTTATACGTTTTATTACTCATATTATTATCCTTATTTTTTATATTTCTATAATTTTCGATTGGTTCTTAATCTGCTACTCAGTAGATCCACTTAGTAAACACATATAGTGCCAAATGTTGCGATCAACTCGATTAAATGACTTATTAGCCGAGTTACCGTTTGGCTGATTTATTAATTTAGCCTGTCCACTATAGGAAAAACAAAGGCAAAGGGGAAGGGTGATTGACGGTTTCCTACAAAGGACACACAGGCTGTAACGTCATATTTAGTTGTCAGTTATTAATTGCCAACCATTTGAAACACTCATGATCGTAAAATCAGCACCATAAAAAACGCCCATAGCGTTGAGCCATGGGCGTCTAAAATTTAAAAGCTGCTACCGCTTAAAATATGTTTTGGTATAAAAGCTTACTGTGCAGGCGCTTCTGCAGGTGCGGTACTTGCAGCCGTCTCTGTGTGTGCGCTATGATCAGTGCCCCAAATTTTTGGATACTTATAGCCTGGGAAAGTTTCATGAGCGTACTTTTTGAAAGCGTCTGAGTTATAAGCGTTAGTTACGTCTTTAACCCATTTTTTATCAGCATCGGCAGATTTGATGGCTGACCAGTTAACATAAGCGAAGCTTGGCTCTTGGAACAAAGCGCTTGATAAGTCGATACCAGAATCGGTCGCGTAGTTACCATTGATGACAGCGAAATCTACTTCATCACGGGCACGAGGTAACTGAGCGGCTTCTAACTCAACGATTTTGATGTCAAATTTACTATTATCAGCGATATCTGTTTTTGATGCCGTCAACGGATCAATGTTATCTTTTAGCGTGATCCAGCCAAGATCGTCCATCATGACAAGGGCGCGAGCAAAGTTACTTGGATCGTTAGGCGCTGAGACACTCATGCCTTTATAAGCTTGGTCTAGGCTGGTCTTTTTACCAGAGTAAATGCCAAGCGGTGCCGTCGGTACTTGGAATACTTCGACCAAATCAAGATTGTTTTCTTTTTTGAAATTATCAAGATAAGGCTTGTGCTGGAAGATATTGATATCTAAATCACCTTCAGCCAGTGCAAGATTCGGGCGCACATAGTCTGTAAAAGCAATCAGATCAACTTCGTAACCTTGAGCCTCAAGTGAGCTCTTAACTTGGTTGCGTACCATATCAGCAAAGTCGCCTTCGGTCGTACCGATGACGATTTTTGTGTGTTCAGGATCGATGTCGCTAGCAGCAGTTTCTGTTTCTGCCGTTGAGCCTTCAGTCACAGGCTCTTTAGTCGTCTCTGGTGCTGATGAATTGTTGCAACCAACCAAAACCAAGCTTGATACGCCAACAGCAGCAAAGGCAGTCGCTAACTGACGGCTGATATCTGTTAATTTCATGGAACTTCCTTAATAAGAGGGAGGGATTGTGGGACAAAATTTGTCATTAAAAAAAGCAACATTATGATAATAATGCTGCTAAGTTAACGAGTATTAAAGTAGCAACAAAACTAAAGGGTCTCAGTAACAAAGTCAAGCATTTTGCATAGGAGGAATCGGCATTAAACCCTGTGTATTATTCATAATAAACACGCTGTGTACCTTATTTTGAATAAACGATTAGCGTTTATCCATGCGGTTGGCTAGCCAATTACCAGACGCCTGAATACCGATGACCATAATTGAGAGCACAAGGACGATAAAAATCATAACTTCCGTCTGATAACGATAGTAGCCATAACGAATGGCTAAATCGCCCAAGCCGCCACCGCCGATCATACCCGCTGCTGCTGAATAAGACAGTAGGCTGATAGATAAAATCGTCACTGACAATATCAGACCGGAGCGCGCCTCATTCAATAGGACTTTGATAATGGTAAAAGGACGCGCGCCCATAGATTCAGTCGCCTCAATGATACCGCGCGGCACCTCACGTAGGTTTTGTTCGACCAAACGCGCAAAGTAAAATGAGCCCGCAATTGCCAACACTAATGATGCCGCAATCGGCCCGATACCAGTACCCACAATGGCTTTGGTAAAAGGACTCATGGCAATCATCAAAATAACAAACGGGAAGGCACGCATAAAGTTGGTGATACCACCAAGCACACCATATAGGGTTTTGTTCTGCAAAAACTGGCGATCACTTGATAAAAATAAGAAGACGCCAAACAGTCCGCCGATGAGAATGGCAACCGTCGTTGAGATACCGAGCATGATAAAGGTATCAATAAACGCTTTTATGATCTCTTCGCGCAGTGCAAGTAGCTTATCTATTGAGGCGGATAATTCAGTACTAGTTAACATATCTATTTCTCCTGCCTTATTAGTCCTCTACGACTAAGCCTTTGCCAATTGGGGTATTTGCCTGAATCAAACCGTCTCTTACCTCTGCAACTTCTAGCAATTTTCCTTGATGCAATAGGGCGGCGCGATCGCAGAGACGACGAATTACGCTCATCTCATGCGTCACAATCACAATGGTGACGCCAAGCTTCTCATTGATGTCACGCAGACAGGTCAGCAGGCTGCGAGTCGTTGAAGGATCAAGTGCGCTGGTTGGTTCATCGGCTAGTAAGACTTTGGGGCTTGGTGCAATTGCTCGCGCAATACCCACACGCTGCTTTTGGCCACCAGATAACTGGGCAGGGTAGTGACCGGCACGGTCTATCAAGTCAACAATCTCAAGACATTCCATCACTCGTTTATGAATGTCACGGCGAGGGTAGCCTGAAACCGTTAAGTTGAATGCCACATTGTCAAAAACGGTTTGATTAGACATCAGATTAAACTGCTGAAAAATCATGCCAATATTATGACGTGCAATACGCAGCTCGCTCGCGGACAAGGTTGTCAAGTCGGTTCCATCGATAATGACTTGGCCTGCATCTGGACGTTCAAGCATATTAATCAAGCGCAATAGGGTAGATTTACCTGCACCTGAATAGCCCATTAATCCAAAGATTTCGCCTTGCTTGACAGCAAGTGAAGTCGGCTCAACGGCGGTAAACCAATGCGGTTTACCGTCTTCATTTTTGATTGATCGGTCGCTTAAAAAACTTTTGGTCACATCGTTCAAGACAATCATGTCATTCATGGAGGGCTCAAAATTCAATAATTTTTTTAATAGTCATGAACATGTTGCTAGGCCTCTTCTCTAATCAAGAAACCAATTAAAAGACAACCGTCAATAACCCTAGAATAAGGGGCGCTAATATAGCATATTATCAAGTACTTTGGATATGCACATACGCGACCTGCTTATGACCAATCGCTATTAGTGAAGAAGGGCTTAAGAAATGGAGTGTGCAAGGGCGATCTCGATACAAAGAAAGAAGCGCCCTAGTATTTCTGATGACTTAAATTTCTGACGACTTAGATTTTCATGACCCAGTCTTTTTGGTGATTTAGTCTTTCTGATGATAGTGAGGATTGTGCTTAACAGGTAAAATGACCAAAAACCTTGTATGACCATTTAAGGTGTCAGTCAGGATGCGGCCTTGATGCGCGGTGACAATTTGTGAAACCAAAGATAAGCCAAGACCAGAGCCTTTGTTTTTTTGTTGCAAGCGCACGAACGGGCTAAACACCTCTTCACGCTTATCTTCAGGAATCCCAGTACCTTCATCAATCACAGCTAATACAGCATACTTTGGCAGTGGACGTATCGGTTCGCCTTTCGCTTTTTTTAGACGCTTAGTAAATAGGCCTTCTTTGCGCGATGCGCTGGACGTGTCACCGTTGGCTGGCGTGTTGTCTTTAGCGTCGCTTTTGACAGCCGTTTGATCAACGGGTGCTTTGGTTGTTTTTTGCGCCCGTCCATTTTTACGCGCATTATCGTCATTGCCACTTATCTTATCTTTAGATATATACGTGGTCTCGCGATCAGCCGTGTCTGGTGTCTCAACGGTGTTAGGAGACGCTTTAGTATCGGGTACCGCTTTCCAAATGACCTTTTTGATTTTTTCAGTCAAATCATTAGTAAAGTTATAATAGTCAGCAATCAATGATGTGCTACTACTGGTATTTAGTGAGTTGCTGTCTGAGCTTTCTGCCGACTCTATATCCGTTTTTGTGCTCGGTTCTGCTACGAGTACATTGTCATCTATACTCGTCTCGATATTGGTATCGTCAGCGACAGTAAGGCTTTCGCCATTTTTATAAATAGGCGGTGCTGGCAATAACGCAGTCGTAAGTATTGTGTCAGATTTTACTTTATCAGTAACATTGACTGAGTCGTCCGCTGTTGTCTCTTCGTTTATCTCAGTAGTGTCATTATAAGAGTCGACATCAGAGAGATGATAATCAGCAAAGCTACTAGAAATCACGGTTTGCAATAGATAATCAGGAATGGCATCGGCTTCATCTGTAGTCTGCACGCCATACAGCAATACGGTGACGGGCGGCTTACCATGTAGCATGGCATTGGTTAATAAGTTACGAATTAAATGGGTTAACATGGATGGCTGACCGTCAATCATAATATGCTCGCCAATCAAGGTGGCTTCAGGATAATGTTGACGTTCTTGATTCATCAAATCATATAAATCTAAGTTTTCAACTTGCTGCAAAGCATGGCCTGCGTCCATGCGGCTGACCAACAAGATACTCTCTACCAAATCATTGAGGCCTGATAGATCACGATTGATTGCTTGAGCGCGCTTATCAAATTTTGCTTTGATATCAGCGGGTAGTGCACCAGCCAACATATCCATCATTTCAGTTTGCAAACGAATACGCGTAATAGGTGTTCGCAGCTCGTGAGAGGCATGTGCTAGTAACAAGTTATTGGCATCGATAAGATGCTCAATTTTTTGTGCCGCTTGGTTGAAGCCGCGAGCTAAGGATGCAATCTCATCATTGCCGCGAGCATTAACTCGTACAGTAAAGTCGCCATCCCCAAGTTGCGCCATTTGCTGACTCATCTGATTGATGCGCCAAGTGATGGTACGAGCAATCCACCATAGAACGCCTGCCATGATAAGTAATAATAGCAACGTCCCTGTGAATAAATTTAGCGCAGCAGAGAGAACAGGTTTTTTGGGTGGTAAGCGTGATTCATACAAAAGCGTATAGCCTGTACTGCTATAGACTTGAGCTTGCTTGGTTGGAGAAGTTTCTGCAAATAAAGGAAAAACACGAGATAATAAAGAGGGCGTTGCGGGTAATTCAAGTGGTAAGTCGCTATTGTCGGTTTGCATCAGCAATCGACCTTCGCTGTTATACAAACCCATTTTCGCTTGTAATGACTCATCAAAGATATCGAAGCTTTTTTTGACCACAGCCAGCATAAAACGCGACTGTAAACGACTGTCCTTACTGACGGAGATATTAAGTTCATGTAAAAATGGATCTATCTGACCCATTATTTGTGTGGCCAATACTTCTGAGCGAATCCCTGCATCTTTATCATGCACAAGCTGGGTCAACAGCACCATGGCCACGGCAAACAAAATAAGTGCCAGCATGACACTGGCAAATAGTTTGGCAAATACGGAACGAAATCCCAGTTGCTGCATTAAACCATCTCTATTATCAAACGTCTGTAACGGTATTTACAGTTTGGCTAAAAGGTTTAGCCAAACCATATGAAGGTTTTTTCAGTTTATCAGTCGTTTTTTATAATCACACTTGATCAGTGGCAAATTGATAACCGACACCGCGTACGGTAATAATACGTTTTGGCTGGCGTGGGTTGTCTTCAATCAAAGCGCGCAGACGCGAAATATGTACGTCAATCGCGCGATCAATGTTGTCTGAGCTGTCATCGTTTGGCATGGCTTGCCAAAGTTGCTCACGATTCAATACTTTACCAGAATGGGTGGCAAAGTAATGCAATAATTGGAACTGATGCGTCGTCAAACGTACAGGTTCGTCATCAATCGTAACTTCATGACTATCAGGGAATACACTTAAACGACCAAACGTTAAGCTATCTGACTGGCTATCCGCTTGATTGGGCTGTTCGTGTCTACGGATGACAGCACGGATACGTGCTAAAAGCTCGCGTGGCTCAAAAGGCTTGGCAATATAATCATCAGCACCCATCTCTAGACCTAAGACGCGATCGGTTGTATCGCCTTTCGCAGTCAGCATAATAATGGGGACTTTATTCGTCATATTATTTTTATTGCCACGGATTTTTTGACACACTTGCATGCCATCCATATCAGGCAGCATCAAATCGAGTACGACTAAATCAATATCACGCTCTTTGGTATCTAGTAGATCAAGACCTTCTTGACCAAGACCTGCATGATGAACGTCATAATAGTTCATGGTCAAATAATCACTAATCAGCTCGGCCAAATCTGGATCATCTTCAATTAACAAAATTTGCTTACTCATGGGTTATCCTCTAGTTGTTGTTATGGTTGGCCAAAAGTTTTATATATTTTGGTGCTCATTTTAAAATATTAAGATCTTAAAGATACGTGTTTTAAGTACTCGGAAAATGATATATACAATATCCTTATATTGCCTAATGTAGGCGTTACAAAGCAATAGAGCATTTGTTAATGTTTCTACACAATGTAACTGTCGTCATCTATCGCTAGGAGACGATCACTTTTTTGCCTTCAGAATCAACTGGTAAGTCAGCCAAACAAATTAAGCTGTCATTACTAATCCCAGCGATTAAATACTGTTTTGTCGTTGGGTTGTACTCCACCACCTCAATAGGACGACGCGTCAATCGTTGATCTTGTCCGATAATCCACACATTTGCGCTCAAAGGTTTTAGTGGCTTATGTGGTGGGGTTTTTAGCTCTGCCAAGTCAACGTCATGAAGGGCACGCTCAGGTACAATCGTACCGACATCTATTTGACCATAATCTACGCGTCCCGTTACCTTCATGGCAGGCGACAAGTGAGTACGACTGGCTTTATTTTCAATCACATCAACATAAACTAAAAGTTTCTTGGGTTGACTGGTAGCGGTCAGTTTGCTGACTTGACCAGTAAAATTCTCTGCTACCCCTTTATTAGTAAAGTTGACCGTTTGACCAATAGAGAGCTGAGGTTCTGCTTGGATTGGCAACGTAGCAACAAAGTATAACTGCCTTTCATCATTGAGCTGTAATAGAGGCGTATGCGCCGCTAGTGTTTGCCCTGATTTTACCTTTAGTCCTTCTACGCGTCCTTTAAAGCTGGCCAATACTGTGACTAAGTTGTACTTCGATTTTGAGTTGTCATTATTATCGGTATTACTGATCGTGCTATCACTAGGACTGTTATTAGTGTTATTTGTCTTTTTCTCTGTCGCGGCTGTATTAGGAGTAGAAACAGGTTGAGCAGAGGAAGAACTGGGATTGGTCTCTTTTTCTGCTGTCTCTTCTGGGTTTGTACTATTGTCATCACTCGTAGGTTGGCGCTCGTCTGCAGATACGTCTAGTGTTGGATCTGTGCTTTTTGACGTATCATTCTCTATACTTAAACGTCGAACAATCAGTAAGGGCATGCCTTTTTCTACCAGTTGACCTTCAGTCACTAGCACTTCTTCAATACTCACTGGGTGAGCAGCTACAAAATTGGTCTGCCTGACAGGTTCAAGACTGCCTTGTAGTCCAATACTGGGCTGATAACGAGAAGGCTTGATACTCAATATATGATCGGCGCCCATAGTAATGCTGTCATCCGTAATGACAAGAGGGGTCTCTACGGTTTCTACACTCGCACCGTTGTCAACCGTCATAGGCTCATCAGTCGCTGAGGGTGGCTGACAAGCAGCAAGTATGAAAGCCCCTAATAAATAGGCGCTGCTTTTTAAAAGGTGAGAGGCTGTCATAGTAGTTACCGCTGTTGCCATAGTCATCGTCGTTTCATTATATAGTGAATTGCAAGGTGGGGGAACAATGCCTAATCACCTGTGTTCATTGTAAAGAGGACAGGTCAAATAAACGTATTGGCCAAAATCATGGCAGTCATAGACAAGCGTATGCTCTCATAGTACTGGTCAGTACAAATATTGATATACTTATATCTAGAATTAACTTAACAACTGTGCTAAAACAAACATAGAGAAATATGACGATACATTTTTATTACAATGTAAAATTATGCAGCAATGTGTTTTTCGTTTCTATATAATGAAAAATATCATAAAGCGGTCATTTGTTTAATTCAAACTTACTATTTTTGTAGTGGTTGTCTTTGACAATGATTACTAACATTGATGGAAAAAAACTGTTGATTAGGAAGTGCTTTAGAATATTCTAAGAAACAAGGTTTTATTTAGTTAGTAGTGTCAGATAGTAGTGTAAGGAGCATTGCCACTTATCTAAAAAGCCGTCCATCGAGTCCAATTTAGTAAGCTTATTAATAAAAAAGTGCGTATAGTAACCTAAGTGGACGCCATGCCTGATAGGCAGAGACCGACAGCGAGAAAATTCACTGTCATAATGATGGTAATGCACACTTAACCGCGCGTATCAATCAAATGATAAGCAACATAACAGGTTGAAATCACCGTTAAAATTTTGTATTGATAAATAACATGAAGAATAAACAGTCGTATATAGGACAATGAACATGGAAAACAATTTTGATGGCTTGAAAGTGATGGTAATTGATGATTCAAAGACCATTCGCCGTACTGCAGAGACCTTGTTACAAAAAGCAGGTTGTGAAGTGGTAACCGCAATTGATGGTTTTGATGCATTAGCAAAAATCGTTGATAACAATCCAGATATAATCTTTGTTGACATCATGATGCCACGTCTAGATGGTTACCAGACTTGTGCACTGATAAAAAACAATCCAGATTATGCCGACAAACCAGTCATTATGTTGTCATCTAAAGATGGTTTGTTTGACAAAGCAAGAGGCCGTATTGTTGGGTCTGATGAGTATCTGACCAAGCCGTTTAGTAAAGATGAGCTGTTTGAGGCCATTAACCAATATCGCTAACCTGACGTCTATCTGTATAAGGCTTGATTGATGCGGGCAGGTTGGCATGATAGAGGCATATTTATACGGATAGTATTATAAGGTCAGAATAGTTAGTGATGGTTATTCATCGTTGATCAGGATGTAATTGCAACTGTATAGAAAGTCATTTCGCCATTAATTTTTGGTATATTATTTTTATGCGGTTTGTCCCAATAAATCTATCAAGATATCCGAAAGAATATCTTCGAAAACAAAGGAAACCCTTATGACTACTGTTTTAGTCATTGATGACTCGCCATCTGAAATGGCAAAATTTCGTGACATGCTTGCCAAAAATAATTTTCAAATATTAGAAGCAACAAATGGTGAGCAAGGTTGCCAGATGGCTGCAGATCATCTACCAGATGTTATCTTAATGGATGTGGTCATGCCGGAGATGAATGGTTTTCAAGCCACTAGAAAAATAACGCGTGGCAAAACCACTGCTCATATTCCTGTGATTATGATCAGTACCAAAAACCAAGAGACGGATAGAGTTTGGGGCAAACGTCAAGGTGCTAAAGAATATATGGCCAAACCAGTTGATGAAAACAGTTTGGTTAGTATCATTCATAAAGTGATGGGGTAGCTTGTGGCTTCCAAAGGGTTTATTGAGCTTCTGCGTTTAGCAGATTTAGCACGCGCGCGCAAAAGTGGTCGCCGCGGTGGGCAAGCTTTTGATTGGCAAGGCGTAGTATTTGAGATTGGTGGGCAGCGATTGGTTGCACCCATGAGTCAGGTATCAGAAGTATTGGCCATGCCAGAGTATACAAGCTTGCCTTTAGTAAAGCCTTGGATGCTAGGCATCGCCAATATTCGTGGTCGCTTGCTGCCGCTAACAGACTTGTCTCAGTTTTTACAAGTTCCTAGTCGCATGGCGCAAATGAGTCAACGCAAAGTCATTGTTGTCGATCATGGTGGCGTTTTCTCAGGCATATTGGTAGATCAAGTGATTGGTATCGAACAATTTACTCAAGATCAGTACCGTGCGGAAGCGATTGAACCGAGTTCGCCTTTTGCGCCCTACAACCACGGTAAGTTTTTTAAAAACGAACAGGATTGGTATATATTTATGCCAAGCTTGCTTGCACAAGATCCGCAGTATACCGATGCTGCAATATAGCTGTCGATAGTGGCTTATTGGCTATTAACGCGACGATGAAATAATCACGAATGACATGATACGCTTGGATGTCAGCATTCATACAGACTTTGTTAATCACTGTTTTATTTATGACAGTAAGATTGTCAAAGTCAGTCACGATAAGACTTTGACGATTGTCTGAAAGGAATATGCAAGATGAGTGATGTTATAAAAAAACCTGTAACGGGTGCAACAACAGACGGCAACGGTGCTAATAATACGTGGAAGCTATTATTAGGATTTTTCGTTGTGTTGAGTATGGCTTGTGTGATTTGGCTGATCAACTCGGTATCATCGGTGAGTCAAGACTTCGCTAACTTCAATCAGTCGATTGTTTTACCAGCGGTGATATTTGCAATCGGAGCCTTGGGCATCCTCTTTGCTTTGTATCAAATACTTAAGCAGCGCGGCGGATCAGAGCGATTGCTTATCGAACAAGAAACCTTACGTCGTCGTCAAGAAGCAGAGTCGGAATCTGAGCGTGCTCGTCAAATTCAAGAAGAGAACGAGCGTAACCAGATTGCTATTTTACGATTGCTTGACGAATTGGGTGATTTGGCAGAAGGGGATTTGACCGTTAATGCAACCGTATCAGAAGACTTCACTGGTGCTATTGCTGACTCAGTCAACTTCGCGATTGACCAATTGCGTCAGTTGGTATTGGTTATTAACAATACAGCTGATCGCGTTTCACAGTCCTCAGAACAAACGCAGTTAAATGCGGTTGAGCTTGCAGAGGCATCCGAGCATCAAGCACAAGAAATTGCAGGTGTATCGGCGGCTATTAATGAGATGACAGTGTCGATCGATCAGGTTTCAAATAACGCTTCGGAATCGGCGACGGTTGCACAGCGTTCAGTTGCGATCTCATACAACGGCGCCGAGGTTGTACAGCGCTCCATCGAAGGTATGAACGTCATTCGAGATCAGATTCAAGAAACGTCAAAACGTATTAAACGTCTTGGTGAGTCTTCGCAGGAAATTGGTGACATCGTTGGTTTGATCAACGATATTGCTGACCAGACGAACGTATTGGCATTGAATGCGGCCATTCAGGCTTCGATGGCTGGAGAGGCGGGACGTGGATTCGCGGTTGTTGCCGATGAGGTTCAACGTCTTGCTGAGCGTTCTGCTAACGCCACCAAGCAAATTGAAACCTTGGTAAAAACGATTCAGGCGGATACCAATGAAGCGGTTATGTCGATGGAGTCAACGACCTCTGAAGTTGTACGCGGTGCCCGTTTGGCAAAAGATGCTGGTGAAGCGCTAGAAGAAGTACAGAGCGTATCTAATACCTTGGCAGATTTGATTCAAAACATCTCTAATGCGGCAATGCAGCAGGCAGAGTCTGCAGGTCACATCTCTCAAACGATGAATATCATTCAAGATATTACTTCACAAACCTCATCCGGTACGATGGCTACCGCACGTTCTATTGGTGAGTTGAGTGAAATGGCGGCGGCACTTCAAGAGTCGGTCACAGGCTTTAAAGTATCTAATGACGAGCTGTTAGACCATGAAATGTTAGATACAAGAGAGATGTTATCAGACAATGCCTGATAATGAGTCTTAATACTCAATGAGTATGAAAACGTTTATCGTTTTTTGTACCAGAGTGTTTTAAAAAGGCTGGTCGAGAAACCCCGAAGAACAGTCATAGTTAAGATAGGTGGCGTGAATAATCTTAAGCAATCGAACAGCTTTCCGATCGACATGCCCAAACCTGTATGGGCGAGGGCTCTGATGCAAAAAGACAGGATTGATACACAGCAGTGGCAGCGATATATAGAACAAGAGATTGGTTTTGTTCTGCCAGACATTCAGTTGCAGTGGTTGATAAATGCGATTGACCATACAGCATCATCGTATGGGCTGACTACTGAAAGTTTGTGGAATCAATTACCAAGCAATAGTGACATGCGTCAGCAACTGCTTGATAAAGTACTGATCCATGAAAGTCGTTTTTTTCGACATAGGCCATCTGTAGATTTTGTTGTGAAGTGCGCCCTAAAGCATCAGAAACGACAAATGGTGAGCGACACTGATAGTGACAATGGTTATCAGGCGCAGTTCCGAATTTGGAGTGTCGGCTGTGCCAGTGGACAGGAAACATGGTCACTGGCCATGAGCTTGGCTTCAGCGCAACTGACAAACTATGCGATATTGGGGACGGACGTTAGCCAACAAGCCGTTTCACAAGCGCAACTCGGTCAGTATGACAAGCGACAGCAGAACTTGATTCCACAGCGTTGCCAGCACTTTGTTCAACCGTTGCCTGAGAACAGCGTCATCAATGAGCCGAGCTCTTGTAACTCATTGACCAGCAAACCAGAGACTCGTGATTGTTGGGAAGTTGCACCAATCTTACGGCCGCATGTAGATTTTACGTTACACAACATTATTGAACAAAAACCACCCACTTCACATCTCCAACATGTGATCATTTGTCAGAACATGCTGCTATATTTTCGTAAGTTTGATCAGCGAGATATTCTGGCACGACTATCAGAGCAGTGTGTGATGGGTGGGTATATTGTATTAGCTCCAGGTGAGGCGTTGTTTTGGCGTCCTTCGAATATGCGCCGCATAGCGCACCCCCAAGTAAATGTGTGGCAAAAAACCAATGCTTAAATTAGCGCCTAGACGAGTTAGGATTAATCTATGAAAAACCAGCCCAACGACATAGTGACGCTTGAGTGGTTATTACCATTATTCAATCAACAATTATCACAGGTATCTGATGGTTGGCAATTAGGCTCTGATGCCACTAATTACGAGCAAAGGGTAGAGCATTATCGTCAAGTAAGTGGCGCACTTACTATGATCCGCCTTCCTTTATTGGCAAAAATTGCCAAACACTTAAGTTTACTGGCAGAAGCAAGCCGCCACGATGAACTTACTTCTGAATCTCGCCGTATCGCTCAGCTTTCTCATGGGATATTACAGCGTGAGCTAAATCAGTACGCACATACTGGCAGTTATCACAATGCTGTGGTTAATAAAACGCTTGAGGAGTTAACAAAAGCATTATCCATGCAGGGCATAGAAACGGATTCAGCCACAGACTTTGCTGATAGTCAGCGCGGGTTTCCAAGCAGTGATGCGATTGATAACGATATTCTTAATAGTATTAAAAACATAGTACCCACAAATCTTACGATTATTCGTTTGAATGATAGCCACTATCAACAGTTATTACTGGTTTGGCGAAAACAAGTACAAGCCCTATTGTCTGCTAATACCAATCAGCCGTCTGTATTGACTGTTTTAGAGAGGGTTAGTCAATATTTATGGCAAACGGCTCAAGATGCTGACTTACAACGCCTTTGGTACTTGACTGAATTGTGGGTTCAAGACCTCGCTCATAACGAGAGGCCACTACCTGAACATTATGCCTCATTGCTGAGCCAGCTTGAAGAAATAATAGCATCTTGTGCTAAGCCGTCTGAGCTGTCATCAAACCTTGTCAAAAACTTGATGGTGAAGGTATACATTGAGTTGAATGCGCTTGCTCAAAGTAGCGAGCGCACGCAATCGGTACTGAGCCATATATCGCAGAGCACTTCGGCGTCGCTACGCTTTTTGCCGCGCATACTCAATGAGCTAGAAGCTTTAATCGTTACTTTAGATAAGCCAGACACGCTGTTGATACCTTTGCAACATATACAGAGCCAATTAAGCAGACGCGGTTGGACGTTTTATGAGTCACAAGTTGCGTCAATCCTCACAAATATAGAGCAAGCTTTGGCTTCAGAAACTGAGCTTGCGCAAGTATCACAAGACATTGAACAACAGCTTCAGACATTATATGGCGCTATTTATAACACCGAACAAACGATATCTCATGAGATAGGAGAAGCCGCTTCTTTTATTCTGTCAGCTGAGGCGTTTGGTCAGATTGACACGCAGACACAAAAGCAGAATGATACAGACTTTGCTAGTGAAAACTTGCGTGGGCTTCGGATTGCGGTAGAAGATACAAAACAGAGCTTTAATGAATATCTACAGCGTCAAGACGTACATTTATTACCAAATACTGCTAATTTTGCCAGTATTGGAGACTCTTTTGCTGAGATGGGTTTGCCGGAACTTCGTCAAACCACCGAGGACATGGCCAGTATCTTTACGCAATTGGCTACCAATCAAGTTGAGACACTTAGTTGGGAGGTGACGCAATCATTGGCTGAAGCACTGACCTCAATTGAGCTGCTATTAGATTACCTTGCACAGCAGGTTTTTGACCCAACATTGCTGGCGCAGGCAAATGAGTATACGGCAAAAGCTGCAAAACTATTGGACGTATATATTGAAGCACCAGAAACGATTAGCGATGCCCTTATTACTAAAAAACCTACCGCGACGGATGTACTTCGGTACGATGATAGTGGCGAGATTGCCCCTACTGGTAACCAGCAAGTAATGACAGAGCCTTTGGTAGTTGTAGATGATGAAGATACAGCGAAGAAAAAGCCGACAGATACAGGCAACCCTACAGAAAGTGACGCTTTGAGGGATGTGCGTGAGCAACTCAAGCCTGACAGTTTTGAGATGGATGCAGATATTCGTGACATTTTTATTGAAGAGGTCACAGAGGTCATTGATAATCTAGAAGACTTTTTGCCTATCTGGCAACAAGACTCAAAAGATTTGACGCCGCTTACAGAAGTGCGCAGAAGTTTTCATACGTTAAAAGGCTCAGGTCGTATGGTTGGTGCTTTTAGTATCAGCGAGATGGCGTGGTCAATTGAAAACCTGCTCAATCGACTGTTAGATAAAACAGTGCCCGTCACAAATGATGCAGTAAACTTGGTGATTGAGACGGCAAAACGTTTACCAGCATTGGTAGCAGATTTTGAAGCTCAGCAGCCGCCAAGCGTCGATACTGCCCCTATCATTTTGCAAAGTCAAAACTTGATGACAAAACAGCCTATTGATACTGGACTTAACACGATTGCAACTGCCGAAACGGATGCTGAAAGCAATGAAAACGATACTGCTTTAGACAACGACTCATTTGAAAACGATGTAATGAATTGGGAGTCTTCCAATGTAGCAGGTGAGCAACCTAAAGCAGCAGCGTCTTTTAGTACAGTTACAGTCGATGCTTCACGCAATTCCGATGATAAGAACGATAGTAATAGTGAAAATGTGGGGCAAAACATAGATACGCCTGTCTCATTATCTACGTTAACACTTCCAGCGGTATTGGCTCCTTTCATGAAAGAAACGGAGCAACTGCCAGTTGATGCTGACGATGCAGACGCAGATATTAAAGAGATTTTTATAGAAGAAGCCAATGAAGTATTGACCGAAATCGTTCCTTTGTATGAGTATTGGCAGCTGTCGACTACTGATTTAAACGGTCTTGTAGATATCCGCCGAGGGTTTCATACCTTAAAAGGATCCGGTCGTATGGTAGGTGCTCACTACACAGCTGAGCTGGCATGGGCGATAGAAAACATGCTCAATCGCATATTGGATCGTAGTGTGACCGTCACAGCCGATATACGTCAGCTGATTACCGATGTGCTAGCAGCGTATCCTACCATGCTAACGATATTTGAAAGTAACGCTCAAAACTATCCAACGTTAGTACCATTATGGATTGCATGTGCTAATGCCTATAGCAAACAGCATGGCGATATTTTTAGTTATTCTGCTTTATTGACTCAGTTATATAAGCAAATGCCTACTGCACCTGAGACACCAGTCAACCAAGTTTCTACATCATCTGAATTGTCATCTACGTTAGCAGAAACCACTTTTATTCCTGTTGATGACAACGAAGAAATAGACATTACGCTACAAACCATTAATTCTGTCAATGAAATGATAGCGGAAGCGCCGATCGTCTTAGCGCCTCATAGTGAACAAGAAAAAGCGTTTTTCGAAATATTCATCGAAGAGGCGGAAGGGTTGCTGCGTGAGATCAATAAATTTGTCACTGTGCATCATGATCAGTCTCATATCGAAATAACGGATGAAATTGTACGGGCATTTCATACGTTGAGAGGCGCTTCTGGTTCTAAGGCTTTGTTGGCGATCAGCGAAGTCAGTGCCAGCATAGAGCACAGTCTAGAGTTGTTACAACAACAAGATACTGCCATGAATGCTCAACATCTAGAGGCATTGGCTCAGTCTGCCAAGTTAATGGATGGGTATTTAAACAATTACAAGCAAAGTTTTGAATTGCAAAATACCTCGATGGAAGAGGCGCAAAGTCAGCAAGATATAGCGTCATTGCAAGCCATGCTTGGTGGGCAGTATAGTACCCATGATACCAACGCTAATTCTGATGCAAAACCGACAATAGAGCAATTATTAGACGATAATATTGATGATCTATTAGATGCTGAGTGGGAGCTGGATGATGCGCTCAATCACTCTGAAGCCAGACACGTTCAGAGTTATATAGAGCGGCAAATATCGCAAATACAGTATTTGGCAAATAAAGCCCAAGCGTTTCCAAAATTCACCACTATTCTTACTGAGCTTGGTAAGACGTATAGTTACTTGCAAGATAATATCGATACAGCTAGGAAGGTGGACGTTCAAGCAATATTACACGTCGGACACGCGCAGTTGGTCGGATTGTTTGACGCGTTGGCCAGTAGCACCTCATTGAAAATAGACACACAGGTGATTGAGGATCTGCGAAGTATTTATGAAGCTGATAATAACGATATTGAGAAAGAAGCCTTTACCGTTCGAACTGTTGCCGCGCCTGAATTACAACTTGAGTCTATCGAGACCGATGCTGAGTTATTAGAGATATTTTTAGAAGAAGCTCAAGAGCTAGATACGGCACTAGACGAGAGCTTTAACAAGTGGCGCGTTGATATAAGCAACATGAACGCATTAAAAGTATTACAGCGGCATTTGCATACCATCAAAGGTGGTGCGCGTATGGCAGGTATCCGTAGTATTGGTGACCTGACTCACGAAGCGGAAAGCATCTATGAAGCTTTTGTAGAAAACAAACGAGAGCCAACAGCGCAGTGGCTAGAAATTATGCAAAGAGTGCAAGACACCATGTCTTTGCAAATCATGCATCTTGTGAACCATAAAAAGTCATTTTACGCTTTAGCGCTTATTGAGCAGCTACAACAGCTCGAAAAAGCAAAAACACTACCAGAGACAGTAGAACTTATCATACCCGTACCCAACAACCACTTTGAGTCTGATAATCAAAGTAAAGCAGTTGATACCAGCTATGACAATGAAGGTATTTCAGACGCCTTAAGCCTTGATCAAATGATTAAACAATCATGGGCAAATGGCTTGCCTGATCCTGATATATTGACGGTGTTTTTAGAAGAAGCGGAAGAGCTGACCAATGGTAATAAGTATCTTCATGTATTCTTAAAAGATACAACCAATGCCACAGTTGTTCAGGCACTGCAGCGTGATTTGCACACCATCAAAGGCGGTGCACGAATGGTGACTGCGACAGGTATTGCTGATCTGGCTCATGAAATGGAAGCGGTCTATAAAGATATTTTGGATAACCGCCGACCTGCTACCAAAAAAGTATTGGAGTTATTAGTTGCTAGTCATGACTGGCTTGCCGATGCTGTGTTTATACTTAAACAGAATGTCAATCCACCGATACCAGCATCGTTAATTGAAGCGTTGCAGCAGTTCGGCAGAAACCCTGACAGCTTAAAACATATTCCAAAAGAGTCGCTACAGTCGCAACGTGAAGCCATCTTGATTGCCAAAGAAAACCAAGATTCGCAGTATATTGCCAAAGATATTAGCGAAATGCCTTCCATGCTTAGTCAGACCACTGAGGAAGAGCAGAGCACAAGCAATAATGAGATGATTCGTATTTCGGGTGGGTTAATCGAGCATATGATTAACTTGTCTGGCGAATCTGCCATTAACCGTGCTCGCATAGATATGGGTATCAGTAGCTTGACCAACAGTATCGAAGATATGGGTATTACGGTTCAACGATTGGCCGACCAGCTACGCCGTATGGAAATTGAGCTTGAAGCACAAATTTTGTCGCAGATAGATGATGATCTGATTAATGATGAAGGTTTTGATCCGTTAGAGATGGATCAATATTCTTCCTTGAATCAGCTGTCAAAGTCTTTGACAGAATCCGCTTCAGATTTAATTGATATTAATCATACGTTGTTAGAAAAAACCCGTGATAGTGAAAGTCTTTTACTACAGTTGTCGCGCACGCAAACAGAGTTACAAGATGGTCTGATGTACTCGCGCATGGTGCCATTTACACGTCTTACACCGCGTCTTGAACGTATCGTGCGTCAAACGGCGAACGAGCTTAACAAGTCTGTCGAACTAACGATTATCAATGCAGATGATGAGATGGATAGAACCATCCTAGAGCGCATTACCTCACCGCTTGAGCATATGTTACGCAATGCTGTCGATCATGGTATTGAGAACACCTCGACGCGCCTAAGAGCAGGCAAAGAGCGTAATGGTCACATCACACTTGAAGTACATCGAGAAGGAAGCGAGATTGTCATTCAGTTGATCGATGACGGTCGCGGCATCGATGTAGAAGCGGTACGTAGTAAGGCTATCTCACAAGGTCTTATCGAGGCAGACGACGATAGTCTCTCTGACCTAGATATCATGCAGTATATCTTCCATGCTGGACTCAGTACCAGCAAACAGGTCACACAGATTTCTGGCCGCGGTGTGGGCATGGATGTGGTTATCAGTGAGATTCGTCAATTAGGCGGCGCGGTATCAGTGGTATCAGAGCTTGGTAAGGGATCGCGCTTTACGATGCGTCTGCCACTAACGGTAGCCGTATCTGATGCATTGGTGGTTCGTGCAGCGGATCGCTATTATGCCATACCATTAGTACAGATTGAGCGTGTGGTTCGTGTCAATCCAGAAAAGCTCTATGATTATTATCAGTCAAATGCGGCCACCTTAAACTTTGAGGACGTTGACTACCGAGTACGTTACTTAAATGAGATTTTATCAGGCAATAAACTGAATGAGCTGGTCGTCAATACCAATACCAGTTTACCGCTCATTATTATTAAAAACCGTACTGGGCATAACATCGCTTTGCAAGTAGATCAAATCGCAGGGTCTCGTATTGAGGTAGTAGTAAAACCGTTAGGGCAACAGCTATCTAATTTACCCGGTATTTCTGCCGCGACCATCATGGGTGATGGTTCAGTCATGTTGATCTTAGATCTGATTGCACTGATGCGTAACGTACAACTGGGTAGAAATCTAACAAAATCTGCGGATGCTAAACGCGTAGGGAGAGATGCTCAGTCTACCATCTTAGTCGTTGACGACTCAGTCACCGTACGCAAAGTCACATCGCGTTTCTTAGAGCGTCAAGGGTTTAGGGTAGCGGTCGCAAAAGATGGTATTGATGCGATTGAGATATTGCAAGATACAACGCCCGACATGATATTACTGGATATCGAAATGCCGCGCATGGATGGTTTTGAGGTTGCGACCCAAGTCAGACATAATAAGCGTTTGAAGCATATTCCTATTATCATGATCACCTCACGTACTGGTGAAAAACATCGTGAGCGTGCGCTGGAAGTCGGGGTAAATGACTACATGGGCAAACCTTTCCAAGAGCAAGAACTTCTGAATAAGATCCAAGTAATACTGGGTAAAGAGGTCAGCTTGACTCATGAAGAATAATGCACGTGTTTTAGCATTAAGAAAAAAAAATAAGGCGAATATCAGGGTGATGGTTATTTCTGAGGACCATCACCAGCGAGTGGCTTTCTCAGATACCATACGCAGTTGGGGTTTTGTACTCGTTGGCTGCGTCTCATGCGCACAATTGCAGAAAAAACCTGAGCTGATAGAGACGGCGATTGATCTTTGGCTAATAGACAGTGTTTACGATGATCATATAGTTGAAGCAACTACTGCTTCTAAAGCAGCGGCTGTGCTGGTCGGTT
This sequence comes from uncultured Gammaproteobacteria bacterium, assembly GCA_963744895.1. GTDB lineage: Bacteria > Pseudomonadota > Gammaproteobacteria > Pseudomonadales > Moraxellaceae > Psychrobacter. Next base: position 473,952 of record CAVUUW010000005.1, read on the forward strand.
TTAGTCAAGCACCTTATCTCAATGAAGTGCGCCAATATGCCAAATGGCAGCGTAAATTGCAGCGTAAACTGACACATATGCTTTCTTTACCTGTCGCTGTTAATGCACCCATTCAAAAGTATGATAGCGGTGAGACAGATTGGCATTATGTGGTATTTTTGGGCGCTTCCATGGGTGGGCCTAGCGCCGTTAAAGAGTTTTTAGACAACTTGTCGCCCACGCTACCCATCTGTCTATTACTGGCCCATCATTTTAACAAAGCCATGATCGACACATTACCACGAATACTTAACCGGCATAACGATTGGCATTGTCAGCTCATTAGCTCTTCACAGTATATGCGTGTGGGTCAATGTCTCATTGCACCAGTTGATCAGAAAATTGTCTGTGATTCGGCAGGCCGAGTCATATTGTTAGATCAGGCTTGGAGCGGTGATTATAAACCTGCTATTGGAGAAATTCTCAAAAATACCAGCGACGTCTATGGTAATGAGCTTATCAATATTATATTTTCAGGTATGGGTAATGATGGATCTCAATACTTAGATCTCATTCAAGACAATAACAGTCAGCTATGGGCGCAAGACCCGAACCTCAGCGCTTGCCCAAGTCAGCCTCAAGCTATTATTGATTCCGGATATTGTAACTTTATTGGTAGTCCAGCTGAGCTGGCAAAAAAACTTACGGATTATATTGGTGAGAAGGCAGCAGTCGCCTCTACGCCTTAACTTATGGTGAACGATGTATGAAAACAATTTTGAAACATTCGTTTGAGGCAGTAAGTCTACTGACCACTAACAACGGTATGCTAGATGTGACCATTATTCCGGCCTTTAATCAACCTGATTGGCTCATTCCAACTAGCTTGATTTTAAGCGTTGAAAGCTGCGACGAGCGCACGTCATTATATCCTTGGCAGCAACAAGAAGTGGTTGTGTTCCATCTGCTACCAGAAGATCAAACGCCTGACACAATGATTGTGCTAGAAGGCAATACCTCAGATCATCGTCTAGCACTACAGACAGCAGGTGAGCTACAACAATTACAGGTCCGTATTTCTGAAGTTAAAGACATCGAAGTTCCTGAAGCATTCAATGACGCCAATATTGTAGATAATATTGATAGCGCAGAAACGATTATACTGCTGGATGAAAACGTTGTGCTATCCTATCTTTTTCAGACCGTTATGATTGAAGATCAAACATATTTGGTGCCAGACTTAGATAACATTGCGTATCAGTTAATTGATTTGAACAATTAACTTATCGTTTATGTTTGGTCTGTTGCATTGATGACAGATAACTAGTAATAAAGGTGATAGGCTAACTCATGAATGCGACATATTCAAAATTATCAAAATGGTCAGTTAGTAGTCGTATTTTCCATTGGATCAGTGCAGTTTTACTACTGATTACTTGGACGATGATACTGTTGTACGATAATCTTGATAATAGCTTTTATATTGGATTGCATAAAGCTTTTGGGATCAGTCTGCTATGTTGGATGATAGCACGCGTTATCAACCGCCTACTGACTAAGGCGCCGCCCTCAGTCCCAATGCCTCAATGGCAAATGTGGCTGTCACAACTGTCGCATTTTGCACTATATGCTTTACTGATTGCCATGCCAATCGCAGGTCTGTTGATGTCGGTCTATGGTGGGCGACCAGTAGATATTTTTGGTCTGTTTCAGATACCTGTCTTTGTCACACCAGATCGAAGTTTGGCACGTTTTTATAATGATTTGCATACCAGTATTATTTGGCCTGCGATTATTGCGTTTACACTGCTTCATATTGGTGCCGCGTTATATCATCAGTTTGTTAAAAAAGACAATCTGCTTGCACGTATGAAATAATGACCGATAGAAACATAGTTAAGTCGAAAGAAATGATGGTTTAAGCGTTTTTATATAAGAGCCGCTAAAAAAACCACTAAATAAAAGCTACTAAAAAAGCCCTAAGCAATATGCTGAGGGCTTTTTATTGTCATTGTAAAAGCGATAGTTGTTTCAATGGCTCTTTATGAAACTACCTATTTTACGAATTTATTTTTTGTGCTCAGGCAAATTGATATTCATTTCTAGTACGTCTAGGCTGTCTTCAGAGCGATGATTGATATTGACATCATCTATCTGTACGCCATTGACATATTTGTTGACCACTTCTAGTATCTCACGCTTCATTTTTTCGATACGATCAACAGTCAAACGATTGTTCAACCGATTTTCGCTAGCAACGATGACCTTGAGACGTTCAGTAGCTAAGTTGGCGCTACCTGCGTTACTATTATCATCAGTACCAAATAGGCTACTCCAAAATCCTTTTTTCTTAGTCATCATTAACCTCCAAACCAGCGCTGTAATAAACTCTTTTTCTTCACGTCAATATGACGTAGAGGACGTTCTTCGCCTAAAAAACGGGCGACAATGTCATCATAACATTGACCAGCGACAGAATCGGTATAATGAATGACTGGCTCACCATGGTTAGAGGCTTCAAGAACCGAATGGCTTTCAGGAACTACCCCAAGTAAAGGCACTTTTAAAATATCATTAGAAATGGTATCAATATCCATCATCTCATTAGCAGCCGCACGTTCAGCATTATAACGAGTGATGATCAAATGCTCGCGCACAGAGCCTTGATTTTCGGCAACCTTTTTGGTTTGGCTTTGCAAAATCCCAATAATACGATCTGAGTCACGTACTGAAGAAATCTCAGGGTTGGTAACGATAATCGCTTCATCAGCATGATACATAGCCAGTTGTGCACCGCGTTCGATACCGGCAGGGGAGTCACAGATAATATAATCAAACTGTTTGGACAGCTCAGCCATCACTTCTGCCACCCCTTCATTTGTCAGCGCATCTTTATCACGCGTTTGACTGGCAGGAAGGATGTATAAGTTTTCTAGCTGTTTGTCTTTTACCAGTGCTTGTGACAAACGGGCGCTACCAGTGATAACGTCTACAAAGTCATAAACAATCCGGTTCTCGCAACCCATGATCAAGTCTAGATTACGTAGACCTACATCAAAATCGATAACGACTGTCTTATAGCCACGCAATGCCAAACCGGCAGCAAAAGAGGCGCTTGTTGTGGTTTTGCCCACACCGCCTTTACCTGAAGTGATTACAACTATCTTCGCCACAATGGCACACTCCTATGAATCAATGGGATATCTTTTATATGAATAGCGCGATTTGATATTACTCACATACCATTATCAACGATTACGCAGCCATGCACCGTAGATACGTGACCTGCGAAGCTAGCCTAGCATAAATATACGAAAATTTATAGCACGTCTATACTAAAGTAAAAAAACAGCATATAAATGGTTTATAAGGCTTCGTTATTTGAAATTCGTACACTTAATTGGCTTTGTATGAGTAATAAAATAGAGGCCTCTCGACTCAGCAAATCTCGACCAAGCAAATAATGGCAGAGTCAGAGATTCATCATAGAACATTTTTGTTAAATAAACTTACTATAATATGGATTTAACGATTTAAAGTTTTTTCATCAAGCATTTTTTAGCGCCCATCTTTTGTTTCTCTAAAAACCATTGAGACGTTTTTATTTTAGAAAACTGCTCGCTTAAGCATCGTCCATGATGGTGAAGACTAAGCCTTCACCTTCTACGAATTTTACTTGTACTGATTTATCAATCACATGTTCAGGTAGATTGTCTCGCAGGCAATAAGTACCAGCGACCGATACCAAGGATGGGTTGAATACCTGACAAAAAATACGGGCGTCTTTGTCACCCGTTGCACCAGCGACCAATCGACCTTGCGCACGGCCATAGATATGTAAGCTATTATCGGTAATGGCTTCAGCACCGCTGTTGACACTACTGGTTAAGATTAGATCACCACCGACATGATTGATGCTTTGACCTGAACGTAGCATTTGATCATAAATGAGGCTGGTAATATGCTCAGCACTTACTAGCGTTTCAGGTGTAACAGTAAGCGTTGTTGCTTCGGTCGTTGACTCGTTGACCGTAGGCGACTCAGTGCTATCGACTGAAGTAGCATCGTTGTTCTTTAGCGTGTCGCCTTTTGGCGTTTCACTGAGCTGAGTCGCTGCTTTTTTGCTGGGTAAAATGCGTTCGATTCGTTTGCCGTCGGCTGGGAAGATTGCCAAACGCTGTGCGCGTGCCTGTTCGTCCATGCTTCCTGTGACGATACCAATGGGTTGTAGCCCCCACGACCATAATAATTCCACCAAAGCAGCTAGATCCTGCTCAACCTCGCTATCAATGAGAACGGGAATATTACTGGACTTGTTACTCAAGGTTTTGGCAAGCTCAGCATCAATAACGCTCAAATCGCTCGTATTGAACTGCAAGCGTGAAAAGGTCAACATCTTGCCATAAAATGCCAATGCTGGTGCGGCGCTTGAAGCCTGATGGTCATTGTTCGAAACGGTCATATACAAATCCTCAAAATATCATCTTATCGCGTATTCACGGTGGCGTTATATGGTCGAGATTTATTATTATTCTATCGCTGAGCTGCTTTATCATTGAACTGGTTTATTGTTGAAATAAGTTATCGAGATCTAGGTTATCAAAATTACAGATTTAGCATGTCTTGATGCTTCCAGTGCTGTACTTTTACTTGTGCTTCAAATTCAGTCAAACTGTCATCAATGATACTAGAAATGAGTGCATCCAGCGCCGCATTATCCGTGTCTATTGTTGCCACACCGCTGGCAATAGCCACCATTAATGAGTCAAGACGCTCAGCATCCAAAAGACGTTTGTTCAATGCGTAAACGACGTTTTCGCCTACACTGTGCCCGATATGTTGCAGCTGCGACTCAATCAAAGTACCAGCGATGGGTATCATACGCAGATAGCGGCGTAATTCAGGCGTATTGGCTAAGCCTTCCTCAATCGCGTTACCTACTTCAGTGGCCAATACATTACCACCTGATGAGGCGGTCAATGCTTGTAATTTTGGTGCCAGCTCTTGGCGCAAAACAGACAACAAAGCCGCTTCAATCTCATTACGGTTGCGAGCAATGGTAGATTCAATAAACGATTTGTGTGCCTTCGGGTCGGTCAGCTGTTGCCTAAAATTATGAATGGTCGTCAATATGACGCGGTCAGAGAGTTCTTCTAACAGCAAGTTGATATAGAACTTGATACGATTGATCCACGGTTGCGGCAGTACTTGATAACCAAGTTGATAAAGGCGTCTGCCAATGACCACAGCTCGAAACAAACGCAAGGCACGCAGCTGTGGAAAGCAGCCTAACACTTCATACCAATGCGCAAAAGGAAAAAAGAACCAGCGGTAATAAGTGTTTTGTTTAATGGCAACTGCCCAGCGTAAGAGCAGCTCAGCAATCAAAAACAAGGTAAAAAAACCGCCAGCCGTGCGTAAAGGGTCGTGCAAAGTGGTCTGATACCAATTGAGTGTGTCGCTCATGGTCAACCAAGCTGCTGCATTATGACTAAAATTACTCATCAAAATGGCATCGATACTGATAAGCAGTAGGTCAATACTGATCACGACCATCATCACAATATCATAAGTCAGCTTTAAACGACTTGGTTTGGGACGCTCTGGTCGAGACGGCTTGTCATCTGATAGATGAGGCGACTGATTCGGCATCGACGCTGAGTCTAAATGCGGGCTTGTGGTAGGAGAGGCGGGCACAGACAGACCTTATAAAGGGTAAATGGTACAAAAAATAGCAACGTGGATAAGTACATGGCTATCAAGGAAAAGCAGTCAAAAGTCATCAACCTCTGACTATTCACATTATCAATGAATAGCGCCAAAAAACAACCCATGTTTTATTATAATTGTGCATTACTACAGGAGATTGAAACCTCACCCTTTAAATCGCTACTGTCATTTAAAATGTAACTTTGGTCTTGACCAAATTTTTAGCATGACAGCGTCTTATTCTCATCATAACTGCGTTTGAAATCTACAGCGTTTCAGGTTTAGGATCGTTTTCAAAATCAGCCAGCATTTTTGTGATTAGCTGATCTTTTTCGCGCCATATTTGCTCGACCCATTCAAACATTTGCGCCTTGATGGCGGCATCGTTTTCGTAACCACCATTTTGAATGCCGATTAATAGTGAATCAGGTATGTTGATATGTCTGACATTCACACCCAAACGCTTGATATTTCCTTTCCACAAGTCACTATAGGTTGGTACACCATCGGGATAAACAATGGTCATGTCTAGCATGCCGTCGATATCTGACCCTAGTGCATTGATAGCCAAAGAAAGACCACCTGCTCGCGGCTTTAGTAAATGAGTATAAGGAGATTTTTGATTGTCATGTTTGGTCTTGGTAAAACGTGTGCCTTCTAGATAATTGAGCAAAGTGAAGGGTTTATCTTTCAATAGCGCACAAGCACGTTTTGCTTCTTCAATGTCTTTACCTTTTAGGGCGGGATTCTTTGCTACCGCCTCTTTTGAATATCGACGCATCATTGGAAAGTCTAAAAAGTAAAAAGCTTGACCCACTACCGGAATATAAATCAGCTCAAATTTGGTAAAAAATCGTGTTAATGGCAGACGTTTTTCACTGATGTACTGCACAATACTGGTATCAACCCAAGACTGATGGTTGCTGACAAGCAAATATTTACCATCCGTATTGACATCGTCAGGTAGGCTAATGCGCCAGTCTTTGCGCGGTAATACATTGTCGATCAACGCATTATTACTACTGATCCAGTGGTTGGTGATTTTAATAACCGTTTTATCAGCAATTGATGCACCAGTAAGAATCTTACCAACACCCATAAACCATAAAGGTATGCTACAACTAATGCTATTGGCCGCGATGACACCAGTCGCTGTCGCAAGCGAAATAGCTTTGCCCAGCTTAGGCGTACGTTTGTGTATTTTTTGAATAGTAGAGGTCAGTTGCATGCTAGATCCTTTCGATCAATCTTATTGCTCTAGTTTTAGCATAATTTTAGCAGAAATCGCTCATAGTGTACGAGTGTAAACGTGACTTGTGATAACACGATTTGAGAGATGAGTTGAGTAAATAAAACGCATTGATTGAACCGTGATGGCCTGAGTTTTCTTTCTTGGACATAGATGTCATACATAGATGTGACAAAATATTACACACATTTAGATGGTAATTGCCATAATGATTGCGAGTGCATATATGCACCTAGAAGGAATTAGTGGCAAATATTTATAAAAAGCACATGGTATTTATAACGTTAGTATTTAAACGTTTAATATCTAAATAAATGATATCTAAAATTTTTAAGCTTAAGAGGAATAATTATGCGTAATACATTAATGGTTGCAGCAGTAGCATCAGGTCTAGCTCTTAGTGGTTGTTCTACTGATCCAAACACTGGACAACAACGTTTGAACAAAACTGCACTTGGTACTTTAGCGGGTGCAGTAGGCGGCGCTACAATTTCAAAAGCAACGGGCGGCGATAAGACTGGTCGTGATGCTGCTATCGGTGCTGCACTAGGTGCAGGCGTTGGTTATTATATGGAACGCCAAGCCAAGCAGCTTGAGCAACAAATGGCAGGTACTGGTGTATCTGTTGAACAGAACCCAACCACTGGTAACATTGACTTGGTTATGCCAGGCAGCATTACTTTTGCTTTTGATGATGCAACATTGAACTCATCGTTCAAGCCAACGCTTAGTAAGCTTGCTTCAACTATGAACCAATACAACAAAACCACAGTAAATATTGCTGGTCATACAGACAGCACTGGTTCAGCATCTTACAACATGGGTCTGTCACGTGATCGTGCTTATTCAGTTGCTAACTACTTAACCGCTCAAGGTGTTGCTTCTAACCGCATTAAGATTGACGCTTATGGTCAAACACGCCCAATCGCTAACAACAATACCGAAAGTGGTCGTCAACAAAACCGCCGTGTTGAGATCTCAATCAACTCACCACAGAGCGTTAACTAATTTATAGTTTTATTTAACTGATTCTTATAGAACAGTTATATTTATAAAAGAGATCAGCAATTTGCTGGTCTTTTTTTATGGGTTAAATTCGTCTGCGGTTCACTTGGTTGTTAGATTGATACGCTTATATTTAGGTTGAAGATATCCTCAATTCTTCCATTTTGAAAAGCACATATATTCTTAGACAGATATATTCATTAAATAACTTGTTGATAATGATTATCAATAAAACTATACTCTATGTATGTTTTTTATTAACATGATTAAAATTTCTTATTAGAATTGATAATTAGTCAAAATAATTGCACAGCAGTTATGTGATTTTATATTTGATACAACGGCTATTCTTACTTTAAATTTCAATTTTTTGCTGTCTTTTTTGAGGATATGTATGACGATCACCACAGTAACGCATCGTAAAATTTTACCCACTGCTTTGGCTGCTGCATTGGCAGGATTGTTGATGGTATCAGGTTGTACCAAACAAACCGAAGAAGAGACGGTGACCAGCACGGAGACGCAAACCCAAGCAGAACCGTCGCAAGCCACAGATGATACAACGTTGTCAGCGAGTGACAAAGCGCATACTGACAGATTGATGATCAGTTATGCCAATATGGCGCATGCAGCTTACAAAGACTCGCTAGATACCGCCAAAGCGCTACAAGCGGCCATAAAAACCTACGTAGCAACACCAACGCAAGAAAACCTTGAAGCAGCAAAAGCCGCTTACAAAACGGCACGCCTGCCTTATTCACAAACAGAGATTTTTCGTTTTGATGAAGGCTTTGTCACACCCAATGATAAGCGAGCAGTTGGCAGTATAGATGGCTGGGAAGGGCAAGTGAACGCGTGGCCACTTGACGAGGCGTTGATTGATTACGTCAGTGATGGTTATGAAGGTGAATACAACAGTCAAGACAACATCATCAATAGCGATAGTATTGCTGTGGGTAGTGTGAAGCAGGATACCAGTACCATTACGCCTAAGCTTTTGGCTGATATGAATGAGATTGGTGGCAGTGAAGCCAACGTAACAACAGGTTATCATGCCATTGAGTTCATGCTATGGGGCCAAGACACCAATGGTGTTGGCGATGGGGCGGGCAATCGTCCAGTGAGTGATTATGTGACTGAAGCGGGTCAATGTACCAGTGGCGAGACGACTAACGCTGATACCAATATATGTAAGCGCCGTGGTGAGTTTTTGACGGCAGCCGCTCAATTACTGGTGGATGATCTCACAGCGATGGAAGCTGAGTGGCAGCCTGATAGTGACAACACTTTGCGTAGCGATTTTATGGCGCGTAAATATGACAATGGTCTGCGTCAAATCATGTACCAAATGGGTAGCTTGGCACTGGGAGAGCTTGCTTCTGAGCGTATGCAAGTGGCGTTTGTCACAGGCTCTACCGAAGATGAGCACGAGTGTTTTAGCGATTTGACGCATCTAAGCTATGCCAATAATGCACGCGGTATTCAAAATGTCTTTAATGGTAGCTATCAGACGGTCACAGGCGATACCGTGGGCGGTTATGGTATCAAAAACTACCTCGTTGATACTGGTAATCAAGAAGCTGCGGATAAATTGACTACAGACTTCCTCAAAGTACAAACTGCTTTTAATGTCATCGTAGAACAAGGTGAAAAAGAGAATATCAAAGTGGATCAAATGATCGCTACCGTAGGTCAAGCGAGCAAACAAGGGGTATCGGCTGAAGAACAGAATCTTCGACGTAGCTGGATAGAAAATGCCATTACAGGCTTACAAGAGCTCACGGTTGGTATTGAGAATGCAGCAAAAACGGTCGGTATTGAAAACTTAGATGCGGATGCAGGATCGCAGTTTTAATAGTGGCGGCAAATACTTAGAGCCGTTCTCGTTCTTTATTTTTATCGTCATTTTTAAAATGAGGACACGTCTTAGTATGAGACGCGCGTTGCTAACAGCAGTTAGCAACGTCTTTTTTATGAACTATCAAAGTGTTTGAATTGGCATGCAGTGGTCAATGCTCGACCAAAAGACAGGCACTTGATAGCACGATTTTGTTGGTGCTATATTAGAACTAAGGTAATCTCAATGAAGGTCTCAAATACTTTAAACGCTAAAGCACCTGCCTTGTTTTTTATTAAAAAACCGCTGTCCACAAAGTTGATACTTGGTTTGGTGTGCGCCCTAACAATTAGTGGTTGTCAGCCCGCTGATAATAAAGAAACGGTAGCCGCTAATGAGAAAGACCAAGCGTTAGCGTCCGAGCGTACCCAAATGATAGAAACGCTGTCTGGTGTCTCTATGCAGCAATTGGTAGGTTTTAATTCGCAAGAAATTAAACAAGGCGGAGATGCAGGTATCAGTATCACGAGTGCTGAAAGCTACTCCAAGCCCTCATCCAATCTGACGGCCTCGCGTAAGGGCTCCTTTTTTATTGGTAATGCATTCTTTAAGCAGCCTTGGGTTGTAGCCCCTGCCAGTACCGACAGTCGCGATGGTTTGGGGGCGTTATTCAACGTTGCGGCTTGTCAGTCTTGCCATATAAAAGACGGTCGTGGTCATGCGCCCATGAGCGCCGAGGACGATGCGGACAGTTTGCTGATACGCTTGTCGATGCCAGCAACGACGGATGAGCAGCGTCAGCAGTTACAGGACTCGCTCATTGAAAAGGTCGTCCACCCGATGTATGGCGGGCAACTGCAAGATCGCGGTATTCAAGGTGTCCCTGCCGAAGCAAGAATAGCTGTGCAATGGACAGATAAACCTGTTACGTTTGCTGATGGACATATTGAGACGCTGCGTGCGCCAACCTTTAACTTGATCAACCCTGGCTATGGGTCATTTGATGATGCGATGATGGTGTCGCCGCGAGTGGCGTTACCGATGATTGGACTTGGGCTGTTAGAACAGATTCCAGATGAAGATATTAAAAAACAAGCCAGTACAACTAATGATGGCGGTATCAGCGGAAAATTTAACTGGGTAATGGATCCCCAAACGGGCAAGCATGCGCTTGGACGCTTTGGCTGGAAAGCGGGTCAAACCAAACTGATTACTCAGAATCAAAGCGCCTTTAATGAAGACATGGGACTGACGTCAAACATCCGCCCCCATGAATCATGTATGCCGACTCAGACCGCATGCTTAAACGCGACCACTGGTGCTGATGAGCAAGGGAATGGTAAGCCGCCTGTCGAAGTGAGTAACGACGTGGCTAAGTTCGTCGAGTTTTATACGCGCAACTTGGCGGTTCCGCATCGACGCAATGCCGATGATGCACTCGTGCTGGCGGGCAAAAAACGTTTTTATGATATGGGCTGTCAAAGTTGTCATACGCCAAGATACCAGTTGCCCAAAACGGATGACGATCATCTTGAGCAACATGGACAAGTGATTTATCCTTACACAGATTTGCTATTGCATGACATGGGTGATGATCTTGCTGATCGTACAATCGCAGGTAAACTACCACCAAAAGACGCCCAAGTTGAATTTTTGGCCAATTCCTATGAATGGCGTACCCCTGCTTTATGGAGTATTGGCCTTGCTCAAACCGTTGATCCACAAGCGACCTTTTTACATGATGGCCGTGCTCGTACCTTAATGGAAGCGGTGCTTTGGCATGGCGGAGAAGCAAAAAAACAAAAGCAACAAGTCCTTAAATTGGACAAACAAGGACGTGCTGAATTGAATGCGTTCTTAAAATCACTGTAAAAAACCTGATAAAAATCACTAACCGAGACATCTATGAAAATAAATCATGCTTTAGCAATGGCACTATCGGCCTTAAGCGCTGGTTTACTGATCAGCTGCGTAAAGCCTGCTGATGAAAATAAAGTACAAGACGAGAACAGTCAGAAAATCGCGCAAGATAGTACGGTTACTGCCAGTTCAGCAGAAATCGCTAGTGGTAATGTTAATGACAATGTTAGTGACGATGACAATGCAACTAAAATTACTGCCGTAGACATCAGCGCCGATACTGAAAAAACGTACTTAACGCATGTGGCAAAAGAAATCATCATTCCAGCATATGCGGATGCCGCTAAGCAAAGCGATACATTGCATGATCTAGCACAAAAGCATTGTCAACAAGCACCAGTGAGCGATGAGCAGCTACAAGGCTTGCGTGACCAATGGCTCGTATTGGCTCAAGCGTGGGCAAGTGCTGAGATGGTGAATTTTGGCCCTGCCACTGCCAGTATGAGCAATCTGTATATCAATTATTATCCTGACGAGCGCGGACTGGTACACAGCGGCGTAGCAGAGCTTATCGCTGCCAATCCAAAATTGACGGCCGAGCAGCTCACGAATGAGAGCGCGATCGTGCAAGGTGTACCAGGATTAGAAGAAGCATTATATGCCAATGACAGTCTAGACGCGGCACAATGTGCCTACGTTATTAGCGCAAGTGGGGCTTTGAGCACTCGCCTAAAGGATATTGAGAAAAACTGGCAGCAAAATGCAACTGAATTATTAGCGATTGATAAAACGGCTGAGAGCGATCAAGGCTTAAATCAATGGGTTAATTCTTTATTGTCTTTAATTGAGACCATGAAGTCGAATGCCATCGAGCAACCCTTGGGTTTATCAGGAAAAGCTAAAGGCCATCTGCCAGCTGCAACTGCTGAACAAAGCCGTGCTATTATTAATGCGAAACTGGCGACGTTGAACGAAGCGTTAACGGATCCTGTTTTGACGGCGATTTTGGGTAGTAATAATAAAAATAAAGTGTCTGATAACCTCTCAACAGCACTGTCTAATACGACGACATTGTTGGCACAGATGCCAAAAGATTTAGCGACGGCTGACAAGGCTACCCAGCAAGAACTGTTTGATCATCTGACGACTATTACGCGTTTGATTAAGCGTCAACTGATTCCGACACTTGGTATCCGCGTGGGCTTTAACAGCACCGATGGCGATTAAAAATGCAAATTCTCAAAGCGAATACAGCAGGGTTAGCAGATAAGCATCATGACCAATCACATGGACTAATCGCAAAATCGACAAGTCATGAGCTTTTGGCGACCTCAGTACTGACAGTAATGGGTACGGCCGCGCTCGTCGGTATCCATCATCGTTATCGTAAACAGCAGCATCCTGATGCCAGTCTACAAGATTATGTTACGGGTATTCGTGCACACTTTTATAAAGGGCAAGCCGCTAATGGCGTCACGCCGCAGTTGACTCGCTTTCGCTATGCGTGTCGACAAGCGGCTGTGACATGGTGGCAGGCTTATCATCAGGCTATAGATAATAATGGCGATCTGGGTGATAACTTCTGATGTTACTACCGTTCATAACACGACGATACTGGCTCGACCCATCAGTTGGGTTAGCGGGGTCGCCTCCATGCCAAAAGGTCAGGCTTCACTAAGCCAAAACGAGCATGACTTTGGAGTAGTCGGCATTGATGCGGAGAGACAAATCGTTTGGCAGACCACCATGCCCGAACGTGTCCACGACATTGTTGTACAGCCAGTGATGGACGATAAAGATAACCTTATCCATGGCAATAACAATAACAGCCAGCACCGCGACGTCGTCGTGATGGGTCGTCGTCCTAGTAAAAATTTTTGGGTACTTGATACGTCTACTGGGCAGGTAAAGTACACTATTCAAGCAGGTAAAAATCGTCATTTCTATGGTCACGCTTGCTACAGCCTTGATGGTAAGTGGCTCTATGTGACTGAGAATGACACGGTAAGCTTGGATGGTAAAATTGGTATCTATGATGCGGCTAATAGATATAAAAAAATAGCAGAATTTGATTCGCACGGTATCGGGCCACATGAGTTAATCATGCATCCAGATGGTAGAATGTTGGTCATCGCGAATGGCGGTATCAAAACCGAGCAAGCCTCACGTGAGGAGCTGAATCTAGATACCATGCGTCCGTCATTGGTTTACTTAGACCGTCATGATGGCACCTTGCTTGAGCAAATTATACCTGAGCATAACCAGATGAGCATACGTCATTTGGCGATGCATGATGATGGTACCGTGATGATTGGCATTCAGTTCCAAGGAGAGAAGCACATTAACGTGCCACTGATACTGACGCATCAGCGCGGTGATAATAGTTTTACACCGTTGATCATGCCAAACAATCAATGGCAATGTTTTCATCAATATATTGCCAGTGTGGCGGTTGACAGTGAGCGCAATCAGTTGTGCGTGACCACACCGATTGGTGGATGCGCGGCGCTCTTTGATTTAACGACTTATGCTTTAATTGATACAGTCAGTCTGCCAGATTGTGCAGGCGCTGCGATTATAGCTAGTAAGATAAATAATCAGGATAAAAAGTCAGGCTTTATCGTTAGTGATGGACAAGGTCAATTAACTACATTACGTGTGAATAACGTATCAACAGACGCACTGGGTTTGAGTGATAGTACTAAGCGTGTGCTGGTAGACAGCCAACGACATAGCATGTCTTTTGATAACCATTTGCAGGCATTACTGTGATAAGCAAGATTATGATAAGAAAGATTATGATGAACGAGATAAGGGCAGTGCAATTAGGGACAAGATAATCATGGCGCTACAGCACAAGTCTTCGACAATAAAAAATGCCAAATCGTATCTGGCACAAGTAGGTATTGACTTACAAGTGACCAAAAAGCGCGTCAAAAATATAAATTTTCGTCTTAAACCTCATACATTATTAGTTTCTGTACCGAAATTCATTAGCAGCGCACAAATAGAGCAAGCAATCGCTAAGCGCGTGCCTTGGGCCATTGCTCATCACCCGCAGGTGTTAGAGCAACACAGCCGTAAACAAAACGCGGCATCAGAACTTTCAAATACTAATAGCCCTCTTTTATTATGGGGCAAAGAGCAGTCCTTTACATTACATCATGATGAAAAAATTGCTTATTATCGGCAACAGCTTTCCACTGTAATGCCTTCGCTATTTGAAAAATGGCAGCCAATCGTTGGTGCTCATGCTGATGAGATACGATTAAAAAAAATGCACACACGCTGGGGCAGCTGCAACACGCGTGCGCGGCGAATTTGGCTGTCCGTCTATCTTCCTGCTTATCCGATTGAATGCACCGAATACGTCATTGTTCATGAACTGTGCCATTTGCATCATGCCAATCACAGTGCAGCCTTTTGGCAAACAGTGGCGACGGCTATGCCGGATTATCAGCGTTGGCACCAGATGCTGGCAGGAAAAACAGGGAAGTTAGATTAAGGCCAGATATAATCAACCTACTATAAAAGCGTTATATTCAAAATAACGTTCTGCTGGGACAAATTTCTCTTGCTTGCTGGCACGCGCAGAGGCTGCAAAAAATTTATCCCAGTAGCACTCCATATTCTTTTTAAAGTGAACAAGCAGTCGCGCGTTTCACATAAAAATTCAATAAGACAAGGACGTCATATGGAACAAGTCAATCAAGCCGAGTTTTGGCAGCAGCGTTACGAGACAGAGAGTATTGGATGGGACATGGGGACGGTGTCGCCACCGCTCAAAGCGTACATCGACCAATTGCCTGAATCGGCTAAAGATCAAGCCATTTTAGTACCGGGTGCTGGCAATGCTTATGAAGTTGGCTACTTGCATGAGCAAGGGTTTACCAATGTGATATTGGTTGATTTTGCGTTGGCGCCGATTGAGACCTTTGCTAAGCGTTATCCTGACTTTCCGCCTGAGCATTTGATTTGTGCTGATTTCTTTACCTTGTCGTCTGAGCAGTATCAGTTTGACTGGGTGCTTGAACAGACGTTTTTTTGTGCCATCAATCCGTTACGCCGCGACGAATATGTGCAGCAAATAGCGGCGCTACTAAAGCCACAAGGCAAATTGATTGGATTATTATTCGATACGCGATTTTGGACGAGAGGAGCCACCGTTTGGAGGCACAAAAGAAGAATATCAGCAGCGTTTTCAATTGCATTTTGATATTGAGGTTATGGAGACCTGCTATAACTCCCATCCAGCTCGGCAAGGACATGAGTTATTTATTAAGATGCGAGCAAACCAATCTCGCGATTGATATTGGCGCGCGCCTGCGTCTCTAGCTGCTTATGATAATGCTCAGTAAGATACAGGTGTGGATGCGCCAATAAGGTCTGTAATACCTGCGTTCGACCCGTTTTATACTCTG
Source organism: uncultured Gammaproteobacteria bacterium (assembly GCA_963744895.1). Lineage (GTDB taxonomy): Bacteria > Pseudomonadota > Gammaproteobacteria > Pseudomonadales > Moraxellaceae > Psychrobacter. Next base: position 490,012 of record CAVUUW010000005.1, read on the forward strand.
TCATAGGTATATGCGTATATTCTTGACGGACGGCTTGTGCATAGCGCTCATACTCAAACCAAGGCGCGCCTAAAATACTCAAATCCATATCCAACAAATATGCGGCATCACTGCTCTGATTAGGGTCTACTAACTCACTCATTTGGTGAGTGGCCGTCATCATAATAAGCGCGTAGATAGATTGGCATTGCCCGTGGCTCAGGTAGCACTTTAGCTTACTCAGCATGTGCTCGGCGCTTTTTAGCTCATTGTCTGAACGTATCGGGTTGTATATCACATCATGATAATACAAGGCCAATGCTATAATATGAGGCTCATGAAGGTATGAGATAACGTGTTCAAACTCTACAAACAGCTGCTGAATATGACGTAAGCTATGATAAGCGCGCTGGGTTTCTTGATAACGAGTAGCGATATCCTGCCAAAGCGCCTTTGCTTCTGTTAACGTCACCTCGCTGTTCAACGCAAGCAGATGCTGCGCAAAACGATTGTCCAGCTCCGTATTTATTTGCGAAAAAGCGTTCATAGCTCACCTGATTACTTAGTATTGATTACTGATGAATAACCGTTGCTCACCGCAATCATTAACCCAAAAATCAATGCTCAGCAGCGTTTTCAAACGCTTGCTTAAACACTTTGCCAAGTAAGTTGACATCATCGACACGCGCATAATTCAGACGAGTGACAAAAGCAATGTGGCGATGTGGCCCTTCTTCTGCCAATGGTATCGCGACAGCGTTTTGATTTTGTAGATGTAGCTGATTCAGTGCCATCTCAGGTACTAAGGTCGTACCCATATTGGCAAGTGCCATTTGAATGAGTGTGTTGAGACTGGCATCAGAAAAGCTCGATTTCATTTGTGCACGGTCAAAGTGACAGACCGACAGCGTTTGATCCGTCAAGCAGTGGCCTTCGCCCAGTAGCATAAGGTTAGCAGTCGCTAACTCATCAGCATTGATGGTTTCAAGGTTGGCGTGGACATCGTTTTGTGGGAAAACAGCAAAAAAGTCCTCGCTCCAAAACTCAAAGCTATGTAGCCCATCGACAGCATACGGTAGTGCAATGATGGCAGTATCAATATGACCATAACGCACTTGTTCGAGCAAGCGCTCCGTTTGCTGCTCAACAATGGTCATACGAAATTCTGGATATTGGGCTCGTAGTGCAGGCAATACTTTGGGCAATAAATACGGCGCAATCGTTGGAATGATACCAACTGTCATGGGGTAAGCAAGCGGAGACTGGTGACTGTGCGCACGAGTCGTCAAATCGTTCACTTCAGAAAATACCCGCTGCGCGCGCGTCAGAATGTCTTCACCGATAGGAGTAATCAATACTTGCTTGTTATTGCGTTCAAAAATCTGCGTATCCAGCTGTTTTTCTAATTCTGCGATACCCAAGCTTAGGGCGGACTGGGAGATATTACAGTCTTCTGCCGCGCGTTTAAAATGGCGGTGTTTAGCGACAGCTAACGCAAATTCAAGTTGACGTAAAGTAATCATAAGACCTCTTTTGTTGATAGGCTTGTGTTGATGGGCTTCCAATGCCATTTATTGTACTGGTTTATCCGATATAGATATGCGATACCATATGCAATTGACGTTGTTAATAAAACCGTCATTTACCTATAGTAAACTGATGACCAAAATCTGAGATAATAGTTTAACAAGTTTAATAAAACAAAACATCACATTAAAAAGTTTTAACTGGATTAACCATAGAATTCGCGTATAGTTTGTCAGGTAGTCCAGAATACTAAAGGCTTTATAGCAATAGCCTTAAAAATACATGACAATTAACTTAATTATAAAGGAGCCAATCATGGCGTCTATTATCAATCAAGAAATCCCAGAATTTTCAGCAGATGCGTATGTTAATGGTGAATTCAAAACCATCACCTCAGAAGACGTAAAAGGCAACTGGGCGATTTTCCTATTTTACCCAGCTGATTTTACTTTCGTTTGCCCAACTGAACTTGAAGACATGGCCGCTCATTACGACGAGCTAAAAGGTTTAGGCGTTGAAGTATACTCAGTATCAACTGACACGCATTTCACGCATAAAGCATGGCATGATTCTTCAGACGCGATCGGCAAAGTACAGTATCCAATGATCGGCGATCCTACTGGTAAACTTACTCGTGGCTTCAACGTCATGATCGAAGAAGCAGGTTTGGCTGAACGCGGTACATTCTTAGTAGATCCAGACGGTCTGATCCAAGTGGCTGAAATCCATGCAGGCGGTATCGGCCGTAGCGCAAAAGATATGCTACGTAAAGTAAAAGCGGCTCAGTACGTTCGTGAAAACGACGGCGAAGTTTGCCCAGCAGCTTGGGAACAAGGCGGCGATACATTGAAGCCAAGTCTTGACCTAGTTGGTAAAATCTAATATTTAAATATTTATCTTATAAAGGTAAATGCTAAATATAGTTAAGGCTCTATCAGCCATGGTTGATAGAGCCTTTTTTTGTTTAAGAGACTGTTATAACTAATAAAGTATAACTAATAAAGCGCCCCCTTAAACACATAATGTTTTAAGAAGAAATGGTTATCTGCTAACTTAAAGTATGCGGTTTGTTCTTTTCAATGGCTTTATAAATCTCATCTTTAAGGTGTAGTTTGCGCCGCTTCATTTGTTCTATTTCTTCCTCACGGCTGGCATGTTGTACCACATCTTTTTCGAGATGATTGATTTGCTGGTCAAGCTGAGTATGTTCATCAAAAATACTGGCAAAGTGACTGTCGGTTTGCTTCAGCTCAGCAATGATTTCTTTATTGTCTTGAAAGGTTTCAGTCTTTCTCATATGTTCATCCTTGTCATTAAACGCAAGCTTGTCAAAAGCAATTGCGTATGGTGTTAAAAAGACGGCTTAACTTAAGAACTATTCTCGATTGTAGCGAAAAAATAACCTAGATACTATGGCTATTATCTACCAGTATATTTGTATTTAATTAATTAAACACATTAACGATTGGTTTTATAAAACGTAAGGTTTGAGTTTCTCAGCTTGCCCAAATCGTTGTAACCTATGATAATAAGGACATTCAAAGGCGTTTTGCTATCGCCTTCACTGTTTTAGATAAAATTATCAATATTAGTAAGTCAAAATTTAAACGTGCAATAAGATAGTTGCCGTTACATATCCAGTAATGATGAGGAACAAACATGATAGATCAAGGTTTATTAGATGCGGTAAAAAGCTATAGCGAAAATATGACGCGCCCAATTACCTTTGTATTGGGTAACGGTGAACATACTAAGCGTGCCGAGTTGATCGATTTTTTGACCAAAATCGCAGGTACAACGGATAAAATTAATTTTGATAGCACAGCAACTGATGACAGCTTACCAAGTCCAATTAGTTTCAAAGTAGTCAGTCATACTGATGACGCACTGACCGATACGGGCATTGTCTTTAGCGGTATTCCAGGCGGGCATGAATTTACCTCATTGATCCTAGCGATTTTGCAAGCGGGTGGTCATACACTAAAGCTAGATGAAGGCATTCAAAAACTCGTTAAACGCTTTAACAAGCCATTACAGTTCCAAACCTATGTGTCGCTATCGTGCCACAGCTGCCCAGAAGTGGTACAAGCGCTAAATCAATTTGCGCTGCTAAACGACGGTATCAGCAATGAGATGATCGATGGCGCGTTGTTCCAAGAGCAAGTCGATGCCAATAACATCCAAGGCGTACCCGCGGTATTCTTAAATGGTAAACCGTTTGCCAATGGCAAAATTGACACGGCGAAGTTGATTGAAAAACTACAAGATCAATATCCTGACTTGTTGAGTGACGCCAGCGACGATGACGCTGATCAGCTAGAGCAACAAGACGTAACCATTATTGGTGCTGGCCCTGCTGGGGTAGCTGCGGCTATCTACACTGCTCGTAAAGGTCTAAAAGTCACTATGGTGGCTGATCGTATCGGTGGACAGGTCAAAGACACACAAGATATCGAGAACTTAATCTCTGTGCCTTTGACTAATGGTACGGACTTATCGACCAATTTCGTCAAGCATTTGTCTGAATACAATATCACGCTAAAAGAGCATGTGAACGTCAAAGAAATCGGTGAGACATCAGAAGAGAACTACCGTATTCACTTAAATACTGGCGAGACGTTTGATACGCGCAGTATTATTTTGGCGACAGGTGCTCAGTGGCGTAAGCTTGGTGTCCCTGGCGAAGAAGAAAACATAGGTCAAGGCGTCGCTTTTTGTGCTCACTGTGATGGTCCATTCTTTAAAGGTAAAGAAGTGGCTGTCGTGGGTGGCGGTAACTCTGGTATCGAAGCCGCGCTTGATTTGGCAGGTATCGTCAAACACGTCACAGTATTTGAATTCGCTGATGATCTAAAAGCAGATCAGGTGTTGGTTAATAAGGCCAAAGAAAAGACCAATATCAATATCATTACCAGTGCGGCAACCAAAGAAATCAAAGCCACGGATAATAAAGTGAGCTCTATTGTTTATGAAGATCGTAACACGAGCGAAACCAAAGAGCTTGATTTAGCTGGGGTATTTGTACAGATTGGTCTGGTGCCAAACACTGGGTTTATCAAAGGCTTTGTCGATTTGAATCGCTTTGGTGAGGTTGAGATTGATGAGCGCTGCCGTACAGATCGTAAAGGTATCTTTGCTTGCGGTGATGTAACCACCGTACCATTCAAGCAGATTAATATTGCGATGGGTGAGGGCAGTAAAGCGGCACTGTCTGCCTTTGAATATTTAGTCATGCAGTAAGCTGCAGTATCAGAATTAGTCTCAGAAGAAAAAGCCACCTCAATTGAGGTGGCTTTTTTTTGCGCCTGTGTAGGAATTTTTCTATAGAATAGCGCCTAAAGTTTAAAAACCAGTCATTTAGATGAGTAAATAAATCAATTTTTCTCAAAAAATGTCATCATTTACGTTACAAATGCGCCATTTGCGTTACAAATACGGGTCTTAGATGCGATAATAAGCCCAACAAAACCTATCATAGCGTCATGAACTATAAGGAAAATAGGCATGGAATACATTGAATCTTTTTTTGCCCTGGTCGGGGATCTAACGTGGGGCTGGGCACTCGTGCCTATGTTAATTATTTTTGGTTTGTTATTTACCATTGTGGGCAGGTTCGCCCAGTTTACATATTTTAAGCGTATGTTCCGTGTGTTTAAGACGGATGAAGTAGGAGACGACGGCATTTCTGCCCGTCAGGCATTGCTCGTTTCTATCGGTGGACGTGTGGGCGGTGGTAACATCGCTGGTGTTGCTGTTGCGATCTCTTTAGGTGGCCCTGGTGCCGTTTTCTGGATGTGGGTTGTGGCCCTCATTGGGATGATGACCAGTATTGTTGAGTGTAGCTTGGCTCAGCTTTATAAGCGTAGAGACAATGATGGTAACTTTCGCGGCGGACCTGCAACCTATATCTTGCATGGTCTAGGTAAAGACTATCGCTGGCTTGCTGTTATTTATGCCATCTCTCTACTACTGTCATTCTCTATTGGCTTTGTAGCATTCCAAGGCAACACGGTAGCAGGTTCTGCGCTTGAAAGCTTTGGCATTGATCGCTGGATATCGGGTGCGGTACTGGTGGTTGCAGGCGGATTTATCGTCTTTGGCGGTATCCAGCGTATTGCAAAAGTCGCAGACGTTGTCATTCCTGTGATGGCATTGATCTATATTGGTATGGCGCTGATTGTCATCGTACTTAATATCACCGAATTGCCTGCATTAATGGCAATGATTGTGAAAAATGCATTCGGCATTGAATCTGTCGTTGGCGGTGGTATTGGTGTGGCGATTGAGCAAGGCATGAAGCGCGGCTTGTTCTCGAACGAGGCTGGTTTAGGTTCGGCGCCTAATATTGCCGCCACTGCTTATGCCACGCATCCTGTCAGTCAAGGTATCTCACAGTCACTATCAGTATTTATCGATACGATCGTTGTCTGTAGTGCCACGGCATTTATGATTTTGCTGAGCGGCGTTTATCAGCCAGGTGCTGAAGTCGATGGTATTGTACTGGCGCAGCAAGCGCTCACGGCTCAGCTGGGTGATTGGTCGCAGTATGTCCTGACTATCTCGCTATTGTTATTTGCATTAAGCTCTATCATGTATAACTACTACATGGGTGAAAATGCGATTAACTTCTTAGTTAAGAAGAATATCAAAACGGCGACCTTGGTGTTACGAGTTGTGGTGATTGCGATCTTGTTCTTGGGCGCAGTAGCACCCACGGCAACCGCTGTGTTCTTCTTCGCTGATCCATTGATGGGCGTACTCGCACTAGCTAACTTGTTGGCCTTGATCATGCTCTTCCCGCGAGCCAAACGTCTACTTGACGACTTTGCAGGTCAGTTAAAATCAGGCGTTAAAGAACCATTATTCGACGCACAAGAGTATGAAAAACTGGATCTTGATCTGAGTGCATGGGGTAAGAAGGCAGTAAAAGAAGCGTTAGAGCAAAAACAGTAAGACACATACGCTTTATGTCTTATCAAACAAAAAACCACTTTAGCTGAGCTAAGGTGGTTTTTTTATGCAAGCGGTTATTGGCTCGCTAAAACACCCGATAACGAGACAATCTCACCCGCTTCATCTTCTTCAATAATACGCGTCTCTTGTAACGCTGATTTTTGCCATGCTTGTATATGCGGATGATTGACTAAGGTCTGACAATACTGCTTGGTTAATGGCTGTAAAGTAATATTGGACGCATCGGCGTAAGTCTGCAATCGCAGCACTACTGGCGCAAAAAAGACATCAGCCGCCGTGAAAGCGCCAAATAAGAAACTGTCTTCTGCCCGTTCTTTTAAGCACTCAGCAAAAATAGCCTCAACACGAGCTATATCGGCTAAGCAAGCGCTGCTTGGCTGTATTTTCGCCGTTGCTCGAATATTCATCGGCATTTCGCTACGAATACCCATGAGGCCTGAGTGCATCTCGGCAATGATACTTTGGCAATAGGCGCTATTGATTCTATTTTGATGGTCAGTTTGAGCGTCAGTGTCAGTGTCAGACTTGTTGATGCCTGTCCAAATATTGATATCCGTAAAATACTCATTAATATGTATCGCAATGGCGAGCGTATCCCAAACGGTGACTTTTTGATCACATTGACCATAGACCAACACAGGAACTTTACCCGTTGGTGAATGTGCTTCAAGTATTGGGCGGGCCGATGGATGAAGTAACTCGATGAGCTGCTCGTCAAATTTAACATTGAATGCCTTTAAGAGTAACCACGCCCGTAGCGACCAAGAGGAGTAGTTTTTGTTGCCGATGATTAAGAGTGGTTTTTGCACAGCCGTATCCTATATTTATGAGAGAGTAGCATTGTAGTATGCCGTCAAACTTGTTTGGAGGCTACGATAAATACGGTACTAATGTTAGGAGGCAGTCGAATATACTATTTTTTATGAGATCAAGAGGACTATTCTAGTTAGCAAAAATAGTTAGTCTTTGCTTGTAGTTTCGCGGACATTAAATAGTTTATATAGAAAATCATCTAAACTACTCAATGGTTAAAGTCGTTTTTTTGTTATGCTAACCAGACAAATATAAGGCTATATCGAGGCGTGCTAATAATGAGAAGTTCTGAGTATTTATATACAGTAGAAGATTTAGCTGAATTTATGCAGTCTGCAAAAGATGAAAAGAGACCGTTTATATTTATTACAGGTGCAGGATGTTCGGTGACCGCAGGTATTCCTTTAGCTCAAAAAATTGTGTCAGAGCTGAATAAAAAATTTCCCTTGGAGTTAAAACCATTATCTGATAAAGATCGCAAAGATTATGGTAAGTGCATGGCACGTCTTGAAACGTCTAAACGTCGCGAATATCTACAAAAGTACATTGGCAAGGCAAAAGTCAATTGGGCACATATTGCTTTGGCCTGTTTGATGAAAGAAGGCTATATTCGCCGTGTCATGACTTTCAATTTTGATAATTTATTGGCACGTAGCTGCGGACTGCTTGGTGAATATCCACCAATTTATGATTTTACTGCGGCTAACTTAAACTTGCATCGCCTGATTGATGATCCTGCTATCGTGCATCTACATGGTCAGGGACATGGTTTTGTCCAGCTAAATACAGAATCTGAGACGAAGGAACATGCTGAACGGCTCAAAGGGTTCGTCGGTCATATTTTGAGTGAATCGCCAACACTGTTTATTGGCTATAGCGGTAATAGTGATGCGTTTTTACCGCAAGTAGAGGAGCAGTTTCGAGATCAACACCGCTTGTTTTGGGTTGATATGGGTGAGGGGGCGCCAGAGCACTTACAGCAAAAACTTTTGACATCGAGCCTAGCGCATTATATGAGCTGTAAAAACGGTGCAGATTTATTCCTTATTGAATTAGCACAAAAGCTGGAATGTTTTCCACCTACTATATTTGCTGACCCCTATCAACATTTACTTGATGAGCTAGATGAAGTAGCAGATTATCCAGTGCTAAAAGATGATCCTTTACATGATAAAAAGGAAAGCCAATTAACGCAATCTGATACCAGCACTCAAGATATTTTGCTGGAAACTAAAAATAGACTTAAAGAAGTGCAGCAGCAAGATAAAGAGAGAGAACATGATTTTTTACAGGAGTATTTGCAAGGTGATTATAAAGGAGTGGTACAAGCGTTAGAAGAAAAGCAGCAGATTAACCTTGAACAGTCTTTGTGGCTGGCACGTTCTTACTTTAGCTTAGCATTACGAGAGCCTGTAAAACTGAAACAAGTCAATATATATGAAAAACTAATTGATAGATTTAAGGAAAATACTAGTTTAGATATACAAGAACAAGTGGTCAAAGCCTTAGTGAATAAAGGAGCTGCATTAGGAGATCTTGAGCAGTTTGAGAGTGAAGTTAAAGTTTATGATGAGTTAATTGCAAAATTTAGCAAGTGTGATGAGTTGGTTCTACAGGACGCAGTGGTTAAAGCGCTAATTAATAAGGGAGTTGCCCTGAGAAAGCTTGAGCAGTTAGAAGATGCAATTAACGTTTTTGATGAGTTAATTGCAAAATTCAGTGAACGTGATGAGCTTTTTTTGCAAGAGGCCGTGGCGAGAGCACTGGTGAATAAAGGGATTACATTAGGTAAGTTTGAGCAGTTAGAAGATGCAATTAACGTTTTTGATAAGTTAATTGCAAAATTCAGTGAACGTGATGAGCTTGTTTTGCAAAAGCAAGTGGCTAATGCACTAATGAACAAAGGAATTGCATTAAGGAAGCTTGAGCAGTTAGAAGATGCAATTAACGTTTTTGATGAGTTAATTGCAAAATTTAGTGAGCGTGATGAGCTTGTTTTGCAAGAGCAAGTGGCTAAAGCGCTTATGAACAAAGGAATTGCATTATGGAGGCTTAAGCAATCAGAAAGTGCTATTAAGGTATATGATGAGTTAATTGCAAAATTCAGTGAACGTGATGAGCTTGTTTTACAAGAGGCAGTGTTTAAATCAATGATTAATAAAGGGGTTACTTTAGGAGAGCTTGAGCAGTTTGATAAGGCCGTTGATGCTTATGATGAGCTGATTGCCAAATTTGATGGAAGTAATGAGCTCGTTTTGCAAAAGCTAGTCGCAACAGCACTGAAAAACAAAGGGGTTACTTTAGGAGAGCTTGAGCAGTTTGATAAGGCTGTTGATGCTTATGATGAGCTGATTGCCAAATTTGATGGAAGTGATGAGCTCGTTTTGCAAGAGTTAGTCGCAACAGCGCTGAAAAACAAAGGAGTTACCTTAGGAAAGCTTGAACAGTTTGATAAGGCAGTTGATGTCTATGATGATTTAATTACTAGATTTAATGAACGTAATGAGCTCGTTTTACAAGAGGCAGTCGCTGGAGCATTTAATGGAATAGGTTACTCAAAGTTACTGATGGCAAAACAACATCGGCAAAACCCAGATGTTGCAAAAAACTACCTAAATCAAGCATCAGAAAGCCTTTCTCAAGCTTTGACCAAATTCTCAGAGAATAATCATTCAATAATTTTGGGCAATGTGGCTTATGTTGAGTTTTTAAAAGGAAATACTGCCAAAGCTGAATATCATTTATATGAAGCTCTACAACGTGAAGGACAGTATTTATATGATGAAACGATAAAGGATATAGAACAATATCAAATAGACATAGATAAGGAGTTTAAACGTTTGTTGGATAGAGTATGGTCCGAAGTCAAATAGTAGACGTGTCATGACCACAAAAAAACGCCCATCCAATATCTGGACAGGCGTTTTCATTTTTAGCGTTAGCAAATTTTATTAGACTGATAACACACTAGTCATCCAGCAAATCCATTTGCTTGGCGGCTTCGTAGATACCGTTTGAGCGGTTACCCGTACGGCAAAAGATGAGCATTGGCTGCTCAGCTTGGTTAAAGAAGTCAGCAAACTCTTCGACGTGGGTTTGATTGAGCTCATTACCCGCAAATGATACTTCTTTATAAGCAAGTCCTGCTTCTTTAGCAGCCGCTTCAATCTCAGCACTGGTTGGCTGATTTGGCTCTTCACCGTCAGGACGGTTATTGATGATAGTTTTATAACCATTTTCGGCAATCATCGGTACTTGATCAGGAGTGATCTGTCCGGTAAAGCTAACTTCATGGCTCATAAGCGATCCTTATTATGTTTTATGCTAAGTATTTTTCATATAAAAAGAGAATAGGTTGGTGCAAAAGCACACTGTCTAAGCGTAAGCTAAATGAGCCATTTTCTAAAGACAAACAACGTAAGTAATGTCACATAAACTTTGTCATATGAATATTGTCACGTGACTGTTTTCAAATACACAAAATCGCCATCTTTAAATCAGCCCTTGCATCAATGCACTTTGATACAGTAATTTGGCACGTGCACCCGTACCACAAAACATCAAGATCGGCTTGGGCATTGAGCGATAGAAAGTCGCAAATTGCTCAACAGTCGCCATACTCAAACGCTCATCGTCAAAGGGTAGATGATGGTAAGTCAAGTTGGCTTCTTGAGTGGCGTGAGTAAAATCGCAGCTATTGGGCTGAGTTTCTGTCTCCGCATCAGGACGGATATTGAGTACAGAACGGTAGCCAAGCTCAGCAATTTTAACGCATTGGCTTGGATAGATTTGCTTATAAATAGTTAGATTATCGGTCATAAGTAAAGTCGGTCGCGTATATTAGAAGGCGTGTGAATATAAAATAAAATCGCTGATAATTCTTAAAGACATACTATTTTTAAAAATCATCAAATGCTATTTTCTTAAGTCTATTATGTTTAAAGCTTATATTAATTTAGCATAACACAGCTTTGAACGTATCTGTATTTTGTCACACACAATAATAATTCTTATTGATTTAACAACATATCGTTATTCAAGATAAAAGCGCTAGCGCTCTTTTAACGCATTGACCGCATCCATAGTACTTAGATACACGTGACCTGAAAGGTCGGTAATAATAGGCGTATTTCCAATAATGTCCATCACAGGACCTTTGATAAAGCTAAAGTTTAAATACTTATTTTGACTCAATAGCTCTTTATTAAGGCTAATCAGCATCTCTTGTCCAGTGAGATCAATATGATTGACCGCTGACATAATCAGGACGATCTCACGTGCTGCTGGATATTGATGCGTGGCTTGGACGACGCGGTGGTGGACAGATTCACTATTGCCAAAAAATATACTTTCATCGACACGTAGCATCAATAAATTACTAAAAGTCACTACGTCGTGACGGTTGATATTACGAAAATGTCCCGTACCAGCCAGTTGACCAACGATAGCGACATGCGGCTTACTGGATTGCCAAATCAAGCTGGCAAATGACACCATCAGTCCAATGACCAATCCCGTATTCAACCCAAATATCAATACACCTACGAATGCTGACACAAAACTGGCGGCGTCTAAGCGATCACGGAGCCATGCTGCCCGCAAGGTTGTGAGATCAATGAGGCTAATAATAGATGCCATGATAGTCGCACCGAGCAACGCATAGGGCAGAGGGGCTAGGGCATTGCCAAAGGCGATTAAAGCGGCAATCATAACCAGCACAGTGACCAAACTTGCTACTGGCGTCTTGGCACCTGAATCTGAATTGATCGCCGTTCGTGAAAATCCACCTGCTATCGTAAAGCTTTGAAAAAAGCCACCAGCCATGTTGGCAAGCCCCAATCCAGTCAGCTCACGATTGGCATCAAAAGTCTCACCACGCAGGCGTGCATAATTGTTAGCCACTGAGCTGCTAGACACAAAGATAATCAGCGCCATCAGTCCTGCACTGGGTAGTAAATCCAGCGCTTCATCGAAATTTGGTACATAGGGTAAGGTAAAGCTGGGCAACCCTTGCGGAATACTGCCGATGGTGGCCACACCATTCGTTGTCCAATGGAAGCTCAGGCTGAAAATAATGGCGATAACGAGCAAAATGAGTGGAAACAAACGCTCTGCCCATTTGGCACGTGATGAAGACAACCAAGATTGCCAGACCCACTGGCTACCGTAGCGATTGGCTACCAAAAGCGCAAAAGCGACCACACCGATTAGCAACGTCAGCGGATGCAGCTGATTGGCATACCTCTGCATACTCGATAGATACCCAATTAATCCATTGCCTGCAATGGGAATAGCGGTGAGATACTTAAGCTGACTGACAAAAATCAGTACGGCTGCGCCACTAATAAAGCCTGCCGACACACCGCGACTGATAAACTGCATGATCCAGCCAAGCTTAAGCCGACCTGCCAGCCACAATAGCGTGCCGACCATCAAAGACAGTAAGCTTGCCATCAGTGCATACTGCTGCATGCCTTGAGAGGCGTAAGGGTGCAGGCTGCTGGCGGTCATAATAGCCGTAATGGCAACTGGCCCCACTGCTTGCACATTACTTGAGCCGATCCAAGCATAAACCAACACAGGTACGATAGCGGCATACAGCCCATAGACAGGTGGTAATCCTGCTAGCACCGCATAACCTAAGCTTTGTGGAATAACCAATACCCCAACTACCAAGCCTGCAATGACATCAGTTGGCAAGGATGACAGTTGGTATTGACGTAACCAAGCAGGAATCAGACGAGTCGCGAGAGAGGGCATAACAGGGTCATCACAATAAAAAACGTTAATTACAACGAAGCACAAGACCGAATAGTCTTCTAGGTGCTGTATTTTTATAACACCATAGCATTTATACAGTCAGAGTATCTTCAATTTATATGGTTACTCAACTCAATCTAGAGCCACGTTACTTAAATGTTATAGTGACGTTGCCTGCCTTTAGAGACAATAGTGTGAGCTATCCACGATGTTAAGTGTCACAGTCAGCGACTGTCTCTGACATTATATAAATTGATAGCCAGTTTATCGATGCTTATATTGATTTACATAGTGCACGTAGAATAAAAAAGAGACAAACAGTCATTCACGCAATTGATATGAATTTTTTGACTGGCAGTTCGTAAATGTGACCGTTAATAAGCGTCACTAGGGCAGCAAAACTAACATACCATCTAAATGTAAAGAGGCCATTATGCAAGTTCATAGTTTCTTACACAGCGACACGGAAACCTATACTCATGTACTCGCAGATACTGAGCAACAGGTCTGCGCGATTATCGACCCAGTATTGGACTTTGATGCCAAGTCCGGTCATACCAGCACCAGTAGCGTTGACGAGGTCGTTGCATTTGTACGTGAACATGGCTGGGTACTGGCATATATCATAGAGACCCACGCGCATGCCGATCATTTATCAGCTGCTATCCATGTAAAATCAGCACTTGGCGGCCAGTTGGTTATTGGTCAGCATATCACTGACGTACAAAAAACGTTCAAGCAAATTTTTAACTTTGATATGAGTTTTCGCACCGATGCGAGCCAATTTGATATTTTGACCGATGAGGGCGACACACTGATATTGGGTGATATTACCATTACTGCGATGTACGTGCCCGGACATACACAGGCTGATATGGCGTATCTGGCTGTTGATGAGGAAAAATCAGCAGTCTTTGTTGGTGATACTTTATTTGCGCCTGACGTTGGGACGGCTCGCTGTGATTTTCCAGGCGGCGATGCCAAAACCTTATATCAGTCCATCCAAAAACTGTTGGCGCTTCCAGAAGAGACAATGATATATCTGTGTCATGATTATCCGAGTAAGGGTCGCAAGCACTGCCCAACGACTACAGTCGCTGCCCAAAAGATGGGTAACATTCATGTTAAAGCAGGTATCAATGAAGCTGAGTTTGTGCAGATGCGTGAGCGCCGCGATGCCACGTTGGCGATGCCGCGTTTGATTATTCCAGCGGTACAAGTCAATATCGATGCCGGTCACCTACCAAAGCCTGAGGACAACGGCGTCCGTTATCTCAAAGTACCCCTTAATGCCCTTGAGTAGAACGTTTAAAATCAATACCTATTGTATCTGTAGAGGAGTTCTCGAATGAGTGAACAACAGGCGCATCTAGTATGTCCCCATTGCCAAGCTACCAACCGTATTCCTACTGCCAAGCTGAACGCTACGCCTAATTGCGGCAAATGTGGTCAGCCATTATTGACTGGTACGCCCTACGAGCTCAATGCGCAAACGGTCAATAAAGTCATTCAAAAAAATGAGGTACTGACCATCGTTGATTTTTGGGCGAGCTGGTGTCAGCCTTGTCTGATGATGGCGCCGCAGTTTAAAACAGCTGCCAGTCAGTTGCCGCACGTGGTTTTTGCAAAAATACAAACGGATAAATATGAGCAAGCGGCAGCCCCCTATAATATTCGCAGTTTACCAACCATGGTGGCGTTTAAAAATGGTAGAGAAATTGCACGGCAGTCAGGCGCGCTACCGAGTGATCAAATTGTTCAGTGGATACGCAGTTTGAGCGCTTAACGCGCCACTTTATCTTATAGACCTAAATAATAGCCATTAAAAAAGCCAATACGCTATCAACGTATTGGCTTTTTTATGAGGACGAAAATCTCAAATGCTTGCTATACAGTAGTACAGGATTTATAGCGACTACTCACCATAAATCTTAACGCCATTGGCAAAGCTACAGCGCTGAATACGGGCGGACTGAACGATAGCATCACGTTCGCCATACAGTCTTGACAGTTTTACGTCACGAGCTTTGGTGTCATTACTTTTACCGACACCGAAGCTGATATTGGGTGAAATGCCCCAACGTCCCGCCGATACGCCAACACCCACGCCCGAAGTGGACAGAGTTGATTGTTCGTTATTAGCAGCAGTGACATAGCGATTGACTCGTTGGTATTCTTGACTAAGGGCTTGGCAATCATAGGTTTGATAGGTACTTGGTGGTACATATTGCGGTGTGACATTCCCTGTAGAGGCGCAGCCTGAGAGACCGAAAACGCCAGCTATCGCCAGTAATGTGCCTGTAGTAAGAGTTTTCATAGCGCCTCCATTAAGCCAAATAATTGTATTTATAATCAACTAAGATACAAAATAACGTGAGTAAGATATTGAGAATATATCGGTTATGCCTTATTTTTCAATGCTATCACTGTGACGATTTGTGCATTGTGACAGCAGCGGCTTATTAAAAGAGATTGTCAGGTTTGGTAAAGGCTAAGATTACGATACCGATATACGCGATTGCCGCAATAAGTATGCCTGTTTTTCTTTGTCCCGCTGTCGCATTGGGCTTAAAGGCTTTTATACTAGAGCTGATGGCTGCAATCAGTAAAATAATTTTGGCAAAGACCCACTGTACAGGAGCGTTGGCACTCATCAACTGCATGAGCATGACGGCCCCTGACACAATAATCAACGCATAGATAATGTGGTTGGCTATCTTGATGGATTTTGGCGCTTGTCTATTTGCGCCGAAAACCAAGTAGCTTTGATATAAGAACAACACAATGACCAGTACTGCCATGAGCATATGTAAATGTTTCATTGGATATCGTTTCCTCTAAAATTGCAATTTTCCAGCGTATAGTGAGTTCAGTATAAAAACGAGTCAGCGGGACTGGCATAAATTTTTTGTCGCCTCTGTCTGCAAAGGCACAGCAAGCAAGAAAAATTTATACCAGTTCAGCGTTGAAATATAATGTCTCTGTGTTATTTAGAATCGACTATGTTGATAGTATTAAATGCTTGCCATTATCAGTCAAAGTGATCAAGCGATATAGCGACATTTAACTACTTGTTTTGTCCTGCGCATAATGGGCTATCAGGGCTTTGACCTTGCCATTCCGTTGGAGTATAAGCATGAATCGCTAACGCATGCATTTGTCCACCTTGCGAAGTTAATAGCTCATTAACCAATCCATATACCAATTGATGGCGGGCAACCAATCGCTTGCCCTCAAAAGCGTCACTGACAATCGTCAGCTTAAAATGACTCTCTTTGCCGTCAAAATAACCCGCGTGATTCATAGACTCGTTGATCAATTCGAGATAGGGTGGTTGCAGCGCTTGTAATTTAGTATTAAGGGCATCGGCAGTAGGCGTGGTACTCATAACAATCCTTTAACGTGTGTGGCTAAATAATAAGGGACAAGGTATGTCTGATGTTTTTCGCTTATTATAACAGACGTGGCTAGCCTTACGTCTTACTGCAAAACTCAGACTGTTGTAATCGACTAACATGCTTCTAAGCGCTTAGGTCAACAACAAAAAAAGCAGAGCACAATTTTGAACTGTACTCTGCAATGATTATTCAATAATCTCGGTCAGCAACGTCTAACAATCATAATTGCTAGGCAACTCTGATTAACGACGCGCCTTTTGGTACAGCGGCATTACTTTCGGCATCAATGACTGCAAGTTGGCAATACGATTGCTGCTGGCAGGGTGAGTACTTAAGAATTGTGGCGGCTCGCCTTGGCTGGCGCGCTGCATTTTTTGCCATAAGGTAACGGCAGCTTGTGGGTTATAGCCTGCGCGTGCCATGAGTTCCAGACCAATTTGATCTGCTTCCGCTTCTTGTGTACGACTGTGAGGACGACTCAAGCCTAGGTCACCTGCTACGTTCGCTAGATCTGCCTGACCTTGTGACAAACCAAAGATACTAGCAGCTACACCGATACCGGTTTGTGTTGCGTATTCACGCGAGAGACGCTCACGTGAATGCTCACGTAAGGCGTGCGACATTTCATGACCCATGATCGCAGCGATTTCGTCATCTGTTAAGTTCAAGCGATCGATAATCCCGGTATAGAACATAATCTTACCGCCTGGCACAACAAAGGCGTTTAGCTCATTAGATTTGATCGTGTGTACTTCCCAATTCCATTTTGTGGCATCTGGACGATAGACACCCACTTGACCGATTAGGCGATTAGCAATATTCTTCAAGCGATTAAGCTGAGCAGTATTGGTATCAAGTACGCGTTTTGATCTAGCATCCTGTATCGTCTTAGCATAGCTTTGGGCTGATAACTCTAACACTTGCTCGCTAGAGACTAAAAGCAGCTGTTGACGATCAACGCCCAAGGCACCGGTACCAGTGGTGCTCGAACAACCTGTCAAAGTCAAAGCTGACAAGGATGCCGCCATGACTGTCGTGGTCAGTAGTTTCTTCATAATAAATATCCTCGCTGGAAATAATAAAAATAAAATTGAACAAAGTGAATATCGGTACAGTAGATGGAAAGGCAGTGTTTTATTAAAATTGTAAGGATGCGCATTGATCTACCGAAACAGTAAAATTCTACCTCAACTGTCCGTAAGCATAAGTATATTAATGTTAACAAGCCAAAACCAAGGCAGAAATCGTAACAACGCATCGTAAATTTGAAACAAATAATGGATACAGTAAGACGACTACCTACAGGAAAGTCTCTATTAGCAGTTTTGCTAAGACGGAAAGAATATTTCTGCTGTCATCATAAAATAAAGTTAAAATTATTTGGCAGTTATAGATGTCGTTAAATCAACAACTTAAGATAAATTTTGTCAAAATTATAAGGGTTAGCTGCCAGTATTGGAAATAAATTTTAAAAAAGGTATTGACACTTTTAGAATATTTGCTAGAATAGCCAGCCTATCGAGACGTAGTCGTTGTTAACAACGGGACGATTTGATATTAAGCGGGAATAGCTCAGTGGTAGAGCATAACCTTGCCAAGGTTGGGGTCGAGAGTTCGAATCTCTTTTCCCGCTCCAAATATGGCTTGAAAAAGCGCTAAAAGCCCCACTTCTTATACAAGAAGTGGGGCTTTTTTTTGTGCGCGAAATTTGGTTAGAAGTAGATCAAATGAGGTCATTAAACTTTTAATGGCGCATTTATTCTTAAGTTCTCTACTTTGCATAGTCAAAAAATTGTGCCAGCAATAAAAACAAAGTTATTTTGAGCGCTCTGCATTATCTTTATATACATACCTCACCTTCATATACATGCTTAAAAAGCACTTAATAGAATAACTCAATTTCATATTCCTATTATTAAAAGTGGTTTAATAATATTCTCGTTTAAAGAGTGATTATTTGGCTCGTTATTTCTATCTGATAAACCACTTTTCACCTCATTTTATTTAAAGGTTCCGATGGTTTTTTAACTAAAACGAATCGACTTTATTTCTTTAAAAACTTCCTTTCCTAGTCCTAAATGATTGTTATTCTCACATATTTTGTCATTTTCCTACTCAGTGGTCGTTATTTATATATGAGTGGCGAGGTACAATTGTGCTCCCATCTGATATATCTAATATAATGAGCACTGCTACAGAAGATACACTCAGTTTACGAGTAGGTTATATTTTACGTACCAAAAACTACACTGAGTTAATATTATTTCATTACTATGAACGGCTTACAAATTTGGCTAATGTCTTAAGACAAACTAATAAGTGGCACAGCAATTGGTTTGACAAATTTGGCTTAAAGCTGACGAGTGAATAACACTCTTTATCATAGAACTATGTTATTTAAACAACCCCAATGAGGAAAAGAATATGTCAAATATTAATGAGTCTTTAGAAGAACTGATGACCCTTGATGGCGCTATGGGTGGCTGTATTGTTGATTATATGTCAGGTATGGTACTTGGTACGATTGGCGGCGGTGTTGATTTAGAGCTAGCAGCAGCAGGTAATTCACAAGTCGTAAAAGCCAAAGTTGCAACCATGAAGTCACTTGATATCAAAGGTGAGGTTGAGGACATGCTAATCACTCTAGAAACCCAGCTACATATCATTCGCCCTACTGCTAGCCATGAAGATTTGTTTATCTACTTGGTACTTGATAAGTCAAAGGCTAATCTTGCGCTAGCACGTCGTAAAGTAAAAATGGTAGAAGCTGCATTAGAAATCTAGTAATACAGTTTGGCTAGGAAAATTCTAGCCAACAAGTCGTGTGTATAACCATTCTTATTGCTTGCAATTTATCAAATAAGACTGGTCACAAGGTGAGATTCGTTATGTATTTAGCGTATATAACGAATCTATTTTCTCTACAGTTATGACAACTTAACTGACCTTTGATGTCTTATTAAGTGGTGGCAAAATGAAATGTATTGCATATGTCAGCAGAGTGCCTGTTAGTGATCTTAGTATGCGTATGCCTACAGGGTTATCAGACATTATTAGTGTATCTCGTAGACACAATCCAGAGTTACAAATTACTGGCATAATATCTTATCGACAAGGACAATATCTTCAAGTACTTGAAGGTCCTGATACAGCAGTAGACAGATTAATGTCAAAAATAGGGGCGGATCCGAGACATGAAGATCTTTGGGTGTTCCTCAATAAAGATGTGATCAAACGTAGTTTTGAAAATTGGAGCGTCAGCGTTTTTGATTTTGTCGATCAAGGTACTTTCTTTGAGACCTTTATTGAAAATAATAAATCTACTTTGAACAGTTTTGATGAACAGCAAAAAAGCCGTATCGAACCCTTTATTAATGTAAAGAAGAACACGCCTGTTTCTGAGAGTCGTTTTGAAGGTAAAAACCTAAAGTTACTGGCATGGCCAGATCTAAATGATGAAAGTGATCCTCAATTAATTATGGATCTATGCATCAAACTAACTAAGAAACCTTATCCATTTGATTTACTGGTGAGCAGTGGTGAATTTGGTACGATTGATCAAGTCACAAAAATAATTACAAATTTTGAGCAATTAGGCATACTGAATGTCATGCAACCAGAGCCAAAAGAACCAGTCTTAGAAGAACAAACCATCAGTGAAAAAAAGCCTAATAAGTTTTATGGCGCCATCAAAAAATTATTGGGAATGGGGTAAAAAATTGAATTATCAGAAGCTAGCTATTATTGGTGAAGTGGGCGCTGGGAAAACCCAAATGGTTAAAACGCTCAGTGAAATAAGCCCTTTCGAGACGGAAGCAAAGTCTAGTGTCGATATTGGTAAAGAATATACGACAGTAGGTATCGATTACGGGCGAATCAGCCTCTCTGATGACATGGCGCTGGGTCTGTATGGCGTTCCAGGCCAAGAACGATTCTCTTTTTTATGGGAATTCGTTAACAAGTCTTTGTGGGGTTTGCTTATTTTAATTAAGCATGGCGAAACACCCGATTATGCCAATTTGGATAAACTGTTACATTTTTTTGCTCCAGAAAAAAATCAGACCACTTGTATTATTGGTATCACGCACTGTGAAGGTGCTGATAAACAGAGTGTCTCGGCACTTGGCCAAGAAATAAGAGTTATGTTGATGCAGCATAACGTGGTAGCGCCAGTGATCAGTACAGATCCTAGAAGCAGAGAGGCCGCCGTCTCTTTATTATCGTTATTCAATACTCTCAATAACCAAGATTAGTGGCAGATATGACTACATCAAACGAAAAATCACCCGCCAAAACCGCGCTTTTGCAACATATGAAAGCATTGTGTGAAGCCAACAGAGAAATCGTATTGGCGAGCCTCTGCACCAGCGATGGTTTTCCTATTAGCTGTTTTTCAATCAGTGACTTGAGCAATCAGGCTGATAAATTTGCGGCGATGAGTAGCACGCTCTCAGCGCTAAGCGACTCCTCTGCGACTCAAATGAAGCAAGGCACCTGTGATATCACTATTGTTGAAGCGACTTCAGGTAATATTTTATTTGTCAAAACAGACTATATTGGCAAGCCTTGTGTATTAACAGTGGTCGCGCAGAGTAAAATGTCACTAGCGGAAGCAAGATATAAGACCAAAAAGCTAATCGGAGAGATTGCTGCGATTACTGAATAGAAATGTAAAGCAGCTGCTCATGACATCAGTTCATGAGATTGCTAAAGCTTGGCGCAACTGGTTTATCAAAAATTGTCCCAGTATGGGTCGTCACCGAAACGCTCGGCGATAGAGTCAATTAGGTAGCGGCAACGTTGCGATAAAAAGCGATTTTTTGGATAAACGGCGTAAGCGTTGAGCGTCGGCAGCTGATATTGCTGAAGAATGGATACCAGTTCACCACTGGCCAATTTCTGATAAGCAATAAAGGTCGGTATAAAGGTAATACCGTGACCCCTTACAGCCAAATCCACCAAAAACTCACCGTTGGTGGCTTTAACCTTAGCATTAATCGTATGATTGTGCTTTTTCCCTTGTGCATCAGTCAACTCAAGGCTGCTTGTCTTGCCAAGACCATATTGCAAAAACTCGTGATGTTCCAAATCTTTTAACGTCTTAGGTACGCCCATTTTATCCAAATAATCAGGACTGGCGCAGAGTGCGTAACGAATCAGTGCCAAACGCTTTGCTTGATAGGTTGAATCTTGTAGCTCTCTGATACGAATCGCCAGCTCATACCCTTCTTCAATCAAATCAACATGCCGATCAGAAAAATCCAGCTCAAAATTGAGATTGGGATGCTGAGTAGCGTACTCATCAATTACATCGTTCAGATGCATCAGACCAAATGACAAAGGCGCGGTGATCTTTAGCGTGCCCTCAACACGTGTCGGTTCGTCACTGGCTTGCTCGTTTAAGGTATCGACAGCATTTAAGATATTGTTCACTTGCTGATAATATTGCTCACCTGCTTGTGTTAGATGGGATTGGCGAGTGGTTCGACTGATGAGCTGACTGCCCAGCCTTGTTTCCAACTCTTTTAAACGGCGACTGACAGCAGATTTGGCAATATTCAATTGCTCTGCCGCCTTAGTAATACTGCCTGCTTCAACAATGCGTACGAACATTGCCATGTCTTCTAATTGTCCCATTCCTGCTCCCTTGTTCTTTTTCTAAAATGCCCTTCTAAAGTATTGTTCTAAAAATAAGAACTAACAATTGTAATTATTGAGGTTTATCCGTTGATAGTCAACGCCTATACTGCAAGCACGCTTGCTCAAAAAATGGATGCGCTAACTTTGATACCACTTGTTATTTGATGCTGAGCGAATTTATTTGTTATCAAGCAGCCTATGGTAATAGGCGGTTTTCTGCTGATTTTGGGTATTCAGTTATCCATTCAATAGATGGGCATCTTAATCACGAAAGCTTGTTATCATCAATCCTGTTCTATGACGACGAAAAAGGAGTCGCTATGAGTGCACCAATTACAATCGCTCTTATCATTGGGAGCTTGCGAAAAGAGTCGATCAATCGTAAGTTTGCTGAATATATTGTGTCGCAGATGCCTGAAAGCATCACGGTTAAAGAAATCAATATTGCAGACTTGCCGCTTTATAATCAAGATTATGATGAGACAACAATAGACAGTTACGAGCGCGTCCGCCAGCAGATGAGCGCCGCTGATGCGGTATTGATTGTCACGCCAGAGCATAACCGCACGATGCCAGCGGCGCTAAAAAACGTGATCGATATTGCCTCTCGTCCCTATAAAGAAAGTGTTTGGCACGATAAAAAAGTAGCCGTGATGACTGCATCACCAAGTAATTATGGTGGCATTAGCAGTGGGCTTGATGTCCGCAAAAGCATGCAAATGCTCTCAGCAAACATGATGGTAAGCCCAGAGGTATATCTTAGCCAAGCAACAGATAGTTTGACTGAGACAGGAGAAGTCACGGAACGAACTCAAAGATATCTACAAAAATTCATCGATGACTTGGTAGCGTTCGCAGGAAGTACTGGTGCCTAACTCCATATCCAATCAGACCCGTCACAGTAGTAGCCATAGTAACGATAGCAGTCAAGATAGTACTCAGGGTAATGGCAAATTGCCACCGAGTTTTTGGCAGCGTTATCGCGCACCTGTATTATTGACCGTCGTTGGCGGAGCAGTTGATACCATTGGCTTTATCGCTTTATTTGGGTTTTTTACGGCACATGTCACAGGGAACTTGGTGATGGCAGGGAGTGGATTGGTAAAAGGTGAGGATGGCTTATGGATTAAGCTGGCGGCCTTACCATTATTTGTGTTGACTGTAATGGTGACCAAGACGTTTATTGATAAGAGTAAAAAACGAAAACTGATATTAAGTCATCTGTTTCTTGCCGAAGCCTTTTTTTTGACCGCATTTATGATCGCAGGTTTGTATTATCAACCTTTTGTAGGGGCGGGTAGTCTTACAGTCGCACTCACAGGTGGGTTGGGTCTGATTGCCCTTGCCATACGCAATACGGCAAGTAAGACACTGATCAAACATATGAGTCCGACGGTGCTAATGACAGGTAATACCACGCAGCTTGGTATCAATTTGACCGATTATGTTAACAATCGCACACCTGAAAATGCCAAAAAACTGGGTCATAGCTCAGCATTGGTATTTAGCTTTTTGATTGGCGCATTGGTCGGCGCGCTTTTGTATCTTGAGCTGAGCTTTTGGGCAGTGGGATTATTCGTATTACCCGTATTGTATTTGGCAGTCTTAGCGCGTGATGATACGTTTTTGAGTGATATAGGATAAAAATACATAGCTATCAGAAGTATCCTAAACGTTAGATATCGCTAAGTCCTTAGAATTTGAGAAAGAGATAGCCCTTCTTTATAAAGGCGGCATTGTCTTATAAAAATAATATTGTTCTATAAATAAGAATAGTTATTTGCAAAAATCTGAGTTTATCTAATTATAGACAACAAATATAATGCAGGCATGGTTCACACCACCTCATAAGTAACAAGTGGTGAGGTTTTAGCTCACTGACAAAGAAGGATATGTTATGAAAATGATCTATCATGCAGCAAACTCTCGCGGCGATGCCAATCATGGTTGGCTCAAAAGTAAGCACAGTTTTAGTTTTGCCAATTATCACAATCCTGAGCGTATGGGTTTTGGTGCCCTACGTGTCATCAATGATGATTTTGTCATCGGTGGTCAAGGCTTTGGTAAGCACTCACATCGCGATATGGAGATTATCAGCATTCCATTGTCTGGTAAGCTCGGTCATGGCGACAATATTGGTAATGAAGGGATTATTGAAACGGGTGAAATCCAAGTCATGTCAGCAGGGACAGGCATCACACATAGTGAAATGAATGGCGATGCCAATGAGCCTGTTAAGTTTTTACAGATTTGGGTCATTCCTAACAAAATGAATGTCGCGCCACGCTATCAGCAAGTGCGTATGAGTGACATCATGCAGCCGAATGAGTTTAACCAAGTCTTGTCACCGAATGCTGACGATGCTGGCGTGTGGATTCATCAAAATGCTTGGTTCAGTATGGGCGATTTTGAGCAAGGACTAACGCGGACTTATCAGTTAAAAGATGCTAATAACGGTGCTTATATCTTTGTGCTCAGTGGCAAGGTAGTCATAGACGGTATCACCTTAGAGACTCGCGATGGTCTGGGTGTTTGGGACACTGAAGGTTTTAGTATGCAAATAGCAGCAGAGGCAAAAGTACTGGTCATGGAAGTACCACTGTACTCTTAAATGAGGAGAGAATTGCTTTTAATTAACCTTATTATTGCCATTCTCCTTATTGCCATACTCGGCTGTCGGCATGATACTGATCGCTGGGTGCTAGATTACGTACAATCTCTACTATGACACAAAGTAATTCACTCATGAAAGGTGGACAACGATGATAAAAACACTCGATGCGCGGTTTGCAAAGGTGGGCGGTATTCCAATCGCTCGCTTGTTACCCAATAGAGGTCACCAACCGATTGGCGCTTGGTGCTTTTTAGATCATGCAGGTCCAGTCGAATTTGAGGTGAATGAGTCAGGTCTGCAAGTCGGTCGTCATCCACACATTAACTTGCAGACCTTTAGCTGGATGCTAAATGGCGAAGTGCTACACAAAGACAGCTTGGGTAATGAGCAAGTTCTCAGCAAAAATCAAGTAAATGTCATGACCGCAGGGACGGGTCTGGCGCAAGGCATCAGTCATACAGAGCAGAGTGTCTTTCCAGAGACGGGCGGGTCGCTTGATGCGGCGCGAGGTCTCAACATGGTACAGCTATGGATTGCGCTACCGACTGATCAAGACATTGAACGCAGCTTCCATCACTACCCAAACCTACCTACGTGGCAAGAAGACAACGTGGAGATGATCCTAACGACTGGCAGCTATGTCAGTGTGACAGGCGAGCGCTATCAGGCGCCAACCATACAATACTCAAAAATGGTCGGTATCGATGTGACATTTTTAGAAGACGGCGATGTCACATTCACGCTAGAGTCAGGTTTTGAATATGGTATCTTGGTCACACAAGGGCAGATTGAGTCTGAGGACAACGTGTGCGAACAAAATCAATTGTTCCGCTTCCATGATACCGATGTGGCTAGCAACAGTCGTATTAAGCTGGTCGCAAAAAAGGGCACACGCCTAATGTTTATTGGCGGTGAGCCTTTAAACAACCAAGTGCTACTGTGGTGGAACTTTGTTGCTGACAATAAGCAAGAGCTTGAGCAATCGATCATTGACTGGAATAACGGTCATGAGCGCTTTGGTGAGGTCGACTCTACAATGACGCGACTGGTTGCACCAACATTACCAAAAGGCTTTAAAGGTTAACCTCAAAAAAGTATCATTTGTTAATTTAACTTTCTAAAATTGGATTTTAATTAAGTATTTTTACAAAAAAAGAATACGGGTTTGAATAAATTGCTACCATAATGAAGCCAATTAAAAGTACGGCTTTAGAGTAAGATGTTAATCCTATCGATTAACCAGATTTAAATAATTCCTATCATCAATACGGAGAAACACTATGTCAGATTTGAACACACTACAGAAATTAGCAGAAAAACGTCGTTCTATCTATGCGTTAAACGATCAACTGCCAGTCGCAAACGAAGAGATTGTCCAGTTGGTTGAGCATGCGATTTTGCATACTCCTTCTTCTTTCAACTCACAATCAACACGTATCGTTGTGTTGTTTGGTGATGATCATCAAAAACTTTGGGATTTAACTGAAGCAGCTTTACGTGATATCGTAAGCGCTGAACAAGACTTTGCCCCAACCAAGCAAAAAATTGGTGGTTTTAAAGCTGGTGCCGGTACGATTTTGTTTTTTGAAGATCAAACGTCAGTGAGAAATTTACAAGAAGCTGCACCACTTTATGCTGATAAATTCCCTGTATGGGCAGAGCACACCAATGCCATGCATCAGTATGTGATATGGACAGCGTTAGCTAGCATCGATGTTGGTGCTAACTTGCAGCATTATAATCCAGTCATCGATAACAAAGTAGCGAGCACTTGGAACATCAATGACCATTGGGATCTGACCGCACAGATGGTATTCGGTGGTATCGAGCAACCAGCAGGCGACAAAGAGTTCAAACCTGTTGAAGAGCGCATGAAAGTATTTGGTGCATAATCAAAAAGATTGAATGAGAAAAACAAAAGCGCCACTCAGCTATCTGTTGAGTGGCGCTTTTTTATGGCATCTAAAAGTGCATGTGTAGCGTTTTTGACTATGGAACTAATGCTTACCGCGCATCAGACTGTTGGCGACCCATGCAGGGCCAATTAATAAAAACTGTAAATCTTCAAAGAATGACGGTTTTTTCCCTTCGATTTTATGACCAATAAACTGTCCAATCCAAGCCACAATAAAAATACCCGCCCAAATTTTAAAGCCCCACGGCAATGCTGCCATGACTGATAAACAAATAAGAATGAACATTCCCATTGCCAAAAATAGCGGGGTGGACAAACGCATATAAAATAACAATACTAATGCGCTAAGCACGAGGGTAAACCAGACAGAGAATGACATACCCATGCCAAGTAAACTGACAAAAATGGTTGGGACACACAGCCAATGAATTTTTTTGTTGATCAAGTTTTGGTGGCTGACGGCATACTCACTGAGCCACTGATCAAGTGTGCGTTTAGACAGTCGTTGTTGACGATTGCGAGACATACTAACCTCCTTGTTAGTCGATGACATAAGAAACCAACGGGCATTATCAATAACACGAACAGCATCAATAATGAGTAGGGTCTTGTCATCAGTTGTAGCACTAATTGAGCCAATCTACCATTTTATCTGATAGACGGTGCAGTCAAATACTACCATCTTGTCACTGTCTTCAATGCTATGTCAGCACCGTTTCTCTAATCTTTTTTCTGTCTAAACCTTTTATTATCAGCTTTTAACTGTGATTCGGTACAACTACATTTATTGTCCTTGTTCACTGCGTTGCCATTCGTAAAGACCAATAAAGGCATTTATTTGATAAATCATCGTTTGAATGGCAAAGATGTAGTTGCCAGACATCAGGTTAACGATGAGCCAAACAAAGTTAACCACAATCCATAGCCACCAGTTGAACGAATAGCGCAAAATCATCGCCGCTTGCGCCGTAATTGATAAGACAAAAGCAATCACGTTGATCCAAAAGAAAGAGATAAACCCTAAAAATTTACTATTATCATCCTCTACGACGACGTAGCCATAGCTGGCTAATAAGTTATTGACCGTTGGGAAAAGGGCAAGACCAATAATAATAAACACAGCGGTGATCAGCCAAACGGCTTTGTTGGCACTTTTGGGTATCATGTCGCCATTGGGATCGGTATGCTTTGACCAATAAAAGATGCCATAGACGTGCGTAAAGAAATTAAAGAGTGGCGCGAGCATCAAACCCACCGCACCAGAAGTGGCTTGAACAATAACTTCACCTGCGGTTGCCCCCATGCCAAGACCGTTGCCCATGACGTTTTTGCGAAACGATAGCGACACCACGCAGAGCAGACCAATAAAAGACACGCCTAAATAAAACATATCAAGCGTGGTGTGTTCGGTGGTCAGCCAAAAGCCTGCGGATAAGGCGGCGACCCCGCTAATGAACCAGATGACAATCCATTTCATCGCCCACTTTCCGGTGATATTGTCTAATAGCTGAATACGCATGGCTCTTTTTTCCTAAAGATAAGTATTAATGGTCTGGTCTGGTTTATAGGGTTTTACCATATATATGCTGGTAGATAAACAGTAATGCTTGTCGATAGCGTGCATCATAATCTGGCTGATCAATCATATGCGGCTTGATATTGTGACGGGCAAAAATATCGATCAATCGCTGCTCAAAACGTCCTCGTGCTTCAGGCGTGCCCAAAGAGCGCATCCCATCGTCAACCCATGGCGTATTGTTATCGAGCATAATCGTATAATCAAGGCGAAACTCATCGACACAGGCTGCCACAAAAGGGTGGGTACGACCTTCATATTCTTCACAAAATGCTTGTGTGGTCACAAAATCCGTATCAACGATGGTAATAGGTGCCGTCGCATTGGCTTTGGCCTCTCGTATGGCTTGTGCATGATTGAGAACAATAGGTCCATAATCGCTGTATTGAAGCCCAACCTCGCTACCACCCAAATCTGTACCGACATACAGGCGTCCCATCTCTAGCGCAAAGCTGGCCCCGTAATAATTGGCAAGCTTATGCACCAATGTGGTCTTACCTGAGCTTTCACCGCCGACGATAGCAACGGTCTTTGTATAGTCGCCACGCGCTTGCGGATGAATCGCTGACCAATGAGCGATTGGATTGCGAGCAATGGCATAAGAGTTAAACTCAGGCTGTAGCGGGGTAGTGACAACTTGCAAGCACAGCTGATCGCTGACATCACTCTTGGTGAGTGGGTGATTATCAGCCATGAACAGCATAGTCTCTGCAGGAAGTGCCAGCATCTCTATCAAACGCTGCAATTGGGCATTACTAGCAGCGACATCAATACTGACGTTCTCACTGCTATCATAAAGATGCTCGTGAGGTGGCAACTCGATCTCATGAGTCGTGTGGATATGAATAAACGGTAAATCTGCACACGCCATCTGTAGCCAGCGAGCCTTGTCTTGTAAGGTAATGATAAAATCTGGATGCGGTGACGGGTGTGCTGTGATAACGATATGTAAGGTCTTTGCTTGTCCTGCGGCGTCCAATATACTGCGCATCTGTCCTAAATGTAAGGGCTCAAAATGCCCAATCATCAATCCTGTGTCGTGCATGTTTGTCCTTATTTTTACTTATTTACACTCAGTTTTATGTTCAATCATTTATATTTGAGTGAGTTAACAACATGGTATAAAGGTTCGAGGCGATTTACAGGTAGGTTATTGTAAATATGGTCTTTATGACGCTATTTTTTGAACAATTTTTATAATAAATATTATTTGAACTGCACCTACTTTTAGTTTTATATATATCTAGAAAAAAGCAACTTATCTATTTGATTAAGCTCGAAAATAGCACGATCGACAAGACTATTTGGTAAGGTTAGAGCAACAAAGTCTAGTTTGAAACATTTTGAAATAACTATTTAAAATCAGGTAGTTACAATGCCCTTTGATAGACTGAAGCAAGTTTACGTAGCATAAACTAACAAACCACGTCTACATTTTAAACAGTTAAATACAAAATGGTTGTTATAATTATTTGTAAGTTAGAGCAGATGAGTATCTTCAAGAGATAAGATAAAGAATAAATCTAAAAATAATAAATATTAGAGAGGTAATTGGTTTGACTAAGTTAGCAAAATTACATCGCTCACAGAACAATAAAATGATCGCAGGTGTAATGGGCGGTATTGCAGAATATGTCGGTTGGTCGCCAACTTGGGTCAGAGTGCTGTTTGTTGTGATCTCTTCATTGAGTGCAGCTGTCCCCGGTATTTTAATTTATATTATATTATGGCTAATTATGCCAAAAGCAAATGCTCAGTCTTATCAGTAAGTGTAAATATTTAGCAAAACTGTAAATTGATTAAAAACTCCAAAGTTAGTAAAGATAGAAGCTCAACATTTTAGTCCTTCGAAAAATAAAAAGCCTGACGCATCAGGATACCAGTGATTTACTTTTCCTCCTGCCCAGATGTTAACGCATCTGGGTATTTTTTTGCCTGCTGTTTGCAAATGTGATTAAGACTGCAGAAATTTATTCAGCCGCCCTGTATCGGTTTCAGAGCAACTCAACTGTACAAGTTATCTGACTATATATATGAGAACGAAATAGATGAGAACTGAAATCAGTGAAAATAGGTAAGACTGCAAAAATTTATTCAGCCGCCCTGTATCGGTTTTAGAGTAACTCGACTATACAAGTTATCTGACTATATATATGAGAATGGAATAGGTGAGAACAGAAATCAGTGAAAAGAGGAAGGATAAAAAGATATTTGTACTCTCAAAGCAAATTTAGTTGACGTAAATATGGATAAAATAGTCAATTTTTAGTAAGGTGAGCAGGCAAATAGAGTCGTTGCCAAATAGGTGACGAGTGCTATCAGAGATTTATTTCATCATATTCATTTCACAGTGGCTTTACTATGAACACCCAACCTATAACATCCGAAGCGACAACCCTGATGACAAAAGACAAAGACACGCAACCGATGACCTTTCAAGATTTAATCTTAACCTTACAGAATTATTGGGCTGACAAAGGCTGCGTTATATTGCAGCCTTACGATATGGAAGTCGGCGCGGGCACGTTTCATACCGCCACGTTTTTGCGCTCTTTAGGTCCTGAGCGTTGGAATGCAGCGTATGTACAGCCGTCACGTCGCCCGACTGATGGTCGTTACGGTGATAACCCAAACCGCTTACAGCACTACTATCAGTTCCAAGTCGTGCTAAAGCCGAACCCACCTAACATCCAAGAGCTATATTTGGACTCGCTACGCGCGATTGGTATCGATCCATTGGTGCATGATGTGCGTTTTGTCGAAGACAACTGGGAATCACCAACGCTTGGTGCGTGGGGACTTGGCTGGGAGATTTGGCTCAACGGTATGGAAGTGACGCAGTTTACCTACTTCCAGCAAGTCGGCGGTATTGAGTGCTTCCCAGTCACTGGCGAGATTACCTACGGTCTTGAGCGTCTAGCGATGTATGTGCAGGGCGTTGATAGTGTTTATGATTTGGTCTGGGCAGATGGTGAGTTTGGCCGCGTTACTTACGGCGATGTGTTCCATCAAAACGAAGTCGAGCAGTCGACCTATAACTTTGAGCACGCTGATGTGCCAATGATGGGCGAGATGTTTGATTTTTATGAGCAGCAAGCAGATAAGTTGGTAGAAGCAGGATTGCCGTTGCCCGCTTATGAGATGGTATTAAAAGCCTCACATGCGTTTAACTTACTCGACGCACGCGGTGCGATTTCGGTCACTGAGCGTCAGCGTTTTATCCTACGTGTGCGTACGCTTGCGCGTAAGGTTGCGTTTGGCTATGTCGAAGCTCGTGCTAAGCTTGGCTTCCCATTGGCAGATGAAGCACACCGCGCCGAGGCACTTGAGAAGTATTTGCCAAAACAAGACGCGGCAACAGAAGGCTCATCAACAGACAGTCTAACCAAAGAAAGCACTAATAACAATCAACCGACTAACAAGCAATAGGAGCATCCCATGAGTACGATTCTATTTGAACTGGGGTGCGAAGAGCTACCACCAAAAAGCCTAAAAACGCTACGTGATGCACTGCAAGCAAGCGTTACTGAGCAATTACACGAAGCAGAAATTACGTTTGATAATATCAAAGCCTTCGCGGCGCCGCGTCGTTTAGCGATTCAAATTCAGGGTATCAGTGATAAGCAGCCTGACCGCACCGAGCAAAAACGCGGACCAGCGATCAAAGCGGCATTTGATGCAGATGGCAATCCAACCCGCGCCGCAATGGGCTTTGCCAAAGGCTTAGGTATTGAAGCGAGCGAGCTGACAACGATTAACACCGATAAAGGTGACTATGTGGGATTTGAGCAGACTATCACTGGTCAAGCAACAACCGAGTTGTTACCTACGGTTTTTCAGACGGCATTAGACAATCTACCGATTGCCAAGCGTATGCGTTCAGGTGCGAGCCGCAATGAGTTCGTTCGTCCTGTACAATGGGCAGTATTGATGCAGGATGATGTTGTCATTGATGCGGCTATCCAAGGGCATCAAACAGGCTCGCAAACGCGTGGCCACCGTTTCCACAGTCCTGACTACCATGATATTGCTCATGCCAATGATTATGAGTCTCTGCTTGATGGTCTAAAAGTCGTGGCAGATTTTGATAAGCGTCAAATGCTGATCAAAAACCAAGTCAAAGCATTGGCAGATGAAGTTAATTCTGATGCTATCGTACCGCAAGCGTTGTTGGACGAAGTCACCGCATTGGTTGATTTCCCCATTGCATTACGAGCCAGCTTTGAGGCGCGCTTTTTACAAGTGCCGCAAGAAGCACTGATCTCCACCATGCAAGCGGATCAAAAGTATTTTTGCTTAACCGATAAAGCAGGTAAATTGCAGCCGTACTTTATCTTTATCACCAATATCGAGTCCAAAGATCCTAATCAGATCATTGAAGGGAATGAAAAAGTGGTGCGTCCGCGTTTGGCTGATGCCGAGTTTTTCTTCTTACAAGATCAAAAGCAGCCATTGTTTGCGCTCACAGAAAGCCTAAAAACTCGCGTATTCCAAGACAAACTGGGTACGATTTGGGAAAAGTCTGAGCGTATTGCTAAGCTTGCCGCATTCATCGCTACGTTGATGCAGCAACAAGGTCATGATATCAATGTTGATGACACCGTACGTGCGGGCATTTTATCCAAAGCAGATTTGGCCAGCTCGCTTGTCGGTGAATATCCTGAATTGCAGGGTATCGCAGGTACGTATTATGCGCGTTTGAATGAGGAACCTGAAGCGGTCGCGGCAAGCTTAGAAGAGCAATACTTGCCTAAGTTCAGTGGTGATGTACTACCACAGACACCAGTTGGTATTTGCCTAGCACTAGCTGATCGCCTAGATACGCTCGTTGGTATTTTTGCCATTGACCAAGCACCAACGGGTTCAAAAGATCCGTTTAGCTTGCGTCGTTCTGCCATTGGTATTTTACGTATTTTGATTGAGAAGCAGTTGCCGATTAACCTGGTGGCATTGGTTGAGCAGGCGATTAAAGGCTATAGTGATGCTGAGGGTAGCAAAATTGCCAAAATGGGCGATACCTTTACCCAAGTCATGGCCTTCCTAAACTCGCGCTATCGTGCGATGTATACCGAGCAAGGTGTCAGTGTTGATACGATTCAAGCAGTGCAAGCGATTAACCCGCATATGCCGCTTGATTTTGATCAGCGTATTCGCGCGGTGCAAGCATTTAGCGAGCTGTCACAAGCATCGATGTTGGCTGATTCAAACAAACGTGTTGCTAATATATTGGCCAAGTCAGAGATTGAGGTTGCTGATACGGTTGATGAGACGCTACTGTCTGAGCCTGCTGAACAGAGCTTGTATAACCATGTTCGCGAGGCACAAATGGCGGTGACGCCGCTACTTGAGCAAGCTGACTATACGCAAGTATTGCAGACACTGGCGAGCTTAGATGAGCCGTTGACACAGTTCTTCGATAACGTGATGGTCAATAGCGAAGATGCGGCCTTGAAAAATAACCGATTGGCGTTGCTCAAGCAAGTACGCGCCTTGTTCTTGACCGTCGCTGACATTAGCGAGTTGCAGTTATAGTATTCAAAAACTGCGTTAGAGTAAGAGATATCTTGTGTTTATAAAAACTGGCTCAGTGTGGCCAGTTTTTTGTTTTTGATGATAATTAAGCGTTATCGCAAGCGCATAATCTGCATGCTTACCCCATCATTGTACTGTCATATTAATTGAGGGTTGCGTTATACTGTTAGAACGTATTGAGTCATCGTTAGCCTGATCGCTTTTATTAGTTATGGCATTTACTTGTCATCGAAGGAGCATTGCCATGTTTGGCGTTATTATTATAATTCTTATTATCTGGGCGTCAATGTGGGCGTTTTATAAGTTTATGTACCCACGTCCGCCCAAAAGCATGATGCCAAAAGAGGGTGATGTCACCACACCGCGTCAGTGCAATTTTTGTGGCAACAGCTTGGCGGAGTATCGCGGTGTCCTTGAAACCAAACCGAATGTAGCTGCTATGAGTGATAATCCTATCGACGCCAATCAAGAATTATTCTTTTGCAATTATGAGCACCAAGCGGATTTTCATGCGGGCAAAACTTATAAGCCTTATGCGTAAGCAGGAGGATAATTGAATATAAAAAAGCGCTTAGCTTGGTAGCTAGGCGCTTATCTGTTAAACATTTAGGTTAAGCTTAAAGAACGGACTGAGCGTCTTTTACGATTTTATTGAGTAAGGCTTCAGATCTTTTGTCTTCTTGCAAACGGTCTTCATCGCTTCTTTGATTGGCGTGGATTTTTTCATACAAGTTCAAACAGCATAAGACGAGTAGGTTTTCTTGACTCAAGCTTGGCGCATCCTTTCTAAGCTCCAGTGCATAGTTGTTGATGTAAGCAACTGCTGAGCGCAGCTCCTCTTGCTCATGTACAGGACAATAGATAGGATAAGTAATACCAGCAATCGCAATGTCGACTTTTTTGATTTGGGGTTCAGGTGCGCTCTTGTTGGGCTTGGATTGATCTGACATCGTCGATCCTGGGCTATTTGTTGCAACGGATTGCGGCTTTGATTCCGTATTCTGAACTGAGCCCGTATTTTGAGCTGAATGGTTTGTTGGCTTTTTTTCTAAAGGTTTGGTGTGGTCATCGGTCATGATAAATCCTACAATGTCTGATCAGTAAAGTGAGTAATAAAAATATTACCAACAAGAATAAAGTGATAAACAACGTACTTTGTCAAAATGAGCTTTCAATAAAAGCAGTAGTGAACCAAAATGGTACGCATGAATAATGCTCAAACGCAGCGATTTATCAACCTTCTGCTTGGTCAATACGAGTTAAACGTTTCAATACTACCTGTGTCCGCTCAGCGGCCAATTGATTCTTCTTTTGTAAGTCGTTATTTTTCTGTTTTATATCGTGATAGCGCTGTCTTAATTCATTATTATGCTGCTGCAACTCGTTATGCTGTTGTTGTAATTGGCCGATCTGTTTTTGCAGTTTGTCCTGCTCTTCACCAATCATATGGTGCGCTTCGGCGAGACTTTGATAACGCTTGTCGAGATCGTTTAAGTGCTTTTTAGCATCGTCGCGTTCTGTTTGACTGGCATTGAGCTTAGTTTTTAAGCTAGTAAGTTCTTCGGTATTATCGGCAATAGGAGGTTGTTTGAGGCTGCTAAGTTCAGCACTGACAAGCTGATACTGCTTTTTGATGTCGAGTATCATTTTTTCTAATAGTCTAAGTTGATCATACATAGTCAGTTTTTATCCTTAACAAGTAAGCGTGAATGAATTTTGTTTTCTGCGTTTAATAATGCCATAGGTGACCGCATAATATCTATATCAACAAAGTAATCACACATATTCGGCTCAGTCTTTTTTGCGGTTTGTGACGGTCCTATTTTTCAGGACAAAGCGTTGCTACCGTTTTTATTTTATAAGCAACAATCAATTATTAGGACAATTATTATGAATGACAATATCTCTGGCTGGAATACTTGGCTAGCCGCTTTTGACGATTGGACGGACGTATCTATCAGTGAGGTACATGGCTTGATGACGGGGCTCATGACGGCTTGTAACGCCCCTGACGAAGCGACATGGGCGAAGGTGTTTGAAGAGCTGAGCTTTGCATCGCTACCAGAGCCTGCTTTGACCTTGTTGGCGGAAGAAGCAGAAGACACGGTTTTTCAACTTAAGGACAAAGACGATGCGTATTCGTACACGCCGCTCGTACCTGACGATGAACACGATTTATACGAGCGCGTGATAGCATTGAAACAGTGGGCGAATGGGTTTATGACGGGTTTTGGCATCACAGACTGTAGTCTGACTAGCGAAGAAAATGAAATGCTATCGGATTTGGCCAAGATTGGCGCGATTCGTTTAGAGGACGATGAAGATTTTGAGGGTGGTGAAGAGTCTTATTTGTATATCTATGAGTTTGCTCGTATGGTGCCAGTGAGCTTTGCGACGCGTAAACGCAAACCTGTAAAAGACATCGCGCTGATTGCTGGACTCTCTATTAATGCCAAAACAGCCAAAGAGCTGCAAGCAGAAGGCAAACGACCAAAACCCATGCCACCTGTTATTGATATTATGAATCAAAACAACCCATCGTAATTGATACTATTTGACAATAGTCATTGTGATTTGCGATAAAAGAACAAAGGAAGGTAAAGATGATAACCGACCGTGACATGGAATATTTGCGCCGCTGTGTCGAGCTTGCCACCGAAGCCTTAGACGCAGGTGATGAGCCATTCGGTAGTGTATTGGTTGATGGTGAAGGTCATCTGTTATATGAAGATCGCAACCGTATCAATACAGTCGATGCCACTTATCATCCTGAAATTGTTGTCGCAAAGTGGGCAGCTCAAAAATTATCTGCTGATGCGCGTGCAAACGCGATGGTTTATACCTCAGGTGAGCACTGTGCTATGTGCGCGGCGGCCCATGCTTGGGCAGGTCTTGGGCGTATTATTTATATTAGCTCATCCAAGCAGCTTAACGAATGGATGGCGGAGATGGGTATAAAATCTTCTTCACCGATTGCATCTTTGTCTATTCAAGAAGTGGCACCAAATGTGTCTGTGTCAGGCCCCGTAGCTGGCTTGGATGAGGAAATAAAAGCGCTACAACAGCGCTCATTGCAAAAAGCGTAGCCTTTTTTTATCTTATATCGTGATAAGGATGTTTTATGACTATAAAAAATACTAATGATAGTGACAAGCGAACTAAGTCTGATACGGTTTACCCTGCACAAAGCCTTGACTGGCTGACGCGCCTGATCGCCTTTGATACGGTCAGTCGACATTCCAACTTAGCATTGATTGAAGACGTGCAAGCATATTGTGAGCAGTTAGGTTTGGCGGTAGATTTGACCTTTAACGAGGCAAAAACCAAGGCTAACTTGTTTGCGACCGTACCCGCTGGCGAAGATGCCGACCAAATTAATAACGGTTTGGTACTTTCAGGGCATACGGATGTGGTGCCAGTCGATGGCCAAGACTGGACGTCAGAGCCGTTCACCGCGACGATACGTGGTGATAAGCTATATGGACGCGGTGCGTGCGATATGAAAGGTTTTATCGCGTGCGCGCTAACGATGTTGCCACAAGCAGTACAGTTATCCAATAGCGGTCAGCTGCGACGTCCCTTGCATTTGGCACTGTCGTTCGATGAAGAGGTGGGCTGCTTGGGCGCGCCATTGATTTTGGCAGACCTAAAAGCGCGCGGTATCACCCCTGATTACTGCATCGTCGGTGAGCCGACCAACATGGCGATGGTTGTCGCGCATAAAGGCATTGCGGTTTATCGTTGCCGTGTCCATGGCAAATCAGCGCATTCTTCATTGATTGCTCAAGGGGTCAATGCCATCAGCTACGCAAGCAGATTGGTTGGCTATGTCGATACGCTCGCTGAAGAGCTGAGCGCTCGTGACGATAACGATGCATTGTTTACGGTGCCTTATTCGACATTGTCAGTAGGTACGATACACGGCGGCACAGCCACCAATATCGTGCCCAATCTGTGCGAGTTCACCTTTGACTATCGTAACCTGCCGCATATGACACAAGACGATATACTCGAACCTATTCAAGCAAAAGTCGCTGAGCTAAATGCCCAAATGCAATCACGTGCGCCTGAGACGGGCATCGAGCTGATGCAAGAAGAAAGCGTCCCAGCAATGACGGACGACGATAGCGCTGAGCTACAGTCATTGATAGCGGCACTGACAGGGGACGACGAGCGTCACAAAGTCGCTTACGCAACGGAAGGTGGTCAATTTACCAATGCAGGCATCCCAACCATCATCTGTGGTCCTGGTAGTATTGAGCAGGCGCACAAAGCGGATGAATATGTAGAATTGATCGAAATCGAACGTTGTGACGGCTTTTTGCAAAAACTATTAGACAGTTGTACCGTCAAGTAGTCTATAAAACTGCCAAACATATGTATATAATGTGAATAAGTAAAAGAAATACCGTCCTAATGGCGGTATTTCTTTTTTTGGTAATGTGGCTGTTCGTATAAGAACCATTTATATATAACAAAGTAGGGGTTAGCTGATGTCTTGGCATCTGTTTGCAGTATTTTTCGCAAGTACGTTTTTGATTTCCGCGACCCCAGGTCCAAATATGCTACTGGCATTCCAGTACGGCATGAACTATGGCGTGAAGCGGACATTATGGACGCTGGCAGGTTTGAGCCTTGGGCTGTTTGTATTACTGCTATCGACGCTACTCGGGCTGGATGTGATCAGCCGCCAGTCGCCTTGGCTGCTCACGATTATCAAAGCGGTAGGCGCGGCATATTTGATTTATTTGGGTATCAGTTCATGGCGTGATGCGGGCGATGGCAGCTTGATGAGCGATGCCAAAGAGTTGAGTGCAGAGGTTGAAGCCGACTATGCTAACTATGCCGATTATGCTGCTGCTGAGGGTAGGACTGATACACCGCAGCCGCGCTCGCTGTCGAGTGCAGCAGTCAAAATGTCTCCTTCTAATACCACGTTGTTTCGCACAGGAGTTTGGGTGTCCTTATCCAATCCAAAAGCGATCTTGTTCTTTGCGGCGTTCTTCCCCAAGTTTATTAATTTTAGTGCGCCGCTATGGCCGCAATATATCTTTTTGACCATAGGG
Organism: uncultured Gammaproteobacteria bacterium; assembly: GCA_963744895.1. GTDB lineage: Bacteria > Pseudomonadota > Gammaproteobacteria > Pseudomonadales > Moraxellaceae > Psychrobacter. Next base: position 528,806 of record CAVUUW010000005.1, read on the forward strand.
CTGTTTATGAGTGAGACGATTTGGCAAATCGTCTACACGCTCGGCGGTAAGAAACTGGCAAGTTGGCTCGATGTGGGTAATCGCTTGGCTTGGCTCAATCGTGGTTGCGGGGTTATCTTTGTATTAATTGCTGCCGCTTTACTGGCCGATGTTGTCAAAGATTTTATGATTTAAAAAATAATCCCATTTTTCAAAAAATCACTTCAGTAAATAATTTTTATAAAATTATTTATATTAAATTAAATAAATAGTTGACATTGATTTTTTAAAGCGTTATTATAAGCGCATTGATTTATGAATGTTTTCAAAAATATAAGTCATTCTCATTAATTCGCTATTGTCGCCCTGACAATCGCCATAACCTATGGAGGAATCATCGTGTCCTATCTACCTATTAAGACGTTTTTAAAGATTGAATGTGTGAAAAGCATGACAGCAATGATAACTTCAAAAAGGTTTGGCTAAGCTTATAGAGTGGTTTCTTATTGATACTGTATGACTTAGTATCTCTAAAAGGCTTCCTGACTCTACTCTGGCTATCTTTTCTAAGTTATCTGCGTTGTATGGTTACCCAACTATACTAGGCGCTCTGCTGCTTGCTATTTATTCAACATCTCTTTTTACCGTTATGACCAACAAGATAAGCTCTGTGAAAACATAGCTAATACCTATCTGTGCGCATATTGTACATATAGCATCTCTGTAGTCATTTCAATCGGTAATGTCTTTCTTAAAACGTCCATTATAAATATGCCATGAATTTTTATTGATTTTTAATTAATAAAAATACGGTTTTTTATTGCCTAAATTTTTTATTTAATATTTATTTTCTTATTAAACATCGTGTTTATTTGAGACGGATAACTGTGTCTTAAAAATATAAATAGGCGAATTAAAAAATACATGGCTTCAAAATAAAAGAATGGAAATAAAAATAATGAGCATTCAATTAACGTTAAATAAAAGTGGCAAGCATGGCGTGCCTGTCAAAATCTATACCTCAGATGTCGAGCAAGGCGCGATGCAGCAATTACGCAACTTGGCGCAGCTGGAGTTTATACACTCACATATTGCGGTTATGCCTGATGTGCACGTTGGTAAAGGCGCAACCGTTGGTAGCGTGATTCCAACTAAGTCAGCCGTGATACCTGCGGCAGTGGGCGTGGATATTGGCTGCGGTATGAACGCGGTACGTTTGTCGCTTACGGCAAGCGATTTGCCCGATAGCTTAAAAGCGCTACGCTTGGTGGTCGAACAACAAGTGCCTGTGGGCTTTAATATGCACAAGCAAATCCAAGCAAAAAACTCCACACTTGACCCGCTTGGCAAACGCCTAAAGCCGATCACCGATAAGCATCCGGGATTGCTCAAAATGCTTAAAGGCTTTGAGCGCACATGGGCGAAGCAGCTGGGCACGCTTGGCGGTGGCAATCATTTCATCGAGCTGTGCTTGGATGAAAACCAAGATGTCTGGGTGATGCTGCATTCTGGTAGTCGCGGTATTGGTAACTGTATCGGGCGTTATTTTATCAATCTGGCCAAAAAAGAGCGCCAATCGCGCTTTGGTCATGTGCCAGATCGGGACTTGTCTTATTTTGCCCAAGGCTCTAATAGCTTTGCTGATTACGTCGAGGCGGTTGGCTGGGCGCAGGATTACGCGCTCGAGAATCGCCGTGAGATGATGCGGTTGGTGATTAAGTCATTACAATCGCCACAAGCAGGCTTACCGCGATTTCAGCTGACTAAAGAAGCGATTAACTGCCATCACAACTATGTTAATGAAGAGGTACATTTTGGCGAGCAAGTCTATGTCACTCGTAAAGGCGCGATCAGTGCTTATGCCGGAGAGCTTGGCATTATCCCCGGTTCAATGGGCGCAAAATCGTTTATTGTCCGTGGTCTGGGTAATGACGAATCATTTTGTTCCTGCTCACATGGTGCAGGGCGGCAGATGAGCCGAGGTAAGGCCATGCGCGCATTCACCATTGACGAGCTAAAAGCACAGACCGATGGCGTTGAATGTCGTAAAGACAAAGGCGTCATCGATGAGATACCGGGCGCGTACAAAGACATTGATGCAGTGATGGCCAATCAAAAAGACTTGGTTGAAGTGGTGCATACGTTGAAACAAGTCATGTGCATTAAGGGATAGGGCGTGTCCCTAATTCAAACGTTTATGACTAAATGGGCTAAAAATGGCTAAATCTTTGCCAAACGGCGTCAAATAGTTAGTCAATATCTCGATATTGTCTGCACTATTTTCCTTGTTCGCCTGTGATTTATCTCATTTTTATCACCATTTTTAAAATAGGGACACGCCCTAATACCAAGCCTGCAAATCATCTTAGCGTCGTCAAACTTGCTTAATGTACTGGATGTACAATTTGCGCTCGTTTTCCTCGCTAATATGGTTTTCGGCGTTGGTATCTAAAAAGAATTAAAGAACAGGTAAACATATGAGCTTAAAACAAACGTTAAAAAAGGCCAAACAGATTGAACGGCAGTTAGCACAGCAAGCTGAAGCAGGTGTACAGCAATCACACGGTGCAGTGAAGCCGCGCAATTATTTGGCGCTTGATCCGCTGTTGAGAAAAGGCGGTATTCACGAAAAAGAAGACATCGATATCGTCCGCAAAAAACGTCGCCGTGAGACCAAGCAGCAGTTACGGAAGACAGATTGGTTATCAGAATAGTGATGGTTAACATTCACCTGCAAAAAAGCCGTTCGCTATTATAGTGAACGGCTTTTTCTATTTGCTTAGAATTGTTATATGTATTTCTATGCCAATACTTCGATTAGCTCGCCTTTTACCATGTGCGGGCTGACAAAATCAGTGATGCGCACGCTGACGATTTTACCAAGTAATTCATCCATTTTGTCTTCGTCATAAGGGAACATGACCGTACGGGTGTTATCCGCCGTGCCGATTAGGCAGTCAGGGTGACGATTGGCGATTTGTTCAACCAAGACACGCGTTGTCGTACCGACCATCTCATGCGTTTTGGCAAGCGTTGAGTCAATAATGACTTTTTGGAACTCAGCCAAACGAGCTTTTTTAGTAGTGAAGCTCACATCGTCAGGCAGCTCTGCCGCTGGCGTACCCGGACGCTTGGAGTAGATAAAGCTGTATGAGTGATCAAAATTCAGCTCTTTTGCTAAGTTCAAGGTATCTTGGAAGTCTTGTTCCGTCTCGCCAGGGAAGCCAATGATAAAGTCGCTAGATAAGTGAATATCTGGACGAATGGCTTTAAGCTTATTGATCTGATTTATATAAACATCAATGGTATGGTTACGTTTCATTGCCGCTAATATCGCGTTTGAGCCACTTTGTACTGGCAAGTGCAAATGCGATACCAGCTCTGGCAATTGTGCATAAGCATCAATGATATCATCGGTAAACTCAAGCGGGTGGCTTGTCGTATAACGAATGCGCTCGACACCATCGACGTGAGAGACATAATGCAACAGTTCAGCGAAACGGCAAATACTGCCATCGTCTTTTTCACCGCGATAGCCGTTCACGTTTTGACCGAGTAGGTTGATTTCACGCACACCTTGCTCGGCAAGGCTATCAATCTCAGCCAATACATCATCGAGTGGACGTGATAACTCTTCGCCGCGCGTATAGGGCACAACGCAAAATGAGCAATACTTCGAGCAGCCTTCCATGATCGAGACAAAGGCTTTGTAGCCTTCTACTCTTGGCTCAGGCAAAAAGTCAAACTTCTCAATACTTGGGAAGGATACGTCAATCGTACCAATACGATTTTTGGGCGCGATATCACGTTGATCATTAGATTGATCATACAGCTCAGGCAAGCGGTGCAGGGTTTGTGGACCAAACACCATATCGACATACGGCGCGCGTTTTTGGATATTATCGCCTTCTTGTGAGGCCACGCAGCCACCAACACCGATCACCAGATCAGGACGTTTTTCTTTAAGTTTGCGCCAGCGGCCCAATTCTGAAAAGACTTTTTCTTGGGCTTTTTCGCGGATAGAGCAGGTGTTCATTAGCAGCACGTCGGCTTCATCGATATCGTGTGTCACTTCCATACCATGCGAGTCGCCAAGCACATCAAGCATTTTGTCAGAGTCATAGACATTCATCTGACAGCCTTGAGTGGTGATAAAGACTTTTTTGGTAGCCGCTTTTTCGACAGGCGCTTGGGCTGAACTTGCTTCTTTGAGTGCAGTGACAGCACGTGCGGTGACAGTCGTCTCAGCAACAGCATCATCATCGATGCGGGGATTGAATACAGTAACACTCATAAGGATAAGTCCATGATTGACCAAAAATATAGCGGAGTAGCCGATTAACAAGTGGCGTATTTTATCACAACCCTCTAGCAATGTGAAAAATTAGCATAGGCGATATGTCATCAAGATCGCAAATAATTCATAGTAGTATCAATTATTTACTGCTATCAATATTGTTATTCATAAAAACTGGGGCTTGTTATCATTTCTATGTTACACCGTGCTGTCGTATTTATTAACAAAAAGTAAAGAGGATGGTTGAAAGTACAATGAGTATAGTATGATGACTACTATACCCTTGGCGGGACTTAGCGAACCGTTATTCACCTATTTGTAGAGAGATAATAAAGAGAGTCAGTATGACAAAGTCGCGCGTTGCTCATAGCATCAAGAACAAGGCCAGTATGAAGAATAGAGAATTTACAAATCAAAAAGATCACTCAACGCGTCTTAACGTTAGAACGCTACGATTCAGCGCGTTGAGTTTGGCGACGGCGATGAGTGCGCTTGGATTTTCACAAGTTGCTTGTGCAGAGCTGACATGGGGCGATAACGAGAGCTACCAACCAGAAGGCAGTTATCAATCACAGAACAGTTATGAGCCACAAAGCTATCCACAAGAGACTGGTTATCAACAAGATAGTGGTGCAAGCTCATTTACAGCGGCGGCTATTGCAGCAGATCGTGGCGACATTAATGCGCTTTATAATTATGAGCAAGCGATGAGCGGTGGTTTGTTCGCTATGTATCCGACGTACTGGCGCATGAATCTTGACCTTGACTCACAAAGTTCGGCGGCTGTCTCACAGTTTGTACGCCAATACCCAGATACGGTTATGGCTGAGAAATTGGTGGCTGATTTTGCTGAAACCAAAGCAGGCTCTAATGACTATGCGTCGGTCAGGCAAGTGGCGAATCTGATTACCAATGCCGATGCTAGCGAGCGCTGTGCCGTTGCCCTTGGGTTCAACAATGGCGGTGATACCATGCGTGCTATGGCAGCAAAACCTGAGGTCTGGCTGACGACAGTCAAGCAGCCCGCTTTGTGTGACCAGTTGGCTATGGAAATGAACAATAACCCACTGATTAGCAATCAAGATAGGGCAGCTCGTCTTAAGCGGATGCTACGTAAAGGCAAAACGGGTGACATCATGGCATTGTCATCACGTTTGGGTACGCCGATTGCTTATTCAGCGCTTAGTGAGATTCAGTTAAATCCTTCTGCATATTTTAGCCGTTTTGGTCGAGAGCCTGCCAGCCAAATGAATCAACACCTCTACCTATATGCGCTGGGCCGCGTGGCGGACAAATCTTATCGAGAAGCAGCGTTACAGCTAGATTTCGATATCAAGCAAGATAATCAGCGTTCAGCCAAATTGTTAAATGATGAGACCCGTCGTTACGCGTATCGCATCATTGGCGTGAAGCGTATGAATCACAACACCGATGACGGATTCAATGCCGAGGCTGTTGACTGGTTCCGTAATAGCTTGGACGATGATTTTAACTTTGAAGAAGCAGAAGATTACGCCATGGCAGCGATTCGTTTTAGTCGTTGGGATGATGTGGTTGAAGCTATCTCAAAAATGGACGCAGATACCCAAAGAGAGAGCAAGTGGCAATATTGGCTGGCACGTGCTTATGAGCAATCGAGCGATAGTAACAAGCGCAATACCGCCAAAAAAATGTATCAAAACTTGGCGAAAAGCAACGAATACTATGGTCTGATGGCAAAGGATAAAATCGGTCAGCGTTTTGATGCCAGTCGTTTGGGCGGCAGTAACCTGCCTAACGTCAGTGCCGCTGATCGCGCGCGCGTCCTACAAGACGGCAGCTTTGCGCGTGCCTTTGCTTTATATAATGGTGATGCCAGCCGCGCTTATGCCAATCGTGAGTGGAACTGGGCAGTGAAGCAAGCTCGTGACAATCGTGATGACAATTTAATCATTGCTGCCGCTCGCCAAGCATATGATATGGGCTGGCTTGACCGTGCCATTTACGCGGTTGATAATACCGATAGAGTCGATAGCCTGGCGTTATCGCATCCTATGCCGCATCAAGACGCCGTAGTACGTTATAGTGAGTCAGCAGGTATTGATCCTGCGTGGGCTTATGGCATTATGCGCCAAGAGAGTCGGTTTGTAACGTCTGCACGCTCAAACGTGGGTGCGAGTGGCTTGATGCAAGTCATGCCTGATACAGCAAAATACATCGCTCGTAATCTAGGAGAGACTTATAGTGCCAGCCGAGCCAATAGCGGTGATACCAATATTCGTTATGGAACTTGGTACATGGGTGATATCTTGGGTAAGTTGAATCGTCAACCTGTATTGGCAACTGCAGGTTATAACGCTGGTCCTAATAATGCCAAGCGCTGGCAGCCTGAGTATGGCTCATTGGCAGCGGATCAATACGTTGAGACAATCGCGTTTCCTGAGACGCGCAACTATGTAAAACACGTCATGGAAAATGCCACTATTTATAGTAGTCTTTTAGGACGTGGTCAACCTATCAGTCAGCGTATGGGTACAATTCCTGCTACGTTTTAGAGCACTTATATATCATTCCAAAACCCATTCACGATCAGTCGTTGATGGGTTTTTTTGTAAGAGAAAAGCGGCCACAAATTTACAATCTGTTTTTTTATCATAGGCATGATTTTAAATAAACGAGAGATTTAACAAAAGATTGCAGTACTTATTGACCGTTTCTGTAGTCTTTGGTAGATATTTACGTTTTTGCTATAGATTAAAAGAAACGGTTTGCTACCATTGCATCAATTAGTGTTTATATCTCAGTGCTTATATTTTAGTGCCTATATGAGTATTTTAGTGCCTATATCAATCAGTACCTATAACTGCTACCCATATTTTTTGTGAGCGCTATCTAAGTGATAGTTCATGTTTTATCTTTGCCAAATGTCTTCTGCCTTATGATCAAAAAATATTTTAAGCTGTCTCTGTTATCTAAAATTGGGCCTCTTTCATCTACTCAGATGCAGATGCGCGCATCCGCAGAACTGATGCCAAATTGCCAAACAAAAATAACATCGTCAACCAAGCTAACCAAGCTTTTGGGTCAATATCAGGCGGTTCTGACAACCAAGAAACGTATTAACAGTCTAAATATTAGTCTTGGTGCATTTTTGGTACTACAGGGTATGATGCTGATACCAGCACAGGCTGCTAGCACAGCAAAAGCAGGATATCGTGTATTGATGATCGAGATGACGCCTGCACTATGCAACATACAGCCAACGCGCGCGCGTATGCGTCAATGCTTGGAAGGGTATTCGTTGACCGTTTCAGGGTTAGACATGGGATATGGTGAGCGGTGTGGGCGTGGCAGTGACCCTCGCTTGACGCCATTACAACTAAAAGTTGTTAACCGTATCATGCCTGATACCACTGTGCGCAGCCAAGCATGGCAGCGTTACGGGGTTTGTGGTCCACTGAGTGCCAGTAGTTACTTCCGTCAAATTACCAATTATGCAGGCGATTTGAAACTTCCTGCAGAATTAAATACTGGAAATAGTTATACAGTTTCTAAGTCTCGTTTTATCAATCAAATGACACGTCTCAATACGGGCATGTCCTCTAGTAGTATTGATCTGATCTGCCAGACAGGCAGTCGTCGTCAATTGACCTTGACTGATATCCATGTCTGTTATGAAGACAGCGGCTTTGGTACCTGCCAAAATGTTGTAGATAACTGTGGCAGTAAATTTGTCATTTCAGGTGGTAAGTAGTTTTTCAAGCCCAACATCACGTCTATTTCTGACTGCTCGTTTCTCTCGTATTCTTAATGATAGTTTTGAAAAATATCACAAAAAGCACAGTGCCTATAAATACTGGTCTGTGCTATCTTTTGTGCGTTTTTAATATCAAGTATTTAATCAATTTGATGTCTGCATTGTATAAAATGTAACAATATAATCAGCAGTAGGCCGCGCTTTGTCTCTAGACGATTTACTGAACGAAGTGCTACACTAGCTCTCGGTTTATGGCTGCTGCCATGCAGCAAACAACTCGATATCTCAAATGATAGTCGAGAATTATATAATCATAATTAGGGAGTATTCCATGTCAATGAAACAGCCTTTACGTGTTGCCGTCACTGGTGCCGCTGGTAATATCAGCTACGCGATGCTATTTCGTATTGCTTCTGGCGAGATGCTAGGTAAAGATCAGCCAGTTATTTTGCAATTGCTTGAAATCACGCCAGCGCTTGACGCCCTAAAGGGTGTGGTTATGGAATTAGAAGACTGTGCATTCCCATTGCTTGCTGGTATCGTTCAAACTGATGACGCCAACGTTGCATTCAAAGATATCGATTATGCTTTACTGGTTGGTGCACGTCCTCGTGGCCCAGGTATGGAGCGTAAAGATCTGCTAGAAGCCAACGCTGCGATTTTCTCAGCACAAGGTAAAGCGTTGAACGAAGTTGCTAGCCGTGACGTAAAAGTATTGGTTGTCGGTAACCCTGCCAACACCAACGCTCTTATCGCTCAGCGCAATGCACCAGATCTTGATCCACGTAACTTTACTGCCATGACTCGTCTAGACCACAACCGTGCGATGGCACAGTTGGCTGGTAAGACTGACAGCACTGTAAATGACGTGAAAAAAATGATCATCTGGGGCAACCATTCATCAACTCAGTATCCAGATCTAACGGCTTGCACGGTTAATGGCAAGCCAGCTTTAGACTTGGTTGATCGTGACTGGTACGAAGGGACTTATATCCCAGAAGTACAACAGCGCGGTGCAGCGATCATCAAGGCTCGCGGTGCCTCATCTGCAGCTTCTGCTGCCAACGCTGCCATCGCACACATGCGTACATGGGCACTAGGCACTGATGAAAACGATTGGGTATCTATGGGCGTTTACTCAAACGGCGAATACGGCATAGCTGAAGGTTTGATCTACTCATTCCCATGCACATGTACTAACGGCGACTGGTCTATCGTAGACGGCGTTGATGTATCATCAGATTTCTCTAAAGAGAAGATGGCTGCCACTGAGCAAGAGCTTAGCGAAGAGCGTGATGCAGTAGCACACTTACTGCCATAAGTTTAAGCGGTTATATAAGCTAAATTTAGGCAATTAATAAAAAAAGCCCTCTTAAATGTGAGGGCTTTTTTGTGTCTAAAAGATACGACAAGATAAGAGTACGCCATCTCATAGCTTCGAATGGGCAAAAACGGTTTGCTTTTAATACAATTGATAACGTTAGATCAACGTTGATTAACAGCTATTAAAGTAAAGCTTGCTACAATAAATAGGTTAATTTGAATAATAAATAAGATTATAGCCGCACCATTTAAGGAGAAAAGTATGTTGGGTGAGCCAGAATATAATATGAATGAGTTATTTGCTCAGTTGGGTCTAGACAGTTCTGATGAAGCAATTGATAAGTTCGTTGCAGAGAATCAATTATCAAGCGAAGAAAAATTAATAGAAGCTGATGTCTGGACCGATAGTCAGCGTATGTTCCTACAAGAAGAGTGGCAAAAAGATGCAGCATGGGTCGAAATCATTGATGATCTAAACGTGCGTATGCATCCCGATGCTTAAAAATGTATAAGAATGTATAAGAATGCTATAACAAACCCCCACGATAATATTCATATCGTGGGGGTTTTTCTTTATATGAGATATGACTAAACGCTAAATTTGTTTGTCGCGCCAGGCAAGTAGGTCTATAACATCTTGATGAATACCGGCTTTCAATGCGTCTAAGCCATCATAGCGACGTTCGCCATGCAAATAATGCAAAAATCGCACTTGTAAGGTGAGTCCATACAAATCTGCTTGTAGCTCTGGGAAATGAACTTCTAAGCGCCAATCTTGTGCTTTGTCAACAGAAGGTCTGGTACCAAGGTTAGCTGTACCAAACAAGCTGTCCGCACGCAGACCTGCAACGCCTGTTTTACCCGTAGTAGCATTAACGATTAAGCCGTTAGGAATCACTTCTCCCTTATCATTAAGGCTGACCACATCTACAGCAAAAATGCCATGTAAAGCTGGTTTTATGCGATTCAAGTCAATATTGGCAGTAGGAAAGTCCATAGTACGACCAATTTGATCACCACGGACGACCAACCCCGTAATAGCATAGTCGCGGTCTAGAAGTATATTAGCGGCATGAATATCACCTGCCAATAGCAAATCACGTATGCGAGTAGAGCTAATACGTGCAGCTTCATTATTGACATCATTCAAGTGGTCGTTATCAATATTGCTATCAGTGACCGTATGCAAATTGGTCACATCCAAACCATAATCGCGCAAAAACTGGCTATCACCTGTGCGATCGTGACCGAAGCGAAAGTCATCACCCAATACCAAAGCTTTGACGTTCAAGCGCTTGGCTAAAATATCCGCAAATGCTTGAGCTGATAACGAGCGAAAATCTCCATCAAAACTGGCTATAATCAACGTTTCTACACCATGTTCCGCCAGCAACGCCTGTTTTTCTGCAAGATTGGTTAAACGGGCAGGTGCCGTATCTGGCGCAAAAAATTCACGCGGTTGTGGTTCAAATATCATGACTGCTGCGCCAAGATTTTGCGCTTGTGCGATTTCGCGAACTTGGGCTAGCATTGCTTGATGACCAAGATGAACGCCGTCGAAGTTGCCAATGGTGAGCACGCAAGGTGCTAGCTCTACTGGATTAACAGTTACGGACGAAGCGTTTGGCGACGCAATCAATTGCTCAAGAAAATAGGTGTTCATAAATTTTCAGCTATGATAAATAAGAAAAAAACACAACCATATTAAACATCGATGTGTCTAAAATCAGTCATTATAAAGTAAAATGACCATACTAACATCCTATAGTCTGCTTACTAACAAGTAGGATTTGCTTAGCCTTGCTACTTTAAACTCATGCAGGTATTTGCGCTTGTACTGTTTTGATGGCGATGATGAAAAATTGATATCATGCAAGACGCTATTATTAATTATGCCATTCCCATTATCTTTGGAGATTTTATGCCCGATGTTGCCACAAATGCGCTATCCCCTAAATGGTCAATAGACAGTCTAAACGATCAGTTTACAGTGCAGCGTGCCAGTCAAAACGATTTACCTGAAATCTTGGCCATTTATAACCAGAGTATTGCAGGTAAACAGGCTACCGCCAATCTTGCTGAGGTGACATGTGAGGAACGTGGAGATTGGTTTGAGGAACATCTAAACAGTCCAACACGCCCTATTTATATCGTCAGAGTAACCACAAAAGATAGTGAGCAATCTGCATCATCAGAGCAATTACCAATCGTTGCGTGGGGCAGTTTCAGCGATCTTTATGCGCGTACGGCGTATCATATCAGCACCGAGATCAGCATATATTTGAATAAAGCCAATCATAGTCAGGGACTTGGCAGTTTATTAACAAGCTGGATGCTTACGCAAGCCCCAAGCCTAGGGATCCACAATGTCATTGCGCTTGTCTTTGCCCATAATCATCCAAGCTTAGGACTGTTTCGTAAGCTTGGTTTTGAGCAGTGGGGATACATGCCAAAAGTATGTGATATGGACGGGTTTATCGCCGATGTGGTGATGCTTGGCAAAACGGTAGCGCCAGATTTGGACGAAGCGTTAATTGATAAGGCGGTGTAAAATGAGAGCTACCTTAAACATGAGCGATAAAATAGCTTAGCCTAAGATTTTCCATTGACCCGCGATTTTTTGTAGCTCATAAGTCAACGGAGCAGGGTCGCTTTGGCCTTTAAGCATCAGCTCGCCAATGATGGTGGCACGGGTTTTATCTTCGTTATACTTGGTATCTGTGATGGTAACGCCGTCCACTGTCTGCTGAAAAGCAGATTGGGTTTTGGCGAGTTCTTGCTCAAAGTTCGCCATATCTACTTTATAGTATCCGGCCGATTTTTTCACATCGCCTTGATAGAGGCTGTCTAATGCTTGCTTGACAGTGTCTTCAGGTGTGCCTGCTTGTGTGGGGTTGGTGACCAAACTTTTTTGTTTATTAGTAGCAGTCATGGACTGGACATTATTAGCAGTGTCTTGCCCTGTCGCGTTATCTGCTGTTTTCTCACTATCTGTATCGATCCCTTCTGCTTGGGCGGTGTCGTCAGTCGTTCCCGCCGCAGGGGTCTGTGTTACCGCAGCTGGGTTATCAGCGGTGCTAGCAGCATCAGCACTGTCTGTTCCTACATTGTCTACTTCTGCTTTGTCGTTATTGCTACAGCCACTTAACAGTAGCCCAGTGCTCAAAAGACCAGTCATACATAGCATCGATAAGCGTGGTAATGGTAGCGGCTTAGTCGTCATATCGAACCTCAATAGTTAATTGTTTATTAATGATCGATTATGACCATTATTTGTCTGATAAGTTGTCAATTCTCATATCATGCTTGTTTTGGTTTGGTAAGCCAAACCTTACGCTTTATACCTTACTGGCTGCATGATACAGATTATTTTAGCCATGCTTGAGCTGGCGAGGGCGGAAGCCAGTTGCTAACAGTACCACGCCATAAACCACTGCACCCATCGCGCACATAATCAATAGTGCTGCTATACGTCGCCATTGAGCAGCGTCCGTTGGGAAATAAGGCAACATGATATAGAGCACTGCAACCATCGCAATCGTCGAAATGGCAAACTGCGCAAACAGTTTTTTCCAATGGCTGTCAAAACGAAAAATATCACGCTTATGTAAGAAATAATACAGCAGGCCTGCATTGACAAAGGCCGCGCCTGTGGTCGCTAATGCTAAGCCACCGTGTAATGGTATTTCTAAGAAATAAAATATACCAATAAAAATGACACTAAAAATCATGTTGGCAAAAACAGAGATGATACCAATTTTTACAGGCGTTCTGGTATCTTGACGGGCAAAAAAGGCGGGCGCAAAGATTTTTATCATCATAAAGCCTAAGATACCACCTGACATACTACGTAATGCTAAAGAGCTCATTTGTGCATCGCGTAACGTGAACTCGCCGCGCAAAAACAGTGCCTGCATCAGCACATCTGCCAATATAAATAGAGCGGCTGACGCTGGTACACCGACTAAGATAATTAAGCGTGCGGCCCAATCAATGGTTTTCTTAAAGTTGACATCGTCCTTTTGCGCCTCGCTCTTTGATAAGCTAGGCAAAATCACTGTCCCAATCGCCACACCAATCAATCCTAACGGTAGCTCACTCATACGTTCTGCGGCATAGAGCCAAGAAACCGAGCCACCAATCATTAAAGATGCAAAAATAGTATTCAATAATAAGTTGATCTGCGTGACCGATACACCAAAAATCGCAGGCAGCATAAGCTTTAAGATACGGCGTACGCCTTCATGCTGAAAGTCAATCTTGGGGGCAACCAGTAGTTTTTGTTGACATAATTGCGGCAGTTGTATTAATAGCTGAAGTAACCCTGCGATGGCAACAGCATAGCCTAGTGCCATAATAGGAATATCAAACATCGGGGCAAAGATTAGCGCACCACCAATCATACATAGGTTCAATAGTACTGGGGCAAAGGCAGGCGCGGCAAAACGGCCATAACTTTGTAGAATCCCGCTGGCAAAAGCCGTCATAGAAATAAATAGCAAGTAAGGAAAGGTTAGGCGCAGCAATTCAGCGGTAATACCGAACTTGTCAGGCTGATCGGCAAATCCAGGTGCAAATAACGTCACAACCCAAGGCGCAATCAAAATAACCACTACGGTGAGCATGGAGAGAATCAGCAGTAATGCACCTGATGTGCGACTGACCAAAATCTGTACTTGTTGCAGACTGTACTTTTCTTTATATTCGGACAGTACAGGGACGAAGGCTTGGCTAAAGGCGCCTTCGGCAAACAACCGCCGCAAAAAATTGGGGATTTTGAAAGCGACCAAAAAGGCATCCATCAGACCACCTGCGCCAAAGACTCCTAACAATACGACATCGCGTACCAACCCTAAAATACGAGACAGCATGGTCATACTACTGACAACCATGGTTGAACGAAATAATCGACTTTTTGCCATGAGAACCTATTTTGCGAAGTTATGTACAGGGTTGTGTAAGAGGTGGTGTGCTGATTTGCTGCTGCAAAAAAACTGACGAATTATAGCACTTTCACAACTGATATAAATGGATTGGATGTGGAAATGATTAACCCCAATGGTCGTTGTTGCTGATATTACTGATTCAAATTTTGAGCGATCAAATCACGCAGCCTTGTCCATTCAAAATAATCTCCAGGATCAGTTTTGCGTCCTGGTGCAATGTCACTATGACCCGTCAGATGTCGCCGCGTTTTAGGATAAGCCTTATATATAGCAGCAATCACTTGCGCAAGTGTCTCGTATTGCGTAGCAGTGAAGGACACAAAATCCGACCCTTCAAGTTCGATACCAATGCTATAATCATTACACTCTGGTTTTCCAAGATAGCTTGATCTACCGGCATGCCAAGCCCGCTCTTCAAAATTTACAAACTGAGTCATTGCGCCATCACGCTCAATGAATAAGTGCGCTGAAACCTCAGCTCCTTGAATGGTTTGAAAGTACGGATGTGCATTCCAATCCAATTGATTGGTAAATAAGGCTTTAACATAATGTATGCCATTATCATCGCACGCACCAAATTCATTGGGCGGTAAGCTAATATTATGAATGACAATGGTATCAATGTTGGTCTCTGTCGGTCGGGTATTGTAGTTCGGTGAGGTAAGCCAAGTAGCCGTTGATAATCGACCATCGACAATCGTCATGGGTGATGCTTGGGACATAGTATTCTCTTTTATTGGTTTAATAATAAATAGGTGGCTTACGCGTTTATTTAAGCGTCTTTTATAAAATGATGGTAAATGAGGCGTAGCCAAAACGGTTTGGGTCAAAGCGTTTGTTTGATCCTATCAAGGCCGCCAGTTGACGACCCAGCAAGTATTGTTGATCATCCCCAATCGCGTAATCAGCGTTTGAACCTAACGTGTGAGGTATCACCCCCATGTCTATAAAGTCTAACCCTACATCGGTAGATTGTACCTTAACCACGATTGGTCAGCGCACACGTTTGCCACTCGCTATTGCAGGATTGCTGTTCACAGCACACGCGCAGGCTTTGGTGCCAACACCGCCATCAGCGGTGACCACAGACGAGTTGTCATCTGAGTCGCAGATTATAGATACTGCTAATACCGCACTCGATAGTAATGTGCAAAAAGCGACGCCCGCTAGCAAAAATAGCACCGCTGACCAACTACTCGCAAAATGGCGTCAGCAAGTAAAAACAGATAACCTTGCTCAGCATACAACATGGCGACGTCTATTGTATTTTTACGATGGTCAAAATAGCATTTTTGCTAAAAAGAAGACAGAAAGCTTGGTTGATGATCCCAGCTTCTTTTTAAGTAAAAATGGGCATCGCGACTCAGGCGCAGAGCTTGATGCGACGCTGGTTGCGCTCGCTGACCAAATGGCAACGGCCGATAATCATACGGCATCAAAACAAGACAGCAATTCGGTGTTATGCCGTTTTCCAGCCCGTATACATTGGCTTGCGGAGACATTACAAATTAATCAGGCAGATTTGCAAGCTGATTGTCCAGAACTTGATGCGTGGACTCAGAAGCTTGCGCCTGAGCAGTTGTCTATTATGTTCGCGCAAGAGTATTTAGACAATCCTACCTCAGCATTTGCCCATACGTTATTACGTATCGATTCAAAGGAGAGTGCGGCTGATCCAAGCCAAATTCAATACGCACATGCTCTCAATTATACCGTGGACGGCAATCCTTCAGATCCTTTTGCATTGTATGCCGTCAAATCTATCGTGGGTAGCTATGACGGTATTATTGAAATCGATCCTTATCCAGAAAAATTCGCCAAATATTTACAAGACGACGAGCGTGATGCGTGGACGTATCAGCTGAATCTGACACCAAGCGAGGTGCAACAAATTATCAGGCACGTTTGGGAAACCAAAGATTTAGAGATGTCTTATTACTTTGCCACTGATAATTGTGCCTCTGAGATTTTGCGTTTAATTGACGTGATACGTCCGCAGCAACATCTATTAAGCCAACTGCCTTATGTGGTCATTCCATCAGATGTTGTACAGCTACTGAATAATGAAAAACTCCTTGCCAGTACCAATTATACGCCTGCCGATAGCACTTTGCGTCAAGCCAAGCTTAATGATATCAAACACCAGCGTGACCAATTAGGCTATGACAATAACAATAACAATAGTGCCAAACAAACCGTTAATGAGATTAAATCTGCCACGCTCAATCCCATCTCAAGCATATCAGCGGACAATCAGACATTACTACCGCGCCGTATTGCGGTATCAGATAATAACCCGATAGATAGACACCCGTTACAACTTGGGCAAATCGGTATTGGTCAACGTGGTGATAATCACTATATGGATCTTGGATTTCGAGCAGGTTATCACGATACCCTCGATCGTCCTTCAGGGTTTGCACCCTTTTTTGATTTAGAAGGTGCGGCTGCAACGTTGCGTTTGTATGACAAAGAAAATAATGACGCTAACCAGCCAAAAAGTGTGGTCTTGCAAAACCTAACCTTGGTCCGTGGACGCTCGTTTAATCCAGTTAATTCTGCTAAAAAAGGCAAAACGTGGGCTGCAGCGATAGAGGCAACGCGCGTCAATGATGGCTCTCAACAAGATGGCACGGATCATCTAGTGGGTAGCTTTGGTTACGAGACAGGTTGGTCATGGGCGTTTGGGACACCAAGCGCAAATACTGGTGAGATGCCGCCACAGTTATGCTATACCTTGTTGTCAGGAACGGCGCAAGCAGGGCGGGGTATCAATAATGGTTTTCGCGTTGGCACTGGCGTGAACGCAGGCTGTCGCTATCAGATTAACAATCAGTTACGTGCGCAAGCTGAATTGCAATTGCCATATTGGTATCATGGCAGCAGCGATGAACCGGATGTCCGTGGTCATTACTGGCAGCCGATATCGACATTAGGTCTACAGTACGATATCGACAAAAAACAAGCATTGCGTCTTAATGCCAGTTACGACTGGCAAGATCGTATCGATGCCAACGACGATGTACAGCTATCGTATAGACGATATTTTTAGGCTTTTAGCTTTCGAAGGTTTAACTTTTAGAGGTTGGGCAAGGTAAGGATGCACTATGAGCACGCAAAAATTCCTAATTGTTGGTCAAGGTGATATTGGTTTGCCTGTGACCAACAAACTGGCGCAAAACAATACCAACGTCACTGGGCTGGCACGAGGCGCCAGTTATCACTACGCTTTAGATGACAAAGCAACGTTCATGCAAGCCGATGTATTGACACTTAATGTTGAGCAGCTTGAACCATTTACTCATATAGCGATTATTGTGACGCCTGATGAGTATTCTGCTAATGGCTATCAAAATAGTTATTTAGCGATCAATCAGCATCTTGCCCAACTTGCCGATCAGTTAACGAAGCTTGAGCGCATTGTTTTTATTTCATCAACGGGCGTTTATGGTCAAGACAATGGCGAATGGATTGATGAATATACGGTGCCCGTGACGCCTGAGCGTGACGCCTCAAAAGTCATTTTGCAAGCAGAGCAAGTATTGCAACAAGCGTTTGGTGATAAAGCGATTGTCATTCGTCCAAGCGGCATTTATGGACGTGAGCGCCTTATGCGCGTGAAAAAAGCCAAAGAGACTCAAAAAGAGCTTATGGCCGCCGCTCATTGGAGCAATCGCATTATGGATCGAGACTTGGTCAATATTATCGCCAAGGTATTGACTTGTGAGGCGCCAAGATCTGTTTATCTGGCCACTGACTACATGCCAGTCACGACGTTTGAGCTGACCACTTGGCTTAGCAAACAGCTGGACAAAACCCCTCCGGCTATTGATGAGACAAAAACAGCTGTCACAGGAAAACGTTTACACAGCAACATTCCATTAGCTTGGCTGGATTATCCTGATTGGCAAGTGGGTTATCATGATATCTTGCGTCATCAAGCGTAAAATGAGTGTTTGATTTGTTTTATATTTTACGGTTTACGGAGATTTCATGACTCAGCATTCTACTTCTGATGATCACGCCCCCAATGCTGACTTTATGGTAGTAGGTGGTAAGCTGGTAGAGGGGAATACTGAGCAGTCGTCTGTTTTACCTGATAGCCAGCAGCCTGCCATTGTCCATCCCAATTTTGATCCCAATCAGTCTCCTATTGATCCAGCTAGGCCATTGACTGACATTCCAGAACCAACGCGGCGTCTAAATGTTCAGCTGCGTAGGCTTTATGGTCAGTCAGTACGGTTTTATCAACCAGTAGCAGATAGCTTATCCAAGTGGGCATTGATTGCATCAGAAGCGTTGGCTGACCATCTGTCCTTATTGCAAGCGGCACAGCTGATTGAATTGCCAGCCAGCTTTTATCAAAACCATAGTGAACAGCCACTATTGTCATCCCTACATGACATGACGTTGTTGGATATGTCAGACATACAGCAAGCAATTCAAGCGTATCCCGTTCTACATCGTTATGGTTTTACCTCTGCTCACGTACCAGAAAAGACGGTCAAAGATACGGATAAACAGGCCAAAAATGCACACAGGTCTTTGCGGGCATTGACCAAAAAATACAATCCAGATGAATTACTCAACAGTCTTTATGCAGACGATTGGCAAGTGATTCTACAGCCGCAAGTATTTGAGACTGGAGAGGGCAGTTTAGCTACAGATATTATGGCTTGTAGCGTCGCTGTCCATGCTCTCAAGCAATGTAGTACACGCAAAAGTATTAATGACCGCTATAGCGCTGAACAACTCTGCCAACACGTCCGCAGCTATGTGCTAAGTCAAATCGTGCTTGAACCAGCTAAGCGTCATGCCTACCGACAAATGCGGGTTTTTGCAGGACATATCATTGTTGCCGCTTATCATTTGGGCTGGGAGATACAATTTCGGACTGATGGTCAGTGTTATTTTAATGTGTCGTCGCGTAATGGCTTGCTGGCGCGTTATCCTAATATGCAAGATTATGACATCAATGGTTGGTCAAGCTAATCAAGAATGCGTACAATAATGCAAATTTTTTGCCCTTCTTTTTGCTAATAGGAATGCCACAATGCCTCACGTTCAAAACGCTCAACATTCTCAAGACCTTCAAAAATTGGACTTTTCTTCTCACGCGTTTATTCAACTGGCTTTAGACAATCAAGTTCTGAAGTTTGGTGAGTTCGTACTCAAGTCTGGCCGTATCAGTCCGTACTTTTTTAATGCAGGATTGCTTGCTACAGGTGAGATGTTATCGTTATTAGCGCGTGGTTATGCTGATGCCTTAGCTGAGCAAATAAGTGCCACAAACGATGACGACATAAGTACCACAAACAATGACGCCAATGAACAAGAACTGGTCATTTTTGGCGCGGCCTATAAAGGTATTCCTTTTGTGGCGGCAACCGCGCAAGCATTATGGTTGCATCATGGTATCAATGCTAAATGGGGTTACAACCGCAAAGAAGCCAAAACCCATGGCGAAGGCGGCAATTTGGTCGGCGCTGATGTTCAGGGTAAAGCGGTTTGGGTACTTGACGATGTTATTACCGCAGGCACGGCCATGCGTGAAGTGGTTGAGATTTTAGAACAAGCGGGTGCAAGCGTCGCTGGTATTATCGTGGCGCTTGATCGTAAAGAAAAAGGTCAATCTGAGCATTCTGCCATTCAAGAACTTGCTGCGACATTACAAGTACCTGTGCGTGCCCTTGTCGATATCGATGATTTAATCAGTTATTTAGCAGATGATAATAGCCAATACAAAGACGCGACCCAGCTTGCAAAAATGCAGCATTACCGCGAGCAGTATGGCGTATAGTTAGGCATTGAGTGTGAGTGTCTAGCTAAGGTACCGTTTTTCATTTCGCGATACCATATGACAGTCACATCTTTTGAACCTATTTATAATAATATAACGTAAGTGAGCCCTACTATGAGTCAAACAATGAGCCAACAAAACCAAGAAAAACCGCTAAAAATCCTCATTATTATGGACCCAATTGAGCAGGTTAATTATAAAAAAGACACCAGCTTAGCGATGATGTGGGCAGCTCAAGATCGTGGGCATCAGCTTGGCTACTGTCAGATTCATGACTTATGGTTAGATCGTGGCGAGTTAATGGTTGATACGCAGCCTGTAACGGTCAAACGTGATCCTCAAGATTTTTATACCTTAGGTGAAAAATCAACGGGTCCGGTCAGTGATTACGACGTGATTCTAATGCGTAAAGACCCACCATTTGATATGCGCTTTATTTATGCCACTTACATGCTCGATCATGCAAAGGCAGCAGGCGTACTTGTGGTCAATGACCCACAAGCGATTCGCGACTGTAATGAGAAATTGTTTGCCACTTGGTTTAGCGGCTATATGAGCCCGACGATTGTGACCAGTAAGCAGGCACATATTCGCCAGTTTATAACCGAACAACAAGACGTCATTGTCAAGCCATTAGATGGCATGGGCGGTACTGGAATTTTTCGTCTGACAGCGGATAGCCCCAATATTGGCGTGACGCTTGAAATATTGACAGAGCTTGAAACGTTGCCGATTATGGCGCAGCGCTATTTGCCAGAAATTGTCGATGGCGATAAGCGTGTATTAATCGTCGATGGCGTGGTGGTTGATTATAGTTTGGCACGTATTCCAAGCAAAGGTGAGACGCGGGGCAATTTGGCGGCTGGTGGTAGCGGCGTGGCGATGCCATTGACTGATATTGAGCGTCAAGTCGCAGAAGTGGTGGCACCGATTGTTAAAGAAAAAGGGTTGATGTTCGTTGGCCTAGACTTAATCGGGGGCCGTATTACTGAGATTAATGTCACCAGTCCGACGTGCGTGCGCGAGATTGATGACCAGTGCGGTACCGACATTGCTACAGATCTTATTATTGCTATTGAAAATAAAGCAGCAGTGTGAGAAAAACATAAAGTCAAAAGGTAAGGATAGAGTGAGGTACCCCTAAAGGCTGAGCACCATTCAAAAAATAAGCGTGCTAAGCTATCTGAATGACATTTATTGAACGTACATAAGCGTGCTGTTTTTATCATTGGTGAGTCGTACTTATTAATGCCAAGCTGCGATGGTTCACAGCTTGGATTTTTATTATTGACGATGCATAAAGTACTGTCTATCCGCCAATGATTTACTCTATACTATGCGGGCTTTTACTGGGTCATTATCTGTCGAACCATCAGAGGATCACAGGACAATAAGTCCTTCATATCAATAAAGAAAAGATAGGCAAACGTTTATGAAAACACCGCATATACTAATGATGGCTGCTGGTACAGGCGGACATGTGTTTCCAGCGTTGGCTGTGAGTGAAGAGTTGACCCAGCGCGGTGCTGTTATTCATTGGTTAGGAACGCCAAACGGGATGGAAAACGGCTTGGTTGAGCCAACAGGGTATCCCTTTCACGCTATCGATATGCAAGGGCTGCGCGGCAAAGGCGTTGGGCGCTTACTAAAATTGCCTGTGACACTATTGTCAGCGACAATGGCGGCTGTCAAAATTATTCGTAGTAATCAGATCGATGTGGTGGTTGGTTTTGGCGGTTATGTCACAGCGCCAGGCGGTATTGCTGCTAGGCTGACAAAGACACCGCTTATTATTCACGAGCAAAACGCCATTGCCGGTATGAGCAATCGCTATTTATCAAAAATGGCGACCAAGGTATTGCAAGCCTTTGAGCATACCTTTGCGCATAGTGAGCTGGATAAAAAGATTGAGACAGTGGGTAATCCTGTGCGTAATACCATTACGGGTGTTGATGAGCCGACTGTGCGCTATGATTTGAGTGATCAATCTCCCCTTAAACTGCTAGTCGTTGGTGGCTCTTTAGGTGCTCAAGTATTAAATAATACCGTACCAAAGGCACTGGCTTTGACAGATCATGCTTTTGAGGTGCGTCATCAGTGCGGTCGCAATAATGAGGCCGCAACGCAAGCGGCTTATGATGCCGAAGACTTAAGCCGTCACCACTATGTGGTACAACCCTTTATTGATGATATGGCGGCCGCCTACAATTGGGCAGATGTTATTGTCTGCCGTGCTGGCGCATTGACGGTTACCGAAATCCAAAACGTGGGCATTGCCGCTATTTTTGTACCACTGCCGCACGCTGTTGATGACCATCAAACGGCTAATGCGCGTACGTTGACCAAGCATGACGCTGCGATTTTGTTACCGCAGTCTGAGCTTACACCGCAGCGTTTGAGTGATGAGCTTGGTGCCCTTAATCGCCGTACTTGTTTAGAGATGGCAAAAAAAGGTCATGCGCTTGCCAATCGCCATGCCAGTAAGCACGTTGCTGATATTATTTGGCAAACTTTATAGTTGATAGCGATAGTTTATAACGGCTGTCCATGACAGTTTTTATGAGCTGTGATTTTAATTTTCTACCTTTTATTCGTCCTTAACAAAGAGAAACCCTTATGTCTACCTCTGCAAGAGCTCTACCCAAGCGTTTGATTGAAATACCAGAGATGCGCCGCATTCAGCATTTGCATTTTATTGGTATTGGCGGATCGGGTATGTGCGGTATCGCAGAAGTAATGAACAATCAAGGCTATCAAGTCAGTGGTTCTGATATTGCAGATAGCGTAGTAACTCGCCGTCTGCAGCAAATTGGGATTAAAATATCAATCGGTCATGACTCAAAAAACATCGCCAATGCGGATGTTATTGTCGTCTCATCAGCGATTGATCGTAGTAACCCTGAGGTAAAAGCTGCGCTTGAAGCGCGTTTGCCAGTGGTGCGCCGTGCCGATATGCTTGGTGAGTTGATGCGTTATCGTCATGGTATTGCGGTGGCTGGCGCTCATGGCAAAACCACTACGACCAGTTTATTGACCACCATGATGGCAGAAGGGCAGCTCGATCCTACTTATGTGATTGGCGGCAAACTAAACGCTTCTGGCAAAAATGCGGCACTTGGTAGCAGTCGTTTTTTGGTAGCAGAAGCGGATGAGTCTGATGCGTCTTTTTTATCACTGCGTCCGATGGCAGCCATTGTCACCAACATCGATCAAGATCACATGGAAACCTATGGCAACAGCTTTGATAATTTAAAAGCCGCATACATTCAGTTTCTACACAATATGCCGTTTTATGGCTTGGCTGTGGTTTGCGGTGATGATCCAGACTTATATGCGATGATTGATGATATCGGTCGCCCTGTACTTACCTTTGGTTTAGAGCCGTTTAACGACGTGCAAGCAATCGACTTGGTAACGGAAGGCACGAAGACGCATTTTACCGTATTGCGCCGTGACCATGACCCTTTACGTTTGACGTTGAATATTCCTGGTACGCACAATGTCTACAATGCACTTGCTGCGATTACTATGGCGACTGATGAAGGCGTGGATGATGAAGCGATCAAACGCGCGTTGCAGAAGTTTCAAGGCGTTGGTCGTCGTTTTGAACAGCATGCTTGTGTGAATATTGATGATGGCAATGTATTGTTGATTGATGATTATGGCCATCATCCAAAAGAAGTCGATGCGACTATTAAGGCGGCGCGCCAAAGCTATCCCGATCGCCGATTGGTCATGCTGTTTCAGCCGCATCGTTATAGCCGCACCCGTGATTGCTTTGATGATTTTGTCGAAGTATTGTCGAGCGTCGATGAGTTATTATTATTAGAGGTATATTCAGCAGGTGAGAGTCCAATTGCAGGCGCTGACACCAAATCACTGGCACGCAGCATTCGTTTGCGCGGTGAGGTTGAACCGACGATTATTGATAAAGACAATCTAGCACCAGTGATGAAACGTTTGATCAAAGCCGATGATATGCTGATTACGCAAGGTGCGGGTAATGTAGGACAAATAGCCATCGATTTGGCTGCTAACAACCTTTATATTTAGTGATCTAAAAGACTTTTAGGAGCCATCCTCATGACGACGAACAACCTTCAAAAAAATGCAGAAAATGCTGTTAGTGATAAGACAGATCGCGTAAAAAATGCTGACCAATTTGGCAAAGTTGCTGTTGTTTATGGCGGTAGTAGTAACGAGCGTAGTGTGTCTTTAGACAGTGGCGCGGCAGTACTACAAGCACTACAAAATCAGGGCGTTGACGCAACTCATTTTGACCCTAAGGATCAGGACATTACCGAGCTGCGTGACTATGATCGTGTGTTCAATGTCTTACACGGTCGCGGCGGTGAGGATGGCTTATTGCAAGGTGTGTTGCAATGGTTTGACATTCCACAGACAGGTTCAGGTATCTTGGCCTCTGCGCTAGGAATGGACAAAGTACGTACCAAACAGTTATGGCAAGGTTGCGGCTTATCAACGGCACCGTTCTCATTACTGACCGCCGATACCGACTGGCAGCAAGTGGTCAATACTTTAGGATTGCCATTGATTATCAAGCCTGTTCATGAAGGGTCGAGTATTGGGATGACCAAGGTCAATCATCTTGATGAGCTACCTGCTGCTTATGCGACTGCGGTAAAATGCGGCGATGCAGTCATGGCTGAGCGCTGGATTACGGGACGCGAGTTTACAATCGTTATTATCGATGATGAAGCTTATCCCGTTATCCGTCTTGAGCCTGCCGATATTACTAATTTTTATGATTTCGATGCCAAGTATAATCGTAACGATACCAGCTATTATATCCCATGCGGGTTGAATGAAGCTGATGAAAAGCATCTGCAAGCTTTAAGTCTTGCTGCATTTCGCGCAGTAGATGCAAAGGGCTGGGGACGTATCGATGCCATGCAAGATGAAGCAGGCAACTTTTGGCTGCTTGAAATCAATACTGTACCGGGTATGACCAGTCATAGCTTAGTTCCAATGGCTGCTAAAGCCCGCGGCATGGACTTTGAAGCATTGTGTTGGCATATTTTGGCGCAAACGTTATAAGAGAGAGGCAGTAGGATTGGGATGAGTTTTTAGCTTTTGTTAGAACTAGCGTAGTAACAGAAAATTTTTATCAGTCCTACATCATAATATAGTGCATTCATTTTTACACAGTAAGTCTTTAAGTCGGTTTACGAATAATAAAATAGCCTTTATAAATACTGACTTCATTAAATGCATAGTAAGCTTCATGAAAAACAGACTTTAAGTTTTTGAATACATAATTTGTTAAATATTATTAAATAACGGCCAATAAAATTAAGCCAATGTGTCACTAGAGCTGCTATACCACAGCTTCATGTAAACTTGTGTAAATTCGTTGTCCCTATGATGTGTTAGGCTATTGTTTGAACATAAAATACGTTAATATTGTAATTATGGGTCTGTTTTAGTGAGACTTATGTTTTAAATAAACATTACTTATAAGTTATTCATACCTTGAGAAAAATGTTACGTTTAAATCATAGTAAGTGCCTTAATTGAATTGTTTTAGTCAAAGACTTTGATAACATATCAGTTCAATAGAACTCTGCAAAAAATAGGCAGATTTATATCAATAACCAGCATGATCTGTTTTGTGCAAATAAAGAGGCAAAGGTCGTTATGGCTCAAACTGTCAACGAGGTAACTGACTTAATGAGTGATAAAGCCGATCGCCCAAAATCTAAACGCCAGATACCGACTACAGTCAAATATTTTTTTATGGTGTTGGTTTTAGCATTGCTTGTATTGATATTGGCAATGGGCGGAAAAGCATTGCGTGATGCGCCTCCAGCTGCTATCTATGTCAGTAACAAAGGCTTGACGGTCACCCAATATCGCTCATTGCAGCAAGTTATGAATCAGCAAAAGGTCAGTAGTTTTTTTACCTCAGACCTTCAAGCGCTAAGAGACATCGCTACGAGTTTGGCTTGGGTGGATCAAGTGAGTGTCTCTCGTGATTGGCAACGCGGTATTGTTATTACTGCCTTACCTAAGCAGGCGGTCGCTAATTTTGGTACAGAGCGTTTGGTTGATGCAAAAGGCGTCGTTTTTATCCCCGCGGATGATAAAGATCTGACGCAAGAACGATTTGCTACTTTGCAAGGTGAGATCGCACAAGCGCCTGTTATCATGCAGCAAATGCAACAAGTCAATGACTGGTATGCGCCACTTGGTATTCAAGTCGACGACATTATATTGTCACCAAGAATGACGTGGTTAATCCGTTTTGATAATGGACTGCGGGTAATCGTTGATAACGAAAACACTGCGCAAAAGCTGCTGAATTTGAGTCAGCTACTCGGCAATCAGCTAAAAAATCGTCGAGATGAGATGCAGTCTATCGATTTACGATACAAAAATGGCTTTACGATCGCTTGGGATATGGCGCAACCAGAGATCGATACAACGCAGTAGTTATAAAGAGTAATAAGCACCTATTGAGAAGATTTAGCGTTTTAGTTTTGATAATGTATAGCAATGAATATACAACATCATAGCGTACTGATAGCGCTTTTTTAATGATTTAATGGGAACATCATTTGGTTTCCTATTTAGCGATAATTTGTCTGGTAACATGAAAAATACTGAAAATCTGGTTGTTGTCCATTTAAGTGCCACGGCGGTTTATGTCGTTATTGGCAATGTTGTCTCTGCCAAAGACATTCGTATATTGGGCGTTGGAAAAGTTAAAAACAGCGATTTTTATCAAGGTCAAATAAAGCACCGTGAACGTCTGCAAGGCGCTATCAAACAGGCAATTCAAGAAGCAGAAGATACGGCAAACTGCCGGGTACATAGTGTGTGGTTAACTTTGGCTACGCCTGAATTGTCTAGCAAGAACAGTGCAGGTGACGTGAGGGTAGAGGACGAAGCGGTACGTGCCAAAGACATGGTGCAAGCATTGTCCAATGCCAAATCCCAAGACCTATCATCAGATTATTATTTGATGCATTGTTGCCAGCAAGGTATCTATGTTGACGACCAAGATTTTATGGTCGATGATGCGATTGAAATGATGGCACACAATATCACGGTGATGTATCACATGATGATGATGCCCGTCTCCAGCCGTCAAAATATCCAAAAACTATTACAGAGCTGCGATGTTGGTATTGATCATATCGTATTTGATGCGGTGACCAGTGCTGAATACAGTTTGATGAGTGACGAGCGCCAGCAAGGCGTTTGTCTAGTCGATATCGGCGCAAGCACGACCAGTATCTGTGTCTATAAAGAAAATAAGCTGATTTTTACGCATTGTATCGCTACAGGTAGCCACGAAGTCACGATGGATATCTCAGCTGACTTTGGCATCTCGATGATCGAAGCGGAAAAGCTGAAAAAGACTCATGGTACGGTCGATGTCAATAGCGTTGATCCGAGCTCATTTTTCCTTTTTAAGCCGCAAGGCTCAAATGATGAGATTAATATTGGTATCTATAATTTAGCGCGCATTATTGAGGCGCGTTATGTTCAGATATTTACGGAAGTGGCTCGTCAGTTACATGATGCCGATCTGATAGGCTATATTGATAAAGGAATTGTATTGACTGGCGGTGGTAGTGTTATCAAGGGTATGATACCTTTTGCCAAAAAGCTGCTCAAAATGCCAGTGGTTTTGACTAATACACACCCGGCGATCAGCGCTTATAACCATTTTGATAATGATGAATCTTTTAAACAACTGAATATTCAAGTCAATGATCGCGCTTATCAAACAGCGTTTGGCACATTACTTTATAGTCAAAGTGAGCAGTTCCGCCGTAGTGAAAAAAGTGAACCTGAAGCGATTCAAAAAAATCGTGTGTCGGGAGTTTTTCAAAATGCGGGCCAACGTTTTGCTAGCGTGCTAAAGAAGATTTTGTAATATTATTTTAGTCCTATAAGATACCTACATACTGAACAGATTGATCCTCTGCAAAATGCAATGAAATGATGTGATCTAAAGTGAAGTAACAGTAATAACCTGCTCGGCGATGACATATTTTGTCTAAATTGAACGATTTAAGCCATAGCCCTGTTTTATTTAAATACATTTATATATATAGTGTGTCGATAGCGTATTTTACGAGTGCGCTACCACGTATCGAGCACTAAGCTATTTGCAACTGGAGAATCTTTTTTATGTCAAAATACACCATGCCAGATGATAACCAGCTTCAAAATAACGGCCAAGCAAGCTTCACTGTATTCGGTGTGGGTGGTGGTGGCGGTAATGCGGTTGAGCATATGGTACAACAAGGAATTAGGGGTGTAACCTTTGTCTGTGCCAATACAGATAAGCAAGCGCTTGATCGTCTGACAGCGCCGCACAAACTACAACTTGGCGCAAAAACAAACCGTGGTCTAGGTGCAGGTGCGAATCCAGAAGTTGGACGTGAAGCGGCAGAAAGCGAAGAAGAAGCCATCCGTGCCTTACTTGAACATTCAGATATGGTATTTATTACGGCAGGTATGGGCGGTGGTACAGGCACAGGTGCAGCGCCAGTAGTTGCCCGCATTGCTAAAGAAATGGAAGTATTGACAGTGGCAGTCGTGACCACACCGTTTAAGTTTGAAGGCGGCAAACGCATCAAAGCTGCTAAAGCAGGTATTGAGCAACTGACCAACTTTGTTGATTCTATCATTACGATTCCCAATGATAAATTGATGAGTGTTTATGGCAATATTTCTATGCAAGACGCCTTTAAAAAAGCGGATGATGTCCTATTGCACGCCGTTCAAGGTATTGCTGAGACCATTGCCAGCGAAGGTATGATTAACATCGATTTCAATGATATTCGTACAGCGATGACCGCTAAAGGCCACGCGATGATGGGTATTGGCCGCGCTAGTGGCGATGATCGTGCCCGTCAAGCCACGGAAAAAGCCATCAGATCGCCACTGCTTGATGATTTGCGTTTAGAAAACGCCAAAGGTCTATTGGTTAACGTGATTTCGTCTGAGTCTTTGTCATTGGATGAGATGAGCAAAATCAGCGCAATCGTTGAAGAAATCACTGATATCGACGATGCTCATATTTTCTACGGTTCTGTCATTGATGAAAAAATGGGTGATGACTTGCACGTAACAGTGATCGCTACGGGTTTGACGTTAGATGAAAACGCGGGCCAAGAGCCTGAAGTCGTCGAGCAACCCGTACCTTCTGTGAATAGTACTCAGCCTGTCGATCCTAACGTGCATACTAGTGCTTTAAATAGTCAAAAGCAGTCTCAAGCTCAGTTGTATCAAGACAGTGCTGCACGCACAAGTGCACCTCAAGAGCAACCTAAGACTAAGACGAATAGTATTCAAGACTATCTAAAGCGCCAACAGAACAAATAAACCTTGTAAATAAATCAAAGTAAAAAAGCCAGCGTTCAGTCGCTGGCTTTTTTATGTTTGTGAATAAAATAATTCGTTTTATAGTCCAATTGGTAGGCATAAACAGGCAACTTGTTTCAAGTAAGCATTCATCACATTGTCATATAATATTGCTCAAACAGTTAAAATGTTACAAGTTTTTTCACCTTTGTGTAGGAATAATGAGGTTAAAAGAGGGCAGAATAGTGACAATGTAGTAACGATAAGCCTTACCAATCAAGGAGATAAGTAAATTAAAGAATTTTAACTATAGCGAACTATAGGAGGTAATGATACACTATGGCAATTGTAACAAAATATGTGAGAAGACAGTTATGAACCAAAGAACCCTAAAAACTGCGATTGCTGTCACAGGTACTGGTCTCCATAGTGGTCAGCCTGTTGACTTAGAGTTTTATCCGCAGCCAGTGGATACTGGTATTGTTTTCGAGCGCTCTGATATTGTAGGCAGCGAGCCTATTCCAGCCAGTGCTTTCTTAGTACAAGACACCATGATGTCATCTAATTTAGTGTTTGGTGGCACAAGAGTTGGTACTGTTGAGCATCTATTGAGTGCGATTGCCGGTCTTGGAATAGATAACCTTCTGATTCGTGTTTCTGCTTCAGAGATACCAATTATGGACGGTAGTGCAGCGCCTTTTGTCGAGCTATTACTTGACGCTGGATTCTGTGAGCAGGAAGCTGCTAAGAAGTTTATTAAGATTGTCAGACCTGTTCGTGTGAAAGTTGATGATAAATGGGCAGAGTTACGCCCTTATAACGGTTTCGAGCTAAATTTTGAAATTGACTTTGATCATCCAGCTATTGATAAAAATTTCCAGCATGCCCAGTTGAAGTTTTCTACACAAAACTTTATTGAGCAGTTGAGCTCAGCACGTACGTTTGGTTTTTTACGCGATATTGAAACCATGCGCCAGAATAACTTAGCGTTGGGCGGTAGTATGGACAATGCTATTGTTATAGATGAAGCCAACATTCTTAATGAAGAAGGGCTGCGTTTTAATGACGAATTCGTTCGTCATAAGATTTTAGACGCGCTAGGGGATTTGTATTTAATTGGCTATCCAATTCTCGGTCGTTTTAATGCTTATAAATCTGGTCACGCGCTTAATAACTTATTAGTTCGTGAAATATTATCCGATCATGATAACTTTGAAATTGTAACTTTTGATGACAATGTAACTTGTCCTATCAAATATTTACCCTTAGAAGGTTTAGCTGTTGAAGGATGAATACAGGAATATACACGAAGTATCGAAACATTTACGTAATATTACATGATCTGGTTATAATTACATTCTTATAATATTCTGATTTTCGAATTTATCAGGTAAAATAATTCGAAGATTTGTCCTCAAGGTAGATAGTATAAAAGCTGTAGGTGATTCCAAAGTCATCTGTTAATGTCATTCGCAACTTGAATGATGCTAGCAGATGATTTTTTTTGTTTATAGAATTACAAAACCCCAGCGTTATCAGCCACTTTTTGCTTTTTTATTTACATAACTTTACATAGTAAACTAAAGATTTTTAGTCATTAATTAAGCGCAAAAGTGCTTTTTTGAGCTTTTCGTCGGTGGTGACATGCTCTGCAGCCTGTGATATAGTCCGTTTTGTGTTCTGGCTAAGGGCTTTATTTTCATCGGCTGCAAGAGATTTTGAATGACTTGCTGACAATGATGAAGGTGTTTTAGTCAAGGAATTATCAGCTGGGGTTTTGGCGACAATGACACGAATTTGTTTGAGTTGTTTAAATGTAATTGACTGCTCTACCAAAATTCGTAAGTAAGCACTTTGTAAATAGCGGATATGATTAGCAGCAGTTGTAGATTCTACGCTGAGTATGAGTTGGTCGGAGGTAAGACCCACAACCCAGCAGGTAGTAAGTATCTCCTCAGGTAGACAATCTATTAACAGCTCTTTTACTTCGTTGGTCGCTTTTATATACAGCCGCATGTTGTCAGCAAGTGTTTGAGGTAGCGCACTACCAGCAAAAGCTTGATGATCGATAAGCTGGGCAAGCCGATTAGGCTGTTTTTTTGACATCGTAATGACTCATCAATAGGTGACAACAGCGATATTCAAGATAAATAGACTAATACTGTTATATAGCAGATGATTTGCAAGATATTTGACTAATCTCATAAGGTTATGAGCTCAGTCACTATAGAAGAAAGAGCAGGCTGTTGTAATAAGGATTTTATCATGTTTGGTTCATGATTATGTCCTCTAAATTAATTGATGCTTTGTCACGGATGACGAGCGGTCTTGTATTAACAATAGGTAGTAAATTTATGAAACAAGCTTTATTGATTTTGTCAGTATTGGGAATGGGTGTAGCACAGACGAGTGGTGCTGTCGAAACGACCTTTCAACCGAATAATACCTTGAGTCATACCATCACAAATATTTCTACTTCTGCGAACTACGGTTCTAGTCGCAATATCTATAGCACTAATAGCGGTGCCCATGTCTACAGTAACGATGAAATCAGTCAAGCCATAGACAATTTAAGTGCTCATGCCAAACAAAAAGAATATCAGCTTGCGTCTTTAACCAGTCGCTTATCTTATGAGCAACGTCAGCAGCAAGCCAGCCGTACTCCTGATAGATACTCTGCTCCTGCTATCGCAGCGGCAAGTGCATCACGAGTAGCGCTATCTAGAAGCTCTGGTTACTGTGCTCGCTACGTACGTAAAGCACTACAATCAGCAGGTTACGAATTTACGCCTAACCCTTCAGCATACCAGTATGCCTCTCGCGGTACACTTGCCCAAGCAGGCTTTACTAAAATCAGTAACGATATGCAGCCTCAAGTTGGTGACGTCGTTGTCTATAACCGCACTTCAAGTCGTCCACATGGTCATATCCAGATCTTTGATGGTAATGATTGGGTATCTGATTTCCGTCAAAACAGTATTAGCCCATATAGCGGTAACTACAGCTATACCACATGGCGCGATTCACAGTATGTTGATGATGCATCAGATCGTGGTATCTACCTTGCAATGGCTGACAAATAAGCATCAGTTAAACGCATTAAAAGCTTTCTCCAAACTCAGTAATGCTCTTTATGACATTGCTGGGTTTTTTTTGTGCTGTCAACTGCGCCACCTAATTTGAAGTATGATTAGCTCTCGTGTTCTTACGCTTAATATTTATTTAGCAAGTACAGCTTATATAATAAGATCAAATTTCTGCCAATAGTCTCGATTGTGAAAATCAGGCGGGGAGGCGTGGCTTGATGCAAAAAATAAAGTCGTCTGACCAAACCTTAAGATTACACAAGGATGTATATACTCAATAACTGTATCATTGAACGCATATCGTTGATTTGATAATTGAGTCAAGCAGACACCAAAGCGCCGTTGGTAGCTGAAAAGATTAGAGGTTGTTGATGGCTCACTACCTAAAGGCGACTCAATGTTTTCCACCCACTCAAGGCTTGCAAGCACGTGCTTGTGTGTCTGGTGCAAAGGGGTAGGCGGTAATGTTGCAGGATAACGATAATTCTCAAATTTATAGAGTGCGTAACGACCATCTGGGCTAGCATTGATTTCAATATAAGCGTTTGTATGATCAATCTGACCCATCTCATTTCCAATCAAACCACCAGTAATAAAACACTCAAGGCAACTCTCTTCCCATAAGTAATCAGCAAATGCTACTCGAGCTTGCTGCCAATCTGGCCAATCAAATTGAGCGGCTAAAGTCTTTGAAGGAAGTGTCACGTGATAGGTCAACTGTAGATGCAATATGGGGGTTTGCACAATGTCAGCGCTGACATGGACACGAATACGGTTTAGCTCGTCTACGGTCACGCCGACCTGTTGCGCATCACTTGCTATCGTTTCAGTGGCAATGCAGAGAGTAAAGGTTTGGCTCATAGTTTGATCACACTCAAAAACAATAAGAAAAAAGCCTGTTTATCCTATCGTTGAATACAACAAAACAAGCAAATATATCATTTATACACAATATAAAAGCCGCGTGCAGAGAGCAGCGCGGCTTTTATACGTTAAGGTCACTATCGTAGCAACTGATGCACTGGCCTAAAGTTTGGCTAATGTCCAACCAGTGTTAGTATCAAATGACTTAATCACAAGCTACTTAATACAAAGCGACTCGATGTCACAACAGATTACTGCGCGTGGCGTGATAGATTAGACAGTTTAGGGTTGGCATTCGGGTTTTGGCGCATTAATAGTGCCATACGGCCAATAGAATGGATCAAAGTCGCATTGGCAGCCGCTGCAAGCTCAGCACCAATAACGTCACGTTCTTCTTTAGTGCCAGCAGGCAATTTTACTTTGATAAGTTCATGATCGGTTAATGCACGATCAATTTCTTCTGTGATGGTTGGTGTAATGCCTTTGTTGCCAATCATGACAATAGGTTTGAGCTCATGACCAATGCCTCGTAGGCGTTTGATGGTAGCGTTGTCGAGTTCCATAGTGTGTCCAAATATTGATAAAAAATAAAAGAGGGTGTTAATAAGCGTAGTTAATAACCATTATAGATAATATGCGGGCATCTTGCATGAGATCAGCAGGATTTTGCACGATTTTACGTGATGGAAATGTTAAACTGGATATTTGGTCACATTATAAACGCTACTGTCCTATAAAGCAGTGTTTTCGCTAATAGAATTTAGTCAGTTTGTGAACAATTATGAATAAAGAGCTCAATTGATGACACATTTAAAATAATCAACGTCTTATTGAGTTTAGATTGCTAGTCATAGAGCAATTGAAAATAGTATATTTAGGTTTGCCAAGTCATAGGAGCAGGTATTTTGGCCACACGTATTGAAAATAAAAAATTGTCAAAAAGTAGCAGTGCTTGGATGAAAGAGCATATTGACGACCATTATGTGCAAAAGGCTCAAAAAGACGGTTACCGTGCACGTGCAGCTTATAAATTATTAGAAATCAATGAAAAAACCAATCTAATTAAAAAAGGCATGACGGTTGTAGATTTGGGTAGTGCGCCGGGCAGTTGGTCACAAGTAGCGGGTCAGCTAGTAGGCGAAAAAGGCATATTGATTGCTTCTGATATCCTACCGATGGATACTTTGCCTGACGTGACCTTTATTCAAGGGGATTTTCGCGAAGCAGAAGTGTTTGATGCGATCATGGCAGAGGTTGGTGATAGACAGGTTGATGTGGTATTGTCCGATATGGCACCTAATACAGCAGGCAATAGTGCGATTGATCAGCCGCGTATGATGTATTTGTGCGAGCTGGCTGTGGACTTTGCTTTGGCAACCTTACCACAAGGTGGCGCGCTTATTATGAAAGTGTTTCAGGGCGAAGGAATGCAAGAATTACGCAAGCAGATGCAGAATGATTTTAGTAAAATTCGTAGTATCAAACCGGGTGCTTCGCGACCACGGTCAAAAGAGATGTTTTGGATTGCAATTAAATAGTCTTAAATTCAATAGGTTGTTGTCATTGTAAGCAGAGTAATGCGCCACCATAAAAAGTATTTAATAGCGTTCTAAAACCGCTACAATCGTTAACTGAATAAACGCAAAACTTGCTTGAATTATTCAGGACAGCACCACATATCATGGTATATTAACTTTGTTTTAAGCATATGTTTTAGACAAAGTCGTCTGATAGTAAGCGCTTAATACGTTCATCTATGATAGATTTATAATCATAACGACTGATAACTTGTTGAATCGGACCTACGGCAGCATGTGAGTTGTTGAAGTTTGGATATCAAGTATTCTGTTAAAAATGAGCAATACGTTTATAGACGTCACGTGTTTAGTAAACACACCAATAAGTAAGGGATGGGAATAACTAGTGAGCGACATGGTAAAAAATACCTTATTGTGGCTGGTGGTAATCGGCGTTTTGGTGCTGGTGTTTAGCGGCTTTGATCAAACATCCGAGC
Source organism: uncultured Gammaproteobacteria bacterium (assembly GCA_963744895.1). Classification (GTDB taxonomy): domain Bacteria; phylum Pseudomonadota; class Gammaproteobacteria; order Pseudomonadales; family Moraxellaceae; genus Psychrobacter. Next base: position 564,193 of record CAVUUW010000005.1, read on the forward strand.
CGGATAGCCTTAACTACTCTGAGTTTGTGACCGCCGTGTCAGAAAATCAAGTAGCCAGTGTTGAAATCGACGGCGAGCAGATCACCGGCGAGAAGAAAAATGGCTCTTCTTTTGAGACCATTAGACCAGCTGTGTCAGATGACCAGCTAATGCCAATGCTGCGTGAGAACCAAGTCGAAGTCCAAGGAACGGCACCTAAGCGTCAAAGCGTATTGATGCAACTATTGATAGCCAGTTTCCCAATTCTATTGATTATTGGTTTGTTTTTATTCTTCATGCGTAATATGCAAGGCGGCGCTGGTGGTAAAGGCGGCGGCCCTATGAGTTTTGGTAAATCAAAAGCCAAAATGCTGACTGAAGACCAAATCAAAGTCAATTTTGAAGACGTGGCGGGCTGTGAAGAAGCCAAAGAAGAAGTGGTTGAAGTAGTCGATTTCCTACGTGATCCTGATAAATTCACAAAGCTTGGTGCGACCATTCCACGTGGTATTTTGATGGTAGGCCCACCAGGTACTGGTAAAACGCTATTAGCGCGAGCCATTGCTGGTGAAGCCAAAGTACCGTTCTTTTCCATCTCAGGTTCTGATTTTGTCGAGATGTTTGTGGGCGTTGGTGCCTCGCGTGTACGTGACATGTTCGAGCAAGCTAAGAAAAGCGCGCCTTGTATCATCTTCATTGATGAGATTGATGCCGTTGGTCGTCATCGTGGTTCCGGTACGGGCGGCGGAAATGATGAGCGTGAGCAGACACTAAACCAATTATTGGTTGAAATGGATGGCTTTGAAGGCAATGAAGGTGTCATCATTATAGCTGCGACCAACCGTGCTGATGTACTTGATAAAGCGCTGCTACGCCCAGGTCGTTTTGACCGTCAAGTGCAAGTCGGTTTACCAGATATCAAAGGCCGTGAACAAATTCTAAAAGTGCATTTGAAAAAGTTACCAAATACGATTGGCGTAGATGCAAGCTCTCTTGCTCGTGGCACACCTGGTTTCAGTGGTGCACAGCTTGCTAACCTTGTTAACGAAGCAGCATTGTTTGCAGCCCGTCGTAACAAGACCAGCGTTGATATGAATGACTTTGAAGATGCGAAAGACAAGCTCTACATGGGTCCTGAACGCAAATCAATGGTCATACGTGAAGAAGAGCGCCGTGCAACCGCTTATCATGAAGCAGGTCATGCGTTGGTTGCGGAGCTACTACCAGGTACCGATCCTGTGCATAAAGTGACCATTATGCCGCGTGGTTTTGCCCTTGGTGTCACTTGGCAGTTGCCAGAACATGATCAAACTAGTATGTATAAGTCAAAAATGCTTAGTGATCTTGCGATTTTGTTCGGTGGTCGAATTGCTGAAGAAGTCTTTATCAATCAGATGTCGACAGGCGCTTCCAATGACTTTGAACGTGCCACTAAGATGGCACGCGCCATGGTGACTAAATATGGCATGTCAGATGCGCTAGGTATCATGGTCTATGAAGATGATGATAGCTCGCAAGGTTACTTTGGTGGTAGCCGTACGATTTCAGAAGCCACTCAGCAAAAAGTGGATGATGAAGTACGTCGTATGCTAGAGGAGCAGTATGATATCGCGCGTGAATTGATTGAAGGCAATCAAGAAAAAATGCATGCGATGGTTGATGCTTTGATGAAATGGGAAACCATTGATCGTGATCAACTACAAGATATCCTAGCAGGTGAAACGCCACGCGCACCAAGAGTGTACCAGCATAACGAAGTAAACTTGTCGAAAAATGATATCAAAACGACTGGGTCTACACCGCCGCCATTACCAGCGATGTAAACGCTATCTGATTTTTATTTGATGAAAAGCCCTTTATAATAAAGGGCTTTTTTATTGCTCTCATTTTATGAAGGGTTTAGGACAGAATAGGATTTACTGGTATCATTGGCCTAACATAAAAATAATCGCTAAAACTGTTCTATAAAATAGTTTTATAATGGATTGATGATGCCACTATTCCAGCCTTTACCGAATTACCAAGTAACCAGCCGCGATAAAATTTTAGATTTATCGCAGCCGCACATCATGGGAATTCTAAATGTCACGCCAGATTCGTTTTCAGATGGTGGGCAGTTTACTGCTATTGATAAGGCAGTTGCTCATTGTCAAAAAATGATGCAAGAAGGGGCTACCATCATTGATATTGGCGGCGAGTCTACTCGTCCAAATGCAGATGCTGTAGCGACTGATGAAGAGTTGCAACGAGTTGTGCCAGTGGTTCAAGCCATCAGACAGCATTTTGGCAACGATGTTTGGCTATCTATCGATACCAGTAGTCCAGCAGTGATGCAGGCCGCCTTTGACGCTGGTGCTGACATTTGGAACGATGTACGCGCGCTTAAACGCGAGGGTGCAATCGAATTAGCTGCTAAGTTAGATATACCTGTGATGCTCATGCATATGCGCGGTGAGCCGACAACGATGAACAATTTGGCGCAATATGATGATGTGGTCAATGAGGTAAGCTTAGAGCTGGTCACCCATATCGACGAGGTGATGAGCTCTGGTGTTAAACGTGAAAAAATAATCATAGATCCAGGTTTTGGTTTTGCCAAAAATTACGACCACCACTGCGCGCTGTTGAACCATCTTGATAAATTACAAACAATTGGACTTCCTATAATGTTTGGCATCTCGCGTAAGCGTTTTTTGGCAGAAGTACTCGCCAACAGTGGCATTGCCGCATTGACGACGACCAAAGCCGTAGAGCGTGATGCGGTCGGCGTGGCTGCTGGAATTTTTGCGCTACAGCAAGGAGCTTGTATCATTCGTACTCACAATGTGGTCATGACACAACAAGCAGTGGCATTATGGAGCCAGTTGTCCATTTCAAAACCTTATTAAGCACGATATCGAAAACCATTTATTTGAGTGAGAATACCGTTATGACCATCCCAGCTCAGCCAGAACCAACCAACGAACAACGTCGCATTATTTATCAGGCACGTCGGGGTTTGAAAGAATTGGATTTTTATATCGATCCGTACGTCAAAGAGCTGTATCTGACAGCAGATGCGGCTGAACAAGAGACATTTGCGCAAATGCTCACCCATGAAGATCCTGATTTATTGGATTATTTTACCAATCAAAATCGTCCAGAGGATGATGATATGTGGGCGTTGGTTAATAAAATTAAAACGTGGCGTCATACCAAAGATTTGACGTAGCAATAAGCTTCTCATTCGAACACCAATACTCATATCCTAATAACTGTAAGGTAGATAATGTTGAGTGTTCAATTAGTCTAACGTTTTTGAGCATTTGCTGATGACTTTATCAACCTCATTACGTATTGATACAGCCGTTCACCCTACCAGCCGCTTGCGCCTATCGATGTACAGTGCATTGGCCAGTATATTGATAGTACTGGCTTGGCTAGCGTCTCTAGTATTATGGCAATATGTGCTAATCTTTACAGTTGCCGCAGCGGTCACAAGTTATTTAGCATTATCACGACCCATATTACTGCATCTTAGTCAGCCGCCATTGAGCCACCGTGTTGATAGACATTGGCAACTACTGATGCGAACGGGCCGCGGTGATGAGTTATGGCAAGCACAATTACTCACTGTACATCGCTACCGCTGGGTAATTACTATTGAGTTTCTTGTAGAAGAGCCTTATCAACGCCCTTTATCTGTGACGGTGTTTCGCGATCAAGTGAATCCCAATCAGTGGCGAGAATTAAGTATTCTAGCCAATGTTTCTTCTAATAAAATGGCCTAAATATTCGTACTGGTCTGTCTTTAACTTAATGTCTTTTATTGTCAACTTACGAACGCCTACACGTCATAACAAAATAGCTATCTCGATGGCTGGGCAGATTTGTTATATTGCAAGGTAGGTATAAAGTACATAAACCGATGATAAATAATAGAACAATAAGAGGAGTAAGACATGAGCCTATTAGGGAATTTAGTAAGTCAAGTTGCTCGTAGTGCAATGAACCCAGATGATGCACAACGTAACCCTGTCAATCAACGTACCAATCCACGTCGTACGGGAGGTTTGGGCGATATACTGGGCAGTGTATTAGGAGGAGGCAGCCAAGCGGGTGGTTATAATCCTCGTCAGTATGATCGTCAGCCTGATAATGGCTTTGGCTTGGATGACATTATAGGTGGTCTCACTGGTGCTAATCAGCGCGGCGGTATGGGTGCAGGTACTGGTGGCTTAGGAGATATCTTAGGCAGTGTATTAGGCGGTCAATCTACTAGAAACAAAGCAGGCGGCAAAGGAATGCTCATTGCCATACTTATGCCAATGGTACTAAGCTGGATCAGAAATAACGGCGGTGTGAGTGGTGCATTATCCAAAATTACAGGAATGGGGAATGAAAAACAAGCGCGCTCTTGGATGAGTAATCAAGAAGACAATGACAATCTTGATCCAAATGAAATAAATCGTTTGTTCGATGATAACGAAATCCAGCAAGTTGCTGCCAGTACTGGTGCCAATGAGGCGGAGGTACGCCAAGGTCTTGCTGAGTTATTGCCTGAAGTGATGAACCAATTAACCCCAAATGGTAACTTGGATAACGAAGCAGAAGCCAATGCAGAGATTGACCAAATCATGGGTCAGTTATCTAATCGTTTAAATACATTAAAGTGATTTTTTCCAAGAAATATTGGTATTGAGCCCAAATGGCGCTAAAAAGAGTACGTTAAATAACGCACTCTTTTTTTGTCTTTAAAAAGCTTGCATAGCACAATATATCTTTTTAGATTCTATAATCTAAAAAGATATATTAAAAAATATTAACAGTCGTAAAGCTGTTATACAAACCCTATACTATGCCTATAGGGCTTTCTCAACTTTGTTTGTTAGTGTTTGCACTAATAAGAGGAAGCTATTAGATGCTATCAGCACATTATGAGGACACTCAATCATGCCTTTTAAACCTATTCAAGCCGCTATTGCCATTTTAGTGGGTTTGCTTATTTGGTTCTTCATTCCGGTTCCAAGCGGCGTGACTCCCGAAGCATGGCACATGTTGGCCTTATTTATCGCTACCATTGTCGCCATCATTGGTAAGGTGTTGCCCATTGGCGCGATTGCTATTATCGCTATCACGCTCGTGGCGCTGACAGGGGTGACAAGTGATAGCCCCAAACAAGCTATTAGTGACGCGTTATCGAGTTATTCAAGTCCACTGATTTGGTTGATTGGTATTGCAGTAATGATATCGCGTGGATTGATAAAGACGGGTTTGGGTCGGCGTATTGCTTATTACTTTATCTCTATTTTTGGTAAAAAAACCATCGGTGTGGCGTACTCCTTAACCGCAGCTGAATTAATGGTTGCTCCCATAACACCCTCTAATACCGCTCGTGGTGGTGGCATTATTCATCCTATTATGAAATCCATTGCACAAAGCTTCCATTCAACACCAGAAGAGGGGACGCAAAATAAAATGGGTCGATATTTGGCAATGGTAAACTATCACGCCAATCCCATTACGTCTGGCATGTTTATTACGGCGACAGCACCAAATCCATTAGTTGTAGACCTAGTTAACAAAGCCACAGGCGGTGATATTCAATTATCATGGATGACGTGGGCGGTGGCAATGTTTGTACCAGGTATGCTGTGTTTGATTGTTATGCCACTGGTCATTTATCTGATTTACCCGCCTGATGTCAAAGTGACTCCTGATGCCAAAGGCTTTGCAAAGGACAATTTGGCAGAAATGGGTCAGATAAGTACCCAAGAAAAGATAATGCTGGGTGTGTTTGGTTTGATGCTGCTATTGTGGGCAAATATTCCAGCACTGATGCTAGGTGAACAGTATAGTGTTGATGCCACAACGACCGCTTTTATTGGTTTGACAACCTTGATATTGACGGGTGTATTGACATGGGACGATATTCTAAAAGAGAAGTCGGCATGGGATACCATCATTTGGTTTGGGGCCCTTATTATGATGGCCGCTTATTTGAATGAGCTGGGTTTGATTGGTTGGTTTTCGGGGCGTATCGAGTCACTCATTGGTACGACGGGCGTTGGTTGGGTAGGCGCTGTGACGATTTTGACTTTGGTGTATTTATACATACATTACTTTTTCGCCAGTACAACTGCTCACATCACTGCATTGTTTGCTGCTTTTTATGCCGTCGGCTTGACTTTGGGGGCGCCGCCAATGTTATACGCGCTAATCCTAGCGGCAGCAGGCAATATTATGATGACGTTGACGCATTATGCGACAGGTACGGCCCCTGTTATTTTTAACTCAGGCTATGTGACATTGAGAGAATGGTGGAGCATCGGAGCAATTATGAGTGTGGTTAATTTATTCATTTGGATAGGGGCAGGGCTAATATGGTGGAAAGTGCTTGGCTATTATTAATCAATAAGTCAGTATGATTTTACTCATACGTAATTATTGGCTTAAGGATGGCTTCTGTTAAAAGTGTTTAAAAACGATCTTCTAAAGTCTCTAATGTATAGCCCAGCGCCTCAAAACAGATATCGGTATTGAATCCTCGATATTGTAAAAATCGCAATTGGCGTGCTTTATCTTTTTGCTCCGTTGGTATGTCATCTCCATACTTTTTAGTGCGGGCGACGACTGCCAATTTTAGCCAATCAACACCATCAACTAAATTATCGGCACTGTCATCTACAAACTCTCTAAATTCTTCAGATTCTGTATTTGCCATATCAATTAGCTCATCAATATTGCTGGGCATGGCGATTTTTTTTTGATAAAACGCTTGCTTGATACGGCTACGTCCGCGACCTTTACGAATATTTTCACGAATTAGCATCAAGGTAGTACGGTAATCACTTTGATAGCCTTTTTCCTCAAATTCATCAAGCAGGGCATCAATTTTTTCTGGATCTTGTTCTTTATCGATCAGCTTTTGCTTGAGCTCAGCTTTGCCATATTCACGGCGCGACAAATAATAAAATGCCAGCCAGCGTAGGCGGCTTTCAGCTTTTATCGCATCAGCTTCTGCTTGTCGTTGTTCAGGCGTGCGTAAATAGGCTTTGAGAGCAGCGGGTAGGTTGTCAGTCTGGCTATCTGTTTCGTTATCATGAATTGCTGTTACCGCAAAAGAGTGAGATTCAGCGTCAGCATTGAGAAGGGAGTTGCTTTCATCTTCAGAGCGATGAACGTCATGTTTTACCTCTGCCAGCATCTCCTTGATACTTTGTGCTTCAGGTGGCTGATAAATAGGCACATCGTTAGACTCAGGGGTAAAATTGGCTGCTGGATGGAAGCGTTTTTTACGCTTTTTATTTTTTGGTGTTTTCTTGAAATTGGTAGCAGAGCCATTGCGCGATATAGGCTCGTCTATAGATTCATTCGTTACGGCAGGGTCTTTTTTTAGATAAGTTGCCCGCTTACCCGCTTTGTCGGGGTTTTTTGGTGCCTCTTTATGAACGTGTTTAAAAGGCTTTTTTCGTTTATCATCAATAGCGCTCGCTGAATCGGTATCCGACTCAGCGAGTATTTCAGCCAGTGTTTTAATTTTCATAATACGTCATAACGGTTGATAGTAATGAGTTATCAAAAAGTTATTGTACAGGCTCAGAAGCCAATTCTTCATTGGTTTCATCAGCATCAGCGGCCTTGCTATCTTTTTTCGTACCAAGCTTTTCGTCACGAATTTTATCTTCGATCTCTTTAGCAATGGTAGGGTTCTCTTTCAAAAATAGCACAGAGTTGGCTTTACCTTGACCGATCTTTTCATCGCCATAACTGTACCAAGACCCAGCTTTACCAACAGCGCCAATCTCGACACCTAAGTCAATAACCTCAGCCAAATGGTTGGTTCCTTCGCCATACGTGATTTCAAACTCTGCTTGACGGAACGGCGGTGCCATTTTGTTTTTGATGACTTTAACACGGGTTTGGTTACCGATGATTTCATCACCATTTTTAACGGCACCGATACGGCGGATGTCCATACGTACTGACGCGTAGAACTTGAGTGCATTACCACCAGTTGTGGTCTCAGGACTACCGAACATAACACCAATTTTCATACGGATTTGGTTAATAAACACAACCATACAATTGGAGCGTTTGGCATTACCAGTGATTTTACGCAATGCTTGGCTCATAAGACGTGCTTGCAGACCCATGTGAGAGTCGCCCATCTCGCCTTCAATCTCTGCACGTGGTGTTAAGGCAGCTACTGAGTCAATAACGATCATGTCGATAGCACCTGAGCGGACCAACATATCGGTGATTTCAAGGGCTTGCTCACCATTATCAGGCTGTGAGAGTAGCAGGTCATCTGTATTGACGCCTAGTTTGCGCGCATAAACAGGGTCAAGCGCATGCTCAGCATCGATAAAGGCACAAGTACCACCTTGTTTTTGACATTCGGCAATGGCTTGCAATGTCATCGTAGTTTTACCTGAGCTCTCTGGACCGTAAATCTCAACGATACGGCCTTTTGGTAGACCACCAATGCCAAGTGCAATGTCCAAACCCAGCGAGCCTGTTGAGACTACATCGACATCCATAATAGCTGAATCGTCACCTAAATGCATGATGGTGTTTTTACCAAACTGCTTTTCAATCTGACCTAAGGCCGCTTTGAGGGCTTTGGCTTTATTGTCGTCCATGCTGGACTCCTTATTTGTAATGATGGATTTGGTGTTATTCATTTCTATGTTATAAATAGAGTATGTGTACTATAAATAATAATAGTTGGATAAAGCAGACAGTCATTTAGAGGCTTATATAACAAGAAACCACTAGCGTCTGTTTCAAAAAATAGATGGTAACATCCCAGATGTAGTCAGTGATATCTAAGGTATCACGCCACTATACAGTAAAATAGAATTATACGAAAAGTAAAAATAAGTTCATAGTTGATAGATACGTGCTTGGTATTTTAATATTTTGGTAATCATCACTACCAATCCTTTTCTATCAGACTATGGATTAGATGAGGTAATTATAACAAAATCCAATAGCGTTATAGAGTGTCGAATCATGCTAAACGACATTGGCTGTCGTATGATTAAGGTGGATTGTCTTAGGCAATAATTAGGATGATAATAATAATTTCGGACAAGAAGAGGGCATAGTTTGTCAACAGATTTTTGAGTTGTCCACAACGAAAAAAGTATCCGAATTTGGATATTGTGAAACATCCCTAAATTAAAAAAGTTTTTTAAAAAATTATAGAAAATATTTTCTATGATTAAATATAAGAGTTAAGTTATTGATTTAAAAATACTTTTAAATTGTATAAAAAATGAACGATTTTACCTAGTCCTTTATGTTATCTAGGGAAAAACTTGTCAAGTGGTGACTTATACACAGGGTTATCCACAGCTTATGGGGAGAACTCGCCAAGCCCTTATAGCATCACTGTTTGCGTGGATAACGAATACCAAAAAAGTTAGAGTCAATAGGTTTATTGGACTCATAAGAACATATCAGTATAAAAAAACTCACTAATAAGTGCTATGTTTCACATATGACATTTTTATGAATTTTTTTAGTCAAAAATGTTTATCGCTTGCAGAATAAGGGATAGAGCGGTTGAATATTACTAATACTGCTTTTGTAAAGCAAAAAATTTCCAATTAGCACACAAAAAAAGACGGCTAAATGATTTAGCCGTCTTTTAAAGAACCATCAAAAATAGGCTAACAGTGTTAGTCTTTGATATATATTAAATCCCAAACCCCATGTCCTCTATCCAAACCGCGACGCTCAAACTTAGTCATTGGACGAAAGTCAGGACGGTCAGTAAAATTACCCGCGCCAGCTTGATTGGTCAACCCTTCAAAATCGTCTAAAACATCAACCATCCAAAAAGCATAATGTTCCCAATCAGTGGCAGTATGAAACCAGCCGCCTTGCTTTAAACTGCGAGTCACGATGGTCATACGCTCTGGACTAACAAAACGACGTTTATAGTGACGCTTTTTTTGCCAAGGATCAGGGAAATAAAGCTGAATACGGTCAATGTGATTTTCTGGTAACTGTTTGAGCAATTGAATGGCATCGCCGTTGATGATTTTGACGTTGGTTAAGTTTTGAGTACCAGCCATGTACGCGCACTTTCCAATACCGGGCTCATGCACTTCGACACCGACGAAATTACGTGTAGGGTCTGCTGCCGCCATCTCGATAAACGAGTCACCTAAACCAAACCCAATCTCCAAGGTAAGCGGGGCGTCGCTACCGTTAGGGCTATCAGAGAATAAGGAACGCAAGTCATCAATACCCGTTAGATTGCCATCACCGAAGCTGTTATTGACCAGATAATCAGCAAACTCTGGGGCAGTTAGCGCCAATTCGGCATTCTTATTCATGTGAGTGCGTCGTTTCATGAATGTGTTGACGATACGCAGATGCTTATCAGAAGTAGGCTCTGTTTCCGTATGGGCATGAGTATTGGGGTCGGTTTTGACGCTTTCGTTGGTACTATTTAGTTTTTGCTCATCACTATTAGGGCTATTAGTGGCGTTGTCATTGATATCAGAATGTGAACTCATAGGATTAATAAGGCTTAATTAGTTGGGTAAGGTTGGTTCATTATAAGTCAAATCTATACAGCTGTGCACGTACAATCCTATTTTAGCAAGTTTACCGCTCATGCCCGTGGTTTGTCTTTCCTATACAGGAACTTTGGCATTGTCATATAATAAGAGTGGCTAGAGAATTTTTTGAGACACATGAGCGTACTGCTATGCTATTTATTGAGACGGATTCGCCGCCACCTTTCTATCAAGAACAACTGACCCCTGCCAAGCGTAAGCAACTGGATCAATGGTTCATTGGACATCGTACTCAGGGCTATTATCTTAAACGCTTTGAGCAATTTGATCAGCAAGGATACCTGTCGCCAAAGTGGCATTGGGCCGCGTTTTTTGTGACGTTTCCTTGGTTGCTATACCGTAAGCGTTATATGGACGCCATTGTGTATAGCGTAGCAGGATGGTCATTTATCCAGCTCAATATTGCTATCGTGCTGGTCATGTTTGAGTTTGTGGCGATGGATTTTATTCCAGACGCTTATCAATTGGCAACACGGATAAGCATTGCCGCACTGATTTGGTTGTTTTGGTCATTTATGGTCGCACGTTGGACGGACGCTTATTATTATCGAATGGCGCGACGCGAGATTGCCGATGCTATTAATGACTATCCGCGAGAGGAGGCTGCACAAAAATCACATCTACGCCGAGAGGGCGGGGTCAGTGTGTTTGGTTTGGGATTGGGGTTTGGGCTTTTTGTGTTTGCTTTAATAGTGATTAAGGTGCAGTTTTTACCTATTGTGGCTAAGCCAAAAGCAAATGAGGTGTTGTTCGATGCGTATGACACTGCCAAGACGGCGCAAAACCGTGTGGCGTTAACCTATCGGCAAACAGGAGAATGCCCGTTTGATCTTCCTTCAAACATAGGAACCTCGCAAGTACGTATTGATATCGATAACAAGGCTGCTGGCATTGCAAAAACGGATTGCGCGGTTATCGCGACCATACAGAACGCCAAGTTCCCAATACGTTATCTAAATGATCACACATTGGTTTTTTATCATCTAGTTGGCACTGATAGTTGGGAATGCACAAGCTCGCTAAATAAAAGACAAGCACCCCAGGGCTGTAACACTAATTAAAAGTGATAGCCGTTAGGGCGTGTTATCAATTCAATCGCTAGTCATCTAAATGGGCTAAAAATGGCTAAAAATGGCTAAATTTTGCCAAACTGCTTCAAATAGCGGCAGATAACATCGAGATATTATCTGCCGCTATTTTCTTGGTTTAACTGCCATCTATTTTATTTTTATTACCATTTTTAAAGTGAGGACACGCCTTAGTGTTTAGGCTCACTAACAGGGTCTTCTTTATCCTCAGCGGGTACGGCTTGGTTTTTTAGCGCGTCATAAAAATCGCTCAAATCCATCTTGCGAGCTTTGCCAATGTCTTCATCAAACAGACTCTCAAGTTCAGCGATCGCCGATTGTGCTGATTCGATCATACTGGCTTCATCATCATAAATCGCTTGCTGACGCTCAATTAGATCATCATCATAATCGCGGAACGTCTGTACCGTTTCTCGCGCTTTTTCTGGCGAGATACCCAGCAGCTGTAACGACTCACGTGACATATCTAAAGACGATAAATACGTCTCGCGCCAGATATGACGCACACCTACTTCTCGCAGACGATAATAGTGCTGACGATCACGGGCGCGCGCCAATACAATCATATCTGGGTAGTTTTTACGCAAATATTGGGCGGTGGTAATGGAGCGCTCTAGATCATCAATGGCCAGAATAAAGATGCGTGCTTTTTTGATACCCGCCGCGCGTAATATTTCTGGGTTTTTGGGGTCACCATAGTAGACTTGGTTACCGAATTTGCGAACGAAATCGACGCGATTTGCAGAGCGCTCAATGGCAGTGAATTCGATATTATGCATACGCAGTACCCGACCGATGATCTGACCAACTCGCCCAAAGCCTGCAATAATGACCTGATGCTCATGGTCTGGAATGGTGTCGTACTCGCGGCTGGGTTTACTTTTGGCAAATAAAGGTTCGCCCACTTTTTCTAACAATAAAAACGCCAGTGGCGTCAGTGCCATAGAAATGGTGACGATCAGATTAAGGGTATTAGCAAGCTCTGGTCGTAAGACGTTTTGAGCCGTCGCAACACTGAACAAGACAAAAGCGAACTCACCACCTTGTGCCAATGTGACACCCAGCCTGATACTGGTCGGCCAGCGATTGCCTAATACCTTAGCGATTCCTGCAATGACACCGAATTTAATAAACATCAGTGCCATGGCACAGCCAATAATAAAGACGGGCTTTTCTAAAATGAGTTTGACATCCGTCAGCATACCGACCGACATAAAGAACAAGCCAAGCAGCAAACCCTTAAAAGGTTCAATACTGGCTTCTAGCTCGTGACGATACTCAGAATCCGCCAGTAGTACGCCTGTCAAAAATGCACCTAACGCCATCGACAGACCGATCTGTCCCATTAAGATAGAAACGCCCATCACAATGAATAGCGCAACTGCTGTCAGCAATTCTGAGGCACCGCTTGAGGCAACAAATTTAAAAAATGGTCGGATAATATAGCGACTGGCAAAAATAAGACCCGCAAAGACAGCAAAAACTTTGCCAAAATAAATCAAATCATAGCTTTGTTCGCGTACGCCCGATAGAAACGGGATGACAGCCAACAATGGAATAACAGCAATATCTTGGAATAGTAAGATTGTAAACGCTTCGCGACCATGAGTGCTTGAAAGCTGCTGTTTTTCAGTCAATATCTGTAGTACGAAAGCAGTAGAAGACAGAGCAAGGCCAAAGCCAACAATAAAGGCTGTGTCCAGCTGTAATGCAAAAAAGTGGTGCAAAAGCCCCATCAATAGCGTACCGGTCAAACCAACTTGGAGACCACCGAGCACAAATATCGAGCGGCGTAATGCCCAAAGCCGCGACGGCTGAAGCTCAAGTCCGATGATAAACAGCAGCATGACCACGCCAAATTCAGAAAAATGCAATAAGCTTTCAGCATCGCCTGCTACATCTAAAGCACTTGGTCCCAAGATCAATCCGGTAATGAGATAACCCAATACGGTCGCAATGCCGAAGCGCTTGCCGAGTGGGACAAAGAGCAGCGCTGCGCCCAAGAAAATGGTAGCTTGTAACATTAGATTTGGTGAGCCGGCGGCGGCAGCGAACATCTTGTATCCTCAAAGGCGGTGATAAAATAAGCAATATAAAGCAGTAAAGTTATTGTGACGTTATGGTAGCGACGAGACTTATTTTTTGCGGTAAATTTTCCAAATACCATTATCTGCAAGCGCGTTGCTATAAGCATCATTACGGCGTTTGCGCGGGGTCTGCCGACTATCTACGATTTTAAAATCAGGAAGCGCATGAACAATGAGTCCTGTACGATAAAACCGTACTCTTTCAGGCTCCATCATCTCGCCTTTACTGTCACGGCAAAAAACATAGGCGCGCAGATCAATAAACTCACGGTGCGCCACCAAACGGGCTTCATCGTCATTGTCGAACACCGCCGACATACGTGCAATTTCATCAGCCGTATAGTCACCGCATTTGTCAGTAAGTGCGCCTACCGAGCCGAAGCTTTTGGATTCCTTGGCACGCGTCTTGGTCAAATGTAGGCGCTGAACATGATAAATGAACTGGGGTATTTCAAGGCTGGCAGGTAAAGGCAAGTAGTCAGGTGGTAGATTGGCAGCAGGGTAAAAAGCCAATGCGCGCGCTAGTAAAGATTGCCAACGCTGCTGATATGCCTGAACTTCGGCTAAGTTACCTTCATAAATAGGCATGTCGCGAATTTGGCGCAAAATATCAGGCGGGAACTGCTCATGACGAAAGCTGGCAATGTCTTCTTGCAGCGTCGATAACAAAACTTTGGCGTGTTTTTTACCATCCTTTGACATAGGGTCATCGATATGGTCTGGAGCGACAAAGGGCGCTGAGCGTTTTGACATGATAAAAGGTCACCATAGATGATGAATAAAGCATTTAGGTATTAAGTATACAGAATTTATATGAAAAATATGGCGGAGAGGCTGATTTTTTCAGCGTTTTTAACATGCTATTACAATTGTAGAGGTGAGTTTGACGGACACTTTAGTGAAATATTATCTTTTTATTGATTCATATCTTTTTATTTTTGACACCGTGTATAACAATAAATAGGCATCGTCAAACAGATTATCGAGAACGATCTTTATGAGCAACTATTCATTAAACATGACTACTTGTCGTAAGCGGCGTGCTTCATTAAAAGTTATTGGCAAAATAGCCCTTATAGTCGTTTGTACCGGAGTAATACTTGCATTTGGGTTTTGGTTGCTGATGATGTCAAACATGGGACCAGCTTATTTGTCAAATGTTTGCAATGGCTGTTTAGATATATGGATCAGAATGACGTTGCTAATGGTTGGAATGGGTCTTTGGGTAGTGACAGGGGTTTGGTATCTTTGGCACGTATGTCATTGGGGTTATGATTGGATCAAACGCTATTCCTAGTCAGTCATGTTCAGATCGAAAAAGACAGTCACCTACTGGTCACCAGTATAACGGTTACCAGCAGGCGACTGTCTTAAAATGTTACAGATCAGCGCATCGCTATGCTATTTGCTTTGTGGATACAATGCGCTTTCAACATGAATAGTGCCGTGATGAATACTGAATGATAATAATCTATCTCTTAAATAAGTCAACGCGGACGCGCAAGCCAATAAAGAGCGCAGCAAATAGCATCATACTAGCAGCCACTATAAAAACACCTGTAACGCCACTGAATCCAAAGATAAGCCCGCCAATAGCAGCGCCCAATGCAATCGATGACTGTACAGCGGCAACGACCATGCCTCCTGCTGTTTCAGCCTGATCTGGAACCACACAAGCCACCCAGTTTGACCATGCAACAGGAACCCCGCCAAATGCCAGTCCCCAAAGTGCAACGAACATCATCAAGGCAGTCCCTTGAACAGGGAGCAACACGATACCAAATGCAGCGATACCTACCAGTGCAGGCATTGTAATCAAAGTAACACGCAAACTACGTTCCATCAACCAGCCTGCTAGTAACGTTCCAACGAAGTTTGCAACACCAAACGCCAATAGCAATAAGGACAAACGGTCTACAGTCATGCTAGAAACGCTTTCTAGCGCTGGGCGAATATAGGTAAATAGGGCGTATTGACCAGTGTGTGCAAGGACGCACCCCAGCATGCCCATCGCTATACCAGGACGGCGCAGTAACCCGAGTACAGATTCTGTATGGGTGACTTGACGCGGCGCCATACGAGGAAGAGTGAATAGTTGGAACAGTAACGTCAACACACCCACTGCCGCTGCCGCGACGAAAGCACTACGCCAGCCATAAAGTCCACCCAAGTAACTGCCAAGCGGTACAGACACGACGGTCCCAATAGCAATTCCGCTAAAAATGATGGACAGTGCGCGTGGCACAAGATGCGCAGGCACCAAGCGCATGGCAACTGCCGCAGCCATGCTCCAAAACCCGCCAAGCGCAAAACCCAGCAAAACACGCATGATAAGTAGGACAGCCAAGCTAGAAGATAGTGCTACCAGCAAATTGGAGGCGATCATCAGTACGCTGAATCCTAATAGCACCGTACGTCGGTCGAGATTACGAGTTAAACGCGGTACCGATAGACCTGCAAGCAAGGCAACAACAGCAGTGACCGTCACCGCTTGCCCCGCCAGCGCCTCAGAGACACCGAAATCAGAGGCCATGGGCGTCAGCAGGCTAGCAGGAAGATACTCAGCAGTCAGTAAGCCAAAAACTCCCATCGCGAGAGAGAATACTGCCAGCCATGCAGGATTGGATGAGACTTGGTCAGTCATATGAGCTGACGTTAATTGCATCTCTTTATTATTCATTTTAAGATTCCTAGACATTAAAAAATATATCGAGAGTCTAGACTTAAAATATAGGATGATCTATGATTGATAAATTCTTATTTTTGACCAAAGCTCCTAAATGAAAACAAATAGACAGTTTGCTATATCCTCTGACCTTATAAGCGAGCTATTAACGGATATGCGCTTGCGCGGTGTTCAATATCGCCGCATTCAGACGGGTCCCAGTTTTGGACTGATCTTTGAGTCAAAACCAGAACACGCGTACTTTCATTATTTGGCAGTAGGAAGCGCTTTACTACGAACAGCAGACGGCACTCAGTTTGAGCTATCAGCAGGAAGTGCGGTGTTTGTACCTCAAGGTGTAGAACATCAGTTACTATCAGATGAGCAAGTATCAGTTCAAGATATCAATGAGTTCATTGCAGCGCCGTTAGGAGATGCGGTTAGTGGCGTGGATACCTGTCCAAGTACTCATCCAGTGCCCAGCGCGGTATTTTTTTATGGTTGTATGGCGTTTGACCTCGGCGGCATGTATGAACTTAAAAAGTTAATGCCAGTGCTTATGGTTGCTGATACAGGTAGGGAGAAATATCCTGATTTGGTGGCGATATTGGATGCCATGAAACGAGAGATCTGCTCTGGTCGTATAGGCTTTGCAGGAATACTGGCTCGATTAGCCGAAGTTGGCGCGTCAATGATTGTTCGTGGATGGGTTGAAGAGGGGTGTGAAAATGCGTCAGGACTCATCTCTGCACTGCGCGATCCTCGTCTCGCGCCAGCGCTATTGGCACTTCATCGCTATCCAGACAGACCGTGGACGGTCTCGGAATTGGCTGCTGAGTCATACATTTCAAGATCGGTATTTGCAAAACGATTTCAGGAAACAATGGGTATTCCGCCATTACAATATGCGATAAAGCTACGAATGCGCCTTGCAGAGCAATGGTTAGCGCGTGAAAGAATCTCTATTGACATTGTCGCCCAACGTTTGGGCTATACCTCGCAAGCAGCTTTTAGTCGTGCATTTAAACGTATCAAGGGACAATCACCTGGTGCTAGTCGACAGTCAGCCACATTATCGTGATATTTAGCCGCATACGCTTTACCTGTTGCAGAGGAAGCTGCATTTGTAATTTCTGATAAAACACGAAAGTAATTGGTCGAAGTTCGATCAATGACGGTATCTGACGGTTAATGATTATGTCCAATATGACTGTTGCCAGTAGGTGATTGCCCTGCAATATCGCAAACAAGAGCCTCACTATGCGAGCTGTTTTGTGGATGTGACAAGCTTTCTACTTGAATAGTCGCATGATGAATACCAAGCGCTAGTAGGATTTTTTCAAGACTGGCAATGAGGCCACTCGACTCATGAATACTCATTTCTCCATCAACCACCACATGGCAAGATAGCGCATTCAGGCCACTAGTAATGCTCCAAATGTGTAGGTCATGAACTTTTTGTACTTGGGTATGCGTGAGTAGTTTTTGTTCAACATCGATCAGTGATATGTTGGCAGGGGTGCCTTCCATCAATATATGAACAGAATCGCGAACGACACGGTAACCACTGACTAATATAAGAATGGCGACAATCACGGATGCCACGGCATCTGCCCATACCCAACCAAAACCCATCATCAACAGCGCAGCGATAATAGCAGCAACAGAGCCCAGCAGATCGCTCAGCACGTGCAAATAAGCGCTTTGCATATTGAGATTGACAGGTTCTTTATTATCAGTCGACTCGGTGTCATTTGCTCCGTGACTATAACTGTGACTATGGTCATGGTTGTCGCCACTGTTGCTATTGTGATTGTCACTATGGCTGCTACCTCGATGCATGAGCCAAGCCACCAAAATATTAATCAGCATGCCAATGGTCGCAATGACGAGCATACCTTGAGTGGCGATTTCAGGAGTTGAATTAAAACGTTTAATCGCTTCATAAAAGATCATCAAGGCAATGATCACTAAGGTTGCGCCATTGACCCCTGCCACCAAAATCTCAAAACGTTTATAGCCAAAAGTCTTTTGGTGCGTGGCCGCTTTTTCGCCAATTTTGAATGCCATTAAAGTCGCGCCCAAGGCAACCGCATCGCTCAGCATGTGACCTGCATCGGACAGTAGCGCCAAGCTACCAGTAAGCCAGCCGCCAATAGCCTCTATAAACATATAACCCGTGATGATAATAAAGCTAAACAGCAAGGTGCGCTGATAGCCCTTGGTATCTTGCGAGGATGACGACTTTAACTGGTCGTCATGGTCGTGATTGTGCTCATGGTTATGGTGATTATGATCGTGCTCGTCAGTGCTAAGATTATTCTGATTCATAACAAAACTCAAGTCAGCTAATATCTAGGTTAAGTAAATAGTATCAATTGTAGGTCAAGTAGACGTGAGATTTTGATCACATACCCCTTGATGACAGTTATAAATTTAACATAGCTAAGTATTGGAAGCTGTAATGACGAAGTAAAAATCATTAGAAGGCAAAAATCACAAGGATTACAACACCATTCAGAATACCTACGAATGAACGTTGTCGGTTTTACCAACCAACGGGGTCGATATCCAAGGTAAGCTTCAAATATTTAGCGCTTGGTAGAGTCTGCACGGCTTGCCACCATGGGCCCAAAACATGATGCAACTGCCGCCGATCTTTGGCCAACAGCAGAAGCTGCGCATGATAGCGGCTGTTCTTTTTGCTCATTGGTGCATCAATGGGGCCAAGTACAGCCAAATTATGTGCGTTTGGCAAAATAGCAATGGCATCTTTGAGCGCTTGAGTAGTCGCGGCCATCGTTTTGCCTTCACAGCGTATTAAGGCGGCATAACTCTGCGGTGGCAAACCCATCATCTTTCGTTCTTGTAGCAATTCGCGAGCAAATGACAGATAGCCATCTTTGACCAGCTTTAGTAATAACTCATTGTCAGGTTGTAAGGTTTGGATCAGCACGCGTCCTGCCTTGTCGCCGCGTCCAGCACGGCCCGCTACCTGTATCATCAGCTGAGCAGTGTGCTCAGGTGAGCGAAAGTCTGCGGACAAAAAGCCACGATCAGCGTTCGGCAGACAGACGAGAGTGACATTGGGAAAGTGATGACCTTTGGCAACCATTTGTGTGCCGACCAATATGGCCGGTTTGCCTTCATTGATACGCTGATAAATGTTTTCCCAACTGTCTTTGCGCCTTGTCGTATCACGGTCGATTTGAATAATAGGATAGAGATCTTTACTGGTTTGAGGGTTGGCAAAAATAGCATGCAAATTTTCACTCAGTCTGGTGGTTCCCATTCCTTTGGCATCTAGGTTTTGACTGCCACAATCTGGACAGACCGTGGGAATATAAGCTTGCCAATCGCAGTGGTGACATTTTAGATAAGACTGATTGCCCTGATGATTATGCTGCGCTTGGCTATTATAATGCACGGTCAAATGGGCATCACAGCGCGGACAATCAGCTTGCCAACCACACGCTTTGCACAATAAAACAGGGGCATAGCCGCGACGATTTAGGAATATCAATACTTGATCACCAGCTTCTAGCGTTTGCCGTATTGCTCCAATCAATGCATCGGTCAGCCCAGTGTCATAGCGTTCGCCATCGTCGGTAGTTTGCTGATGGGTGCTTTGGAGGCGCGCATCAATAAGCTGCATGGGCGCAGGCTTTGCATTGCCAGGACGCGTAAGCAGTTGGTACTCTGAAAGCTTACCATCATCGACCAGTTTTAAGTGTTCAAGAGAAGGGGTCGCAGTACCGAGTACGACCGGTATGCCTTGCTGTGAGCCGCGATAAAGCGCAACGTCAGCGGCATGATAACGCAATGTATCTTGCTGCTTATATGAGCCGTCATGTGCTTCATCGACGACGATAAGGCCTAAATTGGCAAACGGATAGAGCACGGCAGAGCGTGTGCCGATGATAATTTGTGCATGACCAGTGCGGCAATCTTGCCAGCCTTGTAAGCGATGGGTATTGTTCATGCCTGAATGAAGTAAGACAATATGGGCGGCAAAGCGACTGGCAAAGCGCGCACGCGTTTGCGGTGTTAGACCAATCTCTGGCACGAGGATCAAAACTTGCTTACCGGCTTCTAGTACCGCTTGCATTGCTTGCAGATAAACCTCGGTTTTGCCGCTCCCAGTAATACCATTTAATAGAAATCCGCTATAAGTGTGAGATTCATGTGCAGCAACGATAGCGTCAACGGCATGTTGTTGCTCCTCATTGAGATCAAGCGGCATTTTTGCTAATTTAACAGGCGAGGGCGCTTGCTTGGACTCAATATAACGCTCAATAAGCCCTTTGTCTTCTAGTGTTTTTAAAAATGCTCGTTGCATCCCTTCTAACAACAAGACGTCTTCACTAGCACCGCGCTCACCATGCAGTTTTAGCATATCAAATTGCTGCTTTTGCTTCTTGGCATTGGCATGAAAATCATCATCAGTGATGTGTGGCAGAATTCGCCAATGGGTGATCAGCAAATCGAGCGGTTTGCCTTGACGTACCAAACTTGGCAAGATAACGGCTAAGACATCGCCAAGAGGATAGTGATAATAGCGCGCAAGCCAAGTGGCCAGTTTTAGCATGCGATTGTCTAAAATAGGCTCGGCATCTAAGCACTTATTGATCGGCTTTAGCTTATTAATGGGTACACTACTGTCCGTTTCAGAAAGATGAGCAACGACGATACCGATTAAAGTTTGACGACCGAACGAGACTTCGACGCGACTGCCGATTTGTGGTATCTGTGCTGGAGTGGTGGTCAGCGATGCGTTCATATCTGCTGGTAAACTATAGTCAAACACCCGATAAAGGGGCACAGGCAGAGCAACTTGTACCAACATAAAATACATCCATCGTTTTTAGGACATGACCTAGATAATTAAATAACTAGACAATTAAATAATGAAAATGATAGCAAAGAGATCATAACAATAAGCCCAAATAGTGCTATTTGGGCTTATTTAGAAAAAAGGTTACGTTCACCCATTTTTGGGTAGTTATCACAAAGTTATATCAATATTGCTTGATATAACGTTACTCGATATAAAGAATCGACTCAATCTCAACCACGCCGCCTTTGGGTAGTGCGGCTACTTGGACAGCGGCGCGAGCAGGATACGGCTCGCTCAAGTTAGCAACAAATACTTCATTTAATACCGCAAAGTCACTCAAGTCCGTCAAAGACACGTTGAATTTGACCACGTCATTCAAACTGCCACCAGCAGCTTCACAGATTGCTTTAATGTTCTCAAACACTTGCTCAGCCTGGGCCTTAAAGCCTTCTCTTAATTCCATAGTTTCAGGATCAAAGCCAAGTTGGCCTGAAATATAAACGGTGTTGCCAACTTTTACGGCTTGTGAGTAAGTGCCAACAGCGGCAGGGGCTTTGTCCGTTTGGATAGTTTGACGGGTCATATGATGTCCTTTTTATACTTTTTTGGTTTGAGCTACAAAGAAATACCAGCATTTATGGTTTTAAGTCCAACAACACAAAAGCTGGCACGTTTTAAGTTTATTTATCAATCATTGAATAAGAGAGTTTATCACTGTTTTAGGATTTTCTAAATTTTCAGGTTTTCTAAAAACTTCTCAATCCTATCAAACAGTGACTGAGCCTCTGTTTTTGCTACAACTGATACAAGCGTATAATATTGGGGAAACCCAGTAGCGCGCGGAGATCACGTATGCCTTGCGCTAAATGATTGCGACTGCGCACAATGACATGAATGATGGTGTCACTGTTACGAACGTCAATGGTTTCAACACCCATGTTCAACTGACGCAAATGATAAATCACTTCTGTAATTTGCTCGTCGCTCAGAGAAATAGACAGCTTTAGATAGGCAGGGAAACGTATTTTTCCGTAGTTTTTTATATCTTGATCTTCTGACTCGCTTTGCTTGACTGCTTTATCACTACGCCAGCGAAGTTGAATGACCTGATAAGGGTTGTCTTTACGAATCTCATCAATAGAAAAGCACTTGTGGCGATGAACAACCAAACCATGACGTGATAAATGTCCAACGATAGGATCACCATAGATTGGTTGACAACAATTGGCAAAATCGAGCTCCACACCAGAGGCGTTAACAATTAGCTGCTGCGGCTCGGTCATGTCATCTCTACGTTCTTTTGCCTGTAGATCGTTTACCTCATCACTAAATAAGCGCGTGACCACCAATTGCGGCAACAAAGTGCCAGAGCTGATTTGCTCAAATAGCGCGTCTTTTTCTGTCAGGCCGCGCCAGTCAGTGAGGTTTTTCCAATCACTGTCTGTTAGGTCGTCCAAGCTTTTTTGGTACGTTTTGAGCGCGCGGTCCAAGGCTTGCTGACCATGATGCTGTTTGTCCGAAATCGACAAGTCTTTAAACCAGCGCAAAATCTCTTCGCGAGCCTTGTTGGTTGCGACAAACCCCAACCATTCGGCTTTTGGTTCTGAGTGGCTATTGACTTCAATCTCAATAGATTGTCCATTTTTGACCACAGTCCCCAGCTTTGCAGGTTTGTCATCAATATTGGCACCCACGGCTACATTCCCAACCATTGGGCCGACTGCATAAGCAAAGTCAAGCGCGGTTGAGCCTTGTGGTAACTCATAGGCACGACCTTGCGGACTATAACAAATAATTTTACTAGAGTGTAGATAGTCCATTAGCTCATTGATGGTAGAGACCGCTGCCGAGAAGTCAGGACTATTTTCATCTAGGTTATCTTCGTCGACCAATGCTTTCATATTGCGCAATGATGCTTGAATCACTGACTGGCTGACATCGGAGGCGTGTTCTGCACCAATGACCCCGAGCCTTGCGGCGCTTTGCATTTGCTTGGTCAAAATAGTTACTTTGACCACATCGTTATCACGCTCATAGATGAGGGTGAGTGACTGATTGCCGCCCGGTAGGGGTCTGCGGATATTGTCAGCGATATGACTGTCATCAATCTGATATTTTTTAATTAGATAATAAGCCAGCTTGTCACAGGCTTCGATATTATCGAGCACGATCTCAAACGCATAGTGACGAAGCAGGGCATTAATTTCACCGCGATTGCGGAAAAATTGACGGTAGATGACTACTCGATTGTCTAAGACTTTAACCAGTCCATTCAGTTCCAGATTATTGAGAACAATGCTCAAATAACGCTGGATGGCTTCTCTTTGAAAGTTACGCCCAAGGCCATGCTGCAAGAGCTTATCAGATATCTTGCTGTACATATCAGAGTCAAGATTGCGATAACAGAGCACTTCAATATAGTCAGCGATGTCATTAAGACCCATTAGCCGCGCAAATGGTACATAAAAATCTAAGGTTTCTTGGGCAGTCGTACGCTGTTTTTCAGGGCGTACCGCATCGAGCGTAGACATGTTGTGCAGTCGGTCGGCAAGCTTGATAATCAAAACGCGCGGATCAGCCAAGGTAGCGGTCAAGATTTTATGAAACGTAGCGGCTTTGTTTTGTTGCTTATTATGCGAAGAGGATTTTAGCTTAGTTACACCATCGACTAGCCTTGATACAACTTTGCCATAACGCTGCTTAAGCTGTTCGTCACTCACGTCGGTATCTTCGACCGTATCATGCAAAATCGCGGCAATAATGGTATCGCGATCTAGACGAAAACCTGCCAATATTTCAGCGACCGCAATAGGGTGCGTGATATAAGGTTCGCCTGACTTACGCTTGTCCTTAATGTGTGCAATATCACCGAACTCACAAGCATCAATAATATCACGGCGCTCAGCAGCCGTGAGATAACCTACTGAACGCAGCAAGTTATATTGAGCATCATCAACCAGATGATGACTGAGTTTGGGTAAAGTTTGACTCATAAAGCAACGATCCTATTTTTCATTACCTATCTTCCCAGCTAGCTATGAAAGTAAATAGTGACTGACTGAATGCTGATCTACTATATAAAAGCCCAAGAAAAAAAGGCTAACATTGGATAGATCAGATTCTAATTAATCGTAAATTGCTTTCAATGTCAACTGCTAAGCGAGCAGGGGCTATAAAAACTTAAAGATTCTTACCGGGCGGTATACTCTAAGTTATAAATGGTGACTAAAACTGTCAAAACAATATGTTTACAACCAAAAAACCACAGCCTATGCTGTGGTCTCTATCGTCATTATGCATAAAAGTGATAAAGCAATTACCCGTTTTATCACTTTTGTACAGCAGACTTTATCAGAGCGTCTGACTAAAAGCTATGATCGCCTGACAGTGCTAAATCTAATGAGCTGGTTGCAAAATGATGCTCTGGTTGATTTAAAATGTCACGTGTGATTTTACCAGCAGCAATTTCACGTAATGCCAATACAGTCGGCTTGTCGTTATCAACAGTTACCAATGGCTCAGCAATGCCTTTAGCCAATTGACGGGCACGTTTGCTGGCCACCAAAATCAACTCAAAGCGATTATCAACATTATCTAAGCAATCTTCAATCGTCACTCGTGCCATAAATAGCTACCTCGGTTGTTTTTATCAGTAACGAACGTTGATCGCCACTCAATAAAAATAATATCAAAAATATAAAAAAGGGATAGCTAGACATTATAGCATTTTTTGCTCGGGCGCGTAGTCGCTTTTTATACTGACTGAGCAAATATAGTTGATCCACTATAAAATAAATACAGCGCGACTGAGATAAATTTTGCGCCGCCTCTGTCTGCGAAGGCACAGCAAGCAAGAAAAATTGGTTTCAGTCGCGCGTAATAAAGTAATAAATAGGTGACCCTTTTTTCTTTAGGGCTGACTATAAGTGATTAATCACGTCCTAATTTCCGGTTTCATTACTGAGCAAGTTGCTAATGGTACGATGATAACGTTGCTGCTGGCGACCAAGCGTTTGTCTATCAGCCACGATGATGGCTTTTAGCTCAGCCAAGGCCACCTCAAAATTGTCATTGATCACCACATAGTCTGCATTTACGTATTGTGCCATCTCAGTAACGGCACCAGCAAGACGTTGTTCAATCACTTCTACCGTATCTTGTGCACGAGTTGATAAACGTTGGCGCAAGGTTGCGATGCTTGGTGGTAAAATAAAAATCATGATGGCATCAGCAAATATGTTTCTGATTTGCGTCGCGCCTTGCCAGTCAATCTCCAAAATCACGTCAATACCTGCCGCAAGCTGGGTGCGGACGCTTTGCTCTGAGGTGCCATAATAATTGCCAAACACCTCTGCATGCTCCAAGAACTGGCCTGCATTGATGCCGTTGGTAAAGCTGTCGATGTTAGTAAAATGATAGTGCTGACCATCGATTTCACCCGGACGAGGAGCGCGTGTCGTGTGTGAGACACTCACAGCCAATTCGTTGGTGGTGGCAAGTAGCTGCTTTACCAGTGAGGTTTTGCCCGTACCTGAGGCGGCGGTAATAATAAATAATGAACCTGTCATACAATTTGTCCTAATGGAGTGTGCCTTAGTAAAGTGCGTCCTAACCAAAGACTAAAAAGTGTCCTAATGAACGGCAAAAGGGTGGTAAAAATAAAAATCGCCATCATGTATGGCGATAGGAATTGAAGTTAATGCTTTATTATAAACTGCTTTTATCACTTTTATTTTAGTTAAAGCCACTTTGCTCATACGCGTTCAAAATTTTTGAATGCTGCTATGAGCAGTATTGGTAGAAGATAGGTATTTTCAAGGGCAATAAACGCAAATTATGCTAAAGTAGAGCCTTACTTTTATTCCAACTTTTACATTGAAGCTTTTTAAACAAGCTTGAACTATAAATTATCTAATGATAGGCCTGCTTATGCAAATTTATCTTGCCAATCCCCGTGGATTTTGTGCTGGTGTGGATCGTGCAATTGCGATTGTGAATGAAGCGTTGACACGTTTTGAGCCACCCATCTATGTTCGTCATGAGGTGGTACATAATAAATTTGTCGTCTCCGACTTGGCAAATCGCGGTGCCGTATTTGTGGAAGAGCTTGACGAAGTGCCGGATGGTTCTATTGTTATTTTTTCGGCACACGGTGTATCAAAAGCCGTTGAAGATGAGGCTGAGCGCCGTGATCTGACGGTATTTGATGCGACTTGTCCGTTGGTCACTAAAGTTCATATCGAAGTGGCTAAATTTGCCCAAGAAGGCATGGATGCGGTGCTGATCGGTCACGCCGGACATCCAGAAGTAGAAGGCACGATGGGTCGTTTTAACCGTCGTCATGGCGGTCATATCCATCTGGTAGAAGATGAAAATGATGTCAAAGCTTTAACGGTACAAGATCCTGATCGCTTGGCATTTGTGACGCAAACTACGTTATCAATGGATGACACAGCTCGCGTCATCGATGCACTGCGTGACAAATTCCCCAGTATTCAAGGGCCGCGCAAAGATGATATCTGTTATGCCACCCAAAATCGCCAAGACGCGGTAAAAGATTTGGCCAGTCGCTGCGAAGTAGTCTTGGTTGTGGGTTCGCCAAATTCTTCAAATTCCAATCGTCTGCGTGAGCTTGCCGAGCGTATGAATTGCCGTGCGTATTTGATTGATAATGCCAATGAGATGCAGCGTAGTTGGCTTGATGGTGTCCAAAGTATTGGCGTGACGGCTGGTGCGTCCGCGCCTGAAGTCCTTATTCAAGAAGTCTTACAACAATTGCAAGATTGGGGTGGTGACTTGCCGAGCGAGCTGTCAGGTATTGAGGAAAATGTGATATTTAGTTTACCAAAAGCCTTGCGCATCCCCGTTACCCAAGTTGGCAAGTAGCTGGTATTAATAATTATTAGTATGGATAAGATAGCATGAAAAAACCCACCGCTAAATTTGTATTGGCAGAGGCCACACTCGCTGAGGTTAATAAGCAACTGAAACTCAACTTGCTAGTGACGACGGCAGTGGTAGTGGTGCTGACGATGAACATACTCAAGTTTATGACAGAAAAAACCTTTTTCTACGCCACCCTTTCAGTCGTAATGATCTTTTTATTGTTCTTTATACAAAAGGCTCGTCGTATTCTGATTTTAAGAAAACAAGAACTTACTCATCAATAAAAAGCATAAAAGATAGGATAGTCATGTCAGCTTATTACACCTTTATCAAACGTGAACAGCAACAAGACGGTGTCAGCGTTGCACATTATCAACCGACTCATCATGCCCAAGGTGCTTGGAATGAACATGAACAGCATATGGCACCAGCCACAGGCTTACTAACGGCGGAGTTAAATAATTATGCGCCGCAGGCCAATATGCGTATCGCTCGTATCAGCCTTGATATCTTAGGATTGATACCGCTTGATGACTTTACTGTGACGACTCGCTGTATTCGACCCGGTAAGACCATTGAGCTGATTGAGGCGGTCATGAGCAGTCGCGGCCGTGATGCTATCATTGCTCGAGCGTGGCGACTGATGACGCAAGATACCAGCGAAATAGCAGGACTTGAAGATCAAAAAATACTGCAGAAACCTGAGACTCTTCCAGCTTGGGATGGGATGAAAGGTTGGCCAGGCGGGTTTATTGAAAGCGTGCATTTGGTCACAGATGAGCATCGTCGTCCTGGTCGCGGTATGGTTTGGATCACCAATGAGGTCGAGATGATCGAAGGAATGCCCACGAGTGATTTGGTACACATATTGGGTATGGTTGATACTGCCAATGGCATTGTACCGCGCGTTGGTCTTGGCTTATCAAAACTAGAATGGATGTTCCCTAACACAGACTTGCAGATTCATATGCATCGCGCGCCGCAAGGACGCTGGCTAGGTATCGAAGCAGTGCAGCAATATGGCGCTGATGGAATTGGCCTGACCAGTGCGGTGCTGCATGATGTACAAGGGCCTTTTGGCCGTAGTGAGCAAATCCTGACCATTCGACCGATGCCACGTTAAAGTGTCAGAATCAAGCAACTAATAATTTTGAAAAATGAAATGATATATTGTAATCAATTAATTATACAAATGATTCAAGACCAGTTTTAATAGTACCTAACAAGATGATGTCGATCAACGTGGAGGTTGCTATGAAAACACATATTCATTTTTCAAAAAAACTGAAGACTATTTGGGATTTATTGATAGAAGCTTATTCAGAATAGTGGTTAGCGTTTGTGCTTTTGTTTTTAAGTTAGATGATCATTATTATTAGAACACCGCCTTGGCAAACAAGTACGGTGTTTTTTATTGAATAAAGCTTTTGTGCTTGAATTTTTTTTCTATGCCCCTATTAGTATAGACAGTTTAACGGTATTGCACACGGCGGTTTTCTAGCATTTTAGAATAGCGCTAGCAAATTTATCGTTATTTATAATAGGTCTTTCATAGAATTTAAAGGAGTTTTTATGAGTGAAGCAACTCAAGCTGAAGGTCTCAATCCAGAATTAAAAAAACATACGTTTGAAGCGGAAGTGGCGCAGTTACTACATTTGGTCACGCATTCACTGTACTCTAATGCTGATATTTTCGTCCGTGAGCTTGTATCAAACGCGTCAGATGCCTGTGATAAATTGCGTTTTGAAGCCACCAATGATGACAGCCTTTACGAAGATGATGGCGAGCTAAAAATCCGTATTGCCGTTGATGAAGCCGCGAAGACCATTACCTTTACCGATAACGGTATTGGTATGAACGAAGCTGATGCCATCGAAAACTTGGGTACGATTGCAAAATCGGGCACCAAAGCGTTTTTGGATAAACTGTCTGAATCACAAAAACAAGACGGTCAATTGATTGGTCAATTTGGTGTGGGTTTTTACTCAGGATTTATCGTTGCCGATACTATCAGTGTTGAATCGCGTAAAGCGGGCGAGCCTGCCGATAAAGGCGTGCGCTGGGTATCAGATGGTACTGGTAGCTTTACCGTTGAGCCTATTAATAAAGACACACGCGGTACGGCGATTACTTTGCATCTAAAAGAAGAGTACTCGGAAGGCGAAGACAACTACCTAGACCGCAGCAAAATAAAGGGTTTGGTCAATAAATATTCTGATCATATCAGCTTGCCGATTCAAATGCGTAAGGAAGTTTGGCAAGAAGATGTCGCCGATGACAGTGATGATGCGGAAGAAAATAGCGCACCTGCGGGCGGCGAGATGGTACTGACCGATGAGTGGGAAACCATCAACAAAGCCAGTGCCTTATGGACACGCTCAGCCTCTGAAATCGAAGATGACGAGTATGTCGATTTTTATAAAAACATCACTTATGACATGGATGAGCCGCTCAGTTGGACGCATAACCGTGTCGAAGGCCGTGTACAGTATACGCAGCTTTTATACATCCCTAAAAAAGCGCCAGTAGATTTATACACTCGCGAGCAGCAGCACGGTCTAAAGCTTTATGTGAAGCGCGTCTTTATTATGGACGAAGCTGAGCAGTTGCTACCGATGTATTTGCGTTTTGTGAAAGGCGTAATCGACTCAGCCGACTTGCCGTTGAATGTCAGCCGTGAGCTGCTACAAGAATCACGCGATGTAAAATCGATTCGTGATGGTAACGCCCGTCGTATTTTGACCTTGCTATCTAGCCTTGCCAATAGCGAAGACAGTGACAAGCAAGAAAAATTTGCTCAGTTCTATGCAGAATTTGGTGACGTCATCAAAGAAGGCCTTGGCGAAGATATGGGTAATCAAGAGCGGATTGCTAAATTGCTTCGTTATGCGACCAGCACGCAAGATGGGCTTGAGACCAGTTTTGAAGACTATAAAGGTCGTATGGTCGAGGGCCAAAAAGCCATCTATTATCTAACAGCCGATAATTTGGCTGCTGCAAAAAACAGCCCGCAACTTGAGCTGTTTAAGAAAAAAGGCATCGAAGTTATCTTGATGACCAGCCGTGTCGATGAGTGGGCAATGAACTTCTTAACCTCATTTGATGAGACGCCGCTACAAAACATCGCCAAAGGTGCTGTAGATTTAGGTGATTTGCAGGATGAAGCTGAAAAAGCCGAAGCTGAAAAGGCGCAAGAAACACTGAAACCAGTTGTCGATAAGTTAAAGACAGCATTAGGTGGCCGTGCCAAAGACGTGAAGGTATCAACGCGTTTGGTTGATAGCCCGGCTTGCTTAGTCGTTGGTGAAGGTGAGCTATCACCGCAGATGATTCAAATGCTCAAGCAAATGGGTCAAGATGTACCAGCAGAGCAAGCCAACATTAGAAGTGAACCCTGATCATCCGCTGATTAAGAAGTTAGAGAGCAGTGGACAATTTGACGATCTGGCGCAAGTCATTTTTGATCAAGCATTGTTAGCAGACGGCGGTCAGTTAGAAGATCCAGCCGCTTATTTAAAGCGTGTTAATGAGCTATTAATGAGATAATATATCTTGTTCAAACAAAAAGGAGGTCTTGTATGCAAGACCTCCTTTTTTTATGGATATTTATGGTCAAATTTGAGTGAATTTTACAAATCAGCCTTATCGTCTTGACCGACAATCCGTTACAATCGCGATAGATTAGCGAGCTAAACTATTGGTTTGTCTTATTCGCTGTTTATAACCATTTCCTAGTGAATTAAATATAAAATTGATGTCTGCATGCCACGTAAAGTTATGAGTTAATGACATTAAGCGGCTATAACGTTAAGGCATTGATCGTTGGCTCACTTTATTTTTTTGACTGGATAGAGGTCTAAGTCTTTGTCACTTGCGTCTTTAAAAACCGTCTCCCTTCAGCGCTTTTCACTCAATTTCGCTGCCAATATTATCGCAACCTTGTGGATGCTAGTCGGGTCAACACGGGCGTTTTCTTGGGTGAAGCCCACCTTTATCCAATTTGCTGTATTTGCCTTATTGGCGCTTGGCAGTAATGTGCTTTTTTCGTGGTTAGCAGCTGAAAGCGGCAGCCTCTTTAATGAGCAAGGGTTGGTCAGCTATTTGATTTGGCCAATGATTATTTTATTGGGCGGCATCATTTTGGCACGGCGCGCAGGCAATCAGTCGCTACTATTTGTGCCTGTGGTCTTGTGGTTAGTTGCCGATACCTTGTCAGCCCTTTTACAGAGTTTGATGCAGCTTTTGGGGAGTTACGGTTGGCTGCCCGATTGGAGCTACTCATTTTTACCCATTCTGTTTTTGGTGCTTTTTTTATGGCAAACGCTGGCATTATTATGGATATTTTCTCGTCGACTACGCATACCGTGGTGGGAGCGAATTATTGTATTAATAGGCGCTGTTGCGCTGTTGACCATTTGGCAGCGTAATGTCGCGGATCAGCCAATCTTTAAACAAATCCCTGTAGAGCCTGTTATCGAAGAAGCGGCTTTTTATGAGCAGCCTCGATTGTTACAGCAAGCTTTGAATAGTATCGATCCTAGTGTGTCAGGTAGAACAGACTGGTACTTTATGGGTGTGGCAGGTTTTTCTGGACAAGACGTTTTTCGCTCTGAGATTAATAAAGTGCGTGAGCTGTTTGATGTGCGGTTTGGCACCAGCGGTCACTCTTTGGCATTGATTAATAATACCTATAGTTGGCTTGATGAGCCAATCGCCACCAAAACCAGTATTCTGCGCGGCTTAAAAAGAATTGGTCAGCAGATGAATGCCGATGAGGATGTGTTGTTTCTCACGTTATCATCACACGGTAATCAAGATATTATCCAGCTGGCCAATCCACCATTGGCGATGGACAATCTAGATGCTAAATGGTTACGTGAGGCATTGGATGCGTCTGGTATTCGTTGGCGTGTGATTGTGGTATCCGCCTGCTATTCAGGCTCGTTTATTGATGAATTGGCATCGCCAACCACGGTGGTGATAACGGCATCAGCCGCTGATAGACCGTCGTTTGGATGTACGAATACCGCGGAGATGACGTATTTTGGGCAAGCATTCTTTGCTGAAAGCCTGCGCAATAATATCAGTTTTGAAGCCGCTTTTAAGGACGCAAGAGTGCGTGTTCATGATCGCGAGAGTGTAATGGGGTTTGAGCCATCAGAACCACAAATGACGGTCGGTAGCCTTATGGAAACGGCACTACCAGCGTTTGAGCAAGTATTGTTTGATAAAACCCAATCGTCAGTTGCAAGTGTGACCAGTAGTAATGTTGCGACTACCACCGTACCGGATGGTATTTCTCCTTAGCGAATGGGCTTTATATCGATTATGGTTGAATGATGCTTTAAGGTCGCTGAAATGTTTAGCAGTAGCCATTTTTTCGATAAGGACTTTTTATAAGTCATCGTATATTTTATTTTAAATAAAAAGGACGTCACTCATGAATAATTCTTATAACCATAGTTTGTCTGTCAATACTGAGCTCACACAAAAAAGCGTGAACCGCTGCTTTGGTGGGGAGCAGCATTATTACAGCCATCAATCAACATCGACCAAAACGCCGATGACCTTTAGTGTTTATTTGCCTGATGAAGCCTTAGCTGGTCAGCGCTGTCCGGCCATTTTATATTTATCAGGTCTGACTTGTAACGCTGATAATGTCACGCACAAAGGACATTTTCAACAAAAATGTAGCGAGCTTGGTATTATCTTTATCGCCCCTGATACTTCGCCGCGCAGCCATGACGATCTGATGCAACAGTGATGTAGCCGATGATGACCGTTATTTTGTTGGTCAAGGTGCGGGTTATTATGTGGATGCCACTCAGGCACCGTGGGCGCAGCACTTCAATATGGAAACCTATATTGTTGATGAGTTATACGATTTGTTACGCGCTGAGTTTCCAATCAGCAATATAGGCATTATGGGTCATTCAATGGGTGGTCATGGATCCTTGCTATTAGGGTTTAAACACCCCAGTAAGTTTATTAGTGTCTCAGCAATGTCACCTGTTTGCTCGGCCAGTGAGTCGTCATGGGGTCAAGAAGCGTATGCCGAATATTTCGGTGACGATAAAGCCTTATGGGAACAATCAGATGCTTCAAAAGTGATTGCCAGCGTAGGTCGACAGTATGCCAGTATTTTGGTTGATCAAGGCGGTGCAGATGAGTTCTTTTTAGAAGGTCATCTGCAAACGTCAAAACTCCAAGATGCTTGCGAAAAAGCAAAACAGCCGTTAACGCTTCGCTACCACGCTGGGCATGATCACAGCTATTATTTTATTCAAAGTATGATGAATGACCATATTGAACATCATTGGCACATGGCGCAACTTAATTAGCATTTGATGTGACGTTTTTTATTATACGTTTACGCTTTAAAAGGTCGGTTCTATGGCAAGTTACAAAGATTTAACCACTAAAAATACTGTGCATCCACTATCAGATTCTGCTGAATCGACGCTTGCAACCATGCAAGCGGATATGGACGCGGCTTTAAAAGGCACGCGTGATACCAGTGTAAATATCGATACTTATCTAACCAATGAGCCTAAAGATAACAAACTTGACGAGGTACAAATCTCACGCGTGATAGAGATGGCGTGGGAAGACAGAACACCGTTTGGAGCGATAGAGCACAGTTATGGTCTTACTGAGCCTGATGTTATTAAGCTTATGCGCCAAGAGTTAAAACCCTCATCTTTTCGCTTATGGCGTCAACGAGTAAGCAATCGCGCTACCAAACATCAAGCAAAGCGGACGTTTGAAGTTGGCCGTGCCTACTGTAAAACCCAATATAAACCGCGCTAATATTTTGATTGTGGAACGTTGGCGTGTTTAATGTATTAAAATGCTGATGTCCGTTGCAAAACCCTTTTTACTTTTTAGTATTTTCTTTAAACCTAAATTAGGTAGCTCTCTTATGATCAGTCCTGCGAAACCTTATCTTATTGCACCATCGATACTCTCAGCGGACTTTGCGCGCTTAGGCGAAGAAGTCGAAAAAGTATTAGAGTCAGGTGCTGATGTGATTCATTTTGATGTCATGGATAACCATTACGTACCCAATCTAACGTTTGGTAGTATGATCTGTAAGGCGCTGCGTGATTATGGGATTGATGCACCGATTGATGTCCATTTGATGGTTTCGCCTGTGGATAGTATGATTGAGCAGTTTCTAGAAGCGGGTGCCAGCATTATCACTTTTCATCCAGAAGCCAGTGCGCATGTCGATCGTTCTCTACAACTGATTAAAGATGGCGGGGCAGAGTGCGGTTTGGTATTGAATCCTGCAACGCCTCTGCATTATTTGGATCACGTCATGGACAAGGTTGATCAAATATTGCTAATGAGCGTCAACCCTGGATATGGTGGTCAGTCATTTATTGACAGTACGATAGATAAGGTGCGCCAAGTCCGTCAGCGTATCATTGCTAGTGGCCGAAAAATCAGATTAGAGGTGGATGGCGGTATCAAAGCCAGCAATATCCGTGCAGTCGCCGAAGCAGGAGCTGATATGTTTGTTGCCGGTTCTGCGATATTTAATCAAGAAGATTACAAGGCGGCTATCGATGCCATGCGTGCAGAGCTAACCTTGGCAAATACTGATCAGTAACTGACATAAGATTATGGGCATAGAGTCGCTGAACAAGTGACTCATAAGACATCAAAGCGACCAATAAATAATAGCGAAAAGTGCTGTATAACTGGTACTCTGCATAGCGCTAAGTGACGTAAAGGTGAAATATGGACGCAGACAAATCAATTCATTCGTCAGTAATATCAGAAACCATCAAAAGTACTGAGTCAAAACGCAGCCTAGTACCGAAAGGCATTACTATCGGCTTAGCGATGTTTGCACTGGTACTCAGTCTTGCAGGTTACGGATTTCGCCTGCTGGTCGGCGACGATATTGGAGAAGTACTGCGTCATGCTGCTGTCATCGTACCGACCTTTGTGATTGGTATCCCTCTGTTTTTTTGGCTCGGCTCACGAGTATTGAACAAAGTCAAAGGCATGAATATCGAGACGAGAAATGCGTTGACGCTGGGCTGGTTGACGGCCTGTGTTGCTATGTTATGGTTAATGGGCTCGTATAGTTGAACGCTCTAACACTACCAGCAGTATTCATTGATAAATACAGCGTTGTCATTTCTTTTACAAAGTAAATTTTACAGTTTTTAATCATTAAGCCATTGCCTACTAGCATGGCTGGAATTTTATATGCGAATCGTACCAGCCAGTATTGCCAATATTATTTACCCAAAAGATTTACCAAATGTCTTGTTTACGAGCTTAATTATAGCTTGCCTACTATTGGGCTTAGCCTCGTTGCGTCACGGTACGGATCTGCAGGGTTGGTTGAACGTTATTGAGAACTGGCTGCTGATGCTGTTGATACTTCCAACGGCGACTGCCACGGTGGCGCTACCTTTTAAATATCGTGATCCAACCCTTGAGTTAAAGCTCGTTTATTATCTTGGGATGTTTGTTGCTTTTCTATTCACAATAGCGAAGCTTCGCTATTGGCGCTAATGTTGAAGGCCGAGTTGCCTTTAAATAGAATTCTGTGTAAGACTTATATGAGAGGCCTTGAATTTCGAGGCTAAAGCGTCCATTGTATAGGTAAGACAGTTTTACCCGCGTTACTCATAAAACGGTGGCTTGTTACATGAGATTTTCTGTGCGAGTATTACACGGGACTATAAGGAACAAGTAAATGCCATACGATATCGACAATGATATAGAAGTAGACAACGATAATACGGACCAATTTGCAGGATTTGCGAAAGAAACCACACTTGAGCTGGTTGAAGCGGATGATGGCAGATTGTTATTGCGTGACGCTGAACAAGATGAGGCGCCGCTTATGACCATTGATTTTTCTGATAAGCTAAAAGAATTGCTGGGTAGTGATACTCAAGCGATCGGTCAACATATGATTCATGCGGCGATTCAGGTCATCATGCAAAAACAGATGAGTAAGTGGCATGCGCACGTCTATGATAAAGAACCAACACATTATAGTTAAGGTTTGAATGGTCTGGCTTTTAAATGCTTATAAATAAAAAGTCAAAGCTAAAACTAAAATCAAAACCACAAAAAAGGGTTTATCAATAGATAAACCCTTTTTTGTGTTCAAATAAAACTGTCGATAAAAACAGTAATTATTTGATTTTAGCTTCTTTAAAGATCACATGCTGGCGTACTTTTGGATCAAACTTTTTGATTTCCATTTTGCCTGGCATAGTGCGCTTGTTTTTAGTAGTGGTATAGTAATACCCAGTACCAGCAGTCGATACTAATTTGATTTTATCTCTCATGATAGCTTTCCTGTAAATGAGGGGTCTTAAAACGATAGGTATGCGTCTCAAGTAGTAAGTTGTTACCGATGTGGTAGCACAAAAGCAGCTTAAATAACGAAAATGTTCGATATCTATAAGCTGCTAATGCTTACTTAAACTTTTTGACCTTGTGCGCGTAGATCCGCTAGCACTTTATCGATACCCAGTTTGTCAATGATGCGCATACCTTTGGTAGACACACGTAGACGTACAAAACGATTTTCAGACTCTACCCAAAAACGATGGTTGTGTAGGTTTGGTAGAAAGCGACGACGGGTTTTGTTGTTTGCGTGCGAAACATTATTACCCACCATAGGGCGCTTTCCAGTCACTTGGCAAACTCGAGACATGGCGAACTCCTAATCTATGAGGTATGAGTTTTTCTCATACCAGTCTGGGCAAGTTGCACGTTTTTGCGGCATGGACACAGCAAGCGGCAGCTTTGCACCAAACAAAACTATATGAAGGTTGAGCTGGTTTTACTGTTATCTAAAGGCAAATAACAGGCTAACCAATTCAGAAAATTTTAAAGCCGACATTTATACCATAAAACAGATGAATACTCAAATATTTTTATGATCATTGTCGATCTAAAGGACGGCTATTATACCCTGAAAATAGCTGTCTATGTTGTTGATTATTTAATAGTAACCATTAATTTTTAGTTGTAACTTATAACAAAAGTCAGTAAAGTTGCTGTTATATATTTAATACATTCTGTTAATAAAGCTGACCTTACTGTAAATCTATGTGTTATTGCCAATCACTTATGATTCTGCGTACTGGTTTTGCTTATTTATTCGAATAAATTACTGCTTATGCGGAGTTCAAAAAATGTTATATGTCTCACTACCTAGTTCTAAGTTGTTTCAGTTAACAGCGTTAACCTTATCATTGGCTTTGGCTGGATGTGGCGGCGGCGGCGGTGGCACTGATACGATCGCACCAGAGCCTGATACGGGTGTGCAGCAGCCTGGTACTGGGAATCCAGATAATTCTACTAATAATGCAAGCGAAATATATATATCAGCTGAAAAAAATCAGCTACTAACGGGTAGTGATAAAACTACTGTCAATATTAGGGTTACTGATAAAAACGGCGGAATTGTTAGAAATGTCCCTGTAAACATCAATATTGCAAATGCTTCTTTATACGGTTTATCTTTGAGCAGTACTTCTAGCCAAGTTACTGATGATCAGGGTCTGATTGCTGTTGAATTACTACAAAATACAGTAGGTATTGATTCACAGTTAAATCATGAGAGTTTATTAACTGTTGTGGCTAATGAAAATAAAAATGCCATTCAACAAACACTTCCTATTCTCGCTTCTGGTACTAGCACGAGTGATGTTGTTTCTTCCAAGAATTTGGTAGAGGCGGGTGAAAACTTTAATGTATCTGGTCAAATTCTAGATGGTTCAACTAAACCTGTTGCGAATGCTGATGTTGTTTTATATAGCAATGATAAAGAAGCGGGAACAGGTACAACAGATAACAACGGTAAATTTATTTTTAATTTAAATGCTTCTAACTTAGAAGTATCAGATGTTGGTTATTTATTCAGCATCGAAGTTAAAGGTGCTGAGACCAGTCAACGTATTCCTGACATTTTAACGGTAGTATCAGCAAGTAGTTCTAGTATGAGCTTTTCAGAAACTCCTGACATTGTCGTTGGTAATAAACAAAAAATAACTTTGAATGTTCCAAATGCCGTAAATGGCGATATTGTATATTTATCAACTAATAAAGGTGAGTTATTTGCGTCGCTTAATGAGACTCAAGGTAGCTCTCGTCGTGGATTCAATGTTTCAAATGGGAAAGTTGACTTCTATATTGATTCTAACGTACCTGGTACAGCGACCATAAGAGCAGAGTATAATAATGAAACTAAAGAAACTCCGCTAAGCTTTGTATCGGTGGAGCCTACCAAACTACTTTTACAGATAGAACGAGCTGTAGTAAGTGTTGGTGGCTCTACTTCAGTGATAGCGAGAGTATTAGATAAAAATGATGCTCCCGTAAAAAATGCTATTGTGCAGTTTACCACTATTAGAGACGCATCAGGCGGCAGTTTGGGTCAAGGAGTTGCCTATACTGATGATAGTGGTATAGCGACAGTGGTTTATAATGCAGGTCAAAACCCGACTAGCACAAATGGTGTCACTATTAAAGCCCAAGTACAGTCAATCAAATTGCCAAACGGTCAAGAAAAGGCGGTTAATACCATTTTGGATTCGTCTGAAGTTACGGTTCAAACCAAATCTACATACATCAGTTTTGCTTTTGCTGATAAAGTATCTTCCGACGATAGTGAAATATATTACTTCCGTAATGGGTCTGCTAGTGTTCTTAATAGCACTGGTAAGCCTGCTATAAATCAAAAAGTATCTATAAATTTAATGCCACACAATTACTTGAAAGGTTATTTTGAGATTATCAGAAATAATTTTCTAGAAACAGACTTTTGGCAGCAAAATGCGGTAACTTGTGAAAACGAAGATAAAAATAGTAATGGAATTTTGGATCCTAATGAAGATTTCAATGGCAACGGTCAGCTAGATCCTATCAATGTAGCCGCAGTGCTTAATAGTGCTGGTCAAACAGTTGATTCTAACCAAAGTTTTAATTTCATAACAGATGGGTCTGGAAGAGTAGACTTTTCTATACGCTATCCAAAACAATATGCTAATTGGTATAGAGCTAAAGTTACTGTAAATACAAGAGTAGATGGTAGCGAATCACAGCAATCTAGAGTAATAGATTTTCCAGCATCAGTAGATGATGTTGATATTGGAATACCTATGCGTCCTAATACGAACAGTCCTTTTGGTACTGATCTGAATTGTTCTAGCTCCCAATAGGATGAAACATACAAAAACCCCCAACTCTACGTTGGGGGTTTTTGTCTTACCCTTTTAAATAACCCAATAACCCAATTACCCGAAATAACCAAAAACAATCAACTCGCTCAGCAAAGCATAGCAAAAAGGATTAAAATAGTGGGTTTCCTATGCTGCTGATAGCATTCAAACCGTAATAATTTTATTTTCCAATTGGGCGTACTATGTCAGACAATATCAAGACCGCTTCCTCATCGATTATCAAGCCAAACTCTCCCTCTATGGAATCATCTGCAAACGACGCGATTGATACCGCAACGCTTCTGATCAAATGCAAAGACCAAGCGGGTATCGTACAAGCGGTCTCTGAATTCATTCATCGCTACGGCGCTAATATTATTACGCTCGATCAATATTCAACAGCGCATGAAGGCGGTCAGTACTTTATGCGTTTAGAGTTTGCTTTGGCGGGATTGAGCGAGATTATCGATAATTTTGAAGTTAGTTTTGGACATACTGTGGCCAAACGCCATAACATGGATTGGCGACTCCACAACAATGCCATTAAGACCAAAGTCGGTATTTTAGTGTCCAAGTTCGATCATGCATTGTTAGATTTGCTATGGCGACATCAGCGCGGCTTGCTGGACTGCGAGATTACTTGTGTTGTCAGCAATCATCCTGACTTACGTCAAGCAGTGAAAAATTTTGGTATTACCTTTCATCATGTATCTGTCACCAAAGACAATAAGGAACAGGCAGAAGAGCAGATTCATAAATTGATGGAAGGTAATGATTTGCTTGTGTTAGCACGTTATATGCAGATATTGTCATCTGACTTTGTGAAGCGTTGGCCGATGCAAGTGATTAATATCCATCACTCATTCTTGCCCGCCTTTGTTGGTGCAGATCCTTATCGCCAAGCTTATGATAAAGGCGTGAAGCTGATTGGGGCGACCGCACATTATGTGACCGCTGAGCTCGATCAAGGGCCTATTATTGAGCAAGATGTCCACCGTGTGACCCATCGCCAAGGCGTGACAGAACTGCGAGCAATTGGGCGTGATATCGAGCGAAATGTATTGGCACGCGCTGTAAACTGGCATGTACAGAATCGTGTGATCGTGGCGGGGAATAAGACTGTCGTTTTTAACTAAAGCGGCGCTTAATTATCAGTAATTTTATAAAAGCCTACATCGTTATCTATAGTCTATAGATAGTATCTAAATATAATTTTAACAGCAGTCAATTGTATAAGAGATAATTGACTGCCGCTTTTTCTTATTGGCCAATACCCAGCAATAGCTCTAACACAAACTTGCTGCCGACAAAGCCAATCGCCAATAAGAGAAAAGCATAGATGGTGATATTAGCGGCACGTTTGCCACGCCATCCTGCGCGCCAGTTACCGATCAAAAGCGTACCAAATAATAACCAAGACAGTAGACTAAAGACTGTTTTGTGGACAATATGCTGTGCCATCAAGTCTTCTACACAGATAAAGCCGATGCCGAGTGCAAAACTGAGCAAGACAAACCCTACCAATAGCATGTCGAACAATAAGCTTTCCATACTCTGCAATGACGGTAGCTTATTAACCCAAAAACGGTGAATGGTTTGATGTTTTAGTTCACGGATCTGTAGCCGCAAAAATAGCGCCTGTACCGCGGCCATGAGCAGAACACAATAGGCGGCAAAAGACAATAAGATATGAGCTTCAAGCCCGGCACTGATAGCCGTTATCGGCTGATAAGGAGCACGCCCAATATAACCAACGGTCATACCCACCAATGCCGTTGGTGCGGCTAAAATACCAAGGCTAACGATAGGGCGGTATAAGCAAAACAGCACATAAAAGAATAAGAAAAATAAGCTGATTAAGCTGATTACGTTGAATAAGTTAAAATTTAAACCATATAGAGTCACAACGTAGGGATACAGCAATATCGCATGCGCAACCATACCAACCATCAATAAGCCCAAACTGATGCCTTTATGGAGGGGTTTGTTCTGAGTGAGCGCAAAACCAATATAAGCGCTGACTAAGATATAAGCTAGGCTAGCAAGTAAGAATGCAAAGTGCACAGATATAAAGCCTCATCTTATATTGAGCGTATAATGACTGCTCAATGCAATGCGAAAGTGGTATTATCGGAATGATTAGAATAATTGTCCAATTTATCATAAAATAGTGAGCAATTGAGTACCATCTTGCGTATTCCTTATAAATGCTTGTATCAGCCAATCTATCAAACTGAACCAAACACGATAGGTATAAATGGCGTCACTAACGTCCAGGCCATTTGCAAAACGATGATAATGCCAAGTCGTATAAGTGCTATAGTATTGATACTAAGCTGTTTTTTATGATGTTATTTATAAAAATACGACCTGATATTTTATCACGTACACCTCATATTATATGTAAACCATCTAAATGGTTTCACTGAAAGCTATTTCAACAAAGAATATTTTAACTGAGAGTCATTTATGTTTGATACCTTAACAGAACGTTTATCGTCGAGTCTCCGCAATATTGTGGGTACTGGACAACTGACTGAAGACAATATTAAAGACACCTTGCGTGAAGTGCGTATGGCACTGCTAGAGGCAGACGTGGCGCTACCGGTCACGCGTGACTTTGTTAAGCGTGTCAAAGAGCAAGCGCTTGGTGCTGAAGTCCTTAAAGAGCTAGCACCAGGACAAGCATTCGTCAAGATCGTTCATGACGAGCTGACTGAAATGATGGGCAGTGCTAACCAGCAGTTAGAGATGACTGGCAAACCACCCGTCGTTTATCTATTGGCTGGTTTGCAAGGCGCCGGTAAAACGACGACTGCTGGTAAATTGGCCAAGTTCTTACAAGAGCGCCATAAGAAAAAAGTCATGCTGGTATCTGCTGACGTCTATCGTCCA
This sequence comes from uncultured Gammaproteobacteria bacterium, assembly GCA_963744895.1. Classification (GTDB taxonomy): domain Bacteria; phylum Pseudomonadota; class Gammaproteobacteria; order Pseudomonadales; family Moraxellaceae; genus Psychrobacter. Next base: position 606,414 of record CAVUUW010000005.1, read on the forward strand.
GCCGCGATCAAACAGCTTGAGCAAGTGGCAGGTCAGGTTGATGCCAAGTTTGTCAATTCAAGCACTGATGAAAATCCGATTGATATCGCGCTGCGTGCCATTGAAGAAGCCAAGATTCAATATCAAGACATTTTGATTATTGATACGGCAGGTCGTTTGCATATCGATGACAACATGATGGATGAAATCAAAGCGTTAACCGCGGCGGTTAATCCTTCTGAGACATTGTTCGTCGTCGATGCCATGACTGGTCAAGATGCGGCCAATACTGCCAAAGCGTTCAATGATGCCTTGCCATTGACGGGTGTTATCTTAACTAAGACTGACGGCGATGCTCGCGGCGGTGCGGCGCTTTCTGTACGCGCCATCACAGGCAAACCGATTAAGTTCTTAGGTCGCGGCGAAAAATTAGATGCATTAGAGCTATTCCATCCTGAACGTATCGCTCAGCGTATTCTGGGTATGGGTGACGTACTGAGCTTGGTCGAAGAAGTTGAACAAAAAATCGACCGTGATAAAGCCGAAAAAATGGCGAAAAAGATGCAAAAGGGCGGTGATTTCGACCTTGAGGATCTATTGACCCAATTCCAGCAAATGAAAAGCATGGGCGGCATGGCAGGATTCTTAGACAAGATGCCAGGTATGGGCGGCTCGGACATGCAAAAAGCCGTCGAAGATGCCAAACCAGAAGAAAAAGTGCGTGAAATGGAAGCATTGATTAATTCAATGACCCCATTTGAGCGTAAAAACCCTGACAAGATCAATCCAAGCCGTAAGCGCCGTATTGCTGCAGGTTCAGGTCGTGAGATTCAAGACGTCAACCGTTTGCTCAAGCAGCACAAGCAAATGGCAAAAATGATGAAAATGATTTCAAAGCCTGAAGGCATCAGTAAAATGATGAAGTCAATGCAAGGATTAATGGGTGGCGGTAGCGCTGGCGGTGGCGGCGGTCCATTGTTTGGCGGCGGTCAGCAGGGCGGTGCTAAAGACGTCAATCCAGAGCAAATGGCAAAGCAGATGGGACTCGATCCTAATAATATGCCAAGCACTGAAGAGATGCAAAAGCAGATGCAGGACATGCAAAATCAATCACCAAAAAAGTTTAAAACGCGCTTTTAATCCCTTAATAAGTAGTGACTGAACTTAGATAATTAATCTTAAATGATTAAGGTTATTATTTTTTATAAAACCTCAAAACTAAAATAGTTCTGAGGTTTTTTTATGCCCGTCGTTTTTGTACCAACTCTCATGAATAAAATGTGAAAAATGTAGAAAGTAATAAAAATAGACTGACCTAAATGCTATGATAGGCGCTGATTTATGAAGCCATTGCTTTTTTATAATACCCAAAGTATAAGCCGAGAGTATGATGTTTTTATCCATGGATACCGTGTTTGACCAGTGCTCGGTTGCGATTCTAGATTTGAATGGCAAAGTATTATCGAGCCATACCGAAGCGGGCAAACGCCAGCAGACTCAGCAAATTCTCCCAATGATTGATGCCGCTTTGTCAGAGACTCAGCTAAAACTTGCTGATATACAGGCCCTAATATTTAATCGAGGCCCTGGTGCCTTTAGTGGTATACGAATCAATACGGCCGTGGTACAGGCATTGTCTGTGGCTCATGACATACCTTGTGTGGGCGTCTCAAGTTTGCAAGCGATTGCTCAGTGTGTCTATCAGCAGTATGGTTTGAACGACGTATACAGCGCGCTTGATGCGCGTATGCAGCAAGTTTATTTTGGCCACTATGCTATAAAAGATGTTGATCGTTTAATAATGCAGCCAGTGTTGGACAACGATAACGATGTCGACAGTACTGAGCAATTGCTAGATTATGACAGCCAAACCACGCTCAATATCCCCTTGGTGGGTAATGGGTCGGTACTGCTAAAACCACAAGATGGGCAAGCATGCCATGAAGACGTCTGGCCAGACGCAGTCGTGATAGGGCAACTGGGTATTGATAAGTTCAAGATCTCAGGTGGTACTGAAGCGGCAAAGGCATTGCCTAAATATTTGCGCAATCAGGCGTGGAAAACGTTAAAAGAGCAAGGTAAGGCGTAATTATTACTATTGCCCCTTAAAAATATCAGAACATACTAAAAACTATACTGAACCATCAGTATATCTTTGTCTAGGAAGTCATTGTGGATATCATTTTATTAATTCAAGCTGTCATCATGGGTATCGTTGAAGGTATCACTGAGTTTCTACCCATCTCCAGTACAGGCTATCTGATTTTATCAGCAGATGTAATGAACTTTTGGACCAAAGAAAAAGTAGACCTGTTTGTCGTGGTGGTGCAGTTTGGTGCAATATTGGCCGTTATCTATGACTACTGGGGCAGATTGTGGCAAGCCTTGATGGGCTTGTTGACTGGCAAAGCCGACGGCATGGCAAACCCAAGGCAACTTGGACTTAGCCTAATCGTTGCCACGATTCCGGTTATGCTTGTGGGCTTTACCTTTGCTGACGAGATCAAAGCCTATTTATTTAACCCGATTATCGTTGCGATTATGCTCATCGTTGGGGGCTTGTTGATATTTTATGTTGAGAGTCGTCCAAAACCCATTATCGCGCAAGAAGCTGAGGATGTGAGCTTAAAAACCGCATTGCTGATCGGTCTATTTCAATGTGTCGCATTGATACCGGGCACGTCGCGCTCTGGTTCCACTATTATTGGTGCGCTATGGCTTGGGGTATCACGAAAAGCGTCCGCTGAGTTTTCTTTCTTTTTGGGTATTCCTGTGATTGTGGGTGCCACACTCTTGGATCTGCTCAGACATGGTGACGTGTTGACCAACAGCGAAGATTGGCTAGTAATCGGTATTGGAACGGTCGTATCCTTTGTGGTCGCGCTCCTTTGCATTCGCTTTTTGGTTGCGTGGGTGAGTCGTCGTGACTTTACGATCTTTGCTTGGTTACGTATTATCACGGGTATTATTGTATTGGTCGCGGCTTGGGGCTTTGGCTATCAAATGGCGGGTTAAACGATTGCTAATGAGTAGTCAGAGCAATATAAAGGATGGCAGTTATGAGCGCTTTGCAGCAAGAATCTAGTGACCCAAGTCGCGTGTTACACTGCCAACTGTTTTATGCACATGAGTTGCAAAAAGCTCAGATAATCGCCTTACAGGACTTGGTAGAGCAGCACCAATTACCAATTATTTTGAATTCTGAGCAGCTCACGGACAAACTCACTCAAAAAATCCGCCAGCAATTGAGCCAACTATCTACCCAACCGATAGTACTATTAGATGATAAAAATAGACTGTCATGGCTGAGCGATGGACTCAGCGTCACCCCAGAGTGGGACAAGCTACAGCGACGAGTGGTCAGCGCGGGACGTAAGTCTGAGTTATTGTTGCAAGCTGTAAAGATGACATCAGAGAGCAAGATTATTGATGCAACGGCAGGTTTTGGACACGACAGTCTAATATTGGCCAGTACGGGCGCTCAGACCATTATGCTTGAGCAGCAGCCATTGATGGCGCTATTATTGCTAGCCGAGCAACAGCGTATGAGTAAATTGGCGAATTGGCAAAAGCTGATGGCACGTCTACAGATCATTCACACCGATGCGCTCAGTTATTTTGCAAACGTGAATAACGCGCTCGTATCTGAAGACAATAAGACAGTCGATGTGGTCTATCTAGATCCTATGTTTCCAGAAGACAGCTATCAAGACAGCAAAACAGGTAAAGGCGCTAAAGTCGGTAAAAACATGCAAGCATTGCACCAGTTGGCGCGTCCACCAACTTTGGATGAAGAGCAGCAATTGCTGGAAAGCGCCTTAGCGGTCGTTGGTCACAATGGGTCTGGTCGAGTAATTGTCAAACGTCCACAATTTGCGCCGCAACTTGCCAATCAAACGCCAAGTGAGAGCTGGCATAACGAAGCAGTGCGTTTTGATGGTTATTTTGTTTAATATAGTCGATGCACTTCAAACCCGATATAGTACTGCCAGTATAAATTTTTTGTAGCCTTTGTCATGCTTGCGAACAGCAAGCAAGAAAAACTACTCACAGTAGCACGCGCCTACTAAAGTATCGATTTTATGTTGAACTGGCCCTAGTTATTTTCTTGAATGCTACTTCAATCAATTCAGTAAATGGATTTACTGATTAAGTTTATATTATACCAATCTAGGAGCAGAGAATGTCAGTGCTGATTATTTGGGTCATGGGTGCCGTTTTGCTATTGATAAATATCATGTTGCGGACTCGAATCCTACGGCTTGAAGCGCGTCTAAAAGAGCTGAGCAATCCGCAAGAGCAATTGGCATTCTTGCGTCAGCAAGCCTCCAAAAAAGAAAAAATTGCCGCTATCAAAGCATTGCGAAAGCAATATCCTGAGATATCACTGGTTGAAGCAAACCGCTTGTGGCAGCAAATATAGAGACCACCGCCCCATGACACAGACTCGTTCTCCTATGACGTTTAAAGACAAACTACACGCTTATATGCAGCTGACCCGCTTTGATAAACCAGTTGGGATTGAGCTGCTCTTATGGCCGACGCTATGGGGCGTTATGTTTGCCGCGATGGGTCAGGCGCAACATCAAGGGATGACGGCAGGGTTGCCAACGCTCAAAATATTTGTGATATTTGCGCTAGGTGCCGTATTTATGCGAGCAGCAGGCTGTGCGATTAATGACTTTGCTGACCGCAAGGTAGATGGTCATGTGACTCGCACCAAAGGTCGCCCATTGGCTGATGGGCGCTTGTCAGGCAAAGAGGCCATTGCAGCCTTTTTGGTATTGGTCGTATTGAGCGCGTCTCTGCTGTTCTTTTTACCCATTACTGTGTTCTATTGGTCGTTCGGTGCCATCATACTGGCGTTCATTTACCCATTCATGAAACGCTATACGCAGTTGCCACAAGTATTTTTGGCAGCAGCGTTTGGATGGGCGATACCAATGGCTTATGTCGCAGTGCAAGGTACGCCTGACATCTGGTGTTGGCTAGTATTCTTAGCTTATATGTGCTGGACAGTCGCTTATGATACTCAGTACGCCATGGCTGATCGCGAAGACGATTTAAAAATTGGAATCAAATCGACGGCGATATTATTTGGCCGTTATGATGTGATTATTATTTCTATCTTACAGATGTTGTTTTTGCTTATAATGGGGGTAGTCTTGTGGCATTATTTTGCGCCCACCAGTTTGAGCATCACGCCTATATTTGGATTGGCACTCGTGGCGATGATGTTTGCTAAGCAAAACAGCGCGTGCGCCAGTCGTCAGCCGCTAGCATGCTTTCAAGCGTTTTTAGCCAATATTTGGGTAGGGCGTTATGTCTTTGCGCTCATCGCTATCGCTTGTATTTGGACCACGCTTAATGGATAGATTTTCAAAATTAAAGCGAAAAAGGACACCCAACGCGAGTGCTTCTGCTATCGATTATGAAGCTAAGCTGGCTGAGCATGGGTTAACGCGTCAGCAAGTGATTGAGGCGGAACGCAAGCTAGCAAAGTTTGCTAACGCTATGGATTCGCTTGTACGCATTCCTTTTACCAAGCAAGGAATGGGCGCGGATGCAGCGCTTTCAACCATTCCGCTGGCAGGTGATTTGGCAGGGTTGGCATTGACCAGTTATGCCTTTATATTGGGTCGACAGTTGGGTGTGCCCGTGCATAAAATGACGCCTGCTGTCAGGCTAGCGCTTATCGATATGGTCGTCGGTATCGTCCCTGGTATCGGCACGCTATTGGATATCTTTATTCGTCCCAGTCGTAAGACGTTGGAAATCGTTCATCAGCACCTACACAATGAGTATGGCATCACGGACGTCACGCATATCGATCGACCGTTTTTGCATCAATCGCTTGAAAACAAACAGCAAAAAAGTGCCTTTTGGCGCAATCCAATCGTTGCTTGGTTGTATTTGCACATCCCTGATATTCTTGGATTACTCTTTATCGTATTGCTCGTCTGGGCGCTGTGGGCAGGTTTTAGCTGGCTTGTCAGCCTATTTGGACAAACAACAGGATTTGGCTAGACGCAAGTAGACACACTACTAAAAAAGGCGGCAACAATATTTTGTTTGCCGTCTTTTTTTTGGCCAATGATTCGATGCTATTGTTAATCCAAAATAAAGGTAAGACATATAGTCAGAAGGTTCTACTGGTATTAATTTTTCTCGCTGGCTGTTCGCAAGCGTGACAGAGGCTTCGAAAAATTTATTCCAGTAGAACTGTACTTTTTCTAAAATGAATCGACTATATATAAAGACTGGAACTAAGCGTTTATGTTAATTATTCTGCCACTACTTCGGCCTCAGCACTAATTGCGTCAAAGCTTGTGATTTTATTGTTGCGGATAAGATCAATACTACCGCCCCCAGCATGGCTGACCAGCTGAATATTGCCGTCGCTTGAGCGATAGGTAGGATTATTACCTTGACCTTCAGGCGCAGTCAACGTCATTTTGGGTTTGTTGGGTAACGTCACAATGGCATTGAGTAAACCTGCTGCTGACGTCTCAAAGACAACAGACAGAGTCTCACCTGCTGCGCTTTTATAAAGTACATCTGTGATTTGTGCGCCTTTGATGGCTTGCTCAGGATTTGGCGATGCGCTAGCACTGTTGGGGGCGGAGCCAGTGGTCTCAAGATTATCTTCTAGTTGAGTGAGACTGATATCACGCTCGGTATCTGTTGCAGGCTCAGTTGAGGCGTCCGTTCCGTTACTGTCACCATCACCATTATCTTCAGGCACATTGATATTGGTCGTTACAGGCGTCGTTTGTACGTCTGTTTCTGCTTGTGTTTTAGTCTCTGCTTCAGGTTCAGGTGTCTTTTGGCAGGCAGTCAACAGTAGCGCACTAAAAAATATAGCAGGAAGTGTGTGATAGTAAGATTTTAGCTTTGAGGAATCGGATACATGAATTTTCATGATAAGTGTTGTCCGTTAAGAGTGCCTCAATTGGGCAGCGTAAATATGAGAGATGAAAGGGTTGGCTATATCTTATTAAGTATTTACGGTAATGACCAGTGTTCGCTGTCCGCCATATTTTTTCATATGATTTCTGTGCTCGCATAAATAGATACCTTGCCACATTCCTAGACCCAATCTGCCATCGATAAGTGGCACTGTTAAGCTCACCCCAAGCATTATACTTTTAAAATGAGCGGGCAGGTCATCTGATCCCTCTAATGTGTGGCGATACTCCGGCTGATTAGCTGGTGCGATTTTATTTAACCAATCTTCGGTATCTAATCTGACATCTTGGTCGGCATTTTCATTAATAGCGAGGCTGGCTGAGGTATGCTGCAAGAACAGATGCACCAAACCGGCTTTGGAGGTGCTGGGAATCAGTCTATCAATGGCATCTTCAATCATTGGAGTAATAATATGAATGCCGCGTGCGTAAGCAGGTAGGGTAAGAGTGGTTTGATAATAATGCATGAAACGCTCACTTTATTTTTAGACTATCGGCTTTCATGCCACTTTCTTTATACACATCGTCCAAATATCTGCGGCTGGCAAGTAGTTTGTCTACGACTCCACTTTGACTTTGAATACTCAGCTTTTGCGAAAAATCCAAAATCGATTTTAGCTGATCTAACACCATATCATAGCTGGTATTTTGTCTATCATTATCAATGATAACCGTTTTTGCATAATGTTGCTCTAGACTCAGATAGTCAATAATCAGCTCTGGTACACGTGTAGCGATAAGCTTATTAAGAGTGAATAATTGTGACTCAGTGATTTGCTCGTGATGAATAGACTCATAAGATTGACCAATATCATCCATAACTGCTCGAAACGCTTCGGGCACTTGCTCGTCATAAAGCAATTTGATAAAGGGATGATGCGCTGAAAAATTAATCACATTGAGCTCATCAAGCGCTCCATTGTCTGTATTTTTTTTGGCAGTGCTGTCTGTTTGAGAAGGAGGGGTGGCAATGTTTGCAGAGGCCAAATATGCTTGATGCCTCTGTGTAGAGTCAATCTGCGAGTGCTTAGATTTTTCTTTTAGCACGAAAATGATTGGCACGATAACGATAAGACTAAGCAAAATAAGTAAGACGTAAAAAGACATGGCGGGACTCTGTCGCTAAAGACACTATTGCTGATTAAAAATAATTTTAGATTACAATATAACATGCTTGTGTTATGTTAAGGCAAAACAGAGGTCGATAAAAGTTGTACTTTTCCGCCAAATATTTGCCTATCGCTAATTAAGGACGATGATGAATAATGACACAATCACTAAGAGCCAGCTAGCTGCTTATAAACCGACTACTGCTTATGTTGGTACGTCTTGGGCAGTGATGCTGGTGGGCGTAATCGCGTACCTATTGGGACTATGGAATGCACAAAGCATGTTGCTAAATGAAAAAGGTTACTATGTAGCGGTGCTGGCTCTTGGGCTTTATTCGGCTATCAGCTTACAAAAAACACTGCGTGATCGTAGTGAAGGCATTCCTACGACCAATATGTATTACTTAATCAGCTGGGGTGCTCTAGGGTTATCTATTGCGCTGATTGCGATCGGTCTTATGAATGCGGCAAGTCTGAGCCTAAGCGAAAAAGGCTTTTATATGATGGCATTTACCATGAGTTTGTTTGCGGCTGTTACCATCCAAAAAAATACACGTGATGAAGCGCAGATTCGTACATTAACCGCACCGACAATGACTGCTGATAAAGAAGGCAGCACCAGAATCGCCCATCAAGAATCAAGCGACTCTAACACTGGAAAATCACTGTTTGGCGCGGTGAAATCGCGAATGGACAGTAATCATGAAAACTCTTAACAATGAATAAGGCTTTTAAACAAGTGGCGTCTGCAAACGCGTACGATTTGGCGACAAACGTGCAAGCATTGCTGCCGACAGTGGCGCCAAGGTTCCCATCATCATATCACTCAATGCTTCGGCACATATCGGCGCTAGAGCATACCCTTTAGCGCCCATCGCACTCATCACCCAAACTCGCTTGCTGTCTGATAAGAGGCCCACGATCGGATGATAATCCGGCGTTTGGGTACGAATGCCGGCACGTCCTTGCCATAAACTGACATCCGTTGGAACAATGTCACGCATTTCAGGAATAGCTTTGATAAGCTTATCGCGACTTATCTGATGCTCCTCAAGACGAACATCAGTGTCTGTATCATTGCGGATAAAGCTGGCCCCTAATAAAAACTGAGGCTGGCACACTACCACAGGGTTTAATTGTTCATCGCCTATCTGCGTAGTGAATGGGGTACAGTAACCGCTGTATTTAAGCGGTATTTTTGGCAAATGTGCAAGTTGCTCAGTGGTCGGTGTGAACCAAGAAAGCTGACCGCGGATTTTGCGGCAATCAAAGACGCGCTTGTCTATCTTATGACTCTCGAATGCGGCGCAGATCACCACGTTATCGGCTGTGATAGTTTGTTCAGACTTGTCTTGATCATGTCCCTCAACGCAAACTTGGCGCTCTGTTTCTTGGATACGAGTCACTTCCAATTGTTGAAAGCGGATGAGCGGATGCATCAGTATAATCTGCTTTAAGGCTTGTGGATTGACCAATCCAGACTGCGGTAAATATAAATTTTCTGATAGATCCTGCTCTTTTAGGCCGCTGGTGGCTTGCGCTTGCATCAGGGGCAGGGTGGTTGCCATCTCATTCGGGTAGTCAGCAATTTGCGCTGTGCCGACATTGGCTTTGATAAGCAGATCAAGTGCCCCTGTTGGTTCAAGTATAAGGGGTGCTTTTACTTGCTCAGCGCCATTGTCGAGCTGACGGTACAGTCTGCTGCTATAAAGATAACCGATGGTGTGCAGATGCTCATCGACATGATGAATGGGCGTCATTTTGGGGGCAAGAAGGGCGCGCGGGTTGCCTGATGCGCCAGCTAGCGGCGTTGACTTGTCCAATAACGTGACTTGGATACCGCGATTGGCCAGTGACCAAGCCGTCAGTAGCCCTGAGACGCCTGCGCCAATGATGATGCTATGAGTGGACAAGTTGACATCATAAACCGTGTTAATCTCATCATTAGAGGCTGTATCATCTGCCTCTACCGGATCAATCATAAGGGCGGTTAGCATCTCACGCTTGCGACCAAAACCTTTGACCTTACTGATTTGAAAGCCGTGTGCTTTGAAGGCACGTTTGACAATACCAGCGCAGCTATAAGTGGCGGCGGTCGTATTCGGTCGCGACAAACGTTGCATTTGCGCAAAGATATTTTCCGTCCATAATGCCTGATTGCAAGAAGGGGCAAACCCATCTAAAAACCAAGCATCCACGTAGGGCGTGTATGGAAGTGATTTGTCTGAGGACAATTTGGTTAAACTCTCAGCAGCATCGCCAAACCACATATCGATGGTTATATTGTCGTTATGGAAATTTAGACGATGACAGCCCGCAATAAGCGGCGGATAAGCGGCTAAAAGTGCCGTAATGTACTTTTTTAGCTCAGGTGCGCGTGCGCTCCATAAGGCGAGTATTTGAGTCAAGTCGGCAAGTGGTATCGGATATTTTTCGGTCGTGACAAAATGTAGGCGAGCGTTTGCTAAGTGCGGATGCATATAGCGCAGTTCACGCCATAGTTGCCATGTCGCTAAGAAGTTTAGTCCTGTACCAAAGCCCAATTCAGCAATGGTAAAGCACTGCTGCGACGTAAGCTTTGTTAAGCGCTCTGGCAACTGGTTGTGCGTCAAAAACACATGACGAGTCTCTGCAAGACCGTCCGCATGCGAGAAGTACACATCACCAAACTCACCTGACACAGGCACCATATTACCCGTATCATCCATTTGCCAATCAATCTTGGCAGGCGTAATTATGGTTAGTGGTGCGTCAGGTTGGTTGTGAATAGTAGACATGTCGCGTTTCTTAAAGACGTGAGTGGTTTGAGACAAGATTATCAATCAAACGTGTGGGTATCTTGCTAAAGATAAATTTCCAATAGAATACGGAACGCAAAGTAAGCCATTTTACCAACGTTCACGGCGTACAAACACTAGCCAAGAGACAAAAATACCGACCAACAAACTGATTAAAACGGTGAAAGCGCCGTATAAAAATAACTGACCTCTACTTTCATAAACCAAAACATTGGCTTGGGTCTGTAAGTCATTCACTTGGCGCTGAAGCTGGGCATTGCGGCTTAATAGTTCTTGATTGGCATCGGATAGGGCTTTATTAGAAGGCTGTAATTGCGCTGCCAACAAGGTATCGTTTGACGCTTGAGGGGCGCTTGGTGCTACTTCTTGCTCTGCCGTGACCGTTGTCGCTGGCGCCGATGCAGGTGTCGTACCATCGACTGCATTTGCTGTTGGCGCCGCTTGCGCTAGGCCAGCAGCTGACAGCATAACGCTTATCGCGCATGCTTTATAAACTCGAAAACTCCCTAAAGATAACGGCTGTCTCACGGTGCGGTTACCTGTACTGACGGCTTATTTTTAGAGGTCTCATCGGGTGTTGGCAGCGTTTGGACAAATGGTTTGACATCCACATGGCTGTAAACACCGTCACGCAAATAAGGTTCAGCGCCTGCCCATTCTTGTGCGGCATCAAGAGACTCAAAATCCGCGATAATAAGGCTGCCTGACATCTCGTTTTTGCCATGCTCAATCGGGGTTGGTCCTGCAATGATGAGACGCTGCTCACGGCTCAATGCTTGTAAACGTTCGACATGCTCAGCGCGCGTTGTCTGACGCTGGGCACTGCTGTCGGCAACGTCATAGCCAATAATGGCAAATAAAGACATAAGGCTTCCTTAATAAATAATAAAAATACAGCATCACTTATTCTAATAGTATTTACGAGTGACTATTGTCACTATTAGAATTTAGAAATAGCGTATTATTATAAGATAATAATCATTTGGTGGTTTTATCAGTCAATGCTGGATTGAGGTGACTTTTTAATGCCACAAACTGTATAACGACAAACACCAGCATAATCGGAATCCAGCCGTAAGTTTTGAAGTTAATCCACGCTTCATCCGACATCATAAACGCTGTGATATAATGTAATACAGCCATAAAGGCAAAAAATATTGCCCAAACGACCGTTAGTTTTTTCCAGCCGCTCAAAGTAAGCGAGAATACATCTTTCATCGCAAGCTGCATCAATGGCTTATTGATCGCAGCGCTGACAAATAGAGTCAAAGCAAAGATACCGTTGATGATAGGCGACTTCCAGCGCAGGTAGATATCATCGCGCAAGAGTAAGGTACCACCGCAAAACAAAATGGTTAGTAATAAAACAACCCATTGCTGTTTATCAAACTTGCCTTTTTGACGCACAAAGTGAATCGCATAAATGATAATGGTGGCAATAAGTAAGGCGCCAGCAGCTGCTAAAATACCGCTATGACGGGCGGCAATAAAAAAAGCAATCAAGGGAATGAAGTCTAATAAGGCTTTCATAACAAATAGGATGTCCAACAAAAACGTATGGGGTAGTTTACACGTCTACTGCGCCAAAAAAAAGCAATCAACACGATAATCGTCTTATATGACAGGCGCTAGCCATTTGCCACTTATTTTACTAACTATCTGCTCATCATCGACCCATACGATTGACCACATACTCTGATTGACAACTCATTCAAAACTCTAAGGCCAGCTTTATGAAAATCGACTTACATTGTCATAGCACATGCTCTGACGGCACTTATGCCCCAACAGAAGTCATTCAACGTGCTCATGCGGCAGGCGTGAACGTATTGGCATTGACCGATCATGACACGCTGGCGGGTATCGACGAAGCCCGCGAGGCTGCCAATACTTGCAATATCCAACTCATTAACGGGGTCGAGATAAGCTGTGAACATACGCTAAGCGGCGGTTATGGCAAAAATAAATCCACCAACAAAATCATACATGTACTTGGGCTTGATTTTACCGATCGCAAAAAAATGCATCAAACCTTGCAGCAGTTGCAAGATAGCCGCGCGTCCCGTGGACGAAAAATGACAGAAAAGCTCAGTGAGCTGTTGGATGTCAATTATGATGAGCTATGGCAAGCGATACTAGAAAAAGCAGGCAACAACCCGCAAGCGGTGGGTCGGGCTCATATTGGACAGGTATTGTTTGAAGAGGGTCATGTAAAGACAGTACAAAAGGCTTTTGATAAGTACTTGGCTGATAATAAAGCTGCTTATGTCGCTATTGAAGCCTTGACGATGCAGCACGGTATCGAGCTGATACATGCTTGCGGTGGCAAAGCCGTACTGGCGCATCCAACGCGTTACCAGCTGTCAGCGACCAGAGTACGCAAGCTTATCGAAGAGTTTGCACAGCTTGGCGGTGATGGCTGTGAGTTACCTGCCAATAGCGAGCCTGTCAGCACCCGTAAAATGGTTGATCGTAGCATTGCTGAGCATAACCTAGAGGTTTCCATTGGTAGTGATTTTCATGGCAGTAATATGCCATGGCGACGTCTGGGTGATGTGCCAACCTTGAATCCTGATCAAAAAGGTATTTGGCAGTCATTTGTAACATTGTCTTAGACCCACGCGGTCATTACTATAAATAGTATGACTAAGCATGATAAGCTACATGAATCATCAAACATCACGCGAGCAAGTTTAGATCTAGTATGAGCAGTATTCTTGATCGACTACTTTGATTTTAACTTAGCTTTTTTTACTGTCTGCGGTATTCCTTATGGCTGTATCGATATCTAATCTGGGATACAAAAAACTCTCTCGAGTGATTTTTGAGTGGCAAGCTGCTGATAGAGCGTCGCTGCTGGCTTTGTTTGTGTTGATGGAAGTCTTCTCACATTGGCTTTGGTGTTTGTTTGTTTGGTGCCGCCAAGATGTCTATTTTTCTTATGTTGATATGGACTTGCTTTACCCCGTTTGGATCGGCGTCACACTGATGGGGGTGTTCTTTTTTTGGATGGCGAGCCATTTTTCACCCTTGAGAAAGTACAACGACTCGCTGCATAAATGGCAGGCGATTTTAGTGACTGTCTATAGCATTTATATTGCTGCGGTCATTTTGGTTATGGGACATAGTAGCCTTGTATCTGGAGTGTCGCTTGTTGGCGGGGCCATGCTAGCAATGATGCTCATACGTCGGCGCTACGTATGGAATGCCTTTTTGGGTCATATCATATTGATTGTAGCATTTACGGCTTTTCCTTATTTTGGATTTACGTTACCCAATCTGCGTCAGACGGACATTGGCGCTTTTCCCGTTGTGACTTATAGTTATCTAGGCTACAGTGAAGTGACAGCTGTTGAAGGCGCTATTCATAACGCGATTGCTCAAAACAGCCAGTCAGGCTGGGATCTTTTGAATCAACTGCGTTTTTCTTCCACGTTTTTTTGGCGTGCCACTCATCTTTATCTGGCGCTACCAAAAGCTATTTTTATCATTTATACCTTTCGTGCGCTACTGTTGATATTAGATGCTAGTAAAGAAGAGATACTACAACATGCCAACCAAGATGAGCTGACTCAGCTCCAAAGTCGTCGCTATGGTCTGACACAAATGAAATCTGCATTATTGGCAGTAGAAGATGATCAAGACTTTAGTGTGATTTTATTGGATTTAGATTGGTTTAAACAGATCAATGATAAGTACGGTCATGAGGTTGGGGATCGGGTGTTGATGGAAGTATCACAGACGCTATTGCAGTCTTTAGATGAGGAAACGATCATTAGCCGCTACGGTGGTGAAGAGTTTTTGATTGTATTGCCAGATACCAAGCATGACAGCGCAATGATTATAGCTGAGCAGCTACGGCTGAGCATTGCTAAGCGGGTCATCATGATTCAATACGATATGGCTTTTAGTGTGACTACCAGTTTGGGTGTATACACGCTAGCTCACGATGAGCACCGACGTATCAAGCGATTATATGAAGCACAAGTTCGAAGAGAAGAGAAAAACCCATTTATAAAATCACAGAAAACCAAGTCGAGCATGAGCAAACCAAATGACAGCAAGACGCCAATCAAGCAGCTTCCTGACGATATTTGTCAGCGCCTCATCTGTAAAGCAGACAAGGCGTTGTATGAAGCCAAAGGACGTGGACGCAATCAAGTCGTGAGTGCTAATGACATTTGTGTAGCAGAGCAGAATATCGCCGACTTAATTTAACGTCATTACTGCACTGTGCTACAGCGTGTCGAATTAAACAGACAAGTCTAGTTGCTGTACCAAACCCGCCAATACGCTGGTTGCAAAGCTACCAGTGGTTAATGTAAACCTCAATATTAATGTCTGCTCATCCGACCACTCCCAGCTTAACGCTTCAATCGGCAAACGCAGCGCTCGACGTTGCGCCTTCACATCACGCTTCTCTAAGCCCATTGCCAGTTGCAGCAATAACGGGTCATTTTGGACAGTATCCTTTTCAATATTGGCTGCGACGCCACTGACCTTATCGTTATCTAAACCCCATAAAACACCCGTCGGATGAATATCACCGCTGGCAAGTCGCGCACGCAGCGTATCGTCCATCGTTTCACTGGTAAATATCGAGCCTGACCCCTCCAAGTTAAACACGTCCCCTGCTAAACCCTGATTCCAGCTGCTGTCTCTGACTCGCGCGGCCAATATCTCATTAAATATCAAACTACGGGCTGCGGATAGCTCCATGGTATTTTGCTCACGTGGTGCACGCTTGCGTTTACTCTTTTTTGGCTGTGGCCTTGCCTCGCGTGGTGGACGTGCGAACAATGCCAGCGCTTCTCTCACGTTATTGCCATGACGACCAAAGCGCTGCGGGCCAAAATAATTGGGTACCCCAGTGTGACTCATAGTCTCTAAATGCTGATCGACCTGCTGTTTGACAGAGCCTATTTGCTCAGAGGTGTCAGATGTTAAGTCTGCAAACTCGACATGGCGCAAAGTAATAATAAACTCATTGGCCTTGTGCGTACCACGGTTGAGCTTTTTGTTATGCCAATGCTGAGCGAGGATAGTGACCGACTCCTGCTCTTCAATATCGACGGGCGCAAACTCAGAGGTAGGTAATTGCTTTTTGGGTATTCGCAGACTAAACCATTGCGTGGTCAACGCATGGCGGTCTTTGAGTCCTGAGTAACCCACATCACGTAAGGGAATCTCCGCCCACTCTGAGAGTAGTTTTGCTAAATAGGCAGTATTGATGCCTGATTTTTGGATATGCAGCCACAAATGCTCACCCTCACCAGTAAACTCTAATGGCAATATCTCGTTGACCACAAAGTCAGTGGCATGGGCTTTATAATGGGCTTTTTTTAACGGCGGCTGTGTGGGTTGGGGCAATCGCGAGGTATCGGTTGCTGCCGTCACATCCATACTTGAGTGATCAAATGAGTCATTCTTAAGTTGATCTTTATCCGATGCGTCATCTTCAGAAGTGGGATGAAGGTTAGTAGTTGGGTTTATATTGTCGTCTTGAGAAGTCATAACAGGGTCTTTTATTTTGAGTATATTTTTTATTTGAGTGTATGTTTTAAACGAATTGGCACAAAATTAAGTATTACGTTTTGCAACGCAGTGAACATACAAAAAAACATGGTGGACTCACGGATATTGTTATTATCAATAACGATACTGTTTTGGATTTAATGGTGCATTATTTGACACAACTGTCCTTAACACATGCTTATCGATTATAACTATAACCATTAAGGAAGAACTATGAGCAATACAACGATTCCGACAGTCACCATTAATAAGGCTGACATCCCAAATGGTGGGATGAAATCTTACAAACAAGATGACGATAGTATCATTTTAATTACTCGCAATGAGGACGAGTTTAGCGCATTTGACGGTAAATGTCCGCACGCAGGTGCAGATTTGGGAGAAGGGCTGCGCTGTGGCAATCGCGTGGTCTGTCCGTGGCATCATGGCACTTTTGACAGTCGAGATGGCACGCTCCTAGAGCCAGTGGCGATGGACGGTTTGACTCAGTATAAGCTGACAGACGATGGCGACAGCCTAACAGTAGATACTTCGGCCAAAATTAATAAACAAATTAAAAATGACCAACTAACTGATACACAGACCCTTATTGTGGGTGGTGGCGGTGCTGGATTTATGACCGCCGATCAGCTGCGCAAAACAGGTTACGGCGGTAAAATTACGATAATTAGTGCTGATAGTACTGCGCCTTATAATCGTCCCTTACTGTCTAAAGCTTTTTTGGCAGGCAAGATGGATGAAGATAAATTGCTATTAGGCGGAGCAGATTGGGCTAATAAGAACAACATTGAGCTGCGTCTTAACCAAGTTGTCAGTGAGGTAATGCCGAATGAGTGCAGCATCGTCATGAGTGACAATGATGGCAACAGCGAGCGACAGTCGGCGGATTTCTTAGTAGTGGCCACGGGCGCTGAACCCAAAAAACCGCCTTTTAAGGGAGTCGATCTCGACGGCGTGTACACACTACGCAGTATGGATGAAGCAAAAGCCATTAAAACTGCTAGCGATAATAAGCGTGTCGTCATTGTTGGGACAGGATTTATCGGTATGGAGACGGCTTCGGCATTGATGCAAGCGGGTAATGCCGCCTCCGTCACCATCGTGGGTAACAGCCGCCGCGTTATGAGTAATATCGTCTCTGAGGCGGTCAGCAATGCCTTGATTAACTTGCACGAAGAAAAAGGGGTTAACTTTGCATTCGGTGCTAGCGTTGAGTCAATCAATGATGATAACGGATCAGTCAGCGGTGTCATGCTATCGGATGGCAGTACACTTGACGCAGATATCGTCATTTTGGGAACTGGGGTAGCGCCGCGTACCGAGCTGTTAGATGCAGTTAATGCGCCCGATGGCGTACAAGTGGATGGTCATTTGCAACTGCGTGATGGTGTTTATGCGTTAGGCGATATTGCTAAGGCTCCCAATCAGATGGGTCGCATGCGCATTGAGCATTGGCGTGTGGCATTACAGCATGGATTGGTGACGGCAGCGGCGATATTGAATGACTATACTGTCAATTCGCTCGAAGACCGTACACCTTTCTTTTGGACGGCGCAATATGGCAAAAGCCTACGTTATAGTGGTCATGTGGCAACGCCAGACAACAATATCTTATTGGGTGCGCCAGATCGTCTGGATTATATCGAATACTATTTTGACGATGAAGGCGAGGACACGCGCGCTAGTGCAGCAAGCTCGCTTGGGCGAGACAAAGAACTGATTGCATTCTCTGAATTATTGCGTCGTGGTCATGCACCAACGCGTGCACAAATCAATGCTGGGTTCGATATTATCGATCAAGCGAATGCCTTGTCACCCTAGTATTAGGCAGGCAATACGTATTACTATTGAGGCTGGCCTGATGATTCAGGTCAGCTTTTATAGTAAATAAATAGGGAAAAACCAAAAAGCAAAGGATAAACAATGAATAAAGCATTTGTATTTTTACGTCAGGCCGAAGCGGATGATATTGACGCACTAGAACAGCTACTCAACCGCTGTTATCGGCAGACAGAAGGCTGGACCAACGAAGCAGATTTAATCGGCGGTATACGCATTACCCCAGAAGAGCTGGCAAGCACTATCGCTAATCCAAACCACTATTTGTTTGTTTATCCCAAAACGACGACAGGCGAGCGGGATGCGGAGGAGACAGGTGAGTTATTAGGCTGTATCGCTGTTGATATGAAGGTCGATAATGAATCGAATAAAAGTGCCTATCCTAATAAAGCTTACATCGGTATGTTTGCGGTGAATCCTGAACTACAAGGGCAGGGCGTTGGTCATCAAATATTGCAAGCGGCTGAGACGTTTGCGACAAGGCATTTACGGTCAGGTATAAAGCCTACTCAAACAAAACCTGCGCGTCTTACCATGTCCATATTAAGCCATCGTCCTGAGCTATTGGCTTATTATCAGCGCCGTGGTTATGAGCTAAATGGTCGTAAAATGCCATTTCCAAATGATGGTAATAATGGCGAACCCAAACGTCAAGATTTAGAGTTATTAGAATTAGAAAAAATTATTAGCGAGTAAAGCCTAGAGCTGATGTGCCGCGTAATATATACGCTGCTACTGAGATATATTTTATGCAACCTCTGTCTGCGAAGGCACAGTAAGAAAGGAAAGTGTGGCTTAGTAGCACGTGATCAGGTTTATTTTTTATTTAACACGAGTTATGTCTCTATCAACCCCAAAAATGCTTAAAGGTCATAAACAGCCCGATACTAAGTAATAAAAATGCCACGATAATTAAGCGCTTAAACCAGTTAAAGGCTGGCAAGCGTGTGGCATTGTCATCCGACATCAAATAAGCGAATAAAAACAACAAGCTTGCCGCAAGCGTCATGATGCCAAGGCCAATTGGCAATATAAAAAGGTACACCTGCCACACAGTCATCTCTCAACAGTCATTATTAAACGCATCATAGCAGTAACATGATTGCGCTGTCAGTATAAGCCGCCTTTGGGCATCCTAAAATCGACGAACTGAAGTCGTCGAATAATAAAATATTCAGGGCCAACACTCATATAAATAGTATGAAATATGCTGTGCAATTGAGTTGGGTTTTGATCCGTAATTATATATAGTTCAGGTAACTTTATAACTATAGTGAAAGTGACGTGAAGCAGGCAAAAAAACTGACCGTGATAGCGTTATTGATTCCACTATTTAGCGCATGTTCGAATCCGCCTTCTGAAAGTATCGTGGAAGGTCTAATCGAAGCTCAATATGAGCAAGGCGATAGGATAGTGAGTGATGCCGTGGCAAATGCAGGCAATGATAAAAAAGCAAAAGCCATCAGCAGTATGATGAAAACAATGATGCCAAAGCTTGAACGTATCGAAAATATCAATTGCGATACGACAGAAGGCTGGAACACGTATGTGTGTACAGCTGATATCACACAGACGATTGCTGGTACCAGCCGAATCGATAAGACCCTTTTTAAAGTGTCTCAAGTGAACGGTGAGTGGGTTTTAGACAATTAAAAATGTATTCGTATGAATGGTCAACTTTTCATTTTCTTATATAGTCACTTTTTTATTTTCTCAAGGATGCATATGAATATCTCTTTTATACAAAAACAATCACCTAAGTCATCCACTTTGTTATTGAAGCTGCTTTTTTTACCTTTTGCAATCTGTCCTGCTATCGCTCAAACCTATCAAATTCAAGATTTCTCTGATGATTATAAGGCATTTATTAAGCCTGTAAGCGATGAAAGCAGTGGTGCAACCGTTATCATAGATATCATCAATACCAAGACTAAGAAAATCCTCATTAGCCAGCCATCTGATATCGATATGGAGTATGAGCTGGATAACAGTCAGGAGCACCAATTAGGCGGCAAACTCAGCGCTAATATTGTTAGTCTTCCGTATGGTGAAAGCAGCATCTTGATTTATGATGATTTTAATTTTGATGGGCAAAAAGACGTGGCAGTGAAGGATGGGCGCAATGGCTGCTATGGCGGCCCTTCTTATCAAGTATATTTGAAACGTGGCAATACTTTCGTCCATAGCGAGGGGTTTACTGAACTGGCGCAGGGTAATTGCGGATTTTTTGATATTAATGAAGATACGCGAACTTTACATACCATGACTAAGAGTGGGGCAGCATGGCATCAATATTCAGATTATAAAGTGATTAATAACAAGCCCGTTGCCGTTCATATTATTGAAGAAGAATATAATGATAGAGATCTGATCTCTATTACTGAAAAGACAAACGTTGATGGCAAAATGGTGGTAGAAAACTATGAGGTGCTACCACCAAACAAGGATTCTAATCAAGATGGTACATCGGCTTCTGTTTACCAGTTTGATTTGGAAAACGGCAAAAAAATGGTGCTAGATAGCCGCTATAGTAACGATACTGACGGCGACCAGCTGTATTACGTGTTTGCGGACAAAGACGGTAGAGTTGAGCTGTTTTATGATGGTCGGTTTGACTATGATGCGTCAACGCAGACGCTTAGCTTTATCAATAAACCCGTGCGCTATCAAATTAATAGCAAAGGCATCACGGTAAAAATGTCTAATAAGACGGTTTCATTAAAGTCGCAACCGAATAGCGTACGCGGTAGTTTGGATGAGCTTGGGCAGTTTAAGAATGTAAGGATTAGATAGGAATGATGGAACATTCAACCACGCGCCTGTGACCTAAACGATAGGACGACGTCTATAAAACAACAGCCCCGGAATGGACAGGCCCAATACCAATCCTGAGGTCACAAACAAGGCTTCAAACAAATACACCATCATTTGGCTAAATAATTCGTCCGAATAGCCAAAATAGCCAATCTGAACCATGCTCACCATTGCCTTATAAGCCGCGATACCCGGCATCATACAGATGACGCTGGGTGAGATTAAGGCTTTGGGCGGTAGGGTATATTTCTTAGAAAAATACACGCCCAAAAAACTGGCTAGCATTGCCCCAAAAAAGCTCGCGATCACCAGATGAACATGCTGATAAACAAGCGCCGTCTTTAACCCAAAGCCAAAAGCCGTCATCAGCAAACACGGCAAAATATAGCGTTTGGGGACGCTAAACATCAGCGTCCAGCCAAGGGTAATGATGCAAGACAGTATGACGGTCTCAATAAACCACATCTAAAACCCCCAGTGTTGTATGCGCAGTAACACCAGCGCCATCACGATGCCCACACAAGCAGATAAGGTCAGCATATAGGTAAAAACTGCGCGCCCAACGCCAATATTGACATAGCCTTTTAAGATATCGGACAACGAGTTAATCAGCGGAAAGCTGGGAATCAGTAGCAACACGCTGGAGGCCACGGCAATATCGGCATTATTACCGATATCAAAATAATACGTCGTCGCCCCAATGAGCGAGGCAATGAAAGCCGTCACAATGACGGTGATAAAAGGGTTAAAGTGATGCTTGGATAGGTAGATACGAGTAAACATCGCTACCATACCTGCAATGAAGGTCACCGCCATAATCGACCAGCTGCCACCATTCAGATAAGCAAACGCCGCACAAGAGGCGCCCACAAATAGGCCGACCAGCCATGTGGGATATACCGCTTTATCTAACTCATCAAATGCGAAAGTAGTGCGGTCAATCAATTCGTTATGATTGACGCTCGCTTCGGTCTTATTAATGATTTGCTGAATTTGCACCAATAAATTGACATTGATGCTTTGGTTGATTGTGTCTCTGGTGGTGGTGATACAACGCTCATCGCAGATGGTCGTCAGGGTAATGGCGTTAAAGTTCAGCGAACACTCGACACTGTTCATTCCCAAGGCAAGCCCCAAGCGCTTGGATAAGTCCACCACCACGGCAGACTCAGCGCCATACTGCATAAGGAGTAAGCCGCAGCGCACGCATAGTCGGGTGATGCGCTGTTGCTTGACGTAGCTGATAGAAGTCATGGGTGAGATACGCAAATTGGTTGGCGATTGATACGCTATTATAAAGGGTATGGATGCTGACGCGCAGACAATATCAGCCATTATCAAATATTATATTGGCTACTATTATAAACTTTTTTGGCAAGGAGCATAAAATGCACATCGCTATTCTGACATTGACGTTTTCATTACCCGGCTGTGGCTCGCTAAAAGAAAAGCGCCAACGCATGGGCGGCTTGCACGCACGCTTTGGTAATACGCCAAGCGTCGCGGTCTGTGAAAGCGGTGAGCGTGATCGGCATGACGCTAGCGAATGGACGTTTGTGATCGTTGGATTGTCTAAACGTGAGGTTGAGTCTCAGTGTAGCCAAATTGAGGAAAAGATAGAACGTACGGTAGATGCGCGGGTGATGAATGTTGAGAGGGAGTTTGTTTAGTTGGATTTATTATAAGATGCCGCCCAAAGCAGCGACGCTAATTAAAAAATCAAATTGTCGGCTGTAAATCTAGGTTGAATAGGACTTTTAACTGTTAATAAGCAAATAATAGATTATTAAATTGATAGACTTTTGTTTTCTATAATGATAATCTCTCCGTCGATAATCCAGACACATTACTTACATAACAGTTACAGTATCAATGTGTATATGGCTCTCAATTACGAGATTGCGTGACATAGATTTCCATAGCAGAATTTTAAGCTTATTAATTCGCTATTTTTAGTCTGGTTATTTAATCTTATTATCTCTCTCAACTAGGACGTCTAATGACCACTGTTAATAAAATAAAAAATGCTTTATTGATTACGACTATCACTACTTTAGCGGGTTGTACTACTATTGCTGATATGTCAGGGTACGATACTGCGACACTAAATACCGATGCGGCTAAAAGTTACTCTCAAGTGATTTCTAAAGCCAATAGTCAAGGCGCAGTCGATAATACTTCTAATACGGCCGTTCGAGTTAAAAGAGTCTTCAATCGTATCAAGCCCTACGCTGTTCGTGCGAATACAACAGGCGTGCCTTTTGATTGGCAGATTACGGTTATCCGTTCCCCTGAATTAAATGCTTGGGCAATGCCTGGTGGTAAAATGGCTTTTTACACAGGTATTGTAGAACAGTTAAAGTTAACAGATGCAGAAATCGCTGCAGTGATGGGACACGAAATGACCCATGCGTTATCTGAGCACGGCAAAAAGGATGCTGGGCAAAAAATTCTGACAGGTTTGGCGGTTCAGTTAGGCGGTGCGCAATTGCAGGCAAAAACAGGGTTAAATGATGATGCGCTAGGTTTAATTAGCGACCTTGGTATCGATAAGCCATTTTCTCGTAGTCAAGAATCAGAAGCCGATGCTGGTGGTTTACGTCTGATGGCGCAGGCAGGTTATAATCCAGAAGCTGCCGTTTCGGTATGGAAAAAAATGGAGGCCGCAAATGGGCGTAGCAATACTATGGCCACGTTGATGTCTACGCATCCAAACTCTGGGCAGCGTATCGCTAAAATTCAATCACTCTTACCTACAGTTATGCCAATTTATCAAGCGGCTGCTAAAGCAGATACTACTGCAACGACTGGCGTAACGACTAGAACCATTAAACGTAGATAACCCAGTAAACGCTATAGCACATCAGTAAATACTAACAAAAAAGGGTGAGTCAAACGACTTGCCTTTTTTTTGCAACAGAGTATCTAAAGGTAGCTGATTTGACCTCTATCTAACGTCGTGAGGTTGGGTGTTGCAAGCTACATTCAGCCTACTACGGATCTCAAATTAGCTTAATCTAATATAGCCTGATGTCGAGGAACGAGACTGAACGAAATGGTTTTTCTTTATATCGGATAATATAATACACATAGGCTTTTTAAATTTGCAGGTGTTCTAAAATGACCGTGCTAGAATGAAAATCTGCTTATCCATTGAATGATAATTAAGTACCAACATACCTATAAAGGACTGTCATGACCATCACCACCATCCAGCTATTTACTTTTATCATTGCTGTATTCATATTTATCATGACGCCGGGTCCTGGTGTATTTGCCACTATTGCCAAAGCCATGACACAAGGCTCTTGGGCGGCGTTACCTTTAATCATTGGACTTGCCGCAGGCGATACTATTTATATGGTGTTCTCAGCTTATGGACTGAGCGCATTGGCAAGCAATTTCAATACCTTGTTTACTATCGTTAAGTTTGTAGGAGCAGGTTATTTATTTTACTTGGCGTACAAGATGTGGACGACGCTGCCAAGTGAAATTATCACTGGAAATGTAGCGCTAAAGAATAAGAATGAGGGTTTAAAAAGTGTGGTGTCAGGATTTTTGATATCCATTAGCAATCCAAAGGTTATCTTATTCTACATAAGCTTGTTACCGAGCTTTTTTCCAGTAACCAGTCTGACAGGCGTAGATATTACGATTCTATGTCTAGTAATTTTTGGCTGCGCTATTGTTGCCATGATGATGTATGCCTTTATGGCGAGTTACGCGCAAAAACGTCTAAAAAGCCCTAAAGCCCGTCAGAAATTTAACCGAGTAGGTGCTTCTTTTATGGGGTTGGCTGGTACATGGTTGATAGCGAAGGGTTAGATTCATAGTTAAAATAATTCGAGTAATCCTAAAATGACACCTAATAGCAAACATATTCCAAAGAATAAAAATTTATACTTGGAAATCTTAAAACGACTTAAATCATGGTGTTTTTCATCATGGCTCTCAAATGTTTCAGTATTATCTAATTCTTTTGTAGTAAATAATGCAACTGCTATTGGGGTTTTGTTATAAAGTTTATAGTACGCGACTTTAGTACCTACCAATAAGATCTCCTTACCTCTATAACTACATAATTCATAGTGGAACATGGTATCTTCGTACGCATCTTGAATGTAGGCGATACCTAATGTTCTATCTATATTAGTAATGATGCCATCACTTGGATCTGGACCCATTTTAGTCTCTATAATCTGTTAATAAGTTTTTTCAAGAAAGATAAGAGGGTAGGTTGGTCGTTGCAAGCCCCGCCTAATCTACGAGAGTATTGCTTCATTTTATCTTAGAGGGTCATTAGTTAGCTTAGATTGGTTAACTGGTACATTAACTTCATACTTCTTAACAATATTGTTTACTATATCAAAAAACCAACTCGGGGCTGATGGAGAGACGTAGATTTCATTTATTAATTTATTTAGATCGCATTTTGCATCAAAGCTCACTTTTGTTTCGATGTTTTCAATTTCTTCCTCAGAACGCCCTATACTTGCCCGGCCAAAAGAGAGGCTGCCTTCACCATTAGTCCCAAATTCAACTGCCTGTGTTGGTATGTATTTATGGGTTACTTCTGTGTCCCAAAAGACTAATCTGTATTCTCGCTCATAATCATAGCTTGCACGTTTGTGCACAATCGAATTAAAACCGTTATCAACATCAATTGTGAAGTTAGGACAGTCATAATCAGCATATTTTACTACCCCTCCAAAAATGTCTTGTCGTAAGTCTGAAAATGCACCAATAAAGTTAGATTCCGATGAAACAATGGCAATACCTTCATCTTTTCTAGAGTAAATATCCCACATTGCTAAAGATTCATATTCATTTAAATGCCAGCAGTTAATGAAATACGATCTTCTATGGGCATAAGCCTGTCTAATTCTCAACTCTCGAACTTCTTTATGGTTTTCTAGACAAGCCTGTAAGTTGCCAGTTTCATGATAAATGACGTTCATTTTTAATTTATTAAGAATAGATAATGGAACGTCATCAACTGATTTCCATTTTCGATGCACAAAATTAGCAGATGGTAAAACTCCTTCAAATTTATCTTCTTGAGCCATTTGTTCTAGATTGCCCATAAATAGAGAGTTTTGTTGAATAAGCGAGAGGAACTTTGGCAGACTCATATATCGCCAAAGCTTTGAGTCTTCACTAGGAGCAGGGGTAAAAGATGAGTGACGTTTAAAAGCCATTTTAAATCCTTGTAAACAAATATTATAAAGCTACGTAGAGTGTATCTAGTTAACCATGTTAAATAGGCTAACTTTAATTCACTAAAATGTAGTATCAAATACTCTACATTTTTTAGAAGGTATCAAAAATAATATTTGATTTGAATATTTAGAATGTATTTTTTATCAAAATAAAAAATATTGTAAAAAAATGTAACGCGTGATCTGCACATACTTCTAAATGATATCATTCTTAATATACTTGAATGTCTATGAGAGGTTAAAATGCGCAATTCAAACTATGATGACAGTATAGAAGACTTCACTATAAATTCTTTTATCTTACTCATTATTTTATCACCTCTTTTAGGATCGTTGTCATTAATAGCAAATAATACTAGTACTGTTCACAGTATATGGGCAGGCGTTGCTGGTTCATTTATGATAATGATGCATTATGTGTCAAATAAAAAAGGTATAGGTAGTTCTAAAACTATTAATAGCATAAGTATTGTCATTATTGCTTTGATCGGATGGCAGATCATATTGCACGTAAGCTGAAATCGAAACTTGTCCAACAAAAAAGGCCACTCCCTAAAGAGTAGCCTTTTATCAATCATTCACTGATTTGTCTTAGCTGACGTCTTTCAATCCTTGCTCAAGCATGGGCTTTAAGAACTCACCTGTATACGAGTCTTTCACTTCCGCCACTTCCTCAGGCGTGCCTTCAGCGATGATGAGTCCGCCACCTTTACCACCTTCAGGGCCAAGATCAATTACCCAATCTGCCGTTTTGATGACATCTAAGTTATGCTCGATGACTACGATGGTATTGCCCTTATCGCGTAGGGTATGCAGGATATGGAGCAGCTTATAGATATCATGGAAATGCAAGCCAGTAGTTGGCTCATCCAAGATATAAAGCGTCTGTCCCGTATCGCGTTTGGCAAGCTCACGCGCCAGTTTGACACGCTGCGCTTCACCACCAGAGAGCGTTGGCGCTGACTGACCCAAACGAATATAGCCAAGACCAACATCCATCAATGCTTGCAGACGACGATAAATCGCTGGTATCGCTGAGAAAAACTCAGTGGCGTCTTCCACGGTCATATCGAGTACTTCGGCGATACTTTTGCCTTTATAGTGAATCTCTAGTGTCTCGCGGTTATAGCGTTTGCCTTCACAGGTATCGCATGGCACATACATATCTGGCAAGAAATGCATTTCAACTTTGATAAGACCATCGCCTTGGCACATCTCACAGCGCCCGCCTTTGACATTGAAGCTAAAGCGACCGGGCTTATAACCACGAGCACGCGCTTCTTGCGTTTGCGCAAACATCTCACGCACAGGCGTAAACACGCCAGTATAGGTCGCTGGGTTTGAGCGCGGTGTACGGCCAATAGGGCTTTGATCGATATCGACCATTTTGTCCAAATGCTCAAGACCACTGATACTCTCATGCTTGTCCGCGATAAGCGTCGACGCATTATTTAACTGCGTCGCTGCCAATGGCATAAGCGTACGGTTAATCAAGGTTGATTTACCTGAACCAGATACGCCCGTCACACAAGTCATGATCCCAACAGGAATGGTTAAATCCACATCGTGCAAGTTATTACCGGATGCGCCTTTTAGCTCAATCGTCATCGGTACTTTTTTGGCTTTGGCCTTACCTTTGACTTCGACGTCCATCGTTTTGGCTTTATGACGCACGGTTGGAATCTCGATGCGCTTTTTGCCAGACATATATTGTCCAGTGAGCGATTCTTTGTTTGCCATAATGTCATCGACGGTACCTTGAGCAATCACATGACCACCGTGTACGCCCGCACCGATACCGATATCGATCACGTGATCCGCTTGGCGAATGGCGTCTTCATCATGCTCAACGACCAGTACGGTATTGCCCAGATCACGTAAGCGTGTGAGGGTTTTTAGCAGGCGATCATTGTCACGTTGATGTAGACCGATGGATGGCTCATCAAGCACATACATAACGCCCATCAGACCTGCACCGATTTGGCTCGCAAGTCTGATACGCTGTGCTTCACCGCCTGATAGCGTTTCGGCAGAGCGCGCAAGGGTCAAATAATCTAGACCAACGCTCACAAGGAAGTTTAAGCGTTCATTAATCTCTTTAAAGATTTTTTCCGCAACTTCGCCTTTGTGACCGCCAATTTTTAGGGTTTTATAATAGTCAGCAGCGTCGCCAATAGAGAGTTTAACGATTTCGGCAATGGTCTGGTCATCGACACGGACGTTGCGCGAGATTTCGTTCAGACGCGCGCCATCACAGATATTACACGTCGTATCTGCGAGATATTTAGCCAACTCGTCACGGACGAGGTTACTTTGCGTCTTAGCATAACGACGTTCTAAGTAAGGCAGCACGCCTTCAAATGGTACGGTTTTATTTGTCTTACGGCCGCGCTCATCGGTAAAGTTAAAGGTGAGCTTTTCTTTGCCAGAGCCATGCATGATAAGGTCTTGCTGCGCTTTGCTCAGATCTTGCCACGGCGCATCCATATCGATTTTGAAATGCTTACAAACCGTGCTGAGCAAACCAAAATAGTACGCATGACGTTTATCCCAACCATTGATCGCGCCTTGATTGAGTGACTTTTCATGATGAGTAATAAGCTTTTCAGCAGCGAAGTATTGGCGTTTACCCAGACCATCACAGCTTGGGCAAGCACCGTATGGGTTGTTAAAACTGAACATACGCGGCTCAAGCTCAGGCACAGCGCGATCACAGATAGGGCATGAGTGCTTGGCTGACATGACTTGATTGTCATCACCGCCTTCTTTTGGATTGCCATCCATAAAGTGTAGTGTGACCAGCCCTTGACCCAAACGTAGCGCTGTCTCTAAGCTCTCAGCGACACGGTTACCCAAGTCATCACGGACTTTAAAGCGGTCAACCACGACTTCGATGGTGTGTTTTTTCTTTTTATCGAGGGTGGGTAGCTCATCGGTGTCATACACGTGACCATCGACGCGAACGCGCACGAAGCCTTGACCAATCAGCTGCTCAAGTAACACGGTATGCTCACCTTTACGCTCACGAATCACTGGCGCCAAGATCATGATCTTGGTGTCATCTGGCAGCGCCATGACTTGATCGACCATCTCGGTGACCGACTGCGCGACCATTGGCTCGCCGTGCTCGGGGCAGTAGGGTGTACCGATACGAGCGTAAAGCAGACGCAGATAGTCGTAAATCTCGGTAATCGTCCCAACGGTTGAGCGCGGGTTATGGTTGGTCGATTTTTGCTCAATGGCAATCGCAGGGGAGAGACCCTCGATGCTATCGACTTCGGGTTTTTCCATTTGCGAGAGGAATTGACGAGCGTATGCCGACAAGCTCTCGACATAACGGCGTTGCCCTTCAGCATAGAGGGTATCGAATGCCAGTGACGACTTACCAGAACCTGACAAGCCCGTGATCACGACGAATTTATCTCGTGGAATGTCTAAATCAATGTTTTTTAAATTATGAGTACGTGCGCCGCGTATTGCGATATGGTCATGTG
Source organism: uncultured Gammaproteobacteria bacterium (assembly GCA_963744895.1). Taxonomy (GTDB): domain Bacteria; phylum Pseudomonadota; class Gammaproteobacteria; order Pseudomonadales; family Moraxellaceae; genus Psychrobacter. Next base: position 636,169 of record CAVUUW010000005.1, read on the forward strand.
CCATCGTTTATGGGTTTCCTATTTGCTAAAATTATATTTAAAAAGATGTCTATAAAGAGAGGTATAAAAAGTAAAGGTGTCAGTGAAGATGAATGTACTGATTAATCAAAAATATCAATGGTGTTTTTATTTTAATTTTACTGAACGAATTTAAATCAAATAAGGGTTAAGTAACAGGTGGTGTTTGTTATAGATTTAAACAAACATTGTCATTTTATCGGGGTATTTGTCATAGAGATTATTAAGCAATAATCGTTAAGACGCCTTACTTTATTGGCACGATGGGGACATTATTCAAGGTAAGGAGGGACAGTAGATGTACTTGGTAACAAAATTATCGCTATCTATTTATAGATTGTGCCTGTGGCGATTTAAAATCGATAAAATACTTATAAAGTGAATCTCAAAGTACATTGGATTCAGTACGTCGAACTCAGTAAGTCGAATTATAGTTGCGTGCGCTAATATAAAACTTTATACCACTCATTTATAACGCTTAACCTATTCAATGCACTCAAATTATTGGGCTTTACGATTAGGATGTTGGAGTTGAGGGTAAGGCATAAAGACAAAAGTCTCGGCAACATGATGACGAATGTCTTATACTAGGAGGCTTGATTTTTAGGCTGTCGCCTTGATAGAGCAGTAACAATAAATCAGAGTGCAATGGTCATCAACCATCGCGCACTTATGATGGGTCAACGCGCAGTTGTGATAAAGCAGTTGTGATAAATCAGTGAGGCCAGTATGAATAGCGTAGAGAAACGAGCAATCCTCGGAGTCGGTGGTATTTTTGCTTTACGAATGATTGGCTTGTTTATGATTGTGCCGGTGTTTTCGGTTTATGGTAACAATTATGCGCATGCCACACCATTTCTGATTGGTTTAGCAGTTGGTATTTATGGGCTAGGACAAGCGATCTTTCAGATACCGATGAGTCTGGCTGCTGATAAGTTCCCGCGTAAACCTATTATATTTTTGGGTTTAATCTTATTTGCGGTTGGCGGTATGATCGCCGCCAATGCGACCGATATTTATCAGGTGATTATTGGTCGAGCGCTGGCAGGTAGTGGCGCTGTCTCTGCGGTACTCATGGCTTTATTGGCAGATGTGACGCGTGAAGAGATGCGTACTAAAGCGATGGCGACGATGGGTTTGACCATTGGAACGTCCATCATGCTTGCTTTTGCTTTTGGCCCTTTATTGGTCGGTGCCCTCGGTATTTCAGGACTGTTTTGGCTGACGCAGGCTTTGCTGTCTTAGCCATGCTGCTGTTATTATTTGTTCCTACGCCATTACGTGTGCTCAAGCACAATCTGGATAACAAATCGATTCGAGAGCAGTTAGCGACGGTTCTTAAAATAGGCGATTTGAATCGCTTACACATCGGTGTCTTTGCGCTACATCTCACTATGACTGCAATATTTGTCATATTGCCACATCAGCTCAAAGACGTCATGGGTTTGTCGGTGAGTCAGCAAGGCATGGTTTATTTACCGCTCCTATTCGTTGGCTTTGCTATCGCAATTCCCTTTATTATTATTGCCGAAAAGAAACGCAAAATGCGCCAAGTGTTTTTGAGCGCCATTGCCGTGATGACGGTCGCCTTAGCTTTACTTGCCTTTGGTAGTCAGGTTGGTGTTGGTATTATATTTGGACTGCTGCTGTACTTTATGGGTTTTAATTTGCTGGAGGCGACGATTCCTTCGTGGATATCTAAGCGTGCACCAGTGGCCAATAAAGCAACGGCAATGGGTTTGAATTCATCCAGTCAGTTTTTAGGCGCGTTTGTTGGCGGCGCGATGGGCGGGTTGTTATTAAATCAGTCTAATTTGCTGGCATGGGGGTTATTGGCACTTGTCATGGGCTCGCATTGCTGCTGATTATACCCATTGCCCAGCCACCTTATTTATCCAGCACGACAGTGACAATTCCTAAAAACATCAATATACAAGACTGGTCACGTCAAATGCTAGCAGTCGAGGGCGTTGATGAGCTGGTGGTCATGGCAAAAGAGCAGGTCGCTTATCTAAAGTTAGATAAGACCCAAATAACAGATGAGTCACGACAGGCGCTATCGCATTTGGCGCAAAGTCCGTTAGATATTTAATATGCTATATAGGTAATATTTTCAGATTAATAAGAATATATAGACACAACTGAGTAGACAATAACCCCATAGGCCGCCATTATTAATTAATAAATGCTAAATTTTATCTCTAGGGCGTGTCCTCATTTTGAAAATGGTAATAAAAATGAGATAAATAGCCGCTAAACAAGGAAGATAGTGCAGATATTAACCAGCTATTTGACGCCGTTTAGCAAGATTTAACCATTTTTAGCCCATTTAGATGCTTTCGTTCGGATTGAGCACATGCCCTACTTAAAAGGAATTAACATGAGTAAGTTTAAAAAGCTAGCGATGGGTTTCGGACTATCAGCCACGCTATTAGCTTCTGGCTGTGCCACACAAAATATTCAGACCTATCAGAACACCACGCCGACGCTCGATATGCATGAGTTTTTCTCAGGTCAAATCGAGGGTTGGGGCATGTTTCAAGGTCGAAATGGTGAGGTCAAAAAACGCTTTTATGTCGATATCGAAGCGACTCACGAAGGAAATGACGTCATCGTTTTAAATGAAAAATTCTCGTGGGCAGATGGGTCAAAATCGCAACGTATATGGCGACTGACTGAGCAAAGTAATGGTGTTTGGAATGGCACAGCAGGCGATGTCATTGGCGAGGCAACCGGGGATGTGGTTGGCAATACCTTGCATTGGAATTATGTATTAAATTTGCCAGTTGACGACAAAACCTACCAAGTGAATTTTGATGATTGGATGTATCTGATCAATGACGATGTCATGCTCAATCGTTCAGTCATGAAAAAATTTGGTGTCGAGTTGGGTAGCGTGACGTTGAGCATGCACCGCAAAAACTCTGAGGCTAAATAAGGCGATAGTAGGTAAGGCTTTACTCAGAATCGATAGCGTTTGAAGGTATTCATCAGCGACTTAAAATGGCAAAATAGCGACACGTTTATTCTTGAAGCCATAAAAATAATGACGGATATATCTAAGCGACACGTATTGTCGCCTGCTGGGTAAACGCCCCTAGATATTTAAACAAAAATTGGTTAAAGTGGCATCATATTATTAATAGTATTTATTGCTACTATAAAACTAGTATCTATTAATGCGATTGAACCAGTATTTATTAATAAGATTAAAACGATTCAATAGATTATTCATAAGAAGAGGACGGTATCATGCGCGGAGTTAATAAAGTTATCATCATCGGTAACCTTGGAGCAGATCCTGAGGCACGTCAATTCAACAATGGCGGCAGTGTAACCAACATTTCGGTTGCGACGTCGGAGCAGTGGACAGACAAGCAAAGTGGCGAAAAAAGAGAGGCAACGGAATGGCATCGTATCTCGCTTTTCAATCGCTTGGGTGAGATTGCCGCCCAGTATTTACGTAAGGGTAGCAAAGTCTATATTGAAGGCAGCTTGCGTACCCGTAAGTACCAAGACCAAAGCGGCCAAGACCGCTACATCACTGAAATTCGTGCTGAGCAAATGCAGATGTTAGATGGCCAAAGCGGTGGTCAGAGTCAGGACAGCAGTAATTTCGGTGGTCAAAATAACTATGGTCAGCAAGCAAACAATCAGCAAGGTGGTTATAACCAAGCTGGTGCTGCTCAAGGTATACAAGGCGGTCAAAACAGCTTCAATAATAACCAAAGTGCCCCTCAACAAAACCAGTTTAACCAACCGGCGCAAAAACCGGCGCAATCTAGACCTACAGCAATGCCAGACGGTCCTGTAGACGATGACATTCCTTTTTGAGGAATACATAAACTGATAGTGTAGATAAAAATCATTAGAGCCTATATTCATAGGCTCTTTTTTTATGCCTGATGATAAAGGATATAGCCAATTTTATAGCGTCAATCCAACATAAAAATCGATAGACGATTATAACGTTCTACTCGTCTAACCTCTCGTCGCTAGCTGCTTACAAGCATGAAGCACGACAGAGGCTTTGCAAAGTTTACCTCAGTAGAATCGTACTCTTTTTAAACTAAATTGACTATAGCCACAGAGTATGGGGCTAAGCGTCTATCAACCATATCTTAAAACAATAGTAATCATCTCAAAAGAAATAAGTTTCATAATCAATATTAAATTTTAGAAACCTTTGTTTATTATTAATAAGAAATATATTTTTTAATTAGTATTGTGGGTTAATAACTGATATTTAAAATACTAACCATTAAGCTATTCAGATAGTTTTAAAAGGAATAAATAGTATTTCAGATGAATGGAAAAATAGAGTTTATAGGAGTAAATACTCGCTATGAAATTTATAAAAACTACCATTCATACCCTATATCAACCGTCTGTTCTATTGGTTTATTTATTGCTAGAAGTTTATTTAATGACGTTGATATAATCCCCTCAAATGGAAAGTCCGGATGTTAAAGAATATTAGGATTTTCGCTAACATTGTTTTTATTGTTCAACAAAAATTAGAGTTTGGTCATTTAATGATCCTAAACATATAAATTCATTTGGTCGGCAGCTCAGAATTAAGGTGCCTACCTTACTGTTACTGCCGAGTACAAAAAATGAATTATGACGATGTATTTCAAAAAAGTAGTTTGGGTAGAGAAGAGATAAAATCTAAAGCTCAGGGTATGTTGCCGCGAGAGGCTAGAACGTTACTCATTATGATTGATGGCAAACGAGATTATCGAAGCTACCTTGATACGCTTGACCAAAGCAAAATGTTTGCTAGTTTTGGTGGCATAGCACCGATTTTCGAGCTTCTTTTAGAGCTCGATTATATCGAAGTTGTTGGTGGATCTAAAACAGCGTCTCAAACTTCTGTTACTTCTGATTCTCAATCAATAAGTTCACAACCCGTGCATTCTCAGTCGCTTGATTCTGAACCAGCTATTTCTCAAGCAGCTACTCCTCAAACAGCTACCCCTCAAGTAGCGCCCCCTTCTTCTGATGTAAGTGTTGAGACAGAATTTGATCGTACGTTCAATGATGATCCGCCAAGCAAAATGGCAGGGATAGGGAACATTTTTAAATCCAAAACGTCTCATAACAATTATGAAACGATCAAATCAGATTTGGCGACCTTTATCGAAAGGAATGCCCCTTCCGTAGAAGCTTGGGGATTTTTACTTATGCTCGAGCAGTGTGAGAATAGTCAACACTTATTAAAGTTAGTACAAGAAATACAAAGTACCAGTAGTGGAGATTTGGCACGGGGAATGAGTGCGTTTATCAAAAGACTTCAGCGCTAATATCTTTACTGTCCATATAGCAAATAACAGGCTATGCAGTAAATAACAGGTTGTAAAAGGATACTAAACCGACGTGTTTGGAAAATATAACGAACGAAATGGAGCGTGTTATGGAATCAGTTCAGCTATCAGAAGTAAATCGTCTAAAAATGCTTCATGGGGAGCACATCATCGTACGTCTGACCTATATCAGCCGTTATAACGATGACAATCCTAATGGAGAAGTGACTCGCATCCTTGCTCAAGCTCAAGAAAATAACGAGCGCAATGGCATCACTGGTGCGTTGGTTTTTAACCACAATTACTTTTTACAAAGTATTGAAGGGGCAAGACCTGTCATCAATCAATTACTGAGAAAGTTGGTTGAAGATGATCGGCATTATGCGTTACAAATCGTTGAGTGCTGTGAAGTTGATCAGCGTCATTGGAATAAATGGTCAATGAAGTATTTGATTCCAAGTGAGGAGAATAAGAGCTTAGCACTTAAGTTTTCAACAGGTTCTGAGTTCAATCCTTATTTAATGAGTACCAGTCAAATCATGATGCTGATTGAGACGTTATCAGAACTTCAAGAGCAAGAAGCAATTAAAGCTTCTGAAAAAAAGAAATCTTGGTTTTCTATTGGTTAGTCGGCGTTTATAAAAACTATCAAACCCTATGACAATTTTATGAGAGATAAAATATGAATCCAATGACTTCAGATGCGCATATTTTAATGAGTATGACCTATGCGAGCCGCGCAAACCCAGACGTCTCTGCCAAAGATTTTAATGAAATCTTAAAGCAAGCACAAGTGAACAACGCTGCCAATGGTATTACTGGCATGCTGACTTTCAATAAAGACTATTTTTTACAAACCGTAGAAGGACCAAGAGCGCAGATTAATCGTCTGCTCTATAGTCTGATTGCCGATCAACGACATCACGATTTACAGATTATTGAAACTCGGGAATTAACACACAGAGCTTGGTCGCAATGGTCAATGAACTACGCGTCGCCGACTGAAAAGAATGCCGCTATTTACCTGAAGTATTCTACTACGATTGATTTTAATCCGTATTTACTGAGCGCGCAAGCAGCCAACGACTTGATGAATGAGCTTAGTGATAAAAACGTCTAAGAGGGCACTATCTCCCACTGAAGCGCTTATTATATTCCGTTCAAAATAATAGTGGTATGTTGGTATAAATTTCCTTTGCTTTCTGACTCATCATAGACAGAGGTTTTGGGAAATTTATTCCAGCAACAACATACTCTCTTTAAATAGAGTAAGCATGATATAAAGGAAGATAAGGATAATTATATCATAGCTTTAGCTTCCGCAATCGCTACCATTTAATATAAAAATAGCGGTTTTATTTTTACCTTTCTTTATATTAGGCGACACATTTATCAAATGTGGGTCTTTTAGAGTTTAATTGGTTATTCTATATATTTATAAATAAATGTTTATCAATAAGGTATTTTTAAATTAATATATAAATATTGACTTATAGGGCAGAGGTATAAATATGTTACCCGATTATTTATTTTTACTGTTTTCTTGATATTTATAAAGGACATAATGGTTTTCTATTGATTTTTTATAAATTTTTGTTTATATTATCACTGAGTATAAAACCTTAAATAATATTCCATTAACTAATTAAAAGTAAAAAAGTTAATTGGTTTTTATTGTTTAATATCAAATGAATAAATAGTCTTTAAGCATTAATTTATCTATTAGTGCTATATTGATACTAACTATTTCATTATATCGTTTTTCTTTATACCTTTTACTATACTATTGGATTTATTATGAGCAAAAATAACGCAATTGATTTAGACAGCCTAAACGTAGATGAGCTACGTGCGATCACCGAAAACGCTCAACAGCTTATCGCCCAAAAACAACATCAACGTCTATATGATGCTTATATGCAATTTGAAGAAATCGCAGAAAATAGCAATGCGACTATCGAAGAGATTTTAAAAGCGGGTGAAAAGCTAGAAAAGAAACGCAGCATCAAATACCGCAATCTTGATAACAAAGAAGAAACTTGGACAGGTCGTGGTCGTAAGCCAACTTGGTTGGTTGAGGCGCTTGCCGCAGGTCGTGACCTTGAAGACTTTGCTATCTAAATATTTTGCTAGCCAGTAGGTAACGTTTATTTGATTATTTAACCGTCTAACCTGCTGTAGATATAGTGTTTATCTATAGTAGTTGGTGCGTTAATAGTAAACGTTGAGGTCATTAGTGATCTTATTGATAGTAAACGAAAGCCAGTATCTGTATTGCTAATATTTTGGCAAAAAGATACTGGCTTTTTTTCTGTCATCTGTATGCTATTGTTTGCTATGATAATGACGTTTTTGTCTCATAGAAGAGTTACGCAACCGTGCCCAAAGTATCTGCATCGTCTCATAAGCGTCCTCGCAAGCTATGGTGGCTAGTTGGATTCGTATTGTTTGCCATATTTGCTATATTGCAAATGCCAGCATCTTGGCTAGTGGAGAAGTATGCCCCCGATACGCCTTATGTACAGCACGTCTCTGGCAATTTATGGCAAGGCTCCGTTATATGGCAAATGCCAGTGTCAGCGATACCGCTCACAGGGACAGCAGAGTGGTCGTGGCAGCCATGGCATTTGTTATTGGGCAAATTTGGAGCAGATGTCGATATCCACTCAGGCCAAACCCGATTGAATGGACAAGTAAAAATAGGCTTTGACTCATGGCAGGTGACTGATATGAGTGGCAAGATTGCGCCTGAGACGCTAGCCGGTGTGGTTGACTGGCAATTGCCTAATACCCCTATTCAGGTCAATAGCGTATCCTTAAAACGTCAGTCTGGTTCAGACACTGAATCAAGCAGTACTAATGCTGGGTTTAGTGAAGCGGATGGTCAGCTGACATGGGTGGGCGGTGAAGTCGGTTATCCAAGCGGTGGTAAGGTTTTTTATCTCACGATGCCAGTGATGCGAGCTGAGCTAAGCGCAGAGCAAAAAAACAATAAGAACCTTTTGCATATCAATTTACTCAATAATCAAGATAAGCGCCTAGGTGACTTATATATCGATAGCGACATGATGCTGGACGTCAGTTTGACCCAGCGTTTATTAGAGAGTATGCCTGAATATAAAGGAAAAGCGCCGCAAGATACACCAGTCGTTAGCGTGCGTCAGCCGTTACTCACTGGACTGGGAGCACGCTAGATATGAATGTCTCTCAAAATATGAAGCCTGTGCTGAATCTATTTAATCGTTTTTCAGGTTGGTTGTTATTACTGGCTATTGCTTGGTTGTGCTGGACAGCCGCGCGACTATTATGGCTGCTATTGGCTCCGCCACTTGCGCCCGCATTGCCATTAGCTCCTTTACAAGACATGGCTGCCTCCAGCAATGACAACAGTAGTTTATTTGCTATTTTTGCCGATCCTGACCCTGTTGCTGCCGCTGTACAGCCACCACCCAATATTGGTTTGAAGGGTGTGTTGCTTGCCATGCCTGAGAGTTTATCGTCGGCGTTGCTTGATGTTAATGGTCAGGTCAAGAACTATCGCATTGGTGATGATCTCAAGGACAGTGGCTATACGCTTATCGCCGTTGATTGGAATGCCATTATTATCGCTGATGCTAATGACAAGCAAACAGTGATTCGCATGCCAGAAGCCATGCCGCTTGATCAGAGCGATATGATCGCAGATGGTATTAGTAACCAGCGTTTACCAGCCAACAATATGCTACCAACCAATCCTCAGCCAGTCCAAAATCCTAACCCTGATTCAGCCAATACGGGTAGCGAAAGCAGTCCGCAATCTGCCATTGAAGAAGCTGTCACCGCATTGCAAGAAAACCCCGCCAGTTATCTGAGCAGAATGGGCGTTATGGCATCAGGTGATAACTATCAGGTGACAGCAGCGATGCCATCCAAGTTGCGTAATCGTCTAGGTCTTGAGCCAGGCGATCAAGTGTTAACGGTAAATGGTCAAAGCGTAGGTAACAATCCTGCACAGGATGCTAGTGTATTACAGCAGGTACAGCAAACAGGTGAAGCACAAATAGAAGTGCGACGCGGCGAGCAAGTTATTACCATTCGTCAGCAGTTTTAGAAAGAATAGATAGATTAGACCTGCTATTTTAAATCAATAATATCTTGGTTAGTGTTATTGTAATCGCTGCGCTAACCAAGTACTCTCAGCATAAAATAAACCCAGTACCTTCTAAGCGACATCACTTTAGGTAAAAATAAATATGGTAAGTTCTCGTAATTTTTCAGTCACGCCTTTGCACCATACTTTGCAACGTCTGATGCGCCTGTGTCGTCCCCTTTGTCTTGCAGTACCACTGTGGGCAGCTGGCACGGGTCTGGCGAATGCTGAGAGCTGGAAGGTCAATTTACAAGATGCCGATATCAAAGCCTTTATCAATGAGGTGGCGACCATTACCGATCAGAACTTTGTTCTTGATCCTCGTATTAATGGTAATGTGACGGTTATTTCTAATAAAGCCTTATCGCGTGATGAGATTTACCAGCTGTTTTTAAGCGTAATGCAGGTGAATGGAGTAGCCGCCATTGATTCGGGCACAACGATTAAACTGGTGCCGGATAATGTCGCGAAACAGTCTGGTGTCGCTGTGGATCTGCGTGGTAATAGTGTGGGTGAAACGCTGGCAACTCGCGTGATTTACTTGACCAATACCCAAGCCGCCGAAGTGCTAGGCGTCATTCGCCCGTTGATGCCGCAGTCCGCTCATGCGGCTGCCGTACCGGGTGTCAATGCTTTGGTCTTATCTGATCGTGCTGATAGCCTTAATCAACTTACCGCGCTGATCCGTGATCTAGACAGCAATGTCAATGATAGCTTACGTGTGATACCGCTACGTCATGTCGATGCCGAACGTATGATGGATTTAATCAGCTCGCTTGTCATGACGACAGGTGGCGCTGCCGGGCAGGCACAAGGCGGCAATAACCAGCTTAAAGTTATTGCAGACGCAGCCAGTGATCGACTGTTAGTGAAAGGCAGTCCTGAAATGATTGCCAAAGTGCAAGAAATGGTCAATCAGTTGGATACGACGCCAACAAGACGGCTAAGTGGTTTACGTGTTTTCCGATTGAAATACGCCAGTGCCGGTCATATTGCGGAGATGCTGCGAGGCTTGCTTGCCAATCAGTCACTCAATAGTGCCAGTGCGGCTTCCTCATTAGAGTCAGCCTCATTGAACAATGCCAGTAGTACCACAGGAGCATCATTGACTGGTGAGACAAGTGGTATTAATACCAGTGCGGCGGCCTCACTTGCTTCTAGTCCTAGCTCAAGTGGTGGTGCTGGGTCAGATGCAGGTGGTCGACCTTTTAGTATCATTGCTGATGAAACCCAAAATGCTGTTATCGTCAATGCCGCGCCTGAGCTGATGTTTGAGATTGAAGAGGCGGTCAACCAGTTAGACAACCGCCGTGCGCAAGTATTGATTCAAGCCGCTATTGTGGAAGTGTCTGGTGATGATGCGACTCAGCTTGGTGTCCAGTGGGCACTTGGGAATGCCAATAGTGGTTATGGTGTGGTCAATTTTAATAATGTTGGGGCCAGTGCGGCTTCACTTGCGGCTGCCGCTTTATCAGGCGGTGGGACAGCCAGTATCAGTGCCGCGGCAGGCTCTATCGCCGGCGCGTTGATTGGTATTGGCGATAGCAGTAAAGACAGCCGAGGTAACACTCAGTTTTATGGCGCTATTTTACAAGCACTTGATTCTTCGACCAGTGCCAATCTACTGTCTATGCCGTCTATTTTGACATTGGATAATGAAAAAGCCAGTATCTTGGTTGGTCAGAACGTGCCGTTTGTCACAGGTTCTTATACTACCAGTGGCAACAATTCAAACAATCCATTCCAGACCATTGATCGCCAAGACATCGGTATCAATCTCAATGTTATTCCACATATTGGTGATAATGGTACCGTACGTTTAGAAGTCTCCCAAGAGGTCTCATCAGTGGTTCCAGGTAGCACAGGTAACGCTAGTGGCTTGATTACCAATAAGAGTCTTATCAATACAACGATTTTGGCGGATGATCAACAGACTATTGCGTTGGGCGGTCTCATGCGTGACAACACCACCACACGCCAACAAAAAGTGCCCGGTTTAGGAAATGTACCAGTCATTGGTCGTTTGTTCCGCTCCGACAATGACACGACTCAAAAAAGTAACTTAATCATCTTCTTACAACCAACTATTCTGCGTGATGGCGGCGCGGTCGCCAGTGTCACAGAGCGCAAATTCAATCAAATGCGTGTTCTACAGTTGGTCATTGATAAAAACGGCACTATTAAGCAATTGCCATTGAGTGGTACAGAAGGCTGGGATGGCGACGTTAGTGCTGATTACGAATTGATGCCGCTCAACCCGCTCATTCCTAAACGCGATCAAACGCCAAAAACGGCGCCTCAAGGATTTACTCGGGTAGACGCTCCTAATAATGGCATCACCACTTATCCTTTAAATCGCTAATGTCTCAAAAAACGGATTTTTTATATTCTTTGAATAAAGTAACGGTATTCTGTGTTATCTCTTGATAGAAATGATTATTGTCGGAGTCAAACCGTACATTAGTTTATATATCTATTACATAGATAAACACAGCGGCTTTTGTGTATTCGTATAATAGAAAATACAGGACGTAAATTTTAACCATATCTTGTAGATTATCAGAAGGTTAAGTTCGCCTAAGAATGACAAAGGGTCAAGAGAGTACAAAAGGGAAGAATAAGGCCATGATAGATGCAACGAATATCAAAAAGTATATTATGTTAGGGGGTGTCGCAGTAGCCTTATTATTAATTCCAAGGCGCAGCAGTCAAAAGTCTGACACAAAGCATCCCAACAAAACCCCTGTTAAAAAAGGCCTTAACCAAGATAACGCAGTTGCTAATTTAAAAAATAAAGATTAGTACCAACCGAAATCAACATCTTATTTGATTAACACTGAGATGAATTTTGCTATTAATTAAAACAGTCGTCACAAAGGAATGATAAGGCCACTATTAATCATTATTAACCTATATTTTTGTCTGTTGATTCACAACGAAAAGCTTGGTTAAAAGTATTGATTTTGGCGTTTATGAATAATCATGAACGATTCAAATAAAAAGCCTAAACCCACCTTACCCCGTATTTATCCATTGATTGATACGCATACCCATTTTGATGCCCCAGTATTCGATAATGATAGAGACATTTTGACACGCAACGCCTATCAACAGGGTGTGCGTCACTTGGTATTGGTGGGTTATCTGTATCGACATTTTGAGCGAATGTACGTGACTGAGCAATCAATTAAGCAGATGGTACAATTATCTGCCACAGATAATAGTGATCAAAATAAACTGTCTCCCAATGTGCATATTGCGTTAGGTTTGCATCCCTTCTACATCGAGCAGCATAACGACGATGACCTCAAAAACTTGGCAAAAAGAGTGGCACAACAGCGACCGTTGGCTATTGGTGAAATTGGTCTAGATACTTTTACGGCTACTATGAAGACGCCTGGCATATTTGCTAAACAAGAGCGCTTTTTCAAAGCGCAATTGGATATAGCCGTGGCACATCGTTTGCCAGTGATGCTACACATTCGTAAGGCACATGCAGAAGCCTTAGCCATACTAAAGGCGCATCCTTATAATGCGCATAAACTTGGGGGCATCGCCCACAGTTTTAGTGGCGGGGTACAAGAGGCAAAGGCGTTTGTAAAACTGGGGTTTAAGCTTGGGGTGACCGGACAAATCACTAACCCAAATGCCAAAAAACTACGCCTTGCTATCCAAGCTGCAGTAGAAGAATATGGCATAACATGTTTGGTCATAGAGACAGACTGTCCCGATATGATGCCTATCATGTGCCAAAAGCAAGACAGCATACGAGACAATACCCAAAACCCCAACTCGTCGACGCTCAACCAGAGTACAGGTGATGAATATGATGATGTGCCTATTCATGATAGAAACGAGCCCGCCAATCTGCCTTGGGTACTATCAACGCTGAGTAAATTACTCGACGTAGCGCCAGCTGTCCTCGCTGAGCAATTGTGGCACAACAGTTGTACTGCTTTACAAACAACATGGAATTATTCAGAATGAAGGGTACAACCTTTGCCGATAGGGTAGACATAAGAGTATCATTCGTAAGTAGGCAGGTGTCTTTAACGGGTAGTTATTTTCAATAAACGTTTACTACAAATGATTGGAAAGACAAAAACCCAACTATCGAAGATTCAGCTATCAATTACCATAGTCGCAATCATTAAAACTATTTAAGATAAAAGAGCACATAATTGGTTATGAGTGAAACACAACAACCGGATTTACTAATGAGCGCGCCTGTTGCCAATGAGCAGTCTATTTTGCAAGACGTGGTTGAAGACAGTAGTGAGCAATATGAACGCCGCTTTCAAGGCACAAAAACGCTCTATGGCAACGCAGCAGTTGATACTTTTGCGGCTGGACATGTCTTTGTTATAGGTATTGGAGGCGTGGGCTCTTGGGCTGCAGAAGCGCTGGCACGAACAGCAGTTGGGACTATTACGCTCATTGATTTGGACATATTGGTGGCATCAAACGTCAATCGGCAATTACCAGCGTTAGACAGTACGTTCGGTCAAAGTAAGATTGCTGCGATGGCAACACGCATACGCGAGATCAATCCCAAAGTGACGTTAAACCTGGTAGATGATTTTTTGACAGCGGACAATGTAGAGGCATTACTACCTAGTCGCCAAGAAGCAAAAGCGGCCGCTGAGCAAGGGCGCCCTATGGTTATATTAGATTGTATAGATGACATGAATGCCAAGCTTGCCATCGCGCTGCATTGCCGTTTTAATAAGTTAAAGTTGGTTTGTGCAGGCGGGGCGGGTGGTAAAATAGACCCCAGTCAAATTAGGGTAAGCGATTTACGTGAGAGTTATCAAGACCCGCTGCTTGCCAAATTACGTAACAAGCTGCGGCATGAAAAAGGCATCAATAGCACGCTAAAAGAAAAGTTCGGTATCAAATGTGTTTATTCTACAGAGCCGCCTCGAGTGGATAAGAGTTGTCAAACAGGAGGCTTACATTGTGGTGGTTATGGCTCAGCAGTTGTGGTTACCTCAGTGGTAGCGATGATGATGGTGAGCGAGGCATTACAATTGCTAATAAAACAGGCGAGCGCTAAACCTAGCGTCTGAATTACTTAAGGGAGTCTATCTTGTCTATACTTAACTCACCTAAACATAGTTATCCAATAGGGCTTGACGAAGCAGAGCGCATTAACAAGCTTAGGAAATATCAAGTGCTTAATGACAATGATGAGCCAGCATTTAGGCGTCTTATTGACCTTGCAAAGCTGTTTTTTAACACGTCTGTCGTGACCATTACCTTTATGGATGAAGAGACGCAGTTTTTAAAATCCGCTTACGGGCTTGGTGATCTTTGTCAAACGCCACGTGATGTGGCTATTTGCAATTATACCGTATTATCTAACGAAGTCTTTATTGTACCGGACTTATCCAAAGATAGTCGTTTTAGCCAAAACCCATTGGTAACCCAATCGCCTTACCTACGTTTTTACGCGGGTGCACCAATTATCTTTCGTGAGGGTAACAAAAGCTACCGTTTAGGGTCTTTGTGCTTGATGGATATGAGTCCTAAATATGACTTTGATGAGCAGCAAGCGAAGACATTGGCTCAGTTTGCAACAATGGCAGCAGATGCCTTGCAGCTACAGGACAAACAGCGTGATGCCAAACATGCCAATGAAATGAAGTCAGACTTTTTGGCCAATATGAGTCATGAAATTCGCACACCAATGAATGGCATCATTGGGATGGTTGAGATGCTGGGTAATACTAAACTTAGTAGAGAACAGCAAGAGTATATAGATAATATTAAAGTGTCTAATGATCATTTGATGTCGATTATTAATGGCATTTTGGATTTATCAAAAGTAGAGTCTGGAAAAATGACTATTGATTCTATTCCAGTCAATTTATCTGCCTTATGCAATGAAGTTGTGAGTCTCTTTGCTGTTAAAGCCCGTCAGCGCGGTTTGATTTTGGACTATCACTATACTGAATCATTGTCTCCCTATATACAAGGCGATCCAGTACGTCTCAAGCAAATTATTGCAAACCTTGTTAACAATGCAATTAAATTTACCCGTGAAGGTGGACGAGTCAGTATCGACGTCAAACATCTACCCAATTGTCACTGTAAAGAGCATCACGATCAAGGTTGTGCAGAGAATGCAGATATTCAAAAGAGCAGTGTGAATAAAGCCACGGTTGAAACTGCGAATGATGAGGTCATGACCCTATGTATTGAAGTCAGAGACACAGGCGTTGGTATCAAAGCTGAGTCATTAGAAGCGATATTTGATGCTTATGATCAAGCAAATAAATTTACGCATCGTCTCTATGGCGGTACTGGTCTGGGACTCTCGGTTTGTAAGTCTTTGGTTGGTCTAATGGGCGGCTATATTGATGTAGATAGCGAAGTTGGTGTTGGTACCGTGTTTAGTGTCTTGTTGCCGCTGGCTACTATTGATGAAAATCAATATGAGGCATGGCAAAGGTCAAATGATTTTAATCTGATTGAACCAACCCATGAGCGGGCAGGTCATATACTGTTGGTTGAAGATGATGCCGTCAACGCCATTATTGCCAAAAAAGCATTGAGCAATGGCGGTCATATCGTCACACATGTTACGGATGGACAGCAAGCGATTGAGATTTTTGCTTTGTATCCTAACCGTTACGATGTGATTTTGATGGATCATCATATGCCGATTTTGGACGGCGTACAGGCAACTATCAAGCTGCATGAGCTTTATGATCCACAGTCGCTACCGCCTATTATTGCGCTGACCGCCAATGCGATGGATGGCGAGCGCGAAAAGTACTTAAAAGTCGGTATGCAAGATTATTGTACCAAGCCATTTAAACAAGAACAGTTGAATGCGTTGGTGCAATACTGGTTAATACAAAGGCAATTGGACAACGAAGAGTAAGTGCTGGCAAATGGTTGATGGTAACTCAACCATAGGCAAACGCACAGGCACGGTAATTGAAAGCACAATAAATATCTATGCAGTGAGCGCAAGAGTATTAATCTTAAGTAAAAAAGCTGAACCACTTTATAAGCGGCTCAGCTTTTTTATTAGGGCGTATCCTCTTTTTTAGCTCATTGTCTTTCTTTCAGTGCGAGGACATGCCTTAGATAATATAGTGAAAAATCGACTCTTTTTAAAAGTGATTAGCTCACTCGAGTTTGATAATCACCAGTACGGGTATCAACACGTACCACTTCGCCTTGCTGCACAAATAGTGGTACACGTACCACAGCCCCAGTTTCTAGTTTAGCAGGTTTACCGCCACCACCTGAGGTGTCACCACGTACACCAGGATCGGTTTCAGTGATTTGCAATTCAACGAAGTTTGGTGGTGTAACCGATAGAGGTGAGCCATTGAACAAAGTAATGGTACATAACGCATTACTGTTCTCTTTTAGCCATTGAGGTGCATCACCAATTGCACTTTTATCCGCTTGGATTTGCTCAAAGCTTTCAGGATGCATGAAATGCCAAAACTCACCATCGTTATATAGATAGTTCATTTCCGTATCCATAACGTCAGCGGCTTCTAAGCTGTCACCTGATTTAAACGTTTGCTCTAACACTTTACCACTACGAAGATTACGCAACTTGACGCGGTTAAAGGCTTGGCCTTTACCAGGTTTTACAAACTCGTTTTCAAGAATGGCGCATGGATTGCCATCGAGCATAACTTTTAGACCAGCTTTAAATTCATTAGTAGAAAAACTTGCCACAAGAGACTCCTAGGGGTTGTAAATATGATGATAAGTAGCGCTTACTGTACAAAAAGCTGCTGTTACGCCAAGTGCTTAAAGGGTAACGGGTATACTTTGATAGGGTACACCTTAAGGGCGTATAATACCGCCTTTTAGGCACAGATAGTAGGCTGTCATGATAAACCATTTAATCACACAAAAAAACTGGCAAACGCAATTATCCGAAGCCATTACGTCCATCGACGAGTTATTACATCTCTTGAAGCTCGAAACATTACGTGCAGAGGTCTATGTGCCTAAGCATTTTGAGCTGCGCGTGCCACGTGATTTTGTGGCAAAAATGATTGTCGGTGATCGCAATGACCCCTTACTAAAACAAGTATTACCAGACCAGCGTGAACAAATCAAAGTAACAGGCTATGTGGCCGACCCATTAAGCGAAAATACGCAAAACCCAGTCAAAGGTATGCTGCACAAATACCAGTCAAGGGTGTTATTGACCATTACGGGCGCTTGTGCCATTCATTGTCGCTATTGCTTCCGCCAACATTTTGACTATAGTGCCAATATGCCCACAGCGGATGCAAAAGAAAACATCGTCAAATATATTACGGCGCATCCTGACATTAATGAGGTGATCTTAAGTGGTGGAGACCCATTGAATGTTACAAATAGGCGTTTGTTCGCTTGGTTGGATACGTTAGAGGCCATACCGCAATTAACTACCATTCGACTGCATACGCGATTGCCAGTGGTCATTCCAGCTCGTTTGGATGAGGCATTGCTAGATAGGTTGTCCCAAAGTCGCTGCCATATTGTGATGGTGATTCATTGTAATCACGCCAATGAAATTGATGCATTTACTTCAGAGCAGTTGCAACGCACTCGAGCTGCTGGTGTTACTTTATTAAATCAAGCCGTTTTATTAGCCGGAATTAATGATAGTCTAGAAGTGCAAAAAAAATTAAGCCAACGTTTGTTTTCTTCAGGTGTTTTGCCTTACTATTTGCATGTGCTAGACAAAGTGGCTGGCGCTGCGCATTTTGATAACAATGAACGCCTTTCAGTGGAGCTTTACTGGTCAATGTTAGCCGCATTGCCAGGTTATTTAGTGCCCAAGTTAGTAAGAGAGTTGCCGAACAGACGTTTTAAGGTGCCAGTTAACATTTACAATAATGATGAATATAGGCATGATGGTATAGATCAGTCACTTTGAAACTGATATCAACAGTACGTCACTATTTATTAGCGAAAGCTTTAGGTTATTAGAGAAAACTTTAGGTATCGGTTTTATTTATTAGTGACAATAGTTCAAAAAATCAATAAAGGTAAATTTTACGTTGTAGCCGTTATTTTATATTGTAATGTGCCTTTAGCATGTTATTGATTATTGAAAAGTGCTGCTAGTGTTAGATCGGTTTGCTAAGTTTTATAAAGCATTTACAAATCATATGTTGTTTAAATAGACCCATTAGTTTTTGATGGCAAGTTAATCTGCAACCAGTTAAATTATTGTCTATAATGGCAGGCATGGTTACTCTAGTCTATACGATACCCTTGATCTACGAGCATGTCATCCTAGTCCAAACAAACATGCCAGTATAATAAAAGTCGCTAAGCCTAATATTTTATAAGCTGATTGATTTTTGGAAATGGTGTCTGGTCTCTAAAGTAAAATATAGAAATAAGATCACAAGATTCAAAAGGCTTCTTATGCGCACTCAGTCCATTTTAAATCTATTAGTTATTGATGATGATCAGCTTTATGCTGAGCGTCTTGTGCACCTGTTAGATGGTTATTACGATACCGTAAACTTAGGGTTTTTGGATGACAAAGAGGAGCTGCTAAAGTCGCTACGGCAACCTTGGGACACGTTAGTGTTTGGCAATGCTTATGATATGACTTTTACCGATGTGGTCGGCATTGTACAAGATCAAAGCATTGACTTACCCATGATTTGCTTAACGAATGCAGAGACAGCGGCAGCGGCAAATAATGAGGAAGGATTACCTGATATCATTAGCGCCACCATGGTAAAAACGCTTAGGGTCGACCAAGAGCTGGCAGTGGTGATGTCTATTTGTTTGCAGCACGACAATTTACGCAGTCGCCGCGAGCTCAAAACGTTGCGACATGTCATCTCTGAAGCTGAGCAGCGTGCCAATGTGTTGATTAAGAACTCTAAAAGTGCGGTGGCGTACATCGATCAAGGTATTCATATTTTTGCCAACGATCCTTATCTTCAGTTGTTTGGTTTTGAGTCGATGAACGAGGTGATAGGCGTTCCTATTATTGACTTAATTGCAGGTGGTGACAACGTCAAGGCTTTCAAACAGTTCTTACGTCAGTTTGATAAAGGTAGCCGGCAAGAAGTAGAGTTTAAGTTTGAAAGTATACGTACAGATGGCAGTACTTTTGAGGCAAAATTACAACTGGCGGCAGCAACGTTAGAAGGTGAACCTGTGACTCAGGTGATCATTCAACAAAATACCAGTAGCAGTGCAGATGTTGCCGAACGCTTGGCAGCCGCTGAGCGTAAAGACAGTCTGACGGGCATTGACAATCGCCTTGGCTTTGAAGAACAAATGGCAATCGTACACCAGCAAGCACAGCAAGGGGTACTGACGGCAGCATTACTATATATCCAGCTCGATAATGTCGGTAAAATCAAAAGTAGTCTTGGTTTTCAAGGCTTGGATACTACTGTCAAACAGGTGGCTCATACATTAGATGAGCTGGTCTCAGATGGTTATGTGAGTCGTTTTGGAGATACCGTATTTACGATATTGGTAGAAGACAGAACGACATCACAGCTCGAAAAACTGGCTGAGACTATCGTTTCACGTATTGGTGATATGCTGATTGAGGTAGATAAGCGTACGATTAGTACCACGGTCAGTATTGGTGTGGTAAAAATTGAAAGAAACACAGCAGAGCCTAGTGTATTGCTTGAACGCGCAATGCATGCGATCAACCAGATTATGATAGAAACCTCTAATCATGGTGGCACTTACCATCTGTACGATCCAAGTGAACATGCCAATAGTGATGATCATGCGCTGGCTGAATCTTTAATTGATGCAATTGCTCATAATCGCTTTGATCTTACGTTTCAGCCGATATACGACATCAATGATGATCGTAGCGACTTTTTTGAGGTATATTTACGTCTGCCATTGGCTGATGCTGAAAACACAGTGTTGACGCCCGATCAATTTATGGCCGTCGCAAGCTCTCATAAGTTGTGTGAAAAAATAGATCGTTGGGTATTGATTAATGCCTGCAAGAAAATAAATGATGTTCGTAAAACCCATCCTAAAGCCAGATTGCTGGTGCAATTGACCAGTGCTTCATTGATTGACAAGAAGCTACCTGATGTCGTCAGTCAGCTTATAAAAGCAGTGGGAGGCGCTGCTGGTATGTTGACATTACAATTTAATGAAAAAGATATCTCTGATCATCTGACGGTAGCAAAAAACCAGTTCTCCGCACTGAATCAAGTCAGCTGTCGGATGGGGATTCATAATTTTGGCTCTTCTGCCAGATCGATAGAGATTGCCAGTTTTGTGGAGCCTGAGCTTGTACGTTTGGCTCGTAGCTATGTAGACGGTATTGAGACAGCGGATAATTTAGATATTGTCAAATCACTTATCACAAGCACCAATGAGATCAATGTCGATGTCCTTATGCCCTATATCGAAGATGCGGCGACCATGTCTGTTGCGTGGAGCGTGGGGGCGCGTTATCTACAAGGTTATTATTTAGAAGCACCCAGCAATACGATGAAAATTGCCAATTAAATGTAGTATCAGATGAGTACAGTCATGGACAATCATAGCCGTAGAATATCTTTTTTAATATTATCCTGATTAATGGTATCTTTTAAGTACTACCTTTTAAGCGTTGTTTATTGGTTCAAAGACAAATAAACAGCGCTATTTTTTAAGTACTTTTTCTTAAGTCCTACTTTATAAGTACTGTGTCCTTAGATAAAGATGAAACTTTGATTATATATCATACCATATCGCTATAGAGGTCACTCATGAAGGCCGACACTCGGAAATAAAATATTGCTAAAAATGTCTATCTTCAATCAATGTCAAATAAGTGGTCTGTTTGCCGCGGTTTTGTTGCTCGCTGCCTGTGAGCATACCCCACCTGACCACCGAGCGCCTGTCACATTGCCGGTCTATACTCAGGGTGATGCAAAGAATGGTGCTATCATCTATAAAGAAGCTTGCGGCCAATGTCATCAACTCAATGCTGGTCTCAACAAAAAAGGCCCGCAACTGATGAATATATATGGCGCGCCAGCTGCGCAGCTCAAAGATTACACTTATAGCCAAGGGTTAACACAATCAGGTTGGGTCTGGAATGCTAAGACGCTTGATCCTTATATTGCTGATGCCCAAAAAGTTATGCCAAATTCAAAGATGCTATCAGACCCAATGCCTGATGCTAAAGAGCGTACTGACTTAATCGCTTATCTATCAACACTTCGTGCTGTCGCACCAGTAGCCAATAATAAAAACGATCCTTAATCATCATTCCCACAAAAATGAGCCAGTAACCTACTATGACCCATTCAGCGACCGACTATCAACACAATCAGCAGAAAATCGCCAAGATGATGATGCAACTCAATCAAATTGTTTTGGATAAGCCGCAAGCAGTTAAGTTGGCACTGAGTGGCATACTGGCAGGTGGACATTTATTGTTACAAGATTTGCCAGGTATGGGTAAGACGACTTTGGCACAAGGGTTGGCGCAGCTATTAGGATTGAGCTTTAGCCGCGTGCAATTTACCAATGATATGTTGCCTGCAGATATTTTAGGAATGAGTATTTACGACCAAAATAAACAGAAATTCGAGTTTCGCTCTGGTCCTATTTTTACTCAATTGTTGCTTGCTGATGAGATCAACCGCTCTAGTCCTAAGACGCAAAGTGCTTTGTTAGAAGCCATGGAGGAGCGTCAAGTGACGCAAGATGGACAAACTTATCCCTTGCCTCAGCCGTTTTTTGTGATTGCTACGCAAAACCCTCTACAGCAAGCAGGGGTCTATCCATTGCCTGAATCACAGCTGGATCGATTTTTATTATGTTTATCGTTGGGTTATCCTTCAACAGCAGCAGAGCGCGAATTATTGAAAGGTCAAGATCGCCGCGAATTGTTAAAAAATCTGGCACCGATGCTGGATACGGAGACGGTGCTGTTGGCTCAGCAAGGGGTTAAGCACGTTTATGTCGCTGATGTGGTTTTGGATTATCTACAGCGTTTGGTGGCAAAAACTCGATCAAGTCAAGAATATCATGGACTATCACCACGAGGCGTTTTGTCCTTGCAGCGTGCCGCACAGGCGCATGCATATGTATCAGGACATATGGAGATGACGCCTGAAGACATTCAAGCGGTATTTGCAGCAGTGACAGATCATCGTTTGGGTCAGCGTTTTGTGCCAGCGCATGTGACAGGTGGCGGGCACGTGCCCCAAACGATTGCGCAACGTATCTTGGCAGATGTCTCTGTGGTGAATTAGAAGTCCATGAATGTTTGATGCATGGCTGGTTTGATGGACAACTATTAGCAGAATTGTTGCCGAATACCTATGATGTTTTCAATGATATGGGAAGAATAGGGTAATCATGAGCCTTTTGCCACAAGCCTTAACGGCGCCTATAACATCAGCATTAAGCCGTTGGTTTGCCTCCCGTGCGCCCAAAAGCGACAGTGCAACGCTCAATTTGCGTAACGTCTATATTTTTTTTAGCCGCGAAGGGTTGCTGTTTGCGTTACTGTTGGTTATCACCTTTATCGCAGGCGTCAACTATGGCAATAACTTGGTGCTCGGCCTGTGCTTTTATCTTGTGAGCGTTTGGCTTATTAGTTTTCATGTGACTTTTGCACATATTTCAGGATTGCAAGTTCATCTATTAGAAGTGACCATGGCAGAGTCAGGTACGCCTGCTTGGGTCACATTGCAAATACGCAATGATAGCCGCCAACCAAGGCGACAACTCAGATTTGGCTTTGAGTCGTCCAATAAAAAAGCCACTAAGCGTCATAATAAAAAAAATAAAGATAGCGAAGAAGATCAGCATTCTGTACTGGTCACGCAGCTACAAGGTGAGCAAATCATTCGTCTACCAGTGCAAACTCATACTCGTGGACAGCTTGAATTGCCACGTTTGACCATCAAAACAGTCTACCCATTAGGTATCATGCGTGCATGGTCTTACGTATATTTTGTACGAACAGCGTGGGTATATCCAAAGCCAGAGGCGTTTGATTGGCAAACACATTATTCAATAGTGAGCTTGGAGGATTTACCAACGGGTGGGCAGTTCCGGCAAGGGCAAGATGATTTTGATCGTCTCGATGATTATAGAGAAGGCGAGTCATTGGCGCGCGTTTCTTGGGGTCATGTTGCACGCGGGCAGGGTATGCTTACCAAACATTTTGCCGATCCCGTTGGTCACGAGCAAACCTTAGATTATATAGATATGCCAGCGGCTCACCATGAGCATAAGCTTTCACAACTGGCGTATGGGGCAATAAAATTGGGTGAGCTGGGCGTTCCCTTTAAGATGCGTTTGCCAAATGATGCACCTGCGTCTGTACCGCTGGGTGAAGGTGATGGCTTTGCGCAAACTTGCCTGCTAAGATTGGCGAAAGCACCATGACTGACTCTCAGCGTTCTACTCAGACGACTTCTAAAAACTCCTCTGAACAAACCTCCATTGCAAGTGTTGTAACTATGGCAAGCTTTGAGCGCTTAGCTTTGGGTCGATTCAATACTCATACTAGCCTTGGTAATGAAAACAATGGCGAAGACAAATGGTATCGTAAGCTATTAGCGTTACCTGCTTATTACTGGGTATTGATCGCCCAAGTAATTGTGGTGTTGCCGCACGCCGCTCATCTGCCATTATGGTTGATTGGATTTGCCATCATTAGTATCATTGCCCAGCTACCACGATTGAAGTCACGTTTTAAGGAAGTACGACATTTAAAACGTGTCTATCAGGGCATGCAAATGCTTGGTTTTTTACTGGGTCTAGCAGGTTTGTGGCTGACTTATGGTACAGCGTTTGGGTTGGATATGGGTGTGGCGTTTTTAGTGCTATGCCTAGTCAGTAAGCTTTGGGAGCTGTATAAGCGCCGCGATGCTTATGTCGCTTTGAATTTAGCCTTTTTTGTACTGGCAGCTTTGTTTTTGATGGATCAGGGTCTACTGACGACGCTAGAAGTAGTCATCGGTGTGATCGCTATCGTACTGGCGTTTATTGCGCTAAACGATGATGGTAATACCAGCGGAGATGGTCGCCTACGTACGCTGGGCGTATTAGGTATTGGGGCATTGCCGTTATTGATCGTGCTGTTTTTGTTTTTTCCGCGCTTGCCGCCACTTTGGTCAGTACAGCTGTCAAGTGGGCAAGCGACTACGGGCGTCTCTGACAGTATGTCCCCTGGCGACTTTGCTAACTTGGGACAATCCACTGAACTGGCTTTTCGCGTAGAGTTTGAAGACAATAGACCCCCTCAGCAGCAGCTTTATTGGCGCGGGTTGGTATTCAGTGATTTTGATGGTGTCACGTGGCGTCCAAGTCCGCAGCAACGACAATGGCGTCCATCAGCGTCGCCGCCCGTTTGGATCGAAAATGCATTTGCCACCATTCCTGAAGCCGCAAAGAACACACCTGCCAGTTATAATATTGTTCTAGAGCCTACTCAGCAAAACTGGTTATTTGGACTCGACTATCCTTTTGCTCAGCGTCAAGACGTGAGTGTAACGTCAGATTTTACACTATTAAAAGATCAGCCTGTGACGCAGCAACTGCGTTACGATGTACTGCAGTTCACGCCCATGCGTATCGATCCCATTTTAAGTGCAGAGATGCGGCAACTGAACCTGGCATTGCCAGCCGATGGCAATCCACAAGCACGCGCGCTAGCGAAGCAGCTTTTTACGCAGTCGGGGTCAGATCCTGTTCGTTATATGAATGCTATTGAGCGCTGGATAAACCAAACTGAATTTCGCTATACATTATCACCGCCACGTTTGAACAACGACCGAATTGATGAGTTTTTATTCAAGACCAAAGCGGGGTTCTGTGAGCATTACTCGTCAAGCTTTACTTTTATGTTGCGAGCAGCTGGTATTCCAGCGCGGGTCGTGGCGGGTTACCAAGGCGGTGAGCTAAGCCGAGGCGGCAACGTCTGGGAAGTACGACAAAGAGACGCGCACGCGTGGACGGAGGTTTGGCTTGAAGGCCAAGGCTGGGTACGTGTAGACCCAACAAGTTTTGTGGCACCTGAGCGCGTAGAGCAGGGTATGAATGCGATAACGCAGTCACGAGGGGCGGCAATGTTTGGGGATGGGGCTGGTGCACAAATCAGTTATCAGCAATATCAAATGCTACAATCCTTGCGCCGTTTATCCGATCAGGCCAGTTACTATTGGCAAAAAGATGTGGTCGGCTACGACCAAGATAAGCAAGCAGGCTCCCTATTAAAATGGTTCAATATTCGCTCAATTATGGAGCAAATTGTCTGGTTGGTCGCCAGCGCTATTACGGTCATTGCTATTTTAGTATTGATTATTTGGCAACGTCGCCGCAAACGCTGGCATCCAGCAGACCATCCTCTCGAGCAACTGTCAAAACGTTTGAGCAAACGAGACAAACTACTGGCGCGAGCAGACAACGAAGGCCAACTGGCTTGGCTTGAGCGCTTAGTTAATAATGCTGAGCTAACCAACAAGCAAACAACCATTGTGTCCATTCAACAACAATATCGTCAGCTGCGTTATGGACGTTTGAGCACACTAGAGACCAAGCATAGCGACTATCAAAAAGCTTTAGGCGAGTTGAAAAAGAACGTAAGAGAATTGCGTTAACGGCTTTATGAATAAGAGGTAAGAGGTATGGCGATCTATGTAGATTTTGTACGTATAGAATTTAAAGGTCACCGATGGTGTCATATGCTGGCCGATACCCTACAAGAATTGCATGAGTTTGCGGCATTGATTGACGTGGATAAACGCTTGTTTCACCGCAACGCCAGTTATCCGCATTATGATGTCACGGTAGAAATGCGAGAAACAGCGCTTGAATATGGCGCGTTACCTGCTGATAGAAAAAAGATTATTGAATGTGCTAAGAAGTTAAAAATAGAATTGAATAGCACTGCCCTTTAACGGCATGTTAAGACAAACGCGCTGCTAAATAATCGACGAGCAATCTAATCTTTGGTGAGAGGTGTCGATTGTGCGGATAAACGGCCCAAATGCTTTCTTCAGGCTCCCTATAGCTGTCTAATAAGCTGACCAGCTCACCGGACTTTAAGTTTCTTTGGACGTAATAATCGGGCAGTTGCACGATACCCAAACCCTTTAGCGCCGCATCAACTAAGCCATGACCGCTGTTATACTGCACCGTTCCAGACACCTGCAGATTTCTCTCTTTTCCAGAGTCAACGAAGTGCCAATAATCGCGAGTGCCCAGTAGACAGTTGTGTTGACCAAGGTCACCTAAAGTTTTAGGAATACCATATTGCGCAAGATAAGCAGGCGCGGCGCAAACAAAGTTGGTACGACTACTGAGTTTTTTTGCCATCATTGTCGAATCATTCAATTTGCCAATACGAATCGCTAAGTCATAACTGCCTTCGACCAAGTCGAGTTTTTGATTGCTCAAAAAAGCCGTCACTTCGATATCACGATGTTGCACCATAAAATCATTCATCAGCGGTACTAATTGTTGCTCGCCATAAGTCACAGGAGCGGTTAGCTTAATGCGACCTTGCGGTTTCGACTGTAAATTACTGACTGCTTGCTCGGCTGCATCAAGACCATCAAGTACATCGCGGCAATGCTGATAAAAGACGCGACCCTCTTCGCTCAGGGAGACTTTGCGCGTGGTACGGTACAGCAGTTTGATATTCAGTCGTTTTTCTAAGGCACTGATCTGACGACTAACTTGCGCGGTAGATATTCCCATCTCTTTTGCTGCGCGGGTAAAACTTTCGTATTCTGCCACGTAAACGAATTCACTGATCCCGTCCCAGCGCATGATTATTACCTATGTGTAAAAGATATTTGCAAATATAGCATATTGTTATCACCACAGAAAAAACTATAATGGTAATTATCATGGCAAAGAGAACAAATCCGTCGCCGCGCGGCTTGCCTACACTGGGTAAGCAAGATAAGCTAGCGCTATGGTCAGTCGAATCAGTTATCTGAATCAATCAGTATAGGTCGTTCAAAATAAAGTCGCTACATTCTACATTGATCGTCACAGGCGACTGGTGCGATTGGTACAAGCTTTACTTGCTGCTAATACAGAGACTGCGCAAGATTCATCGCAATCACTCTTAAAGTGAATCGACTATACCCTATAAAAACAATCCATTAAAAAAAGAGAGCATTGATATGTCAGATAAATTTATCAAATCAAAAGCCGCCATTGCATGGGGGCCAAAGCAGCCACTATCGATCGAAGAAGTGGACGTCATGCTACCTAAAAAAGGTGAAGTATTAGTCAAAATCGTGGCGAGTGGCGTTTGCCATACCGATGCTTTTACCTTGTCTGGTGAAGATCCAGAAGGCGTATTTCCAGCGATCTTAGGTCACGAAGGTGGCGGTATCGTTGAACAAATCGGCGAAGGCGTCACCAGCGTCCAAGTCGGCGACCACGTCATTCCTTTATACACAGCAGAGTGCGGCGTCTGTAAAATGTGTCAGTCAGGCAAAACCAATCTATGCTCTGCCGTACGCGAGACGCAAGGTAAAGGTCTCATGCCAGACGGCACCACGCGTTTTTATAAAGATGGTGAGCCAATTTACCATTACATGGGCTGCTCAACTTTCTCTGAATACACGGTGCTGCCAGAAATTTCTTTGGCAAAAGTTAATAAAGACGCGCCGTTAGAAGAAGTCTGTTTGCTTGGGTGCGGTGTCACTACGGGTATGGGTGCAGTCATGAATACTGCCAAAGTCGAAGAGGGCGCAACGGTTGCCATCTTCGGTTTGGGCGGTATTGGACTATCAGCCATTATCGGTGCTGAGATGGCAAAAGCCAGCCGTATCATCGCGATCGATATCAATGAAAGTAAGTTTGAGCTGGCCAAAAAGCTGGGTGCAACCGATTGTATCAATCCGAAAGACTATGACAAACCTATCCAAGAAGTCATCGTTGACCTGACCGATGGCGGTGTGGATTACTCGTTCGAATGTATCGGTAACGTTGATGTGATGCGTTCAGCGCTTGAATGCTGTCACAAAGGCTGGGGCGAATCGGTCATCATCGGTGTGGCAGGAGCAGGGCAAGAAATCTCTACTCGTCCATTCCAACTGGTCACAGGTCGCGTTTGGAGAGGATCTGCATTTGGCGGCGTAAAAGGTCGTTCAGAATTGCCAGGCTACGTTGAGCGTTATCTAGCAGGTGAGATCCCATTGCAGGACTTTATCACGCACACGATGCCAATCGAAGACGTGAACGAAGCGTTTGACTTGATGCATAAAGGCGAGAGTATTCGCTCTGTGGTACATTTTGCAGAATAACTGCTAACAGCAATATCAGTTTTATAACATAAAAATGCTACTCCAATAATGGGGTAGCATTTTTTTTGAAAGGTGTTTTTTTGAGTGATATTTTGAATGACTTTTTTAAAAGTTATAAATTTGCTGGTCTAAGGTAAAGTTAATATAGCCAGTCCTATATAAAAGAGATACATCGATTAGCACATGCTACTGGAACAAATTTTTCTTGCTTGCTGTGCCTTTGGAGACAGAGGCTGCGAAAAACTTATCTCAGTAGCGCTGTATTTATTTTATAGTGGATTGACGATAACAATCAAATAAGCAGACGGATCAATCACTTTCTTTACTAATAATCTTGTCCGCTAACGTTAACAGATCTGACGCCATAAAGTCTGGCGTTGGCACATTTGGCGCATTAAGTATTGCATTATGAGGACGGGTTAGAAACGCACCGTGACAGCCAGCTGCCTGCGCGCCGATGGTGTCCCAAAGATGACAAGCGACAAGACATAGGTCGGAGGTTTGAACAGTCAATGCTTGAGCCACCATTTGGTAAGTTTCAGGCGCAGGCTTGAATTTGCCTACCGTCTCAACGCTAAAATGATGCTCAAAGAAATGACTCAATCCTGCTTTTTCTAATGGCGTGGGCGAGGCACTGCTTGGTGAATTGGTCAAAGTGACCAGCCGAAATCCTGCTTCACGCAAGCGAGTTAGCGCTGGGATTGCGTCAGAATGGGCTGGCATGTTACTCATTCGCTCTTTTAACTCAGCAACATCACCCTCTGTCAGCATGATCTGATAAATATCAGCAGTCATGCGTAACGCACCAACACCAATCTCTCCAAAAGATGTGTAAAGACCGGATAAGGTCATAGTTTGTGAATACAGCACCAGCTGCGCAAACCATTCTCTTAAGACATCGCCATCGCCAAAGACACGCGTAAATAAAGGCGTGAGCGTATTAATATCGAGCAGTGTCTCATTAACATCGAACACCATAATAGGTGAGACATGGGTAGGTGAAGTCTGGTTGACATGATCAGAGCACATAGCAATCCTTTTTATCATAGTTAACGATTTAGTCAGGCATATTGGCCAACTGCTCTAAAATATTAATATAATTATCGACGCCTTGCGCACCGCTGACCAAATGACGCTCGTTAAAAATAATTGCAGGTACGCTTTGAATGCCTTGCTGTTGCCAATGCTGCTCTTCTGTTCTTACCTCTTGAGCAAAAAACTGTCCTTCTAAGACAGCTAACGCTTCACTACGATCTAGCCCAGTCTCAGCTGCAATGTCAGCGAGCACATTGATATCAGAGATATTTCTATTATTGGTGAAATGCGCGGCAAACAGAGCTTGCTTTAACTCATGCATGCGCCCTTGCTGATCCGCGAAGTGCAAAAGCTGATGCAAATTAAACGTGTTATGCATACGTGTGTCATCGTTGAAGTTAAACTCAAAGCCAACTTCTCTTCCAGCTTCCGTTAGTCTGACTCGGCTGGCATCAGATTCTTCTTTGGTCGAGCCATATTTTTCGATGATGTGCTCACGCATATTCTGACCCTCGCTTAGCATGTTGGGGTTTAACTCAAACGGATGCCAGTGGATGGTGTGGGCAGTATCTGTTTGTTTGAGGGCTTCTGCCAATTGTCGATAGCCGATGACGCACCAAGGGCACACGACATCTGAGACGATGTCTATACGTAGTGGTTTTTTGGACGGTTCCATAATGCCTCTCAGGTTTTATTTTGTTGTTTTATTTCAAAGGTCTACTGTCTTAATATCTGCTCTCTTTTAAACGTCTGTGTCAAAAGATTCAGCAAACGATACAGTCACTAAATCATACTTTATTCAGTGATATCAAGAGAATGATAAGGGGATTGTAATACCTTCTAGGTAACAACTTGGGTAGCCGAATTGTAACTGTCGTTCATAGGGGAATGGCCATTTGATAAATGGCCGTAGCTCAAATAGCAGCGTGCAGTGACTAAATAGTAACCCAAGAATATTGTCTCTCAATGGATAAAAGCAAAGCTACCCTAAAGAGGTTGTAGATTAGAAAATACACCCTAACCACTACAAAGTAAAAACAAAACAAGGTTTTTGATAGGTCATAATAAATTTTAATAACGCTACCGTAATAAACGTTTATTTTTCACCTTTTCTGATTAACTGCCAGCGAGAAGCCAGCATGTCTACTTTGACGTTAACAATTAACAAGCGAGATTATGAATTCGATAATCTTGATGCGCGCACGACATTGCTTGATGTCTGTCGCCAACATTTACATATTACAGGACCTAAAAAAGGCTGCGACCACGGTCAATGTGGTGCTTGTACCATCCTTATCAATGGACGGCGAGTGAATTCTTGTTTGACTCTTGCAGTGATGCATGAGGGTGATGAGATTACGACCATTGAAGGTATTGGTATGCCTGAATCATTGTCAGCGCTGCAACAGGCTTTTGCTGATAATGATGCGTTCCAGTGTGGCTATTGTACGCCTGGCCAGATTTGTTCAGCAACCGCATTGATAGAAGAGGTCAAAGAGAATTGGCCAAGCTACGTGACTACCGATCTAAAAAACCCTGATGGGTTATTGGTACAAGAAATCGCTGAGCGTATGAGTGGTAATATCTGTCGTTGCTCTGCTTATCCCAATATTATCAAAGCCATCTCACAAGTGCTCGAAAGCCAAGTTACAGAGCAAACCAAACAATCTAATACTGATGCATTGCAAGGATCACAGGTGACAGGTATTTGGTCGCCACCACCTAGCCAAACCCAGCTTGGTAAATCATCATCAATTAATCATCAAGCCACCAATACGCTAGGGGATCACTCATGAGACGTTTTGACTATGATCGTGCAAATTCGCCTGAGCAAGCTGCGACGTCAGCCAGTGCTAAGGAAGCCACTTTTATTGCAGGTGGTACCAACCTGTTGGATCTCATGAAGCTTGAGATTGAAACGCCTACTAAACTTGTCGATGTGACGCGTTTGGAGTTAGCACAGATTGAAACTACCTCTGAAGGTGGATTACGCATCGGTACGTTGGTGACTAATAGTGATTTGGCGGGCCATCCAGAAGTGGTTACAAATTACCCAGTGTTGTCTCGAGCCATTTTGGCAGGGGCTACTGGTCAGCTACGTAATAAAGCCACGACAGGCGGGAACTTCTTACAGCGTACGCGTTGCTATTATTTTTATCAAACGGACAGTGCATGCAACAAACGTGAACCGGGAACCGGTTGTCCTGCCATTAATGGTGAGAACCGTACGCTCGCTATCTTGGGAACCAGTGATTCTTGTATTGCTCAGCATCCGTCTGATATGGCGGTTGCCATGCGTCTACTTGATGCCCAGATTGAAACCGTCAAATCAGACGGTAGCACGCGCAGCATTCCTGTTAGCGAATTTTATTGCCTACCAAAAGACACGCCACATATCGAAAATGTGTTAGAGAGTGGTGAGTTTATCACGCATGTCGTTCTACCAGCCCCTGTTGATGGTATGCACACTTATGACAAAGTGCGTGACCGCGCCTCTTACGCGTTTGCCTTAGTGTCTTGTGCTGGTGTTATTGATGTTGATGATAATGGTAATCTGACCACGGTACGTTTGGCGTTTGGCGGTATTGGCACCGAGCCATGGCGTAATGAAGCCGTTGAAGACTTATTGACAGGTACAGATGGCAATGATGAAGTGATAAAACAGGCCGCAGACCTGCTATTGCAAGAAGCAAAAGGTAATGGGCAAAACGATTTTAAAATACCACTGACACGCCGTTTATTAAAACAAGTCATTCAGCGTGCATTAGCTGGCGAAGGAGCATAATCATGTCATTATTGGACTCAGTACTTCAATCAGAACCTACCAAAAAAATGACGATGAATGAACCTGTCGACTCTTCGTTTGACAATACAACAAACAATTTGGTGGGCAAACCGATAAACCGTGTTGATGGCCCATTAAAAGTGAGCGGTCAAGCGCATTATTCGGCAGAGATTCATCGTGAAAATCAAGTTTATGGCGTTTTAGTCAGCGCAAAAATAGCTAAAGGACATGTCGAAAATATTGATAGCAGTGCGCTAGATAATATCCCAGGAATTATCAAAGTAGTCACTGACCCAACGCATTTTTTGCGTAATTCACAACAAGGAACAGAAACCGAAGCGCCTACTCAAGGGGCTAGTGAGATTTTTTATCATGGTCAGCCCATCGCTGTTGTCATTGGTGAGACTTTTGAAGCAGCAACGGAAGGCGCTCAAGCAGTCCGTGTTACTTACAAAGATGAGACTGAGCAAGCATCCTTAGATTTTACTAAAGAGCTCGCCAATGCTCATGATGTGGACGAAAAAGCTGGTTCCGATAAAAATTCGGTAAACGGTGATCCAGAACAAGGTCTTGCTGATTCACCTGTAACTATCGATCGTTTTTACCATACCCCGAGTCAAAACAGCTCTGCTATGGAGCCGCATGCGACGT
Organism: uncultured Gammaproteobacteria bacterium; assembly: GCA_963744895.1. GTDB lineage: Bacteria > Pseudomonadota > Gammaproteobacteria > Pseudomonadales > Moraxellaceae > Psychrobacter. The sequence goes on from CAVUUW010000005.1 coordinate 669,349, forward strand.
TGGCGTATTGGGAAGAAGATAAGTTAATTTTATACACCTCTAACCAAATGATTGCGTCATGTAAGCAGCAAATCATGGACGCTTTAGATCTTAATAAAGATCAGGTACAAATGATTGCTCATTATGTTGGTGGTGGATTTGGTAGCAAGCTCGGCATTGCCCCTGAATCGATTGCAGCCGCTATTGCTGCCAAAGATTTGGATCGTCCTGTTTTGGTTTGCATGACCCGCCCACAAGTCATGGAAGCGACGGTAAGGCGTTCAAATACCCGTCAACGCATTGCCATTGGTTGTGATGAAAAAGGGGTTATTAATACCTTGATTCATGACTCAACCAGTAGCAATTTACCTGATGAGGGCTTTTTTGAGCCATCTGCTTTATCCACCCATTATTTATATCGTGGTGAAAATCGTCAAGTCAATTACAAACAAGTCGATATGAACCAAGTGCTTTCTGGTTCTATGCGAGCGCCTGGTGAAGCGGTGGGTATGATCGCCCTTGAATGCGCCATGGACGAGCTTGCCACGCAGTTGGACATTGATCCAATTGAACTGCGCCGCCGTAACGAGCCTGAAAAAGACCCCAGTCAAGATATTCCGTTTTCGACGCGTCAATTGATTGCCTGTATGGAGCAAGGGGCCGAGCAATTTGGTTGGAGCGAGCGCAATGCCAAGCCTGCCAGTCAGCTAGACGGCGACTGGTGGATAGGCACAGGGATGGCAGCGTCCTCTCGCGGTAACTCATTACAACAATCAGAGGCGCGTGCAACTTTGCAAGTGGACGAGTCAAAAGCGCTTGGCGTCAAGGCTGTGATAGAGACGGACATGACAGACATCGGTACGGGTTCTTATACGGTATTTTCGCAAGTAGCCGCCGACTTATTGGGATTACCGATTGATCATATCGAAATGAAGTTAGGTGACAGCGAATTGCCACCAGCGTCTGGCTCAGGTGGTAGTTTTGGCGCGGCAAGTTCTGGTAGTAGTATTTACCTTGCTTGTGAGCAGTTGCGTGAAATGTTGGCGGAAAAAGTAGGTCTTTATGCTGATACTATTCAGCTTGATAAAGGGTATATCAAACAAGCTGGTACGCATGATCCTAGCACAGCAGAAACAGCGGTTGAAACGGTTAAAGGTCAGGCAGAAAATCTAAAAGATAAAATCGCTGAGACAACAGGGTTGGGATTGTCAGAATCAGATACTCATAAATATGATTTTGACGATTCGCAATCTTATGCTTTAGCAGAGGTTATCGCTGGATACGATGAGCAAAAGTTGAGTGCTAAAGGGCAAATCAATCCGGGCAAAAATGGTAAGAGCCATCGTCAAGCGTCTTTCGGTGCTAACTTTGCAGAAGTTGCCGTGCACAAGGTTACAGGTGAAATTCGCGTTAAGCGTATGACTGGTGCCTTTGCGGCAGGTCGTATCCTTAATCATAAGACTGCCACGTCGCAGTGTTACGGCGGTATGGTATTTGGTATCGGTTCAGCCTTAATGGAGGAAGTGATCCATGATAAGCGAGATGGTCGTTTGTGTAATCATGATCTTGCTGAATACCATGTGCCAGTCAATGCAGACGTACCGCAACTCGATGTCATATTGGTAGAAGAAGATGATCCTTATACCAATCCAATGCATATTAAGGGTATTGGTGAAACAGCTATTTCAGGCGCGGCGGCTGCGATTGCTAATGCTGTTTACAATGCGGTCGGTGTCCGTGTTTACGACTTCCCGATTACGCTCGACAAACTGCTGTATGAGATGCCAGAGTAAATTTTGATAGTCGTTCTTTTATAAAAACCCGCTTAATTGGCGGGTTTTTATAACTTAAATATTCATGCTAGATAAGTAAAATAAGAGACATTATGAATCAAGTTGCTGATATTCTGAGGCTGGCACACGATGCTGAGCAAGAGAATGTGGATGCAGTACTAGCCACGGTTGTACGCACGGAAGGGTCAGCCTATCGCCGTGCCGGCGCAATGATGCTCATTTGTGAGGATGGTCGTTCGGTCGGCATGATCAGCGGTGGCTGCTTGGAGCCGCATATTATAAAACGTGCCTTTTGGCTCACGCGTGACGGTGCCAATGTTCAGGTTTATCAAACGGGCGATGATATTGAATATACAAAAGAAGGAAGAGCAAAAGAGAGCAAAGCAAAAGAAAGTCATCAAAAGCGTAAGACAGAACTCAGTGAGCGTTTAGATAATGATATTTCTCCTGATTGGGAAGATGATATCAGCGAGTTAGATGAGTTGAATTTTGGACTTGGCTGTAATGGACGTGTCCATGTGTTATTTGAGCGGCTGGCAAGCGCCAAACTATTATTAGAGATCATTACTCAAGTTCGCCGTACTCAAGAGCCTGTCACCATTGCTACTTTGATCCGTTCTAACAGTGAACGGTATAAGTCTGAGATTTCAGTTGGTAGGCGCATTAATCTACATGAAGCCAGCAAATTTGGACAGTCAGCAGCTATTATTTCTGAGAACAAGTCGTCCTTGGCTGAGCCTACTGTGTCAAACGTACTTACCAATATGATTGATGCATTAACAGAATACGAAATATCTGATAAAAACGCTGAGTACGTCGTTTTAAAAGATACGGATGTATCAACAGAATGGCTAGTACAACGCTTGCAACCACAAGTGCGTTTATTAATTTGTGGCGCGGGTAATGACGTGATGCCACTTATGACGATGGCCAAGCTGCAAGATTGGCACGTGACGGTCATAGACAGCCGAACACAATATGCGACACACGCGCGTTTCCCTCAAGCAGATGCCGTACTAGCTCTATCATTGGAAAATACTGAAAAGCTACTTGAATTGAGTAGTAATGCGGCGGTTGCTCTGATGTCACATAGTCTTAGCCAAGACCGTGCTCGTTTAGCGGTATTACTAGAGAATTCTAATAATTATAAATATATTGGACAGCTTGGGCCTCGTTATCGCACTGAGCGTTTAATTAATGAGATTAGCGTTACCAAAGACAACCCTAACATTTTAACTGATGGTATCCGTAAGTTACATTATCCGATTGGCTATAAGCTGGGCGGAGACGGCCCTGAAGCACTTGCACTCGGTATCATGGCGCAGATAAATGCAGCCATGCATGGGCAAGCTGCATCAGTAGAAGGCTGTCACAGTGGGGTCTCGAGTTTAGAATCAAGCAGTAATGATACGGACGCTGATATTGTGCCGAGTACCGTATGAGTAGTATCGTCTTAGAAGAAAATGACAGACAGGTGCAAAATCATGCAGTCATCATATTGGCAAGCGGACTGAGTCAGCGTCTTGGTCAACCTAAACAGCTACTCGTTAAGAATGGCGAGCCCTTGATCATCTATATGATCCGATTGGCAGTGAGCAGCAATCCGCAATCCATCGTCGTTGTGATTCCTGATAAGCATCCTGCAGTTGCTAATGCAGTTACAGAGCTGGCTGTGCAATATCCAGCGGTTCAAACGGTGATAAATTTAAAACCTGAAACCGGTATGGCGGACAGTTTGCGTTTGGGTATTGAGACCATCGCTAGTCTTGACACTCCCTCAATCGAGCGAGTGCTCATTATGGGAATTGATCAGGTTCTATTAGATGAGCCGCATTTAGCCGCATTGTTGGCTGGTGATCAGTCTGTAGTGGCAAGTAGCTATTATAGCTGGCAAGATCTAGAAAAATGTCGAAATTTGGACGAAGCAGAATCTAATAAAAACTCTGCTACTAGTAAATCTGCAAACCATATCATTGGTCTACCTTTAGCAATTAATTATAAGCTGCTTAGACAGTGGCAGGCAATGTTAGCAGGAGATAAAGGGCTACGGCATCTGATTAGAGGGTTACCAGCCGATCAAATAGGTAAAGTTATCAACGATAATCTTACTTATGATATCGATACGTCTGAACAGCTAGCTTATGCCACAAAACAAGGCTGGCTGGATCGGCTATCTGAACCATACTGAGTATTAAGCGACCGACATGACAAGCATGATAGAAACCGAACGACTGTACCTCAGACAGTGGCAAAAGAGCGACTTTGCGCCATTCGCTGAGATGAATGCTAATCCTAAAGTGATGGAATACTTTCCCAAGTTATTAACTATTTCTATGAGTAATACTATCGCCAAAAAATGCCAAACGCTGATTGAGGATAATGGGTGGGGATTTTGGGCGGTGAGTCGTAAAGGCTGCTCAGGTAGAAATGATGATTTTATCGGTATGGTTGGGTTAAATAACGCGCATGCTGATATGCCGTTTTCTCCTGCTGTAGAGATTGGTTGGCGCTTGCACAATGATTATTGGGGACAAGGGTATGCGACCGAGGCCGCGCAGGCTGCTTTGCGCTATGCTTTTGAGGTATTAGAGCTTAGTGAAGTCGTTGCCTTTACTGCCGTTATCAATAAGCGCTCGCAAAAGCTTATGCAGCGTCTTGGTATGACTGATACGCAAGACAATTTTTATCATCCTATGCTTGACGCCAAGCACCCACTTGCTGAGCATGTCCTGTACAAAATCACGCGGCAGCAGTGGCAAGCCTTTAGAGCGTAATGCATTTTATTCATCTGACTATTTATCCGATGCGGCTGATCTCGAAAACGTCAAAATATGTCCCTTAAACGGCAACTCTAGATAAGTCGTATTTTCAGGTTTGACGTGCTGACTACTAAAGCCAAACTCGATCATTTTATTAGTCAGCTTGTTTTTGCGGCCGCGGCCAGGATCGACCACGATGACTTCACAGGTTGGCAGAGCATGACGTTCGATGAATTCCGCTAGTATATCGATGTGTTGGTCTTCATAGAGCAAGTCACTGCCGATAATGATATCAAACTTGCCAAGATGGCTATTGTCCTCTGACCAGTCTAAGCGTTCAAAGTTGATCTCTTTGTTATTATTTAGCGTGGTGTTTCTATCAAGAAAATACTCAACCGTTGGATGATAGTCGGTTGCTGTGATGTCCGCATGCCGATGATTGAGCAGCAGACTCGATAGCGCCATGCCGCAGCCCACCTCCAAAATTCGTTTACCCGCGATATCGTAATCGAGCATATGATTGGCCAGTACCAAACTGGATGGCCATATGACGCCAAACATCGGCCAAGACGCCGAGCAGATGCCCAAATTTAACGCCTCATCATTAGGGTCGCTAAATTGTTGATTGTCACGCAAGGTACAAACATGGATGTCAGTATTGCCAATTTCAATCGTTTGATAACGCACGCGCACGGTGGTCAGCGAAGTCATAAACTGTCCTAAAAATAAGCAAGAATGCAAAGCTTGGCAGAGGGTGCCACTTTCAGTGAGGTAGGACCTTGGAGACGATAAATTAAATCTGGGAAATGGTAGAAAAGGAGCGATTGTAGAAGTTGTTGTTTTATAAAAAACTAGGTAGCACCAAGAAAAGTGTCTTACATATCTGAGGATAGTATGACCTAAAGGGTGAAAAGTTATTGTTAATTCTAAGGGTATTGTTATTGCTGCGTGAGGTTGGTCTTAATCATGACTAGAGGATAGTTTAAAGAAAAAGAGAGCGAGCAGAGGTGATGTAGAAATATTGATAAAAAATGGTCAGTGCGCTTGATTGGATATAAGCGCACGAATGATGAGGTTGGCTTGAAAGGTTATTTCATTAATTTGGTGTACTAATACAAAACGTCGCTTTAATTGGTTCAACTAAGAAATTTTAGCCCAGATGTCTTGAGTGCCCATACTAGCTCTACAAAGGCGCGACTGTTGGTTAAAGGTTCATCATCGATAATAAGCACATAGCCTGCACCATCAATCCACAAAAACACAAAGCTGGTTTCAGGAATGAGCAAATCAACCTGCTGAAAAAATGAAATCGCTTGGCTCTCTACTGCCCAGCCGCGCTGTTTTTGGCGAAGCATAAAGCCCGAAAAGTCGGCAGCAGCAACACTGAGCATGTCCGCCTCTTGCTGGCTGTAGCCAATTCGAGCCAGACAAAACCCTTCATCAGAGCCAATTGCTGCCCGGCGTTTGCCAGATAAGCTTGCCACTACATAGGGCAAGAACTGATCTAAAGGTAAGTTGGGTGCAGGCAAAAGCAAAGACAGTTTTTCAATCCAGCCGTGTTCTAGAAAGCTTTGCAACCACTCATCAGAATAGCGTTCAAGCCAATCAGCGGCAAGTAGGGTCTGTCCATAAGACAACAAATCCTGTAGTGCCAACTGCTCGCCAGTCGGCTCATTCTGTGAAAATGCCTCAAAAATACCAGCGGGCGTTAAGGTCAGATAGGTTTTATCAGCATTTAAGTAAGAGGACATAGTGGCTACCGTAGTGATGAAAGGGTGATGAAAATTATAAGTTATAAAGAAGTGATAACTATTATTTGGCTGGAGGCGTCATCGTTTGATCAAGGTGCTGTTGGCAATTATCCCAGCGCTTATCAAACTGCCAATCACTTTTGCCTAAGCGAAACCAAACCAAAGAAAAAGCAAGCCGATCATTGCGTGCGATGCAATGAGCAAAAAACTCGTTTTCGATTTGTTCGATCGTGCCCCAGTCCTTATCGTCACGCGCTTGCATCAGCTCGCTTGTGATGTCTTGGGAGATTTGTTTGGCATCATCACTACTGATTTTCAGTCGCTGTTTCTGCTCATTGAGCGACGGTGACACCAGTACACTCCAGCGAGTGGCGAGCATACTATTTCGCTGAATATAGCTTTTTTTATCAATACAATCGCGAAAACCTTGCTGGACATGAGGGTACAAACGATCTTTGATACGCGTAAATAGATTATTGACATCGTACGGAATATCAAACCAACAGCCATAGAAAAAGTCCGCTACCGCACCTTGTAGCGGTTCTTTTTCAGTCATCAGTAAGGCGGCGTTGATACGCTGCTCATGAAAGTGACGGTTGTTGGGTGCCAAAAACACTTTTCGCGAGTAAAACCGAAAGACGCGATGCGCGACTTTCTCGTTTTCTTTTATTAGGTCTGAGTCAGACATAACAGTATCCTTGTATCATAGCCGTGATGACGAGCTGCGCATCAGACAATGACCTCATCCAGAAAAACAATCTCTGATAATCTGAGTGTCAATGAGCGATCAGTCTAATAGCGTCTGCATCAAATCAATCATAAACTCACCATCTTCTTCACTCATCGCCTCAAATCCCTCAGGCATACCAAGTTCGCTCAAGGCTTCTTTGCCATCGTCATCGCTATGTAAATTAAGAATGGCTTCTATAAAAATTTGCGCATCTGGGAAGTCATCTTTTATAAGCAGCACATGGCTGATGTCGGCCAAATCGCTCTCAATCAGTACCGATAGCTGGGTTTTGGTTAAGCGTGAGAAGCTGTGGAAAATCTCTGCTAAGAAAAAGGCAGCTTGGGCATCGCCTTTAATGACTTTACGGGCAGCGGCTTGATAAGTCTCAGTCACATCCCAGCTGAGGTCAGATTCTTCTATATCGACGGCTTCTAGTAATCGCAAACCGATTAACTTGACGTCGCGGTTGTTTGCCATCGCAACGGTTGCGCCACTAGTGATATCTTCTAAGCGTTCGATATTACTGTTGGCCGCTGCTGCAATCACCATCTCATCGGACTTACCGATAGGGCGCGCAACGGCGCGGTAGCCCTGCTCACGGATGAGAGTGGCTGCATCAAAAGGGTTGGCGTAGATAATTTGGATATCACCTGCATCGATCAATGCTTCTTGCTCAGCATATGATGCTGGAATATTAAGGTGCATATTTAGGTTGGCACGTTTTTGAATCAACGTATTGAACATGTGCCACCCTGCAAAGCGCTCAGGCGAAAAATCAGGGGCGATTAACATATTATGTGTCGTCATGACTTAGCCTTCCTCATTTTGTTTCATTTGGGCATACTGCATCATTGCCGCTTCGATTTTGCTGCGCGATGGCTTACGACGTACTGAGGTGTAGCCGACAGTTTCGCCGCGACGAACATTGGGTACGACCGTGGCATACACCCAATAGTGACTACCGTCTTTGCATAGGTTTTTGACGTAGCCATGCCATTTTTGTCCAGATTCAGCAGTATCCCATAGGTCTTTATAAGCGGCTTTTGGCATATCAGGATGGCGCAATATATAGTGCTGCTGGCCAATCAGTTCGCCCACGTGATAGCCACTGATCTCGACAAAGGCATCGTTGACGTGAGTAATAACACCGTCTAGATCGGTACGCGAGACAATGAGTTTGCCATCAGGATAGGGGCGTTCTATACCCGTATCATAGACAGTCCGCGACGTGCCATCATGATAGGTTAGGGTGATTTGCTCAGCGGGCATTTCAGGCTGGTGTGCATCAGGGATTGGAGAACCCATGGTCATCTCCTCCGTTAGTCGTTATGTAATCAATCTTCTATAAATTGGATACGGTGTCAGCCTTGCTTAGTCTACTACTTGTAGTACTTTCACTCGGCTTCCTTGTATCCAAATCATATTGAACCGACTATATTTATAATAATTAAAAAGCGAACAAATACGGTGCTTGTTAAAAGCTAAAGCTACGTATCAAATAAGTTTTCCAAGGGCTTCTGAGGCGCGCTTGATGTCTAAGAATATCAAGCCAAGCTTGGCATTGGGTTTTGCCATAATGGTAAGTACCGCTTCTTCGCCTGATGAGGTCATGATTACATAGCCTTTTTCGCCTTGAATCATGATGCGATCGATACTGCCGCGTGCCAATTCGCGACCTGCACGGTCGCCCAATGATAGTAGTGCCGCTGACATCGCGCCAACACGGTCTTCATCAACGCCGGTGGGTAGAGCTGAAGCAATCATCAGACCATCGTTAGAGATTAGAGCAGATGCTTCAACATCTGCTGATGAGCTGTTTAAGTCTTCCAATATCTGTTGAAATGAATCTGTACGCATATCGCTTTCTCTGTACTGGTTGTTGGTTTGTATTTATGGCCTAGTAGAATGAGCCAAAAATATCCTTGTATTAATAAGGGTATTATAATTCCTTACTAGAAATATTGATATAGTAAATCCCTATTTAAGCTAAGGTTATGAAGGTTTTTTCTGTAATTTCATAAAATTTGCAATATTTCTACCAAAAAAAGCCCCAATCATTGGCTGAATGGGGCTTTTTTAATTATGATAAATAAAAGTGGTTTGACTATATTGTCTCGCGCCATTGTCCTTGAATCATAATGCCTTGGATAGGGTTCAGCCCCATCTGATAGGCCAAGTCAGCAGGGCGGGCGATATCCCATAGTGCTAAATCAGCATCACAGCCAATTTCTATTTTACCTTTGCTAGCGAGTCCTAAAGCCTGCGCTGCATAAACCGTCGATCCTGCCAATACTTCTTCAGGAGTGAGGTAAAAAAGCGTACAGCCCATATTCATCGTCAATAACAGCGACGTTAAAGGCGAGGTGCCGGGGTTGCAGTCGGTTGAAATCGCCATGGGGACGCGATGCTTACGCAGTGCCTCAATCGGTGGCAGCTTGGTGTCACGTAATGTATAAAACGCGCCCGGTAATATTACCGCTACCGTGTTGTTAGCGGCCATTTTCTCTATGTCAGTTTCTGACAAGTGCTCTAGATGGTCACTAGATAGCCCTTTGTATTCAGCAACTAAAGCGCTACCGCCGATGTCAGATAGCTGCTCAGAGTGCAATTTGACCGGCAGGTCTAATGAGCGTGCAACCTCAAAAACGCGTCTGATTTGATCGCTACTAAAGGCGATGTTTTCACAAAAGCCATCGACCGCATCGACCAAGCCTTCGGAGTGTAAAATGGGCAACCACTCGCAGACTTGCTCGATATAATAGTCAGCACGGTCCTGAATGTGAGACTTATATTCAGGTGGTAAGAGCATGTGCTGCAAGGTAAGTAGTGCTCACATGAATGTCATACTTTTCGCCAAGCTGGCGCGCGACGGTAAGCATTTTGCGCTCAGTGTCTAAGTCGAGACCATAACCGGACTTTATTTCGATACTGGTGACGCCTTCTTTCATCAGCGCGACTAAACGTTTTTCACTTTGGGAAAATAGCGATTCAATACTGGCCGCGCGGGTCGCGCTCACGGTCGCGACAATACCGCCACCTTGTGCAGCGATGTCTTGGTAACTGGCACCTTGCAAACGCGCTTCGAATTCATTGCTGCGGTTGCCGCCATAGACAATGTGCGTATGACAATCGATAAGCCCTGGGGTTAGCCATTTACCATCGGCGTCTGTGATTTGGTTCTCGTGATAATGAGGCAGATGAGTAGCGATTTGCTCTTGTGCCCCAATCCAAGCAATTTTGCCGTCTTTGATACCGATAGCCGCGTTCTCTAACTGACCGTATGGGACGCTATCAGTATCCTCGTTTTCATAAAGATTAAAACCATAGTGCGCTGAAAACGTCGCAATATTGGCATTGATAATGAGTTGATCAAACGATGTCATAGTAGATTTATCGAGCGTCTGCTCATTAAAATTCTCTGATTCATTCATAGTATGCTCCTAATTATTGGGAGGCGCGCGATCTTTGTTTGCAAGATATTTGTTTGCAAGACCTAAGCGCTAAGTAAGTGCTGCTCTACAATCGTTGCCAGCAGTCGAGCAGCGACTTTACAGCTACGACTATCAACATCAAAGGTCGGGTTGATCTCAGCAATATCAGCCATTTTTACTTTACCTGATGACATAATCAGCTTGACCATACGCTCAACAAAACCCAGCTCAATACCAAAGGCGGCAGGCGCACTGACACCCGGGACGACACTAGATGGCAAGCAATCCATATCGATGGTGAGATACACGATATCGACCTGATCGATGAAGCTTTTGACCTGCTTAGCAAGTGTGTTCCAAGGCTGATAATGACAGTCTTCATCGCTAATGACCTGTACGCCCAGTTGCTCAGCGCGATCAAAGAGCGCAGCAGTATTAGAAAAGCGACTGACGCCTATACAGCAATAATGAAAGGACTGATCGTGTGCGTCAAGGTGCTCAGCAATTTGGCGAAACGGTGTCCCAGAAGTCGCCACATCAGACTGACGAATATCCAAATGCGCGTCAAAATTAATAATCCCCATAGTAGGTGCTGCGTGTGTGCTGGTGGCCGTATCATTTGTTTCTTTTAACGCTTGCCACAATCCTAAAAAGCTACCGTAAGCAATGGCATGACCACCGCCCAATCCGATGGGTAGGCCACCTTGCTTGACGATAGTGCTAACTGCATCGGCGTATTTTATCTGAGCTTGCTCAAGTGTGCGCTCGGCAAAGCCGTCGTTGTCATGACAATGAATGTCACCCGCATCACCTAGTAAGGATGGTAGTTGATCATTAAAGCGTTGTTGCAACTCGGCAATGACTGGCAATGCAGCGAACGCGCGACGAATCAAAGGCGGTGCAGCTCTTGCGCCTACGCGCCCTTGATTGCGTCTGACGCCTTGGTCACACGCAAAACCAACCAGTCCAATATGTTGAGTCTCATAAGGCTGGGCGAGCTGATACCAATAGCGGGCGCGGTCAGTCTCAAACGGCTCAGCACGGCCTATCCACTGAGTCATATCAGCGCCTGTATGGTTAATGGGTGTGGTTGCTTACTGTCATCGATACTCTCCTTTAACCAGCTAAATATTACTTAGACTCATACCAGTCGTGACGTAGTTCTTGCCAATGCTGAGCAAGTGTACCGTCTAGTACTAGCTGCTTGGCAGCTTCGATATCAGGGGCTAGGTAGCGATCTTTATCATAGAATGTCACTTTCTCGCGTAGCTTTTGATGCGCCACTGTCAATGACGCTGACGTCTCAAGCCCGCGACGGAAGTCGATACCTTGACCTGCTGCGAGCAGTTCAATACCGATAATGGTTGCGGTGTTTTGTGCCATCTCATATAGACGGCGGGCGCAATAGGTCGCCATCGATACATGGTCTTCTTGGTTGGCAGACGTTGGGATGCTATCGACACTGCCGGGATGGGCAATCGATTTGTTCTCTGAAGCCAATGCGGCTGCGGTCACGTGTGCAATCATAAAGCCTGAGTTGACCCCAGCGTTATCAACCAAGAACGGCGGTAGACCACCGGATAAAGTCGCATCAATCAATAAGGCCACACGGCGCTCAGACATCGAACCAATCTCAGCAATCGCCAAGGCTAAAATATCCGCGGCAAAAGCGACAGGCTCAGCATGGAAGTTACCACCTGATATGGCGACCGGACCATCTTCATTATTAAAAATAAGCGGATTGTCTGTTACTGCATTAGATTCGATGAGTAATGTTTTGCCTGCTTGATTGATGATATCAAGGCAAGCGCCCATAACCTGCGGCTGACAACGCAAGCAATACGGATCTTGTACTCGATCGTCTTGCTCGCCATCATGCGAGGCACGGATAGCACTGCCTTTAATAAGCTGACGATGTGCTTTGGCGATCTCTATCTGACCATGATGGCCGCGCACTTCATGAATACGCGCATCAAATGGGGAATCCGAGCCTTTGGCAGCATCAATCGACAGTGAGCCGACGATGGTTGCTGTCTCAAGCAAATCACGAGCTAAGAAGTAACCACGTAAGGCCAGCGCTGTTGATACTTGTGTGCCATTGATAAGGGCAAGGCCCTCTTTGGCTGCCAATGTAATCGGCTCAAGTCCATGCTTCGCTAAGGCATCAGCGGCAAGGACTTTTTTGCCATCGACATAGACGTGACCTTCACCCATCATAGCTAATGTCATATGTGATAGTGGCGCTAAATCACCAGAGGCACCAACTGAACCTTTGGCTGGGATATTTGGCGTGATTTGATTGTTGATCAAACCAAGTAAGCTATCAACCACCTCGCGACGTACGCCAGAAACGCCTTGTGCCAGACTGGCAACTTTCATCACCATAATCAGTCGTACCACGCCATCTGGTAGCGCGTCACCAGTACCTACCGAGTGAGAAACGATTAGGTTGCGCTGTAGCAGCTCAAGCTGGTCATCACTGATACGCGTCTTGGCAAGTAAGCCAAAACCAGTATTGATGCCATAAGCGCTTTTGTCACGAGCAATGATGGTACGCACGTCTTCATGCGAGGCATCAATCGCCTCATAAGCACTCTCAGGCAGTGTCAATATGACAGGCTGCTCGTAGATAGCACGTAGCATCTCAAAGCTAAGCTGGCGTGGGTGTAGGGTTAATTGTTTGATATTGCTCATAAGGGTAATCCTAGTATTGTAAGCGGTGTTAATTATATTATTTTTAAGGCATATCGTTGTGAGGTTAAGCTGTTTGGGCACTTTTAGATCATTTAATATATCTTCTTTGATGTCATTTTCATTAACCAATCCAGTTCATATACAGCGCCAATTGTCCAAACGCTGCGGCCAGAAAAATACTAAGAACCACGCGCTCGAACCAAATGATGACCATTTTAGCAACAGAGACTGGGATTTCAGTTGCCAGCACACAAGGTATCATGGCTGAGAAAAACAGTACGCTGCTAATAGAGATGACCCCTGCCACATAGCGCGTCAGTATATCTGCGTCACTTAGCAGTAGTGCTGGCAAGAACATTTCAGCCAAACCTGCTGACATTCCTTTGGCAGCGACCAGCGGCTCTGGTAGACCGCCAAGCCATGTGAACGGATAAAGCAGCAAGCCCAACGCATCGAACACGGGCGTATATTTTGCTAATAGTAATCCGGTCAGACCGACAGCGATGATAGAAGGCACAATAGCAGCTGCCATCGTCAGACCATCACGAAAATTAGACCATAAGATTTGTTTGAGGTCAGTTGCTTGACGGGAAGTGGACAAACCCAAATCAAATGCTGCTGCTATTCGTTTACCTCTTGCGTGATCGAGGGTTGGACGGTCAACCTTATCATCAAACAGACTGATGGGCGGAATTCGAGCAGTAATCGCAGTGACAATAAAGGTAATCACTAGCGTTGACCAGAAGAACACATTCCAAAATTCCATTATCCCAAGCGTTTTGGCCACAATCACCATAAACGCTGCTGATACTGTCGAAAAACCAGTCGCGATGATAATGGCTTCACGCGCTGAATATTGCTTTTGCAAATATACACGATTGGTAATGAGTAGACCGATAGAGTAGCTACCGACAAAAGAAGCAACGGCATCAATCGCTGATGATCCGGGCGTTTTCCAAATAGGTTTCATAATGGGTTGCATAAGTACACCAACCATCTCGAGCAAACCAAACCCAACCAAAAATGCCAATATCAATGCCCCGATTGGTACAATCATACCGACTGGTAGTGCCAGTTTTTCAAACAAAAACGGCAGCATGTCGGCTTCCATCATGAAGGCAGGCGCAGCGCCAGCAACATACATCACCGCCAATACCAGACCGATGACCTTAAAAGCAGTCATAATCATGTGAGTGATATTTTTATTCCACGAGCCGTCGATAAATGGTTTACTCACGCCATACAGCATGAGTAAAAACAATAACGTGACCGACAGAGTATGCTGCTGAGTAACCAAATAGGTCGCGCCATGATCGAACAAAATCGTGCTTTTTTCACCAATGGTAAACGGCACAAAAAACATCACCAGTCCGATAGCACTAAAGACAATGAGCTGTATCAGTGCCATAGGGGTCGAGAGCAGTTTTTTTGACGATGTCGTTGCATTGTCATCGTGCAGATCAGATGTTGTATTTTGCTCAATCATATTATCCTCCTTGATAAATCGGCGGTTATGTCCTTATGTCAATTCATCGCTCATAAGGATAATAGGTAAACTATTTAATCATTGGTAGGTTGAGACCGTAATCCTTCGCGGTTTTAATCGCTAGCTCATAGCCTGCATCGGCATGACGCATAACACCTGAACCGCAGTCATTGACCAGCACTCGCGACAAGCGCTTGGCAGCCGCGTCCGTACCGTCTGCAACGATGACCATACCTGAATGCTGCGAGTAGCCCATGCCGACACCGCCGCCATGATGCAATGATACCCACGTCGCGCCGCCTGCCACATTCAGCATGCCGTTTAACAGTGCCCAATCAGATACCGCGTCTGAGCCGTCTTTCATGCTTTCTGTTTCTCGGTTTGGACTGGCGACAGAACCCGTATCCAAATGGTCACGACCAATAACGATAGGGCCTTTTAGCTCGCCGTTTTTGACCATTTCATTAAATGCCAAACCTGCTTTGTCACGCTCACCCAGACCTAACCAGCAGATACGCGCAGGCAAGCCTTGAAATTGAATACGCTCTTTTGCCATATCTAACCAACGATGAATATGTTGGTTTTCAGGGAACAGCTCTTTGATTTTTTGATCGGTCTTATAGATATCTTCTGGGTCGCCTGAGAGCGCTACCCAGCGGAATGGGCCTTTGCCTTGGCAGAACAGCGGACGAATATAAGCAGGGACAAAACCTGGGAAGTTAAAGGCATCTTTGACGCCTTCATCAAACGCCACCTGACGGATATTATTGCCGTAATCGGTCGCTGGGATGTCCATCGCTTGTAGATCCAAAATCGCTTGTACATGTACGGCACAAGATTGAGCAGCGGCTTTGGTGAGGGCAGCATGTTGTTCTGGATCTTCTTGGGCGGCTTTCCATTCTTCAACCGTCCAGCCGCTTGGTAGATAACCATTAATTAAGTCGTGCGCTGAGGTTTGATCGGTGACCAAGTCAGGTTTCATGCCGCCAGCATTAGCGCGCTTGACCATTTCAGGCAAGATATCTGCGGCGTTACCAAGTAGAGCGATTGAGACGGCTTCGCCCGCGTCAGTATGCTGTTTGATTAACTCATAAGCGTGGTCAAGATCGTCTGCTTGCTTATCGACATAACCAGTACGTAGGCGGAAATCGATGCTGGACTGCTGACATTCGATGTTTAGTGACGTTGCGCCTGCAAAAGTAGCCGCTAGTGGCTGTGCGCCGCCCATACCGCCAAGACCCGCGGTCAAAATCCAACGACCTTCCCAGCTACCATCGTAATGCTGACGACCCGCTTCAACAAAGGTCTCGTAAGTCCCTTGCACGATGCCTTGCGTACCGATATAAATCCAGCTACCTGCCGTCATCTGACCATACATAAATAGGTCTTTGCGATCGAGCTCATTGAAGTGCTCCCACGTTGCCCAGCGTGGCACAAGGTTAGAGTTCGCAATCAAGACGCGCGGTGCATTTTCGTGTGTTTGGAAGACGCCTACTGGCTTACCAGACTGTACTAGCAATGTCTCATCATCTTCTAACGCTTTTAGCGATTCTAAGATCTGATCATAGCTCTCCCAATTACGCGCGGCGCGTCCGATACCACCATAGACGACCAGACTCTTTGGGTTTTCTGCTACATCAGGATGTAGATTGTTTTGCAGCATGCGATAAGGGGCTTCGGTCAGCCAGCTTTTGCAATGCAACGTGCTACCTGTAGGCGCAGCGATATCGCGAGACTCATCACGGCGGGTAAGCTTATTGTTGGTTCCATTTTCAGTAGTCATGGTCATATCCTTGTGGTAGCTAATAGGGCTAATAAAGTAATCAAAGTAGGTGTTTTATAGGCAGTCTATAAACGCATCGAAATATCGAGTAGCTAGATCAAGATTTTTAGACTTGCTATAAGTTGTATATACAAATTATCAAAGATGCTTTTTTCATGCAAGGATTTTTTGATAAAAATTAGAATTAATGAAAAAAAGAGCATAACTGATAGAGTGATATGAATAAGAGTTCGCATGATTGTCGTGATATTATGGCGCTACTCTTATTGGCGGAACTGACGGTTTAAAACGAATATGACAAAGACAATTCCGGCGTATCAGCGGATTAAAAATGCGATATTAGACAATATTCATTCTGGCAAATGGCAAGCGGGCAATGCGATCTCTACAGAAATGGCACTGGCTGAGGAGTTTGGTGTCTCACGGATGACGGTCAATCGTGCGCTCAAAGAGCTAAGCGAAGAGCGCGTATTGGAGCGGCGTCAAGGGTCAGGGACGTTTGTCGCGCAGCAACAGTTCAATCATACGTTTGTGGAGGTGCGCAATATCGCAGAGGATCTCAAATCTGCCAATCGCGATTACGAAGCAAAAGTGGTGAGCAAGCGCGCGGTCACAGCTTCGATGCTCGATGATGAGTTGCGCCGTAAATTTGGTATTGATGAATCGACTGCAATATCTGATACAGACGCTAATGAATCATCTATTTTATACGAGGTGAAAATTATCCACTTTGCGGATGGTCAGCCCATACAGTTCGAAGAGCGCTGGGTCGATGCCAAAAAAGTGCCGAATTTTATCAAGCAAGATTTTACCGTGGTTAATACCAGCGATTATCTGGTTGCCAAAATACCGCTAGAGAGTGGTAGCTATACCATACGCGCGCTGGCGGCACCAGTAGAGGTGGCAGATGCGTTGCAGATTGCAGCGCAGTCACCAACGCTTGTATTACGTCGCCAGACTTATTCAGCCAGTCAAGTCGTTACCTTTGTAAAGATGTGGCATGCTGGTGATCGCTACCAGTTTTCAGGCGAGCTGTAATAACTTGACGCATACTCACTGTTTTTGTACGTTTATTCTTTCTGAAGTACGCTACTATATGAGCACGCTGTCATTTGGTCAGCAGTAATAGCGTCAAAATTTGCTATAAAATCATTTAAAAGTTTAAAATAATATAGAAACAGTATTGAAAAACATACTGAGAACCCCTAAATCGGGCAGCCAAAGCAAAATAATACAGAGCGGATGTTTTATTGCGTTATCTATCTGTGTTTGTATGGTTTATTTGCTCGCATTATATGGTGTTGATATAACAGTCTCGATCCATTCATCTACTATTATAAGGACGTCTTATGAAACGTCGTAATCTCTTAGCACTTGCTGCTAGTACGGTCTTACTTGTTGCTTGTGGTCAGTCACCTACCAATGAAACGGATGCCAATGCAACAGAAAGCGCTGCAATAGGCAGCTCTGATTTGTTACAACGTATCAATGATGGCGGCACCATTAACGTCGGTACAGAAGGTACTTATCCTCCGTTCACATATCATGATGAAAGCGGCAAGCTTACCGGTTATGATGTCGAAGTCACGCGTGCAGTGGCGGATAAATTGGGCGTAAAGGTTGAGTTTAAAGAGACTCAGTGGGATGCGATGCTAGCCGGTCTTGACTCAAAGCGTTTTGATATGGTTGCCAACCAAGTAAGTTTGACCACGCCAGAGCGCCAAGCGAAGTATGACAAATCTACTGCTTATAGCTGGTCAGGCGCGGTTGCTTTGGCACCAAAAGATGATGATCGTTACAGCTCTTGGGATAACCTAAAAGGTTTACGTACTGCCCAATCACTCAGCAGTAACTACGGTGAGTTGGCAGAAAAATATGGCGCAGAGATTGTCCCTGTCGATGGTATGGCACAAGCCATCCAGCTGGTCAAACAAGACCGCGCTGACTTTACGATGAACGACAATCTTGCTGTATTAGATTATTTGAAAAAATTCCCAGATTCAGGTCTTGAGATTAAACTGACGGCTCCTGCTAGTGAACAAACTGGCTCAGGTTTGGTACTTATCAAAGGCGATGACGCCGTAGTAGCGAAATTGGATGAGGCGATCGCAGCGTTGCAGGCAGATGGTACGCTCACCAAACTTAGTGAAGAATTCTTTGGTGCTGATATAAGTCAACAAAAATAATGCTAGGATCTATAATGTCAGTGTCGTGGTTAGCTGAATTATTGGCGTTATTGCCATTTATGAGCCCTGATCGGGCGCAAATTGTCATCTCGTCGTTTTGGCCAATGCTCAAAGGTGGTATCTATTATTCGATACCACTGGCATTGATCTCATTTGCGATTGGTATGGCCATTGCACTGAGCGTCGCATTGATTCGTATTGTGCCACGCGCTGGCTGGTTCCATGAAATAATCTATCGGTTAGCCCGTGTTTATGTATCAGCAATTCGCGGTACACCGATGCTGGTGCAGCTATTCATTATTTTCTACGGTCTGCCCAGTGTTGGCGTCAAGCTTGATCCCTTTCCCTCAGCCATTATTGCCTTTTCATTGAATATTGGCGCTTATGCGTCAGAGACGGTGCGTGCCTCGATATTATCGATTCCAAAAGGGCAGTGGGAAGCAGGCTCAACGGTGGGACTGACCTATCTGCAAACGTTTCGTCATGTCATTTTGCCGCAAGCACTACGAGTCTCTGTACCGCCATTATCTAATACGTTTATCAGTTTGGTAAAAGACACGTCTTTGGCGTCACTAGTCTTGGTCACGGAACTGTTTAAACAAGCGCAGATCATTACCGCTCGTAACTATGAATTTATGCTGGTGTATACCGAAGCGGCGATTATCTATTGGGGAATTTGTCTGTTCTTAACCTTTATCCAAGGTAAATTAGAGACGAGACTTGATCGGTACGTAGCCAAATAAAAGAGTTGTAGGCTATTTGCCGTATTTGCCATCTTGTATCATTGTCAGTAGCAAAACAGATATCAGTACAATAGGAATTTTCATGATCAAAGTCACTAATATTCATAAAGCCTTTGGCAATAATCAAGTGCTAAAAGGCATCGACTTGACCATCAATAAAGGCAAGGTGGTCGTCATATTAGGGCCTTCAGGATCAGGTAAGACCACTTTTTTACGTTGTCTCAATGCGCTGGAGATTCCTGATGAAGGCGTTATTGCTTTTGATGATGGCAGTTTGACCGTTGACTTTGCCACCAAGCCCAAAAAAAGCACGTTATTAGCGCTACAACGTAAATCGGGTATGGTTTTTCAATCCTATAATTTGTTTCCCCATAAGACGGCGCTTGAGAATCTGATGCTTGGGCCAACAGTGGTACAAGGACAAAGCAAAGCGCAAGCACGCGAGCAAGCACTAGTGTTGCTGGATAAAGTAGGTTTGTCAGACAAAGCTGACCTGTATCCTTTTCAATTATCTGGTGGGCAGCAGCAGCGTGTTGGTATTGCGCGCGCACTGGCTATCGAGCCTTCGTTATTGCTCTTTGATGAGCCAACGTCTGCACTTGATCCAGAGCTGGTACAAGATGTGCTTGAGAGTATGAAGCAGCTGGCTTCTGAGGGCTGGACGATGGTCGTGGTGACACACGAGATCAACTTTGCTCGCGATGTGGCGGACCATGTGGTCTTGATCGAAGACGGGGTTGTGGTCGAAGAGGGTAGTGCCAAGCAGTTGTTTGAAGACTCGCGCCATCCACGTACGCAAGCATTCTTACAGCGTATTGAGCAGTAAGCGCTTTATGCTGTTGTAAGATATTTAGCTATAAAAAAATCATCAGTCGCTTGGCTGGTGATTTTTTTAAGTGGTTTTACCGTTCATCTATCCGATGAAGTGATCTTTATCAATCGTATTAAAAGTAATAGAATGGTCTTTAATCGTTGAAAGACTTTATAGGTTACTTGAACATAATGGATAGATTTATACTAAAATCTTTAGCGGTTTTGTTTTTAATCATTGGCTTGATGGCTGTACTTGTGATTAAATTTAATATGAGGCAACTCATATCTATATAGCAAGAACGCCGGTCAAAACCAAAGCCTATTTAGGGCTTTTTTTTATGTCTATTATTTGCATTTTGCGGCTATAGAGCTTCTTGTATATTTACTGTGTTTCTTGTCTGTCCACGTGGCAAATATGCAATATTGGCGAGCCATTACATTGTTTGCGTCTATGGTTTCATACAATTGTTAGTTGTCCGAAACCTCCATATTTTTCAGTATTCAATCAAATGGCGCTTTCAAATCTGAGTCCATTTACTATAATTTACCTTTGTGAGAGCAAGCGCGGTTCTTAGTGATGACTTAAACTTTTGACTGTGACTCCTTTTTTAATCCCTCAGCATACTTTCTGATACACTACTATCATTTTAATAGAGAGTTAAGCATATGACTAAACTACAACTGGTCACTTTAGGGACATGGTTTCTGTCTATACCTTATTACTTTGTTAGCCAACAATTGACAAAGGATATGATCGCTCCTATCCGTATTGATCTACTTGCTATCTGTGCGCTATTAGCAGCACTAACATCAGCTACTTTGATTCAGTGGTTAGTTAGGCAATATAAGTTACGGTCAAATTAGTACTACTTATAAAATAATCCGGTGATGTTCTAAGAAGCATGCCGACGTCAGACATAGTAATAATTGACATAAAAGAATACTAAATCAAATATTTTAAAGTAATTTTTGAGAAAAAATGGGCATAACCTGTATAGGCACAAGCTAAGTTTCTACGTCAAGGCTGGATAGATAATCATTTTAAGTAACGCTAAGAGATTTAGGTAGTTACTAAATTTTCAATACACCAATCCCATACCGCATCCACATTCTTCCTCGATGCAGTCACTCGTTTTCGGACAAGATAATAATCTGGTTCTACGATTAAATCCGACTCACTGACTTGAATCAATCGACCTGCATATAAGTCCGCTTGCACAAAAGCCTGACAGGCAATCGCAACTCCTTGACCAGCCAAAGCAGCATCTAAAGCAAGCGCCGTTTGATTAAATACTGCGCCCGGTAATTTACCCTTAATGCCAAAGAAACGTGGCCAATGATTGTGCGAATCGTGCAGCAATGGCATATCACGTAAATGCTTGAGTGACATAGGAAGTGTTCTGTCACCGATAAGATAAGGGCTGGCAACTGGCACAAGTTTTTGTTTAAACAGTAGCTGCGTCTCAAACGATGTAGGGAATGGTGGATGAGTGAGACGCACAGCAATATCAACTTGATCACGATCAAAGTCTGCAATGGATTCGGTCGCTACCGTGCGCAAATCAATATTAGGAACTGCGGTCGTTAAGACAGACAGTTGAGGCAACAAGATTTTAGTGGCAAACGCAGGTGTCACGCTAATAGTGACAGTTTCAGGCTCTTTAAGTAGTTGTACTGTTGCCTGGTTTATTGTGTCAAAAGCCTTCGTGATTTCTGCAAAATATAGGCTTCCTTTACTGGTAAGTGCAACGCCTCTGGGTAACCTCTGAAATAAAGAAAAACCAATATATTCTTCTAATATGCGAACTTGCTGAGCAACTGCCCCTTGGGTCACAAAAAGTTCATCAGCTGCCGCACGAAAACTTAACTTACGACCAGCGGCTTCAAATGCACGTAAGGCATTGAGCGGCGGCAAAGAACGATAATGATTTGACATAATAAAATCTCACACAATAGATTTTCTATAGTCTAACACCTTTTAATATCATGCAAGGTATTCACTCTTACTGGCTATAATTAATAAATGATAGCTAATGAAGTAAAGAGTGACTGTAGAAAAACTCATTCTTTTTACAGCAGTAGATCAAACAGAGAGCCTGCTTCCGCTCATAAACTTCTTTAACCTGTCATAAAGCCATACTTTCATCTATAAGCGATATAAAGCCTAGATTTCATTGGCTCTACGCTTATTAAGTAGATACCTATTGATGAAAGTTTGTTCTACCTCACAAGTAAATCAACTCGCTATCTAGCTACCTAGATAGCTTTCGAGTTTTTAGGGTGGTTTTTATGTTTAGAGTATATGCAGCGCTTACTTTATTGGGTGTGATTTGGGGGTCAAATTTCATTTTTATGAAATGGGCTACAGACTTAATTTCGCCCGCTCAAACTGTATTTTTACGAGTACTACTTGGTTTCTTGCCATTGGCAATGATCACATGGCGTAGTAAGATCATTACTCGTAAACAGTTGCCTCATATACCACACTTTATAGTGATGTCAGTGCTCGCAACTTCTTTTTATTATTATGGGTTTGTTGCAGGCACTGCGCTATTACCCAGTAGTATTGCAGGATTATTGAGCGGTTCAATTCCCATTTTTACTTTTTTAGGTGCTGCGTTATTCTTGCCTGAAGAGCGACCAACTAAACGAATGGCTCTAGGCGTTTTGTTAGGGTTTGCTGGTATTGCATTAAGCGCCCGACCTTGGCAAGGGGCAATGGGTGTTTCTTTCATAGGCGTATTATGGATGTTAGCAGGATCTCTGAGCGTCGGTGCATCATTTGTATATGCCCGTCGTTTTTTATCTCCTTTGAAACTACCACCACTTGCGTTGGCAACTTGGCAGACGGGTATAGCCGTTATAACGCTGTCAGTACTGATTGATTTTGAGGGTATTACTAAGATAGCAACAAACACGAAGGCAATGTGGGGAACAGTACTTGGACTTGGCGTATTAGGAACAGGTGCAGCTTATCTCATCTATTATTTTATTATTGAAAAATTAGGTTCTGTGAAGGCTGCTGGTGCTACTTATATTGCGCCAATCGTTGCTGTTATTATTGGTGTCATAATTGGAGAGGATATTACCAGTCTAGAGATCGTAGCCTTAATATCCATTATCGGTGGCGTTCTATTAATTCAAACTGGTAGAAGGGCTCCAGTTTAAGTTATATTTTTTAAATGTACTTCTCACTCATACTTAAAAGGATATATTTATGCCACATTTGACCATTCAAGCGACACCGAATGTCAGCATTCCTCATAAAGAATTACTACTTAAATCTTTGAATAAGGTGCTTTGGGATAGTGGGCATTTTGGTAAGCCAACGGATATTAAGGCCCGTATGATACCTATCGATACGTCTTTAGTGGGCCTTGAAGATGATGAGCAAACAAACGGCTTTATTTATGCACATCTAAAAATAATGACAGGCCGTAGTTTGGACATTTGTAATCAGTTGTCAGAACTGCTGGTAACAACTATAGAAGTGGAGTTAAGTGAGAAACAATCTGAACGAGTCGACTTGCAAATATGTGTAGAAGTAGAGAACGGCAGCGGGATTTATCATAAAAACTAATAAAACTTTATCTTAGAAAAATTCTATCTAAGATATGTTCCCAATCCAAACGCTAATATATAGATGGGCCAAAAAAGTCTAAATGTCTGATTAATAGCTCAATCACAGCCTAATCAATCCACAAAAACCATGCTTGTGCTCGGCTAGTGACTTTTTTTAGCTGATTCATTATTTTTATCACAATTAGTCTTTCTTTAAATATTAAAAATAGGCTATTCTCTAATAAAAACATAACATTCAAATTTTAAAAAGTGAATGAGTATGTTTCTGTTATTACAAAAATAATCAGTCATCTGACATTAAGCGATATATTAACGCATGATAAAGCGCTTGAAAGCTATTATCTATATAAACAGCCGTTAAATAAAGAAGGAGGTACATATGTCAATAATACTGTGGTCAAGAATCAATCCACAATACTTTGGTATTAAAAGGGGCTCAAGCATTTTATATGTCATACGACAATAATTTTGACTTGTGCAAACCATCACTGAAACCTAAAGAGAACAAGCAAGGTAAAATTGGATTGATGCAATTTTAATGTTTGTATTCTCAGCTTCCCTCAAGATCTAAGATTATTGTCGGCAAACAATAATGGATAAGCGTGTCCAAAATTCTTGAGATCACATTATGAGTACCTATTTAACTGCGCAATCTCTTACCCTTAATTATACCTCTACCCCTTTGTTTGACGACCTTACATTCACTCTAAACCGTGGTGATAAAGTGGGGCTTATCGGTCATAATGGTTGTGGAAAAAGCTCCTTGATCAAGCTTTTAGCAGGTCAAAATGAGCCTAGTAGTGGACATATTGCCAAAGCCAATCATTGTCTGATGAGTTATGTTGAGCAGCACATACCAGAGTCCCTACGTGCCAAAAGTATCCTTGATACCTTAGTCAGCAGATATAGTAATAGCTCTGATATTGATACTGAAAGTTGGCGAGCCGAACTGCTATTGACTGAACTTGGATTTGCTGAGGTAGACTTTCAAATGCCGGTCTCAAACTGTAGCGGCGGCCAGCAAATGCGTTTGCTTCTTGCTCGTGCCATCATTAATGAGCCTGATTTATTGTTGTTAGACGAGCCTAGCAACCATTTGGATTTACAATCATTGATTTGGTTAGAGAACTTTTTAAAGAATTGGAAAGGTTCATTTATTTTGGTCTCACACGACCAAATCTTACTCGATGCTGTAACCAATACCACTTGGATAATGCGGGATCAATCACTTTATCATTACGCGCTTCCGTGTACGCAAGCTAGAGAGGCATTGGAACAAAAAGACGAACAAGACCGTCACAGATATGCGCATGAGCAAAAAGAAATCGACCGTATCGACAAAAGTGCTAAACGCTTGGCAATGTGGGGACAGACGTATGACAATGAAGACTTTGCGCGCAAAGCCAAATCTATGCAAGGTAGAAAAGAGCGCCTTGAGCAACATCAAACTCAGCTGAGCGAGGGGACACCGTGGCGTTTACAACTACGAGGTGAGCCTTTAAAAGCCAATCGATTGCTTGAAATTCTACCCTTTACGGTTCGACCCCTTCAAAACAACTTAGCATTGTTTGACATGTCAGAGATGCGTATCAAAAGTGGCGATAGAGTAGCAGTGCTTGGCAGTAACGGTTGTGGCAAATCTACTTTGTTAAACTTATTGCATCAAGTTTATCTGCATCATTGTTTAACGACAGATAGCAGTATTGATTACAGCAAAAAAGGGTTAGAAATCGTTAGTAATGAAGCTAGTAAAGTCACCTTTCATGAGCGCTGTCGTCTTGGCTATTACGATCAATCTCAAAATCAACTCGATAGTACTAAAACACTTATCGACACCTTGATCGATTTCTCGCAAATTACTCACGAGCATAGCAAGATCGCCCTGATTAGCGCAGGCTTTGAGTATGCTCGGCATGAACAAACGGTTGCCTCGTTGAGTGGTGGTGAGCGTGCTAGGCTACTATTTGTGGGGTTAACACTCGCTAAACATCATCTGTTGTTTCTGGATGAGCCTACCAATCATCTGGACATGGAAGGCAAAGAAGAGTTAATCGGAACGCTTAACGAGTTTGAGGGTGCGACACTGATAGTGAGTCACGACCGTTTCCTTATTGAGCAAGCGTGCAACCGTTTTTGGTTCATAGAGTCTGGCCAATTAACGGAGTACTTATCTGCCGATGATGTCTATCAACGTATCAGCAATATGAATGATGGTACACTAGATACTGATTCTACTGAATATTCTTATGATTTACACAGCATCGATTGTCGTAACGCTAATCAGCCCGATGACATCAGTAACGACACGCTGGCATCTGATGAAGACAAACTACTGGCGAGATTGGTTGAATTAGAAACATTATTAGAAGCAGATTTGCAGCAGAAATTTAAGAAGCAAAAACCAAAATTACAGGAGCAATGGCGGTTAGAAATCTCGAATATTGAAGCGCAGATCCTATAAAAAATATTGAATTGAGCTATGCTGAAAAAACTGTACTGAACACTTAGTAAATTAAGTGTTCAGTAATATGAGCCAGTCCTGACAAACCATCGTAGTCAAAAGCATAACCTCTATGATGTTAAAGCTACCCAATACTGGATGATAAGTCTCGCTAACTTATCAAATTATTAAAGAAGTTTACTTTCAATATCAGATTACGCCTTAATCAATCCACGAAAACCACGCTTGTGCTCGGCTCTCATTTTTTTGAATAAAGCAGACCTTTTCGACCTGCGTTCTTGGTTGATGCTGAGCATCAGCACCGCAGTCTTAGTATGTTTCAGTATTTGCCTTCTATGTAAGCGTGTTTACTAGCAAAAGCTTCTAATGCTTCACAGGCATCTTTCCATATTTTCTCATCACCGTATAAAGCCGATTTCAAATAAGCTGCTGTCATTTTTTGAGTAATGGCGAGACGATCAGGATCTTCGTCATCTGTTTCTCTTGCATCATAACCAGCAATGCCACCTAAACCATGTTTTCCACCAATTAACGTCAATAAAGAGTCACTGCCTGGAGAAATGTGATACGAATCTGTATGCCAGTCTGCACCACGAGTTGTAAAGTGAGGGCTAAGATCCTCGTCACCGCAAACTACTAAATTTCTAGTGGTCATGGATGAATAGTCTGGATTAATTTCAGGCAACCTTTCTCTTGCTGATTCAATTAAGTCATCTCCCCCTTTCCCCACAGCCGCTAATAGAACTCCTACTTTGATACGCTTATCTAATACGCTTTTGCTTTCTGGTGTTAATAGCGTCATGCCCATCAACATAGCGGCTGTCATAGAGCCTAGAGAGTGACCGACTATCGCTATGCGTTCTTTGTCTAATCGGCCAGTAAGGTAGGCTGTATCATGCTCAATTTGCGTCAAACTATCCAAAATGGTTTTCATTTCGAGCACTCTTTGGTTCAAAAAAAGTGGTGCCTCTGGATGGTTGTTGCCAAGACCACCCACTCTTGAACTTGCGTGAGTAGGTTGAATAACGGCAAACCCTTGCTCTGCATAATAGTTAGCAAGTGGGGCATAACCGTCTTTGGAAGATAGGTATAAGGATGGGCCGCCTCCATGTGAAAATAAAATAACAGGGATGTTATTGCCTCTTAAAGGCAAGGTAATTCTGAGCTCAAGCGGTGTTTTACGGCTTTCAGTTGTTACGGTAATCGGGCTAATGGAGAGAGTAAGTTGTCGACTAGACTCTGGAATATTTTTTGATTCAGCAACGAGGTTATTCATAAAAGCTCCTTAAGCGGTTGAGATACCCACTCTATCTAAAGATGCTTGTACAATATATAATGCAAAATCCATATTACGTTATCAATGGTATTTAATTAATGGATCCTCTTTCGAGTATAGTGACCTTGTTAAAGCCCAAAGCCGATTTTTCCAAGGTGGTACAAGCTGCAGGTACATGGCGAATTAGGCGTGAAGAAATCGGTAATCCTTTTTATTGTGTGGTATTAAAGGGAAGTTGTGAGTTCACTTTAAAAGGCGATGAACCAGTTTATTTAACTGCTGGCGATTTTGTTCTCGTTCCAGAAGCAAATGCTTTTACTGTAACAAGTAGCCATCCTCCTGCGCTGAACGAAGCCGATACTGTGCCTATCAAAACTGCGAGTAGTACCTATTTTGTCGGTGAAGCAGAACGTGCGTTGAATGCACATTTGCTCATTGGCCATTGTCAGTTTGAGGCGCCAGATTCAAAAATATTGGTATCGCTTCTTCCGAAACTTGTTCACCTCCGCGAAGCGAAAAGACTCACCACGCTGGTCGAGCTTGTTATAGAGGAATCTTTGGCACAGCGTCCTGGTCGCGAGGTTGTGTTGGCTCGATTATTAGAAATTCTGTTAATTGAAGCATTTAGAACTAAGATGGATACGCCAGAGGTTCCAGGCTTGTTAGTCGGTTTAGCCGATGAGCGACTTGCCATTGCGATTCGAAAAATCCATCAAGATGTGAGTCAATCGTGGACGATTGATCAATTAGCAAAAGAGGCTACCTTGTCTCGCTCCGCCTTTTTTCAACGCTTTAGTAAAGCCGTGGGTTATACACCAATGGAATATGTCATTGCATGGCGTATGGCGATTGCGAAAGATCTCTTAAGGCGCCAAACGTTTACTATGGCCACCATTGCAGAACGGATAGGTTACCAATCTGCCAGTGCGTTTAGCTCTGCTTTTAAAAAACATACTGGGCTATCGCCGTCGAAGTTTTTGAGTGAGGACGATTTGCAATAACAGATTGCTAGTTTGAATCTAGTTATGCTTCCTAGATTAAGGCGACCTTCATTAAAATTTTTTGCAACGATCTGTATTTAATCAATCCACAAAAACCATGCTTGCTCTCGGCTGTCATTTTTTTGAATAAAGCAGACCTTTTCGGCCTGCGTTCTTGGTTGATGCTGAGCATCAGCACCGCAGTCTTTTGAGCGCTGTTTTATCCACTGAATCTGCTCTTTTTTTAGGTCAGCCTCCATCCGCTCGCCATATAACTGCCTAACTTCATTTCGCGTTACTTGATAGCTTTTATTCAATGATTGATCAGACGCCGCATATTTACTATCAATAAGGGCAGCCTGAGAGGATAGGGACAAGTAAATTGAATTTTCTCGGTATGAGAAGGTCTCGCCATCTACTGTCCATTGACTGCCTATAGTTATTTCCTTATTTGACGGGTCTATAAATCCGCTAAAGTCTTCATCTTCAAAACTATAACCCTGAAAACCACAAGGCGTCACGCCGTCTTTACACAAGCTATGCTTGGTCTTAGCGCGATAGAGTTTTACGCTATAGGGCGACTTATCGATAATCTTATCGTATGGCTTTATATGCCACAAGCGCTGCAAATCAGGGGCAACCAGTAGCATGTTATCGCAAGTCACACTGCCTTCTTCACAATCTTGATAGAGGTTTAGGCGTTGTCCTTGTACGTCCATGCCCAATATAAAATTGGCTTTTATGGGTACGACCGCTGTGCTCACAGAGGCTATGCATAATAAGCCAAACAATAGGCTGATCTGGCTTATTGCGCGATATCGATAGTGGCATGAGACAGACATTATAGGTTTACACCTGCTGTAAAAAGTTCGTGAGCAAACGCTTAGCACCCTCGGTTGC
Organism: uncultured Gammaproteobacteria bacterium; assembly: GCA_963744895.1. GTDB lineage: Bacteria > Pseudomonadota > Gammaproteobacteria > Pseudomonadales > Moraxellaceae > Psychrobacter. The sequence continues at coordinate 698,696 of CAVUUW010000005.1, forward strand.
AAAAGACTCTGGGTGAAATTGCACCCCTTGAATCGGATAGTCTTTGTGATGTAGTCCCATAATCTCGTCACCAGCCAGTCCCGACTTGCTCAAGCTTAGCGCAGCATGATCATCATTGGCGACGACGGCTGTGACCGCCAAGCATTCAGGTAGCGTGTCCGCTTTCACCATTAGTGAGTGATAGCGCATGATCTCAAGCTCTTGGGGCAGCCCTCGAAAGACACCAGCGCTGTCATGACGGATCGACGAGACCTTACCATGCATGGGGAGGTTAGCACGAACCACGTCACCACCGAACACATGAGCGATGCCCTGCATCCCGAGGCAAACGCCCAATAGCGGCGTGGTCTTACCCATCACTTCGATGACCTCGCTACAGACGCCAAAATAAGCAGGATCGTCTGGCGCACCCGGACCAGGCGAGATGATGATTCGATCCAAATCCATCGCTTGCACATCGGCTAAGGTAATCTCATTGTTACGTTTGACGATGACGTTTGCCGCTTGGCTGTCATCCATGGTTTGCAAAATCTCACCGATATACTGGTAAAGATTAAAGGTGAACGAGTCGTAGTTATCGATAATTAAAACATTCATGGTTTATAAACTCTTATAAATATGGTCAATTTATGGATTAATAAAGCTGTCTAAGACCACTTTCATCGCTGATAATTTACGCTGAATTTCTAGATACTCATCGGCTGGATTTGAGTCGTAGACATTGCCGCCGCAGGTTTGCGCGTAGGCCGACTCGCCATTGATAAATAGGCTACGAATAGGAATGGCAAAAATACAATCGCCATTAAAATTGAATGAGCCTAATGCACCGCCGTAAGCGCCACGACCATCGGGTTCTAGCTCATTAATGACTTTGATGGCTTCAATTTTTGGCGCGCCTGATAAGGTGCCTGCAGGAAAGTTGCTAGCAAGCGCACTGAACATATCTTCATTGGGATGTAAGATGCCCACGATTTCAGAGGAAATATGCTGGACGTGTGAGAAGCGTTTGATATCCATCAAACTCCGCACTTTTACCGTGCCGAATTGTGCCACACGACCGATATCATTGCGATGTAAGTCGACCAGCATATTGTGCTCAGCAATCTCTTTGGCATCATTGAGCAGTGCGCGGGCAAGTTTGCGATCTTCGACCACATCGACACCGCGCTTAGCCGTACCTGCTAGGGGATAGGTTTCCATTTCACCCTGACGCAAGCGGAACAATAGCTCAGGAGAGGCGCCAATGATGCATTGCTGGGCAAATTTCATAAAGTACATGTGCGGCGAGGGATTGACGCTACGCAGTTTTTCGTAAATCGGCATTTTGTCCCCTGATATGCGATATTTAGACTTAAAGCCCACTTCACATTGAAAAATACGACCAGAGACGATGTCCTCTTTAACTTGCAGGACGGCTTTGGCGTGTTCCTCTTGGCTCATCCCATCACCCACAAATTCAACCGTAGGCGAGTTATAGCTTGGTATCGGCGACTCAAGTAAGTCTTTAATCTGCTCAATGCGGTTGGTTTGCTGCTCGGTTGGGTAATAAAAATAAAAAATCTCACCCGTCATTTTATCTAATGTCAAACCATCTAAATAGACGCCAAATTTAAACGGCTCAAAGTCTTCACTGGCTTTTGCTTCCAAACTAGGCTCAAAAAAATTCACGCAGTCATAACCCAAATAGCCAACCAGACCGCCGCTTTGATCGCGAGCAATCACATGTTGCGGGGTAATCTTACGTAGCAGCTCATAAGGATTATCAGTCTGATAATGGATAGTCTCAGCCGTTTTATTATCAGTAATGGCAAGGGTTGTGCGATCCAGTGCGGCAATGGTCATGGCAGGGGCAAAGCCAATGGCATGGTGGCGTGAGATATGGCTATCTTCACCCAATGATTCAAGCAAATAGCAGGTATCAAATTCACGCTCGATGCGTTTGAATAGCGCAAAAAAATCGATATCTTGCGTGAGCTTGATGCGCTGTGGTTTGCTTGGAATATCAATAAACGTAGGTTGTGTGGTCGTAGAAGTGGTCATAACAAAATCCAAAATGGTTCAAGAAGGTAAGCATTAAAATTAAAGTAAATCTTGTCGTTTCTGTTTGAGCATAGTTAAGGTATTTTTAATATTACTTTTTCATAGTGCCTTGTCTGTGCGTTGCCAGTAAGGCGCTAACATCATGACTTTGAAGCGCTTTTGCACCTCGCGAGACAGTCGCAATACCAACGCCTAGTTGCTCAGAGATGTCGCGCTGGGTCGCCCCGTGTTCAAGCAAGTCAAAGATACGAATACGATTGGCAATTTCGTGTTGCTCTTTTTCCGTCAATAAGGCACTCAGCAGCACTTCGATATCAGATTGGTCATGACAAGCGGCTAAATGCGTTAATAAACTATGGTAAGGGTTCGTGCTCATAATGGTTGGTCTTAATAAAAAAGAAACACTGTTTTGTTTCAGTATTCTAGTACAGTAGTACAAATAAAACAAGTCATCAGACGAACACTAATTAATATTGAATAGTTTTGATCATGCGGAGTGAGTCGTATCGGTGCAAAGAAGCGTTGCAACGAGAATGATGGCGGATATTGCAACGCACTATTTAGTTAGATTTTTCTGGCTTGCTGTGCCTAGGCAGATAGAGACTGAGCAGAGTTTATTCCAGTAGCACTACATTTATTAAATAGAGTAGCGTCTATGAAAAAGAACCAGTTCTTATACAGTATCGACAATGACTGGACGACCTTGATGATTGAGAACGGTGACATCGACGTTATATAGCGCTTTCATGGTCTCTTTGGTTAACACATCAGCAGGCTTGCCAACCGCCATTACTTCACCGGATTTCATGGTTACGACCGTATCGGCAAATTGCGCCGCTTGATTGATATCATGTAGGACGATCACGACCGTTTTTTGTTGGCTATGACTGACTTCCCGTAGCTCACGCATCAAACGTCCAGCGTGGTACATATCCAAATTATTCAGCGGCTCATCGAGCAATAGATACGGCGTATCTTGGCAGACGATCATTGCGATCAGTACGCGTTGGCGCTGACCACCTGACAAGGTAGACAGAAACCGATTGGCCAAAGGCGCAAGCTCAAAGCGTTCGATGATTGCTTCTACTTTTTGTTGATCATCCGCAGTTGGTTGGCCTTGATGATACGGGTAGCGCCCGAACATCAATAGCTCATGGACGCGGAGTCGCCCTTGTACTTGGTTGTCTTGCCCAAGCATCGCCACAGTTTTGGACAAAGTCCTTGCATGACAAGTGGCAATGTCATGCTCGCCAAAGCATACGTTGCCTGACTGCAAGGGTTGCAAGCGTGACATCACAGAAAACAAGGTGGATTTGCCCGCGCCATTAGGGCCGATTAGTGCAATAACTTGAGCGCTTGGCAAAGACAAGGTCACGTCATTTAGGATTTGTTGTTTGCCAATATGGTAAGAGATATTATTGATTTTAATCATAGTATTTTTTGTGTTAACCAAGGTTATGGCTGCTTATATTTATAGGGAATACATTTGTGATAACAACGCTGCTGTTAACGGTACTGTTTTAACGACGCGGTTTTAACGGCGCCGCTTTTAACGATATTTGGTCATAAAAATTAATAGTAAAAACACCAAACCACCTGCCAATTCAATCACCACTGATAAGACACCCGCCATGCCCAGTATTTGCTCAAATATGGTTTGACCAAGCACCAGACAAATCATTGCGACCAAGCTGACCAATACCAACCGCTCACTATGATACATATGTCGCGTGATGCGATTGGCTAAGGCGCAGACCAACAAACCAAAAAACGTTACTGGGCCCACAAGTGCGGTAGCCGTGGCGACTAATACCGCAATGACGGTGAGCAGACCAAATGCTAGACGTTGATAGTTGATGCCAAGGTTGATGGCTTGGGGTTTGCCCAGCATCAAAACATCGCATTGATAGCGCCAACGCCAAATAACCAAACCACTAATGGCACAAATGACGATGCTAATACCAAGCAGCTGCGGATTCACCGTATTAAACTGAGCGTAGCTGGCAGATTGTACAACCACGAAGTCATCGGGAGAGATCAGTCTGGAGATTAACGCTGACAAGCTACGGAACAACACACCAAAGACCACGCCTACCAATATCAATCGCGTCAAATCTTGACTGCTTTTTGAAAAAAGCAATTGGAATAATAATAAGGATGCGCCAAACATAAGAAAAATCTCAAGCAGGAACTTGGCGATGGGATTAATACTGGTAAAGCTAATCGCGCCCAAAAAGAAAACCAACAAGCTTTGTAGCAAGACATAGAGCGAGTCAAAACCCAACAGAGAAGGCGTGAGAATGGGGTTGTGTGTCAAGGTTTGAAATAGCAATGTGGATACGCCAATGGCATATCCGACGACCATTAATGCCAGCAGTTTTTTACCGCGTAGTGGTAAGGCAAAATCCCAGTAGCCATTGACGTTCAGTGTCAAAAACAGCGTCATGGAAATTACCAATATGAGCGCTGCTATTGATTTTGGGTGAGTGGCTATAAATGTCCAAAACTGAGCAAGGGATGTCTGCCACGCTGCAGAAGCGTCGTGACTGTCCTTTTCAGCGCTCTTTTTGGCAGCACTTTTTTCGACAGAATCAGAAGTGGACGATGAAAGCATGGGCAAATCCTATAGGGTCAAGCTTATCTAGTCAGACAAAAGAGTAGCGATATTGGGAAAATAGATAATAAGGTCATAATATCTACTGTAGCGTGATGAATGAACGATTATTAATAAATCAATAGAAACACTCAAATAGGTTATTGCTCGGCAGGCGCACGCAGTAGTAACCATAAAAACAGCACAGTGCCGACGACACCAAATACAGTGGCAACAGGTACTTCAAATGGATAGCGAATAGAACGACCGATAATGTCGCACAGTAGTACTGCTGAAGCTCCCAACAATGCGACCGCAGGCAAACTACGACGTAACTTATCACCCATCAATCGGCTGACGATATTGGGTACGACCAAACCAATAAAGGGAATCATACCAACGGTCACAACGACAACAGCACTCATCATCGCCACCATGCCGACGCCAAGCCAAGTGACCTGCCGTTTACTGATGCCTAGATTTAGCGCAATATTGTCACCCAGACCGACAATAGTCAGTTTGTCAGCAATGATATACGCCAGTACGCACAGTCCACCCGTTAGCCAAAGCAACTCATAACGGCCTGCCAATACGCCTGAAAAGTCCCCAAACTGCCAAACGCTGAGCATCTGTAAGGTTTCGGTTTGATAGGCAATAAAGGTCGTCACCGCCTCAATAATACCGCCAAAAACAATACCAATCAGTGGAATCATCAAAAAATCAGTGGGCGGGATTCGATGGATGAGTGCCATAAACAGCATCATACCAAACACGGCAGCGATGGTAGCCACGCCCATTTTTATGATAAGAGCGCTGGCTGGGAACAGCAAACTGACGACCAACAACCCAAGCGCCGCACTTTGAGTGGCTCCGACCATAGAGGGCTCAACAAATCGGTTTTTGAGCACTACTTGAATGATCATCCCGGCGACTGCCATAGAGATGCCTGTCAAAATAATGGCAACGGTACGTGGTATACGGCTGATAAGTAAGAGGGAGGTATCGGAATTGGCACTTTGACTGATAAGGCTTTGCAAAATACCAGACCACGAAAAATCTGCCACACCAATGGATAGGCTTATTAACACCAAAAGCCCCATAATAATGAGGCTAGCTGTGTTAATAAGCCATGGCGGTATGGCGATACGTCGATGTTGCGAAGTCAGGCTGTCACCAGATCCTCTTTGCCAACGAGAGGATACGGCTGGCAAAGAAGAGTCGGTTTTAACGCTGGTATGAGCACGATGTGAAAATAACGACATAGTGGCTAGTGGCTTAAAAATAAGAGATTATCATAAATGTTTAAAGCAGCTTACTCAAAACGTAGTGTTGATTTTTGTTGAGTCGCTATTGAGCACCCGCAAACGCGTTCTTAATAGTGGTCAAATCTTGTATCCACTGATAATAACCGCCGAATGCAAGATAAGAATCCGGACTTAGATAAACCACTTGGTTTTTGCGCCATGCAGTGGTTTGGGCAACCAGTGGGTTGTCTAATACGGCCTTAGCACCAGCGCTATCTTCACCAATGGCGGCACTGCGATCAAGGACAAATAACCAATCGGGATTGGTCTTTTGTAGATATTCAAACGATACTGGCTGACCGTGTTTCGCGTCTTTGATTTGATCGTCTGCCATAGGGATATTAACGACAGAATGGATAAAGCCATAGCGTGATTGAGCACCATAAGCGGATAGTTTATTACCATTAACCATGATGACTAAGCCTTTGCCTTTATCCTTAGTCACTGCTTTGGTCTCATCGATAAGCGTATCGATATCTGCTTGTAGTTTTAACGCCTCATCACTTTTACCAAATAACGCACCCAAATCATGTAAACGTTGCTTACTCGACTCATAGCTGTTTGCGGTATCGATGCTCATATCCAAGGTTGGCGCAATCGTAGACAACTCGTCATATTTTTCTGCCATACGTGAACCAATCAAAATCGCTTGCGGCTTCATCGCGTTCAATGCTTCAAGATCTGGCTCAAATACCGTACCAACTCCTTTTGGCTCAGGCTGAGTTTTGGCATGTAAGTTATCTAACATCAGATTGCTTGGTGTACCATCAACAGCCACATCTAATGCAGCCAAATCTTGCAATAAAGTCATGTCATAAACGACCAGTGGCGATGGATTGATTGGAACATCGACATCACCCTTGACGGTATTGACCGAGATTTTCTCAGCAGAGACCGCATCATTATTAGCCACATTTGCGGATTTATCAGCCGTTTGGTTTTCAGCTTTGGCATCTGCTGGCTCAGAGTTATTAGACTCAGGCGAACTACAACCGGTCACACTGATGGTCGTCACAAGCGCTGTCATAATAGCAGTCAAGAGTGGGCGTTTACAAAAGGGAAGAGAAGAGCGGTTAGACAATGCAGTAGAAGACATAAATAACTCGGGTTACCAAAGGTTTGGGCAAAATTAAGAATGGAGTGATTGCCGATGAATAAAATAAATTTGTATGGCGTAATTGCATATCATACAAATCTGAAAGATATGGCTTTGAAATTGATGGTTCTGTTTCTTTATGGTTAGGCGTTTATATTTTGAACATTTGAGCTTTTCTAACATTATAAAATGCGCAACCAATTTGCCGTTATCATAAATTAATTGAGATTCATTATCAATACAAATGATAATGATTTTTATTAACAATAATAAAACTTCTTTTTTATGCTACAGTTAATAGTGTGAATTTTGCTAAAAACTCACGTTGCAGGTGAGATTTTTTTCGCATAACAATAATAAATTTGAGTCTAATCAAGGTAATAAGTAAAATTATGATAATTTATTATTGATAATAATTATCGTTTGCATTATTATCTACAGCATTCCACTTCGGTTAATCAATATTAGGGTGTTATGAGTTCAACGGATTTAGCAGCGCCATCACGCAAATTGTTACTCACGGCTATTATGATAGTTGTGGGTCTGCATGTGTTGACGGTAGTCGCCTTAGCGGCCATCAAAACGCCTGAGTTGAAAATTGATAAAAAAGAAACTCCGCCTATCGAAATAGAGCTGGTTACGCCACCGCCGCCGCCACCACCTGTTGAGATTGAAGAGATCAAAATTGAAGAAAAACCGGAGCCAGTTAGAGAGGTCAAGCCTAAGCCGAAAGCGCAGCCAGTGGCTACATCGAAGCCAAAAGCACCAGCAAAACCAGTAGTAAAAGAAAAAAGAGTAACGCCTAAAGCAAAACCAGTAGCACCAGTAAAAAAACAAGAGAATAAAAATCCACCAAAAGAGCCGCTAGTAGATCCTAAAATTGCCCGTGATGCTCAAATTGCCCGTGATGCTCAAATTGCCCGTGATGCTCAAATTGCCCGTGATGCTCAAATTGCCCGTGATGCTCAAATTGCTCGTAATGCTCAAGCTGCTCGTGATGCTCAAGCTGCTCGTGATGCTCAAGCTGCTCGTGATGCTCAAGCTGCTCGTGATGCTCAAGCTGCTCGTGATGCTCAAGCTGCTCGTGACGCTCAAGCTGCTCGTGACGCTCAAGCTACTGCCACGAATAATGAGCCTGTCGATTTTGGTAGTAACGCATCTTGGAGAAAACCGCCTCAACCTAAAGCTGTGCCTGGTTTAGGAGGTCGTCGAGGTGCTGATTCTGGCAGTGTTTTGACAGTAATCTTACGACTGACTGTTGATAAGCAGGGTAAAATTACTAAGACCACAGTTACTAAGGGCTCTGGCAACAAGGCAGTTGATCGCGCTGCGGAAAGAGACGTAAAAGCTGCAAGACTTCATCCATTTATGAAGAATGGGGTACCTGTAGTTGGTATTGTTACTGTACCTATTGCATACGAAGTGCCTTAAATACAAAGCTAAACCACATTAAGTAACGCCGAATTAATAAATTATCAAATCATAGCAATGAAATAATAAATCAAGGAGTCTGACATGGACTTTATGCAATACTGGCAATATAGCGACATGGTGACAAAAAGCCTGTTCTTTGTCCTCTTAGCTTTATCCATTATTTCGTGGGTAACTGGCATTATTCGTGTGTTGCAAAGTCGCAAACTGGCTACCAGTGTGGCAGACGATTTGAGTCAACAAATTCAGCTGACACAGAGTGAGTTAGCAGAATCAGATGCGGCGACGCGGCGTGTGGTCACAGAGCAGACCTTGCTTAAGCATATTGGCCGTTATCGTTTCGCCAGTGAGCGAGGATTGCCTATCCTTGGTACAACAGCCGCCATTGCACCATTTATCGGTTTGTTTGGGACAGTATGGGGTATTTTCCATGCACTACACAATATTGGTACAAGTGGACAGGCAGGATTGGGCCAAGTAGCAGGGCCAGTCGGTGAAGCGCTGATTATGACGGGTTTTGGTATCGCGGTCGCCATTCCAGCAGTGGTATTTTATAACCTTGCAGTACGTGTTAACCGCCGTGTGATGCACCAAGCCAATGATAGAGCGCACGATCTATTGGCTAATTCGGCTCGACTGCTAACGCCTTCTGAGTCTTCTATTGATACGAAAGTGCACACCGCTCAACCTCAGGTAGTAAAAGCGTCTCGTTCAAATACAGAAGAGGTGCAGCAAGCTGGACATTACCGTAGCTCGGCATCACAGCCTTAATGGTAGTTGGTTAATAACAACACCAAAGATAAAAGGTTGTACATTAATAAAAACAACGTCAGCAATGCGTGAAAACTGCTGGCTGCATTGAGAATAACCAAACGTATTGAGAAGAACTATGGCATTTCAATTGGGTGATGATGACGTTCAAGGTATGAATGAGATGAACCTCATTCCGCTTATCGATATCATGCTGGTATTGATGATTATATTTTTATTGACTGCAACCGTGCTAAACCCGACGGTGCCATTAGACTTACCGAAGACCAGTGCAACGGTAAATGACACACCACCAGAAGCCATCCAAATCAGCATCGATAAAGACGCTGGAGTATTTTGGGACAGTGATCCGATTGGTATGGAGGAGCTGGAAACCCGATTACAGCAGCAAGGCGCTGATGGGAAAAACCCTTCTGTTCAGCTGCGGGCTGACAAAGAAAGTAAATACGATACCGTGGCTCAAGTATTGGCAGCGACCAGTCAAGCAGGACTGACTAAAGTTGCTTTTGTTAACGAGTAGCCTTTGCCAACAACTTCAATAATAAAAAAACCACCAAGATAATAATAAGAAAAATCAAAGTAGTAAGTCTCTCCTTCCACCTCACTTGGGTCACCTTGTGAGGTTTTCTTTCTATTGAATATGACTGTTGAGCATGAAAGTATTACCAACCATAACCAAAGGGACGATAGCCGTAACCGAAGTGTCCAGGCCCGTAGCCAAACGGATAAGGAGATCGTAAGTAGTCCAGATCACGCTGACGAATATAATAGTAGCGACCCTGAGAATACGCCTCTTCTAGTTTTTCAATCCCTTCTAATGGGCAAACAGGCTGCCAATCATAGCCTTCGCGCCCAAGTTTATACGCATTGAGTTCGGTACAATAATTTTTGAGACCTTGCTGGCGTCCTTGCTCCCATTGTATGCGATTGGGCATAGCACCGCCTACTTTTGCGCAATTCTGGGTATGGTGTCCGAAATAAGCGCCAGAACGTCCTTGCAAACCGTCCGTATAGCCGATTTCCTGCCAATTACTGGTCTGACACTGCTGCGGGGTCAGGCTTTGAGTCGTGGCACAACCTGACAATGCCAATAGGGCTAGGCCTGTTAATGTCGCAGTAATAGCAAAATTGTTGCTAGTGATTGAATGACCAGCGAATGAATGACCAGTAAGTTTATGGGCAGACTTGCGTGCCAAATGCGTAGTCGATGAGTTTAGCTTGATAGAATGATTCATAATAAACCTGCGCGCGTTTAAAATTATGGTTTATCATAGCACCTTTTAAGGCAAGCAACTTTTTATATCTGCTTGTTTTATGTTGTCTAAGTAATTGATATACCAATATAAATAGTCATAACACTGACGGCTGGATAACTGGGGATTTACCTCCATACGATTTAAACGGCTTGATTTTTAAAGGTTTGTGCTCATTATAAGCGTCTGTATATCAGTTACTTGCTATATATGGCCCTTATCACAAACTGCTGCATAAAGCGCAGGCTTGGATTTTTAGGGTTATTTACATTTTTGATACTATTTTCTTTTAGTCAAAAGGCCGGACCATCATGGGAACAATAATTGGCGTTATCATTGTACTGTTCGTATTAGGGAGTATGATGGCGCTCAAACCTAACGGCATTGATCAGCGCTTGGACCAACTGCGTATGACCGCGCGTCGTCTGCAACTGAATCCAAAGCTCGTTGCCTGCCCTGATTGGATAAAGGGCCGAGACAACGAGTATGGCCGCGGCATGATGGGTCAGTATTGCTTAGTATTAGAAGACACTCAGTTACCGCACACACGCTATCAAGTGATTGATGGACAATGGCGACCAGATAGTAGTTTTGTCGATACGACGAAAGAGGATATCAAGCTCAATATTCCAAGCGCCACGCGTACGACGCAAGGCCACTCAAATATCGATGTTAAGAAAACCGATTTTAGCTTGGATAAGGTCCCACTAGATTTACCAGTCAGTATTGAGCCTTTTGTCAAAGGGCTACTGACCAAAGCCAATAGCATTATTATTTATTGGGAAGACATTGCTTATGTGCGCCCAGCAAGCAACCCCAGTTATCAAAAACAGAAGATTGAAGCTGATTTATTAATATTAAAAGAAAACCTCGAAAAATGGGCATTGTGGATGCAAAAAACGCCTGCGAAGTCGTAAATGGTTTTTTAATCTCCATTAAGAGTCAATATGCAAGCGCTTTTAGCAAACGTGCAGTCATTTATCATTGACAGTTTAACGCTTAGCAGTGTAACGTCTTTATAAGTCTGCCTCTTCTTTGATGTCATTATTCGTTTTATAACCGTTTTCATGAGCAGCTATTACTACAATAACCAATGAGCAATTATAAATTGCCATGCTGCCAAATTTATCCTTATCTTTAATTTACTTATATTATGGTGTCGTCAAATATGGCAAAAACTACAACGAAAAAAAGTTTAGCATCTGATGCTGACAGCCCAAAGGGCAAGTCTTTGGTGATTGTAGAATCGCCAGCCAAGGCAAAAACAATTAATAAATATCTCGGGGATGACTTTATTGTACGTTCGAGTATCGGTCATGTTCGTGATTTGCCAGTCAGTGCCAGTAAGAGCAATAAAAAGGCCGCTGCAACCAAAAAAGATGAGAGTCTGAGCAAAGAAGAAAAAGCGCAACAAGCGTTAGTGCGTCGTATGGGCATAGATCCAGAGCACGATTGGGCAGCTGTTTACGAAGTCCTGCCAAATAAGACCAAAGTTATCAAAGAGCTCAAAGCCTTGGCAAAAGATGCTGACAAAATCTATCTGGCAACGGATATGGATAGAGAAGGGGAGGCCATCGCTTGGCATCTAAAAGAAGTCATTGGCGGCGCTGATAGCAAATACCAGCGTGTGGTCTTTAACGAGATTACTAAATCAGCCATTCAAAGTGCCTTTAAACAGCCGTCAAAGCTTGATATCGATCGTGTCAATGCACAGCAAGCGCGTCGTTTTTTAGATCGAGTGGTCGGCTTTATGGTATCGCCGCTGCTATGGCAAAAAATCGCCCGCGGATTATCTGCCGGTCGTGTACAGTCAGTCGCCATGCGTCTGGTGGTTGAGCGTGAGCATGAGATTCGCGCCTTTATTCCAGAAGAGTACTGGCAGATTCATGCAGATACGCATATCGCCAATGGCAAAGCCAACAAAGTCTCAGAAGCTGAACAAATTGGTATTCGTCTAGAGGCGACCAAACAAGCTGGTAAGCCGCTTAAGCTGGTGAATAAAGAGCAGACCGATAAAGTCCTAGAGATACTAAACGCAAGCGACTTTATCGTTAAAGAACGTGAAGAAAAACCAACGCAGTCACGTCCAAGTGCCCCTTTTATTACCTCGACCTTGCAACAGGCCGCCAGTACACGATTGGGATTCTCTGTTAAAAAGACCATGATTTTGGCGCAGCGTCTGTATGAAGCAGGGCACATTACTTATATGCGTACCGATTCGACATTCTTATCTGGCGATGCACTGGCTGCTGTCCGTGGTCATATTGAAGACAGCTATGGCGCAAAGTATGTGCCCGAAAAGCCAAATTTCTATGGCAATAAACAAGGCGCACAAGAGGCGCATGAAGCGATTCGTCCTTCTAACGTCAATATGAAATCAACGCAGCTCAAAGGCGTTGAGCGCGATGCTATTCGTTTATACGAGCTGATCTGGCGTCAGTTTGTGGCGTGTCAGATGCTACCTGCCAAATATCTGTCAGTGAACCTATTCGTCGGTGCAGATGATATTGAGCTAAAAGCACGTGGTCGTACCATGGTGTTTGACGGCTACACAAGAGTCATGCCACCAGCCAAGACTGACGATACGTTATTGCCTGATGTCAAAAAAGGCGACAAATTAAACCTAGACAAGCTAGATCCAAGTCAGCATTTTACCAAACCTGCGCCTCGTTTTACTGAAGCGAGTTTGGTCAAAGAGCTTGAGAAAAAAGGTATTGGTCGTCCATCGACTTATGCTTCAATTATCTCAACCATTCAAGATCGTGGTTATGTGAAGCTTGAGAATAAGCGTTTGTTTGCTGAAAAAATGGGTGACATTGTCACGGATAGATTGACGGCCAGTTTCCCAGATTTGATGGATTATACCTTTACTGCGGCGTTAGAGGACAAGCTCGATCATGTCGCAGAAGGCGACAAAGATTGGAAAGATGTGCTAGATAATTTCTACGGTGAGTTCAAGACTACCCTGGAGCATGCCAAAGGCAAAGATGGTATGCGTCCGAATGACCCAACCGATGTGCCAGATGTACATTGTGATATTTGTGATCGTCCGATGCAGCTGCGTACCGGATCAACAGGCGTATTCTTAGGATGTACGGGCTACAACCTGCCGCCAAAAGAGCGTTGTAAAGGTACCAAAAACTTGATGCCAGTCGAAGCATTTGCCAATCTAGATGATGCGGAAGGCGATGACGAAGCGGCAGAAGTTAAAGACTTGATGGAGAAAAAGCGCTGTCCAAAATGTGGTACAGCGATGAATGGTTACATCGTTGATGGTGGTCTTAAACTACACATCTGCGGTAATAATCCTGATTGTGATGGCTATATCCTAGAAGAAGGTAAGTTTGAAGTACCGGGTTCGGATGCACCAACCATCGACTGCAATAAATGTGATGGGCAGATGGAGCTAAAGACAGGTCGCTTTGGCCCATACTTTGCTTGTCAGAACTGTGATAACACGCGCAAAGTTCTAAAAACAGGTGAAGCAGCACCGCCGCGTATGGATCCTATCCATCTGCCAGAGCTAAAATCGACCAAGCATGATGATTACTTCATTTTACGTGAAGGCGCAGCTGGCATGTTCTTAGCGGCGTCTAAGTTTCCAAAGGTCAGAGAGACACGTCCACCGAAGCTCGCTGAGCTGCGAGAAATTAAAGATAAGATGGAAGATAAATTCCAGTACTTGTTTGAAGGACCGGATGAAGATCCAGATGGCAACCCAACCATATTGCGTTGGTCTCGTAAGAAAAAAGAGCAATATATTGGCTCTGAAAAAAATGGTAAAGCCACGCGTTGGGGCGTCTACTGGCGTAAAGGCGAGTGGATAGAAGAATAACGGTTTTTCTATCGACCATAAAAAAACCTCTTAGTATCTAAGAGGTTTTTTTTAATCTAAAAATAATGTCAGCTATAAGATATGTAGTTTATCTTGTACTTAACTTTATTTTCAATACCTATTATATTCTAAAGAGCCATTAGGTCTTCTCGATTATGCCACAAGCAATACGGTCACCCGCGTTGCCAGAAGGTTGGCTCTTATAATCATCGGCATTAGCATGCACAATAAAAGCTAAACGATTGACGCTATACTTGCCTGTTTCAGCTGCAGAGATTTTTTTGTTTACATAGTTGATTGTAGCGACACCATCTTCGTTAGCAGTGATATTTGGTAAATCACCAGCATGCCCGTTCATATCATCTGGGTTAGAGTGCGGGTTGTTGTCTGGATTAAAGTGACCACCTGCTGCTTTACCCATATCTGCACAGCTGCCCGTTTCATGAATATGCAAAGCAACTGTTTTGCCAGGTTCCAAATTCATGACTTTTCCGTAAACTTGCACACCGCCATCAACTGGACGTAGGAACATTTGACCTACTTCTTGTTTTTTGCCATCAACTGCTTTGATGGTTGATTTTAAAGCAGGCTGGTTCAATGGATTGCCTGTCTGCATTTGGCTTTCTACTGTTTGACAGCCTGTTATTGCCAAAGCTGAGCTACATAATAGGGCACTTGCAATCATTGTCTTATTCATTGCTATCTCCATTCATATTTAATTGGATGATCATCGTGTTTAGCTATAGTTATATTTAAAATACGAGATCATTTCTTAATGTCATCATTAGTATAGACAAGGATATGAGGTAGATATTCATTAAAAGCGCAACAATCGGTTAATAAATGTAAATAATGTATGGGTTTGAAATTTATTGAGGCGTTTTCTTCGGCTCATTTTTCCAAGTTAGGGTTTCACCTGACTCTAGTTTTTGAGTTAGAAGATAGCTAGATTTGTGCTCGTTAATAGAATCAGATAATTGATTGTTATCGGAACGAATCAGGGTTAAATGACTAGAGCTATAAAGCATTAGGCGACTAATACTTGATTCAATATCATCAATGTCATCACCACATCCTACCATTGTCGAAGGGTTACCACCAATTAGCAGCGTTTGATTAGTAGATAAAGCGTAAGACCCACTAGCCCCATTGCATCCGACAGAAAATCCAATGACTTGGCTAAAACCGCTTTGCTGAGGGTTGCTATAATTATGTGAATCAAGCCTGTAGTTTGCAATAATAGGTACATCTGGCCGATTAAATTTATGAATGGTTTTGTTACTATCGTCAGTTGCACCAATAAGACGCCATTGGTATCGTTCCAATAATTCATTGGTAAGCGGTATGCCAGACACAGAATATTCAGGCTTGGGTGTGCCCAAAAATATAAGAGTCTTCCCTTTATTGGTTTTTAGAGCCAGTTGTTTCAACATTTGGTTAGAACGCTTCGTAGAGTTTGGTTTTACTGGATCAAATCTGAAAGATGTATCTGAATAGGGTATAAAAACATGATTTACAATATTTCCTGTTTTGTTTTTGACTATGTTTTTATTACTCAAATTTTCAATAGTTGAATTGTTTACTGTATTGCAGTTATCAGAGGGTTCTCCGACATCGATTTGCCCGTAGAGATACGGTAACGGTAACCACATATCAAAAGAAACTTGCTGACGTTGACAGCCTTCTATAAAAGTTAAAAGGCTTGGATGTACATCCATTGTCAAAGGTAGCTTTTGGTTAAAAGGCTTGATTCGACCCTTATTATCGCTGACGTGGGTTAATTGCCAATCATATTTTGTGGCAGTTTGAAACAGTCTGGATTCGAGCGTGGTCGCTGACCAGTTTTTATCGTCGATAGCGGGGCTGGTTTGTGCTGAGTTATTGAAGCTGTTTGTTTGGCAACCTAGTAAAGCGAGGGGGAGTAATGCGCTTAGTATTACTAGAGGCATCCGTAAACGATTTAATATCATCACTTTCTACTAAATAAACATTTGTCTAAAATATAGCATAAACTTTTGACTAAACTGTATCTTATTCCGAGCATAAAAAAAGCCGCCCACTATGACAGTGAGCGGCTTTTTACTTTTGAGAGTTAACTAACGAATACTCAATTAGTTGTGTAGCGCTTTGCCTGCCGTTTTATCAACCGTTACTTTTGCAGGTTTTAGTGGTTTTGGCATATCTACCAAAGCAACCTTTAAAATCTCTTCGATCGTAGCGACTGGCTGAATGGTCAGGCCTTCTTTGACATTGTCAGGAATATCAGCCAAATCACGCTCATTGGTCGCTGGGATCAAGACATGCTTGATACCGCCGCGATGCGCTGCAAGCAGCTTCTCTTTGAGACCACCGATACGCAGTATTTTGCCGCGCAGCGTAATCTCACCTGTCATGGCAATGTCTGGACGAATGGCGATACCTGTCAAAGCAGATACGAGTGCCGTCGTCAACGCACCACCAGCAGAAGGGCCGTCTTTTGGCGTGGCGCCTTCTGGCATATGGACATGGACGTCTGTGGTTTTGATCGTCTCGTAGTCGATACCGAGGCTCTCACCGCGAGCACGTACCACGCTCATCGCCGCACGAATCGACTCTTTCATCACATCCCCTAGTGAACCGGTAAAGCTAAGCTCGCCTTTACCTTTCATAGCGACTGCTTCAATAGTAAGCAGCTCGCCGCCCACTTGGGTCCATGCCAGACCCGTAATACGACCAATCTCAGGCTCTTCTTCAGCCAGACCGTAGTCATACTGATGCACCCCTAGATAGTCATCGATATTTTTGTCATCGACGGTCACTAGCTGACGCTCTGCTTTTTTCGGCGCGCGTGCGCCATGTGCTTCTACCGAATCGCGAACGACTTTGCGGCAGATTTTATTGACTTCGCGCTCAAGGTTACGCACACCTGCTTCACGGGTATAGCGCTGAACGATGCTGTGTAGTGCGGCTTCGACAATCTCAATTTCGCCTTCTTTGAGACCGTTTTGCTTAATCGCTTTTGGCACTAAGTACTTCTGCGCGATATTCACTTTTTCGTCTTCGGTATAGCCGGGCAGACGAATTACTTCCATACGGTCAAGCAGCGCAGGCGGGATATCCATGCTGTTGGCAGTACAGATAAACATCACTTGCGACAAATCTAAGTCCATGTCTAAATAATGGTCGTTAAAGGTGTCGTTCTGTGATGGGTCCAATACTTCAAGCAATGCTGATGCTGGATCACCGCGGAAGTCTTGCGCCATCTTATCGATTTCATCCAATAAGAATAGCGGGTTTTTGACTTCGACTTTGGCAAGCGATTGAACGATTTTGCCCGGCATCGCACCGATATAAGTACGGCGATGACCACGAATCTCTGCTTCATCACGTACGCCACCAAGCGCCATACGCACAAACTTACGACCCGTTGCACGAGCAATCGACTCACCTAATGAGGTTTTACCCACACCTGGAGGGCCAACAAGACAAAGAATCGGGCCACGCAGTTTTTTCACGCGTGATTGTACGGCGAGGTATTCCAAGATGCGGTCTTTCACATCTTTTAGACCGTAATGATCTTCGTCAAGTGTGGTTTTGGCTTTGTCCAAATTTATAGAGACTTTGGTTGTCGCATTCCACGGCGTATCCAAAATCCACTCAATATAGTTGCGTACCACTGACGATTCGCTAGATGCAGGCGGCATCATTTTGAGCTTTTTAAACTCTTGCTCCGCTTTTTTACGCACATCGTCCGGCAGGTCAGCATCTTCTAAACGCTGCTCTAGCTCAGCCACATCATCTTCACCATCGAATGCGCCGTCATTCATATCTGACAGCTCATTTTTAATGGCTTTCATTTTCTCATTCAAGAAGTATTCGCGCTGATTGTCTTCCATCTGCTGACGAACCGCATCTTGGATGTCTTGTTCGATATTTTGCTCAGCACTTTGCTTGACCAAATATTCCGTCAAGGTGTTGATGTGTGTTTTGATATCGTTTTCTTCTAAGAATGACTGCTTGATATCAAGATCCATCGAGACGCGAGTTGAGATAAAGTACACAAGCTCAAGCAAATCATCGATACGTTTTGCCACGCGAGTTAGCTCACGCGCATTACGCAAACGCGCATCGGCATAGCTTTCAAACAGGGTGGTCAACGCTTGAATGGTATTTTTTTGCTGACTCTCATCCATTGCTACATCAAGATCAGCACGCTCAAAGCTTGCCATCAGTAGCTCATCGTGATTTTCAATCGTGTCAACGCGTGCACGGTATTGACCTTCGATTAAGACTTTGATGCAATTCTCATCGCTATCGTGCGGCATGGTGCTGACGATGCGGCACACCGTACCATATTGATATAAGTTATCTTGATCAATATCTTCGGTTAGTGAGTCTTTTTGGGCCACAACCAGTACTTTACTGCCGTACTCAGCCTGCGCCAATTCCACCGCTTTGACGGATGGGGCACGGCCTACAAACAAGGCAATTTGCATGTGCGGATAGACAACAACGTCTCGCAATGCCAATAACGGTAAATAGTTCTCCGTCTCGTTTTCTTTTTCGCTACCGTCAAGATCATTGTCTTCCACAGTCGTAGACGCTGTCTCATGCGCATCAGTAGACGATGTGTCAGATGCAATATCTAGCTCGTTGTCTTCTGCAACAGTAGATGAAACGTCGACATCAATGTCGATATTGTCTTGGGCTATTTTATGTTCACTCATAGATTTTTCCTCGTTCACCAGACTTGTAAAGTCAAGTTCGTGGTTCATGTTAGATAAATGGTGCTCACAGAAAAAATTGCAAGTCTCATTGGTCAAGTGACAGGCTTATCTTATTCAAAATAATAATATCTACTTGAATACAGTAACGAATATGGTGCTCAATTATTATTAATAATGAATGAAATCAGTGCATGCAAAGTATCAATATAATCAGGACATAATAAAATCGATAAGTAGTAGAGGGGTTGTCGATAGCCTGATCATCATGTACTACTCATCTAAACTCTTTTACCTTACTGTTTTTAAACGTGAAAACTGCTGCAAAACATGTATTCCAGCAGCATGACGGGTTTTGAAGCGTATTGCCTAGCTTATAACCATTGGGTTCTACACGTAGGTTTTACAAACAAAATCAGGTAAACTGACGCCCTTCTAAAATACAGGCTTTTAGCGTAAAGCGTTTGAAATATTTTTTAAAAATGCAAACGGTCTTTATTAAGAGTTTTTGTGATCGACTTTAAGAATTTTGTCGGTCGTCATCAGACCGAATCGACAAAGCAGATAGCATAAGGGGTAATACATGGCCATCAACGCGGTACTAGTAGCGGTAGTCGTTATGTTGGGACTGTCACTGGCGCGAGTACACGTAGTGCTAAGCTTATTGATCGGTGCGATGGTAGGTGGGTTGATTGCAGGACTGGGTGTCACGGATACGTTAGAAGCTTTTCAAGAAGGTATCCGCAATGGCGCGCAGATTGCATTGTCGTATGCTTTGCTGGGGGCTTTTGCGGTTGCGATTGCACATTCTGGGTTGCCGCAATCGTTGGCAGGCGCGGTGATTAGACGCATTGACGCCGCTGGCACGAGTGGCATGATTAAGTACATGCTGTTTGCAGGCTTAATCACTATGAGCTGCTTTAGCCAAAACTTAATCCCTATCCATATTGCCTTTATTCCACTCCTTGTACCGCCATTACTATTGGCATTTAACCGTATGCACATTGATAGACGGCTAAT
Organism: uncultured Gammaproteobacteria bacterium; assembly: GCA_963744895.1. Classification (GTDB taxonomy): domain Bacteria; phylum Pseudomonadota; class Gammaproteobacteria; order Pseudomonadales; family Moraxellaceae; genus Psychrobacter. The sequence goes on from CAVUUW010000005.1 coordinate 718,742, forward strand.
TGCTTGTCTGATTACTTTTGGGTTGGTCACCACCTATATGTTTATTCCTTATGGGTTCGGTGATATTTACCTCAATCAGATTATGCTAAAAAATGTGGGCGAAGCGGGCATTGATGTCGCCAATATTTCTGTGGTGAAGGCCATGGCAATTCCTGCACTTGGCATGCTACTTGGTTTGCTCGTCGCGGTATTCTTTAGCTACCGAGCACCGCGCGAGTATCAGCAGATAGCGATAGACAAACAAGCACACGATGCGGCTGTCGAAGGGGATACCTTAAGCAAAACCGCCGCTGGTGCGCAGTTACAAAGTAAGCTAAAAACACTGGTCGCCTTGGCTGCTATCGTTACGGCTTTTGTCGTGCAGTTATATACTGATTCGCTACTACTTGGCTCAATGTTTGGCTTTGGCGTATTTATGGCAACAGGTGTGGTGAAGTGGCGTGATGCTGATGGCGTCTTTAATGACGGTATCAAGTTGATGGCGATGATTGGCTTTATTATGATTACCGCGCAGGGCTTTGCAGAAGTGATGAAAGCCACTGAGCAGATTCAGCCATTGGTTGATGGCGCGGCCTCACTGTTCGGTGGTAATAAAGCGATGGCAGCATTTATCATGCTATTGATTGGTTTGATTGTGACCATGGGTATCGGTTCGTCCTTCTCTACTATTCCTATTTTGGCCGCGATTTATGTGCCGCTATGTATCTCTTTGGGGTTTTCACCATTAGCAACAGTTGCGATTATCGGTACAGCAGGCGCGCTTGGTGATGCGGGTTCACCTGCGTCAGATTCGACATTGGGGCCAACCTCTGGTCTTAATATCGACGGACAGCATGACCATATCAAAGACAGTGTGGTGCCGACATTCTTGCATTACAACATTCCACTACTGGCCTTTGGTTGGATTGCGGCAATGGTATTGTAGTAAATGAGTTGAATGGTCGGGTTTGATAGAAAAGGCGAGTATAAGCAGTCACTATGCTCGCCTTTTTTCGTTTCTATGCATCTCTTAATCAATATGCTTTTTAATAATCCTCATCAAAATCCTTAATCTCACTATTCAAACTATTCAAAAACGCATCACTGTCCGCCAGCAACGCATTTAAGCGTTCTTCATTGACCAGCCGTGTCATTTCATCAGCGCTAAACGGCTGCTCTTGACTATAGTAGCGTTGTTCTCTAGCGTCTTCGTTACCCAATGTTTGCAAATACTCATCCACACTATTTGCACTGGAATCAGTAGCGCTAGAATTTTTTTCAGACTGTTTATTATCTTTCATTAAAACCACCTTATGCTGCTTGGCGTAATGAGGCCATCTAAGGGTACATCCCACGGTTGACGCGCTAATTGCTCAACCACCTGAAAATCATAGCACCAGCCAATTTTTAACGGCTTTGAATCCCCTGATCGATAGCTTTTATCAAGGGTCGTATCATAAAAGCCGCCACCCATACCCATGCGGTTACCATTTAAGTCTACCGCGACTAACGGACAGATAATCACGTCTAGTTCTGATGCCCATAGCAGAGCGCGACTGTGATTTTGTTTCATACCAAGCTGATGAATGCGAGTAGGGATATTGATTAGTTTTGAATGATAGACAGGGACAAAACGCAGGTGTTTATCGTCATTGCCGCTACTGGTACGACCGAGCGAGCCGACAACAGGTAAATAAGGTAAATAGCCTAAGCGTCCGCACCAATCCAGCAGTGGCTGAGTGGGTAACTCACCAAAGCCATCGTAATATAGCCCGATACGCGCACGTTTTGGCAAGCGATGTTGTAGTTTGCTCAAATGCAAGCTCGCTGCTTGCGCCAAATTTCTACGTTCACCTTCATTTAACTGGCGACGCTGGCGGGTAAAGTGTCGTCTAGGTGGATTACTTAGCGTAGGTTCTTGTGAGTTAAGCGTTTTTGGCTCAGCGGGTATTGTTTCAAAGTGCATAAGTAGACTATCCAATGAGATATTAGATTGATGAGGGTCGCTTTTAGACATTCGTTTTTAGGCATTGACCAAAGTGATTTGTGAATATTCAACGCGTCCTAGTCATGCTATCATAACGCCACTTTATATCGTATTCTCCTTTATGTGCAGCAGATGTTGCATTTTTTAGAGCAGTCATAAAACAACAAACCATTAAAGAGGGTAGTTATGTCGACACAGAATCAGGCAACTCGTACCGAAAAAGACACCATGGGCAACGTAGAAGTCCCAGCTGATGCTTATTGGGGCGCGCAAACTCAGCGTAGCCGCGAAAACTTCAAAATCGGTGGCGAGACATTGCCGCGTCCAATGATTGAAGCGATGGCACTGGTCAAAAAAGCCGCTGCGATTACCAATGCAAGCCTAGAGCGTATCGAAGGCGACAAGCGTGATCTCATCGTACAAGCCGCTGACGAAATCATCAATGGTGGTCTGGTCGATCAGTTCCCATTGGTCGTATGGCAGACAGGTTCTGGCACACAGTCAAACATGAACATGAACGAAGTGCTTGCTAACCGTGCCAACGAAATCGCTGGTTCTGAGCGTGGCAGCTACACGCCAATTCACCCAAATGACCATGTCAACCATGCACAGTCTACCAACGACAGCTTCCCAACGGCGATTCGTGTGGCGGCTGCGCGTCAGATCAACAGCTTATTGATCCCAGCGGTGAAAGCACTACGCGATACATTGGCTGCAAAAGCAAAAGAATTCGATAGCATCGTAAAAATCGGTCGTACGCATTTACAAGACGCGACGCCTTTGACGCTAGGCCAAGAGTTCAGCGGCTATGTGAGCCAACTTGACCATGCATTGACTCGTATCGACAACGCACTACAAGGCCTATATGAATTGCCACTAGGCGGCACAGCGGTTGGTACTGGTCTAAACGCCCATCCTGACTATGCCGTGAAATCAGCTGAACAACTATCAACTTTGACTGGCTTGCCATTCGTCACGTCACCAAACAAATTTGAAGCACTAGCCGCTCGTGATGCAGAAGTATTCGCTTCAGGCGCACTAAAAACACTAGCAGGTAGCCTAAACAAAATCGCTAACGACGTACGTTGGTTGGCATCTGGCCCTCGTTGTGGTTTGGGCGAGTTGACGATTCCTGAAAATGAGCCAGGCTCTTCTATCATGCCGGGTAAAGTAAACCCAACGCAGTCAGAAGCAATGACCATGGTGGTCGCACAAGTCATGGGTAACGACACCACTATCAGTATGGCTGGCGCGTCAGGTAACTTTGAGCTAAACGTGTATAAACCAGTGATCGCCTTTAACTTGTTGCAATCTATCAAGCTACTTGGCGATGCATGCAACAGCTTCAACGAAAACTGTGCCGTTGGTATTGAGCCAGTAAAAGACAAAATCGATGACTTCTTGCACAACTCACTGATGCTAGTGACGTCATTAAACCGTCATGTTGGTTATGAAAATGCAGCGAAGATCGCTAAGACGGCTTATAAGGAAAACAAAACGTTGAAGCAAGTGGCGGTTGAGCTAGAGCTATTAACTGAAGCGCAGTTCGATGAGTGGGTCATTCCTGCTGATATGGTACATCCTAAGTAAGTTATTAAAGACTTCTTATCATAGAAAAAGACCTTGTCACGTGGCAAGGTCTTTTTTTATTAGGTTAAAATTCAACTAACTATTTGTGTTAATCCTTTTCTTTAAACACTTCAATTCCATTTGGAAATAACCATCTAGCTACAATATATATAATACCAATTACGTTAATGGTAGTAGTGGTAATAAAAGCTATTAAAACGTTATCTGATAGATTAAACTCGAAAAGATTAAAGTCTAGCCCCAACCATTCAATTTTTATATGTAAGTTGCCTATACCAGTTAGAAGTACGATAAAACCGATAAAAATTAACCAGAGATATGTTAGGCGATAAATATTTTTTGCATATTTCTGGCGGAGGGTATTAGTTTCTTTATAATCTCTAAGAGTTTCTTCTGAACGTCTATGTGCCAGCTCTTCTTCCTTAGTCTGTTGATAAGGTTTAGCCGGGTTTTCCCTATACCTTGACAAATAGCCATGAACATTTTTACTTGAAATGTTTGTAGCGTTTCTAAAAATTTCATCAGGTACATCGTTATTTCGTAAAGATTGCAATGTCTCATCTAAATCGTTTTCATCATTCATATTACTTACCAAAACGTTTAATTAGATTGTTGAGTAATAGCATTTATCAATGTTTTATAGTAGTCTGCAATCACATTATTATCTATCATGCCATAGTCATTATTTCTCCAAGTAATATCCCAAGGTGTACCAACTTGATGAGTTAAATCAGATAGCTTATAAGCCGACATATCACTATACTTTGACCAAACATAATTAATAATTTTTTCTTCATTTGAATCGATAGTATCCTCATAAGGACTGGTTGGAATTTTAGAGGTAACATTATTAGAGCCATAATTCATGAGGCTAGAATATAATTGTTTAATTAATGGTCCATATGTCCACGCATATGTCTCTTCATAGTATAAAGGTTTGTCGAGTAGAGCCAGACAAAAGCCATTTGCTATATACACTAATTTTTGTAGTTGCATATTGGATAGTGGTTTACCTTCTGTATGTGAACGCTCGATAAAAGCGTTAGCTATTACCTTAGCTGACGTAGTCATTATTTCACCTTATTAAGAAATACAGTTTTAAGTAGTTTATTATAAAACTAGCAAAATTATTTTATTGTTGTTGAGTGATAGATACTAACAAGTGGGACAGTAGCTTAGGAAACCTAATAGAGTAAAGTAGAAAAATACATTATAAATATAGGGAGCTGCTGCCATAAACATAATTTTTATCTTTGTTACTTATTGATTATATGATGTACTCAAGCAGTACTAAATGCAAGGTGTTAGTAGTAAATACTAAAACCTCCTTAAATTATAAACGACAACTGATGTCGCGTAGAAAAAAACTAGTACTTTATAACATTTAATAGGCTTTTTCTTTTTAATTCAAAGAGATACAAATCTTAGTAACTAATGGTTCAACTGAATAAACTAAAAAAAAGCCGAGCAAAATGCTCAGCCTTTTCATATTAAATCTATCAAAAACTCTAGAACTTATATAACAAACCAAGCGTCGTCGTTGCATCAGTACGTGAGTTGACCATTGGGCTATCATATTGCTCATTTGGCAAATAACTCAAGCTTTGATTGGCAAATCCTGCCCAGTTCTCATTAAAGTCATAGTTGGCACTGATATTGATATACGGGTTCAAGCTGTTGTTAGAGGCATAAGGTTCAACGCCTGATTTTGCAGACTCTGCTTCGGTCACGCCATAATAGTAGTTGTTGTAATCTTCATCAAAATACTCAAAGCCAACGCTTGGATAGATGGTCAATTTATTTGCAGTGATTCTGCCAATATAAGTCAAGCGCGCCGTGTTGCCACCACTTTTATCCAAAACGTCAGTCGCTATTTGTGCGCGAAACGCACCGATAGGCGTACGGCGTTGATAGCTTGCACCAGCCGCTGCTGAAAGTTTACGCTCGTCCAATTCTGCCAAATTGCCACTGGCATCATCAGGATCAAAGCTATTGCCAGACGGCTGTGCATAGAGAGACAACTGATTGGTGCCATCATTAATCAGATAGACACCCGCTTGTGCGCCGCGTGCATAGACCCGATTGTTGTCATAAAATACGCCTGGCAACACACGGAACTCGGTATTGTCATCTAAATCGTAGGCAGACTTGACTGCCATCGCATTGACACCAACGCTCAAAACAGCATCATGGTCGGTCGGTAAGTTTTTATTAAGAAAAGGGATGGCACTAGACATGCTAGACACACTAAGTAACGCAGTAGCCGTTAACACACTGAGTGAGGCACGCGCAGAGAGAGTAGGTAGCGCTGCAATTTTAAACATAATCAAGTCTCGTGATTGAGTGGGAATGGTTGAATAGTACCACTAAGCAGAAATAATGGAGTAGGGTAAGTTAAACGAGTATGCGGTTTTTATGACAATTCAGCAATGATAAATAAGTATGACCGTTTACTCAATGGTTTTTAACACTTCTAAAAGCTCGTGATGCATATTTTGCCACCACCAAACAAAACCAATGATGATGAGGAGTATCATCGCCCATGGCAGTAGTCGCCAAATCAAAGAAGGGGTTGTAGGCGTTTTTTGTTCTATGATTCTATTATAAGTCGTATTGTCATTCAGGTGTGAAGTTACGTCATGACGGTTATTTAACTCAGCCTCATATTGTGTTGCAGCAGGGGTGTCAGTACTGGGCGTCTGACCAATATATCTCGTTTGATACGTGTCTTGGTCACTGCTTCGATAAGGGCTTTGTTCATCGATCTGTTCATTAATCTGTCTGTCTTCTTGATGAAGATGCTGAAATATAGACAGGTTTGGCGGCGTTGCTGTTGCACGTTGACGATAGGCGATGGCAACAGCCAGTGCAATCACCAATCCTGTGATCGCGCCGCCAATATGACCTGCGTTATCGATGCCCGGTACGGCAAACCCATAAACTAAGTTGATGGCCATAATCAATATCAGGTTTTTTAAATTGAGCATCAAGCCATTAACCGATATCTTAGACAGCGCCGCTATTAATAATGCCGCGCCAATACCCATGATGCCACCAGAAGCGCCAGCAGACAGTCCCACTTGTCCAGTGCCATCTAAAATACTGAGCCATGTGACCTGAATATTAAGTAAGTTACCACCGATTGCTGATAGTAAAAATAGGGCCAAAAATTTGCCTGAGCCAAACAGCGGCTCAGCGATTCGACCAAAAAAGTACATGGCAAAGCCATTAAACAATAAATGCATAAGACCAATGTGCAAAAACGCACTACTGACCAAGCGCCACGGCTCATCATTCATGGTAAAAGGTAAGGCGTTAGCACCCCATTTGATCAGCATCTCAGTCGATGGATTGTTGGGGTCAGAGCCTGTGAGTACCTGCATGACAAATAAGCCAATAAAGCTTGTTAAGAGTAAAGTGGTAACAGGTGCGGTTTTTAATAATTGTTGAATGGTCATAAAAGCTAATAGTGACGGAAAATTTATCAGTAAAGTATACAGGGTATATAGTGAGTTCGGCATAAAAACGATACAGCGGAACGGATGTTAATTTTTTGCAGCCTCTGTCGGCGTAGGCACAGCAAGCCAAAAAAATTTATATTAGTTCCGCGTCATGATATAGCATATCTGTGTTATTTATAATCGACTATAGTCAGACGACGTCACTTATAAGCGCACAGTTATTGTCTAACGGTCATGGGTTTTTGTGGAATATTCCATTTAAATTTTAAGGTTTTCATACGTGCCTTTTACTAATATATCGTCCGTGACGTTATTGATATCCGTATGACCACAGAATGCCATCGAGATGTCACACTCTTTATAAATGAGTTCAAGCGCACGGCGGACACCATCTTCGCCATAAGCGCCCAACCCGTAGAGAAAGGCACGACCAATCATTGTGCCTTTAGCGCCCAACGAGATGGCCTTTAATACATCTTGACCAGAGCGAATACCACTATCGAGCCATATCTCGATATCACTGTTTTCGGCTTGTACCGCTTGTACGATATCGGCAAGGGCAGAAATGGAGGAGAGTGCTCCGTCCAATTGGCGACCACCATGATTTGAGACTACCAGCGCATCTGCACCGCTACGCACCGCCATAATCGCGTCTTCAGGCTCCATAATACCTTTAATAATTATCTTGCCGCCCCACATATCTTTGATACGGGCCACGTCGTCCCAGCTAAGTGCAGGATCGAATTGCTCTGCCGTCCATGCAGACAATGAAGAGATATCCTCAACGTTTTTAGCATGACCAACGATATTGCCGAACGTGCGTCTTTTCGTTCCCAGCATATTGAGACACCATTCAGGCTTGGTCATGAGATTTAACATGTTGGTGAGAGTCGGTTTTGGCGGGGCAGACAAACCGTTTTTAATATCTTTATGGCGCTGACCAAGTACTTGTAAGTCGGCAGTTAAGATAAGGGCTGAGCAATTTGCCTCTTTGGCACGGCGAATTAGGTTGGCCATAAAGTCTTGATCGCGCATGACATAGAGCTGAAACCAAAAAGGCTTATTGGTATGTGTGGCAACGTCTTCGATTGAGCAGATGCTCATGGTAGATAAAGAGAAGGGTACGCCGAATTTTTCTGCTGCCTGTGCTGCTTTAATTTCACCATCTGCCCACATCATCCCTGTGAACCCAGTCGGCGCAATGGCAACTGGCATTTTGACAGGCTCACCAATCATGGTGGTTGCCAGACTGCGATTTTCCATATTGACCAATACACGTTGGCGCAGTTTAATGCGGTCAAAATCACTTTCATTGTTGCGATACGTGGTCTCAGTCCATGAGCCGGAATCGACATAATCATAAAACATACGTGGTACTTTGCGCTCAGCCACTCGGCGCAAATCTTCAATTTCTGTCACTTTTTCTAATGATTTCATAATTTCCTCACTCTAGACGGGTTACGATTGGCTCACGATTAGGGCATTAACAATTGCTGTAAATCCATGACCGAAAAAGGATAATTCAAGCGTTTGGATGGCGTCAAAATCACAGGAATGGTAGTGGCAAACGTCATCATTAATGGCTCATCAAAATCAGCGATATCGATTTTTTCATAAGTAATAGGCTGTACGGCTTGAAATTGAGTTAATAGTTGCTCAGCGATGTCACACAAATGACAGCCAGACGTACCCAATAACCACCATTTATCAATATTTTGAGATGCACCAAGAAGAGGGTTTTGAACAATCATCCGTGCTCGTAGTGCTTTAATATTATTATCAGGTATAGTGCTAATAGACATAATTGTTCTCTTATCTTAAAACTTATCACAACGTATTTGTTTTAAAAAACATAAATACTGTTTACCCTTTATGACATGATAAAGAAGTGGGGTAAATAATGACAGCGATTGTGAGATTAGGTAAGATGACCTGCGGTTTTTAATTATGGATTTACAGTGATTCTTTTATAAATAGCAGCTTATTACTGATTATTTACAATGATTGCCTTTATCTTATTATTTTTTCCATCACTTGGGTATCTCACATGGCAAGTTTTAGCAAATTTTTCAAACGACTATTACTGGCAATTGTACTGCTGGTAGTTACTTTCCATGTGCTGGTCGCTGGCCTGTTATTGATTTGGAAAACGCAGCCTATTAATAATAGTATGTTTATGCTGACTCATCGCTTGACAGGTGGCACAGTCACGCAGACTTGGGCAGAGTATGACGCCATTGCAAAGTCTGCCAAGCAAGCGGCAATAGTGAGTGAGGACTCGACGTTTAGTCAGCACAACGGCTTCGATTTTAAAGGCATCAAAGCTGCCCAAAAGAAAAATGAAGAGACAGGAAAAATGTCTGCTGGCGGTTCAACGATTACTCAGCAGCTGGCAAAAAACCTATTCTTAACCTCACATCGCTCTTACGTTCGTAAAGGTGAGGAAGCTGTGATTACGGTGATGCTCGAAACATTTTGGGACAAACAGCGGATTTTGACCGCTTATCTAAACGTGGCAGAGTTTGGTAATGGGATATATGGCATTGAAGCAGCGGCTCAGCATTACTTCGATAAATCTGCGGCGAAGCTCAATCGTGATGAATCTGCCTTGTTGATCTCTATGTTGACCAACCCAAAATACTATGAAGACAATCAGGGCGATAGACGCTTACGTAATAAGCAGCGTATTGTCAAAAAACGCCTAAAAAATGCCGTACTGCCGCAATCTGATTGAGTCATTGCTTGAATAAAATTAAGTTTGAGTGGCAACTTTGAATGACGACAGTGTGTTTTGTCACAAATAACTGTTATAAAAGAAGGTGGTAAACCGACGCTGAAATAATATTATAAAAGTAATAGCGTACCGATAACGAGACAGGAGTGATGACGTGGTAGATGTGTACGATAAGCAGGACAACAATGATAACGGTAATGATAATGGCAACAATGCTATGTCTATTAATGAAAGCATTAATGGCAGTATTGATGTGAAAAGCGTAGATCAAGTTGCCAGTAGAAACAACATCTTGACAGAGGTTGATTGGCAACGCTCAGAAGATGGCAGTTATTCGCCCAGCAGCTATATCAATCGCGACTTGTCCTTATTACAGTTTCATTTGCGTGTCTTAGCGCAGGCGGCCAGTCCGCGCCATCCGCTACTTGAGCGCTTATTCTTTTTGATGATCTTTTCATCAAACATTGATGAGTTTTTTGAGATTCGAGTTGCAGGGATCATGCAAAAGCTCAATATTGGCGATGTATCTACCAGTGCTCATGGTATGCGCCCAAGCGAGCTGCTCAACGAGATATCTACCATCACTCACGATGCTATCGATGAGCAGTATCGCATTCTTAACGAAGACATCTTACCGGCGCTTGCGCTCGAGGACATTCGCTACCTAAAACGCGACGAGTTAAATGCCGAGCAATCGGCTTGGATGAAGCGCTATTTTATTGAGCAAGTATCGCCCGTATTGACGCCAATCAGTATTGATCCGGCGCATCCATTTCCGCGTCTGGTCAATAAGAGCTTAAACTTCATCGCGACCTTGGAGGGCAAAGATGCCTTTGGGCGTAATATCAATTTGGCGATTGTACCAGCGCCGCGAAGTCTACCCCGTGTGATTCGTCTGCCGGATGAATTGACCGGCGGCAAAGAGCATCATGTCATGTTGTCAGCTATCATTCATGAACATATTGGCGAGCTATTTCCTGGAATGAATGTGACAGGCTGCCATCAGTTCAGACTGACACGTAACGCTGATTTGGATTTGGCTGACGACGTTGAGGATATTGCAAAAGCGCTAGAGGGCGAGCTTGAAAATCGCCGTTTCGGTGACAAGGTGCGTTTGGAAGTAACCACCGATTGTCCGACACTTATTAGCGACTACTTACTCGACGAGTTTGAGCTGCACGACAACCAACTATACCGTGTTAATGGCCCCGTCAACTTAACACGGTTGTTGTTTGATTTTAATATTCCCGCGCTGCGTTATCAGTCCTTTACGCATGTCATCCCAAAAGAATTTCGCCGTGAGATGGACAAGTTGGACAAAGCGACAAGTATGTTTGCCGCTATGCGTAAAAGCGATGTGCTCGTGCATCATCCCTTTCATGCCTTTTCGCCGATTATCAATCTACTGTGGCAAGCCGCTAGCGATCCAAAGGTTTTGGCAATCAAGCAAACGCTGTACCGCTCAGGTACCAATTCAGAGATCGTCAAAGCGCTTGCGGCAGCAGCTCGTAACGGTAAAGAAGTAACGGCTGTTATTGAATTGCGGGCACGTTTTGATGAAGCCTCCAATATTGCTGTCGCCAACTACTTACAAGAAGCTGGCGCGGTGGTGGTATATGGTATCGTCGGTTATAAAACGCATGCCAAGCTGATGCTCATTGTACGCCGCGAAGAAGACCGCATTCGTCGCTACGTTCATTTAGGGACGGGTAACTATCATGCTGCCAATGCCAAAGTGTATACCGATTACGGGCTGTTTAGCGCCGATCCTGATATCTCAGAAGACATACACAATATCTTCCAAGAGCTGACAGGAATGGGCAAGCCTGCCAATCTAAAAAAATTGCTGCATGCCCCTTTTACTTTACACGAAAAGCTAATGAGCTTTATTGATGATGAAATTGCTCATGCAAAGGCGGGTAAGCGCGCTCATATTATTATCAAAGCCAACGCCTTAACAGAGCGTCGCCTAATTGGTAAGTTATATGATGCCTCACAGGCAGGCGTCAAGGTTGAGCTGATTTTACGTTCTATGTGTTGTCTACGTCCGCAAGTAAAAGGATTGTCTGAAAACATCACTGTACGTTCTGTCATTGGCCGTTTTTTAGAGCACACGCGCATTTATTACTTTTATAATAATGGGGCTGAACGCTTGTACTGCGGCAGTGCTGACTGGATGGATCGCAATTTATTTCATCGCGTAGAAGTGGCATTTCCAATTGAAAATAAAAAATTGTTCAAGCAGGTGTACGAAGATGGTCTAATCAACTATTTACAAGACAACGTACAGGCATGGACACTGGACGGCAATGGTATTTGGCAGCAAGTACGACCCGCTGCTGGCGAGAATCCGCATATTGCTCAGTCGCATTTATTAAAAGTCATTAATAGTGTTGATGAAACGCTTTAGTTTATTAGCAACGTCTCAGTTCTATTAAGCAATACCCGTCAAAAATACAGTCAAAACCAAGTGTTGATATATTTAGCACTTGGTTTTTTATTTGAGTGCTCTTATTTGAGTACTATCTTCTTTTCACAAACATTTTTACCAAAGTTACAAACTGTCTTGTAACCTCACATTTATTCACATATTGATACGGCAGCACACTGGTAACGTCGACCGCATGCTACTTATACTAAATGGCAATCGCAATGATCTTGTCAGCACAGGAATGGTTGATAAGGGACAGTTTGTCTAAATGTTAAATCGTTATACTGTCTGCAAAACAAGTTATTTACATAAAAAATAATAGGAAAATATCATGAGTAATAATAACAATGCCAGTAATGATAGCTCAGACGTTAAAAAGGCTGCTGATAATGTAAACGGCGAGCAAATAGAAAAAAATCTTGAAGAAAACAAGCCAGTAGATGCGCCAGAAAAACTGAGTGAAGAAGAAGAAACCCCATTTATCGAAGATGATTTACGTACTGACAAATAGTCCATTATTCATATAGTCCATTATTCATATAGTCCATTATTCATACTCTGCGATTATTTATAGAACCATAGATACGTTGTAGATATCTAATTGACTCTTAACCCCAGTATTAAGGAACACATTATGTTAGAGAATACTCAACCAAATGATGAGGAAGCCGTACCTGTGGTAGATCCTAGTACGCCGCAGGTTAACGAGTCAAAAGATAGCTATGCAGGCCGTAAGTATCAACCAAATATAGACGGTCCTGAACAAGCGTCTCAAGAAACTGACGAGGTCTACGTAGACCCTCGTAAAGAATCAGACTTGCCTGCTGGTGGCAAAAACGTAGCAGACTTAAATGCTTATGATTTAAGCCAAGAAGGCAGTAAATAGGATTAATAGCATTCTAAATTTTGAATATATTGATTAATTAATTGAATAATAATAATTATAACTACCATAAGGATATTCCAATGCAAACCACAGATCCTGCATTAACAAAAGTTCGAGCAACAGAGACTACTACTGATCGTCCACTGGATGAAAATCAGACGATTAACGCCCATCCTGATAACCATGACGAAGTTGAAGAAAACGTTAGAGAGAATAAGGGCACAGATACCTTTAAAGAGGGCGTAGTTCACTCTGAGCATGTCAATGATAATGATAATCCAGCCCGTCAGCCTGATCGTCGTGATCAACCAGGCAATGGATTTGATGACAATATTAATGAAGAAACGGTAGGCAGTGAAGCACCGGATAGTGAAAAGATCAACAATATGAACCGCTATGCGAACATCGATAATGCTCAAACTCGCGTATTGAATCCTGACGAAAAAGACAGTAAGCGCTAGTATTTCGGTAAGAAGGTATATCAATAGATAGTATAGAATAAGGAACGACTATGAGTTTACCAGACGATAAGCAAGACAACGCTACTAACCGACCATTAAAAGATGCAGCTGATAATCATGGTATCGTTCCTGATGATGCGTTGCAAAAGGTCAACCCAGCCGCTGCTGAAAAATTAACGAGCGATCATGATCCACATGGGGTAACCAAAGATCATAAGCAATACGATAGCTCGCGCACAGAAAGCAATAAATAGTAAGGCTAGTAAGAGATAAAGAGCTGTTAAAGCATGACATTAGTTGCTTGTTGCTGAAAGCTTATATTTCGGAAAGTGGCATTTAAAGATACGGTATTCGAGAAAGTAGTGTTCAACAAACCAGTATTTAATAGGATAGTAACTATTTTGAGTGTGTATTCAAAATAGTTACTATCCTTTTTTTCTGCATAAATCAGTCAAGGAGTTACTCTAGGCAGGCGTTCCGCTATGAAAACGCAACTCAGTATCAGGCGTAGATATCAGCGCTGCTTCCACGTCTTTAAACAACGCAACGCGCTCATCAATATTATCTTCAGACAGTGATTGAGCCAGCGCCAAATAATCCTCAAAATGTCGGCTTTCTGATTTAAGTAAATAACGGTAATACTTTGCCAAGCGCTCATCATTGATGACTTCTGACAGTGCTGCAAAACGCTCACAAGAGCGCGCTTCAATAAATGCGCCAATAATCAGTACATCTACCATCGCTGCGGGTTCATAAGTGCGCTTATGTTTTAGCATGCCTTTAGCATATCGTCCAGCACTCAGGTATTCCCACTCTTGTCCACGGTCATTCATAAGACCGAGTACTTGCTCATAATGTAGCATCTCTTCACGTATTAACTGCGCGAGCTTGCACTGTAAATCATAAGAAAACTCATAACGAAAGATCAAGTTCATTGCAGTGCCAGCGGCTTTTTTTTCGCAATTGGCGTGATCTTGTATGATGAGCGGCAGGTTATCAATGGCAGCATCAACCCAAGACTTCGTGGTTCTAGCGCCCAAAAAATCATAAACAGCAGACAAATCTACCTTTATAGGGTTTCGCAGCTGTCTGATATCGACGCTATCTTCTACCATACCGCTATCTACTACTGCATCACTAGTGCTTAGCGAATCACTGATATTGTCACTGGTATGGTTAATGATTGTATTATTACTCATAGTATTAAACTTCTTATTTTTACCTAATGTGTTTGCAATTTTGCTCACTATTGAGTGAGAGCGTGGCCTTGTCGAATATATTAAATAGATAACTTTTAATTATTAGTGAGTCTATTAATAATTACTTACTGTTTGTATGTAGCATAAAATCCCTAAATGAATAGTCAGTCATTAACCTTATAGACCTGATGCTGCCTACATTATCATTATTCTACAACCCAAACATTTACTTAGTGAATGGTGATTTCTTGTTTATTTCTTTATTTGATAGTAGGATAAGATTTTGCTTGAATGGCGTTCTGTTTTACGGTTAACAATCATGTAGTGCGGAACAACGCTTATTATAGCAACTACTACTACGATATAAAGCCACCACCTCAAGTAACTATCGCTTAGAGTAGCTATCGAATCAACTACCTATCGCATAGAGTAACTATTGCCAAGTTTAATCTATTTGAAGCGTATGAAAGGCGATGAGTATGTTTACAGCGCCTATTGTGGCTACTATTTTTGGTAAGTGGAAACCGCTATAGCAAATACTCATTTTACAAATCTTTTATTTTATAAACTATTTTTTTTGCAAAAATAGTGTCAATGTTGAGCTGACAGCTTACTGCATATTTATATTACAAGGCAGTTATTATAAAGCCGTAAGTTTGCCACGGATGTCACCTAAACGGTGCATAGAGACAAAACCGACAATGCCAAGACGTTGCGGCAGCAGTTTAATTTTTATATACCTCACGAACAGATAAGGATAACAACATGAGCCAGTCTTCTAACGACAATCGTATCCAAAAAGGCATTCTTGCCATCGATCAGCAGTTGTATGATTTTATTGAAAATGACGTGCTGCCAAAAGTCGGAGTAGATTCAGAAAAATATTGGTCAGGTTTTGAAGAAATTATCAAAGAATTTACGCCGCGCAATAAAGCGTTGCTAGAAACACGTGACAAGATTCAAGCACAAATCGATCAGTGGCACTTACAGCATCCAGCCAAAGATGGTGAGATTGACTACCCAGCTTATAAAGCATTCTTACAAGACATTGGATATCTATTGCCAGA
Source organism: uncultured Gammaproteobacteria bacterium (assembly GCA_963744895.1). Taxonomy (GTDB): domain Bacteria; phylum Pseudomonadota; class Gammaproteobacteria; order Pseudomonadales; family Moraxellaceae; genus Psychrobacter. Next base: position 734,537 of record CAVUUW010000005.1, read on the forward strand.
AGGTGAGGATTTTACGGTAAGCACAGAAAACGTCGATGATGAAATCGCGCATATCGCAGGCCCACAATTGGTTGTGCCAGTACGTAACGCTCGCTATGCATTGAATGCAACCAATGCGCGATGGGGTAGCTTATACGATGCGCTATATGGTACGGATGTTATCAGTGAAGAAAATGGACAAGAAGCAAAAGGCGGTTACAATCCAACTCGCGGCGCTGCGGTTGTCGCTTATGCCAAACAATTCTTAGATGAAAATTTTGCTTTGGCGTCCGGCTCTTATACAGAAGTAACAGGCTTTAAAGTGGTTGATGGTAAGCTTGAAGTGGCTCAAGGCGACAGCAGTACGACGCTAAAAGATACTACTCAGTTTGTCGGTTTCTTGGATGAAGCAGAAAGCCCAACGGGTATTTTGCTAAAAAATAACGGTTTACATGTAGAGATTCAAATAGACGCCAATCATCCAGTTGGCAAAGATGATCCAGCCCATATCAAAGATGTGCTTCTTGAGTCAGCCATCACCGCTATTCAGGACTGTGAAGATTCAATTGCAGCTGTAGATGCAGAAGAAAAAGTGGAAGTGTATCGCAACTGGCTTGGTTTGATGAATGGCGATTTGCAAGAAGTCTTTGAAAAAGGGGGGAAAACCCGTACTCGTAGACAAAACCCTGATCGTGAATACAATACACCCAATGGCGACAAACTGCGCTTACCAGGTCGGTCACTATTGCTCATTCGCAACGTTGGTCACTTGATGCAGAACCCCGCTATCTTAGTTGATGTGGGCAACGGCTCCGAGGAAATCTTTGAGGGACTAATGGACGGTTTGATCACGCCACTATTGGCGCTCAATGATTTAAGAGGCAAGAACGAGCTATCAAATTCCCGTAAAGGCTCGATGTATATTGTCAAACCAAAAATGCATGGCCCTGAAGAAGTCAAAATGGCCAACGATTTGTTCAACGCCTCAGAAGATTTATTAGGGTTAGCTCGTTATTCCATTAAGATGGGCATCATGGACGAAGAGCGCCGCATGACGGTCAATCTAAAAGAAGCCATTCGCCAAGCGAAAGAGCGTGTTATTTTTATCAATACAGGCTTCTTAGACCGTACAGGTGATGAGATGCACACCAGCATGAATGCAGGTCCATTTGTACCCAAAGGTGAGATGAAGTCACAAACATGGCAGCCAGCCTACGAGCAATGGAACGTCGACATTGGTTTAGAGACTGGTCTGCAAGGCCATGCTCAGATTGGTAAAGGCATGTGGGCGAAACCTGATGAAATGAAAGAGATGATGGATACTAAGGCGGCCCATCCTAAGTCTGGTGCGACGACTGCGTGGGTGCCATCACCGACAGGCGCCACCTTGCACAGCATACACTATCATCAAGTAGATGTTGCAGAGGTGCAAGATCGCTTAAAATCACGCGCTCGCGCCAGCTTAGATGATATTTTGACCATTCCATTGGCAAAAGATACCAACTGGACAGAAGAACAAAAGCAGCAAGAGCTTGATAACAATGCCCAAGGTATCTTGGGATATGTTGTACGCTGGGTGAACCAAGGCGTTGGTTGTTCCAAGGTTCCTGATATTGATAACGTGGGCCTAATGGAAGATCGAGCGACACTACGCATTTCTAGTCAGCATATTGCCAACTGGCTGCATCATGACGTGGTCAGCGAGGCGCAAGTGATGGATACTATGAAGCGTATGGCCAAAGTCGTTGATGAGCAAAATGCAGGGGATGAGGAGTATCAACCTATGGCAAATGACTTTGAAAACTCTTATGCCTTCAAAGCAGCGTGTGATTTGGTTTTCAAAGGTCGCGCGCAGCCGAGTGGCTATACCGAGCCATTACTACATCAAGCTCGACTTGATTTAAAAGCCAATAGCTAAGATTATGTATCAGCTGTCACAAAGCTGTGATGTAACGTAAATAACGTTTTCCGCGTTTATTAGCGCTATTTATCTATGGGTAAATAGCGCTTTGCTTTGTCAATTGAAGTAAATTCGTTAATATGAATTTACTTTCTTAGTAATTATATTAATCAATGCTGTTGCCATCTGTTTGACTACATAGGATTTTTTTTGCGCCATATTGTATTCAATAGGAAGATTAAGGGATACAAAACCTTCCTATTTAAAAAGCGAAAAAATATGTTGCAAATTATGTCAAAGTTGTTATGCTGGTATCCGAAGTATGAGTTTGGTAACGGATGTTACGCAACAGACAGATTAAGACCTAAGTTTACATGGCAGTTACTTTTTTAATCCCAGTTATGTAAGTCATGGTTTTTTTCATCTTACTGTAATAGAACTTCGCCACACTTGTTTCTGACTAATCTCGGTAGCCAGTTACACATTATATCTTTGAGGATTTGTGACGATACCATTATGAGCACCAGCTAATAATAGCTCGCTTATTACTAAAATTGTAAAGTGGAGATACCCCATGAAAAAACTACTTTTAGCTACAGCAGTTGCTGCTTTATCTGTATCTGCAGCCAATGCAGCGCCAACTCTATATGGTAAAGCATTCTTAGCGGCTGACTATGTCAATACCGATTTTGATTCGAATACAGGTTTTCCTGCTTTCAATTATGATGAAGACACCGTAGAAATCAACTCTCATGCTTCGCGTATCGGTCTTAGAGGCTCTGAAGCCATGACTGCTAACACTGACGTTATCTATCGCTTAGAGTATGGCACACGTGTTGATGGTGATAACAATGGTTTCACTAACCGTGATACGTATCTTGGTGTAGTAAACAAGCAGTTTGGTGAGTTCCGTGTTGGTAAAAACCAATCAAGCCTAGCTCGTATTGACAACGTTGTTGTTAACCAAGGTTACTGGGATAACTTAGGTACTACACAAAATGAAAACGAAGCTGTTGATGCCTTAAACATGGCAGACAGTAGCCGTATCCCAAGTTCAGTTATCTGGACTGCACCAAAGTATGACGGTCTGCCATTAGAACTTTCTGCAATGTATAGCTCTGATGATGCAAATGGTAATGACAACGCTGGTTTCGGTGTTGCTATGTTATTTGATCAAGGTACTGGCTTCACTGCTGGTATTGCTTATGACAAAGATCAAAACATCGAAGGTGATATCATTCGTGGTACTGCAACTGTTGATCTAGGCAAATATATGGCAGCCCCTGTAAAACTAGGCGCTCTATATCAAGTAGCGGATTATGATGGTGCTGATAACTCAAGTGACAGCAAGAAAGAAAAAGGTTTCGTTATCAGTGGTGAGATGGGTCTAACGAACTTTGCCCGTCCAGCGTCTGTATACGCCCAGTATAACAACACTAGTAACTTGAATGGTTTTAATAACTCTGATTCAGACCAGCTAGTTGTTGGTGGTAAATACTTCTTCAAAGACAACATCATTGCTCATGCTTATGCTGGTATCAATAAAGCTGATAATGCTGGTTATGCTTGGAATGATGATACAAGAGAAGAGGAAGACCAATTGGTTCGCACGTCTGGTGATGCTGAAGTCATCGTAATTGGTACTGGTCTAGAATACAAATTCTAATCTAACCATTAGAATCTGATTAAAAAACTCATCCTTCGGGGTGAGTTTTTTTTTGATGTTATCCAACAGGTTCTGTGAGATATAACGGTGCGACTGATAGACGCACTTTAAGAGTTCTAGCATTACAGCATTGAATATTACAGAACCAGTTATTATAGAACTGAGTGTTACAAGAAAAAGGTATTTTAATGAAGCGCTTATTTTTAGCGACAGGTATGACAGTATTAACTCTAGCTGCTGCACATGCGACACCTGAGATATACGGTAAAGCTTTTTTGACCACTGATTACAGCGATATTAGCGTCGATAATAATGGTCGACAAGACCGATTTGAGCGTGCTGATAGCGACTCCGTACAGATCAATTCAAACTTTTCACGACTGGGTATTCGCGGGTCTGAAGCGCTAACGGATAACACGGAGTTGGTTTATCGTTTAGAGTACGGCATTCAGATTGATGGTTCTGATGACACCGCTTTCAACAGTCGAGACACATATCTGGGCGTTAAGAATAAAAACGTTGGCGAGCTGCGCGTTGGACGTAATACGTCGGTACTGGGCTATGCCTATGATCCGATGGTGGCACGCGCCTACTGGGACAACTTGGGTAAAACTACGCTTGATTCAAATAATACTGTCTCAGCGCTTAATATGCTCGATTATACTCGTAAAAACAATTGCTATCGTATGGATTGCACCGAAATTTAAAACCGTTCCTGTTGACCTAGTGATGCAGTATGCCACCAATGAAAACAGTGATGATCGCGGTGCTGGTTTTGGTGCCTATGCAAAATACTCGTCGAATAAAGGTATTACTACTGGACTTGCTTTTAGTCGAGATATTGAGGCAAACGGTAGTATCAATGCGCTGGATTTTGTCACAGATAAAAATGTTGATGGACAAGTTAACTACGGCGGCGATGTGATTCGCGGTACCATAACGTTGGATATTGATCACTATGTCGATATGAAAGCACCTATAACGCTTGGCGCCGTTTATCAACAAGCTGATTACGACTTTAACGGTGCGGCAACAGAAAAAGGGGTGATTGTCAGCGCTAATATACGTTTAAAGCAATTTGATCACCCGGCCGCGCTTTATGTTCAGTACAATCAAACCGACAATCTAAATGGTATTGGTAATAATGAGTCCAAGCAGATAGTACTAGGCGGTGAGTATGAGTTTAAAGACAATATTATTGCGCACGCTTACATTGGTCAAAACTCGACTGACTATACCAACCCTATGGACGATGCGCGCGACGTGGCTGATATTAAGGTAGTAGCAGCAGGCGGCGGACTAGAATATTTGTTTTAATAAAAGTTGTCATTTAGAGTAAGTCACTCATAAATTTGAGTTAGACGTGAAGAGTTTTAAATAGTTTGTGCTTTTGCCCTATATTTTGTGACGTATTTTTAGTAAAATCCTTCCTTACCAATTACCGACAGAATATTATGACCAAATTTATATTTGTGACCGGTGGGGTGGTATCCTCACTAGGAAAAGGTATCACCGCAGCCTCTCTTGCTGCGGTACTAGAAGCACGTGGCGTGACTGTCACAATGACCAAAATGGATCCGTATATTAACGTCGATCCAGGGACGATGAGCCCGTTTCAGCATGGCGAAGTATTCGTCACCGAAGATGGTGCTGAGACAGATTTGGATTTGGGCTATTACGAGCGCTTTTTACGTCATTCAAAAATGAGTAAGAGCAACAACTTCACCAGTGGTCGCATCTATCAAAATGTTCTGAACAAAGAGCGCCGTGGTGAGTATCTTGGCGGTACGGTACAAGTTATCCCGCATATCACTGATGAGATTAAGAATAAAATCTTGGCCAGTGGCGAAGGTTACGATATCGCTATCATCGAGATTGGAGGTACCGTTGGCGATATCGAATCACTTCCCTTTATGGAAGCAGTACGCCAGATGCAAGTAGAGCTTGGTCGTAACAGAGCCATGCTAATGCATTTAACGCTCGTGCCTTATATTGCCAGTGCTGGCGAGACCAAAACCAAACCGACTCAGCATTCAGTAAAAGAACTGCGTTCTATCGGTTTGCAGCCTGATATCTTAATCTGCCGCTCTGATCATCACATCTCACAAGACAACCGTCGTAAGATTGCGCTGTTTACCAATGTTGAAGAGCGTGCGGTCATCATGTGTGAAGACGCGCAAAGTATCTATCAAATACCGCGTACCCTTCATGAGCAAGATCTTGATGATCTAATCTGTGAGCGTTTTGGCTTAAATGTACCAGAAGCGGATTTGAGTGATTGGGACAAAGTGGTTGAAGCCCAGCTCAACCCTGAAGGGAAAGTGACGGTTGCGATGGTTGGCAAATACGTCGAACTTCCAGATGCTTATAAATCTATCAATGAAGCCTTGCTACATGCAGGCATCACGCATAAAGTCGATGTCAAAATTGATTACATCGATGCCGAACTGTTAGAAAGTGATGCGCAGTTATTTTCTCGTCTTAACGATGCCGATGCTATCTTAGTACCTGGTGGTTTTGGCGAGCGCGGTACCAATGGTAAGATTAAAGCCATTACTTATGCGCGTGAAAACAATGTTCCGTATTTAGGTATTTGCCTTGGTATGCAGCTAGCCGTCATAGAGTACGCGCGTAATGTACTGAAGATTGATGCCAACTCTTCTGAGTTTGATCGTAAAACAGCAGAACCTATTATCGGTTTGATCACTGAATGGTTGGATGAGCGCGGTGAATTACAGATTCGCAGCGATGATTCAGACCTTGGTGGCACAATGCGTCTAGGCGCGCAGCAAGCGGAACTGGTTTCTGGTAGCAAATTGAGCCAAATTTATGGTGCCAGCAATATCACAGAGCGCCATCGCCATCGTTATGAGATGAATAATCGCTATATAGAGCCATTGGAGCAATCAGGTATGACCATCTCAGGCTACTCTGCCAAGCAGCATTTGGTAGAATCTGTTGAGGTTGCTGATCATCCATGGTTCATCGCAGTACAGTTCCATCCAGAATTTACCAGCTCACCACGTGGTGGTCATCCATTGTTTAACAGCTTTGTCAAAGCGGCAAAAAATCATAATGAAGCAAATTAGTCGCTAAATTGTGACATGAAAGCGTAGTTTTCACCAAAAAAGACTGATCTTAGGATCGGTCTTTTTTTTGCTTAATGTTGACTAATGAAGTCTGATATTTAATGATCACCACCAGCGATAATATCTAATTACGCTTGGACACTTTTTTTGACTGGCCTATCGGTTACAATGTGGGATAGAAATACACATAACAATAAAGAGGAAACTTATTTAATGGAAAATTCATTAGCGGCACAATCACATATTGATCTAAAGACACCTGACAATAATACGATCAAAATTGGCAACGACCAGCCATTTGTATTGTTTGGCGGAATGAACGTCTTAGAATCTAAAGAACTGGCTTTTGAGATTGCTGAGCAATACGTTGAAATATGTCAGCGCTTGGGTATCGGCTACGTGTTCAAAGCCAGTTTTGATAAAGCCAATCGCTCAAGTCTGAACTCGTATCGAGGGCCGGGATTAGAGCAGGGTATTGATTGGCTCGGACAAATCAAAGAAAAATTCCAAGTACCTATTATCACCGATGTGCATGAACCACATCAGGCCGCGCCAGTCGCTGAAGTGGCAGATATTATTCAGCTACCAGCGTTTTTGTCACGTCAAACAGATTTAGTCCATGCAATGGCGAAAACTGATGCGATCATTAATATTAAAAAAGCCCAGTTTTTAGCACCGCATGAAATGCGTCATATCGTTAATAAATGCCTTGAAGGTGGCAACGACAAACTCATACTTTGTGAGCGTGGTAGTGCCTTTGGTTATAACAATTTGGTCGTGGATATGTTGGGCTTTGATACCATGAAGCAAATGGATATTCCTGTATTTTTTGATGTGACGCATAGTTTGCAGCAGCCAGGCGGGCGTAGTGATAGTGCAGGTGGACGCCGTGAGCAAATTACTACATTGGCACGCGCTGGCATGGCAACAGGATTGGCAGGCCTGTTTTTAGAAGCGCATCCAAATCCAGAAGCCGCGAAATGTGATGGGCCTTGTGCGCTAAGAATGAACCAACTGGAGCCATTTTTGCATCAACTTAAGCAGATTGATGACTTGGTCAAAGGTTTCGATGTACTCGATACGCATTGATAAGGTAGAGGAGAACGTCATGGCGATGAAAACCGCTCAGGTAAGTATTGAAAACATTGATGATGCTGAAGGGATAGACAGTGTGATGACTGCATTAAAAAACATCACAGGCGTGACTGATATCGAGCTGGATAAGGCTAATAATACCGTTACCGTCCGCTATGATGATACGGATACGACGATTCATGCACTGACTGCCGCGATTAGTATGGTGGATTATGTGACTCAGCCGTTCCCTATCGATGCACCACAAAACCCACGTCATCACGATTAAACTTGGGTTAATTTTGAGTCCGTCATAGATTTATGACCAAATGGGTCTCTGTTATCTATCATTATTAAACGGGCACTTGGTTTTAATGCTGTTAATAAAGCAATAACCAAACGGCCTTGTTGTCTATAGTATTTCGGTTTATGCTGGATAACTGCTTTTTAAATATTCTTTAAAAGATGAGAGTAAAAGCGGATTATTCACTGATAAAAACCAATAAAAATAAGGAGCCTAATATGGCAAACCAAACATGTATTATTAAGATTGACGGCATGACTTGTGGTGGTTGTGTAGCAAGTGTCCATAGTGCGACTACAAACATCGATGGGCTAGATACGATGAGTGTTGAGCTGGATACCAATCAAGCGACCGTCACTTTTGACGATAGCAAGACCAGTGCAGAAGCAATTGCAGCGGCTATTGATGATGCTGGCTTTGATGCGACAGTTGCTAATTCATAAACTTTGTCCGTCATTGAAAAAACCAGCTATCATGGCTGGTTTTTTAGTGATAAAAAATCGGAAATTTGTTTTAAGTGTTTTTCTGAGGTTTTGAATTGGCTATGAATTGATTTACTCGAGCTGTCGTTAGTCACGATTCTTTGATAGTCGTCATTGGCATCACTATTAATCACAAAATACTGATTATTTCTCAAAAAACCTAAAATTTTATGTCAACTTGTGCTACTTGTTTGATTTAAACCTATTACCCATTGATGTTTTTATGGCTTATACCAAGGTATAAACGCCATACGAGTCCTACTTATGAATAATTCTACCAATCCTGACCCTCATAACACTGACAATCATAGTCCTGACGGCCATAACGCCTACGATGTCGACACTGATATTCAATCCAAGACGACGCTCTCGCCGCAGCGCGCCCACCTACAACTCGGTATCGATGGCATGAGCTGCCAAGCTTGTGCGTCACGTATCGAAAAGGTTCTTAATAAAAAGCCTTCAGTATATGAGGTGAATGTAAGTTTTGCAGGCGAGACCGCCAACGTAGATTATGATCCAGCGCAGACGACACCAGAGCAAATCACAGAGTGGGTGAACAAGACAGGCTTTGTCGCCAATTTGCAGACTGCTGACAATCTATTTGCCCAAACCGATGAAGATGTAGCAACACCTTATCCATGGCGCTTGATTGGATTGTGGCTTTGCTTGTTACCCTTTTTAGTGGGTATGGTAGGCATGCTTGTTGGAAAAGGAATGGCGTGGATGCCGCCTGTTTGGTTACAATTTATTTTAGCCACGATTGTGCAGTTTGGTTTGGCGCTGCCGTTTTATAAAAGTGCTTGGGCGTCCATCAAGGGTGGTCTTGCCAATATGGATGTACTGGTGGTTATTGGTACTATAACTATCTGGGCGTACTCGACTTACCTTTGGCTTACGCATGGTGATGGTAGTTTAAATAGCTTGCTGCAAAACAGTCATATGGGTGGCAATGGGACAAGTAACAGTCCAGCTGTCTATTTTGAGGCTGGGGTGATGGTCATTGCTTTCGTGCGTACAGGTAAATATCTCGAAGAACGTACCAAAAAACACAGTCTAAACAGTATTGATTTATTGTTGTCGTTAACGCCAGATAAGGTCGAGCGTCAGCAGTCAAACGGTGAGTTTCATAATGTCAGCCTTAAAGAGGTACAAATAGATGATATCTTGCGTGTTAAGCAAGGTAGCCGCATCGCAACTGATGGTACGGTGACGGATGGGAGTGGCTGGTGTGAGGAGAGTCACTTAACAGGTGAGTCGGTACCACTCAAAAAAGATGTGGGTGATAAATTGCTGGCAGGCGCCTTGCTGGAGAATGGTAGCTTGTTATACCGCGTCAGTGCTAAAGGTAGTGATACTAAGCTTGGCGATATGGTACAAGCCTTGAGTGATGCGCAAGGCTCAAAAGCCAATTTAGCGCGTCTTGCTGATAGAGTAACTGCTATCTTCGTACCCGTTGTGGTCGTCATTGCGTTGGTTACTTTCGGTGTGACGTGGTGGTTGACAGGTATGATAGATACAGCCTTGATGCACGCGGTATCCGTCTTAGTCATCGCCTGTCCTTGTGCGCTAGGATTGGCCACGCCAGCGGCGATTATGGCTGGTATGGGTGTGGCAGCACGGCATGGGGTTTGGTTTAAGGACGCCCAAAGTCTTGAGGCGGCAGGTAATATTGATACCGTCGTACTCGATAAGACAGGCACACTGACCATTGGCAGACCCACCATCGTTGACCAGTTGATGGTGGATAAGTCACTAGCAGTGGACGACGTATTGCAAATTGCAGCCAGTGTCGAGGCGCACGCCAGTCACCCATTAGCGACCGCGCTGATTAATACGGCGGCAAACCGTCAATTGCCTCTATTGTCCGTAAATGATATTAATGTTGTAAAAGGGGCAGGGATTCAAGCAACTATTGACGGATTGGGATTGGTCAAGGTTGGTACAGCAGAGTTTGCAAATCTCAAGTTGCCTAAACTGATGCCAAAAGTGTGGCAAATTGCCAGCACGGTAGCAGTAAGTATCAATGATGAGCCGTTAGGCGCTTTCGCTTTGGCTGATGATCTAAAATCCGATACACCGCAGGCTATCACGGCATTACAAAAAGCGGGCATTCGCGTTATTTTGATGAGCGGCGACAAACAATCTGTCGTTGACCATGTCGCAGGTCAGTTGGGTATTGAACAGGCTTATGGCAAAATGAGCCCGCGCGACAAAGCCAGCCAAATTGCCCTTCTACAAACGGCTGGTCATAAGGTTGCGATGGCAGGAGACGGGGTGAACGATGCACCAGCGATGGCAACGGCCGATGCCAGTTTTGCTATGTTTGAAGGGACGGATGTGGCACAGCATAGCGCTTCTGCACGATTAATGGGTGAGTCGCTGATGCATATTGATGCGGCGCAGAAGATTGCACAAGCAACGCTACGTAATATTAAACAAAACCTATTTTTTGCTTTTATTTATAATTGTCTCGGTATTCCGCTCGCCGCTTTTGGTTTTTTGAATCCGATGATTGCCGCTGCTGCAATGGCATTGAGTTCTATTTCAGTACTAATGAATGCACTACGTTTGACACGATTTAAAACAGAGGTGGTGCTAGACAATACTGTCTCAGATTCTCATACTAAGACAGAACTTGCCACAAAAGCATGATCGTCATTTTTGTTAATAGGTATAAGTACCAAGAGAAGGCTATAAACGTAAATACGGGTTTTTATGTTAAATATTATGATGGCAAGTCAGGGTAAGATAAGGGAAGTTTGAGAAAAAATATGATATGATGCCAAGCACTACAGCTGGCTGTCGCTGTCATAAACAGACCTTAGACAATACCTAAAATTGAGCGATTTTATTAATATAAAAGCCCGCCCTAGGTATAGATATTATACGATAGTTTGCTTTACCTTTTTTGTATTCTAGTTGCCGTTATTTATCCCATAAACTTGGCATGACCAAAGGAATTAACAGACATTATGTACGCTGAAGAAACCAACAACGTCACCGCAATTAAAGACATTCGCGCCCGTGAAATTTTAGACTCGCGCGGTAACCCAACGATTGAAGCCGATGTAATCTTAGCTGACGGTACTATTGGACGTGCTGCTGCGCCAAGTGGTGCATCTACTGGCTCACGTGAAGCGCTTGAGCTACGCGATGGCGACAAAGATCGCTACATGGGTAAAGGGGTCAAAAAAGCCGTTGCCAACGTCAATAGTCAAATTCGTAGTGCGTTGATGGATCAAGACGTCACCGAACAGCAGAGCATCGATGATGCAATGATTGCGCTAGATGGCACAGAAAATAAAGACAGTCTTGGCGCCAATGCCATGTTAGCTGTGTCGCTTGCAACGGCCAAAGCTGCTGCTAAATCACAGAACCTACCGCTGCACCAATACATTGCTAACTTGCGTAACCAGACATCACTCACAATGCCTGTGCCGATGATGAATATCTTAAACGGTGGTGAGCATGCTGATAACACGGTCGATATTCAAGAATTTATGATTGAGCCTGTTGGGTTTACGAGTTTTTCAGAAGCACTGCGTGCAGGTACAGAGATTTTCCATAGCTTAAAGTCGGTTCTAAAATCACAAGGCTTAAATACTGCTGTTGGTGATGAGGGCGGTTTTGCCCCTAACTTACGTAGCAATGAAGAAGCGATTACCGTTATTATGCAAGCGATTGAGCAAGTCGGCTACAAGGCAGGCGAAGATATCCATCTTGCTTTGGATTGTGCAGCTAGCGAGTTTTACAAAAACGGTCAATATATCTTGGCAGGCGAAGGCAATAAAGCCTTTGATAGCCAAGGTTTCTCGGATTACTTGGTAGGTTTGGCACGTCAATATCCTATTGTTTCTATCGAAGATGGTCTTGATGAGTCAGATTGGGATGGCTGGAAGTATTTGACCGAACAGATTGGCGATAAAGTCCAATTGGTCGGTGACGATCTGTTTGTGACCAATCCTGCTATCTTGCAAGAAGGTATCGATAAGCATATCGCCAATGCCATTTTGATCAAGTTTAATCAAATCGGTACGTTGTCAGAGACGCTAGATGCCATTTATCTTGCGAAGAAAAACGGCTATGCGACTATCATCTCTCATCGCTCTGGTGAGACTGAGGACAGCACCATTGCTGATCTAGCCGTTGGTACTGCTGCCGGTCAAATCAAAACTGGTTCACTATGCCGCTCAGACCGCGTGGCAAAATACAATCAATTGCTACGTATCGAGCAACAAGTACGTGCAAGCTACCGTGGTCGCGAAGAGTTCATCGGTCTACGTGGTTAAGAGGTTGATGTTATAGCGGATACTAAGCAATAGAGACTCATTCAGATGAGAGGATATTGCTTAGTGAGCTTAGCTGACTTTTATTTTATAATTTTTTTGTCGTTTGGCGTGATTACATGAAATACTTTAGCCAATTTATGTTACTTGCTTTAGCGGTTGCAGTGCTGTTGGGACTGCAATATCAGTATTGGCTGGGTGAGAACGGTCGATTTGGGCACAACAAATTGTTGACTCAAATTGAAGATCAGCAGCACTTGAATGACAATCAAGTGGCCGCAAACAACTTATTACGTACTGACGTTTACGATCTAAAAAACGGTCTGGAAGCAGTCGAAGAACATGCACGCTTAGATTTAGGTTTAATTAAGCCAAATGAAACGTTTGTCCAAGTATCTACGGCACCCACCACCCACAGTCGCTATTGATTTTTTAAAATTCCACACCATCTCTGTCTATATAGTAGAAATACGGTCTACATTTAATATTATCTTCGCTTGATGCTTTTTATTTAGCCAACCTTTCATGGGTTTTGACCATGAGCGCTATTTTATGAATAAATCTCCTCGTGTATATACCATGATTGTCGCAGCTGGTCGCGGTAGTCGCTTTGGTGCGTCGGTGGCCAAACAGTATACGATGCTACAAGGGCAGACATTGCTTCAACACAGTGTGGCGCGACTTGCTTGTAGTAGTTATATTGATCAATGTCTACTGGTTGTAGCTGCAAATGACATTACGGCGCAAACGCTTAATTTTTCGCTTCCAGTGCATTATGCTATTGGTGGTGAGGAACGCTGGCAGTCTGTGCAAGCAGGTGTGGCTGCTATTGATAACATAGGTGCTGATGACTCAGATTTGGTATTGATTCATGATGCAGCGCGCCCTGTCGTGCCAAGTTATGATATCGATCAAGTTATTACAGCAGCCATGACAGAGCCTTATGGCGCTATTTTAGCCACTCCAGTGGCTGACACCATCAAGATGGCTTACACGCGATCTGAGCTGACTGACGAACTATCAAGTAAAAGTAATCAGCATACTTATACCAAGCGCACCATTGATCGTCGTCATATGTGGCAAGCGCAGACGCCGCAAGTATTTCGATTAGGACAGTTGAGAGCGGTGCTCAATCATGTATCTACACACCACCTCACTATTACCGATGAAGCCAGTGCATTTGAATATTTGAATTTGCCTATCCGTCTGGTCACTGGTAGTCGTCAAAACCTCAAACTCACTTACCCAGATGATGCTGTATTAATTGGCGCTATTCTTACTGCCCAATCATAGCCATAGTCAGATCTTTTAGTCCCATTAACTTCTTTATTCACATAATTTAATTAAACTTATTTGTTAGCCTAATACAGGCATGATCGCTGGTGTAAAAGTCTTGCAACAAACCAATTTTTAATAGCCTTTACAAACAGTTATGAGAAAAATCAATAGTCTTATTTACGCATTTAATTTAATCATAAGTTGCTTTGATGACGTAATTAGCATATGATGTAACCAACTTAATACAATTAATATAAATATTTATAAAATCAATAATATACAAAGCCGATTCAATATCTTAGAGGGTTTTGTTTCTATATTTTTCTAAATTTAGTATGGTTGTCTTAGCTACACTTACCTAATTATAGGGGAAGCTGATTGTCAACACTCAATAGTTCCATAGACCCAGTAACGCCAGATCTCTGCCAGCTTGTATATCTGAGCCAAATTACATCAACTGGTCTTTCAAATTCCAGTACGCTGAATGACATCGCAGAAATTGCTGTCAAGCGCAATAAACTAGAGAATATTACGGGTATTCTTTGCTATGGCAATGGATACTTCCTTCAATGTGTAGAAGGTACTGAACAAGCACTGACTGATCTTAAAAATCGTCTGATTTTAGATGATCGCCACAAAAATCTGAAAATATTAGATTTTTCAGCCATTGCTGAGCGGCGTTTTGCCAGTTGGTCGTTACGTTCTATCACGCTTGAGCGTTGGATGGTTAGCGAACCTCAACTAAAAGATTTTATGCCATTCACACCCAATAATTGGGCGCCCAACGAATATGAGGAATTTTTAGCTATTTTACAACAACATTACGAAGATCAATTAGAAGGCGATAAAGTGGATACCCAGCCTATCAAATACAGTACGCTAGGTCTGACATTGGGTAAAGTAATCGGACAGCATCAAGTGTTCTTTTTGATCCAAGCCATACTCGCTGCATTGATTGTATTGGCGCTACTTTGGTTGTTAATATAATTTAATTGCCTGTATCAATGGGTATTGTACAAAAACTGGAGTCAGCCTAATGGGCTGGCTCTTTTTATTTGGCTTTATAAGGGTATTGCTAAGAATAGAAATAGAAAACGACTGAGAGTAGAAAATGATTAAGAGTAAAAGTAGCAGACATAAAAAAGCCCAATCACAATATATTGTGATTGGGCTTTTCGGTGGTACGCTTATCAGTCTTATGGAATGCTTTGCAGCAAATCTGCTAATAAGTGTCGCCAAATAGTGGCGTCCCCAGGGGGATTCGAACCCCCGTTACCGCCGTGAAAGGGCGGTGTCCTAGGCCTCTAGACGATGGGGACTAGTAACAACACTTCAACTGCTTTCACCATTTATGCTGAAGTGGTGCGTATTCTAATGGTGTCCGCGTTTTCTGTCAAGACTTTTTTTTCGTCTTTTCGAAATTAAATATCTTTTTCTGAGCGCGCGACGAGGATGTAAGTCTTTACGTTTTAAATGATATCGAATCCACAAAGAAGTACAAGCGCTAATGGTCAATGCCAGTAGCATATAACCGATGATGGTTCCCCATAATTTAAAGTGTGGATCCATGATAACCCCCTTTCCCATTAAGTCTTCATAACGTTCGCTCTTAAGTCATTGTGGGCAACTGACATCATTTATAAATATATAAACGCTCTTAGCAGTATGATCTATATCTTAATCAACTAACAATCAAAAAACTAAGATCATTAAGTATTACAAATAGCATTATTAGGCGGGGTTAGCAAGACATGATATGGGGAAGAGGTTTATTTATCATCGGTAGCTGGTACGTCGTCAGTTGATTCAGTATGCATCGCATTCGCAAGCATGGGGTAATGATTGAGGATATAACAAAATAGTTCAGCAGTTTTTTGAGTATCGTATAACGCGGAGTGTGCATCTTTACCATCGAAGTCTAGTCCTGCAGCTTTACAGGCTCTTGCCAGTACCGTCTGTCCAAAAGCCAATGCCGAGAGGGTTACTGTGTCAAATACAGAGAAATTGTGGAATGGGTTGTGGCTTTTGCTATTGGTACGTAATACTGCAGCATTTAAGAAGGCCAAATCAAAATGGGCATTGTGTCCAATCAAGACGCATTGACGGCAGTCTTCAGCACGGCGTACCTCTTTTAAACCTTTAAAAATACGGCGTAATGCTGTTTTTTCATCTTCAGCAATCGCTTTACGCATTGGGTTGTTAGGGTCAATACCCGTAAACGCCAGCGCGCTCGGCTCTAAATTTGCGCCTTCAAAAGGTTCGATATGAGCATTGAAGGCCTCGCCTGCATAAAAGACACCTTCATCATTGAGCAAGATAGGAATACAAGCAATTTCTAATAAAGCATCCGTTTGCGAATTAAAACCTGCGGTCTCAACGTCAACAACGACAGGAAGAAACTTGCGAAAACGGTCTTTTAAGGGCATTGGCGCTTGTTCTTCTGTCGTCGTATCTTCAGTAGGTATGCTTGGCGCACTATTAAGCGTATGGTCTGAGCTGTATGATGAGTTTTCGTCAGATAAGGTGGCATCGTTTTGAGTGGTCATATCAGGTTAAATCACTTTTATCAGTCGTACTATTATAAGAATTGATGAAAAACATAACATTAAAAAAGAAGCCAGCTATGATAAAAATGACACCACTTATTATAAGGGTGCCCGATATATCATAGGATAAAATAAAAAAGCGTCTTATTTTTTACAGTGCTTTACGCTTTAATTGACCAAGGCAGCATCTCACCCGCCATGAGTGGCGTTAGTAGCCCACCATCTAGATAAGGATAGTCTGTCGGCACTTGCATAGGTGTATTGATCAATGTAATGGTGCTTTCATTAAGTGGTAGGCCATAAAACTGCGCCCCAAAACGACTGGCAAAACCCTCAAGCTTATCTATTTTGCCCACACTATCAAAAGCGGTGGCATATAGTGGTAAGGCCGTGGCCGCGCTATAACAGCCGGCACAGCCGCAAGCCGCTTCTTTTTTGTCCGTCGCATGCGGAGCCGAATCAGTGCCTAAGAAGAATTTTGGATTGCCGCTGGTGGCTACGTCCAATAATACTTTTTGATGGCTCTCACGCTTTAGAATAGGTAAGCAATAAAAATGCGGCTTGATACCACCAACCAGTAGATGGTTGCGGTTAAACATTAAATGCTGCGGCGTAATAGTGGCAGCAACATGGTTTCCTTGCGCCAATACAAAGTCTGCGGCATCACTGGTCGTTATATGCTCTACCACGATTTTTAATGTGGGGAATTTGACGATGATTTGTGCCAATACTTCATCTAAAAATCGCTTTTCACGGTCAAAAATATCTACATGATCTTGTGTGACTTCGCCATGAAGTAATAATGGCAAATTGTATTTTTCTAACGCTTCAAAAACATCAACGCAGGCATTAATATTGGTAACGCCGTCAGCGGAGTTGGTAGTAGCACCAGCAGGGTAGAGCTTGACGGCTTGTACGATACCTGACTTTGCAGCCACTTCAATATCTTGTGCGGTGGTGTTATCCGTCAGATACAAAGTCATACGTGGATCAAATGCAGTTTTTCGCTCATTGCTTATGTCACTGGCTTGTAGATGCGCTAAAATACGGTCGCGATAGGCGAGGGCCTCATCAGCGTTCTTGACCGGTGGTACTAGGTTTGGCATACAAATGACACGGTTAAAGCTACTTGCCGCATGCGGTACGGTCGTGCCTAGCGCCTTACCATCACGCAGGTGAATATGCCAATCATCTGGTTGGAGGAGAGTCAACTCTCTAATCGAATCAGTCATAATGTTGTCGCGCTCTATGTCGTCATATAGGGAAATAAAAGGAAGGTCTGTTTTAGGACCATCATAACAGATTTGCCTACTTGACTAAATATGCGACCAGATATCTGTACATATTTCGTTGAACAGTTTTTGCCGCCTTATGTCAGTTAGACTTTTGCCTATAGTAAATATGATGTACACTGAACACGTAATTTATTTTTTGATTTAATCTTAGCGCTTTTACTAAAGTGACGTTCTTATAATAGGAGTTATTCATGGCTCAACTTGATCCAAAAAATATCAATAAAATCGTATTGGCATACTCAGGTGGTCTTGATACTTCCATCATCGCTAAATGGCTACAAGAAACTTATGATGCAGAAGTCATCACCTTTACCGCTGATATTGGTCAAGGCGAAGAAGTTGAGCCAGCACGCGCCAAAGCCAAAGCCATGGGTATCAAAAATATCCATATTGAAGATTTGCGCGAAGAGTTTGCTCGTGACTATGTGTTCCCAATGTTCCGCGCTAACGCAATCTACGAAGGTGAATATCTGCTGGGTACGTCTATCGCGCGTCCATTGATTGCCAAGCGTTTGGTGGAGATTGCCAAAGAGCATAACGCTGATGCCATCAGTCATGGTGCGACGGGTAAAGGTAACGACCAAGTACGTTTTGAGCTGGGAGCGGTTGCCTTGTCACCTGATGTTGTGACGATTGCACCTTGGCGTGAGTGGGATTTGTCTAGCCGCGAAAGCTTGATGCAATATGCCAAAGAGCATGACATTGCGATTGATTATGCAGGCAGTACCAAAAAATCTCCTTACTCAATGGATGCTAACTTACTTCACATCTCATATGAAGGCGGTGTTTTAGAAGATCCATACGCTGAAGCAGAAGATGATATGTGGCGCTGGTCAGTTAGCCCAGAAGAAGCACCTGACGAAGCCCAGTATCTAGAGCTTGAATATGAAAAAGGCGATATCGTTGCGATTGATGGCGAGACGCTCAAGCCTTATGAGATTATGATTAAGCTAAACGAGATCGGCGGTAAGCATGGTATTGGCCGTTTGGATATCGTTGAAAACCGTTATGTTGGTATGAAGTCACGCGGATGCTATGAGACACCAGCTGGCACGATTATGCTAAAAGCGCACCGCGGTATTGAGTCATTGACGCTAGATCGTGAAGCGGCGCATTTAAAAGATGAGCTCATGCCACGTTATGCAAAAATCATCTATAACGGTTACTGGTTCAGTCCAGAGCGTATGATGTTGCAAGCATTGATCGACAAGTCTCAAGAATACGTCAACGGTACTGTGCGTGTGAAGTTATACAAAGGCTGTGTCAGTGTGGTTGGCCGTAAGTCAGACGATTCATTATTTGATGAAAAAATCGCGACGTTTGAAGATGATGCTGGTGCATACGATCAAAAAGATGCAGAAGGTTTTATCCGTTTGAACGGTCTACGTCTTGCTATCGAAGCCAGCCGTGGTCGTGATTTATCAAAGTAGGCTTTTAACGTCTGTTACATTGCCTAGATTAACAATCCAAGTGCAACGCTAAATCGTACACAAAAAAGAGGCGCTATTCATATAGCGCCTCTTTTTTGTTGTACATCAGTTTCTGTCTATCGTTGAGTCACTTCAAAACCAATACAGTGCTACTAGTAATAAGCCACCTTTTGGAGACACTTTTTCATCAGCTAATATGCTATTGAGCGTTTGCTTCTTCAATCTTAGCTTCATCATCATCTACCCTAACA
Organism: uncultured Gammaproteobacteria bacterium; assembly: GCA_963744895.1. GTDB lineage: Bacteria > Pseudomonadota > Gammaproteobacteria > Pseudomonadales > Moraxellaceae > Psychrobacter. The sequence continues at coordinate 754,120 of CAVUUW010000005.1, forward strand.
ATAGCAACGTCTTGCTGCTGACGCGGCTCGGCACTGTCTTGTTCGGTTACTTCCTTTGTGGCAAGTGTGCGATCATTCGCCTGCTGCGTTTGATATTTGAGAGTGGCAAGCGCCCCTAGCACCCCAATGACAAGAATAATAATAAGAATGACGGGGTTTTTCCAAAGCGGCGTTGATGCATCGTATTCAATCGGTTTTTCACTAATAGTGGTTGGGATGTTGTCACTATTCCCACCGATTAGTCCCAAACTAACCAATGGCGGCTTTGGGGGAATCGCAGGCTCAGAGTTGATGCGCAAACGATTTCGGCTCAGATAAATATCAGATATTTTTGCCAGCTGTAATAACCAGCGCTGATGCGGCAAGGCAATCGCGTGCATCTCTGCAAATACCAGCATGTCATTATGACGCCCTTGCTGTAGATTGTCTGGTGAGCGACCGATGGCTTTTAAATAATTCCCTGTTGCCAGCTGCATATCTTGCACGGGTTCTTGGTTTTCGGGCTTGAAAGACGTAAGCGTAAACCAGTAAGGATCGAAGGCGGGCGGCGAACTTAATACTGGCGTAGTATCTGAGGAGTGAGGCTTAGTAGCGCTCTCTAGTACGGTTTCGGCTTCTATTGCTGAGTTTGATTGGCTGTCAGCTGCGACCAAAGATTGTTTATCTTCGTCACTTGCTGTCAATTCGTCAGAGACTGGAGTAGAGGTGTCTTCAGTAAAACGCGCCGCTAGCAAAAACTGAGGTTGTAGCGCAAACCACTTATCAATCTCATTATGGTCAAGCTGGCTGTACTCTGTCAAAATAGCCAATTCACGTAGCCCGATGACGCATAATGTTGTTAGCAAGATTTGGGCTTGCTGCACGGTTGCATTTATCTGCGTTGCGATATGCTCGCTAGCTTTGACTACAATAGCATTGTCATGGAATATGGCATCGGCGGCATCATGACGGTGATATAATGTCGCATTAAGCGTCGCAAAATTCATAGAGTTGAACTGGCGTAGCTCTTTGACCGCCGCCCGACTAAATAGCTTTTTGTGGACGGCTTGCCCTTGATGGCGCTGCTGATAAACCAAAAGTGCGCTAACAATCGCTTGTAAACTGGCTGTCATGGCCAGACGCGCTTGTGGCAACGACAGTTGGGCGGCATCTGCCAACAGCGGCAGCATCGGCATGGTATCTTGATATAGAAAATCATACATCGACACACGTGTCGGTGAAATAGTCGTCATAATCTGCTAGCATCAAAAAGTGTGTGTCTATCTTACGGTGCCAAATGCCTCGATACAATCCCTTAATAATAGAAATTTCCAATCATTTTAGTTAATGCTATCAGTTTTCATCGAACAGACGGCAAACCTGTGATTGACTACCATATAAAAAACCACCGGACATATCCATGAACGATCATAACAACCTCGATAGCCAGCTAATCATCAATATCGCAGAGCAAACATTGACGGTTTATCAACAGCAACGTGAAATGGCTAAATATTCAGTCTCTACTGCTAAAAATGGACTAGGCAGCCAAGAAAACAGTGGTTGCACGCCGCTTGGACAACATATTATCGCAAAGAAAATAGGTGAAGATGCGCTTATCCATTCAGTGTTTGTTGGTCGTGTTGCAACTGGTGAGATATACAGTACAGCGCTTGACGCGTTATATCCTGAACGCGACTGGATATTGAGTCGCATCTTATGGTTGAGTGGTCTTGAGACAGGGATTAACAAAGGGAGTAATGCTCAAGGCAATTGCGATACTTATCAGCGTTACATCTACATTCATGGTACGCCAGACACTGAGCCAATGGGTATACCGCTTTCGCATGGCTGCGTGCGTATGCATAGTGAGGATGTTATCAATCTGTTTGAACAGGTTGAAGAAGGTATGGCTGTAACGATTTTGGCTGAGTAAGCTAAATATATGAAAAATGGCGATACGGCGATACTAAGTGTCTAAAGGCTTAGGTAAATAGTGATAGTCAATGACTTGACGATACAATAGGTTTTAAACAAAAAAAGACAGCTCACAAAACGTAAGCTGTCTTTTTTATTTATCAGAACGCAGAATTTTCAGCATACAAGGAAAGTGTAGTTCCATTGAATGCGATTGTTCACATATTAATTCTATCTCACATTACCTATATAGCCTCATGTTAAATCATATTCGACAAAAAGGCTTATTGCTAAAACACTTACCAAAAAATTGCCTCATCGCTAACTTTATCCAAGCGCTTTTGGATACGTCTGTCCTCTTTTTCTAACATAGCGGCAAACCATCCGGCTCCATATAGCGCATTAGGACTGGATGCCGCCTTTAATAAATAACGTTGATGATATTGCGTGTGTGCCTGATGTTCTACTAAGGCTTTGTGTGCTTTTACCAGGCGCTTTAACACGCGTTTGGTTTTCTTTTTAGATGACTTTTTATTAAATGCGGGTGCACAGAACTCGCTAACATAGCGTAGCGTTTCTAATTGATGGCGCAATGGGTCTATTGAGTCTGTTTCTTCATCACTATCAATGTCGATAAGGCGTTCATACTGATCAGCTAGAATTTGAGTCAGCCTGTCGATAGCAGACTTGTCATGTTGCGGTTCAAGCGTTGGGTCACTCATGGTAAAAGCAATCAGTTCTAACAAGGTTAGCTGAAAATCATTCGCCTTTATAGCATCCATTGGATGAATCTTAAGCGACTTAATATCGGGTGTCCAATCAGTAGCAGGGGCACCATGAGCCTGTAGTTCGGCTTCTATAGAGTTTACTAGGTATGTCAGCTCTCGATAGTCATCGAGTAGGGACACGGTTTGATTTAAAATAGGCTGCCAGTCGGGACTGATTTCATCAGAGAAGCTTGCAAAGGTAGTTATCGCAGCGAGCAGGCGTTTGACGCCGATTTGAAATTGTAAAATGTGCTCGTGATCAGTGCTGCCAGCGACGATTGCACTGCTGTTCGGTAAGATTTGGAGCAGACAATTATGGACAGCAGCTCTCACAAAGGCAGGCATGCTAATTTTTTTATCGATTTTGAGCTGACCAAGATCAGCGCCAACTGCTGGGCTATAGCGCTGGTTTTTGATGAGAAGCCCACCACGCTCAGCTTTGGTAACGGTAGATAAGCATAGTTTGTAGCGTTTGCACCAAGTTTTAGCTGTCGTAAATAAAAAATCCACATCGCCTGATATCAATTCAAATTCAATTTCTTGAATAGCATCATACTGGGTATGGTCATTACCATGAATAATCTGTCCATGATCGTATGCAACCTCGATTTTATTATCAGGAGCATTACCAGAGCCATAATCAGAGTCGTCATTTGTCTTTTCTATCAGTAAGCGTGTGGTGCGTTGTACATCGGTGACATAAAGTGGCGTCAATTTGTTAGACAGTTTTTTGAGTTTAAACCCTTCTAAGGCCCCAGCGACAGGCGTATCTTTATAAATGGTCAAATCAGGCATGAGCGTATTTGTCTCAAGCATGGTTTGTACTTGATCATTATCTAATACCGCGTTGTGCTCTAGGCGTGCTGCGATACCATCACCGCCCGCTTTGATAGTCTGTACCCATTTATCGCCTTCTTTACGAATGCGTAAGCCAATACCCGCTTTTGCCAGCTGTTGGTCAAGGGTATCGTAATAATGTGCGGCCAGTTGCGTCACTTGTGAGGATTTTACTTGCGTTTGGCGCATCAACCCTTTTAGTCGTGAGGGCGGCACTAAGAATTTTAGCTCAATTTCTTGCATGATGGCTCCTATGGTTCTAATCAATTAAATTACCCTCCATCGTATGAAAGCTCTACATTAATAACAAGCAAAATATGAACATAAAAAATGCGCCGATATTAATAGTATACTTTTGTATATTAATCCTTATAATTGAGTGAATTTATAGACAAAAGTAAGTTATAAAGGACTGATACAGAATGAAAGGTAAAGTAGTTAACGATAACAAAAGGATGAATACTCAAAGAGCGTTATGCACTTACTTAGGTGATGATATTTGCCAGCCTAGTACAAAGTTAAGCCTGAAAGTATGGTTACTGCTGATAGCGCTCGGTTCACTTATATCAATAAGCGGCTGTAGCAATTCGAACGAGTATGCAGAGAGCAGCGCAGAACTACAGTCCTCTCAAGCCGAATTGGAAGAGGTTACGGATGATTCGATAGAGGGAATGGTGTCTGAGCATTCAGCGGATATTACGTCAAATACCGAGTCAATTACTGATTCAGATACTAATCCTAGTAAATTAAGTGTGGATAATTTATCTGGTGGTAGTGAGCCAGTACTGGGTAGCCAAGCGGCAGATATTCAAATTGTGGTAAAGAGCTGCTGATTACTGCCAGTGTGGATTTTAAAGTTGAAGAGGTTGTCAAAAGTAGTAATGCCATTGAGAATTTAACGCGGCAACAAGGTGGTTATGTCGCACTTAGTAATATTAGCAACTCTCCGCGTGAGAGCCGCACTTTTTCACAAGGCGATAAAAATATTACAATCACTACTTATACACGTCAAGCGGACATGATGGTCCGTATTCCGCGTGTCAATGTCAATAAGTTCTTGGCGCAACTACAACAGCAAGTCGCGTTTTTAAATGAGCATCAGTTTAGCGCGCAAGATGTCACATTGGATATATATCGTGAACAACTTGCCAGCCAGTTAAATAAAGACATGGCAAGCGAGCTTAGTCAAGAACGTCTTAATAGTAGGAATGACAAAGATCAAGGCAGTAATGTCGATGCTATTACTGCCACTTATGCTGCTCGGCGTCAGCAAGCGCTTGCTCAGCTTGAGCAGATGGATATGGCCGATAAAGTCAAATACAGTACCATCAGCCTGACATTTATGCAGCCAGATATCAGTTATAAAGAAACCACGCAAAATCTAGAGGTAATATTAGATGCTGAGCGTCCAAGCTTCAGCGCTCAAGCTAGTCAGGCATTCCAGTACGGATGGGAAGTGCTTAGGTCAGTTGCACTTGGTTTAATCCAACTGTGGTGGTTACTTGTGCTGGGTGTGGTTGTCTATTTGACTTATAGAATAATCAAAGCAGTTTATCTGGTCTTAGCTCAACGTGGCTTATTTTCAGATAAACCAAAACCTCAGCAAGTGGTTAAAGGAAAAAAACATCAAGAAAAGTTGGATGACGATATCTAAAGTGATTATATTTTATCTAGATGACCATCGATTAAATTGAGGATAGATCCTGACAGTATTTGAGGTAAGGACACATAAAAAAGCCACCCTGCATAATGTAGGGCGGCTTTTTTAGCAATTACTTATAGAGAGTCGGTGATTAGAACTGGTTCATCGTGTTCTTGCCGCCGCCAGCTTTCAGCGCGTTGTCACCTGAGAAGATTTCTTTGTGATCATCGCCAAGGTCAGAGCCAGCCATTGCTTGGTGCTTAACACAAGCGATGCCTTCACGAATTTCTTTACGTTGAACGCCTGCAGCATAAGCAAGCATACCTTCTTCACCAAAGTAGCCTTTAGCAAGTTCATGAACGCTAAGAGCAGTCGTGTGGTAAGTCGGTAGCGTGATTAAGTGATGGAAGACACCAGCTTCACGTGATGCATCACGTTGGAAGTTTTTCGCGGCAACGTCAGCTGCTGCATCAAGCTCAGTACCGTCGTAATCAGCACTCATCAAGTCATCTTTATTATATGCAGAGAGGTCTTTGCCTTCTTCTTCCCACTGTGCGATAACTTGCTTACGGAAGTTAAGCGTCCAGTTGAATGATGGGCTGTTGTTGTATACCAATTTCGCTTTAGGTTGTTGCTCTTTAATACGGTCAACCATCATTTTGATGTGTTCTACGTCTGGCGTTGGGGTTTCGATCCATAGTAGATCGGCACCGTTTTCTAGCGCAGTCACACAGTCAAGTACAACACGGTCGATGTTGGTATCTTCACGGAACTGATATAAACCGTTAGGTAGACGTACTGGACGTACTAGCTTGCCGTTGTGCTTAAGCAAGCTGTCGTTTTCTTTGGCGTTCTCTAAAGTCACTTCTTCCATTTCGATGAAATCGATGTATTTAGAAGCTAGATCGCCTGGCTCATTTGATACTGGGATTTTTTGCGTGAGTGATGCGCCCTCGCTATCAGTACGTGCAACGATAACACCGTCTTCAACACCAAGCTCTAAGAATGCATAACGGATAGCGTTTAGCTTAGAGATGAAGTCTTCGTGCGGTACAGTTACTTTACCAGCCTGGTGACCACATTGCTTAGCGTCAGATACTTGGTTTTCAACCTGAATGGCACAAGCACCCGCTTCGATCATTTGCTTCGTCAATAGGTAAGTGGCTTCTTCGTTACCGAAACCTGCATCGATATCCGCAATGATTGGCACAACATGCGAATCAAAGTTTTCGATTTTCTCTACGATCGCTGAGGTATCTTGACCTGCTTCTTCAGCGGCATTTAGCTCACGGAAGTAGTCATTCAATACTTTAGCATCGGCTTGACGCAAGAAGGTGTAGATTTCTTCGATTAGCTTGGGTACTGACGTTTTTTCGTGCATAGATTGGTCAGGTAGAGGACCAAACTCAGAGCGTAGAGCTGCTACCATCCAACCTGAAAGATAGATATAAGTTTTAGAGGTAGTACCGAAATATTTTTTCTTAGCGTACATAGTTTGTTGTGCCACAAAACCATGCCAAGCACCTAAAGATTGCGTGTACTGAGACGTATCATTGTCATAATCTTCCATGTCTTGACGCATGATTTTTGCAGTATATTTTGCGATATCTAAACCCGTTTTAAAACGGTTCTGAGACATCATACGTGCCGCATCAGTTTCGCTGATATTTTGCCAGTTACCGTGCTTTTGCTTTAGTTCACGTACTAAGTCGATCGCTGATTTATATGCAGTTGACATCTGTAGTCTCCTTGGTGGGGTATGATAAACAAATAAATTAAATGTTAAAATAATGAAGATTGGCTATAACTAAAATTTAAGTATGTTTATTTAATAAGTATCGTTAAAAGGTTTTGATTCAAACTATATATGGTTGATATTGGACGCTTTAGTTAGGCTATCAATTAATGCCTCTTATTTACCATAAACAAACCTATCTACTAATACAAGGCGATGGCTGAACTCGGTAGTTAACAATTATTTATAATGAATAAGTGATAAACAATCTCATGCATATATTTTAAAGGGCTCACGCTATTTATTGATTTGTGTAGCCATAACTATCAACAAGAAATGTTACAATAATCGACAATGCAAATAATAAATAAGGTTCTATGAGTCACTCGTACAATATATGGCTGCCAATCAAAAAGGTTTTACTGTTTATTGAGCTCATTAATATAGGGTCTGATACTCTCATCTAGATGAGCGCAACCAGCGTATGAGTTTAAATTTCAACGTCTGTGTTACAAATCGTCCATGAGCTTTACTATAACTGCCTCACCAAGATTTATCTAATTTATGATAATTATCTTTAGTATTTCTATATATTATAATGTAGAAAAAACAGTACCTTAGGTTGGGTAAATTGGGTTATAATTGATAAAAACTGAGTGATTTTGAGTAAAACGTAGAAGTGTTTTGCCAAAATTGCCTGTAAATGATTGAAACAGAACCGAAAATACTGCGCTTATAAAGGTATTTATTCAAAGATCAAGAGAACTATATATGAACTTGCAGCGGGTAGATTTAAACTTATTGGTACATTTAGATGTGCTACTACGAGAAAAAAACGTGACTCGTGCAGCTGAGCAGCTTGGCATTACTCAACCAGCGATGAGTAACATTTTGCGCCGTCTCCGAAAACTGTTCAACGATCCATTGCTAGTACGTTCCTCTGAAGGGATGACGCCAACAGAGCGAGCTTTGGAGCTACAGCCTCGCATTCGTGAAATACTCGCTGATCTGACACAAGTATTAGAGCCGCGCACAGAGTTTCGTCCTTATAGTACCTCGCGCGTTTTTCGTATCATGACATCCGACTATGCCGAAGCGACCTTAGTACCTAAATTGGTTAAAGCGCTACGTTCAGAAGCGCCAAATGTGATTTTGGACTTCTTAACACCTTCAGACGTGTCTTATCGTGATATGGAGCAGGGGCGCGTGGATTTGGCAATTAATCGCTTTAATGAAATTCCTCAAAGCTTTCACCAAGTATTGGTGTGGCGTGATACGTTTAGTTGCTTGTTGTCTGCTGAAAGCCCTTATGCCAATCGTTTTAATTTAAAGAACTATCTTAAAGCGCAGCATGTGTGGGTTTCCAAAACAGGTATGGGCGTGGGTTTTGGTGTCAATCCAGAAAAATCTGGTGGTTTGGGTTCTATTGATCAAGCGTTACAAAGACTGGGTCAAAAACGTCAAATCAGTGTGTTTACCCGCCATTATCAAATGCCTGCGATGCTTGCGGCTAACAAAGATTTGATAGCGACATTGCCAACCCGTGTGGCGAGAATGCAGGCCAACAACGACAGCATTATGATGGAAGAACCACCGTTTTTTATTCCTGAGTTTGAGCTGACGATGGCATGGTCACCGCTATTGCAGCATCATCCTGCGCACCGCTGGTTACGTCAATTGATTATGCATGTGGCGCGTCAAGTGGTGGCTGAAGAAGAGAATCCACCACAAGACATTCCCGTCACGAATCATTTGTTCTAATAGCAAACGATTGAGTAAGGCATTAGAATTAGGTAGTAAGAGTAAGCAGCTACAATGTTATAAAGTGTGTAATCACTTATCTTAATATTTATACTCACATTTTAGAATAAATATCTATCAGACCAGCTTTCGAGCTGGCTTTTTGTTTTTTAGCGCACCGAAATAATCTGTCTAATGTTGATGCGTTCTTAATAAGTCAGTCACATTCTTAACATCTTACGCACACTTCTTCATAACTTGTAAAACTACTCACCAAGTAGTTTGTTATGATGTTTGCACATTAAGAAAAAAGACAAGTACAAGTTCTATTGTTAAGTCAAACAACATTATCCATTGATGTATGAAAGGCAGTTTTGATATTGATATTTAATTGTCATCCACATATATCTTTTAGATAGTAAAGCAGTCAAACCAATAATAATTCCGAAAAATAACCAAGGATAATAACCATGGCAGATATTACCACTGTAAACCCAGCAACGGGTGAAGACATCAAAGAATATAACTATATGAGCAATGATGAGGTCAACAAAATTGTTGATGCCTCACATGCCGCCTTTTTAGAATGGCGCAAAACAAGCCATGAAGAGCGTGCAAAAGTTATTCAGTCTATCGGCAAAACTTTGATGAAATACGAAGAAGAGTTGTCTAAGCTGATGACCGAAGAGCGCGGTAAACTCTATAGCCAAAGCAAGCAAGAAGTCGGTTTATGTAAATCTATCTGTGATTATACTGCAGAGAACGGCATTGCCTCACTGGCTGATGACGAGCGTGACATCGAAAACATGAAAAAAGGTATTGTGACCTATCAGCCTATCGGTGTGATCTATGGTATGCAGCCTTGGAACTTCCCAGCTTACCAAGTATTCCGTTATACGATTGCCAACTTGATGGCAGGTAACAGTATTTTGCTTAAGCATGCAGCAAACGTCACAGGTTCTGGCCTTTTGATTGAAAAAATCTTCCACGAATCAGATTTACCTGATGATCTGTTCCGTACTATCTTGATCGACCATGACCAGTCAGAAGAACTGATTGGCAATGACAAAGTACGCGGCGTAACGCTAACTGGTAGCGATGGCGCAGGTAAAATCGTAGGCCAACAAGCAGCAAAAGCCATCAAAAAAGTGGTCTTAGAGCTGGGCTCAAACGATGCCTTTATCGTCTTAGAAGATGCAGATTTAGACGTTGCAGTAGAAACTTGTGCCCAAGCCCGCTTGGTTAACAATGGTGAAACTTGTGTTGCCGCGAAACGCTTCATTGTCGTTGACAGCTTGTACGATGATTTCCGTCAACGTATCGTTGAGAAATTCGCGAATGTCAAAACTGGCGACCCAATGGATAAAGGTTCTGATATTGGTCCATTAGCGCGTAAAGACTTGCAAGAAAAACTACATGAGCAAGTAGAAGAAAGCGTCAAAAAAGGGGCGACTATCGCTGTTGGCGGTAAACTACCAGAAGGCAAAAGCAGCTTCTACCCAGCGACCATTCTAGAGAACGTCGAAAAAGGTCAGCCAGCTTATGACGACGAGCTATTTGGACCAGTAGCATCGCTAATTCGTGCCAAAGATCAGGACGATGCATTGCGTATTGCTAACGACAGCCGCTATGGTTTAGGCGGTGCTATCTTCTCTAAAGACGAAGAAAAAGCCATTCGCTTGGCTCGTGAAGAGTTCGATACCGGTATGGTCTATATCAATGGTTACGGACTTGCCAATCCAGCACTACCATTTGGTGGCGTAAAAGACTCAGGTCATGGCCGTGAGCATGGTGGCTTTGGTATTAAAGAGTTTGTAAACATTAAAGCATTACATGTGTTTGCAGGTAAATAATAGCTAATAAGTTTGGTACTAAAGAGGGTTAAATACTGTTTTTATATTGACCCTTTTTATACCTAAGTACAGAAAAGCCCAGTCATTCAAACGTTGAGTGACTGGGCTTTTTTATGGCTTAATGTTTTTTAAGTCATAAGTCTGTTGTTACTGTTGAATCAATCTTCTATGTATAGCTTTAAAGGCAGCGTTGGCATGCAGGACGTTTGCTGAGCCATGAGTTGATTATTGTCCAACGATAATACACCTTTTGCTAATAGTAAAACCGTCCAAGGCAGCAGTTGATGTTCAAGCTTTTGTACGCGTTTTTGCAACCCATCAGCCATGTCTTTTTGATCTACTGTTAACACCGCTTGGGTCAGAACCGCTCCAGCGTCAAGCTCAGCAGTCACTACATGGATGCTACAGCCATGGTGACGTTCCCCCGCTTGTATGACGCGCTTATGTGTATCCAGACCTTTATAAGCAGGAAGCAAAGAGGGATGTAGGTTGATCATGGGTGCTGGCGAATGGTCAATAAATGAGCCACTCAATACGCGCATAAATCCAGCCAATACGATCAGATCAGGTTGCCATGCTATCAGCTGCTCATTGGCACGGGCTTCGAATGTCTTGATGCCCATGCGTTTACCGCTAGCAACGTGTGACAGTATCGCTACAGGAATGGAGGCTGCACTCGCACGTGTGATCGCATAAGCATCATCACGGTTGCTAATAACGCCGACTATCTCAATGGGTAGCGTGTTTGCCTGCATGGCATCTATAAGGACTTGCAGGTTGCTGCCACTACCAGATACCAAAACGGCAACTCGTAATGGTTTGGTAGTTTGGGCTTGGTTCGTATTAACGGACATTAACGGTATACCACCGCGTCCACGTCACGTTTGACCATTTCGCCTAGTTGCCAAGCGTTTTCACCAGCGTCAGTCAATGTTTTGATAGTGGCATCAGCTTTATCTTTAGGAACCACGATGACAAAGCCAACGCCGCAGTTAAAGGTACGGTACATCTCGCTTTGTTCGATATTGCCTTGAGTCTGCAACCAAGTGAACAGCTCTGAAAACTGCCAGCTGTTTGTGTCAATGCTAGCGGCGAGATCATCAGGCAATACGCGTGGTAAGTTATCAGTCAAGCCGCCACCTGTGATATGTGACATTGCATGTAGCGCTGAGCTACCGAGCGTATCTTGTAACGCTTTAACTGCTTTTACGTAGATGCGAGTAGGGGCCATGAGGGCGTCTTGAATGGGTTGGCCGTCTAGTTGCTCATCGCTGCTAGTCACGTCGACACCGCTCACTTCGATGACCTTACGAACCAGTGAGTAACCGTTAGAATGCGCACCACTTGAAGCAAGGGCAATCAGTACATCGCCTTCAGCAACATTTTCACCTGTGATGACTTCTGCTTCTTCTACTACGCCCACACAGAATCCAGCCAAGTCGTAGTCTTCATCTTGATACATACCCGGCATCTCAGCGGTTTCGCCGCCGATAAGCGCACAGTTTGAAAGCTTACAGCCTTCACCAATACCAGTCACAACAGTGGCTGCTGTATCGATATCAAGTTTGCCCGTCGCATAATAATCTAAAAAGAATAACGGCTCTGCACCGCACACCAACAGGTCGTTGACGCACATAGCGACCAAATCAATGCCGATTGTGTCGTGACGATTCAGTTGTAAAGCCAACTTGAGCTTAGTGCCAACGCCGTCAGTACCCGAGACCAATAAAGGTGAGGTGTAACCAGTTGGAATGCGACAAAGCGCTCCAAAACCGCCAAGTCCGCCCACAACCTCAGGACGAGAGGTGGCTTTTGCCACTGATTTAATACGTTGAACCAACGCATCGCCAGCATCAATATCAACGCCAGCATCTTTGTAGCTTAAAGAAGGCTTATTACTCATGGTCATCTCACAAATTTTATAGGGAATGAAGGTCAGTCAGTAGAAAAGCGAGTCGATCGTGTCAATTTTGTAGATAGTGCGCGCATTATACCCAAAAATGCCCCTCACTCGCAAAGCAACTTACGGATATTTGGCTGATATTTAATGGTTATTTAACTAGGACTGGCTATAACTCATAAATAATAAGTTGAGAAACAAAAAAATGACTGATTTATTGTTGGACTCTGCGATAATGGAACGCTAAATTTATTGTCAATAATGGCTCATTATTATACTGGTGTTACCCAATAGACGTACGATCTACTCAATCACGCCGCTGTCTTAAATTAGCCCAATCATAGGATTGCTTATCATGATACACCAACCAATAGATCCCTTTTTTCGGCGTTTGTTTATTGTCGTTGGTATGGTTATCGCTATTTATTTATTGTATTTAATGCTGCCCGTCATTATGCCGTTCGTCGTGGCTTTTGTACTGGCTTATTTATTTAATCCACTGGTTAGGCGCCTATCAAAGTATCTTAAGCGCTGGGTAGCAATTATTATTGTGTACTCTACTATCACTTTGGGCATGGCATTGCTACTTTGGTGGTTGATACCGACCTTGTGGTATCAGTTGCAAGCCGCGTGGGATTATCTCCCCAAGGTGCTGAATTGGTACAATCAAGTAGTACGCGAATGGTTTGTGACTAATACGCCCATGCGTTTGCCAAGACTTGAATCCAAAGAGTTCTCCGAAACTTTGCTAGATTATATGCAAACCAACTACAAGTTTTCAGATGCCAGCACTTTGATGAGTCAAGCCATCGCTTCGGGTATGATTTTTATTAATAATGCCGGACTCATTGTGCTAGTGCCAATTTTAACTTTCTATTTCTTGTTTAATTGGGACAAACGCTTGCACACTTGGAAGATGGCGCTTCCTGCCTCTCATTGTGAAAAAATTATTCATATCGCTCAAGAATGTGATCGTGCGCTGATGGCTTTTATCAAAGGTCAATTATTGGTGATGGTATTGCTGGGTATCATTTATGCTGTGCAGTTACAGCTGATTGGACTTGAGCTTGGATTAATCATTGGTATGGTGGCTGGTATTGCTAGCTTCGTTCCTTATTTGGGTTTCGGTATTGGTTTTATTGCTGCCATCATCGCCTGTCTATTCCAGTTTGGGCTAGATTGGACATATTTGGCATTGGTTGTCGGTGCGTTCTTAGTCGGGCAGGCAGCAGAAGGCTATATTCTACAGCCATTGCTCTTAGGGGATAAAATCGGTTTATCACCATTATGGGTTATTTTTGCTGTATTAGCAGGCGCAAGTTTATTGGGCTTCGTCGGTATGTTGATCGCCTTGCCAGTCTCTGCTGTGCTTAACGTATTGTTCCGCCATTTATACGCCTATTACCGCTCAACGGATTTCTACAAAGGGCGTAAGCAGTTGCTTTTATTTGAAAAGAAGTAAGGGGTTTTAAGGTAAATCAGGAAAGTCACGTAGTGTTAATAAAGAGTTGTTATAAAGGAAAAGACAGACTGATTCACCTTAATCTGTAAAAGACTTGTCAGTCATTTTGCAAATATGTTATATATAGGCGCAGTATTAACACTATGAGTTGGTATTGAGTGAGTCTTCTCTAAGAGTGGTTTTGATAGAACACACCTCTTATGAAGACTAAGATAAGCTATAAGTACTACTAGCTTTTGTACAATGGTTTGTCTTAGACCACCAGTGTTAATTGAATAGTGTCATAGCCCTTCAAAGCAAACAAAGCAAATTATTAAAGTTTCAGTATTTCTATATTATATGATGTAAAACGAGTTGATGATTCATGGCAGAAGCGCAGCTAAGTCTCAATCTGGACATTAAGCATGATGCAAGTTTAAGCGACTTTGCCGGTCCGGGTTGGATGTCGATAATTGATGCAGTGCGACAACTACACGTTGGCCTGATTGGCCAGCTGTATCTGTTTGGCAGCCCAGCAACGGGTAAATCCCATCTGCTGTCTGCAATTTGTGAATCATTTATTGAGATGGACAAGTCAGCCATTTGTTTGTCACTCAATGAGCTGATTCATACTGACGTCCACGTGCTTTCTTCTTTAGAGAACTTCGATCTGATTGCCATCGATGATTTAGAGGTGTTAGAGCAGAGCAGCCAGTGGCAAGAAGCGTTATTTCATTTGATTAATCGCAGTCGTGAAGGACAGCGTCAATTGTTGTTTGCTGCAAATATGCCAGCTGGCGATCTGCCGTTCCAATTGCGCGACTTGTTGACGCGTTTGGCACAAGCGCCAGCATTTAAAGTACCAAATGGTCATGATTTGGCTGACCGTCAAGCATTGCTAGAGTCGATATTACGAAGACGAGGTTGGCAGTTTGATGATCGAATTATTGGACATCTGCTCACTGAGGGGCCGCATCGTATCGGTGCTATGATGGAGGTGCTCAATTATATTCAGCCGATGTTTTCTAACCTTGGGCGTAGTAATATATCTAAAGCGGTTATTAGCGATGCCCTGCGTACCATTGACGAGCAGACGCTTGCAGCAGAGCTTGCGGATATTGCACAAGAAACACAAGTAGATAACGAGACGGCGGATCAAGAGCAACATACGATGCCACTCGATTTTTAGCATTAAGAATACCCACCTTTTGATTCAAAACGCTTTCAACTAATGGAACCCCTTATGAAATTCAATACTTCTTTGCTAAAAAAAATGACAGTCAGTACGTTGCTGATGGGTGCGGCTTTTGTCCCGATGTTTTCACAGGCGGCGGTTACTTTAACGGTTGATGATTATGTCAAGGTCACGGCTATTAATGGACAGGAACTACAGCAGAGTATTTTTCAGCCATTAACCAAAGAATTTACGCTTGAGCCTGGCCGTCATGCCATTACTGCTAAATATGATCGTTTGTATGATTTAAGCCATGATGAGCACGATTATTTGCGTTCAGGCAATGTGAGTGTTATCGCAGAATTGGCAGACAATCAAAATTACCGTTTGAGCTTTATCAATCAACCAGAAGAATATCGGGCGGCCAAAGAATATGCCGAGCAACCAACTTTGGCGATTCAGCAGAACGGTACGGTGATTGCTAGTCAGCAAGGTATGGTAGGTAATCAGAGCGGACTACTGTCAGGATTGGGTAAGGCGCTGGGCGGTGTATTTGATGGCGGCAGTGATGCTGAGCAACAAAACCAGCGAGTGATTGCATCATTAGATCGCCCAATGGCAACCACACAAACGAATGCCGGTACAGTCGCTGCTATCCAACAACCCACAAGCATGAGTACCTCTACTAATACACTTGATCAGTTTATGCAACTTTGGCTAAAGGCTACCCCAGCTGAACGTGAAAAAATGCGTCAATGGGCACAAAAATAAGGCATTGTTTTTATAAGTACTTCTTATAAACGACGGAATCAAAAAAAGCACCTAAATAGGTGCTTTTTTGTTTTAGATGATATGATTTTACTTCAAGTTATTCAGTATATGAATAGGTCTATTATTAGCCTAAGAACGCGTTATACATCCAAACGTGTTTTTCTTGTTGCTGTACGTATTCATCTACCAGATCGGCAGTACCTTGATCATCAGCTTCTTGTGCTGCCGCTGATACGTCACGTTGCTCTTCGATCAATGTCTGTAGACCAGTCACGATACCTTTCACACACGTGCTGCCGTCTTTGACGTTTTTGTCTTCTTTGATAGTCGTATGCTGAGCAAAATCGCTATAAGCATGAAGTGGCGTGCCACCTAACGTCAAGATACGTTCTGCAATTTCATCGATCTGTAGTTGTAGTTCGGTATATAGCTCTTCAAACTTAGGATGCAGTGAAAAGAAATGTTCGCCTTTCACGTTCCAGTGGTAACCACGTACATTGATATAAAAAGTATGATAGCTTGATAACAAGCCATTTAGCTTCGCGATTACGCCGCTCATATCTGCTTTTTCTAGGCCAATTTGGTTAGTGTCATTATTGGTATTACTCATGATATTATCCTTATAATGTGAGTGTAGATATAAAAAATTAGAGAAGTTTAAAAGTGTAGCAACTTGCCTATCTTATTACTATAGCTTCTTAACGTATCAAATTTAATGGATCAATGCCTTTCAAACTTAAATATTATCTAATACCTATTAAATTTAATAAAAAGCTAGTCTGCCTTCTCTCGATGGTTATTATAATAACAAATGACTATCTATAAGTTAAATTCAATGATTTTAATAATGTGATTGGTTTTTTAAAACGATGGGTCTTTATCTTTCAAGGATTGAACCACTTGTCTGTGTAGCATATGAACAGCCAAGTGGTTTTTTGTTATCTAAATTTTTTAAGCAGGTGGTCTTAAGTTCTCAGGATTCAACCCTTTAACGGCGACGACTTCTTGTAGATGCTGACGTACCGTATCAATTGGGAATTTCTGTGCTTGCAGACGTTTTGGCAAGATTTGGCTGCCTTGTTGACCTTTCATTTCAAACATCATAAAGATATAGTCGTCTGTCTCATCCCAGCTCTTGATTGCGCTCCAAGGAATAACCGCTTGCTGCGTTGAACCTGCCCGCATTTGCATACCACGCATCTGATTACTTTTCGTCATTTCAGGCTGATTGCTGGGCATTGCCATAACCAAACCATGTTTTTGTACGCCTAGCTTCATTTGGCGCATCTCATCGGGCATTTCTTGATCGGCTACTTGCTTTTCAAACTCTCTTTTGACATACCATTTAAAGCCTAGCGTCCGAATTAAGAGATAAATCAGGGCTGCCACTATCATCAACCAAAAAATAATGGTTGAGTAGCCTGTCACAAAAACCAGTCCTATAATCGCTAATACCACGACGACTGCCATGATGACCCACTCTTTTTTCTTAATGCTCTTTAGACCAAAAGAGGGACTGGCACTGGCAAACAGTTCGTATTGTGCTTGTTGAAATTCAGCCTCAGTGATGTTTAAGGCGACAGGTTGCAGCGTGTAGGGGTACAAGGCCATAAAGGTTTCTCAAATACTTGTGTTAAAAGCGTTGGGTTTAAATTGCCAAATTAGAGCAGCAAGGCAACATTTGGCTAGAAATGAAAGAACGGTATGCGCTTATCTTACCGAAAAGTGCTCCTAAATGAAACAGATAAGCCACTCTCTTCATGGATAGTGACCACATTATTGCTATTAATTAGGTGAGATTATGCAGATTGCGGATAATTGCAGGCCAAAGCGTGAGTCGTAGTCAAAACGGATTTGTTAAAAATTAAGAACCATAGACATAACAATGTATGTAGAAAACGAGTGAAATCATACCAAAACATGGTCAAATCTGCTGGGTCTTGGTATGATAGCGTCACCCATATATTTTGATAAAAAATAGGGCAGCATGGCAAGATAGTTATTGAGTTATCAAGCTTTGCAATAAGTATAAGCTGACCAATAATTATACTAATAATGTTTAAACTTCTTATTCACTCTTAGTGTTACAGGCAACTATTATGATTGATCCAAAACTCTTACGCGGCGATTTAAGCGACTTACAGCAACAACTGGCCACTCGTGGCTACACGCTTGATATGGAGTTTTGGCAGTCGATTGAATCCGAGCGTAAATCTTTGCAAGTCAAAACCGAAGAGTTACAGTCACAACGTAACGCGGGTGCCAAGCAAGTCGGTGCTCTAAAAAAATCAGGCGAAGATGCCAGTGAGCTATTGGCTGAGATGCAAAGTGTCAGCGGTGAGATTAAAACTGCCGAAGACGAGCTACGCACCTTACAAGAGCGACTCACTCAAGCGGCTCTGCAGATTCCAAATATTCCAGCGGCAGATGTACCAGTGGGGACGTCAGAAGATGATAACGTAGAATTACGTCAGTGGGGCACGCCGCGTACGTTTGATTTTGAGATTCAAGATCACACGCATATCGGTGAAACGCTTGGTATGCTCGACTTTGAAGCAGCGACCAAACTAACGGGTAGCCGTTTTAACGTGCTTAAAGGTCAATTGGCGCAGCTGCACCGCGCACTGATTCAATTTATGCTGAATACACATACTATTAAGTATGGATATACTGAAATGTATGTGCCTTATATCGTCAATAGTGACAGTCTAAAAGGTACGGGTCAGCTGCCTAAGTTTGAAGATGATTTGTTTAAACTGACCAATCACACGAACAATGACGAGATGGATTTTTATCTCATTCCGACGGCAGAGGTACCAATGACAAACTTGGTGCGCGGCGAGCGTTTGGATATCAAAGAACTGCCATTTAAAGTTCACCGCGCATACGCCATGCTTCCGCAGTGAAGCAGGCTCGCATGGTCGTGATACTCGCGGCTTGATTCGCCAGCATCAGTTTGAAAAAGTTGAGATGGTCAATATTGGCACAGCAGAGCAATCTGATGAATTGCTAGAAGCGATGACAGGACAGGCAGAATATATCTTGCAGCAGCTTGAGTTGCCATACCGTACCATACAACTATGTACGGGCGATATGGGTTTTGCTGCACAAAAGACTTATGACATCGAAGTATGGTTACCAAGCCAAGACACGTACCGCGAAATCTCTAGCTGCTCTAACTGTGGTGATTTCCAAGCGCGCCGTATGGGTACTCGTGTTAAAGATGGCAAGCAAACCACCCTCGCGCATACCTTAAACGGTTCAGGTTTGGCAGTTGGTCGTACGCTGCTAGCCGTGATGGAAAATCATCAAAACGCTGATGGTAGCATCACCATTCCAGAAGTATTGCGTCCATTTATGGGTGGTGCTGAGACAATTTCAGTTTAATAAATTGACTATAAGTAATGAGCTGCTTGTCACTTAGGTCGCTCGCAGCTTGTTACTTATCACTCAAGTCAAAGATCGTTACTGCTTATCGTTTAACAAAACTGATGTAAGTCATTGCTAAATATAAACGGTCTTGTGACTGCATTTTTGGCTAGGCTCATAGCAAATATGTTAATATTGCATTTTTATTTTATAGCCTATCCGTTGAAAACGCTCACCGCGTTTTTGATGGATTATCCTTTGAGTAAACTCTCCTCTTATCTTTATACGACTCATTCGAATATTAGGACACTCTATGCCAGCTCCAATTAGCGAACGTAAACTAGCCAATGCCATCCGTGTACTGTCGTTTGACGCGGTTCAAAAAGCCAACTCTGGACATCCGGGTGCGCCAATGGGTATGGCTGATATTGCCGAAGTTTTGTGGCGCAAATTTTTGAAGCACAATCCAGCTGATCCTAATTGGCATAACCGTGATCGCTTTGTACTATCAAACGGTCATGGCTCAATGCTTATCTACTCATTGCTACATTTATCTGGCTATGACGTCAGCGTTGATGACCTAAAAGGCTTCCGTCAGCTGCATTCAAAAACCCCAGGCCATCCTGAACTTGGTTACACGCCTGGTGTAGAGACGACTACTGGTCCATTAGGACAAGGTATTGCTAATGCCGTTGGTTTTGCAATTGCAGAAAAGACGCTAGCCGCACAGTTCAACCGTGACGGTCATAACGTCGTTGACCATAACACCTATGCGTTCTTAGGCGATGGTTGCTTAATGGAAGGTATCAGTCATGAAGTGTGTTCGTTCGCTGGCACGTTAGCGTCTTGGTAAATTGGTATTCTTCTATGATGACAATGGTATCTCAATCGATGGTAATGTCGAAGGTTGGTTCACTGACGATACCGAAGCGCGTTTTGAGTCATACGGCTGGCAAGTGATCAAAGTTGACGGTCATGATACCGACGCGATCACGCAAGCAACTGAGCAAGCATTGCAGAGACTGCTAAGCCAAGTCTAATCATTTGTAAAACCACGATCGGTGCTGGTAGCCCGAACAAACAAGGCCTTGCGGCAAGTCATGGTGCGCCACTTGGTGATGACGAAATCGCCTTAACGCGTGATGCGCTGTCTTGGAAACATGCGCCATTTGAATTAGATGACGAAATCTATGAAGCGTGGGATGCTAAAGCCAAAGGTGATGTACAGCAAAAGAACTGGGACGCAGACTTTGAAGCGTACAAAAAAGCCTATCCAGAGCTTGCAGCAGAACTATCACGCCGTCTAAATGGCGAGTTACCTGCTGATTTTGCTAGCCAAGCGCAAGCGTATATTCAGCAAACGCAAGAAGCGGGTGGTGATGTCGCTAGTCGTAAAGCCAGCCAAAATGCAATCAATAGCTTGCAGCCATTGTTGCCAGAACTACTTGGCGGTTCAGCAGATTTAGCTGGCTCAAACCTAACGCTATTTAAAGGCGCTAAAGGCATCGAGAAAGACGCTGATGGCAACTATATCTATTACGGCGTGCGCGAATTCGGTATGACCGCGATTGCCAATGGTATTGCATTGCATGGCGGCTTTATCCCTTACGTAGCGACCTTCCTCATGTTTATGGAGTACGCACGTAATGCCGTACGCATGGGCGCACTCATGAAGCAGCGCGTCATCCATGTCTATACGCATGACTCTATCGGTCTGGGTGAAGATGGCCCAACGCATCAGCCAGTTGAGCAATTGACTAGCCTACGTACCACGCCAAACCTACGTACATGGCGTCCGTGTGATGCGACTGAGTCTGCAAGCGCTTGGGTAGAAGCGATCAAGTCTGAAAATAACCCATCTGCATTGATCTTTAGTCGTCAGAGCTTGCCACATCAAGCGCGTGATAGTGAGCAAGTCGCGAACATCACTAAAGGTGGTTATGTACTTGCTAAAGAGCAAGGCGAACTACAAGCTATCATCATCGCTACTGGTTCAGAAGTTGGCCTAGCGATGGAAGCGTACGAAACATTGAGCGCAAATGGTGTTGGCGTCCGTGTGGTGTCTATGCCATGTGCTGAGATTTTCGTAGAGCAAGATGCTAGCTATCGCGAAGCGGTATTGCCTGCCAATATCCGTGCTCGCGTCGCAGTAGAAGCTGCGCATGTGGATTACTGGTATAAGTTCGTTGGTCTAGATGGCAAAGTCATCGGCATGACCACTTATGGTGAGTCTGCGCCTGCTAGCGATTTATATAAAGAGTTCGGTATTACGACTGATGCTGTGGTTGAAGCGGTAAATAGTTTGGTTTAATTAGCCTAACTGAGTTAGTATTAAAGGAAAAGCCATCAGAGAAATCTGGTGGTTTTTTTTATGCTAGAGACAGTGTTTTGTTGCTTTTTTCTCACGGTCGAAGTAACTTTTAAGACAGAAGTTTTTGCTAATAGGGTATAAATATAAGGTAATTTGAGATATTAATAGGGTGAATTTTAATTATATTTTTCACACTGTGTTTACCCGTGCTATCAATAAACTCAACCGACACTAAGGAACTCAAAATGTAAATAAAGTCTGACGTGCTAACAGAAAGTGAAAAAAAGCTTTTTATAGATAAAATATTGAAACATTACCATGAGCGAGATGCTAAACGTTTTATTGAACGGTTTGAATATTTTCCAGATGACTATCTAAAGCAAGACTTTGCCAGAATAGATAATGGCTTCGCCGTATTAAAGAGTAATGCCAGTGCTTTCCTATGGGGAAAATTTTATGTCGTAAAGAATAATGATTTCTGTAGAGTCGTTACAAATTTGATAGAGGGTTCAAAAATCCATGAAAGTGCTACGACGCGCGTAACATCGATTCAAATAAATGGATTTGAAAAAGTAACAGATGAAAATATTAGGTCTGACTTTGAAGAAATTAATCAGTTTTTTGTTCTACAGGAGTGGAACGATGCTTTCGAGAACAAGTCATAGAGACATATATAAGTTATACATTTGACCTCAAAGGATTCAACATGAAAATAAAGTCTGACGTACTATCAGAAAGTGAAAAACAGTTTTTTATAGATAAAATATTGAAACATTACCATGAGCGAGATGCTAAATATTTTATTGAACAGTTTGAATATTTTCCAGATGACTATCTAAAGCAAGACTTTGCTAGAATAGATAGTGGCTTCGCCGTATTAAACGGGAATGCAAATGTCAGGGTTATGGGAAGATTTTATGTTGTAAAAAACAACGACTTCTATCGAGTAAGCACAGTTTCAAAAGATCCAGATAGTCGTGATAGCGCTACGCGTATATCAACAATCCAAATCAACGGATTTGAAAAGGTAACTGATAAAGGTATTTGGTCTGAATTTGAAAAAATTAATCAATTCTTTTTACAAATAAGAAATTCTGTCTAAGGTTGAAAATATGAATGCTAATGAACAGTTAAATAATGAATCAAAATCTGCTGGTCTACTAGATGATGCGATTGGAGACGGCACATTCAATCTAGATTTTGCAAAAAACCTACTTACCAATACAGCGAGCGTAGACTAAATTAAGTTTGCTACATCCAGTAAAAATTCTGATGACTTGAAAATATAAGAGCGACCATGTCCCTAAAATCTACCTTCAAAGGTTTCCTCGGTGAAACCGTCATCAACGTTGCCATGTGGCTTAAGCTTGAAAAAGACGTCTACCACCGATTAAACGGTATTACCTTACCAAGAGCTAATGGCGGCAGTACTCAAATCGATCACGTCATCGTCTCCGTATACGGCATCTTTGTCATTGAGACCAAAAACTATAAAGGCTGGATATAAGAATGGATGTTGTGCATCAAAAAGTAGCTATCTATAACAATAAAATTAAAGAAAATGCTGAGTTAATATTTGAAAGCTATTCCGACTCTTCTGGAAGTGTTGGACTAACTCTTATACTGGATAAACTTGACAGTTATAAATTTCAAGACAGCGATTTCTATGCAGCACTATTTGGACTCAGAGCGCTACTAGAGCCTAAAAACATTGTCATGTGTATCAATGGATGTAGATTGGATTTCGTGTGCTCAAGTATGGGTCAGCAAATGTCACAAGGAAGAGTTGGTTATATTATTGAAATGGAAAAGCGAGCAACCAACAGAGCTAGGACTTTTGATCATTGTGATGATCTAAATAAGTTAACCACAGTAAGTAAACAAACGGACTATATCAGACAATGGAGTGAGTCGCTAAAAGGTTAGTTTGCTGTTTATATTAAATGAATGTTTGATGTAAATGCCAAGATAGAGCAGTGCTCAATTATGCTAAGAAGAAAAAGACGATTGAGTATAATAAATTGCTTTTGCCGTTATCTGACTGAGCTTATTAGCTTATAAAATACTGAAAACTAAAAGGCTTATTGAAATGATTACTGTATAATAAATCCAACTAAATTTGAGTAAAGCAACTCTACTCAAACGTATTATATACCTTGATTCTTAGAGAGTCTTATGAATAAACGTCCAACATCAGTAACTATCATTAGTTGGTTTCTAATAGTTACTAGCCTAATTACCGTTATAACGTCAGTAGTAAATATTAGTAATCCAGATGTAGAAGCAATAATGCAGTTAAGCGTGATCCCATTAGAGGTTCAATATTTAATAATGGCTATTGGGCTGATTATCTCTATTAGCTGTGGCTTGTTGATGCTTGCAGGAAAAAGCTTTGGTAGAAAATTATATGTTGGTTGGACTATCCTATCCATCGCTATTTCTCTGTTCACCTCACCTCTAAAAACCCTACTTATCCCAGGTATTATATTCTTTATTGTAATTGCATTTTTTCTTTATAGACCAAAAGCTAATCAGTATTTCTCAGACTCAAAGGCAGTTACCAAGTGATACGTAACGTGCTGGGCATACTTATGCTATGCAGTTCTGGGTTTTCTATGGTCACAATACAAATTATAAGTTTTATAAGTTTGGCTGATGTCGCCTCGCAAAAACTTATGATGATGAGTGTATACGTTTTAATTATGCTAGTGTTTCATTTATTAGGCATAACTTTATATAAAGGAGTAAATTGGAAAGTATCGACTTATCTTACGATATGGTTTGCTACTGCTTCGAGTGTATTAGTTATTATTGCTGTACTTGCTATGAGAAGTACTAAAGAGCTAACAAAAATAATAGATACTCAAGTCTTCAACTATTTTAATGACTATAGCTCTGGTGTAATAGTGATTTTGATATTTATGGGTTTAAGTTTATATCTCTACGCAAGCTCTAAAAAAGAGACTTTAAAAAAGATAAAGGTCGTTTAGGCTTGTATATAAAACGCGTAAAAGAGTGATTAGAACTATTCTACGCACCCTTTTTTTGACTCTTTGTTAGCTAATACATGTCTTACTAACCACTACTTCCAAATAAAAGCCACATCAAAATCATGTGATGGCACAAAATTACTTTCTTTGATTTCAAACGTCGTTGCTCCAGTCTTCTTAACTTTGCCTTTACCTTTCCAACAAAACGATACAAGTTCATTAGGGTTGCGTTCTATGGTGAGTTTAAAGTGGCTGATGGGTTTTGCCCAGTTCGCTCCCGTGGTCAAGATATAGCTTAAAGCATGATAGGGACGACCACCATTCTTATTAAATCCTCGCTGAGTCGATCTATCCACACAAAAATCCGCATATTGTTCTTCGTCTAAATATACTGAGCCACCTACTAACGGTGTATAAGTGTGCTTAATCTTAGTAGTAGTATTGGCTTTAAAGGTTTGCTCCCAGCTATAAATGATTTGAGAATCCCAAGAGATATATGAGGGATCATCTTTATCGTCAATAAATTGATCTAGTTTTTTATTATTACAATCCAAAAGCTGTTGATTAATAACTTCAGTGTCAAATTGGTACGTCCAAGGCGTCATCATTTCAGCTTTACTAATACCACACTCTTTAAAAATCTCGGTGGTATCGACAGACTTATCACCAAGAGTTTTATCGCCATCTTTGGTAATAATTGGATGCATGAAAGTCCGAACATGGAGGGTGGGCGTTATAGGTTTGCTATTGACCAAAACTTGAAAGTCATCATAAGTAGCATTGATATCAGCATAATCTGAGTCGATAAAACTGGGTACGGCTGGCATAGGGAAGAGAATGGTTTCCGTAATGTCTGTATTGCTTAAATTTTTAAACTCATAATTGACGCGAATTTGCTCTTTTGAGATATATAAGTCTTCACTATGCATGCTGATGTTTTTATTTTTAATATACTCAACGCCGCCCGTACCGACATAGCCAGTAGAGTCGTTTGCTTGGGCAGCAGTTATAGTTAGTAGTAGAGTACAAGCCAACTTAATGATAAATATAAAATGGATATTAACTACATCAAGATGTTTATTTTTCATTTTAGAGTCACTCAATTTTTTATTAAATTATTCTTTATTTCATAGATTAATCGCGTATAAGATAGCTTAATAATACTGAACGCAAAGACGATGCGCCATAAGAAGAACAAAATAAAGTTGATTGGTGAATGATACGCGTGCATGGCTAGTCGAAAACCAACCAAGTGTCAGAATGCTAGTGCTATTAGTAAGTTTTAAAATGAAAACCTGATAGCTGCTTTAAAATGTAAAATCTGTGCATCTGTTTGACGCACTATCAATATTAAAAAACAGAGTGACGTATTCTTTAACTACCTGAAAATATAAGATGGCCTATGTCCCTAAAATCCACTTTTAAAGGCTTTCTCGGCGAAACTGTCATCAATGTCGCCATGTGGCTAAAACTTGAAAAAGATGTTTATCATCGCTTAAACAACATTACCTTACCATTAGCCAATGGTGGTAGTACGCAAATCGATCACGTCATCGTCTCCGTATACGGGATTTTTGTGATTGAGACCAAAAACTATAAAGGCTGGATATACGGAAAGGAGACGCAACGGCAGTGGACACAAGCCTTTCCAAATGGGAGCAAATACAAATTTCAGAACCCACTACGTCAGAACTACTTGCACATAAAGACGCTCGCAGATTTATTAGACTTGGAGCTGCGCTACTTTCATTCGATGATTGCATTCATTGGTGAGTGCGAGCTAAAAACCCGTGATGAGCTACCCGAACACGTATTGACGAGTGGTATGGTCTCTTATGTGAAGAAAAAGCAAGATAAACTACTGACTGAAGACGAGGTTGCATCTATCGTTGAGCAGATTAATAGCAATAGATTTAGCAAATCGTGGCGCACCAATCGGCAGCATAAAGCCTATCTAAAAGACAAGCATAGCCATCCAAGTAAGAATACTGATAATCCTACACTTGAACCAACAGTAAGAGAAACTGTAAAAAGACCTCCTCTAAAAAGTAGGGAAGTACATGGATGGTCTGGTCAAACTGAGATTGAATCTAGCGAGTTACCGATTGATAGTTTGAATACTCAGCAGATCATCACACCGCATAACAGTATATCGCATGATATGGCCAATAAACTGTTTATGACGCCGTTTGAGATTGTAGAATTTGAGCCACAGGTGGAAGCATCTACAATACTCGATGTTTCAGATAATACAGCTGATCTGGTCCAAATACCAACTTGCCCAAGATGCAACGGCGAGATGATTAAGCGGGTTGCCAAAACAGGCGCGCGTCAAGGCCAGCCTTTTTACGGTTGTCACCAGTTTCCTAAATGTCGCGGTGTGCTGAATGTTATTGCGCCGTGAACAGGCTACTATTTACAGATCTATCATCTAATCAATAGAAAACATCAAGCAAACCCACTCAACCGAGTAGAACAATCAATTAACCAATCTGCTACTGCTCTGACTCGTGCTGAGCGTCTTACGTCTGGGTGCATGACCAAATAGAGGGGATACGATTGAGCCAGTGGAATAGGTGAGTGTGTATCTGACTGCTCAGGTTGTAATGGCTCAGCAGCCGCGTAATTGTCCACTGAGGAATGAGTTTCCAAGTCGGTTAATTTGTTAATAGGATCAACCGCTACCAGTTCTGGATACTGACGGGCTAAAAAGTCAGGTAATAGCGCAAACCCTATCTTTTGACGAGCCGCGTGACACGCCATATATAGGTCATTGGTACTAAACGCAATCGTATAGTCTTGCTGCTGCATGAACGCTTGCGACCAAGCAAGCACCCTGGCGTTGGCTTGAAACTCTATGAGTTGCCATTGCTCAGGTACGGTGTCTTTGAGGTATTTATCATGGGCATAAAATCGATAAGTCGATGAACCTAATGTACGGATCACCAAGTCTTCTTGGGTTGGACGACGCGTGCGTATAGCGATATCAGCTTCTCGTTGATGTAAATTGCTCATACTTACATCGCCGCTTAAAGCCAATACGATATCTGGAAAGCGTTGGCGAAAGTCAGCCAAAGCAGGTATGAGCACCTCATTTGTCCATACAGGCGGGGCAGATACTACGACTTTACCTTGTAGAGCGTTCTGATCAATTGCCATTCTTTGAAAAGTGACCATCTCTTTTTTGACTTCTACCGCTTGGTGGTAGAGCCGCTCGCCCTCGATAGTTAACACGTAGCGTTTGCCCAGCCGATCAAAAAGATTGATACCGAGCGTTTGCTCAAGATGTTCAATACGCCGAGCAACCGTACTGTGCTGCACGTTCATTTCTTCAGCGCACGCGGTCAGTGTTTGTTTTTCTACCAAGCAAACAAAGTAAGCCAAATCGTCCCAGTACATAGTTATTCTCTTATTTTAATATTATTAGCATGACATAAAATTGATAAAGGTGTTAATGAAGGCGACTGGTAAGTATTTTTTTTGCTTGCTGTTCGCATAGCGTGACAGAGGCGGCAAAAAACACTTACCAGTCAGTGTTAGACGGGTTTTACAATAGTCTCTTATCTTATCAAATTCTATTGTGCATATTTGCACAGTCGATGTGTGGGTGTCGTCTGTTTATCTACTATGCATTTCATTAGACTGTATATAACTCTTTGGCAACCTTGAAAGTGCCACGATTTATGCAATCCATAATATAGTCAGTCCTAAACAAAAGAGGATCACCTATTATCACGCACTACTGAAACAAATTTTTCTTGCTTGCTGTGCCTTCACAGACAAAGGCGACGCAAAATTTATCTCAGTAGCGCTGTATTTATTTTATAGGGGATCAACTATAGCGAGAAAATATATGCAAACAACATCAAATGCCCAAACGCTTGACCAATTTGTCGCTCATGTCTTCACAGGGAAATATGAACAAGCTATGGCGCTATGTAATACAAACGTGAAATTTGTGGTCTTTCGCGAAGAGAGCGACAGCCAAGTGCCGATTTATGGCGCTCACATTGGTCAAGCAGCAGGTACGATATTTTTTAAGAATCTGGCTCAGATTTTTGAATTTGGTACTTTTGAGATGGAAGATTCTATCGCAAGTGATGATTATATTGTTAGGTTTGGCGAACTGGCTCACACAGTCAAGAATACTGGCGACGTGTTTAACAGTCTTTGGACGATGATTGTCCGTTTTGATAAGGCAGGCAAGATTTGTCTATATCGTATGCACGAAGACACCGCTGCGCTGGAAGCGGCGATGCACGTTTCGAGATAAACATTTTTATAAAATAAGAAGAAGTCTATAAAGGGTAAATTTAAGCCTTCATTATTATAAAACACAAAAAAACCGCCATGATGGCGGTTTTATTATCTATTAAACTATTAAAGCTGTTAACCATGTATCTCTTCTAAGCGCAAACAGGCTACCAATCGACCATCCCATTCTCGCAATTGCGGCTCTACTTCGCTGCATTGCGGTTTTGCATATGGGCAGCGCTTATGTAGGGCGCAACCACTTGGCGGGTTGAGTGGGCTTGGTAGCTCACCTTGTAGTGTCAGATCGTTTTTCTGACCATTCACTGTGGGTGCAGCCGCCAATAGTGCCATCGTATAAGGATGTTTTGGTGCATCGTAAATGGCTTCTTTCGGCCCGTGCTCGACCGCTTGACCTAAGTACATTACCATCACATCGTCAGCGACATGACGTACAACAGACAAGTTGTGCGAGATGAAGACATACGCCGTATGATATTCGTCTTGCAAGTCCATAAACAGGTTCAATACTTGCGCTTGAATCGACACATCGAGCGCGGAGGTCGGTTCATCAGCGACGACAATTTTTGGATTGAGCATCATGGCGCGGGCGAGAGCAATACGTTGGCGTTGACCACCCGAAAACATATGCGGATAACGACCCGCATGTTCGGGACGTAAACCCACATTTCTCATCATCTCATTGATTTTGTCGCGCTTGTCTTCTTTTGACAGCTTGGTATGAATATCTAATGGTTCTGTCAGTTGGTAGCCAATCGTATGGCGCGGATTCAAGCTGCCATAAGGGTTTTGAAAGACCATTTGAATCTCGGTACGTAGCTCTTTTAGCGCTTTTCTACTGTAGCCTGTCGTACCTTCATCATTAATAAACAGCTCACCGTCGCTTGGTTCTTCAATAAGTGTCAGCTGGCGTGCAAGAGTGGATTTGCCGCAACCTGATTCACCAACGACCGCCAGTGTTTTGCCAGCGCGTAGCTCAAACGAGATACCATTTAAGGCTTTGACATACGCTTTTGCTTTACCCAAGCCTTGCGATACAGGGTAGTGCTTGCGTAAATTGTCTGCTTTTAAGACCACTTTATCACTCATGCTTGGGACTCCAAAGTAGCAGGGTCAAAGGGAGAAGTACCAGTTGGTAAGCTTGGTAGATCGGTATGGATACAGCGCACTTTACCATTCGGCGTGTCTAAAATCGGTGGTGGCACATCACACGCTGGCTCTTTGTAAGGACAACGTGGAGACAGCAAACAACCCGTTGGGCGATCATATTGGCTTGGCACCACGCCTGGTAAGCTGTGTAGTCTGTCTTGACCGATAGCCAATTCAGGAATCGCTTGTAGTAATGCTTCGGTATAAGGATGAGCAGGGTTTTGAAAAATCTCTGGCACCGTACTGGTTTCAACCACTTGTCCGGCATACATGACTGCGACGTCGCGTGAGTTTTGTGCGACTAGACCCAAGTCATGCGTGATTAGTACCATCGCCATTTGTTTTTCGCGTTGCAATCGACCAAGCAAGTCCATGATTTGCGCTTGCACGGTGACATCGAGTGCCGTGGTCGGCTCATCGGCGATAAGCAGTTTAGGCTCGCATGCCAGTGCCATGGCAATCATAACCCGCTGACTCATACCGCCTGACAACTGATGTGGATAAACCTTAAGTCGGTTTTTGGCATCCGGCATCTCGACTAATTCGAGCAGCTCTAATATGCGCGTACGTACTGCCGAGCCACGCAAGCCCAAATGCTTACGTAGCACTTCGCCCAATTGCATCTCAACCGTAAAGCTTGGGTTGAGGCACGACATGGCGTTTTGAAAGATCATCGAGATGTCTTTACCAATAATGCCGCGGCGCTCTTTTGGGGCCATAGCGAGCATGTCTTTATTATCAAACATCACGCGATTGGCACGGACGTTGGCATAAGGTGGCAACAGTCCCATCAACGCCATCATGGTGACGGACTTGCCTGAGCCAGATTCACCTACTATCGCGATGACCTCGCCTTGAGTGATGGATAAAGAGACATCATCTACCGCGCGAAAGGCGCGTGCACCTTCTCCAAAAGTGACCGAAAGATTTTCGATATCTAATAATAATGGCGCTTCTTTTACCAAGGAGCTATTCATAGAAGTATGGGTATTGTTTAAAGGTTCAGTCATTTAGGTTACCTGCTTTAATTTGGGGTCTAGCGCATCGCGTAGGCCATCACCTGTCAGGTTAATCGATAAGGCGGCTAAAAAGATCGCCACACCCGGCCAAATGGCAAGCCAAACATTACTTTGAATATACTGACGTGCAGTACCTAGCATGGCACCCCATTCAGCATCAGGTGGTTGTACGCCAAATCCTAAGAAACCAATCGCACCCGCTTCTAGAATCGCTGATGAAAAAATCATCGTCGCCTGTACGATCAGCGGCGCCATACAGTTGGGCAGAATGGTCACGAACAATAGTCTGAGTACACCAGCGCCCATCACTTGTGACGCGACAAAGTATTCGCGTTGTAACTCTACCATCGCGGTGGCTCGAGTGAGACGAATAAAAGGCGGCGTACAGACTAGAGCAATGGTAATGATCGTATTGGTCATCGATGGCCCTAAGATTGCTGCGATAATGATCGCCAATAGCAAACTGGGATAGGACATCAAGATATCATTGACCAGCATGACCGCTTTGCCCCATACCTTGGGCCAAAACGCCGCGCTTAGGCCTAAAGAGACGCCGACCAGCATGGCAAGTGTTGTCGCACTCAGACCAATAAACAAGGAATAACGTGCGCCATACATGACGCGAGACAAGGTATCACGGCCCGCATCATCAGTACCCAGCCAAAACATGGTATCGCCGCCACTTAAAAAAGCAGGGGGCAATTGTTCTTGGCCAGTGAATAATTCATAAGGGTCGTGAGGAGCAAGGGTAGGCGCGAGTATGGCAATAATAACCATCAAGGTTAATACAATAAATCCAAGTACTGCGCCTTTATTTCGGCAAAATGTCGTTAAAAATAACTGCCAAGATGACGGCGGTGTGGCTGCCACAAGGTTGGCATCAGAGGGAAGAGTAGAAGACTTCATGAGCAGTTCCTATAGTGGCGAACGCGTTGAAAATGGCTAGAATCTTGTTCCTAAAAAGGATTCAGATTTTGCTAAAAACTCTAAACACCACTCAAGCGCTAATCGTCCCTATTTATAATATGAGTATTTATCAATGTTAGATTAAGAAGTATGGCGAATACGTGGATTGATCAGGCCATACAAAATATCAATAAATAAGCTAACCAAAATCAAGGCAGTGGCGACCAATAAAATACCGTTTTGCACGATTGGATAATCACGAGTGAAAAATCCATCGAGTAGCCAATTACCAACACCCGGCCAACTAAAGATGGTCTCAGTGATGATGGCACCCGCCAGCAAAGTTGCCATTTGTAAGCCAACCACGGTCACAACGGTAATCAATGCATTACGCATTACGTGTATCAAAATCACTCGGCGTGGTGACAAGCCTTTGGCTCGAGCTGTACGTACATAGTCCTCATCCAACACTTCCAGCATCGCAGAGCGTGTCATACGCGCGATCATGGCGAGTGGAATGGTTGATAAAGCAATGGAAGGCAAGATAAAGTGTTTGACCACATCCCAAAATGCGCCTGGTTCGCCTGAGGTCAGCGAGCCTAGCAGCCATGAGCCATATAAAGGTTGCACGTCTAAAAACTGAGCGACAGAAATCACGCCAGCGACGGGCAATAGGCCAAGATAATGAGCGAATACGCCCGTCAGGATAGGCCCTAATAAATAGATAGGCATGGAGTAGCCTGCCAGCGCGCCTGACATTAGCGTGTAATCAATCCAAGTACCACGGCGCAGTGCAGCAAAAATGCCCAAACTGACACCAACGACACTAGCAATGATGATCGCACATAGCGCCAACTCTAACGTTGGTACAAAATGGGCAAAAAAGTCTTGTAAAACAGGGGAACGTGTTCGAAAGGACGCACCAAAATCGCCCGTTAGGATACCAGTTAAGTAATCCCAATATTGGACGACAAGGGGTTTATCTAACCCAAGTCTTTCTAAGGCGCGAGCATGTAGCTCTGGATCAACCATACGCTCACCCATCATAATCTCGACGGCATCGCCAGGGACGAGACGTATCAGAGTAAAGGTTGAGAGGGTTAAGCCCAGATAGACAGGAATAAGAATAGCGATTCGACGCAAAATATAAAGTAGCATAAGCCGCTCGACAGTTGTGGTTCGATGATTAGAGTGATAGCACTAAGGAGATTGCCCGCGACAAAGCATTTAACTCATATAAATACGGCTGGAACAGAGATTCTGAGCCAGCCGAATACAAATCAAACAATAGTGAATGTCGTACCGGACTTAATTAACTAGGTAACGCTATTCAACTTTCACGCCATCGAAGCGTACGGCACCAAGCGGACTGATTTTGAAGTCCACAACGTTTGGTGCAGTGAATACGGTTACGACCGAATGCGCCATTGTTGTCCAAGGCAGTTGCTCTTTGAATATCTGCTGAGCTTGTACATAGTCATCCACACGTTCATCTTGATTGGTGACCTGACGCGCCTTCATGACTAAATTATCAAAGTCTTTGTTACACCAGCGTGAGTAGTTATTACCACCGACAGCGTCACAAGACAATAACGAGCCCAACCAGTTGTCTGGATCACCATTATCGCCCGTCCAACCTGCCAAGATCACATCAGGCTCACCTTTAGCAGCGCGTTTTAGGTACTCGCCCCACTCATAGGTTACCAGCTTGGTATTAACGCCAATCTTCGCCCAATCTGCTTGTAGCATTTCAGCCATTAGCTTGGCATTAGGGTTGTACGGACGTTGGACAGGCATGTACCACAAGTCGATGCTCATATTCTCAGCACTTGCTTCTTTGATTAACGCTTTTGCTTTTTCAACGTCATAAGGCGCATCTTTAAGCGATTTGTCGTAACCCCACTGCGTTGGTGGCATCGGGTTAGTGGCCTTGAGACCTTCGCTTTGATAAACGGCATTGATGATCGCGTCTTTATTAATCGCCATGTCTAATGCTTGACGGACTTTAAGATCACTAAGCTTCGGTTTTTCGACGTTGTATCCTACATAGCCGACGTTGAAGCCTGGTTGATCAAGAACGGTGGCTTTACCAGATTTTTTGACTGATTCAATTTCGGCAGGTTTTGGATAAGCGGAAACATGACATTCACCCGCTTGAACTTTTTGTGCACGAACGGCTGAATCTTTGGTAATGACAAAGACGAGGTTGTCGATGTAGATGTTATCTTTGTCCCAATAGTCTGGGTTTTTGGTATAACGAATTTGGGCATCTTTTTGATACGACGTAAAGACGAAAGGACCAGTACCAACGGGTTTGTTATTGATGTCAGCCGCATTATCGCTGGCCACTAACTTGTCGGCATATTCAGCAGAATTGATATAGGCAAAGGGCATCGCTAGATTTTGTAAAAATGGCGCATTGGTCTCGCTGAGCGTGACTTTTACTGTGTAATCGTCAATTTTTTCAATGTTAGAAATAATATCAGGTAGTCCCATGCCAACCGAATATGGGAATTCAGCAGGATAGGCTTTGTTAAAGGCAAAGTCTGGGTCGGTGAGACGCTTTAGCGTGAAAATAAGGTCGTCTGCGTTAAAATCGCGAGTTGGGGTGAAGTAATCCGTTTTACCGAACTTGACGCCTTTACGTAGGTTAAAGGTATAAGTCTTGCCGTCTTCGCTAATATCCCAGCTTTCAGCCAGTCCTGGCTGAATCTCAGTACCATCTCTTTTGAACTGCACCAAACCGTTATAAATAGGATAAGCGCTCGCATCAAAATCAGTACCGGCCGTATACTGTGCTGGATCGAAACCAGCTGGGCTGCCTTCTGAACAGTAAAGCAAGGTTTTGGCTGCTTTAGCATCTGAGCTGGCAGCAGAGTCATCGGTGGTTTTGTTATCGCCACTACAGGCACTGATGCCTAAAATAAGTGTCGCTAACATTGTCAGTTTGAAGAGTGATTTTTGCATTCTTACGTCCTATGTAATGATAAGTAGTTGCCCGTATACCTATATGCTCGTATCCAAATGATGAATACCATCGGTGAGCTTTCAAATCCTATAAAGCCCTTATTTATATGATGTTTTTGACGTAAAAAATAAAAAATGCGGTAACTTTTATTAACCGCAAATCAAGTTTACAAAACATACAAGTATAAACAAGTCGTCTGAATATACTCCTTTGAACAGCAATAGTGCAAGTCATATATAAAAAAAGTTTTGATACATATGTGCAATAGTTTGGATACAAAGCAGGGATTTTAAGGGTTCAGGCGGTAGTAGGCTAGGAGTAATAAAAATGTGTTTCTTATCATATCTTTAGACAATAGTTCGCTAAATTTAGCACTATTTTATAATGATAAGTTGTGAGATTTTTTGATGGTTATACTTAGTGAGGGCGTAAGAACTCGCACAAGCATATCTTTATGCTTATGAATATTATCTAAACATTGACACTGAACAGTGTGATCTAAATCCGCTATTTAAGCATGGTCATTTAAATACTGTTACATCGAAGCTATTATCAACAATACGAAAAAATACTATAGAACACCGTTTTATTGTCTTTGAATTTATACGGTACAAATCTCTGAGCGCACGATGAAACGTTTGCCTTCGGGTATCTCTAGCGAAAAGCTAGCGCCGCGTCCGTTGACGACATCAATGGTCAGATCGGTGTGTTGCCACAACTTATACTGCGCCTTGCCCATATAAAATGGGCAGCCAGCCAAATCACCGATTAAAACATCTTGTCCGCCTACTTTAAATTCACCGAGTGGATAACACATGGGTGAGCTACCATCGCAGCAGCCGCCCGATTGATGAAACATTAGCTCACCGTGTTTGGACTTGAGTAGCTCGATTAATGTTTTGCAAGACTCTGTCGCTGTAACTTTCATTTTGATTTCCTTATCGTTGAAAATGTGAACGCGAGAAACGTGGTTATGAGAAACATAACAGGTAGAGGTACTGTTTAACAGCGGCTTCATAAAAGATTGTGTCTAAAAGCGCTTTTATTTAAAAATCCATTTATTTGTATATAGCCATATAATAAAAAAACTATAAATGCGAATTTCAAACTTAGAAAAACAAAAAGCCGCATCATCTTCAATCACACCATTGATAGCGTGCGGTTGAAAACAAGGCGACCTGTTTTGCATGTTTAAATAAACCAAGTATTAAATAAGTCCAGCGCTTACGTGATATAAAATCTTACAGGGCTTAGTTATATACATACAACTACATACTGTCTACAACTACATACTGTAGTCAATCACAATGCGACCCTCGATTTTCCCCTCACGCATTCGCTGAAAAATATCATTGATATTTTCTAATGGTTCAGCGGTAACGGTCGCTTTTACCTTGCCCGCGGCTGCCATTTCTAACGACTTTTGTAGGTCCAAACGAGTGCCAACAATCGAACCACGAATGGTGATGCCATTGATGACGGTATCAAAGATGGAGACAGGGAAGTCGCCAGCAGGTAAACCATTACAGACTAAGGTGCCACCACGTCGTAGCATACTTTGCGCTTGATCAAATGCTTTAGTCGATACTGCAGTTACCAATACGCCATGAGCGCCGCCAATCTCTTTTTTCAAAAACTTACCTGGATCGGTGTCTTTGGCATTGATTGTGATTGCTGCGCCAAGCTTTTTAGCAAATGCCAGCTTTTCATCGTCAATGTCGACTGCTACCACGTTCAAGCCCATTGCAATGGCATATTGGACAGCCATATGACCCAGTCCACCAATACCTGAGACGACGACCCAATCGCCAGCCTTGGCGTCCGTCATTTTCAACCCTTTGTATACGGTCACACCCGCGCACAAGATTGGCGCAATCTCAACCGAATCGACACTGTCAGGGATGATAGCGACGTAATTGGCATCTGCAAGAACATACTCAGCAAAACTCCCATCGACCGAAAACCCAGAGTTTTTTTGACGCTTACATAAGGTTTCCCAGCCACCCAAGCAATGATCACAGTGACCACAAGCAGAGTAGAGCCAAGGCACACCGACTCGATCACCTTCTTTGACATGATGAACGTTGTCACCAACTGCCGTTATCAGACCAACCCCTTCGTGTCCAGGGATCAAGGGTGGATTGGGTTTAGCAGGCCAGTCGCCTTCAATCGCATGCAAATCCGTATGGCAGACACCAGACGCTTGCATTTTGACAACGATTTGACCAGAGGCTGGCGTCGGAATATCGACTTCTTCAATTTTTAAAGGTTCTCCGAACTTGTATAGCACGGCCGCTTTCATTTTGTTACTCATGCTTTTTCTCCTTATGCATAGTTTAAGGAAGGGCTGCCATGACTATCAATTCGGCACTGTATGGTAGGGTCTTAAAACGACCTACCATATAGCGTCTGACACCGTCATGGATTTAAAAGAAACCCATCGCTTTTGGACTATAAGAGACTAGCATGTTTTTGGTTTGTTGATAATGATCTAACATCATTAAATGGTTTTCGCGGCCGATGCCTGATTGTTTGTAACCACCGAAAGCAGCGTGTGATGGATAAACGTGATAACAGTTGGTCCATACGCGGCCTGCTTGAATACCACGCCCGAAACGGTAAGCTTTATGAACGCTACGTGTCCAAATGCCAGCGCCTAGACCGTACAAGGTATCATTGGCAATCTGCATGGCTTCTTCGTCATCTTTGAAGGTAGTCACGGCAAGTACGGGGCCAAAAATCTCTTCTTGAAACACACGCATGTCGTTAGTGCCTTCAAAAATCGTTGGCTTAACATAATAACCGTCTGATAAGTCACCATCATGCTTGGCTTGATCGCCGCCAACTAGGACTTTCGCCCCTTCTTTTTTACCAATATCCAGATAAGATAGGATTTTTTCTAATTGATCTGAGCTGGCTTGCGCGCCAATCATGGTATCGGTATCTAGAGGGTTACCCATTTTGATGGCTTCAACACGAGCGATACAGCGTTTGATAAATTCATCATAGATGCTCTCATGAACGAGCGCACGTGACGGACACGTACAGACTTCGCCTTGGTTGAGTGCAAACATCACTAGACCTTCGACAGCTTTGTCCAAGAAATCATCGTCTTCATCCATGACATCGGCAAAGAAGATATTGGGGCTTTTGCCACCCAGCTCTAACGTGACAGGAATGATGTTTTCGCTGGCGTATTGCATGATGAGGCGACCAGTCGTGGTCTCACCAGTGAAGGCGACTTTATTAATGCGTGGGTTAGAGGCAAGTGGCTTACCAGCTTCAACGCCAAAACCATTGACAATATTTAGGACGCCTTTTGGCAAAATGTCAGCGATACCGATGGTCTCTAGCATGTATAGGACAGAAGCAGGCGTTTGCTCCGCAGGCTTCATGACGATACAGTTACCCGCAGCAAGGGCAGGGGCAATCTTCCAAACGGCCATTAAAATAGGGAAGTTCCATGGAATGATTTGACCGACGACGCCGAGCGGCTCATGAAAATGATAAGCAACCGTGTCTTCATCAATTTGGCTGATGCCGCCTTCTTGAGCGCGAATGGCACTGGCAAAGTAACGGAATTGGTCAATGGCCAATGGAATGTCTGCCATCAAAGTCTCACGCACAGGTTTACCATTTTCATAACACTCAGCAATGGCAATGGCTTCTAAATTGGCTTCCATTTTATCAGCGATTTTGAGCAGGAGGTTGGCGCGATCAGTGACGCTGGTTTTGCCCCAAGCGTCTTTGGCAGCATGCGCCGCGTCCAGTGCTTTTTCGATATCGGCTTCTTTTGAGCGGGCGACTTGGCAAATAATTTTGCCATCGATTGGGCTTGGGTTGTCAAAGTACTCGCCATCGATGGGCGCGACCCATTCACCACCAATGAAGTTGTCGTATTTTTCGCGGAATTGAACAGGGCTGTTTTCAGTATTGGGATAGGCGTATAACATTAACGACTCCTTGTTGTGTATTATAACAATGTGATGATAAATAGTTGGCCTTCCTAACCAAATATCACTCTATCGTACTGAGCTTTAGTTCAGAGTAATAATGACTTTTTATAATGATATAATTCGTATCATATAACTTAAAGTTATGAGGTGCATTTAGGTGAAAATGGTTCGCAAAGCTGGTGCAGCTGTTATAATCATGGCAGCTGTTTTTGCTTATGGTTAATATTGAATAAATTGGTTAAACGTCATTGCCACGCGTGACTGCTACAAATTTTCTTGCTGTGCCCTACATATTATTTTTCTCATGCTCTTTTTATTATTACTACTCATTTAATTGGTTTGGATATATGCGTCAATCTTCTGCTCTTGATATCTTAAAAACAGGTCAAAATGTCTTTTTAACCGGCTCAGCAGGCTCAGGCAAAACCTATACGCTCAATCAATATATTGATTATTTACGCGCCCGTCGCGTACCTGTGGCTGTGACTGCTAGTACGGGCATTGCTGCCACTCATATGAGCGGTACGACCATTCATAGCTGGTCAGGTATCGGTATCAAAGATGAGCTGACAGAACGCGATTTGACCAATTTATCACGCAAACAGTTTTTGGCTGACCGCCTGAAAGATACCGCGGTCTTGATTATCGATGAGATATCGATGCTGCATGCCAAACAGCTCAATTTGGTGAGTCAAGTGCTCAAGCACGTGCGCAAAAACGACAAAGCCTTTGGCGGTATTCAGGTGGTGGTGGCAGGGGACTTTTTTCAGTTGCCGCCCA
The DNA here is from genome assembly GCA_963744895.1 of uncultured Gammaproteobacteria bacterium. Classification (GTDB taxonomy): domain Bacteria; phylum Pseudomonadota; class Gammaproteobacteria; order Pseudomonadales; family Moraxellaceae; genus Psychrobacter. Next base: position 793,596 of record CAVUUW010000005.1, read on the forward strand.
TTGGTAGTAAGGGCGAGACCAACCGTGAGAAGTTTGCGTTTATGTCGGAGGCGTGGCTCGATGCCAAGTTTCATATTTGCTACTTGAGTGAGCAGCATAGACAAGTCAGCGAGGCGGCCAATGGTGGTCTGGATTTGGACGATATTTTGAACCAAATCCGTCGGCAAGAAGTGACGTTTGAGGCGATTGCCGCACTAGAGGCAACCTTTGATCAAAACGTCGATATCAAACGTACGCGTCTGTATACACACAATCTTAACGTCAATAAAATAAATGACACCGAGCTTGCGGCATTGTCTGGTGATATGATGCGCTTTGAGGCGACGTCAACGGGCGATAGTAAGCTGGTTGACACACTGAAAAAAACGGTACGGACGCAAGACGAATTAATTCTTAAAATTGGCGCGAAGGTTATGTTTATCAAAAACAATACCGAGCTTGGTGTGTCTAACGGCACAATGGGCGAGCTGATAGGATTTGCTGCCGTCAAGATTGAGGACAGTCAAGACAGCAGTGAAGCATTGATCGAAAATGACATTGATGCGGACAGTGAAGATACTGACGAAACCACTGATAAAAAAACGACCAAGAGCAAAAAAAGCGCTGCTAAAAAAGAAGCCGAGAAACCGAAAGCAAAGAAGCAAACGACGCAAAAAATGCCAGTGGTCAAGCTCAATTCAGGACGTGAGGTCATCGCTGAGCCTGAAGAATGGATCATTGAAGATGAGACGGGTGAAGTGCTGGCAAGTTATGAGCAAGTGCCGCTGTGTTTAGCATGGGCGATTACCATTCATAAATCGCAAGGTATGACGTTAGATGCTGCCGAGATTGATTTGTCTCGTACCTTTGAGCTTGGGCAAGGCTATGTGGCGTTATCTCGATTAAAGTCGCTGGCAGGCCTACAGTTGCTCGGTATGAATGATATGAGTCTACAACTCGATCCATTAGCACGCGGCGCAGACAAGCGGTTTTTGGTGTTGTCTGATGAAGCCGATGCCAATTATGCCATGCTCGATGAAGAAAGCATGACGCAAGCGCATGAAAAATTTATCTTAAAATCAGGCGGTACGCTCAGTAAGTCAGTGATTGATGCCTACGCCAATTTACAAAAAAAGCGCCGTGAGCAGCAGCAAGCAGCGCTCGATAAAAAACAAAAACTGGGCAACCAAGTCTCAGATAAGTCCGATAGTACTCTCTTAGCTACTCGACTATTATTAGAAGAGAGTCTCTCTATCGCTGAGATTTCACAAGAGCGCCAGCTTTCTCAGTCTACTATTATGCGCCATATCGGTGAGCTAAAGTCGCAAGACCCAAGTCTGATGTGTGATCATCTGCGTCCAGACGATGAGGTGATGACAGCCGTTGGCAATGCTTATGTCGCCATCAAGGTCGCTAATAACCCAAACGATTTCAATGATGACGGTAGTATCAAGCTACGTCCAATATTTGACCACCTTAAGCAAAGTATTGATTACAATACCATTCGCTTGGCACTTATCTTTATCACGCCCTAGACTTTATGGTGGACTATGGTTAGCTGTACGTTAACAAGACCGTTTTTATAACGATGCTGTTTTTATAGAGCCCCCTTTAGACGGTAAAGTTTGTGACAAACCATAAAGCCATCTGTATAGTCGTTAAAGTTAGTGTGTGACGTTGTTGGGTTGCGTGCGAGTTGTATAAATTGGCAGCAGTCAGTTTACAGCACTCAATTTTTTATATTCCGTTAGAGCGATTACTTGTTATGCCTGATTTTTCCAGTGCCATGTATCAATTGACTTCTGATCCGATAGCAACGACGTTTCGTACCACAGGTGAGTACACACAGCCACTGAGAGTCGCGATTAATGGCTTTGGACGTATAGGCCGCAATATCGTTACGCGCATTATTAGAGCGCTTTGAGGTATTGGGTCGCGCTATTCATGTGGTCGCCATCAATGATTTGGGGTCGGCAGATATTTTGCTGCATCTTATTGAAGTTTGATACTACACATGGGCGCTTGAGTCGACTGGGCGTCAGTGCAGAGATTGTGACCAGTCAAGGCGATGGCGCTAGTAAGCATCAGCTATGCTTGACTAAGAACGGTCTCACTTATTGTATCAATATACTCTCGGAGGCCAATCCAAAAAACTTGCCATGGCAGGCGTTAGGCGTCGATGTGGTGCTAGAGTGTACGGGACATTTTCGCTCGTATGAACAAGCGTATCTGCATATTGAAGCGGGGGCTGGGCAAGTTATTATTGGTGCAGCGCCTTTCGATGATGTCGATGCTTGTATTGTTATGGGCGTTAACACTGATACCTTGACGCGTAAGCTGCCGATTATCTCCAGCGTCTCGTGTACCACGCAGGCATTAGTACCGCTGATTGATACGCTGGATAAAGCATTTGGGGTAAAGTCTGCCATGATGACGGAGATCCATGCGGTCACCGCTGATCAAACAGTGCTTAGACCAAGCACATCGCGACCCAAGACGGGCGCGCGCCTCTGGTTACAATATTATTCCAACCACTTCTAGTAGCATCGCCGCTACAGAGCGAGTATTACCCACTATGATTGGTAAAATAAACGGTCATTCGATACGTGTGCCGACGATCGATGTCGCTGCAATCGATGTGACCTTTGTATTTAATACACCCAACGTCAGTATTGAGGAAGTATCTGCAGTGCTCAAAGCGGCTAGCTGCGCGCATTTGCGTGATATTATGGATTATACTGATGAGCCATTGGTCTCAAGCGATTTTATTCATCAGACCGAATCACTGATCATCGATGGTCAGCAGCTCATGAAAGTAGGCGACCAGTACAAGGTATTTGCTTGGTATGACAATGAGTGGGGCTATGCCAATCGACTGCTAGATATGTGCTTGCATCTGGCTTCAATCCAGCGTTTTAGCAACGATAATGAAGTCTCAGCAAATTAATTTAATTTTTTCTCATATGTACTTGCATTATAAAATGATATCTATATAATATTGCACCAATGGAGACGTGGCAGAGCGGTTGAATGCACCGGTCTTGAAAACCGGAGAGGGTTCATAGCCCTTCGAGAGTTCGAATCTCTCCGTCTCCTCCAAATTCGAAAGTCGCAATCATTATTAATGATTGCGACTTTTTTTGTTGCATTTTTATTTTATGTCGTTATAATGATGCACCAATGGAGACGTGGCAGAGCGGTTGAATGCACCGGTCTTGAAAACCGACAAGGGTTAATAGCCCTTCGAGAGTTCGAATCTCTCCGTCTCCGCCAAATTCGAAAAATCCCCAATCAGCTGATGATTGGGGATTTTTTTTCGTCTGTAAAAAGCCAAGATATACAAAGCCAATTAAGGTGAGGGTTTCTCTTATTTTACTAAAGACTGTGCAAACTCAATTTTTTGACCATCTTCTAATACAAGCGTACCTTCACTAATCTTTATCACCATGTCTGTGGTGTTTCTAATAGCACGCATAACATTGATGTCTTCAATACTACTTTCGATGACTATTTTTCCTGATTGTTCAGGTTTAATCGGTGGATCAAAAGTGATCAATGGCACATTAAAGCTTTTGCCTTGCTTTACATTGGTATCTTGCATAGTCAGCGTGCCCTGAAAGCTTCGAATAGCCACTTTGCCATGATTTGAGAGCATGAATTGTAATTTGACTTGGTTTAAGCTGTCGCTATCGCTGCTTTTGACAGGAAGAAGGGCAACCGGATACTGGGTGGCAGTAGCGGCTTGCTGGCTCTTGGTGACAGGGCTTTTCTTGCCTGTTGGGTTATTTGGGTGCAGACGCTCATATTCACGTTGCTGCACAAGTGCTTTTTCAATGGTAGTACGCGGCATGGCGCCTGACTCATAAGCTTCACTAAGCTTCATTCGCAGCATGTATCGACTCAGCAATTGCTGGTCAGATTCAGACAGTTGCTCTAAAGTTGGGCCAAGCTTTTGTTGCCAACGGTCAGAGTCGGTCGGTATGGTTGTTTTGGTTGGATCCGTTTGTGGCGGCGTACAGCCAGAACCCATGGCTAGCATCGCGAAGGTAATCGCCAATAGCAACGCTTTGTTTGAATGTTGATATAAACTCATGATCGTACACCTCCTCGTAAACGTACATTAATAGTGACGACTATTGTCTTAATATACCTTGTTTGCCTGTAGGTTGTGTTTAATTATGGCTAAATACGGTAGTTGTTTTATCGTAATCTAATCAGGTTGAATAGAATTGGCGTAGATTTAGGTGTGACTAGAATTGTTTTAAAGAACTTTCTCAAAATTACTTATCAATAGCCATAAAAAAAGACTGAGTGCTCATAAGAGAACGCAGTCTTTTTTATCACAATCGCTAATGATCGAGCCGAGTACAGACAAACAAGTATTGTCTAGTCGTTTTCTTGAAGCTCAGATAAAGAGTGGCTTGTGCTGGTGTTATGCGTGACGACAATCGCCTCATCAATAATGTGTTGACTCACGCCGCGCTTACGTAGCGTTTCAATAAACACTTCATCATGCGCTAGCGTATAATCTTGATGGTCACGGTCGAGACCTTGGCGAATATATAAGCGAATAAGCCCTTGAATGCGCTTAAAGCCTAATTCTGACGTTGTCGCTTCCAATAATTCAATCATTTCTTCAGACAACCGAATACTGATCGGGCGCATGATTTTTTGCGGATGATCAGAAAATTTATTTTTTACACGTACAGGTATCATAATAAACCATTATTTTTAGTGAGTAGGAGTAGAACACTCAAACAAAAACGAACCCAATCAAAACTCATCTTACCATACAACAAAAACGTCCAAAAGGACACCACAACCACGCTAATATTATCGTCATCAAAAATAACAATGACCCAAAGTAAAAGCGACAACAATAAAAAAACCTTCATCAAATAGTGATGAAGGTTTTTAGTATATGGCTCTCCAACCTGGGCTCGAACCAGGGACACACGGATTAACAGTCCGTTGCTCTACCAACTGAGCTATTGGAGAATAAGCTGTCATAACAATAAGTCTTTTAGACTTTGCTACAAGTCAATCTCTTGGCTTGTTTGCGTTATGTGGGGCACATTTTAGCCAAGTAGATAGAGGCTGTCAACCTTATTACACTATTAATTATAAATATTGTTGTAATCTATCAAAAAAATACCTCTATCCCTTGGTAATAGCAGTGTTTAGATAGACTGATTTGTTTAAAGTATTTATGCATTTAGCCTAATGCCATCGGTATTTATAACTTGTGTTGTTTATCCGATTTATCACTCTAGAAATCTTCTGCCAGCGCTGTATATTCTCTTATAAATTGATTTTCTATCGGAAAAATTATCTATCTTTTTGAATAGTAAGACAATCTATTTACCACTTAAAAAAAGAAATCATAGATCTGCCCTTCACATTGCTAGGATATTGCTATAATATACCGACCATACGGTTTCTTTGCTATGTTTTATTAGCAAATGCTTGAATAAAGGCGGTGTGCTAAAGATGAGTCCTACGATGATTGCCTACGTTTATCTGACGATCGCTATTGTATGTGAAGTGGTCGGTACGACTTTTTTGGTAAAGTCAGAGCAGTTTACCCGTTTAGGGCCGACGCTGATGATGGGTGCGCTTTATGCGCTCTCATTTTACTTATTGGCACAGACACTCAAGGTGATACCGCTAGGCATTGCTTATGCATTATGGGGAGGGTTGGGCATTGTGCTCACATCGCTCGCAGGCTTGGTGCTATTTAAGCAAACCCTTGATACGGCAGCAGTGGTTGGCATCGCTATGATCGTCGGCGGTGTTGTTGTGATGAACTTACTGTCTAACTCTGTGGTGCATTAATATGAATATAGAAGTGGAAAACGCTCATAAGCGTAAAAAACAGCCAGAAGTGGTTCGCCGTGCTCTACTCGATCAGGCAGCACGGATAACGCTAGAGCAAGGACTGACTAAGGTGACGTTTCAGGCAGTGGCTGATGCGGTAGGGGTCACAAAGGGCGGTGTGATGCATCATTTCGCGACCAAAAACGCTCTCGTGCTTGAAGTGTTTAATGATGCAATGGCGAAATTTGAGGCAGAAGTAGATGCTGCCATGACCAATGACCCTGTGCGTTATGGCGCTTTTACCCGCGCCTATATAGATGCCACCATCAGTCTGGGCGAGAAGGGGCAAGAAGAGTTTGATAATCAAGCGACCCTATATGTATTGATGCTAGGTGACAGCGAGATGCGTGAGTTGTGGGCCAAGTGGGCCAATGAGCAATTAAAAAAACATGAAGCGACCGATAATACCGAGACCTTATGTATGGTGCGTTTGGTTGCTGATGGTATTTGGCTCTCAGATTTTTCAGGTATCAACATATCGGATAAAAAATCGCTACATGATCGATTGATAAAGATGACGCAACCTGACTTTGACAACCGTTCGGATCAATAAGCATCCGGATTGATGACTATTCAATTTTAGAACTTAAATATTTTAGAACTTAAATAAAGACGACAGCATTCGGTAAGTGCGCTTTTTATGGCGGCTTTTGCCAATCGTCCCAAGGAGAATTTATGACAGATACCAACAATTTGACAGACATTATCGATTTAACAAAAGTGCAAACCGCTTATATTAACGGTCGCTACTTGGCGGTAGATGACACGCTAACCACTTTTGAAGATATCAATCCAGCGACTGGTGAAGTATTGACGACCATTCAGCAAACGAGTAACGAGCAGATTGATGACGCAGTAAAAGCGGCACATAAAGGTCAAAAAGTTTGGGCGGCGATGACGACCGTTGAGCGTGGTCGTATTCTCTCAAAGGCCGTTGAGATATTACGCGCCCGCAATGATGTGCTCGCGCTACTTGAAACCAAAGATACGGGTAAAGCCTACTCTGAGACAAAATACGTCGATATCGTCACTGGTGCCGATGTGGTTGAGTACTATGCAGGGCTTGCGCCAATGATTGAAGGTCGTCAGATTCCACTGCGTGATACGAGCTTTGTCTATACTCGCCGCGAGCCACTTGGCGTGGTCGCTGGTATTGGCGCGTGGAATTATCCGATTCAGATTGCAATGTGGAAAGCCGCACCTGCATTGGCTGCTGGTAATGCGATGATCTTTAAGCCATCAGAAGTCACGCCATTGACTGCTCTGAAATTAGCAGAAATATTGACAGAAGCGGGACTACCAGATGGTGTGTTCAATGTCGTTCAAGGCAACTACGAAGTGGGTCAAGCACTGACCAATCATCCAGATATTGCCAAGGTATCATTCACAGGCGGCGTACCAACGGGTAAAAAAGTTATGTCGAGCGCGGCAAGCTCATCGCTAAAAGATGTGACCTTAGAGCTTGGCGGCAAATCACCATTGATCATATTTGATGATGCCGATATCGATACCGCGGCTGATATCGCTATGATGGCCAACTTTTATAGTACCGGTCAGGTATGTACCAATGGCACGCGAGTGTTTGTCCCTAAAGCGCTCCAAGCCAAGTTTGAGCAAGCCATCTTAACGCGCGTCGAGCGCATTAAATTGGGCGATCCACTGGACGAGAATATCAATATGGGTCCATTGGTCAGCTTCCCGCATATGGAGCGCGTGCTTGGCTATATCGAGCAAGGTAAAGCGGGCGGCGCACGTCTGCTAACGGGCGGCGCGCGTGTCACAACTGACTCGCTTGCCAATGGTGCTTTTGTCGAACCGACTGTATTTACGGATTGTAGCGATGATATGACCATCGTCCGTGAGGAAATCTTTGGTCCAGTGATGTCGATACTGACCTATGAGACCGAAGAGGAAGTCATTCGCCGTGCTAACGACACCGATTATGGTTTGGCGGCTGGGGTTGTGACTGCAGATCTAAAACGCGCGCATCGCGTCATCGCTCAAATCGAAGCTGGTATCTGCTGGTTGAACACGTGGGGTGAGTCGGCGGCACAGATGCCAGTCGGTGGCTATAAGCACTCAGGTGTTGGTCGTGAAAATGGTATCGAGGCGCTTGAGCATTATACCCAAACCAAATCTATCCAAGTAGAGTTGGGTGCGTTTGAATCTGTTTTTTAATCAGTGGTATTGAGAAAAATGAGGTCAGTTTGGGTCTCATGACTCTGTGCATTTGACCCTACTGAGAGCAAACGATTTATATTTTTCAATATTATGGAGCATGTTATGACATCAACCACCCCTGAGTACGATTATATTATCGTTGGTGCAGGGTCAGCAGGCAATGTGCTGGCCACGCGTCTGACCGAAGATGCCAATATTAAGGTATTGCTACTAGAGGCCGGTCGTCCAGATTATCGACTGGATTTTCGTACCCAAATGCCAGCGGCTCTCGCAATGCCGTTGCAAGGCACGACCTACAATTGGGGCTACAAGACAGACCCTGAGCCATATATGAACAACCGTGTCATGGACTGTGGTCGCGGTAAAGGGCTTGGCGGCTCATCGCTTATCAACGGTATGTGCTATATCCGCGGTAATGCGCTCGATTATGATGATTGGGCAAAGATAAAAGGTCTAGAAGACTGGACGTATTCAGATTGCCTACCGTATTTCAAAAAGTCAGAAAACCGCGATGTTGGCGAAAATGACTATCACGGTGCGGGCGGCCCTGTTGAGATGACCACCTCAAAACCAGGCGTTAACCCGCTGTTCCAAGCCATGATTGAAGCTGGTGTACAGGCAGGATATCCGCGTACCGAAGATTTGAATGGTTATCAGCAAGAAGGCTTCGGTCCGATGGATCGCTTTGTGACCCCAAATGGTCGCCGCGCATCTACGGCTCGAGGCTATCTGGATCGCGCCAAACCACGCAGCAACATCACGATTTTGACCGGTGCGCTGACTGATGTGATCTTATTCGACGGCAAGCGCGCCGTCGGTGTCAAGATAGAGCACGAAGGTCAAACCAAGAAGTTTTATGCCTCTCGTGAAGTGGTGGTGTCCTCTGGTGCAATTGCCTCACCTCAGTTACTGCAGCGCTCAGGTATCGGCCCTGGTCAATGGCTAAAAGATGCTGGCGTGACTGAAATATTAGAGCTGCCGGGCGTTGGTAATAACTTGCAGGACCATTTAGAGCTGTATATGCAGTACGAATGTAAGCTGCCAGTGTCGATTGCCCCTGCCAACAAATGGTGGAATAAACCTGCCATTGGTGCGGAGTGGTTATTCAATGGTACAGGGCTTGGGGCTTCTAACCAGTTTGAAGGCGGCGGCTTTATCCGTACGGATGAGAAATTCACGCACCCAAATATCCAGTATCATTTCTTACCGCTTGCCGTGCGTTACGATGGTCGTAGTGCCAGTGATTCGCACAGTTTTCAAGCCCATGTTGGCTCATTGCGTTCGCCAAGTCGTGGTCGCGTCAAGCTGACCTCAAAAGATCCAAGTGCGCATCCAAGTATTTTATTTAACTATATGTCGCATGATCAGGATTGGCAGGAGTTTCGTGCAGCGATGCGTATCACGCGTGAGATTATGCATCAGCCTGCGCTAGATCCTTATCGCGGTGCGGCCATCTCACCGACTGATAAACTGGTGACCGATCAGCAACTGGACGACTATGTGCGTGAGCACGGCGAGACGGCATATCATCCGTCATGTACCTGTGCGATGGGTGAAGGCAACGATTCGGTGGTGAATGGTGAAGGGCTGGTTCATAGTATTGATGGCTTGCGAGTCGTCGATGCGTCTATTATGCCGAACATCATTAGTGGTAATCTCAATGCGACCACCATCATGCTGGCCGAAAAAATCGTTGATAAAATGAAAGGCGTACAGCTGCCGCGCTCTACAGCAGATTATTATGTCGCCAATGGAGCGCCGCTGCGTTCTGAGCCGATGCGTGATTATCTTTCAATAATGTAAGCTTTTAGGCAGGGCAAGACGCGCTGCTGAATAAATAACGTATAAGATAACTTCAAAGTAATGGCCTTTCAACGTAAAGGCCTTTTTTATCAGCGCTGATGTAGTAGAGCGACGCAAGTCGTTATGGTTGGCGCTGTTTATCATTTTATTCGCTTTTATTCATTGGTACTGCTTTGTGCGTCATGCGGTTAGTTAATTGTGGTGATCAGTCATCGCACTATGCCGGACAAAGCAATATCGGATACTGTTTAATTTACCTATTTGAGGTCTTTTATGTACAGTTCGCCATCACAAGATGTGACGAAACCTTTGAGCCTAAACAAAACTGTATTTTTAGGTTCAGCTATTATTTCTATTTTATTGATAATTTGGACCATTGTTTTTCCAAATTATAGTGAGACCTTACTTAGCTCAAGTATGGCTTGGGTATCAGATAAGTTTGGCTGGTACTACATGTTGGTGGTTGCCGCTTATAGTATTTTTTCTTTATTTGTCGGTTTTTCTAAATATGGTGACATCAAGCTGGGTCAAGACCATGAAAAGGCGCAATTTCCGTTTTTAGCATGGGCGGCCATGCTGTTTTCAGCAGGTATCGGTATTGACCTGTTGTTCTTTGGTGCGTCAGAACCATTGATGCATTATCTGACACCGCATGCAGGCATTGATCCTGCAAGTGCTGAGGCGATGCGTCAAGCAGTGGCTCAATCCTTTTTGCATTGGGGTTTACATGGCTGGGGTATTTATGCGTTGATCGGGATGTCATTGGCTTACTTTGCTTATCGCAAAAACATGCCACTGGCGCTACGCTCACCACTAACACCAATATTTGGCGAGCGCTTGATTAAAGGCTGGCTAGGTGATGGAATCGATACCTTTGGGGTCGTCTGTACCTTGATGGGTATCGCGACCAGTCTAGGTATTGGTGTACTACAAGCCAATGCTGGATTGACGCATGTATTCGGTATTGAGTCGAGCAAAATGGTACAGACGATCATTATCGTTTGTGTGATTATTGCGGCTGCAATCTCAGCAACGACGGGTGTTGAAAAAGGCGTGCGTCGTCTGTCTGAGTTGAACATGATTGGTGCTATTTTATTACTCGTTGCCATATTGGTTATGGGCAATACCGTCTATTTGCTCAACACTTTTACCCAAAATGTTGGTCAGTACTTTCAAACAATCGTAGGAAAAACGTTTGACGTCTATGCCTATGATGGACAAGCTGGCGCTGACTGGAAGTCAGCATGGACGATATTTTTCTGGGCATGGTGGGTGGCTTGGGCACCTTTCGTCGGCTTGTTTATCGCGCGCATCAGCCGTGGTCGCACGTTACGTGAGTTTGTCTTTGGCGTGATGTTTATTCCACTTGGTTTTATCTTCGCATGGTTTTCCATCTTTGGTAACTCAGCAATAGATTTGGTTGCAAATGGCGCAACTGAGCTGGGCGATGTCGCCTTGAATGATGCCGCGATGGGCATGTTTGCCTTATTTGAGTACTATCCGTATAGCAGTGTATTGTCGATTGCTGGCGTGTTGATTGGTTTGGTGTTCTTTATTACCTCAGCCGACTCAGGTGCTTTAGTACTAGCAAATCTTAGCTCAAGAGGCATGACCAATGACACGGATGCGCCCGTTTGGCTGCGTCTGTTTTGGGCTGCTGCCACAGGTTTGATCACCCTCGGCTTGCTATTTGCGGGTGGTTTTGCCTCATTACAGTCAGTTTCTGTCATCGCAGGATTACCGTTCTCGATTGTTCTTGTGCTGTACATGGTCGCTATGTGGAAATCACTGAAAGAAGAAGGCAATAAACGCAAAGCCAGCACGATTGGCACGGCGAATGTACTGGACAGTGGTAAGGGCTGGAAAGCAAGATTACAGCGCATTGTTAGTTTTCCGAATCACTCACAGGTCGAGCGCTTTTTACAAAATGTCGTTAGACCTGCCATGACTGAGGTCGAAAACGAGCTCAAAGCAGGCGGTCTGACAACGGCTTTGGATGTCCGTAATCTTGCTCATATTGGTCAAGATATCGATGATGGGATGGGAGAGAGTAGTGGGCAAGTAGATGGTTTAAAATTGCGTGTTGGTCATGGCGATCAAGATGATTTTGTTTATGAAGTCAATCTTATTAAGGCTGAACGACCCAATTTTACGCTCAATACCTCAACCAAGCATGCTGAGCATTATTACCGTGCTGAGGTATTCTTAAGTGAAGGTTCGCAAGAGTATGACTTGGTTGGCTACACCAAAGAGCAAGTCTTGGTTGATATTCTAAATCAATACGAGCGTCATTTGCAGTATCTACACTTAGAACGTTAATGGTTTAGACTACCACGCTATCAATCCATGCTATTAATCCATATATACGATAGCTGATAAGTGACTGTCTTTATAAGAAACTTTTATAAGAAATAGCCCCATAAGTTGACTACAGCTTATGGGGTTTTCTTTATGATGAATAAGACTAGGGAAAAATGAGACAAGTCAGCAATAAAATCAGAAAATATAAGGTAAAATTCATCAAGATTGGCTGATACGTTTTAACGCACAAGCAAAGGATAAAGTCGTGACCACATTAAAGTACATTGCTCATTATTCTGAGCAAATTCAGACACAAGCCGCCCTGCTAATGAATGATGGAAGGCTGGGCGAGTATCTCGAAAACAAATACCCCAATCAACATCAATTACAAAGTGACAAGGCGCTTTATCAGTATATCAACGAGATAAAAAACCAGTATATGCGTAAGATTGGTCCATTATCAAATGTCAGCTATAGCAGCAACCTAAAGGTCCTCAAACATGCGCTCGGTATGCATACCACCCAATCTCGCGTGCAGGGAAGCAAGCTAAAATCGCACAATAGCATCACGGTGGCCAGCTTGTTTAAAGAGGCACCACCAGAGTTTTTGCGCATGATTGTCGTGCATGAGTTGGCGCATTTTAAAGAGCATGAGCACAATAAGGCGTTTTATCAATTATGCTGCCATATGGAGCCTGAATATCACCAGCTCGAATTAGACACACGCTTGTGGTTGCACTGGCAAGAGCGATGACCTCTTTTCCCTACTAAAGCTAAAATTTTCAAAAACTTAGTGAACTATAAATCCGTATATTTTCTCTTGGCAATGAGTCTTAGTCAAAAGTCATTTAGAAATAATTAAAAGCAATGGTTTGATTTAACCGTTGCTTACTATCGCTCGTTTCCCTTTCAAATTGATGAATAAGCATATCCTCACTCTGATGGACATGTTTGATTCATTCTGTCGTTCCCACCACGCAAGTTTTCTAACCGTCATTTAATACATAACGCTATCAACAAAAGCCACCATGCTTTGCATGTATTGGTCATCGACCATATTGAGGCGCATAAATAAGAAATGGATCTTCGACTGAGAAGGTCTGCCCTTTATTACCAGATAACAATCTGTGCAGGCTATGTCAGATATCACCATTCTATTCTGTTATTAAACAAAAAAGCTGAGAACCTTTTAGTAGACTTACGTTCTTATTTTTTGCTCAGCCATTAGAAACACAATTATCTTGTCATACCTTTTATCATACCCTTTGTCGTCATCATTTTGTATTTCACGATACATGCTCGTGCATACAGCAAGTGTATAAAAAAATAAAATAGGGGAGTTTGTCGTATGTTGATTAAATAAAATGAATGCCTCTACTATTTTTAGATAAAAAATAGAACTAAAAAAATATCTATATTCTTTCCTACAAATATTAGTGACAAGTGGTCAGAATTATAGGACGAACGGTATTGTTTAAGTAACTAAAAGGAATAAAATACTTACAAAAGTATTGTAAAAATTAACATATGTATTTCAATACCTTCCATTTTGATGTCTCCATGTAAACCTAAAGTTTTTTACTTATTTATTATTAGCTATAGGTTTTGCTGTCACATACCCCGTGCCCTTAATTTTTGTAGGATAAAAGCAGTATGAATCATAGTTATAAGGTTATTTGGAACCAATCGCTAAACTGTTTTATGGCCGTTGCAGAATATGCAAAAAGCCGTGGAAAATCATCTAGTCATGTTGTCAGCTCTATGTCTAGCGCTTCGGCTGCTGTGGCATCAGGTGCGCGATTGTTGCGCTTGAGTAGCTTAACGGTCGCATTAGCTGCGACAGGTATGACCCTATCGACGCAAGTGTTTGCATTTACAGGGGATGGAGGGACAGCAGCTGGCTCAAATGCGATCGCTATAGGTGGTACGTCAACCACTGCTAGAGCAGGTAATCAAGGTAACCAAAGTGTTGCTATCGGTTACGATGCACAAGTCAGTGGTGATCAATCTGTTGGTTTAGGTGCGAACGTAAGAGCGTCGGGCAACTCTTCTATCGCGATTGGTGGAGATGACTTAGATTCAGCATCAAGAACCAATCAAAATGGAACGCTTGCGACTGATCTTAATGGCGGTGACATTAACACTATTTTTAAAAAATACTCAGGTAGAGACTTGGTTGATATAAATAATCGTTACCCAAGCACATCATCTAGTGGTACTGCGTCTGTTGCTATTGGGGTGCAAGCGGTAGCCTCTGGCGGTTTGTCTACTGCATTTGGCACACAAACTAAAGCCAGTGGGGTTGCGTCATCAGCGTTTGGTGTATCTGCAAGCGCGACTAAAGAGGGATCAGTCGCTATTGGCGCAGGAAGCAGAACCGATGGTTCTGCTTCAAAGGTACAGACAGCAACAGTGAATGGGGTTGAATTTACTGGGTTTGTAGGCAACGCTAGTTTTGCAGGCACAGCAGCTGATGCAGGTCGTCAGGTATCTGTGGGTCTTATCGGCAATGAACGTCAAATTAAAAACGTCGCACCAGGAGAGTTATCGGCCACGTCTACCGATGCCATTAATGGTAGTCAAATTTATGCGGTGAGCAATAAGCTTATTGATAATATTAAAGCGGTTAAGACTACTTCCGATGATAAGACGGATGCGTTAGGTACTAGCACCGCAACTAACCTAGGCGGTGGCGCGACTTATAGTACAACTACAGGTTCGGTCAGTGCCCCAGAATATAAATTGAATAATAATGCTACCACTGTTAATAATGTAGGCGCTGCAATTACAAATATTGATGGTCGTACGACGACGAATACCACCAGTATCACAGGTTTACAAAATCAGACGTTTAAGCTGCGTGTCAATACTGATACAGCAACTGCTGTAGCGGCAGGCAATACGGTTGCTTTCTTTGATGGCAATAACGTTAATATCACTCGTACTGGTAACAATGTCACTATAGGTACTTCACTAAAACCAACGTTTACGACTGTAACGGCTACTGATGCATTGTTTACGACAGTCACTTCTACTGGTGTAGTGAATGCGGGTTCTCTATCAGTTATTGGTGCCTCTAACCTATACGGCGGCGCTGATCTAAATAATAAAAAAATTACCAATGTCGCTAATGGCAACGTTGATGCAAACAGTCAGGAGGCTATCAACGGTAGACAACTGCTTAGTACTGCAGAAACCGTGAGAAACGTAATTGGCGGCAATGCAGTCAATACAGCTGGCGCCGTTACTACAACCAACATCGGTGGTACAAACCAAAATAATATCAATGATGCGATCGCAGTAACCAATACACAGGCCAATTCGCCATTAACTTTCGTCGGTAATGTGCTGAACGACACCGATGAAAATGGCAGTCAGCAGAAGCTTGGTAGCACTATTGATATCAGCGGCGGTGCGACAGCAGCCTCAAGCAATGCCAACGTTAAAACCGTTATCACTGATGGCAAAGTTGACATTCAAATTGCTAATGCCCCGACCTTTACTGGTCAAGTAAAAGCCAACGGTTTTGATGCTAGTAGTCAGAAGATTGCCAATGTCTTGGCAGGTACGGTTAATACTGATGCGGCTAACGTCGGTCAAGTACAAAATGCAGCCAATGCAGTAACTAACAGCGCGCCTGTGGTATATACCAAAGCGGACGGCACACAAGTTTATAAAGTCGGCACTCAATTCTTTGACAATGCTACTGGCACAGGTACAGCAGTAGCGCCAGAGGACATTATCACCAGCGTACGTAATGCCAATGGCAGCACGACTACAGCGACTAAGCTTAGCAACGTTGCCAATGGCACCATTGCTAAAAATAGCACTGATGCGGTGAATGGCGATCAACTATTTACGACCAACCAAAATGTCACCACCAACACTACTGCCCTCAATAACATCAACAACGGCGCGGGTATCAAATACTTCCATACCAACTCAGTCTTGTCTGACTCGCAGGCTACGGGCACCAACTCTATCGCTATCGGGCCAAACTCTACGAGCAGTGGTGTTGACGCGCTAGCGCTTGGCAATGCTGCACAAGCTAAATCACTAAACTCCATTGCATTAGGTACTGGTGCCATTGCCAATGGTAGTCCTGATAACATCAGCGGTGCATCAATAGCCATTGGTAGAGGAACTCGTGCTTTAGGCGGCGCTGGTAATCAGATCGCACTTGGTGATGGTGCGATTGCAGGCGACCTAACATTGAATCAATCCAATATTGCCATCGGAAACTCAGCAAGTTCAACGGGATTAGAGTCTACAGTTATTGGTAATTCTGCTAGAAGTTCGGCAACCAACGGTTTAGCGCTAGGGATTAGTGCTAATGCGAGCATAGTAAATAGTGTTGCCTTGGGCGCAAGATCAGTCACGAGAGCGGCAACCAATGTTACAGGCGCGACGATTGGTGGCACAGCCTATAAATTTGCAGGTACAACACCCTCGACAGCGGGTGTGGTCTCTGTCGGTTCGGTAGGTGCTGAGCGTCAGATTCAAAACGTAGCGGCAGGTCAGCTAACTACCACCTCAACTGATGCCGTGAATGGCAGCCAACTGTTTGCGACCAATCAACAAGTCACCACCAACGCCACTAACATCAACAAAGGCTTGAATTTTGCAGGTGACACAGGAACCGACATTAATCGTAAAATTGGCGAGACCTTAAGCCTTAAAGGTGGTGAAACGGACGCTACGAAACTAGCAACAGGTAAGAATATTGGTATTACCACCAATACCACTAATGATGGTTTATTGGTACAGCTTGCCAAAGACGTTAATCTTGGTGCAGATGGTAGCGTGACCACAGGCAACACCGTGACCAACACAAAAGGTACTACCATCACGGATGGCAAGAACATCACAGCGGTCACATCAGCAGGCACCAAGGTCACAGATGGTACCAACACCAGTAACTATGGTGCAAATGGTATAACGATTACCGACAACGACCCAGCCACAGATAACGTCACCCTAACAAAGGGCGGACTTAACAATGGCGGCAACAGAATCACCAACGTTGCTGCGGGCACCGAATCGACTGATGCAGCAACCTTTGGTCAAGTACAAAATGTAGCCAATGCAGTGACCAACAGTGCGCCTGTAGTATACACCAAAGCGGATGGTACGCAGGTTTATAACACCGCTAATGGTTTTAACACCGCGCAAGATGGTACAGGCACCGTAGTAGATAACGCCGACATTATCACCAGCGTACGTAATGCCAATGGCAGCACGACTACAGCGACCAAGCTTAGCAACGTTGCCAATGGCACCATTGCTAAAAATAGCACAGATGCGGTGAATGGCGATCAGCTCAACACCACCAATACAAATGTCACAAACAATAGCACCGCCATTGGCGATATCAATGCAGGTCGCAGCGGTATCGTACGTCAAGATGCGGGAACAGGCGTCATCACCGTTGGCGCTCAGACTGGTGGTACCACTGTTGGTTTCACTAATTCAAAAGGCGCTACTCGTCAATTAACAGGCGTATCTAGTGCTGGTGACTACAAAGTAGCTGATAACGCCAACAATGCTGTGAATGCTGGTGACTTGAATACCGCAGTCAATAGCGTGACCGACGCAGGCTTAAGCTTTGCTGGTGATCGTGGTACTAAAGTTAAGCGTAAGCTTGGAGAAACGCTTAGCGTCACTGGTGGGGCTGCTGATACAACTGCATTGACTGATAATAATATCGGTGTGGTTACGAATAAAGACACAAATGGCTTGATCGTTAAGCTGAATAAAGACATCGATCTTGGCGATGAGGGCAGCCTAAAAACTGGCAACACCGTGACCAATAAAGATGGCATCACCATTACGGATGGCAAGAACATCACTGCTATGACGTCTGCAGGCACTAACGTCACCGATGGCTCTAACATCAGCAACTATGGCGCTAACGGCTTTTTGATTAGAAATCAAAAAACCAATACCATGAGTTTACTACAAGAGGGTAACTTCGGTACCTTTAGAGTCGATGAAAATACAGGTATGCCAACGAACGGTAGTGTCATAACGCCTGATTTTGTATATGTTGGTAATGCTCAAGGGGAGGGCAGTATTGTCACTAATGATGGCTTTGGCTTTAGTGATGAACTTAACAGCATGACGCCTAACTTGAGTAGCACCAGTCCAAGTATTCGTAGAACAGGTATTAATGCTGGTAGTACTAGAATCACTAATGTTGCTGATGGCACCGCATTGACTGATGCCGCAACCTTTGGTCAAGTACAAAATGCCGCCAATGTAGTGGCGAACAGTGCCCCTGTGGTATATACCCAAGTGGATGGCACGCAGGTTTACAACACCGCTAATGGCTTTAACACCGCGCAAGATGGCTCAGGCACTGCAGTTAATAACATCGATATTATCACCAGCGTACGTAATGCCAATGGCAGCACGACTACAGCGACTAAGCTTAGCAACGTTGCGAACGGTACCATTGCTGCAAATTCAACGGACGCCGTTACAGGTGATCAGCTTAATACTACCAATACGAATGTCACGAACAATAGCACCGCCATTGGCGATATCAACGCAGGTCGCAGCGGTATCGTACGTCAAGATGCTGGAACAGGTGCGATTACGGTTGGCGGTACTACTGGCGGTACTACTGTTGGCATTGCTGGTATCGATGGTGTACGTACTTTAAGTGGTCTAGCCAATGGAGACATCTCTAAAGGATCAACCCAAGCTGTCACTGGCGATCAGCTCAACGCCACCAATAATGCGATCAACAAAGGTATCAAGTTCAATGTTGATGGTGGAGAGAGAACCTACGCATTGGGTGAAACGATTGGTATAACCACAGATAAAAATATCATCACCTCAGCAACAAAAGAAGGTGTTAACGTTGCCATCAATCCTGACCTTGTTGTTGACAGTGTTACCACAGGCAATACCGTCACTAACACAGATGGTGTCAGTGTCACTAATGGCACAAACACTAGCAACTACGGTGCTAACGGCTTCACCGCAACAGATAGTACAAACACGACTACCTTTAATCAGACAGGCCTAAGCTTCTCTGACGTTAATGGTGAGACCGGCCCAAGCATCACGGCAACTGGTATTAATGCTGGTAGCAAAAAAATCATCAATGTTGATAATGGCAGTATCGTTTCGGGCAGCAAAGATGCCATTAACGGTGGTCAGTTGTTCAACACTGCAGAATCGGTTAAGAACGTCATTGGTGGTAATGCGGTGAACACAGGCGGCGTAGTCACTGCAACCAATATCGGTGGTACAGGTGCTACTACAATTGATAGCGCTATTAAAAATGTCAGTAATGCCGCTCTCACCGCAAAAACCACGTTGACTGAAGGTAAAAATATTACCATCACCACATCAACCAACACAGATGGTTCAACCGATTATAACGTTAAAACTCAAGACGATTTGACGCTTAACAGCGTTAAAACTGGCAACAGTGTCTTAGACAATGCAGGCATCACCATTACCGATGGCAAGAACATCACTGCTATGACGTCAGCAGGTACTAAGGTCACTGATGGCAAGAATACCAGCAACTATGGTGCTAACGGCTTCACCGCAACAGATGGCACAAACACTACTACCTTTAATCAAACAGGTCTAAGCTTCACTGATGGTAATGGTGCAACAGGCCCAAGCATTACCGCAGGTGGTATCAATGCAAACAAGACGGTTATTACCAATGTTGGTAATGCTGTTAATGCAGGCGATGCGGTTAACAAAGGCCAGTTAGACAACCTAGCTGATGGCTCCGTTCAATATGCTCGTAATACTGATAACAGCGTCAATTACAATCAAGTGACTTTAGCGGGTGCTCAAGCAGTTATTGGTCAAGACGCAAAGGGTAAGGACTTTGTGGTGAGCGGTGGTACAAGATTGTCTAATGTGGCAAACGGCATCGACGCAGCTGACGCCGTTAACAAAGGCCAATTAGACAGCTTGATTGCTCACAATATCACCAATGTTGAAGTCATGGATCAAAACCTTAAACCTGTGACAGTCAATGTAACGGATCAAGTAGTAAACCGTCATTCAGACAACGGTAATATGGATTCATTGTTCTTAACTTATAATGTCGAAGGTCAAAATATCACTGATCGTTTAACTATCGGTGAAACTGTGCAAAGAATGAACACGGAAGGTGTGAAATTTGCTCATACCAATGCTGTTAATGCTAAAGGTAATTTGGGTGTTACCAACGACTCAAGTGCTGGCGGCAAGAATTCAACGGCTATCGGTGTCAATGCTATTATTCAAGAAGGTGCTGATAGTACTGTTGCGTTAGGTCATAACACTGAAGCTTCAGCAAGTGCAACCAACTCAGTCGTTATTGGTAACGACTCACAGGTGGCTGGTCAATCATCAATTGCTATTGGTGATGGTGCCCAAGCAATGGGTAATCAGTCTATCAGTATCGGTACGGGCAACGTCGTCAACGGTAATAACTCTGGTGCTTTTGGCGATCCGAGCATTATTAACGGCGCTAATAGTTACTCCGTGGGTAACAACAATACGATAGATAGTGATGATACGTTTGTATTGGGTAATAACGTCACATCAACCGTTGAAGGCTCCGTAGTGCTCGGTACGGGTTCTGCCGCAAGAACAGGTGCCGGTATTGCAGGTTACCTTGCTGCTGGTAATGCCGCTATTACAGCGACCACCAGTACAACAGGCGCAGTGGCGGTAGGTGATGCTACTAACGGCATCTATCGTCAAGTTACAGGTGTTGCGGCGGGTACAGCAGACTCTGATGCGGTCAACGTCTCACAGTTAAAAGCCGTCAGTGACACGCTGCAAAGTAACAATGAAGCGCTTAGCAATGCTGCGGTTCAGTACGACAAAAACGCTGATAGTACGGTTAATAAAGGCAGCATTACTTTAGGTGGCGGTGCTGCAGGTACAACCATCACCAATGTAAAAGCAGGCAACGTCAGTGCAGGTAGTACTGATGCTATCAACGGTAGTCAGTTACACAATCTAGGAAGTAATGTGGCGGGTATCATTGGTGGCAATGCAACGCTTGATGCGGCAGGTAATTTGACCGCTAGCAATATTGGCGGAACTGGTCGAAATAACATCAACGATGCGATAGCAGCAGTTAATCAAAGTAACGCTCAAGCCAATGAAAATATTCAAGCCAATACAGACAGACTTGATGCAGGTTTAAGCTTCGGTGCTGATAGTGGTACTACTATCAATAAGCCGATTGGCGACATGACAGCACTAAATTTTGAAGGTGGTAACAACATCACGACAACCGCTACCAGCAGCGGTATCAAGTTTGACTTGAATGGCAATATTGATGTGGACAACATCACAGCTGACACAGTTACTACTGGTAATACAACGGTCAATAATACGGGCGTAACCATCAAAGATGGTCCGAGTATGACAACGGCAGGTATCAACGCAGGTGATAAAACCATTACTGGTGTTGCTGATGGTATCGAAGTTAATGATGCAGTCAATCTTGGTCAGTTGAACGCACTTGATAGCAAGCTGAGCAATAGTGTCAATGAGTTGGGTTATAAGATTAACGAAGTAGAAGACGACGCAAATGCGGGTATTTCAGCAGCCATGGCAATGTCTTCACTACCACAAGCTTATATTCCTGGTAAATCAATGATTGGCGGTGGTATCGCTAATTACAACGGCCAAAGTGCAGTTGCGATTGGTGTGTCCAAGGTATCTGACAATGGGCGCTGGGTAATCAAGGTAAATGGTACAGCAGATACCCAAGGCAATGCAGGCGGTGCAGTTGGTGCAGGCTTCCATTTCTAATTTGACTACCTGATTTTATGGCAGCGCTGTTAATTGATAAACAGGCGCTGCCAGCTTACTCATAAAATACCTTAAAGGATAGATAATGAAAAAATCTGTATATCGTTATGGCTTGTTAGCCACGACCGCTTTGCTATTCACAGTAGGCTGTACTCAAAAGAACATCATGCCAACGTGGCATTTGACGCCTGGCGCTCAGCATGGATCAGTCGATGCCAATGACCTTGTGTTCCCTGATGCAACAAAAGCATGGCAAAAAGGTGGCACTATTGTCAATCAAAATGACATTGCCAAGATTCAAGTAGGAACCACCAAGGATGAGATTCGCCAGTTAATCGGTACGCCGCATTTTAGCGAAGGCTTTAACGCTCGCGAATGGGACTATATACTCAAGTTTTATGATGCTGATAACCGCGTAAAGACTTGCCAATACAAAATCATCTTTGGTAATAACTATGAAGGGCGTATGCGTGATGGCGAGTTCCGTGCCACTGAGTTTTACTGGCAGCCAGCCGCTTGTGCCAAATACGCAAAATTTACTCGCTAGTACTTATAAATACCAGTAGTCAAAAAAGCAAGACAGCGCCTGTCTTGCTTTTTTTTATTTTCAGACAAACACATGCAGAGCGTCACGGCATACTGTGTTATTTTGACATTGACTTAATAATGCCTATATTTGCACAGAATTGTTTTAATGTAAGTGATCATAAATACGCACCAAGCGTCCGCGTTTCGTCTATGATGACAGGTTGCAACGGTTCTAATTTTTTTGAGCCTTTAAGTTTGTCGTCATTTATGACAAAAACCCTCTGATAAATAGTATAAAAAGGTTGTGAGCAATGATTAATACCAAAATATATAAAGCGATTTATACCTTAGCTGAAGATTTGCTAGAAGCGGATCGCAAAGGTAATCAAGCAGAATTCGATGCACTATATGCAGAGCTAAAAGCCATTTGCACCGATAATGAAAACACGGATAAGGATCATCCAGAGCAGTGGGAAACGCTTGCTGACTTTACGGAAGATTTAGATGAAGCCTTGGTTATCTATAATAAAGCCCTCGCAAAAGCCACTGCCATCAATTCAAAAGATCACATGTCATCGATCGCTTTCTCAATGGCAGTGTTGCAAATTGAGATGGATGACACGGCTGCTGCTATCAATAGCCTACAAAGTGCCAAAATCAGCGCCAATAAAATTGAAGACAAAGAGTTCAAAGTCGAGATAGATGAGCTGCTTGCCAGTCTATTGCCTGAATAGTCACTCAACACCCCTCAAACAAACCCGCTTGGTTATCCAATAGGATTACTGATGAAGGACACTACAAAGCCGACCACATTTTTTTATAAAAAAGCATGGCTCATTCCTTTTGTTTGCCTATTGGTAGGCGGTGCGCTGACAGGTGTCTCTACCAATTTGGCAAAGTATGCAGGTGAGATAGGCATAACACCGCTGGCTTTTTTGTTTTGGTCTATTACAGGTGCTGCCGTTATTTTATTGGTTACCGCCTTTATCAAACAAGAACTGCCTCCTTTAAATCGGCGCAGCTTTGAGTATTATTTTGTCGCCGCATTAATCAGTGTCGCAGGTTCCAACTTATTGCTATTTTCTGCCATTCCCCATGTTGGAGCTGGGTTCGTCGCTTTAATTCTCTCCTTACCGCCATTGCTGACGTATCTTGGCGCCCTGCTACTGAGAATGGAGCGCTTTACTGTTATTCGTGCTCTTGGCGTTGTCGCTGCACTGACGGGTGCAGGCGTGTTGGCAGTCCGTAAGATAACCGCGCCAGACGCTAGTGTTTTTTGGATTTTAATAGCGCTTTGCGGGCCTATTTTGCTCGCACTCGGCAATATATACCGTACGCTACGTTGGCCCAATCAAGCCTCTCCCAATGCATTGGCACCAGGTATGTTGATAGCGACTGCGTTACTGCTATTCGTCTGTAGTACATTGCCTAATTTTTCAGTGGCGGTATCGCTGGAGTGGTTACCGCTGTTCGTGATCGCTGTACAAGCAGGTTTATTTGCAGGACAGTTCTTATTGTTATTTGTGCTTCAAAAGACAGGCGGCCCTGTTTTGTTAAGTTTATTAGGATCGGTAGGCGCAGTGGTGGGTGTTCCTGTAGCAGTGTTTTTGCAAGGAGAGAGTCCGCCGTCAGGTTTGTTTCTGGGTGCTTCGCTGATCGCACTTGGTGTGGCGTTAGTGACATGGGGCGGGGTAAGAATATCAACTAAGAATCATTGAAAAGTTATTAAAAAACAATACTGATACGCTAATAGCCTTAGTGAGTGTGCTGTGACATTATATGCGTGCTTATCTTGCGCTATTGTTTCATAGTAAATATAAGCCTTTAATAATTGGTTACGATTATCTAGAAACATTTTTTGTGAATAGTCAAAAAAAGGAGTATAAATACCGTGGTTATTTCCATCACGGATTAAGGCTATGAATGCAGCCACGCGTTATCGATTGTTAAACAATTTTATGATCCTCATCAGCATTATTGGCGTCGCAGTTGCTTTAATAGATAGCGGTTTTACCTTACCAACGTGGCTCGAACAAGTTTTTCACATCTTTTATTTGGCCATTATCTTTTTAGGTTTCACCCTAACGGCGGGACGCTATATCTATACCAAAAAACCGTTTACCCTAAATAAGGTGGCAGTTTTTGATTCTTTTACCAGTATCGCTATTATTATTTTGTTGGGCGCACATTTCACGGACTTGATACGCTCAGGACTGTCCGGCCCTGTCGATGGTTTTGTTGCTATAAAGATTGCGGTGTTTGTAACCTTTATTCGTGAAATGTCCGATCATGATTTTAATCTTAATCGCACATTTCTTAATCCCGCCCAGTTTTTTATTTTAAGCTTTTTGTCTGTTGTGCTGATGGGGGCATTATTGCTGATGATGCCCAATGCAACCACGCAGCCGTTGTCATTCATTGATGCGCTCTTTACCGCGACCAGTGCGGTTTGTGTGACGGGGCTTATCGTGGTGGATACAGCGACGTATTTCACCACCTTTGGACAAGTCATTATCATGGGGCTGATCCAAATTGGTGGTTTAGGTATTTTGACGTTTGTGACCTATTTTAGTTACTTCTTTAAGGGCGGCGTCAGTTATGAGACGCAAGCCAGCATCAGCGAGATGTCCTATATGGGCGGTATGGGTGATGTGGTATCCACGCTCAAGTCCATTTTATATGTGACATTTGCGGTGGAGGCGGTTGCGGCGACACTCATTTATATCAGTATGTATGACGTCAATAATATGGACTGGTCGGAGCAGCTGTTTTTTTCGGTTTTTCATGCGATTTCTGCATTCTGTAATGCTGGGTTTTCGACCTTTAGCGCAGGCATGTATGATGATTCGTTACGCTTTAATTACCCGCTCCAGCTGATTATTGCCGTCACGTTTATCTTCGGCGGTATGGGCTTTTCTATTGTGGTCAACGTGCTGCGTTATTTGCGTTATCGCGTCCAGCGCCTGATATATCGTAATGATCAGCGCTGCGTTTATCAGCCGTGGCTACTGAGTATCAATAGCCGTATTACGTTGATTACCTCAGGCGCGTTATTGCTGATTGGCCTTATCGGGGTGATGATATTTGAATATAACAATGTACTTGCTGACCATGCCAGTTTTTTTGGTAAGCTAGTCACTGGGTTTTTTACCGCTGCCACGCCGCGAACCGCTGGATTTAATGCGGTGGATATGGGTGATCTGGCGTTTCCAACCATTATGTTGACGATCTTTTTGATGTGGATTGGGGCGTCACCGAATTCGACAGGTGGTGGTATCAAAACCAGTACCTTCGCTATTGCGCTGCTGAATACGTTGAGTTTGGCCAGTGGTCAGACAAAAGTAGAAGTGTTTAAACGACAAATTGCTGAAATCTCGATTCGCCGTGCCTTTTCTATTATGTGGCTGTCATTGCTCGTGATCGGTACGGGTGTGACGCTCATTAGTTACGATCAACCAGAGCTTGATTTGATCAAAGTGGTCTTTGAGTGCTTTTCGGCATACAGTACAGTAGGACTAAGCTTAAATCTAACCGCAGATCTATCAGATTTTAGCAAAATTGTGGTGTCTGTCATTATGTTCGTTGGACGCGTCAGTATGCTGACTATCTTTATTGCGCTGCTCAAAAACAGTCGCCCGCGTAATTATCATTATCCGACAGAAGAGATTACGATTAACTAGGGCATATCCTCAATCTGAACTGTGAACGTCAAATCGTCTAAAAATGGCTAAATTTTTGCCAAACTGTGTCAAGTAGCTTGCTAATATCTCGATATTATCTGTACTATTTTCCTTGTTTGGCTGCAATTTATCTCATTTTTATCACCATTTTCAAAATGAAGATAAGCCCTAGGGCGTCACGCATAAATCGTTTGAGACCAAATGAGTTAAAAAACAACGAAAAAAGGCAAAAGGTCATGAAATTTATCATTGTGGGTTTGGGTAATTTTGGTGCGTCGCTTGGCATGGCATTGACCAGTCAAGGTCACGAAGTGATTGCCATCGACAGCAGTATGCAAAAGGTTGAAGCTTATAAAGAAGTGATTTCCCATACTATCTGTATGGATGCCAAAGATGAATATACGGTCAGTGGTTTACCGATTGTCGATACCGATATCGTCATTGTCGCGATTGGAGAGGATCAAGGCGAAAACGTCATGGCAACGGCGCTATTCAAGACTTTAAAAGCCAAGCGTTTGATCAGTCGCAGTATCAACCCACTGCACCAAAAAGTACTGCAAGCGATTGGGGTTGACGACCTCATTCATCCTGAAAACGAGGCCGCCAAACGCTGGGCAAAAAGACTGTCGTTACGTTATTTTGTAGACTCGTTTGAGGTGAGTGATCATTTTAGTATCGTGGAGATTAGCATCCCGGTGGCCTTGATCGGACAAACGGTCGAAGACTTGCAGTTGGAGCAAAAGTTTAACATTCGATTGCTTAGTACCATGCGCTATGAGTATTATGAAGACAGTTTTGGACGTACTCAAAGCAAACCTGATATTCAAGGTTTGGCAGTGCCTGAACAAGTATTAAAAGACAAAGATATCTTGATTATCTATGGTGCCAATAAGCATATCAATCAGTTCTTGCGTAGCGTCGGTGTCAAAATAAAATAACGGGTTGCAAGCGCTCTACTGTTAGAAGCCAAAGGGGAAACGTATGAATAAGCGCCACATATCGGTCTTACTAATCGCTCTGACAGCGTTATTGTCAGGGTGTAATCAATCCGCGCAAGACCCAAATGTTGTCTTATCTGAGAGTCATGAAGATCCGATTGAAGCGTTGGAGATGATATCGGATGTGGATCGCAGTCAGTTTGGCTACAAGCAAACCTTTTATGTGCCCATTTATTCAGACATTTATACAGACAGAGACAATCGAAAAGTCTTACTATCAGCGACGCTCAGCGTGCGTAATACCACTTTAACAAAACCACTTTATGTCAATAAAATTGATTATTATGATACGGGTGGCACGTTAATTAAATCCTATTTGTCCAATCCTATCAAGCTGCCTGCGATGGCGACATTGAATTATATCGTCGAGAAAGAAGAGGATAAAGGCGGCTCAGGGGCTAATTTTATCATCGAAGTTGAAGGGGTCGATGAGACGGTCAAACCCGTTATCGAAGCCGTCATGATTGGTAATTTTAGCAATAAAGGGTTTGCGTTTAGTACAGAAGGTACGCCAGTGATTCCTTGATAAAAAAGGGCAAAGGTTTATAAGCGCGGTTTGGCAAGCGTTATTTGATAAGGATTGTTTAAGAAGGAGTTTGTGTGTCTGCAACCAAAGAAGAAATTAGTGATTTTCTGGCATCAGAGTTCCCCCAGACTAAATGCGTGGTCGAGTCTGTCGATGATAATGGCGCGATTTTATCACACGCAATTGGAGTAGATGAGCTGCGCCCTGGCGGTACAGTGTCAGGGCCTGTGCTGATGAGCATTGCAGATGTTGCCATCTATGTGGCGATACTGGGCAGAATTGGTATTGTCCCGTTGACGGTGACTACGAGCCTTAATATCAACTTTTTGCGTAAACCCTCAGCTACGGCGCGTATCATCGCGGATTGCACCTTAATAAAGGTTGGACGCACGCTTATCGTTGGCGAGGTGTCGCTTTATTCAGAGGGGTCAAGCGACATCGTGGCGCATGTTGTCGGTACGTACTCTGTGCCACCTAAGCGCCTTTAATAACTATTAAAGTGGGACAGAGGGATCAAATAACGTCAAAGCGCGCTGTTACATTCATATCAAATAGGATAAAAACGTCTCATATGCAAACTTCGATAACTTCAACAGATGGGCTGATCCTTGATAATAACGAAGCCAATGTTGCTGTCATCAGTACAGAAGCCTCTGCCTTTATGAGTCTGCCTACCAATATTCAGACGGCTTTAAAGCAAAACAATCGTATCGTCTTTATCGCAAACAATCCTTCTGTTAGTACCGCGCAACTCGAAGATTTATTGCAGCCAGATGATGTGTTGGTCTTGTTTAATCACTTTATACATGCGGAGTTTTTTGCTCATCATCCACTGGTGAGCACTTTGCCGAAGCTATTATTTTTTCGTCAGATTGGCGACAGTAAACTGCACTTTGGCTTACCGCCTCGAAGCAATAACGTACCCGTGATAAAGCGAATGGCGAAATCGGCGCCATTAGGCTTGTTGCTTAGTAACCAAGCCTATCAATTCCCTACATTAGAGGATGATCCAAGTCCTGATGATGATCCCATCATTGACGATCGAATACTCGTCATGCCCACAGCCGTACAGGCCTTGTTCGAAAGTGCGCAGTATTATAGCGTCTTAACCGAGCATCATCCCGTCGTTGCTGACTATCCTGCTTTTAAAGATATTCACTCATCCGCCCCTTCGTCGGGGTTTTTGTTATATCGCTTACTGCTTGCGGCGCGTGCCCATTTGCAAGATATTCAAAAGACAGCATTAC
The DNA here is from genome assembly GCA_963744895.1 of uncultured Gammaproteobacteria bacterium. Lineage (GTDB taxonomy): Bacteria > Pseudomonadota > Gammaproteobacteria > Pseudomonadales > Moraxellaceae > Psychrobacter. The sequence continues at coordinate 822,505 of CAVUUW010000005.1, forward strand.
CGCTACGGCTCTTGATGTTGGGGTTTAATGATAATGATAAAACCGCTCACTTTTGGCAAGGGCACAATTGGGAATTTGAGCGTCGCGAAATGAGTACTCCGCCGCCAGAAGTAGAGATTATTCGTCAGTATTAATCAGCCAATACTGAAAGTCAGACATGTAGCTGTAATCATAAAACTTATTTATTCTACCTAATATTTAAAGTCCTCAGCCTTAAAAAGCGTTTAAACGTAAGGTGCGTCTGGGCAATGAGCCGCTTGTATCTCATCGCGAGTGGGATTGCGTATCAAAGTAATCGGGGTGGATTGTCCATCCTGCCAATGAATGAGTCCCATATCTACAAACGGCGAAAGCCATCCTGACATCGGCCAGCACTGCCATTTTTGATAGAAGTGATTGGCATTAACGACAATACTGTCTAAATGATTGAGCGGTGGTCGATAGACACTGTGCTGTTGATGATACACCACATCAGCCGTGAGATAAAAATCGATGTTTAGCTGACGCGCCGTAAAGGCAAAGTCGGTGTCTTCTGCGCCATAACCAGTATATTGGGTATCAAAGCCACCGATTCGATCAAATTGTGGACGTGTAATAGCAAAGCATAAGCTCCAAAAAGCACCGTAATCTTGCGTTTGCTTGATGGCTGTCTGATTGGTATAGGTAGGATTGGTATGGGTAGGATTGGTATGGGTAGGATTACAATTCGTATCCTCAAAATTGTCGCGATAAGGGTTATATACAGACCACTCATTGAGATGAGAGACGGAGAGACTACCATTCTTTAACGTATCACTTTCCTCTTCTGACAACGGCCGCGTCAGATAGCGCGGCTGTCCCATCAATAACGCCTCGGGTTGTTTTTGCATCTTTGTCTGTAACTGCTCAATAAACGTCGGTGCTACGATACAATCCACATCCAAAAATATCAGCATGTCATGCGTGGCACGCGCTGCCCCAAGGTTGCGATTGTGACCGATATCAAAGGCAGTTTTTGTCGAAACATCAGATGTGTCGTCGGCTGGTTTATCTACAGTGGTGGCAATTTTTACAATATTTAACTCATATTCAGCCAAGCGTTTGGGATCGGCATCGTCATTCACAATGATGACTTCATCGGGCTTAACACTGCCATGCATTAGGCTACTTAAGAGGTTATAAAGGTGGCGATTGCGCCCGTAGCAGGTTGTAATAACGGTTACTGGAATATCTTTAGACACCGCTTCGGAGTCAGAGTCAGCATTGCTAGTTGGTTGTATAGTCATCGGTTGTTACCGTTATTTTATAGTATGAGCAAGATTAAAAATGTTGTTATCAAATTTCGAGACTAAAACAGAGCCTAAGATTCAGGTCTTAACGTAAGCTGCGGCAGCAACCATTCATTGAACCAAGCCTTAGTGGTCGAGTAGTCCGCGATACTATCCATAAACGCTTTAGCTGCCGACGTATCATCAGCTGGCTCATGATCTGAGTGAGATTGATTATGTGGTGGGTTTAAAAGTCGTTCGTCAGAATTGAATGGACTATTCTCGCTTATTAAGCGTTTGAATTGCTGCCAACTCATGGCGCGTCCTTGCGTGATTAAAGCCTGCGCCATGATTTCTTGCTCTTGGTGTGGACGCTCGTCAGGTAATACGACTAATGGCGTTGCATAGTGATAGGCTTGCGCGACCGCATTGAGACCGCATGCCATGAGCAAATAATCACTATACTGCAGAAATGGCGTCACATCATTTACCTGCGCGGCGATATCTACATGACACCGCATCGCATCGTCTATTGGGCCAAGCGAGATAATAAAAGCGTCGGGCATTAAACGACGCAACTCAGGCAATTTTGCATCGATGGTTTCATGTCCGCCGTAGCCTTTAATCACAGTAATAATTTGGACGGAGGCAGGCAGTGTGTCAAGCGTCTGGGCGCTATTTATCAGTGTTTTCGATGTTGTCAGCATTTTGACGAACTCTTCATAGCTGATAGTGTCACTTGACACTGGGTTGATAAAATCAAGATAAAGTGTCTTTTGACTGACCCAGCTGGGTGTCAGGTCAGATTCGAGTACACGAGGATAAGGCGCGAGTAGGGCAAGCGCGCCCGCGAAAGCGTCAAGATGCGGCGTGTCATCACGTAGGCCGGGTAGCCTCACGTAGAGATACGGGATACTTGCAGCTCGGCACAGCATGGCGATTTCGACACTGACATCAACAATCATCATATCAATTTTACGTTGCACAATCGTATCCAATATCTGATGACTGCGCTGTCGAATGTCGGTATTGCCAATAGGCGAGTAATGTAAGCTGGCGGGTTGCCAATGCTTTCCGGCGCGACCTTTTAGCACATCGTCCGACCGCTCATCTTCTGCATGAAGACGAACGACTTGTGATTCATCTATATTGGTAAAGGTATAAGCGTTCAAGGTTAAGCTTGTGAATACGGTTAGCGCTTGTCTTTTATCAACTGACAATAAGGCAGCTAGCTTATCTATCTGCCGGCAATGTCCTGAACCGTGATGATGCGCATAATAACCCAAACGCATCAGCGTTCTCCGTAGATGATAGGACTATCATTGATGGCGGTCAGCGTCTGGCTGAGGTCTTTTTGAGGCATTAAGATCGGTGTTTGATGTCCGTTATCCACTGCTGCTTGATCCGACGTTGCTTGATCTAACGTTGCCTGATACAAGGCTAGATACCCTGATACCATCGCTGATACGGAGCAAAATGCCAATGCGCGTTGGCGGCAAGCCTGACGAGAGATATTTTTGATCTCAGAAAACCCTTTTATAAAGGCGGACTTGTCTTCTTTTGGCACGATAATGCCCGTATCTGAGGTAACGATCTCAGCACTGGCACCGACATCAAAGCCAAGCACAGGCGTACCGCAAGCCAAGCTTTCAGCCAATATTAGACCATAAGGCTCATCCCACGTACTGGTAAATAACATCGCTGCCGCTTGACATAGGTAGCGATTAATCTCGTCTTTTGTGACGTGACCGACATAATCGAACAATGGCGGTTCATTGTTTTTCCTATCTTCAGCCAGCAAGGGCGCAACTTGTTCATCAAAATAAGCTTCATTGCTTTTAGGGCCTGCAATGATCAATTTTTTGCCTGCTTCCAGACAGTATTGCATGGCTAAGTGCGTGCCTTTTTCAGGGCAGATGCGTCCGTACCAAAAATAAACGTCACCCTTGTTATTAACCTTATCAGCGGATTCGACATTGGTCACAAAAGCATCCACATCAATACCGTTATAAACCACTTCTGACGGTACAAATTTAGAAAAAAGCCGCTGCTGGTGTTCACTCACAGCTGTAAATTGTGTGGTTGTGCCATGACGCAAGGTCAAAAGTGCCAAACGCAGTTGTGGGAAAATAGGCGTATGAAAGGTGGTAAAGAAACGTGAGCCAAATGCTTGACCCGTCATCATTGGAATATGATGCAAGCTATGATTGTGAACGATATCGATCTCGTCGCGTTCGTCACGTTCGATAACGTCGCGCAATGCCCTTTGATAGACCAAGTATTGGTACAGCTCCTCACGGCTCATGCCCAACGACTCATGTTCATTGTCATAGACCATGGCATCAAATTCAGCTCGTGTTAAAAACGGTACCAAGGTGGCGTTGGTTTGGCTGTCTTCATGCGCATAAAGCAACACGTCATGGCCTTGTGACACCAACTCGTTACACAGTAGCTCGGTAATCATCTCAAGACCGCCTGCATAGGGTTGAGCAATGGGATAGAGACAATGGGCAAGGATGGCGATGCGCAATGGCGTGGTGGGTAAAGAGGTAGAACGGGTAGAACGAAAATCGGTAACGTTTGGAAGATTAGAAGGGTTAGCGCAAGACATGTGAACCTCAGTGTAAAAAGAGCGGTTGATCTCAAATAACAGAAGGACAAACCGCCATAATAAATACGTTAAGAATTAATAGTTTTTTTATCTTCAAATACGGCTGTTATATCAGGGGCTTTGATGGGTTTGGTTTGCTTATGGCTGATAGTCATTGCAGGCTTAGACTTGGTATTGATGTTAGGCACGTTTTGCTCAGGGGCAGCAAAATTATCTATGGCTACTTTTGCCGCCGCTATTTTTAACACACAGATAGTCAGTGCCCCTGCAAATAACACGGGTGAATAAAAGGGAGAAAAAGGCGCAACAACTACGGCGGTCAATAGATTTATGATCAGTAGAAGTTTTGGCAATGCTGCGATGTTTGCCATCCACAAGGAGCGGCGTGTCTGAATGTATGTCTGCTTTGGCGTGCATATAAATGGCTTTTTGCGACCCCACAGTACGGGCAACCACGACAGCGCCCCAAGTTCCCAAAAATTGATATGCATCAACCACGCTCGTATTTTTGCGTCAAGGCCTGGCTGATAATTGGTATCTACTTGTTTATCAAGTGGAGTCTGATCCTGCAAATACGCCCATAATCGTCTGAACAAAAACACCGTATAGCTTGCGTACACCAGATAGAACGGTGTCAGTAAAGCCGCATCAACATTATTGTTTAAAAGCGCTGTACCAATCACGACCAAAGCGCAGATTTGAAGCAAAATAAAAAAACCAGTGAAATTCACCCAAGCACTGAGCTGAGAGAAATGAGCACGCATGTCGCTTAAATACGTAGCGATAGACTTTTTAGCCATAGTGTTTGGCGCAGTAAAAGACGGCGGTATCGACGTATAGTTGTTTAAGACTTGCATGTTGCCGTAGATCCAGCGCCGACGTTGCGACATCAAATCATTCAACGTATTAGGCAACAAGCCTGTGGCAATAACTTGCGGGATAAAGATGCTACGAAGACCACTGTGATGCATTAGTACGCCCATTTGTGCGTCCTCCGTGATGGACGCACCCGACCAGCCGCCCAAACTCAAAAGATCCGAGCGACGAATAACGGCATAAGTGCCTGTCGATAATGCACGCTCTCGGTTAAACGGACGATACAAATGATAATTAAAATAATGATTTAGTTCACTACGCGCATCCACCAATCCTGCATTGCGGTAAAACTGCGGAAACTGCAGTAGCGCATGGTCAGGATGACGATTGATGGCGTCAGTAATAGAAGCCCTTGCATGAGGTAATGCCTGATAGTCGCTATCGACAACGACAAGATGCGTGCAATGTGGACTCATCAATCCCAATGCCAAATTCAATGCGCCCGCCTTAAACCCTGCTACCGCGTCAATATGATAAAAATGCACTTGTTGTTTAGCATCCAAACTGGCACAAAATGCTGCCAAAGGCTGATAAAGAGAAGTCGCGGTATTGTTGTTATCTATAATAATGATTTCATCGTGCGATGCTTTGATCGCTAACAAAGATTGTATGGTCGCAATCACCATCTCTGGTGGTTCTGCTCGCGTCATTAACTGAAAGCTTAACGCCGTGGTCGCAATGGTTTGTAGCGTATTTTTCTTAAAAGCGTGTTCTATAGCAGAACCAAACCTAGTGTCCAATGTGTTATTAGCCAAGGCGTTATTACCCAGTGTGTCTTTAGAAAGTACTCCATTAGTGACTGCCATGTTCTATTCCCATCCAATATTCAATATGTACTATTAAATTAAAATTAACAGCGAAATTGGAACGTGCAGTTATTCAATATTTAGTAAGTGCCCATTCAGTATGGAAAGTATCATAGCCTAGCGACTGATAAGAATTTGGTGTTTAAGTGTTTAATAACGCTCAATAATGTAAAGCTGGGTAAACTTTGTAAAAATCTCACGAAGTTGTCTGTTTATTGTTATTTTCGAATCGTTTTTTAAAGTTTGTTAACAAGCGCTTACTTTGAAACAAATGCTTACTTTCTATTTTGGAAAATGAAGCTAGAGAAAATATATGAGAAAAATAAGAATATTTATCAGCGACTTTTTAAAAAATAAAAATCGTCATATTTATAATTTTGAATATAGTATTTTGAGGATATGAATTTTATATTCGAAATTTAATATGTATTTTATTTTTTAATAAAAATTCCTAACTTTTATTTAATTTAAAGAATGCTCTCTATCTATTATTCGTATTGTCGTTAATTTTTCTATTATCACCCGCTTCTATCAGTTTGTGTAACTTCTGTCATTCTGTTGTCATAACATCCTCTTATGCTTGGATGCACTATAAATAATTGCTGCGTCAATCTTTATCGTCATTTGCTACTGAGTGGCGTACAAGATAGGGCAGAAATAGCACATAAAGATAAGGTGTTTTTATGAATGGAGCTGGGCGGCTCGGCAGTATCACCACACGTATGCTGATCATTTTAGCAGTGGCTTTTGCACTCATCATTATGATGGTTTACTGGGTTATCGAAACTCAAGGAAAGCCGCGCATATTAGCGATGACCTCAGAGACGGTGGTTGAAACGGGTAACGAAGTGATCAATAGCATCATGACGAGCATCAATCATGTGGACGGATTGGCAAAGGCTAGCAGTGCGATAGCGGGCGGGTTGCCAAAACAAGATGCCTTATACAATGTCGCTTTTGACAATCTCATGCGCCAAACCGATCAAAGAATTGTGGGCGGCGGTGTATGGTTCGATCCCAATATGTATGTTGAGGGACGAGAGCGTAAGTCGTTCGTGTGGGCGCGTGACCGATCCGGCACGATGCAGCAGACCGAGCGCTACAATCAAGTCAGCCAAACGCCCAATGCCTATTATCGAGACTGGTGGTATATCCCTGCGATGTATGCTCGCCACGACCACTGCGTATGGAGCCGAGCGTATTTTGATCCGGTCAGCAATCAGCCGATGATGACGTGTGCCAAAGCACTGTATGGTAGCCGTAACCAAACCTTTGATGGGGTCGTCACCTTCAATTTGCTATTGGATAACCTCGGTACGGCCATGCAAAAATGGCAAGAAAAGGTAGGCGGCTATATGTTCTTAGTGGATTTGGACAATCGGTTCTTAACCTTTCCGGATCAATCCATCGTTACCCAAATCACCAAAGACAACCCTCAAGGTGAGATGGTCACCGCGCAGCAATTTGCTGAGAGCAATCCCAGCTTTGCTCCGATTGCCAATAGTCTTAACAAGGTCAATGAGACACTCATCGATGAAGCAGTTGCCAAAGATGAAAGTCGCTATACGCTCGCGGCGCGCAGTATTTTGAGTACCACCAATCTGGGTAAAATCAGTGAGCAAGAATCCAAGCTACTCTCAGCATTACTCCTATTAAACGTCGATCAAACCTTTAATCTCGTGGACAGTCATCTGGTAGATACGATCGATGTACCCAATGATTTTGTCCTACAGCAGCCAGCGACCGCTTTCGTCTTTCGCATGCCGTTTACGTATTGGAAAATGGTCATTGTCAAACCAAACAGTGACATGATGAGCGTTGCCAATGCGCTATCAAATAAGCTGATTCAAGCGATGCTATTGGGCTTTCTACCGATTTTGCTACTGACCGCATGGGTGTTCCGTCATTATTTTACACGCCCATTAAAGCGTATGGCCTCAGCGGTCGCAGACATGGGTAACTTGATTGAGCAAAAACAATATCAAAAACTCAGCGCGCACAAACTGCCCAACTCCAATGTCAGCGAGATTCAAGTCATCAGTGAGCAGACCAACCAATTGATCGATCGCGTCGTTGAAAACGAAGGCGCGCTTGCCGAAATCAATGTTCATCTCGAAAAGCAAGTCGCCGCTCGTACCCAAGATTTGCAGCAGGCGATGGATGAGCTAAAAGCCTCACAAGTGCAGTTGGTACGCTCTGAAAAAATGGCCACACTGGGTCAAATGGTGGCAGGGGTGGCGCATGAGGTCAATACACCGCTCGGCTATGTGCGTAGTAATATGGAATTGGTCGGCGACAATCTCACCCGCTTTGACGAATTAATTACTCATACCGATCAATTGTTACAAGCGCTAAAATCTCCCGAAACTGACCAAGAGCAATTGACGCAGCTGATGGCGCAAACCTTGCAATGCTGTGAAGACATCAAAGCAGACGAGGTGAGTGAGGACTTGGCAGACCTGATTAAGGATGGCTTATATGGCGTCGATCAGATTGCAGAATTGGTACTTAGCTTACGCGATTTCTCTCGAATCGATGAGTCCAAAGTCAAAGACGTCGATATCAATGACTGTATCAATACCTCATTGGTCATGACGCGCAACAACCTTAAGAGCATGGCGGTCACCACCGATTTGGCGACGCTGCCTTTGGTGCAATGTAATCCCTCGCAAATCAATCAGGTACTGCTGAATCTATTCAACAATGCGGCTCAAGCCATCAAACCTGAGCATAAAGGTGAGTTGCACATTACCTCATCTGTTGATGAAGCACAGCAAAAGATTGTGGTGCACGTTGCGGATAATGGGCAAGGCATTAATGAGAGCACATTGGCGCGTATCTTTGAGCCGTTTTTTACCACCAAAAAAGCAGGTGATGGCACAGGCTTGGGACTGGCTATCAGTACTCAAATCATGGAGCAGCATGGCGGTAGTATTAATGCTCATTCGACCGTGGGCGAGGGTACAACGTTTATCCTTACATTGCCGATACAGTCTAAAGCTCGTGAAAATAAACCCTCACAAGCGTTGTTCGAAAGTTGAGAGGTTTCTAACCATTTACTTAAAGAAATTTACTTATAGAGGGTGTCATGCAAAAACCAAAGATTGCCTTTATCGATGATGAGCCGCGCATTCTACGCAGCCTAAAAATGCATTTTCGTCAGTCACATGACGTGTTTATCACAACGGACGCCAACGAGCTGATGCAGTATGTCAGTGACCATGATGTACAAGTGGTTATCAGTGACCAACGTATGCCAGACAAGCAAGGCACAGAGGTATTGCGTGAGGTCAAAGAAGCCTCGCCAAATACCATTCGCATTTTATTAACGGGTTACGCCGATCTCAATGCAGTGATTGATTCGGTTAACGAAGGCGAGATTTATCGCTATATTACTAAGCCGTGGCAGAATGATGAACTCAAAAAAATTGTCAATAAAGCCACGGAGATTGCTCAGCAAACTAAAGGTATTGCACAAGATAGCACTGAGACAAGTGATACTCAAAATCTTGAAGCCAATAACCATAAAGGCAAGCGCAATATATTGGTATTGGATGATGATGAAGAGGTCTATCAGCAAATGAAGCAGTATTTTAAAAACACCTATAACGTCAGTTGGGCCAGTAATCTTGAGCAAGCGGCAAAGCTGTTACAGAAAAAGAGCTTTGGCGTCACTATCACTGATGCCACGCTTAATGATGAAAACATCACGCCCATCGTTTATGCGTTAAAAAATATTCAGCCGAATCTGATGGTGGTTATGTTGACAGAATTTAAAGACGCGCACATGGTTATTGACTTGATTAATAAAGGTCAGGTGTATCGTTGTCTGACGCGACCGACCAATTTTTCTATTATGAGTATCAGTCTTGATCGCGCCTTTGGCCATCATGAAAGATTGGTACAACAACCCATATTGGCAGCGCGCCATCATGTTGAGGAAGTACCAGAGACAGAAACCTTACTTTTCTCTGACCGCCTTAAGGGGTTTTTTAATAAATTTATTGGATGGCGTTTTAGTCGGTAATATCGTTTAAATGACATTGGCTGATATAGTCGATTCTAAATAAAACCGATAGATTATATTCCAACGCTAAACTGGCGTAAATTTTTCTTGCTTGCTGTGCCTTCGCAGACAGAGGCTACAAAAAATTTACGCCAGTCTCGCTGACTCGTTTTTATACTGAACTCACTATAGTCTGATGCTAACACTGGCAAAAATGTAGTTAAATCTTAAAGAATGGATATGATTTTTCTATATCTTAAAGTTATATTCATAATTGTCGATTAATTAGTATTTAATCTATTTTTTTAATTAGACAAAAGTCTTTAATTTAACGTGAGTTGTATTAGGATAGATGTTCGTATTATCAAAAATAATCAATAAAGCGATGAACCGTTATAACAATTGACATTATTAACGTTTTTATTAAAAAGCTATTAAAAAGCTATTAAAAGTTAACATAAATGTCCTAGTAGCCTTAACCATTAGTATCTAAATTGATTTAGAGTAATTATTAAGTAGTAATATTCAATCTCTTAATTAATGATTTATTTTGAACTGATTATTTATTTCAATGCCGTTAAGGATAATAAAATGCAAAAAACAACCTTTAAAAAATTCCTTCAAAGTAAACTATGGCTCGCATTACTGGTCAGTGCTGTGGGACTTAGTGCTTGTAGTAATGAAGTCGAAGAAACGCCGGACAATACGATAGACACGACGGAAGCCGCACCTGTTGAAACTGGGCCAACTGGTACCGAAATAGGGGATGACACTGCAGTGGGCGAAACAATTCCTATGGATGAGACCACCACTGATACGGGGATGGTCAGTACAGACAGTCCTATAGATCCTGCTGGGACTGGGACAGCAACTACTGGTACGATGTCTGATGAGACTATGACTGATGAGACTATGACTGATGGCGCAATGACTGATGGTGCAATGGCTGATGGCACAGTAATGGAAGACACGGCCAACCCAGATCAGACACCAACGGATAGCACTCAATAAACGATAAGAAAAAGGTACCTGTAGTAAAAAAGGGTCTACTGTGACAGAGGGCTTTTAGATGCCCTGTGTCATGAACAAAGCTCACAACAGATGTCAAAAAAAGGCTACATTCTATTTGAATGTGGTCTTTTTTAATACCTAGATATAAGCGCTGTTTTTGTATAATAAACAAAGATAAGCTGGTCGGTTAATACTATCCTACTATGGTTATAATCAATCGTAATTCTAATAAGTCGTAATATTAATAAGTGTGATGTAATAAATGATAAGAGAACTTAAAACCTTTGTCGCTGTTTGCGAATTAGACAGCTTTGCGGCAGCGGCTCGGCACATCAACCTGACCCAATCGGCGGTCAGCGCTCAAATCAAAACCTTAGAAGACAATTTAGGGTTGTCGTTATTTACTCGATCTGCTCGTGCCATCACCTTAAATCCGCAAGGCACTCGCGTATTACCGATCGCCAAAGAGATTTTGGCACTTTACTCGACGATGCCCCTGTCCTCAGATACTGATATTGCCAGCTATTATGGGCAGCTTAGGATTGGCTCGATCAACTCAGTGCAAGTGGGTATCTTACCAGAGGCGCTAAAGGCGATTACGTTGCTCGCCCCACTCATGCAGACAGAAATTGTTCCCGGACGCGCCATAGAGTTATTTGAGAAACTAGAAGTCGGAGAGATAGATGCGGCGATTACGATACAGCCAGCGTTTGCTTTGCCAAAAGACATCGTTACCCAGTCTATTATGACCGAGCCTTATGTGCTGATCAGTCCAAAAAAATGGCCGTTTCATAGTCTCAGACAAACGCTCGAGCAGCATCCTTTTATCCATTACACGTTGCAATCTTCAGCGGGCGCAAAGCTCAACAAATTCTTTAAACAACAAGACATTAAGGTCAATACGATCATGGAGATCAATGATCTGGATGCCATCGTTAGGATGGTAGAGTCGGGTCTAGGCGTGGCGTTGATTCCATATGCAGGATTATGGATTAGAAGTACGCCGCCCGTCCAAATTCATTATCTAGGGGATAACAGTTTGGTGCGCGAGGTCGTATTAGCATATCGTTATACCGATCGCCAGCAGCCACAAATCAATGCCTTAAAGCAAGCATTGGGGCTATAAATCAGACCCTAAAACCCCTCCAAAAAACCTGCCTTAAAAGCTTTATCTGTTTCAGATAGAGCACTCTCATTCATCATATTATTTTTAAGCACCAAATATTTTGGGGCTGAGAGCAGAATATTTACGTTTTTCTTGTGCTCAATTCTCGGTTACGATGGCGCTAATCTTCAGTAGTACTAAGACAATGCATCTAAATAATTAAGTATTGTCTGTCTACTTCTTCAACCTTCCATACTTTAAGCAGCCATAAAAACATGACACATACAGATAACCTTATCGATAATAAAGCCCAAACTCGCATCGAAAAAGATTTACTTGGTGAGCAAGCCGTTCCTGCAACCGCCTTATATGGTATTCAAACGCAACGCGCCGCGCAAAATTTTGATATTACCGGTATGCCAATCAGCCATTTTCCTGATTTGATCAAAGCCTTAGCCATGGTAAAAGCCGCCGCTGCCAAAGCCAATTATCAACATGGCTTACTTAGTGAAGAAAAGCTCAGCGCCATTACCGACGCGTGTACCGATCTGATCAATGGCGAGCATCATGAGCAATTTATCGTTGATCTTATTCAAGGCGGGGCGGGCACGTCGACCAATATGAATGCCAATGAAGTGATTGCCAATATTGGTCTGAAAAAAATGGGATTTGAGTACGGTCAATATAGCCATTTACATCCCAACAATGACGTCAATCGCTCGCAGTCGACCAATGATGTCTATCCGAGCGCGGCACGTTTGGCGATGGTGTTTGCGGCAAAACCACTGCAAGAGGCCATCGTTAACTTGCAACACAGTTTAGCCGTGAAAGGACAAGCATTTAGCGGCATTCTAAAAATGGGCCGTACTCAGTTGCAAGACGCAGTGCCCATGACCTTGGGTCAAGAGTTCAATGCCTTTGCCAGTGATCTAGGCAGTGAGACGGCGCGAATCGAACAAGCTTGTCTACAGTTATGTGAATTGAATTTGGGCGGTACGGCAATTGGCACAGGTATCAATGCGCCCAAAGGTTACGCAAGCTTAGCGATTAGTGAGCTCGCCGATATCAGTGGTCTGCCAGTGACACTTGCTGAAAATTTGATCGCAGCCAGCGCCGATATGGGTGCCTTTATTACTTTCTCTAGCGTGCTCAAACGTCTATCGATTAAATTGTCTAAATTGAGCAACGATTTGCGCCTACTATCTAGCGGACCGCGCACTGGACTTGGTGAGATCAATTTGCCAGCCAGACAACCTGGCTCATCGATTATGCCGGGCAAAGTCAACCCTGTGATTCCTGAGGCCATGAATCAAGCCGCCTTTCAGGTGATGGGTACGGATATGACGATCACTATGGCGGCAGAAGCAGGGCAATTGCAGCTCAACGCGATGGAGCCGCTGATTGTTTATAACCTGCTGAACAATGCACGTCTGTTAGAAAAATCGATTCGTATGCTCGATGAGCGCTGTATTCAAGGCATTACCGCCAATGAAGCCCGCTGCGCGCAGCATGTCGAAAACAGTATCGGTATCGTGACGGCACTGGTTCCTCATATCGGCTACGAAAATGCCAGTCGTATCGCAGGACATGCATTGCTGAGTGGTTCAGGCGTTGCTGAGTTGGTTAAACAAGAGAAATTGCTGAGTGATGAGGAGCTCGCGGCGATTTTATCACCTGATACGATGGTCAGTAGCATATAATCGTTACTATCATAGGGTCGGCATCAATCTAGCCAAAACGGTATTCATTTTTCGCAGCTTTTAGCGTGTGACGTTCATAAAAAGCAAAAAAAATGAATATCGGCTAGGTGTCAGATTTACTATATTTTGTATCTCAAATCACCAATCAAAGCATGACAAGATACTGTCTCGTTATTGTAGTAGCGTCATTACATTCAATAGTGATTAAGATCACTTAGACCCTCGACCTTTTGAGGGGCGTCTACCATTTGTAGCAGGTTTACCATTGCCTCCAGCATTCTTGCCACGACCGGCAGGACGCCCATCTCTACCTTTAGAACCTGCTGGCTTTCTGGCATCATCCTTGGCGTACTTGTTACGTCCCTTTGCAGCACCCGCTGATTTTGTAGAGGGTTTTGACTTTGAGTGAGCATCAGGACGCGGTTTTTTTCGTGGTGCATTGCGCGATTTTTTGCCCGAATGATTGTCTTGCGACGAGGATTTTTCTACTGCCTTTAGCAGGGTCGATAGTTCTGTTGGTGTCAGGTCTCGCCAGTCGCCGACAGGAAGCCCCTTAAGGCTTACATTCATAATCCGCGTACGCTCAAGCTTGACGACCTCATAGCCAAAATGCTCACACATACGGCGGATTTGACGGTTCAAACCTTGAATGAGTGTGATGTTAAAGACGTTGGGTGCTACCTTAGTAACGGGACATTTTTTTGTCATCTTGCCCAGCATTGGCACGCCACTCGCCATACCCTCAATAAAACTATCCGTGATTGGCTTATTTACTGTCACGAGATATTCTTTTTCGTGGTTATTGCCAGCACGCAATACTTTATTGACCAGATCGCCATTGTTGGTCAAAAAGATCAATCCTTGAGAGTCTTTATCCAAACGCCCAATCGGGAAAATACGTACCGAATGTCTCACAAAATCGACAATGTTGTTTTTCTCAGAGCTTTCCGTGGTGCTGACAATGCCCACTGGCTTATTCAAGGCAATAAAAATAAAATCATCAGGCTCGCGTGGCTCAATCAGCTGTCCGTTGACTTTTACTACGTCTCCAGCAGCCACTTGATCGCCCACCGATGCACGCTTGCCATTGATGTATACATTACCTTGTTCAACAAAGCGGTCAGCATCGCGTCTGGAACAAATCCCACTTTCGCTGATGTATTTATTGAGACGAGTCGAGGAATTGTTATACATAAAGCACCGTTTTACCTGATGAAAAGCTTTTTTGCTAAGAAAAAAGCCTAAATTGAATGGTTCAGTCGTCTTGTCATTGAAGCGGCGACTTGTATTTTTACAGTCTAACGCTTACGTTCTGTAAAGCACTTTGACCACATGCCAGCCAAATTTGGTTTTTACCAAATGAGGGGTGAAAAGTTCGCCGTTGAAGCAGATTTTATCAAAAGGTCCTACCATTTGGCCTTTTTCGAACTCACCTAAATGACCACCTTTTTTACCTGATGGACAGGTTGAGTGTCGTTTGGCCAGCACATCAAATGCTGCGCCTTTTTTGAGCTTGGCAATGATATCTTCTGCCAACTCTTTTTGTTTGACTAAAATGTGCAATGCGCTAGCGGTACGAGCCATCGTGTAAACCTTTCATAGAGTATCAATTATCGGGTCATTATATCATTACTTATCTTGTTTTAGCTTAGTTACTAACCTTACTTGTAGGCTTCTACTGTCTGGATGAGATTCAGTGCTTTTTTAACGTTATTTCTTGAATGTCATTAATAACCTCAATATATTAGAAATGCTCGCGTTAACTTCATAATCGTCCTGCGAACTTGACTTCAGGAAGTCCTTTAGAAGCAAAGGTCTCAGACTTCATCAGCGCACCATCACTATCTGTCGGTGTATCTAGACCCACTTTAGCACTTGTGCAATAAAGCGTTTCATAATTGGGTCCTGCAAATACTGGACAGGTCATTTGAACACAGGAGGACTCGATTACACGGTCAATTTTTCCATCTTGTGTATACCGAACGACTCTGCTACCGCCCCATTCTGCATTCCAAAGAAACCCTTCTTCATCAATACAAGAGCCGTCTGGCGCGCCCAGACCGTCGATTTTTGCGAATATGCGCTGGTGTCGAAGAGAAGGGTAATCACAGCAAAAAATACATCCTTGCATTGAGTCCGCGTAGTACATGGTTGAGCCGTCTAGACTAAAACAGATACTATTGGCAATCGTCACTTCAGGAAGGTCTAGCGTTTCTGTCTCAAGCGTCGCCGCATTGAGTCGGTGAAACTTGCCGATAGGCTGTACAACGTCTCCTGCAGACATCGTGCTAAACACAAAATTGCCCGTACGGTCGCAGCGGCCATCATTGATGCGGGTGTTCGCGGCGCCCGGCGAGGCTGCAATTTTAGCAAAATGGCCGTTAGTCAAATTGTAGTATCCCAAACCGGATGCCAGCCCCATTAGTAGTACGTTTTTATCTGCTGTAAGGGCAAATGACCCCAGTGGTTCAGATAGTGACCAGTGGCGAATATCACCGCTGATAGGATCAAGAGCTCGCAACTTGCAGTCTGGAATGTCCGTCCAAAACAGCTGGTTTGTCCTGTCGCACCAGATAGGACACTCACCCAAAAGGGTAATAGTACCCGTGATAGGTTCAAACATAATCGTTCCTTAAGTAGCATGGAATAAGATAAAAATATCGCATGCAAGGTTTTGAAGCCTTGCAAGCGTTTGACTCAGGACTACCATCACGGCGTATCAGCACGCGATGCGACTACTCGTAGCAGTTAGCTGGAGAAAAGCGCCGATAATTTATCACCTAATAAGGCAACAGCTAGGCCTGCTAGCATCACTATCAAACCACCCAGCTTGATGAGGGAGACTGGTCTCTCGGTCGCTCCCAATAATCCGAAATGATCGATAAACAATGAGGAGATAATTTGCCCAGCGATAGCAAGTCCTAGCAGTGCTGACAGACCCACTTTGGGTGCTAGCACCACGTAACTGAGCAATGCACCCGCACCCAAAACACCACCGAGTAGACTCCACCAAGGCTGAGCAGGAATCGCTATTAGTGAAGCGATTATTCCGCCTCGCATTAAGGAATAAATACCAAGACACAGCGCACCAGCAGTAAAGGAAAATAATGCCGCCGCTACAGAGTCATCTCCAACGCCTTTAGCCAGTTGAGCATTCAGCGTGGTCTGCAAAGTAATACCCAACCCCGCGCAGAGTGCCAGTAGATAATATACCAAATTCATCTCTCGCTTCCTTACTGGGCTGATTCAAGCGGTAAAAACGCCTCAGCAAAAATATCAGGCACATAGCCTGCGGCAGCAAACAGATGCTCGCGAGACTCATCGATCGCCGCACGCAACCGCACATTGTCTACTCCCAATACTTTGCCACCACGTTTGACAATGCGTCCACCAATCATGACCGTGTCAATATTGCTACGGTCAGCTGCATGTACCACGGTGCTAAAGGCATTGCCTGATGGATAAAGATTCATGTCCTCAGCATTGATAAGGACAATGTCGGCTTGTTTTCCTGGGGTTAGGCTACCGATTTTATCCTGCAACCCTGCACAGACGGCACCGTCAATCGTGGCCGCTTTTAGCAGACTATTAGACTGTAGGGTAAGCGGATGCTGTTCTGATCCGCAGCAATTTTTATGTTGCATGCCCGTGGCGCGCTGTGAATAAAAGGCGACTTTCATTTCCATAAACATATCGCCGCTATAAGACGTTTCGTTATCCACGCTTAATCCTGGGCTAATACCGTGACGTAATGCGGCCTGCATAGCAAATACGCCGTCTTCGATACCGTAGTGCGCATCTGAACGCGGACAGACATTCACTCGAACGCCAGCCTCACGTAAAATTTCCCAGCCAGAATCCGGCAGCGCCGTACAATGGTTAAAGATATTATCAGGGCCTAGCAGTCCTTTTTGATGTAGTCCTTCGAGCTCATTTGCCATTTCTCCACCGAAAAACTCGGTGATAATCGGCACATTTAATCGACGAGCTTCAGCCCATAGTTCAGGCTCCAGCTGTGCCATGATCGCGAGCGAAATCAGGCTATTTTCTTCATCTTTAAAGTATTTCTCTTGAAGGCGCTCAATATTACCCGGCCAATGGGCGGTGTCCCATTCTCCACTTACGGGCGCGCCAGTGGCATGGATTGAGCGAATACCTGAATCAAGTAGCGCTTCGATGGCAGCATCGGAGTGTGCACCTGTACGGCTGTTATGTGAGTTATCGATAACGGTAGTGATACCTGCATCGATGCAGCTCAGTACGGTCATTAAGTTGCCGATATACATATCAGAGGGACGATAATATTTGGCAAACGAAAAATGCGTGGCGTGGCTATAGTCTTCAAGCGTTTCGGCATGTGAGTTGAGTCGGCGCATTTGTCCTTCCCAAGAGTGGCGATGAGAATCAACCATGCCGGGCATCGCAATCATGCCAGATGCGTCAATAATATCGGCACCATTGGCCTCAATGTTTTCACCAATCTCTATTATCGTGCTGCCTTCGACCAGAATATCGGCGCTTACTAAGTTACCGACATCACTATCCATACTTAAGATGGTGGCACCTCGGATAAGGGTTCGAGTTGCTTGTGTTTCGGTGTTTTGTACGATGTTACGAGTATAATCAGTCATGTTAGGCTTACCTTTTTATCATATTGTGGGGAGATGATACGCAGAGTGACACGCCTGAAAAAGAGGGTTAAACTGTTTTCATTATCCCGTAATCACGAACAATGCTGACCCATTATGTTGGTTCAAGGAAAAAAAGTATGGATCGTATCCAAGCAATGCAGGTTTTTGTGCGTGTGTCAGAGGCGGGGAGTTTTATTCACGCGGCAGAAACGCTTTCCTTACCAGCGTCAACCGTCAGTAGCACGATCAAAAATCTTGAAAAACATCTACAGGTACGCTTGCTAAACAGAACCACGCGGCGAGTCAGCCTAACGCCAGAGGGCACGCAGTATCTGGTGCAATGTCAGGAAATACTCAAATTAATTGAGCATACAGAGACCAGTCTTACTGATTCAGTAAAACGGCCACAGGGTCGTCTGCGAGTGGATATGCCTGGCGGTATTGCACATTTTATCGTCATGCCAAATCTAAAAGATTTTTATACGCGCTATCCAGATATTTATTTGATGATTGGTGTTAACGATCGGCAGGTTGATCTCGTTCAGGAGGGCGTAGACTGTGTCATTCGAACAGGAGAGCTGACTGACTCCACGCTCGTTGCGCGTCCGCTTGGTCAGTTTCGCTGGGTGACGTGTGCGTCTCCTGCCTACCTAAAAAACAACGGTATTCCGCAGAGCTTAGAGGTATTGTCTCAGCATCGAGCTATCCACTATTTTTCAGGAAACATCAGACGAACGGGTGAGATGTACTTTGTCAAAGACAATGAAAAGGTATCAGTCCCAGTCAACGGTACTGCCGCTGTCAATGAAACAGGACTCTACATCAAAATGTGTCTTGAAGGGTTCGGGCTGGCGCAGCTTGCTGAAAACGTGGTAGCAGACCATTTAGCAGCAGGCAGGCTGGTCGAAGTATTGGCGGACTGGCAACCGGCGTCCGTGCCGGTTAGTTTACTCTATCCACATCAGCGTTTTTTATCACCAGCCGTTCGCGCTTTTGCTGACTGGATAACCGAGCTTGTCCGCGATGATAACTCTGTAACCCAAGCATAGATAGGAAGTACTGATGGAAAGTATTACTTTTATAACCATGCTTTTATAGCAGCCGTGCGTAATGTATCGATATTACTTTTCACTGACTATAACAAGCAAAAGAGTGCCTCTCACTTATCTAAAAATGCGTGTTCAACTCAGCGATTAGTCTTCAAGATACGCATTGCGCCCAGCCATCATGCCACTACAAGCACCCGCAACAGAAATCGCAGCGGTTATTAATAGCGGGACAGTCCACCCTCCGGTCCAATCGTGCAGCTGTCCCAGCAGCAAAGGACCTGCCGCTGCCATTAGATAACCGACACACTGTGCCATACCTGATAGAGCAGAGGCATCGTCGGCATTGGTTGTACGCAGACCAACAAACGTCAGACCGAGCATCATGCTAGCGCCAGAGCCAAAACCTAGGCACGCAGCCCACAACATAGCAAGGTCTGGTAAATAAATAAACCCGATCAAAGAGAGTGCAACCAACAAACTGACCGTGACAGCTGCCAATTTCTGATCTTTTAAGCGCCGAAGCGTGGCTGCCAGTATCAGCCCTGGAATGGCGGTAGCCAATTGTAATGTCCCGTGCACTGATCCTGCTTGTGCAGCCGATATACCATTATCTATCAAAATAGTGGGCAACCAGCCGACAGCCACATAAAAAGGCATAGCATTTAGCCCCATAAATAGAGTGACTTGCCAGGCTAAAGGCGATTTCCAGACATTCACACTGGCCGATTGTTTGCGACTCGTCATCATCACGGGATTATGTTTTTTCAGTTGTGGTAACCAAAGGATAAGGGCAAACAGCGGAGCTGCGATCAGCAAGCCTAACGCAATAGGCCAACCCCAGATTTGCGCTAGGGGAATAATTATGACAGATCCTAATGCGCCTGCTGCGCCCATCGTAATAGAATAAGCACCCGTCATAGACGCAATATTTGCCGAAAAGTCGCGCTTAATCAGGCCCGGCAATAGCACGTTGCCCAATGCAATTCCCGTACCTATTAACACAGTGCCAGCGTACAACGCCCACACACTGCCTGCAGAACGCAGTAGAATGCCCAGAGAAATAATAATCAATGCCCCAAAAAGAGTACGCTCGAGTCCGAATCGACGGGCAAAAGAGGCGCTCAGCGGTGAAAATGCAGCAAATGCAAGCAATGGCAATGAAGTCAGTAAACCCACCGATGAAGAACTCAGACCAAAATCATTTTGAATGAGCGGTAGAACGGGTGCGATTGCGGTAAAAGGAGCGCGCAGATTGACGGCGATAAAAAGAATTCCCACTACAAGCGCAATGGCATGCCACTTATTTTTAATCGTATTAAACATATTCTCTGACTTACTTCAAAAAAGAAGCACTTTAGAATATTTAACATCTATATAATATAGATAACATGCCAAATGATATCTATATTATGCCAAATACTAAAAAAACAGTCTCATCACCAAAAGAGTTTGATTCTGATATGTTCGCGCAAGCTGCAGTTGCGCTTCAGCTTGCGCCAGTATCGAACGATTCGGAGGTTTATCAACATGACCATCGCAAAGGTCAGTTGATTCTATCTGTGCATGGTGCGGTCAGCTGCGAGGTACCCAATGCGCTTTGGTTAGTGCCACCTCAGCATGCCGTTTGGATCCCTGGCGGCACGCCTCATAGCTGCCGTGTCACCCAAAATGCGCGCACTTGCTTTTTATTTATCGAGCCTAGTGCCGCGTCCATGCCTGAAGGATGCTGTACGGTTGCCATCACGCCACTTGTCCGAGAGTTGATATTGTATCTGGCGGAACAGGAGCCTTTGTACTCTCCTGAAAGCAAAACAGCGCGTCTGGTTGCAGTCCTACTTGAGCAGCTTTCTGATGCCCCGATCAAAGAGCTTCATTTGCCGATATCAGATCATCCAAAAATTAGACACATCTCAGATACGCTCTTTGCAGACCCAAGCGACCGTACCACACTGCGTCAATGGGCAACACAGTTGGCAACGAGTGAACGATCACTGGCCAGACTTGTGAAAAGCGATACAGGACTGAGTTTCGGGCGCTGGCGTCAGCAGTTGCATCTGATGATTGCACTAAGCAAGCTGGCGGAGGGGGATTCTGTGCAAAACGTGGCGGGCTTGTTGGGATATGACTCTGTTAATGCATTTATTACTATGTTCAAAAAATCCTTGGGCAAATCGCCTACCCAATATTTTTCATCGCTACGTTAACAACATTTGGGTATCGGTTTTTCTACCGCGCCTTCTAGGTTAAAGCTGATCCCAATCTTCAATCGCCTTGTGTCCAACTTCTAGTCCCACATCATAGCTATAACGGATTTTGGCTTTATTTTTGGACAATCGACTAGCCATGTTTTTTAAATCGGGTGGACAAATCTCTAGAATTTTCTGTGATGATGGAGTCTGTAAAAATTGTACCGAGTCGTTATAGCGTTGGGTTCGCGTCAACAAGCTTTGGGCAAAACCATGTCGTTGCTTAGTATAATATTTAGCCAACAGCTGATCGCCTTTACTGCTTGCTTTAGCGTAGTTTTGCGGGCGAGTACGTATGACCATGAGTTTATCAATACTCTGTTGTCCAGCTGCCCACTGTACGGGCAAAGCATCTGCCACACCTCCATCAAAATAAGGCTCACCAACTATCTCGACCGCTTGGCGGGTCAGCACTGGAATAGAGCTTGATGCCCTTAATCCATCCAAAATATTGTCTTTAGCCGCTTTGATATAGGTTGCCTCTCCTGAAATAGCATGTGTTAACACCATGTAAAATTCAGCATGATTGGCAAATAATTGTGCCTGATCCAGTGGGTATTCTTGCTCCACCATATCCCACATCCACTTTAAATCCAGTAAGTCACCGCCTCTAAGGAAACGACCATAATGAATAAATTCAGATCGAAGGGAATGATCCAAGTAAATATGCAAGGTGCGACCTTGTTGTGCGGCCAAATAGTTAGCAACGTTAGTTGAACCTGAAGAGACGCCCACACACAGATCAAAAGGATTGAATTGTTGTTGTAGAAAGGCGTCTAAGACACCGCTGCTAAATGCGCCACGCATGCCGCCGCCTTCAACCACAAGCGCTTGTCGATGTTGTTTAAGCATTGAAAACCTCGAATGACGCTCGCAAAGTATACCTACAAGTACACGAAACGAGGGGATAAAAAGTATTTATAAATATAGTCGATACTAGGGTGTGTCCCTAATTCGAACGTTCATCACTATTTTTAAAATAGGGACACGCCCTAAACAAAATGCATACACGCAATTATACTGCATGAGTGGGACCAATTCTTTTGGATATAGACATTATAAGCTCGACAGCAGAACACTCGTTTCGCTGTTCAGAATGCCATCAATCTCTCTTACTTGACGCAGCACTTCATCAAATTCTCTTAAACTTGTCGTGTGTATCTCTGCCACCAAGTCCCACGCCCCATTGGTCGTATGTAGCTTAATCAATTGCGGGATGCCGCGCAGCTTCCTAATCACTTGTGACGTAGATTTACCTGTTACTTCAATCATCATCATCGCTTTGACGGTTTCTTTATCTAGCGCCTCATGCACGCGAATTGTAAATCCTAAAATAGCGCCATTATGAATCAATCTGTCCAATCTGTTTTGGACAGTGGCGCGCGAGACTTTGAGTTTTTTTGCAAGGATTGAGATGGTTGCGCGGCCATCTTGTCGAAGTTCAGATATCAGTTCGCTATCTAGAGAGTCATAAGTATAGTACGCCATAAAAGTGCTTCCTTCATTAAGTTTTGACATTCTGCTAAGTGTTGCTTATCAATATGTCAAAAATACATCAATATTTAATAAATTATTGACATTTTAACTGACATTTATAGTTGGTAGCATATTAATTGTCGGTTTAACAAACAATATTCATGGAATGGAGCAAAACTAATGTCTAAATTTATCGTATCTCAAAAGCAGGGTGTGCCATTTGTTAGCGTACAGGCGATGGCTGAAATCATCAGTAATTATGGTATAGAACAGACCATAAAAGAATTGGTAGATGCTTTAGAGCAAGATTTTTCGCGCTGGGAGCAGTTTGAAAAATCTAGTCGTTTTGCTTCTCATTCCAAAGATGGTGTCATAGAGCTAATGCCTGTCAGTGATGGTGAGATGTTTGCGTGCAAGTATGTCAATGGACATCCCATCAATACCAAGCGTGATTTGCAGACGGTAGCGGCTTTTGGCGTGTTGTCTGATGTTGACACAGGCTATCCCATCTTGCTGACAGAGATGTGTATTTTAACCGCACTGCGTACGGCGGCGACCTCGGCACTGGTGGCCAAACACTGTGCGCCTAAAAATGCTAAAACGTTGGCGCTCATTGGTAATGGTGCGCAAGGCGAGTTTCAGGCCATGGGTATGAAAGCAGTGGTTGGTATCTCAAAAGTGCGTTTATATGATGTCGACCCAGCTGCGTCTGAAAAAGTAGCGCATAACCTTGCCGATTCAGGCTTAGATATTACCATTTGCAAAACGGTAGAAGAAGCCGTTGACGGCGCAGATATCATCACTACCTGTACGGCAGATAAGAAAAATGCCACCATCCTGCGTGACGATATGATCAAAAAAGGCGTCTATATCAATGCCATCGGTGGCGATTGCCCTGGCAAAACCGAACTGGATGCTGACATCCTGCTAAGAGCTGATCATGTGATTGTAGAATTTGAACCACAAACCCGTATCGAGGGCGATATCCAACAGCTCTCTCCAGACTTTCCTGTGACGGAGTTCCACCGCATTGTAAAGGGTGAGAAAGACATACGCACCAACGACAACAACTTAGTGGTATTTGATGGTGTTGGTTTTGCCTCAGAAGACTTTACAGCTCTAGTGTTTTTGCGTGATTTGATCAAAAAGCAGGACGCCTATGAGCTGCTTGATTTGATCCCTCATCAACAAGATCCCAAAAACCTCTATTCGGTGGTGAAAGCTCATAGTAAAGATCATAGTACGGTGACGAATGAATCTGAGTCTATGGCGTAAGTGGGAGCTGTATGTTTTAGCCGTTATAAAGTGTTTGATCCACTATAAAATAAATATAGCGCTGCTGAGATAGATTTTGCGCCGCCTCTGTCTGCGAAGGCACAGCAAGCCAGAAAAATTTGTTTCAGTAGCGTGTGATACGGGATATATCTTTCTTATTTAGGACTGACTATAGCTAAGTAGTGAAAAAAAATAAATTTAAAAGATAAAAAAATGTTTTATTTAATGGAGACAAAATAATGAATGATTTAATGAAAAACGTACGAATAGTAGAAGTGTATTCAGATGTCGCAGGATACAAAAAAGGAGCGTCTCTAGGTATTGATGCATTGCGCGCCTCATCAAAAGAGCTCAACGCAGAGTATTATGAAAAACTGCAACTTGACAGTATCAAAAATGACTATATCCATGAAGAAGAATCACCGTTTAAACATGCAAAATACGCTGATGTGATTGAGCCTGTTATTTCTAAATTGGCACATAAAATAAAAGAGATAAGAGAAGAGAATCAATTTCCGATTGTCATTGCAGGCGATCATTCTAGCTGCGCAGGAACCATGCATGGTCTCAAAATGGCGCACCCTGATGCTGAGATCGGTGTGGTGTATATAGATGCCCATGCTGATTTCCATTCACCCTATACCAGTGGGTCAGGGAATATGCACGGCATGCCTTTGGCAATGGCCTGTGCAATCGATAACTTGGAATGTAAACGCAATGAGCTCTCTGACGTAGAAAAAGCGTACTGGGAGCGATTGAAGTTTATGGCGTCCAACGAGCCATCAATCAAACCAGAAAATATCGTGTTTTGTGCGGTTAGAGACTACCAAGAAGAGGAGATGGAATTAATCAAAAGACATAAAATTCCTTTATATAGTGTTGCTGAAATAACCAAAAAAGGCATCAGCGCCACAGTAGCAGAAATATTCAAAAAACTAGAGTATTGCGATCATATTTATGTGTCGTTTGATGTGGATAGTGTGGATCCTTTATATGTCCCAGGAACCGGTACGCCTGCAATGAATGGTCTGTCTTATGAGCAAGCCATGCAGCTCAATATAGAGCTCATTAAAAATGAAAAAGTATGTTGCTGGGAAATGGCAGAAATAAATCCCTTATATAACAATTCAAAAGATGACTCAACGAGAATATTTAAAATTTTAGAAGAGGTCACACATTCTCTTTTAAATAATTACTAATATGAAATTTTTAAAATGAGTTAAAAGAATCCAACCTAAATAATGATATGAAATTATTTAGGTTGGTTAAAAAGGGACGAAAGGTAACAATAATATGGACATTATTAAAGCCAGCACTGCAAATCAAGATGCTAGCGGTGCTAATACCAGTATCAACCTCAAACAGTTTTTAAAATTCTTTATACCTTCTATGATAGGGTTGATCGTCTTCGTATTTCCCATTCCCTATGTAGATGGTAAGTTTGTCAGTTATGCAGACGGGTTTACCATTCCTATCGCCGTGCTAAAAGATTATATACAAGGTTATATGAGCGAGATTTTACCAATGCTCGTTGTCACCTCAATCATGATTACATTGGTTGGTAGCTTATATACCAAAATCATGAAACCTGCCTTGATTTTAAACAATCAATTTTTGAATAATCTACTTAATGTTAAAACGTCTTGGCTGATGCTTAGAGTCCTTGGTGCGTTTTTTGCCGTCGTTACCTATTTTCAATTTGGGTTTGAGACAATATATTCAGACAGTATTGGTGGTCTATTATTATATGAGCTCATGCCCATACTTTTTATTGTTTTCTTTTTAGCAGGATTATTACTGCCGTTATTGCTTGATTTTGGCTTATTAGAATTTGTTGGGGTTTTATGCACCAAAGTCATGAGACCGTTGTTTGGTTTACCGGGCAGATCCTCTGTCGATTGCTTGGCATCATGGTTAGGTGACGGCACTATTGGCGTATTACTAACGGATAAGCAGTTGCAAAGTGGGTTTTATACCAAAAGAGAAGCAGCCGTAATTGCGACCAGCTTTTCAGCGGTTTCGGTCACCTTTTGCTTGGTGGTGATCTCCCAAGTCAAGCTAGAAAGTTACTTTATCAACATGATTGGCGTGGTTGCGTTGTGTGGTATTGTTTGTGCGCTCATCGTACCAAAGTTATTCCCGTTGTCTAAAATTGAAGATACGTATATCACAAAGAACGATGAGGTAGATTGTGAAGCCATTCCCGAAGGAAAAACGTTATTCAACTATGGCTTACATAAAGCCGTTCAAAAAGCAGAGAAGAGCCCCAGTTTTTTGACTTTTTTAAACGATGGGTTAAAAAACATCTTGGACATGTGGATAGGAATATTACCTATCGTCATGGCAATCGGTACTTTAGGCTTGATTGTGGCAGAAAAAACGCCCGTATTTGATTATTTAGGTATGCCATTTATTCCATTCTTAGAGCTATTGAATATACCGTTTGCAGCAGAAATGTCAAAAACGATCATGGTTGGTTTTGCCGATATGTTCCTACCAGCTATTATTGGCTCTTCAATAGAGTCAGAGTTAACACGATTTGTCATCGCTTGCTTATCAGTCTCTCAATTGATCTATATGTCGGAAGTCGGCGGATTGATCTTGGGAACAAAAATCCCCGTGAGTTTCTTCCAGCTATTGGTGATTTTCCTATTAAGAACGGTTATTTCATTACCGATTATTGCGTTATGTGCTCATATAATTTTTTAATAAAATTAATTATTCTTAAGTAAAGAGTAAGGAGTAAATTGTCATTTCCCACATAGGTGAGTATTGCCATTTATTCGTCTGACTTTTAGGGTAGACTAAATAGGATGCCGCCACTGGCTCTCATCGTTCCATTCATGAGTCAAAGTGCTGCACTTATTTAATGACACTGAAATGAAACTGAGAAGAGCGCAAGGACAAGCAATGGCAGAGATTAATGGAAAGCGGTTATCTTATCTTTATGAAGCGGTAACGATGGGTACGATACGGGCGGCTGCAGATAAGCTCAATATCGCTCCCTCGGCTGTCAGTCGGCAAATATCTCTGTTAGAAGAAGAGTTAGCGAGTACGCTTATTGAACGACACCGCAAAGGGGTAACGCCGACAGAGTCAGGTACTATTCTCTTGCAGTTTTATCGGGAATCACTCTCTGCTGAAGAGGCTTGTGTGTCCAAATTACAGGCGGTGTTGGGGTTACAGCGAGGTCATATAAAGCTTGCCGTAGGCGATGGTTTTATTGGGGATCTGATGCTGGGGCCATTATCTGAGTTTTCCCGTCTGTATCCGGCGCTCACACTGTCCATCAGTACAGGTGGCTCAAACGAAGTGATTCGTCAGGTTGAGGAGGACGAAGCGCATATTGGTTTAGTATTCCATTCTAGCAGTCATCCACGCATCCGCTCACAGGTTGTCAGTACTCAGCCAATGTATGTGATTGTTTCGCCCGACCATCCCTTAGCCAATCGAAATACGCCGATGCAATTGGAGGCGCTTTTAGAGTATCCAGTGGGACTGGCCGAAAATCGTTTTGGTGTACGTCAGTTAGTAGCAATGGCAGAATTTCAACAAAAGATTCGTTTTAACCCAATCCTAACCACTGACTCATTCAATGTATTAAAGAATTTTGCGCGCTCAAATATGGGGTTTACCTTTCTACCGTATTTTGTCGTGTCCAAAGAAGTCGCAGACGGACATCTGATCGCAATCCCTATAGACAATACGCTACTGGCAAGCGGTGAAGCTCATCTTATCACACGGCTCGGTCGTCACCTCTCCCAAGGTCCGCATGAGTTACTACAGCATCTAAAGTTATGGATGAAAGAGTTGTAAGCAGGCTATATTCAATGAAAATTAATATCGATATATCATGCACTGCTCATATCAATTTTCTGGCTTGCTGTGCCTACGCAGACAGAGGCTGCAAAAATTAATATGAGCAGTAGCGTAGCGCTTTTATTGTTTTTCAACTACACCTTCCCATCAGGCCGAGCATAGACGATCTGTCAGTGCCGTGACCCATACCAATGTACATCTTTTATAGCAAAGCTTGGGCGACTATAGCAGAACCCAAGAAAGTGCCGGTAAAGGTGAGTAAGGCAACCACGGCGATTTTAAATCCGGATTTTTTGAACAAATTCACTTCCATCTGAGAGATGGCAAACCCAGCATAGGCAAGTACCGGAGTAATAAGTTGCAACACGCCTAGCTTATCTGTTTCTACTAAGACATACTCGCTCATTGGAAACTGTGGCAGAGATATCAAAATAGCCACAATGGATATCCAAGCAATAGCGGGGACATTAATCGGAATGATTTCTTTTAATAAGACGCCAACAATACAACACCCGAATAGAATCAACATGGCAGGTAGCGCAGAGATGGGATCAACGCCTTGTCCTACCCAATTACTGAGTAATAGCACGATACAGATAACCGCTAACAGAGCTAAAGACTGCTTGACTGATAAAATAGATTGCTCTGGTATTTTTAGATCAGGATCGGTTTGCGTCGCAGCGGTATTATCATTTTTCTTCTTAAACTTGCTCGTGACTTTGTATAAAAACTCTGTGAATGGCAGGGCCACAAATAAACTGACAAATAATCCCGTCGCATAAGTCAAAAGGTTGGAGGTCGCTGCAAAGGCAGTAATAGTCTCTGCTTGCTCAGGTACCGTTTCCGCGAGCGCGGCTGAACAAGCACCCATCATACTACCACTACCAATACCGCAAGCCATCGCAAGCGCACGAATATCCATGATATCCATAGAGGCAATAATGCCCGCCATCAATGAAAAATAGATGGCGCCAAACAACGTACCCATCACGTAGACACCCATGACGCCGATACCTTCGGGACTCTGTAGTCCGTACTTATCGGCAATAAGCGCAATATTCGGTTCACGAGCAATTGAGTGAGTAGCACCAATGGCCTCTCTACCCATGCCGAACACCAACACAGCTACAGGTAGGGCAATAAGAGCAGTCGTTATATTCCCTAATTCTTGTAGTAACAGGGCGGGACCTGCGGCTATTATTTCTTCTATTTTAGGACCAACACCAACACCAAACTTTGCAATAAAAGGCATGATACTTAAAAGCACCGCATAGCTTGCAAATTTTGCGCGGTCTTTGGAGATAACCGCTGTCATTGACGGTATGACATTGGGGTTTAACAATAGAGTAAATATAAATGCATAGAGTAAAGGCAGTAAGACTAGCGTGCCAATACCAATGGGAATCTTGATAATCCCAATCCATTCTGCAAGTAGTGATGCAACAATCACTAATAAATGTAGCTTCCAATCAAATAAGTACTTGGTCATGGTACTTGGTAGCACACTGGTATTATTCATAGCAACTCCCTTTGCAATTTATAGTTTCTACATAACGGTTTCTACATAATGACTTCTACGTGTTGTTACTGCTTGGTTTATGCAGACTTAGTTTATGCAGACATTTTTGGTAGTTGAGCCTCTACTAAAGACACCCATACTTTGATACCGGTCTCAATCGCATCGTCATTAAAGTCATAAGCGGCATTATGTAATGGTTTGGAGGGGGTACTACCATCAACACCTAACCAAAAATAAGCGCCTTTGACAACTTGACTCATGAATGAAAAATCTTCAGAAGCCATTGATGGCTCTACATCCGTATTGACTTTATCAGCACCCAGCGCGTCAGTAGCCGCCTCTTTGATGTCGAGATAGGCTTGACTGTCATTAGTGGTGACTGGATAGCGAATATGATAATCCATCTCGCCTGTGACCCCATATAAAGGCGGTAGTACGGCAACCATTTCTGTCAGCATGTCTTGCATGGACTGGCGTACGTCCATATCAAAGCTACGAACCGTTCCTTTTAAAATAGCGTAATCAGGGATGACGTTGGTCGTGTCGCCACTGTTCATCTGCGTGACACTAATGACACCTGATTTGAGGGGAGATATTCGACGAGAGACAATAGATTGAATATTAGTAATCAATGCCGCGCCTGCTGCTATAGGGTCAGCCCCTAAATGTGGCATCGCTGCATGAGTGCCTTTACCCGTTAACGTAATCTCAAAGGTATCAAAAGACGCCATCATCGGCCCGTTATTGACCGCAATCTGTCCCACAGGAAGGCCTGGCCAATTATGCAACCCGTAAACGGCGTCCATAGGGAATTTATCAAACAACCCATCGTCAATCATCGCCTTTGCACCGCCTAAGACTTCTTCAGCAGGTTGAAAGATAAAATAAATGGTGCCGCTAAAGTTTTTATGTTGGCTCAGATGCTTTGCTGTACCAAGCAAAACGGACGTGTGACCATCATGACCGCAGGCATGCATACAGTTTTCATGAGTGGACTTATGCGCAATATCGTTTTGCTCTTTTATTGGTAGCGCATCGATATCTGCTCGTATGCCGATAGTAGGACCTGAGCCGTTCTTTAGAATACCGACGACCCCTGTACCGCCCAATCCTTGATGTACTTCAATTCCAAAGGACTGCAATTTATCAACAATAAATGATGAGGTCTTAAACTCTTTAAAACCAAGCTCTGGTTGACTATGAATCTGCTGACGCCACTGCTTTACTTCACCCAGTAGAGTTTCGTTAATTAACATGTATGTTCTCCTTACGTATTACTGAATTGAGTAGCCAAATTGGATAGCCGAATCTTTTGCGGTTTCGACCCAGACACTTTTGGTCTGTGTATATTCGAGCAAACCCTCGTAGCCACTCGATCGGCCATAGCCGCTCTCACCAAAACCACCAAACGGCGACATGACATTGATTGATTTATAGCTATTTACCCAAAATGTTCCGGCATTTACTTGAGCGGCCATCCGATGCGCGCGGCCGACATCAGCCGTCCAAACCGCGCCCGCTAAACCAAATCGACTGTCATTTGCTATCGCGACCGCTTCTTCTTCTTCATCGAATGAAATAACAGAAACAACAGGTCCAAAAATTTCTTCCTGCGCGATTCGCATAGTATTTTTTACATTGGCCAGAACGGTTGGCTGATAAAAATAACCATTTTCTCCGCCACAGATTGTACCTGCCTTGCCACCTGCGGCAACAACTGCCCCTTCCGCAATACCGTCCGACACTAACGAGTGTACGTGATCAAACTGCTTTTGATTATTAATCGGTCCCACCATCGTGCCTTCATGCCATGGCAAACCCACGGGCAACTTACTAGCTGCCGAGGCAACGCGTTCCACGACTTCTTGATAAACATCACGGTGGACCAATAACCGCGAACCCGATACACAGCTCTGTCCAGCAGCAGAAAACACGGCAGCTTGCGCGCCCACTACCGCCCGATCAAGATCGGCATCTGGAAAAATAATATTGGCTGACTTTCCGCCCAGCTCCAGTACGCAAGGAATGACACGTTGTGCAGATGCCGAAGCAATGAGCGCGCCCGTCTTTGGTGAGCCAACAAAAACGACTTTTTTGGTGGCTGGATGAGCAATGGCAGCAGATGCCGTGGTGTGTCCCAATCCATTAATGACATTGACCAAACCACGCGGGATACCTGCTTGCTCAAGAATGTTAACGAGTGCCGTTGTGCTTAGTGGCGTTAACTCAGACGGCTTGAGTAAGACGGCATTTCCTGCACAGATGGCAGGCGCGATTTGCCAGCCTCCAGTAAATACAGGTGCGTTCCAAGGGGTAATTTGAGTCACTACACCATATGGCTCATGACGAGTGTAGTTTAAGTGGCTTGTTGGTACAGGGATAACTTGCCCCATCATCTTGTCACACCAGCCAGCATAGTATTCAAACATCTCGGCAACTTTTGCCACCTCAACTCGGCAATCACGAATAGGCTTACCGGCAGAGATACACTCTAGGCGTGCTAGAGATTCTGCGGCTTCGCGTATTTTCATACCGCACTTCCACATTGACTGACCTCTGGCACTGGCTGTCATAGACCACCATGCTTTTTGAGCTTTTATGGCCGCAGCGGCGGCATTAGCGACGATATCTTTTCCCGCATCACGATAGCTTAAAAACACCTGACCAGTCGCTGGGTTAGTCAGATCAATATTGTCTCCTTGACCTGCAACCAATTCACCATCAATCCAGCTGCCAAACTCTGAAGTACCCAGTAGTTCATGAAGCAGTGCGTCAACTTGCTGCTCACCATTTTTTTCTACGATAAAACTCATCCTCTATTCTCCCAAGCCAGCATTTTTTACAATGCAGTTAAAGTCATTCTGATCAGGTAGGTTTGCTTCGCTCTGCGACCAAATCTCAGCTACCTGCTGCGCTAAAGGTAATTCTAATCCCATCTCACTGATCATATTTTTTGCCAGACGCACATCTTTACGCATCAGCGCCATCGTAAAACCAGAATCAAAACTGTCACTCAAAATCCAGCGAGGGAAATTCACTTCACTGATTGCACTACGACCTGAACCCGCGTTCAAACCAGCAATAAGGTCTTCTGGATCAAGTCCTGCCTTGGCACCCAGAGCGATTGCTTCAGCGGTGGTTACAAGATGGGCAGCGCACAGGAGATTATTGATGAGTTTGGCGGCATGGCCATTGCCAGACTCTCCCATGTAGACCACTTTTGAGCTTAAAGCATCCAGATACAGCTGGGCGCGTTCAAGGGCGCTCCTTTCACCGCCAACAAGCATCACCATAGTACCGGCCTCAGCACCCGCCGGACCGCCACTAACAGGGCAGTCCAATAACTGATGGCCTAGCTGATCCAGCTCTATCGCAAGTGACCGCGTCACCTCTGGTTCTGAAGTGGAAGTATCAATAATCAGGGTGTTAGGCTGAGCACAGTCGATGATGCCATCTTTGCCTTTAATCACTGCTTGGACATGCTTTGCCATAGGCAAAGATAGAATGATGACGCTAGATTCTGCACACAGCGCTTTGATATCTGTAACGACATTTACACCGATTTCCTTGGCAGCTCGGCATTGGGTTTCTCCTATGTCCGTGCCAAACACGTGGAAACCTTCGCGAAGCAAAGATTGAGCCATCCCATTACCCATACGGCCCAACCCAACGATACCTATTGTTCCTTTAGTCATATCTATTCCTTTAGTCTTATATTTTCTGTCAACTTTATTGTAACCAATCAGCTGTTAAGTAGAACTATAATGAATAACCTTTTGTGTTCTAAAAAAGGCAACACCAACGTGAGCAATGAGAGGGTCGCCTATTCACTTCATTTCGTTATTTATAGAAACTGATAAGGCATTATTAAGATAACGACGACGAGCTTACGGTAACGGATTGATGACTTAGCTTTGATAATTTCGTTCTTACTATAGATAAGCTTTGCGAATATTTAGGAGTAGGGATAGGAGATATTTTTGAATATGTAGAAGATATAAAAGCAGAAGAGGGCGATCACTAAACTTTAATTAGCAGTTTGTAGTAGAGGTCAAAAACAGAGTTTTAGTTTTGAGTGTTTTGAAGGGCTGGTTACGTTTTGTTCACCGTCGCTTTTTCAAATGCTTTAAAGTTGGTTGAATAATCACGGGTATGAGTTGATGCAACCAATGTTGCCGCTTGCGTCTCATAGATGTGACGAGCATCTTGCTCAACTTTTAAGGCAAAGCCACCTACGACTGATATCCAGATTGCTGTGATTAACAATCGCTCAACGCGTGAGCTTCAGTGAGGCTTTTATGAGGAGTCAGATGGAAAATAGTATCGTCTTTCATCTGTTTCCAATTACTGAAAACCTGACCTGCTACAAAGAAGCTAAAATGGATGTTAATCCATTAGTGATCTTTCATTAGTGGCATCATATTTCATCACGTCACTCTTCAATCGGTTCATCCACTTATCAAAGAATGCTGCCATTTCTGGTGTTCCTAAATGGTCATTTAGTGAAGCCTGATCTTGCCAGCGCTCTATGGCTACAATACGACCAGCAATAGCATCTTCAACAACAATATTATAAAACAAACACCCTTTTTCTGCTCTCGTACTCGCAGTAATCTTCCGGATATCTTCGACAAATTCATTGACATCTTCTGGTTTTAAATGGACATAGCCCGTTAGAATAATCATTTTTTTCTCCTTGTATGTTTATATAAATTGGCAAACTTCATCAAAGCTAAGGCGTGGGCCTCTTGCAAAGAGTTTTGAATCATCTCCATACCCCAACGTACAAAGAAAATTCGATTTTAAATCGGTACCTGCAAAAAACGCCTTATCGACTCCAGCGTTATCAAATCCAGACATAGAGTTTGTATCAAGACCTAACGCCCTTGCTGCGATAATCAGGTAAGCACCCTGAAGGGAGCTATTTCGGAAGGCGGTGTCAGAGCTCATTTTTGGATCGTTCTTAAAATAATCGGTCGTATCATAAGCCGGATAAAGCCTCTCTGCATTTGTATAAAATTTTTCGTCATAAGCAATAATGACGGTAACAGGAGCACTTTTCACTTGTGCAACATTGGAATCCATCAAGTAGGGATGAAGTTTCTCCTTTGCCAATTCGGTTTGTACGAAAACAAATCGTGCGGGTGCCAAGTTGACAGAGGTTGGTGCCCATTTCATTACCTCATAAAGCTCACGCAAAGTCTCTTGTGAAACTGGACGCTCAGTCCACGAGCGATGTGAGCTGGCCTTAGTAAATAGCTGCTCAATTGACTCATCTGGAATTGGGTATCTCATTTAACTTCTCCTCGTTTCTAATGAGTCCAATATAAATGCTTTTAACAGTACTTTGAATGCCTATTAGTCCATATTTTCGGCTTAAAACACCAAGAAGTAAGGTGAAAAGTGTTAGGTGTGGTATGATTTTAATGATTCGATTTAGTTGGAGTATTTTATGGATGTACTTGGGCAAGTAATGACTTTACTTAGAACAAAAGGCCATATCTATGGGCGTTTAGAAGCGCTTGGCGATTTTAATATTCGATTTCCTTATGAAGTCGGTCACTGTCTTATCGTCACACGCGGTTCATGTTTTCTCGTTGTTGAAGGACAAAACCCCGTGGCTTTAGTGTCAGGAGATTTTGTCATTCTTCCAACCTCAAAATCTTTTTGTCTTAAAAGCAAACTCGAACTAAAAAGCTCAACTGACATAACGCCAAAACAAGGCGAAGACTATATGCAAACAGGTGTTCTCGCTTTTGGTAGTGGAGAAGGACTGCCTGTATCAATGATCTCAGGATGCTTTAGTTTTGCTTTCGCCGAAAGCCGATTACTTACAGAATACCTTTCACCAATTATTCATTTAAAAGGTAATACACCGAATGCACCAATTGGAATCCAAACAATTTTACAGATGATTGAAAATGAAATCACTCAGGCACATCCAGGATCAACGACTGTCATTGATCGACTTTCTGAAGTGCTTCTGATTCATGCACTTCGAAATCATTTTGAATCATTATCTGAAAATAATCCAAGTTGGTTAAAAGCGCTTGGAGATCCTCAAATTGGTAAATCATTAAGCCATATGCACGAAAAACCAGAGAGGACTTGGACGATCGAACAACTCGCAAAAAGTGTCGGTATGTCTAGGTCGGCCTTTGCTACCAAATTTAAATTAGTGGTTGGCAAAACGCCTATTGAACATCTAACCGAGTGGAGAATGTTCAAAGCGGCAACTATGATAAGTGATCCCACCCCAATGAAAATCGAAGATATCGCGTTGGCAGTGGGATATGAGTCTGATAGAGCTTTTAGGCAAAATTTCAGAAAAATTATGGGCTCATCACCTCGCGAATACAAACAACGGAACCTGAACGTCGATTAAGAAACGTTATGGTAAATGTATTTGATACAAAAACTTAATCCGCAATAGATAGTTTTTTATCAGTGATAATAAGCATCATATGTACAAAAAACCGTAATAGGGGCGAGTACTGCCATTTGCTCGTTTGATCTCTAGGATCTCGGCCAGCAATACCGATATGGATAGCTTCTATATTGTCATTAGACTGCCGCTTGATATCTTTATAATCAGTAGATGACAGAGTTTTTATCAATAGGGCTTCGTTGCTACTCATCAGCCAATGTTCCACAGGCAGCAGTTTCTTGGCAATATAAATAAAACGCTGTAATACTGTTTCCTCTTTTTCTAAGAAGGAGATGTATACTCTGTTATTACACAGTTTTTTGGGGCATATCTTAACAAACCAAGCCCAGTCAATCCCTGACTTTTCTCGTAGGCGATAGGCATTATTTAACAAGAGTGATAGCAATCTTAAGTCACTTTGCTAAAGTCGACTTTGCACAAGATATATAACGATCAATCATCAAGAATTGACTTCGACACTATAGATAAGCTTTGTGAGTATTTAGAAGTAGGGGATATTTTTGAATATGTAGAAACGACTGATGAAGAGAATATCAAAAAGTAGATTCGAACCTAGCAATCGAAGTAGAGGTCAAAAAGAAGGTTTTAATTTTAATGATTTTTAATAGTTGGTCACCATTTGGTCACCGTTGCTTTTTTGCAACACTTAGAGCCGATTGAATACTTATGATCAAAGTATTATTTTAATATAAGTTTTCCGCTATAGCCCATATTTTACGGACAAAAAAAAGCCCCAATCTTAAGATCGGGGCTTTCTAAATTTGGTAGGCATAAGCAGACTCGAACTGCTGACCTCTACCATGTCAAGGTAGCGCTCTAACCAACTGAGCTATACGCCTATTTAGGTTGAGCATTTTAGCAAGTTTTGAATACTTTGCAAGTCTTTTTTATACCAATATTACATTATCATCAAAATAAGTAGAAATAGACTCTGTTGCTGCTATTTCTACTTACCAAAAAGCCATTGCCGTTAATTTCTTATACAAGCTTTAATAGCAGTACAATACAGAAGTGCTACCATAGATACCGCAAATCGAGCAGATATTAAATAAAATTAAAACGTAGAGGAGAATCGTATGGGATTGTTAGTCGATGGACAATGGCAGGACAAGTGGTATGACACTGACACCAATGGTGGAAGTTTTAAGCGTGAAGATGCTGGTTTTAGAAACTGGATCACGGCAGACGGTAGCGCAGGTCCCACAGGAGTGAGCGGATTTAAGGCTGAAGCCGATCGCTATCATTTATATGTGTCTTTGGCCTGTCCTTGGGCGCATCGTACTTTGATTTACCGTAAACTCAAAGGCCTAGAGGACATGATTCCGATATCTGTGGTTCATCCTTTCATGGGTGAGAATGGCTGGACGTTTGCAGAGGGCGAAGGCGTGATTCCTGATCCGCTGATGAATGCAGACTATGCCTATGAGCTTTACGTTGCAGCAAAGCCTGACTATACAGGACGTGTGACAGTACCCATCTTATGGGACAAAAAAACCAATACCATTGTCAGCAATGAGTCGGCTGAAATTATTCGCATGTTCAACTCAGCTTTTGATGAGGTAGGCGCCGCGGAAGTAGATTTTTTACCATCAGCATTAGTAGCAGAGATTGATGAAATCAATGAGTTCGTTTATTCTGCGGTCAATAATGGCGTTTACAAGGCAGGGTTTGCGACCACGCAAGAAGCTTACGAAGAGCCAGTGACAGCGCTATTTGATGCGTTAGATACCCTAGAGGCGCGTTTAGCAGAGCGTCGCTATCTGATGGGTGAGGCGATAACAGAAGCTGACTGGCGCTTATTTACCACATTGGTGCGTTTTGATGCCGTTTATGTTGGTCACTTTAAGTGCAATATACGCCGTATCATCGACTATCCAAATCTTTGGGGCTATCTGCGTGATTTATATCAAGTGCCAGGTGTCGCGGATACAGTGAATATGACGCATATCAAGCAGCATTATTACACCAGTCATGCCAATATCAATCCCACTGGCATCATCCCGATCGGTCCTGACTTAGATTTTACAACAGAGCATAAGCGCGAGCAGCTATAGGCAGATTGGTAATCTGTAGAAGTCATCAAAAGCCTGTGTACTCCAACACCTTACGGATGACAAAAATAAGATCAAAAAAACTGCCCCAGCTGACTTTTGCTAGCTGGGGCAGTTTTTTGCTACGAAAGACCGTTAATTGCTATTACGCATTGTTTAACTGTCGGGCGGCTTCTAACGCAAAGTAAGTTAAGATGCCATCAGCGCCAGCACGGCGGAATCCAATCAAAGACTCTAAGATGACCGCATCACTCAACCAGCCATTTTGGATAGCAGCCATATGCATGGCATATTCACCAGAGACCTGATAAGCAAAGGTCGGTACACCAAAGGTGTTTTTAACTTCACGAATAAGATCTAAGTACGGCTGACCCGGCTTAATCATAACCATGTCAGCACCTTCATTGATATCCATGGCGACTTCGTGTAGCGCTTCTGCGCGATTACCAAAGTCCATTTGATACTGTTTTTTGTGCCCGCCTTTTAAGTTGCCAGCACTGCCAACTGCATCACGGAAAGGGCCATAGTAAGCAGAGGCATATTTGGCCGAGTAGGCCATGATAGCCGTATTAGCAAAACCTTCCGCTTCAAAGGCATCACGCATGGCTTTGATACGGCCATCCATCATGTCACTCGGTGAGATAATATCAGCACCCGCGCGGGCGTGTACCAATGCTTGCTCAACCAAAACCTCAACGGTTGGGTCATTGACAACATAGCCGTTGTCGTCAAGTAAGCCATCTTGACCGTGTGAAGTATAAGGATCTAGTGCCACATCTGTCATCACTACCATTTCTGGCACTGCATCTTTGAGCGACTTGACTGCGCGTGCAGTAAGACCGTTTTCGTCGTAAGCGGCTTTGCCATCAGGAGTTTTTAGTGAGTTGTCAATGACAGGGAAAATGTCGATTGTGGTCACACCTTCTGCCAATAACTCTTTTGCATACTGAATAAGCAAATCGATCGATAAGCGCTCAACCCCAGGCATACTAGCAATGGCTTCGCGTTGGTTGTTGCCTTCTAATACAAAAACAGGGGCGATAAAGTGCTTGGGATGCAGTTCAACTTCACGAATCATCGCTCGAACATTGTCGTTATAACGCAGACGACGTAAGCGAGTTTCAGGGAATTGACGGT
The DNA here is from genome assembly GCA_963744895.1 of uncultured Gammaproteobacteria bacterium. GTDB lineage: Bacteria > Pseudomonadota > Gammaproteobacteria > Pseudomonadales > Moraxellaceae > Psychrobacter. The sequence continues at coordinate 861,518 of CAVUUW010000005.1, forward strand.
TAAAGGTATAAGTCATAGTTTTTCCTTATGCAATTATTAATCATTATTGTGTTGGTCTTAAAAAAATTTAAAGAAACGCATTTTTTAAGCTGTATCGTTTTCTATATAGCACCTTGTTAAAAAGTGATGTCATACAATTCCGCTACTATAACCAATAGCGTACCGAAAAAGCAAAAAACCCCACCGAGTCGGTAGGGCTGATGGTACTGATTAATGGTTACGATGAGAGCAATAACCAACGTAATGGTGAAATGCTCTCATAAACGTTCAGCGGCACAGACATTAAGGTTCAATAATCTGTGTGACAGGAACTTCCTCAACACGGCCTTCTTCAACGCCGCCTTCATTTAATTTGGTTGTTTTGGTCACAACACCAATAGCAGCATCTTTTTGGCCATCGTTATTCACATCCACAACCGCAGTCGGCTCAAAAGTTGTTATCTTTTTCGCTTGTGCTTGTTTTAGGTCAGTGGCTTCTTGCACAGATGCGACACGCGCTGAGCCAGCAGCGTTGATAGCATTGACCGCCTTCGCTTTATTGGTATTCGTCGGTACTGTGAGGATTTGTGCCAAGTTGGTGTGCTGCGGTACAGGGATAATGGTCGGTACATCTAGATTGGCACCGCCGCCCAGTACTTGATATAACTCAATTTGGCTGATGATTTTTTGTAGCTCTAAATCCAAAATACCTTGCTGCGTTGAAAACAATGAACGCTGTGCATCGAGGACGTCTAAATAGTTGTCAATACCCGCTTTAAAGCGAGCATCAGAAATTTGATACGTCTGTTCAAAGTTGTCTTGTAGGCGATATTGTGACTCTAATTGCTCGCCAAGCGTCGCACGTGTTGCCAATACGTCTGACACTTCACGGAAAGCTGTTTGGATAGAGCTCTCATATCCTGCAAGGGTTTGCTCACGCTCGATCCGCGCTACATCATAATTAGCATCTAAGCTTCCTGCATCAAAAATAGGGACACTAATATTAGGACCAAATGACCAGCTAACGCCACTGTTATCGAACAGATCATTTAAGCCGCTACTACTTACGCCCACGCTGCTGGCAAGACTGATAGATGGGTAATAAGAAGCACGTGCCACATCAATGTTGGCACCCGCTGCTTTTAAGTTGTACTCAGCTTGCAATACATCAGGACGGTAACGTAGCAACTCACTTGGCAGACCTGCATTAAATATTTGCTGACTGGTGATGTTGCTGACGGCAGGCGTTGGAATCAGTGTACTTGGAATAGGACTGCCGACCAAAAACTGCAATGCGTTACGAGATTGTAAAATACTACTTTGCGCTCGTAATACAGCAAGTTTAGCGGTCTCTAATGAAGCGCTTGCTTGTAGCGAAGGTAGCTTTGGATCGATGCCTGCTTCAAAACGTTTGCCAGCAATGAACAGTGATTGCTCACGGCTTTCAACAGTTGCTTCTGCCAGTTTTAGCTGCGCTAAGCTGTAGCTTAAATTGGCATAGCTTTGCGCAATATTACTAATCAGACTGATTTGTGTGGCGTCTTTCGCCGCAGTAGTCGCTAAGAAGCTTTGTAGCGCCTGATCTTTTAAACTGGAAACCCTGCCCCAAAAGTCGAGCTCGTAACTGGCCAGACCGAGCTGCACATTGTAGTTGCTGTTTGGGCTTGTACTAACACGGTTTTGCGCTTGACGTGAATAGCCTGCGCTACCATTGATTTTTGGTGCATCACTGATATCAGTAATTTGATATTGAGCACGGGCTTTTTCAATCGCCAAACGCGCGCTTTCGAAGTCTTTATTGTTCTCAAGACCTAAAGCGATCAGACCTTTTAAACGCTCATCACTATAAAAGTTCTGCCAGCGTTGGCCAGCAATACTGGGTTGCTCAGCCGTACTAACCGTCTCTTTATCAAACGCGCCGTAGCTTTGCCCAATGGGAATATTAGGCTCAGCAAGGACAGGGCGCGTATCAGCTTTTGGAATAGTGTTACAAGCAGCCATACTCATTGCTAAAGCAGTTAACCCGATCAGACGACCGCCATTTTTGCGCATGCGCGATAGCATGGGCTGCGTAGTGGTCGCAACATTTGCGACCACTACTGAGTTGATGTTAATTATTTTTTGAGCACTCATTGTTTGTTGTCTCCAAAGCTTGCAGGCTGATAACTCTCAGAAGGCGTTGGGTTATGTGGACCAGATGTACCATCATCACCGTCTTTATCGTTAGGCGTGTTGTTCTCATATTTGTGTGGGAATAAACTACGTATCCAAATATAGAACATAGGGATGAAGAAGATACCTAAGAAGGTCGCAGTTACAACTCCACCAAGTACACTGGTACCGATGGCGTTTTGACTGCCTGAGCCGGGGCCTGTGGCGATAAATAATGGCACAACACCCAGTCCAAAGGCAAGTGATGTCATGATAATAGGACGCAAACGTTGACGCGCCGCTGTCATGACCGCCTCAGTCAAGCTATAGCCTTCCTCTTGGTGTTCTTTTGCAAACTCAATAATCAAGATGGCGTTTTTGGCAGATAGACCAACCACGGTGAGTAGACCCACCTGTAAGTAGATATCGTTACTAAACCCGCGCATCCAAGTAAAGATTGCAGCACCCAAAACACCGAGTGGAATGACCAGTAGCACTGAGAAAGGAATAGACCAGCTTTCATACAAAGCGGCGAGACACAAGAAGACAACTAAGATTGAAATCGCATAAAGAATAGGTGCTTGAGCGCCTGACTTTTGCTCTTCAAGTGACATACCAGTCCACTCATAGCCCACACCTTCAGGCAATTTATCAATCATCGCTTCCATAGCGCCCATCGCTTCACCAGTACTCAAACCGGGCGCGGCGCTACCTTGAATATTCATTGACGGTAGACTGTTATAACGTGTCAAACGCGGTGATCCAGATTCCCATTCGCTGCTAGAGAATGCATCAAAGGGGATCATCTCGCCTGCATCATTACGGACATACCATTTATCGATATCATCAGGGTTGGTACGGCTGTCTGGTTCGCCCTGAACATAAACACGCTTAATACGGCCACGATCGACGAAGTCATTGATATAACTTGAGCCCCAAGCGGTCGAGATAACGCTGTTGATATTGGCCAATGATAAGCCATAAGCGGCTGCTTGTTCTTGGTTAATATTGACTTTTAACTGCGGCGCATCTTCTGAGCCGTTTGGACGTACATCAGCCACTTGATCACTTTGAGCTGCCATACCGAGTAGCATATTACGTGCTTCAAGTAGACCCTCATGTCCAAGGTTACTTGTATCCTGAATCATCAAGTCAAAACCACTGGCATTACCAAGCTCAGTAATTGCAGGCGGTACAATGGCATAGACTTGTGCTTCATTTAACTGGGTAAAGAAATACCCCATGGCGCGACCAGCAACTGCCTGCGCGGTATTTTCTGCGCCATCACGGTTCTCCCAGTCTGATAAGCGTACGAACGCCAAGCCCATGTTTTGACCTTGTCCAGAAAAACTAAAGCCTGCGATGGTAAAGACAGAAGCGATATTGTCTTTCTCTTGCGTCTCATAGTAGTCACTGACTTTGTCGAGTACGTCTTGCGTTTCGTTCAGCGTCGAACCCGCAGGGAGTTGGACCAAGGTAAACATAATTCCTTGGTCTTCTTCTGGTAAAAACGAGCCTGGAATACGTAAGAATACCACGGCCATAATACCAATGATGGCAGCGTAGCCAATCAAGTATAACCACTTTAAACGAATACTCTTACCAACGAAGTTTTCGTATGAGCGGCTAAGCTTAGAAAAGCTGCGGTTGAACCAACCAAAGAAACCTTTTTGCTTCTCATGATTGCCTTTCTCATGGCTCTTGCCGCGTTTAAGCAACGTCACACAAAGGGCAGGGGTAAAGACAAGCGCAACCAATGCCGATAACACCATACTGGTAATCAGCGTGATAGAGAACTGACGATAAATCACACCAGTTGAACCGCCAAAGAATGCCATCGGTACAAATACGGCAGATAGAATCAAGGCGATACCGATAACAATTTTACTAATTTCACCCATCGACTGGGTTGTGGCATCTTTGACTGAGATGTCCGGATTTTCTTCTAAAATACGCTCGACGTTTTCGACGACGACAATGGCATCATCGACCAATAGACCAATGGACAATACCATGGCAAACATGGTCAGTACGTTGATACTAAAACCAGCGATATAAAGGACAGCAAACGTACCCAACAAAACGATAGGGACGGCAAGCGTCGGAATAATAGTGGCACGCCAGTTTTGTAAGAAAATAAACATGACGATGAATACTAATACAATCGCTTCAGCAAGGGTATGTACGACTTGCTCAATAGACAAACGTACAAATGGCGTGGTGTCATAAGGTACAACGGATACCAGACCCGCTGGGAAGTTTTTCTCCAGCTCCGCCATACGTGCGCCGAAGGCTTCTCGAGTTTCAAGCGCATTAGCACCACCTGCCAGTGAGATACCTAGACCAGCTGCTTCTTGACCATTATATAAGGAGATGACACTGTAGTTTTCACTACCAATCTCAACATCGGCAACATCACCTAAACGTACCTGCGCACCAGAGACGTCTGTTTTTAGCAGAATGTCTCGGAATTCTTCAGGGGTTTGTAGATAGCTTTGTACGGTAACAGTCGCATTAATAACTTGCTGTTCAGTATTAGCGGGTGCTTGCCCTAACTGGCCTGCTGACACTTGCGCATTTTGCGCACGTACGGCTTCGACCACATCAGATGGCACCATGTTATAGGCGCGTAAGCGGGCAGGATCTAACCAAATGCGCATGGCGTAGGTTGATCCAAATACCTGAACTTCACCAACCCCTTCGACACGGCTGACTTGATCGACAACATTTGAATTAATGTAATCGGCGATATCGCTGCGATCCATGCTCCCGTCTTCAGAGACAAAAGCTTGCACCATCAAAAAGCTGCTAGAGGATTTGTTGACGTTAACGCCTTGACGCTGTACGGACTCAGGTAGCGAACTCATTGCCGCTTGTAGTTTGTTCTGTACCTGTACCTGTGCAGTATCAGAGTCTGTGCCATTTTCAAAAGTCAACGTGACAGAAGCACTACCATTTGAAGAGCTTGATGATGACATATACATGAGGCCATCAAGGCCTTTCATGCGCTGTTCAATAATCTGTACAACTGAGTTTTCAACGGTTTGCGCATTAGCGCCCGGATAGCTGGCACTGACCGAAATAGTTGGTGGCGCGATCCGTGGATACTGTTCAATCGGTAAGTTAATAACCGATATCACCCCGACGAGCATGACCAAAATGGCCAATACCCATGCAAAAATAGGGCGATTAATAAAAAAACGTGACATAGTATATCCCTAAGTCTTCCTATCTTTGAATGGAATTATTGAGCAGCGGTTTCTGTTTGTTTTTCACTAGCATTACTGCTACCAGCTGGCTTCTCCACTGTTTTTGCAGCTTGCTGCGGCGTTTTTGCATTGGGTGCGTTTTGGGTAGAAGGCGCAGCAGTGGCATTAGCATTGTCTAATGGCTTAACGACCACTTCTTGGTCTGGCTTGACCTTACTACCACCAATCACTACAACCTTATCGCCTTCTTGCAAGCCATCAGTTACGACCCATTGACCATTGTAAGTACCGTTGATCGTAACGGGACGTACTTGAATCTTATTGTTTTCATCCGCGATATAGACTTGTGTTTCACCTTTAGGCGTACGCGTCACAGCACTTTGCTGCACCAAAGTAGCATTGGTGATTACGCTTTGTGTCAAGCGCGCAGTCACGTACATGCCTGGCAATAAGATATTATTGTTATTTGGGAAAATGGCACGCAAAGTTACCGCACCTGTTGACTCGTCAACTTTTGCTTCAGACAAAGCAAGCTTGCCACGTACTGGATACACTGAGCCATCTTCTAATATCAACTCAACCGAGTTCATACCAGCCTGCGCTTTGCCTTCAGATATTTGCTGACGCAATCTTAATAGTTCAGATGATGACTGACTGATATCGACATAAATAGGATCTAGGCGTGAGATAGTAACCAAAGGATCGGCTTGACTGGCACTGACTAACGTACCAGCAGTAACGCTAGAGCGATCCGTACGACCAGTCAACGGTGCACGTACGATGGTGCGGTTCAGGTCTAGATTACTAGCCGCCAGACCTGCTTGAGCGGTCTGAATACCAGCTCTTGCACTTTCGATACCTGCTTGCGTTTGTCCAACAGAGGCCGCCGCACTTTGTACCGCCGCTTGTGCCGTACGCACTTCTGTTTGCGCCTGATCATACTGCTGCTTTGAGATGGCATTGATACTCACCAAACCTTCTAAGCGTTGTAGATCGTTTTGCGCTTGAGCCAAAGATGCTTGGCGGCTGATAAGCTCAGCTTTTGCATTGGCATTATTTGCTTGTGCGGTTTGATAATTGGCCTGCGCTTGTTGCACAGCTGCCTGACCACTGGTCACAGAAGAGGCATAATTATCAGTATTGATACGATAGAGTGGCTGTCCTTTTTTGACGTTACTGCCTTCACGGAACAGTACTTCGTCAATGACACCATTAACCTGTGGGCGAACGTCAGCCGTTTGATAAGCGGCGGTACGTCCAGAAAAAGTTTGTACTTGAGGAACGGTCTCAAAGGTGACAGTCTGCACGTTGACAACCGCAGGTGGCATCTGTTGCTGTTCCGCTTGATCACCAGCGGCGTCCTCGTTTTTGTCACAGCCAACAAGTACAGCTCCAGATAGTACAGATGCTATTACAAGCGCAAGAGTAGAATGCTTCATCAATGTCCTCGGCAATATGTAAAAATAAATAATGACAGTATAAAAAGTTATCAATAAACCTGAATGTATTGGATATTAAAATTAGTATTTGTTCCAAGCGCCTATACTATCTTGGCTGAAGTAATATCAAATTCCCTCGATTGAGTAAGAGCTCGCCACTAGGACATCGGTAGCGACTAATATGTTCAGTAATAGGCGTAAGATTCTCTGACATTAAAGATGTAGTTAAACTACAAATTCAACGGATAAATTTAATGAGTAATTATAAACTATAGGGGTAACCCCACAGTCAAGTAATTGAGCATAGAGTTTGAGATAAAAATGAGATGATTGGTTTTCTCTAACAACCAATATGTTGGCATAACAAGCGCTAGCTCTACTAGCAGCTAACGCGACCACATACAATCTTCAATTGAAATGGATTGTAAATTTTTGTGAAAATAGTAAAACCATATGGCTATAAAGGTCTTAAAATTGACAAAAAACAGGTTTGTCAATAAAAAAACAATTTTGGCAACCCCTAAATGCAATTATCGCAACAATCGCTTTATAAGCGTTTTAATAAGATATTTAGCAGCAACGATTCATAATCTTATTATTCAAGCATCATATGGAAGCAGATAAAGCTACAATAAGCGGGCGCTGGCAAGCTCAGTCAATTGGTACAAACCTTGACGGTAACGGTTATCAGGAAGTGTGCTCAAGGCCTCTTGTGCCAACTTGGTTTCTTCTAACGCACGCTGTTTACAGTAATCTATTGACCCTGAGTGGCGTACCAAATCGATAAGTTGTTCAGCATCTGGCGTTTTGCCTGTTTGCACAGCGATGCGTAGTTGCTCATACCCTTCAGGATTGCTATCTTTTAACAGCTCAAGTGCTTTGATGGTAGGGAGAGTAGGCTTGCCTTCTGCTAAGTCATCTCCCAAGTTTTTACCCATCACCTCACTATCACCACTATAATCCAAAACATCATCAATGATTTGAAACGCATTACCGAAATGCTGACCAAAATCCCCCAAGGCCTGCATGTGTTCTTCTTTATCTTGTAAAATAGCAGCCCCTTGGGTCGCCATCATAAATAGACGTGAGGTCTTACCATCGATAATGCGTAAGTAGTCTTCTTCTGTTGCAGCAGGATTGTGCTGATGCTGTAGCTGTAGCACTTCACCCTCAGCAATATCACAAGTACCATCTGAGAATACTTGCAATAGTGGCAAACTTTGAAAGCCAACCAAGAGATTAAAAGCACGAGCAATTAGATAGTCGCCAACCAAAACAGCGGTGGCATTATCCCATGTCGCGTTGGCTGTTGGTTTACCACGGCGCTGGCCTGATTCATCAATCACATCATCATGAACCAAAGTTGCCGTGTGCAGCATTTCAGTAATGGCGGCTAGGTGCATAGCTTTTGTCGAGGGTTTGTCATCGAACATGCGAGCGCATAACAAGGTAATCAGTGGGCGCATACGCTTGCCACCAGCATCGATCACATGTTGCGAGACGCTCATCACCAGTTGGACTTTTGAATTTAGGCTACCGAATACTTGCTTGTCCATAATCTCAAAATCATCAGCCACAATGTGTTGTATATCAGCATAGCTAAGCGTGGACAAAGAGACAGAAGAGGTATTATTTAAAGAGGTGCTGGTCATAATAAGTAGTCATATTAATAAGAATAAAGAAAATTTTTTATAGCCTTAACGCTATGTATAGCTGAGGCAATATTTTGTCTATGATAACATAGCTATGTATTCAAATTGTTGGTTAAAGTGCGTTAAGAGCAGAGTGATTATTATTTATTTATATGAGATTGAATGTTTATCATCAGTGTTATAAAAATATTTAAACCACTCGCTACTGATGATGAGATGAAGTATTACCGCCTTGCCTGAATTTATAACTGTATCAGCCTATAATAAAATGCTGTAAGTAACTGATTGTATAAGCTATAATAGCCATTGCTAAGCCTAAGAAATCATGATTTACAGTGATAGGTTCCTTATTTGTTGAACGTACTATTTTTTAGCTACCTTTAAACAAGGTTATCTATCACGATAGGTCATGAAGATATTAGTGTCACTGGTTTACAAAGACAAGATACGCCACTTGCTTTTATGGGCAAAAAGACGTAAAATCTTGCCTTTAATTTTTCCCTGTCGTGTTCGTCGTAAAAGCGCTGGTATGACATCAGCCACGGCACACGGGTTAAACGGAGTCATACAATGTACGCAGTAATCAAAACTGGTGGTAAACAGCACCGTGTAGTCGTCGATGAGCTTTTAAAAGTTGAATTACTAAAAGCAGAAAAAGGCGAAACAATCAAATTTGAAGACGTGTTGATGGTTGTTGACGGCGAAAACGTCAAAATCGGTCAGCCTGTCGTTGATGGCGCTAGCGTAGAAGTTGAAGTGGTTGAGCATGGTCGCGGCGAAAAAATCCGTATCATCAAGCACAACCGTCGTAAGCATTATCACAAAGAGCAAGGTCACCGCCAATGGTACACCTTGTTAAAAATCAAAGCCATTAATGCCTAATTACCCATTTAGCATGTTTGCTAAATAGCGCACTAAATGCTTAAGAGTTGTCGCATAAGCGATAAGTCACATTAACAAGGAGATTTTCTCATGGCACATAAAAAAGCTGCCGGTTCGAGCCGTAACGGTCGTGATTCAAACCCAAAAATGCTAGGCGTAAAAATCTTTGGTGGCCAAGCTATTACAGCTGGTAACATCATCGTTCGTCAACGTGGTACAGAATTCCATGCAGGCGAAGGCGTTGGCATGGGTCGTGACCATACTTTATTTGCACTGAATGACGGTGTTGTAAAGTTTGCGACCAAAGGTAAATTTAACCGTCGTTATGTTATGGTTGAAAACGCATAATTATCCACTGAAGTCGTTTTATTCTTTGAATAAAGTGATCGGATAACTAAAAAGTCCCTATTGCCTTATGGTAGTAGGGGCTTTTTTTATACTTACTAATGGTGATAAATCATCACTATCAGCAGTAAAAGAGAGTAAAGAGCCATTTGCTATAGGTTTTAGCAGGGCGTAACTGTGATGGTTACAAGTGTGTATGGCAGGCGTAGTAATGATTGCAAATCATGACTAGGCGCGTAATAAAAAAACTGGCACACTGTTTCCATCGTTTACTGCCCCCAGATATATCTGGTTGACGTAAGCAATTATAGAAAACAAAAAATTTATTAAGACATTTTATTTTTAAGCGATTACGCAATTTGAGAGAGGATTTATGATGACTTTATTAAGCAAGCAATCAGTTAAACAGACAACTTTAAAACAAAAAATAATGAGTGGCGCTTTAACAGGTGTATTGATGACATCGCTTGGTGTTGCAGCGCCTATAATGGCATTGACACAATCTGCGACAGCAGCACCTGCTGACAACCTAACCGCTGCCAAACGTTTGAATAAATTGCTAACCAATACCAAAAGTATGACGGCCAATTTTAGTCAAACTACTAAAGGCGCTAGTAGTGGTACTTTTTCGGGTTCAATGAATGTTCAACGCCCCAATAACTTTCGCTGGGAAACAAAATCTCCATCAGAGCAATTGATCGTGGCCAACGGTAATTCTATGTGGGTCTATGATAAAGACTTAGAGCAAGCAACCAAGCAAAATGTAGACAGCCAAGTAGGTAATACGCCGGCACTTTTATTATCAGGTGATCCAAGCAAAATCGATCAAAACTTTAAAATCACACAGCCATACGATAATAAAAACTACTATGTCCTTTATCCAAAATCAGACAGTGCTAGCTTTAAAAGCTTATCAATCAGCTTTAGCGGTGGTAAGCCTGTCATGATGGTATTAAATGATACCCTTGGGCAGACGACCTCAATCAAATTTAGCAACATCAAATTGAATCCAAGCATCAATAGCAGCCAATTCAAATTCACACCACCAAAAGGCGTTGATGTGATCAATCAATAGTTGATGTGATCAATTAATAATAGTCTAGTCGCCTAATCTAGCAACCTTTGCTGTCAGGCGATATGGGTACAAAAAAAGGGCAGATCTTAGATGATCTGCCCTTTTCTATGCATAAAAAATAGTCTCTGTAAATGCCATGGTTGAGTGTCCATCACGATTTAATGTGTATCTTAAAAAGACATAAACGCTATGACATGGCTTGAATAACGTTTATGTCTGGCATTGGAGGCAATTCATTTAAATGGGTTAGTCCAAAGGCATCTAAAAATTGCGGTGTGGTGTGGAGTAGCGCTGGACGTCCCAGTGTGTCCTTATGACCTTTTTCTATGATCCAACCTTTATCAAACAGCTGTCGTAAGATATTACTTGATAAGGTTACACCGCGTACCTGCTCGATATCGTTACGAGTCACTGGTTGTTTGTAAGCGATGACACTTAAGGTTTCGAGCAGTGCTTGGCTGAGGCGCTCTTGGCGCTGCGGAAACACTTGCTGTATCAAAGGACTATAGCGCTCTGCAATTTGCAAACGATAGCCACCAGCTGTCTCATGTACTTTTAATATACCCATGCCCAAACGTTCTTGTAATAATGCCAGAGCATCTTTTAACGCTTTGTTAGATAAAGACAAATGTTTCTTGAGATCACTTGCTGTGAGTGGCGTTTCTGAAGCGTGCAGCAACACTTCGATATGCTTGCTCAGAACCTCAAGAGACAGCGGTTCAACCGTCGATACAGACGCATTTTGGGATACTGGTTGTCGTACATTGCGACTGGGGTTTGTGTCATCCACATCGGCCATTGGATCGGTACTCTTCTTTAATTAATAGGTTTTAGCGATACAGATGGTATGAAACGCTTTTTATTCTGATTAAATTAGCCATTGTAAGGTTAATCGTTCAAGCTGCTCGTTTTCATCAGACTGCTGGGCATTAAGTATGCTTATTGAGTCGGAGCTACTGCTTGTATCAGTAGCTAACACACCAATTAGCTGCCGCTTCATCAATTCCAGTACGGCGACGAAGCTGACCACCACACCAACTTTGCCTTGCGTCTTGTCCAGTAGCTCATAAAAGGAGCGAGCACCATCAGTACTGAGCTGTCGACTGATGCTGGCAATACGATCAGCGAGAGGCACAGTGTCAACTTTGATGGTATGCATCTGATAGTCGGGCTGTAGCTGCATCTTAAACAAGCTGTCGACCAATAAAGTAGGAGAGTAACTCGGTAATTCAGCATTCATAACGTCTTGATCTGGCATACTTACCATTGCTAAAAACACATCGCGCTCTAAGCGAACCAGATTGTCTAACCGTTGACTGACTGTCTTGATTTGCGCGTATTCTTCTAGCCGTTCAATCAGCTCGGCTTTTGGATCGCGCTCGTCACTGGGGGTTTCTGGTTTAGGCAGTAGTAGCTCTGTTTTGATCGCAATGAGCGTTGAGGCCATCAACAAGTAATCACCCGCCAATTCAAAATGTTCCGTGTCCAGCTCGCTGATATAAGATAGGTATTGCTCAGTGATCGGTAAGATCGGCAGTTGCGTCAGATCAACGTTGTTCTTTTTAACTAGGTACAGTAAAAAATCTAATGGCCCAGCAAACTGTTCTAACCAAATAGCAAATGCTTGCGGCGGCACATACAAGTCGTCTGGCAAATGCTGTACAGGCGTCTGATAGATGCGAATAGCGGTATTGTCTATCATATTAAAGGCTCTTGACATACTGCCATAAACAAGCCTGCGCCAATATCTAAAGTGTGACAAATATAACGAGAATTATTTGTAAATTCGCTTAAAAAATCACAAACCTCATCGCTATGAGAGAGGACATTATCGACGACAAGTACACTGCCTATGCCCAATGCCTTATGCAAACAGTCGACATAATCATTATAAAACTGACGCTCTGCATCTAAAAATATAAAATCAAAACGCTCATTATTTTGATGCAAAAACTCAGACGCATCCTGAACTTTAATATCAGCCAAGGCTGAAAGTCCCACCGCTTGCAAATGTTTTATAGCGGCTCCACTGCGATGTTTATCTATATCTAACGAGATAAAATCAACATTAGAATGGTGGCGTAAACCATAAGCAAGCCACAGAGTAGAAAACCCAGTTGACGTGCCAATTTCCAATACTTTTTTGGGCTTTTGCATGGTAACAAGGCTGGCCAGAAACTTGGCAGATTCTGGCTCTAAATGACGATGGCGATTAAGCCGATCTACTTGTTTAGCGTCATACGCTTTATCAGCATTATACAAAGACTGACAGTAAGTCAGAAAATAAGCGCTATCAAAACAGTCTCGCGTTGACATGAACCATACCTGCCAATATTTATTGGTTATTTGAGTTTTGCGAGTGGACGAATACCAATAGCGCGGCGCGTCTTATCTAATTGCTTGCGGCTATGACGGCGGGCTTTGTCTGCGCCCATTTGTAAGATTTCTTCCAGCTCTTTTGGATTGGCCATTAGCTCTTCGTAACGTGCACGGAATGGGGTAATTTCAGCGTTGATTTTCTCAAACAATGCTTGCTTAGCGTCACCCCAACCAATACCTGCTGCATACTGCGCACGCATATCGGCGATTTCTGCAGGGGTGGCAAAGGCTTGATAAATTTCAAAAATAGCTGAGTCATCAGGATCTTTTGGCTCATCAGGCAATTGTGAGTTGGTCACAATTTTCATGATGGCTTTGTGCATCTGTTTTTCAGAGCTCACCTGCGGATTAGACTCACCAAATAGCGGAATGGTGTTGCTATAGCTCTTGCTCATCTTACGACCATCAAGACCCGTTAATAGCGGAATATTATCATCGACGACCGCTGATGGTAGCGTGAAGAGGGTTTTATAACGATGATTGAAGGTGCCAGCGATATCACGCGCCATTTCAATATGCTGAATTTGGTCACGACCAACAGGGACGTGAGTCGCATTGAACATCAAGATATCAGCGGCCATTAGTACAGGATAACCGAATAGCCCCATGTTGATACCTTGATCAGCATCGACATCTTCTTTTTCCGTATTGATATCGACTGCCGCTTTATAAGCATGAGCGCGGTTCATCAAGCCTTTTGCACATGAGCAGCTCAACACCCAAGCCAGCTCTGGTATCTCAGGCACATCTGATTGACGATAAAAAGTCACACGCTCAGGATCAAGACCGCAGGCAATCCAAGTCGCTGCAATGGCCTTGGTCGCTTCATGAATAATAGCGGGATCATAGCAACCGATAATGCCATGATAATCGGCCAAAAAGAAGAAGGCCTCATCGTCACTATCTTGGATAGACTGAATGGCTGGACGAATCGCGCCAACGTAATTTCCTAGATGTAGCGTGCCAGTCGGTTTGATACCCGTTAAAATTCGTTTGGCTTGTACTGAATTGTCAGTAGTGTGGCTGTCAGAGGTGTTGTTATTACTCATGGTAAGTCCGTTAAGTCGTTTATTAAATTATTATAGATACAGAGTAAGTAGGGCAAAATATTAGCCGAAAGTATAGCAAACTTTATTAGTATTTTTGGGAATAAAGGTCTACTTATAGATGTCGGTACGGCCATTTGGCCCATGCTTAAAGCGGCGATGAAACCACATCCACTGGGTGGGATCGATACGAATGAGTCCTTCTAGGACTTCATTGACGCGAGTAGCATCAGCGACTTCATCACGACTTGGATAGTTGTCTAACTTTGGGGTAATGGTTAGGTGATAATGGGGGCGCTTACCACGCGGTAGATTATCAGGCGTCTGTCGATAGGTATGCAGTGCCATGACTACAGGCGGATGCGTTTTGCTACCTAATTTTGCCATACGGCGTGATGCGGTAATCGTTGCTGCAGGCACACCAAAAAATGGTGCCATGACGCCTTGCTTTAGACCATAATCCTGATCAGGAGAATACCAAATGACGTGCCCCGCTTTAATAGAGTTGACCAAGTTTCGCATATCACGGCTAGAAATCTGCTTGCCAAATATGTTGGTACGACCATTATAGATAAACCAGTCTAATAAAGGATTATTTTGCGTACGATACATACAGTCTACGGGAAAGAATTGTGCGCACAATAAGCCGCCCAAATCTAGCATCGTATAATGTGCGCCCAATAAAATGACCGGACGCTGCTCATTTTGAGCATTAACGAGATGCTGCAATCCTGATATAGAAACGGTTTTGGTAAAAACGTTTGGGCGGAACCAAGCGCACAAGGTTTCAAATACGCCAATGCCTTGATTGACAAAGACTTGTTTTGCCATCAGTTCACGTTCGGCTTCTGGCTTCTCTGGAAACGCTAGCTTGAGATTGATCAGGGTATCACGGCGACGTGAGCCTGCGACATTATAAATCAAAATACCAAGCTTACGACCTAGCCAAAACTGCAAA
Organism: uncultured Gammaproteobacteria bacterium; assembly: GCA_963744895.1. Lineage (GTDB taxonomy): Bacteria > Pseudomonadota > Gammaproteobacteria > Pseudomonadales > Moraxellaceae > Psychrobacter. Next base: position 876,633 of record CAVUUW010000005.1, read on the forward strand.
CGTAGCGGTAAATACATCATCGGCAGAATGAGTAAAAACAATAACCAAATACCCCAGTATTTTGGTAATAAAAACTGCCATTGAAACGGTTTTTTATCTGCGTGCGCTGTACGTTTATGTGTTTGCTTAATCGTTGGAGTGCCAGCAGGGATAGCAGGCGACTTGTTCGACTGCTGCACGCTTGGCGGTGGGGAAGTGTTTGGAGGTTGCTTACTAGGGTCGTATTGTTCAGGCGCTTTCATAATGTCCTTTTGCAGCACAGTTTATGGCATCGAGTTGTAGCTATCTTATCGCATGGAAGTTGATGATAAAAATTTAGTATTATGATGGGGTAAGCTCAAACGCTTTGCAAGCTCGAATTTTTAAGACATGTTCTAGTTTTAATGGCATAGAATAGGCTTCATTTGTGATTTTAAACATTGCTCATTAAAGATCACGAGAAATGGGCATAAAAAAACCTTACAAGCTGATGACAGCTTATAAGGTTTTGCAAAACCAATCTCTTACTTGAGTTTGCTATTATCGCTCCGAGAAAAAGACGACAGCAGCAAAAAGATAAGAGAAAGTTTTGATTAACGTTTTGAGAATTGTGGACGTTTACGTGCTTTACGTAGACCCAATTTCTTACGTTCAACTTGACGTGAATCACGAGTAACAAAACCAGCTGCTTTTAGGGCAGGTTTCAAAGTTTCGTCAGCTTCGATCAAAGCACGTGTGATGCCGTGGCGGATTGCGCCAGCTTGACCACTAATACCACCGCCTGCAACAGTTACATATAGATCATATGCGTTAACAGAGTCTAGTAGTTCTAATGGCTGACGTACAACCATGCGTGAAGTTTCACGGCTGAAGTATTCGTCAAGTGGCTTGCCGTTAACGACGATGCTACCAGTACCTTTTGATAAAAAGACACGAGCAGTAGAAGTCTTACGACGACCAGTTCCGTAATTGCGTTCCATAAGTGTATCCTTAGATGTCTAGTTCTTTAGGTTGCTGTGCAGTATGTGGATGATCAGTACCCGCATATAGTTTTAGCTTCTTGATCATTGCATAGCCAAGAGGGCCTTTTGGAAGCATACCCTTAACTGCTTTGTGTAGAACATCTTCAGGCTTATGTGCAAGCAACTTATTGAAGTTGGTTTCTTTAATACCACCTGGGTAACCACTGTGACGATAGTATTTTTTGTCTTGTGCTTTTTTACCCGTTACCGTGATTTTGTCAGCATTGATGACAACAATAAAGTCACCAGTGTCTACGTGCGGCGTAAAAGAAGGCTTATGCTTGCCACGTAAGCGACTAGCGATTTGAGTGGCTAAGCGACCAAGGGTTTTGCCGTCAGCATCTACGACATACCAGTCATGGGTCACTTCAGCTGGTTTTGCACTAAGTGTTTTCATGATAAAACCTTAAAATTAGAATTCGTTGAGAGTTTAGCTGGGAACGGGGCTCTCAAAAAACAGACTGCACATTATAAGCAGTAGAGCCTACGCTTGCAAGCTGCATTGGGGTTTATTTTCGCCTTTATACATTAAACTGCAGCGTTTGGCCAGTTTTAAGCGGTTCTAAACATTTTTACGGGTCGTGAATGATGTTGCTAGGAGTTACTTATTACACAATAACTAACGATGCTTTTAGATACTGCTGTGCAATTATGACGGTGACAGCTGATAAAGTCCAGCGACAACTTGACCAACTTTGGTTTGTTTCAAACATTCAAAGCGAATTATTTGCTGAGTGAGGTCTGATTGAGTGTCTGAATTTTTATTAAGCGTCTCTTCCAATTGCTTCAGCTGTGCTACCAAGTCTTTATCGGCTTCTAGATAAATCAGCGTATTTGTGTCGATTAAATCGCGAGTAATCAATGCGGTCAAAATAGGCTGCCATAAATCCTGAGCATAAGGTGGATCGATAAATACAATATTAAAAGGGCGGTCAGTCAGCTGGTGTTGACTAAGTACTTGCTCAGCGCTACCAGTCGTTATTTGATAAGTCGTTGTATCTAGGCGTAGTTGCTCTGCACTCTGCCGTAGCATGTTGCTTTGTATAGGGTTTAATTCGATAAAAGTCGTGTGTGCGGCACCGCGAGACAATGCCTCAAATCCTAACACGCCGCTACCAGCGCAACTATCAAGTACATAAGCGCCATGTATGTCAGCCAGTAGCCAGTTAAATAGCGTCTCGCGCAGGCGATCCGGTGTGGGACGTAAACCCTCTGCATCAACGAAACGTAGGACACGGCGCTTAAACTGTCCGCCAATGATACGTACATCGCCCGCCGCGGTGTTCTTGGCTTTATTGTTTCTGGGCACACGGCCGTTCAAGGTTTTTTTCATCTTTTGTCTCGTTTACCGCGCTTTACTCAGGGGTTGCCGCTGTTAGGGCTTCTTGTTCTTCTAGGGCTTTTGCTTCTTTCTCACGCAAAGCATCACGAGCTGCCTTCGCTGCTGCTTTTTGGCGTTTAATAGCTTTGAGCTCATCCGCTGTTGGCGGCAAGATAGGATTGGTTTTGCGTTGTAATACCCAATAATCAAATAATTCACGACCAATCGGCGCAGCAACGGCACCGCCACCGCCACCGTTTTCGACCAAGACGGCAAGCGCGATTTGTGGGTCATCTACTGGCGCAAAACCATTGAACCAAGCATGATCCCAGTAACGCGAATCTAGTGCCGCTTTGTTGTATCTTTTGCCTTGCGCGATGGATTTTACTTGTGCGGTTCCAGACTTACCAGCGATACGATACTTGGGATTATAGGCACGGCGTGCGGTACCGCTTTTAACCGTGGTTTCCATGGCATCGTGCATACGCGTCCAATCAGACGGTTTACCATTATATTCGATTCTACCATCGGGCTTGGTAATGACATTAACTTTCGCCGCACCGTCGCTACTTTTTAATAAATGTGGCGTGATGTGATGGCCTTTATTCGCCGTCATAGCAGTGGCATTGGCAATCTGTAGCGGCGTCGCTAAGAAATAGCCCTGACCAATACTGACTGAGATCGTTTCGCCAGGTAACCACCCTTTATCGTAGGTGTCTTTTTTCCATTTTGGTGAGGGCATAATACCTGGTTTTTCGTTGGGTAAATCGATGCCTGTTTTTTCGCCAAAACCAAAACGCACCATCCAATCATGTAGACGCTGAATGCCCATCTCGTAGGCCAATTTATAATAATAAGTATCCACTGACATCACGATTGATTTTTTTAGATCTACAGTGCCATGTCCGCCGCGCTTCCAGTCACGGAATCGATGCGAATCTCCAGGCAGACTAAAATAGCCTGGGTCATAGATGGTGGTATCCCAATTACGCAAACCATAGTGGATACCGCCCAACCCTTCGAATGGCTTAATAGTTGAGCCGGGTGGATACGTGCCTTGTAGTGCCCGATTGTACAATGGCTCGTCAGGATCTTCGCGCAAGGCGTCATAGTCTTTAAAGGAGATGCCTGAAATAAAGGGGTTTGGGTCATAGCTTGGATTGCTGACAAAGGCCAGTACGTCACCGTTTTTTGGATCAATGGCGACAATTGCACCACGGCGTCCGTCTAGCTGCTGCTGTGCAATGGTTTGTAAGCCGTAGTCCAAGCTCAAGGTGATGTCATTACCAGAGGTTGGCGGCTTGGTATCGAGTTGACGTAAAATATTCCCATGCGCGTCCGTCTCTACCGATTGGTAGCCGGGTTGTCCCAGTAGAATGTCTTCATAATAGTCTTCAATACCAATTTTACCGATAAGATCAGTACCAGCGTATCGATCCTTATCAATGCGTTTGCTCTCTTTGTCATTGATACGCCCGACATAACCAATGACGTGAGCAAATAACTCATCATAAGGATAAGAGCGTGTCAACTTGCTTTGGATATTTACACCGCGAAAGAAGGGTTTGCGCTCACTAAACTGTGCCAACTGCGCTTCAGTCAAGTCAATTTTAACCGTCACAGGGTCGTTTTTACTTTTACTCACACGCGCCAAAATATCAGTGATGTCTTTATCTGTTAGCTCAAAAATAGGCGCGAGCAAATGTAATGTGCGTTCAGGGTCTTCAACTTCATCTGGGCTTAACATGGCTGTAAAGACAGGTTGATTGTCGGCCAATATTATGCCGTTGCGATCATAGATGTAGCCGCGACTTGGCGGTGCTGAGATCAGTTTGATACGGTTGTTATCGGCTTGAGTGGTATATTTATCATGAGCGTAGACTTGCAAATAACCATAACGCGTTACCAAGCCGCCCAAACCGATAAATATCAAAATCCCAAGGATAATGATACGGCTGGTAAAAACACTATTGACCTGTTCAGTACTGGGAGTTAGCGGTTTATTCATATAAAGTTAGAGCCCAAACAATCAGTGAGTCAATAAAAGAGAAGTAAGTGAGTGGGGTAGTGGCGCAAAGTGGGGTGAGCATAAAGGATAACGCAAAGGATTTCAATCACATAGAGAGATCTGATTTAAAATTACAGCGCATCAAATTGTCAACAGCTTGCAGATAGACGACAGATAAATAAATACTGGTATCTACCAATGAATTATAGCAGAACAAGTAAGCAGACGCAGTAACTGACGACTTGTTTTATCACTGCCAATCGCGACTATGGTTGTATATTTCGTCGAAAACTCTTTTTTATGAATAATGAAGCGCAATGTGTCATCTCTAGTCACAACTTGCCTAGGGTCTGCGTATGCTAATAGGTAGCAAGTATGCTAAAATCAGGCGATTTATTTGATAGTTATTATTTTTATTTTATAGAAACAGTTATGGGCAGAACGTCTTCCTTTAAACGTTCTCATTTGCTAACGCTCGTTTATTAGCAATAGCAATTGATCAGCAACGACAATCAACCTGACAGAGGCAAAATACGTCATGGATGTAACTTCATTGTGGCAAACGATAGCTGAGCATCCAGAGTTTTTTGCCATGCTAACCATCCCACCAGTCACGGCATTCGTCACGTGGATACATGTGTGGATGGCGCTCAAAATGCTGTTTTATCCGATTAAGTTTTGGGGTATTCGTATTCCGAACTTTCCCTTTTTTGGATTGCCCGGTATCGGTTGGCAGGGCATCGTGCCACGTAAAGCAGGTAAAATTTCAGGTGTCATCGTTGATCAGACACTTTCAAAGCTTGGGTCGCTTGATGAGTTTTTTCAGGCGATGGAGCCTGAGCAAATGGCGATATTCATCACTGATACCGTCGACAAAAACCTTGAGCCATTGATTGATGAGATCATGCTGGATCATTCTCCTGCACTGTGGGGCAATCTGCCTTACGCGGTAAAACGCCGCGTCTATGCCCAAGCACATCAAGAGTTACCCAATATTATGCAGTCGCTTGTGACCGACTTGACGCATCACGTCGAAGATTTGGTTGATATGCGTAAGATGATTGTCAATACGATGGAGAGCGATCGTCGGTTGATGGTCAATATGTTTTTGAAGGTAGGACAAAAAGAGATTAACTTTATTTGGCACATCAGTGCTTTGATTGGTTTGATCTTCGGTATTATTCAGATGTTTATCTTTTTGGTGGTACCGCAGCATTGGACCGTGCCATTTTTTGCCGCAATTTGGGGCTTTCTCACCAATTGGATCGCGATTTGGATGGTGTTCAATCCAGTAGAACCGCATTTTATACCTTATTTGAAGCTATTTACTACCCAGAGCCGTTTTCCCTTTATCAAACCACAAATGCCGCATATAGCACAATATCGTCTACAGGGCGGCTTTATGAAGCGTCAAGAAGAAGTATCTGAGGTGTTTGCTGAGATTGTGGTAAAGGATTTGGTCACGCTTGAAAACATCATGAATGAGATGATGTATGGTGACCGTGCAGCGCAGACACGAGAATTGATGAAGTCGCATCTTTATACCGTACTAGAGTCACCCGTTATCAGTACGACGTTGCGTGTCGGTTTGGGTCGCCGTGAGTATGGTCAGCTAAAAAATACCATTATCGATAAATCCATCATTGCAACGATGGTGCCGCTACGAGACCCTGAGCTCAATGAAAGCCGTGCTAGTAAGATATTTGGTCTGTTTCGCGATCGGATTCGTGCCTTAACGCCTAATGAATTTCAAAATTTGTTACGGCCAGCGTTTCGTGAAGATGAGATGACTTTGATTGTTTTAGGCGGTTTGACAGGCTTCTTAGCTGGGTGGCTGCATTTGGTTTTGGTGTTTTTTCCAGCCATCCAATAATGAATTGTCTTTTATACATATCGAATACAGAGCAAATACAAAAACGTGACAAGTTAACGCTAATGTATCCTGCTGTAACGCGCTCACATTTCAAGAAAACGATAACAATAGTGACCAAGATGGAATGGTATCTACCGTTCTAATATTTTAGTCTTTTAAACAAATAATGACCGTATCAGGGTAAACAGGGTTAGACCGTATGTTAATCACAGAATTGGGTTATTTTGCCTTGCTAGCTGCCTTTATGTTGGCGATTTTGCAGGTGGTATTACCAACCATTGGGGTCATGCGCAACCACGTTGCTTGGCAGCGTCTGGCGCCAAGTCTTGCATGGGCGCAGTTTGTTGCCATGATTATCTCATTTGCAGCATTGATGGCAGGCTTTTATTATAATGATTTTAGCTTAGTTTATGTCACTCAGCACTCCAATACATTGTTGCCTTGGTATTATAAATTGTCGGCGACTTGGGGCGGTCACGAGGGTTCATTGCTACTTTGGATGACCATCATGGCCACTTGGTGTGCACTGGTTTCTTATTTTAGCCGTGGTCTACCTTTGTCTATGCGTGCGCGCGTGTTGGTTATTTTGGCAGGTGTACAGATGATGATGCTCGCCATGCTCATCTTTACGTCATCACCATTTGATCGTACCTTGCCTAATTTACCCGTTGATGGTGCGGATCTAAATCCAGTGTTGCAAGATTTTGGTTTGATTATTCATCCGCCCATGCTGTATATGGGATACGTGGGTTTAGTCGTGCCATTTGCTTTTTGTATGGCGGCATTGTGGGAAGGTCGTCTAGATGCCGTGTGGACGCGCTGGTCTCGTCCATGGGCATTGGCTGCTTGGGGCTTTTTGACCGTTGGTATCGCGCTTGGCTCATGGTGGGCGTATTATGAGCTTGGCTGGGGCGGCTGGTGGTTTTGGGATCCTGTAGAAAACGCTTCTTTAATGCCATGGCTGGCAGGGACTGCATTGCTCCATTCGCTAGCGGTCACCGAAAAGCGCGGTGTCTTTAAAGCATGGACAATCATGCTGGCAATCTTTGCCTTTGCGCTTAGTCTGTTAGGCACGTTCCTAGTTCGCTCTGGAGTCATTACCTCAGTACACTCGTTTGCGGCTGATCCAACGCGTGGTCTTGTCATCTTAGTCATTCTTGGCGTGATCATCGGCGGTGGTTTATTAATGTTTGCCGTACGTGGCTGGCGCTTAACGGTCGAGAGTCAGTATCAGCTGGTCTCACGTGAGTCATTTTTGGTCATTAATAATGTCATTCTGCTGATTTCGACCTTGGTTGTTCTGCTGGGTACGCTATATCCTATTATTGCAGACTCCTTTAATTTAGGTCAGGTATCTGTTGGCCCTCCTTACTTCAATGCGCTATTCGTTCCTCTTACGTGGCTATTGTTGATTGCGATGGGTATGGGCTCAAATATTCGCTGGAAAAAAGACAATCGACCGCTCTTGGGCGCTGGAATGGTTATTGCGGCAAGTAGCTTAGTATTAGCAGCAATTATCGCTTACTTTGTCAGCCCTTCTGCGATGCTCAATATTGGCGTGACATTGGCAGTCAGTTTTTGGGTACTACTATGGATGGTGGTTGATTTTAAAGACAAAACCAAAAATGCCACTAGCCGTTTCAGCGGGTTACGTCAGTTGCGTTTGAGTTATTGGGGTCAACAGATTGCTCACATCGGTGTGATCGTTGCAGTCATTGGTGTTGCCTTTACCACAACGCTCAGTATTGAGCGCGATGTGGCACTGGGCCCAAATGACAGTGTGAATGTTCAAGGTTATGATTTTACCGTTAAAGGCTTTCGTGAATTTAAAGGCAGTAATTTTGATGCCACGCAAGCAGAAGTTGCGATCAGTAAAGATGGCCGCGCTGTGACGACTTTATATCCTGAAAAACGCAACTTTATTATTAGCATGATGCCAATGACTGAAGCGGCGATCGATGCCAGTCTCATGCGCGATGTATATGTAGCGCTTGGTGAGCCTATCGCGGAAGACAGCAATGAGTGGGCATTCCGTATTTATGTCAAACCACTGATTCGTTGGGTATGGCTGGGTGCACTCATCATAGCATTTGGGGCAGTATTAAGTGTTTTTGATAGCCGTTATCGTATCAAAAAAACCAAAGCACTGACGCCAATCGTACCTAATAAATCGGGCTACGTGTCCGATACTGATTTAGAGACGCCAGCTACAAATATAGGGGAAAAGTAAGATGCGCCCATCAAATAACTCCCCTCAGCAACAAGTACCACAAGAAAAAGTGAATAGTACTCAAATCATGAAAAAAAAGCAGATCAAACTGTGGTTTTTGATTCCTCTTATTGTGTTTTTGGGTTTGATTGTCATGCTGTACATGCGTCTCGGTAAACCAACAGACATTGTGACCAACACAGCGCTTGAGCGTCCAGTACCCACTTTTGAGCTGCCCTTATTATCTGATACCAGTCGTATCATGAATAATGAGAATCTGCCTGATAAACCTTTTTTGATGAATATTTGGGGTTCTTGGTGTCCAACCTGCATCATTGAGCACCCTTTTTTAATGCAATTAGAAGAGCGCGGCGTCAACTTGGTAGGCGTCAATTACAAAGATGATATTGGCGATGCCCTAGGATATCTGAACCGAGGTGGTGATCCGTTTTCGATGTCGATTCAGGATTTATCGGGTCAGTTTGCGTTAGATTTGGGTCTGACAGGGGCGCCTGAAACCTTTGTAGTCGATGGCGAAGGCGTCATTCGTCAACATATCATTGGCGAGATCAATGAGAGCAACTGGCAAAGTCGTATCGCGCCTTGCTTGATGGTACTCAATGATGCCAACAGTAATAAGGTTAGTGTCGATCCAAGTCAGATTGCGGAGGTATGTAAATGAGCGCCAATATAAAGGCCATTATCATACAGCTGGCAAGTTTAATCATAGCGTGTCTGCTTAGTGCAACAAGCTACGCTGCAATTGAGGTCTATGACTTTGATTCGACGCAGCAAGAAGCTCAGTATCGTGGTTTGATTGAGGAGCTACGCTGCCCAAAATGTCAAAATCAGAACCTTGCAGGGTCAGATGCACCGATTGCCCAAGACCTAAAGCAAAAGACCTATGACATGGTAAAAGATGGTCGTAGTGATAGTGAGATTCGAGCCTATATGCAGGAGCGTTATGGTGACTTTATCAGTTATAAACCACCAGTACGCCCATCAACATGGATACTTTGGTTTTTTCCGCCATTGTTGCTTATCGTTCTATTAATAGGATGGTTCTGGCAAAGCAAACGGCGGCAGCTTGTCGCCAGTGGCGAGAGTGGGACAAAGGTAGATCATACTATGACCGCTTTGTCTGCCGCTGAAAAAGCTGAGCTTGATCGTCTCTTAGCACGCAGTGGTAACGACGAAAAAAACGATCATGACATCACAAGTCTTGAGGACAAAAAATGACCCTATTCTCTACGGTTGGCTTATTTATTGCTCTAAGCTTACTTATCGCCTTAGTACTTGCTGCTATCGCTATTATGCCATGGTTAAAAGCGTCGCGTACGCCGCACAAGTCTGTGGACAATCAGCTACTAGATATCAATGTGGCTGTATTTCGTGAGCGTCTAACAGAGCTAAAAGCAGACAAAGATAATGGCGTTATTGATGACAGCCATTATCAGAATCAAAAATTGGAGCTTGAGCGACAGCTTCTAGATGCGCAGCGAGAAGTCACTCCTATGGTCGCACCGGGTATTAAGAGCCGAGTCATCATCATGATTTGGGTGCCCGTACTGGCAGCCATGGCATATTTGATGGTTGGTGATCGTACCCCTGTATTTGATCTTTGGGCAAGCGAGGACAAAGTAGGTCAAGTTGCTGATGACTTATTGACTGGTAAGATTGATCAGCCACCAGCTTGGGCGATTGAAGATGGTACGCAGCTGATTAGTGCCATGCAGACTAACGTCTACCGTCACGCTGACGACCCCAATCGTTGGATGCGGCTATCAGAGCTCTTCTTATCATTAGAGGCGACTGATTCGGCTATAGAGGCCCTGTCACGCGCCTATCGTCTATCCCCAGATAACGAAGAGATTGCAACTACCTATGCACAGATTAGCTTTTTTGCTAACAAAGGTCAGTTAGATGCCAATAGTCGCCGAGTATTACAGGACGTATTAGCCAAAAATCCAGAGCATGAGGGCGCACAAATGCTAATGGCGATGGGTGAAGCGCGCAGTAGTAATTTTGAGCAAGCACAAGGTTGGATTAGGCGTTTGCGTGCTAACATCGCAGCGAAGCCGGGCGATCACACGCAAGCACTAGGCAGCTTAGATGAATTAAGTGCCAACGTAGCGGCTCAGCAGCAGCAAGCCGCAGAAGGTGTTGAAGTCACAGTAAAAATTAATACCAATTTGTTGCCATTGGTTAAGGGCGACGATGTATTGTTTGTTGCGATACGTGATGTAAAAGGTGGGCCACCATTTGCGGCAAAACGCTTACCCATCAGTGTTATCAAACAAGGCGAGGCAATTATTAGCCTAAGCGATCTTGATGCAATGATGCCGGAACGTACGCTACAATCGGCCCGCGCTGATAAAGTCCAGTTGGCGGTTATTGCTCGTATTAGTCATAGTGGTACGGCAAGCGCGGAGTCAGGAGATTTATCGGGTAACCCAGTCGTCATTCGTGCGGATCAAGATGAGGTCAATGTAGAAATTAACCAACAAATCCCATAAGTGATTTATTGGTTTTGATAACGCCAGTAAGCTAAGTGCGATTGCCCGTTATAACAGCGTGCAACCGCATTATATGAACAGCTAAGTCATGGCAACTTATCATAGCAATAGTGAAAATACTTGAGGTTTGTAAAGCCACAAGGTAAGGTAGCTCTTCAATCAACCAATCCCTAAACTATATTAATCCCAAAATCCTATCTATTAAGGAGAGTCGTGTCATGATGCGTATTATTTTGCTAGGTCCACCAGGCGCCGGTAAAGGTACACAAGCCCAGTTTATTTCTAAAGAATATGATATCCCTCAGATCTCAACGGGTGATATGCTGCGTGCTGCCATCAAAGAAGGCAGTGAGCTTGGCAAACAAGCCAAAGACATTATGAATGCTGGTGGTTTGGTGTCTGATGATCTCATCATTAATCTAGTGAAAGAACGTATCGCTAAGCCTGACTGTGCCAATGGTTGTATTTTTGATGGTTTTCCACGTACTATCCCACAAGCTCAAGCGCTTGCAGATGCTGACGTTGCCATCAATCATGTGATCGAAATTAGTGTACCGGATGATGAGATCGTCAATCGCTTGTCTGGTCGTCGCCAGCATCCAGGCTCAGGCCGTGTTTATCATATTCATCACAATCCACCAAAGCAAGAAGGGATTGACGATGTAACTGGTGAAGCACTGATCCAACGTGAAGACGATAAAGAGTCTACCATTCGTGATCGCTTAGCCACTTATCATGAGCAAACCTCAACGCTGGTTGGCTTCTATCAAGAGAAAGCCAAAGAGGGTGCAGATGCGCCAAACTACGATAAATTTGACGGTACGCAAGACATCGAAGACGTTAAACAACAAATCTTGTCTGCGCTAAAAGGTTAATGTTCGATTTTAGCTAATTGATTTAGCCAGTCGATGTAGTCATTAAAGACCCTGTTTTATTGCAGGGTTTTTTTGTATTAAACTGCGTGTTTGGCATAGAACTGTGTCATTCAGGGTTAGCAGGGTCAAATAAAACAGCAAATCAATGTTAGCAAAATTAAAGATCGAAGATCAAACCAGCTGACAAGACACCATCTCCCATTGACTGTCCATATCCGCTTGTACCAGGGCATCATGCAGCGCATCGGACACAAATACATAACTCATTAACAAGGGGTCATGCCATAGATCTAGCTCGCAGTTTAGTGCTGATTTATTAACTAGTAGTTGTTTGTCTTCGATAGGTATACTGGTTGCATATCTTTGCTTACCATCAAAGCTAGAACTAGCATAAGAGGAAAATGACTCGTTCACCTGAGGGTGCGGGTATTGAATATATTCTCGTCTTTCACATAGATTAAGAAAATAAAAGGTCTCCTCACTACACAGCTGCTGGGTCTCAAGGTCGTAGATTTGTACTGGCGTGAGCGTACTCTCCCCTAAGCGAAACTGCTGTAGCAGCTCAGCACAGGCTTGGGTAAGCACAACGCCACTACTTCTCACAAAAAATATATATTCAGACGATGGCGGTAGCTTGGTGTCACTACTCTCTACCCACAAGCTGTCTGGTAAGTGCTCGGTCTTAAAAAAACCACTGCTAGCTTTGGATAGTTCCAGCCTATCTTCTTTATACATTTTTTTTATTTCTAATAACTTAGGATCAGCTGTTTTTTCCCTACTTTCAAATATTTTCCAATGCTTAGGAAAGTCGTATTTTTTACTATTGGCAGGATAGATATCGTAAAAATTGACAGAAATCGTCATATTAAAGCCTGACAGCCAGACGTTGTTTGTATTGCTCATGTTTTATCCTTAATCAGTAATTTAAGTATAAAAAAACCGCTTACTCATTATAAGTAAACGGCTTTCATATCTTACTAAGAAAAGCTTTAGCAGATTAAAACTTAAGCATTACCTTCAGCATCTACTTGAGCTTGCTGCTGGCTTTGTGCGTACGCTTGATCAAAGTTCACAGGCGCGAGTAACAACTGTGGGAAGCTACCACGTGTCACGATGTCGCTGATGACTTCACGAGCATATGGGAATAGCACATTCGGGCAGTATGCACCCAAGATTTGACCGATCTGATCTTCAGGAATGTCTTTTAACAAGAAGATACCTGCTTGATGAACTTCAGCGATGAATGCCGCTTCATCAGCATTTTTAGCCGTAACGCTCACAGTCAAAATAATTTGATAATGATCGTCATCAAGTTTTTCAGCATTGCTAGATAAGTTGATATCAAGCTCTGGGTTCCACTCTTTGGTGAATACATCAGCGCCTGGAACTTCAAGCGACATATCTTTTACATAAATGCGTTCTAATGCCAATTGTGGTTGTGCGTCAGCCATGGTTATTCCTCTAAAATTAAATCAGATGATGGAGCAAACTGTCGTTTTAATAAAAGCTCATTGTAATATAAATCGAGACAATATCTCGACATTTTTTAGCACGATCTTCTATCTTCGCATCTGTCCTTACGCTAGTAAAGACAGACAGACAAAAAATATAGCAGATTAACCCGCTAATAGCTCGTCAAGTTTGCCTTGTTGGTTCATCTGATTAAGCTCATCAAAGCCGCCGACAAAGGTTTCACCAACGAAGATTTGTGGCACAGTGCGGTAGTTATTGGTTTTTTTCATAAGCGCTTGGCGCTCTTCGCTACTCATATCATGCATACCAATTTCTTCGTAATCAACGCCTTTGGTTTTTAGCAGTTGCTTGGCGTTTGAGCAGTATGGGCAGATAGGAGTCGTATAAACTTTAACAGATACAGTCATGGTAAATCCTTATTGATAAGTGTATGAGGTAAGCGTGTTGTTATAAACAATCAATTAAAAATTATTATAATCCGCTACCAGCAAGTGAATTGAACATATATTTAATGATACTTATTTATTAAAGTGGGGATAAGCATCATAAATTCAAGTTTGGATTATAGAAAAGGCTAATCCGTCGCATAAATGCCACATAAAAAAAGACACCTTACAAGAAGGCGTCTTTTTATTTTGTCATTTTCAATCGGACAAGAGCAAATACTAGCTAAGTACCATATGTAAATAATTTAAATACTCAAGCAAATCTACTATTTATTCAGACTTGGCTTCGCTTTGCCCTTAGCTTTTGGTTTGACATCTTTTACGCCAACCAATGGCATACCAGCGCCTTGCCAGCCACCAATTCCGCCTTCTAAGCGGTAGACATCATCTTTGCCAATCATTTGAACAGCAGCACCTGCTTGTACGCCCATATCACAGATAATAATCACTGGCTGCTCAATCGCACGAATCTCGCTAATACGATCTTTTAGTTCAGAGAAAGGGATGTTGCGGCTGCCCTGAATATATCCTGAGGCAAACTTCTTTTTGTCGCGAATATCAATCAATTGCGCGTTTTGGGAGTTCACCATCATGCCAAGGGTATTGGGCGATATTTTTCTGCCGCTACGTTTGTTTTCAATGGCAAAAAATAGCACGGCAAGTACGGCTAATATACCAAACAAAAACGGGTGGTTGCCCACAAAATCCAGCGCACGTTCCAAACCATACCTCCAAAAAAATAAGTGTTCTATCAAGCTGAGAAGACAGCCTAACGAATTGAACAAGGCGCTATTATACCGATAAGGTCATCTATAGTAAACGTGTGATAACCAACCTAGCATTCAACCGTCAATAAGTCATCGATTAATGAGGCGCTATTTAATAAGGTTTGGTGTCTGCCTCTTCTCTTAATGTGACGAGGTTTTCAACACGGCGCTGCAATACTGTGCCGTCAGCCACTGCTTGCCACAAGGCGCAGCCTTTACTGTTGTGGGTATGGCGACAGTCGCGGAATTGACAGTCACCAGCCAGCGGTGCCAGCTCTACAAATCCTGAAATGACGTCATCAGGGGTTAAGTGCCAAATACCATATTCGCGAATACCGGGCGTATCGACAATGCCGCCTTGGGTTAAGTCGTCTGGATTGAAGGGCAGCAAGCGGCTGGTCGTTGTCGTGTGCTGACCAAGCTGCGAGTTTTGTGAGATGACGTTGACGCTTTGACCAGAGTCAGGCAATAACGCATTGATTAGACTGCTTTTGCCAACACCAGATTGTCCCGCAAAAATCACCAGCTTTTTATCTATATAGCGTTTTAATTCATCAAGGCCTATTTGCTCACCACTATCAGCGATGTTTTCAGGACAATCAACGGAGGTAAGCACGCTCTCATAGCCAAGGGCAGCATATTGCGCCAGTAGCTCATTGGTGTCGACGCCGTTTTCTTGTGCCAGTAAGTCGGCTTTATTAAGCACCAGCAACGGTTTTACGCCAGCATGGTGACAAACGACCAGATAGCGGTCTATGAGGGTAGGGGCGGCGGCAGGTAGCGGCGCAAAGACGATGGCCAGAATATCAACATTGGCGGCGACAGGCTTGAGCTTATGATAACGGTCGGGACGAGAGACCAGTGAGGTGCGCGGTTTGACGGATTCGATACGACCAAAGCCAGTATTAGAGTCAGCGTTCCAGCGAACTTGATCGCCGGCTGCTAGCATAGGTAGGTTGGTACGCACATGACAACGCCATATATCGTTCAGGGCGAGTACTTGCCAAAACGGTTCAGGATCATCGGGGGCGATTTCTGGTTGATCTGGTATTACCGCAGGCAAGCTGGTTACTTGCACTTCTAGCTGTTTGCCATAGTGTGCCATGACCACGCCATCCATCAAACTGTCATCGATGCTGTCTTGACTGTCCAGCTGTTGTTTGTCAATACGACGAATCTGTTGTTTAGTCAGTTTGCGTTGCCGGATTAATGCCATGGGTTTTGACCTATTAAAAAATATTGCTAAGTGTAGCGTGAAAATTTGCTAACATACAGCCTAAAGCGCTGATGACAGATAGTGGTTTTGTAATGTTTTACTTATTATGAACCCACAGGCGCCCCGTAACTTTGTCTCAAACTTTATTGACCATAGGATATTTTATGAGTACCGGCGACCATCCCAATAAGATTAAAATCAAAAACCAAGGCAAAAAAGGGCTGGTATGGATCGACCTAGAGATGACAGGGCTTGACACCTTGAACGACGAGATTATCGAGATTGCGACCGTCGTCACTGACGAGGATTTGAACGTTCTTGCCGAAGGGCCTGTATTTGCCATCAAGGTATCGGATCAAATTCTAAATAAGATGGATGATTGGAACACCAAGCAACATGGTCAATCCGGCTTAATTGATCGTGTGCGCCGCAGTACCGTGACATTGGCAGAAGCGGAAGCTGAGACGATTAAGTTTTTAAATAAATGGGTGGATAGTGGTAAGTCGCCTATGTGTGGTAACTCAATTTGCCAAGATCGCCGATTTATGGCGCGTCAAATGCCAGAGCTTGAGCGTTTTTTCCATTATCGCAACCTTGATGTGTCCTCAATCAAAGAGTTGTGTTTCCGCTGGCGTCCCGATATTTTAAGAAACTTTGAGAAAGGCGGCAGTCACTTAGCATTGGATGATATCCGTGATTCTATCCGTGAGCTAAAGCACTATCGTCAGCATTTCTTTAAATTGATGCCTTAAGACCAAAGACGTGTTAATAATTAAGTGCAACGGGCACAAGTTTCTTTGCTTGCTGTGGCTTTGCCGACAGAGGCTACAGAAAATTTACCCCAGTCGCACTTCTTAACTGCAATGTATCGTTCTAAAAGTAAATTGGCTACAATATAAGAGAAGCTTGAACAATAAAAAGAGGGTCTATCGCATTAGTGATAGACCCTCTTTATTTTGAGCAACAGACGCTTTATTAAATGGTATTAAAATTGAATTCAATTAAACCAAATTGAGTGTCATCGTTTGAGTCTTCTGGTGCAGTGACCATACCAATCACCGCGCTAACTTTCGGTTGACGTTTGTCTTTATCAAGCAGTCGCCAATCGCCAAGCACATAACGCGTTTTGTCATCGTTGATTTGATGGATATCTGGTCGATGGGTGTGCCCGTGTAGCAGTGCATCACGATCAGTCATGACCGCCGTGACTGCATCATCATTGACATCCATAATATGTGCCGCTTTATTGGCGTTATTTTTCTGACTGTTTTTGCGCATTTTATCCGCGATGGCCAAGCGTTTTTCTAAGGGCTTATTTAGCAAATACCATTGTATGAGACGGTTGCGCATGATTTCGACGAAATAGCTGATACTTTTTATCATCGGTACACAAAGCATCGCCGTGCTCCAAACGATAGTTTTGTTGTCCAACTATTAAAGTATAAGGCTCATAAATCAGCTCGCCGCCAAACAGATTACAAAATGGCTGTCCCAACAGAAAATCACGATTGCCATGCATGACCAGAATCTCACACCCTTTATACGCAATTGCTTTAGCTTTGCAATCAATGGGGTCAGCCAGTGCGCCATCTGGCGCGCCTCTTCTGGCAGTGATACATACATATCATCACCAAGCCACACCTCAAACCAATCCCCTAAAATAAATAAGCGCTTGAGCGCGGGTAATGCAAGGCAGTCATCAAGTAATGCTAAAAAAGCCTGCACTAAGGCAGGCTCTTGCGGCGATAAATGCAAATCGCTAATCAGTACTTGCCGCACCTGATGAGGGCGGGTTGTGATTAAGTGATCAAAACGTTGCATTTATCTCTATCCTTATAACGCGTTCAAACCTTATCCCGATGAACGATATGGAATAATGGCTTATCAGTTTGCAGCACCAATTGCAATACTAAGAACGGTACTTAAGGAACGATTATTGAGTAATGATAGTTGCTGAGTTGATGACTACTGGCTCTTTTGGTACATCAGCATGCATACCGAAACGACCGGTTGGTACGCTGCGCATTTTTTCGATTACGTCCATACCGCTTGTTACTTTACCAAATACAGTGTAGCCCCAACCTTGCATGTTTTTGCCAGAATGGTTTAGGAAGTCATTGTCTTTTACGTTGATAAAGAACTGGCTGGTCGCTGAATGCGGATCTTGCGTACGTGCCATTGCGATAGTGCCTTTGTCATTCTTTAGGCCATTGTCCGCTTCGTTTTCGATAGGCGCATTGGTTGGTTTTTCATTCATTTCAGCGTCCATTCCGCCGCCTTGAATCATAAAACCATCAATGATGCGATGAAAAATCGTACCGTCGTATTGACCTGATTTTACGTAGTTTAAAAAGTTTTCGACAGTCTTTGGCGCTTTTTCTTCATTGAGTTCGATAACGATCGCACCCATACTGGTGTCAAGTTCTACTACTGGTGGCATGTCTACCATGAGATATTCCTTTTTTAATTGCAACGCCTTAAATGACGCTGTCAAGTGGTGGTTAAAAAGTTGGTTGATAAAAAGTCATGAGTAGTCTAACGGCTTTTTTATGCTGTGTCATGTATCAGGCTGTTAATGCGTTTGCAAAAGCTGATAGAATAACGCAACTTTATCCATATCCGATCATTTTTAGTAGAGCGACCCAACGGTAGGGTTTTTATAACCCACTGTTTTTATGGCTCAAATTTTTATAACGGTTTTATTCTTTTTATACCAAAAGTTTGGTTCGAATTTTCCATGATGCGTGATGGCACGTAGCAGGAATTGACAATTTGCGTTAGGAGCAATGCCCAATGAGTGAGCACTCAAGCAACCATGCACAAAAAGATGAACAAAAAAACGATTTTATTCGTAATATCATTCGTGACGATGTCAATGCGCAAAAATACCAGCAAATCGTGACCCGCTTTCCACCCGAGCCGAACGGCTACTTGCATTTGGGTCACGTAAAATCTATCTGCCTAAACTTCGGCGTGGCAGAAGAGTTTGGCGGCGTATGTAATTTGCGTTTTGATGACACCAACCCAACCGCTGAAAAGCAAGATTATATCGATAACATCGAGAGCGATGTTAAATGGCTAGGGTTTGAGTGGGTCGGGCAAGCGTATCATGCGTCAAGCTACTTTGATCAGCTCTATGCGTGGGCAGTGCAACTGATTGAGCAAGGCGACGCTTATGTAGACTTGCAATCCCCTGAACAGATTAAAGAGAACCGTGGCTCATTTAACGAGGCAGGCACGCCTTCACCACAACGTGATGCCAGTATTGCCGACAACTTAGCCCTATTTAACGACATGAAAGCAGGCAAATACGCGGAAGGTAAAGCCATTTTGCGCGCTAAAATTGATATGGCAAGCCCAAACATGAACTTGCGCGATCCTGTTATCTATCGCGTCATGCATCAAGCGCATCATCAAACGGGTGATAAATGGTGCATCTATCCCATGTATGACTTTGCGCATCCGCTTTCTGATGCACTCGAAGGTATAACTCATTCATTATGTACGCTTGAGTTTGAAGACCATCGTCCATTCTATGATTGGGTCATTGCCAAGATCGGCTTTGACGTGGTACCGCATCAGTATGAGTTTAGTCGCCTAAATGTCGATCATACGATGACCAGTAAGCGTAAGCTAAAACAGTTGGTGGATGAAGGTATTGTGAGTGGTTGGGATGACCCACGTATGCCGACCATTGCTGGTATGCGTCGCCGTGGTTATACAGCAGAAGGTCTACGTGACTTTTGTGACCGTGTTGGTGTGACCAAATCAGACAGTGTTGTCGATTTTCGCTCGTTAGAATTTAGTGTTCGTCAGTCTTTAGAGACGACCACAGCTCGCGGTATGGCGGTATTAAAACCATTAAAAGTGACCATCACTAACTTTAGTGAAGCGGTCAGTGAATGGGAGTCGCAAAAAGCCGATAGCGTGAACGCGCGTTTTGATGACGCGACGCAAACGCTATGGCTGACTCAACCGAATCATCCTAACGTCGATATGGGTGAACGTGAAATCCCGTTTACTGAAACTATTATATATTGATCAAGGAGATTACGAAATTGAACCACCAGCAGGTTACAAACGTCTGTCTCCTGAAAAGCCAGAAATCCGTCTGCGTAATACCTATGTGTTGGCAGTGACCGAACATATTACGGATGAAAGCGGAAATGTTGTTGAGTTAAAAGCAACGATCGATCCTGCAACTCTAGGTAATAATCCTGAAGGTCGCAAGGTTAAAGGAGTGATTCACTGGGTATCGGCAAATCAAGGCATACCAGCGACCGTACGTATGTATGAGCAACTATTCAGTGTCGAGGACCCAAGTAGCGTGAGCGACGTCCATCAAGCATTGAATCCAAACTCATTGACTGAGCTTCAAGCAGTGGTCGAGCCATCATTCGCGAATGCTGACGCTGGCACGCGTTTCCAGTTTGAGCGTGAAGGGTACTTTATCTCTGATAGCGAAGATCATAGCACTGATAAACCAGTCTTTAACCAAATCGTGAGTTTACGCGATAGTTATAAGCCTGCTTAGTAGATAAATATCAGATCGCTTAAAATATATTTTTAAGAAAACTCTGAACAATAGTAGTTTGCATTTAAGCCCATTTCTAGTACGCTAGGGATGGGCTTTTTTGTGGGCAAGCATAAATTATAATTGCAGAGGACGAGGGTAGAGGCATGGCAAAGTTTTTAAACAGTAGTGGTACGACTTATCATTTAGAAGAATTGATTAAAAATGCGTCCGACAGATTGATTATTATCAGTCCCTATCTCAAGCTCAATGAACGGATTAAAGAGTTACTCGAGGACCGTAATCGTCTAAAAATTGATATTCGTATCGTTTATGGTAAAAATGATTTACATCCTGAAGAGATCAATTGGCTGAAAAACTTAACCTTTATTCGTACCAGCTTCTGCAAAAACTTGCATGCTAAATGCTACCTTAATGAAAACGAATGCATCATTACCAGCTTGAATCTTTATGAGTTCAGTCAGGTCAATAACAATGAGATGGGTGTCCTGATTTATCGCAATGATGACGCCAAACTTTATGCCGATACCTATGAGGAAGCCCAGCGCATTATTCGCATCAGTGATGAAGTCAGAATGTCGCTTGAAAAAGTAAGCGAGTCTGATAGCGAGATGGATAATAAAACCAATGCTGCTTCTACAACAATAGGAAATAAAGTCAGCGTGTCTACACCTAATGCTACGACAGAAGTTGCAACGCCTAATTATTCAAAACTGACGACAGCCAAGCTTGCTAAAGAATTAGGATTTAAGACCCAAGAATTGAATGATAAGTTGCTTGCAGCGGGTTACTTAGAAGCGCAAGAAGGTGAATTGGTATTGACGGATGCTGGACGTGCCGCTGGGGGTACGAGCAAAAAGGGCAAGTTTGGCGAGTTTTGTTTATGGGATTCAGGAATGGTGGTTTAGTTTTATTTATAGAACAGAATTCAAAATTTAGTACATTA
Organism: uncultured Gammaproteobacteria bacterium; assembly: GCA_963744895.1. Classification (GTDB taxonomy): domain Bacteria; phylum Pseudomonadota; class Gammaproteobacteria; order Pseudomonadales; family Moraxellaceae; genus Psychrobacter. The sequence goes on from CAVUUW010000005.1 coordinate 897,818, forward strand.
TTTACTTAGTGATAAAGGGAATAACGGCATTACAATCCGTCACAAGACATTAGTAACCAGTTTGTTAAGATAAAGTCAGTTTTTAAGGATGTGCTTTGCATTTTTTATAGCTGAGTACGTCGAAGATAATAATAGAGCGCGGAGATGATTTTAATGATATAAGCGCTCATCAATCTAGCTAAGGAATTAAGCATGGCACATTTACGTTTAGGCGATACCGCACCGAATTTTGACGCTGCAACCACAGAGGGTGACATCAATTTCCACGAGTGGGCAGGTGATCATTGGGTGGTTTTTTTCTCGCATCCAGCCGATTTTACCCCAGTCTGTACGACTGAACTGGGTCGCGCCGCGGCACTTAATGGTGAATTCCAGAAGCGCAATGTAAAGCCAATTTGTATTTCTGTCGATAGCTTAGAAGATCATAAAGCGTGGGCAAGTGATATCGGTGAGACCCAAGGGACTGAGATGAACTTCCCAATCATTGCTGATCCCAATAAAGAAGTCGCTGAGTTATACGACATGATGCATCCTAATGCAGACAGCACGCACACCGTCCGCAGCGTATTTATCATCGATCCCAATAAAAAAGTCCGTTTAACGCTGACATATCCAGCGAGCTGTGGTCGTAACTTTGATGAAATCATCCGCGTTATTGATGCACTACAATTATCAGATGAATATAACATCGCAACACCAGTGGATTGGAAAGATGGTGATGATGTGATTATTCCACCAAGCGTAAAAAACGAAGACATCGCTGCCAAATATCCTAAAGGTCACACAGAGGTTAAGCCTTATCTACGAACCACGCCTGCCCCTAATAAATAAGATAAAGACATATGGTCAATTAACAAATGGCTATTAACTAAAAATAAAGAGCCCTATAACTTAATGTTATGGGGCTTTTTACTATTCATATAACAAGTGGTAGTAAGGTTTTGCTATGATGATGAGAGCAGTAGATCTTATCTAAAGTAATATCGTTTGCCAGTTTGCCTATAATTGGAAATTGGATTGAGTCATCAAGCTTAGTAATCACAAATATGGTGATCCTAATCAGACGTTATCAATTTCTTCTATAAATTATAAAGTTCTAACAGTGCTGAGTCACTTTTTTATTCCATCTTACAAGGAGTTCGTTATGAAAAAATTATACATCACCCGTACGGCGCCAAATCCACGTAAAGCCCTTATTTTATTGGCATCAAAAGGGATTGATGTTGATGATATGGACGATATCGACGTCGTAGATATTGATTTTGCGGCAAATGAGCAGATGTCAGATGAATTTACCAAAATGAATCCAATGCAGACCGTACCAGTATTAACATTAGATGATGGTACCGTGCTCAATGATTCGCAGGCAGTTTGCGAGTATCTTGACCGCGTTTATGGTGAGCGCTCTGTCATGGGTAACGATGTGGTACAACGCGCGCAGGTATGTTCGATGCGCCGCATTGCAGAATTTGAAGTTTTATACAACTATATGCTGGCCTTTCAGCATAGTCATCCGTCCAAAGCTCAGCGAGTTGAACAAGTGCCAGAGTTTGTAGCGCCTTCTATCGCGCGCTCAGGTAAAGCGTTGGCTTATTTTGAAACGATCTTGGAAGGCCGTGAGTACCTAGTAGGCGAGCAATTAAGTTTCGCTGATATCGTACTTTACTTGGGTTTGGATTTCGGTAAAGCGCTCAAGGTTGATCCGAATACTCACGGCAAAAATCTTGCTCGTTTTTATGAAAAAATGAACGAGCGTTTTAGCATTTCAAACATGGCAAAAGCGAAGTCTGCTGGAGAAAATAAATAAAGTAAATTATTTGTCCCTCTAAAAGTATGTATAGCACACAGCCGTAGACAGTTGAGTTGGTAAAATTCTCGGCGATCTATGGCTGTCATACATTAAGGGATTGCGAGAAATAAGACGGGTGTTGTTCAAGATCGAGTTTAACACTTTGTTACAATGGCCTCTATCATCAAGGCTATAGTGGTCAAACTAAACTGCTGTGACAAGCAGATCTAATTATTTTTAACGGTAGAAAAGGTGTAAACACAAGGCGTGACTGTTATGGGATTATCTACTAAAGCATTGTTTTTTAGACCGAGCATATTATCAAGTGTATTGGTAGCAAGTTTGGCGTTAAGCGCTTGTGAAGATACTGCTTCGTCGCATGAGCAAGGTGTAGAACAAAGCTTGCAAGATGCTAATGACGAAGTGAAGAGCAGTTTGATGGCTTCTACTTCACCCACTGATGAATCCACAACAGAGAGACTAAGTACCGAACAAGCAATGATTGCCAATCTGTCTAAATATCGCTGGACGCTTATTTCTGCGGTAGATGAAAAGAATCAGCCCTTGAGTACACTGGCAGCAGACAAAAATCAAATAAGACTATCGTTTAATCAGTACCAAGGTCAAAACACGTTAAGCTACAGTGTGGGCTGCAATACCATAAGTGCAATGTATCAGCTGCAAGGTTCAGTCATCACGGTTGAGGATAACATGAGTACAAAAATGTCTTGCGGTAAACTTGATATCGTTGAAAACAAGCTTATTGCGCTGATGCAAGGTGACAACCAAGTAGTGCTAGCATACAAGGATGCGTCTCCAGAAGATAAACCATTATTGACACAACGCACAAATGAGTCGACAACATTGATCTGGGAAGGCAGCCTTACGCCACAAGCCAAATACAATAGTAAAGGTGAGACTGTATTTTGGGCAGTAAAAGATAAGATGGTACCTTGTAAACCCAGTACGGCTAAAATGTGTTTGCAAGTTAAACCGATTACTTATAATGACCAAGGCGTTAAAAGTAGTGAAGGTAAATGGACAATATTTGATGGTGTGATTGAAGGTTACCAGCATAATGACGCGAATAGTGAAGTGCTACGGTTGCAGCGTTACCAGCTAGATAGTATTGCAGCAGTATATGATAAGGCGACAGATGCCTCAGAAGATCAGTATGCGTATGTGTTAGACGCTGTCATTGAAAGCTCAGTGACAGAGTAAATCCTAAAAACCAAATTGGCTTAATCGATTATCCAAAAAACGGGCTATTAAGCGCGTTTTTTTAGGTCATCTTTTTAATGGTCGTTTTTAATTAGATAGTTAACGTAGGTTACCGAGATCTTCTTCGGTCAAACGCCAACGTCCTTTTTTCTTAGAGCCACCGCGCCCTCGCATAGAGCTGTTGAGGAGTATCTTATTCATCGAATGGCTTGAGTGCGCATGACAAATAGCACAGGCAAGACCATCGGCTGCATCCTGTTGTGGTACAACCTCTAAAGAGAGTATTCGGCAAACCATCTCTTGTACTTGCTCTTTGGCAGCGGCGCCATAACCACAGACGGCCTGTTTGATTTGACGTGCGGTATATTCTGATACTTCCAAATCTAGGGCGACCATGGCCGCAATGGCAGCGCCTCGCGCTTGACCGAGTTTCAATGCCGAGTCTGGATTTTCGGCCATAAAAACTTGTTCAATCGCGGTGTAAATTGGCTCATCCGCATATTTTAGATGATGCTGAGTGATACGTGTCAAGCCGTTGAAAATCCGTTTGAGACGCTCAGGCATCTCTTTGGTGTCTGTACGAATGGTACCTGCATCAATATAGGTCAGTTTATCGCCAGTTTGTTGAACGATGCCATAACCTGTCATGCGTGAACCTGGATCAATCCCGATAATAATTGCCATAGTCTTCCGTCTTACTTACATTTTGTTTTATGGCTTAAAAATAAGCTGTAAGTTTGATAGTATAGCAATCAATCCCCATATACATCATATGTTGGCCATTTTAATTTGTATGGCACTCAATTTATTGGTTTTTATTTTATAGGACGACACTTTATGGGTCAGATAGTTGGTATCGCCATTGTTTGGTTTATTATCGAGATGCTACTGTGGTATTTACTCGCGCAATTTATGAGTGGCTGGTGGGTATTTATGTGGTTTATTGTCGCTGCCGTTATTGGTCTTGCGCTAATACGCAAAGGTATGGCGTCTCTTAGTCCAATGGCACAGCAAATGAAAACAGGTGGCATGATGAACCCTGCCATGCGTCCGCCAGAAGCGACCATGATGAAAAGTGTGGCAATGGCGGCGGCGGGTGTTTTATTACTTATCCCTGGCGTGCTTAGTGACATTATTGCATTATTGCTTGTGCTACCACCGGTGCAAAAGAAACTGAAAGATTTTGCCAATAATTACGTCATGAACAATCAGCAAAAAATGATGGAAATGATGGCCAAACAGATGGGTGGGCAAATGGGCGGTCAAAATCCATTCGGTGGTATGAATGGTCAAAACCCATTTGGTGGTGCGAGCGGCATGAATAAGCAAAATCCATTTGGCCAGCAGCAACAAAACCCATTTGGAGACGTATTCAAACAGCATACGACTGTTGATGGGACCGCCAAAAACATCCCTAAAGATGTGAAGAAAATCACAAAATCTGCCAACGATGAATAGAGTATGAATGACGAATTCAAAATAATGAAAACAGAAAGATAATAAGAAGCATTGAGATAAAAAAAGCCCCTTTCGCTATTAGCAAAAGGGGCTTTTGGTTGGTTGTCATTAACTTTCTGTAAATAGATATTTATAAATAAATCAATGACGAACCGAATAGAACAACCGAAGTGCCGCCGTAAGATGGTGACCCATGAACCGTGAAGTTCAGGGCGGATGCGTCATCACCTCGGCAGGTTTCCTGATACACTGCAAGCAGTGCAGGCATACACAATGAGGCGATAGGTACCACATCCTGGTAAAGCATTATCGGCTCAGGGAATAAACATCTACTAGCCAACACTTCAGAATACAATTATCTTAACCAATGACTTAAATGATTGCAAGTCCGGTTTACAGATTGATACGAGCCATTAATAGTCAGTATGGTTGATAATCATCTGCTGCCACACTTTTGATAAGCGTTGGTCAATCATTATTATAAACATTCGTTTGATGTCCAGTAAGCCTGATTTTCAGCTATTTTGAGATGTGTGTTAAGATAGGACACTTTCAACTTCCCACTACAGCATTGTAAGCGTTCATTCACTTGAGGAGCGGTAATCCATGACCAACAATCAGCACCAATCAAAATTTATCGACGACGATCAAACCAAGATCATTGATGAGAAAAACAGCGAGCAACCCAAAAAAGTGCCGCATGTGTTAATGATACTAGATGGTTTTGGTCACCGTGAAGACGATAAGGACAATGCGATTGCCGCTGCCAATATACCAAATTTGGATAAGATATATCAGCAATATCCGCATGGATTGATTTCTGCTTCTGGAGAAGATGTAGGCTTGCCAGATGGCCAGTTTGGTAATTCTGAAGTAGGGCATATGAACCTAGGGGCTGGTCGTGTTCTTTATCAAGATTCTACCCGTATATCAAGCGAGCTTGTCAATCGTGAGTTCTATAAAAACGAAGCGCTGGTCAATGCTGTAAAAGCAGCTAACGAGCTTGGTGGCAATGTACATATTATGGGATTGCTTTCGGATGGCGGTGTACATTCGCATCAGGATCATATCGAAGCGATGTGTCATTCAGCATTGGTACATGGTGCCAAAAACGTCTTTGTTCATTGTTTCTTAGATGGTCGTGATACCCCGCCAAAATCAGCGGATAAGTATGTTGATCGCCTGCGTACACACATCAATAAGTTGAATGCCCACTATGAAGGTGGCCGCGTACAAATTGCGAGTATCATTGGTCGTTATTATGCAATGGATCGTGACAATCGCTGGGATCGGGTACAAAAGGCCTATGAGCTCATCACTGAAGGCACGGCAGATCGTCTAGCAACTCGGGCTGATGGTGCTGTACAAGCCGCTTATAAAGCACGCGAGACGGATGAGTTTATTAGTCCTACGACAGTTATTGGACGTGATGAAGTGCCTTATACCGTTGATGATAACGATGCCCTCATTTTTATGAATTTCCGTGCTGATCGTGCCCGTGAGCTTGCACAGGCTTTTGTATTACCAGACCATGAGTTTTCTGGTTTTGCCCGTCGTAAGCAGCCAAAGTTGGCGGCGTTTGTCATGCTAACCAAATATTCCGACGTATTGGCGGACAATGCTCTCACTAGCATTGCCTATTATCCAACGTCGTTAACCAATACCCTTGGTGAATACTTGCAAAACAAAGGAAAAACCCAGCTGCGTATCGCTGAAACTGAAAAATATGCCCATGTTACGTTTTTCTTTAGTGGCGGTCGTGAAGCAGAATACGATGGTGAGACACGTATCTTAGTGCCTTCTCCAGATGTGGCTACCTATGATTTAAAACCTGAAATGAGTGCGCCTGAAGTGACAGATAAGCTGGTTGAGGCAATTGAGTCAGGCAAGTATGATGTGTTGGTTGTAAACTATGCCAATGGTGACATGGTTGGGCATACAGGTGTCTTTGATGCGGCAGTACAAGCCGTGGAAGCATTGGACGTTTGTGTTGGTCGCATAGAAAAAGCGGTACGAGCGGCTGGTGGTAACATGCTCATTACAGCCGATCATGGTAACTGTGAGCAGATGCAAGACTACGAAAGCGGGCAAGTCCATACTCAGCATACGACTGAACACGTACCACTGATTTATGTGGGTGAGCACAATCTACAAGTGCGTCATGGCGGAAAACTAAGCGATATTGCACCGACGATCTTATCGCTGATGGATCTTGAGGCACCAACTGAGATGACCGGTGAGAGTTTATTGATTCCTGCCTCATAGATCAGTCATAAGTTTATAAGTTATTGTTGGGATATATTTGACTGATTAAGTAATTAAAAAAGGGAGGGGTAGTCATTATCCGTTCCTTTTTTAACGTTTGAGTCTAAGATCTAAGAAGAGCGAGTATCAGTATTGTTTTCAACAAATAAAGTTAGTAGGGCAAAACTGATTCGCCTACTTAGAGCCAATATGACTTGCAATACTGTCCTAGTTTTAAACATAGCCTTAGTGCTATCTTATTAATACGTACTACTATATCTATAAAAGAAACCTTGTCCATTTTATTATCTAAATGAGTTCTCTTATGCATCCTATCTGTTTTATTAGTGGATCTGTGTCTAAGCAATTGAATAAGCGAGTAGCAAAATCGGGCACAGTTCATACTATTTTCAAGTATGCACTGACTGTCAGCTTGTTTGGATTAAGTGCTATAGCCCAAGCAGCAGTTACGCCGCCTAACGCCGTGAATAGTGATACATCAAGTCTACAGCTCATCAGTTTAAATACCGATGATATGGTGACGCGTGACAATACGGATCAGTTATCAGATATCGCTGACATGCTAGATGCGGCGGATGACTATGACGATTCGATAGATAGTGTTCCAGATGAGACAGCTTTAACAGATGATCCTGCTGTAACAGATACTAAGAGCGATATCGATACGCATATTCCCGCTGATGTTGCCCATGTATCCTTAAATGCTATTTCTCCAGAGACACTCAAAACATTTGTCGCTGTCGTGGATTTGATTCGCCGGGAGTATGTTGATGCGGTCAACGATGAAGAGTTATTTAACAATGCGATGAGTGGCATGCTAACAAAGCTCGATAGTCATGCTGAGTTTTTGGACGCTGAGGCTTATGAGAACCTACGTGCTTTTACAGAAGGGGATGTGGGTGACATTGGTATTCAGGTTGCTTACCAGCCAGATGTAGGATATTGGGTGATTAATGAAGTCATCAATGATTCGCCTGCTGATAAAAAAGGCATTGCAGTTGGTGATTATCTGCACCAGATAGGAGAGTTTAAACTTGATGAAAATAAAGAACCCAATGATATCGAACAGCTTCTGACAGGGGTAGCAGGTACGCAAGTAGACATCGTCACCTCTAAAGCGGGTCGCCGCAAACACACCACTACTTTGCAGCGTAATATGAGCCATCCTCAGCTTATTGAGACAACGCTTGTCGATAGTATTGCCATTATTAAGTTGCCAGCGTTTCAAAATAACAGCCGCGAAAAACTGTTAGAAGGGCTAATAAACCTAGATGCACCCGTTTCAGGTATCTTACTAGATCTACGCGATAATCCAGGTGGCGTATTAACTTCAGCAGTCAACGTTGCCAGCTTGTTTATGAGTGATATCGACGTAGTGCAGGTACAAGCGCGTCAAAACGAATCACGGGTACTCTCAACCCAAGGTGACGCGTTACTTAAAAATTTGCCGATAGTCGTTCTACAAAATCGTTATTCGGCATCAGCGGCAGAAGTGCTAGCAAGCAGTTTGCAGGCACAAAAGCGAGCAACCATCGTTGGTGAAGTCAGCTATGGCAAAGGGTCGGTACAGTCGGTTGTACCGCTCAATGATGAACAAGCCGTCAAGTTGACTGTTGCCAATTATATGACAGCGTCAGGCAATAGAATTGATGGAATCGGCGTAAAGCCAGATGTGACTTTGTCAGGCAGTGAAAGCACATGGGAGCAGCAAGCAATGGATTTACTAAAAACGCGTACGCTTGATTCGGGCATTCGTTTTGTCCGAAAGCCCGCGATAGGTGACACTAAATAAAATAAGTACATAGCGCTATGATGCCGAACTAGGACAATTCTTCTTACTGACTGTACCGTTGCCGACCAACTTAGTCTTCAGACTGCTCTTCAGCGATTTCCAGTTTTTTCATGCGATAGCGTAGAGAACGAAACGTCGTTCCTAAGAGTTTGGCGGCTTGCGTTTTATTCCAGTTAGTTTGTTTAAGCGCTGTAATAATCAGCTGCTTTTCTTGTTCTTGTAAATAATGCTCTAGTCCACGAGGAGGTAGTTGATCTGTTGTCAATTCGTTTAGCTGTTTGCTCTCATCCACTGCTTCTTGGGCTGAGTTAAGACTAACAGCTTGCGTGTCATCATAGCGGGGTGAACTGTTTGCCAGCTCTGTTTGCTCATTTGATGGACGTTGCCTCATCGAAGGGTAATGCTGTGTGTTGGTACGATATGGATGTAGGTTAGTCGTTATTTGCTCAGATTTTATCGAAGCTATTTTAGTGGTAGCGTGAATACGTGCTTCTTGATTGTCTATTGCCTGAGCAGTAATGGAATCAGCTGCTTTTTGATCAGGAATGCTACTAGGAGTAGCGTCTTCACTTTGAGTTTGCGAAGATGCTGATTGATGTTTTACATTACTTTCCATCTCTGGCAGACCAAGATGACTGACATCAATCTGTGAGGTTTCTGCTAGCGTCACTGCACGCTCAAGTACATTGCGCAGCTCACGAACATTACCAGCGAAGTTGTGATGCTGCAAACGCTCATAAGCCTGAGTAGTCAATGATGGGGGCGCTTCTAATTGCCATTCTTGAGAAATCATTGATAAAAAATGATCAGCCAAGACCGGTATGTCGTCACGGCGCGCATTGAGCGTGGGCAACTTTAATTCAATCACATTAATGCGATAGTACAAATCCTGTCTGAACGTACCATCTTGCACCAGTTGGCTCAGGTTTTTGTGGGTTGCCGATAGAATGCGAATGTCGACAGGGATCTCTTTGGTATCACCGATGGCTCTTACTGTTTTTTCTTGAATAGCACGTAATAGCTTTACCTGCATTGCCAATGGTAGGTCTGCCACTTCGTCTAAAAACAACGTTCCACCATTAGCTTGCTGAAACAGTCCCTGCTTATCAGTGACTGCGCCTGTAAAGCTGCCTTTTTTATGACCAAAGAACTCAGACTCCATTAGCTCAGATGGTATCGCACCGCAGTTCACGGGAACAAAGCTACCATCTCGTCGCGGGCTTAAGTCGTGGATTAATCGAGCAACCACTTCTTTACCTGTCCCTGACTCACCTGATAAAAACACAGGCGCTTGTGAGCGGGCCAGTTTTAATATGGTATTTTTTAAAGGGTGCATCACGGCAGAATCACCGATCAGCCTAGTATTTAGTAGGGTTTCTTCAGGCGAGCACTCGGGGGTGGTGTTTGCTTCATTATCTTGATGAATGACTTTTAGTGCGTTTTCTACCAACTGACGCAGACGTGGCAACTCAAGCGGTTTATTTACAAAGTCAAAGGCCCCAAGCTTTAGGGCTTCAATGGCCAGATCCATACTGCCATAAGCGGTAATAACGGCTATGGGCGTATTCGAGCTATTACTGATCTCTTTTACCAACTCCAACCCTGATCCGTCAGGCAATTTTAAATCGGTGAGACAAAAATCATAATCGTTTTTTTGCCAGTACGATCTTGCTTGAGACAAAGTATAGGCAACATCACTTTTGATGCCCATTTTGGTCAATGTTATTTGCATTAATCGACACAAATCTACTTCATCATCAACGACTAGCGCGGTAGTGGTCATACATTATCTCATTGTATTCAATAGCTATTAAATATTAAATCAACATGCCTCGGTGGCAAAGTTTCTAATACACAAGGAATTTCTTATTCAGATGTTGTCTTTGCTCAGACTGCTTTCAGCTGTGTTTAAGTGAGTATCGTCATTGATAGCGGGTGCTATTAAGCGAAAGCAGGTTTTTTCGTGTTCGGGAATATAAAGTAGACGCGCCTGATTGGCTTCACAAAACGCTTGAGATAAATACAATCCCAATCCAGTCCCTGATTGATCGGTGGTAAAAAATGGATTGAATAGATGCTGTAGTTCCTCAGCGCTTACGCCAGTACCCCCGTCCAAGGTATCAATTATAACATCGTTGTCTGCACAATAAACCTCGATTTCGACGTATGCATGGGGGTGGGCATAGCTACTGTGACGCAAGCCATTATTGATCAAGTTGATTAATATTTGCTCTAACTGATGCGTGTCGAATGATATGGTAGGGTTGGTTTTTATTCGTAAAAAAACATCATGCCCCTGAAAGTAATTTTTCAAAAATATGGGCAACCATTCAGTTAATACAATCGTTTGCTGCTGTGCTTTTTGCTGGCGAGACAGTTTTAGAACGTCTTCAATGATACGGTTGACACGCTTTGTTTGCGCAAAGATCATTTTGTAAAGCTCATGATTGCCAGAAATATCGTTATAAGAGGTGCTGTCTTCTTTATCATCGCATGCCACGTTTTCTGTATCAGTTTCTATAATATCTTCCATCAATAACTGACTGGCTTGTGATATTGCTGCCAAAGGATTTCTGATTTCATGGGCGATACTGGCTGTCAGTTGACCCAAAGAAGCCAGTTTTAGCTGCTGTGCGCTGGCGTGTTCGCGGCGTAAATCTTCTAAAATAATTAACTTGCTGTCATCTTTCAACGGCGTGATTTGTACGCGCAGTTTACCGAATACTGACGCGTTTGCGACCGCTGGTAGATCATAAGTAAAGGTGCGCGATTGACCTGATGCCACTGACAAGCACGCCTTGAATAACTGGGTATGCTGTCTACTGAGTGCTTGTTGAAAATTGGAGAGAAGCGCGTGGCGGTGGTGGTCGTGTTCATCTTTTTTATCAATAAATACGTGCGGAACCGCTGCATGTGAGTTAGGAGACAAGCTTAGTAATTGATGGGCAGCCAAGTTTGCTAGCACAATATGTTCTTTGTCGATAACGATGACACCATTTATCATTTGTGTAATGACTTCTTGATTGATGACATTGAGTCGCTCAACCTCTTTGGCATGGCTTTCGGCTACTTTTTCAAGCTGTACTAAGCGCTGTGAAATAGACCAGCTTAAAATACCCACTGCCAAAAAACTGGCCGACATCAGCAAAGCATCACTCAAGTTGCTTAAGCTCATGCTATTGGCAATGGCATAAAAAAACTGCTGGTAGATCACAAAGATAATAGCAAGTAAGGTAATGATTAATGCTTGCGAGCCATGTAGCAACATAAAGCTGGCAGCTACCACCACCATGTATAGCATGGTTAGCTGCAAATCAGGCGCACCAGCTGTATAAAGTAATAGACTTAATATGACGACGTCTAATACCAAACCAAAAGCCAGCTGACGCCGCACTTTTTTGGTAACGACACAAAATAGCCCAAGTAAGATTAAGCTCAGTAGAACATAAAAACTTAAGACAGTCTGCTGCAAAAAACTGGGTAATAATGGGCTGCTATCAGTACGCGCATTGATATAGACCATCAACATAAAAAACAAGCTGACAATAAATCGATAGCTGCTATAGATCAGTCCCAATTTACGCAATTGTGGGAGCGGTAGGCTATCTTCACGATCTAAATAGTCGGTAATGGCGGAGACGAGATCAGTAGCAAGCTTCATAAATAGGTCATCATAGAAGGGGAGTTGCTAAGGGGGTTACGGTTGTATCAACCCATGGCGAATCGCTAGATGAGTCAATTTAACATCACTATCAACACCCACCTTTTCATAGATACGATAGCGATAAGTATTAATGGTTTTGACACTAACAAACAGCTGGTCTGCGATTTGCTGTGGACTTTGGCAATTCACCACCATCATGGCAACTTGCTTTTCGCGATCACTTAACAAGTCAAATGGAGAGTTTGCATTATCTGATAGTAAAACATCAGCCAGTTGTTCGGCGACATCTTGACTAAAATAACGCCCACCTTTATAAACCTTTTTGACCGCTCTTATCATCTCATCAAGTGGTGTACCCTTGGTGATATAACCGTTGACACCAGCTTTAATCAGCATTGAGGGGTAAGGCTGTGCAGCCATACTACTGACCGCCAAAATTTTAAAACCCATATCGAGCTGGATTAAGCGTTTGGTTGCTTCAAGTCCACCAATGTTAGGCATGTTGACGTCAAGTAAAATCACGTCAGGATGCAATTGCTTGGCCAGCTTAATTGCCATATCACCGCTGTCCGCTTCGCCGATAACCTCGATATCAGCGCTGTCTGACAACATACGGCTAATGCCCATTCGTACCAAATCATGATCATCTACTACCAGTACTTTAATCATAACTATACTCTTTATTATTTTTCAAAATGAGGGACGTTATTTATGATAAATGACAAGGGATTACCAGTCAGTTAAAGAATTATTTTAATTTTTAAAAAAAAGAAATAATGTTAATCAATTATTGAAATATCGTTATTAACATAACGAAATACGAATATTTACAACCGTTTGCGTTAATTTATATTGCTGAAATGTGATTGAATGTTTCTACAACATAAAGTGGTTGTAGCAAAATTTGAATTCTTCCAAAATAAGTCATTAAATTGGCTTGGGAGATTAAACTTAAATTCAAACCATGATACACTAAAAATACAAAAACTCTATACGAGTACTTATAAACACATCCATAAACGCTACGTACGTTCTTGGCGTCAGAAAGTATGCAATTGACGTGGTAACGGAAGCAGGAGGCATAATGAAGCAACTACCATTAACCAAACAGCAATTAATCGCTGCTATGATTTCGTTGAGTTTGGGCAGTGTTGCACAAGCTGCCCTTACTATTAATGGTAGCCCTGATAATGGCTCTAGTGCTCGTATGAGTTGGGGCGGAGCGGACAGTTTGTCTGAAGCGCGTAACATCATGTACAAGTCTAATAGCTCTGCGATCAAAAAAGTCGATAACGGCTATGGCACGACCAATGTCACCAATACTAATAGCAACAGTTTTGCAAGTAATAATAACAGTTACAACAGCACCAACCGCTATAATACGACGTATCGGGGTGCATTCGGTAGTAGTAACATGATACCGATCAGCACAGATTCGCGTAGTGTCGCGGTCATTGATGCTGAAACGGGCGAATCTATTTATGAAAAAGATGCCGATGTTGCGCGTCCTATTGCCAGTATTTCTAAATTAATGACGGCTATGGTGGTATTGGACGCAGGCCTTGATATGCGTGAAGAGATTACGTTAGATCCAGAAGATTTTGTGGGTCCTAAACGTGCCAGCTCAAACCTAAAATCAGGTGACCGTCTAAATCGTGCCGAAATGCTATTGATGGCACTGATGAAATCAGAAAACCCAGCGGCAAAAAGCTTATCGCGTAATTATCCAGGTGGCTACAACGCTTTTATACGTGCGATGAACCGCAAAGCTCAAGACCTAGGAATGACCACTGCGTTCTTCGGTGATCCAACAGGTCTTGATAAGCGCAATGTTGCCTCACCAAATGATCTTGTCAAAATGGTACGGGCCGCTGGTAATTATGATGTGATTCGTCGTTTCACTACCACCAAGAGTTATGACTTTTTTGTGTCAAACTATTCTAACGGCAACCGTACTTATAAAGCCAACAATACCAGTAGCCTCGTTCGTGCTGGTGATTACCCAATTGGTATCTCAAAAACCGGTTTTATCAATGAAGCAGGCCGTTGCGTCGTCATGGAAACACGCGTGAATAATCGTCCAGCGATTATCGTCATATTAGGCGCGAACAGCTCAGCCACACGTTGGGGCGATGCCAAAAATATCTTAAACAGTTTAGCGACTCGCCGTACAGTGTAAGCTGAGTGACCAAATTTTATAAAAAAGGCTGTTATATGATATAACGGCCTTTTTGTTGGGTTGATATTAAGGACACATGATATGAGTCAGTCATCGAAAGCCATCATACCTAAGCTGTACTTATTGACCAATGACGATCCATTTGAGCTGCTGTATCAAAAGCTAGAGACAGCGTTGGCAACAGGATCAATCGCGCTGTTACAAGTCAGGCGCAAACAGACATTGGCATTATCTAATGGGCAGGCGATACTTTATGAAGAAGCGTCGAAAATTGTAGATTTGGCCAAAGCTTACAACGTGGCAGTCGTCATAAACGATGATATTGATCTTGCTGCGCAGCTTGGCGTTGGGGTTCATTTAGGTCAAGAAGATGGCAAAATCAGTGATGCCAAAAAACGATTAGCGCCAAACCAAATTATTGGTCGAACTTGTCACGGCGATGTAAGTCTAGTCAAAGAAGCAAAAAACGATGGTACAAATTACGCGGCAATGGGCGCAGTATTTGCGTCTACTACTAAGCCAAATGCCAAAACTATTGAGCGTCAGCAGCTAATAGAAGGGTGCCAACAAGGTATAGATATTTGTGTGATAGGTGGTTTAACCGCAGAGAATGTCTCAGATTTAACAGATTTACCCATTACTTACGTGGCAGTCGTTGGCGATATTATGGATTTGCCTGTAGATAAAATCACCCAACGCTGTGAGCTATGGCAGCAAGCATTTTCTAATTGGAAAACACCTACTTGATAGTAGGTGTCTCTATGAAAAAAGTCATCGAAAAATGACGGATTATGCGGCATGTTCCATGCACAAAGTTGCGTAGGGCAGTGCTTCTAAGCGTTGTTCTTCGATTTGCTCTCCGCATACCTCGCATTCACCATAAGTACCGTTCTCGACACGGCTCAAAGCGTTTTCGACATAAATTAAGTTTTGACGCGCTTCCTCTCTAAGGTTTTTGCGCATGTCGTTTTGACGATAAGAGATGGCTTGATCTTCCCAATGTTCATTGAGATCGTCTTGTGGGTTTTGGATATGATCCTCAATCTTGTCAATTCGAGTCTCATATTCTTCTTTTAGTGTCAATAAACTTTGTTTTGCCTGATCTAAATTGATACTCATGGTAATCTCCTCTCAGATTATTTTTATTGTTAATTTATCTAGCATAAAGCGCTTGTCTGATAAGTGCCACCACGAAATGTTACGGAAGCTTAAGAACGGTCCGATACTTTTATGAATATCCTTATTTAATAAACCACTGCAAAATGTCTACATAAAAAACTCGAGAGGCCGAAGTTTATGGCACGTTTTTTTATGGCTATTGATAGAAAGCTGGTAGAATACATCGCCGCTAATACTTGCTTGCGCATCCTTTTTAATAAAATCTCTTTTGACTGAGCTTTGTCAATTAAAGCCTCTTAATTGAGCCTTTCAAGCCAACGCTCTCGAAAAAAGGTATGTGGGGATGAGCATAGAAGCAAATGATCAAACGTAACCTTCGTTTTTTAATAAACAGATTAACCGATAGAGTGATGCACAGGAGCAGGTAATGAATTTTTTGCGTATGAGTGAGCTGGACTTAACGGATAAAGTGGTCTTGATTCGAGAAGATCTAAACGTACCTATTAAAGACGGTAAAGTTACCAGTGATGCTCGCTTACAAGCAAGTTTGCCTACCATCAAGTTGGCATTAGAAAAAGGCGCTGCCGTCATAGTTTGCTCACACTTAGGCCGTCCAACTGAGGGCGCGCCTGAAGCGATATATTCGTTGGCACCTGTGGCAGATTATTTAACGGATAAGCTTGGCTCGCAATTGTCTTCACCTGTGCGTCTTAACAGCGATTATCTTGTTACAGGCGCTTCTGTAAGATCTGGCGAAGTTGTACTGCTAGAAAACGTGCGTTTCAATGAAGGCGAAAAGAAAAACGATGCCACCTTGGCCAAAAAATATGCTGATTTGTGCGATGTGTTCGTGATGGATGCTTTTGGTACAGCTCACCGTGCGCAAGCGTCAACGGAAGGCGTCACTCAAGCCATGCATCAAGCCAATAAGACGGCATGCGCAGGCCCATTACTAGCTGCGGAGCTTGATGCGTTAAGCCTAGCTCTTGAAACACCTGCTCAGCCAATGTTAGCGATTGTTGGTGGATCAAAAGTATCAACGAAACTAGAAGTTTTGCATAGCTTGGCAGAGGTTTGCTCACAAATTATCGTGGGTGGCGGTATTGCCAATACTTTTTTAGCTGCGCAAGGCCATAGCGTTGGTGCCTCATTGTATGAAGCGAATTTGGTTGATACCGCTCGTGATATCATGAGTAAAACTGAGATTTTATTACCTCAGTACGTGGTCGTTGCAGATAAAAACGATATTAATTTTGACGATTTTATAGGCTCATTACAGCAAGCCACTGCAACTATTAAGTCTGTCGATATGATTGGCGATAACGACATGATATTGGATATTGCGGCAGAAAGCGCAACACAGCTTGCTAAAGCCATTATCAATGCAAAGACCATTTTATGGAATGGGCCAGTAGGCGTTTTTGAAGTGGATGCTTTTGGTAGCGGGACACAAATCCTTGCCGCTGCGGTTAAGGAAAGCGCTGGTTTTTCAATTGCTGGTGGCGGTGATACTTTGGCAGCTATTGATAAATATCAAGTAGCCGATGGTGTAAGCTATATGTCTACTGGTGGCGGTGCGTTCTTAGAATTTGTAGAAGGTAAGACACTTCCAGCAGTAGCTGCATTACAAATTACCGTCTAAGATATGTACGGTTTAAACGTTGGATAGGGTGTACAGTTTAGTAACATTAGATGTACAATCAAGAATAAATATCTAAGTTAGTCTATACGAGTAAAGGTACCATTATTTTTTAACACTCAACGCTCTAAATAGTCGTAAGGTTATCGAGTATTGTTAAGTGGTAATTATTTGTTTCTATACCAAACATTATGATTGCATGTAGTATTCGCACTCTATAGTATAGCCCAACCATGTATTTTGACATGCTTTATTGATTAAGAGGTTTATTATGTTAAAACGTCACTTGTTACTTGCTAGCGTACTTGCTGGTACTTTTGCAGTTACTGCTTGTAGCCAACAAACAGAAGACAATGCAGAAGCGACTGTGGATTCTGCAGCCGATGATGCTGCTGTGAATGCTGACGCTGCTGCTGCTGAAACTCAAGAAACTGCTGCCGAAGCTGAAGTTGCTGCTCAAAATGCAGGCACTGAAGTTGCTGATGGCGCTGAAACTGCTGGCGCTGCTGCAACCAACGCGCTAGAAAATACTGGCGATGCTATCGCTGAAGGTACTAATACTGCAGTTGAAAACACCGCTTCAGCCGTTGCTGATGGCGCTGACGCTGTTGCTGATGGTGCAAATGATGTAGCAGTTGATGCAGAGCAACAGTACTAGACACTGAATCTAGATATTGAACGACTGATCTATTGCTGTACTGTCGGTTTATAAAAATCGATAGAGTAATCAGTAGACTGTTAATTGTCGTTCATTGATTAAAAAGCCTTCAAAATACTATAAAAGCCTTGGTGATTGCCAAGGCTTTTTGCGTTTCTGTTCTTTCTTTACAGAAGTTTGATGCGTACGATAAAAGCTCCGTGCGTAATAATAAGCGAATAAATAGTCAGTCAACTGCTACGAAGACAGAGCAATTTTTGCTATAATTCGTTTGTCTTAATTAAGCTGAAATATGAATACTTGAAGGTAGCACGTTGCGCCTCTATAGTCATCAAGTCATATTTTGGGTCAATTATTCTTGAGTTACCTCTTAAAGCGATTGTTTCAAGCGCTATTTTTAACACACTATTCAAAATTTAATCTGAGAGCGTTTTATGGCCTTAATATCTTTGCGTCAACTTCTAGATCATGCTGCTGAACATAATTACGGTGTTCCTGCCTTCAATGTCAATAATTTAGAGCAAATGCGCGCAATCATGATGGCCGCAGATGCCTGTGATTCTCCAGTCATCGTCCAAGCCAGTGCTGGTGCCCGTAATTATGCAGGGTCGGCATTTTTGCGTCATTTGATTATTGCGGCTATCGAAGAATGGCCACATATCCCTGTGGTTATGCATCAAGATCATGGCATGTCTCCAGCCATTTGCCAGCGTTCAATCCAGCTTGGTTTCTCATCAGTGATGATGGATGGCTCCTTGGGTGAAGATGGAAAAACGCCAATGGATTATGACTATAATGCCAGCGTTACGCGAGAAGTGGTCAAAATGGCACATGCGTGCGGTGTGTCTGTAGAAGGCGAGATCGGTTGCCTAGGCAGTCTTGAGACGGGCATGGCAGGTGAAGAGGATGGCTCTGGCGCAGAAGGCGTATTAGATCATGAGCAACTATTGACCAGTGCTGACGAAGCTGAGCAATTTGTAAAAGACACCAATGTTGACGCGCTAGCCATTGCTATCGGTACGAGCCATGGTGCTTATAAATTCACGCGTCCACCCACAGGCGATATTTTGTCGATTGAGCGAGTAAAAGAGATTCATGCACGTATTCCTAATACCCATCTTGTCATGCATGGCTCTTCATCAGTACCGCAAGAATGGTTAAAAGTCATCAATGAAAATGGTGGCGATATCGGTGAAACTTACGGTGTACCCGTTGAGCAAATTGTGGAAGCGATTAAGCACGGCGTACGCAAGGTCAATATCGATACTGATTTGCGCCTAGCGTCAACAGGTGCTATCCGCGAGTTTCTTGTAAAAAACCCGAGTGAATTCGATCCGCGTAAGTATTTTAAAGCGTCTATGGTCGCGATGTCTGATATCTGTACCAATCGTTTTGAAGCGTTTGGTTCTGCAGGTCAAGCACATAAAATTCGCCCCATTAGTCTTGAAGGCATGGTTGATTTTTACAATTAATTGACCTTTTGATAGTATTTGGCTAAATGCTTTGAAGGGCGCTGGGCGTATGTGACACCAGCGCCCTTTTGTAAATGGGCATTTGATTGGTGTGAATCAAGGATAGCAGATTATGATTGGACTGATTACTGGACAGGTACAATACCTCATGGCGCCGACGGCTTGTATCATGACCACCTCTGGTGTGGGTTATGATATTGAGTTGCCATTACCGTCATTTTGCCAATTACACCTCAATGAACAAGCGAGTATTTGGACGCACTTTCACGTTCGCGAAGATGCACAACTGCTCTATGGGTTTATTGATCGTAAGGAACGCGATGTCTTTCGCCAATTGATTAAAATCAATGGCGTTGGGGCAAAGATGGCATTAGCTATGCTGTCAGCGATGTCAGCGGCTGAGCTTAAAATGCACGTTGAGCAAGACTCAGAAGCTGCGTTAACCCGTATTCCGGGGATCGGTAAAAAGACGGCACAGCGTTTGTTGATTGAGCTAAAAGATAAACTCAAAAATATGGAAGTGGACAATGGCTCTTTAGAGCTAACGCATCAGCCCGTAGCAGTCTCTCATGAAGGCAGTATTATTGCTGAGGTGGAAGGGGCGCTCATTAGTTTGGGTTATAAAGAAAGAGAAGCTCAGCAAGCCATTAAAGCAGCCAAAAGCAATGGTGATGTATTCGAAGATACTCAGGGCTTGCTAAAAGCCACCTTAAAGCAGTTGTCTGGCTTTTAAGTATTTTTAGTTTAATCACTGCGAATATTACTGTAAATAGGTACAAAACAGATAAGCGACATTAGGTGTCGCTTATTTTTATTGTAGACAGCCTTTTATAAGGTTTTACATGACTTATCCGTAGCGTTTGGTTATGCTATTTAGTAATTAATTTTTTAATATAATGATAAAACCTATGATGCAAGATCGTTTGATTAATCCGCTAGAAGGGGCAGGTGATGCGCCAGATGCCAATATTCGCCCGGCGTTACTGGCAGAATATATTGGTCAGCCAGTGGTACGTGAGCAAATGGAAGTTTTTATTGGTGCTGCACGAGGACGTGATGAAGCGCTCGATCATACCCTAATTTTTGGTCCGCCAGGGCTGGGTAAAACAACGCTTGCTAATATCATCGCTCGTGAGATGGGCGGCAATTTGCGTTCAACGTCAGGACCTGTGCTTGAACGTCCAGGTGATTTGGCGGCGATGTTGACCAATTTAGAAGCAGGTGATGTATTATTTATCGATGAGATTCACCGTTTAAGTTCGGTCATCGAAGAGATCCTGTATCCAGCTATGGAGGATTTTCAGCTCGATATTATGATTGGCGAAGGTCCTGCTGCTCGTTCTATCAAGCTTGATTTGCCGCCATTTACATTGGTTGCAGCGACCACACGAGCAGGGTTACTGACGTCGCCATTACGTGATCGTTTTGGTATCGTTCAGCGTCTTGAATTTTATAACATTGCTGATCTGACGACGATTGTCAGCCGTGCTGCGCGTCTTATGCGCGTGCCGATGAGCGAAGATGGCGCGATTGAGATTGCTCGCCGTGCCCGAGGTACACCACGGATTGCTAACCGCTTATTACGCCGTGTACGGGATTATGCGGAAGTTAGAGGCGATGGTAGTATCAATGGTGCGATTGCAGGTAGCGCGCTGGACATGTTGGCAGTCGATAGACGAGGTCTTGATCATTTAGACAGACGATATATTGAGATATTGCATGAGCGTTTTGATGGCGGCCCCGCAGGTGTTGAAGCTGTAGCAGCAGCCATGGCTGAGGATCGTGGTACACTTGAGGATGTGATTGAGCCTTATCTGATTCAACAAGGCTATGTGCTACGTACTGCGCGCGGACGTGTCTTAACCCAAATGGCCATTGATCAGATGCTTTAGCTATAGTTATGATTAGATAAAAAAATACGCGTGCTTTGAATCAAAGCACGCGTATTTTTTTATTGAAATTTTAAATAAGTGATAGTAAGTTTTTAATAAAATAAGCACAAATATCCTAACGTGCTAATAATATAAACTTTTCTTGCTTGCTGTGCCGTTGCTGACAGAGGCTGCGGAAAATTTATCTTATTAGCACTGTATTTATTTTATAGCGGACTTGTCTTAGCTAACAGGTAAAGAGTGCGGCCAAATTTTACCCGGATTTAAGATATTGTTAGGATCGAGGGCAGATTTGATGGCTTGCATCAGTATCAACGCATTGCCATGCTCTTGTTGCATATATTTTTGTTTGCCTTGACCAATACCGTGCTCACCGGTACAGGTACCATCCATCTCAATCGCACGCTTAGCTAGACGACCTATTATGTCTTCCGCCGTTATGATTTCTTCAGGGTTCGCGGTATCGACCAACAACAGAACATGAAAATTACCGTCACCGACGTGACCAACAATAGGCCCAATCATACCAGACGCTTCGATATCTTTTGCCGTCTCACTAACGCATTCGGCTAGGCGTGAAATAGGCACACAGGCATCGGTAGATAAGGCGCTGGCTTCAGGTCGTAGCGCAGAGCTGGCGTGATAAGCATTATGACGAGCTTGCCACAGGCGTTTACGCTCGGCTTCATTGGTGTCCCAAGAAAAATCTCTACCACCAAACTCTTCAATGATATCGGTAAACATTTGCGCTTGCTCATGCACACTCGCTTCTGTACCGTGAAACTCTACAAATAATGTTGGGGTTTCGCTCAGGCTCAGGTTATCGTATTGATTACAGGCTTTAACCTGCATGGCATCAAGCAACTCAATACGCGCAATAGGTAAGCACATTTGAATGGTTAACATGACTGCCTGACAGGCATCTTCAATGGTTGAAAAATGACAAATGCCGCTACCAATACATTCACTAATACCAAATAGTTTAAGCGTGACTTCGGTGACGATACCCAGTGTACCTTCTGAGCCTATCATCAGACGTGTTAAATCATAACCAGCAGCAGACTTCTTGGCGCGTGTACCGGTTCGAACGATCTCACCAGTTGCCGTGACCACTTCTAAGGCAAGTACCACATCTTTCATAGTGCCATAGCGTACCGCATTGGTGCCTGATGCACGAGTCGCGACCATCCCGCCGATACTGGCATTGGCACCCGGATCTATCGGGAAAAATAACCCAGTATCACGCAAATAATG
This sequence comes from uncultured Gammaproteobacteria bacterium, assembly GCA_963744895.1. Classification (GTDB taxonomy): domain Bacteria; phylum Pseudomonadota; class Gammaproteobacteria; order Pseudomonadales; family Moraxellaceae; genus Psychrobacter. Next base: position 920,220 of record CAVUUW010000005.1, read on the forward strand.
GTTCAACTGTTCACGTGTCACCCCTGGCTGTACGGTAACGGTTAGGTCTTCATTGTTCACCTGCAAAATAGCATCCATAGCATGCATGTCGATACACAGACCACCATAGGGTGCGTTCAATTGACCTTCTAAAGATGAGCCAATGCCAAAAGCAATCACTGGCATTTTATAGTGGTTGCAAATTGCTACCGCAGCGGCGACTTCCTGCTTATTTTGTACAGTCAAGACGGCATCAGGTGGCTGATTGGCAAGCCACGTCATCGTATGACCATGCTGCTCACGTAGCGTCACATTGGTGCTTAACTGTTTATCGAAATGGGTTTTTAAGGCAGCAATCGCGGCACTGTGGTCAGGTTTTACGGTGTCGTTAAAGGATGACACTGGTAGAGATGACATAAATGGCTCCTACATATAAAACGTACTTGCACTGAATAAACGAGATAGAAAGCTAAGTCATGAGTTACTTTATAGCATTTTTATTCAAAAGACTACAAAAGTAGATAGGCAGGTATCGTATAGCGTTTTTGTACGCTTGCCTGCTCATTCACATGTATCAGTACTAGAGGTATTAAGCCAAAATACGCCACACCACCATTAAAATAGCTAACAAATAAAAGATAGGAGCAAACCATCCTACTTGCGTCGCTATGGCAATAAACGTGGCAAATCCTGCAAGCGTGATCCAATCACGGCGGCGGTCGTTCAACATGTCAGCGCGTATTTGCTGTATTTCTCGCAATTGACTGTCTTGACGTGACCCTTGCGACGCCAAACTTTGCAATCCTTGATCTAGCAATTTGGGAATGTCAGTGGTTGATAATAAAATTTCTGGCAACTGTGCTCGCAACTGTTGCAAATTACGCATAGGGTCTAGCTGTTCTTTGATCCAGCCGCTTAAAATTGGTTTGGCGAGTGACCAAATATCAAGATCAGGGTATAGATCACGCCCAAGCCCTTCCACATGAACCAAAGTTTTAAGGAGTAGCATTAGCTGCGGTGGGATACTCATATGATGGCGACGCGCAATATCCAAAATCTGCATCAAGACGCCTGCAAAATCGATGTCGTTGATGGACTTTTGCAGCATGGGTCCAACCGTACGTTTCATATCGCGCATCAATGCATGTTTGTCAGTATTGGGTGGTATCCAGCCTGCACGGCTGACAATATCAACCATCGCGGTAAAGTTATTGTTCATGACTGCCAATAGCATTCGCGCTACGATGAGCTGATCATCCTTTGACAACGTGCCCATGATGGCGCAATCAAGTCCGATATAACGTGGCTCATGATCTAAGTCAACGGCGGTCATATCGGCGCTTAAGGTTTTCACAGGTGGTGTTTCTACAAACACATTGCCCGGATGCATGTCCGCATGAAAGAAATTATCGCGGAAAACTTGAGTGAAAAAGATGGTTAAGCCTTTTTCTGCCAATGCCGCACGGTCATAACCAAGCTTATCAAACACTTCCACTTGTGAGATAGGAACGCCTTGAATACGCTCCATGACCATCACGTTTTTGGCTGCATCATAGACTTCAGGCACATACATTAATGCTGAGCCTAAGAAATTATTGCGCATTTGCGTGGTATTGTCCGCTTCAAGGATCAAGTCCAGCTCGTTTAGCATCACTTGGCGATAATCTTCGACAATGTCGATGATGTGTATAGCACGAGCCGCTTCAATACGAGCGGATGCCCAATTGGCAAGCTCGCGTAATAGCTCAAAATCATCAATGATGGTTGTGCGAATGTCGGGACGTACCACCTTTACAACGACTTCGCGTCCATCGTGCAGTGCAGCCGTATGTACTTGTGCAATAGAAGCGGCAGCTAAAGGCTTGACGTCAAAGCGAGCAAATAAAGTGCCGATACTGTGACCAAGGCCGTGCTTGGGATCTTGTATTTGTGCAATAGCAACATTGGAATCAAACGGTTTGACCTTGTCTTGTAGCTGCACCAATTGAGCGATGATCTCAGGCGGCACTAAGTCGCGACGCGTTGAGAGTAGCTGCCCCAATTTTAGGAATAGCGTACCCATATCTTCAAGGGCGTACTTGATTGCGTTTGGTTGGTGTTTTTTACCCCAAGCTGCTGGGTGCAAGCGAATAAGACGGGCAACAGGTTGTAGCTGCGGTGCCTCTTCGACAGAGAGATGCGTGTCAATGCGATAAGTTGCGGCAATACGCCAAAGCTCTAGTAAGCGTGCACGATGGGATAGTAGCATAGGGTATAGGTACTCTAAAATAACTCGAAAATAGGACAGGGTAGCGCTTGTTTATAAACGATGCACAGTCAATAGCGATGCTTATCGGTCATTGGAGAATTGAGCTTGCTCATTTTTGATAGCAGTAAGTCTGGCTTCTTCACGTTCAACATCTGCACGCAGCTTTAAAAGTTGCTGCTTGAGGTCATTTGCTTCTGCGGTCTCTACCGGGCCAGGCGCGCTATTGCCTGCCACATCATTGGCCCAGTCACTGACATCGTCAAATGCACGTTTGGCACTATGGCGCCAGCTGCCTTTAAGCTGCGATATCAGTAGGTGCAACTGGCTTGCCAATGGTTTACCAATTAATGGCTCAAGCTGCCCGGCAATATCTGGATCAAAGCCTGCGACCAATTGTTTAAGCTGCATTAACACCTTGTAATCACCAGCAATTGGTAGATTACCCTCAGTACCGCGAATGAGGTTCAATAATTGAGCTGGATTGTCAACGGTAATGACACAGTCTGGCTGACTATGACCCTGACGCGCACGCGCCATCTTGGCTTTTTGGCGCTCATCCATATGACCGCTTGTTTCAAAGACGCTCTCTGTCGTCACAGGCTCAAAACGCAAACGCTCATGGGTGAACAAAATGTCTAAATCAATCTCAGGCATTGCCATGTTTAGTCGTAGTACTTTTCCAGCGAGTGGCGCCAATCCAGCTTTGGTAATCTCGTCACTCGCAATCGCAAAATTAATCAGCTTTTCGGCACCAGCCAATAGTAAGACAGTCAGCATAAGGCTCTCGCATCTTTGGTTGAGCGCCTTTTGATCGGCGCATCGTTTATAGAATAAGTGGTTACGACTATTTAAGGGTATCAGCACTATTTCATAGCCGATTTTTTATCACTATGCTTTAAAGCCACGATGTACAGCGACAATACCAGCCGTTAGATTGTGATAATCACAGTTCTCAAATCCTGCTTGTTGCATCATTTGCTTCAATGTTTGTTGATCGGGATGCATACGAATTGATTCAGCCAAATATTGATAACTTTCAGAATCATTGGCAATTATTTTACCCATCATTGGTAATGCTGTAAAAGAGTATAAATCATAAGCCTTAGACAAGGGTTCGAATACAGGTTTTGAGAATTCTAAGATCAATAAGCGACCACCTGGCTTGAGTACGCGGTACATAGATTTTAGAGCAGCGTCTTTGTCTGTGACGTTACGCAGACCAAAGCTGATGGTGACCAAATCAAAGCTGTCATCATCAAAAGGAGCAAGTGTCTCAGCGTTGGCCAATACAAAATCCACATTATTACAGCCTGCATTAATTAAGCGCTCACGGCCCACTTCTAGCATTGCTGCATTGATATCTGATAATACAACGTGGCCATTTCGACCCACTTCGCGGCTAAAGACTTTGGCTAAGTCACCCGTACCACCAGCGATATCAAGCACATGCTGACCAGAACGCACACCTGATAAGCTGATTGCATAGCGTTTCCACAGACGATGAATACCAAAAGACATCAAGTCATTCATGATGTCGTATTTTTTGGCAACTGAGGTAAAGACATCAGCCACGCGTGCTTGTTTTTCAGCTTTGTTGACGGTTTTATAGCCGAAATGCGTCTCTTCATTGCCATCAGTATCAAGGGTATGCGGGTTATTGATGTCATCACGCTGATTAAAAAGCGTTTGTTTGAGGGTCTGGGTGTTTGTTTGAGCAGCGTTCTTGTTGACGCTATCATTACTTGTATTGTTATTACTTACGTTGTTATTTAGCATAGTGGTTTGCTGGCCTTGCGGCGCTCCAGTTGGTAGGTCTTGAACTTTTGTAAAATCATTGTCGCTATTAGCAGCGTCAGATATATTGGCTTGCGGTAACTTACTTTGGCGTGCTTGCGCCTGTGCACTGATATTTTGAGCGTGAGCAATACTATCTTTAACCAATTTATCTTGTATATGACCGTTGGTAGTCGTTGTTTGCCCTTGAGGCGCGTTATTATTTGTCGTATCAGTCATCGCTTGATCCTATGGTTCATTGTTATGATCGTTGTTTTATCATTTGGAGAGTGGTTTTTGTGATGCGCTTGTCAAGAGACATAAATTAGCTGGCAGCCAACACATAATACGTTCTATGATACACCAAACGCTAGTGGCGTACCGCCATTATCCGTATCATGAACTTGGTCAATAATCAGAAGCTCACGCTCGCAAAACGGTTCAATGAATCCGCCAACACTGTCTAACGGACGCATAGCGACAAACCCAGCATTAATAAAATCATATAAGGGATGATAGTTGTAACGGTAAGCAGTGCCTTTAGCTAAGGCAAAGGCTTTTTGCAGCATAAAAGAATTAATGTATTTGTCTGTACGATAGCAGACTTCTTTTAAATGCCCAATCTGCACACGTCTAGCGTCTGCTTCATCAACAGCGCGATAGGCTGCCAGCATATTGTCTTCATTTACCGGTAATTCTTGAGCGAGCAGCCATTCTGCCAAATGCAAATCCAACTCTATCGCTAAAATAGCCGCTTGTATGGCCATACTACCTGTTTCTAGCGCCGCTGCTGGTGCTAACCGTTCTACCTTTTGGGCTTTGGGTACAATGCGCTCTAATTGTGTGGCCAATAATTTGAACTCATCACCGCCATACAGTTGCGTTAAAAAATAATCAGCCATTAGCTGGTTTTGCGGCTGTTCAAACAGCACTTGGTGCGTGTTCTGAATACGCTCACGCTGCCAAGCTTGTACTTCACTAAGTTTTGCGTTTAGGGCTGAGTCTTGATGATAAGGCAATGCCCAAAAACGAACCAAATGCTGTTGTAAATCGGCTAAAGCGGCCATGACAATTAACCCTAAATAAAAGTAAAGAGGAGCAAAAAACGGAGGTGGGACAATCGAGATGATGCCTCTTTGAGCGACTGAATGCTTATAACTAAGTGCTTATAAAAGCCCACCTCCAAGATTGTGTTCACCTTAAAAGAAAATAAAGCAGAATACAAATGTCAAACTGTTACACAGCCGCGTTATTTACTGAATAGGTCGAGTGCTATGATAAAGTGGATATGCTTTTAATCTTAGGAGACGCTAGTGATGAGCAAAAATAATAATAAAACGGAACCAACCGAACCACAAGCGGTCAGTGCCCAATTTAGCGAAGCAGTGGTGGAGCAGCGTTTGACACCCAATCCGTTAAGCCAGTTTTCTATGGACAAGGATGCGCTCAGGTTGGCACTCGTCACCGCCCAATATGCGCTACGTGCTACGCGTCAACAACCATCGACCACTACCAATAAACCCACAGGACTTTTAGTGCTGGTTAACGGTATGGAGCAGGCAGGTAAAGGCACTGCCGTCAAGCAACTGCGGCAGTGGATAGATCCGAGACTGCTTAAGGTTGAGGCCACTGTTGGCGACTTCCCGCTAGTCTCACAGCCCATTTGGCAAGCGCATACCAAGATGATACCGCGCCATGGTGATGTCATGGTCTATTTTGGCAACTGGTACGCTGATTTGCTTTATAACGCCATGCGAATGGCGCTATCAGAAAGTGATGATTTCTAAAAACACTAAAAAAGTTGTTACGTCAAAAGACAGCAATCATGATGATACAGATACGCTCCCTATTGCGTCATGGGAAGCTTATTTACGGCAACAACTTAACGAGCTACAAGCGTTTGAAAAAGACTTGATCGCCAATCAAACCAGATTGCTCAAATGCTGGTTTCATGTCGATATTGAAACACTGAAAAAGCGGCTCAATGATGATGAGGTCGATCCAAAATTTTTGTATCAAATTGACTGGAACAATAAAAGAGTCATCGAAAAATTCAATGAAGTAGCAGCAACTTTGTTACGACAGCAGGATGATTGGGTCATCATAGATGGCAAGGATAAGTCGCAAGCGGTCAATCATTTTTGTCATGAAGTGCTGCACGCAATGCAAAATGCTTTATCGAGTAGTCAAACAAGTCCTAAAGATATGTCTGAAAATGCTTCACTAACTGAAAAACAGACTGAAAAAGACTGTGAAACGGAAAATTTCGAACCTGTAAAAATACCGAAGTCTTTAAAGCATATCGATGGTTCAAAGATCGATAAATCAGATTATCAGAAAGCGCTGGCAGAAAAACAAGCCCGACTTGCCAAATTACTACGTGACCGCAATGGTCATCATGTCGTTTTTGCCTTTGAGGGTATGGATGCGGCTGGTAAGGGCGGGGCTATTAAAAGATTGGTAGCACCGCTCGACCCACGCGAGTACCAAATTTATAATATTAGTGCGCCCATGCTGTACGAGGCCGAGCATCCGTATCTATGGCGTTTTTGGACCAGATTGCCAAATGAGCAAACTGATCGCATCAGTCGCATTGCTATCTTTGATCGTACTTGGTACGGTCGCGTATTGGTTGAGCGTATAGAAGGGTTTGCGACTGATGACGAGTGGCAACGTGCTTATGGTGAGATCAATCGTTTTGAGGCGGACTTAGCAGCGGCGGGCACTATCGTCATCAAGTATTGGTTGGCTATTGATAAAAAAGAGCAGCTTAAGCGGTTTGAGGCGCGTCAAGAGACACCGCATAAACAATTTAAATTAACGGACGATGATTGGCGTAATCGTGATAAGTGGTCGGACTACGTTCAATCTGCTGCTGGCATGCTGGCACGTACGGATACAGATAATGCGCCTTGGTGCGTCGTCGCCACCAATGACAAGCGTCAGGCGCGTTTAGCGGTGCTAGATCATGCGATTGAAAAATTAACAGCGCTATATGAAAGCTGAGGTCTGAATAATGAGTAATGGTTTGTCGCTATTTTTAGACTACTGTTCCATTTTTAAATCGATGCAATAATAGATTTAAAACCCAGAAAGTTCCTATAAAAAGCGTATAATTGGCCGCCAAATAACGGGAATTTTTAAGTCAGAACGCGATAGGTTACAAATCTTGTAATATCATCATGCATTATGTACTTATATTTAATATAATAGGCGCGTTATGGTCTCTGGTAATAGCAGAAAATAGTGAGATATATTAAATCATGATCAACATTTGACGCTAATGTTTTGATTGTGTTGTCTAATATTATGACTGTGCCAGCTCCCGTATGTTCAGCTTTCTATAAAAGTAACACTACAAAATACTTAAGCCGCAAGATGCTGTAATCAGATGATTTGGCAATGTAACTTGCGGCTTTGTGACATATTAGATGATGGGGTTTTTTACCCTTAACCGCCTATAATTTCAATCAGCTTACGCAGGACGTATCAACGTATGGGTATTAGCAGCAGTTCTACAGAGCCAACCAAAAACGTCGGCTCTATGAGAATAAATCTATTTTTTGCCATTTTACTGATTGCGATGACCGCCTACTTTTTGTGGTGGGGTCTAGATTACACGATGCGTCAGCAGACGACGCTCTTTATTGTTGCGACCGCTTTTGGTGTCTTTATGGCATTTAATATCGGTGGTAACGATGTCGCTAACTCCTTTGGTACTTCCGTAGGTGCAGGGACACTGACTATTCCGCAAGCGCTCGGTATAGCAGCGATATTCGAAGTCTCTGGTGCCGTGCTGGCAGGTGGCGAGGTGACCGATACTATCCGGAGCGGCATTGTCGATCTAGATGGTCTCTCAGTCGAGCCCAACCAGTTTATTTATGTCATGCTCTCAGCGCTCATTGCCGCTGCTTTTTGGCTGTTGTTTGCCACCAAAAAAGGCCTGCCAGTTTCGACCACCCATGCGATTATTGGCGGCGTGGTTGGTAGCTCCATTGTATTGGGTATCACGTTAGGTGGTACTGAAATGGCGCTATCAACGGTAAATTGGGGTAAGATTGGCACTATCGCCATCTCTTGGGTTCTATCACCGCTACTAGGCGGCGTGTTGTCCTATCTGCTATATGGACAAATTAAGAAAAATATCATTGAGTATAATGATAGAACAGAGGCGCATATTGGTGAGCTAAAAGCCAATAAAAAGGTCTTAAAGCAAAACCACAAAGAGTATCTAGATGGTCTAACTGAGTCTGAGCAGTTGGCTTATACGTCAGCGATGTTACGTGACCAAGAAATCTATAGAGATGATGATTGCGTGGTTGAAGATTTAGAGACCGATTATTATAAAGAGCTTTATGAGATTGAGAATGAGCGCAGCAACCTTGATACCCTAAAAGCACTTAAACAGTGGGTGCCTACAATTGCGGCTATGGGCGGTGCAGTCATGGCCTCATTGGTTGTCTTTAAAGGTCTGAAAAACGTCAATAATGGTATGACGACGTTGCAAGGCTTTTTAATCATGGGCATGATAGCGGCGCTAGTATGGCTTGCAACCTATATTTATACTAAAAGTATCCGCGGTAAGCACAAAGAAGATCTGACTAAAGCCACCTTTATTATGTTTAGTTGGATGCAGGTCTTTACCGCATCAGCCTTTGCTTTTAGTCATGGCTCGAACGATATTGCCAATGCAGTTGGCCCTTTTGCCGCGATCATGGATGTCATTCGTACCAATAGCATCTCTACGGAAGCGGCGGTACCACCGGCTGTGATGCTGACGTTTGGTGTGGCGCTGATCGTCGGTCTTTGGTTCATCGGTAAAGAAGTCATTCAAACCGTTGGTACCAATCTAGCGAAGATGCATCCAGCTTCAGGCTTTTCAGCTGAGTTAGCTGCTGCTGCTGTGGTGATGGGTGCATCGACTCTAGGGCTGCCGGTATCGAGTACGCATACTTTGGTTGGGGCGGTACTTGGTATTGGTATGGTCAATAAAGACACCAATTGGGCGCTAATGAAGCCAATCGGTTTGGCATGGGTCATTACCTTGCCAGTTGCTGCTGGTCTATCAGCAATCAGCTATATTATATTAAGCAATATTTTTTAGCATTCAGGCGATAGCATTCTTCAATAAAGCTTATTCTAGAGCCATAAAAAACGCTTATCAGCATGATGCCGATAAGCGTTTTTTAATGTCATATGAGGAGTTACTCAGTACCAAATTGCTTGCGTTTTTTGGCAAAAAAGCGATCCAAACGATCCATTGCATCTTCTAGATCATAGAGGTTTGGCAAAAATACCAAGCGGAAATGATCGGGTTTGTCCCAATTAAACCCTGTGCCTTGTACCATCAAGACGTTCTCATCAATCAGCAAATCCATCATAAAGCTCATATCATCCTCGATTGGATAAACCTCAGGATCCATCTTTGGAAAACAGTAAAACGCTCCTTGCGGCATGGTACAAGAAATACCTTTGATGGCATTGAGTCGTGATACCGCCATTTCACGTTGCTTATAGAGACGACCTGTATTAGCTGTCAAATCCTTCATGCTTTGGTAACCGCCCATTGCCGTTTGGATGGCATACTGACCTTGGACGTTGGAGCACAGGCGCATCGATGCCAGCATATCTAAACCTTCGATGAAGTCAGCGGCATGTTGTTTGCGCCCCGAGACCATCATCCAGCCTGCACGGAACCCAGCAATACGGTGCGATTTTGACAAGCCATTATAAGAGAGGACGAGCACGTCATCCGTCAAAGTACTCATCGGCGTGTGTACCGTATCATCATAAAGAATACGATCATAAATCTCATCGGCCATAATGATTAAGTTGTACTCTTTGGCGACCGCAATAATCTGCTTGAGCAAGTCATCGCTATACAGCGCGCCTGTTGGATTATTAGGGTTGATGACCACAATACCTTTGGTTTTAGGGGTAATTTTAGATTTTATGTCTTCAATATCCGGCTGCCAGTTGTCGTCTTCATTACAGCGATAATGCACCGCTGTCCCGCCTGATAGGTTGGTCGCTGCTGTCCAAAGCGGGTAGTCTGGCATCGGAATCAACACTTCATCACCATCGTTCATCAACGCCTGCATGGTCATAACAATCAGCTCAGAGACACCATTGCCCAAATACACATCACGCACATCAACAGCGGATAGCAGTCCTTTAGATTGGTAATACTGCAATACTGCCTTACGCGCCGAAAAAATGCCTTGTGAATCCGAATAGCCTGTCGCTTCAGACAAATTCATAGACACATCGCGCAAAATCTCGTGCGGGGCTTCTAAACCAAAAGGCGCAGGATTACCTACATTCAGCTTTAATATGTGTTTCCCTTCCGCCTCCATTTTATTGGCAGTCTGTAGTAGGGGACCACGGATGTCATAGCAAACGTTTTGTAATTTATCAGATTTTTTGATTGTATTCATAGAGCGACCAGTGAGTGGGTTGTTTTGTGGATGTTGGTGAGTATCAGAGATTGCGGGTAATGTATTAATTTGCGTTTTATTATTATTAGATGGCGCAGAGGCTAACGCAGCGCGACTCAACTCTTTGCTCTCTTTTGAGACATTGTTGATTGAGGTTCTGTTATCATTGACTTCGTTTTGATGTTCGCCGCGCAATAAATAGCCTTCACTACAGCCTAATATACGCGCCAATGTGGGCAGTTTAGAGGAGACAATCCCATTCGTACCACGTTCCCAGTTTGAAATTGCACCGCGACTCACTTTGGCACCTGCTGCTGTCATCGCTTGTGCCAACTGCTCTGCCGTATACCCTTTATCACGGCGCAACTGTACCAACCGCTCAGCTTGTGTGTTTATATGCTTGCTATCAACCGTCATTGTTTAAGCCTTTTTTGATTCATTACGCTGTGCTAGATAAAGTTTTGAAGCGCGTCTTTTAGCGTTCTTTAATTAAGTACTAATGCAAGATATTATTGCATCAATAATCAAAAAACAAGCTAAAATGCAAGTTTTTTCAAAAAATATGTTATTGCAAGAATAACTTGCATTATAGGGGTGTTTTATCATTCCTTTGTCTCAAAGCTATGCTCAAAGTTATTAACCAACGCTACAAAATTAATATTATAATCCGCTCGTCTTTTTATTTATCCCTTGAATAGTGAGTGGGCAACCAGCAGATATAACACATCGTTTTTATCACCATGCGTTTATCAATATGCAAAACAACGATATATTTTTGATAATATTTGAATGGTCAACAGACCCTAAATAACACATAATCAAATAAGGATAAGTTATGCAAGACAATCAACTGAGCAAAGAAGAAATCAGCCAACTTACCGAAGCAGATTGGAAAGAGCGCTTGAGCGCTGATGAGTATCACGTGATGCGTGAGAAGGGCACAGAGCGCCCATTCACTGGCGTCTATAATGATGCGACTGATGATGGCGTTTATCGCTGCAAAGGCTGTGGTGCCGTTTTATTCGATTCGAGCAGCAAGTTTGATGCAGGCTGTGGTTGGCCAAGTTTTGACCAAGGCGTTAATAACAGTGCCATAGATGAGCATGTCGATAACTCATTGGGTATGACGCGCACAGAAGTAACGTGTAGTAACTGCGGTGCACATTTGGGTCACGTCTTCCCTGATGGACCACGTGAGACGACTGGTATGCGTTATTGCATCAACTCTGTCTCTATTGATCTGGACAAATCCGAAAAATAGTATTGAGTAGTTCTCGTATTTAAGACAGTTCTAGAATTAGAAAGGGAAGCACGTGTTGCTTCCTTTTTTATTATTGGCGCTGTATATTAATATTATTAAAAAAGTAGCATGCCAATCAAACAATATTAACGATCAATAAATTTAAGGATAAATAATGAGTACAATTTATGACTTTACCGCTGAGAGCATGGACGGCACCTCGCAAAACTTTTCTGAGTATAAAAATAAAGTGATGCTAATTGTCAATACCGCAAGCAAATGTGGCTTTACGCCGCAATTCGAAGGACTAGAAACCTTGTATCAACAATATAAAGAACAAGGACTGGTCGTCGTGGGTTTTCCTTGTAATCAGTTCGGTAGCCAAGACCCCGGCACTAACGACGAAATTGGCGCATTTTGCCAAAAGAACTACGGTGTCAGCTTCCCTATGATGGCAAAGGTTGATGTTAATGGATCAGATGCCCATCCAATCTTTAAATGGCTCAAAGACCAAAAGGGTGGCTTACTGACTGACGGTATTAAATGGAACTTTACCAAGTTTTTGGTTGATGGTAACGGGCAGGTCGTTGATCGCTATGCGCCAACCACTAAGCCTGACGCGATAAAAGCCGATATCGAACAAGCGTTAGCTGGCAAGTAGGATAAAGATTGAAAATTATTGGTTTTGTATAAAAATATAAAACCAATAAAAACAGATGCTTGCTATAAATACCGATAAAAATGTGCAAAATTTTGAAAAAAGTAGAAAATAGCGTTTGACAGCCATGTGTAAATCTATATAATACACACCCACAGCAAGGGACTTAAGCAAACAAGTCTAGCTGGTTAAGTTAACATTGAGTGTGACAGCTGATGTTAATGAAGCAATACAGAAAATATTTATTTAAAATATTTTCTCTTGCAGTAGAAGTTATACCTTATATTGGGTACTGAGCTTCTAGAATTTACGACAATGTAAATTCTATTGCGCTCGGACGAAGCAGTGCTTCGTTTACTCCTCGCTCAGGGTGATTAGCTCAGTTGGTAGAGCGTCTGCCTTACACGCAGAATGTCGGCGGTTCGAATCCGTCATCACCCACCACTTATTAGCAAGTGGCTAAACAAGCTAAGAGACCTAAGCAGCGGTAGTTCAGTTGGTTAGAATACCGGCCTGTCACGCCGGGGGTCGCGGGTTCGAGTCCCGTCCGCTGCGCCATATTTAAAACGAATTTAAACTTTCGAGTTTAAGCAAGTTTCGCCTCAAGCATTAGTTTGCTTGAGGTTTTTTTGTGTTTGGGTATTTAAATTAAGTTCTGCCTTCAGCAAAAAAATAACTTCACTTATCATTCTAATGACAAAGTTTTCAAAAACGCTTCTTTGACATTTTTTGGTATTCGACTAGGACAGATAAAATCTTCCCCCGCTTTTTTGGCAAACTTCAATCCTTGCTCACGATTTGGTGCGTTACTTTCGCCTTCCACATCATAGATAATATGGCTTTCGACATCTGTTACCCCGCAGTATGAGAAAATACCAAGATCAATTTGAGTATGCATAGCATGTTCATAATTATATTTATCGTAGGTTGCCTTTTTTGAACCACCGACACCAATTAAAATTGTTGGTACATTTTTCAAAAGGCCATCTAATGGTGCTTTACCTCGATCTTCAATACCTGAACCATATTGATATGCCCAGCCACCAGTGAAGACGCGTTCAATCCAGCCCTTCATCAATGCAGGCATACTCCACCAGTAAACGGGAAAAATAAAAGCAAGTTGATCTGCTTTAGCAACTCTTTGGTGCATTTCTCTTATCTCATCAGGCAGCTCGCCACCCCAAAAATAATCATGATCGGCTTCAGTAAATCGAGGATCGAACCCTTCGGCATGCAGATCTAATATATCCACCGAGTGACCTGCGTCGATGATAGGTTTGTGAAAACCCTCCATGACTGCCGCTGGATACTTGTCTCTAAATGGATGGGAAAAAATGGTCAATATATTCATATGATTGCCTCTTACAGTACGGTTGATAAAGAGATAATAAATCCTGTAACAAAAATTTATTTAGTGATTATCCATTACCATGCTTGATAATAATGGATATATTAAAAAAGTATAACGTTCGTTCTACTTGAAATAGTATAGAGAACGTTCTACATTGTCAACTATGAATAAAACACAGAAAAAAATCGCAACAGGTCTTGAAAAAGCATTTGCCCAAAATGGATTCACCGAATTGGGTGTCGATCAATTACGTGATTCGGCACAGGTGAGCCTACGAACCCTCTACAAATATTGTCCTTCCAAAGAAGACATGATCATAATGGCACTTGAGAATCGTCATACACGATATCTCAGTTATATGTTTGAGGATTTACCTGAAAATACTGAAAATGTATCAAAAGTCATATTTGATAGAGTCGAGACGTGGATGCTTGAAAATGTATCGCAGGGATGTCTTTTTCATAGTGCCGTCGCTTCATATCCTCATAGCGAGCCTATCCGCAAGGTTATGGAACAGCATAAAAAAGAAGTAGCCGATAAAATGGCGGAGACGACAAATCTCCTAGAGAGGAGAGATCATTTATTGTTGATACATGAGGGTGTTGTTCAAAGTTGGCCGATATTAGGATCAAAGGCTGTTATGACTGCTAAATGTCTGTTGTCATACCTGTTAGAAAGCGACCCAGAAATGGAAGATGACAAATTGCTATAGTGTACGGTTCTAAGTTTTATCTTTGTGATTTACCTAAGAGACCACGAATATTGGAGTGATTGGTTTTACACATGATATATATCTAATCTTATTGGCTTGGTCTATTCGGTAAAATCTGACGTTGGCAGCGGTTCTAATTAATTGGTATATCTGTGCGTGTAACAAAGTGATATGTGGCCAAGGAGTAAGTTTTGAGTGACAGTAAAAAATTAGATGTTGATATTGGACAAGATCATGTTGTGATACAGCGACGTTATGATGCGTTAGGCGCAGTGAATGATTTGCTCATCGCTGTTTGGTTTTTGATCGGTAGTTTTTTCTTTTTAAAGGAATCACTGACAACGGATGGTACATGGCTATTTATCCTTGGTAGTGCACAGCTACTTATCAAACCATTGATTAAGCTGATCAGTTTGATTCATGTCGGTAGGGTATACAAACGATCGAAACAACAATAATCTGCGGCTGTAAATAGCATTAAATGTTTTTAGCCATTAGGCAGTCAGAATATATCGATTTTGCAATACACGTATTTAAATCATAAAGTGTTACATATATGATCCAAGGCTGCAGAGTAGTTAAGCAGCTCATGGTTAGTGGCGCGTCATTTATATAAAGATATTTTATTGTCATAACTTATCAAAATCTGGCCCTTTGTACTCGCTCTTTTCTCATATCTTGAGGTGCTTACTTATTCTCGAAATTAACGTAAGGTAAAAGTTAGCCACCTCTGAATATTTGCTCTTTTAAACCTGAACCATGCCTCCGTCAACGAATAGCTCTACTCCATTGACGTAACTTGCATCATCTGAAGCGAGAAAAACCGCTACAGTCGCCATCTCTTTTGGCTTAGCAGCTCGTCCAAGAGGAATCTGAGAGGCGAATGACGCCAAGAGTGCTTCTTCTTTTCCAGGCTCGGCAAGACCAAGGAGTCCTGGTGTTTCTGTTACGCCGGGGCTCAAAACGTTGATGCGTATGCCGCTTCCTTTAAGATCAATAACCCAGCTTCGAACAAGGTTTCTTACCGCGCTTTTGCTGGCGCTGTAAATACTAAATGAAGGTGTGCCACTAACAGATACTGTCGAGCCCGTAATAATGATGGATGCTGAAGGTGAGAGCATAGGTAGTGCTTTTTGAACCGTAAAAATAACGCCTTTTACATTGGTATCAAATGTTTTGTAGTAACTTTCTTCCGTTATTTCGCCTAATGGTTGAAACTCTCCCGCTCCGGCATTAGCCACAACAATGTCTAATCTACCAAATTTATCTTGGATCATCTCATACAAGCTACTGAGTTCTTCAGGTTTAGACACATCCGCTACGAATGCGGTTGCTCTTTCACCCAGCTCTTTCACGGCCTCATCGAGTTGTTGTTTTCTTCGCGCGGTAATGATGACCGATGCGCCTTCTTGAATGAATTGTTTTGCGATAGCAAACCCTATTCCAGAGTTACCACCTGTTACGAGTGCGATTTTACCATTTAACTTTGACATACTATCTCCTAATAAGATACTTTCATAGTATCTAAATAAGACAAAAAAAAGTTTATTTTTTCTTTGCCACTTTTTTACCCATATCATCAATGGATATAGAGGTTAACTTTACTTTTAGATCGCTTTGTACTTCTTCAAGTACTTCACTCATCGCGCCTTGAATATTGCTACTGATCTCACAAGCACTATTTTTTGGATAGCCATGTACCATAAAGGTTTGGGGCGCTTCTATGGCCATATATACATCATACAGAGAGGTGTTTTCTGCACTACGCGCCAGTGTACTTCCACCATTTCTTCCAGATGAAGTACTAACCAGTCCAGCGCTTGAAAGCTTGGCTAGAATGCGCTTAATAAAAATTGGGTTCGCGTTGACACTCACTGCGAGCTCGTTAGAGTTCAGTTTTCCAAATTTAGCGAGCCCAGTGAGGATATGGACGGCGATTGAGAATTGTGTGTTTGTATTCGACATGAGTTATAAGATACTTTTATAGTATCTTATTTGCAAGTATTTTTTGCCAAAACCTCTATCTTATGAACAAGTCGTTTGGGCAGATAGTAGTCGTTAACATGGGCTTTCGGATAGTGCTCATTGATCCAAGCGATATAATCATCAGCGCTTAATGTGCCTCTGTAGATTAAATATAAAGCGTGCAGGGCAACGCTACGCGACAAGCCCATCACACATTGGAAATTAATCAATACCATATTGTTAGACCGCTGTTTGGCTGTAATATCAGATGGTCTATCGATTGCCACTAATGCATTTATCTCTTCGAACAAATGAATAAAGCTCTGCGTATCAATTTCTCTCAATGACTGTAAGTCCAGCAGTGGAAAATAGAGGTATTCCAAATCAACGGCGGTAAATGGGGGATAATGGCTGTAGGGTGATGAATTATGATTATCAACGTCTAGTACCTGCGCATGAGTGGCTAATGCTTTTTTTAGGTTAAGGCTATGACTGTTAGTCTCTACGGCTGAGTCAATCACAATAATTTTCGCAAAATTGCGAAGGCACAAATGAGGATCGATACTCATTTGTGACAAGTTAAATAGTTTCGGGGTAGCGACTGTATATATCGAGTCCGCTATCTTGTATTTTGAGTCCGTAGTCATACCGCTCAATAAGCTTGTACTCAATCTGCTATCTTGAGTGAATCGATAGCGTTGCCCAACATACCACATTAGCCAATAGCCTAACAATAATGGCATAAACTTCAACCAAGTAGACAGTGATAAGCGTCCTTGTTTATTCTTTGCAAACCAACGTTCGTCACGAGGTTGATTGGGAAATTGATATGCCCATGCCAAACCAAAAAAGCTCAACATCCAGTAGATAGAGGCTAAAGAGTATAACCAGTTAAAAGTGAACGAATTAAGACTTCTATTAATCATAAAACCTGATATTGATAAGATCAAAAATCCTGATATCGCGACTGTCAGATACTTCAAAACAAGATTGTTTCGTAGCTTATTAGCCATTCCCAACACTAACACTGCCAGTAATAAGCCACCAATAATATCTAAAAAATGATGCTGATAAGTGAGGACGGTGGATACGATGATAAGGCTACAGATACCGCACAGTGCTAGGCGATATAAAGAGGATTTCGACAGTTCCCATAAAGACGTTCCTAGTAATACGGCATATGCCACATGTAAGGAAGGAAACTGGTTAAAAGGTTTGTCTGTTATGTGCAAAAACTGATAGCCATAGTTTGCCCAGCCTAGTACAGTAGGGCGCTCAAAGGTAAATTTGGCTGGGAATAGATAAAAAATAAGACAGGCAAAAAGTGTGGCTAAGATTAGCTTACGTGTTAGTAAGGAAAGTTGTACTGGCGTTTTTACCATAAAAAAGCTGGCACAAAACAGTATGATTGACCAGCTATAAGGCACTATCATCAGCGGAATAAAAGGAATTGCTGCGTCAACTGGTGTGATTAAGCTATAAACTTTTCTAGGCCAGACAGAGTTAATATTATTTAGCTCAGAAAACTGTGTATCATAAAATAGCGTTTGTGCATAGATATTGGTCAAAGAATACAAAGCAGCAAAGACTCCAAAAGCGCAGGCTAAGGAGATTAATCTAGATTTCATTGAAAGAGTCAAGTTATTGGTCATTGATTGTTATGATTGGTTGGATTAAATATAAAAATCACCCGAAGGTGGATAAGTTTAAATCATGACAAACTAACCTTGCTCGCCATCAAACTGCTAGATCACTCGTACCTATTTGTTATTAGGATAATTCAGTAAGATGTCGCCTTGCTTAAAGTAGGTTTGGCTGTCTGCTTTGGCTAAACTAAGCCAATAGCCTAACTTAAGACAAAGTATCGTCGTCTAAATTGGCTGGTAGGTATTGATTAGAGTCGCTAAGAAAGCCAATTAATACTGAGCTAAGTCCTATCTTTTTATTTGTCTTAAGACTTGAGATATGACAGTAATGATTATGAGGATGTAAACCATGAACCAAGCCGTAAACGTAAAGTTTTTACCTACTATAATCGTCGAATAACTGATATGGAAAAAATTAGAGGTTTCAAATAATGAAAGTATATACGCAGATAATAATATATAAAAAAAGAATAAGATGTATTTATTTCTCGGTTTTATAAATTTTATTATTGAAGTTGTAGCAAAAAGAGTAAATAGTACACCGCTACTAAGAACCACAAGAACGAAATCAAAAGATCCAGACCCTTGTAAGTCTGATATTCTGTATAGATCATTTTCACTTAAATATGAATAAACGTAAAGACCGCCATTACTTTCAAAAGATAAGCTTAGTAACAATAGAATAAAGCTAAGAAATGTTATTTTAAATATCGTAGACATCTAATAAATCCTAAAATTGGATTGATAAAGTAGAATCATACCTCCATGATGTTCAATTTTTTTAATATAGGCACTATATGAATCTAATTTGCAATTATCTGGTTGATCAAATAAATACACTACTTACAATTTTCCGTTGAGATATCTTACCATCTATATAGCTATCAGGCCCATTCGCGCTGTAGTGGCATAATAAACTGACCATTAGCGACTAAATTTAAATACTCACTACTGACTTGACTGTGAGAATCGCTACTACTGATACTCATATCTTGCTGAGTCGTTGTTATCATCTCACCTATCGTGCGCTGGATCAGCAAGTCTTCACTGACGTAACTACTATCTGCAGCGCTATCGATGAGAGTGTAGGGTGTTTGTTGATGGGTTTTGGTTTGCTGCTCGTCGCTGATATTCTCTAACTGCGTTTTGATGACACTGTGATCATTGAACGTTCTGCCAAGTCCCGTTGCCAATTTTGTTAAACGTTCTGCTAGATGCTGACCGCCTAATGATGTTTGGGTCAAGGTCGGAGTATGGTGCTGGTAGTTGCATGGATACATTGACGCTGTTTTTTCTTGTATCGATAATTCTCATTTTTAGATTGGCGCAAGCGATAATCGACGCTCAGCAGCCTGAAATTGAGCAAATGCAAAACTGGTTGGCAAAGTATAATGAGTAGAAGGTAAGCGCTTCGTTCAACTAATATTGAACGAATAGGAGTTTTATTAAAACTGGCAAGGTAAATAGACAGCATATGTTTAATCTAAAGTTTAGCTAAGTGACACTGTATATCCTATACTTGTACCTGTCTCTTCATCGTGCGTTCTAAAAGGTAGAAACCAGAGATGAGTGGTTCTACCTTTTCTCCAAAACTCGTAAGTCTTCTCCTGTTCTATAGTATGAGAGATGCGATCTTCTTCATCTACTATCGATATAACCAAAGAATCAATCCCATTGTCCTCAAATAATATATCGTCTATAGGAAAACGAAGAGTGGATTCGTAGGGACCGACATATAGGTAATTAGAGATTTTATGAGAATATATTTCGATATTAGAAGCACTCGGTGGAATAATATTATGGAATTTTATTGTGACTTGAGTACTAGGTTTTTTTTTGATAATTTCTTTGTATAGTATATATTGATTAGTCACATCTTCTTGAACATGTATAAAATCAGCTTGGCTGAATTTTTGAGAATTAAATGCATTCATCGATTTCGCCATGTAAAGGTAAGTAAAAATTAGTATTAATAAAAATACTAGTGTGGCCATAGTATACTTTAAAGAATATCTTTTCATATATCTCATTTAGGAGCGAATTTAGTCATTGATGCTGGCAAACCTGTGGGAGTCTCTGCAGCAATCGGCATTCTTAGTCCACCACCTTTTCGCCATAATGAATAGCCATTTGTTCCTTCAGCTACTGCGCCTCTCGGAGCCAATCCCCATATATTTTTATAACTTTCTCCTAAATCTGTATGTGATAACGCTTCGTAGTTTTCTAATATAGAAATAATATTATCTTTATTCGTTGCTCTTTTATTTCTAAGGTCTTCAGATATTCTATTAGCGTCACTTTTGGGGTTTAAAATATTACTATATAAAGTGCGTTTATAAAATGCATAAAAATCAATATTATGTTTGTTTGCAAATAGCTGAGCAAAACTATTACTAGAATCTGCTTCATTGATACTATTAAACGATCCTTGAGTTCTAAGCGTTAAACTATCCGACATACCTGTTCTACAGGCGTATGAATTAGCTATAGCTGAGCTTAAAAAACTATTGTTACTAATTCTATTTATATCTGAACTTGTTAAATCGATATTAGGCCTTCCACTATAGTTCAAGGTAATTTTTCCATTTAACCCATGACAAAAAAAGGCTAAGTCCTGAATTTTGTAATTACCCCTATCTTCGTTCAATACGTTAATAGCTTCAGATTTGGTTCTCAAAGCGACGAACCTTATATTTGTAGTAAAGCTAATTTCATTTTTCAAACCTTCAATTGCTAGCTTCTCTAAACGAGTATAACCATAGTCGACATAAGCGATAGTGACTTTGTCACATTGTCTAAATTTATTTCTATCTTTAACAAAGGGATAAGCAGCAGCAATAAACATATTCTTTAACCAAAAATTATTGTATTCGAACTCGGAACCAATAAATATAATATTTTCTTTTTTTGGTATTCTTGTACTTACAACAGCTCTATTTGTACTACTCTTGGGACTAGTTGAAGATTTTCCAAGTTCCTGCCAATTATCAGTCATTAGAATTTCACCTCTATTGTAAGTTCTTCAATTGAATAACTTTCTATCACTTTTGTTCTGCCTTTATTATCTGTTATTCCTATTTCAATACTTCCATCAGGTTTTGTGATTCTATAGTGGCAATTTTGTATAGGTTGTTGAGTGTCTTCATCAAAAATAACGAATCCTTCGTCATATACAATTCTCAAACTACTATCCGTTTCTAGCATTTTGCTTGGTAATATGCTTAGCTTCAACCCATCCATTCCACCCCCAGCCTTACTATGTTTACCACCTTTCTCCGTAAACTGTTTCGCTGCAATAGTAATGTCAGCCCCATCAAGCGTGATACTAGCGCCACCAGCCGTCAGCGTAATTTTATTGGTCGCTACTATTTCAACCTCTTTGGTCGAGGAGGCAATGTTTACATCTTGCTTAGCAGTTGCTTCAAGCTTACCCGTATGCGCAGATAGCATGATATTATCTTTGGCATTGGTCATACTAAACTGACCATCTGCTATAAGGTTTAGGGATTCACTACTGATTTGTTGATGACTGTCGCCACTACTGATATTCATATCTTGCTGGGTCGTCGTTATCATCTCACCCATCGTCCGCTGGATCAGCAGGTCTTCACTGACGTAGCTACTATCGCTGCGCTATCAATAAGGGTGTAAGGCGTTTGTTGATGGGTTTTGGTTTGCTGCTCGTTGCTGATATTCTCTAACTGAGTTTTGATGACACTGTGATCATTAACCGTTCTACCAAGTCCCGTTGCCAACTGTGTTAAACGTTCTGCTAGATGCTGACCGCCGAGGGTAGTTTGGGTAAGGGTAGGGGTATGGTGCTGATAGTTGTGCTGCTAGATTGCGCGTGGGTTTGTGGCTGGGTTGATAGAACTAACGCTTCGCCTGATTTGATATTAATTTGGGCGTTGGTAGTGGCGTTGATACCTTGATGTTTAGCGCCATCTTTTGCTGGATTGATGATGCCCATTTTTAGACTGGCAGAGACGTCAGCACTGTCCACTTTTAATTGTGAGTAAGCTTGTTCTGTGCGGTGATCGGTGATCCATTCTGTGAGGCCATTGTTCATGTTGCGATATCCGCTCTCTACTGCTTGCTCATTGTCTGTGGCAAATAGGCTAGGGCGACTTTGGGATAATAAGCTACCTGTATTTATTAAGTGCTCGCTATCACCGATAGATTGCATGAGCGTTTGGTCATCGGCTCTGTGCGTAAAGTGTGTGCCATAATTGGTCCCTGCTTGTGTTTCTAATCGATTGATAGGCTGGGCAGCATGGTCAAGTAAGTAGCTCTTGGTAGGCGTCATATGATTGCGACTGTCACTATCACTTTGAGTCTCAGTAATGCCTGTCATGGGCGGGAGCGCGCGCCTACTATAAAAGCTACCCACCCATGGGGTATCTGTGGTAATCAGACGCAATTGAGTTAAGTGACTGCCGGATTCTAGCGTTGAAGCATGACGTTCATAGTGACGGGTACTATTGGTCAAGCCTGTCACGTGCGCCAGACTGTTGCGAGCCAAATGAACGATATGAGTAGCGCGGTAATGCTGGTTCAGCGTACTGTGATCGACCAATATAAAAGTGTCAGCCACGTTTAAATCGGTGGCATGAGACAATGCATGATAGACGCTATATTGGCTTTGAAGGTGGTTTACCACAATGTATGCTTCATCAATTGTTTCCGGGTCTGCACAGGAGCAAAAGCGGCAGGAGTATCTAAAGTCAGCGCGTTACTAGACGTTTGATTCTCTTCTTGACCGTTATCCATGTTGGTAACAACGTCAGCAGATTGGGTTGGGTGGGCGACATTTGCGCTATTAAAACGCTGCATCATCACGGAGCTGGGTTGGGTAGTAACTTGCTGACTCAGTGCTAAAACGGGTGCATGGACGCGGTCATGTAATACTTGTTGATAGCGTAGGGCACCGATGTTTAAACTGACGTTATCACTATCACTTGGATGAGTTGAGGTAATAACGAGCGTTGGCGGATGATGTTCGTCAGTTTGCTCATGTCGCAAGTAAGCAGTCAATCCTTGACGCGTAAGCCGCTCACAAATATGGGCCCAATCACTGATTTGCCACTGAGTCATACGCGCTGGTGTCCACCCAGCACTACTGTCACTTTCACTGTCATCGACTATTTCTATATCCAATGCGGCAATGCGCTCGGTTACCATTGCTTGTACAGACAAGTCCGTATCTATGTGACTACGCAGATGCTGGTGCAAACGATAAGTGATAGGCTGTGCGAGTAGACGGTAATAACCATAGCTGCCATCATGATCCAACTGATGCACCGCTGTTATATATAAATGGCGATGGCTTAAACCACTAGGTGTATCAAAGCTTAAGGTTAAAGGGCTACCGATTAAATAGGAAAATGAGGTAAAGGGTGGATGATGCCGCTCATGGATATAGACCTGTAGCACGTAAGTATCGATACCATGCTGTTGGTATTGAAACTGACCATTGGGGTTCAAGCGCTCAATGATATCCGCTTCACAAGCGCCTTGGATAAGTGTGTTTTTCCACGTTTGATGCGCACTGATATCTTGCTGAGCACTTGGATAGGGCGCTTGAGTGCTTCCTTCGCTGGCATAAAGCCTATCAGGCTGCATTGGAAGGACAGTATTGGTCAAGCATAACATAGTCATGTCTCTATTTTTTGAGCCGTGGCGTTATAAACAGGCGTGTCTATCTAATATGGTCATTGTATGCAATATCATTATTCGGCAAGGGTAAATTCGATACGGCGGTTACGAGTACGTCCCTCTTCATTGTCATTACTGGCAACTCGGGTCAGCGTCCCCTTTACCAGTTGTGCTGAGACGAGCAGCATCAATTTCACGACCGATGAGGTATTGTTTGACCGCTTCTGCACGTTTATTTGACAAAGCTAAATTGGAAGCTGGATTGCCGACATTATCGGTATGGCCCGTAATAACAACGGGCTTATCACCGATGCGGCGCAGGGCTGCGGCCATGTCGTCTAAAATACCAAGACCCAAAGGTGTTAGGTTGGTACTGCCAGATTCGAACTCAACGATGCGATTGCCTAAGGTGTCGTCTATGAGGCGTTGCTCGCCTTCTACTACGACCAACTGGTTTTCTAATTGATAAAGATCGGTCAGACGCGTATGAATGCGGTTTTGAATGGCTTGCTTTTGCTCAATACTACTGACTTTGCCATGCAGGCTAATGGTCGTGCCATTAATGTCGATACGACCTTGGCGGATATTAGAGATGTCGCTGTCGATAATGGCCGTCGCTATCTGTTGCCAGTTGGTCGGTAGACTGATGTTTGAGCGCACTTCAATCTCATCCCGAACTATTTGATTGGGGTACTGTGCCTTGAGTTTTTCAAGCAGCTGCTGTTTGTCTGAGCTGGTCGCTACCACGCCTTTGATGACGACAGGTACATTTCGTGCGTTATTAGTCTCATTGCCTTCATCATTAGCGGCAAAGACCATAGCGCTGATGGGAAGGATGACCACAGCGACTATTAATAAGTTTTTCGTGAGGCTTGCGTGCCTAGTTTTTGTCATTCTAGTGAGGACTTTCATTAAAGTACCTTTTCCTTTTCCATTTCCATCTTGATATAAGTGAACAGTGACTAACAATTGAGCAGTGAATAAATATAGCGATAAGGCATAGTAACGAACGAGTCAGTAATAAACGAAATAGTAAAAAATCTATTGTGCCAAAAAGGTTTTTTTGAACAATTGCCTAGCATCATACAGGTAAAGATTGTCTTGTAACAAGATTTGATTGAAGCGAGTCAGACCAATATCCTCATCAATATAGCTTTGTGTCCAATCGCTATTGGCAATGACTACCCATTCCTCAGGATAATGCGCATCATTTGTTGAGATTTGCTCAAGTATGCGACCATCGGGTTTGCTAAAACTTAAGAGCAAGCGATAACCGTTCGCCGTTCGATATATATAGGTGTTTAGATAAAGCTGATGCGGCTGATAAAAACCATTGATAAGATCGTGCCAAAAGGTCGCCATATATATTGCGCTTTCTCGCGTTGGCGGGAGCGACCAGCAGATGGTTTTATTAAGTCCGCTAAAACCTTTGGTGAAAGTCGGTAGAAACAACAAGCCTGTGGCAATAATTTGTTGAATCAGCTGTGTTTTATCTATGTCCATTGAGATTGCGATATCGTGCAACGTCGCGGTATTGATAAAGTCGTAATAATTCGTACTGGCGCTGCTGTTAATAGTTAGGTGGCTAAGATTAAGATAGTCCATAACCTGAGCGCTGTCAGTTTGTGACTTAGCCTTACTCAAAGTTTCATAGGTATCATCCCAAAGATTCGATGACTTAACGGGCAGGTAGTTCATCCAGTTTTTTGGTTTATCAATGTGCTGCACCCCAAATCCTATCAGTGGATAATTTCTATCACCACTATCGTGACTGGGAACCAACACACCCGTAATTACTTCATTGGATCTTGTGTCGACATGACTAAAATTTAAAAAGGTAAGATTATTGGACTCTTCTTTATCTATCAGGCGCTCATTGAATATCTTGTCCGAAATAGCAAGAGCTTGGCTGACCCATTCATCGATGGCATTGGTCACATCGATGTGGGCACGCGCCCGTATAAAATCTCCACGAGCAGGCAGTTTGCCAAAATATATTAATGGTAAGGAGTCAGGGGTCATGGTGCTTGTTCCTGCTGCTCAGCTACGTCTGTATCTGGATTTTCGTCCTCGTTGGCAGAAGTATTTGCGGGTGTAGGACTGTCATCAGTCGCATTAGCAGTAACATTCAATTGACCTGCTGGAGCCAAAGGCGCTCGTACTGGCTGGTTGCACCGCTTTGAGCGACTGGACTGGATGCTGAATTATTAGCGACAGTAGCAGTCCTATTACTGGCTGCATTACTGTTATCAGTAATGGGCTTGGCGGTACGCGTAACCCCAAGAGCGATCACCTCGTCTGGTAGCTTCATCCCTGTAAACGGATTGGTAGAGCGACCTTGGTTGGCGGTAGTGCTACTGCCACTGATGATTCTAAAGCGTACGGAGACAGTAACACCGTCTCCTGACCATGCCATCTCAAAGATATTGTCGCCAATCTCAGTGCGACGGGCGCTATTGATAAGGCGTTCTACCCCAAAGCTACCTGCCTCCTCAAAGATGGTGAAATCCTTCCCATCATAATCCTTGGCTCTGATACTGGCGCCAGGTTGGCTGCTTGGATTTGGCCATACAAACGTGGTCCACGCTTGCGTACCCATCCGATAACGTAGCTGCTGACCGTCGACCACAATCGTATACTCGGTCAAGCCACTGACGGGTAACGGCATAATCTGAAACGTCGTTTGGTTAGAAGACCCACTTGCACCAGCCGCGCCTGCAGTATTGCTGCCAGTATAGTTGACAAAGTAGCGGCCAAAGTCAGCGACAAATTGGGGATTCAGACCCAAGCCTGCACCATTCCAAATCTTACTCGAGATTTGATCGCCACGACGAATGATAAAGGGTGACAATGTCTCATTGACGAACCGTGCGACATAACCATCTTCACCAAAGAATTGACCAATTTCCGCTGGTGTCGCTTCCAAATTGGCATTGGCAGTAAATGGATATTTCTTTTCTAAATTATCAATAAAAGGCTTACGGACTTGCGCTTTCCAGACTTTATTGATTTCCGCCTTGGTCGGGGTCAGTAGCATATTGAATGAACGGGTCAGTGGCTCACTTAATAAAGGGCGAACGAGCTGTTTTATTTCAGAGTTCGCTTGACTTAATATCTGCTCATCTAATATCTGTAGAGACTTGGTCAGCTCTGATCCTTCAGGACTAAGCGTCTGCGAAGCGAATAACAAGGCATCAGGGCCGATGTCATCACTACGAGCAATATTATTAAAGCGCGTGCGAATGTCTCCTAAACTGGCAATATAATTATCCAATAGAGACAAGTCTTGATTGTCCTCTCTTGGCGTCACTAAGGCATGGATAGAAGAGAACTCTTGAGCAACGACACCTGAGGCGGCGGGCGTAGTAGGAGCGGCATTACTAGCACTATTACCATTGCCCATTGCTGCTTCTGCTTGGCGCAGTTCAGCAGGACTTTGACGCAGTATGGTTTGTTTGAACCAATTAACGAACGAGCGGCGAGACTGATTACTATTGCCTGAATTTTGATTGGCCGCTTTGTTGTCCCATTGAGTTTGACGATCAACCGTTTCAAATAACGTTTTTAACGGTGATTCGGTGGCATTGGACAACTGGTTTAATAGGACAGCATGGTCACCAAAACCTTTACTGTCACGAACATATACCTGCGACAAAAAGCGTTTCCATTCGCTGATGTATTCTTGTTTATAGCGATTGACCAGATATTGCCGGATTTGTTCAGGACTGCCTGTCAAGGTCAATCGTCTTGGCTACTGGTTGCTAGTACCCAATCGTCTGCTACTACTCTTGTGGTGGCGGCTTTATCAATCTCATCACTAACAAAAGACTCCCACGCTTGTTTGGTAAAAGTGCCTGATATCACATAACTACCTAGTAGCGCTTCATTAGCCGTATTTTGAGTAATCTGAGCTACGGTGACTGAAGGGAAGCGGGCAGAGGAGCGCATTTTTATTTCGGAGTAAACACGTTCACGAGCAGGCTGACCTTTACTGACTTTGGACAGGTTGGTACGCGTTTTGTCGATCAGAGCTAAGTCATTTTGAATAAGCGGAAAGGCTGGGTCATCGACATGAGCCAGCGTAAAGCTCAAGATACGTTCAGCTTGACGAATCATCTTATCACGTGGCATATCAGCACGATTGGCTTCAAGCCAGTTACGCCAAAATCTTGTCATCTGATCACTTAGATGACTGGTCTCTAAGTTGTCATGATTACCAAGCATGAGATAAGCTTTAAGTGCATTGTATGCATCTTCAACGTCCGTAGGATCGGACTGAATATAAGCGTCATTTGTGGCAGTTTCAGAAGCTTCATCATCGTTCGACGATTCTGTGCGTACTTCTAACTGCGTAGCGTTGTTATTTACCTCTGCCAAAAACGCTTCTATATTTTGCGTGGTTGGGGCTAAGACGATGATACTGACACCGTTATAGTATTCGACTAGCAGTTTTTGCTTGAGCTTGTCACCTTGATAGAGACCAAAACTTAAGGATAAGGGTTTGTCTTCCTCATAACCTTCGAGCTGCTCAATCCTGCTTTGTAGGATACTCAGTGATTCAAGCTGAGATTGCAGATCACCATTCGAGTTTTTTTGCTGATCAGCGACTTGCTGTAAGTCCGCCACCACGCGTTCGGTAAGCTGTTTGTTATTGGTATAGGACCATGTCCATAGGGCAGCTGCCGTGCATAGAGTGACTACAGCAGCTAAGGTGGCTAGTGCACGATAACTGCGTTTATTACGATTTTTGTGCTGCTTGACCAAGTGCTTGTCTTTTAAGATGACCTTTGAAAATAGATCTTGCAAAAAATAAGGCTTATCTACGCCTTCTTGCTGAGTATTGAGCGCTACAGCAGGAGAGTGCAAGTCATAGTTTTGCACCATTTGTAAGGTCATCTGACTACTGACTTGCCCATCTTGCAAGGCACTGGTGAAGTAAAATCCGCGCAGTATGGGCTTAAACTGAAAAGGATTGTCTTCAAATAAAGCGTGCATGAGCGTTCGTATCATCGGACGCAATGACTGAAATTCTATGGGAAACGTCATGAGACTTGGAGACACCGTGCGCTGATGACGCAGTGAGAGCTTGGTGGTGCTCAAATCTTTTAGACCGTTAACTAAGGTGCCGAAGTGCTCTTCGAATACATCAGTGATGTTAATATTTTCAGGATCTTCAGGGTAGGGAATGGTCGCGCCCCATACTTGACTGCGCTCTTCTTGTTCATAGTCGTTAAAAAAGTCACGAAAGCCTGAAACCAAATCCATCTTGGTAAAGACAACATAGACGGGAGCGTAGACTTCTAACTGCTCGGTTAAATCTTGTACTCGGCTGCGTAAATTTTTGGCCAAATCCAGCGCATAGCTTGGATCATTTTTGGTCAATTCAGCGATGCTGACCGCAATAATAATGCCGTTAATAGGTGCTTTAGGCCGATTCTTTTTGAGCAAATTTAAAAATGACAGCCATTCTGATCGATCTTCTTCGTAAACAGAATAACGTCCGGCGGTATCGAGCAAAATACCTTCGGTTGAAAAAAACCAGTCACAGTTACGTGTACCGCCAACCCCTTTAACCGATAACTTATTGGTTTTTTCCATAAACGGAAACTTTAAGCCTGAGTGTAGTACGGCCGAGCTTTTACCTGCTGCTGGATTACCAATTACCATGTACCAAGGTAGTTCGTATAATGCTGCCTTGCCAGTTTGATCGCCAATTTTTGATTTACGAATGGTTTTGATGGCATCTTGCATTTGTTGGCGCAGCGCTTGCACTTCTTGAGTGTTTTCATCTTTTATTGCTTGAGATGCTTCATCGTCGCTTGCATTAGCATTGTCTTCTACCAAATTACTCAGCTCATCTGAGGCGCGCTTGCGTTTTTTCCACAGATAATAGGCAAGCCCGCCCAGCACCGTAAAGGTGATTAGGATACCGATAATGATAAAAAAGGTTTTGATGGGCACGTAGTCATATAACAAGACTAGAGCGACTATGATGCCCAAAACCAACAACACTCTTGGGTTATAGATAAGATGAAAAAACCTTGAAAACATGAGTGCTACCTAGTGTGATCTTAAGACAATAAAGTGAGTATTTACAATGATAAAGCGAGCTTAATAGCTATCATTCGAATGCTTTAGAAGAGTCAGCCAACCAGAGCAAGGTGCATTGCTTATGTTGAGTAATTAAGAATGACCTGTCTGACTCTTGTTGGTTTTCTTCAACTAAGTCTACGAATAGCGATAAGCTGATGAATGGCGTTAACCAATGATTCAATGGCATATAATGCCCTAAATGATGCTCATTTACTAGAGCGCCTTTCGCTATAAATGCATCCAGAAAGTTTAGGTAGACCGATACATCATAAGGCTGTATTGATGGATTAATGTCTGACATAGCAGTGATATGAGTATCTTCTATTTGAACATTAGTCTTTTTGTTAACATCAATATTGGCATCTGCTGATTTTGTCTTAGGCTTTGTTTTAAGTGTGTCGTTAGACTTGAGGGTGGGTGACAGGGACAGATCATTATCTAGTAATAAGTTTTTTATGGTCGCTAAATGATTGAGGTAGCGACGCTTGCTACTGTCATCATTTTTGTTATCAGGCGTACATATTTCAGTCAATGACAGGCTGGTGTTGGTATTAAGATCAAGTAATTCCTGAGCTGTTTTGTTAGCAAACAGCAGCAGTGTGCCCGCTTCGGTAGGGATAACGTTGGCAGTATAATTAGAGGATTGATATGCATCCAGCCATTCTTCATCAATCTGTGTATCAGCAATGAGCATCAAGCAAAGCTCAGGCACTGCTGACTGCGATAAGGTCGTCAGATGGTCATGGATAAATTGAGTGGGATTATAAGGGGCAGTACTACCAGTTATGTCGCCTGACTCAGTATCAGCATTGTCATCTGTCACTATAGACGTCACGTGAACCAAAGCTTCTGGAATACTATAAGTCGCTAGTTGCTCTTTTATCGCTGCGATCAGAAAGGTTGCATCAGCGCGGGCGGGCAGACATAAATAGATAGGTAGCTTGGAGAGTGACATATCGTAGGCAGTGGAAACGGTGTCATCATGGCTTACTTCGTTCGAACTAACCAAATAGTGCTGCTGCCACTCAGGATGGACGTGAATTGCTGAATTGGATTGAATCTCATCTTGTGGATGATGTAGTTGAAAATATTCGGCAAGGCTCGATAGGATGTCATCGCTCAAAGCAAGTTGCTCATGAATCAATGAATATAGACGTAAAGTTGTCGTATTGAGTGCTGCTAAACGCTCTGCATACTTGTCTTCTTCATCGAACATGCCATTATCGTAATGGTTAGTCATAAGGTCATCACTATTATGATCGTCATCATAAAATGTCGAGTCAGCTGCCTCATCAGCCATATATATGGTCGGTAGAGAAGTGGCATCAGTGAGCCTTGCGATTGGTTTGATTAGTATTGGCAACCCATCGAAATCTACCAGATCGTCACTTAATATCGTTAAGTCTTCGTCATTATCAATTACTTCAGACCAGCTGTCTCCTTCTGGCAGACAGACACGGCCATATATAAATAACTGATAAGTATCAGGCATTTCAATATCTTTAGATTCGCCAGAACCATCTACTGTGACCTCTGATTTATCGCTGGCTTGTTTATCCCTTCTTTTTTGCCACCATAAAAGTGCCCCTATAGAGCCTAGTAATAGCAATGGGATAACCACAAACCACAACAGCAACCCGGATGATGTCAGTTGGCGCGCATTGTCTTTAAAGTACATCCAAACCAGAATGAGATACATCACTAAGATGATCATCAAAGCATAGCGGCTGTATGACAGTATTTTTTTTGCGCGCACTTATCAAAACTCCTTATTTGTTGAGTTATTATTAGGGTGTGACAAAACATTAAAAATAATGAGGACTTATTTTATGGCATTCATCTGTATCTTTCTAGCTAATTTAAAAACTTTATTCCACTTGTACAATGGTAGATGATTAAAATAATGTTCTTTAAGAAACTGATTTGACTAAAATTTACAATAAATCTGAGGTAAAACAAGGATTATAGGCAATATTTATCTGTTTTAGCCTGAAAATAGCAATTATGAAATAATAGAAAATAAATAATTAGTATAATTAAGTCAGCTTTATTTTAACTAGGAAGGATTTGCCTATATAATGCTTGTCAGATAAAAAGATAGACGCCTGTTTATTGATTTTCAACTCTGTTACTTTAACTGCTGCTGCCTGTTATTTATGATCTACTTGACTATTACTGTCTTTATTCTTGTCTCTATCATCATAATTATCATGCTCTTTGATCGGCAACTATGTGGGCGAGTGTTTGACAATGCAGTCCGTTACTGGCGGCGTTTGCGTACCTCGAAAGTCAATCGTCCATCAATAAAATTGTCAACCAAATTATTTCGCTCACTTGTTAAGCCGTTTAATCGTCTCGTTCGGCATACGAATGTTTCTCGTATACCAGTGGTCGTCACATTATCGCTATTGATTGTGATGGCAACTGCCGGACTGTGCTATGCCTTGATGACCAGTAATTCTCTCAAGGTTTATCACGCTCAAGACACAGCGCCTGTTACTAGCAACTCACAAATCAGCCAGTTATTGCTTGGGGAGCGTCTACGTCCTCCTTCACCGCCGCCAGAGGAGTTGTTTGCGGAACTCGATGCTGAGATTGCAAGTTACCAAGCCAATAAGGTAGAAGAGGGTTACTGGCCCGATGCTCAAACTGAGTCGCCTCAAGCCAATAGGCCACTCATGCAACCTGAACCTGACTTGTCTACTTTAGACGCTCAGGATCATACCACTGGCTATTCAGGCGATATATTGGCATCACACATACATAACGGTCATATCAATATTAAAAATGCTGACCGCAATTGGAAAAAGATGAACTCAGAATTTGTTCAACGCCTGTTGACCGTCTATAAGATAATGAATGACCAGTATGGCTATGAATTGGTGCTTTTAGAGGGTTATCGTAGTCCTCAAAGGCAGGCAAGACTACTCAAAAAAGGCAGTCATGTGACCAATGCAGGATCTTATAAAAGCTATCATCAGTTTGGTTTGGCCGCAGATACTGCTTTTATTAGAAATGGCAAAATTGTCATAAGTGAAAAGGATCCTTGGGCAATGCGGGGTTATAAATTATATGGTAAAGTAGCCAAATCTGCTGGACTTGTGTGGGGCGGTGACTGGCGCATGATGGATCTTGGGCATGTTGAACTGCGCAAAAAAGGTGTGCTCGGCCACCCAGAAATGGCAGAAATCTTAACCAGCCAATAATGATAATAATATTTCAAGGTAACTGAAAATATGGACAGATGTAAGACATTACCGATGGCGTTAATCATCACCAGTGGTTTACTGAGCGGCGTGCTAACAGGGTGTAGCAGCGATGGAAGCACTCAATCTGGAGATAAGACATCTGCAATTATTGACAAGTCTTCTATGAATGACAAGGGTTCGGATGATTTGAGTCGTCTAAAAGCTCAGTTGGAGCAGCAGCAGCAGCAGCTTGAGACAATGAGTGTCGAGCAACAGGCGTTGCAAGATCAGCTAAAGCGGCAGCAGCTTACGTTGACCATTAAACCTGCCATCAATGCTAATGCTGGACGCGCCACACAAGGAACCGCGAGTACCGCTTATGTTGCGTTTTTGGAAGAAGAGAGTCAGTTTACTGACATTGAGGCGCTCGCGGCAAAAGAAATCAGCGTCATTCCTAATCGTGAGGCAAGTGTGACCTTAGCCGTTCCACAACAAGCGCAATTTATCGCGGTCAAAGTGGGGTTGCGACATACCAAAAAACGCTCCCAGTTTCTTATTCCGCTTGCCAGTCTCACAGCAGATAAACCGCTTGCATTCAATATAGGCGCATGTGACGTCAATATTGCAGAGGGTATCAGTCCGGAGCAGGTGACCACCTTTACTACCAAACTTAAATATTATCAGCAGCCATTAGTCAGCTGTTCGTAGGAGATTGTCTTGAGCAAACACAGAGTATTATGGGGCGAGGGGCTGTTTTTAAGACCTCAGCACTTTCAAATTCAAGACACTTATCATAATGCGCAGCGTGCATTAAGTATGAGGCTGATGCATCCTTATGCGTATGGAGTCTCTGATATCCAGATCGATAAGCAGCTGTTAGAAAGCAACTTATTAAGTTTTCAAAGCATTGAAGCGGTATTACCAGATGGCTCTATCTATCAAGCGCCGCGTACCGATGCTTTACCAAAAGCCATAACCTTGAACAATCAAGACAACGGCGATGAAGTTTTTGTATTTTTGAGCTTAGAGATAGTCCATAGTGGCGGCAACAACATACAAACCGATCACAGTGACAATCCAGCCCGCTTTGTAAGAGACACGGTTGAGGCTCAAGATTTATTTAGCCAAGCGGCCGAAGCGGTCATTGATGTTATTAAGCTATCGCCAAGTTTGCAGTTCAGTCATTCTGCCCAAGCACCAAGTCAAGACACAGTGTCTTTATTGGTTGGCAAACTGGTGCGTACTACCCAAGGTTTCTATCAAGTAGATGACGATTACATCGTACCGAGCGTTCATATCACGAGTAATCCTGCGCTCATTGGTCAAGTCTATCGTCTGATGACCATGATCAATACCAAATCTACCTCGTTGTACGATCATCATCGTCAGTCTAATAACGACTTGCTAGAATTTCGTTCGTCAGACATCGCCTCTTTTTGGTTATTGCATACACTGAACACCGCTTATTCTCAGTTAAGCCATTTGTATAATAATGCCAAGTTACATCCAGAACGTCTTTATGAGGCGCTATTAAATGTAGCCAGTCAGTTGGCTACTTTCAGCTCGTTGTACAAAGTGGGCGATTTGCCTGCTTATCATCATGACAATGCCAATGAGTCATTTAATAGTATTATTTTGATCATTCGTGAGCTGCTAAATACGGTGATTGCGAGTAACTTTATATCGATTCCACTGCGTCAAAGCAAACCTTCTTACTACGTAGGCGAATTGAGTAGTGACAAGATCACGCGTGGCTCACAGCTTTATCTGTCTGTTAGCTCGTCGTTACCGATGCATGAGTTGATTGATATCGTACCGCGGCGCTTCAAGGTTGCAACGCCTGACGCCGTAGAAAAACGAGTATTATCAGCATTACCGGGCTCACCTGTCTCGCACGTGACGCAAGTACCGAGTGCCATACCTGTGAGACCAGGCTTTAGCTATTTTACCATTGAGCCAGTCGGTGAGCTGTACGATGAGATGATGAAGTCTGAGTCTATCTGTATTTATGTGCCAAATGGCTTTGATGATTTAAAAATTGAGTTGATGGCTATCGTGCAGTAGTTTGTTTAAATGATACCAGTAGTAGGCGATGGGTCGATATTAGGGTTCATTAGCTGTGTATTCAAATCGGCGCTCTCAATTTTTGCTTACAGACATGCTTTATCATAACTTTATTATTCAGTCGCATTTAAAGTGCTTAGTATTTAAAGTGCTTAGTATTTAAACAATCAGCATTAGGAACATTCATGTCAGGGAATAACACAGTGGGCGCTGCGCCCTCATTATTAGATTCAGGTGAGGTAGCCTCAAAGGTCTCAGCAAGTGGTCTTGATAAACGTATCAGCAGCCAATCGCTGGTTGATATGATGTACGATGGTTTTTATTTGGTGTTTTTATTACGTAATCACTATTTCAGCACCGAGCCGCATAAATTCCGTCAAAAAATATATGATTTCTTAGATAAGTTCGAGCTCAATGCTCGCAAAAGAGGCTTTTTGTCGGAAGACATTCATGAAGCCAAGTACGCTTATTGTGCATTGATTGATGAGACCATCATGACATCGCAGGAGCCGGCGTTCCAAACGCTAAAAGACGCATGGGAGCTTAACCCATTACAACTCGATTTGTTTGGCTCACAGATTGCTGGCAATGAGTTTTTTGAACGCTTAGATGGTTTGCGTGAGCAAGGAGAAAAGCGTTTGCCAGCGCTAGAGATTTATCACTATGCCATGCTATTGGGTTTTCAAGGAAAATATCGTTTAGAAGCACCTGAAAAGATTCGTTATCTCATCTCACGTTTGGGTGATGAAATTGAGCACCTGCGCGGCAATAAAAACGAGTTTTCACCATTTTGGGCAATCCCTGATCAGATTAAGCATACGCTCACCAGTGAGACGCCACTATGGGTAATTATTGCCGTTATTGCTGCATTGTTGACGGTGATATTTGCAACCATGTGGCAGTTTACCAATAGTTTTTCTGACAGTCAGCTTGCTGCATATGATCATGTGATTCAAGAAAACAAAGAGCAAGCCCACATCTCAATTTTCTTACCCTAATTGCGACTTAGTACAGTTTTGGAAATCGATTGAGCCATAAAGAACGTCACGAAACGTTTTCTATGGCTTTTATTTTAGCGATGAGCAGTGCTAATTTACGAATGCTCAGTAAGCTTTATCATTCATAGATCATTTGCGATGGTATTTCTCGCTGGTGGTCTTTACTGATTAAAATGACAGCCATAAAAAAACCCTCATCAAAGTGATGAGGGTCTTGGCAAGTGCCATAATCGAATCAAAGGTGACTCAAAAAATTTACTACTAAAATGTGGCTCTCCAACCTGGGCTCGAACCAGGGACACACGGATTAACAGTCCGTTGCTCTACCAACTGAGCTATTGGAGAATAGATTGTAAGGCGTTAATTGCTTACAACAAGCTTAGCAGTCTCTAACGAGTTCTTGCTAAGTGGGGCGTATTCTAGCAAAGATAAAAAATACGTCAAGCGTTTTTTTGCATAATGAGTAAAAATTGTCATTTTAATGCGTAATACAGTCAATCTACTACAAAGCGAAGTCGCCGCAAGAAAAATTTGTGCCAGTAGCGCCTGATAGTTAGGCTCTTCTTATTTAAGACAGTCTATGAGGGTTTTATCAAAAAGAGCGGAAACATTCACAAAAAAAGACGCCACATAACGAGTATGCGACGTCTTTTTTATTGGAATAATTTCGACATTAATTCCGCTTTATGATTTATTCAGCAACGTCTAAATCGGCAACTGCTTTTTCAATACGAGATAAAGCATCTTTTAAAGTGGCTTCATCGGTTGCATAAGAGATACGCATGTAGCCGCCAAGACCGAAGGCATCACCAGGTACAACCGCCACACCCACTTTATCCAATAACCATTCTGAAAACTCAGTACATGAAGAGAGGCCAGCGGCTTTGATTAGAGGTTTGATTTCTGGATAAACGTAGAAGGCGCCATCAGGACGTAAGCACGTAATCCCTTTAATAGCGTTCAAACCATCTACTACAAGATCACAGCGCTGTTCAAATGCTGCAACCATCGGCTCTAGAACGCTCTGATCGCCACTAATTGCAGCTTCTGCAGCAACTTGGCTGATAGAGGTTGGGCATGACGTTGACTGTGATTGTACTTTTTTCATCGCGCCGATCAGTTTGGCAGGGCCACCAGCATAACCGATACGCCAGCCAGTCATTGCATACGCTTTAGACACACCGTTTAGGATGATTGCACGGTTTTTTAGCTCAGGCGCTGCATTTAAGATATTGTAGAATTTATCGCCTGTCCAGCGAATGTGCTCATACATATCGTCTGAGACGACATAAACCTGTGGATGCTTTTTCAGTACTTCAGCGATGGCTTTTAGCTCATCTAGCGTATAAATCATACCTGTTGGGTTAGATGGGCTATTCAATACCAGCATTTTGGTTTTGTCAGTGATAGCGTCTTCTAGCTGCTCAGCTGTGATTTTGAAGTCTTGTTCAGCAGGACATTTAACAATGACAGGCACGCCTTCTGCGATGAGTACCATATCAGGGTAGCTGACCCAATAAGGGGCTGGAATAATGACTTCGTCACCAGGATTAATAAAGGCTTGTGCGAGGTTAAAAAATGACTGCTTGCCACCGACCGATACTAGGATTTCATTAGGCTCATAGCTGATGTCATTGTCACGCTTGAACTTCTCAATGATGGCTTTTTTGAGCTCTGGCGTTCCATCAACAGCGGTGTACTTAGTAAAACCGTTATTGATTGCGTCAATTGCCGCCTGTTTAATGTGTTCTGGCGTATCAAAATCTGGTTCGCCCGCGCCTAGGCCAATAATATCTTTGCCAGCCGCTTTTAGCTCTTTGGCTTTATTGGTAATGGCTAGAGTCGGTGATGGCTTGATGCTATTAACGCGATCAGACAGTTGTAACTCGCTCATGAGAGATCCTTTTTATATGGGAGTGGATAAAATCTGTTATTAAGGGTAGCGCTCTTTGGGGATTGATGAATCATGATAGTGCCAAAAAACCTAGTACCAAAAAAACCAGTGCCAAAAAAATCAGTGTTTTAGCGGTTTATAATAAGTTATCCGTACTGAATAACCATCAATCAATGCAGGCGCTTTGGGTTTTGGCAGTAACGATTGTAGCATGCTGTCGTTGCACTGTCTTATGTTGGCAGTAACAGAAAATGACGAATATACAAATAGAGACATGTAGACGATGACAGATAAATTAGCAAGGAAAATACTATTGCAGAGCGTGATTTCGAAACCACAACAATAAACCCATTCCCTTACGCTATCATTATTTAGCTTTATTAAATAAGATGAATAAAACCTTAAAAATATTTGACCAATATTCTAAGCGTGTCAGTCAATAATGAGCATATTGAAAAATAACTCCTTAAAAACTGAGAGCGTGGCAAATATCTGACTAAAATTATAATGAAGAGGACGCCCACTATGACAGCATCTGTTGAAAAACAATACATTCTCATCACCGGAGCCACTTCTGGTATCGGCAACCAGCTAGCCAAAGATTATCTTGCAGAAAACCATCATGTCTATGCCGTGGGGCGAGACGATGAAGCGTTGGCAGAGCTGAAATCATTGGGTGCAGAAACCATTGATTTGGATCTGATGGATCAAGAAAAAGTAATCGAAGCCTTTAGCAAAATCAGTAGAATAGATTTGGCAATTTGCGGTGCAGGCATGTGTGAGTATTTAGATATGCCAAACTTTGATAGTGCCGTTTTTATGAAAGTCATGTCAGTCAACTTAGGCACGTTGTCGCATGCTATTGAGGGCGTCTTACCTAAGTTGATCGAGTCAAAAGGTCGTCTGGTTGGTATTGGTTCAGCCTCTGCTTATGTGCCTTTTGCCCGTGCAGAAGCCTATGGAAGCTCAAAGGCCGCTATTCATTATTTAATGAAAACCTTGCAGATCAGTCTTGCACCATATGATGTCGCAGTCAGCCTAGTGGTACCAGGTTTTGTTGAAACGCCAATGACCAAGCAAAATGACTTCCCAATGCCATTTATCCAAACCACCAAACAGGCAAGCCAAGCCATTCGCGATGGTATTGAGAGCGGTCATGAGGTGATTGAGTTCCCTAAAAAACTGACATTACCATTAAAAGCGCTAGGCACATTGCCAGACTTGGTATGGCAACAAGTTAGTGAAAAAATGAAGAAAAAGTAACGCATAATGATTGCCATATGTGCCGTTCAATAGATAAGCGTTTAATAAATAAAGGTTCAGCTAAGAGCCAGTCAACCACATGCAAAGGAAACCTTTTATGTTGTCTCATCGCTTCAAGCGTACAAGTAAACCGAAGACAGCTAAGCAAGATAGTAGTACCACAATAGATGGTGAAAATAACCAAGCTAAGAAGCGCATCGCTATCATTGGCTCAGGGGTGTCGGGCTTGACTTGTGCGCATTATCTTATTGATGAGCATGATGTGACAGTGTTTGAGGCCAATGATTATATCGGTGGTCATGTAAATACTATCGACGTTGGCCTACAAGATGGTAAGAAGTCGAAGACCAGCAATACAGAAAATAGCGCAATAGACACGGGTTTCATTGTTTTCAATGAGCGTACCTATCCCAATTTTTTCCGTTTGCTCGATGATTTAAATGTGCCATTTCAAGTGACCGACATGAGCTTTTCGGTCAAAAATACGGCGCGTCACTTCGAATACAACGGTCATACGCTTAACACCTTGTTGTCACAGCGCAAAAACGTATTAAATCCGAAATTTTGGCAATTTATTAAAGATGTTTTGCAGTTTAATAAGCATATTAAGCAGCTCCGTCAAAATTATGAAAATACGCGTGCTCAAGGAAAAGATGTCAGTGCTTTTACCGAGCAGACACTTGGTGGTTATCTTTCCCAAAAGCGTTATGGTGAGCTATTTATAGACAACTATTTATTACCGATGGTGTCTGCAATTTGGTCAACCAGTTTGGATGAAGTACAGGACTTTCCTTTGGTGTTTTTCGCGCAATTTTTTGACAATCACGGTTTGCTTGATGTAGTCAATCGTCCGCAGTGGTTTACGATCAAAGGCGGTTCTAAGCAGTACGTCAATAAATTGATCCCGCGTTTTATCAAAGCAGGCGGTAAAGTGCAAGTGAACAGCCCCGTACAGTCTATAGTACGTGAACGTGATCAGGTAATATTGACGATTCAGACCAAAAATGACTCAAATAGTAGTAACGAAAGTTTAGCGTTCGACGAAGTTATCTTTGCCTGTCATGCAGATACGGCGCTTAAAATTCTAAAAGATGCCAACACCGACGAGTCAGAGGTACTAAGTCATTTTCGCTTTACCAAAAACACAGCGGTACTACATACCGATACCAGTGTTTTGCCTAAAAAA
This sequence comes from uncultured Gammaproteobacteria bacterium, assembly GCA_963744895.1. Classification (GTDB taxonomy): domain Bacteria; phylum Pseudomonadota; class Gammaproteobacteria; order Pseudomonadales; family Moraxellaceae; genus Psychrobacter. The sequence goes on from CAVUUW010000005.1 coordinate 960,570, forward strand.
CCACTGGCATGGGCAAGTTGGAATTATTTGATAGAAAAGGATAATTTAAGCAAAAAAGCAGGTAAGAATATTTCCCAAAATGTTAATGACTCACAAATACCAGTAAAACCTGTGCTGACTTATCACATGAATATATTGCAGCGCTTGACCAAAAAGCACAATTATCTGGTCACTCTTAATCCAAGTGCAGTCAATAAAGAAGTCGATGACAAGCAAGTTATTAAGCGCATCGATTATAGTCATCCTGTATTTGACAAAGCAGCGGTTAACGCTCAAACCAAATGGTCAAGTATCTCCGGTACTGACTCACACACGCATTTTTGCGGGGCTTATTGGTTTAATGGGTTTCATGAAGATGGTGTGCGTAGTGGCCTGCGCGTATGTCAGGCGCTCGGTTGTGAGATTGATATAAAAAATAAGGTCAATCCGGCGCACTTACCTGATGCTAACAGCGCACATACGCCATTTCGTTATAAGGATTTACCAATAAAGGCTGACACAAAGTCGCGCAAACTGGATCAGCGTCAGGTTGTTACTGCGACGACTAATCAGGAGTTGGTTGAATATACTGAGCGCTTACAGAGTCCGAGTGACACGAACCAAAATAAAAAACGAGGGTTATTTGGTCGTCGTAAAACCAAATAGTCTGCCATGCGCTGCATAAAAAAACACCATTATAAAAGAGACCATTTATGACTCTGTCTGCTCAATCTGCTAATGCTGTGCCAGCTGGTGAGTTGACATATGACGCTACGGCTTTATCGCACCAGTTATTTGAAGGAAAAACTTGGCACAGTCGATTGCTGCCAAGTGTGCATAAATTTGCTTATCCCTATCGTTATTGGGGCGTCAATATCAGTGCGTTATCTAGAGGAGAGCTGCTCCCAGAGATCGGCATCTCACTCTTTGGTCGACATAAACTATTAAGAAAGTGGTCATTGGGTAAACATTCTTTACAGCAGAAAACCCTGAAAGGTCTGCTGTCAAAAGAACTGCCACTGTTTTCGGCAAATAAAAAAGCCCTTCAGCAGTTTTATCCCAATGATTATCTGCAAAAATTAAATGGTCTAAGTGACAATGACAATAGTAAAAATAGCGAAAATATTAACAGTGATTTGAACCCAACCGAGGCGCTTCATCATCGTTTGAGTCAAGCATTTGCCATTCACACTGGTAGTGTACCAACAGGCGATATGCTAGGGCTTATGGTTTGCCGTAACGCTGGTCTGTACTTTAGCCCAGTTAACTTTTATCTGGGTTTTGACGAGCAGCAGACGCCCACTCATTTGTTGGCCGAAGTTTCTAATACGCCATGGGACAAACGCCATTGCTATGGATTTTTGTTAGAAGGTGAGAATACTGAGTTTTGTCATGACAAAAACTTTCACGTGTCACCTTTTAATCCAATCGATCAGTTATATCGCTGGCAAGTTACAGTAACGCAGCCTCAAAAAAAGGCGGAAAAAGGGCAGGTAAGTACAGGTTTACAGATTCGTATCGCTATCGATATCAGTGATAAGCGCGGTACAGTATTAAAAACAGGCGTCAAAATGTCAGGCATACCGCTGACCGATAACACTGTCCGTAAAAGCCTAAAGCATAATCCACTAATGAATATGACGTCTTTAGCGCGTATTTATGGACACGCTTTTAAGCTCTATGCGATTAAAAAAGTGCCTTATATTAACTATGACGAAAAACTGGTCGATAGCAAACAAGGAATGTCAGATACGAAGGCAAACTCCTAACAATCACTTACCTAAAAACGTAGTGAATAACCAAGAATTTAGACAGTTCACTAAGTATAAGCTACAAATTATAAGATCTATATATAAACTACCTTAAACAAGGATACGTATATCATGCCCGCACGACCGACCGACCGCGCACCTACTTCAGCATTAGAAAAGTTGACTGAACGGTTGAACAAAATAGTGAATGAGAGTGCCATCTTGCAACCTGTTAACAATGGCGTGAATGAGTTAGCAAGAAAACTTGTATTTCGAGCATTAAAACATATTCAGTTCGGTAGCCTTACGTTAATTGAAGACTTTGGCGATCATGCCGCTACCAATCGTAGCTTTGGTAGCGCTGGAGTAAATGATAAAAGCAGCTCGGCTGTGGGTCGCCATTCACTACACGTTACTTTGACGATTCATGACAGCGCCGTCTATCGTCAACTGCTATTTGGTGGCTCTATTGCACTAGCAGACAGCTATATCAACGGTGAATGGGATACGGATGATTTGACTGGATTGATTCGATTAGCAGCTCGTAACTTAGCAGTTCTGAATAAGCTGGAAAATCGTTTTGCTGGCGTGAGTAAAGCATTTGAAAAAGCAAAGCATCAACTCCGTAGCAATGATCAGTCTGGGGCCAAGTCCAACATCCTTGCGCACTATGACTTGGGCAATGATATGTATCAGCGTTTTTTAGACGAGACGATGATGTATTCATCAGCAGTATATCGCACGCCTGAGACTTCACTTAGTGATGCACAGCAACATAAACTTGCGCTCATTTGCCAGCGGTTACAGCTTACTGCAGATGATCATGTTATAGAAATTGGCACAGGGTGGGGTGGTTTTGCGGTTTATGCAGCCAAGCATTATGGTTGCCAAGTAACGACGACAACCATCTCTGATGCGCAGTATGAAGAGGCACAGCGCCGCGTAGAAGCGGCAGGACTAACGCACAAAATCACGCTACTGAAGCAAGATTATCGTGAGCTGACAGGACAATACGATAAGTTAGTCAGTATTGAGATGATTGAAGCTGTCGGACATGAGTATTTGCCGACTTTCTTTGCCAAGTGTAATAGTTTACTTAAACCGACAGGATTGATGGTATTGCAAGCAATCACCTTCAACGACCAAAACTACCAAGATTACATAAGCTCGGTCGATTTTATCCAAACGCATATCTTCCCAGGTGGGTGCTTGTTATCAAACCAAGAATTAAATAATCAGTTTGCTGAGCAGACGGATATGGTCATCAAGCAGTTGCATGATTACGGCTTTGATTATGCGTATACGTTACGCGATTGGCGCGCCGCTTTTATGACTCAGCGTACTGAGATCGAAGCGTTGGGTTATGATGACGCTTTTATTCGCTTATGGAATTTTTACTTCTGTTACTGCGAAGGTGGGTTCTTAGAGAGAACCATTGGCGTGGTACAATTAACAGCAGTAAAGCCCAACAATATTGACACGATGCACTTCTCTGATGTGCCATCCCATACTGTTCTTAGTGATGAACAAAGCAATTCTCTTATTCACGATATTATTAATGATGATAAAGAAGAGACTTTTAAACAAAACGCTGTGTCTTTATAAGCAGTGACTGCAATAATCTCAATATAAGGATGCTGATATGGCTTATGTATTTATCTACCTTGCCGCTGTAGTTATATTTTTGGGCGTTGATGCCGTTTGGCTAACCACCATGAAAGGGGCTTTTTACGAGTCGCGCATTGGCCATCTATTGGCCGATGAACCAAATATGATGGCTGCTGGCGTGTTTTATATGTTTTACGTATTAGCGCTTTGTATTTTGATTTTATACCCACAAATAAAGGCTGGCGCTTCAATTGGCCATATCTTCCTACTTGGTGGATTAATTGGACTGATGGCTTACGGAACGTACGACTTTACCAATTTAGCACTCTACAAAGGATTTACGTTGGATACAGCGTTGGTTGACTTTGTTTGGGGCGGCGTTTTGACCGGTTCAGTCAGTGCTATCGTCGCTTGGCTTGCGTATCGTTTTCACTGGTTAAGTTAAATTTAAATATTGATAGCATCACCAAATAAGAAGTGACACAACTTATATCATTCGCCTACAGGCGAATGTTTGTGTTGTGCCGTTTACCACGGTACAAAGAACCCTCCAGATAAATAACTTTTAGACAATCGTAAGGAATGTCATGCCGCAATACAATACCAGCTCAACTGCCAAAAAAGCCCCTTTGAACCATGAGCTATATATGTCGATACTCATGACGCCTGATATGGCAAATTTCATCGGCAACGTCCATGGTGGTGATTTACTTAAAATGCTCGATCAGGTCGCTTATGCCTGTGCAAGTCGCTACAGTGGTAGCTATGTCGTGACATTATCTGTTGATCAAGTCATGTTCCGTGAGCCTATCTATGTTGGCGAATTAGTAACTTTTGCGGCTAGTGTCAATTATGTGGGGAATACCTCAATGGAAATTGGCATTCGTGTTGAGGCAGAAGACGTACGCGCTCGTACCGTCCGTCATACCAATAGCTGCTATTTTACGATGGTTGCTATCGATGATAATGGTAAGCCAACACCTGTACCGCCACTTGCTATCAAAAATAGAATGCAGCAGTGCCGTGCTGATGCAGCCTTAGAGCGAAAGAACTTACGTATGGAAAGCTCACACCGTCCAAGCTGCGATATCGAAAATATGGTGGGAGAGCTGGCTGGTAAGAGTGAAGATCAACCCGAATAGAATGTCAGTTAACTTGCTTCACGTAAGATTTCTACCATTAATTATCCAAAAAAACCCGCTATTAACTAAAAGCAAAATTGCTTATAAGACCGTGATTAACGGTTTGTTATTTTATCGAGACTGTTATGAGTGTAAGACCATCCAACGACGATCCATCTTCTTCTAGTTCTGCTCAGTCAATATCGCGAAATAGTCGAGCTCGGGGTACTGGCAGATCGAGCCTTGATGCTAAGAATACGGCTGATAGTACCAAAAATGAGGAGGATTCACACTCAGGCTCCTTAGTAACCGTACTCATTGCTGTTGGAGCCAATGTCATAATCGCCATTGCAAAAACGGTAGCGGCCTTTATGACAGGTTCTGCTTCTATGATCGCAGAGTCTGCGCATTCTTGGGCCGATGCGGGCAATGGCACATTGTTGATTGTTGCCGAAAAAAAGGCAGTAAAACCTGCTGATGAGAGTCATCCTTTAGGGTATGGTAAAGAGTCGTATGTCTGGTCAATGATTGCCGCTTTCGGCGTCTTTATGGCCGGCTCCATTGTCTCGATTTATACAGGCGTTACCGAATGGAATGCAGCAGAAAGTGAAACCAATTACACGATTGGATTTATCGTGTTAGCGGTCGCTTTTTTGTTAGAAGGGTTTTCGCTCTTACAAGCGTATTTACAAAGTAAAAAACACGGTCAAGCCATGAATGTCAGTGCCATCGGTTATGTGATCAATACCTCAAACCCAACGCTGCGCGGGGTGTTTTTTGAGGATTTGGCGGCGGTAACGGGTCTAGTCATTGCTGCAATAGCGATGGGGATGCATGCGTATACAGGTGAGCCATTTTGGGATGCATTGGGTTCTATTATCGTCGGGTTATTACTAGGTGCTGTAGCAATCTTTTTAATCAGTCGTAACCGAGACTTTTTGGTCGGATATAAAGTGTCTAAAAAGATACACGATTACGCTTTGAGTGAGTTACTCACTCATCCAGACATAGACAGTGTGTCGTATCTACATTTAGAATGGGTAGGACCCAAGAAAATATTTATGGTGGCAGCAGTAGATATCGCTGGTAATCAAAAAGAAAAAGAGCTTGCACAAAAATTTGAAGACATTGAAAATCAGTTTCGCGCTAACTCTCTATTTCAAGAGGCTATCTTGACTTTATCCGTGCCTAATGCAGCAATTTTAGTGTTAGAAAACGACGGATTAACTCCATAACATACAACTACTCGTAACTAGGTAATCATTCTATGACATCACTATTAAGAAGTTCTGCTTTTGCCATCACATTGAGCGTAAGCGCAATGATTGCAATGGTAGTCCCAACACTATCTGCACAAGCGGCTGTACCAACAGATACCTCTTTAATGAAGCTAATCAAAGTCACGAAAGTCGTAGAGACGATGAGTGATATGTCTAGTGCCAATGAAATGACAGAACAAGTTATGAAAACAATGCTGGCCTCAATGCCTAATAACGAATTGAATGCAGCGCAGCGTAAACGTTTTGATGAGATTATCCTCAAATACAGCAAAGAGTTAACCGAACAAGCCAATATAGAAAGTACTAATAAAAAAATAGTTAATATGTATATGCAGTCTGCTAAAAAACACTTTACTCAACAAGAAGTGGATGCACAGATTGATTTTTATAACACTCAAGTTGGTCAAAGTATCATTGATAAACAGCCTGCAATGATGAAAGATTATATGGGACAAGTGATACCTATTGTCATGGAATCAACCATGAAAAAAATGCAGGAGATCATGCCTCAGATGGCTGCAGATATTAAAGCTTTGACAAGCGAAGAATAAGACTGGTTGTTAAATCTTGTAGATATTGTCAAAAATAACATTGAGATAAAAAGCGTCCACAAAAAAAAGGTCACTCAATAGAGTGACCTTTTTCTTATTTTCTAAACCAGCTTACCAGTAGTTGGCTAAATGCTTAGAAATTTAGTTCTTTGGCGCGTTGGCACCGATGAACCATGCATCTTTATCGATAATGCGGCTAGCTTCTGTTAATAGGTCAGCGGTGTCTTCATCACCAGCATCACCAGCAGTATCAATCGCTTTACGTAATGTCTCAGCTACCTTTTTATAACGGTTAGTGATTTCACGCACATGCTGATCAACTTCAGTAATGTCAGTTGGATAGTCATCTAAAATAGAGTCTTTCGCAACGCGACTAGCCAAACCGTTCGGTTGACCACCTAAAATGACAATACGCTCAGCGATAGTATCAGATACTTCACGGATACGATCTGCAGTATCATCTAATAACTGATGTACACCGATAAATCCAGTACCTTGTAGGTTCCAATGGCATTGTTTGCCATCCAATGTTAAATCGATAACATTTGCTAAATTTGCATTTAATAGGTCTACCATTTTTTTGGCAGTATCGTCTGAAATTCCACTTGCGTAACGTTCTCTCATATTTTACTCCGTTATTTATTTAAAATTATTATATTGAATGAAAGGTTCAATGTATTGTTATTGGTCTTTTATTCGATGACATTCAATCCAAAATAAGCAATATAAAAAATATCTCTATTACTTGGTATAAAGTCATCTGCTTGTTAATTCATGATCGATAATAACAGCTTAAATCAATGTTGGAACCCCTGAGTGTTAGGCTTTGTTAGGTGGTCGTGTAACGGGTGTGTTAACCGTGAAAATCTTTGTAAATTTATCAAAGTCTGTGTGCGTTTTTTATAACAATAGAGGGTTTGTTTATCAATAAATAGTATCTTGATACACTTATATTTTGTGCAGCGAAATGTGGACACGTGCAGAAGATAAGCCTTGTCACTATCCTTCAAAAAGCCTTTAAAAACTGCTGCTCAGACCCCATATTGTTATAAACTTTAATAAGAAGAAAGCCATTATGCGAATGCCTGAACCGCGCTCATCGCGTCAGTTAAATCAATTGGCCACTCAGCTACAAGGCGAAGCTGAAATTAGTGGTGTCAACGCGTCTGGGACGCAAATATCAAGTCGTGCCTTTGAGATGGTCACTGATTTTGAGCCAGCAGGCGATCAGCCGCAAGCCATCGAAAAGCTGGTCAAAGGTATCAATACTGGAATGGATGAGCAGCTTTTATTAGGTGTGACCGGTTCTGGTAAAACTTATACCATGGCCAAGGTTATCTCTGAATGTCAGCGCCCAACTATCATTATGGCACACAACAAAACACTGGCTGCTCAGCTATATGGTGAGTTCAAGTCGTTTTTCCCGAATAATGCGGTTGAATACTTCGTTAGCTATTATGACTACTATCAGCCAGAAGCGTATGTGGCTGCCAGTGATACCTTTATCGAAAAAGACAGTGCCATTAATGATCACATTGATCAGATGCGTCTTTCCGCCACGCGTGCTTTATTAGAGCGTCGTGATGCCATTATTGTCGCGTCAGTATCTTGTATTTATGGCTTGGGTGATCCAGAAAGTTATTTAAAAATGCTACTACACGTAGTGGTTGGCGATCAGATAGATCGTACCGCAACTATTAAGCGTTTGGTCGAAATGCAATACACCCGTAATGAGTTAGATTTCGGCCGTGGTACCTATCGTTTACGTGGAGAGCTGTTAGATATTTATCCGGCTGAGTCGGAGCAGCTGGCTGTACGCGTTCATCTGTTTGACAATGAAGTAGAGAAAATAACTTGGTTTGATCCATTGACAGGGAAAACAGTACGTAGCGTGCCACGTATTACCATTTATCCAAAATCACACTATGTGACGCCACGCAATAAGTTAGAGGCGGCCAGTCATACCATTCGTGAAGAGCTGGAGCCGCGTTTGGAGTATTTCCGTGAAAACAACAAGCTGATTGAAGCACAGCGTCTCAAAGAACGTACACAATATGATCTTGAGATGATTCAGCAGCTTGGCTACTGTAACGGTATCGAAAACTATTCACAGCATCTCTCTGGTCGTCCATCAGGGGAAGCGCCGCCAACTTTGTTTGATTATATTCCAGAGGATGCGTTATTGTTCCTCGATGAGTCGCATGTGACCGTCTCTCAGATTGGCGCAATGTATAAAGGCGACAGATCACGCAAAGAAAACTTGGTCAATTACGGCTTCCGTCTGCCAAGTGCAATGAATAACCGTCCGATGAAGTTTGAAGAGTGGGAGCGTATTAAGCCTAAGACCATTTACGTCAGTGCTACACCAGCATTGTATGAGCTTGAACACAGCGAGCAGGTCGTTGAGCAGGTTGTACGTCCAACGGGTCTGATTGACCCTGAGATTGAAATCCGTCCTGTCTTGACACAGGTCGATGATGTGCTATCAGAGATTACCAAACGTCGTGAAAAAGATGAGCGCGTACTGATTACGACATTGACCAAGCGCATGTCAGAAGACTTGACCAGCTATCTAAAAGAGTACGATGTCAAAGTTGCTTATTTACATTCAGATATCGATACCGTCGAGCGTATGCAGATCATCCATGAGTTGCGTACGGGCGTGCATGATGTGCTAGTTGGTATTAACCTGTTGCGTGAAGGTTTGGATATGCCTGAGGTGTCATTGGTCGCGATATTTGATGCAGACAAAGAAGGTTTCTTACGTTCTGAGCGATCACTTATTCAGACCATCGGCCGTGCGGCACGTCATTTGAACGGTAAAGCCATTCTCTATGCTGATCGTATTACCAATAGTATGCAAAAAGCGATAGATGAGACAGATCGTCGCCGTGACAAGCAAATCGCCTTTAATATTGAGCATAACATCACGCCAAAAGGCGCCCGCCGTAGTATCACGGATAAAATTGATACGGGCGAAGATCAGAATGCCAATGACAATCAAGTGATTCCAATCAAGAGCAATTTGCCGGATGTAGATATCAGTATCTTGCGTAGTCCTGATTTGCTTGCTAAAGAAATCAAACGCCTCGAGAAACAAATGCAGCAAATGTCGCGTGACTTGAAGTTTGAGGAGGCAGCGAAAACGCGTGATAAGGTGCTTGAGCTAAAAGCGCATTTGATTTAATGGCTTAGTTTGGTTTGAGTAGTATTAATTTTCAAAAGTGAGTTGCATAGTCTGTGGCTCACTTTTTTACTAACATCAAACGCAGTTTTACATATCGCACCTTAAAATATATTCACATTTCTTATATTATACGATAATAAAGCATGACCTATTAGGCATACGGATAAATGCTCAGCACTGATTATAATCTCAGGCATGCTCACATATTATATAAATTTTAAGTTAGGGAATTGTTCATGTTCGATATCAAATCATTTTTTAAACGGGAAGTAGAGAAGAAGCTGATTGATGTAGATGATTACATATTTATGCCTGAGCGCGTAGAGATGGAGTTAGAAGGCGGATTATTAAACTGTGTACTCAACAGTGATGGTCGAGTCGATATTTTTTATAGTAAGCATGGTATAACAGAAGTGGGTTCTGGATCGCGTAAACACCCTTTTACATCATTTGAAACAGAGCTTTATCATGGCGTTTATGATGATGTTATTGACGATTTGGTCAAAGAAGTAGAAAAGATAATTGATGGCTCTTCTAAGTATTTTCGCCGAAATAAAGTGCTACCTTCTACGACAGCTTTATCGTCAAAGCCTTTTGATAACAAATAAACTAAGCACTTTTTACCTTAACAGAAAGACAGAAAATTTAGCAATAAAAACGGGACATCGTATACGATGTCCCGTTTTTTGGTTCTTATCTTCTCATCTCATATTTTTGTCTTATACATTAATGGATGCCAGGATAAGGTAGAACTGTTTTTCAATAACTATTGGTCAGGATTTGTGAACTATTTAGTAAAACTGGCATAGCAGCTTTGTAAGGATTTTGCGACCACTTTTGTGACTAGCTGCGTGCGGTAGCTCGAGTCGATGGCTGCATTGCCTAGCTCAACGATGGTCACTTGCTGCGGCGCTTGCTCACTGACACAGCCGCAAACATTACTTTTTACCGTTTCTTGTTGCGTGTCCGACATGGCAACGCTGGCAATACGCCAAGCGCTTTGCTTCTCAATTTGGCTACGGCATTGAGTATCAATAGCTGATTTGAAGATATTCATACCGATTTCATTTGCGGTACCAATAGCGTTTCCTGCATTGTTATTAGCACCATTAGTCGTTGCACATCCTGCTAGCGCGAAAGTAGCAAGTAAGAGGGTTGAAGCAAGGTGTTTTTTCATGGATAAGTCCTTTAAGGTTTTTATGTAACGTTCGTATCTAATAGAGATCGACTGGTTAAAAAGCATTTTCTGTAAGTGAGCCATATACTACCAGCAAAACCTACTAATGACACCATCAACTGTGGCTCTGTGTCTGATTGATACGATTTTTATAATTATCTATAAGTCCGTCAAAATAACAGACGACTTAAATAGCCAAGGTAATTACGACTTATTTTGCAATCACTACTGATGACTATATTTTATCCTGTGATTTTAGGTATGATTAATTATATTTCGCTGCTGCTGGTAATCTCATGTTATTACGCCTATCCACTTTGTTCATGCTTTTTATAAGTACAGTCTTATCTGCTCATGCCGCTGACATAGTATTGCCGAAGTTATTGATTGTTGATTTGATAGAGCAGCATTGCTCATTTCCGGAACCAGATCCTAAAACAAGTCTTAATCTTGAATATGACTGCGCTGATAAGTATGACGATGCGGATGGTGATGAGCAAAGTATGAAGTATGGTCTGCACTTATTGCCTTTGTTCACGCAAGATTTCAATCGGGATGGGATTAAAGATGTGGCATTAGAGATCCAATCCTCTGGCCCTATGGGCGGCAGTGCGACGACCAATAGTGCCGTGCATTACTTGCTATTAGATAAGGCGAACAGCATTATTGAGGATCATCAAGTACTATTATATGCGCCGTTTAGTGAACATATTGTTGAGTACGAAGCAAAGGATAATTCCATACGTTATATAGCCGCACCTAACTATCGCTTACATCCTGAAGCTTATGACAATGGTGAATTGATAGAACCAACGATAGCGTTCGAGATCAATTGGATAAATGGCATTCCGATAAGTACTTTTTATCGCGATAACTGTAAATTATCCAAAGAAACTGAAAAGCAGATATTTACCACTGCACAAAATGTGAAGCGTATCTCTACCATCGATATGCATGACTACACACAGATCGTCGAAGAAGAATTGCAGATAAATAATATGCAAGTGTCTGCTGAATTGAGTGGGTGTGATGCTAAAAATATGAGCTTCACGGTTCAGCCGAGTGTAGGGCACCACTTGCCAGTTTTGTCTGATGTCTTACATACCTTGATACCAGTGACGTCTCAGCATGAGTCGCTCAAAGAATTATTAACACTGGATCAACAGTCAAAAATTATGTTTGGTGAAGCGATGAGCTTGTCAAACAATTGGTCAGCGCAAGTAAATATAGAACGCAGTTTTGAGAAGGCGAGTGTAAGAATCAATCTATCTCAAAAAAAATAGAGTAGTGGCTATAGTCAGTTCTATAAAAATGAGAGACTGTATTACATATATTTATAATTTAAAATATAAAAAACCAGCTAAGATATTATGTCTTAGCTGGTTAAATTTTTTCAGAACGGTTTGCTATTTACTGGATGGTTTTAGACATTTTTGCCATGTTGTTTTTGTTGAATGTCTTTGGCTAACTTATAGCAATCGTTGATATGATCGTTTGCGATTTTCTTAAAGATGGTATAGCCCATGGTTGCTGCAACCAATTGACCACCTAGTGGAATGAATTTCGTTACTTGCTTAGCGGCAATACGACCACCAAAGCCTTGGATAGTCTTTTTGACGATACCGCGTGTCGCCATAAGACCCGCAAAATCGACAGTACGATCTTTAACTGCACTCCAATGCACTTCTCTTGATTGCAAGTCAATGGCTGATTTACGATCTTCAATCAGACCAAAACGCTCACTGATCTCAGGGACAAGCTGAGTCAGCATACCAGCATCAACAGCCACATCAAAAAATGGAACTGGCACAATAGCCACGCCAGCGGATATGCGAGCACGTTTTTTTACCAATTTTTGGCATTCTTTTTTAACTTTTTCTAAGTCCAAATTTGGGTCAATAGTGTTTGGTAGTTTTTCAGCAAGTGGTGTGGTTTTCATAGGATGTCCTTATAAACTTCATTAAAATTGATAACAAATACATCAGGTAGTCACTATTTTAGGGGTTTATGAGCGGCATACAATCATTGCTTTGTAGCAAAATGCTGATAATTACTATGACTGTGCACCGTTTTTGTAAATATAGCGTACTCTAAAAGCTCACTTAGCGTTTCGCTGAACTTATTTATGAGAATGAAGCAGGAAGAACTTATCTTTTAGATAATTTGTGAACTTATAAAACTTGGACTAAATAGCTAAAAATTGCCATTGTGAGCGTCTAGTAAAGACAGTAGAATACGTCCATGCTAAATTTAACCCCCCGTTATACCAGCACTCGCATCGACGAGTTGCCCGCCGCGTTGCAACCACTTGCCGCCCAATCATTGACGCTTGCTCGCTTATACGCGGGTCGAGGCATCACTGCGCCTGATGAGCTTGAGACTGGCCTGTCTGGTTTGTTGCCTGCTGAGATGCTGCACGGTGTCACTGAAGCAGTGCGCCTTTTGGATGTCGCGATTGATGAGAGTCAGCGTATTTTAATCGTTGGTGACTTTGATTGTGATGGTGCGACTAGTACAGCGCTGATGATGCGCGCACTTACCAAAATGGGTGCCGTGGTCGATTTCTTAGTGCCGGATCGCTTCAAATACGGTTATGGGCTAACACCTGAGATTGTCGAATTAGGGATTAAAACCTTTCAGCCAGACATGATAGTGACGGTCGATAATGGTATCTCCAGTCATGAAGGCGTGGCGCGGGCACAGGCGGATGGTATTACAGTGATTATCACTGACCATCATCTCACGACAAAAGAGACGCCACCCGCTGAAGCAGTGGTCAATCCCAATCAGCTTGCTTGCACTTTCACCAGTAAAGCACTTGTAGGGGTGGGAGTGGCTTTTTATGTGCTTGGGCGTCTGGCCAAGTTGCGCCGCGACGCTGGCAAGTCTACCGTACAGGTTAGTCAGTATTTAGATTTAGTAGCGCTTGGCACGATTGCAGATGTCGGCGTACTCGATAAAAATAATCGTATCTTAGTGCATCATGGGCTATCTGCTATTCGTCAAGGTCGCTGCTGTATGGGTATTTTGGCGTTACTTGAGCAAGCAGGTCGCGACCCCAAGCAGTTGCACGCGCAGGACTTTGGTTTTGTTTTAGGCCCACGTATCAATGCTGCTGGACGTATGGATAATATGCGTATTGGGATTGAGTGCCTATTGACTGAAGATTGGAGCACTGCTCAGCGTTTGGCGCAAGAGCTTGAGCAACTAAACCGTACACGCCGTCATGTAGAAGGTGAGATGCGTGCACAAGCAGATAGTATCGTGCAGGCGTTGGCTACTGATCCTGAAAGCAATAAAGAAGAAAGTACGGATGAAAGTGACAATGGCGATGATATTATTACTCAAGAATTTACTACTCATAAAACAAGCCATACAAACGCTCGCAGTATTGTATTGTATCAGGATGACTGGCATCAAGGCGTGATCGGTATTGTCGCTGGACGTTTAAAGGAAAGTCATTACCTACCTAGCATTGTCTTTGCCCCGGCAGATACTGAACGTACTGGTGAAGACGATGCGATTAAGGGGTCAGCCCGTTCTATCGCTGGCGTGCATATTCGTGATGCGATTGAGCAAGTCGCTGAGCGCAATCCTGATCTCATCAGCCATTTCGGTGGGCACGCGATGGCAGCAGGTCTCACCCTCAAGCGTCGTAATTTTGAGGCATTTGTCGCGGCGTTCAACGATGTTATGGCACAAATGGATGATGGCGTATTTGCAGAGCAGAAATTTACTGATGGCCCTTTGCAAGCGAATGACTTTAGCCTATGGTTTGCTGAGCATTTAGCAGATGCCAGTATCTGGGGTCATGGATTTGCACCGCCAATATTTGACGGTGTGTTTGAGGTATTGAGTTTTAAGGTATTAAAAGACAAGCATCTTAAACTATCGTTGCGTTATCCAGACGTTCAATATCCGATTGAAGCAATCTGTTTTAACTTTGATAATGACGCTTGGGATTACCGTGCCAAAAAAGTGCATTTATTGTTTCAGTTAGACATTAATGAATGGAATGGCAAACAAAGCTTGCAATTGATGGTAAAAGACTTGGCTGTGGTAGAGCAGGGATAAGGCTTAAATGATGTCAGTGCAATCAAGTTTGAGTGTGCTGATACCATTTGCTACTTTTTGACTTAATATCAGTATTTCCATTCGAGTGTTGGGAACTGCCAATCATAGCGGATCGCCAGCATGCGCAAGGTAAATATCGTGCTCATGGTTGAGATATCAACTACCCAGTCTGCCACGCCCAAATTTCTTAGCGCAAAGTAGAGGATGCCGCCAGTTAATGCTGCGGTGATATAAATCTCTTGCTGTAGCACTAGCGGTATTTCATTACAAATCATATCGCGAATGATGCCACCAACGATGATGGTAATCACACCCAATAACAGTGCCACTGGAACATTAGTACCCATGCTATCAGCGACCTTGATACCTATGAGCGTAAATGCCGATAGACCGATGGTATCGGACAGTTTTAGGAATTTATCGACGCGTCTTGAGTTCGGATGAAAAAAGATTTGCATTGCGAGCGAAGAGATCGTAATGACAGTCAGGTAGCTCATATCTACCATCCAAAATAACGGATGACGATCCAAAATGACATCGCGTACGGTGCCGCCGCCGATAGCCGTGACAATCGATACCAGCAAACAACCGAAGACATCAAAGTTTTTATGCTTAGCCAGTATCGTCCCTGAAACGCTACAGGCGATAATCCCAATCATATCAAAAAAATATATCAAAGAGCGCGGATCAAAAGTAGTGATTAGGACAGTAGGATCCAATGCGATAGCCAACATAAGCAATTCTCACTATTTTTAATTATCATTCGTCGTGTCTAAAGCAATCAATCTACTAAGTAGCTAATTAAGCAACCAGACGAATAGAAGGCAGATGCCAGTCGAATCTAAGCGCTAGCATACGTACCGCAAAGATGACAAAGAGCATAATAAACTCATTGATGCCAGCGCTTACCCCGACATACTGTAGGCATAAATACGTCACAGATCCTGCGATACTGGCTGTGATATAAATCTCGCGCTGTAATACTAGCGGTATCTCATTACAGATGATATCTCGTAGCATCCCACCAATAATGGCTGTCCAGACGCCCATCATGATAGCGACAAGGGGTGACATGCCTTGAGTCAATGCGACCTTAAAGCCAATCACGCTAAATGCAGCGAGACCAATGGCATCAAAAAGCTTAAGCGCATTATCAATCTTGTGATATAGATGAAAGAATATTTGTAGAATAAGAGACGTCACGGTAATGACGATCACATAGTTGAGATCCGTCATCCAAAACAGCGGATGACGATCTAGTGCCATGTCACGTAGTGTACCGCCGCCGATGGCATTAACCATCGAAACCAAGATGCAGCCCGCAATATCGAATCCTTTATGCTGCGCGAGCAACGTTCCTGCAATTGCGCAAGCAATGATGCCTACCATGTCTAATAAATATAATAGAATATCAGGAAAAATTAAATCATTAACCATGGTTATACTGCCAACTCTTAATCTTCAAAAATGATGAAATGTTCTTATTTTGAATGGGTGTTTTGTAGATGATCTAAACGAAATCAGCCCATTGTTAGATCGTCGTTTAGCCATCTTTTGCAAAAAATATCAAGCCGATAATAATCAGCACAATACCGACTAGACCTAAGGCTGACGGTAGTGGATTGCCCAGCAGGATCATACCACCGATCAAGGCAAAAATAATTTCACTGGCTTGGGTTGAGTCAACGCCAGCGACTTCGCTTGAGGTCACTGCCTGCTCACGCGCATATAAGAACAGACTCGTCGCTGCCACTCCTGATAGCAAGGCAACCAGCAGCGTATTAAATACCTGCGCGCTACCCGGTAATTCAGGGTGCACGAAGATTCCTAAAACGAGCCAAAATGGCAAACTTCCTACGGTCATCAACCACACTTTGTTAAAGGCGTTCTGTAACAGATCCGTCTCGATAATAGGAATACGTCCGATTAAGGTTTGCAGCGTGGACATATTCGCAGTATCACGGTCAGTGCTATGCGTATCAGCAGCATCGTGCGCACTAGCTAATAATGCTGTCTCGGCACGCATCGGCTGCGAGTGGTGCTCATCATCTTGCTGTTTGGCTTTGTGTTGCTTCGCATTATAGGAGGCCTGCCAGACTAACTGATTGCCAATAGGGTAACTAAACGCAGCGATCAACGCTGGTAGCGCTCCATACAGTAGCATTTGTGTCAGCGGTATGGCATTGGTATCTGTAGGGGCATGTAGACCTTCACTGATATTGACCAGTACGACGCCAACGAAAACAATGAGCGCATAGAGAATAAATTTTTTGTCAAAGCGCTGCCCAAATGCTAGCAAGACGAGCAGACTGGTTACCACGGTAAACATAAAAGTTGCAGCTACGACCCAGCCGCTGGCATGATCGCCTGCATAACAGATGCCGGTATAAAATAGGCCAAAACCAATACTACCCGTGATGCACCAAAACCCGATATGCTGTCGAAAAATCGTCCATAGCTCGCCGATGCGCCCTATGCCATGTTGAATGGCAATCATCGCCGTCAGTAGTAGTAGCATAAATACATATCGCAAACTGGCTGACCAAAACCAATGCCCACCAGCCGCGCTCATCAGCTCATTTAACACAAACGTTGAGCTAAAAAATGCCCCTGATAGTAGTCCTAGTAAGATCAGTCTTATCATGTTTACTCCCTGAAAATGTATGCCTGTATGCTGATTTTATTTATTATCTTAAGCGCGTGCTATGTCGACGATTATTGTGCTATTTGCTTTTTTATTTACCCTTGGCATCTGCCCAAATGATTTTATGCAGTTGCAATTGAAAGCGTACGGGGAGGGCATCAGCCAATATCCATTCTGCCAGTTCGCGTGCCAATACAGGCACCTCAGGGCTAAGCGCCTCATCGACATCATCTGCCACATTGAACATGGGAGAAAACCAAACCGTGCCGACCAATTCATTCAACTTATGCGCGACTAATTGGTCTTTTGCCCAGTCATAATCTGTGCGGTTCATGATGACAAATTTGATTTGGTCATGCTGCGTCAGATAATCGAGGTTTGACCATAAGTTTTTATCGACTTCACCCGAGCTTGGGGTTTTAAGATCCATCACTTTACTGACGGCTGGCGGTACGTTTTCTACCGTAAGTGCGCCCGCAGTTTCGAGCGATATCTCATAGCCATCACTAAGCAGACGTTTCATCAGCTCAATCGCATTGGGCTGTGCTAAAGGTTCACCACCAGTTAGGCATATGCGCTTGCACAGATAACTTTTAATCGTTGTTATAATGGTTTCTAATGACTGACGCTCACCGCCAGTAAAGGCATATTCGGTATCGCAATAAACACAGCGTAGGGGACAACCGGTCAGGCGCACAAATATGGTAGGCAAACCTGAGGTTATCGCTTCACCTTGTAGGGAATAAAAAATTTCTGTTAAACGCAGACCCGCTTCAGGGTCAGTGACGGGAATGGTGGCATTACGTAAAATTGACATAGAAAGACACAGTATAGGAGTAAGAATAAAAAAGATAAGAACACATGAAATTGGCTATCTTCGCCATTTTTTGGAGCCGCCATTATACGCTAATAGTCGGCACTAAGTCCTATTTTGCAAAGAGTAACATATTTTAAGTGCTCAGTTCAGGGTTGTTCCAATCCGCATCATGGCGAAACAGCCAATCAAGCCCTGCTCGCCGTTCAGAGACGACACTCGCTATCATAGCGCTTGGCGTTTCTTGCTGATTGATACGTGCATTCACACAGGCCCAGTGGTATCGATAAATCAAATCAGCCTCATCCAAAACGGTCTCTAAATCTCGTAGCGTCGCCAATTGCATAAAGTCGTCAAATGTTTCGCATTGCGCCACCACATTGATGGCGAACTCACAATCTATCGTATCGTTAGGAAAGTCTAAGGCCTCGACCAAACCTAGTGCCCATAATAATGACCAATATGCTTCATATTTCCAAATCATATTAATGACGTCTTGTTTACTCCCTTCATTGTTTAGAATCATGACTTCATTAGGTGTTAACACTTGACCCAATTCAAACTGCTCAATTAAGTCCAAACACCATTGAGCACTCTCTGACGTATAAATGCCATTGTCTCGATCACAAGCTGCCTGAATACTAATTAAACAAGCAATGGCTCTTTTGGCAATGGCTTCTTTGGTTTTATAGACAGCATCGTCTGCCGTTTCAATATACGGGAGCCAATCAATGTAAGGAATATTCTGTTGTGTTAGTTTTTTTATTGATTCAGCTTTGCGTTGTTCGGCTGTTTTTATTTGCATTGTCATCTGTTGTCACCTTTTGTCAGGTATTTGTCAAATGATAATAACATTAAGATATCTATATCAGAACTAAAAATGACGCACAGCAAAAAGGTGCTTAGAAAACTCTAAGCACCTTTTATATAATGTATTACAAATAACGGTAGAAGGACGAAAACTAGTCTAAACGTAATAGCTCATTGACGGCAGTTTTTGCACGAGTCTGTGCATCTACTTTTTTCACGATGATCGCAGCGTACAAGCTGTGCGTACCATCTTCTGATGGCAAGCTGCCTGGTACGACAACCGAGCCTGCGGGTACACGGCCGCGATGAATCTCACCTGTTTCGCGGTCATAGATACGCGTCGATTGACCGATATAGACACCCATAGAGATAACCGCGCCTTCTTCAACGATCACGCCTTCAACGATTTCAGAGCGTGCACCGATGAAGCAGTTGTCTTCGATGATGGTTGGATTGGCTTGCAATGGCTCTAAGACACCGCCGATACCAACGCCGCCTGATAGATGTACGTTTTTACCGATTTGCGCACATGAACCAACGGTCGCCCAAGTATCAACCATCGCACCTTGATCTACATAGGCACCGATGTTGACATACGATGGCATTAATACTGCGCCTGCTGCGATGTACGAGCCTTTACGGGCAATCGCTGGCGGTACAACACGAACGCCTGCTTCTTTAAACTGTGCTTCGGTCCAGTCAGCAAACTTAGTCGGAACCTTGTCATAGAACTGTACATGCTCACCCGCTGGCATGACATAATTGTCGTTTAGACGGAATGACAGTAGGACCGCTTTTTTAGCCCACTGGTTAACGACCCATTCGCCATCTTTCTTTTCTGCCACGCGCAGGGTACCGTTGTCCAATTGCTCAAGTACTTGCTCAATCGCGTCACGCACATCTTGTGGCATATTGCTTGGGCTGTATTCGTTGCGGTTTTCAAAAGCTTGTTCGATGGTTTGTTGTAATGACATAAACATTCCTAAAATTGGTGAAGAGTAAATACCAGTAAATATTATAATTAATGGATGGTTGTGACTTTGCTAAGCTGACTTGGCCGAAAATCTTGCTTGCCATATTGTCGCTAATTTAGCGACTTTTAGCAAACCCGTTAAGCGTAAACCTGAGCGCTTGCCTTATTTTTCAGACGTATGGCTCTCGAGCCATTCTAAAATATCTTGATAAACAAGTTGATTGTCTTTTTCATGCAATGGCTCATGGCGCATATTGGGATAAAGCTGAATATCAACGTTGCTAAAGTTTTGTTTGTTTAAGCGCGTGACAATCTTGCGAATCCCTTTACTCATATCACCAATGGGATCGTCTTCGCCACTGATAAAGAGCATCGGAAAGGGTTTGGCAATCGTCGTAGACCAACGTTTGTTCAAGCCAGTATCCATCAATGAAAATAACGCCATAAAGCCGTTGTTGGTAAAGTCAAAACCACATAGAGGATCGGCTTCATAGGCTTCGATATTGTCAATATTTTGACTGAGCCAAGCAAACTGTGAAGAGGAGGCGTCATCGTTTATCTGAGCATTGAGTACTTTATTCATAATAGTGGCAAGCACGGTGTTTGGCTGCCTAGGAGCAACTTTTGCCAAGACTTTGTTGACAGGTAAGAGAACTTTGGTCAATGGGTTGGCATCTGCGGTTCCCATCAAGATTGCCCCTGTGAAGTTATGCGCGTGATGCTTGAGCACGTTGCGTATAATAAAAGAGCCCATAGAATGTCCCATAACAAAATGCGGGACATTTGGATGACGCACTTTTAAGCTATCTGCCATGACAATGACATCTTTTAATAAGGACTGTACCGGATGTTCATCACCGAAAAAGCCCAAGTCTGCTGCTGTTTTAACAGTCTGACCGTGACCAAGCTGATCATAAGTGGCCACTGCAATACCATTGTCTGCTAAAAATTGCGCAAAATCTGCGTAGCGACCGCTATGTTCTGCCATACCGTGTACAATCAGTAATGTAGCTTTTACGTCAGTGTCCTTATTAGCTGACTCAAAAAAATGATGGTGTAAATAGTGGGTATTATCAGATGAAAGAATATGGTCATGACTTGTATAAGGATTGCTACTCATATCAGGTTCCTTGAAAGTTTTTAAACACTTATTATTTTAATAGACGAGCATATTATACGTTCCCTCACCCGTGATTATAAGTAGAGGCTGGTAATCGTTTCATGCTATTTCGTCGTTATGGTGCTCTTATTCTATATAAATGCATCATCGATGCTAAATAAAATGCTTACCTAATTAATATTGAAAGGTTTACAACGCCCATAAAGTTTGCTTAAATGGTTTAACTAATGAAACTTTGTTTCGCTTAGCAGAACAAAACTTCTAATAATTGAATAAGTGAACAGTCTTTTTTGGCTAGACTGGCCTGATTATCATGCGTTAAGGATAACCGATAAGATAGACTGAGGTTTATTTATCAGAAGGATTGCTATATTATTACAGGCTTGTAATGCGTCAATGATGCTGTTAATTTTATCAAATCGACTACTTCAAGGATGAACTCAATGCTCACTTCTTTAAAATCCCCCTTGCTTTTATCAGCTATGCTGAGTGCTATTTTAGGCTTAACCGCATGCTCTTCCCCAAGCTCAGAAAGTACTGACAGTACAGCGGCCGATAGTGCTACTACTGATACTGCGGGTGCTGATAAGCTCGATACCAAGTTTCTGACCATTGCCACAGGCGGTGCGTCTGGTCCGTATAATATTATTGGTACATCTCTATCAGAAGTTTATGTCAAAACCTTTGGTGTCAACTCAAAGACACAAACCACGGGCGCATCGGTCGAAAACGTCAATCTATTGACACAAGGTAAAGTCGATATGGTTTTGGCGCTCAGTGACGTGGTCACGGACGCGGTCGAAGGCAAAAACAACTTTGATGCGCCTATCACCAATATTCAGCAGATTGCGGTCTTGTATCCGAACGTGGTGCAAATCGTGACGACAAAAGACTCTGGCATCAAAAACATTGAAGATTTGAGAGGCAAGCGTATTGCAGTAGGCGATCAAGGTTCTGGTACGGAAGTCAATGCTCGAACACTACTAGAAGGGTTTGGTATTACCTATGACGATGTCACTGTCGATTATTTAGGTTTTGCTGAAGCGGCTGATGGTATGAAGGCAGGCAAGATTGAAGCGGCATTCTTTAGTAGTGGTCTACCAAACTCATCGCTTATGGAGTTAGAGCAAGGCTTAGATTTGCAGTTGGTTACTATTGATCAAGACAAATTAAAAGAAATCATTGCGACCAAACCTTACTTTAAAACCTTTGAAATCCCTGCTGGCACGTATGGCAATGACGCTGCGATTCCAACCGCTGCCATTATGAATGCTTTATTGGTTAGCTCTGATCTGTCTGAATCTGATGGCTATAAGCTGACCAAGGCGTTATTTGATAATCTGGACGGTCTAAAAACAGCACACCAAGCAGCCAACGATATCAGTCTAGAGACGGCTAGTGAAGGTATGGTTGCTCCAATTCATCCTGGCGCTAAAAAGTACTATGACGAACAAGCAGCCAAATAAAGTATTATGGTTATCGACTGGCGCAGCATGCATTGCCGCGCTGGTTTTTTTGACCCTATGGATAGGCTTTGCTCGTCAGTCTGTGGTCGAGGTTCGAGTGGCGATAGAGGGTAGCGACGATAAGGTGTGTTATTTCACCGACCCTGACTTTCAGCTACGCTGGATACATTCTGTAGAAAAACAGTGGTGGGAAGAGCAATACCAACGCATAGAAAAAAGCAGTACAGAAGACGCTATGCTACTCCTCACCACCACGTACTTTGAAGCATTTGGTGCTGGTACGCCTTCGACCGAACCTCTTGCGCCCATACAAAAACCTGGCTATCTGGGTTATCAAATCAATGAAAAACTGCCTAGCCTCAATTGGGTAGTCTCTAGACTGACCAAAGGCGAGATCGATTACGATGGCCATCGTTTTTTGATTCATCAGTGGGTGCCAGATTATTCTGAAGTGGTGATCATGCCTAAGACGTATGGTTTAATTGATAGATTTAATGAGGACTTGTGTCATGAACTCCCAAGTGACGGATCACGGTAGCGTGAATACCACGCCAGATGTTGATAAAGATGCAGATGCAGATGCGATCAACAAAGCAGTACTGGAAAAATATGACCGAGAGTCAATCACGCGTCATATCACGCAAGGACCAGTAAAATACTTTATCGCTGGTATTTGTATACTCTATTCACTTTTTCATCTTTATATTACCTTTAACCCGATGCCAGCATTGCTACAGCGCTCTGTACACGTCGGTGTTGGTTTTGCCTTGATTTTCTTGATTTTTCCCGCTAGTAAAAAGAGCAGCCGCAGTCGCGTCGCTTGGTATGACTGGATTTGGTTTTTATTGTCTTTATCCGGTATGAGCTACTTGATCTACGAGTATCAGGATATTGTGACCTCGCGCGGCGGCATGGCCAATCCGCTTGACGTGATATTTTCACTGATTACCGTGGTCTGTGTGCTAGAAGGCAGTCGCCGTATCACTGGTTGGATTTTGCCAATATTGGCAGGGATATTTTTGGCGTATCCGTTTGTCAGTCACATGGATTTTATGCCGGATAGATTGCTGACTCGCCCTTATGATATGGGCGATATTTTTGGTCAATTATTTCTAAAAACGGAAGGTCTTTATTCTGTTGCGATTGGCGCGTCAGTGACCTTTATCTTTTTGTTCATTCTCTTTGGTGCATTCCTAGCACGCTCAGGAATGGGACAGCTGTTTAACGATTTGGCATTAGCAATCGCCGGTCACAAAAAAGGTGGACCCGCAAAAGTCGCGGTTATCTCTAGTGGCTTTATGGGCAGTATCAATGGTTCTGCATTATCAAACGTGGTGAGTACGGGTGCCTTTACCATTCCATTGATGAAAAAGGTCGGTTATCACAAAGATTTTGCGGGCGCGGTTGAGGCGAGTGCCTCGGTTGGCGGACAGATTTTGCCACCAATCATGGGAGCCAGTGCCTTTATTATGGCGGAGACCACTGGTCTGCCGTATAGCACGATTGCGCTTGCCGCTTTGTTGCCTGCGATATTGTACTATTTGGGCGTCATTGCGCAGGTGCATTTCCGCGCTGGACGTCGTGATCTACAAGGTATCGCCAAAGAGAGTTTGCCCGCGGTAAAAGAAGTGTTAAAAGCTCGCGGTCACATGCTATTACCGATCGTCTTTTTGATTTTCTTATTAATCAGAAACGTACCTGTCGGTTATGCAGCGGCTTATACCATTGGTTTTACCGTGGTCATCAGTATGCTACGCGCTGAGACGCGCATGAGCTTCTCTGATATTTTAGGGGCCCTAGAAGATGGTGCGCGCCAGTCGCTTGCGGTCATGGCGGCTTGTGCGGTCGTGGGTATCATCATCGGCGTGGTGAGTTTGACCAGCTTTGGTACAGTAATGACATCTTCTATCGTCACGCTAGGTGCAGGATCTTTGTTCTTTACGCTTATTTTGACCATGCTAGCCTCTATGGTTTTGGGCATGGGGCTACCATCTATCCCTGCCTATATCATCACGGCGACCATGGCAGCGCCAGCATTAGCAGGGTTCGATATTCCAATCCTGTCAGCGCATATGTTTGTATTCTACTTTGGTATCTTTGCCAATATTACACCGCCTGTGTGTCTAGCAGCCTTTGCTGGTGCAGGTATATCTGGTGGCGACCCGATGAAAACAGGGTTCTTGTCGCTCAAGCTGGCACTTGCCGGATTCATCGTACCGTTTATGTTTATCTATAATCCAACGATGCTGATGATAGACCCGACCGGTCTGGCAGTCACGGCGAAAGACTTCCCGCTACCGCCTATTTTGGATATCATCACAGTCGTTTTGACCTCAGTGACAGGTGTGATTGCATTAAGCTCAGCACTTGAAGGGTACTTCAAAGGTGATATGAATACGGTGACGCGTGTTATTTTAGCTATTGGTGCGTTGTTACTCATTTATCCTGAGATTACCACAGGTATGATTGGCGCGGTTATCGTGGTGGGCATTGCGGTATTCAATATAAAAACGAGTGCAGCGCCAACCCCGACGATGAGTGTCTAATTTTGAATATAGAGTACCAATCCCAAAACTATGATTAGCTGTGTCAAACTCGTTTAGTCTACAATACGTAGTACTTGCACTCGTTTTCCTTG
Organism: uncultured Gammaproteobacteria bacterium; assembly: GCA_963744895.1. Classification (GTDB taxonomy): domain Bacteria; phylum Pseudomonadota; class Gammaproteobacteria; order Pseudomonadales; family Moraxellaceae; genus Psychrobacter. The sequence goes on from CAVUUW010000005.1 coordinate 985,763, forward strand.
CTACTCAAAGTTTTGGTAATGGTATAGATATAAAGGATCTAGACTGTAGTTACTGATATTTTAAAGATAGAGCTATTTGATCGAATCACAAAAAAAGGGTGAATAACAAATCTGTTATTCACCCTTTTATATTTTTAGCTACTATCTTTAGTACTTTGATATTGGTTTAACAATAATCAAATCAGCAATTAGCAGCCAAGTTTGCCTTCAGCTTCTAAAGCTTTTTTGCTACGGATAGGCGCTGGGCAATCTTCGCCGTAGTACTGACGATCAGCAAAGTAGCTTGAGCGTACCATTGGTCCTGCCCAAATGCTAAAGAAGCCAATCTTTTTGCCGTAATCCATATAGCGTTGGAACTCATCTGGATGGACATAACGGTCAACGGGCGCATGGTTTTTGCTAGGTTGCAGATACTGACCAATCGTGATCATATCCACGTCATGCGCTTTTAGATCATCAAGTAGTGCATAGATCTCTTCTTCAGTCTCGCCAAGACCAACCATAAAGCCGCATTTGGTTGCGATATCAGGACGACGCTCTTTATAAAGCTTAAGCAAATCGAGTGAATGCTGATAATCAGAACCTGGTCGGAAGGCTTTGTATAAACGTGGCACCGTTTCGATGTTGTGGTTAAACACATCTGGCGCGGTTTCTGTCAGTAAGTCCAAAGCAATATCCATACGGCCACGGAAATCTGGTACTAGGATCTCGATTAGACAATTAGGGCTTAGCGCTCTTGACTCATTGAGCACTTCTACAAAATGCCCAGCACCGCCATCTTTGAGATCATCACGATCGACAGACGTAATGACCGCGTATTTGAGCTTTAGACCTTCGATAGTCTCAGCAGTATGACGCGGCTCATCCTTATCTAGCTCATTAGGACGACCGTGACCGACATCGCAGAACGGGCAGCGACGAGTACAGATATCACCCATGATCATAAAGGTGGCGGTACCATCAGCGAAGCATTGTGGCAGGTTAGGGCAGGCGGCTTCTTCACAGACGGTATAGAGCTTTTGCTCACGTAAAGTGGCTTTGATACGTGCCACTTCAGCCGGCGATGACATTTTTACCCGAATCCAGTCAGGCTTTTTCTTGGCCTCAACGGTCGGGATTACTTTAATTGGGATACGGGCAACTTTATCGTAACCACGTAGCTTTTCGCCTTGGATGGCTTTTTTTGGTTTGACCTTAGCAGCAGGTACATGTGTTTGTACGGCAGTTGTCATAATAGAATTATCTCTTAACCCTTTATACAATAAGGGTTTATGGAATGATCAGAATGTTTTATGAGTGGCGATATTATAGCAGAAATTTAATAGGCAGTTTTTGCACAATATCGTTAAGATTACTACGATTGCTCTAGCGACCATAGTTTTAAATATCTATATCGATTTCTAACTCATTCAGTATATCTATAGCCGCGCGAAACGCTTCTTGTGTGGCAGGTGCACCACAGTATGGGAGGCTATGCATCAGCACTTCGCGAATCTCAGCGACGCTAGCGCCATTGTTGATGGCACCGCGGATATGTCCTTTTAACTCGTTTGGGCTTTTTTGCGCAATCAAAAAGGCAATAGTGATCAATGAGCGATACTTACGGGGTAATACAGAGTCATCTTGCCATGTGCTGCCCCAAGCGTGTTCAATGATCCAGTCTTGCAATGGCTGAGTAAAACCAGTGGCTGCATCAAGCGAGCGTTTGACATGCGCTTCACCCATTACCTCCGTGCGTACTTTGAGACCATTATCATAGTTGGTGTTGCTGTTCATATCGGCTCGTCCTTTAATTTTTTACAAAACGTCTTATAACAGTCATATGATGTCTGTTTTGTCATAAAGCAAGTTTTTATTGAGAAGAGTAAGTAGGGAAATAGCAGTAATAATAAAGTGTGCAATCATATTATTGATGGGACTATTTTTATAATAAATGTTGGATATGGCCTTACTATGAGCCTTTTCAGAGCTGAGCCATTAACATTTAGAGCGTTTTAAGCTATGATTGCACAAATAATTATTCCACATAGTATATGGACGCAGGCGGTCATGCTGACTACCCACGTAATGTGCTAAACCCCCAACTGACGAGGACGACTATTGTGTTAGAAGCTTATCGTAAACATGTCGAAGAACGTGCTGAGCTAGGAACGGTTCCGCTACCATTGAATGAAAAACAAGTAGTAGAGTTGGTTGAATTACTAAAAACGCCACCTGCAGGCGAAGATGCATTCTTAATGAATTTGCTAGAAAACCGTATCCCTGCTGGTGTTGACCAAGCAGCATATGTTAAAGCAGCATTTTTGGCAGCGATCTTAAAAGGTGAGGCATCATCACCATTGATCAGCAAGCAAAAAGCGGTTCAAATCCTAGGCACGATGCAAGGTGGCTATAACGTTCAGCCATTGGTTGCGGCACTAGATGATAGCGAAGTTGCACAAGACGCTGCTGAAGCACTAAAGAAAACGCTATTGGTATTTGACGCGTTCAATGACGTGACTGAAAAAGCCGAAGCGGGTAACACCATTGCTAAAGAAGTCGTTCAATCTTGGGCTGACGCAGAATGGTTCTTGAACCGTGCAGAAGTACCAAAGAAAACCACGTACACGACGTTTAAAGTGACTGGCGAGACCAATACCGATGACTTGTCTCCAGCGCAAGACGCGTGGAGCCGTCCTGATATTCCATTACATTCACTAGCCATGCACAAAAACTCTCGCGACGGCATCAATGCTGATGACGAGGGCGTTGTTGGCCCAATGAAGCAAATCGAAGAATTAAAAGAAAAAGGCCATCCATTAGCCTATGTTGGTGACGTGGTTGGTACTGGTTCTAGCCGTAAGTCTGCAACCAACTCAGTATTGTGGCTGATGGGTGAAGACATCCCTAACGTGCCAAACAAACGTGGTGGCGGTCTAGTACTTGGTAACAATATCGCTCCGATTTTCTTCAACACCATGGAAGATTCTGGCGCATTGCCAATCGAAAAAGTCGCGGTTGATAACCTAAATATGGGTGATGTATTTGACATCTATCCATACGAAGGCAAAATCACTAAGCATGACTCTGATGAAGTACTGTCAACGTTTACACTCAACTCGCCAACATTGCTTGATGAAGTACGTGCTGGTGGCCGTATCCCATTAATCGTTGGTCGTGGTTTGACCAATCGTGCCCGTGAGTATATGGGTCTTGGCCATTCAGATATCTTTGCTAAGCCAGAAGAGCCAGCGGATACGGGTAAAGGCTTTACGCTTGCACAGAAAATGGTTGGTAAAGCTTGTGGCCTAGAAGGCGTACGTCCAGGTATGTACTGTGAGCCTAAGATGACCACCGTCGGCTCTCAGGATACGACTGGCCCAATGACGCGTGACGAGCTAAAAGACTTGGCATGTTTGGGTTTCCAAGCAGACCTAGTGATGCAGTCATTCTGTCACACGGCTGCTTATCCAAAGCCAGTTGACGTTGAGACTCAGCACACCCTACCTGACTTTATCATGAACCGTGGCGGCGTCAGCTTACGTCCAGGCGATGGTATCATTCACTCGTGGTTGAACCGTATGCTACTGCCAGATACCGTTGGTACTGGTGGTGACTCGCATACTCGTTTCCCAATGGGTATCTCATTCCCAGCGGGTTCTGGTCTGGTTGCTTTCGCAGCTGCAACTGGTGTGATGCCACTTGATATGCCTGAATCTGTCCGTGTTCGTTTTGTTGGTGAGCGTCAAGCGGGTATCACCTTACGTGACCTCGTACATGCGATTCCTTATCAAGCCATCAAAGAAGGCTACTTGACCGTTGATAAGAAAGGTAAAATCAACGAGTTCAACGGCCGTATTCTTGAAATCGAAGGTCTAGAAGATTTAACCGCTGAGCAGGCGTTCGAATTATCTGACGCCTCAGCTGAGCGTAGTGCTGCTGGTTGTACCATCACTTTGTCTGAAGCATCAGTGACTGAGTACCTAAACTCAAATATCACACTACTTAAGTGGATGATCAGTGAAGGCTATGGCGATGCGCGTACGATCAGTCGCCGTGTTGAGCAAATGCAAGAGTGGCTTGCCAACCCAAGTCTCATGCGTGCTGACGACGATGCTGAATACGCTATCGACATCACTATTGATATGTCAGACATCAAAGAGCCTATCCTTTGCTGCCCGAACGATCCAGATGATGCAAAAACGCTAGCAGACGTCGCTGGTGATACGATTGACGAAGTATTCATTGGTTCATGTATGACCAACATCGGTCATTTCCGTGCCGCTGGTAAATTGCTACAAGACGTACCAGCAGGTAGCCTCAAGACTCGTCTATGGATTGCACCACCGACTAAGATGGATGCACGACAGTTGATGGAAGAAGGCTACTACAACATCTATGCACAAGCCGGCGCTCGTACTGAAATGCCAGGTTGTTCACTATGTATGGGTAACCAAGCACGTATCGCACCGAAATCGACTGCGGTATCAACCTCAACTCGTAACTTCCCGAACCGTCTGGGTCAAGGCGCTAACGTATACCTAGCTTCTGCTGAGCTTGCAGCAGTTGCCGCGGTACTTGGTAAATTGCCAACGAACGATGAATATCAGCAGTATGCTGGCATGCTAAACAGCATGGGTGATGAAGTGTATCAATACATGAACTTCGACCGTATGGAAGACTATACGGAAGAAGCAGACAAGATCAATGTTGCTCAGTTGAGCTAATCTTGGTGTGAAGCGCTTAAGTTAAACGTTTTTAAATAAACAAAACCCCGTATCGTAATGATGCGGGGTTTTTTATTTATAAATTAAAAATATTTTAATAAACATTTGCAAACTTTTATTGAGTGTTTATAATTGAAATCTTTTGCTAGAAAAATTTGAACTGTGTCAACTTTACTTCAGAGAAAATCAACGATAAATACATGGAATCATAACAATATGCTCGAATAAAGCAACACCGCCACCATTACCAAAAAATATGACTACAGGCAATCACAATGCTGAAGAAAACTATGGAATCATTGATTGGTTCAAAAAGTGCATGAGAAATTATGTCAATTTCTCTGGTCGTGCACGCCGTAAAGAGTTTTGGTATTTTTCTTTGGTATATATGGTCTTGGCAATTTTTGCGATGATAATGGATGCAATTATTTTTGACGCAGAAACAGGGCCTGTTTATATAGTTGTAGCGCTTGGTCTATGCTTTACCCAGTATTGCTGTTGGTATTCGCAGGTTACATGATACGGGTCGCTCAGGATGGTGGTTTTTAATATCCTTAATACCACTGATAGGTGGCATTGTGTTTCTTGTATTTTGTGCTAATGATACTAAGCCTGAAACCAATCAATGGGGCCCACCAGCAAAATAGTCTGGCCTAGGATAAAGTCGAGTTTTTGATAAATCTGTTTACGTCTGTATAAATGTACTGGCTGATTTTCTACGCTATATTATGTATAATATAAGTGCAGGCGGAAACCGTGGCTCTGCACTTCCTTTATCTTTTCTATCTCGGGACGGACCGATACTTTGATACGCACTTCTTTGTTTAAGAACAGGTGCTTTGGAGTCTTGGTTGATTACTTTATCCCCACTCAAACGTCGCTTAATTTATGTGACCGCTTTCGAAATCATCGCTATTATCTTATCGACCCTTATATTGATGAAACTCAGTCATAGTGATGCAGCAGAATCTTTGCCCATCGCAGTAATGATGTCGGTGGCAGCCGTTATTTGGAACTTTATCTACAATACCGTTTTTGAAGCGTGGGAACGTCGCAGGCACATTGTACGTCGTACGTTATGGATACGTAGTGCCCATGCTTTCGGTTTTGAAGGTGGGCTGGTGTTGATTTGCTTGCCACTCTATATGATTTGGTACGATGTTGGTTTGGTAAAAGCCTTTATGATGGAAGTAGCGCTGTTGCTATTTTTCTTAGTCTATACTTTTACGTTTACCCTGATTTTTGACAAGATATTCTCATTACCTTATCAACATGAGTCAGCTTCCGCATCATAACGATTATATTGTTAAGCAGTGACAATGATATGGCGTACGAAAAAGGCTGCTAATGAGCAGCTTTTTTGACGATATTATTAAATCACCGATCAGTTATTTACCTTGATAAACAGGTTTACGCTTTTCTATAAAAGCGCTCACACCTTCTATAAAGTCATCGGTTTTTGCCATCATGGTCTGTTGCTCCACTTCCATATCTAATGCCTCGTTCAAACCCATAAAAGCATGTACATTGAACATATGTTTCATAGAGGCTAGGGCTTTACCTGGCAACTGGCTCAATCTTAGGGCCAATGCTTGAACGGTGGCGTCTAGCTCTTCCGCACTAACCACTTGATTGACCAGATTTAGGCGTGCCATATCTTCCGCTTTCAGCTTATCACCCAGCATCACAAGCTCAGTCGCTTTTGCTGTACCAACCAACTGATTCAATAAATAAATGCCGCCTGCATCGGGAATCAGACCGATATTGACAAAGGCTTGGACAAATTTTGCATTGTCCGCGGCGATACGAAAATCACAGGTAAGCGCTAAGTTCATGCCAGCCCCTGCTACAGCACCTTCTAATTTGGCAATGATGGGCTTATGGACATTGCGCAGCTTTAAGCTGACTTCTCCTGCGCCTTCTACCATACCTCTTAGTTTGGTAGATATAACGTCTTTGTCCAGTCCTTCAGATAACATCTCTTTAATATCGCCACCACTTGAAAAGTTGCCACCAGCGCCTTGCAAGATAATCACTCGTACTTGATCATCTGTATCCGCTTTATCTAGTGCTATCAAGACTTCATTTTTTAGTGGCGTGCCAAACGCATTTAGGCTTTTTGGATCGTTAAACGTAATGGTGGCAATGTGATTGTTCACTTGATAATCAACGATAGGCTGTGACATCTGAGATTTCCTTATTTTCAATGACTGTTTTAAGCAGCTATTTTGGGTGCCCGTATAAGAGACAGCAGGACAAATTAATGGTAAAAAATAATGCAATGCCGATTACTATAGCAGTTTGCGCTCATTATAAAAGCAGGTTTTGTGGGCGCTTAAGACACATCAAAACACTGGTCAAGCGCTATGAATTGCCGTAAAAGCGTCTATCACTAATTGGATAAGCGTAAACAGGTGAGTCATAAACCATCTGCCACCTGAGACGTTAATGGATTATTCTAAAGGTAAGGTTTATATAAGCGAATTATCAAGGAATAAAAAGGTTATCTCTTTAATCTACTAAAAAAGGAATGAATTATGCCAACTATCACTATTAATAACGCGGATATTTATTTTGAGGACAGTGCGCCCAATGACACGCAAAAACCCGTCATCGTGTTTGCCCATGGTCTGCTATGGAGCTCGCAGATGTATGACAAGCAAGTAGCGTATTTTCAAACGGACTATCGCTGCATTGCGTTTGATTTTCGCGGGCAAGGGCAATCACAGGTTACCAAATCGGGCTATGATATGGAGACGTTGACCGAGGATACACTTGGGTTAATCGACGCACTGGGTATTGATAAATGTCATTTCGTTGGATTATCTATGGGTGGCTTTGTCGCACAACGTATTGCGCTTAAGCGACCTGAATTGCTGTTATCGTTAACGCTTTTAGAGACGTCCGCTGATCCTGAAGATCCAAAAAACGTTCCTCAGTACCGCAAGCTGGTCAAAGCCATTCGCTGGCTGGGTATCAAGCGCGTGAGTAATAAAGTCATGCCTATTATGTTTGGTAGTACTTTTTTGGCCGATAAGCTACGCAAATCTGATCGCAAACAATGGCTCACGATGCTACAAAGCAATCGCAAAGGTGGGGTTGTCAAAGCCACAATGGGCGTCATTGAACGCACAGGTACTTATGAGCAATTGGGTAATATCACGACGCCGACGCTCATTGTCGTTGGTGACGAAGATGCCGCAACGCCTTACGCAAAATCTGAACGGATGCACTTTGCCATTGCTGGGTCAAAGCTTGCCATTATCAAAGGCGCGGGTCATACATCAACTGTGGAAGAGCCTGAGCAAGTGAACCGAGTGCTCAGTCAGTTTTTGGAGAACTGTGTGTAGGGCGTTATTGTTGTAACGATGAACTTTAATGCGCATACACAAAAATACCGCGATCAGTCTCTGATAGCGGTATTTTTTGTTGAGCCAATCATCTTATATAATTTAACGAGCCAGTATTTGATCGTTATAGACCTGAGCTATAGTCGATACTAACGTCTTCCACTTTGCCAAATACCTCAGCTCGGTTCACGATTTCAGTCGCCCAAGCGCGATGAGTGGCAGGCTCTAGCATGGTATTGTTGTATTTGAATACCGCTTTGGCCTCACTATGCAATATCGCTTGTGCTTCATCTAAAGTGCTTGACGGTACGCGATAAGCTTGCTGTACCAAAGCGATTTGGCTTGGATGAATAACGGTTTTTCCGACCAATCCCAAGCTAACATCATGAGTCAGCTCTTGCATAAATAGGGTTGGCTGATCTAGATACTCAAAAACAGGCGCGGTCAAATAAAAGCCATGCGGTACAAAGCAGCCAAGTAGCTGGTAAGCGAGGGTGCCAATAGGCGTGTCATACACGATGCTGTTTTTGGGACGTCGCAAACGCAGCGTGGCAAATAAGTCATTGCCGCCAATACGTAGCGCAAACACGGGTTGGCTAAAGGCTTCTTTGAAACCAATCGCAAGCTCTTGATTATGATGCGGGTTAAAAAGGGCAGCGGTCTCAAGTGTTGGCATGAGCAGCTGGTCAGCACTTAGGTTTTGACACGCCATGCGCCAATTGGACAGGCTACACATATCAACCTTTGGCATCACAAAACCGTCGATAAGGTCGATGTGAGTATAGTCAGCCAGCTGTTGTAGCATTGACGGATTGCGTGGGCGTATGAATACTAATGGACGAGTGGGATACTGCGCTTGTTGCAGGCCCGCTTGTCTTGACGGGTCATTAATACTATCGACATGCGTCGCCCACGTATGAAGCAATGTTTGCAAGCGTTCAAGTGCCAATTCGACATCGTTATGACTGACGGCATCTTCTAAACAAATAATAATGCTATTAATCGTGGGCAGCTTTTCACGGGTAATGACTTGCCAGATATCTTGGCGAGTAGCAGGCATATAAAGACTGGCACCCAGCTGATATGGGTGGTGCGTGTGCGGCCTAACCATAGCATGACGTTCAGTAATCAGATGCGCGTAAGACTGGGTATAATTATAAATGTTTGACTCATGGTTTAGCATATTTGACATAATTGGCATCGTAAGTAGTGAGTGGTTATAAAGGTAGCATATACGGTCAATTGGTAGGCTTACTCAGACTAACAAGTGAGTCATAAATCGTTTCTTAGACATAGCAACGATTAAGGGTTTTTAGTGCGCTGTTTAATCAGCGTAATGGCTTGATACGGCAGTATTTTATCACCTAATACACTAACTGTGATATTGCGCTGTATACATAAATGTCGCAATAATATGGTATCAGGGTGGTCGGCGGTTGCTAGCAATATGCGTTCAGGATCGCGGCGCAATATGGCTCGTGTTGCCTCTGCAATCGTCGGTTTGATACGATTGCGATTGGTGATATCGTAGTCTGTCGCTAGCTTGTCAATCAAGTCAGCAGTTTGGTAACGCGGCTGCTTAAATGTTGGTAAGCACTCTGGAAGCGTTGTCAATGAGCGTCTTGCTGCATCGATATGATTAATAAATGCCAAACTATGATCTGCTTCAATCAAACTATCATAAAAGACACTGCGGTGTAGCCCTGATTGAGGCTCTGTGTATAAGCTGCGCGAAATCAGTCCTGACACCGTACTATTGAGTAGTCCTGATGGAATCAACCAGTCTTCCTCACTAGCTGCTAACCATGCAACGCCTGCCGGATCGGCAAGGGTCAGTAGCGGAATGACATTCGCGCTTTGGTGAAAAATATTAGCAAAATTGGGGTGAGCCGTGTCGCTAAATACTTCTAAGCTGCGGGTCAGCTCTTGATAAATAGCTCCTTTGCCTGTCCAGCCATCCACAAATACAATCGGACTGTCTGGGTAAGCATCAAGCAGCATCTGTAAAGCCAGCGGATCAAGACCACGATCACGAATGATACTGATACCATAATGATTGCTTGGTAAATGATAGCGGCTATCTGTGTCCGATAGTGCGCGCTGTAATAGTACGCCAATTGGCAAACCTGCCCGCACTAAACTGACCAATACCAATGGACGCTCATGGCTAACTTGCGACTGAAAAAGATGATGCAATGTATAAGACAAATTAGCGATGTCCGTCGCTGTTCTGGCCGTACCTTGCTGTAGTGCCTGCGTATAAAGCTGTTCATGCATAGCACTTGGTGCATCTTCTAATGTCAACATATCTGAATAATGACGCTGCCCACTTTGGATAAGCGCTTCTTTTTGACTGACGGGCACATCCGCCACAGCGTCTTTATCGACAATATTAAGCAATACAGTCACATCGCTGGCAAGATAACTGCCTGAACCGTAATGCTTTAAAATCGCTCTTTTAATACTTTTATTATTTTCAGTCATGATATGAATGTGAGTACTCATTTGAATGGTCAATGATAAGAACGTTGTGTGTTGACTACTGGTAGTCGCTTTGTTCGTGCAACTGACCGTGATTGGGCATGCCATACCAATCAAGCAGTTGCAAAAACGGTAAGTCGGCTAGGCTGTCACCAAAACCAAAGCTTGGACGCTGGCTATCTAAATGATGCTCTAATAAAAACTGTACGGCATGGCGCTTGTGCACCGAATGTGGCAGTATCGCAAGGTTATTCGCGTTCACATGCACATAAAAATCCTGATCAAAATCACGTATTAAAGTCGGCAGTTTTTCCGCTAAATCTATCAATGCTTGATGATCTTTTTGCGCATGTTTAATCGCGAGATAGATGGTCAATTCTTCATCCACAGACCCATTGTTAAAACTATCAATATGCGGTGTAAATACCAGATGACTTTGCTCGTTTTTATCATGATTGGCAAACAACTGGCTTAGTTGACGTAGCTTATCTTGCAATGGCGCAAGCTTACTATGCATGTATTGCTGCCAATCGCTAAGCAGCCCACCATCAGGGGTTAAAATAATCGCACCATGAGTCAGCACTCGCCAGCTATTAAAGGGCAGTTTTACACGTTTGATCTCACTGCGATCACGAGCGGTCACTACAATCAAATCTGTGTTAACAAGTAGCCAATTAAAGAACGCAGCTTGGCGCTGACTCATAAAACTTAGCGGTTCGCCTTGTTTATTGACTGTGGCACAAACCAAGTTTTCAGGTTCAGCGGTGGGCAAGTCCCATATATCAATTTTACGCTGGGTTTGAAATAAGGTGTCGTCCAAATCCATTAGAGAGTAGGGTTTGGTAAGGGTTGAATCGGATTGAAAAAATGGTGTGGTCATAAAATTTTCCATAAGTGTTAGATCTAAAAACTGGAGAGTAAGTCAAATCGTAGCACCCACCACCAATACATTATCCAAGCCTTTCCACATGTCATCGACGCTATCAGCTGACGTCTCCACGCACAAGACAACCAAGTCCCAGTCGTTTGGATTAACATTATAAGCAAAATTGGTCATACCCAGCCCATAATTATCATTAAAGCTCAGCATAGTGGTAATAGCGCCACCAAGCGCAATCGGTGAGCGTGTCAACGCACTAAAATTAACCATAGACTCGGTGTCAGCTTTTTGAGTTTGCGTCTCAAGCCATTCTGCTAGCAAAAACGGTAGCCAAACAAACTCATTACTGCCCAATACTAATATATTTTTTGGTAATTGCGCGACAGTAAAGTTTGTTTGAGCGCTAAACGTTTTAAAAGCCAATTGAAAGCTTACCAAATAGTTAGCAAAGCCATCTGTACTATCCAGCGTTGGAAAACGTCCCCAGTTACCGGTACTACCTAACGCCTGACTACCAGCATCGGTGGTATCGACCGATGGCATAATGATTGGTTCGGGGTTAGGGTTATCTGTCCATTGCCAAGCGCCTGACAGTAGATGATGACGGTGAAACTCAATACCAGTCAAACGATCTGCCATACGGGTAGGCTTAGCGTCCTGTGTTTGCTGATTTGTATTTTCTTGATCCAACGACCAATCAACCAAAGTCGTTAGATGCACTTGCTCTAATTGTGTCAGTCCTGCATCACGTAAAGCCGTGACGACATTGACACAGGTATTGCCCGTTGATGCTTCGTCATCGACCATAATCAGCGTTTTGCTGGCAAGTAGCTGCTCTTGTGTGACGGTATCTGTACTTTGATAAATCAAGTGCTGGCTGGCGTGACTGTGATCTTCATTAAACGTTGTTAGTAACGCTTCGGAGTTATGTTCACTATGCTGCGCGTGACGCGTAGAGTTTAGCAATAACGCGTTTGGATAACACGTTTGTAGTGCTTGATGCACGCCAGCAGATAGACCAACAGCGGTCTCTGCCATACCAATAACTAAAATTGGCTCGGGCAAATCGCTAGGAACCAAATTGGCTAAATTAGTAAACGCATTTCGCATCGTGCTGGGTGCCACAGGAATATGACGACCAAGCACTTTTGAGACAAACAAAAACGCCCGTTTTGGGTTAATGCGCTGAGCAAAACCAAGCAGGTCTTCTAATTGATAACTGTCATTTTGTTTCAAACTATTTTTGTTAGTTGCTGAGTTGGTCTGATAGGTCAGATCAAGGGTGCCGCGAGGTAGGATAATGCTCGTGCTGTGTTGCTTATTTAACATTCATATTCCTTTGCGCTTTTCATTTTATATAGGTATAGATTTCTTAACCCTGACAGCCAACCAGCCATAACGCACTGCGACTTTGCTTGCTCAATTGCGGTGTGGTTAGCGGCGTCATGCTTGCGGTCTCAGGTACACGCTCCAAACTGATTCCAGCACTCGCGATTAAGGCAGATAATAACTGAAATTTCACCGCATAGTTCATATTTTGTGCATGTTCATGGACGAGGCTGGCAGTGACCATACCCACGACCTCGCCAGTTGGTAGTAGTAAAGGGCTACCACTAGAGCCGGGTTGAATGGGCGCGGTAAACTGAAGGTAACGGATATCATCGTTTAAGCCGGTTAGCCCTGAGATGCAGCCTTGTGTGACTTGCAATTGACTGCTAAGTCCCGATAGCGGAAACCCCAATGTGGTAATAGTTTCGCCCAATATATCGCTGCATTGCTGTGCTAATGGTATATAGTTTGGCATTGGGTCGCTGACTCTGATAATAGCTGAATCGCTACCGATATCACTGAGCACGACTTGTGCCTCACGATCAGGCTGACCTTGCTGACGTATGCCAATCATTTGAGCGGACTCAATCACATGATAGCAGGTGAGCAAGTGATACGGATCAATGGCAAAGGCCGTGCCTGTCCAAGTCTCACCTGCCTGTACTTGACGAGGCGGGCGTGCCCCGTCGTGAGAGCCAGCTTGCTGTTGCTGTGCTGCTTGGATGCGTGCATGTGTATTGGGCGGACGCATATCGAGACTGACCTGTACACGCTGCTCAAGACTTGCCAAACCTTGGGTTGACGCCTCACCAAGCGCTCGACATTTAAACTGTCCATTACGCTGATATATTTCTAATATAATGGCAGCTTTGACGTGGCGTTCGCACGCTGCAAAGTCATAGCGAAGTGCACCATCATTCAGTGTTAAGCAAACATCGCTTAGCTCAACCGCAGGCAAGTTTAGGCTAGGCTCATAGTAGGCATAAGCAATCAGCTGTAAAAAATGTACACCTTGTTGATCAAATAACTGAGGCAGATCGAGCTGCCATGTGTTTGGGTTGTTGGCATCATCTATCGTTGCCCAGTCTTTCGGTTCATGTAGATAGGCAGGGCTACAAATGGCCTTACGATTTGCATCTAACGGTAGCCATAGAAGCCCAAGCTGCTGCCCAAATTTGAGCGGACTGGTTGTAGAAAATTCAAGCGAGCAGCTCGCTTTCGCGATAACAGCATTGGCGCCTAACACAAGTGTGGTCTGTACTGTCATCGTTTACCTCTCATTAGATATATGTTCAGGCATCAGCACCTGCTTATCTTATTGATGCATTTTTACTACTCAGCAGCGTCTTCAATCTTTACACTTGTCATGATAGAGCGTACTTGGCATGGCGTTATTTTTTGCACCATATCGGCAAGCTTTGGTTTGTCAGTCAAACCCAGCCAATAACCAAAACCGATTTGCGTCAAATCCACACCACTATGTACCGTGTAACCAATGCCACCAGATGGGCGACTATTGATTTCAAGCACACGGTGCTGACCGTCATCATCCGCTTTGGTTTGGACACTGACGATACCATCGCAGCCAAAGGCTTTAATTAATGGAATGACGACATCCATGACGGATTGCTCATAGCCGATATGCTGAATCTTACCCGTTTTATAACGAGTGACCGCTGCTAATACCTCACCAGACTCGCAGACCACATCGATAGAATACTCTTGGCCAGACAGATAAGGCATAAGAAGCATAGGGATAGGTGGTTCCTGTACCATAAGGCTATGGGCATAGGCATTGATAAACTGAGCGGTGTTGATTCTTTTGTCTTCGGTAAAGTATAAGTGCTCAAAGCTGTCATATTGTTGATTCTCGGCTCTCTCTGAGTCGAGTTGCCAAAACCCCTGTGCAAAAATACCCGTGACTGGTTTGACGCATAAAGGCTGATGACCGTGCTTGTCAAGTAAATCCTCAAGTGTCGAGAGATCATCAAAGCGCCAAGCATCTGCGACGGGAATATTGTGCTGATGGCACTGCTGCATAAAGGCGAATTTATCATCGATTGTTTTTAGTGCATCGGCGCTGGTTGCACCTGTTAATAAACGAATACCAGCGGCATCAAAAAGCTCACGGTTGTTTTCGTAACTGATACTATTGCGGCCCGTTAGTAATACTTTCACGTTGTTTTGCGCTGCTTGTTCCAAAACGAATTGCCAGCGCGGCAACACCGATTTAGCAGGAGGTAGCTCATCGCTGTCTACTGCCATTGCCACTGGCTCATAATAGCTGTAATCGGCAAACTCAAAAATCTCAGGTCGGTTATGACGATGTGAAGCAATGACATTAAACGGCGTTGCAGATTGGGCTTTTAAATCTTGTAGACTGGATAACATATCGCGCTGGCTTGATTGACCCTCAGCCAACCAAGCAGCAATCGACGGTATATGATGACTATTATTTGCAAGGTTATCCATAGTTCTCTCGGGTTATATATGTTATCTATCATTGGACAAATCAGTATCGTGCTCGCAGCGCCATCAGCCACAATATAAGATCAAGTAGGTCAAGCAACGTCACAAAGACCTTGTCTTATAAGGCTGATAGCAGCGTACATTATATACAAATGCTAGTGGTTATAAATACTCTTAATAAGATAGTATTCAGAGTTTTCTGAGTGGGTTAAAGGATAGGTTGGATAATTAATGTAAGAAGATATCCGTACTACTATAGAATGATAGCTGGCATAATAAACACAACAAATAAGAAATCATTTAAAGGACGTATCATGAGTCAAGTTCAACCTCAACAATTAATTGCAGGGGCCAATGCGCCACTACCGACTGACGCTATTAGCATTCGTATTTTAAGCCAAAGTGCCATTGACTGCGCTGCTTATCGGTTGACCAGCGAGGGCAAGGTACGGGGTGATGGCGACATGATATTTTATGGACAGACGCGCAGCGATGATGGCAGTGTCACCTTTCGCGGTCATGATACTGATGGTTTTTTTGATATAAATCTACCTACACAGCCTGCGAATATTGAAAAAATTGCCTTGGCGTTTTCTAGCGCGCAGACATTGGCACAAGTCGGAGATGTAGACATTCAAGTAATGCAAGGCAGTCAAGTGCTAATGGCGTGTCAATTGAGCGCTACTGGGCGTAACGAAAAAGCGATTATTTTGGCTGAATGCTACCGCAGACAAGGTAGCTGGAAGTTTCGTTTTATTGCGCAAGGTTTTGAAGGTGGTTTAAAGCCTTTATCAGAGCATTTCGGTGTTGAGATTGCAGATGAAGCGCCAAATCAATCACCGACTCAAAACCAATCGCAGGGTCAATCTTCAAACACGAATCCACCGATCAATACCCAACGTCCAATCAATACGCAAAAAGCAGGCAGCTCCTCACAAACGAGCACGCCACCACCGATCCCTGCCAGTCCTTCCATTAATCTAAGCAAAGTTACCTTAACCAAAAATCAATCGAGCATCAATCTGAAAAAACGCGATGACTTTGGCAAAATTTCCGTTAACTTGGATTGGAACCAACGTTCTCAGAACGATAAATCAGCACCTAAGAAAGGCATACTGGGTGATCTGTTTAAGCAGCATCAATCGAGCGGTATCGATCTAGATGTTGGTGCGATGATTCATCTAAAAAATGGTGAAAAGACCCTCATTCAAGCATTGGGTAATCGCTTTGGTAGCTTGCAATCAGCGCCCTATGTTTGTCTACGTGCCGATGATAGAACGGGACAGGTCAGTGGCGGGGAGTGGCTTGATATCAATGGTCAGCAATGGTCGCAGATCGAAGAAGTATTTATCTTTGCCTTTATTTATGAGGGCGCACCCAACTGGGAAAAAACAGATGGGGTAGTGACCATACATGTACCTGAGCAGTCACCGATTGAGACACGGCTAACAGAAGGCGCTGGTAATTTGCCGATGTGTGCTATCGCGCGTTTGGTCAATCAGCAAGGCAGTATCAATGTTGAACGTATCAATCAGTACTTTAAAGGCCATCAAGAAATGGATAAGGCCTTTAACTGGGGCTTTAGCTGGAAGCGTGGTAGTAAGTAAAGGTCTTTTTTTATGAGCAACAATTAGTTCCGATATGATCTATAGTGAGCTTGATTGCGGATCAAATGACTGGTGCCTGCATTGGTCATGCCTAATTTTTGGACATAGGCTTATTTTGATGAGCAGTTAACTGCATTTGTAATTGCGTCAATTTTTTATTAATCATCTCGCGATTTTTGGCTGATTTCATCCAATGAGGCAGTCTTGAGGGCATGCTTGCATTACCTGCCTCTACGCTGCTCTCGCGTAGCGATGCATTAATATAGGTATGTAATTCAGTCAAATGCGTCTGATTGAAAGCCCAAATTTTGCCAAAACGGCAAGGTTTTTGTAAAAACAGAGCCAGCCCAAAATCAGGATCAATTGCTAGTGCTGCCTCATAATAGAGAAACTTATTGTCCCGTTCGACTGGTATGTTGTTGGTTAGCCCACAAGCTGGGCAGTTTCTTATAAGATAGGTAGGCAAGGTATATTGATGGGTAGGTCTATCTTGTTCTACGCTCAAGTGCGTACCGCAGTAATGACAGCGGCAATGGCCCACCAAACGGCAAGGACCTACCCAGTCCTGCTGACAGTCGTCTTTTATCAATGATAATTGACAGTGCTTGCAGGTAAATGTGGCGCACCAAATGTTACGTCCACCGTCTATAGATTCATATCTATTTTCAATTTCACCGATAGTATCGCATTCAATACAGCGTACGATACTTTGCTTAGCATAGTGCGTTAAAGAGTAACCACTATCAATGTGTCTTGATGACATTGCTATTCCATATGCTTTATTTACTTTATCCATATTATAATAGTTAAAAAACAGCTGAGCGACTGCCACTCAGCTGTTTTTTTTGAAAATCAAAATATGTAAATGAATTAGTAATTAAGCATGCGGCGTAATCGCTGGCATCAAATCATGAAAGGTACGACCGGACGCTGTTTCACCAATGGCGTGCATTTTCCATTCGTTGTTATGACGATAGACTTTTGCCATCACCATGGCAGTATGACCACCTTGTGCCGACAAGTTATAACGTGCTACTTCGCTGTTGTTATTGGCATTAACGATGCGACAAAACGCGTTTTCGACTGTCTCAAATGTTTGGCCGGTAAAGCTATTGACCGTAAATACCAGTGAAACGACATTAGCAGGCACGCGCGAGAGATCAACATTGATGACTTCGTCATCGCCATCACCGTCACCTGTACGGTTGTCACCAGTATGAACGATACTGCCGTCTTTTGATTTCAGCTGACTGAACCAAATAGCATCGACCGCTTGTTTGTTTGCGTCAAACATAATGCATGAAGCATCCAAATCGATAGAGTCGCCGCCGCTACCGCCGCCGAATAATTTACCTAAAAAACCACCTTTTTTATCTTGTAGCCCTTGAGCAACATCCCAACCTAAGCCCAGTTTTACCTGAGTAAGATCGCCACCTGCTTCTTTGCTTAGGGAGATTTTTTGACCTTTTTGCAAACTAATTGCCATGAGACAGTCCTTGTAATAATGATGAATAATGTATTGGATAAAATCTATGTTTAAATTTCTTTTTACGACATTTTTTATGAAATGCTGTTTTATAAAATGTTATCTAAAAACCCACCACTACCGCCGCGTCCACCTGAGCTAGTGCCTAAGATACTTTGCAGCCAGCCTTGGTAACTGTCGCGATTGCGCGAGCAAATAATGACTTTACCCGTACCAGAGAAGTTCAAAACCATCCCTTCGCCACTAGTAACGGAGTTAATGATATTACTCATGATGCCCTTTTTCTTACTGGTCGAGACGGACAGTTTATAATCAAGATTCGAATCCCAGCAGACCACATGACCGTTATCAATGATGACATCTTTGTCCGGTGTCACATCAATCTCAAACAACGAACCAAAACCTGATACGACCACTTGGCCTTGACCCTGTGTTTGCATGACCATAAAACCGCCAGTATCACCAAATACCGCACCGCCCAGATTACGCTGAATGTTGGCTCTGATATCAACACCTGTCTGTGCGGCAACAAAGGCACCATCACTTAAGGTATATTGTTGCTTGCCAACATCGATGATTTGCATGTCGCCATCTAGCGTGGGCGCAAGTAGACAGTCACCTTCACCATTAACCGCCTCAATCTGCTGTTGAAACAACGATTCATCATTGGCAAAACGGCGCATGAGTGATTGCATAAGACCACCTTGTAGCTTACCTTTTAGCTCAAGGTTAGACTCCATCATTACCATTGCGTTGGCTTCACAATAAATTGAATCACCCTTTCTTAAATTACAATGCAAAAAAGGCTCAATAGTACCGATTAAACTGAATGTGGCGGCCATAGGTTGCAAGTCCTTATTCTAATATCTTTGATAGGTGCTCTTAATGTGGGTATAGACCTATATGTTTTATCGTTTTTGTAGTGATGAGCCTATTAAATTTAAAGCCATCAAATGCGTTAAAAGGGCACACTTGATGGCTTATTAGCATTGCCATCAGAAGACTGATAACAATGGTTGGCTCGTTAGTTATTTACGTTAGGTTTAACGTTATACGTTTACACCATAAGACGCGGCTAATGGCCCAAGACCACCGCTAAAGCCTTGACCGACTGCGCGGAATTTCCAGTCGCCGTTGTGACGATATAATTCACCAAAGATCATAGCCGTTTCAGTGCTACCGTCTTCTGATAGGTCATAACGGGCAATTTCAGCTGCGCCATTGTCGTTGACAACACGGATATAAGCATCACCTACTTGACCAAAGTTTTGGTTACGACCTTGACCTTCATAAATGATGGCACAAATGGCAACTTTGCTGACATCAGATGGGATGCTTGCAAGGTTGATTTTGATTTTCTCATCATCGCCGTCGCCTTCGCCAGTACGGTTATCGCCCGTGTGCTCAACTGCGCCATTGTCTGATTTTAGATTGTTAAAGAAGATAAAGTCTTGGTCATTACGGACTTTGCCCGCTTCATTGACCAAAAAGCCAATCGCGTCCAAGTCAAACTCTTGCCCGTCAGTGGCGCGGGGATCCCAGCCAAGACCGACAGTAATATTGGTTAAGCCAGGGGCTTCTTTTGATAAGTTTACGTTGCCGCCTTTTGTTAAGCTGATAGCCATATAAATATCCTTTAGATTAATAATTGAGTGGATTGTATTATAAAAAATAAATTAAAAGTTGTGCAGTGACTGATATATCAGGGCACACAGTAAAAATTTATCTGTGTACCACCTCCTGTATATCATTACGTTTTACTATACTAAGCGTTTGCTCACTAAGCAAGGCGTATTTTGTGCACTTACTATATGCTTACCAAGAGACATAATTGATGTTTACTAAGAGAAATAATTGCTGGTTATCTCTGATATTTTTTAACACTCTCTTTATATTGGTTAAGGTTAAACGATCAGAACATACTTGGCCCAAGCATGTTTAATCGGAAAAAACCGACCAGCCCGTTTTTTCTACAAACAGCTCTAAGGCTTTTAGTCCAAGCTTGGAGTTTCCGATATGATCAAGCCCTGGCGACCAGACAGCAATAGAGCCTTTACCGGGGGCTATGGTCAAAATACCACCGCCAACGCCACTTTTACCAGGTAAACCGACGCGATAAGCAAACTCACCAGAGCCATCATAATGTCCGCACATCATCATTAGTGAGTTAATCCTTCTTGCTCGATGCTCGCTGATGACCCGTACCCCTGAGTGCTTATCAACCCCGTTAGAGACTAGATACAGACCGGCGCTGGCTAATTGCTGGCAACTCATCTCAATCGAACATTGATGAAAGTAAGTACCCAATACCTTATCTACATCATGCTTGAGGCGACCAAAGGATTTCATAAAGTGTGCAAGCGAGGCGTTGCGGTCTTTGTGCTCCATTTCAGATGCTGCCACTTTGTGGTCAAAGCGAATGGACTCATCGTCCGTAATAAAGTGCACAAACTGCAAAATCTCACCCAATACTTCTCTAGGTTCGTGGCCCATCATGATCGCATCTACCACTGCAATCGCACCAGCATTGATAAATGGATTGCGCGGTCGACCAGTTTCATGTTCTAGCATGACGATTGAGTTAAAGGGGTCACCGGATGGCTCACGACCAACGTGGGTCCACAGGCCGTCGCCCAATTTACCAAGACCAATGGTTAGGGTGAATATCTTAGAGATACTTTGGATCGAAAACAGAGTGCTCGCATTACCTGCTGTATACATCTTTCCGTCAGGTGTCGCTACTGCAATACCAAACTGGTTTGGATCTACATGGGCGAGTTGCGGGATATAATCTGCTACTTTTCCACGATCGGTCTCAAGTGCCATCTGTGCGGCAATATCATCAAGAATCTGTTGCATATAAGTTGTTTGGCCGTATTTCTATTGCGTTATTGGAAAGCAGTGATTTTAACTGAATAAGCAGTAACAAGGAGGGAAAAATTGTATTTTGTTCAATGATGACCTTCGTGCCTTAGTGTTTAAGCTAGGTACAAAAAAACAGGCCATATCTGATGATATGACCTGCCTGGAGACAATATAAATTATAATGATAGAACGCTTTAGCTTAGATGCGCCGCTTCAGACTTACGGTGTTTAAGCGACGCCCATAATGCCAATCCAATAAATGTAATACCAATCAGACCAGTAATCAACTCAGGTACATGAAACTTCACGGACAATAGCATGATAAGGGCAAGCGCACCGATGGCATAATGCGCACCATGCTCAAGATAAATAAACTCGTCAAGCGTGCCTTTATCGACCAAGAAGATAGTCATTGAACGTACGAACATTGCACCAATCGCCAGACCAAGCATGATAACGATAACGTCATTGGTAATCGCAAATGCGCCAATCACACCATCGAAACTAAATGACGCATCAAGTACTTCTAAGTATAAGAAACCAATGATGCCGCCTTTCATGATAGCGCTAGTTGCCGCACCAGTACTATTGCCTTGGGCATCAAGCTCTTCCTCAAGATCACCTTCAAGCATACCAGAGACGACTTGTACGCCAAGATAAACCAAAATACCCCAAACACCGGCGATCAAGACAGCACCTGATTGTTCAGCTGTCGCCCAAGATACGGCAATCATTAAGACGATAAGTGCGACAAACACACTCATGGCATCGACCTTGCCCAACTTGGCCAAACGGCTCTCAAGCCAGTCAAACCAATGGACTTCTTTATCATCAAAGATAAAGTTTAAGAAGACCAATAGTAAGAAAATACCACCAAAGGCTGAAATTTCAGCGTGATGTGCCATCAATCTAGCAGAGTATTCTGCAGGATTATTCAGCGCCAAATCAATTACTTGCATCATACCAAGATCGGCAGTAACGGCGACAATGACAATAGGGAACACCAAGCGCATACCGAATACAGCAATTAAAATACCAACGGTTAAAAATATCTTTTTCCAAAACTCGTCCCAGCCTTTGAGGACTGAAGCATTAACCACCGCATTATCAAACGATAATGAAATCTCCATGACGGCCAAAATAGCAGTAATAGATAGCGTGGTTATCATGCCACCCATACCGCCATGTGAATATCCCCACCATGCCGCTATCGATAAGGCAATGATCGTGAAGATAAAGTCTAAATAAAAATGTCTCATGACACATCCTGTCTGGTTGCGTAAAGCTGGTCTAGTATAGACACAAGCCGCAAAAAAAGTGGCTATTACTAACCACTTTTTATGCATAATTTTAAACGAAACGTAAAGCATTACTAGTCATTTGGTCATTAAAAATTGTGACTATTTGCAACGATGGTCGCTTTATATTTTGGACGTAATAACTGGGAGTAGTTTCAGCCTAAATACCAATAAAAATAGGGCGTTAGATATCAACACCGTACTGCTGACACATCGCTTGCAAACCGCCCGAATAACCTTGTCCAACCGCGCGGAATTTCCACTCACCGTTGTGACGATATACTTCACCAAATACCATGGCTGTTTCAACAGAGTAGTCTTCTGCTAAGTCAAAACGTACCACTTCAGTGCCCGTTTCTTCATTAACAACGCGAATAAAAGCATTGGCCACTTGTCCGAAGTTTTGACTGCGTGCCGCCGCATCGTGAATGGTCACGGTGACGACAATTTTATCAACATCAGCTGGTACTTGAGTTAGGTTTACCTTAACGACTTCATCATCACCATCGCCTTCGCCAGTACGGTTGTCGCCTGTGTGCTCAACCGCGCCATTGTCCGATTTTAATTGGTTATAAAAAATAAAGTCATGGTCGCCGCGTACTTTACCCGCATTACTCAGTAAAAAGACGCTCGCATCGAGGTCGAACTCAGCGCCGGACGTTGCACGCTCATCCCAACCAAGACCGATGAGTAGTTTGGTTAAATTTGGATCCGTTTTTGTCAGCGATAAATTACCGCCTTTATTAAGTGATAAAGCCATAACATTGTCCTTATTATTAGATTTGGTTAAAGGTTTGAATATGCTTATAATCATAAAAAAACGATGTTGAGCCAAAAATGACGCAAGACCACCGTTAAATGATGCTCTATCATAACAACAAAAAATGACCCAATCAAAGCTGATTAGGTCATTGTTGTGTTTCGTAGAGACGAGACAAAAAATATATGATTTAGGAGCCAGTACTACCTAGACTCATTACTATCTACATTCATACTGTTCAATGTTTAGACAAGCAGCTAATTCATAAATACAGAGCGATAGACTCTAACGATGACGAATCTCAAAACTTTGGTGAATTGGCTTTTTGATATTAAAATCAAACCCAATCGTTTTTTGTGTGATATCAATGATGTCATAACGCTCAGTTAGCTGCTCATCTAACTCAAAACGTGTAAAGTTATTAGAGAAGTATAAAACGCCATCAGAGGTCAAGCGGTTCATCGCGCGATTAATGAGGGCAGCATGGTCACGCTGTACATCAAAAGTTCCTTGGAACTTTTTGGAGTTTGAAAAGGTGGGTGGATCGATAAAGATAATGTCGAACTGCTCGGTGTTGTCTTTGATCCATTCAAAGATATCGGCGGCAACGAATTGATACTTATTGCGGCTAACATCTAGACCATTAAGTACAAAGTTCTGCTTGCCCCAATCGAGATAGTTCTGTGACAAATCCACGCTCGTGACTTTTTTGGCACCGGCAAGAGCCGCATGCACACTTGCTGTACAGGTATAGGCAAATAGGTTCAATACCGCTTTTCCGCGACTGTTGTCTTTAATACGGGCACGCATATTACGGTGGTCAATAAACAAACCTGTATCTAGGTAATCGGTGAAGTTAACATAAAAATAAGCACCGTCTTCGCGTGCAACATTGAACTTACCACGCTTTTCGGTAGTATTTTGTTTGCTGTATTGATCATTCCCCGATTGGCGCGCGCGTGTTTTGATAAAGACCTGCTCGCGGTTGATATCAAACACTTCACGAATACCCATTAATGCCAAATTGAAGCGTTTTTTGGCGGTCTCTGGTGGAATCGTTTTGGGCGGCGCATACTCTTGTACATGCGCGTAGTCACCGTATAGATCAATGGCGACCTTAAAGTCAGGCAGATCGGCATCGTAGACACGGATATTGCTAACATTGTCTTTTTTAGCGAGTTTTTTGAGTTTAGTCAGGTTTTTCTGCAAACGGTTAACGAAATCTTGCCCTTCTTCCACGTCGATTTCATGCTTCTCAAAGCGGCTCACAAGATTGCCTGTTTGTCCTGCTATCAAGGTGCCATAACGGAAATAAACCGTGATTGCACCATTATGACAACGCAGCGTGCGCGGCTCTTTGATGGGTAGAATATCAACTTGTTCGACGTTAGATGCCAGTATGCCGAGTATCGGATTGATACCACTACCAGCAAAGCTGTCTTGCAGGATAAGTCCAATCGCTTGATACAGCGGCTTAATCATCTCTTCATCGCCCAAACGCTCACCATAAGGCGGGTTGGTAATAACAAGAGGATTGCTCAATCTACCATCATCAACCAGCGGTTTTAAAACGGTGCTGAGTTGATCTAAGGCGCGGGTTTCAATATCGAGTAGAGGCAATATGTCTTGTAACCCTGCGGCGATTAGGTTTTTTTCTGTCGCTACAATCGCGCCACTATCTGCATCGAATCCCAAAATTAGAGGTAGCGTGTCTGGTTGCTCATTAGCAATTTCTAAGGCTTCACGAAAACGCGTTTGAGCATCGTCAATCATCTGTTGCCACAATGCGTCATCATGATGCTGCCATTGGTAAAAACCAAATTGATTGGCGGCTTTATCAATACCCACAGCATAATCGCAATGCATGAGTAGGGCTTCGATAATAAACGTGCCAGAACCACACATCGGATCAATAAGCGCATTATAAAAAGGCGCGTTACCTGCCTCGTTTTTCTTATGCCAACCTGCGCTATAAAGCAAAGCAGCTGCCAAGTTTTCTTTCAATGGCGCTTCAGTCATTGCCACGCGGTAGCCACGGCGGTGCAAACTGGTACCGGATAAATCTAAATACAGCTCAGCTTGCTTGTCATTTACAGTGGCAAAAATTGAGAAGTCTGGATTCTTACTATCGACGTTAGGACGGCTGTCATAAACTTCGTTAAAGGTATCGGCAATGGCATCTTTAATACGCAACATGGCGAATTGCTGACTGACCGCAACGCGCTTATCGACAGACAAACGAATGGCGAATGTTTGCTCCAAATTAAACTGCTCAGTCCAGTTGACGGATTTTGCCAAACCATAAATCTGCTCAGCCACGTCATATTCTGCATTGATGTTTCTACGCTTGATCAGCATCAATACCCGAGAAGCCACGCGTGACCAAAGGCAGATAGTATATAGGTCGCGTAGCGTACCAGTGACCGCAAGACGGCCCGTACTTTTGATGTCACTTGTGATACCAAAACTCGTCAGCTCAGTTTGTAGTGGCGCTTCTAACCCATCAGCACAAGTGATGATAAGATCAAGTGACAACGCTGATGAAGAAGCGGCTGAAGTGGCGGGAGCGGTGGTTACGGTCATACGGATACCTGTGGGCTAAATAGACAAAAAATGCAAATAATAAAATAGGCGGTTTAACCGATAATTTTACCATAATTCACGGTAGGATGGTTCAAAGTGATGGTGTTTAACACACGCTAATGTCGTTATTTGTCGCTCTTTGTCAGTGACACGGGCTCTGAAACCACCTGAGTTGTGGTAGCAAAGGGTTTGGTCGCAATAGGATATTCAACATCCTTTGGCATCAGTAAGCGCATGTGAGGGTAGGGAGTGGAAATACCAGCGGCATCGAATGCACGTTTGATATCTTCTCTTAAATTTTCCTTAATTTTTGGCATACGTGCCACGGCTGCAGGCTTCACCCAAAAGCGGATAATAAAAAACACGCCATATTCACCGATTTCTGCCACAGTGGCTGAATGTTCAGGACGGCTGAGCACCACCTCAGTATCGGTCAGCACTTGTAAAATCTCTTTGCGTGCCGTATCGATATCGTCTTCAAAAGCAATACGGACACGAATATCAAAGCGTATAAAGTTTTTGGAGGTCAGGTTGATGACTTCAGAGGAGGCAACATTGGAATTTGGAATAATAACGGTGATGTTATCACGGGTCAAAATATGAGTGGTGCGTAAGGCGATAAGCACGACGCGCCCTTCGTTATCATTGATATGAATCCAATCGCCAACTTGAAAAGACTGCTCAAGCAAAATGGTAATGCCAGCAATAAAGTTGGCAAGCGTTGATTGCGCAGCAAAACCGACTGCCAAACCAACAATCCCCAAACCAGCAACGAGCGATACAATATCAAACCCAAACTGCGCCATGACGCTGGCAAGCCCGAGTACTAGCAGTAGCACAGATAAGATGTTTT
Source organism: uncultured Gammaproteobacteria bacterium (assembly GCA_963744895.1). Classification (GTDB taxonomy): domain Bacteria; phylum Pseudomonadota; class Gammaproteobacteria; order Pseudomonadales; family Moraxellaceae; genus Psychrobacter. Next base: position 1,012,430 of record CAVUUW010000005.1, read on the forward strand.
GAAGGAGCTGCTCAATTGAGGCGTTGAGTCCGTAATGCTGCAAGATTCTATGGATAATTTGTCCAGATGAGGTCCAAAGGACGTAATAAATACCCGCCCACGTACTGGCTTTCGCAGTGGCTTTTACGGTCTCTGGTTCAAAGTTAAGTTGGCTCATAATGGCAATCAAGCTGGCCACAATCCAAATATAACGCAGTACTGAGCGTACAATCTTAGTACGTCGCTCATTTAGCCGAATTTTTGCTCGACTTTGTTTAATGATATAAATGCTAAGCCAATAAAAAAATCCCAATACTGCCAAGAGTATTAGGATTTTTATGCCAGTACTGACTAATTCTACTGCTTTGGAGGACCAATCAAGCCTATCTTCTTCTATAGAACCACCAAGTGCCAGATAAAGACTTGTATGAAGATCACGAATGATCTCTTTAAAAAAATCGGTAATACTGTCGAATGGCATTTGTTAGTCCATGCAAAGTTTTAAAAGAAATGGCCTCTGTCAATGTTACTGTTGAATGTTCAACAAGCCTTAGTACTAAAATACCACAAGAGGGTGATTAGCACTAAGCATATTGGTTCTACAAATGCAGATAAATCGACTATTAAAAGTTATTTTCTTGCGTGTCATGGAATTGATACGGGATTTCCATTTTGTCTTGAACATCACGTAGCGCTGTGCGTAGTCCTTCTAATATCGTCGGATGATAAAAGGGCGTATCTAGCAACTCTTTAACACTTAAGTCATTGGTAATCGCAGTGGCTAAAATATGTCCAATATACTCAGCGTCAGGACCCACCATACTTGCACCAAGGACTCTGTCAGTTTTCTTACATCCATAAATATGTAGCAGGCCACAATTGACACCCATGACACGACTGCGACCTTGGTTGTCAAAGCTGACGCTACCGATGACGTATTCTAATTCGGGGTCTTGTTGAATCTCTGGTAAAGACTTACCAACATTGACGATTTGCGGAGAACAAAAGACGATAGAGAAAGGGATGGCAGGAGGGCGAATGTAGGCGTCATCTGTGTTTTTGCACACCATGCTTCCTGCACTATAACCTTCATCGCTGGCCACATGTAGCAATGGGATATTGGCATTGGCATCGCCAACAATATAAACGTTTAAATCACCTATTTGTCCCGTTTTTTTGCTGAGATTCTTTGGACGGTTTTTATCATCAAGCTCAACGCCCAAGCTTTCGACACCCAACTGTTTGATATTATTACGGCGTCCTGTAGCGACTAAGACATACTCACCTTGCCACTGTCTTGAGTCACCAGCACTGTCTTCATAGTCAATGAATGCTGCACCATCTTTGGTGGATTGCGTGCCCACATCTTTAATGGTACTGCCCAAATGCATAGTCAATTCATTATTTAAACAGGCGATGGCTTTGTCATTGATGTCATCATCTACAAGGCCAGCAACACGTTTATCTTGATTAAACAAGGTGACTGACACGCCTAGACGTTTGAATGCTTGTGCAAGCTCAAGTCCGATTGATCCTGCACCGATGACGGCTAGCGATGTTGGTAAGTCGGTCAACTCAAAAACAGTATCGGAGGTCAGCATGGTATCACCAAGTTTATCTGCCCAACCGTCTGGAATAGCGGGGGAGCTACCAGTCGCAACGATAATCTGACTGGCCTCAATGATCTCATCATTGACTTCAATCAATCCATGCTTGTTAATATGGGCATGCCCTGCAGTCTTTTTGTCATCAGGCCAGCTGTCTACTTGTTTTTTGATATAACTGGCAAAGTGACTACGCTCATCACGAACTCGCTGCATCACCTGTTTGCCATCTATTTGAGTAGTCGTATGAATACCAAATTCTGCTGAATGATTGGCATCATGCGCGCGCTCAGCTGCCGCAATCAATAGTTTACTTGGCATACAGCCTACAGCGATACAGGTCGTTGTCCAAAACCCTTCATTAATAATGACAGTATCATCATGAATTTTACTGGCTTGGCGAAAGGCGTTTTGACCTGCTGTTCCGGCACCAATAATGGCAACAGCCACCTTACGCGTTACAGTTGAGGCGGTATTATCAGCAGAAGAATCAGACTGTTTATTCATATTTTTCTCAAGAAATGATAGTGTGTTATTAGATTTTTATCATAGCGTTTATATATTGTCTTTTCATGGCGCTTTTTTATGACTTATGGTTTTAGTTTGGTGATTAATTTGCCAATATATCTAGCAAGCGGTCGGTATAGCCTTTAGCACGTAAGTTGCGCTGAGCATGAGTCAAGTTGCCCTCGGCATCAAATACAAATGCCGAACGCACAAGACCCAATGTTATGTTGCCATACATGTTTTTTTCTTTGATAACATCAAAATACTGACACAGCTTTTCATCAGTATCACTAATAAGCGCAATGTGTAAGTTGTGCTTGGTAATGAATTTTTCATGTGACTCAACGCCATCGCGTGAAACGCCAATAATGTCATAGCCCAAATCAGCAAATTCATTGAGATGAGCGGTAAACTCAGTTGCTTGCGTAGTACAACCGGGCGTGCTGTCTTTTGGATAAAAATAAAGGATCAGTCCTTTATTGGTATTGGCGACCATCTCTCTTAAATTAATCTCATCGTGAATAAAGTGCTCGTCCAATTCACGCACCATGGTTACTGGAAAATCCGGTAAGGTGATGTTTTCTGTGGTTGGCTTTGCCATTGTAAAATCCTCATTGGTTTTAGTTATTATGGTTGTGTAGAGCTGCTATTCTTAATGGTTTTATTTGAATAATCCTATTATAGGCAGAGTTATAGGAATTAATAATGAGTTTTACACTTTGTGTCTTCATTGACAACAAAAAAGACTGGTAATGACCAGTCTTTTTTGTGTTGCACCAATTGTCTGTTAAGCCGGTTTTTGCGGCTCTTTCAAATCTAGCCCTACGGTACACTGCTGTAAGTCTTTTTGCATTTTTTTCACATAAGGTAGGTTTGAGGGATCTTTTTTGTCTTGCGCGTAGCTTTCAATTTCCCACATCTGACCAATGGTCATATTGCTTCGTACACCGATGGTACAACTACATAGCTTCGTTGCATTGCTTTTATCAGCCACTTTATATTTGACCGCACCATTGACACAAGTGTTGATATTGTTTTGCTTAATATCAGCAGCATTTGCTTGTGGTATCGTAAAGATGGCCGCTAGGGCTAGGGGTAACATGGGCAAAAACTTCATAAACGTCCTCTCAGGGATAGTGTCAATTTCTTAAATCTTGTACTCAGCCAGCGCCTGTTACCTAACGATCAATCAATCGTGTGTGATACGTCGATAGCTGAGTCTATATTTTTTGATGTAGATAAGTGGTCATACCATAGCAAGTATAGAGATCAAAATACAATGTCAGCTTGCTGTGTTAATGCAAGCAAATGTTTCTCTACTGTTGAGACTCAGCCATCGCTTCTAAAATGTATTAAGGTTGGTAGTGAGTGGGATCTGCGACACCTGCTTGTGCAAATCCTTGGCGGCGCAGCATACAGCTGTCGCAAACGCCGCAAGCAAGACCATTTGCGTCGGCGCGGTAACAGGAAATCGTTTGGCCATAATCAACGCCCAGTGATAGACCAAGCTCAATGGTTTTGGCCTTTGATAGCTGTTGTAATGGTGTTTGGATAGATAAATGATGCCCAGTGACGCCCGCTTTGGTCGCAAGGTTTGCCATATGTTCAAAAGCAGCAATATATTCTGGGCGACAGTCAGGATACCCAGAGTAATCGACTGAGCTGACGCCAATGACGATATGATTGGCATCAGTGACTTCGGCAACTGCCAACGCATAAGATAAAAATATGGTATTGCGCGCTGGTACATAGGTGTTGGGTATGGCGTCGTTATCAATCTCATCATGTTTTTTATTAGGGAACGTATCGGTATCACCATCAGGAACGATCATACTGTGATCGGTCAGTGAGGAGCCGCCCAGTTGAGCAATATCGATATCAATAATTCTATGATTGACTCCAGCGGTCTCAGCGATGGTCTTGGCAGCGACAAGCTCACTATTGTGACGTTGACCATAGTTAAAACTGACCGCTGTCACAGAGGCATAGCGTGCCTTAGCCCAATACAAACAAGTGACCGAATCGAGTCCGCCTGAGAGTAGTACGACCGCATTTTGATCTTTATGCAGTGCGGACAAGTTGGCATCAGAAACAGGGTCGGTATGAGTGGTTTGCGGGGTAGTGTTCGTCATAATGGTATCTATTATTGGTTTACGAAAAACGGTTATTTTAGCAAAAATCCCGCCATTACAGAACCACGTGACTAATATGATTATAATAAAAGTACTATTTGGCAAAGTACTATTTGGCTTTGATAGTCCTGCTAATTGTTAAACCTACTATTTAACATCATAATTTAATGTCATATTTTCAAACCGTTAGCAATATTTGTTATAATCTCGGCCTTTAAAGCATCCATGCTAATACTTTTTTGCTAGTGGCTTTTTATAACGCTTTATGACAACTGGCCTCGTAGCAAAATCACCTTTGTAAAGATATAGAGTAATTTATGACCACAGCGACCTTGTTTACGCCAAAAATCACGTCTGAGTTTGATGATGCTGGACATAATCACGCTCTAAAAACTGACATTGATAGCCTAAAGTACAATGATGCCGAATAGTGATGAAGACAGTATAGGCACAGAACAATCATCATCTTCTGAGTCAGTTGTTTTTCGCAAGCTACAAAAGAAGCTCCGTAGACAAGTCTCTTGGGCGATTCGTGATTTTAATATGATCGAAGATGGCGATGTGGTCATGGTTTGCGTCTCAGGCGGCAAAGACAGCTATACCTTACTGGATATTTTGTTGCTATTAAAGCGCATTGCACCCATTAGCTTTGATATTGTCGCGGTCAATCTTGACCAAAAGCAGCCAGGCTATCCTGAAGAGATTTTACCCGCGTATCTGAACGAACAAGGCATTGCTCACTATATTTTAGAAAAAGACACGTACAGTATTGTCAAAAGTGTGGTGCCAGAAGGCAAGACCTACTGTTCAGCATGCTCACGTTTGCGCCGCGGTTCGCTGTATGGTTTTGCCAAACAAATTGGCGCAACCAAAATCGCGTTGGGACATCATCGAGATGATATGTTAGCGACGTTCTTTTTGAACTTGTTCCATGGCGGCACGCTCAAATCGATGCCACCTAAGCTACTCAGCGATGACAAACAAAACTTGCTTATCCGTCCACTAGCGTATGTCGAAGAAAAAGACATTATTGAGTATGCTCGTTTAAAAGAATTCCCCATCATTCCTTGCAATTTATGCGGCAGTCAAACCAATTTGCAGCGTGCCATTATCAATGACATGTTAAGAGAGTGGGATGATGCGCATCCGCAGCGTTTGGCTTCTATTTTTAAAGCCATGCAAAACGTAGCACCATCGCAGTTGGCCGATCGTGAATTATTTGATTTTGAACAATTAAGTCTTGATCGTGATGATAACGAGCGTGTTTTTGAAGGTGATAATATTCAAGCGGGGCAGACAGACAGTCTTGCCGAAATTGGGTTGCCCGTGTCGCCAAAAACGCAGACTTTTAATCCAAAGTTTGCAAGTGACAAAACGCCTGCGATAAATGCAGATAAAGCGGTAGAAAGTAATCGTCCAACGCAAAAAATACCAACGATTAATCCTGTTTTCTAAGCTTCAAAGATTGATACCAATTGTACGGTATTGAGTTATGAGAAAATATAAAACACCAGCGCATTATGAATTAATGTGCTGGTGTTTTTATGTATAGTCCGTTCAATATAAGAGACATACGATGGATATGGGGCTCTGCTGGTATAAATTTTCTGCGCTTGCTATGTGCTTTGCATTTCAAAGGCATCGAAAAGTTCATACCAGTATCGATGCATTCTTTTTAAAGTGACTCGACCTATAGGTAGCGGTTATCGTTAAATCAGATTAACTGTTTGCAAATACGGGTAACGGATTAAAAGTAACGGCTGAGCGCGGCAGCTTTGCCACATCTTGCATACGCCAATCGTCCTTACCGTCATTGCTTACTTGCAAGTAGTACTTGGCTTTGACAGGATCTAAATTCACTTGCGCACTGTATTTATTGCCTTCGACATGCTGCAGTACCACATCACGATCTTTTTTGATATCCGTCGCATGAGAGATAGATAGAGCCAGCTTATCAGGGTAAGTCAATGGTTTGCCATCTAAGAGCTTACCAGATTGTAGACTTTGCTCAGGATAATTCAAATAAAACAAAACCTCTCCATCATCCGAAAACTGCATTTCGCCATGCAAGTCCAAGTCGTAAGTCAGCTTGTCACGCGACACGTCCTGATAAAGCGTCTTCCCATCCATGTACCAGTCATCACGTACCACACTGTCACGTATCTGATAAGAGTAATAAACAAACCAGAGGCAGGCGATGACAACGAAGGTTGGCATTCCAATAACAAAGATCACCACCATATAGTTTTTGTACCATGGTTGAGTATCTTGATGTTTAAAGTTCGGTGCTGAGGTAGACATAAAATACCTATTAACTGTATCAATGGATAATCTGATGGATAGATGTCATCAGGTTAATAAATCAGTCGTTTATTCACTCATTCTGAACTAATAAATGACATATACAAGAGTAAATAACTGATTTCTCAAAAAATTACTGGTCTTGGCCTTGAGTAGTAAACACGTTTTGCTTACTGACTTTATATTTACCGTCTTCACTTATAACATTGAGCGTCACAGGCGTTTGACCAAATTCAATAACATCAGGATCGCCATAAATACTCACAGGCATATCAAAGCTTTCACCTGCCTCTAATGGTACATCGTTAAAGCGTAACTCTAAGCTCAAGCCATCTTGCGGTGCCAGCGTGATCTTGTAGGAGTGGGCATCCTGCGTTTTATTGGTCAGTTTGACAATATAGCTGTTTTCAATCATACCTTGAGTGTTTACAGAGGATAACTGATTGCGGTCACGGCGAATATCAATTTCTAACGGTACGCGATCTGTTAGCGCATAGATCACGCCGCCACATAATAGCGTTAACAATGCTAAGTAGGCAAACAGTCGTGGACGTAACACTCGGCTGGGTTCTTTTTCTGCCAATTGACGCTCTGTTGTATAGCGGATAAGCCCGCGTGGATAACCAACCTTGTCCATAATCTCATTGCAAGCATCGATACAAGCTGCGCACTGAATACAGCCGACCTGCAAACCGTCACGAATATCAATACCAGTCGGGCAGACCTGAACGCACATAGTACATTCGATACAATCGCCTAAATCCTCAGGATGTGTTCCTTTTTTGCGGGCACCGCGAGGCTCACCGCGCTCATAGTCGTAAGAGACTATCAAGGTATCTTTATCGAACATCACACTTTGGAAACGACCATACGGGCAAATCTGCACACACATTTGCTCGCGCATATAGCCGGCGTTGGCATAGGTTGCAAACGTAAAGATAAACATCGATACCCATATCCAAGTTGGCCATTCAGGAACTGGTAAAAAACCAATAGTTTGCCAGCTTTGGTATAAATAATCGGTACCAGCAACATAGCTAACAAAGGTCGCTGCCGTAATGACTGACAATACAAACCAAATAAAATACACCAACGTACGTTTGAAAGCCTTTTTGGCATTCATAGGCTCTTTATCAAACTTGATTCTTTTATTGCGATCGCCAATGATCCACTTTTCAACGTATTGATAAAGGTGCGTCCAAATCGTTTGTGGACAAGCATAACCGCACCATACACGGCCTGCATAAACAGTCACTACGAACAAAGTAAAAGCTGCGATAATAGCGAATACAGCAATAAAATAAAAATCTTGGGTCAAAAACGTCATGCCAAAAATATAGTAATGCTGCGAGGGGACATCAAGCCATATTGCCTGTCTACCGTTGTAACGCAGCCATGGCAAAAGCAAAAAAGCGGCCAAAAGCGCATACATCGTAATGACTCGAATATTTTGATAAAAACCTGTGACAAACCTAGGATGAACCCGATGCTTGGTTGCATCAAGATCTACTTGCTGTACAGGAATTTTATTGGATGGTTGTGCTGACATAAACGTGCCTCTTTTAAAAAAGAATCAGTTTGCTGGCATGATGAACAAACACCTGTATGAATCAGATGTATGAATGTGCAATGTTATCAATGTCAGTCAGTAGTGAATGGCGCTCTGAATAAAGAGCATCTCTATACTCACTACTAAAGGTTCGACTGCAAATAAATAGCCTAATAAAATCAATAAAAATATACCAAATCAGCAACTGGCAAGTTACTTTTGAAAGCGGTTATTCTAACATTCTCCCTACTTTAAATGGGGTAATAATGTTAAAAAGCAATCTGTAAATCACAGTAACTGGTCAAGGCATGTCCTTACTTTAAAAATGAGATAAATAGAGAATAAGGCTTACGACATCATCATGTATTGGGTATTCATTGACAGCCAATAAATACTCAAATCTGAGCATATAAAAAAGGAGGGCCGCCGTAACAGTCCTCCTTTTGTTCAATTATATCCATTTGTGTCAGAGACTGACACAAGCAATCAGTTAGCAGTGGCTGTTTCAGTTGCCGCTGTTGGCTGAGAGTTAGTAGCAGTCTTAGCTACTGGTTGAGCAGCACTAACAGATACAGTGTTATGATCTGATAATGAGTAAACGTAAGCAGCAAGTAGCATAATGCGCTCATTACCTAACTTCGTTTGCCATTCCGGCATAACCCCAGCACGACCATAGCGTAACGTCTCACGAATCGTCTCGCGGTCGCCACCATATAACCAGATATTATCAGTTAAATTCGGTGCGCCAGTCGAATACATGCCTTTAGCGTCTTTACCATGACAAAGCACACAGTTTGTAGGCTGATTAAAGATTGCCTTGCCCTGAGCGACTTTTGTCTGATCAAGCTCATAATCGTTCTGGTTGCCAGATATAGACAATACATACTCAGCTGCCGCACGTACACCATCTTCACCAATCTGATCACGCCATGCTGCCATACCGCCAACTCGACCATTATGTAGCGTGGTCAAGATGTTTTCAGGTGCGCCGCCATATAACCAATCATCATCAGTCAGATTAGGGAAGCCTACCGCGCCTTTAGCATTTGAGCCATGACATACCGAACAGTTCTGCAAGAATAAGCGGCTACCCACTTTTAACGCATTTGGGTTTTCAGACAGTTGCTCAACGTAAGGGGCAAGTTCTGCAATCTTTCCATCAATATTTGCCTGCAAATCTGCTGGTGGATTTTCGCTATGACGTCTTGTTGATTGTAGCTCAACAAGTTCAGCCAAGGTCGATGTAGCGCCACTAGCACCCGCTTGCGCTAAGATGTTCTTCTCAAAGTTGTCGGTAAACACTTTATTATTTCTTTCAAGCTCGCTATACAGCTCGTTCTTAGATGTCCACGGTACAGTTTTGCCATCAACTACTTCAGTGGCAAGACCGTCCCAGCTTTTTGGGAACATAGCAGGGAAAAATACCCAGTAAGCAACGCCCCAAACGATAGAACCAAAAAATATCACTAGCCACCATTTAGGCAGTGGCTTATCGTATTCTTGAATACCGTCGTAAGTATGGCCCGTGGTGCCGTCATCTTCTAGTTTTGGCTTGTACTTCAGTACCATGATTAAGATGCCAAGGATAAACGCCCAGCACATGAAACTTAGTATGGTAATCCAAGAACTCCAAAAAAATGTCATCATTTATCCTTATTGCGCTGCTCTTCAGCCAAAGACTTTATATCTTCGTCATCAAGCGCAAGTTGTGCATCTTCTTCGAAGCGTTTTTTGTTTTTTGGCGAATACGCCCACCATGCAACACCTACGAAGGCAACAAAGGCAGAAACGGTCGCAATTGTTTGTAATTCACCAATACCCATTAGCGCTGTCCTTCCATCGCGGTACCTAATTGCTGTAGATAGGCAACCAAAGCATCAAGCTCAGTGGCACCAAGAACAGCATCAGGTGCTCCTTCGATGTCTTCTTCAGTATAAGGCACACCAAAGCGATCACGGAATAGACGCATTTTCGTTTGAACGTTTGTACCATTCACCTCATTAGTCGCAAGCCATGGGAATCCTGGCATGACTGATTCAGGTACTAATGAGCGGGGATCAATTAAGTGCTGTTTTTGCCAATCTTCAGAATAGCGTCCACCAACACGTGCTAGATCAGGTCCAGTACGTTTTGAACCCCATAAAAATGGGTGATCCCATGTTGATTCAGCAGCACGCGAGTAAGGTCCATAACGTTCAACTTCAGCACGTAGTGGACGAATCATCTGGGTGTGACAAACATGACAACCCTCACGGATATAGATATCACGGCCTTCGAACTCTAGGGCAGTCCATGGCTCCATTGAGGGGAGAGGGGTATTTACCCCGCCGTCTTCAGGAGACTTGTTGTCATAAATTAATGGCACGATTTCAACTAGCGTTGCAAAGCTAATAGCAATGACGATACCGATGACCAACAAGCCTGTATTTTTTTCAATAATCTCATGCGGTGTACCAGCCATGATCGCTCCTTATACGTTAGCTGTCGAAGGTTTTTCGACACTAGGTTCATGATCAGTTGGATCTGCAATATCTACAGGCTTACCTTGTGGCATCTTGATTGTTCTATAGCAGTTATAAGCCATCACAAACATACCCGATACGTACAGTAGACCACCAAAAGCACGACCCATGTATGGGAAATGCGAGAATTCAACAGTATCCACGAAGCTGTATACCAAAGTGCCGTCTGGATTGGTAGCAAGCCACATCATGCCTTGACCAATACCTGAAATCCACATAGAGACGATATAAAAAATAGTACCCGCAGTTGCCAACCAAAAATGCGTGGTAATCAAACTGATAGAATACATTTTTGGCTTATTATAAATACGTGGTAGCAGTACATATAGCGAACCAATCGTAATCATACCAACCCAGCCAAGCGCACCTGAATGAACATGACCAATAGTCCAATCGGTATTATGTGACAATGCATTGACCGTCTTGATTGACATCATTGGGCCTTCGAACGTGGACATCGCATAAAACGATAATGCTACGATCATAAAGCGAATGATAGGATCAGTACGCAGTTTATCCCAACTACCTGATAGTGTTAATACACCATTAATCATACCGCCCCAAGAAGGTGCGAATAGGATAATAGAGAACACCATTGCGAGTGATTGTGTCCAATCTGGTAGGGCTGAATAATGTAAATGGTGACCACCCGCCCACATATAGGCAGCAATCAATGCCCAAAAGTGAACGATAGACAGACGATAAGAATAAATAGGACGACCAATCTGTACAGGGACAAAGTAGTACATCATGCCAAGGAAAGCTGCTGTTAAATAAAAGCCAACCGCATTATGTCCGTACCACCATTGCACCATCGCATCAGTTGCACCGCTAAAGATTGAGTAAGACTTAAAGGCGCTAACAGGAATGGCCATACTGTTTACAATGTGCAACAGCGCAATCGTAATAATGAAAGCAGCAAAGAACCAGTTAGCCACATAAATATGCGATGTCTTACGTTTGATAAGCGTACCAAAGAAAACGATGGCATAAGATATCCACACCAACGCAATCAAAATATCGATTGGCCACTCAAGCTCAGCGTATTCTTTAGCCGAAGTCAAACCTAAAGGAAGGGTGATAACCGCTGATACGATTACCGCCTGCCAGCCCCAAAAGGTAAACCAAGCAAGATAGGGGGCAAACAATCTGGTTTTACAAGTACGTTGAACGATATAGTAAGAGGTTGCGAACAGGGCCGAGCCACCGAACGCAAAAATGACCGCGTTGGTATGTAGCGGTCTTAAACGACTGAAAGTCAGCCATGGGGTGTCAAAATTAAGTGCTGGCCATACTAACTGTGAAGCAATGAACACCCCAATACTCATGCCGACGATGCCCCATACTACGGCCATTGTCGTAAAAAATCTTATGACAGTAATTTCGTACTCACGGTCCACTGGGGCGACTGCTGTGTTTTGTAAACTCATTGGATGATTCCTTTACAGCCCGAATTATCAACAGAATTAACTAACGTTCCGCGTTATCGATATCACAAAAATAATGACCAAATAACGTCTGCGGTACGTGCTGCTTTTAACTTACTTATCATTTCAACGTTATTAACTATCAGTCTAAGCCTTCTCTTTCTATTAACTAGTTATAGATCAAAGGAGCGCTTAAAACGCGCTGTATTCTTGCTAGCTGATAGTAGGATTGTTAATAAATCGTTAGAGTAAATAAGAAGATGCGCCGTTTTTGAGCATAAAACATCTAATAGGGCTAAGCATTTATCTTGATTATTACTAAAAAATTGAACGAATAAAGATAGATACCTACTTCCATAAAAAATGTATTGCCATAGATATGTGCTAGCGGCGGCTGACAAAAAAACAGATTTAAGTAATGTTTAGTTAAAACTCCTGACTCTGTTTAAGGGTATTGTAACGCAATCTTAATGAAATATCATCAGAACTATGCGGCAAAATACAAACTCTTTGGTATAAATCTTAACGGACCACTTATTATGATTCTGTTATGTGTCTATTTTATACCCAATTGTGTCAGTATTCTAGGGGGATATTCGGTTGGAAAAGAGACTGAAATGACTAAAAAAAAGTAGGAACAATAAAAGAAGTTTTGTAACAATAACGCTCAAAGCGATGTAAATAGGTTTTACTTATTATTATGTCGACCTTTATAATGAAGCTGAACTGGATGGATGAGAGCACTTTTTTATAAGGCTGCTTTTAATCCTATTTTATCATTCGATACCCAATCGGGCAGGATTAAACACCTTAGCCTACAATAATAGCAATTAAGGATAATAACATGGCTGTATTTTTGACAGATGAATGGTTTGAGCAAGTAGAAAAGATGGGCAGTGAGGCAGGCGAATTAAACTTATCACCAGCACTTGATAATATGAAGGTCAATCTAAAAGTGTCTGATGGTGAGCAGGATGTTGAGGCCAATTTTGCTAATGGGCTGTTGCATCAGGGTTTAAATAGTAATGCGACTACAACCTTATTATTAGATCGTGATACTTTACAGTCTATCATTACTAAATTTGATCCGAATCAAATTATGGGTGCTTTCATGAGTGGTAAAATACGCGTTGAAGGGGATATGTCACAGCTAATGGCGGTACAGACAGCGCGTCCAAGTGCTGAGCAAAAAGAGCTGTACACCCGTATTAAATCAAAGACGACGATGGCATAGTTCGACATCTTTTAGCCTCATTCAAAAATCATAGTAATAAAAAAGCCCCTAACAAGATTAGGGGCTTTTTTATTACTTAAGTTCTGTACCAGAAGGCTTTTTTCACTTTATCAGCTGGCCTTGGATTGTGACGTTTGAGCTTGCTGGTTTTCTTTATAAATTGCGGCTTGTAGCCAAACGTTCGCTTGCACATAATCATTTACATCAATAGAGGCCGTTTCTGGCGTATTAAGCGCGCCAATACGCACTACAAATGGCGCGGCGTCTTGCTCACGTAATACAACCACGTCGAACAAAATAATAGATTTTTCGTTAAAAACGGTCTCTTGCTTACCAAGAACCTGACCTTGGCACCATGCTTCGTCTTCTTGACCCAACGTATCGCCAAATAAATAGGCACACATGTGACCCAAGTTGATCTCTACAGGTGCCATCTGTGCTTCTGTCTCAGGCTTCCACTCATTGATCTGTGCTTGTAGATCATCTGGGATTTGGCCATCGTTAGCAGCCACAATGTCATTAAAAGCGCGATGATAGCGGATCGTTTCTTGATCTTCTACCATGACCACTTCGTTTTGCTCGCTGAGTTTTATCTCATGTGCCCACGCGCTCAAATTTACAAAGTAAGAGGCATCGCGCTGGTAAAGATGGCGATTGGCTGTATAAAGCTGGTCAAAAGCATAAATAATACTACCATCAGCGGTGCGCAGACGTAATACCGCATCGTGTGAATTGTCATTGGCAATGACGCGCTCAATTTTACAATTGAGACCATAAGGGCTATCGACACAAGGAAAGGCATTAATAAAACGTTCAGGTTTGCCGTCTTTCATCGCCAATACTTGATTAATATGGCAAGGTTGATCTTCAGATAACAACAAGCAGCTGTCTTTTGCACTCACGTTGCCATTTAAGCCTTTGGGCATGGCTGCTTGCTCAATCATCTTCTGTAGCCATTCTGGCACATCATGACTCATGTCATCAGTTAAGATGCCCCAATGGTCAGCATGACCTGCAGATTGCTCATCCGTTAAAGTGATTTTGGTCGGTGTTTGGATATTTTTATATTGATAATTAATAGTCATGAAAATACTCAAAATTAAGTCAGCGTGAAGTTTGGATTCAATACGGTAGTTGCTTATAGAGCAACCAATATCTAACGGTATTGGTTTGCGATAATGAACAACGTTGCTATTGGCATCTCTGCACAAAAGCGACCAGCATGGGATCAACAAACAGCAATGAATGGTTAATGACAATTGTCTTTAGCATATAATATATAGGTATTGACACCAGCAATAGCAAGCCCCGCATAAAAAATAGTAACAAAACCCAAATTATTCGCAGAAAATACGTGCCTTTTTTGCTAATGACTGGCACATATCAGCCAAATTGTGTCAAACTAGCTCCCTTTTGACAGCTGTCTTTAGCTTGTCTTAAACCCTGTTTTTGTGTTCGATTTATATGTGAGTATGGCAAGTATATGATGCATCATTGGCACCGCTCATTTTACAGCATATATAAAGTCGTACATAGATAAGATAAAGAGTTTGAATATGTTTCGTCCTTTAGCATTATTTATTGGCTTAAGATACACCCGAGCAGAGCGTAGCAATGGTTTTATCTCATTCATATCGCTCATCTCGATGATTGGTCTGACTCTTGGGGTTGCCGTATTAATTACGGTGCTATCAGTCATGAATGGCTTTGATCGTGAACTAAAAACCCGCATTTTGGGTATGGTGCCACAAGCAACTGTCGTATCAACTGAAATCATCAGTGATTGGCAGCAGTTGGCAGACAAGATTAAAGAAGATCCAGAAGTTGCCGCTGTAGCCCCTTTTATTCAGTTGCAAGGCATGTTGACTTCAAATGGTCAGGTTGCAGGAATCATGGTCACAGGTGTTGACCCTGAGTATGAAAAAAAGGTCTCAATCATTAACCAGCATATGGTTGAGGGCAGCATTGATACTTTACAAAGTGGCGATTTTAGCATTGTACTTGGTGAGGAAATGGTGCAATCTCTAGGCTTGCAGATAGGGGACAAAGTGACTCTGGTGTTGCCTGAAGCTTCGCCTTCACCTGCAGGCGTAATACCGCGCTTTAAACGTTTTACTTTGACGGGTATTTTTACGATCAGTCCAGAAGTCGACAGTCTCATGGCGTTTATTCCTATGAATGATGCCGCAAAGCTGTTGCGCCTGCCAGATGGGGCACAAGGCATACGCATGAAGCTTAACGATATTTTCACTGCACCCATCGCATCAGAGAAAGCAGCCGCAATAGCACCTGAGCAGTTGTATCCTAATAACTGGACACAGACTCACGGCAATCTGTTTGGTGCGATTCAGATGGAAAAAGCCATGGTCGGGCTATTGTTGTTTTTAATTATTTTGGTCGCCGCTTTCAATATTGTTTCCAGTCTGGTCATGCTGGTCACGGACAAAAAAGCAGATATTGCAATTTTAAAAACTTTTGGTGCGTCTCCGCGTTTGATTACGCAAGTCTTTATGGTACAAGGGGTTGTGATCGGTGTTATTGGTACGATTGCAGGCACCATATTGGGTGTGATATTTGCACTTACCGTCAGTGATATTTTAGGTTTTATCAACCAAACGTTTGGGTTAAATCTATTCGATGCCTATTTTGTTAACTATTTACCATCACAGCTACGTTTGTTAGATGTTGTATTGATTACTGGGGCATCATTTATATTGAGTTTCTTGGCAACGATTTATCCCGCGCGCCGAGCGGCTAAGATTCAGCCAGCGCAAACGCTGCGCTATGAGTAAGCCGATTTATAAGTGGTCTACGTTACAGTTTAAAAATTAGAAACAGTTAAAAACATTTAGTTGAGTATCAACCTCAGTATGAATAGAATAAAGGAAGCGTCATGTCTGCCATTTTAGAGGCAAAAAATATCAACAAGATCTATGATGAAGGCGCAGTGAGTACGCAAGTATTGACAGGTCTTGATTTGACTGTTCACCCTGGCGAACGTATCGCTATCGTTGGTACTAGTGGTTCAGGTAAAAGCACTTTACTACATTTGCTTGGTGGTCTTGATACGCCAACCAGTGGTGAAGTTTGGTTACACGGTCAGCTACTAAATAGCATGAACGAGACTGAACGCGGTGCGATGCGTAATAAGCATTTAGGATTTATCTATCAGTTTCACCATTTATTGGCTGAATTTACGGCTGTTGAAAATGTCGCTATGCCTTTATTGATGCGTCCAAAAGTATCTATAAACGAAGCGCGCCAACAGGCGATTGATATTTTAGAGAGCGTGGGTCTTGAGCACCGTTTGGCACATAGACCAGGTGAGTTATCGGGCGGTGAACGCCAGCGTGTGGCTATTGCTCGTGCGCTGGTAACCAAGCCATCGCTCATTTTGGCAGATGAGCCGACGGGTAACTTAGACTATGACAATGCTCAAAGCGTTTTTGGACTGTTGTCAGAGTTGCAAAATACCATGAAAACCGCGCTACTTATGGTGACTCATGATCGCAATTTGGCCGCCCTAGCTGATCGTCAGATGCTGCTACGTAATGGTCATTGGGAACAGTATTAAGTGATTCACAACCAGTGATAAAGTATTAAATGATTAATAAGTAAAGACTGGCCTATGATGTCCTAGCTGTAAGGGTGTGAACATATAGGCAGTTCTTAGGGCGTATCCTCATTTTTGGTCTATTTAGATGACTAACGATTAAATTGAGGATACGTCCTAATAAAATTAAAGTTCAAACAGGCATCATAAACGAATGTAAACAAGATCGGTCATTAGTGACCATAGCCCATGTTATGAGGTAGATATCATGAACAAAAACGAAGACCCAATTGACGCTTTTGGTAGTGCTGAAGAAGGCAATGAACCGTTAAAACCTTATATGGATCCGACGCTGTTTGATACGTTTGATAAACGAGCACAAGTGGATATCTTGACACCAGTTTTTGACGCTATCACGTTGGCTGGGGTTGACTACACTCTAAAGGCGCAAGACAGCGCAACGGGTAAGCGCTATACGCTACTCAAAGGCGAAAAAGTAGTAGAAGTCTTTACGATGGATGCAAGCCTTGCTGACAATGTACAGGCAGCTATTGAGAAAAGTGCCACAGAAGAATAAAGGTGGTATACCCAGCGTTAGTAAAATTAGTTGTAAAGTAAGTGCTGATTTACCCGATGGTAATCAAATGGTATTGGTTAGATTGTTTTAAGATTTAGGTTTCAATATTTAGGTCTTAAAGTTTAGGTGATTTGTCAGAGGGTTGGTGCTGGCGTTTTTGCCAGCTAATCACGGTCTTGTAACGCCAAATGGCTTTGAAAGCCAACCCGCAGATAATACTGGTGACAATGGCTAGAATCGTGAGCCCTACACAAAAAGCCATCAATGATACGGTGCCGCGATAAGTAATAAAAGGGTTGGCACCGTTTGACAGTATCCATAAACTGAAATCTGCAATCATGCGACCGATCAGTCGGAAGCTAATCATTGGTACGTCAATAATCTTAGCCCCTACATAATAACTTGCATAAAAAATAGGCAAAGTCGTCAAGGGGTTGGTAATCCAAGTCAAACCAAGCGCCATTGGTACATTGGCACGAAAAATCAATGAACCGATTAATGCTAATAGCATCTGTCCTGGCAGAGGAAAAAAAGCGCTAAGCACGCCGATGTAGACCGCTTTATTTAGACTATGACGATTAAAGTGCCATAACCGTGGATCGGCCAAATGCGGTGCGAACAATTTTAGAGTACGACTTTCTAGAATTTTCTCTGGTGTAGGGAGCAGGGCTTTTAGACGTTTTTGTGGCACAGGATCGCCTTAAATCATTAGCTACAGTCCGCTCAACTATATTGATGGACCGGTATAAAGTGATGTTATTAGTGAAAATTATGGGTGAGAATATGTGGAATGATAATGCCAGCGTATTACTATCGCAATGTATTTTATTAGTATAGGGTAATCTAAATATAAATGCCATTGTAGGATGTATCAGATGTGGTTTGTTTTGGTATAACTCTGTATTTAACTGACCTTTATCACTATAAATTGCTATATATCCCCATATTTATATAGTCTCACTGTAGCAGCCATATTACCAAGCAAGGAGCATGAGTGTACTGGTTAGTTGGTAGTTTGATTGTCCTCGTTATGATGGCTGTTCTATCAGTTGCACATAGTACGACGATGTCAGTCAATCCATTCTTAGTGGATATTGCTAGTACTTCGACCTTATTTACCTTGCTAGTGCTATTGGTCATCATCCTAATAGTTTTCGCTCAATCCAATACACCGTTAGTCAATTTTAAAAATCCTGCTTCCAACTTTTCTAGGCATTTATCTTCTGAGTCTAAACCTTCTTTACGTGTTACTACTTATATTTTAGTCGTTATAATTGCCACTGGAATTATATTTGGTAGCGCTCTGCAAGCAATAGTTAGCCATCAACAAGCGGACTATGCAGAAATAGCATCTCCAATGCGTGTGAAAGCTTTGGTCACAGTTGAGGGCATAAGTGATAGCGTTTATGATCCCTCGACCAATAGTGGCTATCGTCAAGTAGTCACTATCAGTCATCTCTCGCCGTTGACGGCTGAGCTGACTACGCAAACATTGAATGACATAACAAATAATGATTTAAAGTATAATAAAAATAGCCTAAGCGAAGATGCCATCCACAATCACAATTTAAGTGAAAATAAGAACGCCACGTACCGAGTATTGCTCTCTGCCTATCCAAAAACATCCTCAAAGTCTGCTGTTAATAAGCCTGCTAACGATGATCAGTTAACACGTTTAAATCACTTGCAGCCAGGTGATCAGCGCTACATGAGTTTAACCTTAACACCACTTTCTGTTTCTAAGCAAAATATCGATAATCCCTCTGGTTTTGACAGTTATCGCTGGCTGCGTGGTCGACATATTGATGGCACAGCGACGGTGCTGGCATCTGGCACCGTGAATGTTCACAGTAAGTTATCGATATTAAAGCCTTCTGGCTCATATCTTCAGAGGTTTCGTGCTTATATAGACCAAGGACGCTGGCAGCTACGCCAACATTTTTACAATGATTGGGCAGAACAAAGCACTGCAGGACAGCAGGCAAGAGCAGTTACTTTGAGTTTGCTAACGGGTGATCGTAGCTTGATTAGCCGAGAAACCAAAGATCTTTATCAACTGGCGGGTATCTCGCATTTACTGGCGATATCAGGCACACACATTTTATTTTTAACGATTATGTTGTCAGGTGCTGTTGTCCTGTTATTTGATCGATTGTGTCCTTTGGTTTATCGTTCTGTTCCACGCTGGCAGGTGCGTTGGTTGGTGATGATAGGGGCGGCTTTTATCTATGCGTTATTTACTGGTTTCGACGTGCCAGCGGCTCGTACGGCATGGATGCTATTGGCAATAGGATTGGTGCGTTTGACTTTATTGCCCATTAGCAGCATACGGGTTTTATTTGCGTTGGCTATATTGATGGCTTGGCATGATCCTTACGTGCTATGGCAAGCAGGCTACTGGTTGTCTTTTATCGCCGTGGCATTACTGCTTAAATATGAGGATAGATCGCATAAGTATGGACAATCTGACACAACGCACAAAGGGGATGTAAAGGCACTTTTTAAGCGAATTTGGCGCGCAAGTAAGCGCTTATTTAAGTTGCAGTTTTGGTTGTTTCTCACGTTATTACCCATTACCTTGCTATTGTTTGGCAAGGCTTCGCTGTGGGGCATTGTGATCAATTTATTTGCGATTGGTTTGTTTGGCTGGGTGATTGTGCCCCTGAATCTGTTAGCAGGACTTTGTTATCTCATATCTCCTACCATCGCCGATGGGGTTTGGTCACTCGTTATTGCTATTGTGGCTGCCGTGCATGAGCTCATCGTCGACCTGACATCGCTACCAGCGTTGTCAAAAGCATGGCTATATACTCCAGTAAATATGGCGATAGTATTGATGGTCTTATTAAGCCTATTGCCTTGGCTATTACCACGAGGGTTTATCAGTCGTTGGCTAACCATGCCTCCACTGACTTTGCTAATGATGACGATATATGCCAATCAGCAATCGTTGGCAATCATACCGACGCTATATATCTTACCCACTGGTGATCCTTATCTGAGTGCTGCTTTGCTACAGTACCCTATATCAAATAATGACTCTAATACTAAGCACAAGAACGAAAAAAATATCAGCTGGCTGATTTTAGCCGATCATAGATCCACTACTGTCCGAACGTTCCCAAGTAGACTGACGGCTGATAAGTTATCAGCGACACTAGAACAGCAATTAGGCAGTTTATCTGTTAATAAATTAGAAGGCATCATTGTACAGAGTAGTGACGCCGGATTGACAGCGACGCTGACGACTGATGGTCAGTCTAGTTCGGGTGCACTACTTCCAAAGACCGTGATGGAATTAAGTGAGCATTTTCCTATTAGTCAGTATTGGCAAGCAGGCCGCTCTGATCGCTGGTCAAATCTTCAGCATGCGTATAAAAAAGAAAATCACGTTAACAGTCGATCCGATATTGGTGTCCAGCGCTGCGAACAAGGTAAGACATGGCAACTCGTGACTGGCGATTTATCCATACAAGCGCTCACAGGCTGGACTAAAATAGGTGATGCCAGTATCTGGGATTGTACTGTGGCTATTGATACCAGTTTGCCCATACGAATATTAAAATACAATGCGGCTGATCCACTGCACTCATTACCTGCTCCTGCTCAAACACTGACAGCGAACAATCAATCAAGTGATCAGCAAACCGATAATTCTTCCTCACGGCTTATCTTAAATGCAGATACACATCAGCACGTTTGGCAAATGTGGTCGTTGTTGTGTCCACCTGAATGGATAGATGAAAAACTACCCAATAATAAACTGTCTAGCGATCAGACACCATTAGACCATACGACATGGCTTGGCCATAGCGACTCACATATCACGATTGATATTATTAAGTCTCAACATATAAATGATATCGTAACCTATGATGATAAAGGACTAGAAGCAGCATTACCTTTGAGGAAAAATGTCGATATAGCGCCCTAAAAATGATACTAGGACGTGTCCTCA
The DNA here is from genome assembly GCA_963744895.1 of uncultured Gammaproteobacteria bacterium. Taxonomy (GTDB): domain Bacteria; phylum Pseudomonadota; class Gammaproteobacteria; order Pseudomonadales; family Moraxellaceae; genus Psychrobacter. Next base: position 1,033,773 of record CAVUUW010000005.1, read on the forward strand.
ATTCAATCGATTGTCTTCTAAATGAGCTAAAAATGGCTAAATTTTACCAAACATTGCCAAATAGCTTATTAATATCTCGATATTATTTGCGCTATTTTCCTTGTTTGACGGCAATTTATCTCATTCTTATCACTATTTTTAAAATGAGAATACGCCCTAATGCGACATGCGTTACAATATCGTGATATTTCACAGTTATACTATTGAAGCCTGAATAAAATACGACCATAATTAGCAGCCCATTAATGTAGATAGCGACAACTGTTTAAAAGTAGATAGAGTGTAAGTTTCTTATACTATCTATGTTTTATCCCATATGTTTTTATCTTCTGTTTTTTAACGTTTTAGATTGTTTTCGACTTAGGAAGTTATATGCCCAACTGGCCACCAGACCCAAATAAACGTCCTGATAATTCGGCAAACCAACCCGTATCAATGCAGCAACCAAACCAGCCAAGTGGACAAGAATGGCGTGTGCTGGAAAACACCTTAATGGCAAGTGTGGTTGAGCAGCGCCGCGCTCGTCGTTGGAGTATCTTTTTTAAACTATTGACCTTTGGCTATCTTTTGTTGTTATTTTTGATATTAGGTCGTGGTTGTACCAGTAAAGCACCGACTGGTCTAGATGGTGTTGATACCAGTCAGCCGCATTTGGCTGTGGTTGAGTTACAGGGTGTTATTAGCAACGATGATGTTGCCAATGCTTACGACGTTAATGAAGCCTTGACGCGTGCTTTTGAGAACAGCAATTCAAAAGCAGTGGCACTCGATATCAACTCCCCAGGCGGCTCACCCGTACAGTCGGATGAAATCTGGCAGACCATGATGGATCTGCGTAAAGAATATCCAGACAAAAAGCTCTATGCAGTCATTGGTGATATCGGCGCTTCAGGTGCTTATTATATCGCTTCAGCAGCGGATGAAATTTATGTTAATCCATCAAGTTTGGTGGGGTCTATCGGCGTCATCATGCCAAGCTATAACGTCAAAGGTTTGATGGATAAGGTTGGAGTAGAGGATCGTACTATCACTGCTGGTGAATATAAAGATATTCTAAGTTTGACGCGTCCATTGACGGATTATGAAGAAAATCACGTCAAAAACGTGTTGGCGAATACGCATCAACATTTCATTGATGCGGTAAAAGAAGGTCGTGGTAATCGTCTAAAAAATCCTGAACAAAACAAACTGTTCTCAGGGTTGTTTTGGACAGGTGAGCAATCTATTGAGCTGGGTTTGGCAGATAAGAAAGGAAGTATTGCCAGCTTAGAGAAGCAGTTGAAGCTTGACGATATAGTGAATTATAGTCCAAGAGATCCGTTCCAATCATTAATGGATCGCTTTGCTATTAAATTGGGTGCAGGTATTGGCTCTAGCGTTAGTCTTGATGTGTTGCCGCAAGAAGAGGGTAATGCAAAAATGCGTTAAGCATTTTATCTTTGTACCTTAGTGTGTATGATTGTTAAGGCTGAGCATGTAACCATGTTCAGCCTTAATTGTAGGTAATACCAAACACAACGATGCGATAAGCTTGCCCGCCGCTACTGTGGTCATGGCATAAAACGCTATTATAATAAAATGTGTATCGCCTATTCATAATAATCCAATGAGAGTCTGTTATGAGTGATGAAATGAATGTGCAGCGCTTTGCTGCGCTACCTGTCTCTAAAATCACAAAAAAACCAATCATACATTTTGCCCATGCCAATGGTATGCCAAGCGCTGTTTATGAGTCCTTTTTTGAGCCTTTAGCAACATTTTTTACGATTGAATATATTGCAATGCTAGGAGCCACACCTGATTATCCGGTGGATGATCAGTGGCGCAGTCTTACGCAGCAGATTGTCGATAGTGTGAATAACACATGTGAAAAGCATGGGGTCGCGCAAGTGGTGGGCGTGGGTCACTCGCTTGGTGCTATGTGTACGCTGCAGGCGTTGTACCGTGCACCAGAACGCTTTAACCAAGCGGTATTGATGGATCCACCGTGGATTTATGGCAAAGTCAGTTTGTTATGGCATTTGGCAAAAACTGCTGATAGGTTGCCATTGATGAATAACCGCTTGATGGATAAGCTGTCACCAGCTGGCGTGTCTAAGTATCGCCGTGATGTTTGGGATAGTCGATCAGAGGCTCATGAGCAGCTGCGGCACAAACGCTTTTTTAAAGATTTTGATGAGCACAGCTTTCAAGGATATATTGAGCATGGATTGCATGAGCGTGCAGACGGTAGGGTAACACTAGCCATTCCTAAAGAGGTAGAAGTGGCGGTATTTCGTACCAATCCTTCTTGGTATTGGCTTGTGCCAAACCGTGCTCCTAAACCGCCTGTGACCTTGATCATCGGTGAAGAGAGTTTGTTTTTGAAACGTCAATTTCCGCAGCAAGTCAAATCACGATTGGGTATTCCTTATACGACACATGCTGGCGGTCATATGTTCCCACTTGAGCATCCACAATCTGTGGCGTTGCAGGTACTGACATTGATTCAGCAGCAATTGGCAGACTAATGAGCGTCACATTGACGCTAGACACAGAGTGATAGACCCTCTTTTTGAGCAACAATCTTATGCAAACAAACGCAACTGGTTCAAACACACTTTTAGCATCGCCTAAGCGTGAGCCTCTATTTTCACGTTTGGGTGCATTGCTACTTACCATAGGTATGGTGATTGCTTTTTTTATCAGTCAGTTGCTGGGCGTGTACGTCGCAGGCAAGTTAGTATTACCGTCCACCAAAAATACCACAGTCGCTGATATATTCTTTTTTGGTGGTAATGATGGCACAGTGGTCAGTCTTTCTATCGTTGTTAGCTGTGTGCTACTCGTTGTAATTAGCGTCTTAATTATTCGATTAAAAGGAGGAGACAGTCGTCAGTATTTGGCATTACAACCGCTTACTTGGTCGGTAAGTATGGGTATGCTTGGAGCGCTTTTGATATTTACGATTAGCAGTCAGGTATTGACGTATTTGCTCAATGAGACGCCATTTGATTTTGTAGATCCGCTTTATCAATCTGTCAGCTCAGTGTGGTTGCTGGTCTTTGCCATGGTGATTGTCGCACCTTTGTATGAGGAGTTAGTCTTTCGCGGCATATTATGGTCAGCGATTGCAGAGCAGTTCGCTGACTCATCTCAACAGCATTATGGTGCCATTGTCGCCAGTATTGTGACCAGTCTCATATTTGCTGTGATTCATTTGCAGTACGGTATTTATGAAATCAGCACCATTGTAATATTAGCGCTGATCTTTTGTTATGCCCGTATTCGATCTGGCTCATTGCTATTGCCGATGACACTGCATATGATCAATAATGGCGTGGCCATGTGGCAATATATTGCACAGACCTCTTAAACAGAAGGGATGTTAGAAGCGATACAGTTATTAAATGACTTTTATAAAGTCTTCAAGCATATATAAAATAATTCAAACACTGCTTATGCCTCTGGGTTCAATAATAAAACCTCGTCTGCTGCTCGTTTTATCTCATCAATCGTTAGTTGAGGCTTACCACTGAGTGCCTGTCGCCATTTACGCGCACCTGCTAGTCCTTGAAACAATCCTAAGTAATGCCGAGTCATCGTAGGGAGTGCTTCACCTTTGGAGATCTGTTCTTCTAAATATGGATAGAGTTGCTCTAAAATCTCCGAGCGTTTAGGCATAGGGTCATCCCATAAACGATTCGCCTCCGCCAATAAATAAGGGTTGTGGTAAAACGCTCGTCCAATCATAACGCCATCTAGATGTTGTAAATGCGTTTTGATATCTTCAACCGTTTCGATACCTCCATTGATTTCGATATCGAGTGCGGGGAAATCTTGTTTTAGACGATAAACATCTTCGTAACGAAGCGGCGGTATCTCACGGTTTTGCTTGGGACTCAGGCCTTGTAGCCAAGCGGTTCGTGCATGGACAATGAAACGCGTACAACCAGCCGCTGCCACTTTTTGTACAAAATCTGCCATAAATTCATAGCTGTCAAAGTCATCAATACCAATACGATGTTTGACTGTCACAGGTATATCGACAGCGGACTGCATGTGTTTGACTAAACTTGCAACCGTATCGGGCTCCGCCATTAGGCAAGCCCCAATTTTGTTGTGCTGTACGCGATCAGAGGGACAACCCACATTGATATTCACTTCATCATAGCCGTTTTGCTGAGCAAACTTAGCGCATTGGGTCATTTCAATGAGATCTGCACCGCCAAGCTGTAGCACAATAGGATGCTCGAGCGTATCAAAACGCAAATGACGTGCACGATTGCCATGTATCAATGCGCCTGTGCTGATCATTTCAGTATAGAGATAGACGTGTGGATTAAAAAGTCGCGCAAAATAACGATAGTCAGTCGTCGTCCAATCGATCATTGGCGCAACGGAGAGCCGTTTGTTGGTCATATCAACCATGGTTGTGGAGCCTTAATATTAAAATGTTTGAATCTTGAATTGAATATTTTTATCGCAAACGAACGTATAAAGGGAAGATAATAAAGAACCCTTTATACTTAACCGGTATATAAAATAGCTGACATTTAAATGATAAGAAGCTTGCTAAGAAAATATAGGCTAACTATTTGCTAAATGACTTCATCGATTTTTTTGAACTCAGGCAAGTTATAAAAATAAATACCCATTATGATACCGATGAAACCGACAAATGCGATATAGAGCGCTGGTGAAAAACTGACATACAAAGTAGCGTAGCCAAGTCCGAAAGGAACCAGCACACCGACAATACCGTAGGCCATATTATAACAAAAAGCCATTCCCGTTAGCCGTACATTGGTCGGAAATAATTGCACAAGAATGGCAGGTATCATGCCAACAATGCCAGCGGAAAAACCTAAGAGAGAATACATAATTAGAATGTAGTCACCACTTGATTGTAAATGATAGAAAAACAAAAACATCTGAGCGATCAATAGCATAGAACCAATGGCTAAAATTCTACCGAAGTTCTGATGGTTTGATATTATTCCATAAAAGATACAACCCATAATCATAAAGACAATACCCAGACTGTGCGAGAACGTAAATAAATCGTCGTCTAGGGTAAAGCGTAATTGGATCAAATCCGGTAGCAACAGTATAATGACAGTCGTTATACTTGAGATAATCATGGTAAGAACCATGCCGATGAATATTGAATGTTTGCAGTGTTTAATCAGCAGACGGAATGGTTTTGCAACATAGTCAGTCGGTTTTGATTTTTTCATTTCGATAAAAAAGGGAGTTTCATCTATCCATCGCCATACCAGTAATGGCAAAAGGCACAAAATAGCGCCAGTGGCAAATGGCAAACGCCAGCCATAATCGGCTAACTGCCCGGGTGTCATGCTATTGGTTAGCCAAAGAAAAAAAGCATTAGAGAACAGCACGCCTACATAAAAACTGGCGGTGACATAGCTACAGGCTACTGATAAGTATTGGCGAGGAACATGTTCTGCTACAAAAACCCAAGAAAGTGGCGTAAAGAGTCCAAATGCCATGCCTTGTATAAGACGCAATGTGATGAATAAAGCGGGTGCCATTAATCCCCATTCCGCGTAAGTAGGCAGCAATGCCATCGCTAATAGACTGGCTACGGTTACCAATATACTAGTCAGTAGTACGGGTTTTCGGCCTTTAATATCCCCATAACGTCCGAAAAGGAATCCACCAAGTGGACGCGCCAGATAACCAATGGCAAAAAGCCCAAGGCCTTGCATCTTTGTAATAGCAGGATTGACATTGGCAGGGAAAAAATTTGCCGCCACAATATCTGAGATGTATAAGTAAATCAAAAAATCAAAAAACGCGACTGCACTACTAAAGCATATAAACAGTATTGTATTTCTGTCTTTAGAGGACATAAGGGCATATTGAGAACGAGAAGGCATAATCAGTCGCGTATCCACATAAAAAAGTACTCGTTAAAACAGCTACTATTTCAATAACTGTCTATAATAAAAAACGACAAATCAGTATCAATAAATATTGATTTATCGAAAACAAGGATTTCTGATTTAATAAATAATTGAAAAAAGTATTTTACTTAAACACATGTCAGTGAACACTGATTGGTTCGAGCCTTTCAATGTTTCAAGTGCCAATAAATACTTGCACGTTGATGAAGGTGTTTTTCAAAAGTTTTTCAGCATGATCGTTATAGTAACCAATCAATAGGTAGCCATGACAGAATAGTCAGCCAAACATGATCACTCACATCGACGCGTGGCTCCGAATCGTAAACCACCTTTTTATCATTTTCCATGGTGATCCACTGCAGTTTGCCGTTATCTAGCAGCTTAACTTCGTAAGCCTGATTCAATAAGTTGTCACTAAGTGCGCCATGCAATTGAGTTGCCAGTTGATCATCATTGATAATCACGCCCATTTCGGTATTGATATTGGCAGAGCGAGGATCGACATTATAAGAGCCGATGAAAACTTGATAATCGTCAACGGCAAACGTTTTTGCATGTAAGCTGGTCGATGATTGACTACGGGCTTTCCATAACTTGTTTTCCCGCTTTTCTTCAGAAGCAGTCGACTTCAACTCATAGATTTTGACGCCTGCACGCAGTAGACTTGGTCGCCATTGAATATAACCAGAATGAACTGCTGTCACATCAGTGGCATCAAATGAGTTGGTTAAAATTTTGATGTCAATACCAGATTCGGCTAGTTGTATTAAAGTGTCAACGCCATCTTTCGTTGGTACAAAGTAAGAAGAGATGATGGTCAATTTCTTAGAGGGACTGCCCAATAAGGTACGCAGCTGATGTACTAAGTTGGTCTCTGAGGGAACGGATTTGGTTAGTTTGCCAACATCGTCACTCAAAAACTGCATGTCCGTCCAACGAAACGGCACACGTTTATTGACCAAGTCACTGTCTATCGTGGACTCTTCAAGCGCGGCTTTATAAACCGTCAAATCGCCACCATTATCGCTTTTTTCCTTTTTACCAATCTTATCAAGCCCCCCTAAAAAATCTGAGGGTGCTGTACTGTCAGGTTTGACCAGCGTTTCGATATCGAAGGATAAGGGGGATGACCAATAGCTGGCAAAGCTGTTATCAATGTCTGCAACTACTTTACCAATGAGTAATACATCCAAGTCGGCAAATTGGCTGTTTTGATCATTGCTCAAATACTCATTGCCAATATTACGTCCGCCAATGATGGTGATTTGCTTATCAAAAGTCATGCTTTTATTGTGCATACGGCGATTGATACGTGGCAAACCTGTGACATAGTTCAATGTTTGAAACGTACGATGTGCTAAGGGATTAATGATACGTACCGCAATATTGGGATGACTAGAAAAGCGCAACAAGTGCTGATCTAATTTGGAGTTATTGTTAAAATCATCCAATAACAAGCGAACGATGACGCCGCGATCAGCAGCTTTCCATAACTCTCTTAACAGCAGCTGTCCGGCTTGGTCATCATGCCAAATATAATATTGTGCATCGATATTGCGTGTGGCCATATCAGTTAAGATACTGCGAGAGGCAAAGGCATTGGCACCAGTCACGATCGGATGATAACCTGACAATTCAGGATGTATGTCGTTTTGCTCACTAATAGCAGCAACCAAATCGTTGTTTTTGGGTTGAGCTTCTTCAGTTGTTTGAATGTCTTCTGTTTGGTATAAGGCCTCAACGCGCTCTGATAAAGCTAAACTTTCAGGTAGATGTGGCTGCTTTGGTAAACTTTGGCAACCACTTAGAGCTAAGGTAAGTCCGAGTGTTAGGCTCAACGATAAGTTGCTAGGTTCTATATTGAACATCGACATAAATGAATGACCTTAATGAGCCTTTATCTAATGGGTATTTATTGAGAATGGGTGTGTATTTACGCCCTGTTTTTACAGATGATAGCACTGATTGCGGGGCGTATGATAATATCGCTCAAGGCAAAATTCAAATTGCTGCTAAGCTTAGCAGTTGTCGCCGTCTCTTCCTATTATAAATACGTTATTTTTAACAAATTTAGCCTCTGTTTCAGCACTTGTTTCGCCACTTTTTTAAAACCAGCTGTTTAGAGTAATTTGGCATGATATGATAATGTTGGTATATCAGCTTGAGCATTAAAAAAACAAGCAGTCATTTTAACAAAAACCAAGAATACCCATCCAAAAATATCAATCCAAGCAACGGAATATTTATGAGTCAGTCGCAAACATATGATGAGAATCATTTAAATCCTTTAGATCCGAATTGGCGTGATGATGCCTTAGACTTGGGACTTGATTATGGCATGCAGACCATTGCCGTACGAGCAGGGCAGCATCGCACGGATGAGGGTGAGCATTCAGAGCCTATTTTTACTACCAGCTCTTATGTCTATCAGTCAGCAGCTGATGCCGCCGCACATTTTGATGGTACCAAAACGGGCAACGTCTACTCGCGCCATACCAATCCAAGTGTACGTACCTTTGAGCGCCGTTTGGCTGCGCTTGAAAATGGCGAACGTGCAGTAGCAACCGCGTCAGGTATGGGCGCCATTTTGACCATGTGCTTGGCTTACCTAAAAGCAGGCGACCATCTGCTCGCAGCCAATCAACTGTTTGGCTCATCTATCGGGCTGTTTAACAATTATATGGTCAAGTATGGCGTTGAGGTAAGCTACGTCGATTGCTTCGACAATGAGGCTTGGGCAAATGCCGTCCAGCCAAACACCAAAGTCATTTATTGTGAAAGCCCAAGTAATCCGCTGGCGCAAATTTGTGATATTGGGTATTTGAGCGAGCTATGCAAAGCCAATGACATATTACTCGTCGTTGATAACTGCTTTGCCACGCCAGCATTGCAACGTCCGCTAGATTTGGGTGCTGATGTCGTTATTCATTCTGCAACCAAATATTTAGATGGACAAGGTCGCGTACTTGGCGGGGCGTTGGTGGGTAGTGATAAATTGATGCAAGAGGCATTTACGGTAGTACGCTCAGGTGGTATCAGTATGAGCCCATTTAATGCTTGGGTATTTACCAAAGGGCTTGAGACGCTCAAATTGCGTATGCAAGCGCACTGCGCTAATGCCAATCAAGTCGCCAAATTTTTGGTCAATCATCCCAATGTCAGTACGGTGCATTTCTCAGGGCTGAGTGATCATGCCGCGCATGAGCTTGCCACACGCCAGCATCATATGAAAGACGGTTACGGTGCTATCATGGGTTTTGAAGTTAAGTCATCTGATAGTTTAGATCAGAAAGCCGCTGCATGGCATGTGATTGACTCGACACAAATGGTTTCTATCACCAATAATTTGGGTGATGCCAAAACCACGATTACTCATCCTGCAACCACTACGCACTTTCGCCTCACACCTGAAGCCCGAGCAGAAGCGGGCGTCAATGATGGTCTGATTCGTCTATCGGTCGGTTTGGAAGACGTAGAAGATATTATCAAAGATTTGGCGCGCGGTTTAGACAGTTTATAAAGATAACGGTATAATCACCATCAACGGACGAACGTGACATCATTACTCGTTCTCACAAACGTTACTCATTACTATAAAGACAAAGAGGCAATCATGAATATTCAAGCATTAATGCAACAAGCTCAAACCATGCAAAAGAAAGTAGAAGCAAACGTTGAAAGTGCCAAAAAAGAGCTGGCTAATAAAGAAGTACAGGCAGAATCAGGCAGTGGTCTGGTTAAGGTAACCATGACAGGTCGTCATGTGGTCAAGCGTCTGAGCATTGATCCAAGTTTGTTAGAAGATGAGCCAGATATGATCGAAGATCTGATTGCTGCTGCCATCAATGATGCGGTTCGCCAAGCAGATGCGCTATACGAAGAAACCATGGCTGGCGCGACCTCAGGTATGGGTCTGCCACCAGGTATGCAAGGCATGTTTTAAGCGTTAAATACTTCATGCTAAAGACAAAATGGGGTTGTTATCGACACGATACGACCCCATTTTTATAGCTATGGTTTATAAATAAAGGAAGTAACTTTGCTGACAGCCAAATTTGATCAGCTGGTCAAACAGCTACGTGTATTGCCGGGTGTGGGTCAAAAAAGTGCTCAACGTATGGCACTGCATTTGCTTACCAAAAAGCGTCCTCAAGGCATCGCGCTTGCCCAAGCATTGGACGAGGCGATGCGTGATATCGTCGAATGCCAGCGTTGTCATAGTTTTAGTGATGAAGCCGTGTGCCCGTTGTGTCAAGATCCTAGGCGTGATGATGGACTGCTATGTGTGGTTGAAACGGCGGCAGACGTTATGGCGATTGAGCAAACGGCAGGCTACCGTGGGCGCTACTTTGTCTTGGGTGGTCATTTATCACCGATTGATGGCATCAGCGCTGACGACTTAAATATTGATCAACTGATATGGCGGATCAAGCAAGAGCCGATTGAAGAGCTAATATTGGCAACAGGTACGACTGTCGAAGGCCAGACCACTGCTCATTTTATTAGCGAGGCGGCCAGTCGTCATGTCAGTAAAATTACTCGGTTGGCTCAAGGCGTGCCGATGGGCGGTGAGCTTGAGTATTTAGATAGTATGACGCTTGGTCAAGCTATGCAGAACCGCTCTTTTTTATAAAGCTAAAGCTCGACTTATTTTATGACAAGATATTGTTATAATAGTGCCATGACTGTTTTTACTCTATTTTATTAAGACGCGGTTTTGCGTTTTATTTTTCTTATTTATCCAGGTATCTGCCCGTGTCCAATCATGCTGACAACGTTTCAAACGCTCAAGAACATGTCTCCAATCTGTCTGCCGAAGCCATACAGACATCATCTACAGGAATAAACACAGAAGCGTTATTAAATATCGCCAATGATGCTGATGTCACTTGGGTGCGCGAACAAGATCAGCTGGATGAAGTGATTGGTGCCCTTGCCACTTGCGGGCGGGTGGCGTTGGATACAGAATTTATCAAGCGGGATACGTATTATCCGCGTTTAGCATTGGTGCAATTAAATACGGGCAATCATATTTATTTGCTCGATGCACCGCAATTGCAGCTTGATGAGCTATGGCAAGCGTTAAGTCAGGTTGATGTTGCTATTTGGCATGCATGCGGTGAAGATTTGGGGATTTTTTATCTGTTGTCTGGTTGCCCGCCATTGACCAATATTTTTGATACGCAGATTGCTTTATCGTATTTAACGGGGCAGCTGCAAATGGGTTATCAGCAAGCACTTGCTGACCAGTTAGAGATAAACATTGATAAAGAACAAAGTCAGTCTGATTGGCTGCAACGTCCGCTATCAGATGAGCAAGAGCAGTATGCCATTGACGATGTGCGGTTTTTGCCAGCGCTGTATTTACAGCTTGAGGACAAGTTAAAAGCACAAGGTCTCTATGATTATGTGTGGGCAGACTGCCAGCTTTATGCCAGTGATTTATATGAGGCGCAGCGTGTGGAAGATGACGCTATGTATCTGACGATGGCCGATTATCGCTATAATTCGCAGCAAATGGCCATACTAAAAGCGGTAGCAACGTGGCGAGAAGGGCTGGCGCGTGCAACCAATCAACCACGTACTTTTATTCTTAAAAAACAAGCCGTGCGTGAAATTGTCACTGAAAAGCCGAACAGTATGCGAGAGCTGGCCCACAAAACGACCATTCACCGTAGCATGTTGCGCCTGTATGGTGAAGAGTTGCTTAAGGTGATAAGAGAAGCCAAAAATTTATCACCGACTGAGCATCCCGACTGCTTGTTACCGCCATATCGCTCGAAAAATAAAGTATTGTCAAAAGCAGTGCAGCAAGCGATTGATGATCACGCCCGTAATATTGGCGTACCTGCTAGTGTATTGATGCGCAAAAAGTGGCTGGGACACTTGTATGAGGTGATTGCTTTTGACCAAGACATAAGTAACCTCCCACAAGGTCTGAAGGGCTGGCGCAATGATTGGGTTGTACAAACTTTAATTCCAGTAATTGACAAGCATAAGACTGAGCTACAGCAAGGTATGGGTATTAGGTAAAAAGAAGTCGTCGTCAGCCAAGAGCGCGGATGGCTAGGTTTGCATGGTCGACTGTTTAAATAAATCAGTATATTGAGAAGTAGTCAGCGCCACTATCTGTTTTTTCTTTCTTTAGAGTAGCGTCTGACTGCATCAAGCTTACTCTTCTCGTTCATTATTCAATACCATCTACGCGTGTTATGTGCTGCATAACACGCTCTAGTGTTCAAACTCACCGTTTTCCAAAAACAAAATGACTTGCCGAGCCACTTCTTTATCAACCAGCATGCCAGTATGGGTCACGGGCAGGACGATGTGGTCGTTGGCACAGTCAAGGCGTGTTTCGTTGACGTAAACGGTGCCATCATGCGCACGGTTTTCTGTAACTGCTGACGTGTCTTCTTTATTCAGTTTGCGATTATGATATTGCAAAAAAGGTTGTCCTAAGCCGCGCGGTTTATCGCCTGCAATCACGCCTAAATGGATATGTTCAGGACAGGACGTCGCTTTACCATCTAAGGCATCAATATAAGAACGTCCTACAATCAAAGGACTCAGACGCCACACATAATCGGCGCAAACACTTCCCACATGCGGCGTGCCTAGCGTGACGCAGCGTCCAATTTGCCATTTGGGATAATTGGCCAAAAAATCACGAATAATCAAGCCACCCAAGCTATGACCGACTAAATCTATCGGTTGATCGGGGTTTTGGTTGGCGCTCAGCCATTGATGTAATCGTTGACTGTTGGTTTTGATACCATCGCGCATACTGCGATAACTGTATTGATGGGTGACAAAGCCCTGTGCTTGTAAACGCTTTGCGAGTGGACGCATCATCCAAGCAGTTTGGTGCAGACCATGTATCAAAATGACGCGGTTTTTTTGTTTTGGCATGTCGTCTTGCGTATTTTTTCGCTGTCTGTCTTTGTGTTGCATAGTGGTGTCCAACTGAGTATTATCATATTATTTATCGACACTTGTTTATTATAGCAAGCGAATAAGCTGTGTTCTTATATTAGCGCTTTAGGGGTAAGAGTTGTCAAACTATCTGGGTTTTTTTATTTCAATATTAGCTATTTTTTCTCTGCCAAGTTGTACTACAAATAGAGTAGATAGAGCATCAACTGTTCAGGTAGAGATGCCAGAAATGACAATAATAAGTGAACCTGTACCAGTTAAGCCAAATCTGCAAATTGCTACTTGGTCTCCAACTGAATATGATGGTCGATTCACAGGTATGGGGTTTGGCTATTTAACAAAATTTAATAACTGTCTTGCTTTAACTATGGATGTTCAAGAAGCTAACAACAAAGGATAATACGCTTTTGCTAGTATTAGCGGATACTTCTTTTTCGTGGGATGCTGATAAGGAAGTATTATTATTTGAAGGAAAACCGTATAAGAGTGGCGATGAAGTTTATCTTGGTGGTACTGTATTTACTTATCCTAATGCTAACATTACAGGATCAGATATAAAGTGAACTGGATAGAGTGCGGCCTAAATAAAGGTTGGTTGGGCGGTTAAGTCTCATTGATAGTGTAAAAATTTAACAATGCACGCATAAAACAAAACCGCCAAATCAGCAACTGATTTGGCGGTTTTTTAGACAATAAACGAGCAGTTATCGAAAATTTCGATTACATATAGTTTTCGATACTTGGGCAAGAGCACATAAGGTTCTTGTCACCGTATGCATCATCGACGCGTGCTACGCTTGGCCAGAATTTATTGGCACGGATATAAGGCAGTGGGAAAGCAGCAGTCTCGCGGCTGTACGGATGTGTCCAGTCTTCGCTAGTGATCATAGCAGCAGTATGCGGTGCATTGACCAATGGATTGTCTTCTAGCGTCCAGTTATCTTCGCCAGCTTTGGCTTTCATCGCTTCGGCTTTGATAGACTTTAGTGCACTAATAAAGCGATCTAACTCTTCTTTTGATTCAGACTCTGTTGGCTCAATCATCAGCGTACCAGCGACTGGGAAACTCATCGTTGGCGAGTGGAAACCATAATCCATCAAGCGCTTAGCGATATCGCTTTCAGTGATGCCAGTCTCTTCTTTTAACGGACGAATATCGATGATGCATTCGTGCGCAACACGGCCGTTTTTGCCAGTATAAAGGACAGGATAGTGGTCTTTGAGCTTTGCTGCAACGTAGTTGGCATTTAGCAGCGCAAGTTCTGTCGCTTTTAGCAAACCGTCACGACCCATCATGGCAATATACATCCATGAGATCGGCAAAATGCTTGCTGAACCATAAGGAGCAGCAGATACCGCTGAGCAGTCTTTTTGTGCATTATGGACAGGGCTTGAGGTGTGGTTGGCCATGAATGGAGCTAAATGCGCCTTCATACCGATAGGACCCATACCGGGGCCACCGCCGCCATGCGGGATACAAAAGGTTTTGTGTAAGTTCATATGCAGTACATCAGCGCCTACGTCTGCAGGCTGCATCATACCGACCTGAGCATTCATATTGGCACCATCCATATAGACTTGGCCGCCATGTTTGTGAATCAAATCACAGATATGACGGATGCCTTCTTCAAATACCCCGTGCGTCGATGGATAAGTGATCATTAATGCACCCAAACGCTCGCTATGCTCTTCACATTTGGCGGTCAAATCATCGATATCGACGTTGCCGTTTTCATCAGTCTTGACTACGACGACTTTCATGCCCATCATCATGGCGGTAGCAGGGTTAGTACCATGCGCTGACATTGGAATTAGGCAAACATCGCGATTGGTTTCGCCCAATGACTCATGATAACGACGAATCGCGAGCAGACCTGCGTACTCACCAGAGGCACCAGAGTTTGGCTGCATTGATACATCGTCAAACCCTGTGATGGCTTTGAGCTGATCTTGCAAGCTGTCAATCATTGAGATATAACCGGTGACTTGGTCGCGCGGTGCAAAAGGATGCACATTGGCAAATTCCGGCCACGTAATCGGTAGCATCTCACTCGTAGCGTTCAACTTCATGGTACAGCTACCCAATGAAATCATGCTGCGGTTCATCGCCAAATCTTTGTCTTCAAGCGATTTTAGGTAACGTAGCATCTCGTGCTCGGTGTGATGTGAGTTAAAGACTGGATGGGTCAAGATGGCGTCAGTACGTAAATGAGCGCTATCAAGAGAGACACTAGCCACTTCAGGTAAATCATGAGCTTTATTGACAAATAACTGAGTTAACACTTTAAAGTCTTGCTGATCACTGGTTTCACTAAAGGCAACGGCCAATTTTTGCTCGCCAAGACGCCATAGGTTGTAACCAAGATTGTCTGCATTTTCAAAAATCTGTGTCGCCAATTTTTCTGAGCCGCAATCAATAACAACGGTATCAAAGAACTGATCATGTACGACATTTAAGCTACTGTCATTCGCTTCTCTAATTACTGTCGCAAAAGCAGTGGCAAACGCATGGATGCGAGTCGCAATACGTTTAACACCCTCTGGGCCATGATAAACGGCATACATACCAGCTAAGTTGGCAAGTAGTACTTGTGAGGTACAAATGTTTGAGTTGGCTTTTTCGCGGCGTATATGCTGCTCACGAGTTTGTAGTGCCATACGTAGGGCAGTGTTGCCTTGCGCGTCTTTTGAGACACCAATGATACGACCAGGTGCTGAGCGCTTGGCTTTATCAGAGAAAGCAAAGTAAGCGGCATGTGGACCACCAAAGCCCATTGGAATACCAAAACGCTGAGTGCTACCTAACGCTACATCTGCACCCATGTCAGCTGGTGATTTTAATAGTACCAAGCTCATGATGTCACTGACGACACTGACGTAAGTCTTGTTTTCCTTCACGGCTGCGATGACGTCGGTTAAGTCTTTAACATCACCTTCAGAACCGACATATTGGAATAGTGCGCCGAAATAGTCACCAGATTTGGCCGTTTCAAAATCACCAACGACGACTTCCCAACCGAAATACTTAGCACGAGTATTGATAACATCTAGCGTCTGCGGATAGACGCGCTCATCAACGAAAAACTGCACTGATTTGCTTTTGCTCACACGCTTTGACATCGCCATCGCTTCTGCCGCTGCCGTCGCTTCATCCAGCAATGACGCACCAGCCAGCTCAAGACCAGTTAAATCAATACATACTTGCTGGAAATTCAGTAAGGCTTCTAGACGACCTTGTGCAATTTCAGCTTGATAAGGCGTATAAGCGGTGTACCAGCCTGGATTTTCAAGAACGTTGCGTTGAATGACAGCAGGCATACGGACAGGAGAGTAACCTTGACCAATATAGCTCTTATTAACGGTGATGTTATCCGCCATAGTACGTAGTTTAGCGAGCGCTGCATGCTCACTCATTGCCACTGGTAAGTCCAACGCTTTGTGCAAACGTACTGGCTCAGGTACGGTATCGTTGATGAAACTTTCCATATCTTTGTAACCGACAGCGCTTAGCAAATCAGCTTGTTTGGTGTCATTTGAGCCAAGGTGGCGATAAACAAATTCAGCTTCGTTGAACAAGCCTTGAAAAGTATCAAACGTGGGGTTTTGAGAAATAGTCATGACAATCCTTGGTTAAGGGAGTAATAAAGGAATTTACTAAAATAACAATGTGAGCGGTAAGTTATACGTAATGCACGAATTGGTCTTGGTCAAAACGGAATTGAGTGTTGTAGACGCCATTGTCAGCGCGCTCGCCAGCACCAAGCATCATAATAATGTGATGGTCGTCGCCTAAACCTAATAGTCGCTTCATCGCAGGCTCATCAAAACCGCCCATGGCGCAGCTATCAAAGCCGTGAGCGCGTAGTGCTAGTATTAGGTTTTGAGCCGCTAATGCTGTGTTATTGGTGGCCCAGTTTTTGACATCTTCAAACGTATAGTAAGGGGATTTGATCGGACCTTTGACACGTCTAACGACTTGCGTTGCGCCCCATTTAGCCGCGGATACGACATTCACTGGACCTCGCAAAAAGTCTATGGCAACGACTTTGGTATAGTAGTCTTTGACTTTTTTTGGTACAGGCTTATCAGGATATTCACGCAAAATCTGCTCAGCATGGTCGTGCCAAATATCAGTACGCGCAACGATAGCAATTAATCGAGCTGAGGTTTTTGCTGCATTTTGATTCATGCAGTTTTTTACCGCTTGCTTGCGACTATCTGCACTATCAATGACATAAAACTCCCACGGCTGTAGATTGCTAGAGTTCGGTGCTAGCATGGCCAGACGCAAACAGTCTGCTAATACGTCATCAGAAATGGGTGTGTCCGTAAATCGGCGCACTGAACGACGAGACTCTACCACTTCACAAAACGCTTGTAATTGCGGTGTGTGATTGGGCGCTGCTGTGTTGTTTTTAGGGTCGGTGTCAGAGTTCATATTAGGATCCATGCTGGGGATTGAGTGATTCACCTGAGTTACTGTCATTAGCTACTATCACTGCTACATTGACAGTAAGTAGATTTGAAAAGCGAGTAATATGAATAAAGTAGATAGCGGTTGAGCGCTGTAAGTTTAGCAATGCGTTTATTTAAATATAAGAGGACAGATACCAGCTGGCGCCAGTATCTATGATAGTGAGACATCACTATTGAAACGTAAGCTTGATTCGTCAAACGATGATATTACAGCTCGTTTTCGTACTCATCAGCTGTCATCAGCGCTTCATAATCAGCGATGTTGTCAGGCTTGATACGGAAGAACCAACCTTCACCATAAGGATCAGAGTTAATGATTTCAGGATCATCTTCTAGCGCTTCGTTGATCTCAACCACTTCACCTGAAATAGGTGCATAAACGTCAGAAGCGGCTTTTACCGATTCAACCACTGACACTTCGTCGTCAACGGCGATGATGTCACCGACGTCTGGTAGTTCAACAAACACCACGTCTCCCAATAGGTCTTGCGCATGGTCAGTGATACCAACGGTGATGGTGCCGTCGTCTTCTAAACGTAGCCATTCGTGGCTGGCGATATACTTTAATTCTGCTGGGATATTGCTCATGGTTTCTCTCCGAAATGATAGAGGTTGTTTAACAAAAATAGTAAACACTAGCTAATGCAGGCTAATAATAGAGTTTATGATGCTTATGAGTCAAATTGCTGTTTGCCGTTACGCACAAACGGCAGCTTGAGTACGCGTACATCAACGAACTTACCTTTGCCGCGCAAATCAACTTGCACGCTATCTTCATCTGATATGCTGGCAGGTACGCGGGCAATAGCAATGGAGTTTTTTAGGCTAGGGGAGAAGGTGCCACTAGTGATAACACCCGTTTGCTCATTATTTGTGCCCTGATTGATGGTCACTGTCATACCTTCACGTAACACGCCGCGAGACGTCAAGAGAAGACCGACTTGTTTCATCGCCGTATTGTCTTCTTTTGCTTGTTTACGTTTGCTGACCAAAGCCTCACGACCCACAAAATCACGCTCATCTTTTAGCGCAAGCGTCCAACCCATGTTGCACTCATAAGGATTAATGGTCTCGTCCATATCGTGACCATAAAGGTTCATACCCGCTTCCATACGCAAGGTATCACGTGCACCAAGACCGGCAGGTTTGATGCCATTGGCTTTTAGTTGCTCAAAGAACGCTGGAGCATCATCACCATGCATGATAACTTCAACGCCATCTTCACCAGTATAACCAGTACGCGCCACAAACCA
This sequence comes from uncultured Gammaproteobacteria bacterium, assembly GCA_963744895.1. Lineage (GTDB taxonomy): Bacteria > Pseudomonadota > Gammaproteobacteria > Pseudomonadales > Moraxellaceae > Psychrobacter. The sequence continues at coordinate 1,052,344 of CAVUUW010000005.1, forward strand.
ATCTGCGCCCTCGATATCAGTCAGATCGGCACCGACAAAGGGTTTTAGTCCTGCTAACGTATCTGCCCAATTTGGTTTGGTTTGCGCCAATTTTTCAATGGCATTTGGGCCTTGCACGGCAAGCATGGCAAGTTCTGGACGTTCAGTGATAGTGATGTCAAATTTTTCGGCCACTTTATGAAACTGTGCCATATCTTTATCACGGGTGGCCGCGTTTGAGACGATACGATATTCAGTAGCATCATCGTTCATCAGATAGACGATTAAGTCGTCGATGACACCGCCCTGTTCGTTTAGCATGCCAGAATAAAGCGCTTTACCCGTCGTTTTTAATTTATCAACATCATTGGCCAGCAGTTTTTGTAGCCATGCTTTGGTATTGCTGCCTTTAATATCGGTAACAACCATGTGCGAGACATCGAACATACCAGCGTCTGTACGAACGGCATCGTGTTCTTCGATTTGTGAGCCATAATGAATGGGCAATTCCCAACCAGAGAAATCCACCAGTTTGCCTTCACTATCGACGTGAGACTGATAAAGAGGGGTACGTTTGGGTGCTTGGTTTTGAGAAGTGCTGGCTTGAATATCAGTCATAACAAATCCTTATGTGTACATCAGTCATACTTGGTAAGAAGTACAAGGCTGATGCGCATTATCATAGTAGTGAGAGGCAACATTGCAAAGCGCAAATGTCACGTCCAAGGGTGGTACAGAAAATGGAATATAAAGCGTCAGCCAAACAGACGCTGAACGTCGGTTTAAGCAAAAGCCCTATCTGTCCTGTGACCTGAGATTTTCAACACGAACCATTGCTGCTAGTTTCTAAAAACATAAGTCTTTAAAAGTTTAAACAGCTAATGTCGCATTTTCTCCCCTTCGGTGGGTAAGGCGTCGTCCGCTCTTACCACTCTCCAGATTTGTTATGCCTTTTGTTTGTTCGCGATGCATGATTGATGGCATCAACGTAAACAATAATGACATGTGTTTTTCAGTCCTTTTACCTGAGCGATTGGCAGGGTGGATGCGCCTTCGGTGGTTGTGTGGCTATTTCAATCGTACGACCAATGCGGTTTGATACGATATATTTTTGCAGTGTTACTTGATAGTACCACTGTCCCACAAACTCTCTCCTGAAAAACGCTTTTATTATGAAAGGTTCAAAGCGCTTTTACAAGTCATCAGTCACATTAAAATGGATAATTTTGGCAAACGCTAATTTTTTTGACAATAATTTATCAATACAAGAATGTGTTTAACGAGTCCTTTATCGCATTGTAGCCTATCAATTTCAAAGCAATTGACCGTCATAAAACGTAAAGCGACTACTGATAATTGTCCAAAATATGCTAACCTATGGCCATAGTTACTGATAGGGTATTTTTATGCATTGCGATATTTATAAATTCTCCAAACATGACGATATGTATGTCTATATTTCACGTCCTGATTATCCTGATGATACTGATGAGATCAAAGACTGGCTTGGTGTGCTACCCAAAGACTTCCGTGCAGGCTTAGGCCGTAGCAAGTTTGTCATGCATTTGGATTTGGCGACAACACCAACGCTTGCTCGTGTTAATAAAGACGAGGTCTTGGCAAAGTTACAGTCGCAAGGATATTTCGTGCAGATGCCACCGCAAGATGTCATGCGCCGCCAAGCTGAACTGCGTGCACGCGAAGCGCAAGACAATATTTATGATTAGTAGGTAAGTTTTAAAGCATTGACTGGGTTCATTTTTTGGATAATTTATCGAAAAATCTGCCACTAAACTGTCTATAAAACATTTGGTCACATGCATTTTGATAGACAGTCATGATAAACTAGCGCCTTACTAAGTATGCGAGTTGAAGGTGTTACTGGTCTCATTGACCATATCTTACGATAAAGCCTCACACTCATGCTAAACGTAAAAACGTGTCACACCCTTTACAAATGCAGGTAATAAAACGCGCATGGACTGGTTAAAAAATATCGTAAACCTCTTACCGTTAGAAGCCATTAGTGATATTCTCGGCGAAATTGCTATTTGGTGGGGACAGATGGTAAAAGACGTGCCACCCGCAGACTTACCAATGTATGCGTATTTGGGCGGTGTCGTCCTCGTATTGGTATTGTGGTTGTTGGTCGCTCGTATGCTACCACGTCCGCTTGGCGGAATGAGCTGGATGGTACTGTTTGCTGTCTTGCTAGCTCCTGGTACTGCTATTGGTGATCCTAGTGTGATTGCACCAGCCAGTATTGGCGTGGTTTATGCCATCATGATGAAAGACACCACTGGTGCGATTGCTAATATGGTGCCTATATTGGTGGTACTGGTTGTGGGGCTGTTTCTTGGCTTTATTTGGCAGATTATTCGCGGTGCCTTTGAATTAAGCTTGGACAAAGCACGTCGCCGTACGGCAGAAGATACGCAAGCCACCATGCAGCTGACCACAGGTAATTATTTGGCAGAAAATGAGATGTTTGAGGAACATTCTGAGAGTACTCAACCTCATACAACGCCAATATCGACTCAATCAGAGACAGAAGTCAACTTAAAAAAAGACAGCACGTTAAATGACAAACCCAATACAACAAATGCTGATAAATGATAAATTAAATCGGCTTTTTAAATAATTGGCATTTTGAATAGCTTGCGTTCTAAATAGAAAAGACACTTTGCGTGTCTTTTTTTATGGGCGAGTATTTATTAATCGTGTGTTATTTAACCATTTTTATTCCATTTAGATGACTATCGATTGAATTGAGGACATGGCCTAGCAACAGTATCAACAATTGCGAACGCATGAGTATTTTGGCAATGAACAAGGCTGTGCTACTCTAAATGGTTATTGATTCTTTATAATTGCCCTGTAATTTTTTATTTTATAACAATAAATGAGACCGGAATATGACGACGACTGATAATACCAAAAAGAGCTTTACTGGCACCCAAAATTATATTGCTACTGATGATTTGCAGTTAGCAGTGAATGCGGCCATGACATTGCAAAAGCCACTCTTGATCAAAGGGGAGCCGGGTACAGGTAAAACCTTGCTGGCTGAAGAGGTTGCTGAAAGTCTAGGAATGCCATTGATTACGTGGCACATCAAGTCGACGACTAAAGCTGAACAGGGGCTATATGAGTATGATGCGGTATCGCGTCTACGTGATTCGCAATTGGGTGATGACAAGGTTTATGAGATTGGTAATTATATCAAGCCGGGTAAATTGTGGGATGCCTTTACCAGCACCGAACGCAGCGTACTACTCATTGATGAGATTGATAAAGCCGATATCGAGTTTCCCAATGATTTGCTCCATGAGCTCGATAAGATGTCGTTTTATGTTTATGAGACGGGTGAAACCATTACCGCTGAGCAGCGTCCAGTAGTTATTATCACATCAAACAATGAAAAAGAGCTGCCCGATGCGTTTTTGCGTCGTTGTTTCTTTCATTATATCGATTTTCCAGAAGAGCAAACCATGCGCCAAATCGTTGAGGTACATTTTCCAGATATTCAAGAAAAACTGGTCAACGACGCGTTGGATGTCTTTTACAAACTGCGCAACATTCAAGGACTTAAAAAGCCGCCTTCAACGTCTGAGTTGGTCGATTGGTTAACGCTATTATTGGCTGATGACATGGCACAAAGCGAGTTAGAAGAAAACTTGCGCGGTGAAAAATCTATTCCGCCGCTGTATGGTGCGCTGCTCAAAAACGAAGCCGATGTGAATTTATTGCAGCGTTTTGCCAACATGATGCGCCGTTAAGCACATCTAGGTTTTCGATGCTTTTTCCGTTTTACGTCAATTAGTGGTGCGTCTCTTATGTTTATAAAACTATTCTACACCTTACGTACTTACGGCGTGCCAGTCAGTACGCGTGAGCTGCTTGATCTCAATGCCGCGCTTGATAAAGGCTTGATGATGCAGGCGCATCCTGAAGATAGTACACTATTGACCTTTGCTAGTCGTGATGATATGTATCGGTTGATTCGGCTGTGTATGGTCAAAGACGAGCGCCATTTTGATAAATTTGATCGCGCCATGGCAGATTATTTCGAAGGCGTCGATAGCCTTGATTTGGATGAGCTGTTGGGTAAGTTGACGGACGTGCCAAAAGAATGGCTGGACCTAAAGCTCGATCCAAAAAACCTAACCGAAGAACAGCGGCGACTGTTAAAAAAATACGGCTCACTAGAAGAACTAATGAAAGCGTTAGAGGAGCGCCTAAAAGAACAAAAAGCGCGTCATCAAGGCGGCAGTAAATGGGTGGGGACAGGTGGTACCTCGCCATTTGGTGCTTATGGTGATCATCCAGAAGGCGTGCGTGTCGGCGGGGAATCGCGTAAACGCAGTGCGGCAAAAGTCTGGGAGCAGCGCAAATATCGTAATCTCGATGATGACAGCCAGCTTGGTACGCGTCAAATACAAATGGCACTACGCAACCTGCGCCAGTTCGCGCGCACAGGCAGTGCCGATGAGCTTGACATTCATGAGACCATTAAACGCACCGCTAAAAAAGGCGTGCTCGATATTCATATGCAAGCGGAGCGCCGTAACCGCGTCAAAGTACTGATGCTGTTTGACGTGGGTGGCAGTATGGACATTCATGTCGAGGCGCTCGAAAAGCTGTTCTCGGCCGCGAAAAACGAGTTTAAGACGTTAGAGTTTTTTTATTTTCATAACTGCTTGTATGATTATGTATGGAAGGATAATAACCGTCGCCACAGTGCGCCGATGCCAACGTTTGAGCTGCTCAATAAATACGGACGTGAGTATCGCGTTATCTTCGTCGGTGATGCGTCGATGTCGCCTTATGAGCTGATGACCGTGGGCGGTAGCGTCGAGTATATGAACAATGAAGCGGGTATTGTATGGTTAAAGCGTGTGCTGGCGCATTTTGACAAAGTGGCGTGGCTCAATCCTGAAACCCCAAGCTATTGGCAATACACGCAGACCATCGTTGAGATCAAAAAACTGTTTGAAAATAAGATGTATCCGATGACCTTGCATGGGGTGGAAGAGATGACTGATTATATGGCGCGCTAATATCATCTCAAAACTCGTATCCGTACAATAAAAAAAGCACTTGAGACGATAACGTCGCCTTAAGTGCTTTTTTATTGATACTAAGTGTTATTCATTTTTATTTTCCACCACACCAATCATCACACCCATCTCTTTTTTGTCATGTTTGCCAACACTAGGCGCATACAATGCCGATGCAATACCGCCATCCAAAAATAGCGCATTGGGGCAGTGTAGCTCGTCTTTGAAGAGCGTGGCAAACTGATGAAACGTCACTGGCATCTCGCTAGTGATAAATTGGATGCTGCCATCACTGCAAATGCCTGCGCCATTACGAATCTTGAGGGAGGTGCTATCAGGGTTAAATTGCGGATGTATCTCGTTATTGATGACTAGCATAGGCCCTGACTGGGTGGCGTACCAAGGCTTTGCGTCATCGTTCTTAACTTGCTCATCAAAGGCATGGCTTTCTGTAATATGCACGTCACCTGATTTGTCCCACCACAGCACCCCATTAGGCAATAAATGAAAATTGCCGCCGCCTTCTTTAAGATTTAAGGCGCGCTTCTCATCTCCATCAATGACAGTGTAACCAATTGGGGCAAATTTTTCGTTATACATACCAGCGTTCATCGCAAAGCTAAGCGTTTGATTGGCGGGTAAGGTTGCTAATAACGTATCAAAGGTAAGTAAAGGCTTTGTGCTGTCAGGCTGTTGCCAAAATAATTGTAATGAATAGCGTCCATCAGTCAATGCGTCAGTGTGAATGCCACAAACGCTATAAGCAAAAGGCGTGTTTTGCGACTGGCATGACCAGTTTTCAGTATCGCTGTTAGCAGACTCAGTGTTCAGTGGCTGGCAAGCGCTGATGCTGAGTGAGAGTAGGGCAGTCGTACCCAAAGACAAAAGAGATAAAGTAGGCGTAAAACTTGGCATCAATCAGGTAACTTTTATAAGATGAAATAAGAGGCTGTAAACGCTTATCCTAGCAGCACTATACTTATTTTATAGTGAATTTACGATGGAAATACACTTAGTTTAAGTAATTACAGCTTACGTTATTCTAGTCGCTGCTAGGCGGAAAATCGCGAAAAGTATTGTTGACGTTGCCGATTAGCATTCCACCATCACCATTGCTGTTTAGGCTTCCTGTGCCAAGGCTTTGCTCTGTTGGTGCGCTGGTTTCTTTGCCCTTATCACGTGAGTCTTTATTATAAGCAATGAGCGCATCATTATTGGCTAAGAAGCTATCAGGGTTTGCCATGACCCACATTTGGTTAAAGACATCTGCACGCGCGCTTTGGTCAAGTAAAGCATTTCTATCGGTGAAGTAAAAAAACTTGGATAATAGTTTGATTTGTCCATCATCTAAACGGCGGGCAATATGATAGGGCTGTAACTGACTGGGATGCTGTAAGCCAACGGCGCCGACGATACTAGCCAGTGATTTGAGCGTGTTTTTGTGAAAGCTTGCGACGCGCTCCGCTTTGCTTGGGACATCGAGCGCCTTTTGACGGTACGGGTCTTGAGTAGCCACACCTGTTGGGCAAGTATTAGTATGGCAAGAGCGGGACTGAATACAGCCTACTGCAAACATAAAGCCACGTGCTGAGTTACACCAATCTGCACCTAGTGCAATCATACGCGCAATATCAAACCCTGAGACAATTTTTCCACTCACACCAAGCTTGATTTTGTCACGAATGCCTGCACCCACCAAGGTATTATGTACCAATAAAAACCCTTCGACCATCGGCATGCCGACATTGTCCATAAACTCAACAGGCGCAGCGCCTGTACCACCTTCGGCGCCATCGATGACAATAAAGTCTGGATAGTTGTCCGTCTCTATCATGGCTTTCACAATTGCCATAAATTGCCACGGCTGACCTACGCACAGTTTGAAACCAACGGGTTTGCCGCCTGACAATTCACGTAATTGCTGCCAAAAAGCCACCAGCTCACGCGGTGTGCTAAAAGCTGTATGCGAGGAGGGCGATATACAGTCTTGCCCTGTTGGTACTTGGCGCGTATCAGCGATCTCTTGGGTGATTTTTCCTGAAGGTAGTACGCCGCCTTTACCGGGTTTTGCGCCTTGTGACAGTTTGATTTCAATCATTTTGACTTGTGGATCGACGGCTTTTTCAGCGAAAGACTGTGGGTCAAAGTTACCATTTTCATTGCGGCAGCCAAAATAACCGGTGCCCAATTCCCAAATCAAGTCACCACCGAACTTACGATGATAAGGGCTGATCGCGCCCTCCCCAGTATCATGGGTAAAGCCACCAATCTTGGCGCCTTGATTAAGTGCCATAATCGCATTGGCAGACAAGCTCCCAAAACTCATCGCAGAGATATTAAATACCGACATATCATGTGGCTGCTGGCAGCGCTCACCGCCCACCATGATACGAAAATCTTTGTTTTCTAATGGCTGGCTAATGGCAGATTGTAAAAACCACTCTTTGCCATTGGTATATAGATTGTCTAATGTACCGAACGCGTTTGTATCACTGACGTTTTTGGCACGCTGATAGACCAAGGCACGTTGCTGGCGTGAAAACGGCACTTGCTCTTTGTCATCTTCGAGCAAATACTGACGAATCTCAGGACGAAAGTCCTCCAAAACATAACGAATATGTCCTGCTATGGGATAGTTTTTTAGCACGGAATGCTTAGACTGAATCAAATCATAAATGCCAAGTGCTACTCCTAAGCCACCAATCACAATCAGCCAACCATGCATCAGTAGCAATCCTGCTAGTAGTAGACAAATGGCTGCCCCAAACAGGCTATAGCGTAACAGCAACCCGACAAAGTACGGTGAGTTGGTTTTGGGTTCAGGGTTTAGATTGGTGCGAGATTCAGGCATAACGAGGCTCGATAATTGGTAGAGATAGATAAGACGGTCAAATTTATCGCGTATATCATACACCGATGCGGTCAAGACGTCGGTATCATTGGGTAACAGTATACTAATGCTGGTAAATTTTAACAGACAATCTGTACTAAGATGTGCTCGTCATTAATAGTGTCAAAGGTAATCTTAACGGGCAAAAATTGCTGAATCAGCCATGCTTGGGTTTTGCTGTGCTCGCTAATGACTCTTGCAGTAAACTTTCCGCCGCCTGATAATGCTAATGGTAGCAGCAGCTGATCGGTGAGATATTCATCGACCAATGCATCGGTGTTAAATAGATAGCGTTTGACTAAGCTTGATAAACGACCACCTATCTTTTCCGCTGAGCTACGTTTTTCTCCTAATAAGGTGAACATTTCGGAGTGAGTTTCTTTATGATTTTGGATGTTGCTACTCTCGTGAGTGACTTTTGCATAACACGTATTGCCTTCACCAATGCCGTGTAATCTATTGCCGCTTATTGTAATAAGCGCCTCATCAATACCTGCCTCAATCAATGCGGCTTGCGCGCTGGCAAGCTCACGCTGGCAGATAGCGTACTCTAGATTGAGCACGCTTGCGACCAGTTCTATGCGGCTAAGCTTCTCTCGTTCCGTCAGGTCTAATCGTGAGGCGTCAGCACGTCGCATGAATGGCGCGATAGTGGTTTTAATTATGCCGCCGCCGACAGGAGCAAAACCTATTTGCTGTAATTCAATATCCACCTGCATTCCCAATTTGGCTAGTATCGGCACAAATGCTTGCTGCAAAAAATCGCTCGTTGGTGCGAGTGGGTTGTGCGTGCCACCTGTAATGGTCACGGTGGATGGCGAAGCTGAACCAGTATTGGCAAAGAGCAGGGCAGGCAATAGCGTTTGTAGTACTAGACTGGTACTGCCTGCTGAGCCGATATCAAAATTATAACCGCCCGACTGAATCACAGTGTAGGGTTAAAGCTAAACGCTGTGCTACCTAAATGTGCCCCTGTCACAGTCGCGTTCGATATGGTTTGTGAGGCTTTTACACACATTAAATGTTGGCGCATTAGTCCAGACTTAGCGCGTCCTGCACGAATATTGGTGATTTCAATTGGCGTACCAGTGAGCATCGATAACGACAGCGCGGTACGGATGATTTGTCCGCCGCCTTCGCCTGTACTGCCGTCGATTTTGAGGATTTTGGGTGATGCTGGCATGACAACGTGCCTTTTATAGTGGTAAGCGTTATAACTACAATGGTTGCTTTCATCATTGAGGGATTAAACAAAGCCAATTTTGGTTTCTTTAACAGGGGCCTTATAGCTGTCTTCATCCATATTGGTTAAATCTGCTAATATCGTCGGGACAGATACTAGCTTGTCATGACCAATTGAGCGCAGATAGGTATTGGCTTTATCTGTGTCTAATGGTGCAAACTTATATTCAGCGATTAGACGGCCTTTACGCAATAATGCACTATCGACTCTGGAGAGGTCAGAATTAAAGGTACAGATAAATTGACACTCTAAAATGTCTGACAACATACCATCCGCAATATTCAAAATAGACGATACCACGTCGGTATTGATATCTTCAGCTGTGCGCTCAGCGATATAGTTTTCGCAATCCTCAAGCACTAAAATAGAGTTTTTATTATCGATTAAAAGCGACATAAACCCAGGATCGGTCAAAGAGTTAATCATATTGGTTGGGATAAAGACGAACTGCTTGTTGGGTACCTGTGAGGTAAGCCATTTAATATAGTTGGTTTTTCCTGATCCAGCGACGCCATGCAGTAATAGTACGCCCTTGCTATCATTGGTTAGCTTTGCTTTGATATGCTGATGCACAGGCACAAAGTCGTCATTATACATAAGCTCAAGCTCAATCGGACGCGGCTTGATACCCTGTGTTTTTAGCACCAGTCCTTCAGAATCTTTTAGCAAAATAGATACTTTCGCTTCACTTGATTGATACTTTTGCAAATATGTTTCGAACAATGTTTTGATATTGACAGGCGCGTCTGGATTGCTTGATTCATAATAGACATTGCTCACACGCAATAGACCATCTTCTATAATATGTTTGTCATATTCATTCGATAAATTGGTATCTGCCAAAACAAAAACCTCAAGCGCTGGATGAAAATAGCACAGCTCAGAGGCGTAGCTTTGGTTGGTGTTCTTGTTATATTTCACAGGGTAAAAATCAGTACAGCGTTCAAAATCTTGCAAGTGATGCTCGCTAATAACGAGGTCGCTATGGGATACATATATGCTTGATAAAATATCGTCTAACAAAGATTCAAAAGGATTGTCATTACTGGGATAAAAATAATCATCGTTAATGACTTTTATTTCAGCGCCGCTACCCTCTATGCTCAAAAGCTTACGTGGGTTGTAAAATCGAGATTGCATTAATTTCATGTGGTATAGGTATTCCGTTACAGTTATCTGGTGTCAAAACAAAGGTAGTATTTAAAAAATAAGATTGAAACCGACTGTCAGTGTCTGGTGGTAAGGTCTAAATGGTGCATTGTGCCAAGTGACGAGTACGGGGCATGAGTTGTAAAAAATGCGTTTGCCCGCAACGCGTAGCAGCCACTACAGTATGTTTTCAACCCCCTGCTGCGGCGGTTTGGGGTCTGACACTCGCCCAGTCGGTTCCAAAAGGGGAGTCTGCTGGCTTATACTAAGCTCGCAGAGAATTTCTAAAATTAATTTTGTAAAATATGAGTCAAACGATATAGACAAATTAAACCAAAAGAAATGTATCTTAAATGGCACTTTGCTAAGTTGAATTTTCCTCGCTTGCTGTGTACTTTGCACTCCAGAGGCTTCGAAAAAATCAACTTAGACGTGCTACATTCTTTTTAAATTTAATCGACTACATATTATTCAACAAGGTCAATTTGCCAGTTATTGGACTGAATGACAAGATTAATCTTGCGCAGTTTCATCGCGATATCATCAGCTTGCTTTTGCAGACCTGCGACTGAGACTATGACATGCCACTTAATCTCGCGAGGACTATAACGGTCAACCTCGGTATCAGTGGCTTCGATCGCTTCAATCAATAACTTGTGACGCATCTCTAACGTATCACGCTCGATCAATAGCGTCAGCATCGACTGACCTTCATTGGTTTTGGCAATGGCATTGGTACGGTGAATCCGTTCAATCAACACGCTCAATTCAGTAATGATTTGGCTGGCATCGATTATCAGTGCGTTTGGGTCTTCAGTTTGGCGTGTCGCCTTCTTGGACTTTGACATTGCTGCGAATGCGTCCTTTGATTTGTGCTAATTTTTTTTGCATATCGCTACGGATAAGTAAGGCTTCTGCGAGTTTCATTGTTGTTCTCCATTGTTTCTTATAGTGATTTTCCAAGATATTGAGCAAGCTTTTAACTCAATCGTCGAAAATATTGCAATGCTTCTGTTATGCATAATCTTTCATTATCAGGCAAACTATTGAAATTCGAGCGATTAGTCATAGCTATAAATGCATTGGTAATTTTTTTAGCATTAGTATTTATCCAAGTATTAACGAGCATACTATATGTGGGATCATCTTCGGCAAGTATGCTATAAAATCTACCGTTTTCCATGTCCATTCGCACGATTAAAGACAAGTACAGACATGCTAACAATTTGTCTAAATGAGACGATCCAAAGATCGAGTAAGGGCTGAATATCCAGTCCTGACATATAGAACATCGTAACAATATCAATTGCACCTTCAAACTCTAAAAACCTTGTCCAACCTTCAGGATGGTTGATGTAGCAATCAAAATAGGTTAGAGCAAAATCTTGCATAAATTGTTTTTCTGAGGTAAGCCAAGTTGTAAATTGATTGCTAGAAAATTGGCAGTAATTAAAAGCAGCATCGCGTCCTAAGATTCCGAACTCTTTTCCTTGGATAAATGAACGCATTAATCTTGGTAATAAAGCGTGCATTTGCTGTGCTATGATTGATTTTTCAATTACTTCTGAGGAAAGATAACATTCTAAAATCTCATCAGGAATGGTATCGATGTTCGAGTAATCTTTCCATCGAGTGATCAAAGGCTCTGGAAAACAGCCACCACAATCACACATTGCTGTTTGTTTAACTAATGGATAAATGGAAAAGATACCGTAAGCTTTATCAACAAAATCGGTCAGGCTAGTAATGTGAGTAAAATTATAATGCTCATCAATCAATGGCTTTTTTAGAGAATCTAGGTAATGGGTATCCACAGTTAATTTATCCATTCGCAATCAAAGTTAAGAATAATCAAGTAAAATTAATGCTATCAAAAATAAAAAATTAGAACCTGTAGACAATATAGCCAGCTATGTCTTCACTCATAATAATCAATCATTTAGTCGCAATACATGTTCATAAGCATCCAACTGATCATCATCCAATGAGTCAATATCTTCAATTGCCAACAGGATTTTGTCTGAAAAACTATTAAATACCTTATCGGATAATGCCCAGTCAGTAAATTGTTTGTCTAAAGCATATGACGTCCAAGCAGATTCATGATTCAAGTCTTTAAAATGAAACCACAGCATACTTGCATAATCATATACTGCCTTAGGATAATTAAAGATTGACCCAAATGTTGAATAAGAAATCAATATTTAATCCTGCTATCATGCCACATAATAATAAGCTCATTTAATGTGAAGTTTTTATCATTTTCGACAATTGACTTTTTTAAAATGTAGTTCTGCAAATTCTTTGATGATTGCTATTTCTTGTCTGTCCAATATTTAGCTTTACTAAAGTAGCAGGTTTCGAAGGTAAATTCTGATGGCTGCCTGACATACTCACTTGAAATATATAGCTCAATAATTCTGGGAAGTAGGTATTTAGCTTCTGATATTAGAAATTCTACATCATACTTGGCTGCATCTAAATACTCATAAACAGCATGCCAACTCAGTTCTCTCAATGGAACAGTTAAAATTTCTTCTATAATATTTTTTAATACACAGCATCCAGTACAGACACCTTTAACCTCATCAATAGAGTACTTCGAGAAGACGTCGTAAATAGTCGCAATCAATTTATCCATTTGTAGCACTATGTTTTGTTGATTTAGTTCATTCACGTTACACCTCGAATTCAGTCTTATGTTTATTTTTTCTATATGGTGGACATGACGGGAGTCGAACCCGCATCAATGCAATAACTGCCGTTTTTAGTCGAACAGCCGAGATATCTCATTGGAAACGCGCGCCAGTGGTAGACCATTTGACATAGCCAGCACCTGCATCCACAACCGTACCGAGACTCCCACTTACGTATCGCACCAGATTTTACTCTGACTACCTCTTTAATAATCATTTTTAGTAGCGGCGTTCCCTGTTTGCCAACATGCCCATATTTTGTATCAGTCGAGCGTAGCTTAGTTTCTACAATCCTAAAAAGATACTCTAAGACTTTTATTAACGTTTTCTAACTCGTAATATACGGTTTTATCTTTATTTCTAGTTCTACGGAAAACTCATATGAGAGAAATTAAAGAACAATCCCTTTTTTTTCACAATATTGATAAATAGTTTTGAAATATTGGTGTTTAAAAAATTTCAAGTTGATATTTTTATCAAATATAGTTTGGTTTTCTTGATCCTCCCATGCGATGATTTTCCATTGTACAGTTAGCTTTCCTACTATTATTTCTGTGGAAAAAATACCACAGTGATCACATGCACAATGACAACGATATAATACTGTCCGATCTGAGCCTAACTGATTGTTATGAGAAGCTCGACCTAGCAACTGCAATATGTAGTGACGTGATAGAAGTCCATCACTATTAAGGTCATTGTCACAATTGCCTAGATGTCGATAGTCTCCAAGTAATTCAATTAATGGACGGCCATCAATGAAGAATTCAGGAATTTTTTCATTAACTAATTCATCTCCACTTGCGTAAGTAAAATCGATCCATCGCATATGAAATTTATTCATCACTCACCCCTTCACACAAACCACCTGCCGCAAGGTATGTACCACCTCTACCAAGTCACTTTGCGCTTTCATCACGTCATCAATATTTTTATACGCCGCTGGAATTTCATCAATCACATCCGCGTCTTTTCGGCATTCTACGCCTTCGGTCTGGGCGATTTGGTCGGCGGTGGTAAAGACCTTTTTTGCCTCGGTACGTGACATCACGCGACCTGCGCCATGCGAGCAAGAGCAAAAGGATTCTTCATTGCCTTTACCGCGCACGATAAAGGATTTTGCGCCCATTGATCCCGGAATGATACCGTATTCGCCAACACGCGCTCGTACCGCGCCTTTACGAGTGACAAAGATCTCCTCGCCGTAATGCTCTTCTTTTGCCACATAGTTGTGATGGCAATTCACAGCTTTTACGGCGGCATCAAATGGTTTTGTCACGATGGTACGTAGCGCTTTGATGGCTTTTTCCATCATGATTTCACGGTTTTTGAAGGCAAAACGCTGTGCCCAGCCGACCGCAAACCAATAATCATCAAAATGCTCTGTTCCTTCGGCAAAGTAGGCGAGGTCTTTATCAGGCAAGTTAATAAACCATTTGCGCATGTCCTCGCGCGCCAGCTCAATAAAGTAGCGACCGATGGCATTGCCCACGCCGCGCGACCCTGAATGCAGCATGATCCACACTTGATTGGTCTCATCAAGGCACACCTCGACAAAGTGATTGCCCGTACCTAGCGTTCCCAAGTGTTTTAGATTGTTGGTGTTTTTGAGTTTGGGGTGCTTTTGGGTGATGTAATTAAAATCATCGACCAGCGTGCCCCAACCATTCATCACGGTGTCATCAGGATTCGTCCATGCGCCCACATCGCGACGAGATCCGCGTCCACGTATTTTACTACGACCATGCGGGATGGCTTTTTCAAGCTCTGTACGCAGACCGCGCAAATTATCAGGCAAATCGTCAGCGGTCAGCGTCGTTTGCACTGCCATCATACCGCAGCCAATATCAACACCGACGGCTGCAGGAATAATCGCTTCTTTGGTCGGCAGCACCGTACCGATGGTCGCGCCGATACCGACATGGACATCAGGCATCACCGCGAGCCACTTATAAATAAAGGGCATCTGTGAGGCTTTAATTAGTTGGTCGTGCGCTTTTGGATCGACAGGTACGCCTTTGGTCCATAGGCGGATTGGGGTTCCGCCGTCTTGAATGATGTTATGAGTGGTTGGTTGCATGTTGTGCTCCTTCATTTTTTATAAAAGTGTTCTTTATGTACTTTATATAGTGCGAAGGTTGTGCCAAGTTTGTCTGCAGAGTTGACATAAATACTTAAGCTTTTGATATTTATAAAAAAATAAATTAAAAAGAATAAATGCTGAAAAGTTCGGTTATTTAAATAAGAAAAAATAACTAGAAAATATTCTATATAAGTAGTTTTTATTATAGATTTAACAACTATCATTTATTTGGCGTATGGGTAATTCTGCTACAATCAGCGGGTTATCGTTGCGGTGGGTCAGTTTTTTTAAGAGGATAAGGATATGCATCGAATGGGTATACAAGGTAAAGGGATAATATGGCAGCGGGTGATATCGGTTAGCGCATTGATGCTAATGGGGATGAGCGTCAATATCAGTGCGGCTGCCGCGCCAGCGCTGGCGTCATTGCGCAGTCATTATGAGACGACCATTAATATCGAGCCTACGATTAAAACACCATTGCCAAAACCGCCGCCACAACTTTTTGATAGCGTGCGCTATGACAGTGATGGTGTGTCACTGGCTGCCTTTGTCACGCCTGATCCGCAAGATCAAAAAAAGCATCCCGCCATTGTTTGGATAACGGGCGGTGAGTCGAACACATTGGCAGATTTTTGGCGCAAAGGCTCTAAGCAAAATGACCAAACCGCCAGCCCATACCGTGATGCGGGCGTGATGATGATGTTTCCGACCTTGCGCGGTGGCAATGACAATGCAGGCAATATCGAAGTGAACTATGGTGAAGTCGATGATGTTATTGCGGCAGCAGAATATCTGGCGAGTTTGCCGTATATCGATAGTAGTCGTATTTATTTGGGCGGACACAGTACAGGCGGCACGCTGGTGCTACTCGTCAGCGAAGTGGCAAGTAGTACCCATCCTGAGTTGTTTAAAGAGGTTGTTAGCTTTGGCGCTACTCAAGAGACGATGTTTTTGCACGAGGTTACCTTTACTGGCAATGAGCAACGAGAGATGGATTTGCGCGCGCCTGCCAATTGGACTGATGATATTCGCATGCCTACGTGGGTTATTGAGGGCAAGCGTAGCGGTAACTATCGCGACCTAAAGCCCATGTGTGATAAGGACAAAAACCCCATGCTGCGTTGTGCCTTTATTCCGCGGCAAGACCATTTTAGCGTGCTGTATCCATTGAATCGTCACCTTGCGCAACAAATCATGGCAGACGAGCCGCTGTCTATTGATAGCAATGCGCCATGGACAAGCAAAAAACCAAATAAAAAATAATGAGCTAAGCAAATCATCATGAGTAAAAACAACAAAACCGCCGTTATCGGCTTTCTTGGCACCACCTTAGACAATGGCTTTAATGACAAGCGTTGGCAACGCTGGCGACCGACGGTCAGTTTGGGCTTGCAAGATGATTTGCTGGTTGATGAGCTGCATATTCTCTATAGCAAACGTGATAAACGCTTGTTTAACCTTATCTGCGAGGATATGGCGCAAGTCAGCCCGCACACACAAGTAATTGGGCATCGGGTGGCGCTCACCAGTCCGTGGGACTTTGCCGATGTCTATGCCGAGCTGTATGACTTTGTCACAGGGTTTGCCTTTCGTGAGGACACGGACTATCTGCTGCATCTGACTACGGGCACGCACGTGGCGCAGATATGTTGGTTTTTGCTGGTCGAGGCGGGATTTATGCCTGCCGACTTTATCCAAACTTCGCCATGTCCCAAACCCGATCAGTACAATCCGCAAGGCCGTTATCAAATTATTGACTTGGATGTGTCGCGCTATGACAGTTTGCGCGCGCGCTTTGAGGCCGAAAAAGCGCAGCACTGGCAAACCCTACAAGCCAATCTGGTTACCCAAAATGCCGCTTATGAGCAACTTATCTCTGATATTGAAAAAGTGGCGACCCGTTCCACCGCGCCCATCCTACTTATGGGGGCAACAGGGGCGGGCAAGTCGCAACTGGCGACCCAAATCTATGCGCTCAAAAAAGCCAAGGCCAACAATGCCGCGCATAGCAAATACGCCCTAGGGGCATTTGTCGAAGTCAACTGCGCCACCTTGCGTGGTGATACCGCAATGAGTGTGTTGTTCGGTCACGTCAAAGGCGCGTTTACAGGTGCCGCGTCGAGCCGTGATGGACTGCTCAAGTCTGCCGATGGTGGTTTGCTGTTCTTAGATGAAATCGGTGAGCTGGGACTGGACGAGCAGGCGATGTTACTCACTGCACTTGAGGAGCAGCGATTTTATCCGCTGGGTAGTGATACGCCGATTAACGTGTCGTTTCAGCTGATGGCAGGCACTAATAAAGACTTGCGCCAAGCGGTCGTTGATGGTGAGTTTCGGGCGGACTTGTTTGCGCGATTGAACACGTGGACGTTCTTTTTACCATCGCTAAAAGACCGTTTGGAGGATTTGCCCGCCAATATCGACTATGAGCTGGCGCGTTTGGGCAGTGAGCAGCAGCAACAATATCGATTTGCACCAGAGGCGCGGCAGCTATATGAAAGTTTTGCCACAAGTCAGGACGCCACATGGCAAGGGAACTTTCGTGATTTGACCGCCAGTATGATTCGTCTGACTACTCTTGCTGAGAGTAAAGTCATTCGGGTTAAAGATGTGCAAGCAGAAATTGAACGCTTAAAACATCTTTGGGGTTTACCTAATGGTTCAGAGTCACACCAAACCAACCAGATGACTAATAAAAATAGCCTAAGTGATAATAAACCTAAAACGGAGCTAGACAGTAAAGCCATCGAGCAAGGCAGCCATAATATGTTAAGCCAATATCTTGATAAAGATGATATTGCCATGATTGACCCGTTTGATACGGTGCAACTGGCCTATGTGATTGAAGTGTGTATTAACCATAAAAACCAAGCAGCAGCGGGGCGCTATCTGTATGCCAACTCTCGCGATAAGCTTAAAAGCCCGAACGATAGCGATAGATTGCGTAAGTATCTAATGAAATTTGGACTAAGGTTTGATGAGCTAGCGCCATAATAAAGAATAGGAGAAAAGCACATGAATAACACAGGATTTGTCGCAGGAACACTCATTCATACAGATAAAGGATTAGTGCCGATTCAAGAGCTAAAAGTTGGTGATAAAGTGCTATCTAAAGGTGAAAGTGGAGAAGGAGAATTAATCTATAAGCCTGTAGTCAGAACCATTAAATCTGCGACCAAACAAAAAATAATATCACCAGTTGAGGGTGTTTATTGTACTGACAATCATCCATTCTGGACTCACGTTTATGGAGAAGATAAACCGAGATGGGTCGCTGCCAGACGTATTACATCTAACGATATCGTTGATTGCCTCTATCCTTTAGTAAATTATTATGGTTACAAAAATGAAATATCAGGTTTGTATCATGAGAGTGTAAGAGATCCTTATCAAATTGGGGGTAACTATTTAGTTGCTACTGGTCATCCGAATATAGCGCTATGCATGGCGGATTTTGCTAGTAAGAACGATGGTCCAGGTGAGATTGCTATGAGAGTCATTGACTTTAGTAGTGGTGAGCCTTTAGAAGTATTGACCAATGATAAGGATAGTGGCTTTGATCCAGTGTCACATCACTCGAAAGTACCCGATACAAGTTTAAGTCGCTCCTTTTGGCCAGGAGTATATAAGTTTCTTGATAAAGAAAATCCAGAGCAGCGGGTTGAAATTAAATTTTATGGTCAATTAGTAGATGATTACATCATGCCAGACTGGGATGCTGATATTAATGCTACATCTAATGTTTACACTGATTATGTTTATAACATTGAAGTCGCTGATACTCATACCTATTTTATAGGAGAGCAGGCTATATGGGTGTATGACGGTGAATTTTATAATAAATAATTTTAGCGAATCAATAATATGAATAAAGACGTTTCAGGATTTGTCGCAGGTACATTGGTACATATGGATAAGGGATTAATACCGATTCAGGATATTAAGGTAGGTGATATGGTGCTGTCACGTTCTGAGTGGGGCAGTAATAATGCGCCAACTGAATACAAACGCGTAATTAGATCATTTTGTTCAGGTGAAGACGAAATTATAAGATTAAGCTGTCAAAAAGATAGTGAATACGACGATCCAGATGCTCTAAGGTATTTTGAATTTATGACTCCTAACCATCCAATTTGGGATCAGACATTAAATGATTGGATTCTTGCCTCTAAGATTGAAATAGGTACATTGCTATCTAGTATAGAAAACGAAAATAATTTAAGAGTTTTAGAAGTCGATGTAGTTTGGGATAGTTATACCAAAGGTATAGGCATTACTTATCCTATTTATAGCGACGAGAGCGAAGTCGATTTTATGGTAACTTTTAATAATCAAGGATATAAAGTTCACTCTAACAAATTCGTATCAGACTATTATATCTCAGATGCTAAAGCTACCAAATTTGATTTGAAATACTCAAAAGAAGTTTTCAATAACTATGAAAATAGATCATGGGCAGGAAACCGTAAACCTATTAAGGTACCTTTTTACAACTTAGAAGTTGAAGGTTTTCATACTTACTTTGTTGGAGAGCATAGCGTTTGGGTGCACGACTCTACATCAAGTGCAGAAACACAATAATTAAAAGGCAAGCAGATGAACAACACGGGATTTGTCGCAGGTACGCTCGTACATACGGATAAAGGGTTAATGCCAATTCAGGATATTGAAGTGGGCGACTTGATTTTATCAAAGCCTGCACTCTCCAAGCCCGAACAGGGTAGTGGTGACATGAAGTATAAGCCTGTCATAAGTACGTTTGCATCCCCGAAAAAGGAAAGAATCTTTAAAGTTGAATACTTTAACGAAACGGTAGCCAAGCAAGGTGAAAAGGGTAGCAATTATATCTTATGTACTAGCAACCACCCATTTTGGGTAACTCGCCAGCCTGAAGACATGGAAGGTGAATGGTTATCGGCGGAGCGTTTACTAGCTGGATATCTAACGTCTGCTCATGGTGATACGATTGCACTTGATGACTATTCGTTTATCCCTGTACGCACCTTACCGAACTTCCCTGAAGGTACAGCGTATACTCAAAGTATCGAAGAGCATGATATGTGGGAAACAGATGGACTGATTCAGTTTGTGAAATTTACGGATAGTGGCTATCAGTTTGTCAGTTTAGCCAATACAGAAGAAGCGTTCAAAGAAGAGATTAAAACCCTTAACCTGCAAACTTCCGATGCCAAGTTGGTTATTAATGAAAAGGCACCCTTTATTATAGACCCTGAGCTTTATAAAACATTGAATGTGAGGTTTAGTCAAGATAAAGATCCTGCTACACACACAATTGGTAAGTTTATAAAAGAAATGTATTCGCCTTTAATTTTTGATGGAAGGGTAGTCAAGGATAACAGTATTGGTGATGAAAAGTTATTTGAAAAGGCTCTAGCTAACATTGAAAGATATGGTGATGCAACAGGATTGTTAGAGAGTAGTATTCACGAGCAGATGCGACACTATAACGATGTCTGCCCTAATCCTTATGAAAACCATGTCTATAACATAGAAGTGGCGGACCATCATACGTATTTTGTCGGGCATGATGCGGTGTGGGTATTAGACGCTAAAGAGCCAGCCAATTAACCAGCCCTTTAGTCTATATCAATAGAAAAGTGTCATGACTGGCTAAAAGGCTTATATCTTCACCATATTACTGTTTTAAACCCCACTCCCAATCCGCTCCGCTAACGCTTGCAACTTGGGCACAATCATCGCAGCATAGTCGTCCGCTTCCCAGTTGGCCTTTGGCACACTGGCATTGAGCGAATACGCGTATTGTCCCGTGGCGACATCATATACCCCAACCGCGACCGCCAATATGTCAGTAGAAAACTCCCCATCAGAGACGGTATAGCCGTATTGTTCATAGTACGTTGCTGCTTGAGTGAGCGCTGTCTGTGCGTGAATGTAATCCTCAGTAGATAAATTTTCTTTCAAATTGCTAGTAATCATCGTCTGTCTCGCAGCTGAGCTAGCCGCATAAAACGCCCGCCCAATCGCCGTACGTGCCACGGGTACGGCTGAGCCAACCTGCAAGTTGACGGATAGGCGAGCAGGGCTACGACAGCAGGCGTGATAGCGCATCTCTCCTTCGACTTCGGTCGCTAGATTCACCGACACCTCATTGTCGCTAGCGAACTGACGTAATAGTGGCTCAGCATAAGCCACCATATCGTGACGACTCCATGCGGTCGCGCTTAGGCGTACTGCACTACTGCCCAATTGATACTGTCCGTACTCATTTGTACGTAAAAATCCCAGCGTGGTTAAGGTATGAATCAGGCGGGTAATGGTAGCTTTGGGCAAGTTTGTCATCTGACACAACTGCTGATGAGTGAGATGCTCATCATGTTCAAAGGCCGCCAGTATGACCAATCCACGACCCAGTGCCGTCACAAACTGTCGGTCATTATCCTCCTTGCTTTGACCCATCAGGTGATCCATTCGTTCGAGTAATGAGGTAGCGGTCGATGTAGGTGTTGTCATATTATTTCCATTTCTCTTAATGATTATCTCTTTTGATGCCTATTTTTTAATAAAGGTTTACAGCGCCACGAAAGTTTGCTTAAATGGTTTTATTAAGTGAAACTAAGTTTCGCACAGCGGAATAACGAAGTCAATGACTTATCAAACCAATTCATTTATTTATTCATCACTATTCGTCAGTCGGGATGACTGATATCAAGGAGATTCACATGGCAACATCTACCAGCCCGCGCTTTGATTGGGAAGATCCTTTTTTACTACGCGACCAGCTCACTGAAGAAGAACGTATGGTCACCGACAGCGCTCGTCAGTTTTTTCAAAAAGAGCTGATGCCCGGTATCGTTCAAGCCAACCGTAATGAGCATTTTGATCGCAATATCATGCGCCAAATGGGTGAAATGGGCTTGCTTGGTGTGACCATCGAGGGTTACGGTTGCGCGGGTCTCTCTAGCGTTGCTTATGGATTGATTGCCAAGGAAGTGGAAGCGGTCGACTCAGGCTACCGCTCAGCGATGAGTGTGCAGTCAAGCCTCGTGATGCATCCGATCTGGGCGTATGGCACAGAGGAACAAAGAGAAAAGTATTTGCCAAAACTTGCCACGGGTGAATACGTCGGCTGCTTTGGTCTGACCGAGCCTGATTCGGGATCTGATCCTTCCTCAATGTCGACGCGTGCGCGCGCCGTCGATGGCGGTTACGAGCTGACGGGTAATAAAATGTGGATTACCAACAGTCCTATCGCCGATGTGTTTGTGGTCTGGGCAAAAGATGATGCAGGCGAGATTCGCGGCTTTGTATTAGAAAAAGGCATGAAAGGGCTGTCTGCACCGAAGATTGAGGGCAAGTTTTCACTACGTGCTTCGGTCACCGGTGAGATCGTCATGGACAAAGTGTTCGTTCCTGAAGCCAATGCTTTCCCAGATATCCGTGGTCTAAAAGGACCGTTTGGCTGTTTGAATAAAGCCCGCTACGGTATCGCTTGGGGTAGTATGGGCGCCGCAGAGTTTTGCTGGAAGGCGGCGCGTCAGTACACGCTAGATCGTAAACAGTTTGGTCGTCCATTGGCCGCAACCCAGCTGGTACAGTTGAAACTTGCCAATATGCAAACCGAAATCAGTCTAGGGTTACAAGCCGCGCTACGTGTTGGTCGTTTGATGGATGAGCAAAATGCGGCGCCTGAGATGATTTCGCTCATCAAGCGTAATAACTGCGGTAAAGCGCTCGATATCGCTCGTATTGCCCGTGATATGCATGGCGGAAACGGTATCTCTGATGAGTTCCATATCATTCGTCATGTGCTGAACCTTGAGGCGGTCAATACTTACGAGGGTACGCATGATATTCACGCGCTGATCTTGGGCCGTGCACAGACAGGTATTCAAGCGTTCTTTTAATCGTTTCTACTAGATATAGTGAACACAGCTTTATTTTATGACGTACGTTGCTGCTTGGCTTTTTATCAAAAAGAGTGTCGACAGTGGCGTACGTTTTTCAGTTGTTATTCATCCTTTATTTATCAGTATGTCATTGAAAAACAAGAAAAACTAAATGATGAATAGCAATTTTCTAATCAGAAAGTCGAAGAATACGCCACAGAGTAAGGGAATCTCATGACAGATATGACGGACATGGATAATATGCCAGAGGGCGCATTGCAGGGTATTAAGGTGCTCGATTTATCAAGAGTGTTGGCAGGTCCTTCTTGTACGCAAGTACTCGCTGATCTGGGTGCCGACGTCATCAAAGTCGAGCGTCCACATATCGGCGATGAGACGCGGCACTGGGCACCGCCAACCTTTAGCGATGATACCTCCGCGTATTATGCCACCATCAATCGCAACAAAAAATCGCTCACGGTAGACATCACCACACCAGCAGGGCAGACCATTATCAAACAGCTCATTGCTGACAGTGATATTTTGGTAGAGAATTTCAAAGTTGGCGGTCTTAAAAAATACGGCTTAGATTATGATAGCCTTAAACAAGATCATCCGCGTCTGATTTATGCCTCTCTGACAGGGTTTGGGCAGACAGGACCAGATTCAGCGCGCCCCGGCTATGATTATATTATCCAAGGGTTATCAGGATTGATGAGTATCACAGGGCCTAGTGATGGCGAACCGCACAAGGTGGGCGTGGCCGTGGTCGATTTGTTTGCAGGGTTGCAGCTGACGATTGGTATCCAAGCCGCGCTATTAGCGCGTCAACATACTGGCGTCGGTCAACACGTGGACGTCGCACTTTTAGATAGTGCGTTGTCTATGCTCGCCAATGTCGGCATGAATCATTTGGCTTCAGACAAGATATCCACCAAGACTGGGCAACGATCATCCCAACATTGTGCCTTACCAAGTGTTTGCCGCCCAAGGGGAGGTGCACTTTATTTTGGCCTGCGGTAATGACCATCAATTTGCCAAACTGTGCACTGTATTGTCAGTCGATTGGCACACTGATGCGCGCTTTGCGACCAATCCTAACCGCGTTGCCAATCGCGAATTTCTGTGTGCTGAATTGACTAAAATATTTGCCAAGCATCCTCGTGCTTACTGGTTAGAGATTTTGGATCAGGTGGGCGTACCTTGCGGTGCGATTCATAATGTCGCTGAAGCTTTGGCGATGCCACAAGTCTCAGCGCGCGAGATGATTGTCGATTTTGCGGCACAAGGCAGCCCCGTCCGCGCCCTTGGCAATCCAATCAAGCTCTCCGCATCTCCTGTCAGCTACCGTACACCGCCTCCGCGTTTAAGCGAACATACTGATAGCACACTTGCAGATTTGGGTTATGATAGCGAGATGATCGCCAAGCTAAAAGCCGATGGTATCGTGTAGAGTAGTATTTATAAATGGCGTCTGCAAGATAAGTAAGTGGCCAAGTAAGTGGCGCACCAGTTAGAAAAGTAAACCGTTTAAAGGATGCTATACAAAAGCTAATCTCAAACAAGGAATGTTGAGCATGAAGATATATAGCCATGAAAACCTAAGTCTGCACAGACCGTTACCTTATTTTTCTTATGGAAAAATGCATGAGCCGCTCGAGATACCAGAGCGTATGACCGAACTGCTAAAGGCACCAGTGGCGCTGGGTCTGGAGGTGACCACTGCCACAGATATTGGTATTGCGCCCATATTGGCGGTTCATGATTTTGGTTATGTGGAGTTTCTCAAGCATGGCTATGATGAATGGATGGCGGTCGAGGAAGACTTGGGTGCACAGGTGCAAACGGGTATTTTTGTGCCGTATGACAATCCGGGTATTGGCATCATGGCAAAAGCCGCTAAGTATCAGGCTGACGATAGCGCCCCAATCAGTGAGCATTCATGGACATCGATTTATTGGTCGGCGCAGACGGCCCTCAATGCGGCTGAAACTTTATTAGAGTGATAATGTATCTAGATACTGAGCGTGCTAAAAATAAGATACAGCTTTGCTTCTCGCGTCCGCCGGGTCATCATGCGCGTAAGAGTGCCGCAGGCGGATTTTGCTATCTTAATAACGCCGCCATCATCGCCGAACACTCTACGACAGAAATACGCAAAAATCGCCATCATCGACACCGATATGCATCACGGTCAGGGTATCCAAGAGATATTTTATGATCACAGTGATGTGCTCTATACTTCAGTACATGCCAGTCCGATCAATTTTTATCCAGCGGTCACAGGTCATGAGTTTGAGAAAGGAGTGGGCGCAGGCGAAGGTTACAATATCAATTTCCCGATGCCGCATGGCACTCGACGAAACTGGGTTTTTTGAGTATGTGGATAAATCTATTGAAGCGATGATGCTATTTGACCCAGACGTTATCGTTCATGTCTTAGGGTTTCGATGTTTATGAGAATGATCCAGAAGCGAGATGTACTGTCAGTACAAAGGGCTTTGAGGTTTTGGCGCAAAAGATGGTCGCCTTAAACAAACCGCTGATCGTTTTGGTTGAAGGCGGTTATTACTTGCCCAAGCTTAATGACAATCTGCAAGCCTTTTTATCAGGGCTGATGCCAAACGATAGTAGTCGCTAAAAAATATTAACACTAAAGCCAATCAGTTTTAGGAGTCAGTCAATTGCAGGGTTTGATGGTCATAAGCCCTGCAACGACTGCCTTTAAGTCAGCAGTTATTAGTCAGCCATAAACCCCAAGTGCTGCTCAATCTGTTCGGCCAATTCAATCAGTACCGCACTAACCTCAGCCCGTTTAGACTCATACTCTCCTTGCAAAAAACTCACTGCCATGCCCGCGACCGCCGTGCCAGACGCATTACGAATGTAAGTACCCAAGCAATACATCCCATCACGCAATTGCCCATCATCGAGAGATATGCGACTGTCTTGCGTCACTGCCAACTCAACCGCCAAATCCGTAAAATTCTTGACACCACGCGGCGTCATGGGCGTTGGAAACTGCGCTTTATACAATGATTTTATGCTGTCCATCGACAACGTGGATAACATGGCCTTGCCTGTCGCCGAAAATACTGCAGGCACGCGCACGCCTGCACGAAAGGTAAAACCAAGCGGGGCAGGCGACTCATGACACGCCAAAAACACCACTTCTCCCAAATCCAGTTTTGACAACGTCACGGTATGTTGAAGTAATACTGGATACTGAGCAATCAAATCTTTAAATAACCGTACCACGCCTTGCTGCTGCTCATACTTACCCGCCCAATACATCAAATACGAACCCAAATAAAAGCGGCTTTCAGGATCTTTATAGATGACGTGCTTGGACAATAGACTCTGCAAGATATTATGAGTAGAGCTGCGCGGAAGCCCAAGTTCTTTGGCAATATAAGCGGCTGTCAGAGGCTGGGCACTATCGGTAATCAAGTCCAAAATCTGAAAGGTTTTGTCTAGGGCAGGTACGGCAGTCGAGCTCATAAGTAACCTATAAAGTGAAATAAAATAAAGGAGTACAAGAAAATTATCAAAATAATGAGATTAAAGGTTGCAAATCGCGACATATCGTTCTTATAATGATGTCTCGTATATAGAATACGTGTTCAGTATATTGAACAAAAAAACAATTATCAATAATTATTTAATAGCTACGGCTATATCCATTCTCATACACATACCTCTATATGACAAGGAGCGTCAACATGTCAAATACGCTACAGTTATCAAATCCAGATCTACTCAAACAATCTTGCTTCGTTAAAGACGGCTGGCACGCTGCCAGTGATGAAGCCGTACTTGAAGTCAATAATCCATTCAACGATGAGCTTATCGGTACCGTGCCTAGACTTACGACCAATGATGTCAATGAAGCGGTTGCTTATGCGCATGAGGCGCAAGTTGATTGGGCGGCAAAAACTGCCAAAGAGCGTTCAGAGCTGCTGCAAAAATGGGCGGATCTTATCGATGCCAATAAAGAAGATCTTGCGATCATCATGACCGCTGAGCAAGGTAAGCCACTTACTGAGTCACGCGGCGAAATCGGTTATGCCAATAGCTTTATTCGCTGGTTTAGCCGAAGAAGGCAAGCGCGTTTATGGTGATGTCATTCCTGCCAATAGTGCGCAATTACGTCACGTCGTGCTGAAGCAGCCCGTCGGTGTTTGTGCCGCTATTACTCCTTGGAACTTCCCAGCCGCGATGATCACGCGCAAAGTCGCTCCAGCGATGGCAGCAGGCTGTACCATTATCGTCAAGCCTGCTACCGAAACGCCATTTTCAGCATTGGCATTGGGCGCTTTGGCAGAGCAAGCAGGCATTCCTGCAGGCGTGCTCCAAATTGTGACGGGTAAATCATCAACTATTGGTGAAATCCTAACGGGTGATGCTCGTATTCATAAGCTATCGTTCACGGGCTCTACAGAAGTCGGTCGTACGCTAATGGCACAATGCGCGCCGACTATTAAAAAGCTATCATTAGAGCTTGGTGGCAACGCGCCATTTATCGTTTTTGATGATGCCGATCTTGAGAAAGCCGCTGCAGGCCTTATCGCTTCTAAATACCGCAATGCGGGTCAGACCTGTGTATGCGCCAACCGTGTGTACGTGCAAGACAGCATCAAAGATGAAGTTCCTAGATGTCTTTGTCAAGAAAGTCGCTGAACTAAAAGTCGGTAACGGCTTAGAAGAAGGCGTGGATATTGGCCCGCTGATCAACAAAAAAGCGTTAGATAAAGTACAAGCCCTACTAAAAGATGCCTTGGATAAAGGTGCCAAATTGGTCACGGGCGGTAGTGTCAATGACGCCTCAGAGTTGACTTATAACCCAACCGTTATCACTGATATTAGCAGTGATATGGACATCGCTTCTGAAGAAATCTTTGGCCCGATTGCGACCATATTTACCTTTAAAGACGAAGCAGAAGTGATTCGTGCGGCCAACGATACCATTTATGGTCTTGGCTGCTTACTTCTATAGTGGCGACTATGCTCGCTCATGGCGCGTAACCGAAGGGTTAGAGTACGGCATCATCGGTCATAATACAGGCCTGATCTCTACAGAGGTTGCCCCATTTGGCGGCGTGAAGCAATCTGGCTTTGGCCGTGAAGGCTCAAAATACGGTATCGAAGACTATATTACGACCAAATACTGGTGTTCTGATATCAGCTAATAAATGGCTCGGCTAGCATTTAGCAGAACATTCATTTAACAAAAAATTTAACGAAACATTTTAGATATCGAATGGTGTTTTATCTTAAACAAACATCCCTCGATATCTAAAAGGTATCAACTGAACCGCCATTCACTAGATGGCATTTATGTTACGAACACAGAAAAGGACATTCCCATGACTACCAATCAATCATTACTTGAGCGCCGCAAAGCTGTTTTACCAACAGGACTTGGGGTTGCCTTTCCTATCTTTGCAGAAAGAGCAAAGAACTCAGAAATTTGGGACGTCGAAGGCAAGCGTTATATCGATTTTGTCGGTGGTATCTCAGTATTAAATACTGGTCATAGCCATCCAAAAATCACCCAGCGTGTGCATGAACAGCTCGATAAATTTACTCACACTGCGGCGCAAATGATCAACTATGAGTGCTATGTGGACTTGGCAGAAAAGCTGTGTGAAAAAGCACCAATCAGCGGCGATACCAAGGCGTTCTTTTTGACCACTGGCGCAGAAGCGGTCGAAAACTGCATCAAGATTGCACGTGCTAAAACCCGTCGTCCAGGCGTGATCTCTTTTGTTGGTGGCTGGCATGGTCGCACCATGATGTGCATGAGCCTGACAGGCAAAGTACTGCCATACAAAAAGAACTTTGGCCCGATGCCAGGACCTGTGTTTCATGCATTGTTCCCTGCAGAAGAGTTGAATGTGACCGAAGAACAAGCGCTACATAGCCTTGATATGATCTTCCAAGCAGACATTGATCCGAGTGAAGTGGCGGCGATGATTGTTGAGCCAGTCCAAGGCGAGGGCGGTTTCCATCAGGTCACGCCATCATTTGCCAAAGCACTACGCGAGATTTGTGATGAGCATGGCATCGTGCTTATTTTTGATGAAGTACAGTGTGGTTTTGCGAGAACCGGTACGTTGTTCGCCACTGAACAGCTAGGCGTTGAGCCTGATCTGATGACCGCTGCCAAAAGCTTGGCGGGTGGTTATCCTATCTCTGCGGTTATTGGCCGTGCTGATATCATGGATGCCCCGCAAGTTGGCGGTTTGGGTGGTACTTACTCTGGTAACCCACTGGCTTGTGTGGCTGCACTTGCCGTTATGGAAGTGATCGAAGAAGAAAACTTACTTGAGCGTAGTGTTGAGATTGGTGATACCATCGCGTCATTCCTAAAAGGCTTGAACCTAAGCAGCATCGGTCATATCCGTCATAAAGGCGCTATGCTGGCGTTTGAATTGGTTGATAGCGATGGCAAACCTGATGCCGCCGCCGCCGCTAATCTAAAAGCCAAATCATTTGAGCAAGGGTTATTATTAGCGTCTTGTGGTATGTACGGCAATGCCATCCGTGTGATGGTGCCATTAACTGTTGAAGATGAAGTGCTCCAAGAAGGTCTTGATATCATCAAAGGTATCCTAACCGCTTAATAGCGATCGAGTGTCATTTGCTTTAGCGATGGATCGCTTTTAATCAACCCTATGTTTGATTAAAAAGTTATAGTTAAGATAACGGCAAGGCTGCCTTCATGATACTCACTTAGAGTATGTTTCTGAACGGCGCCTTGCCAGTCAAGACGCCGTTTTTCTTGTTTGTTAAAAAAATAGCAAGCAACAGCATTTTTATAGAAAACGGATATATAGTAAATATGATGAGTGATATCTCATCAAACAGAAATAGTGTAACTATAAAAGGTTCACACGGATGACACACAGACAAGGAGCAGGTTATGTCTGAATTAAAGAAAACGTTAGGTGTATTTGATATCATTGCGTTAGCGTTTGGTGCGATGGTTGGTTGGGGCTGGGTCGTGCTGGCGGGTGGTTGGATTATCTCGGCAGGTATCTGGGGCGCAATCAGCGCCTTTTTGATCGGCGGTTTTGTGGTGGTTTTGATTGGTGTGACGTATGCTGAACTGGCGGCATCCATGCCTATTACAGGGGGTGAGCACACGTATACTCATCGAGCATTGGGGGTGAATGTTTCCTTTATTTGCTCATGGAGTATTTTGTTTGGTTATTTTTCTGTCGTGGCCTTTGAGGCAGTGGCACTACCTACCGTTGTCGAATATGTGATTCCGAATTATAGCCAAGGTTATCTTTGGAATATCGCTGGCTGGGATGTCTATGCCACTTGGGTCGCTGTCGGAATGCTCGGATCAATCATTGTCACATGGCTGAATATACGTGGTATGGAAGTGAGTGCTTGGTTCCAAAAGCTCGCCGTCGTGGGTATTTTCTGCGTTGGTATATTGCTGTTCGTTGGGGCATTATTGTTTAATCCTGAAACTTCCAATACAGTACAAGCGCCTAATTTCATCGGTGGTATGGGCGGCATCATGACCGTGATGGTAATGGTACCGTTTTTGTTTGTGGGCTTCGATGTTATCCCGCAAGCCGCAGAAGAAATCAATCTAACCCGTCCAAATATCGGCAAATTTTTGATTGTCTCTATTATCATCGCCGTACTTTGGTACGTGGCTGTCGCTTGGAGTGTGGGTAAAACATTACCACTATTACAAGCGCAAGACTCAACGTTGGCTACCGCTGATGCGATGACCAATGCTTGGAATGGTAAATGGGCAGGTACGCTGCTTGTTATTGGCGGTGTGCTCGGTATTTTATCAAGCTGGAACGCGTTTCTTATCGGTGGTAGTCGCTTGTTATACGCCATGGGTAAAACGCACATGTTGCCACAATTTTTGTGCAAGCTACATCCTAAATACAACACCCCAGTCAATGCGATCTTGTTGATCGGTGGCCTTGCGACACTAGCGCCATTATTTGGTCGCAAAATGCTGGTGTGGATTGTAGACGCAGGCGGGTTTGGTATTGTTATTGCTTATACTTGTGTGGCACTGTCATTCCTTGTGCTGCGCTACCGCGAGCCTGATATGGTACGTCCATTTAGAGTGCCAGCAGGTAAATTGGTTGGCGTCGTTACTATTATCCTAAGTCTTGGTATGTTGGCGCTCTATCTACCCGGTATGCCATCAGCCCTCGTTCCTATCGAGTGGTGGATCTTCCTTGGCTGGACGGTTTTAGGTGGTGTGTTATACGGCTACGCTAGCATGAAAAATCCAGGTAAGAGTAAAGAGATCATGGATCACGAGCTGCATGAGCTAAAAATCGTTAATCAGCAATGGTTAACAGAAAATCCCTACAAAAAATAAATCTTTGTCATAACGCACTGTCTCTAATAAAAAGCCTAACGTCAAGCGTTAGGCTTTTTTTGTCTCGTTCGAAAAATAATTTATAGATTTGGGTAAGAAGAAAATAGCTTAAATTCATATAAAGTGAGTTTGACATAAGCTTGATATATTAAAGTGGTGAGCCAATACAACCAATTTTGCATAGTTATTTTTATTAGTATCATATGAAGCAAAGAAAGCTTGTGACAGTTTAAAGCATCATAATGTCCACCCATATTATTGGGCTTATTTAGCGGCCTATATAAATAGGATTGTGGCTAGTTTTCTCTATAGTCGAATAATAGGTAATCAAGCTTTATAAAACGCTACTTGCAGGTTTTTAGCGAATACTTACCAATTCTGTCTATTGTTAATAAAATAGTTAATTAAGTTATCATTTTGTAAATTGCATAATCATATAATATTCATTTATTGACATTTGTGTGTAAAGAAGTCAAATTACTCACGCGTATTTATTTTTTCATAGTCATGGAGGACAAACATATGATCAAAAGTGGAGATAAATTGAAATGTACCTGTGGTAACGACTTCTTTTTGGAAGGCGTGGTTTATACTGTAGGCAGCATTATAAACGAAAAGTTTTTTCAAATAGATGTTGGGCAAAACGATGAGTGCTGGTACGCTACAAAAGACAGTGAAGGAATATATGTTCGCTTTAATGAAGGAAATCATCTAGTAAGCGATGCGTGGTTTTCTTTAATACAACATCAACAATAGCCTTTAAACAAAAGATATTTATAATTTACTTCTTTGTTTGAACGGTATTGCACGAAGTAGCAGATGTCTATCTATATATCGATTTTATTGTTTACCCATTATATAGAGTCAGTTATAGAGTAGTAATATTAAAAAATATTTAATAATGAGTAGTTAATGTTATTTGAGTGGTCATCCCATTTTTTCTACTTCTATAAACTAAAGTGACATTTTTCCTTAAACGGAAGTTTTTTAGTAGTTGGTGCCCTTTCTGATGTCGTATTCTCTCGCTATAGTTGATTCACTTTAAAAAGAGTACGGTTCTACTGGTATAAGTTTTGCGAAGCATCTGTCGCGCTTGCGAATAGCCAGTGAAGAAAATTTATACCAGTAGAACACTATGGATGTATATGGTGGTTAGGGTAAGTACAACAGTAAACTGTCACTAAATAAAAAAGCCTAACGTTAAACGTTAGGCTTTTTTTGGTCTATTCAATTAAGTATTCATACTTCTTAAGATTTATCACGGATCAGCTTATAGTTTAGAAATTCAGTGATACCCAGCGTACCAAGCTCGCGACCAAATCCTGAGCGTTTGACGCCGCCAAACGGTGTATTGGCTTCACTGCCAGAAGGGGCGTTGATCGTGACCATGCCAACTTCTAACTTGTCAGCAATATCAGCAGCTAGGGCAGCATCTTGCGTTTGGATAGAAGCGCCTAAACCGAAAGGTACATCATTGGCGATCTTGATAGCATGATCGATATCACGCGCTTTGTAGACGACTGCCACAGGACCAAACAGCTCTTCACGGTAGACATCCATGGATTCAGTGACGTCGGTGAGTACTGCAGGTTTGAACCATGCACCAGGCTTGTCCTTGACCAGTCCGCCTTCTACTAGGACCGTCGCGCCTGCTTGAATGGCACTATCTAACTGCGCTTGCAGGTTGACAGCCGCGGCTTTCGACGACATTGGACCGATAAAGGTATCTTCGTTAAGCGGGTCAGCCAATGTCATGTTGCTGACAGCATTGGTAAAGCCTTTAACAAAGGTATCATAAACAGAGTCAATAACAATCAAACGCTTCGCGGCATTACACGCTTGTCCCGTATTGCCAAAACGACCAGAGATTGCGCCCTTTATTGCTTGTTCAATATCGGCATCTGCCGCAACGATAAAGGCATCTGAACCGCCAAGCTCCAACACGACTTTTTTGAGTGCGCCGCCCGCTTCTTTGGCGACCGCTTGTCCAGCGCGCTCAGAGCCAGTTAATGAGATACCTTGTACACGTTTGTCATTAATGATGGTTGCTGACTGCTCATTGGTGGCAAAAATATTGTTATACACGCCGTCAGGCACGCCTGCATCTTTAAAAATGTCAGCGATGATTTCTGCCGTATGAGGACACTGCGGGGCATGCTTCAAGATAATGGTATTACCCGCCATAAAGTTTGGTGCGACAAAACGTGCGACTTGGTAATGCGGGTAGTTCCACGGCATGATACCCAGTAGCGCGCCGACTGGGTGTTTTTCTACCTTGGCAGTCCCTGAGTCAACATCGATAGTGTTAGGCGCTAGTAGCTGCTCAGCATTGTCTGCATAGTAGCGATAGATATCAGCAACCAGACCGATCTCGCCTTTTGCTTGTGCGACGGGCTTACCCATCTCATTTGCGACGATACGTGATAGCTCATCTTGGCGTTCAAGGTAGATATCGGCAATTTTATGCAGTAGGGCACTGCGCTCATTTAGTGAAACTTGACGCCAGTCTTGATAAGCCGTATCCGCTTGCTCAATAACCTGCTGAATATCTTGTTCAGTGGCGGTAGGGTAAGTGGCTTCTATTTCGCCAGTGGATGGGTTGTTGATTTGATAATCGCTCATACTTTTTCCTTATTTTTAGCGTGTTCTTGGGTTTAAAATCCATTTTTGTGTTTATGCTTATGCTTTCAGTTGCTGCTATGCTTTCATTTGCTAATAAGTGCGATTTATTATGGTTCATTCTATGCCAAGCGGCGTACTTTAGAGTGACGCTTTGGTCACAGGTTGTTGCTGGGTGATACAATGAATATTACCGCCACCATAGACAATCTCGCGAGTCTGTACGCCAATCACCTGATGCTGCGGAAAGACTTGTTTTAACTGCTCGATAGCGAGGGCATCATTGATATCATCATATTGCGGTACGATGACGGCATCATTACAAATGAGAAAATTGGCATAGGAAGCAATGCAAACCTCACCGCTTAGGCGTGGTTTGGCATCATCAGATTGCACAATATCATAGTCATCAGGTAAGGTCACTGGTTGCTGGGTACAGCAAAGCTTATGCACGGTTAAGCGTCTGCCTTTTGCGTCGGTCATATTTGAGAGCTGCTTAAAGGCTTTTTGTGTGGCGTCATAGAACAGATGCTCAGGGTCGTCAGTGTATAAGCAGACCACCTCGCCAGGTCGCACAAAGCAGGCGATATCATCGACATGTCCGGTGGTTTCATCAGGATCAATGCCGTCATCAATCCAGAGCACTTTTTGCACATTGAGATAGGATTTTAGTTTATCTTCAATTTGTGCCTCATTTAGGTGTGGATTGCGCCCAGGACTCAGTAGACACATGCGAGTGGTCAGCACCGTACCCTCACCATCGACATGAAATGCACCGCCTTCCATCACGAAACCATCTGTTCGATAGCGATCGATCCCTAAGTGCTCACTCAAGCGCGCCGCTAATTTGTCATCATCATCCCACGGCGTATAAAGACCATCGTAGTCGCCGCCCCACGCATTGAATGTCCAATCACAAGCGCGCAGCTCACCAGCTATCATTCACCAAAAATGTCGGCGCTGTATCCCGCGCCCACGCATCATTGCTGGGCATCGCCATAACGTCGATAGCGGCAGGCAAGCTATCGCGGCACTGCTCATAGTCATCTGGGTTGACGAGCACGCCCACGCTGCAAAAGTCATGGATTGCTAAGGCAACATCGGTATACGCTTTTTTGGCAGGCATCGCTTTTTGTCGCCAGTTGTCTGCGCGATGGGGCCATACCATCCATACTTTTTCTATCGGCTCAAATTCTGCTGGCATGTGAAAGCCGTCTTGCTCTGGTGTCGTATCGGTCAGTAATCTGGACATAAAATCACCTTATCGCATTCATGCGATGATAAAAGTAGTGAGAAATGATTGAAAATAGAGTGTCTAGTTAGCCATGAGTCAGCAGCGTGCCATACATAGATGGACGGCGGTCACGGAACACGCCCCATTGGCGACGCTCGATAGCTAGCTTGTCTAAATCAAAGGTCATACTAATGACTTCGCTGGTCTCCGCCGATGCTTCTTGTATGATCTCGCCGCGACCATCAGTAATGAATGAGCCACCATAGAACTGCATCGTACTGTCATTACCATTTTGGCTGATGGTTTCCGTGCCGATACGGTTGGATGCGATAACGGGCATAAGGTTGGCGGCGGCATGACCTTGCATACAGCGCTGCCAATGACCTTTTGAGTTGATACCGAGGGTTGGTTCATCGCCAATGGCAGTCGGATAAAATAATAGCTCTGCGCCCATCAATGCCATGCTACGGGCGCATTCAGGGAACCACTGATCCCAGCAAATACCCACCCCAATCTTAGCGTATTGGGTTTCCCAAACCTTAAATCCTGTATCACCTGGTGTGAAATAGAATTTTTCGGCATAAGGGATGCCATCTGGGATATGAGTCTTGCGATAGGTACCGAGTATCTCGCCATCGGCATCAATCACGGTCACGCTATTAAAAAAGGTATTGCCCGATTTTTCATAAAAGCTGATCGGTAATACCACTTCTAACTCTTTAGCCAACTGCTTGAAATGATTGATAGCCGCATTATCAGCAACGGTAGTCGCCAGCTTAAAATAGTCAAATTCATGAACTTGGCAGAAGTATGGCGTTTCAAATAGCTCTTGCAGTAAGATAATATTGGCACCTGCTTTGGCGGCTTTGGTGACCAAATCAGTGGCAGTGGCAATATTTTGCTGGATATCCCAACCACAGGTCATTTGCGTGGTAGCAACGGTAACATTTCGCATGATCTAAATCCTTTTAATAGTAGATAAGTAATACGGTATAGAGATAATGGGTTTTGTGGCCTAACCAACCATTAAAGAGTATTGGTTAGACCACAACGACTAGCATTGGGCTTGGCTTATGCCATCATGTAACCCAATCCTAAGAAAGCAACGACGGATAGCACGGCTCCCAGCATGGCATAGGGGAACTGGGTAAAGGCATGCTGCATGGGTGAGCAGCCAGCGCCTTGCGCAGCCAGTAATGATGAGTCACTAAAGAAGCAGGCATGACTACCGAATGAAGACGCTGACAACAACGCACCAATCATAAGTGGCGTACTCACGCCAAGCGCAAGTGATATCGGGAAGACAATGGGCATGGCCAATACATACAGACCCCAGCTTGATGACGTAGCGAAGGTTAAGAACGCCATGACCGCAAAGATAACCGCAGGAAAGATAATAATCGTCATATAAGGGGTGATGGCTTCAATCACATAGGTGGTCATACCAAGATCATCATTGATGGCTTTTAAGAAAAAGCCGCCAATAACTGTTGAGAGTGGATAAAGCATGACTTTAAAACCTTTAAAAATAGACTCTACTTGGGTCTCAAAGCTCAAAATACCTTGCATCCAATAGACAACAACCGTGACAAAACAGGTTAGCAACGCACCGCGCAACAGATCGACTTCGAAATAAATAGTCGAGACAATAAGCAAAATCATTGGAAAAGCAAAGTTTGCGATATTGGCTTTGAATGATAATTTGCGTTTGGCTTGGACATTTGAGACCAGTTGTTCTTCTACAAACGCTTCAGGAACAGGATGGCCTGATTTGGCACGTTTTTCGGCTTTTTTCATGGGGCCCCAGTCACCTAAGATGCCATAAGCGACCAAGAATACGATTAAAAGAGCGAACCACGCATAGGCCATAAAAGGAATGGCGCTGATATAAAGGCCAAGACCCGCACCGTCTGCAGCCACACCGTTTTCTTCCAACAGACCTGCAAAATACACCGCCCACGTAGAGATAGGCACGATCACACACATTGGCGCTGCGGTAGAATCGACGATATAGGCGAGTTTCTCGCGAGAGACACCATACACATCTGTGAGTTTTTTAACAGAGGTAGAGACGGCAAGGCAGTTTAGATAATCATCGATAAAGACCACAACGCCCAGCGCAAACGTCGCGAGCAACGACTGACGTCGTGATTTAATGATTTTTTGTAGCCATTCGCTAAAGCCATCAAGACAACCACTAATCTCAAGCAATTGAATAAGTCCGCCCATCAGACCACAGACGAGCACAATCCAGATAATGGTTTCATTACCCAATACCATCGATATATTGTCTGCAAAAGGTGAGACCAGATCAAAAGGATTGAGCATCACAAGGCCCGCGACACAGCCGGCGATCATAGATTCGAATGGTCGCCTAGAGATGATGGCAATTACTAACACCAATAATGTTGGTAATAAGGATAGGGCGCCCCATGATTCATTTGGGCCACGGGTGGTGGATAGCCACGCAAACACTAAGTAAATAGCGATTGCGCCTAGCACGGTGAGAAACACTCGCTTGTTGTGATACTGCCCCTCGACAGCATCATTGAGTTTCATGTTCATACTTACGCTCCCTGTCAAACTCTATTTTTAGGACAAACTCTATTATGTGGTTGATGCTAAATAGGCAGTAATGAATGGAGACTCTATCTAGCCCTATCACAGCAATCCATTGCTATGACAGGTTAATCTAATGACAGTCATTAACGTGAGAGCGTTGTATTTGTTCAATGCTCAGTATTCGAGGTGCGTAATGGTTTTACATACCCGTTGTGTCTTTTAATGCATACCACCATGAGCCCATCACTGAATAAGGAACACGCAGCGCGCGACCGCCAGGGAACGGTATCCATGGAATCTGTGCAAACGTGTCAAACTCTTTGGTTTTGCCGTTAATAGCGTCAGCCAAGATTTGTCCAAACAGATGCGAGCCTGTCACGCCGTGACCACTGTAACCATGAGCAAAAAATACTCGATCGTGTAGCTTGCCCATTTGTGGTACGCGAGAGAACGACAATGCAAAATTACCGCTCCATGCGTAGTCAATTTTGACATCGCGTAGCTCAGGGAAAATTTTGTTCATATTAGGTCTGATTTTGGCGGTGATATCAGCGGGGTCTTGTCCGCCATATACTGTGCCGCCACCGAACAACATGCGCTTGTCTGCCGATAGACGGTAGTAATCGAGAATATAGCGAACATCTTCGACACAGACATCGGTGGGTAGCAGCTGATCGGCTAAATTACCCAACGGCTCGGTGGCAATGATTTGTGTCGATACGGGCATGACGCGATCAGTCAACTTAGGAATGACTTTGTTAAGATAAGCATTACCGCACAGAATCGCTTGTTTACAAGTGACAGAGCCAAACTCAGTGATGACTTTGATAGAGTCATCGGCATACTCAATATCCACCACCAAGGTGTTTTCATAAATTGTGCCGCCACCTTGTTCGATAGCCACCGCTTCACCTAGTGCAAGATTTAGTGGGTGCATATGTCCGCCTGAATGGTCAATCACGCCGCCCACATAAGCATCTGATTTAATATGTTCTTGAATGCCATTTTTATCTAGCATTTCCCGATCATGCATACCGTGGCTTTCCCACAGCGCATGCGTTTCTTGTAAGTCTTTTAGCTGTCCGTTATTCAATGCGGCAAAGATATTCTTTTCTTTGAGATCACAATTGATATCGTAGTCGTTAACAAAACGACGAATGATTTTGCCACCGCGAGTCACCAGTTGACCGACGAAGTCTGCATTTTGTTGACCATAAGACTTTTTGATTTTTTGTAGGCTCGCGTTTAAGCCGTTGACGATCTGACCGCCATTACGACCTGATGCACCCCAACCAATCTGCGCGCCTTCAAGCACAACGACTTCGTGATCGGTTTCAATCAGATGCAGGGCAGTGGATAGGCCGCTAAAGCCGCCACCGACCACACAGATTTCTACTTGGATGTCATTTTCTAGCGTCGGTCTATCAGGCTTAGGGTTACGACTGGCAGCGTAATAGCTGTCAGGATATTGACCTTTGTCTGAATAGTGCGGGATATTGCGCGTGTTGTTAGACATATTACACATCCTGTAAATAGGTGAGGTATTCAAGGTTGGTGACTTGCTGGGCAAAGCGTTTGGCTTCTTGCTTTTTGACGGCAATCAACAGCTCAATCATCTCGCTTGGGAATAGCGAATCAATGATATCGCTGCTTTCAAATTTACGAATGGCCGAGAGCCAATCTAACGGCAAGGTCTTCAGTTCCGCTTCGTTATAAGTAATGCTATTGACGGGTTCTGGTGCCTCTAACTTGTTTTCGATGCCATATAGCATGCCTGCTAACACGGCACTACAAACCAAGTAAGGGTTGGCATCAGCGCCAGAGACACGGTGCTCGATACGACGTGCTTTGGTATCGCCACCAGGGATACGTACGGCCGCTGTGCGATTCTCATAACCCCATGACACATTGTTCGGTGCAAGCGTACCGGGTGTGAAACGGCGATAAGAGTTAACGTGCGGTGCAAACAATAATGTACAGTCCGACATGGTTTTTAGCAGACCCGCAACCGCATGGCGCAAAATCTCTGAACCCTCATCTGTGCCGTTGTCAAAGACGTTGTTGCCGTCTTTATCTAACAAGCTGCAATGCACATGAAAACCGTTGCCAGATTGTAGACCAAAAGGTTTTGCCATAAAAGTGGCGGTGAGCTTACGGCGAGCTGCTACTGCTTTGACGACCTGCTTGAACAAAATC
The DNA here is from genome assembly GCA_963744895.1 of uncultured Gammaproteobacteria bacterium. GTDB lineage: Bacteria > Pseudomonadota > Gammaproteobacteria > Pseudomonadales > Moraxellaceae > Psychrobacter. Next base: position 1,092,294 of record CAVUUW010000005.1, read on the forward strand.
GCATCGTCCGCCGCTTTGAGCGGATCGTTGACGTGTAATAAATTAATCTCAAACTGACCGCAGCCGTTTTCAGCCAACGCCGCATCAACAGGAATATTGAGCTTTTCGCACTGCGCATAGACCTCATCTAAAAACTCATCGAACTGCAATAAATCATTGATGCTCAAAATTGAGGTTTTATTCAGTCTCAGTCCGCTTTTAGGGCGGATAGGCGGTCTTGGCGTTTCCCCTTCGGTATAGTCAACCAAATAAAACTCTAGTTCCGTTGCCATCACTGGGGTCAGACCAAGCGCTTGGAATTTTTTGCTGATGTAATCTAACACATGACGAGCATCGCCGTAGTAAGGCTCATCGTCTTCGGTATAGAGCCAAACGGGCAGTAACGATGAAGGCGCACTGGTATTGAGAAGGGGATAAGCGGCGCGGCCAGTCGGTTTGGCAATCGCATCGATATCGCCATTACACTGAGAAGATTCAATAACATCCGCACCCCAAATATCGACCCCTAAAATCGACATCGGTAGTCGTATCGCGCCTTTTTCTGCTTTTTCCATTTGATCGAAGGGGATGCGCTTACCACGAAGTAAGCCATTAATATCACCTGCTGCAACATAGACGTATTCTGTGTTATTTGCAGATTCGACCATTCCATTGGTTGTCATCATATCTATTCTTCCTATGAATTTTAGAGCTGTTGGGATTGTGGTTAAGACGGTTATTGCATCTAAGTACGTATGAACCCATGATGAAAATGACGATAAATGTTTGATAAAACAATAATTTATAAGAAAGTTATTATTTACTGTTTATATTCATTAAGAGGTACTTATCAATCTAATATAGGTATGAAAACTATAGTTGTCAATTTTTATTTAAAATTATCGTTAAATCACCCATTTTTCTCTAATTTATATAAATAAGACCGTTTTATATATAAATATCGCTAATATTGAAGTTTATAGTTTACATTTCATTGAATGCTATGGTAAATTTTAGCTAAATAAGGAATCAAACAATATTGCCTGCTAGGCCTCATTGTTATCTATAGGGAAAACGACATGAAAAATTCTAGACCTATCATCGCTATTGTTGCTTGTCACAAGATGGTCGATGGTCAGCCATCTCAAGCGGTATATCAAAAATATATCGATGCGGTGAATTTTTATGGCGGTAATCCCATATTGCTACCAAGTACAGCCGCTGATGACGAAAATTTTGATGGGCTATTGGCGATTGCAGACGGTATTTTATTGACGGGCAGCTACAGCAATGTGGCGCCAGCACGTTACGGCGCAACGCACATTGAAGCAAAACAAGATTTGGGCCGTGATGAGTTAAGCTTTAAATTATTGGCTTATGCAGACAGAACGGGTACGCCATTGTTAGCCGTTTGCCGGGGTCTACAAGAGATGAATGTTTACTTTGAGGGTACGTTACACCCTGATTGGCGCGAGGTAGAAGGGTTTTATGAGCCGCACTTAGAGGACAATACGCAACCACTTGAGGTGCAATATCAGCCAATACATGATGTCATTATCCAACCTGAAGGCAGGCTTTCTGCCTTTGGTAAAAAATGGCATGTCAATTCCTTACATAAGCAAGCGATCAACAAAGTAGGTGAGCGTTTATTTGTCGAAGCGCTAGCCTCTGATGGCTTGGTAGAAGCCATTAGCTTGTTACAACATCCCTTTATGATTGGTGTACAATGGCATCCTGAGTTAAATTATGCACGAGATAACTTGTCCAAATTTCTATTCACGGAATTTATTCACTATGCCAGCAAACCACAAATCGAGTAGCATCACTAAAGATCCGGTAGACATTGACAGCGCTAACACTAATACAGACAAAAGTGTTGATAGCGATAAAGACGATGATATCGATACAGATGATGAAGATGAGTTGATAGACTCTGAGACAGAAACAGCGAACGAAACAGAAGAGTCGATAGAAGAAGACATCGGTAAAAAGATCAATCAGCTACGCCTCGCAAAAGGCTACTCACAGCGTAAATTGGCGAAATTATCAGGATTGACGAACACTTCTATTAGCTCTATTGAGCGCAATAAGGTGAGTCCCGCAGTAAATACCTTAAAGGCAATTTTGAATGTGCTAGGATCTGATCTAACCACATTTTTTAGTGATGAGTGGAAGGAGCCAAAGGCGAGAGTGATTGTAACGCCAAAGGATTTATTAGAGCTCAGTGAGCCCACTAGCAGAGTGTCGTTAAAGCAAGTTTATAACTGTAGCGCGACAAGAAACTTGGGGTTTTTGATCGAAACATATCAGCCAAACAGCTCGACAGAAGAAAGAATTGCTCATGAAGGTGAAGAGATTGGGACAGTCATCGAAGGCAAAATTATTATCCGTATCAATGAGACTACGTATTTGTTAAATGAAGGGGACAGCTATGTGATTGATACCAATCAACCGCATACCTTTATCAATCCTACGGATGGTGTGTCTCGTATTGTCAGTGCCCATACGCCAATGACTTATTAAATGAACGTTAAAATTATTGTCCTAGCAGAAAAGATTATGTACTAAAATATGGTAAGTTATTTTTGACATTGAACGCTTAAATTAACTTTGGAATGAGGTTTGGACAGCGACAAGTGATTTTCAACGCTACTTCTAGAAATGGAAGTGGCGTTTTTTTCGTTAAGTGAATTGCATTGAGTGAATTGTGTTGAGTTATTAAATGGCTTGGTCATTTACCCTGAGTTTATAGAGCATCATTGTCCTGTACCGCTTTTGAACGTACCATCGTCTGTGAGGTGTCTGTGATTTTCGGCACTTGTTTAAGTAATTGTACGTCAGTGTCTTTGTCAGCAGGCTCAAGTGTTAGATGGTCAATAGAAGTATCAAAGCCAGTCGATTGATTAGTAGGTTCACGAGCAGGGGGCGATGATTTTTTTAAGACTTTTTTAATTCTTCTGACCGCAGCCGCTTCAATAGCAGCTTGTTCTTCTGCGAGTGCTAAATCATGGAGTCCTTGATAGACAGCAAGGGTTTCTTCAATCATCTCACGCATGGTGAATTTGTTGGTCATCTCAGGGCGTGTGACGCTTTCTAGCTGATTTCTGACCGCTTTACATAGCGCCTTAGCATTGTATTTTTTGACCAGTCCTTGCGGATAAAGTGGCTGCAAAATCTCGCTAAAAGCCGCTTGATCCCAACCAATAACGGACGTGCCTAAATGAATTGCTTGTAGCGCATTAATACCAATCGACTCAGGTTCGTTAGCAAGTGCCATCACGATATTGGCCGCTGAGAGCCACTCGCGCATGTCATTACGTTTGCTGCCCACATAAGTGATGCGATCAGCCAAACCCAGTGCATTGGTGCGCTGGCGAAAGTCTTGGTGAGCGACATCACTGTCTCTATAATCATCATCCATAATGATGGCATGAATGTTGGGAAACTGCTCTTGCAAATTACCCAAGATGTCAATTAGCCATTCTTGGCCATACTCATTGCCGATAACGGTGGGAAATACTAGCCACTTTTTATGCTCAAGCTCAGGATATTCAGCAAACGTATGGCGTAACCAGTATACAGAAGGGTTGTGCCGGTAGGGATAACGGCGCGTATCAACACCGCGGTAAATCCGCTTGATGACTTTAGGATCAGCGTCTTCAAGGCGCAGTCCTTTTTTTAGGTAGCTGGTGACACTATCGGAAACTGTAATAATGGTATCGACATTCAGCAGGGCTTGGGAGTACTTATTGATGGGATAAAAACCATACATCGTCGATACCAGCTTTGGTATGCGCTTAACGCGGGCGCGGCGCAGCGCTAAATGTAGTATCCAAGCGGGCGTGCGCGAGTGGACATGGATAACATCAGGCTCGTATTTTTCGATTAAGTGGCGTAGAGTGTTGACTTGCAATAATGCCAGCCAAGATTTTTTGTTGATGTGCAACTGGTGATACTCATTACCGTCACGCTTCAAACGTTTGACCAGGTCATTGTCTTCATCCGCGCTTGAGATAATAATGGAGCTATGCCCATTTTTGACCAACGCGCGTCCAAGATGGAAAATACCGCGCTCGGATTCATCATGTTTTAAAGACGACAATAAGCGCATAACTTTCATAGTTGTATGGTCACTGGTTAATGATATCAAGCTGCTATTGTCAGTTAAAAGCGACTAAAACTCAACCATCAAGACAAAAGATAAAGCCGGATGGTGAGTCATCTTAAAAATAACAGACAGATTTAGAACCAATAATCCAAACAATCAACGACGTTTGGTTAAATGTTCAGCATTAGGCAATACTTGTTTTTCGCTTAAGTACTTCCAATAGCGCTGCGGTAGATACTGTCTATGTAGTTTGGGGTTTTTACGTTCTTTGATATTGACGTTGGTAAAGTAACCTTGCCAAAACTTTTGGTAGCGCTGCTCATCAGGACTATGGATACTCGCAGGATTGCGTAAGACAGCATCATCGAGATCCGTAATGGTTTGTAGCTCTGCGGGATGAGTACGCGTACTTTGGCTTTTGTCATAGTAAATGCCATAGCCACGCGTCAGATCGTAGATCGCCCAGTGCTGGTCCTGATAGCGCTGACGAAAGTGCTCCCCAATCAATGGCAGCACATTAAAATCAGGCTCAACGCGCGCAAAATAAATATCATCGGTTGTGTGCTCAAAACGCACGAACGCTTCCATGCGATGTTTTTCACGGCCAACGGATTTGACCGTTTGTACTAGCTCAAGTACATCTAAATGACCAAGGTCTTGCATAATATGACGGCTAGGGTAGTCGATGGCATATTTGACGACACGAAATAAAGTCGTGCCGATGTCATCCTTTTCTGACAAAAACCCCCATAAGATATTGCGCATACCTGAGCGACCAAGCAAATGATTGAGCTTAACCAATACGCGCTCTGCGTGGTCTGCATCCGTGGTGACGCTAGTCGCTTGCGCAATCAAGGAGGGCACATAACAGTCTTGAGCGGTAAGCTTGAGTGAGGCGTCTTCTTGCAATCGATTGGCATAAACATAAAACACCGCACTGAGCCACCCTTCAAAGCTTGGCTCATACAGCACAATGCTGGGCGTTAACTGACCAATAGCGTAAGCGTCGTTTTGCACAAGTGCTGACATGGTTTATCCTGAAACGATGTGAAATGTATTTTGGCTCGTCATAAAATCTATGTAAGTATTGTCAAATGCTACTGATGGATATTTTTCTTGCATGCTGTTCGCATCGCGTGACAGAGGCTGCAAAAAATATCACCAGTAGTGCTACCTTTTTATTTTATCGATTTTAGATTGATTTATATTTACGACAATGCCAAATTTAAAACAACGCCAGCTGTCCGCTACGTTGATCTTTAAACTTGGTCTGCGTTTGCGCCAGTACGTACTGGCGAAAGTTATCGCGTGTCAAATGAGCAAGGTGCTCGTTTTTGCCAGTGGTGGCGATAAAGTACTTAGCACGGTTGACCGCAGCGCCCATCTTTTTTAGATGATAAAGTGTCAACTGGTTAAATTTGCGCGCTTTGACGATCTTTTTGGCAGTCTTGGTACCGATACCAGGAATACGCACAATCATCTCATAAGTGGCCGTCTGAATATTGACGGGGAAGTGCTCGCGATGACGTATCGCCCAAGCTAGTTTTGGGTCGCAGTCTAAATCTAAAAATGGCGATTCTGGCTCTACAATTTCGTGCGCGCCAAACCCATAAAAACGCATTAACCAATCTGCTTGATACAGACGGTTCTCACGTACCATCGGCACAGGTGTTCCAATCGCGGGCAAGCGGTTATCGGACAGCATTGGCACATAACCTGAGTAATAAACACGTTTTAAATCATAGGTTTTATAAAAGTGACTCGATAGCTGAATAACTTGTAAGTCAGTCTCATTACTTGCGCCAACAATCATTTGACTGGTCTGACCCGCTGGCGTAAATTTAGGCGCTTTTTTGTGGGTTTTACGGCTCTCACGGATAGTGATAATCTCTTCTTTGACCGTTTCCATCGGTGCTTTTAATTGCTCATGTGATTTTTCTGGCGCAAGTAATGCGAGCCCTGATTTGGTCGGGATTTCAATATTAACACTCAAGCGATCGGCATACAATCCTGCTTCGAGTAATAATTCTTTTGAAGCACCGGGAATGGTTTTTAGATGAATATAGCCGTTAAAACGCTCACGGGTACGTAATATCTTGGCCACTTCGACCAATCGCTCCATCGTATAGTCGCCACTTTTGAATATACCAGAGCTGAGAAACAGCCCCTCAATATAATTACGACGATAAAATTGCATGGTCAAATCAACCACTTCTTCGACACTAAAAGCAGCGCGTGGCGTGTCGTTGCTTTTGCGTGAGGTGCAGTACGCACAGTCATAGATACAGTGATTGGTCAAAAGGATTTTGAATAAACTGACGCAGCGACCGTCTTCGGTGTAACTGTGGCAAATACCCGTTGCTGAGGCGTCACCAAGACCACCGCCTTGGTTTTTACGTGTGCCAGCGGAGGAGGAACAAGAGACATCATATTTAGCAGCGTCTGCTAAAATATTAAGTTTGCCCTGTAGTCTTTCGTAATTGATAGCTGCCATAAGCGGATACTTACCAATGTATTAGTGAAAAACTATTTTAGCAAATTGGTTTGTAAGTCACTGTAATTATTAGAGAAATATGGATTGTATACGACAACGGCTGTCGTGCTATTTATGAATTTTTTAATGCGAGTTGCAAGGGTTAGGCAATGTTTGAATCACTTCATCTGAAAAGTATTCTTTGACAACAAGATGTTCTTTTTTATCAAACTCAACATTATATTTGGGATAAGCTGCAAAAGCGTCAGGGTCATAGGTCGAAGGCAAAGCGATTTCTTTATCTGAAAAAAATTGGCTAGACGTCCATAATTGTTTATCGTGGTTATACCTAACAACGCATTGACTGTTTAGATCAAAGGTGAAATAACGGCCAAAGTATTGCTCTTTACCGCCACGACCAAATAGCATATTAGCACCGCAGGGATTGCCACAGCCAACGTAAACATGATAAGTATCGGCATCAATCTTACTGATAGAAATATGATTCCACCCGTAACCACCGATTCCATCCATCAAGACAGTCTCTTTTGTTTGACCGCTAGCTGCCGTTTCGCTTTTAAGAATATAACCATCATCGCAATATTCATGATCGTCTTTACTCATATATGCAGTACAAATCTTTGACATATAAAAGCTATTGTCAAATGCTGTTTCAGCAGACTTACCCCAAGCAGTAGAACTCAAAATGCAGCTGTAAATGACAAAAGCCAATGAATAGAAAGAGGTAAACCTATACATACGAATAACGACCAAATATTTGTTTTGAATGAAAAGCACTATAGCAGACGGACATTTTTTAAGAAATAACCATCACGCAATAAAAAAGGCTTTGCCCGCTATTAGTCAATTTAGCGAACAAAACCTTTTATAAAAAATATTACTGAATCATTGTTTAATATTTTAAAACTGGATTTTTCTATCAGACCTTATTGAACTTTGGCGCGGATAACCACGGTTTGAGCAGCATTAGGATCAAGATTCACCAAGTTCCATTTGAGACCAGAATAGTTCTCCTGAATAACGGTGGTATTGCCGACTTGTTGAATGGTTTGATAGCTGTCACCGCCCATGGTCGCAAGCGTTGGTAGCGGACTGTTTAATGACACCAATCTCACACCATTCGGTAAAGATACCATCGCATTGATATCGTTAACAGGCTGTGCGGTGGTATTGGTATAAGTGGTGTGGTATTCGATGACGTCACCAGGTGCGATATGATTGGCAGGTACCGCAATGTCACGACCAGCGCTATTCTTTAAAATCTTCATAACCTTGGTTTGCGCGTTGACGATATCAGGCGTACTAAAGGTCGGAGTGAGCTGTAGCGCGTCTACAGAGGTCATCGTGGTGATCTGATTACTGATTGGCAACTGAGTCGTCGTGACTGGTGTGACCTGTGTCACCGTATTAACTGGCGTGGTAACAACGTTGACGTGGCTAACAGTATCGGTAGTCTGATTACTGACAGGCACGCTAGTGACCGTGGTGCTGCCTTGAGTAATGACGGTATTATTGATACCACCTTGACGGACGACGTAGCGCGGAGTAGTAGTGACTTGGGTTACCGCATAAGGCATGCCATCTTGCATAGTAACGCCATTCGGTGTCGCCGTGATGGTCGCTGTTTTGCCATCAGAGTATTGCTCGACGACAGTCGTACTACCGCCGATAGGCGAGCTAATAGCGATTTCGGGCGCAGCATGTGCCAAAGATACTGTCAGTACAGTACCCGCCATAATAGCTGACATCGCTGTGGTCAATGATGTATCGAAATTTATGCTCATAAAAAATTCCTTTAAAATAACGGTAAATGAAACAGCAATAAATAATGTATAGACAAGAAAAACCCTTGTTAAATGACACAACAGAGTATGCCAAATAACAAGGGTTTCGGTACTGACGATAGTCAACACATCCACTATCAGGCCATCATTATTTTTGATCAGAGGCTACACCAAGCGGCCTAACCATCCACACTCAAGCAATTATGCGCCAAAACGAATTGAGTAGAAAAGCAGCATTGTGTAACTGCTATCTTATAAGCAATGATGGTTTAAGTGATCCTGCTTGCCTATTATCTAGGTGAGGTGCTGTTTTTTCCGCTTTAACACAGAACTTCTATCAAAGCATGTTTTCAAGAATGCTACGACGAGCACTCGCGAAATTAATCGTAGATAACTTTCATCACTTCGTACTCAACCACACCTTTTGGGGTTTCGATACGAACTTCATCGCCTTCAAACTTACCAATCAGGCCACGAGCAATCGGTGAGTTGACCGAGATTTTACCCGCTTTAAAATCAGCCTCATCATCACCGACGATTTTGTACTGTTTTTCTTCTTCAGTGTCCATGTTTTCGATCACAACGCTGACGCCAAACACGATACGACCTTCTTGTGGCAACGTTGAAGGGTCGATGACTTGTGCGCCACCAAGTTTGGCTTCGATATCACGAATACGTGCTTCACAAAACCCTTGTTGCTCACGGGCAGCATGATATTCAGCGTTTTCTTTTAAATCGCCGTGTTCGCGCGCTTCAGCAATCGATGCTGTGATGCGTGGACGATCGATGCTTTTTAACTGCTTTAATTCGGCTTCTAAAGCCGCATGTCCTTGCGGAGTCATGGGATAACGTTGCATGTTTTTTCCTTAAACCAATAACACCACACCATCTCATAAGGAGATGGTGTCAATGTTGTTGCAATGAGTATGAAATATAAAAAGAGCGGGGTTCAGATGGTGTCATTAGTGAATGGGCTGTTATGTATTAGCCCATCTACTTTTAGCACCAAGCACACTGAACCTTACGTAATAAAAAGCATAGTCGCAGTTCAGCCACTATGCTTTTGTAGGTTTGTCTCTTTAAAGATATTGTTTTTTTAAAGTACGATTGTCACAGAATAATCAATAACAAAGTCTTGGCTAAGCTTTTATATAAGCTTAGCGGTTATGCTTAATCTACTGAAATTATTCCGTCACGTCAATAGTCTTTGCTTGTTCATGCAAATCTTGTAGCTTATATACTTCAAATGGCAAGTCAATCGCATAAGATTTACAAACCGCATCTGCCGCGCCTAACGTCGTGACATAGAAGACTTTGCCTTGTAGTGCACTACGGCGAATAGAGAACGAATCCTCTTGAGCTTGTTTGCCTTCAGTTGTGTTGATGATAAGGTCAATCTTACCGTTTTTCAAGGCATCAACGATATGAGGGCGGCCTTCAGTAACTTTGTTGATTTGCTTGCACTCAATACCAGCATCGCTCAGTACTTTTTTCGTGCCAGTCGTTGAGACGATGTTAAAGCCAAAGTCTACCAACTGACGGGCGATCGGAGCGATTTGCGCTTTGTCACTGTCACGAACTGAGATAAAGACGGTCTTAGTCTCGCCTTCAGTAGGCAGACCTGGCAGACGCTCGTTACTACCGATGATGGCTTTGTAGAATGCTTCGCCAAAGGTTTTACCCACACCCATGACTTCGCCTGTTGATTTCATCTCAGGACTCAAGATTGGATCGACACCAGGGAACTTAGCAAATGGGAATACCGCTTCTTTAACCGCGTAAAATGAAGGAACGATTTCAGTGGTAAAGCCTTGGTCTTTCAATGACGTGCCAGCCATACAACGAGCGGCGATTTGTGCTAATGATGTACCAATACACTTAGAGACAAACGGTACGGTACGGGCAGCGCGTGGGTTCACCTCCAAAATGTAAACCGTTTCGCCTTTGACTGCGAACTGAACGTTCATGAGGCCAACCACGCCAAGCTCTTTTGCCATCGCGACTGTTTGCGCGCGCATGACATCACATAGCTCTTTAGACAGTGAGTATGGCGGCAGTGAACATGCTGAGTCGCCTGAGTGGACACCCGCCTGTTCGATATGCTGCATGATACCGCCGATGACGACATCAGTACCGTCACATACACAGTCAACATCGACTTCGATAGCATCATCTAAGAACCGATCGAGTAGGACAGGCGCTTCGTTCGAGGCTTGTACCGCAGTACGTAGGTAATGTCTTAGCTCATCTTCGTTGTAGACGATCTCCATCGCGCGGCCACCAAGGACATACGACGGACGTACAACCAATGGATAGCCCACGTCTTTTGCTTTGACCAAGCCATCTTCCAAGCTGGTTGCTAGTGCGTTCGATGGTTGTACTAGGTTTAGCTGTTGAATCATGTGCTGGAAACGTTCACGGTCTTCAGCGCGGTCGATCGCATCAGGGCTCGTACCGATGATTTTTACGCCCGCTGATTCTAACGCGCGCGCCAGTTTCAATGGCGTTTGACCACCGAACTGCACAATCACACCGTCTGGGTTTTCGATACGGACGATTTCTAGCACGTCTTCTAATGTGATTGGCTCAAAGTATAGACGGTCAGAGGTGTCATAATCGGTTGAAACCGTTTCAGGGTTACAGTTGACCATGATGGTCTCATAACCATCTTCACGCATGGCAAGCGCTGCATGTACACAGCAGTAATCAAACTCGATACCTTGACCGATACGGTTAGGGCCGCCACCGATGACCATGATTTTTTTCTTGTCAGTTGGGTTGGCTTCACATTCGCTATCGTAGGTTGAGTACATATAAGCGGTGCTGGTCGCAAACTCTGCAGCACAAGTGTCAACACGCTTATAAACTGGATAGACGTTCATATCCCAGCGTTTCTTACGTAGTTGCTTTTGTGACACGCCTAGCAATTTAGCCAAACGTAAATCTGACAAGCCTTTACGCTTAAAGCTACGCAAGTTTTTCTCGGTTAAACCGCCAAAGCCGAGTGATTTTACGGTTGCTTCAGTTTTCACGATGTCTTCGATTTGTACCAAGAACCATGGATCAATCTTGGTGTAATTAAATACCTCGTCGACACTCATACCAACGCGGAACGCATCAGCGATATAGTAGATACGATCAGGGGTTGGAATCGTTAAGCGATTGATAATTTCGCTACGAGCCTTCTCAGCACTTACTTTGGATAAATCAACTTGCTCATCAAAACCGTCCGCGCCTGTTTCCATACCGCGTAGTGCTTTTTGCATAGACTCTTGGAAGTTACGACCGATCGCCATCACTTCGCCGACCGATTTCATCTGAGTCGATAAGATGTTGTCCGCTTGTGGGAATTTTTCAAAGTTGAAACGCGGTATCTTAGTGACGACATAATCAAGCGCAGGCTCAAAGCTCGCTGGGGTTTTACCGCCAGTAATATCGTTTTGCAATTCATCTAGCGTGTAACCAATCGCCAGTTTTGCCGCGATTTTAGCAATCGGGAAACCAGTCGCTTTTGAGGCTAGGGCAGACGAGCGTGATACGCGTGGGTTCATCTCGATAACGACCATGCGGCCCGTATCAGGGTTGATACCGAATTGTACGTTTGAGCCGCCTGTTTCTACACCGATCTCACGCAGTACCGCGAGCGATGCGTTACGCATGATTTGGTATTCTTTATCCGTCAATGTCTGTGCAGGGGCTACGGTTATTGAATCGCCTGTATGTACGCCCATTGGGTCAAAGTTTTCGATGGCGCAGATGATGATGCAGTTATCGTTTTTGTCACGGACCACTTCCATCTCGTATTCTTTCCAACCGATGAGTGACTCATCGATTAGCAGCTGATGGTTTGGTGACAAATCAAAACCGCGCTCACAAATCTCAATGAACTCATCGCGGTTATACGCGATACCACCGCCTGAGCCGCCCATGGTGAATGATGGGCGAATGATACATGGATAACCCATTTTTTCTTGGGTAGCAAAGGCTTCTTCCATCGTTTCAGCCGTTTCAGCGCGTGGGCACTCAAGGCCGATACGTTTCATTGCTTTGTCAAATAAGTCGCGATCTTCTGCCATCTCGATCGAGTCTTTGGTTGCGCCAATCAGCTCGCAGTTGTACTTGGTTAGTACGCCATGCTTGTCTAGGTCTAATGCACAGTTTAGGGCAGTTTGTCCGCCCATGGTTGGCAAGATCGCATCAGGACGCTCTTTGGCAATGATTTGCTCAACCGTCTGCCACGTGATCGGCTCGATATAGGTGGCATCAGCCATGACAGGATCGGTCATGATGGTCGCAGGGTTTGAGTTAACCAAGATGACACGGTAGCCTTCTTCTTTTAGTGCTTTACACGCCTGCGCGCCTGAGTAGTCAAACTCACACGCTTGGCCGATAACGATGGGGCCTGCGCCAATGATAAGAATGCTTTTTATGTCGGTACGTTTTGGCATAATGTTTTTAAGTCCTATTTTGGCGGTTTGGGATTTTAAAATGGTGTTTACATGAGTTATTGAAAATTACAAATGACGATCAGTTTTTTTAGTAGCGATATCAAAGCATGTCAAAAACACGTCGATGGTCATGCACCCATTGTGAATAGTTAGATAATCCAATTTCCAATACATGGTTGATCGCATCGAAAGACTGTCCAATAGAAATTCAGTGTGTTTGGCCAACATCTCAGAAAACGCCGCTAGTTCACTAATAGTAAATCCATAGTCATCCTTTGCCGCTTCTATGTCATCGAATATTATCGCAATAATATCTGTATCTAAAGAATGGGTATGTATGGCTGGAAGATTAGGGATAACATCTTTTAATAAGTCAAACGGCAAATTGGTATTAAGATCATTTAGTAGCGCAAAGGCAAAGTTCCATCGCTGCTTAGCAGATAGCCCAGAGAGATACTGAGCATATTGCGCTAGCAATATTTTGCAATACAAGATTACCATGACCTATTGAACTTCTGCTTATTTTCTTTATTCATGTTTTCAGAAAATGCTCTATAGTTTGATAAAGCATTTTCTATTTCATTACTACTTTTTCTCTTAAATATTTTAGAGAAAAAACTCACTATTTAGCAGCTGCCATCATCTCAGCAAACTTATCAAACAATGGCGCGCAGTCATGTGGGCCAGGGCTAGCTTCTGGATGACCTTGAAAGCTAAAGACAGGCTTATTGGTCAGTTCGATCCCTTGGTTAGTACCATCAAATAGTGAGCGATGGGTCGATTTGACGTTGTCTGGTAGCGTGTCTTCATCAACCGCAAAACCGTGATTTTGACTGGTAATCATAACCGTGCCAGTTGCCAAGTCTTGTACTGGATGGTTAGCACCATGATGGCCCGTTTTCATTTTGATCGTATTAGCACCGCTAGCAAGACCAATTAGCTGATGACCGAGGCAAATACCGAACGTTGGCACGTCAGTCTCTTCAATAATGTGACGTACGGCGTCGATAGCGTAATCACAAGCAGCAGGGTCGCCAGGGCCGTTTGATAAGAAGATACCATCAGGATTCATCGCTAGCACGTCTGTGATAGGCGTTTGTGCTGGGACAACAGTCACATGACAACCGCGGTCGACGAGCATACGTAGGATATTGGTTTTGCTACCGAAGTCATAAGCGACGACATTGTATTTTGCATCAATATGAGTGCCCAGCTGCTTAAAGAAGCCGCCAGTACCACTGTCGTGACTGCCTACTAGGTCACGATTGAGTAGGGTATCTGATAAATCCCACGTACCCGCTGTCCACTCAAAACTCTCTGTCGTGCAGCACTCTTTTGCCAAGTCCATGCCTTCTAGGCCAGCAAACCCTTTTGCTAGCTCAATCGCTTTTTGCTCATCTTCAACGCTGATCGTCTCGCCATCTGATGCGGTCATGATACAGCCGTTCTGAGCCCCTTTATCACGTAATAGACGTGTCAATTGACGGGTATCAATTTCAGCGATAGCGACGGTATTATTACGCTGTAGATAGTCGGCGAGTGATTCTGAGTTACGGAAGTTAGAAGTCACCATGGTCGCGTCACGGATGATAAGACCATCTGCCCACACTTGATGACCGTTGCCAGACTCGGTGTCCTCGGCGTTAGTACCTGTATTACCGATATGCGGATAAGTGAGTGTCACTAACTGACGCGCGTAACTCGGGTCGGTTAGGATTTCTTGATACCCAGTCATGGCGGTATTAAATACCACTTCACCAACACGATGACCTAGGCTGCCGATACTGACACCGCGAAAAATTGTGCCGTCTGCTAGTGCCAAAATTGCTTGTGTTTCTGCCGATGAATTCAAGGATTGCCTCCGCTATTATTGGTGAGTGCCATCATGTTTTGCGAAATTGGAATTTCTCTGTATCCCTTTGTTATCAAAGTCTAGCGTCTGACAGACTTAGACGATAAAATGGCAATACACAAAAATTTTCCACAAAAAAGCGAGAAGACATTATTGATGAAAACTACAAAACTCACTAGATAGTGAATAGGTAACTTGCATCATGTCCGCTCGCTTAGGCACAGATTTTGCGTATTATATACAAAATAGCTTGATATAGCCAGTCAGTTTTTGAGTTTAATAACCGTTGCCTTGGTGGTAATGGTATATCAAAATAAATAGCCTAAGCAAAAAAATACTTTTTTTTAAAAATATTGATATTAGCAATCTATGAATAACGCTAGATTTTAATAGTTGCCTTTGCCACAATAGAAAGTATTTTTATAGATCCAGTTCTATAACCATTTTTTATAACTATAATGAAGATAACAAGGAGTCGTTATGATTTACCAATATTTAGACAAAGTGCCTGAGTTTGCTGTACCGTTCAACGGTTGGGTGGCAGACTCAGCACAAGTAATGGGCGATGTATATTTGGGACACAAAGCCAGCGTTTGGTTTGGTGCGGTGATACGCGGTGATGTCGGCCACATCCGCATTGGTGATTATAGTAACGTACAAGAAAACAGTGTGCTTCACACCGATGAAGGTATCGAAATCAAGATTGGCGATTATGTCACGATTGGGCATTTAGCGATGCTTCATGGTTGCGAAATCGGTGACAATAGCCTGATTGGTATCGGAGCAGTCGTGCTGAATAATGCGAAGGTTGGTCGTAACTGTCTTATTGGTGCCAATGCTCTGGTCACAGAAGGTCAAGAGATACCAGATAACTCATTGGTGATGGGCGCACCAGCAAAAGTCGTTAAAACCTTAACCGATGAGCAAGCCGCCATGCTAAAAATGTCAGCGCTGCATTATGCTGAACTTTGCGAAACTTATAAAGAAGGTCTGACCGAAATAGCAATGCCTGATTAAACATATATAGGCGAGTTAAGTCTAATTTGACAGATAACAGGCTAAAGGCTGTATTTAATCAACGCCTTCATCTTTGGTAAATAACCATACCCAATTTTATTCAACACTTCATATTTTTTAGCAATCAACGATAAGGTCTCACCATGCAGGCAAATCAAGCACAGCAGGAAAATCAAGCACAAAAGCAGCAGAAGCAACTGGCATTATTCGATTTAGATCATACCTTACTGGATGTCGATAGCGATTATCTTTGGGGCGAGTATATCGTCAAGCACGACCTTGTTGATGAGGCCGAATATCGCACCGCCAACCAGAAGTTTTATAATGACTATATCGAAGGGACGTTAGATGCGACAGAGTACAATGAGTTCGTCGCGCAGTTTTTGAGTAGTTTGCCACTCGATAGACTTGACGCGCTTAGAGAAGATTATATCAAAAGCGAAATTGAGCCGCATATCCGCCCAAAAGCGATGGAAGCGTTGTGTCAGCACATTGAACAAGGACACGAGGTGGTGATTATTTCTGCGACCAATGATTTTGTGGTCTCTGCCATTGCCAAGCGTTTTGGCGTTGAGTCAGCCAATGTATTGGCAACGCCGCTTGAGATCAAAGATGAGCGCTATACAGGTAAGCTGACCGATAAACCAAACTTTCAAGACGGCAAAATTTATCATCTTAATAAGTGGCTCGATAATCAGCAAGCCGCTGGCATCACGTTTGAGAAGACTTATGCGTATTCGGATTCTAAAAATGATATTCCGTTACTTGAATGGGCGGATGTGGCGATCTGTGTGTCACCTGATGAGGCGTTACATGCACATGCTTTGGCGCATCGTTGGGCAGTAGAAGATTGGTCAATCTAGATTGCTTAATCTAGAAATAGTAGGAACAAGAATAATTAGACAACTATTTATGATCAATCTCATTTAAAATAGCGCCGTATTCGTTATTTATTTTTATTAAAAAAGTATAGGAACATTTATGGAAATCAATCCGTATCAAGAACAGATTAAAGATTTATCCGAGCGTGGGCAGGATTTGCGGAGGTATCTTTGACTTCGATGGTAAGCAAGAACGCTTAGAAGAAGTCAATTTAGAATTAGAAAATCCAGAGCTGTGGAATGATCCAGAGCGTGCCACCAAGATTAATAAAGAAAAAAGCCATCTTGATGGTGTCATCGATGTCGTGGTCTCTCTTGAAACCACGCTAGAAGATGCGTCTGCCATGCTAGAGCTGGCAGTAGAAGCAGAGGATGAGTCGTTACTTGCTGATGTGCAGAGCGAGCTAGATGATGCTGAGCAGCGAGTGGCTGATTTGGAGTTTCGCCGGATGTTTAGCGGTGAGATGGATCCAAACAACTGCTATTTAGATATCCAATCAGGCAGTGGTGGCACCGAAGCGCAAGACTGGGCGGAGATGCTACTGCGTATGTATACACGCTGGGCGGAAGCGCATGGCTTTAAAATCGATGTGATCGAGGTGTCTGCGGGCGGCGTCGCGGGTATCAAGTCGGCAACGATCGAGATCAAAGGCGACTACGCGTTTGGTTGGTTGCGTACCGAGATCGGCGTCCATCGTTTGGTACGTAAATCACCATTTGATAGCAACAATGGTCGTCATACCTCGTTTGCGGCGGTGTTTGTCTCGCCTGAGATTGACGATAATGTCGATATCGACATCAATCCTGCTGACTTGCGTATCGATACCTATCGCTCATCTGGCGCGGGTGGTCAGCACGTAAACACGACTGATTCTGCGGTACGTATTACCCATGAGCCATCAGGCGTGGTCGTGACTTGTCAGAACGAGCGTAGTCAGCATGGCAATAAAGCCACCGCGATGAAGATGCTACGTGCTAAGCTCTATGAGCTTGAGATGCAAAAACGTATGGAAAAACAACAAGCGGTCGAAGACAATAAGTCAGATGTCGGCTGGGGCAGTCAGATTCGTTCATACGTACTCGATGACTCCCGTATTAAGGACTTACGTACTGGCGTTGAAACTTTCAACACGGGCGCGGTACTAGACGGTGATCTCGATCAGTTCATTGAAGCCAGTCTAAAAGCAGGTCTATAAAATAGAATTCAAATATCAACTAACATGTAATTAAGGAAGATTATGCCAAGCGTAAATAATTATTTTGATGACAAAGTGACCTCCATTGCCTTTCAAACGGCGACTAAGCCTGCGACTGTGGGTGTGATGGAAATTGGTGAGTACGAGTTTGGTACCAGTGAGTTTGAGACCATGAGTGTGGTGAGCGGTGCATTGACGGTTAAATTGCCTGAAAGTAGTGAATGGCAAACGTTTAGTACTGGCGAGCAATTCACCGTTGAAGCCAATCAAAAGTTCCAAGTAAAAGTTGATGTAGAAACGGCTTATTTATGCCTGTACGGTAAATAATTACTTTTATATTAAAGTAGTATAAAAACAAAAAACGCCAAGTATTCTATGCTTGGCGTTTTTTGTGGACATCATGTTTAGTTAACCTTAGAGAATACAGCCAGCGAGTACCGTTTATAAATTCTTACGGTATTGCACCATGTCGGTTAAGCTTGCGATGTTGTCATATAGCTTACGTGCAGACGTATTATTTTCTTGCGTTACCCAATAAACACGGTTGCAGTTTTTCTCATTGGCAAATGCATAGACCTGCTCGATTAACGCACGTCCAACGCCTTGACCGCGCACATTTTCGCTCGCGTATAGATCTTCTAAATAGCAACAGTCAGTGGTATTCCAAGTATTGGGATGCAGTACCACATGGGTAAAGCCTACGAGTACATCATTTTGCCATGCGCCAAAGCCATAAATTGCCACGTTATCATCTAAAATATTACGCCATGTTGCCTCTATCACGTTAAGTGGTAAGACAGTTTCATAAAATTTCAAATAGTCTTGCCACAATACTAACCAAAAGTCATAGTCGGTTTTAGAGAGTGGTGCTATTTTGGTAGAAGTGTTTTTCATTGTGTTTTATTCAACTTAAGTTTTGATAGTCGTCAAATTATGCCCTAAAATTCAATAGTTGAGAACCCTGCCATCCGCTTAGTTTTACACAGGATTACACTTTGTCCGTGGCAAATAAACAGCAAAAATTGCCACCATTCATTATGCTAAAACGATTCATATATCCAAACGAGTATTGTTATGGCCAAAGCAGATAAGCAGACCACCAAAGATGTACGCCACGATTATGAGCACTTAGCGCGCTTGGCAAATTTACGTTATGTGAGTGATAATGAGCCGGGCTATGGTCGTAGACGTTGGGGGCGCGGATTCACCTATCGTGATGCGACTGGCAAAACCGTCAAAGACAAAGCGCTGCGTCAGCGATTTGATGCACTGGTGATACCGCCGATGTGGTCAGAGGTGTGGATATGCCAAGATGATAAAGGCCATCTGCAATCGACAGGTCGTGATGATAAGGCGCGTAAACAATATTTGTATCACCCAGAATGGGATCGCGTACGTGATCAGGCAAAGTTCAACGCCATGATTGGGTTTGCCGAAGCATTGCCCAACTTGCGCGCCCAAGTCGAAAAAGACTTGGAGGCGACGCCGCTATCACGAGAAAATGTGCTTGCAGCAGTCGTCAAGTTACTGGAGACAACGCTTATTCGTATCGGTAATAGTCGCTATGCCAAGTTAAATAAAAGCTATGGTTTGAGTACCTTAAGAAGCAAACACGTGAGCGAAACTGATACGGGTCTGGCTTTTGATTTTGTCGGCAAAAGCGCCAAAGAGCACCATATTGAGCTACAGGACGAGCGTTTGATTGAGATTGTACAAGCGTGTTCTGAATTACCGGGTTATCAAATTTTTAAGTATCTGGATGATGCGGGACACAAACAAGCAGTCGACAGCGCTGATATCAATGACTATCTACGAACCCATACTTGTGCGAATGGTAGCAGTGGCAAAATGTACAGCGCCAAAGATTTTCGTACATGGATGGCCAGTGTGCTTGCCGCCAGTCACTTATATGACGAGCTACAAACCTCTGAAGGTAAAGGTATATTAACCAGCGCTCCTGATAGTGCTGAGCGCCAACAGCTCGTTACGGATACAGTCAAAGCAGTGGCAGAAGCGCTTGGCAACACGCCTGCTGTTTGTCGCTCTTCTTATATCAATCCCATTATTATCGAGCGCTTTTTGGCAGGGGAGTTTTTTGAAGCTTATAAGCAAGCGCGCCGTGGACGAACGAAAAATTATCAAAGCTGTGAAGAGAAGGCGCTCCTTGGTTTCTTGTGTGCTGAAGTTTAAGGCGTCATGATTGGTTTGATAATCGATTTTGCTACGAATTTTGAGTATCTAGGCACTTTTATTGGAGGATTTTTAGTCAATTAATCAAATATTTTTATTCTTTAAGAAAGACAGAAAAATAAAAATGATACGCTATGTATTGAAATAACGATAGAAATGCGTTAATAATAGAGTACCTACAATTAATAGTGGAATATAAAACGGTCTATAGGATATGACCGTTTTACTCGTTTTATTTACTACATTACCGTTACTTGTTATTGCTAAAGGATTAGCTTATGAATACCGCCTCTCTAAGTGCTGCGTCTGCAAGCACGACATCTTTGCCAAGTTATAGCGATTATTACGATAATTTTGATATAAATACCTTATTGAGCGACATTTTTGGTGAGCATTTAGACGATCGTTTAAATGCTTATATGGCGTGCTGTGGTCGTCATGTGCGTGATGGTCGCGGCGACACGGTTGCGTTGGTTCACGAAGACACGGCGGGCAATGTGTCAAAAATGACCTTTGCTGAGCTTGATAAAGCAAGTGCGCAAATCGCCAATCTGTTGAAATCATATGGCGTAAAAATAGGCGATCAAGTTGCAACCATGCTACCGCGTACGCCTGAGCTGTTGACCGTGGTGCTTGCCACATGGCGCATCGGTGCTGTATACCAGCCATTATTTACCGCTTTTGGTTATGACTCAATCAAGTATCGAATGGACAAAGCGGGTACTAAAGTCGTCTTCACCAATCAAGAGAATCGCGGTAAGTTTGATGACTTAGCCGCGCAAACCAAAATGGTATTGGTTGGTAGTACTGAGGACGCTCAGACGTGGGGCGACGACTATTATACTGAGTCAATGAAAGCACAATCGCAAACGATGAAACCCGTATTGCTCGATACGGATGCGCCATTTTTGCAGATGTTTACCTCGGGCACCGTTGGTAAGTCTAAAGGGGTCAGCGTGCCATTATTCGCGTTGTCCGCATTTTATCTGTATATGCGCTATGCCATTGACTTGCGCGATGACGACAACTATTGGAATATGGCCGATCCAGGCTGGGCGTATGGACTGTATTATGCCATTACAGGACCTTTGCTGTTAGGTGTTACTACACATTTTAATGAAGCTGGCTTTGATGCTGCTAATACACGTGACTTTATGATCCGTCACAAGATTACCAATTTGGCCTCTTCACCAACGGCATTTCGCATGATGAAATCTAGCGGTGTCTTTGACAATATTAATAAAGACGCTCATGAGGACGCCAATACCAAACTGTCTTTGCGCTGTGCCAACTCAGCAGGAGAAACCTTAAATACCGAAGTGGTCAATTGGGTCGAGACCTACCTAGCGTGTCAAGTGAAAGATCAATATGGACAAACGGAAACTGGCATGACTTGTTGTGCACATCACGCATTGTCACATGAGTGCCCAGTTGGCTCGATGGGTATGGCGTTACCAGGGCATACACTGGTGGTACTGGATGACGATATGAATGTGCTACCAGATGGTGAGCAAGGTCAGCTGGCCGTTGTCGTCAGTCAGTCTCCAGCCTTTTATTTCCATGGTTATAGCTGGAATGAGAAGCAAGCGTTCGTTGATGACTATTATCTGACCGGCGATGTGGTTGAGCGTCATAGTGATGGCAGTTACTGGTTCTCAGGGCGTGATGATGACATTATCATTACCGCAGGTTATCGCGTCGGACCTACCGACGTTGAAAATACAGTATTAGAACATCCTTCAGTGGCAGAGTCAGCGGCAGTTGGGGTGCCAGACGAGGTGCGTGGTCACACAATTAAGTCTTATGTGGTGCTAAAAGAAGGCATCGAAGGCAGTGAGCAGATTGCCAAAGAAATCCAAGAGCTGGTACGCAAGCGTCTATCGACCCATGCTTATCCTCGCGAAGTCGAGTTCATAGACGCCTTACCCAAAACGCCAAGTGGTAAGATTCAACGGTTCTTGCTACGCAGCTTGTCCGAGGCTTAAAAGCCTATTTTAGAAAATATATTAAAAATGATTATAAGAAGGAGCAGTCATGCAAATTGAACAACACAGTTTTTTGGTCACGGGCGGCGCGTCAGGATTGGGCGAAGCTGTGGTTCGTGCGATCACCGCTAAAGGTGGCAACGTCGTCATCGCCGATTTGAATGAGTCGGCTGGACAAGCATTGGTTACTGAGCTGGGTGACAATGTGCGGTTTGCGCGTTGCGATATCACTAGTGGTGACGAGGTACAAGCGGCCGTTGATATGGCTGAAAAAGCGTTTGGCGGCTTACAAGGTTCGGTTAACTGCGCGGGCATCGCTGTTGTACAAAAACTGCTTGATCGGGAAAACAATCCAGCGGATTTAGAGGCTTTTAGTCGCGGCGTGAATATTAACCTTGTTGGCTCGTTTAATGTCGCGCGTTTGGTTGCGGCTAGTATTGCCAAGCGCATAGCGAATGAAAGTAGTGCAGAAAAAAGCAATAAAGAAAAGAACCATGTAGAAAAAAATGCGGATCAAGGTATTATTATTAATACAGCCTCTATCGCGGCTTTTGATGGTCAAGTAGGTCAAGCCAGTTATTCGTCGTCCAAAGCAGGCGTAGTCGGTTTGACCTTGCCACTTGCTCGTGAGCTGGCACGTCACGGGATTCGCGTGATGACTATCGCACCGGGTGTCTTCGCTACGCCAATGATGGATACCATTCCTGAAAAAGCCCGCGAGCAGTTAGAGGCGGGTGTGCCTTATCCTAAACGTTTGGGCGCTCCCAATGAATTTGCCAAATTGGTGACTCATATTATTGATAATGCTTATCTGAATGGCGAGGTGATTCGCTTAGATGGTGCGATTCGTATGGTGTAATCCGTTTTATTTCCATCATCTTTACATAAAACTTGGCATGGTACTTTGATACAGTATTATTAACGATAGCGTCATTTATTGATGTTGAGGATTAATGATAAGGATCAAATGCCATGCCATTTTTTCGTAAAAATGCTAATAAGTATTCGAGTTGGTTATTTGTCGCGATAGCGTTTGGCCTTACAGCTATTGTGACCAGCAGTGCCATTGCGTATGTTAATAGCCCTTCAACATCCAATGATCCTATTCCATCCTCGGCAGTCATTGATAAGATCTTTGTCGATAAATCAGACCGTGTCTTACAGCTCATGGAGCGCGGCAATGTCATACGGTCATATCGTATCGCGCTCGGCGACAGCCCAGTGGGTCATAAGCAGCAGCAAGGTGATCAGCGGACGCCAGTCGGACGCTATACATTAGATTATAAAAATGAGAACTCTATTGCGCATCGTTCCATTCATATTAGCTATCCGAATGCGGCGGACAAAGCGCGCGCAAAATCGTTAGGCGTCAGCCCAGGCGGCGATATCATGATTCATGGGCAAATGAATGGCTTTGGTCATTTGGCATGGCTGAATCAAAAACGGGATTGGACAGATGGTTGTATTGCCGTTACTAATGAAGAGATGGACGAAATTATGGCAGCAGTCAAGATCGGCACTGTGATTGAGATCGTGGAATAAAACTATCAAAGTTATGATAAATAGGTGTATGTTTCATTACAGTCTTTAATAGAGATTTATCTTTTATTTGTATTAATAAAATAGCGTTTCTTATCTTCTAATTTCCTTTAACTGATATTAATAGCCCCTTTAAACATTATTAATAATAAATATCATTGTTTTAAGTAAGGTTTTATTGATTCACTGTCTTGAAATAACTGTATATATACCTTATATAAGTGACAGATAACAGTGGGCACTAGGCTAAGAAAGTCCTTAGAAGTGCGCCTGAAAATACTAATTATAAAAGGATATAGACATGAGATTTGAGAAATTTACTCAAAAACTGCAATCGGCGATTCAAGAAGCGCAAAGCCTAGCATTAGGTCGTGATCATACGGGTATCGATCCTGTGCATTTACTGGCGGTATTGCTACAAGATGAATCCAACTTATCTATCTGCCAACAAGCGGGTGCTTCTATCCCAGCATTAAAGAATGGCGTGGCAAAGGCCTTGGATAAACAAGCGACCATTTCGGAGCCAACAGGCGATGTGAATCTAAATCCAAGCTCAGTAAAAGTGTTAAATTTAGCCGATCGCCAAGCACAAAAAGAAGGCGATGACTATATTGCAACGGAATGGGTCATCTTGGTACTTGCTGAACAAGGCGAGACCAAAAAAATATTTGAAAGTGCAGGCGTAACAGCAAGCAAATTAAAAGCGGTCATTGAGCAGTTGCGCGGTGATGATACGGTCAATAATCAAAACGCCGAAGATCAGCGTGATGCGCTCAATAAATACACGATTAATCTGACTAAGCAGGCAGAGCTGGGCAAGCTAGATCCAGTCATTGGTCGTGACGAAGAGATTCGCCGTACTATTCAAGTACTATCACGCCGTACCAAAAATAACCCTGTGCTTATCGGTGAGCCGGGCGTAGGTAAAACCGCTATCATTGAAGGTCTTGCGCAAAAAATTATCAACGGTGAAGTGCCAGAAGGGTATGCGTCACAAAGAAGTACTGTCATTGGATTTGGGCTGCGCTCATTGCAGGGGCAAAATTCCGCGGTGAGTTTGAAGAGCGTCTCAAAAGCGTACTGAGCGACTTGGCAAAGCAAGAAGGTAACGTTATCTTATTTATCGATGAGTTACACACCTTGGTCGGTGCGGGCAAAGCCGAAGGCGCAATGGATGCCGGCAACATGCTAAAGCCTGCACTGGCACGTGGTGAACTGCATTGTGTCGGTGCCACGACACTGGATGAATATCGCAAGTACATCGAAAAAGATGCCGCGCTTGAGCGTCGTTTCCAAAAAGTGTTGGTCGATGAGCCTACAGTTGAGGATACGATTGCGATATTACGTGGTCTAAAAGAGCGTTACGAGCTGCATCATGCGGTCAGTATTCAAGACAGTGCCATCATCGCTGCTGCGCGCATGAGTCATCGCTATATTACCGATCGCAAATTGCCTGATAAGGCGATTGATTTAATCGATGAAGCGGCCAGTCGTCTGCGGATGGAGATGGATAGTAAACCTGAGGCTTTAGGTAAACTTGATAGTCGTTTGATTCAACTAAAAATGGAGCGTGAAGCACTCAAAGGTGAAGAAGACGCTGGCGCAAAAGCTGAAACTAAGTTACTCGATACGCAAATAGAAGAAATAGAGAGAGAATATGCTGATTTAAATGAGATTTGGCAGGCAGAAAAAGCATTGGTTGAAGGCAGTAAAAAACATCAAAGAGGACTTGGATAAAGCACGTATTCAGCTAGAAAAAGTGACTCGAGAAGGTGATGTGGCTGAGATGTCAAGATTAAAGTATGGCATCATTCCTGAGCTTGAAAAGCAAATTGCTAATCTCGATTTAGCAGAGCAACAAGAGCAGAACGGTGAGCCTATTGAAATTAAACTGCTACGGAACAAAGTGACAGACAACGAAATCGCAGAAGTAGTGGCAGCCGCAACGGGTATTCCTGTCAGTAAAATGATGCAAGGCGAGCGTGACAAGATGCTGGCCATGGAAGAAAAACTTCATGAGCGTGTCATCGGTCAAAACGAAGCGGTCGAGTCGGTTGCCAATGCAGTACGTCGTAGCCGTGCAGGATTGTCTGATCCCAATCGGCCATCAGGTTCATTCCTATTCTTAGGGCCAACGGGTGTTGGTAAGACTGAATTGACCAAATCACTGGCAAACTTCTTGTTTGACTCTGAAGATGCGATCGTACGTATCGACATGAGTGAATATATGGAAAAACATAGCGTTAGCCGCCTTAGTTGGCGCGCCTCCAGGTTATGTCGGTTATGAAGAAGGCGGTACATTAACAGAAGCAGTACGCCGCAAACCTTATAGTGTGATATTGTTTGATGAAGTAGAAAAAGCACATCCTGATGTGTTCAATATCTTGTTGCAAGTGTTGGACGATGGTCGCCTGACGGATTCACAAGGCCGCGTGGTAGATTTCAAAAACACCGTGATTATCATGACCAGCAACTTAGGTTCGCATAAGATCCAAGAAATGGTTGGCGAGAGCTATGATGATATCAAGGCTGAGGTAATGGATTCTGTTGGGCAGCATTTCCGTCCTGAATTTGTTAACCGTATTGATGAGATTGTGGTTTTCCACCCACTTGGTATGTCGCAGATGGCAGGTATTGCCGACATCCAGTTGGAGCGTTTACGCAAGCGCCTACATGATCGTGAGATGGACATTGAGCTATCAGCCGATGCGATGAACAAACTGGTGGCAGTCGGTTATGATCCTGTTTATGGTGCGCGCCCACTAAAACGTGCCATTCAGCAAGAAATCGAAAACCCATTGTCATTGAAGCTACTGGCGGGTGACTTTGTTGCTGGCGATATCATTAAAGTCGATGTTGGTGCCGATGACAAGCTGGTCTTTGAAAAGCTAAGAATGAGCTAATAGTACAAACTAAGTCACTGCTGTTAGTCATAAAAACCCCTTACTTGCAATGGCAGGTAAGGGGTTTTTTTATGGAGGAAAATTTATAACAATCGCGTATGTGCTTTTTTTATTTTAGATTAAGTGTATAGGCAGTATTTTACCTTTTTAACACGTTTATCATGCCAAAAATAATTTAAGCTCTAATATCACGAACTTAACACGGATGGAGAGTAAAACATGAAAATAGTGAATAAAGGGTCTATCAGCACGCCGTTAGCCTTACCAGTCATCGTATCAGCCTTGCTAATTAGCACACCTGCCTGCTCCAATCAGTCAGGCGTTAGCACCAACGCAGACTATAAAGAAACCAAAACGGTTACCACAGAGTCAGCCAAAAGCACCGAAAAGCCTGCTTTTACCACCAAAACAGTGGCTACTTTTGACGAACCTTGGGCAATGACTGCGCTGCCTAAAATGAACAACGACGCCCCGAAACTGTTGGTTACCCAAAAAACGGGAGAGTTGTTCATCGTCGATACAGCCACAGGGACTAAGACAGCGGTGACTGGTGTGCCGAAAGTTGCTTATGGCGGGCAAGGTGGACTTGGCGACATTATCATTGCGCCAGACTTTGCCACCTCCAATAACGTTTATATTAGCTATGCAGAAGCGGGAACAGGCAATGATAGCGATAAGTTTGGTGCTAAGGTTATAAAGGCCAAACTTTCAGGGCTAAATACCAGCACGCCAAGTTTGCAAAATATCACACCGATTTGGCAACAAATTCCAAAAGTAACAGGCCAAGGCCATTACAGCCATCGTTTGCTTTTTTCGCCTGATGGGGAGTATTTATATATCAGCTCAGGAGAACGCCAGAAAAAAGATCCGGCGCAAGACATGAGTATGAATTTGGGTAAAATCATTAGACTACATGCTGATGGTTCAGTGCCAAAAGACAATCCATTTGTCAATAATAGCAATAAAATTGCCTCTCAGTTTTGGACAATGGGCAATCGTAATGTGCTCGGCATGAGCTTTGATGAAAGTGGTCGGTTGTGGATAAGCGAGATGGGGCCAAAAGGTGGCGATGAGTTTAATTTGATTGAAAAAGGGAAGAATTATGGCTGGCCAATCGTTTCTAACGGCATTAATTATTCAGGTACGCCCATCCCTGATCATGATACGCGCCCTGAGTTTGCAGCACCCAAAACCTCATGGACGCCTGTCATCTCACCTTCATCGATGAGTCTCTACACGGCGGGTACTCATAATGACTTTCCTGCGTGGCAAGGAGATTTCTTGGTCAGTGGCTTATCTTCAAAAGCTTTAATTGTAGCGACTATCAATGATGACAATACCGCATCTGAGCGTTATCGTTATGACATGGGTGAGCGCATTCGTAGTGTATTGACCGTAGATGGTGAAGTATGGGTATTAGAAGATGAAAGTGATAGTCAGCTCTTACAATTATTGCCAAAGTAGCTTTCATACTGTTTTAGTAAATCTATTTAGGAGCCGTCTAGCTAAAAATTGTGAATAATTATGAAACACTTAATAAGCAAATTGGCATAGATAGTACTATCCAATTTGCTTTACTTTTGCAATAATATTGTTAGAAATACTAAATGATTCTAAACCATTGCTAATAATATTGAAATGGTAAGTATTTGAATTAGATTTGATAATTATCAGCGACCTTGTTAAGGTAACCCTTCTAAAAAATTGAGGCTAGCAAATAATGGATCATGTGAAAGTTGGCAGATTGGGCCCTTTTCCCCGAGTTAGTAAACCTGTGTTTATTGTTTCAGCGTTACTTATTGTTGGGTTTATTATTTTTGGTGCCCTTTTTACCGAAACGGCAGGTAAGTTATTTACCTTTTTACAAGCTTTTATCACGCATAAGTTCGGCTGGATGTTCGTTATTTTAATGAACGTGGCACTGATATTCTGTATTTATCTCGCTGCGAGCCGCTATGGTGATATTCGCCTTGGACAACAGACAGAAAAACCGCAATATAGTCTGTTTTCGTGGATCGGCATGTTGTTTTCAGCAGGTATCGGTATTGGACTGGTCTACTGGGGAACCGCTGAACCCTTGTATCACTTTATGGCACCACCACTGGGTGAAGCAGAGACGATAGAGGCTGCCAAACAAGCGATGAGCATCTCGTTCTTACATTGGGGACTTCATGCTTGGGCAATTTATACCATCGTGGCATTGGCATTGGCTTATTTCCATTTCCGTCGTGGATTGCCGCTCTCCATTCGCTCGACGCTGTATCCTTTACTGGGCGAAAAAATATATGGTCGTTGGGGTCATACGGTCGATATCTTAGCGGTATTCGGGACAATGTTCGGGGTAGTCACGTCACTAGGCTTAGGGGTTATGCAAATTAACGCAGGCCTAGAAAATCTATTTGGTATTCCAAATTCGATAGGTGTACAGTTCGTTATTATTGCTTTTGTGACCTTGATTGCGTGTGGCTCTTTGATGCTAGGTCTTGATAAGGGCATCAAACGCTTGAGTGACATCAATATGGGTTTGACAGGTCTGCTTTTGGCCTTTATGGTTATTTTAGGACCAACGTTGTTCATTTTTGATAGTTTTATTGAAAATATCGGCAACTACGTGATGGCTTTGATACCTTTGTCAACATGGGGCGAGGCTTATAGCAACACAGATTGGCAAAGCAGTTGGACTATTTTTTACTGGGCATGGTGGGTAAGTTGGGCACCTTTTGTAGGTATATTTATTGCCCGCATTAGCCGTGGTCGTACGATTCGCGAGTTTGTATTGGGTGTGCTTTTAATTCCCATGGTTATTTTGTTCTTCTGGTTCACAACCTTCGGCGGCGTGGCGATCCATATGGAGCTGCAAGCGGCACTTGATCCAGCACTTGCAAGTCCAGGATTGGTAGAAGCGGTACAAGCCGATTTAGGTAGTGCTATTTTCCAACTGGTTGAATACTATCCGTTTGCAAAACCCATTACTTTACTTATCGTCGTTATGATTGTCTTGTGGTTTGTCACTTCATCAGATTCGGCAAGTTTTGTAATTGATATGCTGACCGCTGGTGGCGATACCAATCCACCTAAGATTCAGCGCTTATTTTGGGCAACCATGGAAGGTTTGATTGCTGCGATATTGTTAGCAGCAGGTGGCTTAGAAGCCTTGCAAGCCGCTGCAATTGTCGCGGGACTACCATTTGCAATAGTTATATTCTTGATGATGTATGCGCTGCTGCGTGGTTTGGGTAGAGATCGATTGATACTATATCGCGCTCAGCAGTACTTTATTACAGAAGAGTCAGCTGATCATAACTCAGCCAATGAGTTCGCTGATGAGCATTTGTTAAAAGGTCCGCCTAAGATTGTAGATGGTGACTAAATAGCTTGCGGTAAGCTGATGATCGTAATAAGTTGACAATCGTTTCTAGTTGTCAGCTTCAATCATCAACAATATTATCGTCATAGTCCGTTATAAAAAATCCTAAGACACGATATTGTGTCTTAGGATTTTTTTATGGAACACACCCCAATACAGAGCTGCGAAATATTTTTATTAGCATATCTCTCTGGCGCACTAGAATGTGTTAAAACAGAGATAACTGTCTAAATTTTATAAACAATTTGTGCTTTGTAAATATAGTCGGGCATCTTTTACTGAGTGGTTATTTACATTCGCCTTTTACGTAACCTATAGCCTCTGGCGTACCACAAGCTGAACACGCATTACCTGCGGTACGATAACTGATTACTGAACCAACTTTGGTCTTCACGCAGACAGGATCGTATTGCATAGTACACATGGTATCTTTAGCATTGGCAGTAGTAGGCGGGCATTGAGTAAAAACGCCTTTGGGTAATTCGTTAGTGCTGGCGGCAGGTGGGGTAGATGTCGTATCAGGTGTCGCCGGACTCGGCAAAGTGCTACAGCCTGCTAAAGTGAGGGTTAGGGCCAAGCCAACTAGTGAGGATTTGAGCAAAGACTGCGTTGATTTGAACGGGTTGATCATCGTAGTACATCCTTATATAAGTGCGTTGATATTGCTTATCAACGATAGTGGGTTTTATTATTAGTGACTTATGGTGAATGGCTTGACAGTAGTCAGCCGTCTATATAATAGCGTTTTTACCACGAAGATATGTTATTAAAGTTAAAACACAATTAAAAAACCCAAGCTTTTTATAAAGCTTGGGTTTTATTTAAGGCGATCAAGTCGTACTGTTATTAAAATAGCGTCTTGCTACAGAAACTGTGTAATGAGGTATTACTTAGAAAGCTTATCATCTTCATTGATTTGGACATATTTATCGAAATTCTGTGCATAATCAGTCAAGTTGTCGCTTAGCATTTGACGGTACTGTTTGACATAAAATTCGACGATATCATCTTTTTCTTTGGCAAAATCATCGCCTTTAACAAAACCGATAGATGCCACTGACGCACTATAACGAGCGGCTGCATACAATAAAGAAGCACCCACTTGACCTGAATGTGATTCTGGACCTAGTTGGCTGTTTGCGATACCGATAATGGCGTCGGCACGTTGATAAAATGCCTGCATTTCAGGGGTGATTTCAATGCTTGTATCCACATTGTCGTCTTGAGTGTTGCTGTCTTGGATATTGTCTTGAGACATAAGCTACTCCTATTAATAGGTATCGAGAGTTTTGAATGAATAAAACGGACTACAAAAAATATATATGATTATAAGCCCGCATCTGCTTTTAAGATTTCAGCTTTGTCTGTCTTTTCCCATGTAAAAGCGGTTTCTGATCCTATGCGACCGAAATGACCAAAGGTGGCTGTTTGTTGGTACATTGGTTGCAATAGATTAAGCATACGGGTAATGCCATAAGGACGTAAATCAAAATGCGTACGAATCAGGCGAATGATCTCATCGTTACTGATTTTATTCGTTCCAAAAGTGTTGACTGAGATTGAGGTTGGCTCAGCGACCCCAATTGCGTAGCTGACTTGTATTTCACAGCGATCAGCAAGTCCTGCCGCCACGATGTTCTTAGCCACATAACGTACTGCGTAAGCCGCGCTACGATCCACTTTTGAAGGATCTTTACCACTGAATGCACCGCCACCATGACGCGCCATCCCGCCATACGTATCAACAATAATTTTACGACCGGTTAAGCCTGCATCACCCACAGGACCACCGATGACGAATTTGCCTGTTGGATTGATATGGTATCGTGTACCAGCATGCAATAGATCAGCTGGTAGTACTTGCTTGATGATAGATTCCATGACCGCTTCTTGCAGATCTGACTGCGAAATGCTTGGATCATGCTGCGTCGATAGGACAACGGCATCAATTGCAGCTGGTGTATTACCTTCGTATTTTAGGGTTACTTGCGCTTTGGCGTCTGGACGTAACCAAGGAAGCTCTCCTGAGCGGCGTAGCTCAGACTGACGCTCCATCAAACGATGGGCATATTCGATAGGCGCTGGCATCAATACGTCCGTTTCATTACTGGCATAACCGAACATTAAGCCCTGATCACCTGCACCTTGCTCTTCAGGATCAAGACGATCAACACCTTGAGCAATTTCAGGCGATTGCTTACCTAACATATTGATAACGGCACACGTCTCGCCATCAAAGCCCAAGTCTGAATGGTGATAGCCAATGCCGTTGACAGTGTCACGAACCAAACGCTCTAAATCGATATTCGCTGTTGTAGTGATTTCACCTGCCAGTATGACCGCGCCTGTTTTTACTAAGGTTTCGCAGGCTACGCGTGCATGCAAGTCTTCACGTAAGATGGCATCAAGAATAGCGTCTGATATTTGATCAGCCATTTTATCAGGATGGCCTTCGCTCACAGATTCTGAAGTAAATAAATTGTATTCACGCATAATGGGGTCGCTTAATTGCAGGGACTGTAGTCGATAAACTCAGTCATTATTAAATGTATAGAAAAATAAAAGATGAAAACGAATCAAAAAAATTAGCATATTTTACCGTGTATCGAGGTAAAACTCTAGCAATGGATGGTGTTATGAGGTAACTGGTGATGGATTAAGGGCGGTAG
Source organism: uncultured Gammaproteobacteria bacterium (assembly GCA_963744895.1). Lineage (GTDB taxonomy): Bacteria > Pseudomonadota > Gammaproteobacteria > Pseudomonadales > Moraxellaceae > Psychrobacter. The sequence continues at coordinate 1,124,706 of CAVUUW010000005.1, forward strand.
AAGTCATCAATTTCACTGTTTGCTTGCCAACGAAATTCAGTATGTTGAGCAATTTGATGTGCCGTATCTACCCCATGTCTGTCAGCGATAAAACCAAGGGCCATATCCATACCTGCACTAACGCCTGATGAGGTATAAAACTTACCATCGACTACCCAGCGTGCTTGCTTGACCCAATTGACTTGATCTGATTGAGTGATGACCCATTGCCATGCCAGTTTGTTAGAGGTTGCTCGTCTGCCATCCAACACGCCGCTCTTTGCCAACAAGGCGCTACCCGTACAGACGCTAAGTACCCAATCAGCTTGATCGGCGAGGGTTGTGAGCGTTTGCAAAAAAGGTTTGTTATAAACCAGTTGCCGAGTACCAAACCCGCCTGGCACTAATAAAATATCAGTCTGACATGGCAATTCTGTTACCGCTACCGTCTGCATAGCCACGCCATGCTTACTGCGGATGATACCACCAGCCATTGAAGCAAACTGGATGCAATAATGCTCAGGCAAACTTCCAAACATCTCAATAGGACCGAATAAATCTAAGGTTTCAAAATCATCAAATATTAGAGCGGTAATCGTATACATTTGAGTTCCTTAATGATAAAAGCGCTTTATAAAGACAAGTGGGCGTTTACCGAATCTTGTAACCACGAGATTAATTCGATATCCATATACTGATAATCGTCAGGAATATCTAAGAAAATAATTTTTTTCTTACCCATCTGATTTTGAAAATGCTCATGGATATAACGCTTATGTTTATTTTCCATCACAAAGATAATCTCTGCCCAATTTACATCTTTTGAATGTATTTGTCTGCGCGCAGAACGACTGATACCGGCAGATCGAACATCTAAATGAGGATGATTTGAATAAATAGTTTCAGCAGTTGGACTACGCCATTTATTTTTAGTGCAAACAAAAAGGATATTCATCGAACCTCAAATGATAAAAGGTGATTATAATTCTAAAAAGGTTGCTTTGTCTTTGAACATGCACTCTTCATAAACAGGGCACTCGCCGCATTTGGGTGTGCGTGCTTGGCAGGTATAGCGCCCGTGCAAAATAAGATAATGATGGGCATCGACTATGAAGTCATCAGGTATGCGCTCGACCAGTTTGTTTTCGACGATAAGTACATTTTTACCTGTGGCGAGTCCAGTACGATTGCCCACGCGAAAGATATGCGTGTCAACGGCCATGGTTGGCTGACCAAAGGCAGTATTCAAAACCACGTTGGCGGTTTTACGCCCCACGCCAGCCAATGATTCTAGGTCTTTGCGATTGTCAGGAACAGTACTATCAAATTTTTCAATCAAATCGCGGCAGGTCTTGATGACGTTTTTGGCTTTAGCATTGTATAAGCCAATATTTTTGATATAAGCTTTTAGACCGTCTTCACCAAGCGCCAGTATGGCCTCAGGCGTATTCGCTACCGGATACAGCTGCTGGGTGGCAATATTGACGCTCACATCCGTTGCTTGCGCCGATAAGATAACCGCAATTAATAACTCAAAATTACTGGCGTAATTGAGTTCAGTGACAGGCTCATCAATCGTTGCCGCCAGTTTTTCGAAAAATGGACGAATGTCTCGATTGGGCATTCTTCTTGAGGGCGGTGTGTCTGCTGTTTTATGTTTGACCGTTTTACTCATGGTATTTTTACTGTTCATTGACAATGAATATTATTTTATAATTGAGGCTATAAACTTGTAGTGTGTTTCTTTTATGGCATGACATTTTAGCCGCTCAGTATCCGTTTAATCATAAATCAACTATAGCGCTAAAAGCTCATTTTGTAGCGCTTCAAGCTCTGCTTGTTTTTGCTCATTTGCCCGAACACTAAGCTGTTTTTCTAGTTTTTTGATTTTAGATCTAAGCTTGGCAGCTGCAATAGTATCCTTTGCTTGAGCTTCACTAATGCTTAATGTTTGACTGGCAGCGTTGTTCAGTTTGGCCTCTACCATACTGACCACTGGTCGACTATTGCTGCTATCAGCCAGCTGTTCGGTAACGCGTCTCAAATGCGTGTGATAACGATGTCTTAAGTCTTCTTGTTCGGCTTCACGCTCAGATAGAGAGACTTCACGCTCGATCGTGACCAAGTCAATACAATCAACAGGGCATGGCGCGATACACAACTCACAGCCAGTGCATAAGTCAGTAAAGATCGTATGCATGTGCTTGCCGGTGCCAACGATTGCATCAACTGGGCAGGCAGGAATGCATTTGGTACAGCCGATGCAATCGTCTTCACGAATAACTGCACGTACTTCGGTCGGGCGTTCTGATGTGCTGTCTATCGGCCATTGAGAGGGCGCTGCGGTCAACGTTGTTCCATGGTTATCGCGGTAGATGATTTGAGCGATGGCATCGGTGACGGGTTGACCACCAGGTACGCACTTATTATATGGCTCATTATCCAAAACGATAGCCACTGCATACGGCAAACAGCCATCAGGATGCTCACAAAGCCCGCATTGCGTTTGGGGTAAACAGGCATCAATACGTGCGATTGTAGTTTGTACCTCAGCTGATAACGTGGTCATAGCTAAGCCATCAAACAAAATGGGCAAATCAGTTAAGCGTGTTAGATTAACAGGTCTATCAGTGTGGGGGTCTATCAAAATATTGGCGTGGGTCTGGGACATTGAATCATTGGCCTTAACATCGGTCATTATTTGCTGATACTTAGATAGTGGCAGATTAACATATTTGAGGTCTGAAAACATCTGTGTCAAGGGCTGCATCATGAGAATAGAGCAGAGGTAACAAAACAGAATGATAGGCTAGGTGTTGTGAGATGAGCCCAGCCTATCTTTTGTGTCTTTTAGCCACCAAAGCGTTTTAACATAAAATCAATCAGTAAATGCATGCGATGTGGCATATTATCACGGTCACGATAGAGCATCTGACAGCCTCTTGGCTGATTGTTCCATTCTGGTAATACCCATTGCAAATGACCTGATTCGATTAAAGGTCGCGCATCATAATCGGGAATAAAGCCCAGACCAATGCCATCGGCAATAGCCTGTGTGAGTAAGCTGATATCATCGACCTTTAGGCGTATATTGTGCACTGCTTGATGCGTTTGTATCTCACCTGTCAAGCGGTGTTGCAAATGCCATGTGGACATAGGGTGACACAATACCGTAGGATAGCCCACCAAATCGCTGGGCGCTTGAATACCCGATACATCGATATTACCAGCCGCACAAATCATAAAAGAGATATTGGTCAGCTGCCGCCCGATCCAATGATCGGCGCTGTGTTCACCGATACGAAAAGCAATATCAATAGCTTGTTCTTCAATGTCAATGGTCTGATTGGATAGGCGCAAATCTAAATTAATATCTGGATATTTTTTTAAAAAGGCGTTGAAATGCGGTGCTAAAATATCTCTGCCAAAATTGACAGGCGCGCTGATTCTAATCGTACCTTTTGCTTGGTTTTTATCTTGCAATAAGCAAAACGCGACATTTTGTAGCTCATCAAAAATATGGGCACTGCGCTCATAGTACTGTTGTCCTGCGTGGGTCAATTGCACGCGATGTGCATCGCGATTGAGCAGTCTAAGCGCCAGATCGGCTTCTAGTTTGGCCACGCGACGACTCAATGTTGATAATGGCATGTCAAGCATCACAGAGGCTTGGCGAAAACTGCCGTAACGGACCACCGCGCAAAAACTGCGCATGTCATCAAGGGAATAGTTAAATTTCATATTTGGAATCTATACTCTCGTTATTGCTTATTTATACCGTATTTAAAACCTATAAACTATAGCAATATTTTATGATTTGTGGTTATTTTTTTGGAGATATTATGGGCCGTTCAGCGAATACCAATGCTGTACTCTTGCTTTTATTATGTACATTTTTGTGGGGCGCATCCTTTCCTGTGGGCAAGCATGCGCTAGCAGAGGTAAATGCTTTTACTTTGGTAATGTGGCGTTTTAGCATCGCCGCCGTTTGTTTATTCATATATGCCAAGTATAAACACATGCCGCTGCCCAGTATGACATCTAAACAATGGGCGTGGGTCATTGGTGTCTCCGTGATGGGGGTGGGTGGATTAAACCTTGGTTTGTTCACGGGTTTGGCGCAAACCAATGCCAGTAATGGTGCTCTGATTATGGCGCTCAGTCCGCTGATGACGTCTTTAATTGGCTCAGTGGCTCAACGCAAACTCCCGACACTCGGCGCGGTATTTAGCCTTATCGTGTGTTTGTCTGGTGTGCTGTTGGTGCTTACTAATGGCGCACTGATGAGCTTGCTCAGTTTTGAGCCAAATCATGGTGATCAAATGATCTTTTTGGGTATGCTATGTTGGAGTCTTTATACCTATTTGACCCAAGGTATTAGCCGCTGGATGCCAATGATCCCTTATACCTTGGTCGGTATGTTGTCAGGTCTTGGCATGATTTCATTGATGGTTGTGCTGAGTCCAGAGGTACATCCATTACAAGAGAGTCTGGCTATTAGTAAAGGAGTATTTGGCGACCTGATATTTATCGGCGTCTTTGGTACGGTGGGCGGCTATCTGTTGTGGATTTCTGGTGTGAAGCAACTTGGTGCTGCCAGCGCGTCCTTGTTTTTTAATTTTGTGCCTGTTTTTGCCGCGATTACTGCCTTTGCTTATGGTCAGCAGGTCACGGCGTTACAAATAGTAGGAATCGCAATTGTCGTTGCTGGGCTGCTGATCCCTAAACTGTTCCAGTGGCAATATGATCGTTTGATAACTCGTAAAACCGCCAGTTAAATTCAGCGCAGTCTGTCGAGCAAACTTTTATAAACAAGCTTTTATAAATTAATACCTTGTTCACGAGCAACTTGCGCAATCAACTCATAAGCGATACTGCCCTTAAAAGGAATTTTAGGCAGTTTTGAGAGATCAAAAAAATCAGCATGGGTCAGCTCTTCTTCTTGAATGACAATATCGCCATCAGCATAAGTAGCTCTAAAACCGAGCATCAAATTGGAAGGAAATGGCCAAGGTTGACTGCTTACGTAGCGTATATCAGTCACCCGTATATCGACCTCTTCTGCAACCTCACGTACGACTGCATGCTCCAGACTTTCACCCACTTCGACAAAACCTGCAATCAATCCATACATTGTTGACTGGTTTTGTGCGCCATGGCGTCGATGTTGAGCCAGCAAAATTTGCATCTCACCTGTTTGTGGATTGGGACGAGTAATAGCTGTAATGATACATGGCTGGACACGAGGGTATTGGCGCAATTGACACACTGGACAGACCATGGCTCGCTCGTCGGTTTTGGTATGAACGACTGACGCGGAGCAGCGACTACAAAACTGCGTATCTGCTTGCCAACGCAATAACTGTAAAGCTTGGCTAATCTGAGTAGACAAAGCAATTGGCAAATAAGTGATAAGCTGGCGATAAGAAAAAAACGCGTGATCGCTATTCTCATTAATTATGGGCATCTCGATGCCATGCTCAATGGCATAATCATAAGTGATAGCATTGGTGGCTTGCGCGGTGAAAGTATTGAGATCGGTGTCTTTAGGGCTAATCTCAGCCAAATCACTTAAAACACTATCAGACTGCCATCGATTGGGCGCTAGACTTTCAAACAGCTCTACCTGACCAATCTGGTAAGAGGCATAATACTGACCATCATCTGATTTTTTAGCAGAAGGTGGTAATTGAACTTGCAACGGCCACCAACCATCAGCTTTTTTTTGGCATAAAACAGTGTCATCACGAAATACAAAAGCACAGGCCATATACAACATTCCAAAATGTAAAAAACAAGTTTGTAGTGCGTGACATACAAACTTGTTTGAAGTGAAAAAATAAGTAAGCGGTTATAAAGCGATCGTCGCTGTCAGTAAGATATTAATCAAAATATACTAATTAGAAGATACTAACTAAGCAGCAAGCAAGCGACTTAAGCTTTGCTGACCAATATCAAGTGCTTGCTTGCTAACAGGACGATTGTGCTCAAAACCGTCTAAGCGATAATCGACCGCCATGATCACATCAGCAATACAAGCAAGCGTGCTGTCTTCTATACGTTGTCCGCCTTCGATACGCTCCTCGATATAGTTGGCCAATTGGCTAAGCATACTGGCAGGCGTTGGCAGTTGTAAAAAGCGTACCGCACCTGATACTTGACGCATCATCTCAGGCACGTTTTGAATGTTGAGCATATCACGCTCTGGTTCTGCCAAATAATCATTGATGGCTTGTTCGGCACTGGCAATAGCAGTACGACTTTCTTGTATCAAAGTATCGTTAGCCGTATTGAGCTGATGCAAGGAGATGTGCGGGTTGTTCAATGGCAAATAAATAGCGCCTGGTGTATGCATCTCTGCCATTGCAATAGCGGCATTTTCTGCATGCATTAGCGCCAATAATAGATGGTCAAAATCATCAGGCGATGGTGCTCGCCAGTGCTTAACCGCCTCTGCGGCTGTACTGAGACTATTGGCAGCACTTGATAGGCCAAGCAGACGCAGAGCGGAACCTAGTACCGTGAGTTCTTCAATAATCTTTGCAGTTTGGATATCAGCAGGATGGATTGAATCGCCACGCGCGTAACTATCAACTAGTTCTTTAATGGTATTAATCTGGGTCTGAATGATAGTGTTCAAAGTATCAGTCAAAGCGCGATTAGGGCCGAACAAGAAGCGCTTCATTTGCTCAATCTGTGAGCTTTCTAACCGATTTTTTGCATATTGTGCACGCAGCTCTTCTGCCGCTTCATTGTTGCGCTGGCAAGCAAAACTAACCAAGTCAGCAAAACGCTTATCCATTATTGGTAAATAGCTTTGGAATTGCTGCTCTAAATAAATAAGGGTTTGTTTCTGTATAATATTAAGCGGAAGGATAGTTGCGATATCAGTCACGGCGGCAAAGGCCGCTTGCCAAAATAGGCTACTGCTGTTTGCCGCTATGAGCGCACAAGCGGCGCTCATGCCATCAAGTTTTTGCTGATCATCTGGGCTGATATTGCCATCTTGATTTAGCAACGCAACGCCAAGCCCACTACGATAAGCATAGGTCAATAAGTCACTATCAAGATTCAGCGTTTTGAGTGGTTGAAAGTTTTTTTCAGGATTGGCAATAATGACACTGCTGCTACCAAAAGTAGAGAAATAGTCTGCTTCGATAGGCGTTTGTTGACCATGAGCATTGAGCTTATTGATAATAGGCAATAATAAAGTTGGCTCTACTGACTCTGTTAATAGGACAAACTCAATATAGCGATCTAAAGTCATGATGGCTTCTGACAAATCCATGATTAAGGCGACATCATTATTGTTGCCATTGTCATAAAGATGCTGTAATCCATTAACGATAGCGGTATTCAACACTTCTGCGCCAACCAAAGAAATCAGCTTAAAAATATAAGACAACTGTTTTAGGACAATAATAGAGTCCAGTAATAAAGGCGCTTGACTGTCATCATCATTGAACTCACTCAGATGAATCTCAGTATCCTTAAGAGTGACGACGATCTCATCATGCAGCAAATGTAGGGAAGGGAGGTTAAAATCAGTAACACTAAGCGTTGGGGCGGTTAACTTCATTTGCGCAGACTGGTTCATAAGTGTTTTTCCGTAATGTACTGATGAGAATGGCGACAGATTGAGTGATGCTAAAAAGCAGATGGTAGTGTGCTAATTATTATTGTATTCATTAATAGTAACGTTTTAACGTTTACTAGCATAATAGTCAAGACTGTATTGTATCAATGGCAATACTACTAGACAGATACTGCTAACCACATAAATAAAGATAGATTGGATAAATGACAATTACATTCGAGTTTTGAGTTCAGGGTAATCATCTGACAATGCGGTATACCAGCTTTGATTGGCAGTCTCATCTGTACTCGACTCCAATAATAAAGCTGCTAGATTGGCAAAGTTTGCATGCGATGTTTGTCCGCCCTCTGTCTGTGTGTCTTCTTCGATAGCAAGCGTGACTTGTCCACCCGTCATTGCCAGATAAACTTCTGCTAAAATCTCTGAGTCAAGTAACGCCCCGTGAAAGGTACGATCTTGCTTACCAACGTCTAGGCGTCTTACTAACGCATCTAGGGTGTTTTTTTGTCCAGGATATTGCTGCTTTGCCATCGCAAGTGAGTCAGTTACTTGTACCCGCTCAGCGAAATCGTTCAAACCAACTTTAGCAAACTCCATATTTAAGAAGTTCATATCGAACGAGGCATTATGGGCGATAATTTCTGCGCCATCCATAAAGTCATATAATGATTGAGCAACCTGGTCGAAGGTTGGTTTATCAGCCAAAAAAGCCTCAGAGATACCATGAATGCGAATAACTTCCTCATCCATACCGCGCTGTGGATTGATATAGACGTGTAGTTTTTCGCCTGTAAATTTGCGTCCAACCATCTCGACAATACCAACTTCAATGACTCGGTCACCTTTTAATGCATCAAGCCCTGTGGTCTCAGTATCCATAATGAGTTGACGATCAAATTCGTGACGATGTCTTGGCGCAGGCAGCAGCGGTGTAAAGTGGGGATTGGCACGGCTGGTATCGCCATCGAACTTTATAGCATCGCTTGCAACATCCAGCGCATTGCCATCTTCGATGGTATCGGTCATTGATGTGTGGGCTTCTGGCATATCTGTAGTACTCATTGGTTTGGTCGTGTGACTCTGTTCGGCTATATGACTCTGCTGCGTCACCTGTTCTTGGTAGTGATCGGTTTCTATTATAGCGTCTTTATCTATTATATTATCGTCGTTGTTATGACTTTCTAGTAGCTCATTATCAAGTTCGTCATCAAGCTCATCCTCTCCCATATCAAGACCAAGAGGATCAAAACTGAGCCAGTCATTGTTAGGAGTCATCGGCGCTTTATCAGTCATTATTGGCGCTTTTTTTTTAGGGCTATCGTGAGCAGATAGGGTGGTTGAGTTGTCACTACTGGAGGTGACGCCTAAGTTTGCCAACTCGTCTGCTTTTTCGTTACCAGCGTGTCCGGTATGACCTTTGACCCAATGCCAATCAACATGGCGCTGCTGAGTCAAGGTATCCAATTGTTGCCACAGGTCTTGATTGGCCACTGGCTTTTTACTGGCTGTTTTCCAGCCTCTTTTTTTCCAGCCTTCAATCCACTCAGTGATGCCTTTTTGAACATAGCTAGAGTCGGTCCAAATCTCAAGGTTTTGTGCGATTGGACTGTGCGTCAGCGCTTGTATTGCACCCATCAATTCCATGCGGTTATTGGTTGTCTCTTTATTGCCCCCGTAAAGATCCTGCGTGCGCCCGTCACTAAAAATGAGGTGTGCACCCCAGCCGCCAGCGCCAGGGTTGCCTTTGCAAGCACCATCCGTATAGGCAATGGTCGTATTTGGCTTGGCGACCAACGGGTTCACCGCGTTATTTTTGTTAAGTGGCTGCGCTGAGGGTTGAGTGTCTGACATAAAGAATGGTTGACCTGATAAATGAGAAACGTAGAAGAGAGTAAAGAGAGGTTTTTAACATGATTTTGATAAAGGTTATCCGCTCAGTTACTGGGCTGAGTATAGCAAATCTATTGCTCCTTTGGGCAGTCGTCATGTACAAAATCGCGAAACCACTGACGGTCTTTTATACGACAATTTATATGATAATAGTAACTGGTAGATTTTCTGTTAAAATAGCGCTAACCATTAATTAAAAGCTATCTAATAGATAAAAGTATTTATCTTTGAGATATGACATTATCTATTTTTAATATGGCTTTTAATGCAACAAATAATGGCAATTTTAGCATGTCATTTATAGTGTAACGCGATAAGCTATTTGGTAATAATGTCAATAAGTACTTTTAACGCATGAATGCAGGATAACCCTATTATGTCCTTATGCTCAAACGTTTTTTCAAAAACCATGCCGCGTCTGATGATCGGTATTACTGTGAGCAGCGCCCTGTTTTTGAGCGCTTGTTATGATCGTCAAGGGCAAACTGGCGCAACCATAGAGGCGGTGACAGATTTGTCTGTTTTTGAAGGGTGTTATACTGTTAGTAGTGATGAGCCTGCTCAAATAAAAGTCAGTCAACAAGGCGGCTCTTGGGTCATGCAAATGAAGGAGCCGGCGAGTGCTAAGCGCGTGTGGGATGATCCGGAAGCGTTAGAAATAATCGAAAATAGTGATATCCCGCAGTTTTTCTCTATTGATCCTGACAACGTTGATGCAGTGCTTGGTCGCCCTGATAGAGTGCTAGTACTGGCCCATGTTAAGACTGCGTATGCCAATATCGATCCCTTATTAGACAGTGAGTATTTGTCCTATATCTACCGCGGTGCCAATACCATTTATCGCGTTGAGTGTGATGACGTCAACACCGACATCTTAGCCAATCCTCATGCTGATATTATTATTGATAAGGTCAATGAGAGCACTTAGATTGGTAGCATCAGCAGTAATGAAGCGTCATCTGTTGTAAACAGCCTTATCATTAGAGTTAAGCAATATGAATTTTTTTAGTTATTTGGTGTTAGGTGGGTTTTCTTATGCCGCCGGTTGGGCAATAAGAACGTATGTTTTGGACAAAAAGCCCCAACCTGAGCAGTCTTATAATCTCAAACATCCAACAATTTTAGCGTACTTGGGTATGTTTTTTATCGCTATGCTAATTGTCTCTTGGCTGATCGGTCGTTATGCACTTGGACATGCCACGCTTGATATCCCGTTTATTATTGTTAATAGCCTCGTTGCAACCTTTGTCTGCTCGTTTGGTCTCAATCCTGAAAAAGCCAACTACGATGTGCCTGATTAATGCTTATAAATAAGTTGCCAAACGATAAAAGCCATGAGCGATAAATATGTTATCGATTGTGGCTTTTTTGCCATGTAGTAGCGAAAAGGCAGTAGCGAAAAAGTAAATATGGGCAAGGGTTGGGCAACCATGCCAACCAGAGGGTGCGTTATAATGCTTTTTGTCATCGACGACGAATAACAAAGATAAAAATAAAAAGGCAGCAGCAAAATATGGTCTCAAAGACACCTTGGGCACAGGGCTCTACAAACGCCAAAAACGATAAGTCATCTCTAATAACGGACAATAAAGTTGGACTAAATCGCCGACAGTTTTTACGTCAAATCGGCATCACGGCTGGTACAGGGTTATTGGCCACTCAAACGATCGCTCAAGTGCTAACCACTGATACGATTAATGGAACTGATAATAGCGGCAGCACCTCACTAACCAAAGATGACCTACCTATGTCTTTGACAGAGGAAAGTCTGCCATCACAGACGCTATCAGCACAAACAAACTGCATTATACCGACCATTGAGACCCAATTATTTGCCAGCTCCAATGTGGGCGGCAGTGACGAGCGTAACCAATTGGCCTTGGATCGTCTAGCATGTGCCGGTTTTAAAGTCAGCAATCCTGCCATTACCAGTCGGCAATATTTGCGTTTTGCTGGTACTGATGTACAGCGTGCCAGCGACCTGCAAAATATCGCCACAGGTGCGATCGCTGCACCCAAGCTACTGCTAGGCGTGCGCGGTGGATATGGCGCGATGCGTTTGTTACCGATGATTGATTGGGCTACGCTTGGGCGTATCATGGCGGATCGCGGCACAATACTTGCAGGCTTTAGTGATGTGACCGCGATCCAGTGTGCGCTACTGGCAAAAGGCGATATGAGCTCGCTTGCCGCGCCCATGCTTTATAGCGAGTTTGGTAAAGTCAAACCGGATCAAGTGACTTGTCGACAGTTTGCCCAAGCATTAACCAATCCTAACCTCACTATTACCATACGAGAGGCGTCTTTAACCAGTCAGCAGCTGCCGACCATACTGACAGCAGGCGAGCCTCAAGTGCTCACTGGTACTATTTGGGGCGGTAACTTAAGTGTGGTCTCCGCGCTGGCAGGCAGTGAGTATTTACCAAAAATAATGATGGGATTGTTTTTTTGGAAGATGTGGGCGAGCAAGCCTATCGTATTGAGCGTATGCTGTATGATTTATACTTGGCAGGGGTGTTTAAAGGTCAGCAGGCAATTGTATTTGGAGCGTTGTCAGGCTCAGGGGAGGACAGTTACGACAAGCGCTATGATGTCGCAGCCGTGGTTCGTCAACTGCATAAGCTGACGGGTCTGCCGATTTATAGTGGGATGCGCTTCGGTCATATTGCACAAAAACACAGTTTTCCATTAGGTGCAACTTGTCAAATTAGTTCAACTACAGGCGGCTACCAGCTGGCTTTTACGGATTACCCAACCATCAAGGCAGATACTATTCAGGTTGAAAGCCTGTGGCAAAACGTTTGATACTAGCGCTCAGTTAATTTAAATATACTAAATAGGCAGGCGCGAAAACTTGTCTTGATACTCTTTTGGCGTCAGCTCAGTGGCACGTTTGAACAAACGGGTAAATGATGAAATATCGTCGTAGCCGACTTGGTCAGCCAGTGCTTTGATGGTGACATTGCCCGATTCTAATAAGCGTTTTGCCTGCTCAATTCTCACCGCCTGAATATACTCAATCGGCCGCATGGCAACACTGGCTTGAAATCGCCTGTTCAAAGTGCGCGGCGTAACATTGACCATACCTGCCAAACGACTGATTTGCATAGGGTGATAGTAATTTTCTTCTATAAATTCTTGTACTTGCTTGACCAGTTGATCGGAATGCGGTTTGTGCAATGTCACGTTGGTATAGCTATTTTGATTGCCTCGTTTACTATCAATAATCTGAGTGTTTGCCACTTGTGTAGAGATCTCGCGCCCGCAGTAACGCTCTATTAATAACAACCCCAAATCATAAAAAGCACTGCCGCCTGCTGCACAAAATATATTGTCCGACTGGGTCACAAACTGATTTTCTTGCAAATCAACCAGCGGAAAATCTGCCTTAAACTTATTGGCATAGCCCCAATGGGTTGTGGCTATTTTATTGTCTAATAATCCTGCTTCTGCCAGAAAAAAAGCCCCGCTACAGTTACTCGCAATATCAGCATTGGTATTGGCCAATCGCTTCAGATGTGGAAGCAGCGCACTGTTTTGTCTTAATACCTTATCGATGGAATCGCCAATGGTGGGCACTAGCAACAAGTCGCACTCCATGACGTTTTGGATATCACAATGGGCGTGAACCATTAAGCGATTACTACATCTGATAGCGCCGCCACCTAGGCTCGCTATCTGTACATTAAACCTAGGCTCTACCGCTTCATCTAAAAACCGCTGCCAGCTGACGCCTGTGAATGAAAATAAGTCTAAAGCGCCAGCCAGTACACTGCCAAGCACGCCATCGAAGCCAAGAATAATCACTTTAAACGGTTTGAAGTAGGGCATAAGTCTCTCGCATCTCTAAGTGTACTTGCCAAAAATAGCAAATTTTTAACGAATTTTTCTTAAATTTATGTCTTATTTGACCATGATTATGTCATAAATGACAATACGGCAACGGATGAAATTAGCTTACTATCTAGTGATACCTCATTCATTTGTTAACGAGAATACTATGGCAGCAGATAAACTCATCAACGATTTTGAACTACCGTTTCAATTATATGATGTCCTGGGTACAGAAACGCTGACTGCCCAGCCTAAATTTTCAGAACATAGCCGCGAGACGTTTGACGCAGTGTTAGATACCGCAGAAAAAATCGCGACGGATTTATTTTTGCCGCATAACCATGTGGCAGACAAGAACGAACCGCAGTTCGATGGCAAAAAAGTCAGCATGATAAACGATGTGAAAGTTGCTTTTGATGCCTTTCGTGAGTCGGGCTTTATTGCTGGCCGTTATCGTTTCGAAGATGGCGGCATGCAACTGCCTGAAACAGTGATGACAGCAGTGGCGGGCTACTTTATGGCAGCCAATCCATCAACGACGGCTTATCCATTTTTGACTACTGCCGCAATTAATGTCATCTCACATTTCGCCAGCGATGAGATCAAAGATGCTTTTATGCCACGCATGCTCATGGGTGAGTTTACCGGAACGATGGCACTGACCGAACCACATGCTGGATCGTCATTAGCGGATATCAAAACCACTGCGGTAAAACAAGAAGACGGCTCATACCGAGTAAAAGGCAGTAAGATTTATATCTCGGGAGGCGATCATGAGCTGTCCGATAATATTGTCCATCTAGTATTGGCTAAAATTCCGGGCGGTCCTGGTGGCGTTAAAGGGATTTCTTTGTTTGCAGTGCCCAAGTATCGACTTAACGACGATTCATCGATTGGCGAGCGTAATGATGTACATTTAACAGGCCTCATCCACAAGCTTGGCTACAGAGGTACAACCTCTACGGCACTGAGCTTTGGTGATGAAGGTGAGTGCTACGGCTATCTTATTGGTGATGAGCATTTTGGCCTGCGTTATATGTTCAAAATGATGAATGAGGCGCGCATTGCGGTTGGGTTTGGGGCCGCAATGATTGGTTATCGCGGTTATCAGTATTCGCTAGATTATGCCAAAGACAGAACGCAAGGCAGAATTGCGCCCAATAACAAGCCTGAGGATGATGCGACTGCGATCATTCAGCATGGCGATGTCAAGCGTATGCTGCTGGCACAAAAAGCTTACTCCGAGGGTGGAATGTCGTTGTGTTTATACGGCTCAAACTTGATCGACCGTATCAATACTTGTGAAGATGACACACTAAAAAATGAATTGTCAGAATTATTAGACTTGCTCACGCCAGTACTGAAAGCATGGCCGTCTGAATATGGCCCTAAAGCCAACGACTTGGCTATCCAAGTATTGGGTGGGGCTGGTTATACGCGTGAGTATCATGCTGAGCAGTTTTGGCGTGATAATCGTCTTAACCCCATTCATGAAGGTACAAATGGCGTACAGGCCTTGGATTTGTCATTTCGTAAGCTATGGCAAAACAAAGGTCTTGGCATTCAAATATTAAAGCGTGAAATCACAAAAGATTTGGAAAGTATTACCACGCCTGAGACTGCCAAACTGGCGGGTAAGTTAACGCCTTATATGGCGCATTTACATGAGGTGTTGGTGCATTTGGGTAAAGTTTTACAAACGGAGAAAGCCATCACGCTAACGGGCAATGCGCAGGCGCTTATGAATATTTTTGCCTCGATTGTGGTGGGCTGGATTTGGATTCGTCAAGCCAGTAAAGCGGAGCAGCTACTCAGTACTACGCAGGATTCTGACAAACAAAACTTCTATCACGGCAAAATACAAGCCGCAAAATACTTCATCGATTGGGAATTACCATTGATCAATCGTGATATCGAAATTTTAACCAATAACAATGCTGTTTGCACCGATATGCAAGCAGATTGGTTCTAAGAACCGCTCTAAGGAAAGAGTAATGACAACAATAAATAAACAATGGCGACTAAAAGCAAGGCCTATCGGTGAACCAAATGCCGATACGTGGGAATACACCGAGGCTCAATTGCCGACTATCAATGATGGTCAGTTATTGATAAAAATCGAATACATCTCGATCGATCCGGCCATGCGTGGCTGGCTAAACGATGCCAAGTCTTATATCGAGCCTGTACAGATTGGCGATGTGATGCGCGCGGGTACGGTGGGTAAAGTCATCGAAAGTAAGCATGAAAAATTTGCTGCTGGCGATTATGTCTCAGGCCATAATGGTGTGCAGTCATATGCGATCAGCGATGGCACTGGGTTGTATAAAGTTGATCCAGACCTTGCGCCACTGTCTTATTACTTGGGCGTGCTCGGTATGCCAGGGATGACAGGGTATTTTGGTCTGTTAAAAACAGGTCAACCAAAAGCAGGCGAGACTGTCGTGGTGTCAGGCGCTGCGGGTGCCGTTGGTGGCTTGGTCGGTCAAATTGCCAAAATCAAAGGCTGCCGCGTCGTTGGTATCGCAGGTGGTAGCGATAAATGCAAATTCTTAGTTGATGAGCTTGGGTTTGATGCAACGATCGACTACAAAAACGAAGACGTCAAAAAAGCCCTGAAGAAAACCTGTCCAGATGGCGTTGACGTCTATTTTGACAATGTGGGTGGTGATATCTTAAATGACGTGCTGACTCAGATTAATCTACGAGCGCGCATCGTTATTTGCGGTGCTATCAGTCAATATAACAACACGACAGCAGTAAAAGGCCCATCAAATTATCTGTCACTACTGGTCAATCGGGCTCGTATGGAAGGCATCGTAGTATTTGATAATATCAAAGAATATCCAATCGCGATGAAAGAGATTGCTGGCTGGATTCAGTCAGGTGATATAAAAGTAAAAGATCATACCGTTGAGGGTATCGAGACGTTCCCTGAGACGTTGATGATGCTCTTTAAAGGTGAAAACTTCGGCAAATTGGTTCTCAAGGTAGAGGAATAGATCATGACATTAAGTACAAATGGAATTGCATCAGATGTAGCTGGTAAACGTATTTTAATCACAGGCGGTGCCTCTGGTATTGGTGCCGCAAGCGCACTGCTATTGGCCAGTCGCGGCGCTAAAATCGTGATCGGTGATATGGCAGAAGAAATGGGTGAGTCTGTTGCCCAGCAAGGGCAAGATGCAGGCAACAGCATCGTATTTAAAAAGGTGGACGTGACCAACAGTGATGAGGTAACCGCCCTGTTCGATTTTGCAGTGCAAACGTTGGGTGGCCTTGATGTTGTCGTGAACAATGCAGGTATCGACCATTTACCAACGCCTATGCATGAGCTCACCGAAGAGCAATTTGATCGCAATATCGATGTGAATTTGAAAGGCGTCTGGCGCTGTATGCGTGCAGCCGTCATTCACATGGCGCCAAACGGCGGTGGTCATGTGATCAATATTGCTTCTATCGCAGGTCTGCGCTCAGCACCTACCTTATCCGCATATAGTGCCGCAAAGCATGGGGTGATGGGACTGACCAAATCTGCCGCTCACGAATACGCACGCGTGAACATTCGCTTTAACGCCATTTGTCCAAGCTTTATTGACACACCAATGGTGCGTAATACGATGGCCAAGATGAATGAACGTGCGCAGCAGGCAACCGTTAAGGCCAGCCCACTGCGCCGCTTGGGGGAGGTCGATGAGATCTCAGGTGCAATTGCTTGGCTTGCCAGTGACGAGAGCAGCTTTATGAATGGTCATGCCTTTACGCTTGATGGTGGTATGTTGGCTTAATATTAGACGTATCTGTGCTAGGGTATTGCTAAAGTAATTAAAATATATAAGGACGTATCATGAAAGATTTATTTGATTTAACAGGTAAGATTGCCTTGGTGACGGGTGCGAGTCGCGGTATTGGTGAGTCTATCGCGCGTCTACTTGCCTCAAGAGGGGCGCATGTGATTGTCTCTAGCCGCAAAATCGATGCCTGCCAAGCGGTCGCGGACAGCATTAAAGCTGACGGTCATAAAGCCAGTGCCTTTGCTTGTCATGTGGGAGACATGGAGCAAATTGACGCGATTTTTGAGCATATTAAAAGTGAGTTTGGTCAAATTGATATCTTGGTCAATAACGCCGCAGCAAACCCGTATTACGGGCATATTTTAGATACAGACTTAGCCGCTTTTGATAAGACGGTTGAGGTAAACATTCGTGGTTACTTCTTTATGTCGACAGCTGCTGGCAAGATGATGAAAGAACAAGGCGGCGGTGTGATTCTAAATACTGCGTCGGTCAATGGATTGGTGGCAGGTGACAAGCAAGGGATTTACTCAATCACTAAAGCGGCGGTTATTAGCATGACTAAAGCCTTTGCTAAAGAATGTGGCCCACTCAATATCCGTGTGAATGCGTTATTGCCAGGCCTGACGGATACCAAGTTTGCCTCAGCTCTGACGACCAATGATAAAATCCTAAAAATGGCGCTCCATACCATACCACTAGGACGCGTGGCTGAGCCTGATGAAATGGCAGGTACCGTACTGTATCTCGTATCCGATGCATCAAGCTATACGACAGGCGCGACGATTGTGGTTGATGGTGGTATGTTGGCTTAATCAGCAGGCTAGATAACATAAGTTAAAAAGAGCGTTACTATTAAAAACCGCATGAGAGTAGCTTTCATGCGGTTTTTCTGATTTAGTTTTTAATGGGGCTCGTCATTATTTTTAATGCGATGCCATTGAATAGATTGTTAGTATGAGGCAAAAATAGACGGTACCATGGCATAAGTAAGTCCAAAGAATAAAAAGGAGCTAAGCATGGAGTCATTGACCACTAATAAAATTAATGCCATTTCGCACAACAAAACATGGTTATTCGTGCCCGCAACTCGAATCGATAGGATAGAAAAAGCCTTTGCCAGTGGCGCAGATGCCGTCATTGTAGATCTTGGAAGATGCCGTTGCCAAACAAGACAAAGCCGAGGCTCGATAGGCGTTAAAAAACTACTACGATGAGCAAAATGCGAAGCAAACTTATCGGCCCATTTGGCTACGTATCAATCAAGCGGGTAGCGAGGAATTTTGCAAAGACATCGTACTCTGTCAGCAAATGCCTAATTTGGCTGGCGTGTTATTAGCTAAGGCCAAGCAGCATTGCAGATATTAATAGCGTACATCAGCTGACAGATCTACCGATCATTGCGCTCGATAGAGAGTGCTATCGGATTATATCAGATCGGTGACATGGCAAAAGCAGTTGGGTTAGCAGCGTTTAGTTATGGGTTTTTAGATTTGTGTAATGATTTACACGTACAAATAGGGACACCATCAGCGGAGATCGTCGCCAATCAGATTCGCTATCAGCTTATTTTGACCTCAAAAGTACACCAGTTATCGCCACCGATCGATACCATTTATCCTGATTTTAATGATGACAAAGGTTTACGTACCCGTGTACAGTTGTGGTCACAAATGGGACTGTCAGGAATGCTATGTATTCATCCCAAGCAAGTACAGATCGTTCATCAAGCCTTGCAGCCAACAGACAGTGAGCTTGAGTTTGCCAAGCGTGTGGTTGAGGAGTACGAGCGCAGCGGGCAGGCAGTATTTAAAATAGATGGCGAGATGGTCGATGCGCCAGTGATTACGCGCAGTCGTCAAATTTTAAAAAAGTAGCGTTTATAGGCAAAGTAGCAGGCAAATTGATAATGCTTTATCATGAGCTATCATAAATCTAACCCACTCTATAAAAGCATACTATGATTTTTATTAATAACCATATTAGCCTCAATGACAATGAGGTGGAAATCAGCGCCATGCGCGCACAAGGCGCAGGCGGGCAAAATGTCAATAAAGTGTCCTCTGCCATCCATCTCCGTTTTGCCATTCATACCTCAAGTTTGAGCGACGAGTACAAACAGCGTTTGCTGGACAGTAAAGACAGCCGCATCACCAAAGAAGGTGTACTCATCATCAAAGCGCAGCAATTTCGCACACAAGAGCGCAATAAAATAGATGCATTTGAGCGGCTGCAAAGCTTTATTAATAAAGCCACTCATGTCAATAAAACCAGAAGGCCCACCAAGCCAAGCAGAAATGCCAAACGCAAGCGCGTGGATCAAAAGACCCAGCGCGGCAAGACTAAAGCGTTACGCGGTAAAGTGGATTACTAAACACAGAATGGGTTATTCACTGTGAACTGGCCATATGTTTCTCTTACCTAACCAAGTCTTTTACTCAATTCAGGGAAGCGTTTGATCATAAATAGCATCAATAGCAAGGCGATCCCAGCAATGACCGCCCCAACATATCCCACGCTTGATATAGAAATATGTGTCACTGCATAACCGCCGAATAACGCGCCTGCACCAATGCCTAAGTTGATAATACCTGAGAACATCGACATGAGCATATCTTGTGCATTGACATCGACCATAATGACCTTTGCCTGCATTGATATGATCAGCAACATCAGCGCCGCACCCCATAGTATGGCAATGGTGCTAAGCGCCCATATCGAAGTCACAGCAAATAACAATGTCAACATCGATCGCCAGCATCAGTATTGTCGATATCAGCATTAACTGAGTATTAAACCGATCACCCCAGCGACTAAATATCACACTGCCCAAAATCCCAGCCGCGCCAAATAGTAGTAGCACAAAAGTAGCTGCGTTTTCGCTGATGTTGCCGACCTGACGCATAAACGGCTCGATATAAGAGTACGCCGTGTAGTGTGCGGTAAAGACCAGCAAGATAAGCAAATATAGACAAACCAATAAGGGGTTTTTGAGTAATTCTGGAATTTTTCTAAAGGAGCCCTCAAACATACTGGGTAAGCGTAGGTAATAGTCTTGCTTGCAAAATAAATACGACAAGCGCAATCACACCAATACCGCCAAATGTCGCGCGCCAACCAAACCACTGACCAACCAAACGTCCTAATGGCACACCGAGTACCATCGCAAGCGATGTACCAGTCGCAAGCACACTCAGCGCCAGTGCTTTTTTACCTTCAGGTGCCACCCGTATGGCAATCGCTGCTGTGATGGACCAAAATATCGCATGCGACAGCGCAATGCCGACACGGCTAATAAGTAGTACGTCAAAACTCCACGCAAATACGGATAGCACATGGCTGGCAATGAAGACGGCAAACAAACCCAAGAGCAACCTTTTACGCTCAAACCGACTGGTCAGTAGCATCAGCGGCAATGACATCGCTGCCACAATCCAAGCATAAAGCGTCAACATCCAGCCCGTCTCTGCTGTAGTGATAGAGAAGTCTTGGGCAATATCGCTTAATAAGGCAACGGGAACAAATTCTGTGGTATTCATGATGAATGCACTAACGCCCATCAAGAATACTTGAAAATACTGAGTTCGGCGAGCATTGGCGCTCGCCTCAAAGTTATGTGTCATAAAATCCAATACAAATAAGGTGTTAATGCTAAAGAAAGAAAATAAGGGGCTAACACCAAAGACAGAGGAGTCAAAAGTGAGAGCAGAGAGATCAGGATAGCCGGGCAAGATAACAAACCCGTGACAGTAGTTAAAGTAGTTTTTTGATAAGGTTAGTTACACGTCTTGAAAAAATCAAAATAGAGCAGTTTAATAAAGGTCAATTGAAGCAATCAACTTTAAAAAAAGAGCGACCTTTTCAGTATTTATTTTCTGTCCTCTGATGTGCTATTATCAGTACGTCCTCTATCGTGGGTTTAACAGCTTTGTGTCGCCACTCGTTATAGCAATTTATCATTGCAATTAACGATGACGTCCAAACCTTGCAACTTCCAGCACGATATAAAACCACTCTGGTAAAGCGCATGAGCCTGTACTCCGACACCTCATTTGTGCCTGATTTTATTTGCCTATTTGGGCTTATTTCATACTTTTTCGTCGGAGTTACAGGAGTCTAAGGTGTTCAAAACTATGAAGTACACTGCCAACCAATCCAAATATATCCGTCGCTATCACCCACGTCATCCGCTGGCGCAATATGCTGTCAATCAGATAGATATTCTAAAGCTGTGTTCAAAAGACATCATCCAAGCTATGGGCTATCCGCTCAAACATACCATTCCTGCCTCTGATCGCCTGCGTCATGTATTGTCGCACAAACATCTGGGTCTAGATGGCAGCTACAGCGATAAATACTTTACAGCGGATGAGTTTTTGGCCAAGCTGTTTTCGGTGCTTGACATCCCTTATGAGCCGTTCGCAGAAGATATTACCAAAATTAAATATGATGTGGCGCATAGCTGTCGCGCTGTGCCTGAATACCGCTTGCGTGCGCAAGTGGGGTTTGAGTTTGGTGATGCCAATTGGCTGGCTCGTGGTAATGCTGAGCGTTTGGCTGAGGTGCATTTGCCAGATAGATTTGCCGAATTAAATGAGGCAGAGCGTGATTCGATCGTCAAAGAGAGCATTGGCGAGCACTATCAGCAATATGAAAGCAATTTACCCTTTAATGGCATAATCAAAGGCTATCGATTGACGACTGAACAAAATGATGAGACGGTCGATAAAGTAGAGTATGGGCTGCCAAAATCTAGTAGTGTTTAACGTTTTTCAATTTACAATCGCTTACAATTGCCTTATCCATGAGCTTTAAGCACAAGATTTTTAGTCATAAATTAGTGACAAAAAAGCCTCATTTTATAGTGAGGCTTTTTTATTTTCTGATCCAGCATGCTCTTATAGAGCACTTGTCTTTGGTATGAGAGTTACCCGTTCTCATTGAGACTCATGGACGCAATCAAATCGGTGAACTTATGTCCTTGCACTGAGACATGCGCTTTTAAGACGCTCTCAGCCAACTCTTCATCATGATTGATGATGGCATCCAATATCTCTTGATGCTCTTTAAAAGAATGTCGCATTCGGTTGCTCACCCGTAGCTGCAAGCGTCTATAGGGGTGTAATCGATTGTGCAAATTACTGGCTTGCTCTATCAAAAACCCATTGTGGCTGAGCTGATACAGAAAAAAATGAAACTTGCGATTGGCTTCATAATAATCCTCGGGATTGTCTTCTAATAAGTATTCTTCACAAAGGTTGTGTAGAGTCAAAAGCTCCGCTTTTTCGGCTTCGTTTATTCTTCTTGCCGCCAAACGACCACACATCCCTTCAAGTTGCGCCATCACTTCAAACATCTCACATAATGTGACCACATCCAACGTTGGGACAATCGCCCCTCTACGTGGACGAATCTCCACCAGTCCTTCAGACGACAAAAGCTTCAAAGCCTCTCGGATAGGGGTTCTTGATACGCTATACCTTTCACAAAGCTCGGCTTCGTTCAGTTTAGTGCCCGGCGGAAAATGCCCATAAATAATGTCGTCTTCTATCTTTTTGCTGATTTGCAAAAATAGAGGTAGATCATCGATTAAACTCATAAAAACCCTTTTTGTATACAAAATACATGGATAATAAATACAATTTCGTTGCGCTTTCGCATAAATTGTTTTAGATTATAGCAAGTCAGCGGAAATAAGCAGTCTTTTAAACGGACAAGTTTTATCAAGATTTGTGACGTTACAGGAATAAAAGACCGTTTTTACCTCTGCTTGCCACTCGCTCTTATCTAATGCGACTTCTATCTCAAACGGATTGTTGATAGAGACTCTGTAACTATAATCAAGGACGGTTATTATGATCATATATGGCACTGCTTTATTAGCAGTTAGTTATCTTCTCGGCGTTTTTCTTGGTGGACTGTTAGGAAAATTATTAGGCGTTGATGCCAATATTGGTGGTGTTGCTATCGCAATGATTCTACTCATTGTTGGTAAAGAAATGCTTGCCAAAAGAGGCTACCTTCCTAAAGCGACTCAATTCGGTGTTCTATATTGGGCGGGATGTATATCCCTATCGTTGTTGCTATGGCGGCGGGTCAAAACGTGGTCGCTGCATTGTCTGGTGGAATGGTAGCAGCGGTTGTCTCTGTTATTGCGCTTATTGCAACTATCTTTGTCGTACGCTTACTCAATAATATCGGAAATGATTACGATACCTTTACTTGGGATGAGACTGAAGAACCTCGTGAACAATTATGAGTGTTTCATCAGTATTATTATCATGTCATAAGAAAACTAAAACCACTAATTTAATAGCGCAATGGAGTAATTAAATGGACTTAATTATAGAGACGCTCACTAAAAATGCCTTCGTCACGGCGCTTGCAATCACAGGTCTTGTGATGCTTTTCTCGCAACTACTATCAAAGTACCTTACTAACAATAAACTGCAAGCCTCTGCTATTGCCATTACGCTTGGGTTAGTTGCCGCCTACTTTGCTGGTTTATATACTGGTGGCGAAAAGGGCATCTCTGATATAGCAATTTTTTCTGGTTTTGCTCTATTAGGGGGGTCGATGCTTCGTGATCTTGCTATTTCATCAACGGCTTTTGAAGTCGATGTAAAAGAGATAAAAAATGCTGGAAAGATTGGTATTGTTGCCTTGATATTAGGTTGTGTCATACCATTTGCGGTAGGGGCTGGTGTCGCATGGTCGTTAGGCTATAAAGATGCTGTCTCTATGACCACCATTGGTGCAGGAGCGATGACTTATATTGTAGGACCTATTACAGGGACGGCAATTGGAGCAAGCTCTGATGTAATCGCTTTATCTATTGCCATTGGTTTGATCAAGGCCGTATTTTTTATGATTGCAACACCTCTGCTTGCTCGATTTATGTATCTCAAAAGCCCTCGCTCAGCCATGATTTTTGGTGGTTTAGTAGGAACGACTAGTGGCGTGGCAGCTGGTTTGGCGGGTACAGATGTACGATTGGTACCATATGGTGCTTTGGTCGCTACTTTTTATACAGGTTTAGGTGCTTTATTAGGACCGTCTATATTCTTTTTAACGTAAATGCCTTTTTCGGATAAGCTAAATGCCTTTTTTGGATAAATAGCCTTTTAATAGCCCGACTTTTGGTAACCAGTTTTTGATAAATAGACTTTTGATAAATGAGAAAAGGGAATCTTATGAACACGACCATAAATGAAACCACATGGGACACACAAAAAACCAAGCGGCTAGCGAAGATCCATGCTGCTGCCAATAAGGGATTAAAAAAACTGGTCCCAAATGACAGAGTGGTTGAACTACTAGAAACCGTCATTGCTCGTGAAGACAAGGTCTGTATAGAAGGTAACAATCAAAAGCAAGCCGACTTTTTGTCTGAAAGCCTTTCTCAATGTAATCCTGATGTCCTGAACAACTTGCATATTTTGCAATCGGTATTGGCATTACCTAGTCATATCGACATATTTGAAAAAGGCATCGCCAGTAAAGTTGATTTTTCTTTTGCAGGCCCGCAAGCCTTACGATTGGCAAAATTGGTTCAAAAGCAGCAGATTCATATTGGTTCAATTCATACGTATCTTGAGTTATACGGTAGATATTTTATTGATTTAACGCCAAACGTTTGCTTAATTACAGCCCATTCAGCAGATGCCAATGGCAATCTGTACACTGGCTCAAACACCGAAGATACGCCTGCTATCGTAGAATCGGCCGCGTTTAAAAGCGGAATTGTCATTGCACAGGTCAATGAGTTGGTAGATGACGTGCCACGCGTTGATATTCCCGCAGATTGGGTAGACTTCGTCATTGTAGCGCCTAGACCCAACTATATTGAGCCGCTGTTTACGCGTGATCCTGCTCAGATTACTGACGTACAGATTTTAATGGCCATGATGGTGATTAAAGGTATTTATGCGCCGTATCAGATTAAGCGTCTCGAATCATGGTATTGGTTTTAATACCGCTGCCATTGAGCTGTTGCTGCCTACTTATGCCGAAGAGCTGAACTTAAAAGGCAAGATATGTACGAACTGGGCGCTTAATCCGCATCCGACCATGATTCCTGCGATCGAGAGTGGTTTTGTTGAAAGCATTCATAGCTTTGGTTCAGAAGTGGGCATGGATGATTATATTGAAAAGCGTCCTGATATTTTCTTCACAGGCAGTGATGGCAGTATGCGCTCTAACCGAGCCTTTAGCCAAACAGCAGGCTTATACGCTTGTGATTTATTCATTGGTTCTACCCTACAAATTGACTTGCAGGGCAATAGCTCAACTGCGACGGTCGATCGTATTGCTGGATTTGGTGGTGCGCCAAACATGGGGTCAGACCCGCACGGACGTAGACATTCGAGTTACGGCTATCTAAAAGCGGGACAAGAGGCGACTGACGGGCGCGTGATTAAAGGTCGTAAGCTTGTGGTACAGCTGGTCGAAACTTTCCGCGAAAACATGAATCCTGTGTTTGTCGAAGAGCTGGATGCGTGGCAATTGCAAGAAAAAATGGGCAGTGATTTTCCGCCTATCATGATTTATGGCGATGATGTGACCCATATTGTAACCGAAGAAGGCATTGCCAATTTACTACTGTGCCGTACGCCAGAAGAGCGCGAGCAAGCTATTCGCGGTGTTGCAGGCTATACCGCTATCGGTATGGAGCGCGATCATGAAAAGGTAAAAGAATTGCGCGCGCGCGGCATCATT
This sequence comes from uncultured Gammaproteobacteria bacterium, assembly GCA_963744895.1. Classification (GTDB taxonomy): domain Bacteria; phylum Pseudomonadota; class Gammaproteobacteria; order Pseudomonadales; family Moraxellaceae; genus Psychrobacter. Next base: position 1,150,518 of record CAVUUW010000005.1, read on the forward strand.
CAGCGTCCAGAAGACTTTGGTATCGATATCTCAAAAGCAAATAGAGATTTGTTGGCGGCAAAATCGGTCAAGGATCTGGTCAGATGGTCTAACGGCACTTATGCGCCGCCAAGTCGTTTTAGAAACTGGTAATCAGGTTTTAGAAAAGGCGAACAAAACTGCTAAGGATACAACTATGAACTTAATTAATTATACATTTAAATCAGAACCCTTTGATGTGACCACAAAAGACGTTATTTGCGGTGTGGTTGGCTCAGGCAATCTAGAGATATTGGTCTCAGAATTAGACGACAACGAACACAGCAAATTTGTTATCAACACCTCAGTGTCGGGCTTTGACCATATTTGGGAAGCAGTCATTAAAGAATTTGTCGATCGTTATGCGGTAGGCGGCTTGCAGTTTGACATTAATGATATGGGTGCCACCCCTGCGGTTGTAAGCTTGCGTCTAAGTCAAGCGATCAATATTTTGGAAGGGGAAGCACATGAGTAACTTAAATAGAGAGCATTCAAACGACAAGCATTTAGGCGACAAGCAGTCAAACATTCAAAAAAGCTTTTATGAAAAGACCGCTCGCAATCGAATCAATAGTATCGTCGATAAAAACAGCTTTTCAGAAATCCTTAAGCCTGGCAGTATGCCAACCAGTTCGAACCTCGCTTCATTAGACATCACGGGCAGTTTTGATGATGGTGTCATCATTGGTGAAGCAACGATTAAAGACGATTTCGTTTATATCATCGCGCAAGAAGGCCGTTTTATGGGCGGCGCGGTGGGCGAGATGCATGGCGCAAAAATCGTCAGCATGCTCCTAAAAGCGCTTGAAGAAAAGCCAAAAGCGGTGGTGTTTTTTGTAGATTCCGGTGGTGTGCGTTTGCACGAAGCCAATGCTGGCTTAATTACTATCTCTGAGATCATGCGCGCGATGCTCAAGGTGCGTAATGCGGGTATTCCTATCGTCACTGTCATTGGTGGCACCAACGGTGCATTTGGTGGTATGGGTATTTGCTCTTGTTTGAGCACGCACATTATTATGACCGAAGAGGGGCGTTTGGCGTTGTCAGGGCCAGAGGTGATTGAAACGCTTAAAGGTGTAGAAGAGTTTGATTCTAAAGACCGCGCACTGGTATGGCGAGTGACGGGCGGTAAAACGCGCTATCTACTGGATCATGTGCAAGTATTGGTAGAAGATGATATTGATGAGATCACGCAAGCCATCGTTGACGGTATTCAACTGCCAGTTGCCAATTTTGATTTGGCCTATTTACAGCAGCAACAAGCAGGCCTACAGCAGCAATACGATCAGTGGTTTGGTGAAAAAGACAGCATCGCCATTTGGGAAGGGATGGGTATCGAAGACCCTGAATCTATTTCTATGTTGAGTGCCAAGCAGATTAGAGCCATCAAACAAGGATAATATCATGCAAACTGAAACTATTTTAACCGAATTATTTCCCAATCAACTTGACTATAGTATCGATAATTGGGTCATACGCGGCAGCGCCGAAACCAAAGCAGGGAAGGTTGAAATCATCGGTACGGTGGATTCGGCTGCCATTAACCAAGCCATTGCGATCACGCTTGCTAATGAAGTGCTTGACGTTATTGCTCAAGGCAATAAAACGCCCGTTGTTTTTATTGTTGATACGCAAGGGCAGGACTCCTCGCGTGCTGATGAATTGCTCTGTTTAAACAGAACGTTTGCGCATCTAGCCGCCTGTGTTGACTTGCTCAGACGTAGCGAGCATCCCAACTTGGCGATTATTTTGGGAGAAGCGGTGAGTGGTGGCTTCTTATCTTATGGTCTGATGGCCAACCAAATATTTGCGCTACAGTCCAGCCAAGTCAAAGTCATGGATCTAAACGCCATGTCAAGAGTGACCAAGATACCGCTGGATAAGCTACAGTCACTGTCACAGACGTCAGCAATATTTGCGCCGGGCGTAGAAAACTTCTACAAAATGGGCGCAGTTGATGATATTTGGGTCGATCTTGATGAGCATTTGGTAGAAAACGCCATTGAGGCGCAACAATCCCATCTGGATGACTTTTTGACCGACAGTCGCCGCAAAACGGCAAAAGAAAGAGATGGTCGTTTGTTGTGTAATGACGTGGTGGACAAGGTTTTAAGTGCTTAAATGAACACTTTTATAGTGGTCTCATTTTTTATTATTGCTATAGTCCGATTCAATATAAAAGAAATATGGTAGATATAGTGCTCTGCTGGTATAAATTTTCCTCGCTTGCTGTGCGCTTTGCAACTCCAGAGGCATCGAAAAATTCATCCCAGCATCGCTTTATTCTTTCTATGTAAATGAGTCGATTATAGGGTGCTAATAGCAATAGATATATAGGTGATTTGCATGCATCGTCATGACTTAGTCTACTTACAACCAACAGAAGCATTCACGTTATTAAATGCTTCTGTGCCTCTATCGGTGGTTCAGGCAGTAGATAATATGATTGCTGCCAAGCAGCCTTTCACGGTCTGTCGGCAAAGCACACCGCAATTATCCAAAGTGGCGACCAGCCACATCGAAAACCACTGCAAATATCGACTGGCGCTTGAGCTATTTGCACCGCCTAACGTGGTCACCTCACCTTTAGCACTTGAAGCATTAATACCCAGTCTACCCACTGATATTCAAAAACAAACACACTCTTTTATCAGCCAGTGTCATGACTTGCGCGCTGATGTCTACGCTTACGGCTCCTTTGCCAATCAGTACTTTACCAACCAACCTTTTGTCACGCCCACCTCCGACTTGGATATGTTACTCATTGTCCATGATACTGAGAGACTGGCAGAGCTATTGATCAAAATTGCCGCTTTCAAGCAATTCGCGATGTCTACAGTCGGTTTAAGGCTCGATGGAGAAGTCCGCTTAGCGGGATATAAAGACGTGTCATTTAACGAGTTAATTCATGCTTTGAAAACGGATATACCAACCGTGGTCGTCAAAACGATCTATGAGGTTGAGCTACAAACAATGGATGTATTATTAGGATGGAAACCCGATGAGTATGAACGTTTTATTAGTACCTACAATTGAAGTCTCAACCACCAAACAGGCCTTGTGGCAGCAAATTGACGATTTTGCGCTTGATGCGTTATATGAAGAGATAAATCTTGAAAATAAACCAGGATTGGTTTGTCCTTCAGGCAATGGTAGCCATTCAGATATGAATTATGATACGTTCATCGCCAGTATTCAATCATTGCGAGGGTATTTTGCCACCTTAAGCACTTTGGGCCATGATAACAAAGATTTTGACGATATAAAAAAAGCAGGCATTGATCAAGAAGTAAAAATGCGCCAAGCTACTAATAATATTAATACGCATAAAGGCGCTATCTTTAATTTGGGTTTTGCCAGTGCGGCAATCGGTAAATGTATACAAGAGAACCAGCTGCTGACCACGCAAAATATTTGTGCGCAAATCATGAAAAGCTGGCAGTATGACTTAACGCATCGCCTTGAGCGCAAAGCGGACAGCCACGGGCAGCAAATGTATAAAAAGTATGGCGTAACAGGCGCAATAGAAATGGTCGCAACGGGTTTTCAAATCATTCAAAACATTGCCTTGCCTTGTTTTTATGACACACTCTATCGAACTCAAGATTTTGAAAAAGCCGCCATGCAAACCTTGATGACATTGATCGCTTCATTATCAGACACCAATCTTGTTTGGCGTGGTGGCATGGTGGACTTAATGAATGCGCAAACGATGGCAAAACAGTTCTTACAAGCCGGCGGTGTTCATCAGTCTAAGTGGCGTCAAGCTGTCAGTACAATCAATGACTATTTCATTCACCGTAATCTCAGTCCGGGCGGCAGTGCCGACTTGCTGGCGGTTACGATTTTCTTTTATAAGGTCGAAAATGAATTTAATCCTCCTGTTTAGTGGACAAGGTTTACAAAGTCAGCGGCACATAGAAGAGGTAATGAGTGTCACGACTAGTGATGAGCAATCATTGCTAAAAAAGGCAATACCTGAGCTATTTGCAAACGATGCTGACAGTACGTTTGCTAGTGAGACATTGTTCAATAACCAAGTTGCCCAGCCCTTTATTTATACGTTACAGTATCATCGTTGGCAACAGCTCCGTCATTTGATTGACAAACCCATTGCTTTTGCAGGCTATTCCTTGGGTGAGATCAATGCGTTTTGTTGTAGTGCTCAACTGGATTTTGAGGCGGGTTTGATACTGGTTCAGCAAAGAGCCAAACTTATGGAAGAAGATGTCTCGGCATCTAGTGGTTTACTATCGGTACAAGGTATACATAGTAGCGAACTTGAAAAATTACTTTCAGAAACCAATACATACTTGTCCATCAAAATTGGTGAAGATCAATTTATCATTGCCGGACATAATGAAAATCTGAGTCAGGCTGAACAATTGGCACAAACATTAGGCGCACGAAATACCAAATTGCTTAACGTATCTGTACCCTCCCATACCAAAATGATACAAGCTGCTGCCGAAAAATTCCGAACATATACCGACTCGGTGACCACGCCGGTGATGCAAATCCCTATTATTAGCGCAACTGAGGGTATAAAATACTACACTGCCAAACAGGGTTTACAGATTCTTTCAAGTCAAATTGATCATCCATTAGACTGGTATACTTGTATGGAAACCATCCAGGAGTATCAGCCTAGCATGATTGTCGAGATCGGCCCTGGCAATGCGCTTTCTAAAATGATCAATAATTTGATGCCTCATCTGCCTTGCCGAAGCTGGGACGACTTTCGTCATGCTGATGGCCTACTAGAGTGGATATCGAAAAACAAATAAAAGTACGCGCCATTAGAAAATAAGCGCCATTAAAAATAAGTGAAACCAAAGACAAGCAAATAAAAGGCAGGTTCGATGTTGTTATACGTGTGGTTTGTGATTGCAGGAGCATTTGCTGGAGTTTGTGCAGGTTTGTTCGGCGTGGGCGGCGGCATGGTTATCGTACCCGTTCTGGTATGGATTTTTACCGCTTATCATTTCTCACCGGAAGTGGTTACTCATCTGGCTGTTGGTACGTCTCTTGCTACCATCGTTGTGACCTCAATCAGCTCGTTAACCGCTCATAATAAACGCGGCGGTGTACGCTGGGATATTTGGCGCAATATGGCCTTGGGCTTGGTTATTGGTAGTATCGTCGGTGCGGGTGTTGCCGATAAGATTGACGGTGATTCCCTACAGGCCATCATCGGTGTTGGTGCATTATTGATCGCTCTAAAAATGCTGTTCTTTTCTAATAAAGAACACATCAACAAACCCCTGACTCCGCCAAGTGTGCAGTTTGGCGCAGGGACTGGTATTGGTTTGGCATCGTCTATCTTCGGTATTGGTGGTGGTAGTCTGACTGTTCCGTTTTTGAATTGGGCGGGACTGTCTATGAAGCAGTCAGTGGGCACTGCTGCCGCTTGCGGTTTGCCTATCGCTTTAGCAGGTGCAGCAGGCTTTGCGTGGTTTGGTAAAGACATGACAAATTTACCTGAGGGTACAATAGGTTTTGTTCATATTACTGGTTTTTTATGTATTTCTGTTGCTAGCTTTATCACGGCAAAAATTGGTGCTAAGCTTGCCCATCAATTGCCTGCATTAATGCTAAAACGTGCCTTTGGCATATTGCTTTTATTTGCTGGTAGTCAGCTTTTATTGAATGGTATTGGCGTGCTTTAAGCTTTTTTTATCAAAACTGATGCAGCTTTCGGCAACCTTGTCTGATAAGCTGCATTTTTTATTGGTTTGAAAGTATAATTACATTCAAGTTTCTTACTAAAAACTCATTGCTATAGCTAGTTGTAAAGTGAATCGACTATATTAGCAACTCTGAGCCCACTTATTTAACGACGTAAAAATCTATGACATTATCTGTTCATCGCCTATACTCGTTTCGTCGTTGCCCTTATGCCATGCGCGCGCGTCTTGGCCTGTTGTTTGCTGGCGTGTCGGTCGAGTTGCGAGAGATCACGCTAAAAAACAAACCGGATCAGATGCTAGCAATTAGTCCAAAAGGCACAGTGCCAGTGTTGCAACGCATTGATGGGACTGTGATTGAAGAAAGCCAAGAGATAATGCTGTGGGCGCTTGAGCAAAATGATCCACAGGGGTTATTGGATAAAACGATTATGTCTCAAGCCAACGCGTTGATCGCGCAAAACGACAACGAGTTTAAGCATTGGCTGGATCGTTATAAATATGCTGATCGCCACACTGAGATGACCCAAACTGAGTATCGTCAGCGCGGTGAAGTGTTTTTACAGGCTTTAGAAGCACTTCTGAATAAGAACTGCTATTTACTGGGCGATAGCGTCACTATTGCTGATATTGGTATCATGCCTTTTGTGCGCCAATTTGCGCATGTAGATCGCGATACTTTTTATAGTTTACCTTACCCAAAACTACAGCAATGGCTACAAGGCTGGTTAGATCACCCATTATTTTTGCAAACCATGACCAAGTTTGAGCCTTGGCAAGAGGGTGATGAAGTGGTGATTTTCCCTTCCAAACGTTAAATAATAACCTCTATAAAAAGCATTTATGCAAGACCATTGATATAAGGCACATGGCTATGGAACACAGACAGAACCTGACGGAACCAAGAAAAGACGCAGTAGAACACAGACCAGTATTTATGCCGAGAGTCAATAGTGACAATCTGGTAAAGACCGACATGGTCATGATTGAGCGGCACGTGGGGTTCGCAAGTCGCCAAAAGAAAAAAACGATTAATGATTTGCATCAAGTCATTCGTAAAAAATATGGATTCAAACAGGTATTGGAGCTGTCTAGTAAATCTGGCAATAAATTGAGTTTTTTGCTCAGCCCATTTAGTTTGCAGTTGACTAATGATGATGGGCAGCAGCATAGCGTCGAAAACGCCTTTCAGAGTAGTATGGTTTTTGAGGACGGTGGCCCTTATAGGGATTTGCTAACCGTTCCACCAAGGCAGGCCAGAAAGGACGAGCGCTTGATCACCTCGGGTGAGTTGGTTGGCTATGACTACTTTGGGATGGAGTGGAGTGTTGAGCCATTAACCACCTTTTATGATTGGCTGTATGTGAATGCGCTCAAGCAAAACCCACAGTTGCATGAGGAAGTGATGCAGTATCAAGCGTTTACGGATCTTGAGTTCAATCCTAAAAAGTCTATCCATAGTGCTGCCTATGCGCTGGCGATGTTTGTCGCGCTCAATAAGCGAGAGTTGCTCGATAATGTGGCAGATCCGATGGCATTTTTTGACTTGTATCATGATTTTAAAATGAGTAACACGGAGAATCTCTTGGAGCCTGGCTGGATCTAATAGCCAAATTACTGCTCAAATTAGGGTAATTTATGCGCTTACTTTTCCGGTAAATATCCATTAAAAAATTATCTTGTGAGATACAAGCAAGCTTATTACAGGTAAATTTGTTTGTATCTCTGGCACTAAAGGAGATTAACCCTCCATAGCGTGCTAATTATCATCGAGCAATCATTTTTAGGTTGGCTCTATAATAGGAGTGTCTTTAACAAGATCGTTCGTCGATACAACCGCTATCTTCACGCCAAAACTGGATATGTTAGGAAGCGTTGCATTGTGATGTGTGCGAATCTGCTCAGCACTGGCATGAGATTTATCATGCGTGGTATGCGCATCAGATACCAATGCTACAGAATAACCCAATCCTGCCGACCGTCTTACAGTCGTATCTATACAAAATTCGGTAGCATAGCCACAGATAATTAAATGTTCAATGTGGTTTCTCTTTAATAATGCTTCTAAATCAGTACGTAAAAAAGAATCTGGCGTCGTTTTTCGTACAAACACATCCCCATCTTCTATATTCAAATGGCTCTGTAGCTGCCAACCATCTGTGCCAAATTCAATTTTGGAATCCATTTGTTCATGCTGCACATAAATGACCATGACCTCATTAGAGCGTCCCCATGAGCTAATATGATTTATGCGTTCGATAATAAGAGCCGCCTCAAAAGGGTGAGGCGTAAGATCAAACAAAACACTTTGAACATCAATGATAAGAATAGCAGATTTCATAAAATGCCCTTGATTTTACATGGTTGAGTTGAGGCGAATATAACATAATAATTGATACATGTGCCCAATCATTAAGTCCTATACAACTTCTAACTTACTACAAATTGTCCTTCTCTAAATTTCTTAAAAATGCCGCAAAACCTTCACTTGTTCTCGCATCTAAACGGCTGCTAGTAATCACACGGACGCGGTTGCTCCAAGTAATGGTATAGCCTTGATCTTCGAATTTTTTGACCAAATCCACATCTTCATGACACCGTAGAGGCGCAAAGCCACCAATAGCGAGATAAGATTTACTGCTAAAACTCAAATTTGCCCCATGAATGTGACGATGTCCCATCGTATCTTGGTAATGTGCGATATAAGCATCTCGTGTTTGTGAGGTCAGATGTGCCCAGTTATCAACGTCCACCACGCCGCAAATCATATTGGTAGGCTGCTGCATAACATGAGTGACTTGCTGCACCAGCCAATCTGGTGTCACAACTGAATCTGCGTCTGTGCAAGCAATCCAGTTTGCCCCTTTTTTAATAGCATGGCGAATGCCCATGTCTCGCACCCGTCCCACACAGTGATAATCACATTCTGTATAATCGACATCGGCGATTTTGACTAACGCTAGCGTATCATCGGTACAGTCATCAAGCACCACAAGCGGATACGCCAAAATATTTGAAGGCAGTTGCCGAATGGCGGTCTGAACCGACGCTAGGCAATCGCTGATAGTCATCGCTTCGTTATGAGCGGGAATCACAATACCGATTTTTATATCAGTCATGTTTTCGCCTTCCTCGCGCTATTTTAATGATGGGCGTATCTATTATATTAAGTTTTCTTGCATGGCGACTGATTTCGGAGAATTTTGCCAAACGTCCAATAAAAAGTCGGTTTCTACCATCTTGCTTTGATGGGTAAAGAGTGATTGATGACCTTCTTGATTAAATGTGCTATTAAACGCTTGCTGTAAGCGCTGATGCACTGTCTCACCTGTCATCTCAAAACCCTCAATAGGGTAGCGCCAATGACAGCATAGTAATGTGCCACCTGCGGCAAGGTTTTGTTCGACCCAAGTGATTACCTTATCAATATCAGTTGGCGATAAATAATATAGAATCTCGCTAATGACAATCAAATCAAAGGGCGATTGATTGGGAGGCGGGCAATTTGATAAAGGTTCTGATAAAGGATCAGCCTCTAACAACGTCTCGTTTAGCGTCAGTAATCCGTGAGGAATAATGCCTTGTATTACCCTAACATGAGAGAGTTGCGCCAAGCGGTGGTTGGCAAGTTCTACCGCGTTTTTATTACCATCGATACTGAGTAATGCCTGACAACGGCGGGCGAGTAACTCACTAAACACGCCATTACCGCAGCCCAATTCAATAGCGTTGTCATACTGAGCTTGAGGCAATACGGCGAGGCAAATATCACGTTTGCGCTTTTCGTACCAGCGTGTCTGATATTGCCATGGATCGTTATTGTCACTATATAAAGCATCAAAATAGGTTTCTGAATAAATGTCTGAATGAGCAGCGTTATTAGCATTATCCGCCGTTATAGATTTAGAGAGCGGGTTCATATAAATAAACCTCCCAGAGCTGGCTAATTCTCGCGATGGTTTGAGCCGACAAAATGGGCGGATTACCCGTACTTTCATCAACGGTAGTTTGGCTGGCAAAACAAGCGATGGCTTGAGTTTTACGTTGTCGCTGCTCGGCGGTTAAATCCAATCTGATAGCAGAGTGCCAAGGAATGCGGCTGTCGGCAGGCTTGGCCCAATGCCATGCCCAAATTAATACTTGATAACAGTCTAAATGATATTGCTTGGCGAATGCCGCGACCACTTGCCCTGTCGCTTCGTGATCAGGATGCCCATCATGAATAAATGGCGCTACCAAAATATCATCAGGCTGAATAATCGACGTCAATTTTTCGTTAAACTGAGCTTGCTGAGCGAACACATCGCCATCGGGTAAATCTAAAGAAATAATCGTGACCTGATTTGAAATACCCAATACGTTCAATGCGGCAAGGCTTTCTTGCGGCCGGATAAGATCAAGCGTTTGCGGTGGATAGATTTGCGAGTTTGGATGACTTTGTGTGCCATTGGTCACGTGAACCAGTACGATGGGATTGCCATTTGACGCCAGTTGTTGCAGCATGCCGCCGCAACCCAAAACTTCATCATCAGGATGCGGCGCAAAGACACAAACACGCTGATGCGATGACTGATTTGATGTGAAGTTTTGTGCAATATTCAATCGAGGTAAGTCTTGCAATCCTTGCCAGTTTTGCCAAGCGTCTTGACTGGTGCCATCGCCTTCAATCATACGGTCACCGACAATTGGATGATTATTTTCAGATGTCAGCGTATTATTTGCGACAGCATTGGTTACCGCATCATTAGTGCTGAATATCGAGGTAGAGTGGTTTGCATTTTCTGGCTTATTAGTCGTTATAGTTGCCATATATTTTCCTGATTAATCGTTGGTTCGCTGGCTAAAATGCTTGTTAGCTCTCCAATTTTTTGTAAGTCAAACGCAGCATGGCTTTGGCGTATGAAGACAGGTAGATCCGCTGACAATCTTGCGAAATGTGCATTACCGCAAAACGGCGCTGCGCCTAACGCCTGTCCAACGGTTTCTAGAACCAAGCGCGCCAGTTGCTCAACGTTTGATCGTAATTGACGAATGGCAAGCTCATGATGGTGAGTTGGTTGGCTATCTATCAAATAAGAAACATGATGAAAATACTGCTGAGTGACGGCTAATGCTGTACTAATCTGCCCTAAATACATGGCTTTATAGTCGTGCGGTTTTTGTTGATAGCCCTTTATTAAATAAGCAGCGATAGAAGCCGTTGCCCCATACCAGCAAGCGGCAACACCAGCCGCGCCATGCCAAAACCCCACACGTTCTAGATAAGCATTTGCCGCTCCAACATGACTGGCTGCGACCTGATAGAACTTTACGGTAGCCGTATCAGTGGCTTGCATTCCAACGGCTTGCCATTCACTATTGTCAATCTCGATTCCGTCTTGCTTCATATTCACGACTAGCAATTGCGACTGACCATTCTCATCTCGATACGTCATGAGGCCATAATCGACGATATTGGCGCCCGAGCACCATGATTTTGCACCGCTGATTTTACCCTGGTTATAGCGTATCGGATTAGGATGACCTTCTGCTGCCCAAATCGCCCATAGCCCTTGCGTTGTGTCACTATAACCCACTTCATGTAAAATACTCAGGGCGTCTAAGTGCGACTCAAACCATTTGGCAATCGTTAAATCAATGCCTGCTATATAGGCCAAAACCTGCCAGCGAATCAATGTTGGTAAGCTACCACTATTTTTATTGGCATTGCTATTGTGATGGATATTACCACTAGCAGGATGAGGAATCTGATCACTATAAGTCACTAACCTGTTCAAGATGTCACGTCGCAACTGATCGGTTATGACAAATGTGCTTATGCTTTGATTATCAGCCGTAATCATTGCTTCTATAGCCGCTCTGATATTTTGTAATAAAGAACGGTTGGTCTGTAACATTGACATACACGTCTCCTTGTTATTCTTGTGGTTCAGGCGTTTGAAGTACATCGACGTGCCTGCTACTCATTTGCTGTCCTTTTATTTGACAGCGCTTGTCTTCGTATAGATCCTCTAAAAAGTCTTGCTGCCACGCGTGCAGATTGTATTTTCGCAATCCAGAGATTAACGCCTGATAGCGTTCCTGCCGCTGCACAAGTGGCATTTCTAACGCTGTTTTTAACCCTTGTATGATGCTTTTGGGTTGGTGCGGGTCGATAATGATCGCCGCTTGCATTTGCTCAGCCGCGCCAGCGTACTGTGACAGCACTAACACACCTGGATTGTCAGGATTTTGGGCAGCAATATATTCTTTGGCGACAAGGTTCATACCGTCTTTTAACGAATTTACCCAACCAACATCGCTGTGCCAAAATGCCATCATTAATGAATTATGGTTCACTATTTTTTCGCTATACGTAATTGCCTGCCAGTGATCTATAGATTCGTTAGCTTTATGCTCATGGCTTTTAATATTTACTGACTTGGCTTCATTAGCGGAAAACTGCTGATTAATATTACTTACTGTTTGTGTGACCTGCTCATAAAGTTGTTGATAAATGGGTAAGTCCAAGCGACTAGGACAGGCTATTTGTAAGAATTTCAGCTCATTTTGATACCTTGGATACTGCTGTAAAAAACTGCGATAGGCGCAAAAGCGTTCCATTAACCCTTTAGAATAATCAATCCTATCTACCGCGATGATCTGTTGGGCAGAAGACTTGCTAGGATTGTCTTTTTGGCTCAGTTTTGTAGGATGGAAAGATGAAAAGTCGGGAGATAAAGACTGGCAAGACAACTCGATAGCTTGCTGCTGAATTCTTTTCGTATTGATACCGATTGGATACGCATTAATCGTCAAACAATGCATGGGACTTGCATTTAGAGTAAGTGTTAACTGCGTGGCTATAGATTGGTTGGATCGGTTAGATTTGGCAGTATTTTCTGTCAGATAAGACATATTGATTAGCAAATCACTCAAAAGACTATCCTTCAAGTAACGCTGAAAGACGGTAAGACAATTGATTTTATCTTGCTGAGTTTGCGTGCCAAGCACATCGTAATGTGCAAGATGTTCAATTAATTCGGCGCTTTGCTCAAGCCGCTGCCAAACTACTAACGGGGCAAATGGAATATGTAGAAAAAAGCCAATACGATTGCGCATGCCCAACTGTCGGCAGTAATAGGCCACACTCAAAAAATGATAATCATGCACCCAGATGACATCATCAGGCTCAAGCACCTTTTTTAATTGTAGGGCGAAAAGACGGTTTACTGCTTGATAGCCTGCGTAATCCTCTGGCGTTTGGCTGATCAGTTCGGGTTGCTCATGCAATAACGGCCACAACACATTATTAGCAAATCCGCAGTAAAAGTGCTGATACTGTTTGCTAGTGAAAGCAGTCGTTATATAAGTAATAACGCTATCAGCACGCCGTATGCCAGCGCTCCCTAAAAGCGTTTTTTTGCGAATCTTAAACCCATTACTCGCACCGTCCCAGCGATCATTCGCGTCTACGATATCGCCATTCCAGCCCATCCAAATGACGGCATTTCCTATTAAAACGTCTTGTAGTGCGACCGCAAGTCCACCTGCCATCGGTCCGCTATCTGGCATCTTAACTCGATTGGATAACACCACTAAGCGGCTCATACAATAGGCCTCGCTATCTTTTTGATAACAATCGATTGGTGTTTATTGACTTACCAGAGGTAATAAGGCGTTTTTGGCAGAATGTTAAAAAACTTTGAAGTAAAACCGTCACTTCATAAATATCATTCACATAATAATGAGCACAGGTCGGCTCATTGCCCACTTTGATACCCATACCAGTTGCTGGCAAGAGTGGGTTTTCTATTGCGCTATTTTCTGCTTGTATGGCTAGAAACCCTGCCTCGTCAGTGACATCATCACCGATAAAAATGGCACAATGCGCTTCATTGGCTGGCATTTTTTTTAGTAAGGTTAAAATAGCGGTGCCTTTATTGATGCCCTGTGGCAAAATCTCAAACACGTATTTTCCTAGCTTGACTGTCCAATTAGCATGATTGTCCAAGACGGTTGAGACAATGCGTTCAGCCACATTGGCTAGCGTAGGGTTTTGCCGATAGTGTAAGGCAACCGAGTAGGATTTGGTTTCTATTATAAAGTCACTATACGGTGTACAAGAGTGGATGATGGCTTGCCTAATGGCTGGTAGCTCAGTGGTATCAATAGTGACGCTATCAGTATCTGTTTTAGCGTTAAAGAATATCTCTAATCCGTGAGTTGCTGCGATTGGTAAAGTTAATGGAGATAGCATCTGCTTTGCTTCTATCAGGCTGCGTCCTGTGATGGCAGCGATAGGAACGCCATGATGTTGTATTTCTTTTAAAAGGGTCAATGTTGCATCTGGGACAAAACTGTCTTTTGGATCCACCGTAAAATCTGCAAGCGTGCCATCTATATCTAAAAACAAATAATAATTTTGCTGATCTGATAGATAGTCGGCAAAATTATGTGGCGTTATATAGGTAGGTGACATAGTTAAGCTAGCATTCCTTGCTGAGGCCACAGTAATTCCTTTTGAATCAAACCACTTTATGGTTGTTTTTATTTACGCTAATTTAAAATAAGGTAAATATGAAAGAAGCTATATTGTTAAGTATTTGTTTAAAGACATATAAATAATGGTTTCTTATAATAAGTTTGCCACAGACGCAATCAATCTTTGAGAAGAAGAGTGTTTACTTTGGCGTAATTTCTGTAACTTATCGCCTATCTATTTATCTCGTCAGTCTATAACGGTATATCCAAAAGAGTCTGAATAAGAGACAATACGCCCATAGATATTCACCAAGCTAATCCAAATAAAAGGCCGTTCCAAATGAGTGACAATAATCCCTATAATTTTATACCTTTAGAACCTACAGGCAGAAACGAGACTGACACGGCCAATACTTATGCGCCCGAAGACATGGTTAAGATATACGAGCAGCAGTTTTTGATTGAAGTCCCTGAAGACAAGCTGACAGCGTTTTTGCCCGCGTTAAAAGCGTTTTATGACATTGATAATCACACACTAGATGTAAGCGCCATTATTTTTGAGGCCATCGCAGACTCAAGTATCATCTACAATCACAAGATAAAAGTAGGTGGCTATAAAATACTAGGGGAGCTAATAGAAGAGGCGATTGAGTATGACGAAGATCAGCCAAAAGAAGACGCTGCCAACGAAGAAATACAAGCGTATACACTTGAGTGTCAGCGTACTTTTTTTATTAATGAGGTAGAGGTACTTTATCATTTTAACTTATTCATTTATGGTGACGGTTATTCTACCTTGACCAAAAAAGACACCGTGCTCGAAAAAATGTATTGGTTTGTGAGAGTAAGATTTGAAGAAGACTTATTAGACGATGCTGAAGATAGCGACAGTTTAGAGTCTATTAATGCGCAGCTAGCTCGCCTAGATATTCGAGAAATGGATTTGGCGACCATGGATGAGATCGTAAATTATGTAGAAAACAACATCATAGACGATACCATGGTAGAAGCGCTTAACAAGCTGTTAGATAATGTCCAGTAGTATAAAAGCCCAACTCGCACAGTATGAGGCTTTTGTTTCAGATATTGCGGACTGACCATTATCTTGAATCGTTTAACAATTAAAACCAATATTTCAAAGCGCTTATATTGGTTTTAAAAGCGTTTTAAACTCTCTAACAATGAGGTGTTAAATACCTCGCCGTGAGATTGCTCAAAAGTCTGATAGCTACAGTTATTCTTAAAATGAGCACATACTTCTTCAGCAAACGCCTGTTTGCTTAAAGGCGCTTTTTCCATACTCGCTTCTGTATTTAGAGAGGCAGTAGTTTGTTTTGGGGATTGGCTAAACGTGAAGCGTAACTGCTTGGTTTTTGAGAGATCCGTCAGTCTTGTTTCAGGCAGGGCTTGATACGCTTGCCAATACTTCGTCATTTCCCCTGCTTGCCACCACAGAGATGGATCAGCGCTAAAGTACTGCTGATAAGCATCGGGATGTTTAAATAAATTATATAAAACAAACAGACCACCGTACGAGTGCCCCCAAAGCGCTTCTTGTGTCGGTTTTGTACCCAATTGTCCGTACACCCACGGTTTTACCTGCTGCTCAATCATTTCATAAAACTGCTCCGCACCGCCATTTAGTCTTTCTCTGCCATCCTCTTTAAACGCATCTTTGTCACCTGTTTTGTCTGTTTGCGCTAACAGTAATGGCGGCGTGTAATCATACGCTCTCGCATCAACGTCAAAGCGATAAGGCGTTTGATAACCGATAAAGACTAAGGTGGGGGCGGTATCGGGTTTTGAGGCATTGGCAAGTTCGTGCAGTACCTCTTTACTCAACTCGTCAATCGCGGCATTGCCATCGAGCATATAAATGACTTTGGCAGGGGAGTTAGATATCTTTGCATATTGGTCATCTGCTTGATCATTGGGAATACCCAGCCACACTTGATAGTGTCGTGGTTTGGCATAATTTTGCAGCGTTTCTGTCTGTATATCCTGTGCGCTTGAGGAGATCTTTTTGGGCGCAGGCGCACTAAAAGTATGGTGTATAAAGTGGTAGCCGGAGTCTACGGCATGCAATAAACTCAAGTCGACTGGCGTTGTCAAATCAGGTTTGGCATGGCTTGTTGACATGATTGCCCCTGTCATAGCGAGGGCTATTGTTGTACGGCTTTTTTGGCGTTTTAACATGTTTGGCCTTTTTTGATCTGATGGATTTAAAGAATTTTAATAAGCGTTACAACTCATACTGCTTAACTGCTTAACTGCTTAACTGCTTAACTGCTTAACTGCTTAACTGCTTATATTAGCCATTCGAGAAAATCGATACGCTAAATCGATGCGCTAATAGTCACTGGCAATGAGTAGCGTTCTGCATTTTTTAAAATAAATTAACGTTATAAAAGTGAATGACCAATCCGTTAACTAGTTTTATTAACTGACTAATGGGGATTGACAACCCGTTACAATGTCGTAATAATAATGTACATGATAATCATTATCAATAGCATTATTAATAAATAATGCTATTGATCGCTACTACTATTGTTTTTGCTTTTTCAAATACATTCCTTTATGAGATTTCACTATGACGCGTACAACCCCAGCATTTTTAGGCAAAACCCTGTTTTCTAAAACGCTTTTCTCTTCTATTGTTGTCATGTCTCTTAGCGTCGCAGGTTGCCAAAGCACGCCAGTATTATCGAGCAAAGAGGCTGCTGCGCACGGTATGACCACGGGTATTATGCAGACGCAAAGCAATTATGCAGACACGCGTTATTTGACCATTGCTGGCAAGGACTATCCGGTATCTGAAACGTCTGCTCGCGTCGTTATTAATAGTACGCAGGATTCGCAAGCGCTGGTCGCCGATATATTTGACGGAAAAGGCAAAGTGGCCGTGCCGGGTTACAAAGTCATGCTTATGAATCGCACCAGCTCAATCGCTGCCGAAGCAAGAAATCTGGACAATGGCAAAGTGATAGACAACCGTATGATTCACCGTGGCAGCAAGTCGTTGATCGGTATTCCGGTGGTCGATGGACAGGCGCAGCTTGAGCAAGCACAGTTATTAGACTTCGACATCATTTATGACGATTTGGATAAAGGATTGGCAGAAGGGGAAGCGGTCAAACCACGCGGCAACAAGCTTACCAAATCAGATACCGCCGTGACTGACAAAAAAGTAGTTCTACGCTCACTGACGCTACCCAATATCGCGAGCGGTGAGAGCGCAGGTGGCGGGGTTGATTTTGAGGCCAGTGCCTTGGTAGACGGCAAAGTTGTCAAAACGGGTGCTAATAGTGCCTTTAATGTTTTTTATACGATAACGACTGATAAAGCTAGAGGCTTCTAGTCGCGATAAGTTGATCGGTTATGGCAAGCTCTGATCTCTTTTGGGGTCAGAGTATTTTTGCATTAAATGATGAGGTTTTATGAGACAAATGCATCTATTGACGCTGGGATTAGACGTCAATCTCGTCTTTGATCTTTTCTTCTCAAGGCGTTCAGCGTGATTCTTATAGTACATGGAACGTGATGGCAAGCTATTCATTAGCGAACAGATAACTGGTCGATGTTAATAAGGCGCATGGTATAAATCAAGCGCCTTATGTTTTATATCATTCATTTTTAATGAGGGATCCGTTATGTCCCAAGTTCTTGGTAATTTGGATATTGTCAGTTTTGACAATGAAGGGTTTGATACTGCTGGTTGTAATAATAGTTTTTATAAGAATAAACAACCATTGCCAGTGGCAACCAAAATCAAATTTATGAACCATGTGAATGACGAACATCAAGATGAGCTGGCGATGTTTGTAGAGGTATTTGCTCGCACTAGGCTTGGCGATGACATGTCGGTGCAGGTCGCTGAGGTTTATAGTGATGGGTTGTTATTAGAAACCTATACGCAATCTTTAGAAAATCTATCAATAGATAATCAATCAAATCATCGCGCTAAATCTGAGGCCATCAGTCGCTATTTTATTAAATTTGACCAGCTCATTGATGAGACGGTCACCATCAAGTCGCAATACATTTACCTGTTGCAAGTGGCTTCAAAAAAACTTGGTAAGCTTGCGATAAAGCAGCAAGAGCGTTATTTCACTGTGGTTGACAGTTACTACGCCAGTCCAAATATGTTCCGACTGGTCGTCACCGCACCTGCTGATACTCCGCTAAGTCATGCTGGCTATGCGTATCTATTTGAGATAAATACTGAGTTTTCAAAAGCTGATAAACCTACTCAGTCCTCAGAAAAGCTACAACGTTATTATACGTTAAGAAAAGCATGGAAAGACTCAGGTAGCCAAATGGTTTATGGCTGGATTGATACGTACATTCATGGAGATACCCCCGGTGGCAATTGGGCAATGGCGTCTCATGTGGGTACGCAGATCAAAAGCGTACGCGATTATCCTGAAAAAGTCGCTCATCTAATAGATGGTCAGTGTTTACTAATATGTGATGAAACCTCGATGCCAACTGTGGCAAATTTGCTAGAGACTTGGCAAAACCCAATAGCGCCAATCGTCATTGCCATTACGAATGGCATAGCGGATATCGATTATCTAAAAAATCTTAAGTTAAGTGAAACGTTGACAAAGATGGTCGATTTTAATCAAGACAACATATTGCACATTTTAAACACGTCAGCGACTGATCTTACCAACACCATACTATCTACGATAGACAGGTTTTTGAGTGAAAGGCTTGTTAATATAGATAAGGTGTGGGGTGCCCTCGAAGCATCTGATGC
Organism: uncultured Gammaproteobacteria bacterium; assembly: GCA_963744895.1. Lineage (GTDB taxonomy): Bacteria > Pseudomonadota > Gammaproteobacteria > Pseudomonadales > Moraxellaceae > Psychrobacter. The sequence goes on from CAVUUW010000005.1 coordinate 1,169,451, forward strand.
CAAAACACTAAGACGACAGTTAAAGGCTAAACTGGGTTTGCCTAGGCAAGATATGGTGATGAAGGTGTATTGGCGGTCGTTTTGAAGCGTAGGTGTCACTTGCTTGATACCGCTAGGATCAATCACTAAAAATTTGATAGTGACTCGCTAATAAAAAAAGGACATGACGTAATCGTTATGTCCTTTTTTGTGCGTATAACGAGGTTAGTTAATTTAAGTATTTATCGCTTAATCGATAATTATGAAATTGAACGTTTTGGCATCTCAGTAAAGGAGTATAGTTTAATAAAACTTAAAAAGAGACTATCAAGTTTTATTAAACTATCGTATCGATACAGCCAAGCAAAGAGGTCGGCAATACATAGCTATTGATGCTTTGTCCACCAGCCGTCCGATTGTTGAAAAGCATGGGTTCAAATTTATAACCAATATTATGCTTTATATTTATATTACTTAATTTTGCAGATAAAAAAAGCCTCATTCCTTAAATAGGAAGTGGGGCTTTTTATTTATTGTGAGCTATGTTTGGCGATGATAGAGATTTAAAATTCCTGTCTTGATGTTTAGTTATTTTATTGAACAATAGTTCATTTTTATAGCTATTATCGACTCTACTTACAGTAGCAATAACATTAAATTTAGATCGTTTATGTTGATACTCAACAAGGTAAATATACACGATCGCAATCAGATACTGGTACAAGTTTTTCTGATTTTTTACCATTGCTAGTAGAGGCCAAAAAATATTTAGCTCCACTTGAGTGTGTCTTTTTTATATTAACTTGAACATATCAGTTTAGTGAAGAGAGAAGCGCGGAAAGTATTTATCATTTCTATCTAGCACCAAGCTTTTAGAGTGCCACAGTAATACTTTCTACACTGCCAAATATGTTTGATTACACGAATATAAAGGCCACCGTTCTGCTTATCTAAACAGCACTTTTTCTTGTGATAATCGATTGATGAGTGAAATTATGATTTGGGTAGATGGCACCTCTCTATATGTGGCCGTACAGATAAAAATATCAAAAGCAAATATTAACTTGCAATACTTACAAAAAAGTACTATTATCCCTTTATTAGTTACATTTTTTACAAAAAGTTACCTTAAAAATACGTTATATCTATATCTTTACAATTATCGGGTTTATTTTTATAAAATTTTTAAATTAAAAACGCGGGAATTACAAGATAGTTATTTGAAATGCAAAGCATTTTTTTTATTTATTATATATATCCGTTTTTAAGAATAAAATTATTTGCATAAGTCTATAAATATATTCTTAAAATCAATCAGATATATTTAAATAAACTAACAAATATATTCGTATAAACAATCAAATATATTTAAGTAAACCGACAAATATATTCGTATAAACAATCAAATATATTCGTATATGGATATGAATATATTCATATGAAATTTTTATAAAGTATTTATTTATATTAAATACAAGTAAAAATCCGATATTTACTTACGATTTTAAGAATTTTTTTGCTTTGTGTGGCAATGAATTTTTATTCAAAACAGAGTGTGACTTATGATGAAGACGACGACTAAAACACCTATTCTACAAAGAACAGCGCTCATAATTGCAATGAGTGCAGTGAGTTTTCCGTCATACGCATTAGGTACTGGAGATGATACCTATACGGGCGCTGATGAAGGTCAGGTTATTATTAATAATCGAGATCGGAGTATAGATAATAGTAATCGAATCGGTGCTAACGAGCCTTTTATACAAGAATTAAGAGATCTTAGAAATAATCCACCAACACCACCAGTTGTGCCACCTGGACCAACTATCCCAACAGGCCCAGCACCACAATCCTCACAGTCGTTAGAATATGCACCCATAAGTGGAAGAAAGTGCTCAGAAACATTTGAAAATGAAATTCGCGATATAGAATATACGAAGTTGGGTGTTGATATAGTACAAATAGGTATAGAAGCAGCTGGCGAAGCAGTACAAGGATTACCTTTCGGTGCAGGAATGGCAGGTGGTGCCGTTGTTGTTGCTTCACTAGCAGCTCAAGCCGTCAATGCTGCACTTGGGTTTGTTGTACTTGATAAAGATGCTGATGCTGCAGATGCACCATCATGTGGGCAAGAGTTTGTCGGTGATGTAGAGGTGACAGAAGGGGCAAATGTTGTTGTCAGTGGTGTAAACGGCGGAACTGTATCACTAGGCCCTGACTCAAATGGTAACTTACAGCCAGGGGTATCTATTGGTGGTGGGCAGATTACAGGGGCTGGTGACAGTGTGAGCAATAGATTGGCAGTAGCAGCACATGCTACAGCGATTGCAATCGGTAACAGTGCTCAAGCAATGGCAGTAAATAGTACGGCTATCGGAGAGAGCGCCATAGCAGACGGTGTAAATTCGAGTAGTTATGGCGGACAGTCTCAAGCTAGAGGTTCGGATAGCACCGCACTTGGACAAGATGCAATAGCCAATAAGAAAAATGCGACCGCAACCGGTGTAAGTAGTAGAGCAACAGGTGAAAACAGTACAGCAACTGGACGTGGTACACAAGCCAGTGGAGAGAATGCAACTGCAACCGGTGCAAGCAGTAGAGCAACAGCTTTAAGCAGTACGGCAACCGGACAAAATGCCCAAGCCATTGAAGAAAATGCAACGGCACTTGGACAAGGTGCACTGTCTGACAAGAAAAATACTACCGCAACGGGTGCAAGCAGTAGAGCAACAGGTTTAAGCAGTACAGCTAATGGACAGGATGCTCAAGCCACTAATACAAATACGATAGCGACAGGTGTAAGCAGTAGAGCGACAGGTCTAAACAGTACGGCAAACGGACAAAATGCACAGGCAATTGAAGAGAATGCAACGGCACTGGACAAGGTGCACTAGCGACAAAAGAAACAACAGCAACTGGGTGAGCAGTAGAGCGACAGGCCTAAACAGTACGGCTAATGGACAAAATGCACAGGCAATTGAAGAGAATGCAACGGCACTCGGACAGGGTGCGCTGTCTAACAAGAAAAATACAACAGCAACTGGTGTGAGCAGTAGAGCAACAGGTTTAAACAGTACGGCTAATGGACAAGACGCACAAGCCACTAATAGAAGACCACAGCAACAGGTGTAAGCAGTAGAGCAACGGGCTAAGCAGCACAGCAACCGGACAAAATGCACAAGCTATTGCAGAAAATGCAACGGCACTTGGACAAGGTGCACTAGCCGACAAACTGAACACAACAGCAACTGGCGTGAGCAGTAGAGCGACGGGTCAAAACACCACAGCAACTGGACAAAACGCACAAGCACTCAAGAGAATGCAACGGCAAGGGTCGCAATGCAAAAGCGATAGCAGTCAATACCACCGCAATGGGTGTAAACAGTAAAGCGGAAGGTCAAGAAGCCACCGCAACAGGTTATGAAACCACAGCATCAGGGTCGTATGCAACCACTTCAGGCAGTCGAGCAATTGCGTCAGGATTTGGCACAACAGCAAGCGGTGCACAAAGTGAAGCAACCGCAAATCGTGCAACCGCTACAGGTTATGACAGCCTAGCGTCAGGCCAGTACAGTACAGCAACTGGCGCAAACTCACTAGCAACTCGAAAAATGCAACAGCAACTGGACGAAACGCACAAGCGATAGCAGTCAATACCACCGCAATGGGTGTAAACAGTAAAGCGGAAGGTCAAGAAGCCACCGCAACAGGTTATGAAACTATCGCATCAGGGTCGTATGCAACCACCTCAGGTAGTCGAGCGATTGCGTCAGGATTTGGCGCAACAGCAAGCGGTGCACAAAGTGAAGCAACCGCAAATCGTGCAACCGCTACAGGTTATGACAGCCTAGCGTCAGGCCAGTACAGTACAGCAACTGGCGCAAACTCACTAGCAACTCGAAAAATGCAACAGCAACTGGACGAAACGCACAAGCGACTCAAGCGAATGCAACGGCATTGGGTCGCAATGCGAAAGCGATCGCAGTCAATACAGTAGCAACGGGTGTAAATAGTAAAGCGGAAGGTCATAGAAGCCACCGCAACAGGTTATGAAACTATCGCATCAGGGTCGTATGCAACCACCTCAGGTAGTCGAGCAATTGCGTCAGGATTTGGCACAACAGCAAGCGGTGCACAAAGTGAAGCGAACAGCAAATCGTGCAACCGCTGCAGGTTATGACAGCCTTGCTTTAGGCCAGTACAGTACAGCAACTGGCGCAAACTCACTAGCAAAGGGTATAAACAGCACATCAATTGGTCAAAACGCACAAGCAACGGCCATAAGCACAACAGCTATGGGTGCAAGCAGTAAAGCGACAGGTGTAAACAGCACAGCAATTGGACAAGATGCACTAGCAGACAAGATAAACACCACCGCAATGGGCGTAAGAGGTAAAGCGACAGGTCTAGAAGCTACTGCTACAGGTTATGAAACTATAGCATCAGGGTCGTATGCGACCACATCAGGTAGCCGAGCGATTGCGTCAGGATTTGGCACAACAGCAAGTGGCGCACAAAGTGAAGCGAAAGCAGATCGTGCAACAGCAGCAGGTTATGACAGTGTTGCTTTAGGTCAGAACAGTACAGCAACCGGCGCAAACTCACTAGCAACAGGTATAAACAGCACAGCAACCGGACAAAACGCACAAGCCACCCAAGCGAATGCAACAGCATTGGGTCATAGCGCTATTGCTAATGGTATCAATTCATTGTCTTTAGGATCATCTAACAAGTCTTTGGCGAATAGAGCGATATCCATCGGTTCTAATAATATCGTCGAGGCGGAAGGGTCATCGACTATCGGCCAATCTAATATTATCAAGTGCTACAAGTCCCAACATCGTCAGAGCAATAAACAATGTAGCGGACAGTCATGCACTTGGAAATAACAATATCATTACCTCAAGTAATACGTTTGTTTTAGGCTCTAACGTGAATAACTCAGGGCAGACTGATAGCTCTGGCAATGCCATACCAGTAGGTGACACAGTTGCAAACTCAGTCTATTTAGGCAGCAATACGGTTGCCACTGCCGGTAATAAAGTAGGAACGCAACTGCTGCAGAGTAATGGGCAGCAAGGTAATACAACGACTGCTGGCAATACTGGCAGAGTAACCAATACAGTCATAGGCAGTGTCGACTACAGTAGTTTTGCAGCAAGTACTGCAAATGGTGTTATTTCAGTCGGATCAGCCAATGACGAGCGCAGAATTCAAAACCTAGCCGCAGGTGAAATCTCGCAAACCTCCTCAGATGCTATCAATGGTAGCCAATTGTATTCTGTAGCTAAAAATGTCTCATTAAATAGAGACATGGCTACTCAGAATCAGAGTGACATTACTGCTGCCAAAGTTGAAATTAATGACAACAAGAACGCCTTAAATACTGCCAATAAGCTTATTTCCCAAAATACAGCAAACATTGCAACTAACACAACTGATTTGGGTAATGTTAAAGCTGCAACCTCTAAAAACACGGGTGACATAGCCACAGTAAACGATGCGATTGCTAATTATGCAACTGCTTTGGGCAACACTAATAAAAATGTGTCTGATAATGAAAGTGCCTTATTCATCGCTAATGCAGCGATTAATAAAAATACGGGCGACATAGCCACAGCCAATAAGTTGATTTCTGGCAATACGTCTGCTATTGCAGAACATTCGGGCAAGTTAATTATTCTTGAGTCAGACGTTTTAAAAAATAAAGAAGATATAGCAGGTGCGAATACCAAAATCTCAAAAAATACGAATGATATCCTAAAAAATAGTGAAAATTTGGCTATAGCAAAGACCCAGATAACGAAAAATAGCGACAATATCTCACAAAATTCAGAAGATCTCATTATTGCTAACACCAAAATTTCAAAGAATACAGACGATATCCTGAAGTATGGTCAAAGTCTATCTAATGCGAATAATCAGATAACTCAAAATAGCAATAGCATCTCACAAAATGCAGAAGGTCTCGTTAGTGCAAATGTTGCTATTACGGAAAACGCCAAAGGCTTAATCGTCGCAAATACCGCGATTACGGAAAATGCCAAAGGCTTAGTAACTGCAAATACCGCGATTACGGAAAATGCTAAAGGCTTAGTCACCGCAAATACCGCGATTACCGAAAATGTCAACAACTTAAAAACGGCAAATGTGGCTATTTCAGAAAACACTAAAGGTTTGGTAGCCGCAAATACCGCGATTACGGAAAATACCAAAGGCTTAGTAACTGCAAATACAGCGATTACAGAGAATACAAAAGGCTTAGCAACGGCAAATACAGCGATTACAGAGAATACAAAAGGCTTAGTAACTGCAAATACAGCGATTACAGAGAATACGAAAGGCTTAGTAACTGCAAATACAGCGATTATAGAGAATACAAAAGGCTTAGTAACTGCAAATACAGCGATTGCCAAAAACACAAGTGACCTGGTAAATACTGATGCTAACGTTGCTAATCTGGGTTCAGCCGTCCAGCAGAATACTACTAAGATCGCTCAAGGAGTTACATTTAGTGATGGTAAAAGCAGTAATACTTACCAGTTAGGTGACACTGTTGCAGTGACGAGTACCAACCAAAATCTGTCTGTTCAGACGACAGAGGATGGCATTAGTGTAGGACTAAGTAATGACATTCAGTTAAATAGCATTCGAGTGAACAACGGACCTAGCATGTCTAATAATGGCATAAACGCTGCCAATCATAGAATAACCAATGTATCTGCAGGAGTTAATTATAACGATGCTGTCAATGTCGGACAGTTATCAAAAGTATATGAATACACAAGACAAGGCGACGAAATTGCTTATAAAGGGATCGCCATGTCAGCGGCACTATCCAACGGTTCAGATGCGGTGGCCAGACCAGGTCAGCTATCGGGTATGGTCGGAGTGGGAAATTTTAAGGGCAACACGGCTATGGCACTTGGGATGACTTATTTGAGTAAGGAAAGTAATTATAAGATAACAGGAGGGTTTGCATATGCTGGAAGCGACGACATTCTATATCAAGGTGGGCTTGCTTTCGCGATAGGTCGATAAAACGTTCTTTTAATACCACATTTTTAGTATTTAATTAAATTATTTAGAGAGGGAATATCATGCAAACTAATTTTCAGCGTAATCTTATAGCCATAGCAATTACTGCAGCGACAGGGGCATTGATCGCACCATCAGCCATAGCAGCTGGTACTCCAGGCGTAGTACAATGTGGAGCGGGTGGGGCGGAGACAGTAGACTGTGCTACCAGTTCTACTTTAAACTCGGATTTAATTATTGCAAATGGTACTAATGGTGGTTCTCTATCGGTAGCAGGTCCAGCTACAGTAACAGGCGAAACGACGACCAATGGTATCGAGAACACAGGCAAGATTACTACAGATAGTCTTACTACGACAGGTTCAACGACGACAAATGGTCTTATTAACAATGGCACGACTCAGTTAAATGGCGCAACTACCGTCGGTACAACAAACAATCCAGCCAATTTAACAGTCAATGGTAATACGACTCACAATGGTAATACGACAACGACTGGAACTACGACGAATAAAGGCGCAACTCAGTTAGATGGCGCAACTACCGTCGGTACGACAAACAATCCAGCTGATTTAACAGTCAATGGTAATACCGTTACTACAGGTACGACAACCACCAATGGCCTAACCAGCAATGCTCCGACTCAGATAAACAGTACGCTAGGTGTTACAGGTTTATCTACAACAGCAGGTATTACTAACACTAATGGCCTAACCAGTAGTGGTACAACTCAATTAAACGGCGAAACGATAGTAGGTACGACAAACGTTCCAGCTGATTTAACAGTCAATGGTAATACAACAACGACTGGTACGACTGATTTAAATGGCAAAACTACCGTCGGTACTGCCACTGATAAAGCTGATTTAATAGTCAATGGTGATACAACAACGACTGGTAATATAACGACGACTGGCACTTTAACCAATACTGGTGCTGCTACCTTAAAAGACAAACTAACAGTGGAAGGCAACACGGATTTAAAGAGTAATCTAAATGTTGATGGTGCTACTACTACAGCTGGTATTACTAATACTAAAGGTCTAATCAGTAGTGGTACAACTCAGTTAAATGGTGAAACTATCGTTGGTACGACAAACACTCCAGCCAATTTAACAGTCAATGGCAATACAACAACGACTGGTAAAATGGTTACCGATGGTACAACCCAACTAAATGACACACTAGACGTTGCAGGCAAAACTACCATCGGTACTGCCACTAACAAAGCTAATTTAGAAGTGAGTGGTCAAACGACAACCAATGGTTTGGATAACAAAGGTCTTTTGGCTAACGATGGTAACCTAACCAACACAGGTACACTCAAGAACACAGGTGCGACTACCTTAGAGAGCACGCTAGACGTTGCAGGCAAAACTACCATCGGTACTGCCACTAACAAAGCTAATTTAGAAGTGAGTGGTCAAACGACAACCAATGGTTTGGATAACAAAGGTCTTTTGGCTAACGATGGTAACCTAACCAACACAGGTACACTCAAGAACACAGGTGCGACTACCTTAGAGAGCACGCTAGACGTTGCAGGCAAAACTACCATCGGTACTGCCACTAACAAAGCTAATTTAGAAGTGAGTGGTCAAACGACAACCAATGGTTTGGATAACAAAGGTCTTTTGGCTAACGATGGTAACCTAACCAACACAGGTACACTCAAGAACACAGGTGCGACTACCTTAGAGAGCACGCTAGACGTTGCAGGCAAAACTACCATCGGTACTGCCACTAACAAAGCTAATTTAGAAGTGAGTGGTCAAACGACAACCAATGGTTTGGATAACAAAGGTCTTTTGGCTAACGATGGTAACCTAACCAACACAGGTACACTCAAGAACACAGGTGCGACTACCTTAGAGAGCACACTAGACGTTGCAGGCAAAACCACCATCGGTACTGCCACTAACAAAGCTAATTTAGAAGTGAGTGGTCAAACGACAACCAATGGTTTGGATAACACAGGTCTTTTGGCTAACGATGGTAACCTAACCAACACAGGTACACTCAAGAACACAGGTGCGACTACCTTAGAGAGTACGCTAGATGTTGCAGGCGCTACTGACTTAGCAAGCACACTGAATGTGCAAGGTGCAACTACCACAAATGGTGTCACTAACAAAGGTCTCTTAACCAATAATGGTGCAACAGATCTAAATGGCACGCTAGCAGTTCAAGACGCGACTACTTTAGAGAGCACGCTAAATGTTATTGGACAAACGACTACTAATGGTGTCACTAACAAAGGTCTCTTAACCAATAATGGTGCAACAGATCTAAATGGTACGCTAGCAGTTCAAGACGCGACTACTTTAGAGAGCACGCTAAATGTTATTGGACAAACGACTACTAATGGTGTCACTAACAAAGGTCTCTTAACCAATAATGGTGCAACAGATCTAAATGGTACGCTAGCAGTTCAAGACGCGACTACTTTAGAGAGCACGCTAAATGTTATTGGACAAACGACTACTAATGGTGTCACTAACAAAGGTCTCTTAACCAATAATGGTGCAACAGATCTAAATGGTACGCTAGCAGTTCAAGACGCGACTACTTTAGAGAGCACGCTAAATGTTATTGGACAAACGACTACTAATGGTGTCACTAACAAAGGTCTCTTAACCAATAATGGTGCAACAGATCTAAATGGTACACTATCAGTTCAAGACGCGACTACTTTAGAGAGTACACTAGACGTTGCAGGCGCTACTGACCTAGCAAGCACACTAAACGTGCAAGGTGCAACGACTACTAATGGTATCGCTAATACAGGTCTTTTGGCCAACAAAGGCAACATTACCAACACTGGTACTTTGACAAACACAGGTGCAACTACTTTAGGAAACACACTACGTGTTGCCGGTCAAACAACGACAAATGGTATTGCTAACACAGGTCTTTTAGCCAACAAAGGCAACATTACCAACACTGGTAGTTTGACAAACACAGGTGCAACTACTTTAGGAAACACACTACGTGTTGTTGGTCAAACAACGACAAATGGCATTGCTAATACAGGTCTTTTGGCCAATAAAGGCAACATTACTAATACTGGTACTTTAACAAACACAGGTGCAACTACTTTAGGAAACACATTACGTGTTGCCGGTCAAACAACGACCAATGGTATTACGAACACGGGTGCTATCAGTACGGACAGTCTGACTACGACTAACTTGACAGCAACAGGGACAATCACGACAAACGGCCTTAATAACACCGGTCTTATGGCTAACGAGGCAATATAACTAATACAGGTACTTTAACGAATACTGGCGCAACTGAGTTGCAAGACACATTAAGCGTTGCTGGTCAAACAACGACTAATGGTATTGCCAACACAGGTGCTATCAATACGGACAGTTTGACGGCTACCAACTTGACAGCAACAGGTACAACGACTACCAATGGTATTGTTAATACTGGTGATATTAGTACAACTGGTAATCTGTCAGTAGCAGGTAGTGTGACTGCCAATGAGTTGGTTTTAACAAATACCTTTAGACCTGACGACATTAATACGCAAGCGCTAGAAATATCAGAGTCATTTATTGCCAGTAGAGGTGCTACAGTTAATATGGGCAGTAACGTGGTAAGAAATGTAGCGGCAGGTGAAGTCTCTGCGACTTCAACTGATGCTGTAAACGGTAGCCAATTGTTCCAAAATCAAGCTGAAGCATTCGGATATACTGATAGCAAAATCAATGCCTTAGAAGATAGTCAAAACAAAGCAGTAGCATCATCATTAGCGTTTGCTGGCCTTAAGTATTCAACGATTCCAGGTAAGTTTAGTGTTGGTTTAGCAGGAGGTACTTGGTCTGGCGAAACGGGTTATGCTTTAGGCGTTAACTACACAACTGTAGACGGTAGATTTGGATTTAATAGTGCGTTAGGTGGCAACAGTGATGAACAAGGTGGTAATGTAGGCGTCTCTTTCCTTATCAATTAATAGTTATCTCTATTGGTTGAGTTTAGGATAGGTTTTAAGATTAAGCTCAGTAGTTATTTGTATGTAAAATACAACACTTAACTACTGGGCTTAAATATTATTTGTTACAAGACTGACAGAGAAAGGATAAGATGATTTAATCAAGTTATAAGCTTAGCGCGACAGATTTTCTGACATTGCCTAGAGGGTCGCATGAATGCCAGAAGCTTGTCGTAATACGTTTAAATTTATCCAATCTTTATTCAGTTGCTACTTAAAAAGACCGAGCTCTATCGCTTACAGAACTCGGTCTTTTTTATTTTTAAGCTATATCCAAACATCACTATAATAGAGCCTACTGATCATTCGTAATTTTTGTTAAAAGCATACGAAGATTGTATTTTTTTTACAGTGTTTGGAGGTAAATAAGATGTTTATAGTAGAAGATAGTAATTGCGATATAAGTGATAAAGTTAGAATTCGAACATTCAATTTTGGAAGCGATGATCTGGAAGGTAGAGGTTTTAATTTTATTTGGGAAAAAAATATCGGAGTTTTTTTATCTGTCGTCGAAGATGAAGTTAACGAATTTATTCAAGATTGCTATATTGAAGATAAGAAGCAAATTGATCCTGATATAAAATATTTACACGAACTTAATTACCCATCAGTCAAAGAGTTATTCAATAGTCATCCAGAATGTTTTTTAAGACTAATTTTTGATTATCCAGATTTAGTTACATACCCATTTTTCTCTAACCCGTATATAAACGGTGATTCACTAACTTCGGGCTTCGTAATGAGTACCTTAGATAGTATGGCTATAAAAGAAAATATAATAACTTTTAGCGGAAAAGGGTTTTATTTTCCTAAGAAACTTGATTCTCACTAGGACTTTAAAATTTTGGATAAGGGGTTGTTTTTTTAAAGTTGAAAATTATAATTAAGATATGACTAGCGAGCAATATAGTATCACGTGGTGAGTTCAGTGTAGATACTATCAAAGATTACGAGATTAATATGGCTACTGCTACTATGAACTTAGATGGTGTTCACATAAAGATTATTATCACTGCAACCGAAAAGTAGCGCAGCAAGGAGAAAAATAATGGATGTTGTGACGTTCATGACGGAACGGCTATTGTCATTTGCTGATGATATTTTTGCTGTTGACAAACAAGAAGTGGTTGATTTTTTTTGAATCTGAAAATGCCCCTTACCGCTAGAAAGTTGACGAAACAGGCAATCCAGTTTTAAACGAGGTCGTTTAGTGTGATATCAGAAGTTTTTTATTCATGGCATCGTTGTATTATTTAGAAAAAATAGGTACTAGGCTTTCTGTAGAAGAGAAGTTATTAAATGAGACAATCTTAAGCTTTCAGAAGGAAAATGAAGCTTATATCCTAAATGTGCCATCCTCCTATATGGCATATTATTTAAAAGCAGATATGTTTTATTCTTTATCTAAAGATAGTCATTTTTTAATTACGACTAAATTAAACCCTATATTTTGTGAACAGTTAGTAGATAAGCGAATGAGTCTGTGAGTAAGTGTCGTAATACATAAAAGTTAAACGCAACAATCAAAATAGCGGAGAAAAGATAATGGCGACCTCAATTTATGATGTGGACATACCTAGCAATCTAACAGGCTTATTGGCAAGTTTGGTTGGACGCAAACTTATCAATATTGTTAGGTTTAATTATGTATCTGAAAAGGAGCTTATTGAAGATTACTATATGGATCCCAAAGACTTTTTTTGTTGTTCGCTAGGGCCTTTTTTATTCTATTTTGAAGATGGATTGGTCATTGGTGGATCTAGTAATCCTAGCCAAAACACAGTCCACATGTGGGTAGAAAGAAACGAAAATGGTGAGCATCATGACTGGTTACAAGAAGAGGATGAAGACGCCATTCCTTTTTATGCTAAAGATTATGATGACTGGAATATTTATCTCAATCAGGTGGTCAAATCAGTGACCATTATCAAAGAGACTTCTAAAACTTACTCTAAAATACTGGACTTACCAAGCGAGCGAGGGGTGTTGTTTGAGTTTGAGAACGGCTCTGGACTTATTATGTCACATGGACTTAACGATCACTCAGATGATACAACGCTTGCTAAACCCGATGGGATAGACCCTGAATTTGAAGGTAATCTGATTTATATTCCTGTTGCGTAATGTTGTGTTTGTTTAACGCATATAGCTAAATTTCTGAAAAAATGGAAATTAAGAACTCCGAAAAAAGCCAGAGTGGAAAAAATTTGAACCAGAATAGAGGGCAATATGAAATACAAAAAAATGATGCTTTACAAGGAAAAGTCTTATCAAAACCGTGATGAGACTAAGTCTAGTATAGAAAATAATATGAATATTCTTACTGATGAACAAGTTAATAAAGTAACGCAGTATTTAGAATCAGGATATTTGTTACTGAATTTTGTTAGCCCAACTACTGATCCTTACGATCAGAAAACTATTATACCTTGGGTAATATATACTGACGGTATGTACGTATGGGACTCTATAATTATCCACTGGGTAGAGCGTTATAAGATTCGATTGCCTAAAGATTTTTTAAACCATGTTCACCTAGCAGGAGGTGCTTTGGACAATACTGATAGCTTAAGAAAAATAGGTGGAGTGAATGAAGTAATGAAAAAATCAGACCCTTTATGGATTTGAATCTTCTAACATAATCTTTGAAATAAATAAAAATATTGATCGAATACAGTGCTAAAAAATATCATAGCGGATCAAAGGTGGGGAGGCCATGTATGATATTCCAGAGCTTAAAAAAGAAGGATTCTAATGGAGAATTTAGAAGAGTTAAGTGTAGGTATGTCTTTCGTCCGTACAATTGCAAAATACGTTAGAAGAGGATGGTATAGAGTTGGCGGTAAAAAAAATGAATTAACTTCTTTAGTCTTCCATACTCATCCTGATGATGGAGACAAAACAGAAAAACTTATTCGTCCATTACTTAACGATTTCTGGTCTTTTGACCGTTTTGCCTCTAATCGCTTTTTACTTTGTTCAGAGTTATATCATCAACTGTCAATTATCGAGAAAAGAGATAAACAATATATTAATGAAAAATATCCCAATCTTGGTTACGATACAGGTATCGAATTAAGAAAATTAATAGAAAAAATTGGTAAAACAGAAGATAGATAAATAGTTGTCTGTCTTACTTATGAGAATGAAAATTAAAAGATACAGCAATGAAACGACTTAAATCAATGTTATTAGCTGAACTAGATGGCAGATGGTATTACCAAAATCAACCTTACACTGGAATTATTTTCTTCGACAAAGAAGACTATCAACTGGAGGCTTTTGAAGTTGAGAATGGTAGCATTAATAAACCTTACGTGTCCCCATGTCAAAAAGGATTGCCTTCATCTGTTCAAATTGACTCTACAGGATTTTGTAATGAGGACTTAGATGAATATGGTTGTGGCACGATACCACAACTTTATCAAGGTATGTCATATACCTTTGATGAAGGTATCTGCGATAGAGAGATCTATACCATTGAAAATGGCGAAACAGAAAATCAGATCATGTGGAAGACCCAAACCTATGAACCATTCATGTTTGAGCTTCGATATGAGGATAAGCAGTCAGGTTTCGGTTATTCGAACAATAGTAAAGAATATGTAAATTTTGGGTATGGTAAAACTTGTAAAGAAACCAATTAACTTGAGGAGATTTCTATCAAGTATATATGGAAGGAAAATACAATAGATAGATTAACAATCATAGGCAACATTCTTACCTCAAAAAATTACCTGAACTGCCCAATTCCTTTACCAAAAATGTACGAGTTAATCGAGAACTATCGGTATTTTATATTTGATAAGTTTGTATCTCTACGTATAAATGAAGATATGATAGATAAATTATTCTGTATATGGGTAGCAAACAATAGCTTTAAATATGTGGAGATAATACATATCAGTGGTCTGGACGGTTTAAACGATTTAGATATTTTTAGTAATAAACAGATTTTTGGCTCCCTGCAAGAAGTACGTCTAAATAAAAAAACATCCTTAAAGCAAGTAGAAAGACTTAAGGCCATTGTACCTAATATTAATATCGTTTATTAGACCGATTTATTCAGTAGTACTGGTAATGAAATTCAAGAAAAAGATTATCTTAAATGCCGTTTTTCTCTACCTAAATATTTTGAATTATTAGAAAGCTACAAGACATTGAAAATGCCCACCAATTGGTTCAGAATTTGGCTTAGCGATGATAAGATACTTTTGACCAAAAGGAGCTGGATAAAGTCGACGCATTAAAAGCAAGTCATCCATATTTTGAGGTAGTAATAAAGTGATTTACTTAATACTAGATGTATATTATCAAGAAAGCGAAGAGCCAAGTGACACAAAGGCTATCGTTACGGGTGTTCGTTTTTCAGGTATTGAGCAAGCATATGTTCTAAGTGAACATATTGTAGACGTGAATGACGTTGCGCCTTATGAGTCAGGTCAGTTCTATAAACGAGAAATGCCTTGTTTACTGGCTTTGATTAATCAGATTAACGAATCTTTTGATACCATTATAATAGACGGTTATGTGTTTTTGGATGGTGTCAACAAAGCAGGATTAGGCAAGTATCTGTATGACAACCTAGCTAATAAAAAGCCAATTATCGGTATCGCTAAAAATCATTTTTATGACATTACAGAAGACTATGCCGTTTGGCGAGGGGTAAGTAAGCACCCTTTGTATGTCACTAGCATTGATGTAGATATGACAAAGGCGAAAGAGATGGTTAGTAAAATGGAAGGAGACCATCGGATGCCTAAAATGGTCACTTATGTAGATAAACTCGGGCGTTCTATCTAGAAGCTGGCCAAACGATGTCAAGAATATAGTAAGACATGATTGTTTAAGCTAACACATTATCTTATCAGGCTGATTTATTTGAGATTAATAGTACTGTTGATGGTAGTACGGCATAAGGGGTAGTGTCATAACAAAATAGATAGCATGTCGCATATGCTTTTCGTAAAAAGCCAGATAGCTTAAGTTGTCTGGCTCTTTTTATACTTAGTACTTATTTTCTTTACCTGTCTGCCATAAAGCATCCTTACATATTATGCATAACCAACTATCCTTTATGCGCATATAAGGAACATCTATTGGATAAGCATAGCCGTAGTACTCATATATAACATCGTTCAAGTAGGCATAATACTGAATAATCGCTCTAAAAAACATCTAGAGTACTGAAGACTCTAAGAGGTACTTTGCAGTGGTTGAAATATGATCATTATTGTTTGCTATATTTTTAATGATTTTAGCACTGGATCCCTACATTTTCCTGTTCATGATAATCTTCCCCTCGAGGGGTTAGTTTACCAAGTTTAACTTTACAGCTTTTTCAGAAGCGCGCACTATATTTAGTGCCAATCTAAGAATTAATAAATGACTGATTATAATTAGTCGAAAAAAGTTGAAGAATTTTCTTAGCTTAGGTAGGTTTTTATTTCATAAAATTTAAATTCCATCGAGCGTAGTCTGCACCACTCAGTACGGTCGATGGAATCCTCGTTTATCAGCAATAAGGAAATTGCCATGAATAGTGCTGTTACCCGACACTCTGGCACCGCGCTGCATCCATTGCATGCGTTTTTTCTGTCCGCAATGGTACCTCTGTTTATCGGAGTCTTACTCAACGATTATGCCTATTGGTCCAGCTACGAGCTGCAATGGAAGAACTTTGCTTCTTGGATGCTTATAGGTGCACTGGTGTTCAACGGTCTGGCTTGGCTGAGCTCGATTGTATCTCTGGTCCGCGCTGATAAGCGTATGGGCAAACCAATTATCTATTTTTTGTTACTACTGGCGACCTTTATTTTGGGTATTATCAACTCATTCATCCATGCAAAGGACGTCTGGGCTAGCATGCCGACTGGGCTTATTCTATCCGTTATCACTGTCATTCTGGCCTGCCTTGCAACCTGGATTGGCCTCGCCAGCTGGCGTATTGGAGGTGCAAGATGAAACCAATTAATATCCTATCAATAGCTTTGGTCGCGGCCCTCTTAAGCGCATGTAGCGAAAACAATATAGACGATGCAGAACAGTTAGGTGCCAACCCAACCTTGCCCGAAGCGCAACGCGGCCTAGTACCCACCCTGAAAATCGCCGAGCCAGCAGGTTGGGGTGATCATCGGCCTATAGTGCCGTCAGGATATAAAATCGAAGCCATTGCCACTGATTTGCAGATTCCGCGGCAGACGTTAGTTCTGCCTAATGGCGACATTTTGGTGGCTGAAGGCAAGGGCGGTAACGCGCCTAAGCTACGCCCTAAGGATTTCATTGCGGGTTATTTAAAAGGTAAAGGCACGACTTCGGTCAAGAGCGGTAACCGTCTGACTTTGCTGCGTGACAAGGATGGCGATGGTACTTACGAGACACGTACCGTATTCGCTGAAAATCTGAATGCGCCTTATGGTCTTGCGTTGATCGGCAATCAACTGTACGTCGCCAATCAGGATGCAGTGGTACAATTTGATTATCAGCCTGGCCAGACGACTGCTAATGGAGCGCCACGCAAACTCACTGACCTGCCAAGCATGGTCAATCATCACTGGACCAAGTCGATGACGGCCAGTCCGGATGGAAAATTCCTGTACGTGGGTATTGGTTCCAATAGTAATATTACTGAAAATGGATTGGATGTAGAGGCAGATCGCGCT
The DNA here is from genome assembly GCA_963744895.1 of uncultured Gammaproteobacteria bacterium. Lineage (GTDB taxonomy): Bacteria > Pseudomonadota > Gammaproteobacteria > Pseudomonadales > Moraxellaceae > Psychrobacter. Next base: position 1,187,133 of record CAVUUW010000005.1, read on the forward strand.
AGGGTCTGGGAGATCGATGCCAAGACTGGCGCTCATCGACCATACGCAACTGGCCTGCGCAATCCAACGGCATTGGCTATCTTACCCGGCACTGACCAGTTATGGGCAGTCATCAATGAGCGTGATGAGCTCGGTCCACGGCTAGTACCCGACTATTTAACTTCGGTTCAAGAAGGTAAGTTTTATGGTTGGCCTTACAGCTACTGGGGGCAAAATGTCGATTCAAGGGTTAAGCCGCAGAAACCTGATATGGTAGCTGCCGCAATTGCTCCAGACTATAGTCTTGGATCGCATAAAGCCCCTTTAGGTATAGCGTTCTCAACAGCAACCATGGGCGGTAAGTTCACAGAAGGGGCATTCATCGGTGAGCATGGCAGCTGGAACCGTTCAGACCCAGCGGGTTACGACGTCGTGTTCGTCCCATTCAGCAACGGCAAACCAGCCGGGGATCCGGTTGACTTTGTGACTGGGTTTCAGGGTGAGAATGATAAGACTTTTGGTCGACCAGTGGGTGTAACCGTTGATCCGAAAGGGGCACTCATTGTCGCCGATGACCTCTCAAATACTATCTGGCGAGTGACTCCAACTCAATAAGTGGCATATGAAAAACTTCCTGCATGTGTTGCTTTAACTCATGCAGGAAGTTGAAAAAACCCCAAAAATAGATAAAAAAAAGCCTCACTACCTATTTAAGGTGTGAGGCTTTTAGTGCTTTTTCAAGCCATATTTGGAGCGGGAAAAGAGATTCGAACTCTCGACTAATAAAAAATTTGAAAAATAGCCTTCCTGATGAAACTACAGAATTAGTATGTGATGGAGAAATTTTTCTTTTTTCTATTATAGAACGCTGCATAAGCATTTTTCTAAAAGATGTCAGCTTAAGGCTCTTAAGCGTAGGAAGCAAGAAGTTAGGCATGCATTGGTACATATCAACTTAGGTGTATGGGACACGCCTGTATTTTCAAGAACTGCCATATCAAAATCAATAAGGATGTTTAAGAATATAATGATATGATCTTGTTTTTAACCTGCATCAAAACCAATTATTTCTATAGTTTCGCTATTCGCTAACTTTCTTATTTTCCATCAAATTGTTTACTTGGTTGTACGTAAACTTTTTATTTTCGGGATAATTTAATTTCCCTGTTTTTTGGAAGTTGCTAAATAGATCGTTTGAAATGCCAAAAACAAGTTCTGATAAACTTGATCCTAAACTAAGTCTTTTTACACCTATTGACTCAAGTTCAAGTGGTGTGCTTATAGATTCATTATATAATACATTTACTGGAAGAGAAGTGTTGTCGCAAAGCTTATTTAACTCGTAAAAATCGACTAATCCTGCGGGGAAAAAACCGCTCGCTCCTGCATTGGCATATTTTTTTGCACGTTCAATTGCTTCATCGAGTCTATATTTATCCTCACCAATTTTTTTTAGGTAAATGTCTGTTCTAGCATTTATAAATAAATTAATATTTTTCTTTTCTGCTGTTTCCCGAATTGCCTCAATTTTTCTAGAGAGAAGGTCAGGTGATTCTCGCCCATCTTCAATGTTGATACCTACGGCACCAGCATCCATTAGCCTACCTGAAAGTTCAGAAATCTTATTTATTTCGCTAGAGTAGCCTCCTTCAATATCTACTGATAAAGGTATATTGGTAGCCCTTGTTATTGTCTTAACTACCATTTCTAAAATATTTCTGGGTAGAAAATTACCATCTTGATAACCGAATGACCAAGCTACAGCGGCACTGCTAGTTGCAACCGCAACTCCTCCATTCTCCTCAACTAAACGAGCCTCACCTGCATTTGATACGTTTGGTAGTATCAAAAGGTTAGTATGATGTAGTGCATTAAATTTTAGATCGTTGTTAATATTCATAATAATTACCTATTTAACATTTATAATTACTCATGCAGTTATTCTTAGCACAAGATTGATTTAGTTAACAATAACCTTTTTTCTGCTAGGTTAGAACCGTCTCTGAAGGCAACTAATGAGTACATGATTTAAGTCTCTCCGACTAATATCATTGCTTCAGATAGTATTATGGGTAGTAATGCTCAAAAACTGCCCATGTCGCGAGTGATTCAGCAGCGACCGACTGTTAGATCATTTAGATGGGATTTATGCCAACCTATTCATTATATTAAAACTATACAGAAGACCCTGCATTTGAAAGTAAAAGTCAATACGCATTGCCCTGTATTATATTTGCCACGCTACCATCAGAAAGTACATCGAAATATATTGTAGAGGTAGGCTATTGTTTAGTTAGAAGTTAGATCGTTATGCTTTTTTATTAGGTGATCTTAATAGATAGCAATGCTAATTGAGTTGATGAAAACCAATAATGGCAAGTTTCTCCCATTGAAATTTAGGGTTTTACTTTATTATTACAAATTTTATGCGCCTTCGACTTAGATGCTTACGTTTGAAGAAACATAGAAAAATTTATCTTATAAACACTACAGAAACATTTTAGAAAAAATACTTGCAATAAGTAACTGTTTTATACATAATTCTTCCACTATAAAGATGGCGGACTTATGTACACAAATATTTTTAGAACAGATATAACTGACCAAACTTTAAGCTTTTTAACGATTAGTATTATTAGTGTTTTTATGGGTGTAAATGCCCACGCCGTCACACCGGAACAATATCAAGAGCAGCGTAGTGAAGCCTTAAAACAGCAGCAATTGGTCAAGCCCAATGTCAATATAAACACCGACACCTATCAACAAGCACCTTCTGCTCCTATCGTATCAGCCAGCTCTCAGAGTACCGATCCCGCCTCAACCGCTTGTTTTGACATCAATCATATTTACCTAACAGGTGAGCTGAGCGACAAGTTCACCTTTGCCCTGACGCCTTATACGACAGGCAATGGTTCTTTATTAGGCAGTTGTCTGTCTGTGAGCGACATCAATCAGCTGGTCACCAACGTTCAAAACCGCATTATCGAAAGAGGTTATGTCACCACGCGCGTCTTGGTAGAAAACCAGAACCTCAAGTCCGGCAACCTAATGCTTACCCTCATTCCTGGTCGCATCGACCAAATCATTGCCACCGACGTTCAATCTACTCGCCCTATCTATATCGATAACAGTGGTAACCCTGCCAACTTTGCCCCTGCCATGCCCATGAAGTCTGGTGACCTGCTCAATGTTCGTGATATTGAGCAGGCACTTGAGAACTTTAAACGTGTGCCGACCGCTGATGCTGACTTCTCTATTACACCCAGTAGTCGTATAACAACACCTGGCTATAGTGATATCCAAGTCAAATGGCAGCAGGGCAAGCGCTGGCGTCTGTCTGCAACCGTAGATGACTCAGGCCAAGACAGCACAGGCGTCTATCAAGGCAATGTCACCCTGTCACTCGACAACCCAACGTGGCACAACGACTTATTATACCTCTCTTACAACCATAACTTAGATGGGGGCGGTGATGGTGAAGATAATGGTAGCTGGGGCTACAACATCGGTTATGTGCTGCCCATCGATAACACCCAACTAACCTTGACCCATAGTGGTTACAACTACGATCAAACGGTCGCTGGCATCAATCAAGACTACGTCTATAGTGGTGAATCTTACAACACCGACGTGCTCGTTAGCCACTTAGTGCACCGTGATAATCACAGCAAGACCTACCTAAAAGCGGGCGGCTTTGCTAAAGAACAAAGCAACTTTATCGATGACACCGAGGTTGAAGTACAAAAGCGCCGCACCGCAGGCTATCAAGCGGGAGTCGGCTACGAGACGGTCATTGGTAAAACCCAATGGATCGGCGATGTGATGTATCAACGCGGTACGGGTGCATTTGACGCCATTGACCCGCCAGAAGCGTTATTTAACGAAGGCAGTGCGCGCGCAGGTATCGTAAAGGTTGGTATGGATGTCAACCAGCCTATTCAGCTTGCAAATAAAGCCTTGAATTATCATGCGACTTTTAAAGGTCAGTATGCCACTGAAGCGCTCGTGCCCAATGATCGCTTAAGTATCGGCGGTCGTTATAGTGTGCGCGGTTTCGATGGTGAGCGCAGCTTGAGCGGGGATCATGGTGCCATCTTAAGACAAGAGCTGAGTGCTTATATTGGTGACAAACCGCATGCCGTTTATGCGGGCGTCGATGCAGGTTACGTCAAGCTTGATAATGATGAGCAAGATGATTTGCTGCTCGGTCATCATTTGGTTGGCGGCGTCGTCGGGGTAAAAGGTTATGTCACCCCGTTTAGAACCAGTTATGACGTATTTGCCGGTTATCCATTAGCCCAGCCTGACAATTTTAGCGATAAAGAGTGGGTCACTGGCTTTAGCCTAGGATGGCAGTACTAGGACGTGTCATCAATTAGCCCATTAAATCATTTAGCGATCTTAAACTGGCTAAATCTTGTCAAACATCGTCAAAAACTTTGCGAATATACCTATATTCTCTGCAGTTTTTTCCTTGTTTGACTACAATTTATCTCATTTTAAGCCTCGCTATCTAAATGATGACACGCCCTAGGTCATATCGTTGTCAAAACTATATTTACTATCAAACTTCTTGTATAAAAAATTATCTCAAAGGACATCACCATGAACGCTCAATGCTACCGAGTTATCTTTAACAAAGCCCGTGGAATGCTCATGGTGGTGTCAGAGGCCGCACGCTCTCAAGGTAAAACCAGTAACCCTACTGAAGGTGGCAGCACTATTGGCCAAGTAGCAGGTACTTCGCAAACGTCAGCGTCTGCTCATGGACAGGGCTGCTATCAAGGCGGCAGGCTTATGCCCCTGCGTGCGCATCTATTAATGGCACTAGGGCTTGCGACCATGGTTGGGAGTAGTGTCAGTAATAACGCCTATGCTGATAGCACCAAGATCGTGGCGGATCGCAACGCGGCTGCCGCTCAGCAAGCAACCATACTAAAAGCCTCCAACGGCAAAACCCAAGTCAATATTCAAACCCCAAGTAGCGCTGGCGTCTCACGCAACGTCTTTAGTCAGTTTGATGTCGGTGCTGATGGCGCCATCCTCAATAACAGCCGTAAAAACGCACAAACGCAGCTTGCCGGTTGGGTCGAGGGAAACCCGTATTTGGCACGCGGTGAAGCTCGCGTTATTCTAAACGAGGTCAACTCAAGCGATCCCAGTCGTCTATCAGGCTATACCGAGATTGCAGGTGGCCGAGCAGAGCTGGTGATTGCTAACCCTGCGGGCATCACCTGTGCTGGTTGCGGCTTTATCAATGCGTCCCGTACCACACTAACAACGGGTCAAGCCTTGATGGATCAAGGCAAGCTCACGGGCTTTGATGTGACGGGCGGTACTGTCCGTATTGATGGCAATGGGCTGGACACCAGCGGTAGTGATTATGCGCAGATTATCGCTAAGACAACCGAGGTTAATGCGGGAGTCTACGCCAAAAACCTAGATGTTATCACGGGCAGTAATCAGGTCAGCTATGAGGAAGAGGGGGCTGATACCGTTGTTACTGCTAACGATAGTACTTCTAGTAACAACGCTACTAATAAAGCCACGGGTGTGGCACTGGATGTCTCTGCCCTAGGTGCGATGTATGCGGGGAAAATTCGTCTGATCGGTACGGACAAAGGTATGGGGGTGACCAATGCGGGTAGTATTGTGGCAAGCACTGGCGGTCTGCAGCTTGATAACAATGGTAATCTGATCAATTCAGGCAGTCTGATTGCTAATCAAGGTAAGGTTAATATCGTCACTAAAGGCTTTGATGTCGATAATTCAGGCACGATTGCAAGTTCTCGTGCGGGTATTGATGTTGAGAGTGCGGCCTTAAATAATAGCGGGGTTGTTAGTAGCCGCGATACTTTGAAACTACAGCAAACAGGTGGCATTAACAATTCAGGTGAGATATCTGCGGGTAGCTTTGATTTACAATCTGCTACGCTGAATAACAGTGGCTCACTGCTGCAAACTGGGTCAGGCAAACTTGCCATTGATGCGTCTCAATTGATCAATAAGCAAGGTGGTATTATTGGGCAAGACCTCTATCCTAGTGATAGTAATTCGCCGAGCGTACCGCCTTCTAAAGTCCCGCCAACGACTGCCAATAACGGCAGTAGTGTTGGCACAGATGATAGTAGTCAGCCATCTGAACCCAATTCAGTACCATTACCAATCGTGACGCGTGATGGAAACATTAACGCAAATAATCTTACTAACACGGGCAGCATTTATAGTAATGGTAAGATCAATATCGCAGCAGACAGTCTTGTCAATCAAGACAAATCCAGCTTAGCGGCCAGTACGCTTGATATCGCTAACAATGGTAGCGCCTTTAATACAGACAGTCGCTTGCAACTCGATCAGCTTAATTGGCAATTGGCAAACTTTGATAATAGCAAAGGTCAAATTATCACCAGTGGTGGTATCACGCTTGATGTCAATAACGCTATCAATAACAGCCAAGGCGTGCTTGCCAGTAATGGCGATATTGGACTGAAGGCTAATGGCGATATTGATAATAGCCAAGGTCTGATTCAAAGCAGTGCCAATCTGAACGTAGATAGTCGTCGTCTTAATAACAGTAATGGCAAGTTGATATCACAAGCCGCGATGACTATCAACAGTCGTGGTGATCTAACGAATACCAAAGGTGAGATTAGCAGCACTAAAGACGCCGATATTACCAGTAAAATCATTAACAACGACAGCGGTCAAATCACAGCTCAACGCAGTCTGACAACTGACTCTAATAGCGTAAATAACAGTGGTCAGATCTATGGTAAAACCGGGGCGAAAATAACCACGACAGATGCCATTAATAACAGCGGCATTATCGGCAGTGGTGGTGATACCAACCTGACCGCTGGCAGTCTGACACAAACAGACAGCGGTAGCTTGGTTGCAGGGATGAATGCTGATGGCAAACTGGCAAAAAATCGCGCAACTCTTAAGGTTACTGCAAGCGGTGATATCATAAGCCAAGGCAATCATATTGCCACAGGCGATGTGCAGTTAACAGGCAGTGATATTAATCTGGCAGGCAGCAACACGCAAGGTAGCCATATTAAAACGATTGCTCGTGAAGATCTGAATACCAAAAATGCCACGATAACCGCGACAGACACGCTGACCTTGAGCAGTGCAAACGGCATACTAGACAATACAGCAGGTAACTTAAGAGGCGGCGTGCTAGAGATTGATGCCAAACGCTTAAACAATACCGATGGTAGCCTTATCCAGACAGGAAAACAAGACCTCACCCTTGCATTGGTAAATGGCATCGACAACACTCGTGGCGAGATTGCGAGTAATTCAGACAGTCTAACGATTAATACGAGTTTGCTTAATAACAGTAGCGGAAAGATCACGCACGCAGGTCAAAGCGCTATCGATGATAGCAATTTGAGTATCAAGGCGAACAGTGTAAATAATACGGATGGTGAAATACTAAGTGTAGGCGCACAAACGTGGCAAATCGATTCTGATATCGATAATATAAAAGGGGCAGTACAAGCCAAGCGCTTTGACATCACAGCACAAAACATAGATAACACCGATGGACGTATCGTAGCAGTCCATACCACCAAAGATGCCGAACAAGACACAATATCCTTAAGCAACAGTCAGCTACAGGCACGAGCAAATCTAACGAATGCTGGTAAAGGTATTATTGCCAGTAATACAGATGGTCTTGATATTAGTGCGAGCACGCTTGCAAACAATAAAGGTCAAATATCAAGTTTAAATGATCTTAGTATTAAGACGGATACGCTAACCAACAGCGGCAGCCTATACAGCCAAGCTGACGTAGACATCACCAACCAAGGCGTGATGAGTAACACAGGCAGCATTGCTGCTCAAGGCAACACCGCTGTTGATACAGACAGTCTTGTACAAAGTGCGACAGGTCAGCTGATAGCAGGATTGAATACCGACAATACCCTTGGCAACACCCAATCTACATTGCGTGTCACCAGTACGGGTAGCCAGCATAATGCAGGTACCAATATTGCTACTGGCGATCTATACCTGAAAGGCAGCAGCCTTGATTTGAGTAATGGCAGTAGCCAAGGCATCCGCATCGATATGCAGGCTAATGATGCGCTGATTAACACCAAAGGTACCATTAACGGTGACAACATCGCCTTAACCGGCAAGCAAATAGACAACAGCACAGGCGTTATTGTTGCTGCTAAAGACTTAGCGCTTAACACTGGTCTACTTAACAACCAATCAGGTGACATCCGCCACTTGGGCGCGTCGCCTTTGACACTCGCCATCGCTGACATCAATAACCAAAGTGGCTATCTTGGCAGTAACGCCCAAACCCTGGTCATCAACTCAGCACGACTGAACAACAGCAAAGGGGTGATTCAGCACTCAGGATCAGGGGCACTGAATATTAGTGCCACAGAGCAGCTACAAGGTCAAGAAGGACAATTGATCACTGGCAATACCTTAACCTTAAGTGGACAAGATATTGACTTAAGTGGTGCCAGTACCCAAGCAGGTGCAATCAAGCTAACGGCCAGTACGCTTAGCAACCAAGATGGTGAAATCATCTTAACCGACAAAGCGCGCGACAGCTTAATTGACGTACAACAACAGCTGAACAATACTGACGGCCGTATTGCGTCACAGAATAAGCAACTCATCATTGATACAGGAAGTCTCAATAATCAAGCAGGTCAGATCCAGTTCGTGGGCAATGACACCGCTAGCAGTCAATTTACCTTAACCAGTCGCGGCCTCATTAATAACCAGACTGGTGAGATCATCGCCAATACCAACAGCCTGATTCGTGCTGATGGCGACATCAACAACCAACAAGGCAAGATGAATAGCAGCGGCACACTAACCCTTCAAAGTGGCGGCGAGCTTCGCAACCTAGGGACAAATAGTGACATCATCTCCCAAGGCGATCTCACCCTCACTGCCAACAGCATCAGTAACGATCAAAACATTCAGAGTAATGCGGCTGCAACCATACGCAGTCAAGCCCAGTTGGACAATCGTGGCAGCATCAGTAGTATCGGCACCCTAAATCTTGACAGTGGCAGCCTAACCAACAGCGGCAGCCTATACAGCCAAGCTGACGTAGACATCACCAACCAAGGCGTGATGAGTAACACAGGCAGCATTGCCGCTCAAGGCAACACCGCTGTTGATACAGACAGTCTTGTACAAAGTGCGACAGGTCAGCTGATAGCAGGATTGAATACCGACAATACCCTTGGCAACACCCAATCTACATTGCGTGTCACCAGTACGGGTAGCCAGCGTAATGCAGGTACCAATATTGCTACTGGCGATCTATACCTGAAAGGCAGCAGCCTTGATTTGAGTAATGGCAGTAGCCAAGGCATCCGCATCGATATGCAGGCTAATGATGCGCTGATTAACACCAAAGGTACCATTAACGGTGACAACATCGCCTTAACCGGCAAGCAAATAGACAACAGCACAGGCGTTATTGTTGCTGCTAAAGACTTAGCGCTTAACACTGGTCTACTTAACAACCAATCAGGTGACATCCGCCACTTGGGCGCGTCGCCTTTGACACTCGCCATCGCTGACATCAATAACCAAAGTGGCTATCTTGGCAGTAACGCCCAAACCCTGGTCATCAACTCAGCACGACTGAACAACAGCAAAGGGGTGATTCAGCACTCAGGATCAGGGGCACTGAATATTAGTGCCACAGAGCAGCTACAAGGTCAAGAAGGACAATTGATCACTGGCAATACCTTAACCTTAAGTGGACAAGATATTGACTTAAGTGGTGCCAGTACCCAAGCAGGTGCAATCAAGCTAACGGCCAGTACGCTTAGCAACCAAGATGGTGAAATCATCTTAACCGACAAAGCGCGCGACAGCTTAATTGACGTACAACAACAGCTGAACAATACTGACGGCCGTATTGCGTCACAGAATAAGCAACTCATCATTGATACAGGAAGTCTCAATAATCAAGCAGGTCAGATCCAGTTCGTGGGCAATGACACCGCTAGCAGTCAATTTACCTTAACCAGTCGCGGCCTCATTAATAACCAGACTGGTGAGATCATCGCCAATACCAACAGCCTGATTCGTGCTGATGGCGACATCAACAACCAACAAGGCAAGATGAATAGCAGCGGCACACTAACCCTTCAAAGTGGCGGCGAGCTTCGCAACCTAGGGACAAATAGTGACATCATCTCCCAAGGCGATCTCACCCTCACTGCCAACAGCATCAGTAACGATCAAAACATTCAGAGTAATGCGGCTGCAACCATACGCAGTCAAGCCCAGTTGGACAATCGTGGCAGCATCAGTAGTATCGGCACCCTAAATCTTGACAGTGGCAGCCTAACCAACAGCGGCAGCCTATACAGCCAAGCTGACGTAGACATCACCAACCAAGGCGTGATGAGTAACACAGGCAGCATTGCTGCTCAAGGCAACACCGCTGTTGATACAGACAGTCTTGTACAAAGTGCGACAGGTCAGCTGATAGCAGGATTGAATACCGACAATACCCTTGGCAACACCCAATCTACATTGCGTGTCACCAGTACGGGTAGCCAGCATAATGCAGGTACCAATATTGCTACTGGCGATCTATACCTGAAAGGCAGCAGCCTTGATTTGAGTAATGGCAGTAGCCAAGGCATCCGCATCGATATGCAGGCTAATGATGCGCTGATTAACACCAAAGGTACCATTAACGGTGACAACATCGCCTTAACCGGCAAGCAAATAGACAACAGCACAGGCGTTATTGTTGCTGCTAAAGACTTAGCGCTTAACACTGGTCTACTTAACAACCAATCAGGTGACATCCGCCACTTGGGCGCGTCGCCTTTGACACTCGCCATCGCTGACATCAATAACCAAAGTGGCTATCTTGGCAGTAACGCCCAAACCCTGGTCATCAACTCAGCACGACTGAACAACAGCAAAGGGGTGATTCAGCACTCAGGATCAGGGGCACTGAATATTCACTCTAGCGGTTCTCTGAATAATAGTTCTGGAGAAGTATTAACGGCGGGTAATTTTGTAATTGATACTCAAGCTGTAGATAATACTTTTGGTAAAATAGCTTCAATCAATAACAATGCTAATAGTCTTTCAAAGCTAAGTGGTCAGTTAACGTTGAACAATGACTCAGGTGAGATCAGTAGTAATCATCAACTGATGATTTCTGGGTTTGAAAATGTGTTAAATAATGGTGGGCTAATTAGAACTGCTAATGATGCTGACCTATCTATTAAAGAGATAAATAATTTAAAGAACGCCAACATCGCCAATTCCTCCAAGCCTACAGGTATTTTATCTGCTGGTAATTTATTAATAGATGCCAAGAACAATATTGACAATGAAAGCGCTAAAATTGCTGCTAATAAAGCTTTAAAAATCACAGCTAGCAACCTAAATAGCAGTGATGGTGAAATATTAGCCAATCAGACAGTAACGATTAATGTTCGTGATAAATTGTTTAATAGACAATCAAGTGATATTGCCTCAATCAATGAGGATGTGAATATCGCATCCAAAGAGTTCTCTAATAACAATAGTTATATTAGTGGTGAACAGAGTGTCAATATAAAAGGTGACCTTTATTTTGATAATTCTGAGGGGCAGATTAACTCAAAAGGAGATGTAACGTTAACGACTAACGCCCAAACTCTAAGCAATGTTAAAGGCAAAATAGTTAGTGGGAACATCTTAACGATTAATGCCGATCAAGCTGTTTTGGATAATACCAAAGGGCTATTGCAGCAAAATAGTGAAAATACCTTGGTTTTGGATACCAAAAAAATAGTAAATGCTCAAACGCTAGAAGGTAAGACAGGGATACAGGCACAGGGAGATATTAAGTTACGTACTGGCTCTTTGGACAATACAAGTGGCTATATTGTTTCTAACAAGGATATAAGCCTATTTGCTCCAACTATCAAAAATGATAACGGAGAAATGCTGTCCGCAAATAATATATATATAAATAAGAACATAGACTCAGAGTCTTTGAGTAATGTAAATGGAACGATATATGCCAAGAATGATATTGATATTTCTCTTAATAATAAGGATAAAACCACCACACTTATAAACCAAAGTGCTAGTGGTAAAGGAGGACTAATAGAAGCGGGAAATAATCTTTCTATAATGGCTAACAATGTTATCAATGGCTCTAAGCAAACAATAGGTATTGATGGTAAGGCAATATTAAAAGGTAAGGAAGTAGCGATAAATGCCAACAATATCAATAATAAACAAGGCGTCATAAGTGCTGAGGAGAATATCAATTTAATTAGCAAGATTGGAATAGATAATTCTGCTGGTTTGATCCAAGGCAAGAACATTGATATTAATAAATCATTGCAAAATACTGGTTTGCTATTAACTAATGGCAGTATCAAGGGTATAAGCGGTAAAATTATTGCAAGCAATGATATTTCTCTAAATTCAAATAACCTTTCTAGTAAAGGCGGTGAAATAAACGCAGCTAACAATTTAGACATAAACCTAAATGCTGCTGATAAGCACATACATACAGATGAGACGGTGTTAAAAGCTGGTAACACTCTAACGTTTAAAACGGCTGGTAGTTTCGTTAACCAAGGTACATTATCTGCCAATAACATCACTCTTACGGCTCAGAGTATCGAAAATATCTCCAATCAATCTCGTATTGAAGGAAACTTAAATACTCATCTTCAAGCAAACACTTTGATCAATAAAGGTCTTATCAACGGTGATGAGACTTGGTTGAATATTAAAGATCGTACTGATAACGAAAGTGGAGGGCGTATCTATGGAACGCATTTGGCTATCAATACAGGAACGCTCAGCAATTCACCTACTTCAGATGCTCAAGATTCAACCACCAAAGCACCTATTATCGCTGCACGTGAACGCCTTGATATTGGTGCAGAGGTAATTAACAACCTGCCAAGAGCCAGTCGTGATAATAAGTTTGCAGCAGACTTCGAAGGTCAGGCTAAAATATTTAGCGCAGGCAGTATGACTATAGGTGGAGATCTTAACAGTGATTTAGAAGCGATTGGTCAAGCCAATGCTTTAAATAATGTTGGCGCTACTATTGAGTCCATAGGTGATATGAAGTTGTTGGTCAAAGAGATCAACAATGCCAATGCATCCTACCGAATCGATACACAAGTAAAAGAGATCAGTCTGAATAAAAAGCTCGAAGCAGTTACAACTAATAGTGAGAACAATAAAACTTACGAGCTCAGTGGGGATGGTTATTGTACGGATCATAAAAATCCTACAGAAGCTTGTATTAGCTGGGATGAAGGCGATCATTATGACGCATACCTTTCTGTATCAGCTATTGATAGATTGAAAAATGAAGATTTTAGTAATAGTAGTTCAAATATCAATGCATTCCTCATAGGTTCTCCTGAAAGATGGTCTGAGGATCACTATACTGGAGCAACGAAATGGTTCGATGTATCAAGCTATACCGAGATCGTAAAAGAAGATCAAACATTGAGTAGTGATCCTTCGCGTATAGTCGTAGGTGGCAATCTCATCGTGAATGGAGATAACTTTAGTAATGATAAGAGTCAAGTTATCGTGGGTGGCGATATAGATTTTATCGGTAAAAATCTAGTAACAGATCCTAATCAAGCATTAGGGGATCGATATATCAGCTATAAGGATAGTAAAATTCGTGAATATTCGAAAGATGGTAAGAAAGGCAAATGGCTAACAGAAAAAGAAAATCCTAAAGCGGATGAGGTTTTTAAAAATGCTGTAGATTTAGCGATACTGTCTAACGGAATGACAGCGCAAACTCTTAAGAATCAAAATATTACCAACCAATCAGAAGATATTGTCAAAGGAAATATTTCGGCTAATAATGTTGCTATGCAACAAACTAAGAACGCTACATATGATGACTATAATGAAAACAGTGGCAGCAACCATACAGCAGTAAATAGCTCTAACAAACTTAGTCAGGCTGAGACTGTAAAAGGAGTTCAGTCCAATACTACTATTATCGAAGGTAAAAACGATGTTGACCAAGCGGTTAAAGCATTACTAGGTAAGACGCAAAATAGTAATAACGTAACGGCTGCCACCAGTGGTGTCAAAATAAAAGCGAGTCAAACCAAAACTAATGGTCTGCAACAGCTAATATTAAAAACACTTGAAAAAAACAATGCAATAGCGGATTCATCAAGTACTACAGCCTATCAATCTACGAGTCAGACTAGAACCGATGGTTTGCAACAGCTAGTACTAAAAATACTTGCACAAAACAGTGCAATAGTAGATTCATCATCAAGTGCTGCAATCAACCAATTCTCAAGTCAAACGAAAGGTTCGTCATCAGCGAAGCTTGGTAATACAAAAGACAATGTAAAAATCAATGAGAGTGTAAATACAACATCCATTCAAGCGTATGAGAGTGCCTCTAAAGATATCCAAACACTGATAATAAACATTGTAAATAATTCAGGCGATGTTTCAGCAATGCCTGTAGAGCAACAGCATTTACTATTTAAACTATTAAGTAGTAATGTTGCTACTGCGGAACAAATAAAATCAGCAGGTCAAAACTCGATTGAGCATTCTCAAGCCGATTTTGATATAAACTCTCTCAAAAAAATGGTCGATACATTAGTAAGAGGTGATGCAAATAGCACTATTAATCAAGCGAATGCGTCAACCACAATAAATGCTATATCTACAACTATTGATAGTGAAAATAGCGATAGTGAAGTTAGAATCTTAAATAAAGACTACGTGATTCCTGCTAATGCGTTTTACGGAATCAGTAGCGATCCAAATGCTAATTATATTGTAGAAACCGATAAAGACTTTACACAGCGATCTAAATGGCTTTCGTCAGATTATATGTTGCAGCAGTTGAATCTAGACCCCAATAATATCCAAAAGCGTTTAGGTGATGGTTTTTACGAACAACAGCTGATTCGTGATCAGGTAATGGCACTTACTAGTAACAGGGCTTTGAACGATTATAGAGATGATACTAGAGAGTATCAGCAGCTTATGGATCAAGGTGTAGCGTTTGCAAAGCGATATAATTTGGTACCAGGTGTTGCTTTATCTGCAGAACAAATGCAACAACTCACCCAAGATATCGTTTGGCTGGTTGAAAAAACAGTGACATTAAGTGATGGTACACAGCGTAAAGTACTCGTACCTCAGCTCTATGCTGTCAGAAAAGTAGACAGTATAAAAGGTGATGGCTCTCTTATTACCAGTAATAACTTTTACGCCCAGTTGAGTGGTGATGTTGAGAATAATGCTACGATATCGACATCAGGGCAAATGTCTATCGATGCCAAGAGCATTACTAATAATAATAGATTCGATGGTGATTTTATAAGTCTAAAGGCTAAGGAAGATATCAACAACAATAGTGCCATTGTAGCGAAGCGTAAACTGAACATAGATGCTGGCGGCGATGTCAATATTAAGAGTACAGTAGCCACGAGCCAAGCCAATAATGAATCTCATAGTAATAGTGTGACGTATATTGATCGTCAGGCCAGCATTACTGTAGGTAATAAAGACTCATCTATCATCAGTGCCGATACCTTAAGTATCACTGCTGGAAAAAATATCAATGCTAATGCTGCCAACATTCAAAACTACACAGGTAATACGGTATTATCTGCTGTTGATAATATAAATCTGAATGCTCTAAATGTAGGTAAAAGTGAATCTCATCAGTTTAGTGATAGTGATTATCGAAATACCAGTTATTCAAAAGATATAGGTAGCAAACTAAGCAGTGCTGGTAATTTGACTCTATCGGCTAATAATATTCGAGGCGTTGCAGCAGATATCGTAGCCGGTGGTAAGGCTGATTTTAATGCTAGACAAGATATCAGCCTATTGAACGGCACAGAAAGCTATAAAAATGATTCTTATAGCAAATCTGGCCGCAGGGACAGCCATTCTGAGAGTAGTACCAGTATTGGTAGCCGTTTAGATGCTGGTCAAATCGGAATGCAAGCGGGCAATGACATTACTTTGTCTAATGCTAGTCTCAATGCCAAGACAGGTATCGAGCTTGAAGCAGGTAATAATATTGCCTTTAATGCCGTCAAAAATGTCAATGTCAATAATTTTAAAGACCATAATGGTATTGATAGCGCCGCACATAGTATTGATGCAGGTACGACGCTTAAAAACCAATTAGGGGATATCCGTATTACTGCGGGTAATAATATTACTGGTACGGCCACGCAGATAAACAATGAGATGGGTAACACTATCGTTATCGCTGATAATGATGTGACCTTTAATGAAGGTAGAGAAGAAACGAGTAGTGAGACCTCACGCAGCTGGACGAAAAAGAAATTTTATGGCAAGAAAAAATATACTGAAAATGAAAGCACTTATACCAATACAGCGGCGACTAGTGACATTACTGGTCGCAATGTCATCGTCAGCTCTAACAAAGGTAATGTAAGTTTAGTTGGTACTAATGTAGACGCTGTAGAAGCAGCAGAAGTTACCGCAATGCAGGGAAAAGTTACCGTTCAATCTGCTGTTGACCAAGCGTCCAAAAGTACAGTTCGTACCACCAGTAATTTCTATAAGGGAACTGGTCAACAAAAAGGTTATGAGCGTGAGACCCTGAACGAGACAGGTATCAGTGGTGCTAGCGTCTATGTGAACGGTAAAAACGTTGAAGTAAACGCTGCAAGCTTACAAGCAAAAGATGGCAACCTACAAGTTGGAGATGCCTCTCTTGCTACAGACGCACAGGGCAATTTAAAGTTGGATGAGAACGGCAAACCTATTGTACAGGCAGGGTCTATCGACAATCTGACTTTTGGTACGATAGAGCTTGAAGACAACAAGTGGAACAACAAGCAAAAATCCTATAAAGGTATTGCCAAAATTGGTATGCAAGTAGCTGGTGTCGTCGGTGGTGCGTTAGGCGTCACGGATGGTATTACGATCAGTAAGAGTAGTGAAGATACCAGCAGTAATACACGCGAGGCCGTCTCTAATCTCGAAGGTAAAAACATCCTCGTCGGTGGTAAAACAGTAAAAGCTGATGGCACCACCTTTAAGACCACTCAAGCGGGTGGTAGTACCTTTGTGCTTGGGAATGATATTGATCTTGGCGTGGCTACCACTACAAGTACTAATACCCAAAGACGACAAGAAGAAACCATCGGCGGCGAAGGCATCAAGCTGGGTAGCGATAGCCTACAGCTCGGTGCGGTCGTACGTACTGATAGCGATGACAAAACGACTACTACAAAGTCTAGTCATCAAGGCGTCACCATCGATAGTGACCATATCACTGTCCTTGGAGACATGACAGATGGCAGCTTGACCACCAAAATGGCTAAATTTAATGCTAATGAAGAGACTGGCAGCTTATTAATCGGAGCGAAGACCACAAACTTAGGCGGTATCGAAAATACAGAAACCTTTACGAACAACAATAAAACCGACACCACTCGTCTCAGTGTCGACGTACATCATGCTTCAGCTGACTTGGCTGTCGCTGCTGAACAAGTCAAAGACGCAGGCTCAGCAGTCGCTGCTGCCAAAAACGAGCTAAGCGATGCTAAAGATAGAGTATCACGTGGTGAGCTTAGTGCAGATGCTGTCAAAGATTATGAGATTAACCTTGCTGCCGCTACCCTTAACCTCGCTAATGCCCAGATTAACTTGGGTAGTACAGCGGCTAGTGCCACTAAAACCTATGCTACTGCAGGCTTTAGCGCCACTGCGAAAGCTGAGCACACTCAGACCACTAGCACCGATACGCAAAGCAAAGGCGAATGGCAGGGTACAGAGCTCAATGGCGCTAATGCGACCTTTGTCGGCGATGACTTTACGGGTACTGGGCTCAAAGGCAATATCGGCAAGCTCAACATTGATAACCTTGGCAGCTTTACTCTCAACGCAGGTACCAACACGCGTAGTGGTAGCAGCACCAGTAAAACGAGCAGTCAAACTGGCAGCATCAGCACCACGGGCAGTGCCAGTCTTGGCGTCAGCCAGCAGCAAAGCAGCGCTCAAAGCCAAGGTAACACTTACACCAATAGCGAGCTCAATGTTGAAGAGTTTAATGGCTACGCAGGTACGACTAACTTAACTGGTGGTCGTATCAATGCTGGTGGTGGCAGTTATGCCACTGATAAGCTGAATATCGAAACGGTTCAAAACAGTGCCAGCAGTAGTGACAAAAGCTCAGGCGGTAATCTTGGCATCAACTTCGCAGGCGGTGCACCAAGCGGTGGCAGTATTGGCGCCAACCAATCTAAAGGCAACAGTCAAAGCCTGATCGCCGCTGAACAAAGCGGTATCGTCTATAGCAGTGACAACCACAGCCTCACCGCAGGCAGTACCACTAATATCGGTGGCATCGTCGCTAACATAAACACCGATAACGACGGTAATCAAACCAACGGCGCACTTAACTTCACCACAGGCAGCCTGACCACCAAAGACCTCATCAACATGGCCACCGAAGAGCAGCGCAGTATCGGTGGTAGCTTAAGCATTGGTAGTACCCCAACTGGTAAGAGCCTGAACAACGTTGGCATCCAGCTAGGCAATACAGGCCGCGACTTTGAAAGCGTCACTAAAGCCACTATAGGCCAAGGCGCTATTGTCACAGGGGATACACTCACAGGTAAGGACAGCTTAGCAGGCGTCAACCGTGATGCCTTCAATACCGAAATAATTATCAAAGATGTTCAAACAGGTGGACTGGCTGTCGATACGGGTATTGATACGCGTGTGTTGACTCATGCGGGTCGGACTGAGATTATTGATGAGCAAAAGGAGCTTGGTAAGAACGTTAACACGACTGGCAAAATAACTGCAGCAGCTGGTATACAAGGCGTTGCCACTGCAGGCAACATCATCACAGGCAATCAAAATATAAGTCAAGCCATACAAGGCGCCAAAACGCCCTCACAAATGGCCAAAGTCATACAAGACCATCCTGAAGTTGGTGCTGTACTACAAAGTTATCAGCAAGGTGACTATGATGGGCTTCTCAACAGTCAAAATGCGCTACAAATCCTCTCGGACAGCACAGGCGTCAGTGTGGATGTCATTATCACCAGCCTTACCAATCAGCTGCGTGCTAAAGGCGCGACCGATGGTCAAATTGTTGCCATAGATAGCGACGCAAGTAATAGAAAAGACGTGATAAAAACCACTGCTCATGAGCTTGATCATGTTCGTAGTGGTAAAAAAGGCAGTAGTGAGTACCTAGCGGATCTGGCAGGTATTGCTGCTGACCTCAATGTCTCAGCGAGTATGGATGCCAATCAAGATAAGATAGACAGCTATAAACCTGCTCTTGGTGATGGTAAAGATGCTGTCACTCAGGGAGAGAACAAGCAGCTACTTGGTCAGAATGATGAAGCACTAAAGGACAAGCTAGTAGCTAATCCTGATGAATTCGACTACAAAACTTCAACCATACAAGACATTCAATACCTTGGAAGATTTGTTGATAATGACACTGCTAAGGCTTATATGGCTATTGATAAGAGCCAAGAGCAGGCCCATTTTAAAGGGTCACAAGCGGCTTTCAATGAATTTGGGAGAAGCATTGTTGATGCACCTGCTAATATCAAAGCTTTGTATGAAGCGACTAAAGATGATCCTGTTGCAGTGGCAGTTGAGGTAGGAAAAGCTTTAATGAATTTACCTGAAGAGTATTATGACATGGGTAAGGATATTACCTATGCTTCGCTTTTAGGTAATAAAGATCAAGATTTCTATAATGCAGGTAAAGCTAGTACGGCTATTGCGTTAGATGCTGTTTCTTCAATCATATCGGCAGGTGGTGCGGTTGTTGTCAAGAAAACTGCGGGTAAAGTAACAGGGATTGAGTTTAAGTTTCCTAGGAGAAAACCAAATCGCTCTGACACCAATGGCACACATGACACTGGTACTGGAAAGCATGCAAACAATGAAATCAATTCACAAAATATAAATACCATAGGTAACGATAATTATTTTGATAGTTTTGATAACAATGTGCCTTACACTAGAGATTATAGTGCAGAGCTGCAAGCAGATATAGATAAACAAAAAGCGAAAAACGAAAAGTTTGACGCTGAAATGAAAGCTGCGGATGCTAAGAGAGAAGCGGAATGGACTAAGATTCAAGCTGAAACCAATGCACTTCTTGCTAGCTCTAATGAGTTATTGAAAGAAGTAGAGGTTGATAGAAGAGTTAACGATAAAATTGCTGAAGCAGATCGTATCATGGACGATTTTAATCGTTCTAAGACAAGCCAAACAGTTGATATCAATAGTGTTCCAGATTACGTTGTACGTAAAGATAATGATTTCTTCTCTCAAATCAATTATAAGGGAAAACCTAAAGCATACATCAACGAGAAAGGGGATTTAGTGCCTGCCAATCTGGATGGAACAGGAAGTATACAAACACACATTAGGGGCGGAAACTCTGGTAACTCTCCATATATTTCTACGACTGATCCTAGCTCTATCAATAATTCTAAGGAGTATGGCAGTGATCAAGTGGTTATTGATACGAGGAAATTGCAAGAAGATATTAGTTCGGGTAAAGTAAAAGGTACTGAGATCATTACGCCTTTGCAAGTTCAAAAAGAACTTAATAGCAAACTAGAACGAGCACAAACTAAATATAACAATAACCCTAGTGAGAAGAACGAAATAAGTTTAGACAGAGCTAAAGAAGATTTAGATAACGCTATTAGAGATGGTGAATGCCTAATTAAAGGTACAATACCATCAAACTGTATAAAATAAATTTAGGAAATACAATGAATGAAGCTCACATTAACTCATTACTACGTGATATTCCAACAGATGTTGATTACACAGAGTTGCCTGAAGATCTAGATCCTGAGGACATACCGCCCGAACGTATTAAAGGTGTTGTTGATCTTTTGGCCCATGAAGATGACTATATCGTTTTTCAGGCAGCACGACTATTGACTTCCTGGGGTATCGAAGAAGGTTTTGATACTCTTAAAAAACTGCTAGTAGAGAATGAGTTGCAAGGTATGATACAGCATCGTCTGTATGGATATGATGAGACTTATAAACACGTTCTATATGCATTTATTAGCTATTGGGCAAATCAATCAGATGCAGGTAAAGGAGAACAAGCCAGAAAAGCGATATTTGAGCCTGTGTCTATTATAATTAAAGCATCTAACACTCAACATTTCCAGATCAAAGGGCTGTTTAGACTGGTAAGTAAAAAAGGTTTTGTTGAATATATTCCACTATTAAAAGAACATCTTCAAATCACCATGAAGAACCCAGAAGATAACTATTGGAGAATTCATGATGTTATTGAGCTCTTTTTAAACGTTGATTCTGACTTCGTGCTACAGGTTTTAAAGGAAAATGATAAAAAATTGTCTGATTTTGGATTTTAAGGTTAATTATTTAGCTAGCATAATTTTTAATTATAAGAGCTCTTAAAAGATATGGATAACTCCACCAAAAAGGCAATCAAACCAACTAGTGGCGAAATCAAAGAGGCATTAAGTTTTCCGAATGGTTGGGTTTATTGTATTCATCCTAACTACTCTGCTGACGGTGATGTACCCCCAACTGCTATCATTGGAGCATGGAAAGTAGATGCTAATGGAAAAATCGTTGGAGACTTTATTCATGATCCGAACTACGTAGAGCAGTAATAAGGTCAATTCTTAGACTCTATCCCATTTTGGGTAGTTTATTGAATAGAAAGTATCGGGTATATTGAAGAAATTCTATACAAGAAAGCCAGACAGCTTACGTTGTCTGGCTTTTCTATTAGCTAACATTTACTCATTTTGTCTATCTATCCGTCATAAAGAATGCTCACATATCGAACATAACCAACTGTCTTTTGCACGCATATAAGGAATATCTGCCGGTACTTAAATTGAACATACCCAGAACCTAGCTAAAGCCTAAATTAACTCGGGTAGTATGTTCATCACAAGTATTCAATAATGCAACCGAAAAGCAGCGCAGCTAGGAGAAAAATAATGGATGTTGTAACATTTGTTACTGAACGGCTGTTATCATTTGCTGATGATATTGTTGCTGTTGACAGACAAGAAGTGATTGATTTTTTTGAGTCTGAAAACGCCCCTTACCGTGACGATCATGTTGAGTTTTTAACCAGATTTGGCGGTAATAACTTTACTGATTTTCTAAAAAAACAAGATTGTTGTTTTGATTTCTCGACGGTTAAAGGGTTATACGAAGACGATAAAGATTTTCCTGACGACGTAGAATTACAAGAAGGATCTTGTCACTTTGCCAACCCTTTTCATAGTAACTTCTTATGTATTGAACAATCAACAGGTATCATTTACCGCGAGGAAGTTGACGAAACAGGCAATCCAGTTTTAAACGAAATCGTTTGGTGTGATATCAAAAGCTTTTTATTCATGGCATCGTTGTATTATTTAGAAAAAATTTCGATAAAACTGTCTCATGACAGTAAAATTGCAAATAGCTGGATTACTGACTTTAAGCAGTCTAATGAAGCATATCTTTTAGATGTGAATGATTCTGATATGGCATATTACTTAAAAGAAGATATGTTTTACTGTTTGTCAAGAGAAAGAAGTTATTTAATTACTTATAAGCTTTACACCGAGTTTTGTGAAGGGTTGAAAGATAAGAGACCAATGTGTAAGTGAATGTCGTAACACATAAAGTTAAACGTAATTAGATCAAAAGCTACGATACTTCATGCATCGTAGCTTTTTTATGCTTCTCAGCAAACCAACGGTATGCTTAACTTCACCACAGGTAGCCTGACCACCAAAGATCTCATCAACACGGCAACCGAAGAGCAGCGCAGTATCGGTGGTAGCTTAAGCGTTGGTAGTACCCCAACTGGTAAGAGCCTGAACAACGTTGGCATACAGCTAGGGCATACAGGCCGCGACTTTGAAAGCGTCACTAAAGCCACTATCGGTCAAGGCGCTATTGTCACAGGGGACG
The DNA here is from genome assembly GCA_963744895.1 of uncultured Gammaproteobacteria bacterium. Classification (GTDB taxonomy): domain Bacteria; phylum Pseudomonadota; class Gammaproteobacteria; order Pseudomonadales; family Moraxellaceae; genus Psychrobacter. Next base: position 1,210,089 of record CAVUUW010000005.1, read on the forward strand.
CCCTCACAGGTAAAGACAGCTTAGCCGGCGTCAACCGTGATGCTTTGAACACTGAAACAATTATCAAAGACGTGCAAACAGGCGGACTGGCTGTCGATGCTGGTATTGATACGCGTGTGTTGACGAATGCGGGTCGGACTGAGATTATTGATGAGCAAAAGGAGCTTGGGAAGAACTTGAAGGCCACTGCAGCTATTACAGGTACGGCAGGGCTTGCTGTACCTGCCATTACTGCGGGACTATTTGATAAAGGGAATGGCAACCCTGACAGTCAAAATAAATCAGGCATTAATAAGGCTAAAGACAATTTCAAGCAGCTCACTAATAACCTAGAAACAGGCATGAGTGATAACACCGTTAACCTTAACGCGACGGTAGAGGCTATAGTAGAAGGAGAGCTGACCAATGTCGTTGACAATAAAGATACCCTAAATCAGTTTAATACCGCTATCACGACAGGGACTGATGCTGAGGGTACTCAAGTCAGTCTCGTTGACGATTTGCGTAATGTAAATGGCGATTATGTTCTAGGTACGACCAACGTCATGAATGGGACAGATACTTACCTCAATACGGACAGTATGGATAAAGTAGTAGAACTCATTAACCATGAAGCCGCGCATCAAAATGGACAAGGAGAAGCGGCTGCTCATGTTATGGGTGAAACAGGTAACAGTGCCTATAACCTTGGTACATGGGCAAACAGTGGTGCGATTGCAGAAGAGCGTACGACCATTACTCCTAAACCAATCACGACCACTAATGATGCAAAAGCACAGCAGGAGCAATTAGCAAGTGACAAAGAGAAGCTAGAAATCCAGCAAGATAGTGGGGATGCGTTTGAGGATGAGGCATCTTACCTTTGTGACTCTAATGGTAAATGTAGTCATTCTAGTGATAGATATTCAACGCAAGGTAAAGCTGAACAAATATATCTAAACGATAAAAATAAACGAGACGCATATATTGCAGCTTATGAGGCATCAAAGGGAACTGGTGTTAAGAACATTGCAAAAAGTGTAATAGCATTTGCTACCAACCCAGATGTCGTTGTCACAGATTCAGTAAAAGCAATAGCGAAGCTAATATGGAACCCTGTTGATTCTACTATTGCTATGAACAATGCAATAGTGAAATGGCAAGTTGATTATAAAAAGGCAAAGTTGACTAATCCTGCTTTAGCAGGAAGGATGGATGGTGAATTATCCAGCATCCTTGGTACAGAGGCAGTTATAGCTTTAACAACTGGAGCAGCTGGAAGTTTAGCTAAAGCTTTTAAAGTTGCTAATCAAGCTAGCGTTGAGGTACGTAATAACAAACCATCTAGAGGTAATTCAAAAAATAACTCTAATGGTAATGCAGACTACAATGCTCACAATAGTAACAATAATTCAGAGAATATCAATTCAAACAATAAGCCTGATTCTCAAAATACGAATGTCAAACAGAATTTTAACTATCAGGATTATATTAACGACAATGCGCCTGATCTCAGTCAGTATGATGCTGATATTCCAAACGCTCTTGATCAGTTTGATATAGAACAGGCCGCTAAAAGTGAGGCTTTTGAGGCTGATCTAAAGGTCCAGAGAGATAGATTTAATGCGTCAATGGCTGAGATAAATGCAAGTATCGATGAGCTTAGCAAGTCGATAGAACAAGATAATGTTAAATTAACAAATGATAGTCGTGGTGAAGCTAATGGTATTAAATCCGCTATAAACGATAAAAATATAGACACTCACAGTCATTTACATCGAATGGAACTACTTACTATCCTTTAGATGAAGGAGGGTATTCAAGTACGAAGCCTTCGAGTTCTACTCCAAACTCGAATCTAAATAGTGGTTATAATCAACCTCCGACAAACTATGCTGATAGGTCTAGTTTTAATGGTTTTGATAGAGACATTTCAATACCACAGTCTAACCAAGACGCCAGACAAATAATCGATCCTTATTCTGATTATGCATGGGATGGAGGTACAGATAAACTTTATGATGATATTCGCAATAATAAAGGTGATATCTCGAGGATTAGCCAAAATACAGGTTTTTCTGAAAGTCAGATTCAGCGTATTAAGAATCATGTATTTGTTCAAGATCATGAACTTTATGATGGTAGTATTGGAAAGTATGATGCTGATCCAGAGATTGCAAATGCTTGGAATAGACTAGAACAAGGAGATTATACTCAAAAAGATATTGATTTATTAAACCATGAAATACGTGAATCTCTTGTTGAAGGTATATTTGAAGTTCCTGCTCAAAAAGCTCACGAAGCTACGATAAAAAAAGGCTTTACTTGGAAGCCGAATGACTAAAGAGGTAGGGAGTAGTATTATGTTTATTGAAGTTAAAAAAGTCAAAGAAGATGGTAATGAGGTCACATATGAGTTTTTTAATGGATCATGTGTTTCTAATGGGTTATTTGTAGTTTATAGAGATAATCTAGAGCCATTTACTTTCGATAGCTCTTTTAAATTAGTCAAACCCATAGATTCTTATGCTCCAGAATCTCATTATATTAGAGCTATGGTAGCTGTTAAAAAGAGTTATAAGAAAAATGGTAAATTACCTGAAGACGCTTTTTTTATGTCGGGCTAGTATATAGTTCTGGAAAAAGATGATTAACGGATACAGCAATGAAACGACTTAAACACTATCTACTAACCCAGCTCAACGGTAAATGGTATTATCAAGATGAGCTGTACACAGGCATTGTTTTTTTTGATAAACCTAATAACCAGTTAGAAGCTTATGAAGTCAAAAATGGTGAGGTTATTAAACCTTATATTTCACCCTGTAAGATAGGATTACCGTCACCCATTCAAATACAAGATTTATTTAATATATGAGTCAAAAATAACAGCTTTGAACATGTTGAAAACATGTTTATTGATGGACTAGATGGTTTAGAGAATTTCGATTAATTTTTTAATAAAAAGTATTTGGAAAATTAAAAGAGGTTCGTCTAAATATGATAACTTCAGCGAAGCAAATAAATCGACTCAAGCATCACATGCCCGATACCAAGATCGTAATACCAAATTATTAGTTGTTTGAAGCATTAAAATTAAGTCATCCGTATTTTGAGGTAGTAACAAATTGATTTGCCTAATTCTAGACGTACATTATAAAGAAAGCCAAGAAACCGATACTATTACAGCAACTGTTGCAGGTATTCGCTTTGAAAGCATTGAGCAATCCCGTATTCTAAGTGAACATATTGTAGAAGTTAATGACGTTTCGCCTTATGAGTCTCAGGTCAGTTCTATAAACGAGAAATGCCTTGCTTACTGGCCTTGATCAACCGAATCAAAGAGCCTTTTGATGTGATTATCATAGACGGCTATGTATTTCTGGATAGTGTAGGCAAAGCAGGATTAGGTAAATATCTGTATGATAACCTAGCTAATAAAAAGCCCATCATCGGTATCGCTAAAAATCATTTTTATGATATTACAAAAGACTATGCCGTTTGGCGAGGGATAAGTAAGCACCCTTTGTATGTCACCAGTATTGATATAGATATCACGAAGGCGAAAGAGATGGTTAGTAAAATGGAAGGTGAGCATCGGATGCCTAAAATGGTCACTTATGTAGATAAACTCGGGCGTGCTGCCTGAAAGCTAGCCAAACAATGTCAAAAATAGAGTAAGACATGATCTTTTAAGCCAACACATTATCTTATCAGGCTGTTTTATTCGAAGCTAATAGTACTAGTGACGACATTACTGTATAAGAAGTAGTGTCACAACAAAATAGAGAGCATATCGTATATGGTACAAACGAGAGCCAGACAACCTAAGCTGTCTGGCTTTTTTGACGATTAATGCTCGTTTATTTTCTTGATCTGTCCGCCACAAAGCATGCTCACATATCGCACATAACCAACTGTCTTTTGCGCGCATATAAGGAATATCTACTAGTACTTCTACAGAACATACCCTAAACCTAGCTAAAACCTAAATTAACTTGGGTAGTATATTCATCACAGGTAGTTAACGCTGCAAATTAAAAGCAGCGCAGCAAGGAGAAAAATAATGGATACTGTAACATTCATGACTGAACAGCAACAATATCATTTACTGATGACATTGTTGCTGTTGACAGACAAGAAGTGATTGATTTTTTGAGTCTGAAAATGCTTCTTACCATGATTACCATGTTGATTTCTTAGCAAGGTTTGGCGGTAATAACTTTACTGATTTTCTAAAAAAACAAGATTGTTATTTTGATTTCTCGACGGTTAAAGGGTCATATGAAGACGATAAAGATTTTCCTGACGACTTAGAATTACAAGAAGGATGTTGTCACTTTGCCAATCCTTTTTACAGCAACTTTTTATGTATCGAACAGTCCACAGGTATCATTTACCGTGAGGAAGTTGACGAAATAGGCAATCCAGTTTTAAACGAAATCGTTTGGTGTGACATTAAAAGCTTTTTATTCATGGCATCGTTGTATTATTTAGAAAAAATAGGTACTAGGCTTTCTGTAGAAGAGAAGTTATTAAATGAGACAATCTTAAGCTTTCAGAAGGAAAATGAAGCTTATATCCTAAATGTGCCATCCCCCTATATGGCATATTATTTAAAAGCAGATATGTTTTATTCTTTATCTAAAGATAGTCATTTTTTAATTACGACTAAATTAAACCCTATATTTTGTGAACAGTTAGTAGATAAGCGAATGAGTCTGTGAGTAAGTGTCGTAACAAATAAGCTTAAGTGGAGTAGCCCTCAAAAAACAAACAAAAAAAAGCCTCACTTCCTATTTAAGGAGTGAGGCTTTTAGTACTCTTACGAGCCATATTTGGAGCGGGAAAAGAGATTCGAACTCTCGACCCCAACCTTGGCAAGGTTATGCTCTACCACTGAGCTATTCCCGCTAAATCATTTGATTAACTATCATCAGATGATGAAGGCGTATTATACGCAGTTTTTTTTATGTGTCAACACCTTTGAAGAAAAAAATAAACTTAGCAAAACAGGCATGTCATCAGGCAACGAATATATGTTATAACAGGGAATTATATTATGTATTCCAAAAGCTTTGCATTATATAAATAAGCTGGAATGCGTTTTATAATTCACCTCAATTATATAGACGGTTATCAATACTTATAATGATAAGTCATAAGGATAAAATATGAGTCAACAATATACCATCGCTGATTATTTATTTGATCGCATCGCCGAAGCTGGTGCGACTGAGATATTTGGTGTGCCTGGCGATTTCAACTTAACGTTTTTAGATAATATTCTCGCCTCTGATAAATTACGTTGGGTGGGCAATACCAATGAGCTAAATGCCGGTTACGCAGCCGATGGCTACGCACGTGAGCGCGGATTTGCCGCCATGGTCACAACTTTTGGCGTGGGCGAGCTATCCGCGATTAACGCGACCGCAGGCTCGTTTGCTGAGTATGCGCCTGTATTACACGTGGTCGGTGCCCCAAATACAGCCCTACAAGATTCAAAAAGCCGTATCCATCATACGCTTGGTGACGGTACATTCAATCATTTTATTAAAATGGTTGAGCCTGTGACAGTTGCTCGGGCACATATTACGCCTGAGAATGCTGCATCAGAAATCGACCGTGTGATTCGCGTGATTCTCAAAAAACACCGCCCAGGCTATTTGTTGCTATCACCTGACGTTGCGCGTATGCCTATTTATCCACCAACCACTAAGCTTGATGACAGTCAAGAAGACATCACTAGCCAAGCGGCATTGGCAGATTTCAAGCAAGCGCTCACTGAGTTTTTGCCGAACAAGACTACGACGCTCATGGCAGATTTGATGGTGCATCGTTTGGGTCTACAGCCGCAGCTCAAAGCGTTGATCGCCGATACTGAGGTTCCTTATACTACGCTATCTTGGGGTAAAACGCTGCTTGATGAAAATAGCGAGCGCTGGGCGGGCACTTATGCTGGCGTGGCCTCACGTCCTATCGTCAAAGATGCAGTAGAAAACTGCGAATGCCTGATCAAAATAGGGGTGCAATATACTGACACCACCACGGCAGGATTTAGCCAAAATATTAATGAAGATGTGGTAGTGGACTTGCACTATGAGCGTGCCTCGATCAGTGGTAAGAACTTTGCACCAATTGCGCTAAAAGATGCGTTGCAAGCGGTGCATGAAGTTATGACCTCTGGCATTACTATCGTGCCAAAGCCTTTTTGTGAGCCAGTTAAACCGCATGAGCAAAACGGCAAAGATGACGAAGCGATCCGCCAAGACGATCTTTGGCATATTATCGCTGAACGCTTAGACCATAATAACTTGGTATTTTCTGAACAAGGAACCGCCTATTTTGGTATTAGTGATGTGCGTTTGCCAGAAGGCGTAACCTCATACGGTCAGCCAATGTGGGGCTCAATTGGCTACACTTTGCCCGCCAGCTTGGGTGCAGCTATTGCATCACCGAGCAAACGTAGCGTGCTATTGATTGGCGATGGCTCTGCGCTACTGACTGTGCAAGAGATCGCAGTGATGATTCAAGAGGGTATCAATCCAGTTATCGTATTGGTTAATAATGACGGCTACACTGTTGAGCGTGCGATTCATGGTGAAAACCAGTATTACAATGATATCCCAAAATGTAACTGGCAAGTGATACCGCAGGCTTTTGGCGCGACAGAAGACAACAGTTTGATACTAAAAGCAGAAACGGCTGGTGAGTTAAAATCGGCGCTCGAAAAAGCCGCAGAGACCACAGACAGGCTAGTGATGATAGAAGTGATTACAGACAAACATGATATTCCGCCGCTACTGGCTGATATCAGTGCCGCGCTAAAACCAAAAGGTGATTAAAAATTTTGGTATAGGTTAGTGTATTTTTATCATGATAAACCCCATTCAGTTATAGAACTGGATGGGGTTTTTATATTTTCAAAACTAAATTGAGATTTTTCTTATGCCCGTTTGCATACTTTAGTATCATGGCAAGTTCGGCGAGTTTAACCTTCAGCACTTAACAGGAGACAGTCCACCATGATTTGGCTAAAAATGCTTATTGGTGCTTTGATGGTATTGGTAATTCAATCGTTTGCGCAAACTCGATTTTTTTATTTGGCGGCGCTTGCGCCACTGTTCCCCACTTTTGCGTTAATCAGTCACTTTATTGTTGGTACGGAGCGTAGCCATGCTGACTTAAAAGTTGCCCTGATATTTAGTATATTGGGTGTGATACCGCATCTTGTGTATACGCTCGTGGTATTTATTAGCATCAGTTATATCAGTTTATATAAGGCATTGATGCTGGGGGTTGTCGCTTGGATCATTGCTGCCGCCATTTTAGTGCTAACGTGGCAATATATTCAGGGTTAAAAGCGTAATATCAATAAATAACGTGACTTATTATAATTTACAAAAATAGGGCTTCAAAACAATGGATACCTTAAATATCCTATACCTCGTAGGTGCAGTGTTAATCTTCGCCAGTATCATGGCGAGCACGTTATCGGCGCGTTTGGGTGTGCCATTGCTATTACTGTTTTTGATCGTCGGTATGCTGGCGGGTGAGCAGGGCATCTTGGGTATTGAGTTTTCTCAGTATGGGCTGGCCAATTTTGTGGGGCAAGCCGCGCTGGCTTGTATCCTACTAGATGGTGGTCTACGCACGTCTTTTAAGTCATTTCGAGTCGGTCTAAAACCTGCGATTACCTTGGCGACTTGGGGCGTACTGGTTACTGTTTTGGTGCTTGGGGTATTCGTTACTTGGTTACTTGATGTCGATTGGCGTTTTGGTCTATTGATGGCAGCGATTGTCGGCTCAACCGATGCGGCCGCCGTATTCTCGTTATTGCGTAATGGCGGGGTCAAGCTCAACGATCGTGTCCAAGCCACGCTTGAGTTAGAGTCTGGTGCCAATGATCCTTTGGCTATTTTATTAGTAACGGGTTTCATTGCCTTAAATGTTGATCCTGCTGGTCAGACGGTCTTTGGGTTTTTAATTCTACTGTTCCAACAGTTGGGCTTTGGATTGGGCATGGGCTTGCTCTTTGGTTATTTGTTATCTCGGCTATTGCCCAAGATACATCTGGCAGAGGGCATGTACGCTATTTTGATACTGTCGGCAGGCTTGGCTGTTTTTGCCGCAACCAACTTGGTTGGCGGTAGTGGATTTTTGGCGGTGTATTTGACAGGGGTGCTGATAGGTAATCATAAAGTACGCTCAACTGAGCATGTCATGCGCGTGATGGATAGCTTTGCTTGGCTGTCGCAAGCAGTATTGTTTGTGGTATTGGGGCTATTGGTCACGCCATCAAACGTCCTCAATGTCTGGTATTATTCAGTGGCGATAGCAGCCTTTATGATCTTTGTTGCTCGTCCTATCGCGGTCTATACCAGTGTAAAACCCTTTAAATTTAAAGATCGAGAGATTGGGTTTATCTCTTGGGTTGGTTTGCGCGGGGCCGTGCCCATTACCCTTGCTATTTTGCCTGTCATGGCGGGGATTGATAACGCCTTTATGCTCTTTGATATTGCCTTTGGGGTTGTGGTGCTGTCACTGATCTTGCAAGGCACGACCATTCCTACCATGGCAAACCTATTTAAGGTGCGTATCCCAACCAATAAAGACCCTAAAGAAGAAAATGAGGTATGGGTATCAGATAAGGCGAGTATTACCTTATACGAGTTTGAGGCGCAGTCAGGGGCATTTGCTATTGGCCGTCATCCTATGGCTATCTCCAAGGGCATTAGCCCTGATGAGATCAGCGTGTTTGCACTGGTGCGGGGGCAACAAATTGTCGTCGTTGATGAAAACACAAAACTGAAATTTGGCGATAGTGTCTGGTACGCCATGCGCGGCAATCACGCGAGCAAAATTGCTAAAATCTTTAATGATACGACATTAGATCGTAAGGCTATCGATGATTTTTATGGCGACTGGTTGTTATCACCTAGTGTGAAACTTGAGGATTTACCATTTTTTACAGAGGTTATGGCATCTGAAACCTTGATAAAAACGCTTAAAACGAAAGATGAAGACAGCGCAAAAAACAGATGGGAGCAGACGGTGGCTGAGTATGTGACTTCGCATTTGGGCACGTGCCCGTTCCAGGTGATACCGTGGTTGTCAGCGATGAGTGGTCATTGATCATCAAAGACGTGGATGATAAGGGTAAACTTAGAACCATCGGTCTCAAGCATCAACAACCGTCTGTCGCAGTACAACAGAATTAGCCATTCTTTTATAACAAGTTCATCATTTTATGTAGAAAATCAGCCGCTTGTTTGGGTTGATTTTCCCGATATGCCCAGTGATGTTCGACGTCATAACTAGCCTCATCGGGCAGAAGTATTTTCATCAGTCCCATACCCTCGTAACGCCTCGCCAAATCGCGCGGTAAGTAGCCAACATGATAGCCTGCAAGGATCAGCTGCGCTGTCGCTTCCATATGATAGGTGGTGGCGCTCAAGGTTTTGGGACGGATATGATTGATATGATGCTCAACCACATAACCCCTTTTTATCCACGGGTAATTCTGCTCTAACTCCTCAAGCGTCAAACCTCCTGAGTTATAAAAAAGCCTGTGCTCGCGCCCGCAGCAGACAACCTGCTTTTCGACAAATGCTGGTTTGAATGTCAGTAACGGTGGAAAGCTGCCAAAATAACCCACACCAATATCACTCTCGTTACTTAAGAGCTTTTCCAACATGCTCTCAGGGCTTTGTACGTCAATAGAAAAGTGTATTAGCGGGTTATTGCGGTAGCTGCTGGCGAGGCGCTGTCTGAGCGCGTCATAAAAAAACTTGGGCATCTGATCAATCAAGCAAAGCCTAATATGACCACCATGAACCGAGTCTAATTGCTTAATATAATGCAGCTGATGCTGAAAGCTTGCGACCGACTCGGTAAAGCCCAAACATGCCTCATAGACAGCGGCGCCGTCTTCTGTCAGCTTAAACCCGGCTCGACCACGATGACAGAATGTCATGCCCAAGCGGTCTTCCAAATGAGTTAAGTGTCCACTAATCACTGAGGTTGTGACATTCAAACGCGACTGAGCGGCCGTCACGCCTTGACATTCCACGATAGCCATAAAGCTACGCAGTGTTTTGATATCTATTTTTATCAGCTCATCCAATATCAAAATCGACTCCTTACTTTCTCAATCATTTATTACCTCAGCACTGTACTTCCTTGCTTAATATTACCTCATATAAACTTCTGTTAATAACTGACAAAGCTGTTTTACTACGAAAAACCAGAAGTTTACTTCTAAATTTTACCATGGTTCCTTCCTCTATATTTATGTATTGTCAATGGTATGTAGCAAATTGTGTATATAAATCAAATAAAATAGGGAAGTAACTGATGACATTCAATCAACCATTAAGTGGCAATGATATGCCAAGATTTGGCGGCTTCGCTTCTATGATGCGCTTGCCGACTCAGGCTGATGCCGAAGGCTTAGATGTGGCATTCGTTGGTGTGCCTTTAGACATTGGCGCCTCAAACCGTAGCGGTGCCAGATTGGGACCCAGACAGATTCGTGATGAGTCAAGAATGATTCGTCCTTATAACGTCGCCACGCGTGCTGCGCCATTTGAGTCATTGCAAGTGGCTGATATCGGTGACGTGCCTATCAATACGTTCAATCTGCTAAAAAGCGTCGATATCATCGAAAAATTCTATACCGATAAAATCGTTAAACATGGCGCGATTCCGCTCACACTGGGTGGCGATCATACCATCGCACTGCCTATCCTGCGTGCACTTGCCAAAAAACATGGCCCTGTCGGTATGGTGCATATCGATGCCCACGCTGATATCAATGATGATATGTTTGGCGAAAAAATTGCTCACGGCACACCATTCCGCCGCGCTGTCGAAGAAAACCTCATCGATGGTAATCGCGTGGTGCAGATTGGCTTACGTGGTACAGGCTATAGCGCGGAAGAGTTTGATTGGTCAACTCAGCAAGGGTTTCGCGTCGTACCTGCTGAGGAATGCTGGTATAAGTCGCTTGCGCCGCTCATGGCAGAAGTACGCGAAAAGCTCGGCGATGGTCCTGTTTACTTGAGTTTTGACATTGATGGTATTGACCCTGCGTTTGCGCCTGGTACGGGTACCGCTGAGATCGGTGGTTTGACCTCCACGCAAGGCATCGAAATCATTCGCGGCATGCGCGGTCTTGATGTGGTCGGTGGTGACTTGGTCGAAGTATCACCACCGTATGATCCATTTGGCAACACCTCTGTACTGGCTGCGAACTTACTGTTTGAGATGCTATGTATTTTACCGGGCGTACGCTATGACGATAAGGTCAAAGCTGTTTACTAAAAGCAGACGCTTATTGGCTAGAGTTAGCACATAGGACAGCTATCCGAATAGGGTATGTGAGTAGACAAGGACATGGTTATCAGCGTTTTTGAGCAGCTGGTATGAATGCAATTTGGTTAAGGAAGACCCCAATGAGTAAATCCTCTTCGTTTTTTGGTCAAGACACGCTCTCTCCAAATGAGGCTGGACACAGTTTAGGCTCGATTGGTACGTTTGCGTTATGGTTTGGCGCCAATATCGTCGTCACGACTATTTTGACGGGCATGCTACTCGTACCTGACCTACGGTTTAGTACGGCTATCACCACCGTGCTCATTGGTTCATTGATTGGGGCGATCCCGCTGCTATTGGTTGGTTTGATGGGTCAGCGTACTGGGTTGCCTTCGATGGCGTTGACGCGCCGTGCTTATGGCCCCGTTGGTAGTCAGTTGATCTCCTTGGTCAATATGGGTGTACTGATTGCGTGGAGCTGTATTCAGGCGCTGCTGGCTGGCATGAGTCTTGATTACGCGATTGAAGCTACTACAGGCTATAGCAATCTGCCGCTGTTTGTTATTTTATGCGAGACCGTCGTAGTGCTCATCGTGCTACGCGGTCACCTTGGTATCGAGCTGGTTGAACGCTGGGCTGCATTGGCAATGGCTGTGCTTACCGTTATAGTGCTTTATCAGCTAAATCAACATTACGATGTCTCAAGACTGTTTGAGATGCCTGTTGAGTCGCGCAACGGTATTACCTTAGGTATCGCCTTTGATATTGTCATCGCTACTGCGTTTTCGTGGATGTCGTCGGCCGCCGATTACAATCGCAATTGTAAATCCCCAAAAGTTGCCATATGGGGTACGTATTTTGGCTATATTGTGGCAGCCATCGTTGCCATGGGCTTGGGCGCGACCATCTCAGGTCTCTCTATCATGTATGGCATGGAGCAGACTTATGATCCGACGCGCTTGCTCGCTGACTTTGGTTTTGGCCTACCAGCCGCCTTGGTTATTTTCTTCTCGGTCATGACCACCAATGTCATGGCAGTCTATAGCGCAACGCTATCCTGCATGAACATCAAACCTAATATGAGCTTTTGGAAACCTGCCTTAATCATTGGCTTGGTCACTATTTTTGGCGCGCTAATTCCGGGTATCTTAGATCAGTTTCAAAACTTCTTGCTGATCGTAGGCGCGCTATTTATCCCCGCATTTTCAGTCATGATTGTCGATTATTACCTTGTTAGTAAAGAAGGCTATACGGCAAAGCTACTTGACGCCACGCATCAATTGGGACGTCCGACGGCAAAGATTGCGATTGCAGCTTACGTGATTGGCGCGGCTTTAGCAGCTTACTGGACATTGATTGCGCCGCCGTCATTTGGTGCATCGTTACCTGTCTTTATCATCACAGGTGGTCTCTACTGGTTAGGTGCGACGTTGTTTACCCGTCAGAGTGATGCTGTCACTGCAGCTCAAGAGGAGGGCGCATTATGAAACTGATGATCGCTCAAACCAATCCTTTATGGGCTGAACCAGTCGCCAACCTAGACGCACTAGAATCGCTTTGCCGCCTAGCTGTGGAGGCAAAAGTCAATCTGATTGCATTACCAGAGCTTGCATTTACAGGCTACAACATCTTTGAGCGTCTTGATGGCTTAGCGGAAGCGATCGATGGCCCCATTGTCACTGAGGTGGCGAGACTTGCTAATAAATACCAATTGCATGTGCTATTTGGGTTCGCTGAACGCCGACCCAATGGTGAGCTGAGTAACGTTGCCATTCTTATAGACGACAACGGACAGCGCCTAGCGACTTATGATAAGCGCTATTTGTGGGATCGCGAACACCAGTTTTTTACAGCGGGTAAAAAGTCCTGCGTCGTCGATACGCGATTCGGCAAACTGGGTTTGATGATTTGTTATGACAACGAATTCCCAGAAGTAGCAAGAGAGCTGGTACAAGCAGGGGCACAAATCATCCTGTCACCGACGGCCAATATGCTGCCAAATGCAGAGCGTCAGGTGCTCCAAATACGCGCTCGCGCCATGGACAATCAATGCTTTGTCGCTTGTATCAATCGCTCGGGTGAGGAAGATAATCTTCAGTACTGTGGCAATAGCATCGTCGCTGGCCCCGATGGTGAGGTGCTCGGCAGACTTGGCTTAGCGGCTGGCACGATGATCGTTGATATCGATCTTGCCCGTATTGATGAAAGCCGTACGCACCAAAACTATCTTAGTGACTTAAATCCCAGTGACTTAAATCTCAGCCGCTTGGATATCTCTAATGGAGCTGACTTATGAGTGAACAATCACTAGCGCGTATCAATCCAGAGAACTGGTATCGCACTACCGCGCATAGCGATGGCGTCACGCTCATCGATGAGCCGTGGATTAAGCCGTTCTTTCGCTGCAATCTGTGGCACGTGCGCGGCAGCCAGCGAGATTTATTAGTAGATTTCGGACTAGGGGCAGTACCGCTGCGTCGTCATGTTGCTCTACTTGCTGATCGCGATATCGTGGGCGTTGCCAGTCATACGCATTTTGATCACATTGGTGCGGCGAGCGAGTTTGACTGCTGTCACGTGCATTCTGCTGAAGCGCATATTCTCGCTGAACCAGACAATGCCCGTACGTTGGCGGACATGTTCGTCAATGATGAGATGTTTGACGCGCTACCGCCCGAGCCTTATGCCCATTGTGGCTACAAAATTGCTGCACCTGCCAAAATTATGCCATTAGAAGATGGTGACATGATTGACTTGGGTAATCGTCAATTTGAGGTGATTCATACACCCGGTCACTCACCAGGCGGTATCGCCTTGTGGGAAGCGGCGAGCGAAACGCTGATCTCGGGTGATCTTATCTACGACGGCCCATTGATCGAAGATACATGGCATAGCGACATGACTGACTATGCCAAAAGCATGCGCCGTCTTAATGCGTTGCCTGTACGTGTCGTCCATGGCGGTCATTTCCCCAGTTTTTCAGGCAAGCGTCTGCACGTGATGATTGATGACTGGTTACGCCATCATGATTTGTGATTTATTGCATTTAGCTAGAATCTAAAACAAATGGCTATTCAACATAAGTAGCTACTAAAAAAATAACGACGCTAAATAAAAAGCTATTTCAAATAAAACATCCAACCCAAAACTTATTAAAATTTTTAGGATAATTACCCCATGACCCAATTGACCCAAACGCCTTCTATATCATTTGATGCCTCGCCTCTGACCTGCGGTGAGTTGCTCGTCCAGTGGCTAGAATACTATGGAGTAGAGACCGTCTTTGGCATACCGGGGGTACACACAGTAGAGCTATATCGCGGCCTACCCAATACCAATATTCGCCATGTGACCCCGCGTCACGAGCAAGGCGCTGGGTTTATGGCTGATGGTTATTACCGTGCTTCTGGTAAGATTGGCGTATGTTTTATCATCACAGGCCCTGGCATGACCAACATCATGACGGCGATGGCGCAAGCATTGGCTGACTCTATCCCAATGCTGGTGATCTCTAGTGTCAATAAAATCAAAGACACGGGGAGTGGGGAGGGTCACTTGCATGAGCTGCATGATCAGCAAGGCATGGTCAGTAAGGTGGCACTCACGAGTAAAACCATCTGGCAGCCTGAGTCATTACCCAAAGTTATCGCTGAAGCGTTTGCGTTATTTAATGGCGCACGTCCAGGACCAGTCCATATTCAGCTGCCTATTGATGTCATCACCGCTGATGCCAGCCATGTTGCCAAGCCGCCTAGCTTAAAAGATATGGCTAATAGCCTAACGTCCACCACAAGTGATGAGACCGCTGCCAAATCCTACGCAATTAGATTTGATTATCGAATCATTAAAAACTGTAAAAAAACCAGTGCTGCTTTACGGTGGTGGCTGCGTCGATGTCGATCACGATGCGCAAAAACTGGCAGAACTAATAGACGCGCCCACGTTTTTGACTATTAATGCCAAAGGGCTACTACCACCTGCTCATCCATTGAGTTTGGGTAGCAATCAGTCATTAGATGCAGGCCGAGCGGTGATTACAGAGGCAGATTGGGTATTAGCGATTGGTACGGAGCTTGGCGAGACCGATTACGATGTGTTCTTTAATGGTGAGTTCAAAATCAATGGCACATTAGTGCGTATCGACTGCGATGCCGAGCAGTTGCAGCGTCCGTTTAGAGCGGATATCGCGGTATTGTCTGACGCACAGATGGCTATTAGTGGACTATGTAGTCGTTTAGAAAATCAGATATCAAACGGTCAGGCATTCGACCATCAGGCATTGTCACGCGTGAACGAGGCAAAACACGCACTTTTAGAAGATGTGACATCAGAATTTGCTGGCCAAAACGCCTTGTTAAAACTGATTCGAGATGAAGTGCAAGACGTCATCTTTGTGGGTGACTCAACGCAGCCTGTCTATAGCGGTAACCTTGGTTTTGAGGCATTGGCAACGCGCAAATGGTTTAACTCCTCAACGGGCTTTGGCACGCTAGGCTATGGTTTGCCCGCTGCTATTGGTGCCATGATTGGATCGAACTTGCCGGTTGTCAGCTTTATCGGTGATGGTGGTATTCAATTTACCATTGCTGAACTTATTTGCGCAGCCGAGCTTGAGCTGCCATTGATTGTGCTGTTATGGAACAACCAAGGTTATGGCGAGATTCGCCGTTATATGGAAGAGGGCGGTTTGCCACTGATCGGTGTCAATATTAAAACGCCAGACTTTGAGTCATTAGCCGCAGGATTTGGCGCTGGCTATCGCAGAATTACAGACAAGCAGCAATTGCTAGAGGCGCTAAAAACAGATACGACAGGCAAGCAGCCGATCATTTATGAGATTGATGAAGCAGATGAGTTTCTCAAAGAAATGGGTGAGACGGTTACCTATTTTAGTTAACGGTACTCATAAACAATGCTTAAAGGACTATAAGTGTGGGTCGCTCAAGGAAAAACGTTCATTAGAGCAAACCTCGCTATTAGGGCGTGTCCCTAATTCAAACGTGTATCACTAATGGGCAAATCTTCGACAAACGCGTACGGTCAATATTGATATTTCTGTTTGTGCATTTATTCATATAGAAAAACGGAAAAACTGGCGATCACCACCCATTAAGGAGAAGGTAAATGACGAATGCTATTGATAAATCGCAGCAACCGATATTAGGAAACGATGTCGATCCAAACACACCGCAAGCAGGGCAGTGGCGGGCGTCAATGTGGAAGTTTCTGCTATTTTCAGCATTGGGTATTGCGCTATTTATCATACCGTTTCAATGGGATGGTAAGGTCACCATTTTATTGGGGGTGTTGACCGATACTTTGCAAGCAATATTGGGCGGATTTGTGGTCTATATCACCATGGCGATCGTGACCATCTCCTGTCTTGGGGCACTAGCAGTAAAGGTATTAAAACCCAATTTGGCTGAAGGCTCACTGATAAAGAATCTCTTTGATGTTGATTGGTTTTGGCTGACCACGCGTTTGTTAGGGATGGTGTTTGTTTGGATGATTTATCTGCAAGTCGGCCCTGAGTTTATTATTAATCGCAATACGGGCGGCGTCATTTTTGAAGATTTGATCCCCATTCTGATTCCGTTGTTTTTCTTCGCCATTTTATCGCTACCGTTTTTGACTGACTTTGGCCTCATGGAATTCTTGGGCACATTGGCCAGCAAGATATTTGTCAAACTGTTCAAACTACCAGGTCGCTCTGCCGTTGATGCCATGTCCTCTTGGTTTGGGGCCGCGTCAATCGGCCTGCTGGTCACCATGCAGCAGTATGATAAGAGTTTCTACAGCCAGCGTGAAGCAGCCATCATTGCCACTACCTTTTCAGTGACTTCCATTGCCTTTACCTACGTGGTTGCCAAAACCATTGGCGTGGACAATAACTTTGTTTATTTTTATCTAACCATTGCACTGACTGGGTTTATCGCTGCGATCATCATGCCGCGTATACCGCCATTGTCAATGAAACCTGACAGCTATCACTCTGGCAAAAGTATGCTAGACGAAGGTATTCCTGCTGGGTATAGCACTTACCAATGGGCGGTCAATCGCGCCGTCACTCGCGCACACTCTATGCCAAGCTTGGGTTATGTGTTCAAACGTAGCGTGGGTAATCTATTTGATATTTACTTTGGACTGATCCCAGTTGTCTTTGCCATCGGTACGATTGGCTTGGGCTTAGCAGAGTATACGCCTGTCTTTAATTGGCTCGCGACACCACTTGTGCCATTGCTTGAATGGTTGCAGATTCCAGAGGCGGCAAAGGCTGCACCTGCCATGATTATGGGCTTTGCAGATATGTACTTGCCAGCGCTGGTCGGTAAAAGTATCGAGAGTGAAATGACACGATTTATCGTGGGTGCCGCCTCAATTACTCAGATTATCTATATGTCTGAAGTTGGTGCGCTGATTTTGAAATCAAACATCAAACTCAATATATTAGAGCTATTTGGGATTTTTATCCTTCGTACGCTTATCAGTTTGGTGGTGATTACCTCAGTCGCGCATCTGCTTTATTAGTTGCACATTCGATATCAATAAAGCATATAACGTAAAAAAATAATTGGTTTTTCTGTTGTCAGATAAACCGATTATTTCATCAATTACGTTGCGCGTGCTATGCAAATAAATAAAACTTTATCCAAAAATATAAGGCAATTAACCATGGTGGAATTGACGAACGCTACAAGTTTAACCAGAGAAGGCGCAACACAAACGGCTCAAAATGAAGTCGTGTTAAATGCCGCTTATATCAATGGCGAGTGGATTAAGATTGAAGCGCCTGCGACTGACTCTAATAATGCAAGCTTTGATAATACAAATAACCATGCCTTATATGATCCCAATTCGGGAGAGGTAATTGCAACGACGCGTTTATGTACCAGTGCTCATGTAGAGATAGCGGTCAGAGCTGCCTCAGAGGCTTATAGCAGCTGGTTGCAGACTGATGTTAGCGAGCGCGCCCGTTATCTAAGCGCGATTGCAGCGTCTATGGAGCAGCAATTTGATAAGTTGGTTGGATTGTCTGTGTTAAATAATGGTAAGCCAATTGAGGAAGCAAAGATAGACGTTGGAGACGCCATTGCTTGCTATCGCTATTACGCCAATCTGATCACCGATCAAGCAATATGGTCTGAAGTGTCTACGCTTGAGTCAGGCATACAATTGCTAAAGACCTACGCGCCTGTGGGTATTTGTGCGCTGATTACGCCTTGGAACTTTCCCATGGTAACGACGGCTTGGAAGCTAGCACCTGCGCTAGCGGCGGGTTGTACCGTGCTATTAAAACCGTCTGAAGTGACTCTGTTACCAGAGCTGATGCTGGGTAATATCTTATCCAAGATAGGATTGCCCAAAGGCGTGGTGAACATCTTACCGGGTGCAGCTGAAGTGGGTGCTGCTATGACCAGCCATCCGCTGATTGATAAAGTATCTTTTACGGGTAGTAATGTGGTCGGTGAAAAGGTCATGAGTCAGGCGGCTAAAAGCGTTAAAGACATCAGCCTAGAGCTAGGCGGCAAGTCGGCTATCGTGGTATGTGCAGATGCCAATATCGACCACGCTTGTGATTTGATCATTGGTGGTATCTTTACCAATGCTGGGCAAATATGCTCGGCAACTTCACGGCTAATTGTGCACGAAAGTATTGCTGACCCGCTATTTGAGACTTTAAAAGCAAAAACGACAAGTCTACAAATTGGTGACGGTTTTGATACCGATATACAAATGGGCCCACTGGTGAGCAAGCAACAACTAAATCAGGTCAAAAGATACTTTGATATTGCCACGACCGAGCAGCTCACATGCTTAACGGGTGGCAATATAGTGGATAGGGTAGGCTATTTTGGGATGCCAACCATCTATACAGACGTACCAACGACCAGTCAGTTATGGATAGAAGAAGTGTTCGGACCCGTATTAGTCAGTACGACTTTTACAGCAACATCAGAAGCTATTCGCTTAGCCAACGACAGCAAATTTGCCTTGGCAGCGACTATCGTGAGTGCTGATGAGAGTGTAGCGCTTGAGATGGCACTACAAATTCAAGCAGGTCATGTTTGGATTAACGAGCAACAAATTGTGCTGCCAGAAGCAGGCTGGGGCGGGTTTAAGCAAAGCGGTATTGGCCGAGAGTTGGGCGGCGATGGTCTGTCTGCTTATCAAAAGAGTAAGCATGTATTGCTCACTCCTTAGAACGCTAAAAGTATGACGAGATGCAAACCTCATTTACTAAAAATATCTGTTGATATTGAATACGATTAAGACAAAAACCCTTTATTGGATAGTCAATAAAGGGTTTTTTAATGCGATGGTTAAGAGCAACTAATTACCACATCAAATCATCTGGAATCACATAAGCAGCATAAGGATCGTCTTCTTCCAATGCGTCTTCTGCGGTGTCGTTAGAGACAACAATAAAGCCGGTCATTTTTGACTCTATACGATCTGCTAGTGGGCGTGGAAGTAGTGCATAGCTTTCTTCTAATCGTGCAATAACGACATGACCGACCACGATTTGATCATAGAGTTTTTGCGTGACTGAGATTTTTTTAACTTTAGCGTTATCTACAAACTGATAACTGACTTCACCATTTGTATCCATAATCTGATGCTGCTTGATCATTTGCACAATGTTGGCTTTTAGCATCTTTTCTTCTAAAACACGCTGCTTTTCTTGGTTAAGCTTTTGGTCTTTTTCTAGTTTTTTTGCTTGCGCTTCTGCCAACGCTTTTTTTGCCTCTAAGCTTTCTGAATCACCAGTACGTTTGGCATGGTCAGCTTGCTTACTGATTTTTTTGGCTTTTTTATTATCCACCAATCCTGCTTTTAATAACTGAGCCTGTAGGGCATTTTTTGCCATAACTTTATCACCTGAATAATAATGCTTTAAAATTAACTGCCGAATTATAACGGTTAAAAACACATTGTAGCAAAATTTGCGAGGGTATAGTGACAGCAGTAGATAGGACGTTATTGTTAAGTCAAACTTATACTAACAAAAGTGTTTTTTAGCATTCATAAAATGAGCCCCATGGAATGGCATGATCCTAAATACATGACTGGATGAAGCGACTTAAATTGGGTATTATCAAATGAACAAGCTATTAATTTAACGAAATAATATATTTTATAAAGGGTTTAAAACAAGGCTTTTAACGAGAGGAATTGTTTGGTTATGTACTAGGAATAATTCAAAAGTGACATAGGATTAATCAACCATATTTAAGGATGAATGATGACAACCTCACAGCACATTTTGGCTTGTATCGACGGATCAGCCGTCACTGAATCGATTTGCGACTATGCCGCGTGGTATGCCAGCAAACTAAATTTACCTGTTGGACTCATGCATGTGAATAATGTGCCGGTCTCTAGTAGACGTGATTTGTCCGGTGCCATCGGTATTAATAGCCGCCAATTCTTATTAGAAGAGTTGACCCAACTGGATGAACAAAGAGCAAAAATAGAAAACAGCTATAGCAATGCCTTGGTGGAAGACGCCAAAAGCCATATTAAAGAGAGATTTGCTGATATTGCTGTCCGTATTTACCAGCGGCATGGCAAGCTGTTACCTGCCATTGAGCATTTCAAGACAGAAAATCGTGCCATTGTTATGGGTCGACGCGGTGAAGACCATAAAAACAGCCGTATCAATATTGGGAGTCAAATCGAAACAGTTGCCCGCGCCTCAGAGGTGCCTATCTTGATTTGTTCGGAGCCTTTCAAAGAACCACGCTCTTACATGATTGCCTTTGATGGTAGCAAAACCGCTATCAAAGCGGTAAGGATGGTTGCAAGAAGCCCTGTATTAAACGGTATGAAAGGTCATATCGTCATGATAAGCAATCATAATGATGCGGCAAAACAAAGCTTAAGTGCAGCAGCAGCGCAATTAGAAGCGGCTGGTTTCATGGTAGATGCTCATCACTTAACAGCTTCTGACGCGGTAAATGGCTTGTTAAAATTCCAAATGGATAATGACATCGACATGATGGTTTTGGGTGCTTATGGTCATTCTAAATTGCAGCAATTATTTTTGGGCAGTACCACGACAGAAATTATCGCTAGCACACTGTCACCTGTAATTTTGGTGCGTTAAGTAAAAACTGCCATATCCTCACCTTAAATACCTCACATGTTTTATTCAAATAATCCATGACTGTCTTTTCCTAAAATGACAGTCATGGGTACATTTCCCGCATCTAAAAGTAAGTAGTCATCTACAGATAAGATGATTGCTTCACTGTCATATAACCGCAAAAATAGTTGATTGAAGATCGAATGCATCTTAGGGATTCTTTCTTTATATCTTCACTATCTTATGTTTTCTCAATAATTCTAACGTTATTATCCGAATAAAATTTGCTAGCTGCTTCTTCAGATACTTTTTTAAACAGTAGATAGATAGTACTGTTTGTCATAATCTTTGATTTTCTAAACACTCCTTCAGGGTTTTGAAATAGTCTAATAAAAAACAATATAGAAAGTGCCTTAACATATTATATTCTTATAAACGAATATTAAGGCGCATCTAATTTTTTAGTTCATTTCTTGATCTCAATATCTTCTGTAATACTAAAAATAAGCTTTTCATCACGAAATTAACGATTACGATAACTACGTGAATACATAGGTAATTTTTTCTAATAAATAATATTTTTAGTAAAGTTTAGCTTATTAATAAATAAAGGTTTAGGTAATAAAATGTGACTGTTTTGTATCTTAAAAATTTATTATTTGACAGTATTTTTCTTTGTAAGCTTTAATCTATCTTATAATCAGGATATTCATATATAAGAATATTATTTATCTGATAGAAGATAGGGTAATTGTATTCTAAATATAGAAAGATATAATAAAATTTTAAGAGAGTTACCATTACACATAGACAGTTTTTATATATAAATTTTGGAGATTAAACTACACATAGAGATTGATATAAAAAAATTAAGGATATCAGTGAAAGGGTAGATGCCCATAAACTAGGTCTTATTATTAGGATGAAACACTATGGACAGTAAAAAATTACTATTATCCGCAATCATTTGTGCATCGGTTGGTGTAGTAGGATGTCAAACGGCAAAAAACGATCAAGCGTTATCTAGGTCTGATGTTAATGAACAGATTAAACGAGCTGACTGGAAAGAAAGCGGTGAGTTATTTCGCATACCTGATGATAATAATTTGAAACCCAATGAAGTTAGGCTTGTTTTTTTTCGTGATGCTGGTGATGGTGATCCAGTTCATAACATCGATATAAGCTTTGGGCTGGATAATGTTTTTCATTCTAGTTTGCAAAGAGGGCATTATTCACAACAAATTGTGTGTAATAGTGCGCACATTATTAATGGAGCAATCTTAGACGGAAAAGATGAAAAAATTATTCCTTATGCTCAAAAGTATCAATTCATTCCTCAAACAACAAACTACTTAAAAGTTGGTTTATCCAAATCTGGTAGTCCTGTTATTCAACAGCTATCCGCTGAAGAAGCGTTGCCAATGCTAAGTCAAAGTACCCGTCAAGCGCATCAAATCAGTCGTGTCATGCCAAACTGTAATAGTACAAATCAGGCTGTCTTAAAAGAAACGTATGCCGTATCAAAAGAATCTTATATAGATAACAATAATGCTGAGTAAAGATTTCAAAACAGCTGCGAGCTGTTATTACTGCCTATTAAAAGGACAATTAAATTAACGCACAATTCTAAGTCGAGATTTGCTGTATTTAGAATTCATTGATCAAGGATGATTTTATGAGCACTATAACTGTCAAAGTAAACGATCAAGCCGCAACCATTGCTGAACACACCGTTGCGACAGAAACTGGCACTCCTACAATAATCCAAGCTGCTGATAGAACCAACTACGAGTTTCTTGATCAGGCCACAGGCTATGCGCCAGATGATCTTATTACTAAACGCATAAATAACGATCTCCATGTCTCTTTTGCAAACGAAGGCTTAGATCCGCATCTTATTGTCGAAGATTTTTACGACACTACAGACAGCGCACTAATGGGTATCGCTGAAGATGGTAACTATTATCAATATGTGCCGGATACAGGCGAGGTTACCGATTATGTGACCGAGCTAGAACCAGGCGAGATACAGGGTCATGCCTTGGGCGGAAGTCAGCAAGTAGCACCTTGGTGGGTGGGAGCAGCGGAGAACAGCGGCTTTAATGCCTTGGCTGGATTGGCAGGTCTTGCAGGGTCAGGTGTTGCCGCATCTGCGCTTTCTAACGGCAATAATGATGATAACGACGCAGACGCAGACGCAGACGCAGACGCCGATGCAGACGCTGATGCTGATGCTGATGCTGATGCCGATGCTGATGCCGATGCCGATGCCGATGCCGATGCTGACGCCGATGCCGATGCTGACGCCGATGCCGATGCCGATGCCGATGCTGATGCTGATGCTGACGCTGATGCTGATGCTGATGCTGATGCTGATGCTGATGCTGATGCTGATGCTGACGCCGATGCTGACGCTGATGCTGATGCTGATGCTGATGCTGATGCTGATGCTGATGCTGATGCTGATGCTGACGCTGATGCTGATGCTGATGCTGACGCCGATGCTGATGCTGATGCTGATGCTGATGCTGATGCTGATGCTGACGCCGATGCTGACGCCGATGCTGATGCTGACGCCGATGCTGACGCCGATGCTGACGCCGATGCTGACGCTGACGCCGACAACGAAGCCCCTAGTGCGCCCATCGTCTCAGACTCAGCCGATCTTGAGCTGGGTCAAGCGGCTGCAGGGGATCTTGTTGCCACCGCAAGCGGCTCAATCGACCCTGATGGCGATACCGTCAGCTACGAGCTTGATGTCGCCTCACAAGAGAACTACGCCATTGATCCGGCAACAGGCGTCATCACCTTAACCCAAACGGGCGCTAATACCGTGAACGCGGGTGGCACACTACCAGCACCTGTGGTCAACGCCACCGATGGCACGCTTGACAGTGACCCAACCACCGGCACCATTCCGGCCGTGGTCAATGAGATTAATGGCGCACCAACCGCACCCATCGTCTCAGACTCAGCCGATCTTGAGCTGGGTCAAGCGGCTGCAGGGGATCTTGTTGCCACCGCAAGCGGCTCAATCGACCCTGATGGCGATACCGTCAGCTACGAGCTTGATGCCGTCTCACAAGAGAACTACGCCATTGATCCGGCAACAGGCGTCATCACCTTAACCCAAACGGGCGCTAATACCGTGAACGCGGGCGGCACACTACCAGCCCCCGTGGTCAACGCCACCGATGGCACGCTTGACAGTGACCCAACCACCGGTACCGTTCCTGCCGTGGTCAATGAGATTAATGGCGCACCAACCGCACCAGTCGTCTCAGACTCAGCCGATCTTGAGCTGGGTCAAGCGGCCGCAGGGGATGTGGTGGCAACCGCCAGCGGCTCAATCGATCCTGATGGCGATACCGTCAGCTACGAGCTTGATGTCGCCTCACAAGAGAACTACGCCATTGATCCGGCAACAGGCGTCATCACCTTAACCCAAACGGGCGCTAATACCGTGAACGCGGGTGGCACACTACCAGCACCTGTGGTCAACGCCACCGATGGCACGCTTGACAGTGACCCAACCACCGGTACCGTTCCGGCCGTGGTCAATGAGATTAATGGCGCACCAACCGCACCAGTCGTCTCAGACTCAGCCGATCTTGAGCTGGGTCAAGCGGCTGCAGGGGATCTTGTTGCCACCGCAAGCGGCTCAATCGACCCTGATGGCGATACCGTCAGCTACGAGCTTGATGCCGCCTCACAAGTAAACTACGTCATTGATCCGGCAACAGGCGTCATCACCTTAACCCAAGCGGGCGCTAATACCGTGAACGCGGGTGGCACACTACCAGCACCTGTGGTCAACGCCACCGATGGCACGCTTGACAGTGACCCAACCACCGGCACCATTCCGGCCGTGGTCAATGAGATTAATGGCGCACCAACCGCGCCCATCGTCTCAGACTCAGCCGATCTTGAGCTGGGTCAAGCGGCTGCAGGGGATCTTGTTGCCACCGCAAGCGGCTCAATCGACCCTGATGGCGATACCGTCAGCTACGAGCTTGATGTCGCCTCACAAGAGAACTACGTCATTGATCCGGCAACAGGCGTCATCACCTTAACCCAAACGGGCGCTAATACCGTGAACGCGGGTGGCACACTACCAGCCCCCGTGGTCAACGCCACCGATGGCACGCTTGACAGTGACCCAACCACCGGTACCATTCCGGCCGTGGTCAATGAGATTAATGGCGCACCAACCGCACCCATCGTCTCAGACTCAGCCGATCTTGAGCTGGGTCAAGCGGCTGCAGGGGATCTTGTTGCCACCGCAAGCGGCTCAATCGACCCTGATGGCGATACCGTCAGCTACGAGCTTGATGCCGCCTCACAAGTAAACTACGTCATTGATCCGGCAACAGGCGTCATCACCTTAACCCAAACGGGCGCTAATACCGTGAACGCGGGTGGCACACTACCAGCACCTGTGGTCAACGCCACCGATGGCACGGTTGACAGTGACCCAACCACCGGTACCATTCCGGCCGTGGTCAATGAGATTAATGGCGCACCAACCGCACCCATCGTCTCAGACTCAGCCGATCTTGAGCTGGGTCAAGCGGCTGCAGGGGATCTTGTTGCCACCGCAAGCGGCTCAATCGACCCTGATGGCGATACCGTCAGCTACGAGCTTGATGTCGCCTCACAAGAGAACTACGCCATTGATCCGGCAACAGGCGTCATCACCTTAACCCAAACGGGCGCTAATACCGTGAACGCGGGTGGCACACTACCAGCACCTGTGGTCAACGCCACCGATGGCACGGTTGACAGTGACCCAACCACCGGCACCGTTCCTGCCGTGGTCAATGAGATTAATGGCGCACCAACCGCGCCCATCGTCTCAGACTCAGCCGATCTTGAGCTGGGTCAAGCGGCTGCAGGGGATCTTGTTGCCACCGCAAGCGGCTCAATCGACCCTGATGGCGATACCGTCAGCTACGAGCTTGATGTCGCCTCACAAGAGAACTACGCCATTGATCCGGCAACAGGCGTCATCACCTTAACCCAAGCGGGCGCTAATACCGTGAACGCGGGTGGCACACTACCAGCACCTGTGGTCAACGCCACCGATGGCACGCTTGACAGTGACCCAACCACCGGCACCATTCCGGCCGTGGTCAATGAGATTAATGGCGCACCAACCGCGCCCATCGTCTCAGACTCAGCCGATCTTGAGCTGGGTCAAGCGGCCGCAGGGGATGTGGTGGCAACCGCCAGCGGCTCAATCGATCCTGATGGCGATACCGTCAGCTACGAGCTTGATGCCGCCTCACAAGCGAACTACGCCATTGATCCGGCAACAGGCGTCATCACCTTAACCCAAACGGGCGCTGATACCGTGAACGCGGGCGGCACACTACCAGCCCCCGTGGTCAACGCCACCGATGGCACGCTTGACAGTGACCCAACCACCGGTACCGTTCCTGCCGTGGTCAATGAGATTAATGGCGCACCAACCGCACCAGTCGTCTCAGACTCAGCCGATCTTGAGCTGGGTCAAGCGGCCGCAGGGGATCTTGTTGCCACCGCAAGCGGCTCAATCGACCCTGATGGCGATACCGTCAGCTACGAGCTTGATGCCGTCTCACAAGAGAACTACGCCATTGATCCGGCAACAGGCGTCATCACCTTAACCCAAACGGGCGCTAATACCGTGAACGCGGGCGGCACACTACCAGCCCCCGTGGTCAACGCCACCGATGGCACGCTTGACAGTGACCCAACCACCGGTACCGTTCCGGCCGTGGTCAATGAGATTAATGGCGCACCAACCGCACCAGTCGTCTCAGACTCAGCCGATCTTGAGCTGGGTCAAGCGGCCGCAGGGGATGTGGTGGCAACCGCCAGCGGCTCAATCGATCCTGATGGCGATACCGTCAGCTACGAGCTTGATGTCGCCTCACAAGAGAACTACGCCATTGATCCGGCAACAGGCGTCATCACCTTAACCCAAACGGGCGCTAATACCGTGAACGCGGGCGGCACACTACCAGCACCTGTGGTCAACGCCACCGATGGCACGCTTGACAGTGACCCAACCACCGGTACCGTTCCGGCCGTGGTCAATGAGATTAATGGCGCACCAACCGCACCAGTCGTCTCAGACTCAGCCGATCTTGAGCTGGGTCAAGCGGCTGCAGGGGATCTTGTTGCCACCGCAAGCGGCTCAATCGACCCTGATGGCGATACCGTCAGCTACGAGCTTGATGCCGCCTCACAAGTAAACTACGTCATTGATCCGGCAACAGGCGTCATCACCTTAACCCAAGCGGGCGCTAATACCGTGAACGCGGGTGGCACACTACCAGCACCTGTGGTCAACGCCACCGATGGCACGCTTGACAGTGACCCAACCACCGGCACCATTCCGGCCGTGGTCAATGAGATTAATGGCGCACCAACCGCGCCCATCGTCTCAGACTCAGCCGATCTTGAGCTGGGTCAAGCGGCTGCAGGGGATCTTGTTGCCACCGCAAGCGGCTCAATCGACCCTGATGGCGATACCGTCAGCTACGAGCTTGATGTCGCCTCACAAGAGAACTACGCCATTGATCCGGCAACAGGCGTCATCACCTTAACCCAAACGGGCGCTAATACCGTGAACGCGGGCGGCACACTACCAGCCCCCGTGGTCAACGCCACCGATGGCACGCTTGACAGTGACCCAACCACCGGTACCGTTCCTGCCGTGGTCAATGAGATTAATGGCGCACCAACCGCACCAGTCGTCTCAGACTCAGCCGATCTTGAGCTGGGTCAAGCGGCCGCAGGGGATGTGGTGGCAACCGCCAGCGGCTCAATCGATCCTGATGGCGATACCGTCAGCTACGAGCTTGATGTCGCCTCACAAGAGAACTACGCCATTGATCCGGCAACAGGCGTCATCACCTTAACCCAAACGGGCGCTAATACCGTGAACGCGGGTGGCACACTACCAGCACCTGTGGTCAACGCCACCGATGGCACGCTTGACAGTGACCCAACCACCGGTACCGTTCCGGCCGTGGTCAATGAGATTAATGGCGCACCAACCGCACCAGTCGTCTCAGACTCAGCCGATCTTGAGCTGGGTCAAGCGGCTGCAGGGGATCTTGTTGCCACCGCAAGCGGCTCAATCGACCCTGATGGCGATACCGTCAGCTACGAGCTTGATGCCGCCTCACAAGTAAACTACGTCATTGATCCGGCAACAGGCGTCATCACCTTAACCCAAGCGGGCGCTAATACCGTGAACGCGGGTGGCACACTACCAGCACCTGTGGTCAACGCCACCGATGGCACGCTTGACAGTGACCCAACCACCGGCACCATTCCGGCCGTGGTCAATGAGATTAATGGCGCACCAACCGCGCCCATCGTCTCAGACTCAGCCGATCTTGAGCTGGGTCAAGCGGCTGCAGGGGATCTTGTTGCCACCGCAAGCGGCTCAATCGACCCTGATGGCGATACCGTCAGCTACGAGCTTGATGTCGCCTCACAAGCGAACTACGCCATTGATCCGGCAACAGGCGTCATCACCTTAACCCAAACGGGCGCTAATACCGTGAACGCGGGCGGCACACTACCAGCCCCCGTGGTCAACGCCACCGATGGCACGCTTGACAGTGACCCAACCACCGGTACCGTTCCGGCCGTGGTCAATGAGATTAATGGCGCACCAACCGCACCAGTCGTCTCAGACTCAGCCGATCTTGAGCTGGGTCAAGCGGCCGCAGGGGATGTGGTGGCAACCGCCAGCGGCTCAATCGATCCTGATGGCGATACCGTCAGCTACGAGCTTGATGCCGCCTCACAAGCGAACTACGCCATTGATCCGGCAACAGGCGTCATCACCTTAACCCAAACGGGCGCTGATACCGTGAACGCGGGCGGCACACTACCAGCCCCCGTGGTCAACGCCACCGATGGCACGCTTGACAGTGACCCAACCACCGGTACCGTTCCTGCCGTGGTCAATGAGATTAATGGCGCACCAACCGCACCAGTCGTCTCAGACTCAGCCGATCTTGAGCTGGGTCAAGCGGCCGCAGGGGATGTGGTGGCAACCGCCAGCGGCTCAATCGATCCTGATGGTGATACCGTCAGCTACGAGCTTGATGCCGTCTCACAAGCGAACTACGCCATTGATCCGGCAACAGGCGTCATCACCTTAACCCAAACGGGCGCTGATACCGTGAACGCGGGCGGCACACTACCAGCCCCCGTGGTCAACGCCACCGATGGCACGCTTGACAGTGACCCAACCACTGGTACGATGCCAGTGATTCTTCCTGACACCACCGCGCCTGGTGCCCCAGTGGTGATTATTGGCAATGGTGATGATTTAGTTAATGGCTTTGACTTGGACAGTAATAACGAAGTCATTGTGAGTGTGACCTTACCGAACGATGCTTTAGTTGGTGATATTCTTACCGTCAATGGCACTGATACTTTTATCACTCAGGAGATACTCGACAATGGGTATAACTTTACGGTTCGACCGCCAGCACAAGGGACGGTATTGACATTCACTGCAAACGTGACCGATCAGGCTGGTAACATTGGTCCGATAGGTACGGACAGCGCTACGGTTGGTAATATCACGGCGCCTGCAGTATTAATTCCTGAAGCGCTTGATGGTGTCAATGCGGAAGAGTTTGCAGATGGCATTCAAACCCAAGTGACGTTACCAGACGGCACTTCAGTCGGTGATATTGTTACCTTAACAGTGACGCCTGATGGTGGTGCTCCCATTACCATCCAATATGAAGTGACGGCAGCTGATCTTGATGTTAATGGTGGAAATGGTATTGCTGAAATTACGATTCCAAATGGTGCAGGTGGCATCAGTGATAATGGTGCTTACACTGTGGTGGCGACGGTGACAGATGCAGATAACAATGTCGGTGTTCCAAGTGATGCTGTTGGCTTTGACCTAAACACCACCTTCGCTGCTCGTGACGATTCAAATGATCTTGATCTAGGTCAGTTGCAAGTGATCTATTCTCCTCCAGTCAGTGGCTCTGATTTGCTTATACTTGGTGCCCTTGAAGGAACCGGTGGTACAGAGAGTAATCTTGGTTTTACTGTGAATGAAGGCGCGAATGGCACGGTAAGTATTGAGGTTAAACAGACCGCACTAGTAACAGTCGCTGATGCAGTGAATATAGAAGTTTACAACGCTGCTGGTGAACTGGTTTACGTTGGTACTACGGGTAATGATCCACTGGTAGGTAATGTGATAGGTCTAGAGGTGCTAGGGTTGACTGGTAACAATACGTTAACCGCAACGGTCTCAGGTTTGGAGCCGGGTGACTATACGATTGTTGTACGTAACGATCGCAGCGTGCTCGAAACTTTGGTCAATGACCTTACGCTTGCAGAGCTAGGCGATGCTGGTGTCGTGTTAGGATCTGACAACCAAGGTATTATCTTCAATGCAGTACAAGAGGCACTAGGTCCTGTTCTTGGTCCTACAGTTGTCGGACTTCTTAGACCTGTTCTTACCCCATTACTATCTGCACCTGAGGGTCTAGGGTTTGAGGAATTAGCAGAGACGCTTGGAGGCCTAAATTTAGGTTTAGGTTTGGGTTTAACGACTACACAAATTGATCAGATACTTGATAATTTAGTTGCGCCCTTGCTCAGTAACACATTGACGCTACTCGAAACCACAGATATTACCGCGACAGTGACTGAGTTCGTTTATGCTAACAATATCATTAAAGGGAATGTCATTGACCCTAATGAGTCGGCAATGGGTGAGCCGGGTGAAGATACGGTGACTCCTAATACGACAGTCACTGATATAGACAGTAATAGCAATCAGTTAGAGCCAACATCTGAGGTCGTGAACGGCGTTAGAGTATTTACGATACAGGGTCAGTACGGTGTTTTAGTCATCGATGAAAATGGTGACTATACCTATACGGCAAACGGTGATTTTGCGTCACCCGGTCAGACAGATACCTTTACTTATACCGTTTCTGATGGCGTTATTAGTGATACAGCAGAGTTGGTCATTAATCTTGATACTGTTGTTGATACGACTCCGCCAGATGCACCAACGATCGATGTGCCCATCGCTGGCGATAACATCGTTAATGGGTCTGAGGCAGCGGCAAGTTTTGAAGTAACGGGTACAGGTGTATCAGGAGATACGATCACCTTGACTGATGGTTCAGATAACGTCTTAGGTACTGCTATTGTTGATGTAAACGGCAACTGGAGCGTGAACGTTGATAGAGCAGAAGTGAATGCGATGGGTGAGGGTGCTGAGCAGTTGAGTGCCATAGCAACTGACTTTGCAGGTAATGTAAGCGTTGCTGCAAATGCCACTATCACTATTGACACGACTGTACCAGTGGCGTTTGACAATGAAGTAGCACTGAATATAGGTTTCCAGACGTCGACTGCTAATGTGCCTTTAAAAGGTACTGCGGTAGGAGGGCTTCTTGATCTTAGCGCGCTTTCGAATACAGTGGACGTAAGCCTATTGAGTAGCAATTCACTTTCTTTCAACGTGGCTGAAAACACCACTCGGCAGGTAACGGTGGATGGTAGTGGCTCTAGTACCTTAAGCTTATCACTAGGCACGGATAATAACTTTGATCTTTTGGTTTATAGAGTAGAAGAAGGCAGCTCTCAGGCTACCTTGGTACAAGAGATACCCAATTGGCTGGTTAGTTCGGGTCTCTTGTCACCCACATGGAGTGCAAATGATCTGCCGTTATCAAGGTTTGAAGAGGGCGGGACGTATTATGTCACTCTCGGTAATGATGGCGGACTTCTAAGTCTAGGGGTAGGGACTAACATCAGAATTGAGACCAAATCTGATGTTATCACTAGCTACAACCCACCCGCTACCGTTAATGCATCCAAAGGTGGAAATGTCATTACCGACATAGGTGATGATGGTGCAGACATTATTAGCGCCGGAACGATCGTATCAGCAGTCGACGGCATCGCAGTAACCACTGGAACACAGATCACTGGAGACTATGGCGTACTTACCATTAATCCAGACGGTAGCTATAACTATGCAGCCAACACCAATTTTGCAGGTACGTTTGGTGATGTTGATAGTTTTGCTTATACAATTACCGCACCGAATGGCGAAATCTCTACGGCAAATTTAGACATTACGCTT
The DNA here is from genome assembly GCA_963744895.1 of uncultured Gammaproteobacteria bacterium. GTDB lineage: Bacteria > Pseudomonadota > Gammaproteobacteria > Pseudomonadales > Moraxellaceae > Psychrobacter. Next base: position 1,242,614 of record CAVUUW010000005.1, read on the forward strand.
GACTATACACAGCCTAATAGTGGAGCTCGTATTGGCCTTATGAGCAGTGACGATAGTATGGTTTACTCTGATTTACTTTCAGATGATTCTGATATCTTAGAAGTCAATGAGGACAGTGGACTAGAAGCAAGTCTTCTGAATCTTGATGTGTCGGCAGATGCAGGTATTATCATTGATGATGAAGCAGAGGAGGTGAATGACACAGACGTTATGACAAGTGGCTTTGTATCGGGTGACTTCATGCTAGATGACTTTATGCTTAGTGATTTTACGCTTAATGATTTTGTCCAAACGGATGAGCAGCAGTACATTGACATCGCAACCGATGAAGATGGCAACGCAACGCTAGCATTCACTGGGGAAGAAACAGTCGGAACAGCGGTGACCATTGATGAGACGAGCAGTGAGATAGCAGGTGCTAATTTTGGGACAGAAGTAGGTGGTGATCTTAACAGTCAAATAGCAAGTATGGCTACAGATAATATCACCCTTAGCGTCAGTAATGACTGGGAGAGTTTGGCTCAAATAGCAAACACGTCATACATCGTTTAATGTCTGTTTTAGCCGTTATTTAATCTAAAAAAGTGCTTCCATCAAGGAGGCACTTTTTAACTGCACTATTTTTAACGGTACTATAAAAGTAGGCAGAGTGCCAAAATACAATGCGATCAAAAATCAGGGAGGATATTAACAATATGGATGAATATAAAAACGGTTATCGCTTGATGACTATTTTGGAAAATAACCTTTCAACTATTTGTGATAATTGGTTACAAACCCATATTGCGGAAATAAATAAAAATAATTTAAACAATATCGCGGTAGACAGTTTACCTCGCACCTTTGTGCTGTCTGTCTCTGATGGTCATAAAAAGGCTAAAACCGTCACTTTTATCGCTGATGGTTTGGCAACAGAAGGTGGTGCGAATGATAGTAGTGATCTGGTCAATTTTGAAAACATACTACCCATCATTCATGCAAAAATCGTCAAACTATCTGCAAAATTCGATGCGCCCATTGCTTGGCTAAAACTTGAATGGCTTAATCATGCCTCACTGACAACTTGGGCGCGTTTCCAACACAGTCTAAAAAACTTCAAAAGAAACTATTATCGTTCAGGTATTGCGTTTACTGGCATACGTGAGCCGTGGTTATTGCTGACAGAGATGGAGTTAAATGCCAATGCTTGTCTCTATGCAGGGAATACCATTGCTCATGCGGAAATAAATCCTACTAATCTGAATGTCTACTTTAAAGCGCGTCATGGTAGTAGCCAACTACCAGATCTTAATGAAGATTTGCCAGTAATCAGCTTTAACACAGCGGGTGTGTTTCTCGATGGCGATACGGGTGATTGTCATAATCTTGATATACAGCCGCGCTTTAAGGGTCACCGCAAGCTGTTGCCACTCTCAGCTGCCACGACTCAACCTATCATCGAGCAGTCCACGCAGTACTTAGCCAGACAAGTCCAGCCTTCGGGCCAGTATGTATATGGATATTTCCCTTGTTTTGATCGCAAGATAAATACTTACAATAGCTTGCGTCATGCCAGTAGCACTTATGCATTGATTGAGGGGTATGAAGCCTGCCGTGGTTTTAATCACCTCAATAGTTCTAACCGTTTAGATAGCGTAAATGCAGCAACACCTGCCAAGTTAAGTTTGATCGACATGCAGAACAATATTGATGGCGCAATGAGTTATCTGATTGATCAATTAATTCACACCTACGATGACAAAGCGTATGTCATAGATACGGGTGGCGAGATCAAGCTGGGTGCAAATGCTGTTGCCATATTAGCGCTAGTGAAGTATTTACAGGTATTCGCAGACACACCATTGGCAAATGAATACTATGATTTGGCCAATAAGTTAGCGCTAGGTATCGTGGCGATGCAACAAGCCGATGGCAGTTTTGTACATGTATTACATAGTAAAGATCTGACCCTAAAAGCAAAACACCGCATCATTTATTACGATGGCGAGGCCGCATTCGCGCTCATGCGTTTATATGGTTTGACTAAAGATGAGCGCTGGCTGGACTGCGTGACTCGTGCTTTTGATTATTTTATTGAAGCCAAGCACCATCGTGCTCATGATCATTGGCTGTCTTATTGCTCAAATGAGCTGGTCATTTATAAGCCTGAAAAAAAATATTTTCAGTTTGCGGTCAATAATATCGCAGGCTATACCGACTTTATTAAAAATCGCATCACCACGTTTCCGACATTGCTTGAGCTATCTATGGCATTTCATAAAATGCTTTTAAAATTGGATGACCATCCAGAGTTTTATGATGTGCTGGAGGGTTTTGATATTCAAGGCTTTTATCAGGCACTACATGCGCGTGCCAACCATCTAATGAATGGTTTTTTCTTTCCCGAAATGGCCATGTTTTATAAAGCCCCGCAGACTATTTTGCATGGGTTTTTTATTCGTCATCATTCATTTAGAGTGCGCATCGATGATGTGGAGCATTATTTGTCAGGATTGATTGGGTACTTAAATTTTTTAAAAAACGTTCAGTATCCAAAAGTAGCGACCAAACCGTATCAGCACACTCATAAAATAGTGGCTACAAATAATGAAGAAAAATTGCCGCAAACGCAAACAGGTCGCTCACGTTTAGAAAAACTGGTATTGACACCTCGCGCGCTTACTATGGCAACCAAAGGAAGATGGCTGGACGCACCAGCAGCAGATTGGTCGGCGACAGGTCTTTGTATTTGGCCACCAAGTTTTGAATCAGGCCACATCATAGTGGCTCGCGGCAAAACCATGGCAGTGGGTTATCTCTCAAAAACCACCGTGCACTCTTTGATAGACAAAGGCGCTGCCGCGATTGTCACTGATGACATGGAAAGGTATAAAAACATGGGTGTGCCTGTACTGTACGTGCGCAATGTACGTCAAGCGACAATTGATATTGGTCGCTATACTCGGCAAGCCTTTGGTGGTCAAATAATTGGGGTTACAGGCAGTGCAGGCAAGACCACCACCGTTCATATGTTGGCGCATACGTTGAATGATTTTGGTGAAGCTGGCTACACGCAATCTAGTGCAAATCTGCCAGCAGGTATTGCATGGAACTTGGCTTGTATGCCGCAATCTATTGACTATTGGGTGCTAGAGATGGCGATTGGCTCTATGTCTGCCAATACTGACTTAGTGCGACCTGATGTGGCTTTAATTACCAATATTGCACCAGCGCATCTTGAGTATCATCATAATGTTGACAATATTGCACTCAAAAAATCGCGTATTTTTGAAGGAATGTCTCCAGGTTCTTTAGCCGTGGTGTGCCGAGATATTGAGCAATACGAGCTAATTGAGCGCCTTGCTCACACGTGGGGTATCCATGTTATCAGCTATGGTGAGCATGAGGATTCAAAGATTAAACTGCTAAGTTATAGTCAAAAATACACGCAAGCAAAAATCATGATAGACCAACAGAGTTATACCCTGAACCTGTCAGTACGCGGTCAGCACATGGTGTTAAATGCGATGGCTATCTTGGCGGTGGTTAAGCATTATCACTTGTCAATTGATAACGCTATCAACAGATTGTCATCTTTTCAAGCCGTTGCTGGACGTGGACAGGTGCTAGAAACACACTATCAAGGCGTACCAATCACACTCTATGATGACGCCTATAATGCCAATCCATTATCAATGCAAGTCGCGCTTGAAACCTTTCAACAATTGACCGTACCTGCCCATCAAAAAGTATTGATTTTGGGAGATATGCTTGAGCTTGGTAATGATAGCAGCCAGTATCATTTGGCGCTGAAACCTATTATCGAAGCAATGGATTTTAGCGCTTTAATATTGGTCGGTAAGCAGATTAAAGTCTTAGCAGATCAGCTTAAATACTCAGGCATAGAGCATCATTATGTCGAAGACACACCAGCCCTGATTACTCAAGTCCATCATTTTATCAAACCCAATGATCATATTCTTATCAAAGCGTCTAACGGCATAGGACTCAACAACCTTTTTTTAAATGATCAAAATGGTGTTGTGCAACATCAAAAAACCAAAGTAACTGAGTTAAGAGACAGGGTTATCAAAAATTTTAAAACGGACACTGCCATATTGGTAGCGCGTTTTAAGCTAAAGGATAAGAAAATAAGTGAGCATCAGATTTTGATGTCTGTTCAGCCAAACACCCCAAAAATGATGGCGTCACTGGCCAAACTAATGACCGTCATGCTGATATGGGATAAAGTAAAACAGGACAATATCGACCCAGTAAAAACGCTAATTGAGATGCCTACAGAGTTATTAAAGGGTAGTAGTGAGTACTATCAATTCTATAAAAAAGGGGAGAAAATCCCGCTATCCATTCTCATCGAATCTGCCTTAATTGCTAGCTCTAATGAGTCTGCATTTGCGTTAGCCTGCTGGCATTCTGGCAACGAATCCGATTTTATACCGCATATGATTCGTAAGTCACATCTACTTGGTTTGTCGCACAGTCATTGGACCAGTTGCTCAGGACTTGAGAGACATGCTCACACAACTGCCCAAGATATGAGCAAGCTTGCCAACGTATTTATCAGTCAATACGCTGAGCTCGCTGCTTACTGCTCTCTAAGGTCTTTTGAGTTTAAGGGTAAAAAGGTTTTTAACACCAATAAACTGATGCATGCTGATCCAAATGTTAAGGGATTAAAGACAGGCAATTTGGCTGGCATGGGTTCTAATCTCATCAACTACTGGATGGATGATGACGTGCATTACATGAGTATTGTTTTGGGTGCTGAAAATCGAGAGAGGTGTTATGGGTTATCTAGAGCAATTATGCAAAGTTGTGATTAATCCAAGAGATAAGCATGTATTTTAAATAAGCTAATTGATGGAAATAACTAGATTTATTTTACTTTAATATTTAATAAATTAAATATTTTCACATAAGTTCTAAGGTTAGCACTGATTTTACTTTGTTTTATTATAAAGTACTGCTTAATTTTTTCTATCGCCACTTAAATTTTTTTAAAATATAAAAATTATTTTAATTATTATTTACATATTTTTTAAGATAATACTATAATTTTGATTTTTTACTATTGACTTTTCTATTAAGTGAAAAATGTGTGTCATGATCCAAACATTAAGTTCAAGTTGTCATTGTAGTTTAGTGTTTTTTTTGATTCATCCTATTTTGCATCTTATATATTGAATCTGAATAGATACTTCATTACTGAATATATTTATTACTGTAAACATCATAGTAGCCAGTATATGATTGTCTTATAGTATAAGTTTTAGTAAGGTTCAATATAAAAAGCGAAACACTTAAATAAAAGTATTTTTATAAGGCTGACTACTGAAACTTAGTATGAAAAATTGGTTAAATCAAAAATTATTACGTCTTTACTTTTTCTGTCAAGGTTATGGGATACTTTTGGCAGCTGGACTCTTTTTTACCGTGTTCTTACCCGTAGCGGCACAATCTGCTGTACAGGATTTGCGAGTGGACAGTTTGATTACGCAAGCCATTCAAACCCATCCTTTAGTCGGATCAGCCAAGGCCAGTCAACAAGCCACCATAGAAGGCATCAATGCGGCAAAGTTGAATCTGTTGCCAACGCCGAGCGTAAGCTCAGGGTACGATAGAGACAATGATTTTGTCTCGCAAGTGACCCTTCGCCAGCCGCTTTGGACGGGTGGAAAGCTGACAGCAGATGTCAATCAAGCCATATTTGATGATAAAGCGGCGATAGAGTATATCTACGAACAACAAAACCTAGTCGCCAAAACGACGATTGACGCTTGGCAAAGTTATATTCAAGCCATTGCCCAACAAGAAATCCATTCTGACGCTCTAAAAGTACTTAGCGATTTTGAGGCGATGATGGAGCGCCGCGTCAATCAAGGCGTCTCCGCTCGTATTGAGCTTGATTTAGTAACGAACCGTATTTTGCAGGAGCAAACGGCCTATCAAGCGGCAGGTGAGCAGCAACGTATCGCCGCCGCGAGACTCGAGCAAATCATCGGTCAGCCATTGTCGCAAGTGAGTGCACTGAGTTTGCCCAATATCAAAGTACTGGTCAATCAAGCCAAACAGCAATCGGTCAATTTTGAAAAAATGGCGTTCGAGCAATCTGGTTTTTATAACCCCATCATTGTCAAAGAACACTTTCAGATTGAATCGGCCAAGCAAGGCGTCGAGTCGCAGCAGGCCGCTCGCTATCCGACGGTTTATGCTCAATATGAACATGCCTACTATCATGAAGATAGTGAGAACGAGGGTAAGTTTTCACTGGGATTGAGTTATGCACCTGGGGCTGGTCTCTCTAATTTTGCGTTAGCACGGGCCTCACAGGCACAAGTTGATAGTTTGGTACAAACCCAAGAAGCATCGCGCCGTCAGGTCATGGAAAATATTCAGGTGCAGTATCAGCAATTTGTGAGTGCTAAAGATCGCGAAACCTCATTGGTCGCTGCCGTGGCAGGGGCGCAGATTGTGGTCAACTCTTATCGTCGGCAGTTCATTGCTGGTCGTAAGTCATGGCTTGAGGTATTAAACGCCGTTCGTGAATACAACGATTATCAAGTACAACTGGTGCAAACACGCGCAGACATGTTAGGCGCGTTCCATCGACTGCAAGTCGATTTCGGGATGATGCAATGGCAACAGTTTGGACAAAATCGTCAGCCTGTGACCTTATTTAGACCGACAGATCCTGTCAAAGAGTGGATCAATAAGCAAGATAAAAACAGAGCCAGTAAAAGCTTGGGTTATAAGACCTTAGGTTATAAAACAAAGTTGCCAGAATCGAATGAAGAATATATAGAAATCAGATTGCCCGCTGCTGTAGAAGAGAGTCTAAACAAAGGCGAGCGTATCATGCTAAATGATGACTACAGCATCACGCCTATTGTCGATGCAAACAATGATGTCGGAGAGGTCAGATAAGTGAGGCAATACTATAGTCAGTTCGAAATAAAATGGATTCGTAAAGTGGGTACATGCTACTCAACGGTTTTAAAATGACTCGACGCGACAACAATCAGGACTACTAAACTTATGGCTGTCCAAAATACTAAATAAGTGATAAATATGAGTTCAAACTCGCAACCGACACAAGCTACTTCTGACCGTTATGACGATCATCACAGCGCACTTGATCAAAGTGAGCTGACGGCAAGCCTTGTAGACGCGATTAGACACTTACTTAATCAACAAGGCTATCCAGTAGACAATATCCGTCTCAATGATATCGTCAGACAGCATGAGGAAGGCGCGAAAAACAACCGCCCAAGTATTCGTGAAATAGGCGGCGTTATTGCTGTTTTACAAGGCATCGGTATCAATGATATGCCTGAAGTATTAGAGCAGCCAGACGCCGCTTTTTTACCACTATTGGCTTATCGTTCTGATCTAGGGTGGGGCGTCATCGATGGTCGCACCCCGCAACGAAGCTGGAATTTTCGCCAAGAAAAGTCCCACGTTCACACGCGTGCTGATGAGCTGTCATTGATACTAAAAATTCGTTTAAAAAACGAGCCTGCCAAACAGCGCAAATCCTCTTTTTCTGACCTACTCAAATCAGAATTGGACAATTATAAAGGCATTTTAATTGAAGCGGTCATTGCTACTTTTTTGATCAATGTGCTGGCCTTGGCTGTGTCATTATTTTCCATGCAAGTGTATGACCGAGTGATACCAACGCGTAGCGAATATACGCTCATTATCTTAGCCAGTGGTGTGTTTCTTATTATCATTTTTGAAGCCTTTATGAAATTCTCACGGTCGAGAATTATGGATAAAGTCGTCGTGGGACTCGATCAATACTTGTCTCGCGAAGTGTTTCAGCGATTGCTAAAAGTTCGTATCGATCAGATGCCAGGATCGGTGGGTTCTATGGCAGCGCAGCTACGCGGTTATGAGCAAGTGCGCAGTTTTTTTACCGCCAGTACCTTGTTTGGATTGGTCGATTTGCCCATGACTATTATCTTTGTCAGTTTAGTGGCATTTATTGGGTCGCCGCTCGTTGCCCTGGTGCCCGTCATTGCCGCCATCATTGCCATTGTCATGGGATTGTCTGCTCGCAAACGTATTGATGCCATTGCTGCTGAAGGGGCGACCGCTTCTTATTATAAAACAGGCTTGTTAGTAGAGGCGGTAGAAGGGGTTGAAACCATCAAAGCAGGCGCAGGTAATTGGAAGTTTTTGTCACGCTGGCTTGATGTGATGAATGTGACGATTAAGAACGACCTAGACATGAAGCACACCAATGACAACCTCACGTATTTTACCCAAATGCTGCAACAAGTCAGCTATGTAGGTATCGTGATCGTTGGCTCATTTGTGGTGATACAGGGCGATATGACCATGGGTGGATTGATTGCCTGCTCAATATTGGGCGGTCGCATCCTTGCACCCGTGATGACACTGCCAGGCTTATTGGTTCAGTATTCACACGCAAAGGCCGCTAAGCTCAATATCGAAGCGCTATTTGAATTGGAACAAGACAATCACGACGTCGCTTATCCTCTGTCACCCAGTCGTATTAAAGGTTTTTATCAATGTGACAATCTGGTCTTCAATTATAAAGACAATGACCGGCCTGCTATCAAAATCAATAAGTTGACCATTCGCCCCGGAGAGCGTATCGCTATCCTTGGTCCGATAGGATCGGGCAAATCCACCCTGCTAAAAGTGCTGGCTGGGTTGTATGCGCCAACCAAAGGCCAGATATTGCTAGATGGTTTAGACATTCATCAGATCAGCCGCGAAACATTGAGTGACCGTTTGGGGTATTTGCAACAGGATCATCGATTGTTTCAAGGAACATTGCGAGAAAACTTACTCATAGGCATGGCAGCGCCTGATGATGATTTGCTCCAAGAAGCATTGATAAAAACGGGTCTCATAAATCTGGTGAGCAGTCATTCCAGTGGTCTTGATTTACCGATCAGTGAAGGCGGTCGCGGGCTATCAGGTGGACAAAAACAATTGGTTGCTTTTACGCGTTTGCTATTGACCAAACCCAATGTGTTCTTACTTGATGAGCCCACTGCGTCTATGGACAACAGGCAAGAGCAGCGCTGTTTGCAGGTGCTCAAGCAAGCGCTGGTAGACGGTCAAACCTTTATTGTATCCACGCATAAAACTGCATTATTAGAATTGGCTGACAGACTGATCATTATGGACAATCAACGTATTATTATGGATGGCCCAAAACAAGCCGTCCTCGATGAGCTCAGAAAAAAAGAGCACAGCAAACCACAGGGGAGCCAATCAGAAAAACCCAGTACCGCAAACAAGCCTATCACCACCAAACCCTCAATACCCGTGCAAGGTAAGTAGATATGGCAGACTACCAATACACGCCCACCAAACTCAAAGTTGGCCGTTCAAGGTTGAGCATTTGGATTGCTTTAGTGGGCATCATAACGCTGCTTGTATGGGCATCTTTTGCCAAAATTGATCAAGTCACCCGTGCCAAAGCGACGGTCATTGCCAGCGCTAGAACGCAAGAGATTCAAGCATCAGAAGGTGGAATATTGACCGAGCTGGCAGTTGTTGAAGGTCAAGAGGTTGAGGCGGGAGAGTTGCTTGTGGTGTTAGAAGAGGAGCGAGCCAAAGCGTCAGTGGACGATTCTGCTTCTAAAACGGCGGCATTAAAAGCCAAGTTAGCCCGCCTCAATGCCGAAATTTTTGAGACGCCACTGGTCTTCACGCAAGACGTCAAAAACTATCCAGAATACGTTCAGAACCAAACGGCGCTATATAATCGTCGCCGTCAAGCCATTAATGAAGAGGTTGCGTCGCTTGAAAAAATGCTGGTACTGGCAAGACAAGAGCTCAGCATGAATGAGCCATTGTTGGAATATGGTGACGTCAGTCAGGCCGATGTTATAAAACTGAGTCGTCAAGTCGCTGACATTGAGGCGCAAATTAATAATAAGCGAAACAAGTATTTTGAAGAAGCGCAGGCAGAGATGACCAAAGCGCAAGAGGAGCTGGATACGGAGGTTGAGCAGCTGCGCGACCGTCTACAGGTATTAGAAGAAAAACGCTTGCTGTCACCAACACAAGGTAAGATTAATAACATCAACGTGACGACCATTGGCGGCGTAGTAAAACCTGGCGAGACTATTATGCAGATTTTACCGACCAGTAGTGATCTGGTTATTGATGCCAAAGTCAGTCCTGCTGATATTGCCTATGTACAAGAGGGTCAAGATGCCACCGTCAAGCTGGATGCTTATGATTATTCAATTTTTGGGGCGATGAATGGTACGGTCAATTACATCAGTCCAGACACGCTCATAGAAAAAACCCCCAAAGGCGATGAGCCTTACTATCGGGTATTGATCGTGATTACGGGCGCGGAGTTTGAGGGCCGTGAAGACAAGATTATCATCAAACCCGGTATGACCGCTTCAGTCGATATCAAAGCGATGGAGCGTACAGTACTGTCTTATCTCACCAAGCCCATCACCAAAACTTTGTCAGAAGGATTGGGTGAGCGCTAATAAGACAATCGAAAGTTTAATTCACTATGACAGGTAGTGCTAAATGAGACGGCAGACATATAACGCTATAACGCGTAAATAAGAATCTTTTCAAATGGCTCATTCAGGTGCATTTTGAGCGTCTTTATCCTCTGTCATGCTAGCACTATTTCTCAGTCGTTGCGCCTCATCAATTTTTTGTTGATTGCGTTTTTTTACTTCATTAATAGCCGCGCTCAGTTGGTTATTGATGTCTTCTACTTCAGATTTTGCTGACCGATACGCTTGGTCTGTTTTGACATTTTTAACATCGGGTTGCTCAGTTGGAACATCAATAGACAATAAGCCTGCCTGAGCCTTAACGTTCTCTAGTGTTTCATGGTTTTTTAAGCGCGTAGCGTTTGATAGAGTAGCGTCTGATGGCTTGGAATTCGATGGAGTAGCTATAGACGTATCATCTGTTTGCGGATTTGTGTTCTCAAATTTTTGCGCGCGCTCCTTGAGCGTAGAGAACGTTTTGGGAGTAACTGTTTTAGTCGCGGCTGGCAGACTCTTCTCAGTCAAAGTTTGCGCCACGAGCGTTTCATCTGTCTTTGAAGGAGATAGCGGTTTGGTCGTAGCTGTAGTAGCAGTCGTGGACTGAGCCTCGGTCGTCGGTTTTTGGCTAGATTTATCTATATTTTTAGTAGTGGTGACGGTCACAGTCTTGGCAACGTTGGGAGGCAAATCCTTGCTATTATCATTTGCCATTGAAGTATTGGCCATATCATCGATACGGTCGTTGGTCACTGGTGTCGATTCTTTTTTATTTGCATTGATATAGAAAATAAAGAAAAATCCCACATGTACTAATATGGCAAGGCACACTGCCCAAAGCCATTTTTCACGAAATAGTATCATCAGATGACGTTACCTCTTTTCTATTATAGCGTCCGTTCAATAGCTTAAACTTATAGATGAGCGTATCAAATAATGAAGGCATGTTGCTATTAATATAAGTCATGACAAATAGTGATTCGGAGTTGATTTAGAGCATGCTCTAATCAAGCATAAAAAAATCCCTGAAGCGGCGTCAGACGAATGAACTATCGTCGTATAGCGTCAGGGATTGATAGAAAAGTTCAGGCTAAAAAGCAACACCAAATATTAGGCGGCGCTTTCTGCATCGTTGCGCTTCTCAATTTTATGCTGATCTTCGGTATTGTCCACTTTCCAGTAGCTTGAAATGTACAAATGCGTTTTGGCTATCGGACGCTCCACTTTAAAGAACTGGCGCAAGGCACGCATACTATGAAATTCACAAGCCGCCCAAACTGCTGGCTCGCCTGCAAACCAAGTCAAGGTTTTGGTATGCTCTAATAACGGAGAGGTTTCATCATTTGGATTGGCATTAACGACCCAATGAATATCGATATTTTCTGGTTTTTTAAGCGTTTGACGATCGGCCTCAGTGGTGACCTCAATGACGGCATAGCCACGTGCGTCATCAGGAAGCTGGGCAAGGTTGACGGTAATCGCAGGTAAAGCGGTCATATCACCGATTAATAAAAACCAATCTGCCTCATTGTTGATCAGTTTTTTTGGGCCAGGACCGCCCACTAAGATTTGATCGCCTGCTTGTGCGTTACGCGCCCACGTTGAAGCAGGGCCTTCGACATCATGTAAAGCAAAGTCCACATCGATTTCATTATCACGTTGCACACTGACGGTATAGGTACGCATCAGTGGCTTTACATCATCGCCTTGAGGAAAGATGAATTTGATATAAGCACTTTCTTGATCGAGTGGAAAATCTATCAATCCCTCACCGCCGAGGGTGACGCGGCACATGTGCGGGGTGAGGTATGCTTTACGAATGACTTCTAGAGTTCTTGGATTAGGTTTTGCCATGTTGTATTTTCCTTCTTTTATAACGGTTTTTATAGCGATTCTTTATAGCAGTGGTGCTCAAGGTATGGTCATTGATAGCGACGAGCGTATAAGAATAACGGCAGTAACATGAGTGATTGCTCAATGCTAGGGCGTAAAACGGCGGAAGCGTAGGAGTAAGAATGCTACGGATCGCATAAGCTGATCATTAAGAATGTGCTTTATTGAGTTTTAGCCTAAGCAAGATAATCGATAAAAAGCTGATAAATAGGTCAACTTTTATGATGATAGTGAGGCATTTTTTTGAATAGATTTAAAGACAAAATCGAAATACGTCATATCTTTTGGTCAAGCGCGTTATTAAAAAGCGCTGTTAAAAATATGTTCTCATTAGAGGGAATATACCCCGTTGAGCGTTGTCTTACATACATTTAACCGTAAAGATAATACCATAAATGATTATTATTATCATTAAAATATTGTAAATGGAGCCTGTTTTAATAGGGCAAGAAAGAAGGATAGCTTGTCCTTTTAGACCTTGTTTGAACACCATAATTGACCACTACTTGGCTAGTAATAAGTCAATTAATAAAATGATATATTATAACGTTCAGTCGCTATAAATGATGGTATTTGAAGGCGTTTTCTCGTATGATGCAGCCGTAGCTGTAAAGGAGATGACGGGCAGATATTGATATGTTTGGGTCATTCATTGGACAGAGATGGTTAAAGGTTATATTTATGAGTAGAGAGGCACGTCAATCAATCAACAATCGGCGCTATTTTACGGTATGGCGATGGCATTTTTATGCTGGCATTTTTATAGCACCCTTTTTAATCATTTTGGCTTGTACGGCCCTTGGCATGTTGTTCTTGTCTAGTACAGCAGGTCGAGACCATGATCGTCTGAGTATTTCGGTTCCAGAATCAGCGGTGACAGCACCGGTGGCAACACAAGCCAAAAACGCGCTGAGTACGTTGCCTGATAGCACCTTGATTAAATATACCGCGCCCCGCGCAGACAATACTGTCGCGTTGTTTGAGGTACAATCAGCCGATCATGACAATATGGTAGCGGTTAATCCTTATACGGCTGAAGTGGTTGAAAGCATTCCCACCAATAGCAATCTGTATTATACCTTTTACGATATTCATAGTGATTTGTTGCTGGGTACAGTAGGGGATTACCTATTAGAAACGGCAGCATCATTAACCATTTTGATGATTTTGACGGGTTGGTATTTGTGGTGGCAAAAACGCAGGTCGGTCAAAGCCATGTTGATCCCTGATGACCATACCAATCGCCAGACAAAACGGTCGTTTTTTCGTACCATTCATGGGACATTGGGCAGTTGGATCTCTGTTTTGCTGATTTTTTTCTGTATTTCAGGCATGGCATGGGCAGGTATATGGGGTGGCAAAGTGGTGCAGTCGTGGAGTCAGTTTCCGGCGGGCAAATGGGGCGTTGCACCAATGCCACTTTCAATTGACCATAGTCAGCATCATGCCGGTATGGATATGGATAACGCTGAAGCTGCGCCGCACGTTCATGGAGCGTCGCCAGCGATTGCACCAACCCATGGCAGTGTTTTAAATTCAGGTAACACCAAAGACGTGCCTTGGGTGCTTGAGCTGACACCGATGCCAGTATCGGGAACAACGATGGGCGAGAAGGGCATTGCGCCTAATATACCAATTATGATCGATACGGTAGACCGCTATGCTCGTGAAATTGGTTTTGTAGGGCGTTATCAATTGAACTTGCCACAAGGTCCTACCGGAGTTTGGACGCTTAGCCAAGATTCGATGAGCTATGATATGCGAAGTCCAACGGCAGATCGTACGGTACATATCGACCGCTACTCGGGCAATGTTTTGGCCGATATTCGCTTTGATGATTACAATGCGTTTGGCAAATTTATGGCAGCGGGTATCGCCATCCATATGGGTACGCTTGGGTGGTGGAGTGTGCTGGCCAATGTGTTGTTTTGCCTATCGCTGATTGCTATCTGTGTGAGCGGTTATGTGATGTGGTGGAAACGCCGTCCGCGTGGCGTCGATGAGATGAGAGGGTTGAATCCACCAGCTCGTGGTTTGAACCTGTCGGTATGGTGGCCATTTGCCATTCCTTTACTGGTAGTGGCGGTTATATTTCCAACCGCTATCATTGCCATTATTGCCATTGCGTTATTGGACTTTTTGGTGATATCTCGGGTAGGATTTTTACAAAAACTGTTGAAATAAAGCGTTGGATTGAGTCCTTCATTTATCTACATACTAAACTAAGAAGGGCGTCTTGCTAAAAGACGCCCTTTTTATTGACAGCTAATAAGTATGACTCAATCTGCATGACTTAAAAATCAAAAGTCGCTGATACTTTTAATGCCGTAGGGTTGCCAGCATTTAGGTAGCCTGCACCTGCATAGCCGCCTACTGATTGCCAATAGTCTTCGCCAGTGACATTCGTTACCATCCCTTTTAGCGTTACATCCTGTCCAGCGAGCATGGTTTTGTAGCGAGCACCCAAATCTAACGTGGTATAACCGTCGACTTTTAAAGTGTTGGCGGCATCGGCATAACGTGCGCCTGTGTGAATAATGTCGCCCGTCAATGTTAATCCTTCGACTGCTGCTAGATCATATTCTAAATTAACATTACTTTGAAGCTTAGGCACGCCAATCACTCGGTTGCCATCTATTGCATTATTGCCTGTGTCTTTTTGTTTGGCGTCCAAATAGCTAACCCCCGCGATCAGGCGCATGTTTTCGCTTGGGCTACCAAATACGGATAGCTCAGCGCCTTGATGACGGTTTTCGCCATTTGCTTTAAAGGCATTATTACTATCGACATAAGCACGTGCAGTATCAGTACGGAATATCGCAAGGCTACTACCAATCACGCCATTGTCATATTTGACGCCTACTTCTGTTTGCTCGCTGGCATACGGGGCTAGATTCTGACCGCCATTAGTAATCACAGTGCCACCTTGCGTTAGAGGCGCTGTTTCACCAGGTGCAAGGCTTTCAATATAGTTGCCATAAACCGACCAGTCCATCGTTGGTTGATAGACGATTCCGACACTTGGCGTCCATTTGCTTTCGTCGTAGTTGCCAGTTTGTGCTTCGGTATCAGGGTTGTAACTGGTGGTTTGTATATTCTGATGACGAACGCCCAAAGTGGTCTTTAATTTATCATCAAACAAAGAGAAGGTATCTGCTAGCGCAAAGCTTTGCAGTTTCTTTTCATTTGTAAGTGTTGGGTTGTCTGAATTACCCGCGAAAACGGCAGTATCTGACCAGCTGTTATCACGATATTTAGTAGGGCTGTATAAGTTAGTCGCAAACTGATTGCCAAAATCAAAACCATAGGCGCCTTTTTCTTCTTGATCATAAAGGTCTGCTGCAATTACCCAATCATGATCGATTTTACCAGTTTGCCATTGACCACGTAGCCCAAGCTCGGCACTTTGTACCTTGTCTTCTCTCGTGTTATCAAAGCGATACGTGCTACCAGTACCATCTACGTCAGAAACGGTAAGGTTCGCTAAAGAGTTTTCTTCATCGCCACGTCGCATGCCATAAGCGCCATAAGCGGTAATATTGTCATTAAAGTCATATTCGCCTCTAACGGTTCCGAATACATCTTTCTCGTTTGAAAAGCTCCAAGGCTGCGCCCAGTTTTTTGATCCTTTTGGTGCACTTGGCACTCTAGAAACCCCAGCAAGCGTGACGCTAGGGCGTGTTTCTTCTAGTTGATTGTCCTGCCAGCCCAAGTCTGCTGATAGACGATACTGATCGCCTCTATAATCGAGACCAAGAGCGGCTAGCCCCAGCTTTGCAGATTCGTCATCGATCGCACTATCGCCATCTTGATAAGCGCCATTGAAACGAACACCAAATGCATCATCGGTACCAAAGCGATCACTCACATCTACTGCCACCTTACCTTGATCGCCTTGACCATAACCAAGTGTCACCTCACGCAGTGGCTCATTGCTAGCGCGTTTTGGGAGTAGATTAATCGTACCGCCAGCGTTGCCACCACTGGGAGCGGCACCATTTAGCATGGTAGACGCGCCGCGCTGAACTTCAACACGTTCGAATAATTCGGTTGCAATATACTGTCTTGGTAAGATGCCGTATAGCCCGTTATACATCGTGTCATCTGATGTCGTGATAAAGCCGCGCATAAAGTAAGCTTCTTGAAAGTTACCAAAGCCTCTCGCAACACGGACAGTCGGGTCTTTTTTGAGTAGATCGCCCACACTTTGCGCTTGCTGATTAGCGATATACTCATTGGTATATGACGTGGTAGAAAACGGTGTGTCCATTATATCTTGATTACCCAAGAGACCAACGCGGCTACCAGTCGCAACTTGACCACCTTCATAGGCAGTGGGCAATCCATCTGCTGAGGCATCAGCACTGCTAGTCACCACAATCGTATCTAGTACGACGCTAGGTTCGGCTGACTGAGCATTCATATTTGGGTCAGTTTGTGCCCAAGCGGCTTGACTTACCCCCAGTAGCAAGACTGAGGTAGACAAACAAGATGAGCTCAATGACTTTAAGGAGGTTGGAGAGCGAAACAAGGCAGAATATAAGCGAGACAGTTGCATGAATAGTTCCAGCAGATGGTTGAAATGCTTATTATAATGATAATTGTTTTCATTACAATATCCTTACAGGATTAAGTTTTGACTTAGCTGTCAATACTATAAATGGTTATTCACGTTATGATCTTGTTTGATTTGCTGTCTATAAACTTAAGACCGCACTTATATTTATTAATTTGATAAGGTTCTTAATACTTACAGAATTGCTTCCTAAGCTTGCCTTAAGGTTTTTCTGTTGTAATACGATATCGCATTTAGATTTGATACTTAGCGACTATATCGTCAACACATCAACGAACCATGAAGGGAATGACGCTCATGAAGCAAAATAGTACAATCAATCTAATTCATGAGTCTGATACATCGTTATCAAACTCTTCTAAAACTCGACAAATACGAGTTTGGGATATTTTGGTCAGAGTGACTCACTGGACCGTTGCGGCGGGTATTACTGCCAATTTGTTCTTTACCCAAAAAGGCAGTGAGCTGCATCAATATGTCGGTTATACCGTGGTAGGGTTGGTGGTTATACGTTTGCTTTGGGGTTTGGTTGGTACGCGTTATGCTCGCTTCAGTGACTTTTTTCCCACGCCGTCTCGTATCAAACACCACCTATCTGATATGAGTGCTCGCCGTATAGATGGTCACCATCTGGGTCACAATCCATTGGCGGCTATGATGATGTTATTGCTATGGGCAGTGATTATCAGTTTGGGCATCAGTGGTTATTTGATGGAAGCAAAAATTTTCGGTAGTAAAGATATCCTTGAAGAAATCCATGAAATACTGGCCAATAGTTTATACTTACTGGTCCCGTTACATATTATTTCTGCGATTGCCATGAGTTATTGGGAGCGGCAAAATTTGATTAAGTCGATGGTCACTGGTAATAAGACGATAACGATACATGGTCCACAATAACGTTTATAAGGTAACGGAATAATCATGGCACGCATACTATTAATAGAAGACGATAGCAATATTGCTGAAGGTATTGTCCTTGGTCTAAAAAGCCACGGCATGATGGTTGATTGGTTTCGTGATGCCAAACAAGGTGAAATGGCCTTACAAGACGACATGTTTGATGCCGTATTGCTGGATCTAACCTTACCAAAAGGCGATGGTATGACGGTGCTGCAAAATTGGCGAGACAAACGGCTAGATACCCCTGTATTAATCATTACGGCTCGTGATGCCATTGCCAATCGCGTGGCCGGACTGAATGCGGGCGCCGATGATTATTTGGTCAAGCCATTTGCACTAGATGAAGTGGTTGCTCGTTTGCAAGCACTGATACGGCGCAGTCAAGGACGTAGCCAACCTGAGATTCGTTATGGCGACGTCGCTTATTGGCCTCACAATCATCAGGTGTCTTATCAAGGGCAAGTCGTTGAACTGACCATCAAAGAGGTGGCCGTACTCGAGCAAATGCTGACCCATCCTAAACAGGTGCATAGTCGAGCCAGTTTGGAGGACAAGCTCTATGGCTGGCAACAGGACATTGAAAGTAACGCGATTGAAGTACATATCCATCATTTACGCAAAAAACTGGGCAATGACTTTATCCTAACCAAACGTGGTATCGGCTATTATCTTAATCCAGCGCACAGCCATTAATGTATTTATCTTCAATTTGACTCTTAATATGTGAACAATATATGAGCGACATATGAGCTTATGAAAAGTATTCAGCAGCGCCTGTTAATCTCGTTACTCATTGGTCTGCCTTTGCTGTGGCTGATCACATCGAGCTTTATCGCTTGGCGGTTGTGGCACGAAATCAATGAGATGAATGACACACAAATCACGCAAGTGGTGCGCTATTTGATCGGAATATCTGCTGGTGACGATGAGCAAGACGACAGTAAAAACAATGATAAAAAAGCTGATGGCGGAATACCCGTTGCCAAAATATATAATCTAAAAAGCAAAGAGCTGTCAGGCGATCTTGGAGATGCCGAAGATGATTATATGGGCTTTGCTATTTGGGATAAGCAGGGACATCTACTAGCGGCTGATGAGAATGGTCAGTTGTTTTCTTTTTTGCCAGACCAGCGTGGTTTTGTAGAAAATGATAACTCAGCCTATCAGCGTCTAAATCCCTTTAGCAAGCGTTGGCGGTTGTTTTACGCTCATGAAGACTATAGTAATAATACGGACGATCGTACTCGTGAAGGACGTGTACTGGTGGTTGGTCAAAGCCTTGATTCTCGTCAAGAAATGATTGTCAAAGCGATGTCTGTACAAGTGCTGCCCATGTTAATTGGCTTATTTGCCTTTATGATTTTGGCGGTCTGGTTGATACGCCGCGGACTGATGCCGCTCAGTCAAATCAGCACTGAAGTTGAACATCGTCAGCCACAAGATGACCGTCCTATCACAGCAGATGTACCAACGGAGATTCAGCCCTTAGTCACTGCTTTAAATATGTTGTTTATTAAAGTGGCCGATACTTTAGAACGTGAACAGCGCTTTACGGCTGATGCCTCTCATGAGCTACGTAGTCCACTGGCCGCCTTAAAACTACAGGCGGACTTGCTACAACAGCAGCTATTGCAATTATCTGATATAGAAAATGATGATCAGTTATTTTATCATACCCAAAAAATCAGCGATGGCATTGAGCGGGCCACCCATTTGGTCGATCAGCTGCTGATTTTGGCCAAATTAGAACCGCAACAACAGCTGCCTTCGGAATCGTTAGAACGTCCAGATTGGTTGATGCTCACGGATACGGTACTCAGTGACGTCAATCGCTTGGCGCGTGAAAAACACATTCAATTAAAACGCACCGTACAGTGTGACAATCCTACCGATATTTTGCCTATTATTATCAATCCAGTATTATTTAAACTGTTAATTCGCAACCTATTAGATAATGCTATTCGCTATTGTCCAGAGGGCAGTCTGATTGAACTACAGTTAGATGTTGATAGTATCAAAATAGTGGATAACGGCCTAGGCGTAGATCCAGAACAACTAGCGCGGTTAAGCGAACGCTTTTATCGTCCAGCAGGTCAAGCGCAGCTAGGCAGTGGTTTGGGATTGTCAATTGCCAATCGAATCGCCGATCTACATAATCTTACCTTGGCATTTGCCAATCGCACTAAACCAGAAACAGGCTTTATCGTAACGGTAAGTAGTAAGAACGCAGGCTAAAAACCGTTATAAAGTATATTGTCTTAAGCTTAAATGAGCTCTCATTTATCCCACTGTTATTGTTTTTTGTTCATACTGATAAAAGTGACAGTCAATGCTATCTACCACTCTCTATTAAGTTGTATCAGTGTACGAGCTGCTATATAAGCTACACTGGGGCATACCAATTAGTGTTCATACCTTTTGAGGATTTTATGCATCATTCTATTCATGACGAAGCACATTTGAGCAATCGCAATCATTGGTTGAGGGCAGCAGTGCTGGGTGCAAATGATGGGTTGATTTCGACCGCCAGTCTATTGGTTGGGGTGGCCGCTGCCAGTACAAGCAGTCAGACATTGATGCTGACAGGTATGGCGGCGTTGACCGCAGGTGCATTGTCAATGGCGGCTGGCGAGTATATTTCTGTGTCATCACAGGCGGATACCGAAAAGGCGGATCTCGATAAAGAGCGACATGAGCTGAGGCATAATGCTGAGCGTGAGTTGCTAGAGCTTACCAAGATTTATGAGGCGCGGGGATTGGGTCATGATTTGGCGCATCAAGTGGCCGTGAGCTTGACTGAGCACAATGCTCTGGAGGCGCATGCTCGTGATGAGATTGGCCTGACAGATCTTAGTGAAGCAAAGCCCATTCATGCGTCAGTGGCTTCGGGACTATCATTTATAGCGGGGGCGATACTACCGATTATTGGGATATTACTGTTACCAGCGGAAACACTGGTTTGGTCATTGGCATGCTTTGACGATAGTGGGCTTGATGCTACTTGGGATCATCTCTGCTCGTCTAGGCGGTGCGCCTGTGATTCCGGCGACTACCAGAGTAGTGGTTTGGGGCGTGCTCGCTATGGTGGCAACCTCATTGATTGGTCGCTTATTTGGCGTAGCAATTTAAAGGCACATTCACTCCACGAGTGCCTAAATGACTATATGATTTTTTAGCATATTGTTTTATGGTGGGTAAGTCTTTGACAATGGCGTTGCCGACAATGTTGGGAAACAGTCGATTGAGCCATGCAAAAAAACGCTCGGGAGATCCTAAATGCTGATGCGCTTGATTGGTTGATATAAAGTGAATCAATGCTTTTGCGACTGTCTCAGGTGAGTCCATTTTTACTTTCAATGCCTCATTCATGGCGACGACCGCATCTTTATTCATGGTGGTTTTGGTGGCTCTGGGAGCAAAATAGCGAAACGTCACTGAGGTGTCGGCATACTCTCGGCCTAACGCTTCACTGGCGCCGCGTAAGGCAAACTTGCTCGCGCTATAAGCACTAAAACCTGGATAGCCAATACTGCCAAAGGTTGAGCCAATACTGATTATTTGGCTCGGGCTATGCTGCGCTATCAAGATAGGTAGCAGTCTTTTTATGAGCTGTAGTGGATACGCTACATTGACCAACATCATCTGTTCGATCGTGTCATCACTTTGATCCGTGAGCAAAGCAAAGTCATTGATACCTGCGTTGAGTATGACCGTATCAATGACGTTTCCATGAACTTGTGTCATTTCACCCAGCCCCTCTACCAGCAGCGATTGCGATGTCTGCGAGCTTAAATCACACGTATGAGACAGAAGCGGGACATCAGGATAGTCTTTGGTTAACTCATCTACTAAATGTGTCAAGGTCTGGTTGTTACGCCCGACTAAGATTACCGGTCGATTATTGGCACATAATTGCCGTGCGATCTGCCTGCCCGATACCACCCGTGGCACCGATTAGCATGGTGTATTGCAGGGTAGCCTGTGTTATGTCTGATTGACCATTAGGTGGTGTCATGATATGGCATCCTTGTTGAACAGTTATTATTAAAGCATGGATTATTGAAACATGAATTTAGTGAGATGCGCTGTTGCTAATCATCTGAATGATTAATGCCATGCCTAATTCCAAGACCCATCGCAATATACAGCTTACGCTCTGTTAAAGGTACGTCAATTTGTCGACGACCATGCATGATGCGTTTGTTATCTAGTATCACCACATCACCATTTTGCCAAGCAATGTCTTGAGTATATTTTTCACAGAGTTGAGTTAGCTCATCTATGAGCGCATCATCGACAGTTTGACCATTTGCTAGGGTGAACTCAGGTTTTTCATAATTAAATGATGGACCAAGTAAGGTGTTGGCAAAGGCCAATTGCCCGCTTAAGTTGTCCTCTCGGATAGCAGGTATCTGTAACACGTACCGAACGCCGCCATCTGCTGAGGCTCTACGTAATGCGTTAACGTCTTACTCGTCGTCGCAGTGATAAAGGTATCTAAATCATCCAAGCTTATTTGGTCGGCGTCTGCTCTGCCTGTCGCCGTCGCCACGTAATTTTGCCAAATTATTTGAGGCAAATAGCGACTGATACGCATCGGCTGACTAAAGGTGGCCTTTAGCTCAGGTGATAGCGCTTGATACACGGCATGTCCATCACATAGCGTTGTCTGTGAGCCTTTTTTGGCGCTCAATTCACTAAAAAAAGCAATGACGTCAGGCGGCATCGGCGTATTTCCATTTTCGATATGTAGTCCAATAGCATGCGTGCCTGCATCCACTTTTTGCGCTTCAGAAGTGATGTTTTGGCGGGCAGGGTCGTATGTCAAGCGTTTGACACAGTTGACTCATCAACTGACTGAACGTCTCTACATCGTAGTGATAGCCCCGAAGTAATGTCCAACCATGGGTTTTTAAGTCCGTTAAAATATCAGCGGTCTTCGGCAATGAGACACTGGTAGACGCTTGAGCGGTTGGCGCTTTAGGAGCGTCAGTGTCGATAAGGTCGTCTTTGTATTAAGTCGCTTGCTATCGCATGATTTGGCATGAGCGTGGTTTGCATAATATTGTCCTATAAAATGTTGTACTGCTGGTAAAAGCGTCCGTTATAAGCCGAGTGCCGATCGATAAGCGGTAAAAATGTGCGCTCGTCGCAGCTTACCGTTATCGGTCAATAATTCATTGTCAGTGCTAAAAGATTGCTCGGCGAGATGCCACTGTTTGATACGAGCATAGTCAGGCAAGGTTTGGTTGACGACATATACTGCCTGCGCAATCGCAGATTGTGGGTCAATGCTCGTTGCGATCATGTTAGGATTGGCGACTATCACCGCAGATAAATGAGGCTCACCATCTCCGAGTACCGCTACCTGATAAATAATGGGCTGCGTTGAGAGCTGCGCCTCTACCCATTCAGGCGAAATATTGCGTCCAAAACTACTGATGAGCACGTTTTTGCGTCGACCCGTGATGTATAAATAGCCATCGTCATCTAGATAACCGATATCCCCTGTGGCAATGATGCCATCGTCATCGTTACTATTGTCATGGTTTAAGTAGCCTTGCATCGCATTGCCTTTGACCATTACCTCGCCATTATCTGCGATACTGACCAATGCATGAGGCATAGGTTTACCGACACTGCCTGTGCGATTGGCTTTTGGCGTATTGAGACTGACCACCGAGCCGCATTCAGACAGACCATAGCCTTCATAAACAGGCAAGTTTAGGGCACTGGCGTCTTTTAGTAATTGAGGAGAGACTTTGCCGCCACCGACTGCCATAAATCTTAACGATGGCAAAGCAGCATTGGTGCTGTATTTGGTTTTTTTATTGGCTACCATGTGCTCGCAAATGGCTTTTAGCATTTGTGGTAATAAAATAACGCTGGCGATAGCGTGTGCGTGCGCCGTTGTGATCAGTCGCTTGGCATCAAATACTTGATTGGATAACAAACCAAATTGATCAATTTGCCCTGTCACCAAAGTACGGCCCATGTATAGGCTCACGTAGACGCCTGCCACGTTTTCTAATAAAGTGGCAAAAGGCAGCACGCTCAAGTGACTAAAGTTGCTTGTGGCATCGGTCACTTCTAGCGCGTTATTAGCGTTATCTGTCAAGGTGTCAGCTAGCGCGCCCGATAACGACTCGACAATACGCATCAACGTATCTTGCCCCAAACACACGCCTTTTGGCATGCCCGTACTGCCTGAGGTATAAGTCACTTTGCAAAAATCGCTGGTAGTAGAAGGGTTTTGAGAGGTAAGGTTAGGGTCAATGATAGTGTCAGCAAGTCGATAGAAACTTCCTGTGATACGAGTCGCTTGCTCAGACTTGATGGTTTTTGTCTCTGGTGTATCAGCAATTATCCAGTTATACATATTATCTACGATCGGCAGTGTCAAACCCGACCCAACATATACCGTCTCTATCTGTGCATCTTGTAGTAAGTGCGCAATTTGCGCGGCACTAAAAAACAAGGGAATTGGTACAACGACCGCGCCGACGGTACTCAATGCCAAATCGAGTATGACCCAATCTATATTATTATGCGCATATAAGGCGATACGCTTGCCTTGCCATGTCTCTAATGTTTCATGGAGCGCTGACAACGTGCGTTGTAGCTGATCATAAGTTAGGCTGGTCGTTTTATGGTTAGCTATCGTTTGTATCGCTACCTGCTTGGGAGTTTGGCGGGCATGCTGACATATCGCGGTATAAATGGGTGTCATATTATTCTCACTGTCTTGTGATGGTGCAGTGTTATTGGTAGGCTAATGAATGAGTATTAAACGGCTATCTTATTTAGCGTCAAACGAGTGGTAGCATTCATCTCTAACGTTTCGGTATAGCGATAATGTGGCGCGCATACTCGCTTAGCATCTGCCACATTGATGGCGACTACTAAGGGATTGTGCTGATAGTAATGGCCCCATGATGATACTTGCTCAGGGTCTTCTAGCGCTTCTGCCGTGGCCTTGGCAATGACATGACTGCGAATACCCATATGTGCCAATATATGCCTTACAGCATCGGTGCCAGTACACACTACCCAGTCTGCTTTGGTTTGGTATTCATGAGTCGTAGGATTCAGGGTGGGGGTGGATAAATAAAACACTAAAAATGCGATCATAAGCCGCGCGCTACCAGCACAACCTGATGCCAAATTGCCAATCTCAAAAATGCGCTGACGACTGACTGGCTCGCCTGCTACTTTACTGATCTCGTTTTGTATTGGCGTGTTTAGATACTGCTCTAAAAATATCTTATCTTCACAGATAGGCTTTAGACCGATAGCAACGCTCGTACCTTTAAATGCGGGCAACGTATTGTCATCAGCTGATAACCAATCGCCATAGGATGGCATATCGGCAAAACCTGAAAACAAAATGGGCATAAAGTAGCTCAATCGGGCGTGATGGATGTACTCGTATATGCGTTTGATGAATGCTTGGGCATCTTGATTTTGGGCATATGAAGTAGGCGATGTCGCTATTGGCGTTTGCGTACTGGCACGAATATAGAGGGATGAGGGTATTCCCTGCACCTCCAACATGGACATCGGCTTGACGGCCTCAATATAAAAGGTCGTATTTAGAACATTCTGTAAGATATGAGTGCTATCAATAGATAATGACATCAGCTGTCTCCAAATGGCTAAAAGCTTTTAGCACGATTAACATCATGAAAGCATCATAAAGGAGCAACCTTAACTGAACCTTAAGATAGTATCGTTGACCCTGCTTTTGATTGGATGAAACGATGGTTGAAGAGCGGTTGATGTATAAATAAATTTGAAGCCAACAAAAAGCCCTGACAATCAGTAATTGTCAAGGCTTAGTGATGATAGGCAGCTTACATCAGGTTTGTGAATGTTACTGAGATTACTCGCTTCATTATTTATAATAGCGGGAGCGATATATTGCTCGAAATATATCAGTCAATCTTTACTCACATTCATCCTCTCGAATAGTCAGTACCTCATAACCATCTGACGTGACCGCAATCGTATGTTCCCACTGTGCGGACAATTTCTTATCACTGGTGACGACCGTCCAGCCATCGTTTTTCGTTTTGACTTTGGCTTTACCTTGATTGATCATCGGCTCAATCGTAAAAGTCATGCCTTGGGTGAGCGTCACCCCTTTGCCCTGAAGACCGTAATGTAGCACTTCTGGTTTTTCGTGCATTTCGCGTCCGATGCCGTGCCCGCAATATTCTCGGACGATCGAGTAGCCGTTTTTTTCCGCATAAGTCTGAATGGCATGCCCAACATCACCGAGCGTCGCACCCGGTTTTACCACACGTATGCCTTCCCACATTGCTTCGTAGGTCTTATCAACCAAACGTTTGGCAAGCGGTGACACCTCACCAATCATATACATTTTGCTCGAATCCGCGATAAAGCCACCTTGCTCTAAAGTGATGTCCACATTCACAATATCACCTGATTTAAGGGTTTGACTGTCCGAAGGAATACCATGACAGACGACATTATTGACTGAGGTATTTAAGGAGTATTCATAACCATATTGACCTTTGCTTGCTGGACGAGCGCCCAACTGATCGACAATGTAGCGCTCAGCGAGATCGTTAATTTCCATTGTGGAAGTACCAACGGTAATATTTTTATCAAGATAATCAAAGACTGAGGCGAGTAGTCGTCCGGACTCACGCATAATCGCTAGCTCGTCGGATGTTTTTAAAATGATCTCAGCCATCGATAAGGTTCTCCATATTAATATCTGCTTTTTTCATCTGCTCATTAATAATCTGAGAATACGATAAGGTGGGGTTAGCCTCAGCAAGCATACCTATCTTCATCCAATATTCAGCTTGCGCATTAATGGAGCGCACCATCACAGTGCTTGCCTTACGAATCTCTTCGTGCAGCACGTCGTCAATTTTTACAATACCCATAACCAATCTCTAATATATGAAACGTATACGAATCATATACTCTTATATCAAAAACTCAAGCATATTTTTGAACGAGTGAGTAATAATCTTAGCTCATCAGTCGTCCAGAATTCTTTATGATATATTTCTAAACAGCATTTGATGAAAACCTCTTACTCAAAGCAATTTTTATTCACCCATAATAAGATCAGACCTATGCAAACATTCGAACGTACGATGAATCTAGAAAGCAAAAATGCCCGTTATTATGACCTGTCTGACTTGGGTCAAAAGGATAACAACGCTCAATTGCCAACCGCCCATTTTTATGGCGGTAATGGCTTTACAACGGGGGTTTATCTACCGCTTTTGACCAAACTCAGTGAGCGATTCGAGCTGAGTAGTTTGGCCATGCGGGGCTATTGGCAGGATTTGCCAACTCAAAAAAAGCTGACTCGTGAGCAAGATGCAGATATGTTAATTGCGTTTTTGGAGAAAACGCAAGAACAGCCTGTGGTAGGTATTGGCCATTCGCAAGGGGCAACAGCGACAGCTATTGCTGCTGCTAAACGCCCCGATTTATTTTCGCAGTTGTACTTGATAGAGCCGGTGACGTTTACTAAGTCGCAAAAGCTTGTGACGGATTTGATACCAGATAAATTAAAAACGGGTCAAGAGCCTTTTAAGAGCACACTTGCCAAGCAAGTACAGTGGCAGAGTATAGAAGCCTATTACGACTATCTGCGAGCACATCGCGCATTCAAACGCATTGGCGATGACCACCTTTATGTCTTTGCAAAAAACAGTCTGATTCAAGATGAGGAGAAGGGATATCGTTTACTGTTTTCGCCCAAGCAAGAGCTAGCAAGCTATTTTGATATGCCATTCGTTAATGATGCGCTAAAAGAACTTAGTAACATAAAATTGCCTTATACCCTTATTATAGGCAAACCTTCTATTTTTATTAGCCAAAAAGTTCGTAACGTTTGGAAAAATTTGGTTCCACCTGAGCAAATTATCGAG
This sequence comes from uncultured Gammaproteobacteria bacterium, assembly GCA_963744895.1. GTDB lineage: Bacteria > Pseudomonadota > Gammaproteobacteria > Pseudomonadales > Moraxellaceae > Psychrobacter. The sequence continues at coordinate 1,270,414 of CAVUUW010000005.1, forward strand.
CTATCTGACAATGGGCATCTATTACCAATGGAAGTACCTGTACAATGCGCAGACCTCATTATCAAAACCTTTAACGACGTCAAAAACTCTAATGACAGTGTGAGCGGTGCGGTATGACAGCTGCCCAATAAGCGTTAGTTTAATGCCTGAGCCAATACCTCAAATATTTTGGTATCGTTCGCTTGGGCAACATTAAAACGCATAAAACTTCCTGCATTTTTGGCTTGGCTAAACGTATCTCCTGGAGCCAAGACCACGCCTTGTGATAAGCAGTGGTTTGCTAACGCTGCGGCACTATTATTATCAGGCAATTTGCACCAAAGAAACATACCTGCCTGTGGTATCAGCCAAGGCACAATACCCAGTTTGGTCAATCGCGGTACTGTTTGGGCACGAGCGCGTGCTAAGCGAGTATGTAGCGCAGTCATATGCTTACGGTAGCCGCTATCCGTCAGTGCAGACAATACAACCGCTGCCGCTAATTGACCACCGCCAAAACCTGTGGCTATTTTCAAGTCCAATAAGCTCTCTACCCATTCATTGGGCGCAGCAATATAGCCGCAGCGCATAGACGCTGACAAGGTTTTAGAAAAACTGCCAATATAAAATACCTTTGATAACCCATCCAGTGCTGCCAATCTCGGCGCTGGCGTGGTCTCAAAATCGGCAAAAATATCATCTTCAATGATGTATAGCCCAGCCGCTTGTGCTAACTGTAATACCCGATATGCTGTCGCTGGCGCTAGGGTTGCACCAGTAGGATTGTGGATAGCAGCGTTAGTGATATAAAGGCGCGGTTTATGCTCGTTTAAGATCGCTGCAAAGGCATCAACGTCTGGACCATTTGGCGTATAGGGAACACCGACAACGTTCACCCGATGCGCTCGCAGTAAGGCATGAAAATTAAAGTAACAAGGATCATCCACCACAACAGTGTCACCAGGCTTTAATAAAAACCGAAAAATTAGATCTATCGACTGAGTGCCAGATTCTGTCAATATCACCTGTGAAGGTTCGGCATCAATCCCCAAGCCTGCCATACGCCGTGTCAATAATTGGCGCAGCTCTAGTAACCCTAATGGCGAAGCATACTCGCCTATGACCTTAGTATCTGCTTTGGCTACCTGCCGTAGAGCACGGCGCATTCCTTCTGTGTATAGCCAATCAGGCGGCAACCAGCCGCAGCCAGGTTTTAATGCCTCACCTGATGCTTCAAGAGACTGCCTCGATACCCATAATGGGTCTACGGCTCGATCGAGATTTGGCCCTATATCGGCTAAAGATAGTGGGGCTGTGAGGTCAGATACGTAGAAGCCCGCACCAGGACGAGAAGAGATGACGCCATCTGTTTGCAGCCGCTCATAAGCTTCTACCACCGTAGATGGTGAAAATCCATGACGTTTGGCGGTCGCTCGGACAGACGGTAGGCGAGTCCCTGGCATATAAGTAACGGTGGCTATTTTTGCCTTAACATCGGCCATTACTATCTCAATTTTTGTCATTTCATCTCAGTAAAATCTTATTCATAAGTTGTTTTGAACCGACTATAGCTAGATGTAGCCAGTCTACTATTAAACGTTATTTTGTTCAAAAACATAGCACGGACTTAAAAGTAAGAAACCGTATGGGTAAATAGCACCAAACAGTTCTGTCTTATTGTACGGTATTGTATATAGATAACCTACTGCGCTTTTGGTGTAATCATGACATCAAACACACAGCGATATGATTATGAAAAAGTTGACTCAAGGGTGGATTAGCGGATTTATTGGCGTTGTAATTTTTGCAGGATCGCTGCCAGCGACACGTTTAGCGGTGATGGATTTTGATCCTCTATTTTTGACTGCGGTGCGAGCAACGCTTGCCGCCTTACTTGGCAGTATCGTTTTATTGACTTTAAAGCAACGTCTACCGAGTAAGGCGGATTTACCAGCACTGGCTATTGTCGCTCTCGGCGTGGTTGTTGGCTTTCCTTTGCTCAGCGCTATGTCCTTACAATATGTTTCTTCTGCACACGCCATCGTCTTTGTAGGCATACTGCCGTTGTTCACCGCAATTTTTGCGGTTTGGCGCGGGGATGAGCGCCCACCTGTCTTGTTTTGGTTATTTGCTTTGCTGGGCAGCTCATTTGTTGCAGGGTATGCCGCGTTAAATAGTGGACATGCTTCATTAATAGGAGGACTGTTGATGTTTGGCGCGGTGGTCGCGTGCGGTTTTGGTTATGCCGAGGGCGGACGCCTGTCGCGCACACTTGGCGGCTGGCAGGTAATTAGTTGGGCGCTGGTGCTATCGTTACCTGTTATGTTGCCTATCACGTGGCTCACATGGCCAGTGTCTTTGGTAGAGGTCAGTGTTACGGCTTGGGCAGGCTTAATTTACGTTTCCTTATTCAGCATGTTTCTCGGCTTTGTATTTTGGTATCGTGGTTTGGCATTGGGCGGTATTGCCGCCGTCGGGCAGTTGCAACTGATGCAGCCTTTTTTGGGATTAGCTTTAGCGGCTTTATTGCTTCATGAAATGGTCAGTCTAGGTATGTTGGTGAGTACTTTATGCGCAGTGGCGTGCGTGGTCGGTGCAAAAAAATATGCGGTTTAAAAATAACAAATGCTATATTTTTGCTTTGCAAATTATTAATTGACACTCGTAAATAGCAAAAACACACCGAGTAGACCCAATATAAAACCAATCACTCGATTGATGGCGACCTGTTTTCTTAGCATTTTTTCTCTTAACGTACGCTGAGAAAACAGGACAGCTACCAGCGCAAACCAGACAAAATGAGTGACAGACATAAATAAGCCGTAGCCGATTAAAATGAGCTTGGGCGTAGTGGCGCTCACGATTTGTGTATAAGTGCTGATGACAAATAACGTGGTTTTCGGATTTAAGGCATTGGTGAAAAATCCATATTGTAATGCTTGTCCAGAACGGATGCGGGTAGAATCACTGGCGTCTTCAACGGGTTTCTGACTGAAGGTTTTATAACCAATATAAATAAGATAAAAAGCGCCAAGATATTTTATGATGGTCAAAAAATTTGGCGCAAACTGCATGACAATCGCAACTGCCAGCAAGGTATAAGTGACATGGATCAACACGCCTAAGGCAATACCAATAGCGGTCAGTACACCGATTGAACGCCCATATAAGTAACTGTTTTTGGTCACAATAGCGAAATCAGCGCCAGGGCTAATAACGGCAAGAATGGTAATCATAATAACGGCTAAAAATTCTGTCATATCGTTCACTCTGTAAAGGAAAAACCCACCTCTAAAACTGTCTGTCTTAAGCAAAGATAATGTCATGGCGCAAAGGTTGTCTTTTCGGCTGATTATCAAATCTGTAGACAGTGATTTTCTTATAGGTCAGTTTTTCACATCATCAATTTAGGTGTATTTTCTGATACTTTCAGATAAAATAAAATTGAGTTTATTACATCGTCATCTATGAGTTTTTGGCATGATAGAAAAGATATCATTGAACACCTTGAGGTTCTTTTATTACGTTGCAGAGTATGGCAGCGTGACCGTTGCAGCCAAAAAGTTGTTTGTGACGCAAAGTGCGGTGAGTAAACAGATTAAGAACTTAGAAGATACGTTAGGTCTTTGTTTATTTGATCGAGTGAATAAAAAACTGGTGCTTACTCAAGAAGGTGAAACCCTTTTTTCTTGTTGTCAGCAGGTTTTTGCAAAATTAGAGGATTGTCTGGTTGGCCTAAAACAACAAGATCATCGAAAAAAGCAGCTGGTACTTTCCTGTGAACCTACCATCTCGATGAAATGGTTGATACCGCGCTTGGCCGAGTTTAACGCATTGGGTCACGGCTTTGAAATCGTATTATTGACAGGCGGCGGTGCTGTAGATTTTCAGGAAAAATCCATCGATCTCGCGTTGCGTAGAAATGACTTCGAATGGGGCAGTCACATATTTCATGAGAGAATAGTGGAAGAACATATCGTCGCCGTTCGTAACACTAGAACTGAGAAAACCAATACCGTCTTACTGACTTCTTCTCGGCCAAACTTATGGCAAAATAGTCATAAAGCTAAACTGGTTAGTAATGAAATATTATCCTATGAGCACATGGTACTAGAGCATTTTTACTTATGTATTGAGGGGTGCTTGGCGGGGTTGGGAACGGCTATTGTTTCTATATTTATGGTAGAAAAAGAATTATCACACCAGTTTTTAGAGTGCGTACATCCTCCTATCGCAGACGGCTCTGCTTACCATCTATTGTCCTATTACCCTTTTCATGAAGATGAGAGAAAAGTAATATTTAAAGAGTGGTTAAAAAAAGAGATGCAAAATAGCAAAGCGCGGTTTTTGGAAGCATTTTCAGTTTAAGCTCATTAAACCTTATGCTTAAAGATGAGTGATTAAAAGATACGTGCTTAATTTAATGACCAGTCTTCAGCTCACTCTAACCGCTCATAAACCATCATAATGAGATAAACCAGCCCAGCAGCTACGGTTAAACTGCCAAACCATACAACTATAAAGTAAGCCGTTTGGTTTGAAGCATACGTCAATAACAGCGCAATTGTTAATAATATAATCCCAAGCCAGCGTAGCCTTTGGCCTTTTAACGCAAGTGGCAGTTTACGCTGAAACTTATCTTTATGTCTTTTGCTGCTCATCATTAAGGCAATCATACCCAGCAGGTTTAGTAAAAAGAGCAACCCAGACAGCGCTGTACTAGATAGTATTAAATCAGATAACAGCAAGTCAGACATACTATTGGCTTCCTGCTTGAGAGGCTATGCGAGATTTTGATTTGGTTCTTCGCTTAGCAGACGTTTTCTTAAAGCTAGCCGTATAAGTAATATAAGCAAATAGTAGCGCTAGAATAAAAAACATGACATCGAAGCTGATAAACAATACATCTCGATTCGAGATGCTCTGGAGAAATCCACGCTCTGTAGTGAGACTATTGAGTAGTGGCGTACATAAAAGAGAGACGGTGACCAGTGACAGCAGTATGCGCCACGCAAGGCGACTGGAGAGTAATAACGTCAGCACAAAACTACCTGCCCATATTATAAAAAAACCATCTACTTCCCACTGTGCGCGTGCCATCATCTCTGAAGGTAGCAAGCGGTTGAGCCATAAAAACCCCACCATGGCTAATGGTAATCCGGCAAGCGTCGCGATATTAAGTTTTTCCACCAGCCAAAATCCTGCAAAAGGCTTCTTTATATCGATCAACTGACGACGGCGCTTTACGGTCCACAGCACTAGACCTGTGGCTATCATCCCGCAGCCTGCTACGCCCAATAAAAAGTATAGCCAGCGTAGCCAATAATCAGAAAAGCGTCCGGCGTGCAACCCAATCATGACCGTATGAGCAGTCACGGCGAGTGGTGGCGGTTCGCTTTGCTTAATAATCTTTCCTGTTTGACCATCATAGATGCGAAATATACCAATGGTTGAAATCTGACGATCAGCTTTGCCATCAATAATAATCATGCTGTGATCCGTATTGGGATGATTGATACTGGCACTGGTCACCGCATAATAGGGATTAAGCGTTTGCCAATCTGTCTGAGTCTTCGCCAGTATCGGGCTAATATCTTTCATGGGGGCAGGTTGTAGCTCTGTTGCATTGGCTGCTCGATAAGAATAGATCTCTTCAAAAAGTTGCTGAGTATCAATATCAGAGACTTTGCCTGCCCACGGCATATACAAATAAACTAAAGTAATGATGCCCGTAAACGTAATCATAATGTGAAAGGGCAGAGGCAGCACCGAAAAGGCATTATGCGCGTCCAGCCATGAGCGTTGTCCTTTGCCCCAGCGAAAAGTAAAGAAGTCAGTAAATATCTTTTTGTGGACAATGACGCCTGCAATGATAGCAACGAGCATCATCATGGAGGCAATACCGACGATGATTCTCGCCCATATCACACTCATATAATGCAAATCAAAGTGCATACGATAAAAGAAATTGCCGCCCGCCGTGTCTCTTGGCGTATAGGCTGTTTGGGTTTGTGTATCAAATTGATAGCGCAGTCTCTCATTGTCAGCACTGGTCGTGATGTGCAGACGTTGCTCGTGACTGGTGCTAGTCGGGCCTTTAGTAATAAACCAATTTTTGGCGTCTGGTTGGGTGGCTTGTAGATGCGAGATTGCCACACTAAATGGCTCAAGCAAGTCCGCTGTGCTTGTCGTATTTTGAGAACTTTGAGGGTTTTGTGGTGAAGACACTAGCGATGTATGAGGAGAGACGGCAGGTATTTCAGGTTGCATCCATGTCGTCAGCTCATTATTAAAATAACTGACCGTGCCCATCAAAAAAATAGTAAACAACAACCATCCTAAAAGAAGTCCAAACCAAGTATGGACATCAGTCATCATCAGTCGATAACCCTTTGTCTTGATTTTGTCCTTCGTTTTAATTTTGGTCATTGGTCGGGTTTGCGCTTCAAAAGAGTCTGACATCAAGGATAAGCTAACGGCGATAAACGTCTAAAGGGTGGCATAACATATCAACCCTAATATAGTGACAAGGACTAAAACCACAGTCCATGCCAGCCATAAGCGACGCAGTGAAAATATCAAAATAATCATGACCGTGCATACCACGACACTAGCGATCTGCCCCCAATAGAGGGCAGAAATCTTATCGATTGGTAAGGCCAAAAACGCAAGGTCAGTGAGCACTGCCACGCCATAGCTGCCCCCAATCGCCAAAACAATGCGACTGAGTACTGTAAAGCTGGGCAAGTAAAAACCGTGGTTGCTATGGCGGCGACTCATGTGACGGCCTGTGTGTTTGGATGATTGGTAATAACATTGATACTGGTCTGAGATTAAAAGCGATACGTCAATCTACCGACCACGTTCAAAGGCTCGCCATAGGTTAATCCAAAAAAGTTTTCACCAGCAAGATATTTTTGATTGAATAAATTGTTGACGTTAATTTGCGCCTCTAGGTTCTCATTGACGGCGTATTTGGCCATGATGCTGGCAAGTGTCACATCGTCTTGACCATACTTTTCAGAGCGTCCAGTCACAGGGTTTGAGACCACACCGTAGTAGCCGTTTGACCAATCAACCCCGCCGCCAACGGTTAGGTTAGGAATAATATCGTTCATATCATAAGTGGCAAATAGATTGAGCGTGGTATCGGCGTAGCCTGTGTTAATGCGTTTGCCATTCTTGTCTTCAGCATTAAAATGCGTGTAGCCGATGGATGTCGTCAGCTTGTCACTAAGCTGACCTGTGACCTCTACTTCGACGCCCTGACTGTTGGCACCTTCTGCCCCAACATAAGCGCTTTCATTGGTACCTGGTATTAATAGGCCACCGTCAATTTGTGCAAGGTTATCTTGCTCAATTCTAAAAATGCTGACTTGGCTTTGTAGCGCGCCATTGTCTGACTCACTTTTTAGACCGATCTCGTAGTTTTTACCTTCGATAGGATCGAGGTAATTACCGTTGATATCACGTCGGTTTTGAGGCTTAAAGATGTCGCTATAGCTGGTATAGAGGCTATGATTATCATTGATATCATAGGTAATACCCGCATAAGGCGTCCAAATATGGTCAGATTTAGTATCCACATTACTGCCATACTGTATACCTGAGCGCTCGTAATCAGACACACGCGAGCCCAAAATAACGGTCAAAGGATCGGTTAGCTTGAGCTGAGCGGCGGCAAAGATGGCTTTTTCTTTGGTTGTAACATCAGAGCTTTGGGTTTTTTCTCCCCATACTGGTTCAGGGTAGCTGCCATTCCAGTTACCAAATTCAGATATTGGCAACAGTCCATCGGGCGGCGCTGTGTAGGTAAAGGTATCGAGATCGCTTTTGTTATAAGAGCCACCGACGATGACTTGATGCGTTCTGCCCAATGCATCGAAATTACCCGTCAACTTGGTTTTTACATTGACTTGTTTGCGTTCGGTGTCGGCATGGAATGGGTTTAGGTTATAGACCAGTCCCACGTCAGGGTCAACGGGGCGAGTGCCATCGACATAATAATAAAGGAGTTTTGGACTGCCTTCGCTCTCGTTATAACTGGCGTTGGTGGTTAGGTTCCAGTCCTCATTAAAATCATGATCGATATCAGCGAAATAATAGGTATTGTCAGAGTCCCAATTTGACCAGTTTGGGCTGCCGTTTTTACTGGTATCCCAATCGGCTTGTGAGCCATCGCTTAAATAACTTGGCAAACCGCCCCACATGGTCGATTTTGACTTGTTATGTTGATGACTGGCACCCACGCTCACGGTGGTACTGTCGCTGATATCCGCATCCACGGTGGCATAAATTAGGCGTTGCCCCAACTCTTGACGGTCGATAAAGGTATCGCCATCTTGATAACTTGCCACGACGCGGCCACGTACCGCACCGCTTTCGGTCAATGGCTGGCTGTGATCAACACTTAGGCCATAATAGCCATAACGATCGACGTTGGCAGAGAGCTCGGTGGCAGGTACACTGCTATCGGCATGTTTGCGTATGAGGTTGACATTGGCAGAAGGATCACCCGAGCCACTCATTAGACCAGTTGCGCCTCGTACGATTTCAACATGGTCAAACATCGCGGTATTGACGCCATATTCGCCCATGGCAGCTTGTTGAACAAAATCTGTATTCAAGCCGTCAATTTGAAAACCAGTAATGCCAAATCCTCTCGCCGAAAACCCACTGCGAGCGCCATCGATACTGCCCACTTGAATACCAGGTGCGCGTTTGAGCACCTCTGTTAGATTGGTTGAGTTTTGATCTTTGAGCTGTTGATTGGTGACCACACTGACGGCCTGCGGGGTTTCTCTGGCTGATAGTGCTAATCCAGTCGCGCTACTGGCGGCCGGAATAGTGTAGCGGTCTGTATTTTCAGTGATTTGTGAGTTGGTATCTGCCGTGACCACGATAGTCTCTAGCGTGGTACTTGGTTGTGCTGCGCTATCCGCACGATTGATTTCGGAACTATTTTCAGTACTATCTTCAGTGGTCGTTGTGGATGAGGTTTCAGCATGAATCATAGAGGAGCTTACTGCCAAAGAAGCAATGGCCGACAAGTGCATAGTCTGTTTGACGATCCAACTTAAAGTACTTGGTTTATGACGCTTTACGCCTTGTTCAATGATAAACATCAGATAATATCTCAATTAAAGTGATAAAAGAATGGAGTTAAATGGCCTCTAAACCTAGATAGATTGCCAATCAGAACGATTATTAAAAAAACAGTTGTTAAACATATAACAATGACTCGGCACAAGAACAGACACCGTTAAAGGTGTGTACATGTTAATGATAATTATTATGATTAGCAATACATAATAGAAATGTTTTTGACACATTTGCTTGTAGAGGTAAACCGTGAGCTTGAGACATTGATGTAAAAGGTAGGAAAAACAAGCAGGTGGAAGAGAGCAGTTAGCAAAATAATAGCGTTAAAAAAGCATATAATGGATCTTGAAGAAAATGGATAAAAGCATAGTAATGTATGACTGGCATAAATTTTTCGAAGCCTCTGTTACGCTTGCGAACAGCAGGCAAGAAAAATTTATGCCAGTCAGGCAGTATCTTCTTTATATTGAATTGACCTAGCGACCATAACGGGGTAACGCTACTGTATGATTACAGCGCTTATCCGTTTTTCTTACTCTTACTATAAGTCTTAATCTAAGTTTGGGCCTGGTAGTACTTAGTGAAGCATAGAGATGGCATCCACACTAGCGCGTGCGCGTTCCTCAGCATTCAACTCAATCAGTTTACCTGCCTTCATTAGCAGCAATCGATCAGCGTGCTCAAAGTAGCTGTCATCATGACTGATAATAAATAAGGTTTTACCGAGTGCTTTTAGTTCAGGAATTAGCGTTTGATAGAACACGCGTCGAAATGCAGGATCTTGATCGGCGGCCCATTCATCTAGTAGGAGAATGTCTTTTTGTTCCGCGACTGAAATAAGCATCGCTAAGCGTTTGCGCTGTCCTTGCGACAATTTATCGGTAGATAAGCGTTCATCGGTCACGCTGACTTTATCTTGTAGATTTAATTTGTGTAGCCAAGACGTTACTAATGCCATATCTGGATCATTGCCGCGGTTACCGACCAATTGTTTAAACAGGTGCTGATCACTAAAAATAGCCGAAAACAGTTGCCGATAATCGCCGTTGTTTGTTGAATCAATAGGCTGGTTGTCCACTTGCACCGCACCTGTGGTCGGCGTAAAGATCCCTGTAATAATCTTGGCAAGCGTCGATTTGCCACTACCATTTGCCCCTATCAAAAAGATGACATCGCCACGCCTGATGGTTAGGTTGACGTCCTTTAAGATATTGCTGGCGGGCGATAAGCCTTTTGACGGCGTATCAGAGCCATTGCTGTCGTAACGATATTGGATATCTGTTAAGTCAATAGAATGCCAGTCCTGTATCGCAACGTCGGTGCCAAATGCTGGTTGGTAGTCAGCCAGTTCTAAAGACTGGATTTTGTCTAAAGCAACTTGCGCCGTTTGAATGGTAGGATAAGCGCCGACAGCTTGTAGTAGTGGAGACTGTATGAACAAAATCGTTAAGGAAAACGTCGTCGCAACGCCCATCGGTATATTAAGGTAGCTGGATACCGCAAACACCACACCAATTGCTGCAAACATCATAATATTTGACCAGTTTACCGCTGATAAATGAAAAGTATCGGATTTGACCACCGCTTTTCTATACGATTCAGCATGAGTGACAAAATCGGTTTCATACAACTTTTCAGCGCGGTGCTGATTGAGCGCAAGCTCTTTACGACCATCTATAATCGATTGGTAATCTTGATATAACAGGTCGTTGATTTCTCTTAATTCTCTTAAATGATGATAAACGTGTTTGACTAAAATGGTACTGACCCAAATCGTCATCATAATCCAAAACATGACAATCAAGAGCAGTGGCAACGATAGCCAACCCAGATACAGAGCCACACCAACGGATAAAATAACCCCTTGCACCAGCTCTGGCATACGCACAAACGCGACCGTGATGGATTGGATATCAGAGGACAAACTGGCCAATAAGCGTGCACTACCCAAATTATCGACTTGCGGAACGCTGGTATCGATGATTTGTTTGACCAGTTTGGTTCTTAGCTCGTAGACAAACTTATGACCCAATCGTGTTAAGGCGTACTGAGATATAAAAGTCGTGACTAACAACAGCACCACTAACGCTGAAAAGTAACCCAAGCTTAGCCAAGATAAGGTATCAAAGACAGGTCGACTGATAAAGGTATGATTGATATAGGCAATGATACCAACGCTGACAGAGGCATTGATTAAATTGAGTAAGATGACTTTGATGAAAGGAAGACGATAGTTCGCCCAAATCATACGATACAAAGAAGCAGTGGCGCGAGAAGACATATTGACTCAGTAATAAAATGAAGGTTATGTATGGTTGATATGATAAAAAGGAGCGGGCAAATCCTGACTCCTTTTCTTAAACGGTCATAAATAGGCTGAGATAAAAAGTTTTACCAATTGAATTTAAGCTTTGATACGGCGCATCAGGTACAAGAAATACGCGCCACCAATGATCGCAGCAATGGTGCCCGCTGGTATCTCGTAAGGAAATATAATATAACGACCAAGCCAGTCTGCCAGTACCATTAACGCTGCGCCCAAAATAGCGGCCAATTGCAATTGGCGTTTAAGTTGAACCGCGCCAAGTGTCGTGGCAAGATGCGGAATCATCAAACCCACAAAACTGAGCGGGCCCACGGCCAACGTCGATATGGTGCTAAGCGCTGCTACCAAAATTAATATTAAGCTCTGAAACAGTTTCAACGATACCCCAAGCTCACGCGCTATCCCACTGCCTAAGCTGAGTATTTCCAAAGGTTTTGTCACCATAAGACTCAGTAAAAAAAGCAATACCGCAAATATTACCAGCATCCATGCCGTCTCAGGACTGGCCAAATACGTGGAACCTGATAGCCAACTGAGAACTGCTTGTAGGCGCTGGTCACCAGATATTTTGACCAGACTTAACAAACCACCCATCAACGCAGCAATCGCAACACCCACCAATAGTAAATAGGCGGGGTTGACTCTACGTGCCAGCCATAATATTAAGCTGAGCACGATGGCTGCGCCCAATAATCCTGACAGCACAATACCCGGATAGCCAAAACTGGGTAAGAAAACAAAGGCCAGTATGACGCCGATTGCGGAGCCCGAGCTAATACCTAATACCTCAGGACTGGCCATCGGATTGCGGGTCAAGGTTTGTAGCAGTACGCCTGCCGTTGCGAGCATCACACCAGTGGCCGCCGCGCTCAAAGTACGAGGTAATCTAAACTGAACAATCAAGTCCCATACTGCATTTAATTGCCAACCGTTTGCTGTGCCAGTGAAAACCAGTATGCCAATGATAAGTAGCGCTAAAGCGACACTCCAGCGTAGCAAATGCGGATCGCGGCGTTCTGAGACGAGAGTAGGCGTAATCTCTTCCGTATGCTGACGACTTTGCGTCACAATCAGCCATATCACCAATGGCGCACCAAGCAATGCCGTCATCGCATCGGCAGGAATGTTTAAGGTCAAATAATGCTGCAATATCGTCGTGACATTACTGGTAATCCACAGCAGTAGTGCCCCAAATCCATAACCTAAGAGCAAACGATAACCGATGTGTCTGACAGAAAACACATTGACGAGGGTAGCTGCGCCCAGACCAATAAACCCAATCGGCCCCACGCGGCTGACGACAAGGGCGGTCAATATCGCTACCAGTCCTATTACCAACCCTCGAATGAGATTGACAGGGACGCCCAAGCTTTTGGCTTGTCTGTCATCTAGACTCATGATTTCTAGTGGCTTTAGCAAAGGAATTAAGCTAATAAAGGCGAGCACACTGGCAATGGTTAATGCAATAGAGACTTGCCAATTGTTTTGCGTAAGGCTGCCCGCTGCCCATACCATGACGTTTAAGGTTTCTTCGGCGTAATAAATCATGAGTAACGCGGCGATTGCCCCCAACAAGATATTGGTGACCAGTCCGCCCAGTACCAGTACCAATGGGTTCATACGACTGGGAGCGGCGAGGATAAAGACAATCGCCATACTACTAAGGGCGCCAATAAAAGCGACCCAAAAGTTACCGCCTAGATTAAAACTGGGGAAGAACAAAGTAACGAGCAACAACGCCATATTTGCGCCACTACCAACTGCCAATGTCGTGTCTGAGGCCAGTGTGTTTTTGACCAATTGTTGTAGCAACACGCTGACCAATCCTAAAAGGCCGCCAGCAGTCAACGCCACCAGCATCGTCGGGACGATTTGTAGCTGAAGACTCATATCCGAAAGTGACAAGTCAAATGACGGCGTAAATAGCTCAATAAATGGCAACGTCCACAGCTGCTGTATGACCGCGTAACTACTAATCACGGCCATCACGATCAAAAGTACTATCATCAGATAAAGACGGTTGCTAGACAAAATATTGTTTTTAATCATAAGTCGGTATTGCCTACAAAAGTGGCATTCATTAATCGATCGGCCAAGACGTTCATAGAGGCCACGCCACTATTGTTCCACGTTGCTGGGAGTAGGGTGAGACAACGACTTTTATTAGCAGACGTCTTATTAGCAGACTCTGAGCTATCTTCAAAAGAGTATCCCAAGCGTTGCCATACCAGACTGGCTTCTAGCTCCACCTTAAGCAAATCGCCAATAGGTTCGACGACGACCAGACAGGTATCATCATCGAGCTGTGCTAAGTTTCCGAGCATAATAGGCACAAAGCCCCATTGGTTACCATCCGCAAATGCCACCAGCTCTAGCCCCATTGCATCCAATGCGGGTTGAAACAAGCTGTTGTATGAAAACATACGTAAATTGTTGGTATCCGCAAACTGTACGACAGCGAGCTTTTTAATATGAGGATAACGCTTATGAAAGGTCTGTCCTGCTTGTATAAGCTGGCTTTTACTTTGGTCGAGATACGTTTGTGCCGCTTGAGGCTGGTTGATCGACCTCCCCAAAATTAGCGTGGGCTCTATAAAATCTTCCCACTTCGCCACTTTATTCGTGCTGGTCAACTCTATAGAATGGATAGGTAAATCACCATACATAGGCTGCAAGTGCTTATAAAAGGAATTGTCTATCACCACATCCAAGTCGAGCTGAGAGAACATCTCCGGATTGGGTTGATAACGGGTGCCTACATCGTATGTCGTGGCAGGTATCAGAGGCTTGCCCACCCATTCTTTATAAAAAGGTTTGTCACCCATCGCCACGGGCGGGTAGCCCATACCAGTCAACGTCGCGGCAATGCCCCAATCTGGTGTCATTACCTTAAGCGGTGTCTGTTTTGGACGTGACTGCGCCGCGTCGGTTTGTGTGTCTGGAATAGGCAAGGGCGATGTGGCATCAGATGAGCGACAACTACTTAATAATAAGCCTGAGCATACGGTCACACTGAGGCTGATTAGCAGGGGAAGTGCTCTCATATAACGGCTACTTTGTGACTGGTATCAGGATGGGTCAATAGTGTAAAGTCCACCCCAAATATTGAATGTAGTACGGGTTGTTGCATGGTGCTTGATACGTCGCCCATGTGGCAAAGTCGCCCTTGTTTTAAGGCAATAAATTCATCACAAAACCGTGCTGCTAGATTTAGATCATGCAAGATGATGACCACGCCCAAGCCTTGCTCGTCAACCAGTTGGCGAATCAACTTAAGCACTTCAACTTGATACACCACATCCAGCGCTGCTAGCGGCTCATCGAGCAGCAGAAACTCGGTCTGCTGTGCCAAACACATGGCCAGCCACACGCGAGCGCGTTCGCCACCAGATAAGGTCGATACTTGGCGGTCTCTAAAAGCATCAACTTGCGTGAGCGAGATCGCTTTATTTACATGTTCATGATCTGCAGCAGTAGGTTTTTGTAGCCATTTTTGATGTGGATAGCGTCCCAGCATCACCAGCTCATAGACGGTAAATGCCCCAGCATCAGGTAGATTTTGGGGTAGATAGGCCAGATTTTGCGCCAATGCTTTGGCAGAAAATTTCTGTAGATTGTGCTCATTGATCTGAATGTCACCTTGTGTTGGTGTCATTTCTCCTGCCATTGCCTTGATAAGGCTGGACTTGCCCGACCCATTGTGACCAATCAAGGCATACAATTTTTTGGGCTCAATTTTAAAAGAAGTCGGATGTAGCAATACCTTCTTTTGACGTATCAAGCCTAAATTATTAATGTGCATCATAGTGAGCAGTCTAAAGTAAATGAAGCATTCTAAATAAAAACCCTTGAATAATGCAAATGATTTTCATTTTTATTAGCATTATTAGCATTATTTGCATCGTAGAGGTCAGCAAAAAGTAGGCGCGTTAACAGTTCATAATGTCGCAATGTATCAATGTCGCCATTTAGGTCATGTGGTTGCAATATTAGGAAATGCGCCAATAGACTTGTATCGTCATGTCTTGACGTGATAGTCCAAGTGCTGACTTTAATTGTGGTCTTAATGATTTGATGTCCGCTACTTCGAGCCCGCCCCAGACTTTATCGATGTTAATTGATGAGGCAGTTAAGCGCGTATTTAGCGTGGTCATTATTTGTTCAGTTAGTGCCGTTTCTGCCGTATTGACGATGTGTAGCAGATTATCTTGTTTAAAACTCTCGTCATTAGACAGTCGCTCACTGAGTGTGAGCTCGTTTAGATAACTGATGTCTTTTGCATCATTGGTGATAGCAATGACGAGCGGCGACAGTGGGTTCTGCCAATTTTCTAAGAGATTGGCGACCGTGGGTAAAGAGGTTTCGTCACAGATGAGAAGGCATTGACCCTTGGTAAGGTGGTCTAGCTTTTCAGGATATTCACGCACGCTTTTTATCTGTGCGCCAGTACCAATAGATCTCGCCCAATTACCACCTGGGGTATCGCCATGAATATAAACATCTATCCAAGCGTGAACCGATGAGCTAGCAGCGTCTTGCCATGCTTTTCTTAGTGAGTAATAACGATACACGCCCTGAAATCCATTAGTGCTTTCGCTGTCATTCGCATCACTCTGTTTGCCTGAGGCCAGTTTTGAGTCAACGAACGAGGCACTCAAATCAAGCAAATAGGCATAACCGGGTTGATTCAGGGGCGTATTGTCAGGAGCAGTGACCAGCAGACGGTACATGTTAGGACTGGCATAATAACCCTCCATCACCGTAAAGAACTGCTCGCGTAGTTTTATCGTGCGTTTGCCAAGCTTGGTAGCCGCTCTTTGTAGCAAGGCGATATATTGCTCTTGCAATGACACTGAGTCACTAACAGGAGACGTAAAATGAATAAAGTGTTGCTCAGTTGGGTAGGGCGCATTTTCAAGGTTGGTCTGATCGTTATTGATGGGTGTCAATGCCAGCAGCATACCATCAGGATATAGCTCAACGATTGATGGTACTGAATCTTCGCGTAAGGATGCTTTGGTAAAGACATTGATAAACATTGCCAGCTCGTCTTGGTGTTCATCGTTGATATGATCGACAAACAGGTCTTTATCGGCAACGATCAGTGGCGTTTTATTAGGGTTTTCTTGAGCAAACAGTTGAGCCATAGAATGTTCATCCAATCTATAAATGAGATAGCAGTGGTTTTGAAGTGACGTTACCGCACTTAAAAGCGAATTCGCAATTAACGCGAGTGTGCGTATTAGTGATTACAGTGGCTGTAATATCAGGTGTAGAGTATCGAGTAGAAGACAGTTTGGTTATTGATAATCATTATTGTTTTGCTTATTGTTACTTTTATTGGTTTTTATGTCAATAGCTCAATATATCTCATCATAAAATATAGAGTCATTGACCTCACTGAGGCCAAAGAAAAATGTTATATTTGAGTCCACAAAGGCACAAAAAATACTGATTTTTTCAATAGTGACCGTTTTCACTTAAACAAAAGCGGAACCAAAAATACGATAAAAATTAAGGAAAGTTTATGCATATCACTGCCAATTTTGACGCCGGTAATATTGATGTTATTAATTCAGAAGACAAAAAAAATATTGAGCTAGCCATTCGCCCAGATGTTGGTGGAGAGTTTTTTCAATGGTTTAATTTTCGCCTATCAGGTCAGGTTGGCGAGCAATATGTTCTTCATATTATGAACGCAGGCGAGTCGTCATATACGACGGGCTGGGAGAATTACCAAGCGGTTGCCTCTTATGATCGCCAGCATTGGTTTCGACTGCCAACCACTTATCAAGACGGTAAATTAACCATCGTCGCAGATATGGTATGCGAAACCATTCAAATTGCTTATTTTGCTCCTTACAGTTATGAGCGTCATCAAGATTTATTAGCCGCCGCCCAAGAGCATCCCTTAGTAACCTTAGAGCATTTAGGCGAAACCCTCGATAAGCGTGACTTAACCTTGGTCAAAGTTGGTGATGGTGATACGAGCAAACGAAACATTTGGATTACAGCACGTCAGCACCCTGGTGAGACCATGGCTGAGTGGCTCATCGAAGGTTTAATAGATAGCTTGTTAGATGTCAATAATGCCAATAGTAAGTTGTTATTAGAAAAGGCCAATGTCTATATTGTGCCGAATATGAACCCCGATGGCAGTGTGCGTGGGCATCTACGTACCAATGCAGCAGGGACAAATTTAAACCGCGAATGGTCAAATCCAAGCTTAGAAAAAAGCCCTGAAGTGTTTTATGTGATTAAGAAAATGGAAGAGACAGGCGTTGATCTATTTTATGATGTACACGGAGATGAAGCATTGCCTTATGTGTTCTTAGCAGGCTCTCAAGGTGCGCCAAGTTATAACGACCGTCTCGCAAGTCTGCGTGATAAGTTTTCAGATGTGTTGAAGCTAGCCAGTGCGGATTTCCAGTCTGAATTTGGCTATGATATTGATGCGCCGGGTCAAGCTAATATGACGCTTGCCACTAACTGGGTTGCGGAGCGTTTTGATTGTCTTGCCAATACGTTGGAGATGCCGTTTAAAGACAACGATAATGTATCTGACGAAGACATGGGCTGGTCACCAGAGCGTTCTGCCAAACTGGGAGAAGCTTCACTGATTGCCATGCTGGCAGTGGTTGATGAGTTGCGTTAGTTAATTGGTCGATGTTAAGTGTTGGGATGGTATTCGTTGTTAAAAATGTTCTGACCCTAGTGAGATTTACTCGCTAGGGTCAGAACCGGGCGGAAACTCATGACGTAGCTGCGCCACATTGGCAGCGGTAACGGTATCTGTGAAGGCATTGAGATCGCTATGCACATACTGCGTGACGGCTGCTATCTGCTCATCACTCATTAGGCTATGAAACGAGGGCATACCGCGCAGACCATTCATGACGACGCTGATAATATAGTATTTCGATTGCATCTTACTATTATTGGCGAGGGGCGGGTAGTAGCCTGCACCTTGTGCACCTTCGCCTTTGGACATATGACAGCCCGCGCAAGAATCATTATAGAGCTTTTTGCCGTTGGTCGTAAAAAACCCAGTTTTACCTTGGGCGCTGCCTTCAAACTTAGTAAGCCATTTCTGCAAGTTGGCATCTTCCGCCATTTTCGGTATTGAATCGACATCGACGATATTTATTGGTGGACGTGTCAGCTCATCTTTGGACATATACACGCCGCCCCAAGCACCATTATTACGACTGGCTTGGTTATCAAAAGTCATTGCTGCCGACTGATAACTGGCGAGAGTAGGCGTGGTTTTTTTGGTGTAGTGACTGCACCCTGATAAAAAAAACACGCCACCTATCATCACTATGATTGGTAAGTGATATGACTTATATAAAGTGGAATAAGTTAACTTTGCTTTTGTCATGGCGACTCGCCTTAATGAAGATACTTGCTAAATGATGTCTACTAACCAATGGTTTTGGAAGTTGTTTACTAAGCTAGCCGAGTTTTTTTGCCTTTTGATGCAAGCGTTTGGCTGCATCCATGCCTGACAATATCGCACCTTCTTGCCACGCTGGAATGTGTGAACAATGCTCGCCAGCCAGTACGATACGATGGTCGATAGCGCATAGCGTATTGTAATATTGCTCGCGGCTTGATTCGCTCCAAATCCCATAGCAACCGAGCGACCAAGGAATACGATGCCAAGCGACTGACGTCCCCGAACGGAACTCTTTGGTGTATTGAGGATGAATGTATTTGCCATATTCAAGCGCCGCATTGATGCGCTCTTTTGGGGTCAAAGAAGTAAATTTATAGGAGGCTTCTCCAAAGCCGTAACCGCCTAATAACACACCTGACCCTGAGCTAAATAAATCTTGCGAAGGGTAAGATATCTGGTTGATAGGCATATCAGTATAAGTAATGCCGCCATAGATCCATTCATCCTCTTCCCAAAAACGCCGCTTAAACTCAAGCCCCACTTTGAACGAGCTGTCATAAGGCACAGCCGCCATCGCCTGTTTCATGGGCTCTGAGACATTGATATCGATTTGCGTCAATACAGATAAGGGAATATTGCAAATACACCAGTCGGCGCGAATACTTTTGACACTACCTTCTGACTGACTGTTTTCAGAGTTACTGGTGTCTACATAATCAACGGTGACACCGGTTTCGTCTTGATTGATCCTCGTCACTTTGGCATTGAACTCAATCATGTCACGACATTCACGGGTGAACGCATCACCGATTTTACCCATGCCGCCTACAGGTTGGAACATGGCAGGTTGATGGACATAAACGGTATAGTTGGCATATATGTCCGACCACATGCCTGAATTTAATAATTTGTCCATTGGTATTGGGGTCGATGGTTTGGCATCAGGCATGAGTCCGCCACCCGGATAAACACTATAGCCGCGATGTTTGCTGGTTTCATGGCTTTTAACATAGCGATAGTGGTTATCAAGTACGCCCCATCCTTTTAACCCTTCTAACAGCTTTTCTTTGTCCTCTTTGGTAACGGTATCATCCAAGCTGCCTTTATTGACAGCTTTAGATAATAACTCTGACACGTAACCGCGAATATCGCTTTGCACTTCGCCCAAACGCTGCGGTGCGCCATTAAAATGATTGGTGCGATGCAAATAAGCGCGATCATTGGTTTGAATAAAAGGTTGCAAGGCGACATTGAATTTTTTGCAATAATGGAAGACGGCGTAGTGATGGATAGGTAATCGCCAAGGCCCTCCATTGAAGTAATTGCCTTTTTTAAAGGCACAAGTGACTTCTTCGCCGCCAAGTTCAGTATATTTATCGCCACTATTCAACGTCCAACTGCGTCCACCACCGCGATTTTGATATTCCAGCACCGTTACTTTATAGCCCGCTTTACGTAACTCATAAGCTGCCGTCAGCCCGCCCAAACCTGCCCCAAGAATGACGATACTTGAACCAGCAGGCGCACCTTTTAAATCCATCTCTTGCTTAAAGCTAGATTCAGAAGCGAACCCTAAGGTGGTCATTGCCTGATACATAGCGGTCGCACCAGCCGTTTTACCGATCATCGAGAGCAGTTGTCGCCGTGTAGGCGAGGGCAGCATACCGTTCATCTCATTATCCTTAATTTCGATAGTCACAAAATAAGCAAATTTTCAAATTTATTTAACGTTTTAGCTTTTTTCCTTAATGATACGTTCGACATCAGCAGCACTGACTTGGCTGGTTGTTAGACCGCCAAAGTTAACGCGCACATAATTGGTGATATTAGCGATTTGTGCGTGGCTCAAGTCTTCATTGAAACCCGGCATTTTGGGTGCGGTATTAAATGCGCCTTTTGCACCAAACGCGATCACACTGATAAGGGCATCGGGTTTTGCCCGGCGAATACTACTGAGACCGACGATAGAGGCATAACGGGCATCAGGCTGAGCGTAACCATCGATACCGTGGCAGCTTGCGCAATGAGTCAGATACAAAGATTTTGGCGAAGGGCTAGCGTTTGTATTTTGATCTAGAAGCGCTGTTTTAGCCTTTTCTTGCGCCAGATAGTCCTTTTGCTCAATCAAATTATAAGTAATGGAGGTACTGATAGGGCTTGGTAGCCGTGCAATATTGACGGGTATCAGATAATCATCCGTCTTGATAGCAGGCACCGCTTTTAGGTAAGATGCCATCGCGCTCAAATCGCCATCAGTTAGGTAGCGTGTGCTATGTCCTACCGCTTCTGCCATGGGCCCACCCGCATAAGCTCGCTTATCAAGTTTGCCAGTTCGCAGGTAAGTGACGATGTCACGCTCACTCCAACGCCCAATACCGGTATCATTGTCAGGGGTGATATTAGGGGCGAACCATTTACCAAGCAGCGCACCAGAGAGGTAGCGATCTTTATCGAGGCCTTGCGTGAGGTTACGCGGCGTGTGGCAAGTGCCACAATGCTCTAAATTATTGACCAGATATTCGCCACGCTGCTGCACTGGCGTCAGATCATGACGGTTGGTAGTAGAGGGCACATTGATGACATTCCATGCCAGCATTAGCGTTCGAATATTTAAGGGAAAAGGCAAGTGGGTGGTCTTATCAGGCAGCTCATCGACGGGCGGCACGGTCTGAAAGTAAGCAAATAGAGCGCTGATATCGTCATCAGTCATACCATGATAAGATGGGTAAGGCATAGCAGGATAAATTTGATGATTTGGTGAGCGGCCTTGACGTAGCGCTTTTGCAAAGTCAGCTTGGGTATAATTGCCGATTCCATAGCGCTTGGATGGCGTGATGTTGGTCGAGTAGATATTGCCAATAGGCGTCTCAATAGCCACGCCGCCGCTGTAGTCCTCACGGTGACAAGCCATACAGTCTGCTGCACGGGCAATATAAGCCCCGCGATTGGCTAAAGCACTATTAGATAGACTCACATTGGGTAAGCTGATGTTGGCAGGCAAGTCAGTTTGTGGAATAGGAAAGCTGTTTAAAGTTTTATTTTCAGCCATGCCAGAGTGAGACGCTGAGGCAAGCAAGCCAAACACTAATGCTGACATCATTATAGAAAATGGCTTCATAATATCCTTATAACGCTAAGCAAATACGGTTAGTCAATCATCCTTAATTATCTTTACTACGATAAAACTATTGGCTAATAATAGCTACTGTTTCATCGCTTCAAGCTAAGTTTTTAAAGTAAGGTGCTTAGTTAAGCCAAACAACGAATATTTATATTCCATACCAGTCAGTAACGTCACAGTCAGCCAAAAAAGCTATCCTAACAATTTAGCCAGTCTTAATTGCTATTTAAGTTGCTTAATTTTTTCAAGAGCGACCATTATTTCAGTATAATAGGTCCCTGTGCTGTTAGTACCACCATACACTTTTAATAAGAAGATTTTACTATGCAAACCAAACGTCCGTTATACATTCCTTTTGCTGGACCAGCTCTATTAGAAACCTCTTTATTGAACAAGGGTAGCGCTTTCTCATCAGAAGAACGGGATAACTTCAATTTAACAGGTTTATTACCTCATAACATTGAGACGATTGAAGAGCAATCATTACGCGCTTATCATCAACTTTGCTCTTTCAATAATGACATGGATAAGCATATCTACTTGCGTAATATCCAAGACACCAATGAGACGTTATTTCATCATTTGGTTGAGCAGCATATTGAAGAGGTGATGCCGCTTATCTATACACCAACCGTTGGTCAGGCTTGTGAAAAGTTCTCACAAATTTATCGCCGTAAACGCGGTTTATTTATCTCTTACCCTGAGCGTCATAATATTGACGATATGCTGCAAAATGCCACCAAACAAAAAGTAAAGGTAATCGTGGTCACTGATGGCGAACGTATCTTGGGTCTAGGTGATCAAGGTATTGGCGGCATGGGCATTCCAATTGGTAAGCTCTCTTTATACACCGCTTGTGGCGGTATCAGTCCAGCCTACTGCCTACCGATTTTATTAGATGTCGGTACCAATAACCAACAGTTGCTTGACGACCCTATGTACATGGGCTGGAGAAATCCACGTATCTCTGGTGATGAATATAATGAATTTGTCGATTTGTTTATACAGGCGGTTAAACGTCGTTGGCCAGAAGTGTTATTACAATTTGAAGATTTTGCACAGGGCAATGCCACGCCATTATTGAATAAATATCGCGATCAGTTATGTTGTTTTAATGATGATATTCAAGGGACTGCTGCCGTTTCGGTCGGTACATTGATTGCTGCTTGCTTGAACAAAGGTCAAAAACTGAGCCAACAAAGAATCGCCTTTTTAGGGGCAGGATCGGCAGGTTGCGGTATCGCGGAACATATTATTCGCCAAATGCAGCGTGAAGGTCTAACCGAAGCGCAAGCTCGCAGTCAGGTATTTATGGTAGACCGTTATGGTCTATTAACGGATAGCATGACAGAATTACAAAAATTCCAAGTACCATTAGTGCAAAAAGAATCTGATATTGCACACTGGGACAAGAGTCAAAAACTTGGTTTGGCGCAAGTGGTTAAAGAAGGAAAAGTCACCGTATTATTTGGCGTGAGTGGACAAAAAGGTCTGTTTACCCAAGAGGTGATCGAAACGTTATGTGCTAACACTGAACATCCAATTGTATTGCCGCTATCGAACCCAACCTCTCGTGTTGAAGCGACGCCGCAGGAAGTGATTAGCTGGAGTAAAGGCAAAGCCATTATTGCAACGGGCAGTCCTTTTCCTAATACCACCTTTAACGGTCAGACTTTTGAGGTTTCCCAGTGTAATAATAGCTATATTTTCCCAGGTATTGGTTTGGGTGTTTTGGTCTCTCATGCGACGGGTATCAGTGATAATATGTTGATGGCAGCAAGCCAAGCATTGGCAGATATCTCAATGGAGTATGAAAAAGCCCCAGGTGCTATATTGCCTTCAATCAACTTCATTAGAGAAATTAGTGAAAAGATTGCTTATGCAGTGGCACTACAAGCGATAGAAGACAAGCTGGCTCTACCTGTCACGGCAGAAAATCTAGAACGTCGATTAAAAGCCAATTTTTGGTTGCCTAGATACCGCAACTATCGTCGTACTTCTTTCTAATA
The DNA here is from genome assembly GCA_963744895.1 of uncultured Gammaproteobacteria bacterium. Classification (GTDB taxonomy): domain Bacteria; phylum Pseudomonadota; class Gammaproteobacteria; order Pseudomonadales; family Moraxellaceae; genus Psychrobacter. Next base: position 1,294,350 of record CAVUUW010000005.1, read on the forward strand.
GTTAGAAAGTAGCTGTAAAGTAACTAAGAAGCAGCTAAAAATTACCAATAAAAAAGCCGAATACTACTGTGAGCAGTGGTATTCGGCTTTTTTAGTTTGTGCAGGTTGCGTTTCTAGACTGAGCGATTTTGACCTAGAAGATCAACGTGATACAGAGTCCTCGATTGTTATCTTGACTTGAAATGTTCGCGGCAGCGTCATTCATAAAGACGTCAATACCTGCTTGCTCGCAGATTGATTTGACGATAGAGAGTCCTAGTCCAGTTCCTTCTACTGTTTGTGCACTCTGGCTGGCACTATCTGATCTCGATTTATGGATATCGTCACTGAGTTGCTCATCGTTGTTTGATAATTGATTAAGTCGTACAAAGGGCTCAAAAGCATTTTCATACTCATTGGGATGAATACCTGCGCCTGAATCTATTATCTGTAATATCACTCTGCTATCTGATGCTTTAGACAAATTCCTTAGTTTTCCAAAGTGAATGACATGTGTGCCAAAATTATATTGCGCATCTACAGCAGATTTATGTGAGCTGTCCGAGTTTGGTTCAAGCTGATATAGTTTAATAATGACTTGACCATTAGATGGTGTATAAATGATAGCGTTTTGGATAAGGTTTCTGACGAGCATGAATAATGAAGTCTCATCTATAGTTACTTTGCTATTAGATTGCAGATTAACGGTCAGCTCGATATTTTTATGATCAGCAATAGGAATGAGTAAGCCAATGATTTGCTCAATAATAAATTTGACGTTAGTCGGTGTGTACTCATCTTCTAATGCAGTATTGATATTGCCAGCTCGAGCGAGTGTTAATAGCTGCTCAACCAAACTTTGATTACGCTTTAGGCGCACCGCCAGTTTATCTAAACCTTCTGACATAATCTTATCATTAGCAATACGCTGTAATCGTTGTAGCTGCAATGAGATGGCAGTCAGCGGCGAGCGCAGTTCATGGGCGGCATCTGCTATAAAGCGTTGTTGACGCTCGATGCTACTTTTCACTACCGCCAATAATTTATTTAAGGATTCTGCTAGTGGTAGCAACTCAGAGGGCAGTCTGTCAATCTGCAAAGCACTGAGATCGTTCTCATTACGCGCGCTGATTTCATGATGTAATTGGCGCACCGGCCTCATCATTCGCCACATGATAAAAGGCAACAGAATTATTAAGAAGGCGATACCGATAATAAGGGGTAAAAAAGACTGTAGCGCACTGGCTTTGGCTAAATCGTCTTGGAGTTCCGTTTGTTGACGCAAGATAAGTGCGACTGCTTCATTAGTATCTAAGGATTTAATCTTCACGTCATTTCTATACGTTCGCCAAGAATGCCCGTCAATATCCTGATCGCTAATTCCTAATGGGATATCAGATAGTAACGCCATCGATATAGGTTCTGAGTAATCATGCTCATCATCACTATTGTCATCATCAGTTTCATCGTTCTGATAATCTTGTACTCCATTATCGAGTGGGGCGGAGAGTATGATGATATCAACGGTAATAGCACCATCATCGTCATCGGTGTCAAAATGAATGTTGCTGCGTGCACGATCACTCTTATCTGAAAGAGCTGCATCGCTATCCGAATCTTTATTACTTAAGCCCCTATTACTTAAACCACTGATATCAAGTGACTGCTCTAACAGCGCTGCTGTATTTTTCAAGTTATCATCTTGAAAGTCACTTATCTCGTTATAGCTATACCAAAATCCGTAACCACCAGCGACGATAGCCAATGATAATAATGACAAAACAGACCAAAAGATCAGTTGGAATTGTAGCGAGTTTAAAAGCTTACGAAGTTTAGGCATCTCAATTCACTGCTAGCAATGATACAGCATGTTTTTGAGTGGTTCGCTTAAAATTAGACATTGCTGATATACCATCCAAGTCCCCGAACATTTTTGATTCTATCTTGTCCCACCTTTTTACGTAAGCTATGAATTAAGAACTCAATGGCATTGCTTTCAACTTCATCGCCCCAGCCATATAAAGAATCTTCCAGCGCATTTTTAGACATGACTTTTTCAGGAGATAGCATAAATGTCGTGATGAGCATATATTCTTTTGCGGTTAAATCGATAGGGTTGCCATCCATCATGACGCGTTTGTGCGCGGTATCTAAAGTTAAATTGCCAACGGTAACTTGATTGTCAGCCATGCCTTGAGAGCGTCGTATCAACACCCTCATGCGTGCAAAGACTTCTCCTAATTCAAAAGGCTTGACGACATAATCATCAGCCCCTGAGTCCAATCCTGCAATTCTATCTTTCAACTGATCACGTGCGGTGAGTATCAATACTGGTGTCTCAATCTTAGCGTCACGAATAGCCGTTAATACTCCCATGCCGTCAATTTCTGGCAGACCTAGATCTAAGAGAATAATGTCATAAGGTTGTACTTTTAGCGTCAGAATAGCTTGACGACCATCTTTGACCCAGTCGACCGTATAGGCTTCATCCTGTAGCGCTTCGCTCAGACTTTCGCCAATCATTAGGTCATCTTCAACCACTAATACTCGCATGAAATATCCTTGCCTATAAAGCATATACTAAAATCTGAGACGTTTAACGCGACTATTTTAGTCATCGCTGTCTAACTGGCTAATAATAACTTGACCTGCCGTGCTATCGATAATTAAATCATATATCTGCGTGCCCTTAGAGATATGATTATGTACTTAGCATTGGTTATCAATCGTCACGATGAGTCTACTTTACATTAGATTTATACAATTACTTTAAATACGGGGATTATAATTTCTAATATTTTTATCACTTTGCTATAGCGTCTCCATTAGTGTCATCGCCTAAATATGGTACAAATAAAAAAGCAGCAACTAATATCTATTCTATTGAGATATCGGCTACTGCTAAGTATTAAAGTTAATGCATCGTTTAATATTAATCGTCTCTATCAATCTGACTGCTCAAAACTTTACCCGTATTGGCATCTACGCTCACATCATATTTCTGATTGCCTTTGACCACTTCGATATCATAGATAGATTGACCGCTTTCTAAATCGAATGTAGCCGCTATTACTTTACCATTCACGCTTTGAGTGGCTCTTTGTATAGCACTATTCATGGATACTTTGGCTTGCTTCATGGCGCTATATTCAGCCATGTCTTCAGTATCTAATCTCTCTTGTTCAGACTTAAGCACTTTGCCAGTATCAGCATCAATTTTTACTTCATAAGAAGTGCCGTTTGATACGAGCTTAACTTCATATTCATTGGTCGCATCGTCGTCATCATAATCAAACTCTGCACTGACAATATCACCTTTAGCATTTTGTTTGGCTATAGCGATCGCTTGCGCTAGGCTAATTTTACTTTGCATGGCACTGACGGCTTCACTTGAACTTGTTGTTGCTCTGGTATTGGACATAGGTGCTGCGATAGCGGCTGCACTGACACCTACAACTGTAAGGGTAATGATTGCTGACTTGGTTAGCGCTGATAAATTTTGCATGAGGATCACCTTTATATTAAGTTTATGTCTGACAGTCCGTTTAGCAATCTTGTCAGCTACCTTGTGGGTATGAATCTATAATACGGAATAAGACATAGGAGAAACTTAGCGAGAACCAAGGATTTTATGATCGAATGAATATAATAAATAGCAAAGCTTTGAAGAGTGTGATTTTAGTTCAATGATTACTAGAGTATATTGGACATTTACTGGGTACCAAATAGAAGCTGACAGAAAACAGCAGACAATAAAAAAGACCTTCAATCTCTTGAAGGTCTTTAATGGTAAAACTTATATGTGGTGGGCCCAGTAGGACTTGAACCTACGACCAAAGGATTATGAGTCCTCTGCTCTAACCAACTGAGCTATGGGCCCTAACGTTAGACGCACAATGATACCTGATTTTTTTAATTTTTCAAGTAAAAGATAAAAAGTAATCAATAAATTCTTTGTGAGCCGCTATCTGAATCAAAAACCACTGCCAGCCAATGTTAGACTGCGACCCCCGTCAACGGTGATGATCTCACCAGTGACGTATTTTGCCTGAGCAAGATACATCACGCTATGGGAAATCTCATCAGGCCGTCCTATTCTTTGCATAGGAATAGAGTCGATGATACTTTGCTGTTGTTTATCATCAAGCGCCTGGTCGCTATCGATCTCTGGTAGTACATTAACACCAGGCGCGACGCCATTAACTCGTACTTCTGGTGCCATCTCTAACGCTAGCGACTGTACCATCATACGGTGGGCGGCCTTTGCCATGTTATAAACGGTATAATTGCTAAACGGCTTATCATGCGCATGAATATCCAGTAGGCTGACGATACATCCATTTTGCTGTTTAAGATAAGGATATAGAGCTTGGCTTAGCCATAAAGGTGCTTTGGCATTGGTTAAAAAAAGCTCATTCCATTGTTCATGGTTGATATTGCCAAGCGGAGTAGAGTAAAAGCGGGAGGCATTATGTACCAGTACATCTAGTCGACCAAAGGCACCTATGATTTCTTGGACAAAAGCCGTTAATGTTTTAGAGTCTTCAACGATGGTTAAGTTGGCTATTAAAATAGCTGCACTATCGGCACGAGTCTCATTAAGCTGCGCTGCCAAGATTTTGGCTTCTTGCTCACTAGAGTAACAATGAATGATCACCCGATAGCCTTGATGATGAGCGGCTTTAACAATGGCAGCGCCAATGCGCTTAGCACTGCCAGTCACTAGCATCACTGGCGCATCACTGTTGGCTGTATGAGAATTAAATTCTTGGTTCATAGCAATTGGCGTTCTTGTTTTTAAAAATAAGTCATCAGTAGTGATTTGCTTGTAAGTGTTCAATTCTGGCGTTCTGCAAAGCCTCACCAATCGCTGGGCCTTTAAGATCTGATTGAATGTCTGTCATACCGATCGCATGAAAGCTGCTGAGAGCGATCATCATCTGACGGTGCTGTATGGCTAACTGTAAGACGTGACTGGTTACTAGTAGCTGTGAAAGCTTTTCAGGCTCTTTGTGTGCGCCGCAGGCTTGTATTAGCTCAATCTTTTCGGCAGCACTAAGCGTATCTATGGCGGCTAGCTTTCTGATTTGTTGGACAAATAGCTTGGCAAACTGGGTATGGGATTTTGGCATTTTAACCCTATTGCCTATGTCATCAATACCTTTTACAGTTGTGGATTCATTGGACAGTAAATTGTCTTTCAAATCCAACAAAGCAGGCTCAAGGCTTGCCATAAGTAATGCCCAACGCTGTGATAAGTTGAGGTGCATTTGACCTGAAAAGTACAACGCTGTCTGTACCGTCTCTCGGATATGAATGTCAGCCCAAGCTCGATGTAGAGGCGCGAAATACTCAGTCAGGGCACCAAGCTCGTACAGTTGCTGCCAGTATATGTGAGGGGAGAGTTGCATGGTTGCATGGCTTGATTCTTGCCAGACGCGCTCTGCACTTAAGTGAGAAAGCTCTCCTGATTCAACCAACTGGCGCATCAATATCAAGGTCTCATCAGCGATAGTAAATCCCAAGTCATAATAACGACTATAAAAACGAGCCGTTCGCAATACTCTTAATGGGTCTTCACTGAATGCAACGGAGACATGGCGCAAGGTTCTGTTTTCTATATCAGCCAGACCACCATAGTAATCAATCACTTCTCCTGTGATAGGGGAGTTGTCCGTTAGGCTGGTTACTTCGATTGCCATGGCATTGATGGTCAAATCACGACGTTGTAGATCAGCCTTTAAGCTGACATCGGTACTGGCATGAACACTAAATCCCTGATAGCCGACGCCTTGTTTGCGTTCTGTGCGCGCCAATGCGTACTCTTCATGACTGGTGGGATGCAAAAATACTGGAAAATCCGCCCCCACCTGTTGAAATCCCGCGTCAAGCATCGCTGAAACAGTTGCGCCGACAACGACAAAATCTTTGTCTTTAACAGGACGACCTAATAGACGATCACGAACAGCACCGCCAACGAGATAAACTTGCATAATACTCTCTTTTTTTGACCCAATTTTATTCATGTTGCTTTTACCAAAAAAAACCAGTCAATGCCATTTAAATAGCGTTGACTGGTTAGTATAGCAGACGAGTTCTGCTAATAAATAATAGAACCCGTTTTAATCATTTATTCATATTCTGATACTATGTGTGACTGAATATGAGGTATTACTGATTTTCGTTTTCTAAGTCTTGAGCTTCTGTCACCGTAAGGGCAGTCATGTTGACAATACCACGTGCAGTCGCTGATGGCGTTAGAATATGTACCGGCTTACAAGTACCTAACAAGATAGGACCAATCGACGCACTGCCAGTCGCTGTTTTGAGTAGGTTAAAGGCAATATTCGATGCATCAAGTGTTGGCAAGATAAGCAGGTTTGCAGCACCTTTCAACGGGCTTGATGGCATGTGGTTTGAACGGATGACTTCATTAAGTGCTGCATCCCCTTGCATTTCGCCTTCAAACTCAAAATCTACATTCATGTCAGTCAATAACTGATGAACTTTACGCATTTTTACAGCGCTGGCACGATTTGATGCCCCAAAGTTAGAATGAGAGACTAGTGCAACACGTGGCGTGATACCAAAGCGATGCAACTGCTCGGCAGCCAAAACAGTCATCTCAGCCAACTGTTCAGCAGTCGGATCTTCATGAACATACGTGTCAGCGATAAAGATATTGCGATCTTGCATCAACACAGCATTCATAGCATAAAAGTCATTGATGCCTTCTTTTTTGCCAATAACGTTTTTGACATATTCTAAATGCATTTGATAATCACTGAACGTCCCACAGATCATGCCGTCGGCATCGCCATTATCGACCAGTAAAGAACCGATCAAAGTGGTTTTGCGGCGAACATCACGACGAGCAAGCTCAATGCTAACACCGCGGCGCTTGTTTTTCTCGTAATAACCCTGCCAGTACTCTTTGTAGCGAGGATCATCATCTTGATTAACAATTGTGATGTTCTCACCGTCTTTTAGACGCAGGCCTAGTTTATTGATGTGATCGTTGATGACCGCTGGACGACCAACTAAGATAGGCTGAGCAAGGCCTTCATCGACAACAACCTGTACTGCTAATAAGATATTGTTGTCTTCACCTTCACAGTATACGATACGCTTCGGAGCCGATTTAGCACGAGCAAAAATGGGCTTCATGACAAACGCTGAGTTATAGACAAACTCTGATAGGCGCTGACGATAGGCTTTCATATCTTCGATAGGTAAGGTGGCAACACCTGAGTCCATTGCTGCTTTGGCAACAGCAGAAGCAATCTCAATGATTAAGTTTGGCTCTAGAGGACCTGGGATCAAGTAGTCACGACCGAAGCTTTGAATGGTTTCGATGTGTCTAGCGCTGGTGGTTGGGGTGGCTTCAACGTGTGCCATTGCAGCGATTGCTTTGACACAAGCGACCTTCATTTCTTCATTGACCGTCGTTGCACCAACATCTAGTGCGCCACGGAAAATATAAGGGAAGCACAGTGCATTGTTTACTTGGTTTGGATAGTCTGAACGACCCGTTGCCATGATCACGTCTGGACGAACCGAGTGCGCCAGTTCTGGCATGATTTCAGGTGTTGGGTTGGCTAGTGCAAAGACGATAGGGTCTTTTGCCATACGGCGAACCATATCTTCTGACAATGTGCCTGGCATTGATAGACCGAGGAACATGTCAACGTCGTCCATGACTTCTTCAATCGTCGTAGCAGTCGTATCACGAGCGTAGCGCTGTTTGGTTTCGTCAAGGTTTTCACGGCTGGTGCTGATGATACCGCGCGAGTCTGAAACAAAGATATTGTTTTTATTGACACCAAGCGCACAGATAATGTCTAGGCAAGAGATTGCTGCCGCACCCGCGCCCGAACAAACAATTTTAATCTCTTCAATTTTTTTGCCAGTGATTAGTAAGGCGTTCAGCATTGCAGCAGCGACAATAATAGAAGTACCATGTTGATCATCATGGAATACCGGAATATTCATACGATCACGCAATTCGCGCTCAATTTTGAAACATTCTGGTGCTTTGATATCTTCTAGGTTAATACCACCAAAGGTTGGCTCAAGAGAGGCAACGGCTTCGATGAATTTGTCTGGATCATTTTGGGCAATTTCAATATCAAAAACATCGATACCGGCGAATTTTTTGAACAGAACGCCTTTACCTTCCATGACAGGCTTAGATGCCAATGGACCAATATTACCTAGACCCAGTACAGCAGTACCGTTAGTGATTACACCGACCAAGTTATTGCGAGCGGTATATTTGGCCGCCAATTTTGGATCTTTTGCAATTTCCAAACAAGGTACGGCAACGCCTGGCGAGTAGGCAAGTGCCAAATCGCGCTGGTTGGCCAGCTGTTTAGTAGGGGTGACTGATATTTTACCTGGGCGTGGGAATTCATGATAGTGTAAGGCAGCTTGTTCAAACTGCTCTTTTTCTGTACTAAGATTATCCGTATTCAAACTGGTATCGTCATTCATAATAATTGCCATGGTTGGAATGAATTTTATTAAAATAAATAATAGTAATGAATGTCTTGCTCTAAAAAGATCATTGAATAATAAAGATCAAAGAGCGTAGCGACATTGGTGTAACAACAACGGTAAAAACATAAGCGGCGATTCAATATCAAATTAAAAACAACAGTTTAATATAGGCTGTTACTTTAACATTATTGCCAATTCACTGCCTAATTCATGGCACTCAATTGACCTAATAATATACTAAAATGATATTCAACATTTCGCCACTTGATAATACTAAAGACTGCGGGGCTATATCAACCATAATCTATATATTATTATGATTACTTAATACTAATAACGCATTAATAGCCCTTCAATACTGAAAACTCAATGCCAAAAGTTAGGAGGAGCAACTGATTGGCATCTGCGGTGTATTGGCATTGGGCGGTGTGGTATCAAGCTCGTTGGCAATGTCTTGTACGTCATAAGGGTTGGCAAGCAAACGAAAGACCCTATCGACTTCATCAAACTGACCTTGCTCTGCGGCAGTGATTGCCCGCTGTGCCATACTATTGCGCAAGACATGGACAGGATTATTGGTCCTCATGTCATTGACAGCTTGTTCAAAAGACACAAGCTCTAATTGTGCCAAATAACTGATTGACCAATCTTGCCATGCCTTTTGCGCCTTCTGATCCAACTCCGCCGTCATCATTGCCAGCAGATGTTGCTCATAAGGATGCTCGTCTGGCGCGACAAGACCCAACAACGCTCTAAAGCTATTGGTATAATCGAGTAAATTATCTTCGAGCAACGTTAGCCATTCAAAGGCCAAGATTAAGCTTTCCTTCTCATGTGGTAGTCCAAGCTTACGGCACAGTCCTTGCTGGTAATGCTGCATAAAGGTCGCTTCGTAAGGTGCCAAGCATTCTGATAGCGTCTCACGAGTAATGCCCTCTAAACGCATAAAGTGGGGCAACCAGATATTGAGGTTCCAGTGCCCGATAGCAGGCTGGTTTTGATACGCATAGCGCCCTGTATGGTCGGAATGATTGTTAATCCAAGCGGGGTTAAAGCGCTCCATAAAGCCGAAAGGGCCAAAGTCTAACGTACTGCCTGTGATGGACAAGTTGTCTGTATTCATGACACCATGCGCAAAGCCAATCAATTGCCAGTCTGCGATCATTTTTGCAGTACGCTCAACCACCGCTGTCAAAAACGCCGATACAGGTGCGTCGCTGTCGCGGCATTCTGGATAGTACGTATCGATCATATAATCAGTAAATTCATCGAGCAAGTCAGGCGCAAAGCTAGCAATCCATTCAATATGACCAAGACGAATATGGCTATCCGCCACCCGCATCAATGCCGCGCCTGCTTCCATACGCTCGCGGCGCACACGCGTATCAGATACCACAAATCCCAATGCATTAGAGGAAGGAATACCAAGCTGGGTCAGTGCATGACCACATAAGTATTCACGAATGGTACTACGCAAGACGGCACGTCCATCACCCATCCGCGAATAAGGCGTTAAGCCAATACCTTTGAGGTGTAAATCTTGTAAGCTATCATCCTTATCGAGCACTTGCGCCATCAATAAACCACGTCCATCACCCAGTTGTCCCGCCCATTGTCCAAACTGATGACCTGCGTATGCCATTGCTAATGGCGTAAACTCAGTAGGTACATAGTGACCAGACAGAATCTCAACCCAGCGCGTCATTAGATCGTCATTTTCTGAAAAGCCCAATTGCTCTGCCACTTGGGTGTTGAAATGACCCGCTCTTGGATTGTCGAGTGGCGTTGGTGGCTGCTTATGATAAAGGCGTGCGTCCAAATTGACATAAGTGTTTTGATAACGCATAAAAGCCGCTCCCATTGGAATATTGAATTATAAAAGTTGAATTATTAAAGAAGAAACTTACTATAGCATAGCGTTCATAGTCCATCGTTTCACTCTGTCCATCTCTTGTAATTTATACTGATAACGCTCTAGGTTTTTATAAAAAGAATAAGGCCGTAATCCGTTAGGATGGTAACGCAAAAGACAAAAAAATCCCTCTATCCATTGCAGATAGAGGGAAGGAGAAACGTTAAAATAATGTAGCTAAGATAAGCATCAGCTATTAGGCGGCTTTGGTGTTGTGACCAATAGAGCGAAACGCTGTTTTTAGATTACTATTGTGTTCAAGAATTTTTTTCTCAATCTTAGCGTAGTCATGCTTTAGCTTGTCATCAACTTCATGCAATCGATCAGCAAACTCTGTTTTCTTTAGTTCAATGGTTTTAGCTTTTAGTGCTTGCCACTCTTCGACAGTCTGCGTAAAGGCATCATATTCAAACTTAATGCGATCTTGGAACGCTTTCATCGCATGAGGGATATCTAGACCATTGTCTGTCGCTGTATCGATTTGCTGTTGAGCTTTTTTAAACTGCATTTGTACTTCAGCATGTTTAATAGTCGTATCATCTACTGTACGCAGCTCAGTGGTTAAACCAAGCTTAGCTAAACCAGCAATCAACCATTTAGTTGGATCATATTGCCACCATTTTACGCCGTTACGATAGTCGTATTGGAAGAAATGATGATAGTTATGATAACCTTCGCCCCAAGTCACAAGTGCTAGGAAGAAGTTGTCACGAGCACTGTTGGTATCGGTATATGGGCGCGTACCAAACATATGACATAAAGAGTTGATGAAAAAGGTAAAGTGATGGGTCAAGACCAAACGCAGCAAACCAACGATGACCAATGTGCCCCATACATCACCTAATAACCAACCAATAGCCGCAACCATACCAACATTCAATGCCACAACCCATAAGCCATAGTATTTATGCTGAATTTGCAGGGTTCTGTCTTTGGTTAGATCAGGAATATTTTTGTAGTCAAACTTACCACTAGGGTAATTGCGCAGCATCCAACCAATATGGCTGAACCAAAAACCACGCTTCGCTGAATACGGATCGTCCAAGCGATGATCAACGTGACGATGATGGGTACGGTGACCAGAAACCCAATCAAACGCAGAACCCTGAACCGCTAAGGTAGAACCAAGTAGTAAAAAGTTTTTTACCACTGGATGTGCTTTATAAGCACGATGCGACAACAGACGATGGTAACCAGCTGTAATACTGATACCTGTCCAAACCATAAACGCACCAAATACACCCCAAACTGGCGCGCTTACTTCATGGGTAAACAAATACCATGGCGTAATAATAGCGGCCGCAATCGGCGTTGCTACCAAGATAGTCGCTGGAATCCAGTTGATTGGCGCTTTTGTGAATTCAAACTCACGCATGTCAATCACGTCTTCTTTGTTAGAGACGTCAGTGTGACCCACAGTATCAGCGTCGATGCGTTTAGTAACTGGCTGATCATTGAGTGCGCTTTTCGTTTTATTCTCATCAAAACGCGTTTTAAAACGTGTGACTTGAACGCTGGCGGCTTGTAGTAATGTGTCACCAGATTTGATAGCGAAACGTAAGCCTTTAAGCGGGAAGCCAAGTGCTTTTTTTGCAATCATATAATATCCCTAGCGGTATTAATTTAAGTCTCTATATTACCTGAAAAACACGATAAAGTGAACAGGTATACACTATAAAAATATTGCTAAATAACAATAACTTGTATGGATTATTGAATGTATTCACAAAAATAATTGATGACTTGTCAGGCATGGGGTGAAAGTGTAAGAAATACGATAAATATGTACATTGTGTGGGATAAATGAAAAGACAGAAAATTTGGTTAATTTAAGAGCAAATAACTTGGAAAATCAGTGATAATAACGTCCGTTTGCCATTTGATAAGCTGTTTGACCGCATTCATATCATTGACTGTCCATGCACTGATTGGCAAACCGTAGCGATGGCTATGCTTAATAAATGACTCGCTTAATAGAGGATAATGGATACCCAGCTGGGAACAGCCGAGCGTTCTGGCCATATTGGTGGCCGACGTTAGCGTTTGTTGCGTACGAATCAATAAACCACGTGGTATATTTTTTAGCTGTTTATTGCGTTGCAACCGTGCATGTAACTCCATATCAAAACTGGTCAGGACAATCGGGAGCGCGCCCACAGGGCCGTCAATCAAGTCGCGTGTCAACGCCTTAATCAATTTGGCGTAATCAGTACGATCATGGGTTTTAATTTCAAGCTCAATGTAAGTAAAGCTAGTGAGCGTAGGCGCTATGCTAGGCAAGTCAATGATTTGCTGCTCAAACTGTCGATGGCGTTGAATCTCTACCATACTTAATTGATCGATGCGTGACTGCTGACCGCACATGCGTATTAGATCATCGTCATGAAATACCATCAAATGACCATCAGCACTTAATTGAACATCAAACTCAATACCCGTTAAGCCTCGTGCTTTGAGGCGCTGGGCATATTCAAAGCCCGTAAAGGTGTTTTCTATTGCCTCGCCACGAGCGCCGCGATGACCCAATAAAAGCGTTTGTCCAAGATTTATCATAATTATACATAGTGATGGCTATTTTTAGGGGTAATCATATAGTGTCATATGAGTGGCGTCTAATAAAATTTACTTAATGAATAATGGTTTTGGGAGGATTTATAGAATCGCGGTTAGCCTATGTTTGTTATGTTTTTGCAACCAAGCGCAGGTTTTGCGCGTAATGAGTGACGTTATTTGTACATCTAGCGGTTACACTAATGACCATTTCATTCAAAGACCGTATAATGGCGAAGTTTTCGAACTGATGGTCGCTAGGGCTGCGGTTTGAACATCAATCACTGTCCATCAGTGGCGGTACGAATCAGTAAATTGGGAGCAAAAGAGACATGAGCGTAGCAAATAATGGTTTGAGCAAGTGGCACAAAGTTGCTGGAATTGGCATAGTATGTAGTTTGGCGCTTGCAGGCTGCGATCGCTCAGAGAAAGAAGACACGACTCAAACAGCAGAAGTAGCGGAGCAAGAAACTGTCGTGACTGAAGATGCTTCAGCCACTGCGGTCAGCTGTAATGATCCAATGGTACAAGATCGTCTTAAAGCGGCTCTAAAAAACACACTTAATCAGCAAGCACAAGCGCGCGCGACCAGCTATGCTGAGCAATCAGAAATCAACTTAGCAAGCGGTGTTATTGGTGAAAAAACCAACGGTATTGTGATCGATGTACAAAATGCAGCCGTTATACAAGAAGCCAATACCAATGGTATGACCACTTGTCAGGCAAGTATTAGTATGACATTGCCAAGCGAAGACTTGTATCAAGCCAGCCAAGTACAAGCGGCTAATAATCAGCCAAGTTTGCAGTCACGCTTAGCGCAAAACAACATTCGCATCAATAATAATATGCTCGTTGATGATGCCTTTACCTATGTTGTGGGTACTCAGGGCGGTCAAGTACGTACACGTATTGCTGGTCAACCAGCCTTGTTGACTGTCGTCTCTGATGTCATAGCAGGATCAGTTTTTAAATCAGCGCTTGATGAGCAGCGTGCCGAACGCGCGGCTGCACAGAGCAACAGCAGTAGCGACAATACAGCCGCGCCAACTCGTCAGCCTAGAACGGTGACGCCAGTTGAACCCATTCGTCCGACTGAGCCAACACCAACGCCTAGCGTCAATCGCCCAAGCAACAATCAGAGCACTGCTAATCAAGGCAGCTCGACAGAAGGCAACACTGCTAGTGCAAATGCGGGTAACCCGACAACACCTGCTGTACCGAAAGTCGTGCCAAAAGATGAGAGCATCGATATGGTGATTATCGAAGATGAAAGCGCTACTTATTGATCTATAAAATCTAAGCCATGGTTGAGTGCTATTTTTGAGTAATAGCATCTCATCATAAAAAAGCCCGCAATATTAATATTGCGGGCTTTTTTGTTTTATATCACTACTTGTCTTCAGCGAATGTTTGCAAGACTTGACTGTCCCATAGTACTTCAGAGACTTGTTCGGGATCTGTGCAAAAGCGCGCGGCGACAAACAACCAGTCAGACAAGCGATTGATAAAGCTTATGGCAGTGCTACGTATTGCAGACGGGCGCTGCTCTTGTAATAACACGGCTTGGCGCTCAGCTCGGCGACACACACTACGTGCTACATGTAACTGGCTCACCAGCACAGAACCTGTCGGCAAAATAAAATCTTTAAGTGGTGGCAGGGTGGCATTCATCACATCGATTTGCTGCTCGAGCCACTCGATATGGGTGGCATTGACACCTTCATACTCTGGCATGGCAAGCTCGCCGCCGATATTGAATAATAAATGCTGAATCACAACTAAAGCTTGAGAAAAATCTCTGCTAATAGATTGACCTTTGTTTCTTTGTAGTTGAGCACGTACCAGTCCGATATGCGAGTTAAGCTCATCGATATCACCCATGACACTAAACAGATTGTCAGCCTTACTAAGGCGACTGCCATCAGCCATACCAGTGCTGCCGTCATCCCCAGTACGCGTATATATTTTGCTTAATCGATTGCCCATCTTTACATCCTTAATGATTTTTATACTTGAATGGTAGTAGTTGCATGCTCATTGTAGTATTTTACGCCTGTTTTCGCTAAGATAATGGGTTACGTTTTATATTGCGATATAAACTACCTTCAATTTTTCAAAATTATAATCATACTATCGGTACGGCTTGCTCATTTGCTGCGGCTGATATTTTTTATTTATCTATTCTATTTATGTTAAAAGGCTCTTTTATTATGACCACACCACTTGCAGATGCGATGTCTCAACTTGCTATTTATGACTCACTGACTGGCGGCAAGCGTCCGTTTGAACCACTCAAAGCAGGGCAAGTGGGAATGTATGTGTGTGGTATGACCGTCTATGACTATTGTCACATCGGGCATGCTCGAATGATGATTGGGTTTGATATGGCGGTGCGTTGGCTAACGCAACTGGGTTATGACGTCAATTATGTACGTAATATCACGGATATCGATGACAAAATTATCGCACGCGCTGCCGAGAATGGCGAAGAGATTGGTGCACTGACTCAGCGCTTTATTACAGCGATGCATGAGGATTTTGCAGCCCTTGGGTGCTTGGCACCTGATGCTGAACCGAGAGCGACCGATCATATCGATGACATGCAGCACATGATAGAGACGCTGGTCACTGGTGACTATGCATATGCAGGCGACAATGGCGATGTCTATTATGCCGTCGATAGCTTTGCAGATTATGGCAAATTGTCTAAGCGCAATCTTGATGAGATGCAGGCAGGCTCGCGTGTCGATGTCGAAAATGATAAGCGAAATCCGTTTGACTTTGTGCTCTGGAAAGCGGCGAAACCTGATGAGCCGCAGTGGGCGTCACCTTGGGGGCAGGGGCGTCCGGGTTGGCATATTGAATGCTCGGCCATGTCGACCAAGTGCTTGGGCAATACCTTTGATATTCATGGCGGTGGTCATGACTTGCAGTTTCCGCATCATGAGAACGAGATTGCACAGTCCGAAGCGGCGACGGGTTGCGAGTACGCGCGTAACTGGATGCACGTGGGATTCATTAATGTTGATGGCGAAAAAATGTCCAAGTCGTTGGCTAATTTTTCAACCATTCGTGATGTCATGGCAAAATACTTGCCTGAAACGGTGCGTTTCTTCTTATTATCAAGCCATTATCGTAGTCAAGTTAATTTCTCTGATAGCGCTTTAGATGAAGCGCATAATAGCCTAAGCAGATTGTATAATGCATTAAAATTGGCTGAACAGCAAAAAGGGCAAGCAATCGTAATCGATGAAGACTTGACCACCGAAGCTTATCGTACAGCTGCTGGGCAAGATTTCATCAAAGCCATGAATGATGATTTTAATAGTTCGACGGCGATTAGTGTTTTATTTGGTCTAGCGCGCGATATCAATAAAGCCGTCAAAGCTGAAGAAGTAGAGACAGCATGGCAGTTGGCGCAGCAATTAAAAGCCTTGGCGCAGGTATTGAATATATTACAACAACCTGTGCAGCAGTTTTTGCAAGCGGTGATTGGTGATAAAGCAGAAGATGGTTTAACCGATGCAGCTATTGATGGATTAATCATCGAGCGTGCAGACGCCAAAACCAACAAAAACTTTGCACGTGCTGATGAAATACGCGAGCAGCTAAAAGAGGCTGGGATTGAGCTTGAAGACAGCCGTGCTGGTACCACATGGCGCCGCGCATAAATCAGAAATTACAAAACATACCCATTTATAGTAATAAACTAAGTCAGCTTTATGCTGGCTTTTTTTGTAGACTGCACTAAGTTAAATACACAATAAAAACGCGTTTTCTTAAGAAGATGTTATACAAATAGGTAGCTTTTGAATATATGAATACTCTTAAAAATAGTAATGCTGATGACCGTGGCATAGCAATAGATATTGACTGTGGTCACCGCCGCGATGTAGAGCGTAATAGTATCCACTACAATGCAGTGCAGGTGATTTTAGGGTTTCTTGTTATAGCCATCAGCGCCATCTATTTACCCGCGAGTGCGGCAAACGAGCAAACCTCAAATGAGGAAGACCGCTCACAAGTCGCTAGTAAACCTGATAATTTGTCTGAATACGCGGTTCAAAAATTCAACACGATCAAAGACAAAAACGTCAATATTTCTAGCGTTGCTGAAGACTTGTTTGATCCTACTGAACGTAATGCAGTACAACAGGCTGGCACGCTACAAGGTGATACCGGACTTACGGGAGAATATAATGAAAGTTATTACTTATTAGACAAGATCAACGTAGGATTGCCACCCTTATCTAAGCCAGCAAATCTAAGCACACCACTGGCGACTTTGGAGTTCTTTCAATCAGCAATGATGAAGCAGCAGTATGATTTGGCTGCTTACGCGCTTAATATGAATTTGATTGACGAAAACATTCAGCGTAATCATGCGATTGAATTATCAAAACGTCTTGATTTTTTATTGTCAGAAAAAGATCTGTACGTATTCGATGACTTGCCGGATCGTCCCGACGGTTTGATTGAGCCACCGCTCGGCAACAATAGCAGTATCATGGGTATTGCCAGACGCTCTATTCAACTTGGTTATATTGACTACCGTGAACGACGTGTTCCGATTTCTCTACAGCGGGTACAAGTGAACGATAGCGCGCCTATTTGGGTATTTTCTGCTCAGACAGTGGGTAATATTGACAATCTTTATGCGCAGTATCATCCAGCAGAATTTGAACGTTATTTGCCTGTGTGGATGAAGCTCAAATTTTTTGGTATTGCGTTGTGGGAGTTTTCGGCGCTTGTTTTATTCTTCTTATTCACGATGGGCATTGGTTGGATATTCAGTAAAATAACGGAAAGTCTCATCAGCCGCTTTATCGATGCAGAAAAGTACAGTATGTACGTCGGTAGTAGCAATGGCGTTGCAGATTTAGTCAGTAAGCTCACCGTACCCTTAACTTTTACCATTAGTTTTTCATTGGTTTTTACCTTAGTCTCAGGTGGGTTTCCTTATCTAGATGCTGTTGCCTCATCGACCCGTCCGCTGATTTGGATTGGATTGGTTTTTAGTGCCCTTTGGTTGGGTATTCGTATCATTAACTTCTTCGCCAATCGCTATCAAAATATGCAGATTGAAAACCTAGGAGAGGAGCATTTTGATAAGGTGCGCCGTCGCCGTACTTATGTGTCGATATTTCGCCGTGTATTTATTTTTGTCATGGTTTTAGGCAGTATTTGGGTTGGCCTTAGTGAGTTTGCCAATATGGAAGGCCTTGGAAAGACACTGTTGACCTCGGCTGGGATTGCAGGTGTGGTCATTGGTATCGCGGCTCAGCCTATTTTAGGCAATGTTATTGCGGGCGTGCAGGTAGCAGTGACGCAGCCGGTACGGATTGGTGATAGTGTAATAATGGATGGCAATTTTAGTACTGTAGAAGACCTGCGTTACACTTATGCGGTCCTCAAAACATGGGATGAACGTCGATTAATTATACCGATGCGCCAGCTGATTACTGAAAAGGTGGAGAACTGGTCACACACAAAGGTACATCAGACCTGTCCTGTGTTTTTATACATTGATTATGGCGCAGATATTGATGCCATTCGTCAGCATTTTATATCGGTGACGAAAGATAATGAGCTTTGGGACAACGAAACTGAGCCTGAAATATTTGTCGTCGAAGCAACAGAAAACACCATTCAACTGCGCGGCGCTGTTTCAGCAGTAGGTCCTATGGAAGCATGGACGCTAGCTTGCGAAGTGCGTGAGCAGATGCTTGGCTACTTGTATGAGAAGCAAAACAAGTATCTACCGACAGAGCGTTTTACGTTGACAGAGAACCCATAGTTGCCGGAGAAAGTCATTAACTGTAAAAACGGATGATATAACCATATAGCGCATGCTTGTCATCGACAAAGACGTATTGGTGTAAAATAATCTGACAAATATAGTATGTCAGAGAGGTGCTTATTTGTTATAATATGGCGTTATTTTTATAGGATAACTGAGTGGTTAGCCATAATTCGGCGCTGTGCATGCCATTGCCATGATTGATATGTCTAACCCTGAGCTCCTACCCATCAAAATAACCACCACTAGGGGTCTGTATGTTGCGAATTGTCGATGAAGCCTTAACCTTTGATGACGTTTTATTGTTGCCAGCCTATTCTGAAGTCTTGCCAAAAACTGCCGATCTGTCTACCCGTTTGACCAAAAATATCACACTGAATTTACCGCTTATTTCTGCAGCAATGGATACGGTGACTGAGTCTGAAATGGCCATTACGATGGCGCAACTAGGCGGTATGGGTATCTTGCATAAGAGTATGGATATCGTCAAACAAGCCACGCAAGTACGCCGCGTCAAAAAATTTGAAGCGGGTACCGTTGTTGACCCAATCACCGTACATCCAGAGATGACGATTGGCGAATTACTGCGCTTGACACAAGACAATAATATCTCAGGCGTTCCTGTCGTAGAAAAGGGTACTGATAACGTTGTGGGTATTGTGACCCACAGAGATTGGCGCTTTGAGACCAATCTGTCATTACCAGTTAGCCAAATCATGACACCAAAAGACCAATTGGTCACCGTACATGAAGGTGAGAGCAATGAGAATATCAAAAGATTGCTCCACGAACACCGCATCGAAAAAGTTATCGTTATCGATGATCACTTCCGTTTGCGCGGCTTAATCACGGTCAATGATTTTGCTAAAGCTGAAAACAATCCAAATGCTTGTAAGGATGAGCAAGGCCGTCTTCGTGTTGGCGCAGCTGTCGGAACAGGGCCAGATACACAAGCACGTGTTGAAGCGCTGATTGATGCTGACGTCGATATTATTGTCGTTGACACAGCGCATGGCCATTCAAAAGGCGTCATTGACAAGGTCTCTTGGATCAAAAAGCATTATCCAAATGTACAAGTTATTGGTGGAAACATCGCTACTGGTGATGCAGCCAAAGCGTTGCGTGATGCAGGTGCCGATGCGGTAAAAGTGGGTATTGGCCCAGGATCTATTTGTACCACTCGTATCATTGCCGGTATTGGTGTGCCACAAATATCAGCGATTGATAACGTTGCTAGTGCCTTACAAGACAGCATTCCACTGATTGCTGATGGCGGTATTCGCTTTTCAGGCGATATGGCAAAAGCCATTGCAGCTGGGGCGTCTTGTATTATGGTTGGCTCATTAATGGCTGGTACTGAAGAAGCACCAGGTGAGGTCGAGCTATTCCAAGGTCGCTATTATAAAGCGTACCGCGGTATGGGTAGTCTTGGTGCGATGTCAGGCTCAAATGGTTCGTCAGATCGTTATTTCCAAGATGCCAAAGATGGCGTTGAGAAGCTGGTACCAGAAGGCATTGAAGGCCGCGTCCCTTATAAAGGACCAGTGGCTGGTATTGTCAATCAGTTGGTTGGTGGTCTACGCTCATCAATGGGCTATACAGGTTCTGCCACTATTGAAGACATGCGCACCAACCCACAGTTCATTAAAGTGACGTCAGCAGGTATGAAAGAGTCGCACGTTCATGATGTCCAAATCACTAAAGAAGCGCCTAACTATCGTGTAGATTAGACATTGTTTGATACTGATAGTCCTGTTTGACCCTCGTTATCGTTTGTTTGCAGGACTGTAGAGACTTTAATATACAAACAGCCAACAATGCTCTGTCATTGTTGGCTGTTTTTTTTGTAAAATATAGAACGAATTATTATAACGACAGCTGAGCCTGTGCATACGTTTGGCCTTTTATTCTTATACTTAGGAAATACACATAATGAGCTACTTTGGCACCGATGGTATCCGTGGAAAATTTGGTGAGTTGCCGATCACGCCTGATTTTATTCTAAAATTGGGTTATGTGGCTGGACAGGTATTAATGGAAAATAACGACAATCCATCGCGTAAGCCAAGCGTGGTTATTGGCAAAGATACTCGTCTTTCAGGTTATGTCATTGAAGGCGCATTGCAAGCAGGCTTTAATGCCGCTGGTGTCGATGTTCACTTGCTTGGCCCACTACCAACGCCTGCTATCGCACATCTGACGCGCAGTTTCAATGCTGACGCTGGCGTCGTCATCTCAGCATCGCACAACCCATATTATGACAATGGCATCAAGTTCTTCTCAGCTGATGGTAAAAAGCTCACCGATGAAATGCAAACCGCTATTAACGACAAATTAAATGCCGTCATGACTCAATCAGACACTGGCAATGCTGTTATTATGCCGATTCTTGATCCTGCAAACTTAGGCAAAAACAATCGAATTAATGATGCAAAAGGTCGTTATATAGAATTCTGTAAAGGCAGTTTCCCTTACCAATACGATTTAAGTCATCTGACCATTGTTGTCGACTGTGCGAATGGTGCAGGTTATAGCGTTGCTCCTAGGGTCATGCGTGAGCTTGGCGCCAATGTGATAGCGATTAATAATACGCCTGATGGCATCAATATCAACGATGACTGTGGCTCGACCCATCCTGAAGGTTTACAGAAGGCTGTACTTGAGCACGAAGCAGATGTGGGTATTGCTTTGGACGGTGACGGTGACCGTATCGTGATGGTTGACGAAAGTGGCAAGCTGGTCGATGGTGACGGTATCTTATATTTACTTGCGACTCAAAGTCATACCAAAGCTAAAGGTGTGGTGGGCACGCTTATGAGTAATATGGGGTTAGAGCTGGCATTGAAAGAGGCCGGTATTGAATTTACTCGTGCCAAAGTAGGTGACCGTTATGTGATGCAAGCGCTTGAAGCCAATGGCTGGATATTGGGCGGAGAGCCTTCCGGACATATTTTGTGTCTAGACAAGAGCCGTACGGGTGATGCTATTATAGCGAGTTTGCAGGTATTGGCAGTGATGCAAGCTCAAGGACGTGCGCTCAGTGTGCTCGTCGAAGGCTTTGATGTGTTACCACAAAAGCTGGTCAATGTACGTTTGCCTCAAATGAAAAACCCTTTCGACTACGAAGAACTGGTCACCGCTTTTGATAAAGCACAAGCCACGTTAGAAGGACGTGGTCGTTTGCTCATTCGTCAATCAGGTACAGAGCCGATGATACGAGTGATGGTTGAGTCTGATGATGAAATAGAATGTGATGTCATGGCCAATGAGTTGGGCGATCATATCAAAGCCGTCTTGAGCTAATAGTCACTGCAATGGTTAGAACGGTTAGATCATGAATCAAATCAAAATGAGGAAACACCATGAGTATGGACTTTACCGATCAACGTCTCTCTTACGAAAAAGGCAAGCTTGACCAACAGTCAGTACCAGACTCGCCATTTGAGCTTTTAAAAGCTTGGATGGATGAGGCGATAGAGCAAAATGTTCAAGAGCCGTATGCCATGAGTCTTGCAACATGCGGTGCCGATCAAAAACCCAGCGTGCGCATTGTATTACTGCGTGAAGTAACAGATACTGGCATTGTGTTTTATACCAATTATGAAAGCGCAAAAGGTCAGGATATTGCAGAGAATCCAAACGCTGAAGCACTGTTCTTTTGGCACGAGCTTGAGCGTCAAGTTCGTATTAGCGGTAGTATTGCTAAAATTGATGCTAATAAATCCGCCGCTTACTTCCAAAAGCGTCCGTATGATAGCCAAGTGGGTGCGTGGGTAAGCCAGCCACAAAGTGGTGAAGTGGCTAACCGTGAGGTTATGGAAGAGGCCTTTGTCCAGTTACAAAAAGAGTATTCAGACAGTATGCCTGTACCAACGCCAGAATTTTGGGGTGGTTATGAGATTACTATTGAAGCAATTGAGTTTTGGCAAGGACGTTCCAATCGTATGCATGATCGCATCGTGTATGTACAAGATAATGTTGCCGATGCAAACTCATCGAGTTGGACGACAAAACGCTTACTCCCTTAGTTTATAATAGTAAGGACGTTTTACAGACGTTAAAAAAGCCATTCTACATACTTAGCTCAGTAGGTTTGGAATGGCTTTTTTGTGCCCTTTTTTATTTTAACCTAGTTGTTTTTCTTAACGTCAGTATCGATATCTACTGAGACCGACATACCGGGACGTAATCGTGCAAGCTCAGGCTGATTTTGGTCCAAATCAATACGTACAGGAACTCGTTGAGCGATTTTAATATAGTTCCCTGTGGCAGGATTGGCAGCGCCAGCACTAAATTCACTACCAGTTGCTGGTGATATACTGCTGACGTGACCCGTAAATTCAGTACCGCCAAGCGCATCTACATTGATGGTTGCAGGCTCACCAATTGCCATATTCGCTATTTGAGTTTCTTTAAAGTTGGCAATAATCCAGACACCTTTTGGCACGATGTACATAAGCTGGGTACCCGCACTCACGTATTGACCTTCTTTGACACTGACTTGACTGAGCTGACCAGATTCGGGCGCAGTAATGATGGTATTATCCAAATTAATTTGTGCTTGCTTGACACCTGCTTCCGCATTTTTGATGTTGGCATCTAAAGAAGATCGGCTACCACTGGTTTTTTTACGGTTTTCACGTGCAGCTTGTAAGTTGGCCTCAGCTTGTTGAACACCTGCCTGTGCCTGTGCTAGCTGCGCCCTAATATGAGCAACTTCCGCTTTCGATACCGCACCAATCGCATCCAATCCTTGATACCGGTTTAAGTCTTCACGAGCACTATCAACATTGATCTTGGCACTATACAAATCTGCCTCACGTGCCTCAATTTGCGCTTGACTGGTTTGCGTGTCTTGAGTGTTGCTGGAACGATTGGTAAGGGCTACTTCTGTGTCAGCTCGCGCTTGATCAAGTTGCTGCTGGAACGTACGATCGTCTATTTTTACCAGCAGCTCGCCCGCTTTGACATTGGCAAAATCTTGCACTGCCACTTCAGTCACGTAACCTGAAACCTGCGGACTAATAATGGTCGTTTGACCTTTGACAAAAGCATTATTGGTTTGTTGTATCGTGGGTGTAAAAGGAGGTAATTTCCATGCGTACAAAACCAATGCCACACCGATGAAGATTAATAAAATCAACAACCCCAAGTTTAAATAGGACTTCTTTTTGGGAGACCAACCAGTTGAGTCAGGAATAGGCTCTTTTGGTGGCATAGGTGTCTCATTACTGTCTTTTGCATCATTATCGACATGTGTTTCTTTTGGAGCAGAATCAGGAGTCGTCTGAGTGGAGCTAGTTTCAGTCTCTGCTTTTGTGCTTGTTGCTGGAGCTGGAGCGTCTGTTGATGTCTGAGGTTTTTGCGTAAGCTCATTGGGATTTTCTTGACTCATGACGCGCTCCTAATTGTATTGGACATAGGTTTGAGTGTTTTTGTGATAAATAAGTGGAGAGGATAAATCATTTGTTTTCACGCATTTTAGCAATGACTTCGAGCTCTTTGGCGAGCGGATTACGTTTATGATAACGATAGTAAAAGTAATTCATCAATAAAATAACCGTTGCGACAGTCGCCATGCTAGCCATGACAAAGAATAAATCGCTATACGCCGCCACGGTCGCTTGCCGCTGGATACCTTGAATGACCTGACTCATGGCAGCAACGTTCGCTTGGGTAGAGTCTGTTATTTGACTCGATAAAGCACTACGTGCGCCTGCAACCTGTGCGACCAATTCAGGATCGCCTAAGTTGAGCGAGTTGACCATATCAGTATAGTGCATCTTTGTGCGAATAGTGGTAAAGGCCTGAATAGCCGCCGCACCCGCGAGTCCGCCAACCGTTTGAGAGATACCAAAAATCACGGAAAAACTAATAATATAGGCAGGGCCACTGGCAATCGCTCGTAAAAATCCTTCAAAAACCAGCGGTCCCATAAAGTATATCGCCGCAAAGGCAATCAAAAACTGGCTAAGATAAAACATATAAGGTGCTGAATTAATCGATACCCCAGTGTCCATCCAAGCACCGACAGCAATCAACGCCATTGCAAAAATAACGGGACGGCGCAATTCCGTCGCAGCAGTACTAAAAATACTAATAACCAATGCTAAGATACTGGCGGCCAGAATGACCGCATAAAAAGTAATCAGCTGATCGTTACCGTAGCCCAGACTAGCAAGTAATCCTGCAGCGCCGACATTTTGCTCGGACAATAGAATACGCATGACAGCACCAGTGATCATAAACGCAATAATGTTGCGGCTACGCATCCAGCGAACTTGTAACATAGGATTTTTACGATGCGTTTCAATCCATAGTGCGATGCTAATATTGACAGCAGCAATGATGAGTGCATAGCTTAGCCAAGGCGTGGTCCACCATTGAATGCGGCCCTGTACCAAGAACACCGCCAATGCAGCAAGACCACTGGCAAAAAAAGCAAAACTTAAAAAATCCAGTTTTTCAAAGACTTTTTCAGTATTACCGGGCGGTAGCTCTAGGATATTAATGAGACCAAAGCAAATTAGCGCCAAACCAAATTGGAATAAAAATAAGTTTTCAATTTGACCGTCGATGGCGAGGTAGGGCGAGATAATGCGAGATAATGGAATGCCAAACTGCACTAAGCCAAACCCCAGTATCAAGCCACTAGTCCTTTTGACGGTTGGCATCCCTTGCAGACAATAGAATAAGCCAAGTATGGTCATGCCACTAGCAACCATCCCACTGAGCCCTCTAGCAATGATTTCTAGATAATACGCATCAATCTGGATATTGGTTGCGTCCAACAAATGGCTACTGACCAACCACTGTAGACTCGTAGCAGCCAGTAAAAAAGACAGCGTAATCTTGCTAAACAGTGACATGCCAAATTGCTGGCGAATTTTGTATAAAAGTACCGTAATACAAGCATTGGTCATATTGTAGCTGACAGATATCCAACCGCCTTCGACGGGCGTAAGTCCCATCTCACCTTGAATTTGAGTCAAATTGGCGACCAGCAAACCGTTTTGAAAGCTGGCAGTAACGCCAATAATAATCCCAATAATTAGGTAGAAGAACTTACGACGTGCAGGATGGTCAGGATTGGCTGGGGAGCCCACCATCAGCGGCTGTTCATGGGGTTTAAATTGATATTCGTTATTCATGAGCGTACGATAATTTTTATAAGGAAGTAGATGACACGGGTAGGGCAGCGCCTAGATAAAAACCGTACCTTTTGGACAGGTACTAATTAATGTAAACATTATTAAAATAAAGAAAAGGCAAAAAAATAACTTAAAAATAATGGGCAGAATTTTATCATAATTTTTAGTAAGCTTTTGTCACATACACGTAAGTCATTACTTATACTAGCGCATGTCTTCGGTATGAACGAAAGTAACCAAATAGATTAAAAATGACTAAACGTTATCAAATGGCGACAAGTAACGGGGCAATAGCCCAATAGCATTTGAACGCTTTTGTTTAACAGCGCTCTATCTTAATCAATAGATTGTTTAATAAGGCAAATAATACAATAAAAAAACAGCTCTAATGCGAGCTGTTTTTGTCTCTCTAATAATTAGACGTTTAGTTGATACTTTGTACTAAACGGTTGTGTCGTACTTTGCCTCTAACTGCATAGCGCGCTGATGACTATCAAGGCTGGCTAATGCTTCAGCATATTTTCTGATGTTCGGATAAGCCTCAAGCTTTTGACGCTTGGCCAAAATGATCAAATCAAATGAGAGCATAAAATCTGCCCCGCTCAGCTTATCACCGACAATGAACGATTTGCCCTCAACGGCTGCATCCAAATACTTAAACAATCTGGTTTTTTCTGTTTCAATGTAGCCATTCAAGAACTCATTGTCATTGACACCAGCTTTTTTGGTAAATAGCTCCAGCATTAATGGCAACATCAGGGAGCTTTCTGCAAAGTCATTCCACTGTAGATAATAGCCGTAATCTGAGCTGTCCGTCGCTGGGCGCAAACGCTCTGGGGCAAATCGTTCAATCAGTAGCTCAGTAATAGCACCTGACTCAGCATAGATCTCTCCATCGATCTCGATAACCGGAGATTTACCAAGTGGATGTACTGCTTTTAATGAATCTGGTGCTAAATGCGTCTTAGCATCACGCTGATGACTGACGACCTCATAAGGCACGTTCAGCTCTTCTAAAAGCCATAAAATGCGTAACGAGCGTGATTGATTAAGATGATGTAAGCGAATCATAATATCGACCTTTTTACGTGATTGTTTTATAACCAGTTTAAAATAAAACCGATACCTCAGTAGCATGGTATCGGTTTTACAGTAAATCGACTATATTAACCTTTGAGCTTGGTGATGAGACGCTTAGCAGCTTCTTCTGATGATGCTGGATTTTGACCGGTGATCAACAAACCGTCTTCGACGACAAATGATTCCCAATCAGCGGCTTTTTCATAGTTACCGCCATTAGCTTTTAGAGCGTCTTCGACCAAGAATGGTACGACGTCTGTTAGGCCAACTGCCTCTTCTTCTGAATTGGTAAAGCCAGTCACTGTTTTGCCTTTTACTAAATACTCACCATCAACTTTGACATTTTTAAGCGCAGCAGGAGAGTGACAAACGAAGGCAACAGGCTTGTCTTGTTTGACAAACGTCTCAATCAAATTGATAGAGTTTTTGTCCACTGCCAAGTCCCATAATGGGCCATGACCACCTGGATAAAAGACTGAGTCAAAATCATCGGCTTTCATATCAGCAAGTTTTTTGGTATTGGCCAAATGCTCTTGGGCATCTTTATCATCTTTGAAGCGCTTGGTATCTTTGGTTTGCGTGTCTTCAGTATCGCTACCAGGATCTAGTGGTGGTTGGCCACCAGCAGGAGAAGCAAGTGTTACGTTAACACCCGCATCAAGGAAAGCGTAGTAAGGTGCTGCAAATTCTTCTAGCCAAAAACCAGTTTTTTTACCAGTATCGCCTAGACGGTCATGTGAAGTTAGTACCATTAAAATATTCATAATTGTCCTTATTTATTGTTTATTTATGCGTAAAGCGAGTGATTAATAATCATGCTTGTCAAATAGTACCAGTATTACTTCTGGTCAAAAAATTACTACTATTTGAATAACGAAGCTCTATTGGTAAAAGCCATATTGATACCAATGGTGACTGCTAAGATTATTGCTGCTTTAACTATCATTTTCAGTAGTGATCTTAGCGAGTTATGTTGTTAAGTAGTTATTTATAGCAAATGTGAACTGTTATTGATTAATTAATGCCAGCGACTAATTACTTAATGTCAGCAACTTTAACCACAGTTTTGCCAAAGTTTTCGCCGTTTAGCATACGAACGAAAGCATCGGGTGCATTGTCTAAGCCTTCAGCAATATGTTCTTTAGTTTTAACATCGCCTGACTCGACCCATTTGCTCATAGTGTCTAAGAATTCAGGGTAGTGATCGCCATACTCTTCAAAGATAATAAACCCTTTGATGGTAAGGCGGCGGCTTAAGATAAGTCCGGTCAATACGCTCAAACGATCTTTACCTTCAGGCAGTTCGGTCGCATTGTACTGGGCAACAAGGCCACAGACAGGAATGCGAGCATGCGCATTTAATAAAGGCATGACCGCATCAAACACATGACCACCGACGTTTTCGTAATAGATATCGATACCGTCTGGGCAGGCTGCTTTTAATTGTTCGGCAAAGTCATCGGCTTTATGATCGATACAGACATCAAAACCAAGCTCATTGACGGCGAACTCACATTTATCAGCACCACCTGCGACACCTACCGTACGTGTGCCATATTGTTTACCGACCTGTCCGACAGTAGCGCCGACTGGGCCAGTAGCCGCAGCAACGACCAAGGTTTCCCCTTTTTTTGGCTTACCGATATCGGTCAAACCCATATAACCTGTAAAGCCTGGCATACCTAATACGCCAAGCCCATAAGACGGATTTTCCATGTCTTTATCAAGCTTTAGAACGCCTTCGCCATTACTGACGCTGTAGTCCTGCCAGCCTGAGTTTGCAACAACCAAATCACCAACAGCAAATTTATCAATGTTCGATTCAACGACTTGGGCAACCGTGCCGCCCATGATGACATCACCCACTGCTAATGGGTCGGCGTAGCTTTTGGCATCGCTCATACGTCCACGCATGTATGGATCTAATGATAAATACACGGTACGCAGTAGCATCTCATTGTCTTTTGGCGATGGGATGTCGGTAGTAATCATGTCAAAGTTTTCAGCCTTGGGTTCACCGGTAGGGCGACTGGCAAGTTTGATTTGACGGTTTGTGTCTTGGTTTTGCTCTTTATCAAAACTCATTATATTTTTCCTTTTTTTATTGGCCTAACTTTTATTTAACTAACGATAGTAACGACTCAACGTTGAGCAGTTACTATCAATATCATAACTATATATGCTATTTATTACAGTGGCGTTTCTAATTAAGACGCTTGACTCGTCACGGCACGTTGCAAAATACGGCGCGATACTTTTAGGTCATTTTCACCGTGTTCGCCCAGTTTTACCATGCTGTGTGCTTCAAGCTGTTTGACGATTGGGTCTATGGCTGATTCACTTAAGTCAACGTCTTCTAAGCTGACTGGTAAGCCAAGGTCGCGGAAGAAGTTTTCAGTATAGACAATGGCGGTCTCAATAACGGTATCGTCGTCTTGATCGGTAACGGTGATATTCCAAACATTACGTGCATACTGAAGCAGTTTTTCTTTTTTGCTTTCTTTGAGTTCACGCATCACAGATGGCAACACAATCGTCAAAGTACGAGCATGATCAATGCTGTGCAATGAGGTCAGTTCGTGACCAATCATATGGGTTGTCCAATCTTGCGGAACACCAGTACCGATTAGACCATTTAACGCCATGGTTGCGGTCCACATAATGTTTTTACGAGTTTCTAAATTATCTGGATCTTGTTTAACGACTAACCCTTCATCGATTAAGATTTTGAGTAAGCTCTCAGCAAAAGCGTCTTGAACCTTGGCGTTAACTGGATAGGTTAGGTATTGTTCCATCACATGAACAAAAGCATCAGCCACACCGTTCATGACTTGACGCTCAGGTAGCGTCAACGTTTTGACTGGGTCTAAAATCGAAAATTTAGGGAAAGCAAGCGGATTGCCAAATGGTAGTTTTGCTTGGCGTTCACTATAGTTGATAACGCCGCCTGAATTCATCTCAGAGCCAGTCGCAGGAATGGTCAAAACAGCACCCAAATCGATGGCTGAATCCATGTCTTTACAATAGCTGATGAGAGCATCCCATGCCTTATCACGTGAAACCGTACCATCTTCTTCTGTCAAAGAAGAAACCAACGCGACAAATTTACTGCCATCAATCACTGAGCCACCACCAACTGCTAATAGGAAGTCAATGTTGTGCTCATTCACCATATCTGCTGCTTTCAATAGCGTCGTAAACTCTGGGTTGGCTTCGATACCACCAAACTCAAACACGGTACGCGAACCGTTTGATGACAACGCTGCTTTTACCTCGTCTAATGTACCGGTACGCTGTGCTGAACCGCCGCCATAAGTAATCAGAACGCGAGCGTCAGTAGGTACTAAATCTGATAGTTGCTCAATTTGACCTTCACCAAAAACGATACGGACAGGATTGTAATATTGAAAATTATTCATAAAATTCCTAAGCTTTGTGAGTTCGTTCTAAAATATATTGTTTGCAAAGAAGGGGATTCATCATTGAGTCAATTGACAGTTTTTAATCCACCTCTTTAAGCTGCAGACATTGTACATTAATTAGACCGGTCGTCTAGTGCTGTTTACAAAACTCTCCTACAACCGAAAACACCTCACTTAAGCATTACTTTATATAAGCATTATTTCATAGCCGTTGATGCGACTCGGTGATATCACCGTCCCATTTGAGAAGTGGTCATTTGCCATACTTCTGCCAGTGGGGTATTGGTTTGGCTGGTCTTGGCAATCAAGCTGGCCCCAAGCCAAGCGAAGTACCAACGTTTGGCCATGCTCTCAGCCGCTATATTATCAAGCCGCGGAACAGAGTTATCCGCCCAGCCGGCCTTGATTTGCTCAGCGAGCCAAGTAATGATTTGCTGATAACCTGCATTCAAAGCAATACGCATCGGCTCTGACATATCTGCTACCTCAGCACTAAGCTTGACCACCAAGCATTTGCCATGATCGCAGCCATTTTGCTGAGTGTCATACCAACTTTGGAAATAGTTATAGAGCTTCTGCTGAGCATTGACATCTTGACGGTCAATATTATCTAAACGAGCTTTATAATCGATAAAGTAGGTGCTAATAATAGCTTCACCAAAGGCTTCTTTTGACGCAAAGTAATGATAGAACGAGCCCTTAGGAATACCCGCTGTGTCCAGTATCTGTTTGATACCCACACCCGTAAACCCTTTTTTGGCAATAAGCTGATAGCCCGTTTCCAATAGATGGGTTTTCGTATCTGGTGAAATAGGCGCTGAGTTAGCAGACATAATAGTCGTGTTCTCCTAATATGAAATAATAAGTGGTGTGAAGAGACCGTTGTCATAAGACAAAGTCTTTAGTACTACTGAATGATGATCTTTATCCATATTTACAGACCGCATTCATCAATGTTACGTTTTTTCAACAAGACTCGATGACAAATTATTCTCTTTATTATAATGTCTATGTTAACATTAGACCAGTCGTCTAGCAAATTGAGTTTTAACAGGTGTTTTTGAGTATCGACAGTGATGTATCAATAATATTATGTACTAAATAATATTATGTACTAAATAATATTATGTACTAATAGCATAGATAGGTGATAACAAGCTCGCGTAAAACGGGCTTTATACATTTATTGTGTAAAACTCATTCTTAGCTACAACTACAATCATGACCACAATAAGAGTAAAAATAGGATTCATTATGTCAACTGATATCAATAATAATACACCCGATGCTTATAGCGATTTTCATTTGCAGTATATAGCAGGTGAATGGCAAAGCGGTCAAGACGATAGCGTCAATACCAATACTAACCCATACAATGGTGATACGCTGGTAGAGATTCAGCAGGCCACGAGTGAACAACTTGATGAAGCTTATCAAGCCGCAACCACTGCCCAAACCGAGTGGGCGAAAAAAACGCCAGCAGAACGTTCTGCTGTCATGTATAAAGTGGTGAATGTGCTAGATCAGCGTCAAGCAGAGATTATTGATTGGCTTATTAAAGAGTCGGGCAGCACTCGCATCAAAGCAATGGCAGAGTTTAGCAATGCGCGTTCAATCACACTTGAAGCGGCAACTTTTCCAAGCCGTGTCCATGGTGAGATTCGCCCTTCTAACACGCCTGGCAAAGAGCACTTTATTTACCGTGAGCCAATCGGTGTCGTCGCTGTGATTAGCCCGTGGAATTTTCCGCTGCATCTGACGCAGCGTTCTATTGCGCCAGCCTTAGCCCTTGGTAATGCAGTAGTATTAAAGCCTGCAAGCGACACACCTATTACGGGTGGTTTACTGTTAGCAAAAATCTTTGAAGAAGCAGGTCTGCCAAAAGGATTGCTTAATGTGGTCGTTGGTGCAGGTAGTGAGATTGGTGATGCTATCGTTACGCATAAAACGCCAAGTTTGGTATCTTTCACTGGTTCGACGTCAGTTGGCAAGCACATTGGCGAGTTGGCCAATGGTGGCGATTACATCAAGCAAGTTGCGCTCGAGTTAGGCGGCAATAGCCCATTCGTTGTATTAAAAGATGCGGATATCGACCAAGCTGTGAAAGCAGCCGCATTCGGTAAATTCTTACATCAAGGTCAAATCTGTATCGCGATTAACCGTATCATTGTAGAAGATGAGATTTATGATGACTTTGTAGAGCGCTTTTTGGCTCATGTTAAGACGTTAAAAGTGGGTGATCCTAGCAAACAGGATACAGCAGTCGGCCCTATTATTAACGAAAAACAAGTCAAGTCGCTCAAAGAGAAGATTGCTAAAGCTCAAGAGTCGGGTGCCAATATGATACTCAGTGGAGAGATTAAAGGCCAAGTAGTACCGCCACATATCTTCACCGAAGTGACCCGCGAGATGGACTTATCTTGCAATGAAGTGTTTGGACCATTGGTGGGTATTATCCGTGCTAAAGATGAAGACGATGCGCTGTCAATTGCCAATGATTCTATGTATGGTTTATCTAGTGCCGTCTTTACAGCAGATATGCAAAAAGGCCTACGCTTTGCTCGGGGTATCAGAGCAGGTATGACCCATATTAATGATATCTCTGTGAACGATGAAAGCCATGTACCGTTTGGCGGTGAGAAGAATTCAGGTATCGGTCGCTTCAATGGCGAATGGGTGCTGGAAGAGTTTACTAGAACGCATTGGATATCTATGCAGAGTACGCCGCGTCAGTATCCGTTTTAATAGGATATTATAGACAGCATATATAACGAAATCTAACCTATAAAAAAGACCGCCTTGATGGCGGTCTTTTTGCGTGTACTAATATGTGTGTTAACAAGACGGACTAAAAAAAGTCTTCTCTTGCCGTTTGTTATCTGGCATGAAAGCCGAGTAGCCCTTCGATTTCTTCAATCGTCATTCGTCTAACAAGCGCTTGCTCTTCGACTGACAAGCGATTGGTGTGCTCTTTAATCATCAGATAAATGCTACGAGCAATTTCAGAAGTCGAGGCATAATACATTTGCGGTTGCTCTTTTGTCAGAGTCATCAAAAACCGATTGATGATCTGGCGCTTTTCGTCTGAGGCGTTTTTTTCAGTCATACCATTCTCCTAAGAATAAAGCATTTAAGCAATCAGGCTCATGAAAATCAATGAAAGTCGTAGATGACAGACCTTATTGTGAAACGTTACTATAAAATAGACATACCAGTCACACATCATGATGACAGGTATCCATTTTATTTAGTATGGGTCATAGGTTGCTGATTATGCCTGTTCTAACTTTGGACGTGCTTTATCAATTGCTTTTAATAAGGCTTTTTCAAACTCACCTTCTTTAAATTCAATTAAGTAAGAATGCGCCGCACAAAAATTGCGAACATCACGCCACTCATGCGCTAGATTGGTAGCCCAGTCGCAATATTGTTCGCCTGCGTTTGGTTTGTCTTTTAGCGCTTTTTTGGTGGTAGGGTGTAGTATCACCTCAGGCAATATGGCTTCTAGTAGTTTTGTTGGTGGACTAATAAAGGTGTCATCTACGTGAATACTTTGGCTGGCAGGATGATAAGTTAATAAAGAACCTGCATGAACCATCTCATTGGATGAGATATAGTCAATACCTTGCACGATTGAAAACTCAAGCTCAGGGTAGCGCTGAGTCACCGCCTCACTTTCGACCAAATCCTCAGACCATTGAACATTAGGGACTTTTTTATGATGACGACTGCTGCCATAAAAAGTCGCTGTCGGGAAGTCTTTGGCCATTTGCTCACAATGTATGGTATGAAAGGGATGTAAGTTAAGCACCGCTTCAACCTTTTGGCCATTATCAGTCAGTGCCATGACTTTATCGCGAACCTCATCCGTCAACGCATAACTGTCTAAGAATATAAAACGTCCTGATGCAAGCTGTATCAGCGAACAGTG
This sequence comes from uncultured Gammaproteobacteria bacterium, assembly GCA_963744895.1. Taxonomy (GTDB): domain Bacteria; phylum Pseudomonadota; class Gammaproteobacteria; order Pseudomonadales; family Moraxellaceae; genus Psychrobacter. The sequence continues at coordinate 1,328,674 of CAVUUW010000005.1, forward strand.
AGCGCCAATATCTACCACGCCGCCCATGCGAAAGGTGCCGCGTATGTTCCAAAATCCTGCGCCTAAGTCTTGTATGCTGTCTGACATTTATATTTCTCCTTATCTAGAATGTACCCTCATTTTTATTACTATTTGCAAAATGGGGCACGCCGTAATATTAAAAAAGTAACCGTAACAATCGGCTTATGACGATTGCAGCTCAGAGCGAGCGTTATCAATCGCTGATAATAATGCCGCCTCAAATTTGTTCTCACCGAATTCCACGAGACCAGAATGGGCGCCGCAAAAGTAACGTATATCACGCCATTGGTGCGCAAGCGTCGTTGCCCAGTCGCAATATTGTTCGCTAGCCGTTGTCTCATCGATTAACGCTTGTTTGGTGGTAGGATGCAACCCCAAGCCTGGTTGTACTGCGTTAAATAACTTAGATGTTGGAATTTCAAAAGTGTCGTCAATATACACACTTTTGCTCGCTGGATGATAGACCAGTAAAGAGCTGGCATGGACGTTTTCATTAGGCGATATGTAATAGATGCCCTTAGGAAGTGAGAATTCAAGCTCAGAATAACGCGCTGCGACGGCCTCACTTTCGACCAAATCCTCTGACCAGTTTATACTTGGTATTTCTTTATGATGGCGACTGCTGCCATAAAAAGTCGCTTGCGGAAAGTCTTGTGCCATTTGCTCACAATAAGTGGTGTGAAAAGGATGAACATTGAGTACAGCGTCGACATCGTGACCATCATTGGTCAATGCCATGACTTGTTGGCGTACATCGCCTGTTAGTGCATAGCTATCCAAAAAGATAAACCGCCCTGATGCCAGTTTTACCAGAGCAGATTGCACCCCTATATCAATGATGCCATTTTTGATAAATGAGCCACGTATGCTCCAAAACCCATTGCCTAAATCATAAATTTTATCGGTCATTAAAACCCTTCCTTAATGCTGATCTTTTGAATTATTTTAGTGTTTATATGTCACTTCATTCAGTCGCTACTATTGCCTAGCAATGAATAACCTTTACGAGTATGGGATTTTTAGGACGGCATGTCTGTAATAAAAAAGATAGAAGCAATGTAGATGTGTAAAACAAAAAACGAACCATATACTGAAATTTGAGCTTGTTATTCTATATGATGGGGCAAAGCAATATTGACCTCTTATGAGCCATTGTCTCATTTCTATCAACTACGTCTATCTAGCTTTGGCTAAAAGACGCCAATACAGTCAGCATTATTTTGAATAATAAAACACCTAATAGCAGCGAAGATAACACACAAACGAACCATCAAACTTCTGCGGCTGGGGCAAGCGCATTTGCCACCGCTGCTCAGCAAACGCTTTTTGATTCGCCCTCGTGGGTATTGAAGCTTACGATTGGCTTAATTGGCATGTTTGCTTTTTTGCAAGTTTATTCGATTCAAGCCATTTTGCCTGTATTGATGATGGATCTTTCAGCAACTGAAGTGCAAGCGGGCATGGTGGTCGGTGCAACTGTATTGGCAATCGCCATTATGTCACCGTTTTTGGGAATGCTCTCAGATGCCGTCGGGCGCAAATCGTTCATTGTTGGTGCTTTATTGTTTTTAGCCATACCTACTGCCTTAATCGCCCAAAGTCCCAATATTGGATGGATGGGGATGTGGCGTTTTATGCAAGGCTTGTCTGTACCGGGCATCACGGTGGTAACCATTGCTTATATTGGTGAGGAGTTTGAAGGACCAGCATTAACAGAGCTAATGTCATTCTATGTGTCGGGGTCGGTACTTGGCGGTTTTATGGGTCGATTCTTGCTCGGGCATTTGCATGAATTGATTGGTTGGCGTTCCGGTTATTATGTGATGGCGGGTATGACACTTATAGGCGCATTGTGGGTGGTGAAGATGCTGCCATCGTCGCGCCGGTTTGTGGCCAATCCTAATGTTCGCTCGGCGATGCAGACCTTGGGCGAGCATTTGACCAATCGCTATGTGGTGACGGCCTGTTTGCTGGGTGCTTGTGTTTTATTCTCGCTTGTTGGCTGTTTTACGTTTATCAATCTGCATCTTGCAAAAGCACCCTATGAGCTGGGTACAGGCGCGCTTGCTAATATTTTTGCAGTTTATTTGATAGGGGTCATTATCACACCATTATCGACCAAACTGCTCAGGCGCTTTGGCTCAGCGCGTACGGTGCGGGTCGCTGTTTGTGTGTCGATCATGGGCGTGTTGTTGACGCTAGTGACACCATTGTGGGGCATAATAATCGGTCTTGCAGTGATGTCCTCTGGCGTGTTTATCACACAATCAGCGACCATCAGTTACATCGCGGTCAATGTTAAAACAGGACGTTCATTGGCTTCGGGCTTGTATTATATGAGTTATTACAGCGGTGGCACCTTGGGAGCGTGGCTGGGCGGACTGGTTTATGCGCGCGGGCAATGGTCACTTACTGTATGCTTATTGCTATTCGTACAGATTTTGGCTTTACTCATGGCCAGCTTTGGTATGATTAAAACCAAATCTCGCGCCGCTTAATATTGTCTGTAAAGGTAAGTAGTAGATTTGACGGTATTCACTTGTTGCTTTACAGAGAAGTACTTTTTTTTTACTATTAATAAAGCGGCTATCGATTTTATCGGTAGCACTCATCTACTGTTACAAGATGAAGCGGTTCATAAAAGACAGCGCTCCAGCAGTACGTTACTATTGTTTTAACAACAACCAGTGTTTTAATAATAAAGTGTTAAACTAATTATTATCAAGAAAAACTACAAGGGTTAGGATTTTTAACCCAATATTATTTTAAGTTATATAAATAATGATCTATATAACTGCCCAACAAGGAAGTCAAACTGATGCCAAATACTTACCAAAGTGCACCCTCTGCTTATGATTACCCGTTATTGGTCAAGCAATTATTGAACCGAGCTAAGACAGTATCACAAGATCAAGAAATTGTTTATGCAGACAAGAATCGCTTTACCTATAGAGAACTGTTTGAGCGTATCAATCGCTTAGCAAATGTATTGGCAGGCTTGAACCTTGATGCGGGTGATGTGGTCGCCGTGATGGATTGGGACAGCAATCGCTACCTTGAGTCGTATTTTGCTGTGCCGATGTCAGAGTACATCTTGCAGACCGTGAATATTCGCTTATCTCCAGAAAAAATCCTTTATACCATCAATCATGCCAAGCCCAAAGTATTACTCCTCAATTCTGAGTTTGCGCCATTGGTCAAAGATTATCAGTTTGAAAACTCTAGTATCGAGCATATCATTTGGTTGGATGACAATGGTGTCACGTTTGAGGGAGTTTTTGGTGGCAACCGAAACCGCGTGGTAGGGGAGTATGAAGCGTTACTAGCGTCAGCGGACAAAGCATTTGATTTCCCTGATTTTGATGAAAATACTATTGCAACCACTTTTTATACGTCGGGTACTACTGGCGATCCTAAAGGCGTGTTTTTTAGTCATCGCCAATTGGTATTACACAGCTTAACCGAGGCGGCGACTCTTGGCATGTTGCCCAATAAACAAGGCGTCAGCTACGGTGACGTTTATATGCCGATGACACCAATGTTCCACGTACACGCATGGGGTTTTCCATTTACCGCCACCATGGTTGGCCTAAAACAAGTTTATCCAGGACGTTACGAGCCTGCGGCCTTGATGGATTTAATTGTCAATGAAAAGGTGAGTATTACCCATTGCGTACCAACAATCTTGCAAATGGTGCTCAAAGAAGCGCAAGATCGTGATGCCAGTTTTAATGGTCTCAAAATGATTATTGGTGGTTCTCGCTTAACTGAAGGTTTGGCAAAAACAGCCATGGCACAAGGTATCGAGGTTTATACAGGCTACGGTATGTCAGAAACAGCGCCGCTCATTAGTTTGACAGAGTTTAGCCTCAATGAGCCTGAGATGACAGAAGAGGAAGACATTGCTCGTCGCTGTATGACGGGTAAGCCTGTGTTAATGGTCGATGCTCAAGTATGGGGTGATAATAACCAACCAGTGGAAAAAGGCAAGGATCATACTGGTGAGCTGGTCCTACGCGCCCCTTGGTTGACCCAAAGTTATTTGAAGAATAATGATGCGGGAAAAGAGCTGTGGGAAAATGGCTACATGCATACCCAAGACATCGCCTATATTCGCCCTGATGGTTATATTAGAATTACGGATCGTTTAAAAGATGTGATTAAATCTGGTGGTGAGTGGATTTCGTCATTAGAGATTGAGACAATCTTATCACTACATCCAGCAGTGGCAGATGTATCAGTGATCGGTATTCGTGATAAGCAATGGGGCGAGCGTCCATTGGCATTGATCGTTCTCAAGCCTACTCACCAAGATACCAGTGCTGAAGATATCAAGGCGATTGCTGAAAAAGCAGTAGAGCGCGGTATTATTCCTAAATATGGCGTGCCCAGTAAGTTCAAGTTTGTCGATGAATTACCAAAAACCTCTGTCGGTAAACATGACAAAAAAGTCATGCGTGAGATGTATGCTGACCAGACCGAAGTGTAGTCGTTTGTCATAGACAAAGAGTTACTCGGCATCGTGAAAACTTCATGTAGATGATGCCCTTAGTAGTTGACCTTTGTTATTAGCTCTGTTACATTTTAAACCGATACGTAATGTATCGGTTTTTTAATTCTGGCAGGGAATGCCAGTCTGATAAGATAGTATTATTTGATAAAATCGCATCACTATCGTTTACGCTAAGGACAGCCATTATGAGCGAACATACCATCGATCCAACCACCACTCGCGCTTCAACCCAAACCCATCACGCACCCTCTCATACTGACCAAAATTTTGCTGATATCTACCATGATTCAATCAATAATCGTGAACAGTTTTGGGCAGCACAAGCAAAGCGTATCTATTGGCACAAAGCACCTGAGCAAATCCTTGATGATAGTAATCTGCCTTTTGCCAAGTGGTTCGTTGGCGGTGAAACCAATCTTTGTTATAACTGTGTCGATCGCCATTTGGAAGCGCGTGCAGAACAAGATGCCTTTATTTGGCTATCATCAGAGATCAATCAAGAATTAATAGAGACTTTTCCAGATGTGGTTGACGCATTCAAAGATTTGGGTAATAACGTTGAGTTTTATACCGATTATACCAAGCGTCGCTTGACTTATAATGACTTATATAAAGAAGTGAATTACTTTGCCGACGTGTTACAGCGTCATGGTATTGGCAAGGGCGATCGCGTCATTATTTATATGCCAATGATCTTAGAGGCCGCTTATGCGATGCTTGCCTGCGCTCGTATTGGCGCAGTACATTCGGTGGTGTTTGGCGGCTTTGCTGCGCACAATTTGGCAATTCGTATGGATGATGCCGAAGCAAAAATGGTGATTACTGTCGATGCTGGGTTGCGCGGTGGCAAGGTAATTAACTATAAGAGTTTGGTCAACCAAGGCGTTGAACAAGCAAAGACAAAACCTGAGCATGTACTTGTCGTAAATCGCGGCGTATTACCTTTTAAGTCGCAAGATATTGATGTGGATTATGCCACTGAACGCCGGCGTAGTTGTGACGCCAATGCTGTCGTCGAGCCAGTTTGGCTGGAATCAAATGAGCCTTCGTATCTGCTTTATACCTCTGGTACGACGGGTGCGCCAAAAGGGGTGCAGCGTGATACAGGTGGGCATGCCGTTGCGCTTACTACCTCGATGGACTATATCTATGATGGAAAGGCAGGCGAGACCTTTTGGGCCATCTCAGATATCGGTTGGGCAGTTGGCCACTCTTACACCATCTATTCGCCATTGCTCGCTGGCATGACCAGCGTTATGTACGAAGGGCTACCGCATCGTCCAAACCCAGGTATCTGGTGGCGTATTGTCGAGGCTAATAAAGTCAACATACTGTTTACTGCACCCACAGGGGTGCGTATGCTCAAAAAGCAAGACGAGACGTGGATGACTCGCTATGATGTCTCAAGCGTGAAATCATTCTTTTTGGCAGGTGAACCGCTTGATGAGTCAACCGCCAACTGGCTTACCAAACATTTGGGTGTTCCGATTTTAGATCATTATTGGCAAACAGAATCTGGCTGGCCTATTTTAAGCAATACGCCCAAATTTAATCACAAACCGCACAAACAAGGATCGCCGGGTTATCCGATGTATGGTTATGACGCCCACGTGGTGAATGAAAAGACAGGCGAACAATGTGCTGCAGGTGAAAAAGGTCTCTTAGCTATTAAGGCGCCTTTACCACCAGGTTGCCTCACGACTGTATGGCGCAACGATGAGCGCTTTATCAGTAGCTATTTTGGTTTGTTTGATGGTCAAGAGTACTCGACCTCAGATTATGCAGTGACCGATGATGATGGTTACTTTTATATCTTGGGGCGGACGGATGATGTCATCAATGTGGCAGGTCATCGAATAGGCACGCAAGAGATTGAAGAGGCCATTAGTAGCCATCCGGAAATGGCAGAGTGTGCTGTTGTCGGTATTCAAGATGAACTAAAAGGTGAGTTGCCCATTGCTTTTTGTGTATTGAGAGATCACGAACAAGTAGCGACCACCGAAAACCGCTTTCGTATTGAGCAGCAAGTAATAGGTGCAGTGATAAAATCTTTAGGCGGTATTGCAAGACCCGCCGCCATTTACTTTCCGCAAGCATTGCCTAAAACACGCTCAGGTAAGATCCTACGCCGTGCCATTCGGGCGTTGGCAGAAGATAAAGAAACAGGAGACATGTCCACGCTTGACAATCCGGCAGCGATTGATGCGATTAAGCAGTCTATGAAAGACTATTAAGCCTAAATCTGTGCAGACTGTGTCTTTGGCGTGAATACGCTTATAAAAAATAAAAAGCTCATGAAAAGTCATGGGCTTTTTGCTCATTGGTTGTACTAACACGTACTGGATTAGTAATCACTAAGATAAAAGTTCAATAAAGCGCTTGACCCTAAAATTGATTTATTGTTATATTCAATAACGATACATAATAAATCATTTTAAAAATATTTTAAATACAAGCGGATTGGTTGCTACTGACAGTTGGCAGTTTCTAATCCCCATCATAATGATAAAGATGACTGTTAAATGGTCAGGTCATTATGCAAACAAGATAAGGATATCTTATGCACCACGTTCAGCAACTCATCAACGGTCAATTTACTAAGTCAAATACTAACGAATGGATTGACATTACCGATCCTGCTACCCAAGAAGTCATCGCCAAAGTGCCGCAAACTACGGACGATGAGATTAACCAAGCAGTGGCGGCTGCAAAAACCGCGTTTGAAACCTGGCGTAAAACACCCATCACCACGCGTGCTCGAATCTTCTTAACTTATCAGGCGCTCATTCGTGAGCATATGGATGAGCTGGCAGAGATTTTGACCGCGGAGCAAGGTAAAACGATTGCTGATGCGCGTGGCGATGTATTCCGTGGTTTAGAAGTGGTAGAGCATGCCGCTGGTATTGCTAATTTGCAAATCGGCGACTTTGTAGAAAACGTCGCATCTGGTGTGGATACTTATAGCATTTGGCAGCCGCTAGGTGTTTGTGCGGGTATCACACCATTTAACTTTCCCGCGATGATTCCACTATGGATGTTCCCGATGGCAATTGCCACGGGCAATACTTTTATCCTTAAACCATCTGAGCAAGATCCAATGGTAACCATGCGTTTGGTGGAGCTAGCGATCGAAGCAGGCGTGCCTGAAGGTGTTCTCAACGTGGTCCATGGCGGTAAAGCGACGGTCGACGCCATCTGTGATCATCCAGACATCAAAGCCGTCTCTTTTGTAGGTTCTACCAGCGTTGGTCAGCACGTCTATGAACGCGCGAGCAAATCAGGTAAGCGTGCCCAATGTATGATGGGTGCCAAAAACCATGGTGTGATTTTACCCGATGCCAATAAAGAACAGACTCTCAACCAGTTAGCAGGGGCAGCCTTCGGGGCAGCTGGCCAACGTTGTATGGCATTGTCAGTCGTGGTACTGGTCGGCGCAGCAGGCGAATGGATCGATGACATTAAAGCCAAAGCAGAAGCGTTGATTGTATCAGCTGGCAAGAATGATAAAGACTTAGGCCCACTGATTTCTCCAGCGGCTAAAGCACGTGTCGAGCATTTGATTGGGACTGGGGTAGAGGAAGGCGCAAGCTTGATACTTGATGGCCGCGGCATCACGGTTGAAGGATTTGAAAAAGGCAACTTCGTTGGACCGACTATCTTCGATAACGTCACAAGTGATATGCAAATTTATCAGCAAGAAATCTTCGGACCAGTATTGTGCATCATGCGTGCTGATAGCTTAGATGAAGCGATTGCACTGCTTAATGCCAATCCACACGGCAATGGTACCGCGATATTTACCCAGTCAGGGGCAGCGGCGCATAAATTCCAACAAGATATTCAAGTCGGACAAATCGGTATTAACTTACCTATTCCTGTGCCGCTACCGATGTTCTCCTTCTCAGGTTCGCGCGCTAGTAAACTTGGTGATCTTGGTCCTTATGGCAAGCAAGCGGTGCAGTTTTATACACAAACAAAAACCGTCACGGCACGTTGGTTTGACGATGAGGCGAGCCGCGGTGTCAATACGACGATTTCAATTTAATCGTCAGTGCATTGCATTTTTGGCATAACTTTTTTATTCACGGTATGACGCTGATACTACTTGCGGTACTATTGAGCGCAACTTTATTATCGTTATACCGCTATCATGTCGCGCTAATGTTTTATAAAATCTCTGACTGACACTTTTAATAAAGTCTTTATTAAAGCCTCTCTGAGTTTTAAGCTTTCTATTTGATCTATAAGAACAAGGATGACCCTATGGATTTTTCATTGACCGATGACCAAGTCGCCTTTCGCCAAACGGCCCGTCAGTTTGCACAAAAAGAGCTCAGACCCAATGCTGCTGAGTGGGATCGTAACGCTCATTTTCCAGTGGACATCATCAAAAAGTCTGGTGAGCTTGGTTTTTTAGGACTATATGCCAATCCAGAATACGATGGTTTGGGCTTGCCGAGGCTTGACTCAGCAATGGTATTCGAAGAGCTGGCATGGGGTGATACGTCCGTGGCGGCTTACATGAGCATTCATAATATGACAGCGTGGATGATTGGCGAATATGGTAGCGATAGCTTATGCAAAAAATATCTACCCAATATGGTGAGCGGTGAGTGGCTTGGTAGTTATTGCTTAACAGAGCCAAATGCAGGGTCTGATGCGGCCTCACTTCGTACCAAAGCCGAAAAGCAGGGCGATCATTACGTACTGAATGGCGAAAAAACTTTTATCTCTGGCGCAGGCTCAACCGACGTATTGGTAGTCATGGCGCGTACTGGTGGTGCTGGGCCAAAAGGCGTGTCTGCGTTTGTTGTAGATGCCACTAGTGCTGGCATCGAATATGGCAAAAACGAGCACAAAATGGGCTGGAAAGCGCAGCCGACACGAACCATTAGTTTTAAAGATGTAAAAGTACCCGTAGAAAACCTGATAGGCGAGGAAGGTCAAGGCTTTCGTATTGCTATGAAAGGGTTGGATGGTGGGCGCATTAATATCGGAATTTGTGCGGTCGGTACCGCGCAGTCAGCGTTAGAGACGGCAACCAATTATGTGCAAGAACGCAGCCAATTTGGCAGTCCAATTGCCAGCTTACAGTCCGTGCAATTTAAGCTTGCTGATATGTTGACTCAGACTATCGCTGCACGGCAAATGCTCTACCTTGCGGCGAGTAAAGTAGATAGCAACGATGGGCAAGCGTCTACCTACTGCGCAATGGCAAAGCGTCTCTCCACCGATCTTTGTTTCGATGTTGCCAATGAAGCCCTGCAGTTACATGGCGGTTATGGGTATCTAAACGAATATCCACTTGAGCGACACGTACGAGATTTGCGTGTCCATCAAGTCCTAGAAGGCACCAATGAAATCATGCGAGTAATTATTTCGCGTCAGGTTTTGCAAGATGAAGGGTTAAGTCAACTGCGCTAATTTATCTCGCTTTACTAAAACAAGGATGTTTTATGATGGATTATACCAATCTTAAACTATCGATTGATGGTCATACTGCCATCGTAACTTTGAATAACCCGCCTGCACATACATGGACGATGGACAGTCTACCAGCGCTCAAACAGCTCATTACCGATCTGAATGCAAAAGAGGATATTTACGCCTTAATCATTCATGGTGATGGTGAGAAGTTCTTTTCAGCGGGCGCAGATCTGAATAATTTTGCGGAAGGGGACAAAGGTCAAGCGATAAGTATGGCCATTGCGTTTGGTGAGGCTTTTGAAGCCTTGTCGGCCTATCGCGGTGTGAGTATTGCGGTTATCAATGGTTATGCAATGGGCGGCGGTCTAGAGTGCGCGCTGGCTTGTGATATTCGGATTGCGGAAGCACATGCTCAGATGGCATTACCAGAAACAGGTGTAGGATTGCTTCCGTGTGCAGGCGGCACACAAAATCTGCCTTGGCTCGTGGGTGAAGGTTGGGCGAAGCGGATGATACTATGCGGCGAGCGTATTGATGCACAGACGGCAGTGCGCATCGGCTTGGTTGAAGAAGTCACTGCTAAAGGTGAAGGTCTCGTCGCAGCACAAGCGCTGGCACAAAAGGTTGCTAAGCAATCGCCAGTGGCGGTGAGCGCTTCTAAAACCCTGATTCAAGCGGCAAGAAACACGCCGCCTGCGCAAAACCTAATCCACGAGCGTGAGGCCTTTGTTAAATTATTTGATACCCAAGACCAGCGTGAAGGTGTGCAAGCGTTTTTAGCGAAACGTAAACCCAATTGGCAAAATAAATAATATCAGACTGGGCTAATATACGTTTTCTTTTGGTTTTTTAAGTGCTTTTGAAAGTGAGAATAGATATGACGGATACGACAACGACGAATGAAGTTAATAAGAAAGCAGCGCCAGAACAACAAGCGCCCGTATTGTTCGACACTGAATCAACAGAGTGTGGTCACCTAATTGGAATAATGACCTTAAATACGCCACGCTCCTTAAATGCTTTGAGTGTTGAGATGTGTCAATTATTATCAGAGCAACTAGAGCAGTGGCAACATGACAACCAAGTAGTTGCTTTGATACTAAAGGGAGCAGGCGACAAGGCGTTTTGTGCAGGTGGTGATATCCGTAGACTATACGACAGCATGTCCACCAGTGCGCCACTACCGAATCCTTATGCTACTGAGTTTTTTAGTCATGAATATCGTCTTTATCGACAAATGCATTTTTATTCTAAGCCTTTAATACTGTGGGGTGATGGCATCATCATGGGCGGTGGTATGGGATTGATGGCAGGCTGTAGTCATCGTCTGGTCACCGAGCGCACGCGTTTTGCGATGCCCGAGATAACCATTGGTTTGTTCCCTGATGCCTCAGGCAGCTGGTTTTTGAAACGTATGCCAGCCAAGATGGGTTTGTTTTTAGGGTTAACTGGTGCGATGTGTAATGGCAATGATGCGCTATTAACCAATTTGGCAGAATATGCAGTGGCCAGTGCTGATTACGACGCCATTATTCAGCGCTTAAAACAGAGTAGTTGGGAAACAGCAGCTGATGTAAATCATATAGATAAATATCACCAGCATAGTGCGTATAGTATTGTTAGCCGCGCACTTGCTGCGCAACCGACAGTAGCATTACCGGATAGCAAACTGGCTGCCTATTGGCAACCTATCCAACAGCTGATGAACAGTGGCGGCTTGGCTGACATTGATTCGTTGCTACAAAGTGATGAGGCGCTCGCGCAATTAGATACAGACTTTGCTGAGGATAGCTGGGTACAGCGGGCGGTAGCAACGTACCGTCATGGTTGCCCAGTGACGATAGCTTTGACGTATGCGCTTTATCATAAAGTGACTGATTTATCGCTTGAGCAAGTGCTATTTCTAGAGACCAATGTCGCTGTACATTGTGCTGCCAAGCCAGATTTCAAAGAAGGCGTGCGGGCGCTGCTGATTGATAAAGACAAAAATCCGCAATGGTCTCGCTCATTAGAAGATTGTTTGAGTACAGAAGGGCAGTCGTACATTCAACAACACTTTAATAATCCTTACCCTACAGGTCAGCATCCATTAGAGGGTTGGTTGAGCGACAAAGCCCTAGGCAGTCAAATGGTAAGTTAATGCTTTAATTTATTGTATTTATAAAAACAACAGATATATATAGCAACGGCTATACACAATCATCAAGGAGCGATGAGATGGGTACACAAGATAGCAGCACAACAGACCAACACGCTGTCCAGCCAAGCACAGCGTTACCCAATATCGCCTTTATTGGACTGGGCAATATGGGCGCGCCAATGGCGGAGAATTTACTAAAAGCAGGATATGCTCTATCTGTTTATGACTTGTCTAACGCGGCGACTCAGCGCTTACAGCAAGCAGGAGCAAGCGTCGCGGATAGTCCCAAAGAAGCTACACAGAATGCCGAGGTTGTTATCAGTATGCTGCCTGCTGGCAAGCATGTGCATTCTGTTTATTTGGGTGAAAATGGTTCTAATGGATTACTGGCAGAGTTGCCTAAAGGCACACTGATCATCGACAGCAGTACGATAGCAGCGGCTGATGCTATAACAGTGGCGAAAGCCGCGAGTGAGCTTGGTTTAGATTTCTTAGATGCGCCAGTGTCAGGCGGTACAGGCGGCGCAATCGCAGGCAGTTTGACATTTATTGTTGGTGGCAGTGATGATGCCTTTGCCAAAGCTCAACCTATACTGGCTTCGATGGGCAAAAATATTTTTCATGCAGGCGATCATGGCGCAGGACAAGTGGCAAAAATCTGCAATAATATGCTGCTAGGCATTCTAATGGCTGGAACGGCTGAGGCTATTAACTTAGGGGTTAAGAGTGGATTAGATCCTAAAGTATTATCAGATATTATGCTACAAAGCTCGGGACGCAACTGGACATTAGAAGTTTACAACCCTTATCCGCAAGTTATGGAAAATGTCCCTTCTAGCAATGGCTATCAAGGCGGGTTTATGAGTAAGCTTATGCAAAAAGATCTGCATTTGGCTTTACAAACCGCTCAGAATACCCATGTTGAAACGCCAATGGGTGCTAAAGCGACAGAGCTTTATGATGAGCATGCAATAGAAAATGGTGATAAAGATTTTTCAAGTATCATGGGTCGCCATGATCATTCAGTACTGTTCTAAGTTTTTAGCCAGTTTATTGAGTAAGATCTATTTGATAAAAGACGGTCGCTTTTTATCATTGTGAAAAGTATAAGAAGGCAAAAATGAAAAAAAGGTCTACACAGTGTATAAGTGCAGACCTTTTTGCATTTTTTGTATGGTTATTTTTAGCTTTGTAAATCGTATACAAGGGCTTGGATATCTTGGGCAGCTTTTTGCAAACGTGGTACATGAACCAATAACTCCTCCAGCGATACTCGGATGGTAGGAGCATGAATATAGAGTGAAGCCAAGTAGCGTGACTTTTTGTCTAATATAGGAACAGCAACCGCCACCATTTCTGAGATGAATTCCTCATTATCTATACCAATGCCAGTCTTAGCGATGCGATCAAGCTCTGCATTCAATGCATCAATATCGGTAATCGTGTTTTTGGTAAACTTATCGAGTGGTAAGCCTTGTAGAATTTTATTGCGACTGGTGACAGATAACTGGCTAAGATATAGCTTGCCTGTCGCTGTACACCACATTGGAGATTTTGCCCCTACTGGTAGATAAATTTGTATGGGTAGCGTCGTTTGCGCTCGGTTGGTATAAATCATATTCATATGATGAGGAACGCCAATACCGCAAGTCTCTTCCACCTCATCGACTAACTTCTGCAAAATCATTTGTCGCTCATTAAAGAACAGCCGCTGTTGCCAAAGCTCCACACTCAGATTACGCACCCGTTTGCCAGGGACAATGCCACCACCAATATCGACCGTCAAGAACCCTTCATCAACCAAATTCTGAATCAGTCTGTGAATGGTTGGCTTAGGGATATCTAGATTTTGCGATAGCTCAAGTGGAGAGAGGGGTTGAGAAGCGTATGATACGGCTTCTATGATCTCTAGCACACGGGTAATCGACGAGACTTTAGGCATAATGAGTGGCTCAACAGTAATAAAAAGAATAAAACAAAGGACAGTACAACGCTTTCGTAAACAAAACAAACAGTGATAAAGTTAATATTTTGATTCACATAAAATATTACTTTCAGTGCGTTATGTATACATATAGGTTAATTCTACTATATATCAACATCTACTATACATACTGATGTCGGTAGAATTTTATACAACAGCAAGAATGGATACGTTAACTCACAAAATACAACAAACAGTATTATTATGATATATAACTCTCACTGAGTTCACCAACAAAGTAGGTCATTATGATGACATATTTTGTAATACCCTCACATGAACATTAAGCACTAGATATTCATGTTTCTTCTTTTACGTTACTTTAAGAGTGTTATGTAACAGAAAGTCGAAGTTTTACGGATTGGTGTAGTAATTATTACAATACCTATGCAATCTTTACACAACGGCAAATAAAAAGCGCGTCTTAAGGGGTGACTTTTTGGGCCAAAATTGTTTTAATCTGCTCAACAAAATGGTTGGTTTAAAAAAAGCTAAATAATCATTTTTATGGGCGATTTATTTCACACTTTAGGAGAGTACTTATGAAACTTATTAAATTAACAGCTATTTCTGCTGCTGTTTTGGCATCAACTGCCGCTTTGGCTGCTGAACCTGTAGTTGTCGTTGATGGCAATGATGCTGTTGTTTATGAAGCACAACCTGTTGCAATGGGCTACGAAGCACAACCTGCTCCTTCTTACGCTTATAACGCTGACGCTGGCGTACTAAGCAACACTACTAGCGCACTTGTTGGTGGTACTAAGACTTTCTTCCAAACTGCTATTAACCCAGCATCTGTAAGTGCTGAAGTTGGTACTTTAGGTTATGGTGCTAACGTTGCTTGGTCAATGAACGAAAAAACCGAATTACAAGCTGGTTGGGCAGGTGGCGATGTTGCTGACCTATTCGGCGGTGACTTTGATGCTAACGACATCAACTATGATGTTGACGCTGATTTCAGCAACCCATACCTAGGTGTTCAGTACCGTCCAGTTGCTAACTGGTTCACAATGGGCGCTGGTATTATCGTTCCTGATAACGATATCGATGTACGTGCAAATTCTAAAGGTCCAAATTTCAGAATTGATGATGTTGACTATGATGCGGGCCAAACTGGTACATTGTCTGGTACCATCGAGCACCGTAACAAACTAGCTCCTTATGGTACTATTGGTTTCCGTCCTAACATCACTAACAACTTTGGTGTGTTCGGTGAGATCGGTGCAGCATACATGGGCAAAACTGATGCGACTGTTCGCTCAAGCAACCCAGACGCTCTAGTTACAGCTGTATCTGGCAATAGTGGTAATACTAATACTACTACTGTTACAGGTCGCGATGTTGCTAAAGCTGCAGAGCAAGAGCTAGAAGATAAAGATTACCTAGAGTGGTTCCCAATTGTTAAAGTTGGTGCAACTTACCGTTTCTAATCTAATTACAGTTTAAATACTGTTGTTAGAACAGATGCAAGTATAAAAAACGACCTTTTTTAGGGTCGTTTTTTTTGGTCAAAATAAAGCAATTATTTAGTTCTTTAGGTTTGATAACAGGAGAGATAATAAGTCTTCAGGAAACAACGACAGTTTGTTGAGTAAACAGGACAGTTATACGATAAGAGGACTGAGAGTCAGATATTATGATGGAGTCAGCTTGTTTATTTATACTACTAATCAATTCTGCAATAATATAAGCATAACTGATACCCAAGCCTTCAGCCAACTTATATTGGTATATTTTGATAAAACTTTCTTTTATCTGCCACAATAATTTGGCAATAATATCGCGTTGAGTAATGGGCAATAGTTGTATTGCTGTTATTTCATCGTTTGAGTAAAACCGTCGAGCCACTTTCCATGCAATGTTATTATTTTCTATATCGATACCTGCAGGACGGTGACGACTAATAACAACGGCAACATTACTGCCTGCTGGCTTGTCAATCGTCTGACCAGCGATGTCAATAATGGCATTCTTGTTGTGGGTACTTGTATGACTAAAGCATACATAGTATTGACTGTTGATAAGACGATAGGGGAAGTGTGATTCATTTAACGTATCACTGATTTTTAGTTCGCTAAGCAAGTGTTGTAATAATAACCGAACGCCTCGACGCTGTAATTGGCGCTGATTATGAGCTCTCTCGCGCATGGATAAAGTGATGCTAGAACCACAGTAATGCCAATTAAACTCATGCAATTTTATGGGTGATTGAAAACAAGCCAATGTCCATAACCATTCCTTTTTAAGTTCCTCAAGGTTTGGGAAAATCGGCTCACTGACTTGTGCCGTAGCGCACCATGTCGTAGGGTCAAGTTGAGCACATTGGATGTGATTTAAAGTTGGCGTCATTGATAGTTGCGCATCGTTGATGGGATCGATTAGTATTGGTTATCTTAGTAAAATATAAAAAGCCCAGCAATATAATATCGTTGGGCTTTTTTATAAAGCAAATTAAGCTTGATTAACGGCGGTAAAACTTATCGATCTTAATACGACAATTCAGCGCGGCGGTTTTGTGCGTACGCTTCTTCGGTGTTGCCGTTAGCCGCTGGACGCTCTTCACCATAGCTGATTACACGGACGTTATTTACAGCAACGCCTTGAGCGGCAAGGTAGTTACGTGCTGCTTGTGCACGGCGTTCACCTAACGCGATGTTATATTCACGACTACCGCGCTCATCGGTATGACCTGCGATGACAACACCAGCATTTGGGTTTGAGCTTAGTAAGCTTGCATGTTGGTTAAGAACATTGGCCGCTTGAGCAGTAATTTCACTACTATCAAAGGCAAAGTAGACAACCGCTTGCAAATTTTCAGCACCAGAGATGACAGTGCTTGCGTTATCAACAACGACAGCGCCTGTGTATCCTACTTGGCCACCTGGAATACCCAGTGGAGCAACGACAACTTCAGAGGTAGAACGCTTAGTAGCGCAACCTGTAGTTAGGGCAACAGCGCTTGATAGTACAGCAAGAACGGCGATCTTAGAAAAACTGGTTGACATAATGAGCTCCTAAAATTTTAATTAAATTTGTTTTTTTAAACTGCTTACGATAAAACTTAGGCAATTACTATTTATAATATACTAAATGTTACTTTATGTAAGTAGTATTACTGTAAATTCTACTAGAACTTATAGAGAGACATTAATTATATTACCAGCGGTTTTTGTCCCAGTTTTCAGGATTGGCCCAGTAATCAGCGTTGAGCCAATTTGGCAGTTGCTTATAATCATACAAGTTAAACTGCCATAGTGTGGCTGATACGGATGATAGGTAAGCTGCTCTGATTTGGTCGACTTGATGCTTGTCATTAAGTTTCAAAGACTTGTTCGTTTAATATGTCAAAACGAGTAAAACCATAAGCCTTTAAATCGATATTACTATCGAGTGCAATGAGAAGATGAGCAGCATAAAGATCCCGATAGCGCATCATTAGTGGAATATAATGGTGTAGTCGCTCAACTGATAGAGTAGGTAGCCAAAAGCAAGCAAGTTCGTAGCGCGTCAGCGTCTGCTGTTGAGTCAGCTCTGACACCGTGGCTATCTGTAATTTTTGCGTGTCGGCTGTTGCTGTATGATCGCTTTTATCGGACATAGCGTTTTTTAGCGCTGATGCCAATGCTGAATGTGCATTTTTATCCTTCACTGCCCATAGAAGCTCAATGCTATCATTTAGCTGATCATTTATTGCGGTATGACTTTGCCTCGCTAGGGACGGCATTAGCACGTTAATATATTCTATCAATAGAGGTAACGTAATGTCTGAGCGATTGGTAGTGTGCTTTGTCATATAAAAGACCGTTTATTAAGTGTGAAGCATCAATATGACCATTAAATCATTTTAATCGTCATTATCCAATGAACAGCGTATGCTATTTATCTTATTTTTAGCACTATTTTTAAAATGAGAACGTGCTTTAGAGGGTCATTAGAAATTCAGTTGTTTTAAAGCACACCCTTGAAATTTGATGTTTTAGGTCAATCTAACCATCAGTCACGTGAGAATAAAGCGTCGCAAATTTATACTACTATTTGGTTTGTTAAAGGTATGATGTATGGGTACGATTGTCGAGCACCATATTATCATCCATCTGATTGTCTTCTGACTCGTATATCTTCATAAATAATAATAGGAATTCATATGTCTATTGCTGAAACCGATGCACAAATTATCAATCCAGATATGCCCGATGTGCCGCCGCATGCGCCCAGTAAAATCAACTTAAAAGACTATAAAAAACCAAGCTTCGATGTAAAAACGGTCGACTTAGACATCAAGTTATTTGCAGAGCACGCGCAGGTAGATAGTAAGTTACACATGGTGCGCCAGACGACAGGCGATTTGGTATTGTTTGGCGAAGACTTAGAGCTACTATCAATTGCGATGAATGGCGAGCAATTGACTGACGAAGACTATCAGCAAGAAGCAGGTAAGCTCACCATTGCCAATGCACCTGCTGAGACAACGTTAGATATTCAAGTCCGTATTTGTCCGCAGACTAATACCGCGCTTGAAGGGTTTTATATGGCAGGCAGTGGCACGGATACCATGTTTGTCACGCAATGTGAGCCAGAAGGCTTTCGCAAGATTACCTTTTATCCAGATCGTCCGGATGTGTTGGCGATATTTACCACTCGACTTGAGGCGGACAAGCGCTATCCAACGCTATTGGCCAATGGTAACTTGGTTGAATCAGGTGACTTGATTGACGAGCCAGACCGTCATTATGCTATCTGGCATGATCCGACCAATAAGCCAAGCTACCTATTTGCTTGTGTTGTTGCTGATTTAGACGTATTAACAGATTCTTATACGACCAGCGAAGGTCGAGAAGTCATGCTCGAGTTGTATGCCAAATCTACCGATATCGACAAATGTGATGTCGGTATGCAAGCCTTAAAAGATGCCATGAAGTGGGATGAAGTCAATTACGGCCGCGCCTATGATTTGGATCGATATATGATCGTCGCGGTCAGTCAGTTCAATATGGGTGCCATGGAAAACAAAGGGCTTAATATTTTTAATACTGCCTGTGTGTTATCTAGCCCTGAAACGACGACTGATGCGCGTAGCTTTAGTGTCAAAGCCATTATTGCTCACGAGTATTTTCATAATTGGACGGGTAATCGCATCACTTGCCGTGATTGGTTCCAGTTATGTTTAAAAGAAGGCTTTACGGTTTACCGTGATCAATCATTCTCAGCGGATCAGCAGTCAAGTGCTGTACAGCGAATTGATGATGTGGCTACCTTGCGTGCGCATCAGTTTAGCGAAGATGCAGGGCCACTTGCGCATCCTGTACGTCCTGAGAGCTTCGTTGAGATTAATAATTTTTATACGACGACTGTCTATGAGAAGGGTGCAGAAATCGTGCGTATGATTGCCAACACTCTAGGGGCAGACGATTTTCGTAAAGGAACAGATGAGTACTTCCGTCGTTATGATGGTCAAGCAGTGACGGTTGAGGACTTTTTATCCGCACTGAGTATCACTGATGAGAAGATTGAAACTTTTATCGATTGGTATCGCCAGCCTGGTACGCCCGTTGTATCTGGTCACCAAGAATACAATAGCGTTGCACAAACGCTCACCATTACCTTGAGTCAGCAAACCCGTCACGTCAAAGGTTTCGATGCACCAAAACCTTTACCGATTCCTGTAGCGACTGCGTTATTCGATAAAAACTCAGGCAATATTATTGCTGAACGCATGTTGCTGCTGGATCAGACAACACAGACTTTTGTGTTTGAAGGCGTGGCTGATGAGCCTGTGGTGTCATTACTACGTGACTTTAGTGCACCTGTTCAGCTTAACTATGACTATCAAGATGCAGACTTAGCATTTTTGCTCAAGCATGAGACGAATGGTTTTAACCGCTGGCAAGTGACCCAAATGTTGGTCAATCGCATTTTGTTGCAAGGTCAAGGCGAAAAGAGCCAACCTGACACATATTTACAAGCGTTGGCACAGACACTACCGGTTTTGGCAGCAGACGATGCAATGTTGGCGGCGCGCTTACTTGATATTCCTTCAGCGCAAGAATTGGCCTCTGCTATCCACAAAGATTATGATCCAGAGTTGGTCAAAGCGCAGCGTGACGGCTTGTATAAACAGGTGGCAGACACACTAAGAGATCAATGGGCAACGCTTTATGAACAGCTGCCGATTCAGTCCTACGAGGATAGTGCAGAGGCACGTGGCACACGTGCTCTGCGTAATGTAGTACTAGATATGGCGCTGACTGCCAACGTTGAGAATGCAATGGAGTGGGCACAGCAGCAGTATGACAATGCCAGCTGCATGACTGAACGTTTTGGCGCATTAAAAGCCATGGTTAACCATCAATCCATAAATGCCAATGAATATTTGGCAGATTTTTATAAGCGCTTTCAAGCAAATGATTTGGTCATCGACCTATGGTTCAGCGTACAAGCATCTGCTGAAAATGTGAGTGCTGATGTGATAACAACATTGCTTGAGCATAAAGATTTCGATTGGAACACACCCAATCGCGTACGCTCAGTCGTTGGCGCATTTAGTGCTCAGCCAACCGTATTGTGGACACAAGAGGGTCTAAATATTTATACCAATGTGATTAAAAAATTGGACGAAAGCAATCCTGTGCTGGCCTCGCGCCTGTTGCAAGCGTTAGCTCGTTGGAATACCTTGGTTGAGCCACGCCGTCAAATGGCCCATGATAGCTTATTGGATTTGCAGAAAAGCGCCACTTCTAAGCATGTGCTAGAAAGCTTGGATAGTGTGCTAAATGCCGCAAACAGCTAACTTTAGTTGGTATGAATTAAAGCGTAAAAAAAGCCCGCCCAATATGTGAGTATCAGGCGGGCTTTTTTTGTATATTGCTGACTACCATTGATAGTCAGTAGCAATTAGCGATTAGGCAGAACGTCTTTTACCATATCACGCAAACTATGCAGAGCCGTTACAGTGCTCTCCCAATCTAGGCAGCCATCCGTGATAGATTTGCCATACTCAAGCTGACTCAAATCAGCAGTCAGTTTTTGATTGCCTCCTTTTAGATGACTCTCAATCATCATGCCAATAATGGATTTGTTGCCATTTTGGATTTGTTCTGCGACATTATTGATGACCATTGGCTGCAAATAAGGGTCTTTACCTGAGTTGGCATGACTGGAATCAATCATAATCTTGCCATTGGTTTTACCTTTTGCCAGCTCATTTTCAACCTGTGCAACTGCAGTTTCATCATAGTTTGGTTTGCCGTTACCACCGCGAAGTACCACATGGGCATAAGGGTTACCTTTAGACTTAATGATACAAACTTTGCCATCTGATGACAGACCTAGGAAGCTATGACCAGCTTTTACTGCTTGCATGGCATTAACTGCCACAGTCATGCCACCATCCGTGCCGTTTTTGAAGCCTACAGGGCATGATAAGCCAGAGCTCATTTCACGATGGGTTTGGCTCTCAGTAGTACGCGCACCAATTGCTGACCAGCTGATCAAATCCTGCATGTACTGCGGAGTGTTCGGGTCAAGTGCTTCAGTGGCACATGGCAAGCCTTTCTCATTTAAATCAAGCAGCAGCTTACGTGCAGTACGCAGACCTTTTTCGATATCGAAACTGTCATTCATATCAGGGTCATTAATCATGCCTTTCCAGCCAACCGTCGTACGAGGTTTTTCAAAATAAACACGCATGACTACAAATACGCTGTCTTCGATCTCTTTTGCCAATACGGCCAAGCGATCTGCATATTCGTGAGCGGCTTTGATATCATGAATAGAGCAAGGGCCAATAACCACAAATAGGCGCTTATCTTTGCCATCCAAGATGTTTTGAATGGTGTTGCGCCCTTTTAGAACCGTGTCATACGCTTTGTCTGATAAAGGCAGTTCGGTTTTTAGCTCAGCGGGAGTAATCAAAGGAATAAATTTTTCAATATTCACGTCGTCAATATCTGCATTATGGGTAACTGATGTTGTCATGGTTATATATCATCTAGCTGATTTATAGGAATATTCATTATGCGGACAAAACGCTTAGTTGACAAGGGCAGTCGCACAGTTAATTGACTGATAACTGGAATGAGGAAACTAAAACTTAGTTATACCTAAAGTGTTTTGCTCACTAAGATAATAAATCGATGTCAGTCATTGTGCCAAAATTTTTGTA
The DNA here is from genome assembly GCA_963744895.1 of uncultured Gammaproteobacteria bacterium. Taxonomy (GTDB): domain Bacteria; phylum Pseudomonadota; class Gammaproteobacteria; order Pseudomonadales; family Moraxellaceae; genus Psychrobacter. Next base: position 1,350,920 of record CAVUUW010000005.1, read on the forward strand.
TATTATACGGATAACTGATCATCCATTTATAAGCCTTTTATCAAAAATCTGCGTGCCAGTTTCGCTATTTTTCCTATCGTCACGTATGATGACGACATATATGCCTTACTTTGAGCATAGTACGTGATGATAAGAGTCATTTGGTTTAGCCTCTTATTACTGATTGCGTGTTTTATATTTTATAATGTCCATTTTTGTATCAATTGTATTTTTAATATTGAGAGCTTGTCATGACAGATTCTGCTACGCCTACTAGAGAAACCGACTTAATGGTACAGACAGCGACAAAGCATTTACCTGAGATGCAAGATCAGTCAAAGACTGTGCCCCTCGTTGTTGGTATCGTCGCAGGAGAGGTGTCAGGTGATAGTTTGGGTGCAGATTTTATGCAACAACTGAACAATCTGCGTGATGATATCGTTTGGGTGGGCGTTGGTGGTACTAAGATGCAAGCGCAAGGATTACAAAGTATTTTTCCGTTAGAGCGTTTGGCGGTGATGGGACTGGTAGAAGTTATGTCTCAATTGCCCGATTTGCTCAAAGCCCGCCGTGAGTTATTGACCGCATTTAAAGCGGCTGATATTGATTGGTTCATTGGTATTGATGCACCCGATTTTAATCTGCGAGTCTCTAAAAAGCTAAAGCCTCAAGGCATATTTTGTGTGCAGTATGTGAGCCCCTCTATTTGGGCGTGGCGCGAGTCGCGTATTTACAATATCAAAGCGGCGACCGATTTAGTATTGTGCTTATTCCCTTTTGAGTTACCAGTTTATGAGCGTCACAACCACCCAGCAATCTGTGTCGGTCATCCGCTACTTCGTACGTTAGACCAAACGTTGATAGAGACGCCGATTAATCAGCGGCGTAGCGAGCTGGTCTGGCACAATGATGGTTTGCAGCAGTTTTTTATTGAGCGCTTTGACGACGTCAGTCAGCTTATTTGTGTGATGCCTGGGTCGAGACGCGGCGAAATTACCGCCATTTTGCCATTGATGTTAGATGGTATTCAAAAGCTTATACTGCTGGACCCAAAACTGTGCTTTATCATTCCTACCGTCGATCAAAACCACCAATATATTGTTCAGGAAGTCATTGACCAGCGCTCAGAACAGCTGCGGTCTGCTATCGTTGTGGTTTATGATGACAGCCAACCAGCCTTTAGTCAGCAGGCGATGGCAGCATCAGATGTCGTCATGCTGGCGTCTGGTACGGCAACATTAGAGGCAATGCTCCTTGAGCGCCCAATGGTGGTGATTTATCAATTGAATCAGATGACGTATCAAATCGCCAAACGGTTGGTAAAAGTGCCCTACGTGGCATTGCCCAATATTTTGGCAGGTACAGCCATTGTGCCTGAACTTATTCAAGAGCAAGCAAGTGGTGACAATATCTGCCGTACCGTCATGCGTCTGCTACAGCCTCGCGCTTATGCGGAGCAATTAAGCGATTTGTTAGCCACTAAGCAGGCGTTAGAGCAACAGAGCAATCACGAGCCTGCCAATAGCGTGATTGAACAGTGGTTTATGCAAAGTCACCATAAATCCTAAGTCACCATAAACCATAAACGTGCATGGCAACTAATCTGTATTTACCTTATTAATAATAAAGACACCGTAAGACTATGAGTATTCAAAACTTTGTAGAGAATTCTGCCACCCTGATTGACGTAATGATTGAGCAAGTTGAGATTAAAGGTCAGTATATTCAATTAGCTGAGCCAGCTCATTTAACGGGTCAATTGAATGTCTCTGAGTTACTGGCTCAGTATTCAGCAAAAGAAGGCTTGCAACCATCGATACTACAGATTGGTATTGATGAAGCAGGGCGCGGCCCATTATTAGGTAGCGTCAATGTTGCCGCCGCTATATTGCCTTCGACTTGGTCAGGATTGATTGAGGAACAACCACTCAAAGACACACCATTGTCGATACTGACAGACTCCAAAAAACTGAGTGAAAAAAAACGCGATCTTCTTTATCCATTGGTTCAACAGCACGCGATTGGCTACGTAGTTGCTGATATACCGGCAGGGGTCATCGACCAAATTAATATATTACAAGCGACGATGCTTGGTATGCGCTTATGTACGGAAGCATTGTTAGAGGCAGTGGTTAAACATTTTTTGGCTCAAATAAATGAAACCACTATTATTGCCCCTCATGTGACACCTAATCTACAAGTTCAAGCATTATTCGATGGCAACCGCTGTCCTGAGCTGGACTACCTAAGACTCAATCGAGTGGGTATAGAAAAGTCGGCTATTGATTGCCAAGCTTGGGTAAAAGGAGATGCACGTCATACGAGCATTGCAGCGGCGAGTATATTGGCAAAAGTCAGTCGTGATAAAACGATGTACGCACTTGATAATCAGTATCCAGAATATGGTATCGCCAAACATAAAGGCTATCCAACACGTGCTCATATGGAGGCTATTGACATACATGGCGTATTACCCATGCACAGGCACAGTTTTGCCCCTATAAGAAAGGCACTTGAGAACACGCTGAAACCATGATCTCAAAACCTTTATGAGGATTTTTTATAAATAGCCTAAGTATGACTATTAAAAATAATTAAACATCATGTTCAGTAAGTGAATGTTTTTTATAGGAAATTAGTAAAATGTTATAAAGTATATTATAATTAATACAGGAATATTACATCATTGACTATTTTCTACATAGTAGACGTGACGCTATATTACCGTTCATATATGTGCGACTACTTTATAGGATAAAGCGTAATGTCTAATCTATCGCAAAAAAAATTGGCTGGCATGTTTTTATTAACAGCCTTGTTAAGTGCATGCGGCGGCGGCGGAGGTGGTTCTGATACCTCTTCACCAGAGTCAACACCGCCTATTATTCCACCAAGTAATACGCCTGAAGAACCGAGCAATGAAATCCCTGATGATCAGGGCGATAATGTCGTAGGCGCTAATGATACTCAGGCTGCATTAATTGCTAGCAATGCCTTTAGTCTGGCAAGAACCAGCTGCGGACTTAGTGGTCTATCTGTGGATACGGCATTAGACGATATTGCCATTCAGCATGCCAACTATATGAAATATGCTTTTGCCAATAGCTCACCGACTGTGTTTAATGCTCATTACGAAAATAAGATTGAAGACATCGCGGATGTTACCAGTACCAATAATCCCTTTTTTGGTGGGCTAGATTTTTCAGATCGCTTGTTGAATGCCGACTATAGTAATGCGCGTTTTGGCGCGACTGAGAATATTGCACAGTCTACTTATTTTAGCTCAGCAGGCAATTTGTTTAGCTCAGAGGTGATGGCAAAATCAATGGCCAAATCCTTGCTGTCTGCACCTTATCATTTGCGCTCTTTAATGCTACCCAGCTCAAGCGTGACGGGTACAGGTATGGTGACCTACACACCTCATAATAAAGATGCTGCCAATAACAAAGGTTACGTATTGGTCAATCATGCTGCAGGTACACAAGCAAGTAGCAATAGGACAGTAGAAGGGGTATTTACTTATCCGTGTGAGGGTGTGACTGATACCGTCACTGCGTTGTATAACGAGACCCCAGACCCAGTTAAACATACTGGACGTGATTTGCGTGTGGATCCTATCGGTCAACCCATCTATGTCAACGTACCATCTGCGCAAACCATTAATATAAGCAATGTGAAATTTCATGATATTGATCGTAATATCGATGTCCCAGTCGAATTGCTAGATTATCGTCAAGATCCTTATCAAAATACAGCCAATGCGCTACCAGCAAATGAAGCGTTTATTTTGCCCATTACTGATAATTTGAAAAGCTGTAACATGACCAGTAGAAGTGGCACAAACTGCGGTTTGTACGGCAATAGCAATTATCGAGTGAGCTTTGATATTTTGATAGATAACAATACGACAGAGCGTAAGAGTTTTAGCTTTAAGACAGGTGCCGTGAATTATTCATAAACGGCACCTTTGAAAGGGGCGTATATTTGAAAGGGCAGATGTTTAAGAAGATATTAGAACGATGAGTTAGGCTGCTGTAAGAAGATCTCTTCTTTTTCTGTCGACTCTCGATCTAAAGTATCATTACGATGAGGATAACGCCCAAACTGTTCGATAATCTCTTTATGGCGATGCTCGAAATCTAAGGTTTCAGTATCGTTCAGTTGTTTGAATAATGGCAGATAACGCTCATGAATCATCAACGATTCTGAATGCATAAATGGCATAATCATAAATTTGCGCCACGCCATCGGTAGCGTATCAAAATACGACTGCTGTATCGCTTCTTGTGCTAAGACAAGAGCCATATTATCTTGAGAAAATGCACATGCTCGTCCGCGACATAAATTGCGCGAAAATTGATCCAATACAATAATTTCTGCCAAACGTCCTGCTAAAGACGTGATTGAGCTATTGCTGTCTTTTGATGCTTCGGAAAGCCGCCAAGCCACACATTCTCCCTTTTTTGCCGCCTGCCAAATCTTGCCAAATTTGTCTTCTATTTGCTGATCAAATTCATCGTTTTTTACAAACCAATATTGCTCATTGTCTTGGTTGAACCAAAAATCCAAGACCGCACGGGCGTTAGGATCAAGATGCTCTAGGTTAATATTTTTGGGACCGAGTTGTGATAAATTGGCTTGGCTGCGAGCAGTGGAATAATCAGTTGATAATGACATAAGATATTCTAATTATGATAAATTTAGTCTACTATAGCGCAAATATTTATATCTGTCATGACGCTCGTAACGCTATTAGGTAACCTATTATGAAGTCAAAAAATACTGTGAAAACCACTAACACATCACTACCACCAACGCCTTATTATCTACTTGATGAAACCGCTATCGTGGCCAATATGCAGATTATTGCTCGGCTGTGCGAACTATCAGGTGCCAAAGCGTTACTGGCTCTAAAATGCTTTGCGACTTGGGGTGTGTTCGATGTGATGCAGTCTTACTTGCATGGTACAACCTCGTCGTCGCTCAATGAAGTGCGTTTGGGCTATGAAACCTTTGGCAATAATGTTTTAGACAACAGCAATGCGAGCGTTGACAAAGAAAACAGTCGTGCGGATAAAAAAGAAACGCATGCCTATAGTGTGGCTTATAGCGCTGATGAAATTCCTGAAGTGCTTAATTATGCGGATAAAATTATTTTTAATTCTATCTCACAGCTTAATGCTTTTAAAGATCAAGCAGCGGCGAAAAGTATTCCGGTAGGGTTGAGGCTGAACCCTAAAACCAGTAACTCATCCTTTATTATTGCTGATCCTGCTCGTCCTTTTAGTCGTCTGGGTGAGCATGATAAAGAAAAAATTACTGAGGTGCTTGCAGATATTACAGGCGTTATGATTCATAATAACTGCGAGAATGACAGCTTTGAGGCCTTTAGTGAAAGTTTGGCTGATATTGAGACGCGATTTGGCGACGTATTGCAACAACTGGAATGGGTCAGCTTAGGCGGAGGTATCCATTTTATCGCGCCTGATTATCCACTCGAAAAACTTGCCGATAGATTGAAAGGCTTCAGTGAAACCTATGGCGTACAAGTTTATCTTGAACCAGGTGAAGCAAGTATTCATGGCGCGGGTTCATTAGTCACTACCGTACTAGATACCATGCACAATGAAAAAAACCTTGCCGTTGTTGATGCCTCTATCGAAGCGCATATGCTGGATTTACTGATTTATCGTGAGTCAGCGCCCATTGCGGCTATTAATGAAGAAGTAATAACTATTTCTCCTGTTATGTCTGATAAAGCCGTAAATGTATCAGATAACAGCATTATTTATGGTCGCTCTTGCCTGGCAGGTGATATTTTTGGTGAGTATGCCTTGCCCAATACTTTAAAAGTAGGCGATAAAATAGCATTTGGTAATGCTGCAGGTTATACCATGGTCAAGAAGAATTGGTTCAATGGTGTCAACATGCCAGCGATTGTCATTCGTCGTCTAGACGGTCGTATCGATGTGCAGCGCGAGTTTGATTATCAAGACTACAAGGCAAGTTTGTCTTAAGTTTAAGTCTGCTAGTTTTTGATGTATAAAACTATTGGTTATCTTATCGTTTAATTATTGCCGAAAGGGATAGAAAAATTGTTATAATTGCCGTCGGACAAAATCAGCTAGATTTGTCCGACGGGTGCGTGGGTTTTCCTCGGTCTTCCTTTTTAATTCACGCATATCATTCACTCGTTTCTGTTTTGCATAGCCACTATTAATGGTATCGACAGGGACACAAAGGAGGATTGTTCATTGAACACAAACCAACCAGCCAAATCTAACAAAAAAAACGTACTCATCATTGGAGCAGGCGGCGTCGCTCAAGTGGTTGCGCATAAATGTGCGATGCATAATGATGTACTGGGTGAGATTCATATCGCCTCACGTACGGTAGATAAATGTATTGCGATTGCCCAAAGCGTCATAGATAAAGACAGCTTTAATATACAGGCGGTATTGCACACACATCAAGTCGATGCCATGGATACTCAAGCCTTGACAGATTTGATACAAGCCACAGGTGTACAGATCCTTATCAATGTTGGCTCAGCATTCATTAATATGACTGTCCTTGAAGCATGTATTGAGACAGGCATCGCCTATATCGATACTGCCATTCATGAAGATCCACGTAAGATTTGCGAGACACCGCCTTGGTATAACAACTATGAATGGCAGCGTCGCGATCGCTGTGCGGCTAATAATGTCACCGCCATTTTAGGAGCAGGATTTGACCCCGGAATGGTCAATGCGTATGCGCGCCTCGGTTATGACATGATGGACAAAGGGTCAGTTACAGATATTGATATTATCGATATCAATGCTGGCAGCCATGGCAAATATTTCGCCACTAATTTTGATCCTGAAATAAACTTCCGTGAATTTACCGGTACCGTCTATTCATGGCAGGATAGCAAGTGGCAGTCTAATAAAATGTTTGAAGTAAAGCGTACTGATGACTTGCCAGTTGTTGGCGTCCAAAACAGCTATCTGAGTGGTCATGACGAAGTTCATTCGCTATCAGCTAACTTAGATGTACCGAACATTCGTTTTTGGATGGGCTTTGGTGAGCACTATATCAATGTCTTTACTGTGCTACAAAGCTTAGGTCTATTGTCTGAACAGCCTGTGATGACTGCCGAAGGTCAAGAAGTAGTTCCATTGAAAGTTGTTAAAGCGGTACTACCAGATCCAAGCTCGCTTGCGCCAAATTACACGGGTAAGACCTGTATTGGGGACAAGGTTAAAGGTAAGATCAACGGCGTCGATACCGAAGTATTTATCTATAATGTCTCAGATCACAAAGACGCTTATAACGAAGTGGGTAGCCAAGGTATTTCTTATACTGCAGGCGTGCCACCTGTTGCAGCTGCCATGTTAGTTGCGACTGGCGAGTGGGATGCAGGCAAAATGGTCAACGTCGAAGAGCTTGATGCCAAGCCCTTTATCAATCTATTGAACAAGATTGGTTTACCAACTCGAATCAAAGACAATGAAGGCGATAGAGCGCTTGAGTTTGATATCTAATATACTATAAAGACTAAAAAATCTCTTTATTAGTAAGTGTAGCCTTAAGGTTTTAGTCGTTGATTGTTAAAGGACTGAACGCTGTGTCAAACAGGGTTCAGTCCTTTTTATTTGAGTAATACTATCTGACGACAGCCTTAGACTAATTTGCCTTGCTTTAAATTATAGCTTAGAAAAAAAGTTATGCGTCGGTACAACCAAAGCCGCTGCTAATACTGCTTTTATAATACCGCCAATTATGAATGGATATAAACCGAACTGTAGAACGGTTCCTTCTGGTACAAAAAACGACAGGTGGATTAGACCAAATACAAAAGTAGCCGCAGTCGCAATAATCGCAACCACCGTGCTCATAGCATAACTCTTTAATATACCCTTATCACTGAAGTAACCCAAAATAGCAACGGTAGCGATAAACCCATATAGATAACCGCCTGTAGGCCCAAAAAATGCCGCAAGTCCTGCAGATCCGCTGGCAAAAACTGGAAGGCCAACTGCGCCTTGGAATAAATATAACAGTACGGCTGCGATACCAGCCTTTCGGCCTAGTGAGAGACCGACTACTGTAACCGCAAGGGTCTGTCCTGTAATAGGAACTGGATACATGGGTACTGAAATCTGTGCAAATAAAGCAATCATCAAAGACCCGAAGATGACTTTGATAAAAAAAGCGGCCTGTTCATGAGAAATGAACCACTGCTTTGTCGACGTTAATACGGTTGTCATAAGTATTCCTTACTTATTAATTTATAGTGTACGACTGTATACTTGGATTCAAAGTATACTATTGCTCATCCAGTTTCAACTTTTATTTTAATAACTATATGGATATCAATTTTATGACAAATAAGGCAATTACCATCTGGGTATATGAAGATGAAGGGACGAGTGAACTGAGCGTTAAGTCTGCATTAGTTACTGCTCAAACGAAACTCTCAGGAGACCATACTACAGACGTACGCACTATCTCTAGCGAAGGCATTTTTGCAGGTGAGCTCAATGATAAAACAAAAGACAACGGAATTCTAATCATGCCGGGTGGCGCAGATTTGCCTTATTGTAGGAAGTTGAACGGACTGGGTAATGATATTATTAGCGAGTTTGTTAGTCGCGGTAATATCTATATTGGAATTTGTGCTGGTGGCTATTATGGTGCTCGCAATATCGAATTTTCAGGTGAAGGTTACGAGATTCATGGTGATCGTGAGCTGGCATTTTTTCCGGGGACAGCGATTGGTAGTATCCAATCTTTAACCAACGGACAGTTGTATGATGAGAAAGTTGGCTCTAAAGCTAGCATTGCGCTAGATTACGCAAATGGACAACAAGATAATGTCTACTATCATGGCGGTGCGTATTTTTTGGCTGATAAATCAGCTGCTTTCCATACATTAGCCACTTATAGCAATGGTGAGAATGCGGTGGTTAGCGGTCACTTTGGTAACGGGCAGTATCTCCTATCGGGTGTGCATTTTGAGCTGTGTCCGATCATTTATGAAAAATATGCAGTCACGCAAGCAAAGCAATCCGATCTCGAAAGAGAAAGACAGTTGCTATCAATGATTTGTTATGAGCACTATGGCTCGCTTATTTATAAAGAAATTGAGCGTATGATAAACGAGACATTCGATATTTAAAGACAGTTAGAAAATTTGATTCACTAAAAAAGCCTATCACTAATAGATAGGCTTTTTTACTAATAGAACTGAGGTATCACGCTTCCTACTATGCTCGATTAGGATTGTACTTACGCAATGCTTCAATTCGATCATCAAGCGTTGGATGTGAGCGGAAAAAGTTGGCAATACTAAAGCCAGTAGACTGTCCGGTCGAAATCGCAAACGCTTTCATATTCTCTGGCATTTGGTCGGGACGTTGTTCAGCAGGGCGCAAGGCATTCAATGCGCTGATCATTTTGTCACGACTGGCGAGCTTAGCGCCCATTTCATCGGCACGAAATTCGCGCAAACGTGAGAACCACATGACAATAGCTGATGCCAAGAAACCAAGTAAAATATCCATCGCAATACTCGTCACAAAATAGCCAATACCAGGTGCATTGCTCTCGTTCTTAAAGATAGTACGGTCAACGAAATTACCAATAATACGAGCAAAGAACATTACAAAGGCGTTCACGACTCCTTGAATCAGTGCCAGCGTAACCATATCACCGTTTGCCACGTGGCCGATCTCATGCGCCAATACCGCTTCTACCTCATCGGCACTCATGTTTTGTAATAAGCCAGATGACACCGCCACCAATGCCTTATTTTTATTCCAACCAGTGGCAAAGGCGTTAGGCTGTGAGTTATTAAAAATCCCGACCTCAGGCATACCAATGTTTACCGCACGCGCTTGTTTAGCAACGGTATCCACAAGCCATTGTTCAGTAGAGTTCTTTGGGGTATCGATGACAACCGTGCCTGTTGATCGTTTGGCCATCCACTTTGAAATAAATAGCGATACCATCGACCCAATCATGCCGTACAAGCCACACATAATGGCAAGGCTTGTATAGTTAAGACCGCCTGCCGTGTTAACACCGCCAATCCCAAAGACTCTGGACAAAATACCAAATACGATACTAAATACGACAATCACTGCTAAGTTGGTCAATAAAAACAATCCAATACGCATCATGACGCTAACTTCCTAATTATAATTTAAATGCAATTTCAGGATAAAATCCCTAAATCAGCTGTTATTTGTAACTTTGTTTTTATATAAATGGCGTTATTCTAATAAATAACAATGCCGTCATGGGTTTAGATTGAGCAATATTCTCAAAAATATACAGAGCAGCAAACATCGATTAAAGATGCTAAAGTGCTGCCGATATTGATTGATATAACGATACAGACAGTTGAGGTGAGAACATAACATGCAACTAGAGATAAATGTCATTGATGCTTTTACAGACACCATTTTTAAAGGTAACTCGGCAGCAGTTATCATAACGGATCATTGGCTCACTGATGATTTGATGCAGTCCATTGCTTTTGAGAATAATTTGTCTGAAACAGGGTTTATCGTTTCGGATACCGAAGGCAGGCATCATATACGCTGGTTTTCGCCTTTTAAAGAGATTGCTTTTTGTGGGCATGGCACATTGGCATCCGCCTTTGTACTATTTAAAAAGCATCCTACAGTAAATACTATTCAGTTCTTCGCTAAAGCTGTTGGCGTTTTCACCATTATAAAAATGGCTTGTGGCAAAATACAGATGGATTTTCCCAATAGAATGCCTAAAAGGGTCGATGATATTCCTGATAGCTTGTTGGCAGGCCTTTCTGTTACACCTATTGAGGTTTACCGTAATGAAAAAGCCTATTTTGTCATTTGTAACTCTGAATTTGAGGTATTAAATGTCGCTCGCGATAACGAGAGGTTAAAAGAGTTATTACCATTCAATGTAGTGGTAACTTGTCAGGCTGAATCAAACGAATATAGTGATTTCGATTTTATTTCCAGATATTTTTGGTCGAATGATGGCGGCGGAGAAGATCCAGTGACCGGTTCCGTGCATACAGGACTTGCGCCATTATGGGCGAAGCGTCTAGGGAAAAATGAATTAATCGCTTATCAAGCGTCAAGCCGAGGCGGTGTGCTTAATTGTGATGTAGTAGAGGACAGAGTGCTGATTTCCGGCAATGCCGTACAATATATGACAGGTTTTATTACGATTGAGGAATAATCAATTTGACTGAGTTAAAGACAGTAGGGCTGTTTGCGCTGACCGCATTGGCAGAGATTGTTGGGTGTTATCTGCCTTATTTGTGGCTACGAGAAGGCAAAACCGTTTGGCTACTGGTGCCAGCTGTGTTTAGTTTGGTCGCCTTTGTTTGGTTGCTGACTCTTCATCCAACTGCCGTTGGGCGCGTCTATGCCGCTTATGGCGGAGTGTATGTAGTGATGGCAATCGCTTGGCTGTGGGCGGTGGACGGCATTCGACCAACCACTTGGGATATAGTGGGTTCTATGGTTGCGCTATGTGGAATGGCAATTATTATGTTTGCACCGCGCGGTAGTTGATTTAAAAAATATTTAGTCTAAAAAATGCTTAGTTTAAAAAACGGCTAATCAAATCAGAAGGTTCAATTAGCTGTTTGAGACATACAATGTTAGTGTTTTCCTAAGATACTACCATTGTCATCTTTCTTCGCTTGTTTGGCGGCTTTTTTCTCTTTTGCCGTCAATAGGGGCTTCTTCTTGACATTCTTTTTACTGTCTTGACCTTTGCTCATCGTCTTTTCCTCTTGAGGTAGCTGGGGTTGTCTTTTAGATTCAGTTGAACAGACCTAAGAGCGACACTTTGCTACAGTTGACGCAGATACTGCGTATTGAGTTGAGTATAGGCCTAAGCCTGAGCAATAGATAGCATTTGCACAATTCATCTACGAGGTCATGTTGTTTTGACTACATTTAGTTCAATTGATTCGTTCAATCAATACGAGTATTCATAAGTGCTTACTTACGGATACATGGCGATTTGCTATAATAAGTCACAAGCCGATAAATAGAAGCGGCACCTCTTTATTTAGCACGACGATGCTTATTGTTTTGGTTGATTATTATGCGTATCCGTAAACTTTTTAAATTTGAAAATGCTCATATTGTTCGTAACTGTAGCTCTGAGCGCTGCAAACACTCTATCCATGGTCACAGCTACCAGATCGAATTGATCCTTGAAGCCAAACGATTAGATCATGGGCAAATGGTTTATGACTTTGGTCTATTAAAGTCTTCGATCAAAGATATTATTGACAGTTTTGATCATGCTATTTGTTTTTGGAGTAAAGACGATCCTGAGTATGTCGCGGCTTGCAAGAAGTTTAGTGCGCGTTGGATCAGTTTGCCAGTCTCACCATCCGCAGAGCAATTCTCACGAGTGATTTTCTTTTGGGCGCAAGCGATTCTACAGCAAACCCAAATGCAGAATGGCGAAACCGATGTGAGCGTGTATTCAGTAATTGCCCATGAAACAGCCACCGGTTATGCGCAGTGTTTCGCTGATGATGTGGCCAATGAGCAGATGGGCAAGCTTGTTTTAGAAGACTTTGAATTCAGCGAGCAAGTCCGCGCTGAATGGCATGATACCGATCTGTATGCCAAACTCATTCGCGGTGAAAGCTTTACCAATCCAACGGTGACCATGCAGGTAGAGACGGAGCAAGTACCGACAGAGCAAGTACAGGCAGGTTCAGACTGATGCGTAACGACCCATCGATAGAAAGTAGTGACACTGTGCAAACTCTGATACTGAACTCGGAACAAGATACCCAGTTATTGGCCAAGAAGCTCGCAGCATTGCCATTAACAGGTAGTGTTTGGCTGGCAGGCAATTTGGGTGCTGGTAAAACTACGCTGACGCGTTATTGGTTGCAAGCATTAGGCCATAAAGGTGCGGTAAAAAGCCCAACTTATACCTTGGTCGAGCCTTATCATATTTTGCAAGAGAGCGGGATGACCAAACCTGTTTATCATGCGGATTTGTATCGCTTGCAAGATCCAGAAGAGTTGTCTTTCATCGGTTTTGATGAGTATTTGGACGAGCCGAATGCCTTGGTAATAATCGAGTGGGCGAGTCGCGCGGACAGCTATCTGCCAACGCCGACTTTGTTCATTGATATAACGCAACATACTAATGATAATCAAGAGTTTCGTCAGGTTGAAATCAGACTGTCGACGGTAGGACAAGCGCAAGGCATCGATCTGTCATCTCTCAATATCTAGTGTGTATCCTATATAACCTACTACTCAAACAAATATGACCTTTCCCAATGGCCAATAGTCAATCTGATACCCGTATTAAAAAACTGTCACCGCTGCTCATCAATCAATTAGCAGCTGGTGAGGTAGTCACGCGTCCTGCCGCTGTGGTCAAAGAGCTGCTTGAGAATGCCATTGATGCGGATGCAACGGATATCGAGGTGCACATTACCCAAGGTGGCATGGGGTCAATTGAAGTGGTGGATAATGGCGTTGGTATTCACCCTGACGATATGGTGATGGCCATCACCCGTCATGCGACTAGCAAAGTGGCTGATGTCGCCAATCTGCATGGCATTATGACGTTGGGCTTTCGAGGAGAGGCACTAGCGGCTACAGCTGCGGTTTCTCGTCTAACACTAACCAGCAGTCACGACCATAGTGGTATTGGTCGGCAATTGCAAGTCGCTGGGGTAGTGAATGATGAGCCAAAATTGCTACCAGTTGTGCGCAGTCGTGGTACGACAATTACGATAAAAGATCTGTATTTTAATGTGCCTGCCCGCCGCGGAAATTTAAAATCTATTGCCACTGAGTTCGGTCATATCGAAACCATCGTTCGGGAAGTAGTCTTGGCACGAGCAGACATTACTATCAGCCTCTTTCATGATAAGAAAAAACGGCTGTCATTTTCTGCAAGCGCTACTGATGGCAATCGTTTGCCTTTATCGCGACTTGAGCAAGCGATGGCGACCTCATTGACAGATACTGCGATCGAGGTGGCGGTAGATCTATCGAGTCTTATACAGCAGTCAACGATCTACAACAATGGGAAAAACGCTGGCAGTCATGCAAGTATTAGCGGCTGGTTGTGGCCTATGTACGAGCAAAAAGACTCTTTGCCAAAGTTACTGTACGTAAATGGTCGTTTGGTCAAAGAAGCGTTGATTAGTAACCAGCTACGTCAACTGGCTCAAAATTCACAGCTTGCTGGTGCGGGTTATGCGCTCTACTTTGATCTGCCAACTGAATGGCTCAACATCAATGTACATCCCTCTAAGCAGCGTATCAAAATTAGCCCGCTAAATAATATTATGGCACATCTAAGCCATGCGCTTCGCTCAAAACTGACTGCGCTTGAGGCGAAAAATAGTATCGAATCAGGTAAAAAACTGCCAAGCATTGACTCTTTGAATAATGTGCCTTCAAGAAATAACCCTTCTGCAAATCAGCCATTTGATGAATCATGGCGTAAGAAAGCTTCAATCGATTATATCACTCAAGATGAGGGCGGGCAGGTGCAGTCTCCTAGGCAGCCTTATCAAAGTTCAGAAAACAAATTGTCATTTGTAGATACAAAGTCCTATATTAATAACTCTTTAGATCAAATAACCAATGTAGACCGCCCTGAATCGGCTGATAACGCGGTAGTTATGAGCAACGTGCTGATTGAAACAAAAGGTTTGCCATATTGTCTAGAGTTGATTACCAGTTTAAATGGTGTCGCGCCCGAACCTTCTCTTAGTGCTTACGATTATGATTATGATAAAACCCTACCTTGGCTACTCTTTCATAATCAAGGGGGGTATTTACTTATTGCCGTAGATGACTGGCAGTCACAGATTGGTTTGTTATTTGCGTCGAGTATATTTGAGCAGGGTAGTTTTCGAAAAGACAAAATGCCAGCTTATGCCAACGATATCAATCGACAACTGGCGACGATAAGTGCTCAAATGACAAAGCAAGACTTGAGCGTATTCATTAAAGATGTTGAATCACTATTATCCAAAAATGCAATTAAGTCTATAGACCGTCAACAGTTAGTGGCATTGATACTTTCCTCTACATTTGAGTGGCCATTACACTAGCTTCACTTCAAGTTCTAGTTACTGAATACACTTCACATTCATCATTATTAAAGGCAATTCTATGAGACACTCGTCTGATGGCTTATCTTCTCATCTTACGGATAATAGTGTCGTGTGCTTGATGGCACCAACAGCAAGTGGCAAAACGGCTTTGGCTTATGAGCTGTACGATACAGGGCGTTATGAGCTAATCTCAGTAGATTCAGCGTTGATATATCGTGATATGAATGTTGGTACAGCCAAGCCAACGTCGACTGAACTGGCTCGCTATCCGCATCACTTGGTCGATATTGTTGATCCGATACAAAGCTATAGCGTCGCTGAATTCGTAAGCGACGTTGCTCGTCTCATTGATGATTGTCACCAAAAAGACAAAATACCTTTGCTCGTGGGCGGTACCATGATGTATTACATGGCATTGCTGGATGGATTGTCTCCTGTGCCAGATAGTGATGACGATGTCCGCGCGCGCGTGGAGCAGTGGCGACAAGAGGAAGGCATCGGGGCCTTATATGATTATCTTGGTGAAGTTGATTCCATTAGCCATCAACGCCTAAACGCGACAGATACCCAGCGCATCACCCGTGCTGTAGAGGTTTATTTACAAACCGATACGCCAATAAGTGATTGGCAACGCCAGCCCAAACAAGCATTGGCACATAACCCTCATCAGGATTGGCACGCGTTAGCAGTCATGCCTGATCGTCCATGGCTGCATGATAGAATTGAGCAGCGTTTAGATATTATGTGGGCTGAAGGATTATTGGACGAAGTCATTGGTCTGCTTGAAAAGTATCCGCTGACACCTAACTTGCCATCTATGCGCTGTGTTGGCTATCGACAAGTATTAGAGTATTTAGTACAGATTAAGCACCCAGTATTTGAACAGTCGCATTTGGATAAAGTGCAGTTTTATCAAGCTTTTGAAAACATTGAAGACGCTCCTCCTAAGAAAAATAAATTAAAGGGTACGTCTCAATCCTCCTCTCAACCAAGCATACAAGATAGCTCAACTGAGGCCCTTGCTTGTCAGCAAATGCAAAATAAGGCATTATATGCTACTAGGCAGCTTGCAAAGCGTCAATATACTTGGTTACGAAAAATAGCCCAGTTGCCTATGGTATCGGAAGAAAACACGCTAGCATCTAGCTCAGTTGCAGGTCGTTCTTCTACCAATGGTGTATGTATAAAAACATTTGCAACGATGGCGCAGGCAAAGACTCATCTTCAGTGAAAATGAAGGTATGAGAAGCCGTTAAGAATAAATCATATTATGCAGATAGTATGATTTAGCAAAAATTATTATAAATACCTACTACAGTAGTGACAATTAGTTTCAAAAACTACTATAGATAACTGTTATAATCCAAATCTATTACAGTCATAAGCTTAATTTTAGTAAAATTAGTTTTTTAATTATTATTGATTAACCTTTGTTGGTAAAAATTACTGTTGAAACAAGTAGTTACTTAATTGTTTATAATAATAACGTAGCTGCGGTAAATATTCTCAGTAATTTAATATCAGCCAGAAGTAATTAATGTTCATTTAGATACGTTTAAAAAAAGACTCAGTATTGTATCTACCTCTAGCCATTATAATCACATTTAAACTTAGAATAATTGGCACTTAAAATATAACTATATAATATTTAGGAGAGATTTCATGTCAAAAGGACAAACTTTACAAGATCCGTTTTTGAATTCGCTGCGTAAAGATCGCATTCCTGTTTCTATTTTTTTGGTCAATGGTATCAAGCTGCAGGGGCAGATTGAGTCATTTGATCAGTATGTTGTATTGTTGAAGAATACTGTCAGCCAGATGGTTTATAAGCACGCTATCTCAACGGTCGTACCAGCGCGCAATCCGCGCAGTGCAACGACAGGTACTGGTAGTCAAGCACAAGGTATCGCTCCAACAGGCTATCAAGGTAGTGGATTTGAGCGTGGCAGCAATCCTGCCAATGCAGGTGGTTTTGAAGAGCGTGGTTTTGCGGCCAATCGTAGTGGCTTTAACCGAGGCGGCTTTAGCCAAGGTCAAGATCGTGGGTTTGAACGTGGTAGCTTTGGTCAGGGTCAAGAGCGCGGCTTTGAGCGTGGTGGTTTTGGCCAAGACCGCGGCTTTGAAACACCAGACAGCTCAAGATTTGAAGACAAACCAAATGATGGATCTAATGAAAGCGATGACTAAACACAGCTATGCATGAGTGTAAAGGTGCATCGTTGAGACATGATTTATTCAATCAAGACCTGCTACTAAAGTGGGTTTTTTTTGTCTTAACAAACGTAGTTATAGTGATTATTTGCTATTGATGATTTAAGAGAATGGTGATTAGTTTTTTAGATAATTATTAATATATGACATAGTATAGTAAAATACGATACTGATTCATCATAAAATAGAGTGGATTCATGAGTAATACCCCAATTAATCTGACTTACGAGCAATTTATTAGTACGGCTATCGATGCAATTAATACTGAGATATCTGCGTTATCGTTATTAACTGAACAGATAGATGATAGATTTGCGCAAGCCTGTGATATTATTTTGGCTTGTAAAGGTCGCGTCGTTGTCACTGGTATGGGTAAATCTGGATTGATTGGACGCAAGATAGCAGCGACTTTTGCTTCAACGGGTACCCCTGCCTTTTTTATGCATCCGGGCGAAGCAGGGCATGGCGATTTGGGTATGTTGGTTAAGGGTGATGTCTTATTGGCCATCTCTAACTCTGGTGAGTCAGATGAGATCAAAATGCTGCTACCTGTAGTAAAGCGTTTAGATATTCCCCTGATCAGTATTAGCCGTGATAAGCGTGGTATGTTGCCACATGCCGCTGATATTGTATTGACGCTTGGCAAATCACAAGAAGCTTGTCCACTCAACTTAGCACCCACCTCAAGTACCACAGCGACATTAGCGCTTGGAGATGCACTGGCTGTTGCCTTGGTGCACGCGCGCAATTTTACTTCAGAAGATTTTGCTTTATCGCATCCAGCGGGAGCATTGGGTCGTCAATTGCTGACGCGAGTTGAAGACTTGATGCATACCAAGTCTGAGTATTTGCCTTTGATCCATAGAGACGCACCACTGCAAGAGGCACTTTTTACCATGTCAGCAGGGCGTCTGGGTATGACTGTGATTATCGATGATAATGACAAAGTTGTTGGCGTATTCACAGATGGTGATTTACGTCGCGGTCTAGAAAAAGGCATCGATTTAAAAACACCTATGCATGAAGTGATGGTGAGTAATCCGCGTCATGTCAATAAAACCATGCGTGCCTCAGATGCGCTCAGTGTAATGAATGAAAGTGGTATTAGTCAGTTATTGATTATTGATGAAGACAATCGTTTAGAAGCCATAATTACGGTACATGACTTGCTACAAGCTGGTGTGAAATAAATAACTTATAAAAATAGCCTTTAATAAGAGACGACGGATGCAAGACTTAATCAAAAAAGCAGGACAAGTGAAGCTGTTGGTGCTGGACGTTGATGGCATTTTATCGAACGGTCAAATTATCTATGATGCCAACGGTATTGAGACCAAAGCGTTTTCAGTTCAAGATGGTGTTGGTGTTAAGTCTTTATCGCGTTACGGTATCTTGACAGCAATTATTACAGGGCGTAGTAGCGCCATGGTTGATAAGCGCGCTACAGAAATGGGGATCGATTATGTAGTACAGGGGCGTGATGACAAACTGATTGCTCTAAATGAGCTACTATCGATGCTCGATCCTGCTCTTAACATTACCGCCGCTGATTGTGCTTATATGGGTGATGATTTGCCAGATATTAAAGCAATGCAAACAGTAGGGTTTGCTGCAACTGTTCCTAATGCGCATTCAGAAGTTATTAATCGTAGTGACATGGTAACCACTCGTGCCGGTGGTACTGGCGCTGTACGTGAAATATGTGATCTGATTTTAAAAGGTCATGGACACTATCAAGACTTTATCGCGTACTACACCCTTGATGAAGCAAACACTCAGGATGATTTGTCGTGAATACTCGTGTTTTAATCGTTCTTGCCTTGATTATTGCAGGTGTTGCAGGCTGGTTTTTTCGCCAGCAAGGAGAAGTAACACCACCTGTTAGTATGGAAACCACTGATGTTGACTATGAAGCATCAGACATAAAAGCCGTCCAAACCAATGAGGCTGGTGAAACTGAGTACGAACTGACGGCTGAGTCGTTGACACATAACCCAAAGACCAATCTTGACGAGATGTCAGGCATTACTATGAATTGGGAACCATCAGCAGAGCAACGTTATCGTATCGAAGCAGGCAGTGCTGCTATCAGCCAGCAGACAGGCGAGCTTAACTTGTCAGGTGGATTTACATTGGTCAGTGAAGGCAACAAAGGCAATTCTGATATTGAACCCATTAAAGTAACAGGTAATAGCCTCAAAGGTAATACCAAATCAGGAAAGGTTTATAGTGAAGAGCCTGTTAAAATTGAACAAGGCATGAATCGGTTTGAAGCTTCGAGTATGACCGCGAACCTTGAGACAGGTGAGTATGAGTTTGGTCAAGTTGCTGTCGCTTTTACGCCCTCCAAGCGTCAAGACAAAGCTCTGTTCTAGGTTTATCGCTTCTCCTGACTACGTACTCGTATTAAACTACATGACAAAGCCAGTCACTAGCATAAAGTTTGCAAATTCTACTATTCCTTATACAACGAGTGATTTTTATGAAATCTAAATTTTTGCCTGCTTTGCGCTCATTATCACTACGCTCAAATCCAACACGTCACTTACGCCAATGGCAAGCGCTGCCAGTGGTTATGCTATTAGTATTGCCAATTTATAGTCATGCTTTGCCATCTGATTCCAATCAAGAGATCAAGCTATTAGCCGATAAAGCCACTTATAGTGAGCGTACAGGCGTTACCAGTTACTCTGGTAGTGTCATTATTACTCAAGGTACGTTTAAGATGACCGCTGATAATATCACGGTCAATCTGTCACAGCAGCGTAGTATCAATTCAGCTGTTGCCACTGGACGTCCAGCAACTATGCAGCAGATTGTCACACAAGAAAAAGGTCTGGCAAAAGGCCAAGCAAATAAAATTGATTACAATGCGGTCACAGGTATCATTACTCTGACAGGAAATGCCAAGCTGGTTCAAAACGGCGCAAGTTTTGCGGGCAACGTCATTCGTTATAGTTTAAAAGCTGGCGATGTTGAGGCGACTGCTGGTGGCAATCAGCGAGTAGAGCTGGTATTTCCACCTAGTGGTAATAATAGCCAAAGTGGCATACGCTAGATAGATTTGCGAATTCATAAGTCTACCAATCAATATATAAACAAGTCTGAATCCTTGTGTCAGTGCTTGTATTTTGCAACAGTATGAGTAAGTTATGAGTGATAATAAAAATATAGATGCTTTCACAGTTGATAATACCGTACCTGCTACCCAACTAACCATGCAGAATCTGGGTAAGCGTTATGGCAAGCGCTGGGTGGTGAAAGACGTCTCCTTTTCTGTGGAGCAGGGTCAAGTCGTTGGGCTATTGGGTCCAAATGGTGCAGGGAAAACCACTAGTTTTTATATGGTGGTTGGTCTGGTCAATATGGACAAGGGGCGTGTGACCTTAGGCAAAATGGATTTGTCCAAATATGCGATGCATGAGCGTGCACGTGCGGGTATTGGTTATTTACCACAAGAGGCATCTATTTTTCGCAAACTGTCAATTGAAGACAATATTTTAGCTATTCTACAAACGCGAAAAGAATTGAATGCTAGCCAGCAAAAGCAAGAGCTTGAAAAACTGATCGGTGAGTTCCATTTAGAACATGTAAGAAAATCCCTAGGCATGAGTGTGTCAGGTGGTGAGCGTCGTCGTTGCGAGATTGCACGAGCCTTAGCAGCTGATCCAAAATTCATCTTATTAGATGAACCTTTTGCTGGGGTTGATCCAATTTCTGTAGGTGATATCAAAGACGTTATTTTAACGTTAAAAAACCGCGGTATTGGCGTACTGATTACGGATCATAATGTTCGTGATACTTTGGCGATTTGTGAAAAAGCTTACATCGTCTCAGAAGGTGCTATTATTGCCGAAGGCACCGCATCTGAAGTCCTAGACAATGAATTGGTAAAATCGGTTTATTTGGGTAAGGATTTTCAAGTATAACTCTTTATTTTAAGCATTTATTTCACCGCTTAATGCTGGTATTAAAGCCTTGATTTGAAGCCTTGAGCCAGCTTTCTTTGATTTTATTGTACTTAGACCTTTCTTATATCTATTGCTATCACTATCGCTTCTATCCAATAAAGCGCGTTGACTCAACGACTGGCTTTTCTTAAAAAATATTCTTAAAGAAACGCTCATTAAAGCGTCACATTGTTCTATTTATTATTCTCAATTGATTATTTGAATAAGGCTGATACGTCATGGCAAAAAATAAAAGCAGTTATGTCTGCCAAAACTGCGGTGCGCATTTTGGTAAATGGGCTGGACAGTGTACTGATTGCGGCGAATGGAACAGCTTGGTTGAAGCGCCAAATGTCAGTATGCCTCATCATAATAAAAACACCGCCAAGCCTAATAAGAGTCGTGCTGCGCCTCGTAGTGCCAGTGCACCCGCTGGTAATTATGCGGGTACTCACAGCGCAGTTATGCCTCTTAACGCCGTTAGCGTCACTTTAGATACTCGCTTGCCGACGGGAATCAGTGAGTTTGATCGCGTCCTTGGTGGCGGTCTGGTAGCAGGTTCTGTGGTATTAATCGGCGGTGATCCTGGTATTGGTAAATCGACCATACTATTACAGACAGCGACTAACATGGCACGTGCAGATTCATTGGCGGGCAGTGCACTATATGTAACCGGCGAAGAGTCACTGGCACAGGTTGCGATGCGTGCCAAACGTCTG
This sequence comes from uncultured Gammaproteobacteria bacterium, assembly GCA_963744895.1. Lineage (GTDB taxonomy): Bacteria > Pseudomonadota > Gammaproteobacteria > Pseudomonadales > Moraxellaceae > Psychrobacter. Next base: position 1,372,888 of record CAVUUW010000005.1, read on the forward strand.
GAGCTCCCAGCTGATAGACTGCGAGTATTGGCCGAAACCAATGTTGAGACGATTTGTGCTGCGCTAACTCAAGAGCAGCCTGCTATTGCTATCATTGATTCTATCCAGACGATTTATACGGATGCGATCAATTCAGCGCCGGGCGGCGTCAGTCAAATTCGAGAATCAGCCGCAATTTTAACTCGTTATGCTAAGCAAACGGGCACTGCGCTATTTTTAGTCGGTCATGTTACCAAAGAAGGCACATTAGCGGGGCCTCGCGTTTTAGAGCATATGGTAGATACGGTATTGTATTTTGAAGGTCAATCCGACTCTCGCTTTCGTATGATTCGGGCGGTCAAAAACCGTTTTGGAGCGGTTAATGAGTTGGGTATTTTTGGCATGACCGATCTAGGCCTAAAAGAAGTTGCCAATCCCTCAGCGATATTTTTAAGTCGTTATGATAAGCCTGTGGCTGGATCTGTGGTAATGGTGAGCCGCGAAGGTACTAGACCACTATTAGTCGAGGTGCAAGCGTTGGTTGATGACTCACAAGGACAACCAAGACGCATGGCACTGGGACTAGATTTTCAGCGTTTATCCATGTTGTTAGCAGTCATGCATCGCCATGGTGGTATTCATACCAGTGGGCAAGATGTGTACGTCAATGTGGTCGGCGGTGTCAAGGTTATAGAGACGGGGTCTGATTTGGCGGTACTGCTGGCTTGTGCCTCAAGCATCAAAGAAAGAGCGTTGCCTTCTTCATTAGCGGTGTTTGGTGAAGTTGGATTGTCTGGTGAAATCCGCCCTGTGCCAAATGGTCAAGAGCGTTTAAAAGAGGCTATGAAGCATGGGTTTAAACATGCCATTATTCCAAAAGCCAATGCGCCTGCTAAAGGAGCGCCTCAGTTCAAAGGCATTAACGTTATTGCTGTTGAACGTCTTGACGATGCTATTGAAAGCGCGTTCGAGTTATAAAGTCTGGATTTTTGCTATAATCAGCGAAAGTTTGAATTGCTAAATCGATAAATTATAGACTGCTGGTATAAACTTTCCTCGCTTGCTGTGCCTTCGCAGACAGAGGCTTCGAAAAATTCATCCCAGCAGTACCGTAGTTAATCTATTGTTCCTAGACTATATTGTGCATGCTCATTGGCTAGCATGGCATAATACGTATGGCTTTTATAAATACTATAAATGTGACTCACAAAAAAGCGCCCAACGCTTTATGACGTTGGGCGCTTTTTATAATCTAGATAGATGCTAGATTAGGTTTAAGTTTAAGGGCCTGAAACACGTTCAATAGAAACGTTACCGACACCTTTATTGGTAATACCTAAACGTTTAGCAGCACCATAAGATAAGTCCATCACGCGGTTACCATGGAACGGTCCACGATCATTGACTTTTACTATGACACTTTTGCCGTTTGTCTTATTGGTCACTTTCACATAGCAATTCAATGGTAATGAGCGATGCGCTGCCGTCAAGCCATTCATATCGAATGTCTCACCACTGGCTGTTTTACGACCATGGAACTTGCGGCCATACCAAGAAGCTAGACCAGTTTGCTTGAATTTGCTTACTGAATTAGAAGCGACTGCTGTCAGACGTTCTAATACATCTTCATCATTACTTGCTTGTGCCGTATCACTGGCTAATAGTGAGCTGTTAAGTGCTAGGGAAGTGGGTTGACGTGCTGATTTGACCAGGCTTGATGCACCGTCATGTTGACGGCTAAGCTCACCAAGTACACGATCGATATGGGAGGCGTTATCTTGTGAAATCATCGCAAGAGAGGTTTTTGCTTCTACAGCGTTTGCATTAGTAGCAACCCCAGAACCAGCAAATAAAATTGCTGACATGGTAAGTAAACCAGATAAACGCTTATTCATGGATACCTCTATATAACTTATACATCAAAACCTAACTCTAATCATCTTATTTTAGATTGAGTGTAAAAGTGCTAGACCACTCTAACGCTTTCACAAGCTCTAAAGCCCTATCATCAATGACTTATAAATTTATTGATCTCAAACATAGGCTTTTATAGGTTTTAATATATGGGAATTTTTCATTTCATTATAATAAGTGCACGGTGATAGTACCGATAATACTTATAAAACGCTTAAACGACAGTTAGTAGTACCAACAATCCCATCATTTGCAGACTGGGTAGCGATTCTAATATAGATTGTATTTCAAAATTATTAAAGCTTTAAATTAATAACGTTTTTACGTATTGCTTTGTTATAAAAGCGTTAATTAAGTAGTGCATTTGAAATCTGTCAATCTACAGGCTGCTAACTATACGTACAAGCTATAACCAAACTATAATTAAATGCAAAGTTTTTTAGCAGCTATGTACGGGTTATGTATCGAACTACTACAAAACGAGGGTAACGCAATTATTTGTAAAAAACAAGGAATAAAAACGTTCAATACTCGTAGGACGTAAGCGAATTGTCATATAAGCTGCGTATAGTTGATAAGATTAGTGACCATAAAATACATGTTACCAATGATTGTTTTTAATCTATCATAAGAAGTCAAAGGCTTATTTACCAAGGCTTATGCCAAAAATCATAAGTTACAAGTAAAGGTTAGAAATGACGAGTACTGTCAATTTGAAATATAAAATATTTTATGAAGCCTTTTTTGTTACATTTCAAGTTGTAAGTTAAAAAGGCATTTGGGGGAGTCTTTGATTTATCAAATAATTTATCTAAAAATGAATTAGTTTGATTTATGAGTGTGAATGGACATAAGCAATCCAAAGCCCGCCATCAAAGTGACAATAGCAGTACCACCGTAGCTAATAAAAGGCAATGGCACTCCGACGACAGGCAATAAGCCGCTGACCATACCGACGTTGACGAATACATAAACAAAAAAAGACATGGCAATAGCGCCTGCCAATAATCTGCTATAAGCATCAGGGTGAGTAAAAGCAATGTATAAGGCACGCATTAATAAACAAGAATAAATAAACATTAATAACATCACACCCAGCAGGCCAAATTCCTCCGAAAAGGCAGCGATGATAAAGTCAGTATGACCTTCTGGTAGAAAATGCAAATGTGACTGTGTCCCCTCTAAATAGCCCTTACCAGTGAGACCACCTGCGCCAATCGCTGTCTTTGACTGAACGATATTCCATCCAGCGCCTTGTATATCGGCTTCAGGGTTAAGAAAAGTTAAGACACGCGTGCGTTGGTAGTCATGTAATAAAAAATTCCAAGCAAAAGCGATAAAAGGAACTGCTAAAATCGCAGCGGCTGAGATCAATCGCCAAGACAAACCAGCTAAAAACAATACGAACATACCACTGGCTGCTACCAGCAATGAGGTACCAAGATCCGGTTCTTTGGCAATTAATAAAACAGGGACGACGATTAATGCGAGGGTTATAGCAATGCTGGATAAAGAAGGTGGTAGATCGCGCTTAGATAAAAACCATGCACACATCATTGGCATACCAAGTTTCATAAACTCGGAGGGCTGGACACTACCGAACCCTGGTAAATTAATCCAGCGCTGCGCACCCATACGCACCTCGCCAATGGTATCGACCAAAATCAGTAAGATTAATCCAAGCACATAAAAAATAGGCGTAAAGGTGCGATAAAGACTGGGCGGTATCTGTGCCATGGTGAACATCACCGTAAAGGCCACGCCATAACTAACCATTTGACGTATAACCATACCCACTTCTTGACCAGAAGCGCTATATAAAATTGTCAAGCCAATGCAGCAAACTGTTAATAACAGAAGCGTCAACCACGGATCTATATGTATACGTTGCCATAACGTCGGTGCGTGACCTTGGCCTAAATGGTGGCTTTGACGTGAAAAACGATACTGCAGGTTAGAAGACATAGGCAAACAGTGACTGACAATTGATGTAGAAGGGAAGACTTTTTAAAGATATGATTATGGAGTATAACGTTACTGTATCTATTCTCATAGAATATAGACGATAAAGTAACGGATAAGCACTAAAGTCACATAAATATAAAAATCATAAGGATAAGTGTTAATTCAGAACACGGAACCTCTAATTGGAGGCGATAGTTTAGCCTGATTACCAAAAATTTGATAGTATCGATAAAACCTTTTTAGCGGTAGTTTCTTGCAATGACAAATACAAAAAAACCTGCCTATAGTCAAATCCAAAAGCCAATAGTTGCGCTATTGGTATGTGCTAGCAGCTTCTCTGTTCACGCCGCTTTATTAAGTGACAGCAGTGAGCGCCGTATACAAATACGACACAGTAGTAGCAATGACAGCGGTAACGCTTATATTCAGCCTTCTATAAATGCCTCAAACCATCGTCCCGGCGTCACTATGTTAAGTGGTGAAAATGCCACAAGCGGCGATAGCATGCAGGGATTGATTGCTCAAAAACAACGTGATTTTGTACCCAATTCTAATTTGTCTATTGAAGAGAACAAGCAGGTAAATATTAATCGACGAGCGCCTGTTTATAAGACGACTTATAACAATAAATATAGCACAGCAAATAATACCTATAATGGGGCAAATAGTGACTTCAACAATATGGATTTTAATGCGTGGCTAAACAGCAATAGCTACCGTGCTCAGCAAGTGGGAGAATATCAGCGCTATCTGATTGCTAGAGTTGGTGCCCAAAACGTACCGCCGTTGTCTCAATTACTCACGACTGCTCGTAGTTGGGACAAATGCGGTTACGAGCCTTATCAGCTACCACCGCAGGAATTATGGGCAAATATTGTACCGACATTACGTTTGTACACTCAGCTCAAATATCAAGGCATCATACCAGCGAGTACTGAAATACGTTCTGTCTATCGAAGTCCTGGACTCAATAACTGTGCGGGCGGTGCCGAAAGTAGTAAGCACATGAATGGTAGCGCTATGGATATTTGGGTGCCAGAATACGAAGATAACTTATGGCAACTCAGTAATATGCAAGATGGCTTATGTCAGTTTTGGCAGTATCAGGGAGAAGGGTACAATTTTGGTTTAGGGTTGTACGCCACAGGTGCCATACATTTGGATACAGACGGTTATCGCAAATGGGGCTTTAATCATGCCAGCAGTAGCTCTTCTTGCCGTTACTAGGTATAAATAAGATAAGAGACAATTTAACAATGTTGCCCAAATTAAATGTTAAACCATACATCAGCCAAAATTAAAAAAGTAAGTGACTAAGTTACCAGTAACGCTGTCACCAAAAACTTTCTAGTATTAATAAATTGTGTTTTAATGGCAAGTTTGTTATTCGCCTTTATATTATCTAATTTATGAAGCAAAAATAGCGTTTGTTATGAGCCGAGTTTATGAAAAAGCGGGATGCAACAATAGACAAAACTGACAATATCAATAAATCAAAAAAAACTTTTCTTCAGATAAATAACGTGTGCATAGCCTTGTGTTTTTTGGCATTTTTGCTTTTGCTCTTTATGAGTGCCTGTAGTCCAGAAACATCTTCTCAAGAAGATGTCCTGATGAGCAAGAAGTCCATCAGTGATTTGAGTAAAAAGTCACAAGAGGCTAAAGAAATTGAAGAAAATATTAGGAACTCTTATGCTAGGTTGGCGGCTGAGCGCAATAATGTTTGTCCGAAATTGATACAAGAAGAGGTTGGTAGCAGAACGATTGAGCGTACCGCCGAAGTCATGATAGATGATTATTGTGATTATTTTTTGTACCCACGAAGTGGTCAGTTGATTTCGGTTGGAGTCAACGATAGCCGCATTGAAGCGCTATTGATAGTACCCATGCTGCACAACTTTGCTAATGGCGATTATAAAGTAGAGTCTTACGACAAACATGTGATTCGACTGGCTTATAATGGGGCAACGTACAAGCCTAAAGATCTAATATATGATGTAGATGTAACCATTGCAAACTGAGTATTAGCGCTGGACAGTGTTATGTTTGGCTATATTAAGTGTCAGCAATTTTTACAACGTATAAAAAAGGGCAATGCTATTCGGCATTGCCCTTCTTTATGTTACTGACTTAATTAAATAATACTGCATTGCTAATATTTTCTTAACGACTATTTGGCTTTTTCATTCTTCCACGGGTCGTTTTGACCGACAGTGACAATTAAAAAATCATCAGGTTTGAGTATATCTCGCATGGTTTGGTTGACGCTCGACAATTTTACTTGATCGATACGCTTGATATAATCGTTTAGATAGCTGTTTGGCAGCTGATAAAAATTCATCATGCCAAGTAGGCTATTGATTCCTGAGTTGCTTGCAAAGCTCATAGGAAAGCTGTTTTTAAGATTGTCTGTCGTCAGACGCATCTCGCTGCTGGTAACACCCTTGTCCAAAGTATCATTGATGACTGCCAAGCTTGCATCAATAGCCGCACGGGCCTTGTCATTGCGGGTTGAAAAACCAATCTGATAAGGACCTCTCTCCAGCATTGGCGTCATAGAGCCTGTAATGCCATAGGTGTAACCAAGATTTTGCCTAACCTCAGTCATAAGCCGCGCATTAAAACTACTACCAGCCATAACCTCATTACCCACGGCAAAATTGGTTTGCTGCTGCTGATCCTTCGGGTTGGTCGCACGTTTGCTACCCAATTGCCCCATCAATATAGTTGTCTGAGTACTGGGGAAGGGAATGTGGATATGTTTTGCATGGTCAAGTGGTTTTGGTTCGGGTAGCGCTGCTGCTTTTTGACCAGCTGGCAAGCCAGTAGTAATGGTTTCTGCCAGTTGCTTTGCTTGGTCTAAGGTCAAGTTACCTGTCATCGCGATCGATGCATTAGCGGCAACCAAGTAGCGATTTTTAAACGCAATCAATTGCTGCCTATCGATATTCGGTACGCTCTCAAGTGTGCCAGCCGATTGATGCGCGTAAGGGTGATCTCCATACAATGCTTGGTCAAAAGCAATGCTGGCAAGACTACCAGGGTCTTGTTTTTGTTGCTGTAAACCGACCAACAGTCGCGCTTTATCACGGGCTAGAATTTGCTCATCAAAAGCAGGTTCGCTAATCATTTGAGTCATCAACTCGATAGCAGGCATAAGGTGCTTATCATCGGATAAGCTGCGTAGAGGAAACCACAAACATGTCTTTATAGGCACTGCTGTTCAGATCAATACCTAACGTTTCACTAGCCTGAGTGAATGCATTTTCGTCTAGTGTTTTAGTGCCTTGGGACAGCATGGTTGCGGTCATATTGGCAATACCGAAACCTTCTTTGCGTATGCTGCTGTCACGGGCGCTACCAGCATTAAAACGCAGGTCAATATCGACGATGGGTAAGGCAGTTGTTTGTACCAAAGAGACTCGCACGCCAGCTTTGGTTTTGAATTCCTGAATCGTTGGAACAGTAACCTTTAGTGGTTTGATGTTATCAAGACTGGTTAGCTTTGATAATGCCGCAATGGGCGCGCTTGTATCCACTAAATTGGCAGAGCCACGAGACTCCTCAACACTGGCTGTGTCGGCATGTGCCGTCATAGACAAGGTTGTGAGACCTAGCAATATGCCAACGCTAAAGTGAGACAATTTACTATAGGTGTGAGAAGCTTTCGGCGTTGATCTACACACACGGTCTAAAGACGGTTTTTGTATTTGAAATAAATCGCTACTTTGAGTCATGGTTTTCTTCTTATGAATAAAATCATTGGCCTTGGTATTGGCGTCGTTACTTTCATTGACGCTGCTACTGTTACTGAGTAAAGGAATAAAGCGTTATTACTCCTTTGTTTTAGCGGCCTTGTCTTTAGGCGGTACGATATGCATCACTGTCAAATTGTCTTTGACCAAATACTTTTTACTGGCTGCTTGTATGTCAGCGATCGTTACATTATCAAGTTTGGCTGGTAGTTGGTTAAGCAGTCTGTCATCCAAACCTATCGATTGTAATGAGCCAATCATACGCGCTTGACCTTCCATACTGTCTTGCGCGTAGATAAGACCCGTGACAGTATTGGTTTTGGCACGACTGATTTCATCTGCGGCAATCGGATCAGTCTTAAGCTTGTCTATCTCAGCGATAATAGCTTGCTGCGCTTGTGCTAAGCTCACACCTTCACGCGGTGTTGCCTGAATTAAAAACAAACCGTCGCCGCGATCAAGCAAATCGTATGAGGTGCCCACTGTCGTCAGCAGGCCTTGATCACGTATCAGACGACTTTCTAGACGTGCAGACAGTCCACCATCTAGTACATCTTGAGCAAGTGAGAGGGCATATGCTTGCTTTTCATTACTTGCGCCCGCTGTTACGAGACTGGGTACGTTATAACCCATTAATAATACTGGCACTTGTACCGCTTGTTCAGAGTCGACTTGCTGATAACCGCGGAAACCTTTTTGAGTAACCGCAGGACGAGAGGGCAACTTACTTGGTGACAGCTCGCCAAAATAACGTTTGACTTGAGTCAAGACGTCATTCGGGTCTACGTCACCCACAATGACCAATGTTGCATTGTTTGGTGCATACCATGTTTGATACCAGTTTTTTAGGTCCGGTAGTGTAATTGAGGCAATCTCATCCATAGGACCGATGACAGACTCACCTTTGGGGCTATCGGGCAGGGCCAGTAAACGAAAAGATTCGTAGGCTTTGGCAAGTGGGTTGTCATCGGTGCGTTGTCGACGCTCCTCCATGACCACTTGATGCTCCTTGGTAAAAGCAGCATCGTTGAACGTTAGATTCTTCATACGGTCAGCTTCTAGCTCTAGCGCTAAAGGCAGGCGATTGGCAGGAAACTGTTCGTAATAACCAGTATAGTCATAACTGGTAAATGCATTATTGACGCCGCCAAATTTAGCAATCAGACGCTCATAATCATCGCTTGAAACGTCAGTGGTGCCCTTAAACATCATATGTTCGAGTAAATGGGAGATACCACCTTTGTTGGATGGCTCATCTGTTGAGCCAACCCGATACCAAATCTGTGTCATCGCCACAGGGGCACGATGATCTTCTTTTATCACTATTTTTAAGCCATTTTCTAATTGATACTTGTGTCGACCGGACGTATCTATCTTTAATGCCGATGACGGTTGAGTGTCCTTGCTTGCTTGGTCTTGACGTGCGTTATTTTGGTCTGCGTTATGCTGATTAGAAGTGTTTTGACCAGCCGTATCCTTTGTGATTGGACTTTTGAGCGTAGAGGTTGATCTAGAATCAAGCGCACTGGTTTGGCAAGCGCTGAGAGTCGTAGCCATAGCCAACGCGCAGGCAAGACGTAGAGATAGAGGAGATAGTGATAAAGACGATGACATGGTAGGTTCTACTTATATAAAATGAGGCATTGTAGATTGATCAGTGAGCGTATCACCTTTAAGGGTGGTAGAGCTATTATAATGATTTATGGGCGCCCGCCATTACGCTAGCTGTCGGCTTAAACTCTTGCGTCGTAGTGCAACCTGATACGACTGACAGCATCATCACTGATAATAATAAGCCAGCACTGATGGCAGCGGTTTTTTTACCTTGTTTTTTATAAGTATTAGAGTGTAATGACATAGATAATTCCTAAACAGTGAGTATCGAGTAATAGGTAAATAGTTAAGTGAGGCCTGTTAGAGTAGGCGAAGTTCGATCTATAAAAGGTCAGATTTTTGTGTCCAAATCTTAAGCAAAACTTGCTCAGATAAGAGCGCTGGCTTTTTAACCTATAAATTTTGACGATACGCTACGATGGTAAGGTCTGAGTGCTACTGGAATTATGCTAAACTAGGCTAAAAATTGTCGGTCGTAAGATAAGAGATCTATAACGACATACCCACCTATTTAAAATAAACGAATAATTAACAGTGATAACTTTTAGGGCAAACTTATGAATAACCCAAATAATAGCAATCGTGTGGTCATCAACCTTGATGGCGACCTTGATGACTTAGATGACGATGATATTACCTTACCTAATCTCACGGCGCAATCCGTGCTCATCGTCGATGAAACGGAAAACGCTGTTTCAGCAGCAGAACAACCTAAGAGTGATACACTGAATCAAGATATTGTGGAAGCGGATGAGTCGAATAGCGTTGCTTTGGCTGCGCCAATTGGATTGACAGAAGATCAAGACCTTCATCAAAATACCATCGACCCAAACAACAATGATCAAAAAAGCGCGCCTCAGAATACCGTTGAAAGCTTTTCGACTGCTAATGATAAAGAAGAGTCTACCAATGCTACTGTGGTTTCTAATATCCCAGCCATGCCGCTACAAGAGCAATTAGGGGATACCCCAAGCGTCGCGCCTGTGGAAAACAAACCAAAAGCGCCAGAGCCAGAAGCGACTGCTGTAGAAACGCAAGAGACTCAAGAAAATAAAAAAGCAGGTAGCTGGTTCAATCGTATGAAAACGGGTCTTAGTAAGTCCCGTAAGAATTTGGCTGAAGGTATGGTCAGTATTCTTATCGGTGGTAAAGAGATTGATGATGAGCTGTTAGAAGAAGTGGAAGATCAGTTGCTGGTCGCTGATATTGGTGTCAATGCCACCAACCGCATTATTAAAAGCTTAACCGAACAGACGGCTCGTGGCGATCTGATTTATGCTCATTCGTTGTACAAAGCTCTGCAAAGTGAGCTGGTCGATATCTTAACGCCAAAAGTCGAGCCATTGGTGATTGATACCAGCAAAAAACCATTTGTCATCTTAATGGTCGGTGTCAATGGCGTGGGCAAAACCACAACTATTGGTAAGCTTGCCAAGCGCTTACAAGGTGAGGGCAAGTCCGTCATGCTAGCGGCAGGTGATACGTTTCGTGCGGCAGCGACTGAGCAGCTACAGATTTGGGGTGAGCGCAATGACATTCCAGTCGTCGCGCAAGGTCATGGTTCTGATAGCGCCTCTGTTATCTTTGATGCCATGCAATCTGCCAAGGCCAAAAACATTGATGTGCTAATAGCTGATACAGCAGGGCGTTTGCAAAACAAGACGCATCTAATGTCAGAGCTTGAAAAAGTGGTGCGCGTCATGCGTAAAGCAGATCCAAGCGCGCCGCACGAAGGTATGATTGTGCTTGATGCTGGTACGGGTCAAAACGCCATCAATCAAGTAGAATTGTTTAATAAGGTTGTGCCGTTGACAGGTATTACCATTACGAAGCTGGATGGAACGGCTAAAGGTGGTGTGGTCTTTAACATCGCTGAAACAACGGATGTGCCTATTCGCTATATTGGTGTTGGTGAGTCCATTGATGACTTACGCTCGTTTAGTCCAAAACAGTTCGTTGCCGCCTTGTTTGAGACAGATGATAAAGAGTAGATTGGAATAGATATTTTATTCGATAACTAATTTAGGAATAAAACCATGATTGTTACCACAGCAGCTTTTGGGTCATATCAATTAACCTTGATCGCACATGTCAATGAACATGGCCAGCCGAGGCTCGTCGAAGCCAATTGGCTGCTGGCGGGTAACGCTTGGCACAGCTCAAAGTCCGTGTCTAAACTGAAGAAATATTATGATTTGGAAGATCAGGACTTCACATTTATAGACAGTAATAGCCTAAGCAATAATGAACCTACTGAGGCTTTATTGATAGAGGCTATATCGCAACTCAAAGACTATGCTAACGGTAAGCGTAAGACGTTGGATTTACCTTTAGACTTATCTATTGGCACCGAATTTCAACAAAAAGTGTGGCAGGCGCTTCAAGATATTGAATATGGCGAAACCATAAGCTATGCCACGCTCGCGCAACGTGTTGATAACCCCAAAGGTTTTCGTGCAGTGGCAAATGCCAACGGTAAAAATCCTTTTAGTATTATCGTGCCTTGCCACCGAGTCATTGCGAGTGACGGCAAGCTTGGTGGTTATACAGGCGGGCTAGATAAAAAAGAGTATTTGTTAGCGCTAGAAGGCTCAACGTATAAAGTCTGATTTGAAGGGTAGGTAGCGTGTGGCAATGCTTTTTCTACATTGCTCCGCTGCTTATTGATGTACTTTACACTCTGGCACCAGACAAATAACGTACAAATAAAAAAGGCCAAACATCTTCAGCGTTTGGCCTTTTTTATGAATAGGCAATAAGTTAAGTTGCTAATTAGTAAAACCAACAATCAAAAAGGTTATCCCTCAAGCTGCGCCATGACCTCAGCAGAGAAGTTCACATTGCTATAAACCTCTTGTACGTCATCAGCATCTTCCAACATATCAATCATCTTCATGATTTTTTCGGCATCATCTACATTGTCTATTTCTGCTGTGGTTGATGGCGACATGGTTACCTCGGCATTATCAGAGACCAGACCTGCTGCATCCAGTGCGTCTTTAACTTGACCAAGACTTTCCCATTCGGTAATAACAAGTAAGGTTTCGCCATCATTTTCGATATCAAGCGCACCAGCATCTAATGCTGTTAGCATGACGTCTTCTTCTAAGCTCACATCATTAAACGTGATTTCGCCGCGCTTATTAAATAAATAAGCAACTGAGCCTGAAGTACCAAGATTGCCATCGTACTTTGTGAAGGCATGGCGCACTTCGCTGACGGTTCGGTTGACATTGTCAGTCATGGTTTCAACCAGTACTGCCACACCGCCAATACCGTAGCCTTCATAGCTGATCTCATCCATATTTTCCGTATCACCGCCACCCGTACCTCGATCCACTGCTCGGTTGATTGTGTCTCGAGTCATATTTACTGATAGCGCTTTTTCGATGACGGCGCGTAAGCGTGGATTCTTGTCAGGGTCAGGATCACCTTGCTTGGCAGCAGAAACGATTTCACGAATAATTTTGGTAAATATCTTACCTTTTACCGCATCCTGACGGGCTTTGCGGTGTTTAATATTTGCCCATTTTGAATGGCCTGCCATATAACATCCTTAATTTGTGCGTATTATTTATTATGCTTAAAAAAGTGTTTAGCGACACTCTCAAACGTGTAACGGCATTTTTCATAGTAGAATTTTTAACCTACTCAGGGAAATGACGCTACCGGCACGTTAACGATTTGTATGTTGTTGAGGGTGCTTTTTTGCTACACTGTGGCAACTTATAGATTGCATTCACAATGATAAGTGCGCAATATTATAAACCAGTTTCGTGTATTTTAACTAACTTAGCCTTATCCCTCACATTTTAAGTCATTAGGTGCGATCAAGCCATTGACTTTATAAAGTTACTGACTCTATGAAACAACCAACTACTGAAGCTATTACACACTTACGCAACCGCACTCATATCATTATTGAAGGCACAGATACCCGCATGGGTAAGCTATTTGATATTGTCTTGCTGATCGCGATTTTGGCCAGTGTGGGCGTGGTCATGCTCGATAGTGTGTTGTTTGTGCGTCTACAATACGGAACGATATTTTTTTATGCGGAATGGTTTTTTACAATTTTATTCACGCTTGAATATTTGTTAAGACTATTTTCGGCCCCCAATCGCTTGCGCTATGCGTTTAGTTTTTTTGGCGTAGTCGATTTAATGTCCATATTGCCCAGTTATTTGAGTCTCATATTCGGTGGCGTACAGTATCTTATCGTCATACGTATTTTACGCCTCTTGCGCGTGTTCCGAGTGCTCAAACTCAAAGGTTACATGCAGCAGGCGGGTTTTTTGGCGTCTGCCCTGAAAACCAGTCAGCAAAAAATCACGGTATTTTTCTTATCACTCGTCCTTTTGGTGACTATTTACGGCTCCATCGTCTATGTGGTTGAGGGGCCAGAAAATGGCTTTACCAGTATTCCAATATCTATTTATTGGGCGGTTGTGACTTTAACCACGGTAGGGTACGGTGATATTTCACCAAAAACGCCACTCGGTCAAGCCATTGCAACGATGGTCATGATTACAGGTTATGCCGTCATCGCGGTACCAACAGGGATCTTTACCTCAGAGTTGACGCGTAATATGCGTCCACAGCTTAATCCAGTTACTTGCCCAAACTGTGGTAAGTTTGGTCATGCAGTAGGGGCTGAGTTTTGTGATCGCTGCGGCCATGCGCTACATATTTAGCGCTTACTAATCGCATTCTATTTGTGAAAACGTTTCTTGTTTAAATATTAATGTATTTATCAACGAGCGGAGATAGATCCGTTTCAACTCCTAGATTGACCAAATTCCAATATTGTCCTGAAATGGTACGATCAAGCATCATAGTGGTGGCAGACGGCTGAAATTGGCCAAAATATTTCAAAGAAGTACGCATTTGTGCGATGGCATCATGATGTATTTGACTACTGCCAAAATCAAAGCTGCCTTCCTGATAAGGCTTGATTGATAAAGGTTTTAAACCAATTGATAGCCATTTTTCATAAAACTCGCCTGGGATATTTTTATCATCATCACGGCGAATGTCCAAAGCAATCAAATCCTGTTCAAGTGCTGTCACATCACCTTTAAGGGCATGTTTTGCAAACTGACGAAACAATTGAACTTCGCTGTCACTGTAACTACGGATGCCGCCGAAATCATAAGCCACGACGCTACCATCACTGCGAAAAGCAAAGTTACCCGGATGCGGGTCGCAGTGCATACGATACAATCCAAACAGCTGTCCTGCGGTAAAGTGAAACAGGCGCTCTGCGATTTTTTGTTTGATGTCATTATCCCATGTTGCCGCGACTGTTAGCGTTTCTCCCATCTCCTCTGTCAGTGTCAAAATTCGCTTAGAGGAGTGACTGGTAATAACTTTAGGTATGATTAAACCTTCATCTTGTGCATGAAACGCACCAAATACACGTAAGTTATGTGCCTCTTTGGTATAATCAAGCTCATCATGTAAGCTTTGACGAATTTCATTAAACAACTGCTCTTGTAGCTGTTTGCTCATATTGAGTACGCCTGCAATTTTCAAAGCCATGCGAACTTGTCTGAGATCACTATCACAGTTTTCATCGACATCAGGATACTGGACTTTTACCACTACTTTTTGTCCTGACTGCAACACAGCCTTATGTACTTGACCAATAGAGGCCGCGGCAAACGGCATTTCTTCGAATTCAGAAAACAACTCGCTGACAGGTGCTTTTAGTTCGCGTTCGATTTGCGCTCGTATCTGCGCATAGGGCATGGGCGGCGCATCTTTTTGTAGCTTTTCTAACGCAGTAGCAACTTCAGGTGGAAACACATCTTTGTACTGTGAGGCGATTTGACCCACTTTCATCACTGCGCCTTTCATCTCTCCTAATGTCTCGGCTATCTGAATACCCACGTCTTGCATCAGCTCTGAGCGTGCTTGTAAGCGTTTTTCTTCGTCGCTTGAGAGGTGTTTAAATGAGTTTTTAGCGGCTTTTCCGGCAATGCTTACTGTCATACCAGCGAGTTTCATGAAGCGCTTTCCAGACGATTTTGCCATTCATATCACCATATAGTGGGTTGTGTGCTCAGTTATAATTTTAATATTTTAATCAAACAATTGCTGTTTAGCTAATGTGCTGATCCTAAAATTTCTCAATATCAAGCATCCATTTTTTGACTCATTTTTATACGCTGTACTTAAAAGTATTAAGTGAAATAGTCGTTATTCAACGTTAGTCGCTATGATTGATAGCGTATAGATTGTCCAGCCAATACGTCAATGCCATCTGATAGCCTAGGTGCCCAAGGCCACAAATCACACCAACGGCTATGTCACTTAAGTAAGAATGATGACGAAACGATTCACGCGCATGAACATTCGATAAATGTACTTCAATGAATGGCTTTTGTGTGGCGAGTAGTGCATCACGTAGAGCAACTGAAGTATGAGTAAAAGCAGCAGGATTAATAATGATGGCGTCTACGTGCTCAGCCTTATCGGCTAATAGTCCATAGTGCTGAATCTCATCAACGAGTCTACCTTCATGGTTCGATTGCACGCAAAGTAGCTCAATACCATGCTGAGCAGCGCGTGCTATCAAACCTTCTTCAATATCGGCAAGTGTCATATGACCATAAATCTCAGGCTCCCGTTTGCCTAGCAAATTCAAATTTACACCATTAATAAGCAACAGCTTGCGAGTCAGGTTTTTAGTCGTATTTTGATCAGAAGCTTTTGCAATTGATTTTGTGTTTGATACGGACTGAGAAGGGGTGGTCATAATGGTCTCTATAGCGATTGAGCGGTGATCAATTATAATTTATTATGAAGAATGATAGGGATAAAAAGAGAATGACAAAGTCAATCAATCATGTTTAGCATTTTATGATAACAGCTTGTTTTTAGCAGTATAAAAAAGTTACATGGAAAAGTAATCTAAGGGCAAAAAAACCTGTTAAAAGTCTTTATGTTGCTAAAAACCCGTGCTATGATATTTTTTATGCAACAATTATTGCAGGTTTATTACTATCATTATAACAGACTATTAAAATAAACAATCGTTGATTATAATAGCAGTTGTTTATGCTAAAAGTCATAAGGTAATAATAGTAACAAAAGTAGTACTCTTAAGTTTTTGATTTCATAATCTTAGATCCCGTTTGTATGCAATGTTGCAAAGGAATTTGGGGCTAAGCAGACTTTTTTAGGAAGTAATATTATGTCAGCTCGTGAGCAAGGTATCGTGAAGTGGTTTAATGACTCAAAAGGCTTTGGTTTCATTCAACGTGAGAGCGGAGAAGATATTTTTGTCCATTTCCGCGCAATTCAAGGAGACGGCTATCGTTCTTTGAAGGACGGTGAAAAGGTTGAGTTTAGCGTAGTAGAAGGCGACAAAGGTCTTCAAGCTGAAGAAGTTAGAAAAGTAGAAGAGTAATCTATCCAGTCATTAGAGCGGTTTAGCTATAATGTCTGTATACACTACTGATATACTACTAAGTCAAGCCCGTCTTATCTTGCCTATTCTGATCTAAAATCAGCATATTTGGCAAGATTGAGTACTGGGCTTGGCTTTTTTTATGCTTGTCTATCTATTTTTGGTATATGGTAAAACCAATATTGTGCTGCATCTAATCGCACTGTATTTTGATCATGCTATACCTTAATGATGGTTTATTAAAACTCACTCATGATTGATAACGAATAAGTCGTTAATTTAAAAGGATATTTTTTTGAGTAATTTTACAACTTTTACTGATTTGCCACTGTCAACATCGACTTTACGCGCTATCAAAGATCTGGGTTTTACGGCCTTAACGCCTATTCAGGCAAAAATACTGCCTCATACTTTGGCACACCAAGATGCGATTGGACAGGCACAAACGGGAACGGGTAAAACGGCAACGTTTTTACTGACTATCATGGAGGCACTGCTCAAGCGTCCTTTTACCAATGATGAAGAGCGCTATTTAGGTGAACCACGTGCCGTGATCATGGCACCGACCCGCGAACTTGCCCAGCAAATATTTGAAGATTGTTTGGCCTTGACCAAATACACTTCGCTACACAGCGTTTGTATTATGGGCGGCACCAATTATGAAACCCAGCAACATGAGCTTGATCGCCAATACGTTGATATTTTGGTGGCGACTCCCGGACGCCTGATTGACCTTGCCAATAAAGGTATGGTTTTTTTAGATCGCGTAGAAGTGTTAGTATTGGACGAAGCCGATCGCATGCTGGATATGGGTTTTATCCCCGATATCAAGCGTTTGGTAGGTCGAATGCCTGCTAACACTGATCGTCAGAGTTTGTTGTTTTCGGCGACTTTTAACCAAGACGTGATGAATTTGGCTTACCGCTGGTTGCACGAACCACAGTTTGTAGAGATTGAGCCTGAGCACAAAACCAGCGAACTGGTCGATCAGCATTTTTATCTACTAACAGAAGATCAGAAGTTTGATGCTTTACAACGTATTATTAGTGATAATGCGGTCGATAAAGTAATCGTATTTGCCAATCGTAAAGACCAAGTAAAACGTCTTTATCATAAGCTGCGCCAAGCTCACAAGATCGTTATGTTATCAGGCGATGTCATTCAACAAAAACGTGAAAAATACTTGCAACGTTTCAAAGATGGTCATGCATCTATCTTGGTAGCAACTGACGTGGCAGGTCGCGGTATCCATGTCGATGATATCAGCCATGTGGTTAATTATACTTTGCCAGACCAACCAGATGATTATGTACACCGTATTGGTCGTACTGGCCGCGCAGGGCAGACAGGGATTAGCATTAGCTTTGTCAGTGAAGATGACGCCTTTAACATACCAGCGTTAGAAGATCACTTGGATACTAAGTTTACGCTTGAGCAGTGGCAAGAATAATCGTTAAACACTGAGCATTGCTTTAAAAAAGCCTCTACTATTTACAAATGTAGTAGAGGCTTTTTAGTGTGTATTGATATTTTGAAAATAGCGATAACATCAGTCGGACTGATGGCTATGAGCCGTATCATCACCCATATCATGCATACTATGATCCATGTCTGGCATCATGTCATGATTCATTTGGCTCATATCGTGAGGCGCAGCGTCAGTATCCGACATCATAGCACCATGATCCATATGCCCACCATGCATATTGGACATCGCTAAAGGTACAAATACCACCGCCAATCCAGAAATTACCATGATTGCGCCGTTGAGTTGTCGTAAGCGAAAACGTCCAATCTTATCCCGTAACCAGCCAACCGTTTCATGAGTAGCAACCAGCATTGGTACGGTTCCTAAGCCAAACACAAACATGAGCGCCGCCCCACTTAAAGGGTTATGAGCGACCACAGCGATCAGTAATGCGCCATAAACCAAACCACAAGGCAAAAACCCCCAAAGCAATCCTGCGGTAAGGGCGCGTGGAAACGTGTTTAATGGAAAAACCTTTTGACGAAGTGGGCTTAAATATTGCCAAAAGCGCATACCAAAACGTTCAAGTTTGCTTAAAAATGGGGCACCAAGCATCGTGACACCAACAAATGCCAAAACTAAGCCCAACAAGATACGCGGCAGATTGTTACCCGTCATAAAGGGCGCTAACACTGTCGTACCAATCAGTCCTGCAATCAAACCTAAAAACGCATAACTGGTCAGACGGCCTATATGATAGGTGACCACAAGCGCACGGCGCTTAGTAGGGCTAACGTCTTTCATCGACAACCCAAATGCAGTTACGAGACCGCCGCACATACCAAGACAATGAGGTGAACCAAAAAAGCCCATCAGTAATGCTGCGACAAGTAAAGCTGTGGTCATGAGGTACGTCTCCTAAAAAAGGGCGAATTTATTCATGTTTTTACGTTTAAGAAAATAGGTCTAGTTATCAGTCAAAAATCAGGTGTCTCAGAGTTAGATTTCTAGCTTTTATTGTTATTAGAATGATTCGTAGACTCTATGTCAGTATTGTCTAATGATTTATCGGCTATATCGGTATTTGTCACATCGCCATTCTGTAAAGGAGGCACTGAATGCGTATGGGATTGCATAGTTTGCCTGCGCTCTTGGCGATCATCCAATATGATGCGCTGTGACGCGTTGTCCAAATCCTCAAACTGGTTTGACTTGACCGCATATCGTACCGCCCAAATGGCAACCACAAACAGCATAAGACTTAAGGGAATTAATAAAAATATACTGAGCATGGTCACTCTCTTAAAAAACCGTTTCTTTTATTATTATACACCCATTACTACTATGGTGAGGGCTTGTAGAGGTAAAAGTGAGGGAGAGAGGAGTGCTTGTAAGTGTATCTTTGAGAGCCAGTAACGGTTCTCATTCATTGGTTTCCTTGGTAGCTTTGCCTCTTGGTGTTAATAGTTGCTGAGAAGTTACCTCTTTAGCCTGACGACAGTCATTCTGTGGACGTATTACATCGCGCAGATAAGCGGCGACTTCATAAACCGCCCGTCTTGAGTGACTTAAGTTTTGAGCCGGTTTCATCCAGTCGAGGTTGACCGGTAAAGGTGCGCTAAGCGGTGTGCTATTAATACCATTTAAGGCAAACTGCCTACGCGCGCGTGCCATGTGATAGCTGTCAGTAATAAGATAAACATGATGCAATGGAACGCGCTTAGCCGTAAAGCGTGCGTTTTCGCAGGTGTTCATACTGGCATTTTCGCTGATTAATCCATCAATCCCGTGTTCAATAAGCCATTGTCCGAGCCACGGCGCTTCAGCACCGCTTAATACGATAGGTAATGGTAGGTCGTGATAGGCGCTAGCAGCAGTACGGGCGCGGTTAAGACTGTAGTCGTTGAGGATAATTTGATTGTCATTATTGTTGGTAAGCCCGCCGCCTAATACCACGTAAGCTGTCGGTGGTGAACGCTTCGCAGATGCAGGCACATTTGGTAATGGTAATAAGCCAAATAGATGAACGATTGCTTGGGAGAACAACGGCGTGAACAAGCTAATAATAACTAAAATAACGGTCGTTGAGCCAAGTATAAAAGTAATGTTAATGATATGAAATACCCTCATCATGCGCTCAGCTGACCGCAAATAGTACTGCCACAGTCGCCTAGATAATGGTCGTTTAGAACCTGACTTTGATTTTGACGGTTTACGCCACATGCTCGTCATATCCGACAGAGCCATCGGCATTTACCCAAACTGGCTCACGCGATAGCTGAATGGCAAATTTTTCATAGACGATATCGGCAATATATTTTTGCGCATCGGCCACATCGTTTTGAGTGGATTGATACGGCGCGTGGTTGGTCAGTACCAATGCTTGCTGCTGATGCGTGACAATAGGTTCAATGCCGCCACCTTTCAAACCTGCCTGCTCAATAAGCCAGCCTGCCGCAACCTTTGTTTTATCATCGGGCATGGAGTAGCCAACGATAGCAGGATAGGTCGCTTGTAATTGGGTAAATTGCGCATGGGAGATGATGGGGTTTTGGAAAAAACTGCCGCAATTGGGAAGCTTTTTGGGATCAGGTAGCTTTTGCTGTCGAATATCTATGATAGCTTGCATAACATCGACGGGTGTCGCATCTGCGCGTCCTTTTTGTTCAGCATAGCGTTGTGCCACTGTCTGCACATCGCCATAACTGGCCAAGATTTTGTTTGAGTCCGTATGTAGCCTGAACCCGACACAACTGATTAACCATGTATTGGGCGCACGTTTAAAGATACTGTCGCGATAGCCGAACTCGCAATCTCCTGTCGTTAGATGATGCCACGTTTTGGTTGGCAGATGATAAGCACGTACATATTGCATGTAGTCTTCTAGTTGCACACCGTATGCACCAATATTTTGGACAGGTGCTGCCCCTGTGAGACCTGGTATCAAAGCAAGATTTTCGAGTCCGTACCAGCCTTGATTGACCGTATGGACAACCAAGTCATGCCAGTTTTCTCCTGCCATGACTTCGATATCAATATGTTCTTTCGTTTGTGCTGTTACCGTGATACCGCGCATTTTTGGCTGTAAAACAGTTGCTTTTAACTGCGCTGGTAGCAACACATTACTGCCGCCCGATAGCACAAATAATGGCAAATTATCCTCTATGCCTTCCACATAATTCAACATAAAATCATCAAGCTGAGTCTCATCTGTCAGCGTTACGACAGAATCAGCCACACAAGCCAATGCCATCGTATTGCCATGCGACAAATCAACGCACTGTTTAGACAATAAGCGCTTTGGCAAATTGGTTTCCGTAGTGGATTGAGCGTTAAAGTCAAAATGTGACATTGAGGTCATAATACAGCCTATAGAGCAAATAAATAGCAAATCACGCGGCGTTCATTATAAAGGATAAGCACTATAAAGGTAGCAAAAATATAGTGTTTAGGTTTAGCAAGCTTTCCAACTTTCAATCCAAGCTTGAGCACTGGACTCAATACGTTCAATCACTTCTTCGAAGTCATCGTTATCTCCTTTGTAAGGATCTGGTACATCATCACCGCCATAAGTAGGATCTTCTTCACTAAACAGTGCCAGCTTTGCCAAACCTTCTTCTGAACCGACTAAACGGTCTTTGATGGCTTGTAAATCTGCTAAGTTCTGCGAATCCATTGCCAAAATCAAATCAAAATTACGAAAGTCATCAGCACTTACCTGACGCGCGACCAGTTTATTGATTTTATAACCGTGCGACTTTGCATGTCGCTGCGAGCGTTGATCAGGCGCAGCACCCACATGTCCGTCGCTTGTACCTGCTGAGTCCACTTTAATCGATAGACCAGCAACGGCTGCTTGCTGACGAAAAATCTCCTCAGCAGTGGGAGACCGGCAAATATTTCCTAAGCAAACCAATAGTACAGATGACGGCGTACAAGTTTTTAGCAGCATAATATGACCTTTCATAACAAAAAAAACATGCTATAAGAAACCCACATAATGTATGTGGCTCTTATTAACATGCAATCGATTAAAAACAGCTATCAGCGTAACGCTTAATACCTTTAATGGCAAGGGCGGAGACTGAACAATAGGGTCATCTGATAGCGTAATGGGCAGTTTGGACTGTTTTAGTCTTGCTTACTTTTAAAACGTTGCAAATCACGACGCTCTTTTTTATTGGGTTTATTATCAGGGCGGGCAAGATTGGCAAGCTTGCGCTGTTCGGCATAATAAGCGCGGCGCACCTCACTCTCCTCAGTTTCCGAATATAATACTTGCGCGGCAGCAGCATTACCACGCTGAGCTGTTAAGGCTTCAACGATCACGGTTTTTTCAGTCATAGCAGTGCGCTGAACCCTGACGAATCGTCAGCTCATCTCCAACGGCAATCTCTTTACTGGTTTTTACACGGCTGCCGCCATAATGTACGCGTCCACTTTCAATGGCTTCTTTGGCAAGCGTCCGCGTCCGATAAAAACGTGCGGCCCAAAGCCATTTATCAAGACGAATCTTAGCTAAGGCTTGGTTTTTATTATCAATATGGTTTTTCATAATAGCCCCTTTGTATTGATTTTTATATGTATCTAAAACGAGACAATATTAATAATATTAGGGCAAATTTTGTATTTGCAAATAGAATTTTATGATCGATATCAATGGCGAGGAAGGTGAGAATGGGAGTTTTCAGTTAATGATTGCTATGTTTGTCTACTTTACTAGCCATTGATTTGGCATGACTCGTGTTTAACTTGTCTAAGCCATTGATAACGCCTTCGACGTTTTCTATAGTTTTGTTTTGGCTCAATTTATATTGGGCTTGTATAGATTCAATCGTGAGTTTGAATCCAATAATGCCTCGACACATTGCATCAATATAAGCTGTAGGAGCATCATCCAATGACCAAGGATTATCTGAGATGGCTTCTTGTTGCATTGGTCATCGTGCTTAATAGCCATTTAAGTGTGTCCACGTCTTCAATCATTTCTATTTGAGAGTGGATATGAATACTTTGATAATTCCAAGTAGGGACTTCTTTGTGAGTTTTGGCTTTGGTTGGATACCAGTTAGGACTGATGTAGTGTCCCGAATCTTGAAAGATAATCAGCCACGAGGTATTTGGCAAGGCGGTTTGATAGATAGGGTTTTTACGACCAAAATGACCATAGAGACAGCCATTTGCTTTATCAGGAGCATGATTTTCGTTGTGCCAAAATAAAGGTATGTGGCAGGCTTCTATACCATTAGGTGTTTGCGCAACCAATGTCGCTAAAGGGTTCGCGGCTATAAAATCAACAATAGTATCTATGTTGTCTTCGGCGAAAACTGAAGGAATATACATCGTGCTCTCGTTTCGGCTTTATCTAAAGTTAATTACACCATTGCTTTTCGCAAGGTACGCCATCATGGTTGCCGTCCATCTTTGTACCAGGACAATTATTGCTAAAATAAGTGGCTTCTGCGCAAGAAGTCATTTGCGAGCAATGTTTTCTACCATCACAAGTAAAGCTTGGTGCTGCTGGTTTGGTACTTAATACGGGTTTTACTACTGGATCAGATACTGTAAATAAATCTGAGTCAACGTACGTTGGTGGTATGTCATCAATATCATCAATGTCAGTGGATGCAGAGTTAGTGGCAGCTGATATATTGGTCGCTACATCAACTGTAGAGCCACTTGGGGCACTTTTAGGTTGAAGGGTCTTATAAGCTAAGAGCGCTAACGTTAATAACGAGATCACCATCAATATGTTTTTCATAACTGCCCAATATCAATTAATAATTGCCAAAAACCAGTACTCTCTATTCATTCATCAAAGTCAGTTTTTAATATATCAAAAAACTGACTTCCTAGATGAATGCTTATGCTTATTTCAAAAACAGCTGATAGCCAATATTGTCATTTAGCATCGTACAGTCATAGCCAATATCGAGTAGGGCATCTTGTAATTGGCGAGAGTTGCTTTCAGTCGCTTGCAAGCCAACCAAAACGCGCCCTTCAGCAGCGCCATGATTGCGATAATGAAACAGGGTGATATTAAAATCATCGCCCAATTTTTCTAAGAACGTCAGTAAGGCACCCGGGCGTTCTGGAAACTCTACTTTGAGCAGCTGTTCGTTTTCGATATGAGCATGACCTCCAATCAAATGACGGATATGCGATTTGGCAATGTCGTCATCTGTTAAGTCATGGGCTTCATAGCCGTCATCTGCTAATTGATTGCTGATGGTTTGTCGTTCTGTTTCGCCTTCTTTTAAGGCAATACCAACAAAGATAGCTGCTGGCTCCATAGAATCAGGGGATTTTTTACTACTGGCACGATAGTTGAACTCAGTAATATTGCGCCCATGTAAGCTACGGCAGAAGTTTAAGAAAGCACCCGTTTGCTCAGGAATAGCAACGCCAAAAATGGCTTCTTTTTTCTCACCAATTTCGGTACGTTCAGCGATATAACGCAAACGATCAAAGTTCATATTGGCACCGCAGACGATACCAACGCAATTTTTGCCTTGCAGATTGTTTGCTTTGATATATTTTTTCATGCCTGCCACAGACAAGGCACCAGCAGGTTCGACAATGCTACGGTTTTCTTCAAAAATGTCTTTGACCGCGGCGCACACTTCATCATTAGTACAGGTAACAACTTCAGGCTCGACCACAGGACCTGATTGATCGCTTTTTTGCATACGTACCACATCAAAAGGCAACTCACCGATCTGGGCCACTGCCACGCCATCTACAAACAATCCGACTTGTTCAAGCTTGACGCGTTTACCTGTTTCAAGTGCTGCTTTTAGGCAAGCAGATTGATCGGCTTCTACGGCAATGACTTTGACATGCGGCGCCACTTCCCCTAAAAAGGCGGCAACTCCTGATATTAGACCACCACCGCCTACAGCAACAAAGACATAATCCATATTGCGCCATTGCTGGGTGAGTTCTAGACCAATAGTGCCTTGTCCAGCAATGACCAACTCATCATCATAAGGCGGGATAAAGGTCAGACCTTCACGTTCCGAACGTTCAATCGCATAACGGTTGGCTTGATCAAAGCTATCACCATGCAAATCAACATTGCCACCAAGCGCTCTTACCGCATCTACTTTGATATCAGGGGTAGTGGTTGGCATGACGATGATATTATTAAGGGATAATTTGCGGGCAGAATAGGCAACGCCTTGTGCATGATTGCCAGCTGAAGCACAAATAACCCCACGCGCTTTTTGTTCATCGCTCAATTGGCTAATACGGTTATAGGCTCCGCGCAATTTAAAGGATTTGACGGGTTGTAAGTCTTCACGTTTGAAGCGAATGTCGTTGGCAAAACGTTGAGTCAACTTGGGTGCAATTTCCAATGGTGTTTGAATGGCAACGTCATAGACAGTGGCTTGCAAAATGGCTCGTACCCAACGTGACAGCATAGTAGTTCCTAAACAGATGGTAAATGAATATAAAAAATGAAATAGATTAGCCTATGCTGATTTTGATTGTCTTGCAAGACACAATTGCATTTTTTGCTATGATTGACGGTTTTGATGGTACACCAGCAAAAATAAGTGACGCAATTTAATAAAACTCCGTATCAGACACTTGACGTAATTTAATATGTCTATATTATTGGACATATGGAAATAAATAATGCTACTGCAAGCTTTGCAGCACTTTCTCAAGACACTCGATTAAAGGCGTTTAGGTTGCTGGTCAGCCACGAGCCTGAAGGCCTGCCTGCGGGCGAAATAGCCCGTCAGCTCGGTGTACCGCACAATACCATGTCTGCACATCTAGCGGTGCTGGTACGAGCAGGGTGGGCGGTCTCACAGCGACACAGCCGGCAAATTATCTATCGGGCGTCGCTCTCACATATGGACAGCGTCATTCAGTTTTTACTGCAAGACTGCTGTGCAGGCCATCCAGAATTGTGTGCCTCACTCATCGATAGCTTAAGTGGATGCGGGGTAAATGAGTTTGCTGAGCAAAGTAATGATTAACCAATGCTCGATTCAATAAACATACTTATAAAATAGGTAAGATGACGATGAAACCTTTAATTTTTCATAATCCTAATTGTGGAACCTCTCGTAACACACTTGCCATTATTAAAGCCTCAGGGGAGGTGCCTGAAGTAGTGGAATATCTAAAAAATCCACCAACGCGAGCACGCTTAGTTGAATTGTTAGCCCAAATGCAAATCTCTCCAAGAGAATTACTAAGAAGCAAAGAGGCGATTAATGATGAGCTTGGTCTAGACAACCCCGAGCTCTCTGATGATCACATCATTGATGCCATGATTGCACATCCTATTTTGATCAATCGTCCTATCGTGTTGACTGACAAGGGCGCAGCGCTATGTCGTCCTTCAGAGCGAGTGTTTGAACTGCTAGCAAATCCAGTCAATAGCTTTACCAAAGAAGATGGAGAGGTCATTTATCATGACAAGCACTAAGGCTGAACAAGCAGATGCGCAGGAATCTACTGTTTCAGCAGACGCTAGCTTTGCTGATCTATCCAATATTGATGTAGACCAAATTCAACCTATTGATGTTGAGTCGTCTGATCGCCCCCAATGATCCACGTCATGCGCCTAAAATACTGGTGTTGTACGGCTCTGTCCGCGCGCGCTCATTCTCCAGATTGGCCGCGGAAGAGTCGAGCCGACTGTTACGTTGGTATGGTTGTGAGGTACGGATGTTTGATCCCTCAGGCTTGCCACTGCCTGACGATGTAGACTCAGACCATCCCAAAGTGCAAGAGCTACGAGAGTTGGCACAGTGGTCAGAAGGGATGCTTTGGGTGAGTCCAGAGCGTCATGGCAGTATCACCAGTATTATGAAAGCGCAAATCGATTGGATTCCGCTGTCTTTAGGTGGCGTCCGTCCGACACAGGGTAAAACCTTGGCACTGATGCAAGTCAGTGGCGGTAGTCAGAGCTTTAATACGGTCAATCAAATGCGTATTCTTGGACGTTGGATGCGGATGATTACTATCCCCAATCAGTCCTCTATCCCCAAAGCTTTTTTGGAATTTAACGACAACAATCGCATGGATATGTCTCCGTTATATCTGCGCCTCGTGGATGTTTGCGAAGAGTTGGTGAAGTTTACTTGGCTTACCCGCGGGCGCTCAGCGTATCTTACCGATCGCTATTCAGAACGCGTCGAGAGCGCTGAAGAACTATCCAACCGCGTCAATCAAAAGTCGCTTTGATACGGTTACGCTAATACAATCACATTAACATTATTATATCAGTAAGGCTGTGCCATGCTTGCGTTTGCTGTTTTTGTTGTCACTCTGGTGCTGGTCATATGGCAACCGAAAGGGTTGGGTATCGGCTGGAGTGCGATGGGCGGCGCATTGGTCGCGTTGGTGCTTGGTGTGGTGCAGCTATCAGATGTCGGTATCGTGTGGGATATTGTTTGGGATGCGACGTTTACTTTTGTGGCGCTGATTATTATCTCGCTTATCTTAGACAGAGCAGGATTTTTTGGTTGGGCAGCATTACATGTGGCAAGGCTCGGCAATGGGCAAGGGCGACTGCTTTTTCCGATGATTGTCATATTGGGTGCGTTTATTTCTGCGTTTTTTGCTAATGATGGGGCGGCGCTATTACTGACCCCGATTGTGATTGCGATCTTGCTGCGCCTCAATTTTGCACCACCACCCGCTTTAGCTTTTATCATCGCGACGGGTTTTATCGCTGATACGGCAAGTCTACCCTTGGTCACTTCAAATTTAGTCAATATCGTCAGTGCCAATTATTTTGATATTGGTTTTGGTCGTTATGCGGCAGTTATGGTGCCTGTGAATATCGTGTCTGTATTGGCGACGCTACTGGTGTTGTGGATGGTCTATGCCCGTCATATTCCCAAGCACTATCCAGTCGATAATCTAAGCGCCCCAGCATCCGCTATCGAAGATCCTTTAGTCTTTAAGGCAGCTTTTCCATTGTTGGGTTTGCTACTGGTTGCTTATTTTGCGACGGAGCCTTTAGGCTTGCATATCTCTCTTGTCACTGGTGCGGCGGCTTTATTCTTGATGGCAATCGCGAGTCGCTTTTGGCAAGGTGGACGTGGAGCAGTGGTGTCTGTAAGCGATGTATTACGTAAGGCCCCTTGGCAAATCGTACTGTTTTCAATCGGTATGTATTTGGTGGTATATGGTTTGGGCAATGCAGGTCTTACTGCCTATGGCGCGCAGGTTCTTAACTGGTTAGGAGGACAGGGCGCAGTCATTGCCACAGTAGGGACTGGGTTTTTATCTGCCATTGTCGCGTCTATCATGAATAATATGCCATCGACGTTGGTTGGTGCATTGGCCATTGATAGTTCGCAAGTACCCGATGCCACTCGCGAACTAATGATTTATGCCAATGTGATCGGTAACGACTTGGGCCCCAAGTTTACACCGATTGGTAGTCTTGCGACTTTATTGTGGTTGCATGTGTTGGCAGAAAAAGACTATAAAATCAGTTGGGGCCAGTATATGAAAGTGGGCCTACTTATCACGCCGCCTGTATTGCTAGCCACATTACTAGCTTTGGTCTTTTGGCTGCCCTATTTATCTCATTTTTAAAACGAATTTGGAGAAATGGATGCGATGGATGGATTATTAGAATGGCTATTACGCTGACATTCATCTAAGTCATCGGTTATAATGGCCGCGCATTTTATCTCTTTTAGCCTTTTACTTTTTTAAGACGATACGTTTATTTTTCCAAGGATTTATGATGAGTGATCAGCAAGCACAAAAGCAAGCCGCCGCCAAAGCCGCCCTAAGCTATATCGAAGACGATATGATACTTGGGGTAGGGACAGGCAGTACGGTCAACTGTTTGATTGAGCTTTTGCCAACACTAAAGCTTGCTGGCGCGGTTGCAAGCTCACAGGTGACGGAAGATAAGTTGCGTGCGCTTGGTATTGAGATTATCGACTTGAATTTTGCGGGCACGCTCGACGTTTATATCGATGGTGCTGATGAAGTCAATGATAACCTGCAATTGATAAAAGGCGGCGGCGGCGCGCTCACTCGCGAAAAAATCGTGGCAGCGGCTTCAAATAAATTTGTGTGCATGGTTGATGCTAGTAAAAGTGTCGAGACACTAGGGCGCGCGTTTCCAGTGCCGATAGAAGTATTGCCACAAGCACGCTCTTATGTGGCACGCCAGTTGGCTAAATTGGGCGGTGAGCCGGTCTATCGTGAAGACTTTGTCACTGACTACGGTAATGTGATTCTTGATACGTATGACTTGGATGTCAGTGATCCGATTGCGCTAGAAAAAGAGTTAAATAATATCGTTGGTGTCGTCTGTAACGGTATTTTTGCTGACAACCAAGCTGATGTGCTACTTAAAGCGAGTAGTAACGGGGTAGAGACGCTACTCCGTTAATTGATCCTTAACTATTGAATAAGCGCGAAAAAGGCAGATCACATTTACCGTGGTCTGCCTTTTTTGTTTGTTACTA
The DNA here is from genome assembly GCA_963744895.1 of uncultured Gammaproteobacteria bacterium. Taxonomy (GTDB): domain Bacteria; phylum Pseudomonadota; class Gammaproteobacteria; order Pseudomonadales; family Moraxellaceae; genus Psychrobacter. The sequence goes on from CAVUUW010000005.1 coordinate 1,402,459, forward strand.
TTTATTTTTTAAATATTTCATAGCCAGTTCAAACTAAAGAAGACACGTTTGATAACGCACCACTGGTAACATTTTTCTTGCTTGCCGTTCGCAAGCGTGACATAGGCTGAAAAAAATTAATACCAGTAGCGCTGTCTTTTTTAAAATAGATTGATGATGGTCATTAGGTTAAGCGGGGAGCTTAATTTTATCTTTTAATAAAAACTCCATTAACGCTTTTTGCGCATGTAGGCGGTTTTCTGCTTCGTCCCACACCACGGAACGCGGATCGTCTAACATATCATGAGAGATCTCTTCGCCCCGATGCGCTGGCAAGCAATGCATAAATACCACTTCAGGATCAGCTTTATCTAGTAGAGAAGGCGTCACTTGATATGGTGCAAAACGGCGAGCGCGAGTATTTTGCTCAGATTCTTGTCCCATACTTGCCCATACATCGGTGACGATTAAATTAGAATCTTTTGCCGCATCTTGTACGTTTTCGACTAAGCTTACGCAATGAGAGAAACGTTCCATCAGTTTTGGATCTGGCTCAAAGCCATAGGGTGCAGCCACTCGTAGCTCAAAGCCGAACTGGTTGGCCGCTTGCATAAAGGATGAGCACATATTATTGCCGTCACCGACCCATGTTACGATTTTGTTTTCGATACTTCCGCGATGCTCATAGTAAGTCTGCATGTCAGCAAGCAACTGGCAAGGATGAAACTCATCAGTCAGTGCATTAATAATAGGCACACTAGAGTATTCAGCAAAGGTCTCAACCTTTTCGTGACCAAAGGTACGAATCATGATGATATCGACCATACTAGAGATGACACGGGCTGAATCTTCTAATGGCTCACCGCGCCCAAGCTGGGTATCGTTTGGCGATAAAAAGATAGCATTACCACCAAATTGACCCATACCCGTTTCAAAAGAAATACGCGTGCGGGTAGAGGATTTTTCAAAAATCATACCAAGCGTACGACCAACAAAGGGCTGATATATCTCGCCCGCGTGTTGCATCTTACGCAGTTCGCTCGCGCGTTTGATCAGGGTTTCTAGTTCTTGTTTGGTTAAATCAGATAAGGTCAAAAAATGGCGCAAACTCATAGTAATCCTAGCAGTCGATCGCAGTCAGTGAAACGTTATCAGTCTTCAATAGCATCGCATTAGTGCATATGCTGGGGTGACAACAAACTTTTAGTATAGCGTAATTACTTCTAATGTAAATATTCAATTTGCGCTGAGTGATAAGTCACTGAAGTAGACCATCCATTCGTCATTATTTTACGACTATTAGGCCTGTGTACGCTTTGGACGCATGGTTAGGCGACACAATAACTCATAGCTAATGGTATCAGCATGTACGGCTACCTCATCAATGCGCGGCGCATCACCCCACAGAATTACCTGACTGTTTAATAAAGCAACATCCTCCGGTACGGTGCTAACATCAATGACAATCATATCCATTGCCACGCGTCCAACTACAGCGCAAGGGTAGCTTATGTCAGTTGCACTATCGATAACAGTGACATAAGCGTCTTCAGTGACAACACGAGGATAGCCGTCTCCGTAACCAACGCTTACTAGAGCCGTTCTGGTATCTTGCTGTGCTATCCAGCGACTACCATAGCCAATCGCGTCATTTGCCTTGACCGTTTGCAGCGCTATGATTTGTGCACTAAAACTCATAACAGGCTGTAAGTCCAGCTCTTGCGCGCTTTTATCAATGACGGGCGAGCTGCCGTACAGGATAATACCTGGACGTACCCAATCATAATGGTGATCTGAAAAATTGACAGTGCCAGCGGAGTTGCACAACGAGCCCTTAATATCAGCGCTAATGCTTTCTTGTAAAGCGTTTAGTACATCAGTAAAACGCTGTATTTGCATCGCATTTAGCGGATGGTCGCGGTTGTCAGCATTGGCAAAATGCGTGGCTAGTATCAACTGATATCCTGCCTCATGTAAACGCTTTGCCGCTGTCATAACGCCTTCGGCATTGAAACCCAAACGATTCATACCGGTATTGTATTTAAGCCAAACCACGTTAGTTGCACTATTGGCTGGTGGAATATTTTGCAGTGCCCACTCTAATTGTGGCTCATGATGAATAACGCAGCTGATATCGTGTGCGATCACTTGCTGCCACTCATCAGCGGTAAACGCGCCTTCTACCAAACCAATCGTTTTATGCCAGCCTAATTGTCTGGCTCTCTAGCGCTTCTGTCAAGGTAGCGACGCCAATGCCATCTGCTTGATGCAGTGCTGGCAAGACAGCTGCCACGCCATGACCATATGCATTGGATTTGACCATGGCAAGGACTTTGGAATTTGGTGCCAGTTTCTTAACTTGGTTGAGATTGTGAGTGATGGCTGCTGGTTTGATGGTGATGGTACGCATAATCGGCTTCTTTATAAGTAGAATTATGAAGTGATAAAGCCAGTACGGCATCAATTGGGCTGATGCCGCACTGGCTATGTTATTAAAAATTATTTGTTAGCTTGTCATTAAGCTCAAACTGTATAAGGTGGTTTATTCATCATTCTCAAAACTCACCCCTTGATAGTACTCTGGAGTCAAGTTGATAAAGCGAGTAAATTGTCCCTCAAAGCCCAAACGTATCGTACCGATCGGGCCGTTACGCTGTTTACCGATGATGATTTCAGCCACACCTTTATGGTCTGAGTTTTCATTATAAACCTCATCGCGATAGATGAACATAATCAAATCGGCATCCTGCTCAATGGCACCCGATTCACGCAAATCCGACATAATTGGGCGCTTATTAGGGCGATTTTCAAGACTACGGTTAAGCTGGGATAATGCAATCACTGGACATTCAAGCTCACGCGCCAGTGCTTTTAGACTACGAGAAATCTCAGAAATCTCGCCAACACGGTTACCATCTAGACTTGGTACTTTCATCAATTGTAGATAATCGACGATGATCGCGCCCAGTTTGCCATCATGGTTTTTGGCAATACGGCGGCAGCGAGAGCGCATCTCAGACGGCGGTAGGGCAGTGCTATCATCAATGTATAGGTGCTTGGATTGCAAATGCTGAATGGCATTCATCATTTTTGCCCATTCATCTTCATTCATTTGCCCAGAGCGCAGATGCGTTTGATTGATTGCACCCCACGAGGACAATAAACGCATGACGATGGATTCAGCCGGCATCTCCATTGAGAATACCACGACTGGCAAATCTTCGTTAAACAACACACCTTCCGCCAAGTTCATCGCAAAAGTGGTTTTACCCATAGAAGGACGAGCGGCAACAATAACTAAATCGCCTGCTTGTAAGCCCTGTGTTTTGTTATTCAGCTCGGCAAATGGCGTTTGTAAACCAATCATGCCGTCTGGGTTGGATTTTAGTTCTTGGATTTTATCGATGACGTTGGTCAGTACAGCAGTGATACCAACTGGTCCACGTTGTTCAGCACGTTTGTTATGTTGCTCATTGATACTAAATATCTTGCCCTCGACATTGTCTAAAATATCACTGACACTTTGATCTTTTGGATTATAAGCAAGGGCCAGCATGTCATTACCTGTGGTAATCAGCTGACGCAGGGTCGATAGCTCACGTACACGCTGAGCATAAGCGGTGAGATTGAAAAGTGTGGCTGGACTTTGGCTTAAAATATCGGCTAAGTAGCTGTCACCACCTGCGCCTTTTAGCAACTTTTGTGCTTCTAGCCAGTCATGTACCATCACCGTATCATAAGGCTCATTGACCGCTGCCAAATGGGCAATCGCATCGAAAATATACTGATGTCGCCCTGCATAAAAATCATCTTTGGTGACGATATCTGCAATCTTGTCATACGCCTCTTCAATACTCATCAAAGACGCGAGCAATGCCTTTTCAATATCGATATTGTGGGGCGGTGTCTGATTGAGTAAGTCGTCGGTTTTTTCGGTGTCTGCCATGAGTGCCCAATGTGTTATAAGAATATTTTAAAAGTCTATATAAAAAGTATTTGTTATAAAATAAAGAAGGTGATATAGCATATTGTACTGACCCATGACTATCAGCGCAGTCTAAAAACAAGCGCTCAGGATGGGTAAGTAAATGTTACAATCAGAAGCGAAATTCTATCACATTATGAGCGTTTTAACGGTCGTAATATCAAAATTATCTGGCGTTAAGATCGCTAATTGGTGTCTCTAGATGCTGAATATAACAAAAATATAATGTTTAAAAATACAATAAAATTGGTGGGCTATATGAAAAAACAAGATATTTCTATACAGAGAAAATTGCCATTATTACTCACGACGGGAGAGCCTGCTGGTATTGGTATGGATATTGTGTTGCTACTAGCGGCAGAAAATAAATTACAAGATTTTGTGCGTCCAATATGGGTCACTGCTGATGCCACCGCCATGAAAAGGCGTGCAGATGAGCTCATCGCTGCTGGTGTACTCAAAAGCTGCCCTACTTGGCAAAACATCAACATAGACACAGACGTTGAAAATTTAGATCCTGAGTCTTCTATCACGCAGATATCGAAGCAGGCTAGTAATACTGATAGTGCCTTTGTCCTATTGAATATACCTTGCGTAGAACCAGTATTGGCTGGGCAGATCAATATTGATAACTCAGTGATGGTGGCAAAACAATTAGAGTTTGCTCATAAGCTGGCGACTAATAAGACAGTGGCGGCAATTGTCACAGGGCCATTGCAAAAATCGGCCTTGATAGATGCAGATATTCAGTTATTAGATGGCACCATGTTCAGTGGTCATACCGAGTTTTTTATGCAGCAAAGTGGCTGTGACAAAGTGGTGATGATGCTTGCCAACCAAGTAATGAAAGTGGCGCTGGTCACCACGCATCTGGCGCTAAAAGACGTCCCAGCTGCTATCACTGCGGAGAATGTGCGCCAAACGGTACAAATCGTCATCGATGATATGAAAGAAAAGTTTGGTCTCGCGCAACCTCGTATCTTGGTTTGCGGTCTCAATCCACATGCAGGCGAGGGCGGACATTTGGGAAGTGAAGAGATTGATGTTATCAATCCAGTACTGCGAGAGTTTATCGATGCTGGCATAGATATATCAGAGGCGATGCCAGCAGATACATTATTTACGTCTAGACATTTAGCCAACTGCGATGCGGTGATTGCCATGTATCATGATCAGGGTTTGCCCGTACTCAAATCGCACGGGTTTGGCGACACGGTCAATCTAACCTTGGGCTTGCCGTATATTCGCACCTCTGTCGATCACGGTACAGCGCTAGATTTGGCAGGGCGCGGTGGGGCGAGTGCGACCAGTTTATATCAAGCATTAAATATGGCTAATGAGATGGCTGATAGATCGCTTATCAATAAACCTCTCGCATAAGTCACTGCCTTGAAGGGATTTGTTCCAAGTATTACAAGATTCTAATATCAGTAATGCTTATTCACAAATTATAAAACCTAACCTAACCTAATATAAGTGGTTCTACTGCTGCAAACACAGCGCCATTTGTATGCGCGTTAAATTATTAGTCCATCTATCTAGATAAAAGAGAAACTCTATAATGAAAAAATCTGTTCAAACCATTTTCAATCGAGTGGGACTTGCCGCTTTGGTAACCGCGTCATTACTATCTGGCGCCGTACAGGCAGCTGACAGTGACGATCGTTTAAAGAACACCGTTGATAAGCAAGCCAAATTACTAATGAATGAGCATAATATTTCAGGAATGGCTTTTGGTATTATTGTTGATGGTAAATCACATTTCTATCATTACGGTTTGGCTAATAAAGAAACGAAAACACCGGTCTCCGAAAATACGATTTTTGAGCTAGGCTCTATCAGTAAGACATTTGCTGCTACCTTAGCCAGTTATTCAGAACTGAATGGCACACTTTCATTAGACGATACAGCCGATCAATATATTCCTTACCTAAAAAACAGCGCTATTGGCAATACTAAGCTTATAAACCTAGCGACTTATTCAGCGGGTGGTCTACCGCTACAAGTACCTGATGAGGTTAAAAATAATAAAGAGTTGCTCCGCTATTATAAATCTTGGCAGCCTGTTTTTCCCGTTAACTCAAAGCGTTTATATTCCAACGCCAGCATAGGACTGTTTGGCTATATATCAGCCTTAAGTATGGACTCTGATTACACACAGCTGATAGAAGAGAAAATACTGCCATCACTCAATATGCCCAATACCTTTATCAATGTGCCTAATAACAAAATGGCTGATTATGCGTTTGGTTATAACGCTGCTGGAGAAGCGATAAGGGTTAATCCTGGCATGTTAGACGCCGAAGCCTATGGCATTAAATCTACCATTGTAGATATGACGCAATTCATGGCTGCAAATATGGGGCTGGTGCCGCTGGATAAAGACATTCAGCAAGCGTTAAATAATAATAGAAAAGGTTACTATCAGGCGAGCACTTTTACCCAAGGATTAGGATGGGAGATGTATCCTTTTCCGACTAAGCTAGACACCTTGCTCGAAGGCAATTCAATGGATGTGGTACTAAAGCCTCAGCCCATTCAAGTAGATAACTATCCAACACCTGTTTTAAATAACGTCTGGGTCAATAAGACAGGAGCGACCAATGGGTTTGGTGGCTATATTGCTTATATCCCTGCCGAAAAATCAGGTATTGTTATTTTGGCAAATAAAAACTATCCAAATGCAGATAGAGTCAAAGCAGCATATACGATTTTAGAGAGTGCGATGATTCATTAACTATTTTTAGAACGAAAAGTCACTGTTTCGACTGCGTTAAGGCATAAGTGATTTATAGATAAACTGTCTCGATAATACGCCCCAATTATGAGCTGTGTTATAATTTGACATTATAAAAAAGCATGTTGTTTTTACTGTGCTGTCCCTCCTTTATTTTACTATTAAGACTTTGTTATGGCCAACTCTACGTTTGATGCTCAATCTATCTCTAACAGCTTAAAAGCTGCCAAACACCAACCGCGTAAACGCTTTGGTCAAAACTTTTTGCATGATACCAGCGTGATTCGCGAAATCGTTGAAAGTATTCGCCTAGAGCGTGATGATAATTTGATTGAGATTGGACCGGGTATGGGTGCACTGACTGAGCCATTATTGGCAGAAGTCGATGCGATGACAGTCGTAGAGCTGGATCGTGATTTGGCAGACAGCTTACGCATTCGTATTGGTGCCAACAGTCATCCAAATTTTACGATTATCAAAGACAATGCCATGCATGTCGATTATCGTGAGCTATATAGCGAAGAGCGCGGTAAGCTGCGGGTAGTGGGCAACTTGCCTTACAATATCTCGACGCCTATTTTGTTTCATTTGCTCAGCTATGCCGACGTGATTCAAGACATGCACTTTATGCTACAAAAAGAAGTGGTTGAGCGTATCACTGCTGATGTTGGCAGTAAAACTTATGGTCGTCTGTCTGTCATTATGCAGTATCATTGTGATACCGATTATTTACTGACCGTACCACGTGGTGCTTTTAATCCACCGCCAAAAGTGACCAGTGCTGTTTTTCGATTGACACCGCATATTAATAAGCCAGTCGTAGCGGAAGATGAAGATTATTTTGCCATTGTGGTGCGCGAAACTTTCAATCATCGCCGCAAGACATTACGTGCAATTTTTAAAAATTCGACTTTATTACCGACGCTTAGCGAAGAAGATTTTGCTGCTTGCGATATCAATCCACAAGCCCGTCCTGAAACGTTAAGTGTCAAAGAATTTGTCACACTGAGCAATCGAGCCAAGCAACTAGAAGGCTAAATAACGTTTAGTGGAGCAAACATTTCTCAAATGCTTTTTAGCATCAATTTTTTATCAGATTGAATGATCATATCCAAAACTGTGAGGTTCTATGAGTTTTCGCCATCAGTATGTCATCGGTGACTTGCAAGGATGCTATGCTGCCTATTGTCAATTGCTTGAAAGTTTGGACTTTGATCCTAATCAGGACAAGCTATGGTTTGCAGGGGACTTGGTGGCACGCGGTGAAGACTCATTAAATACGTTACGCGATGTCAAGGCTCTATGTGAGCAAGGTGCTGCTGCAACGGTACTTGGCAATCATGACCTTAACTTGATTGCTGTGTGGCGCGGCGCGACCAAACTCAAGAAAAAAGATAAGACGGCACCGATTTTTGCGGCCGATGACTGTGATGCTTTGCTTGAGTGGTTAAGGCATCAGCCGTTGTTGGCTTATCCCGATGAGCAGACGGTATTGGTGCATGCGGGTATTCCGCCACATTGGAGTATTGACGCGGCAGCAAATTATGCAGAAGAGTTAGAAGCAAAGCTGCAAGGCAGCCTAGACCAGCTTGATGAGTTATTGCCGAACTTATATAGCAAGACTGCGGATGCTTGGCACCCAAATATCGAGGGTTTTACTAGGATGCGTGCCATTGCCAATTACTTCACACGTATGCGCTTGTGCAAGCAAGACGGGTCGCTTGAATTTAGCTTTGCAGGAAGCTTGGATGAACCGATACCAGCGGATTTTTTGCCTTGGTTTGAATGGCACGTACCGCGCACACGTAAAATACTATTTGGTCATTGGGCGGCATTAGAAGCGGAAATCGATCTTCCTTATGCTCGCGCGCTTGACGGTGGCTGCGTGTGGGGCAACTATTTAGTGGCTTACCGATTAAGCGATAGTCAGGTTATAACGTCAAGTGCGCAATGTCCAAGTGCATAGCGAGGGCTATATTCGATTTTGATATATAAGGCTAGACAAGCGGTATGTTTTAAGTGGTTCCATTATAGCGGTTTATTTTGAATAGTCTGTTAATAGGTTTGAAGGGTGAAATGACTGGTTCCGCTGTGGTATACCCTAAATAAGTTGACCACTACAAACAAAGGATCTATTAAAAATGATTTTATTTAAAAATAATAAAGAGACTATTGTTTTAGAGTACTCACCGTATCATGTAGCAAATTTGCTCTTTGCCCTAACAGATGATTCATTAGAGCATCACTTGAAAGAAGAGTACGAAGATTATTATGATGCAGATTTTAAGGATCAAGAACAATTATTGAAATGGTTGAATAGACTATTGTACAAAATAGATAAGGAGACAAATCAAGGGTATGAATTATATAAAACAAGCTTAAGAAAAATCATTTATTCAAACGAAACCGTCCCTATTGATATATATCTTCCAGGAATTGAAGAAGTGGACGATTGGCATGTTGCATATAATAAATTTCTACTTAATTTATGGAGCTATTTATTCGATGAAGACTATGTTGCTCTAGATGGATTAACATATATTGAGAGAATAGATGAAGAGTTTGTAAATTTCCCTCATATGCCTGAGTTGTGGAAAACTCCTAGATATAAAGGAGGTTAGAATAAAATGATTTCCCAAAGCAGTTCGGTGCCTGTATAGCGCATCGATCACGAATAGAATATGTATGGTAGGTACGCTACGAAGTACACTGTGACTATTTCAGTGTGTTGAAACCTTTATATCATTATCCTACAGCCTAGTGTTTAAGTCCTCACTAGGGAACCATCCTTATTCCTATAACGAAACTTATAAAAACGATTCTAATATCATCCGTTGACCAAGTATCAAGCCATCGAGACCACCCAATTAATTGGGCAGTTTCGGTGGTTTTTTAGGTTTTGGCAATGGTGTTTTTGCATCCCCCACTGTTTTGTCGTCTGTGGTATTAGCGCTCAATTCATCAGTCGCTGTTTCGTTATGATTGTTCTCTGAGGTATTGAGCGTTTTAGTTGCTTGATCATACTGAATGTCGCCAGTATAAGGGGAGCTATTCAACTCTTCATCTACTAAACCATCATCAAGATCCACGACCTTTTTTGCAGACAGATGAGGCTTTACATGATTGCCTTCAGGCTGGTTGTCATAGTATATATCGGTGTTGGTTTGCGGCCCTTGCTCATTGGGCTGCTTAGATTCAGGTAGAATTCTGACATCAGACAACCGCCTTACTACGTAGTTGCTAGGTATTGCCTTGCCACCTTTTTGCATCGTAGTATCATCAAATATCATATGGCCTTGACTGTCGATACGCGCGTATTTCATGGGTTTGTCACGCGGCCAAAAAAAGTCAGAAGGATGACTGAGGATGTGACCAACAATCAGTTTGGTGAGACGACCCCATTCAAAGAATCGTACTTCTTTAGAACGTAACGCGACAAATAACGCCAGCGAAAAACTGACCATCAAGTTGACAATACCGATAAGGGCTACACCCAGTATTGAGATGAAAATAACGCTCCAGCTTATGTCTTCAGCGGAGATATTAAACAATCCGTGTGCTAGGTTTGCGGACGCAAAGGCAATGTGACGGATATCGATTGGCAAGCCAAATATGTAGCCGATCGTCGCAGTACTACCTAAGAAAACGCCAAATAAGAAGTTCCCCATGATTGCGCCTAAGTTGGCTTCTACAAAGTCTCCTAATCGCTTGAGCCATGACTTGGGCAATATGAACTTGAGCAATCTATGACGCTGAATTCGGGCACCTACATGGTTGTAGACGGCGAGATTGTCATAATAGCCTGCTATTAGACCAGATAAAAACAAGTAAACACCCGCAATAGCCGCGTGAGGGATCGCGAGTGAGTGAAACGGATCGAGATCATGAAGCAGATGACTCGCTTTCTCAGAATCAATCATTGGTGCGCCCGAATACTGCAACCAAGCAAATGAGATAATGAGAGCGACGGGTACTGCCAGCATGACGTTACCCATAATAGCGATAAATTGAGTACGCAAAATATCGACAATCAACTCTGATAGCTTAGTCAGTTGATGCGACTTTTTCCCAGAGCTCTCAGAAATGGTGGACGCAATAGCCGCCGCTGTCATGGCAGGCTGCTTGGTCGCCACGGTACCGTGAATCACATGAATAAAGACAAAGCCTAGACCGTAGATCATACTGTTGATAAAGGCTCGACCCATGGGGGCCAGCGCCAATTGATACGCAAGTATCTTCAAAGTAGCCATAAAGGCGATAAAGAAACCACCAATCGACGCTTTTTTGAACATTTGGCGATAGCCAGCTCTATCGGTACTGATATAGTGCTCACCAACACGGCTGGCATTTTCAGTCACTTTACGCGACAGCAATTTGGTATTGTTATCAATCAAATACATGATGCTATAGCGGCGATTAGAAGACGTAATCAGCGTTTGAACCAGCTCAATCACCGCAGCGTCACGCTTTTGATTATTTTCTGTGACCAGTTCAGTCAAGATGCGGATACGCTGTAAGCTTTGATCCAAACGTAGCATCATATTGGTCAAGCGTATAGAGATACCTGTTTTGTAAATACGTTTGCGTACCGTGGCCACGATGTCTTCGCACTGCTCAACCATCACTAGTAGGGGTGCAGGATCGACCGCGTGCTCAGGGGTAGTATCGGTTAAACTGTCTAATTCATGTGCTTGTCGATACTGATTGACAAAGAGCACCGCTTCTTGGTTTTGAGCTACAAAGGATGCTGAATAATTTAATATTTGCGGATAAGATTCCATCAAGTCGGGATGCAGGCCGATGCCGCTGACACGGTAAGACAAAATAATAATGGCATTTAAAATACTATTTTTTGCCGTAGCGACTAAGTCTAAATGCTTCTCTTTCACTCGCAGCAATGCAATCAGATCGTCCCATTTCTCTTTGTCAATGCTGGAAAGCCAGCGTTCATCAGAGCGCTTGCTAAATAAATAGCCAACTAATTCAACGACGGAATCTTCTTGAGGTAAGAGCGGTAAAAACCGATGACCAACCAAACGGCGTAAGCTGTTAAAAAACCCTTGATCCGACATAATACCAGTGTCGGTATAAAGAGAGATTTGACGATACTGGATGATTAATTTTAAAACAAAGCTAGAGAGTCCATCGCCATATTCTGGATGTTGACGGAGAATATCAATCAGCGACTGAATTTTGTCATTGGCAAGTTCCGTTTCCTTATCACCCACACGCAGCTCGTCTATCAGGCGTTTGAGTATCGCAGGATCAGGTACATCACTTAAGGCCGTAATTTGCTGTAAAATGCGTTTTAGTTCTGACACGTCGCATCCTTTATTATGGTTATTTCAATGGTTTTTATGACTCAATACGGATCATTGTAGAGTGACTTAGAATGATTGATAAGGCTAAAAGTCCGGTAATGTTCTATCTAGTTTGGGCGACACGCTTATTTGCGCTATTTTAATCATAACCATGCGTCGATAGTTAATTATTTTGTTAGCAGTTATTTTGTTGGTAACTGTTTTGTGAGTAAGCATATTTGTTAGTATGAATATTAAAAACGTTATTGCTAAAAAAAGGACAGTAACGTAACTGTCCTTTTCATCAAAATGCTATAAGTGACTAACCATATTTACTTAACTGGCAGGTACATTGAAGTAATCAAGATCAAAGTTCATCATCGGGTCACTGCCAGCCTGAACCATTTTTGCATGAGCGTCGATGCGTGGCAAGATACGACCCACGAAATAGTCTGCAAGCTTGGCTTTGTTGGTATAAAATTCACCTTCTTTGCCGTTCGCTGCTTCTACCATCAATGCGAACATATACGAGTAAGACAAGTAGCCAAAGGCATGCATATAATCAACAGCACAGCCATTGATTTCATTTTTGCGCTCACTAATATTATTAAGGACAGTTGTGGTGAGTAATTCAATCGTGTCGGCTGCGTCAAGAGTGGCTTGCTTGATACTATGATCGGCTTGCATGCCATTCACAAAGTCACGAATCTCTTCTAAGAAGCTCATGATGTATTTGCCGTTATTTTTCGCCACTTTACGACCTAATAGATCAAGGGCTTGAATACCATTGGTGCCTTCGTAAATCTGAGCAATACGGGTATCACGAACGATTTGCTCCATACCCCATTCACGTATATAACCGTGACCACCGAATACCTGTTGGCAATCAACAGTAGCTTCAAGCGCTTTGTCAGTCAAGAAGGCTTTAGCGACTGGCGTCAAGAGGGCGACGCGTGCAGCAGCAGCTTGTGCCGCATCGGGATCGTTACTGAACTTCTCTGTATCAAGATTTTTGGCAACGTACATAGCAAAACAGCGTGACGCTTCACTGTTGGCTTTAGCGTTCAACAGCATACGGCGTACATCAGCATGGTGAATGATGGCATCAGCAGGCTTCTCTGGGCTTTGTAGCTGCGTATCACTACGGCCTTGACCGCGATCATTGGCATATAATGCCGCATTTTGATAAGCAAGCTCTGAGCCACCAAGCCCTTGTAAGCCCATCGTCACACGTTCATAGTTCATCATAACGAACATAGAAGACAGACCAGTATTTTCTGCCCCAACCATCCAACCTTTTGCACTATCGAAATTCATGACACAAGTGGCTGACGCTTTGATACCCATTTTGTGTTCGATAGAACCCACAGCTAACGTGTTGCGTTTGCCTACGCTACCGTCTGCATTGACCAAAAACTTGGGTACGACAAAGAGCGAAATCCCTTTTGAACCTTCTGGTGCGTTGGGCGTTTTTGCCAATACCAAGTGAATGATATTATCAGTTAAGTCGTGCTCACCACCTGTGATAAAGATTTTGGTACCAGAAATATTATAGCTGCCATCATCGTTAGGAACCGCTTTGGTTTTGATAATACCCAAGTCGGTCCCTGCGTGCGGCTCTGTCAAGCACATCGTGCCAGACCATTCGCCACTATACATTTTTTCTAGATAGGTTTGTTTTTGCTCTTCAGACGCTGCGGCATTAAGACAAAGCGTCGCGCCAACCGTTAGGTTTGGATAAAGAGCAAACGATTGATTGGCCGTAAAAATCATTTCCTCAGCAAGCATAGTAACCATTTTAGGGAAACCTTGGCCGCCGTATTCAGCATTACCACTCAAGCCAACCCAGCCTGATTCCGCATACTGTTTGTAAGCATCTTTAAAGCCTGAAGGAGTCGTCACGACGCCATCACCTTGGAAGGTCGCGCCTTCTTCATCACCGCTTTGGTTGATAGGTAATAAAACGTTTTTTGACAGCTTTGCCATTTCTTCCAAAATCATATTGACCGTATCAATGTCAACATGCGCTAAGTTTTCGTTATTTTGCCAGAATTCTGGCGCTTTAAACACGTCCTTCAAGATAAAGCGCATGTCATTCAGAGGGGCATTATAAACAGCCATAAACATTCCTTTGGTTCAAATGGATAAAAGAGAAGTCATTAAGATTATCAATGGTTCTTTTGGGGCAATCTTAGGGGTTTAACAGTAGTGATTAATAGTTAAAGTTTAACAAATAAGCGCATTAGCAGGGATTTTTCTTCGTGAATTGTGCGTGCACTAAAAGTTAACAGCCGCTATTGAAGTCTCAAATAGAATTTTAAGATTGTCGCTCATCGCTATAATCATAATAGATAAAACATACATCCAAAAAAATCAGCAACACACTTTTGTGTATTGCTGATAAGAAAGATAATAGATGAGTTAATTATAAGCAGTAGCTTTTAAAAATTAACTTTTTAATAATGACTGATTAAAATGCAAATTGATCCACATCCATCGTCATGTACGGCTCAACGCCAGTGCTGATACGTTGTACATGCGTTGTGGTGCGTGGTAACAACTTAGCAAAATAGAATTGCGCAGTTTTGATCTTCGCATCATAAAACGCTTTTTCGCTGGTACCGTCTGCAATCGCTGTTTGAGCAACGAGTGCCATACGCGCCCATAAGTAGGCAAGCGTTACATAACCGCTGAAATACATATAATCGACCGCAGCACCACCGACGGCATCTGGGTTTTCGGTGGCTTGCATGCCAATACGTGACGTCAGATCACCCCATTCTTTAAGATGTTTGGCAAGTGGGCGAATGAATTGGCCCATCTCGTCGTTTTCTTTATTGTCTTCGCAGAATGTTTGGATAATTTTGACAAAGTTGGCAAGCAGTTTACCTTGTGAACCCAATACTTTACGGCCGAGCAGATCCAGTGCTTGGATCTCAGTAGTACCTTCGTATAGACAAGCGATACGAGTATCACGCACGTTTTGCTCCATGCCCCATTCACTGATAAAGCCATGGCCACCATACACTTGGATACCGTGGTTGGCTGCTTCTAGACCTGTTTCTGTCAAGAAGGCTTTAGCAATCGGTGTCAAAAATGATAGCATTTGGTCAGCAAACTTAAGCTCATCGCCTTCACCTTTTGCTACAGTATCAGCAAAATGTGAGAGGTAATAGACCAAGGCACGGCCACCTTCTGCAAACGCTTTTTCGGTCAACAACATGTTACGAACAGCAGGATGAACAATAATAGGATCAGCGACCTTGTCTGGTGCTTTTGCGCCTGACAGTGAACGCATAGCTAAACGGTCTTTTGCGTAAGTCAGTGAGCCTTGGAATGCGTACTCGGCAGCAGTTAAACCTTGAAGGGCAGTACCAATACGAGCAACGTTCATAAAGGTGAACATGCATTGTAAACCACGGTTCTCAGGTCCAATCAGATAGCCCGTTGCGCCGTCAAAGTTCATGACACAAGTGGCAGAGGCTTTGATGCCCATTTTGTGCTCGATAGAACCACAAACGACATTGTTACTATCGCCCAAGCTGCTGTCTTCATTGACAATCACTTTAGGAACGATAAACAGTGAGATGCCTTTGGTACCAGCAGGTGCGCCTGGTAGACGAGCCAATACAATATGGATAATATTGTCTGTTAAATCGTGCTCACCCGCTGAGATAAAGATTTTTTGACCAGTGATGCTATAGGTACCATCTTCTTTAGGCTCAGCTTTGGTACGAATAATACCCAAATCAGAACCTGCATGGGCTTCAGTCAAGCACATGGTACCTGACCATTCGCCAGTGACCATTTTTTCTAGATAGATTTGTTTTTGTTCATCAGTACCATGATGCTCGATGGTCTGAATCGCGCCATGCGATAGGCCAGGGTACATAGAGAATGACCAGTTAGCGGTACCAACCATTTCATTGATGACTGTAGATAAAGAATGCGGCATATTTTGGCCACCGAATGCTTCTTCAGCAGACAACGCTGGAAAACCAAGCTCGCAATAAGCTTTATAGGCTTCTTTAAAGCCTTTTGGGGTAGTGACGACACCGCTGTTAAACTGACAGCCTTCAGCGTCACCGCTTTGGTTTAAAGGCGATAATTCATTCTCAGAGAAGTTTGCAGCCATTTCAAACAGGCTGTCCATCAACTCGCGATCAGCTTCTTGAAACGCTGGCAGTTTTTTGTAGTGATTTTCACT
Organism: uncultured Gammaproteobacteria bacterium; assembly: GCA_963744895.1. Lineage (GTDB taxonomy): Bacteria > Pseudomonadota > Gammaproteobacteria > Pseudomonadales > Moraxellaceae > Psychrobacter. The sequence goes on from CAVUUW010000005.1 coordinate 1,418,667, forward strand.
ATCGAGCAGTTCATGCATTACGAATTGAATGTCACGTAAGGGCGCTTTATATTGCATAACTTCCTGTCCTTTTTTTAAATATAATTGATAATAGCCAATAGTGGGTATCAAACCACACAATCGCTTAGCGCACAGATTTGACCCATTTTTATTTAGCAACGCCAAATGAATGATAGGGAACAAGGCAAAGCGATTCGATTATCGATTAAATAAAATATATATTGAAAAGAATGATGATTGTCAGAGTCGGCTTGGGACTTGATAAGATCTAACAAATTCATTATAAAAGATAGGCTTTCATAGATGATTATACAAGTTTGGTAACAGCACTGATAAGTCATGAACCTATCTTGCATCAGTTAACAACTCGACATACAGAACAAAGGTATAGGTCGATAAGTCATTGAAAAAGCTGTTGATATTGGATAGCTTAAAGATGGCTTGGCTAGACTACTGGAAAGACTCATACTGTTTAAGCAGCATCTCAGTTGCCACTTCAGCCGTCACAGGTTTGCCCAGCCAATAGCCCTGACCATGGCGACAGCCCATAGATAACAGTATGTCACGTTGGCGTTCTGTCTCGATGCCTTCAGCAATGACTTGCATATCAAGTGCCACTGCCAAGTCTAAAATGGCTTTTACAATGGCATGTTGGGTGCGATCGGTCTCTATATTGGTGATAAAGCTTTTATCGATTTTAATAAAATCGAATGGATACTCTTGTAGATAACTTAAGGATGCATAACCAGTTCCAAAATCATCTAAAGCCAAAAAAATCCCTAAGTTTTTGAGCAACTCAAGTTGTTTTTTGACATTGGAATGACGTTGAATTAAAGAAGATTCAGTCACCTCGATATGAAGTTGATGTTCAGAGATATTATATTGCGTGAACAGCTTACTCACCATGCCAAAAAAATCCGGATGGCTGAATTCAGCCGCATCGGCGTTGATACAAATGTGCTGACAAAATCCTTGCTGTTTCCATATAGACAGCTGCTTGGTAATTTGGATGGCCATTTGTGAGAATAGCTCAAATGATAGCTTATGAGTGAGAATAGCATTGATAAAATGGGCTGGAGTGAGTAGGCCACGGGTGGGATGTTGCCAGCGTACTAAAGCTTCAAAGCCCGTAATAATGCCAGTAGCCAATTCAAATTTTGGCTGATAATGAGGAATAAACTCCCCTTTGATAGTGGCTGCTCTAAGCTCGGTTTCTAACTTTAAGCTATCATCGGTTGATTTTTCTATAGCGGCATCGTACCAGCAGATATCATCACCACCTTGCTGCTTGACATAATGTAGGGCTTTTTCAGCTTTGCTCAACAGCCCCGTTAAGTCATTACCATTACCATTTTGAGGAAAGTAACTCACACCGACAGAAATATGGTAATAGATATTGGCATCTACTGCTTCCTCTTCCTCCAAGGATAATGGGCGCTCACACATTTGCATCAGGCTATCTAGCTGGTGACGTGCCATATTGGCGTCATTGCATTCAAAGACTAGGGCGAAATCATCCCCACCAAAATGAGAAAAAAGTTTTAGATGGTCTAGATTGAGCTCTTTAACGCGTGTTGCAAAGCCTTTTATCAAGGTGTTGATACCATCAGAACCTAAGAGACTAGTAAGGCTTCGATAGCGGTCAATATTTAAGCGTACAATGACAATTTCTTGATAACTATCTAACAATAAATCACTGGTTTGACTCAAAAATACTTTACGGTTTGGCAGACCAGTTACTTGATCGTAATTGAGCAAGTGGGTTACCTGTCTTTGGTCTTTGACCACCGCAGACACGTCACGTACCATGCAAACGTAATAAACAGTTTGCTCGATACAAATCTTGCGATACGTCATATGACATTCAAGCGTTTGCCCATAACGGTTGGGCATAGAAAAGTGGTTTTCATAAAAACCATTGTTATCTAACTGATGAACGATATCCGATAAAATCACTCGTTCTTCTGCTGACAAAAACTCCGCCTCATAGATACCGAGAGGTCGCCCCAGTATAAATGCCTCGTTATAGCCAATAATCATCTCGTAACTGGCGTTGACTGACAAATAACGCAAATTGGCATCGAGGATAAATATGGCATCATCAAGTTGCTCACACAGTTTTGCCAGTAACTGCTGCTTATCTGTGTTCGAAATAGGTTTGAAAGTAGGCATAATTAGACTCATAACGTCAAAATTGACTAATAAATGGACTTACGTATATGAGGTGCTGGCAAGCTAATGACTCAAGGCATGTAAGGTCGCAAGCGCAACGACTGGTGCAGTCTCAGTACGTAAGACTCTTGTACCAATTTGCCACGGCTTAAAATCCGCCTCAGCTGCTTGCTGATACTCATTGCGACTAAGCCCGCCCTCAGGTCCAATCAATAACTGAATATAAGCGTTTTTTTGTTTAAGCACGTTTGGTAGTGATTCGGGCATGGCAGGTTGTCCTGCTGCGGGTACACTGAGCTGCAGACGCAAATCCGCTGTTTGCTCTAAAGCCTGATAATATTCATCCTGACTGAGCAAGACCATAGTAGGACTAACTGCTGTTCTGATATTTGCAGCGCTGGTTTTTGAATTATTTAGCCAATCATTGATAGATAAAGGTGACAGAATAAGCGGTGGACGATTAAGACCGCATTGCTCGCAAGCGGCAATCGCTATTTGTTGCCAATGCGCCAGCTTTTTTTCTACTTGTGCTGGTTTTAGATTCACTTCACCATGATGACTGCTTAACAGCTGAATCGCAGTCACACCAAGCTCAGTTGACTTCTGAATAGCGTAATCCATGCGCTCACCGCGACTCATGACTAAGCCGATTTTGGTAAAGACAGAGGCGCTGCGGTCATCAGCTGAATGCGAGAGTAACGTCGCAGTGGCGTGCTTTTTGCTGATGGTCTGTAGCTGTACTTGATACTCTCCACCAAAACCATCAAACAAAATGCCCTGATCACCAATATTGGCACGCAATACACGACACCAATGATGGATAATGCTTTCAGTCAATGTAATACTGGCACCAATAGCCAAAGTGCTAAGCTGAGGGTAGAGGGTTTCAGCCTCATTATTACTATCTTTATTACTAATATCATCACTACTGGTGGCATAAAAAAAACGTCGCACAGTCACTTAGTCCTATATCTTAAATAATAGTATTTTTAAATATCTTAGCAGAATATCGTTTCGCTGGGTAAAGGTATTACTGTCATTTTTTCAAGACAATCAAACAAGACGTAATAATAGTATAACAGCAACAAAAAAACTGGCGCTCCTAAGAGCGCCAGTCATTAAGTGATTAATAGATTATTGATTTAAGCAGTCAAACCTAAGGCCTCAACCAAGCGTTTGTTTGGCTCAACTTTATTCATGCTATAAAAATGCATGGCTGGCACACCCTCGCTAATTAAGCGCTCGCATAAACGATAGACCACATCGAATCCAAACTCACCAATCGCTTTGCGATCATCCCCAAAGTCAGCCAACTGCTTACGCACATAGCGCGGAATGTCGGCACCGCAGCTGTCTGCAAAACGTACCAAATTGCTAGAATTGGTAATGGGCATGATACCCGCAACCAAAGGTTGAGCGACCGTATCGATACCGCGCTTCTCTAATGAGTCACGCAAATGCAGATAGCTGTCTGCATTATAAAAAAACTGCGTGATGGCTGCATTGGCACCAGCTTGGTACTTGTTGATCAAGTTATTGACATCAAAATCAAAGCTACGCGCTTGTGGGTGCATCTCAGGGTAAGCGGCCACTTCGATGTGGAAGTGATCGCCTGAGTGCTCACGGATGAATTTGACCAAATCTACCGCAAATGGCAGCTCACCCATGCCAACCTGACCTGATGGTAAGTCGCCACGTAATGCGACAAGACGTCTGATGCCTAAACCTTTATAAAAATCAAGCAACTCAGCGATTTCTGCTTTGTCATCACCGATACACGACATATGCGGCGCAATGTCAGTCTCACCGCGTGCGCTTAGTGCTTGTACGATGTCTAAAGTGCGGCTGCGAGTTGACCCGCCCGCACCATAGGTCACTGAAAAGTAAGCCGGTGACAACTTGTTCAGCTCATCATAAGTGCTGAGAAGCTTTTCATGACCTTGCTCGGTTTTTGCAGGAAAAAACTCAAAGGAAAAAGCAGGCTTACTCACAGTGTGGCTCCTTTTAGTATTTATAAGCGTCAGGTTTGAATGGTCCTTCGACAGGCACACCTAAGTATTCGGCTTGCTTTTCGGTCAGTTTGGTAAGCGTACCGTTAAAGCCTGCGACCATCGCAGCGGCCACTTCTTCGTCTAACTTCTTAGGCAATACTTTGACGTATAAGTTATCAAAGCGCTCATCAGTTGGTAGCTCGGCAAATTTTTCTTCGAACAGATACATTTGAGCCAATACTTGGTTGGCAAATGAGCCGTCCATCACGCGTGATGGGTGACCGGTTGCGTTACCTAGGTTAACCAAGCGACCTTCTGCAAGTAAAATCAAATAATCATTTTCGTCATCTGAGCGGAAAATTTGATGGACTTGTGGCTTGATCTCAACCCAGCGCCAGTTGTCACGCATAAATTGGGTGTCAATTTCGGTATCGAAGTGACCGATATTACAAACAACCGCACCAGGCTTCAATGCTGCGAGCATATGACGATCACAAACATGGTAGTTACCAGTGGTGGTGACAATCATGTCAGTGTTTTCGAGCAGATGCGTATTGATGTTGTCTGCGCCGCCAGTGTTGTCGCCATTAAGGTAAGGGGAAACGACCTCAAAACCATCCATACACGCCTGCATGGCACAGATAGGATCGACTTCTGAGACACGTACGATCATGCCTTCTTGACGTAAGCTTTGCGTAGAGCCTTTACCCACATCACCGTAACCGATAACCAACGCACGGCGACCACCAAGGAACATGTCGGTAGCGCGTTTGATAGCGTCATTTAAGCTATGACGACAACCGTATTTGTTGTCGTTTTTAGATTTGGTCACGGCATCGTTGACGTTGATGGCTGGTACTTTTAGCGTGCCTTTATTCAACATCTCAACCAAGCGGTGTACACCAGTGGTGGTCTCTTCTGAGATACCATGGATGTTGTCAAGCAGCTCAGCATACTCATCATGAATCAGAGCAGTCAAATCACCACCATCATCTAAGATTAAGTTGGCATCCCACAGCTGGCCTGAGGCTTCGCCGCCAACGTGTACTTGCTGACGCAGACACCATTCATACTCTTCTTCTGTTTCGCCTTTCCAAGCATATACAGAGATACCAGCAGCAGCGATAGCCGCAGCAGCGTGGTCTTGAGTGGAGAAAATATTACATGAGGTCCAGCGTACTTCAGCACCTAGCGCGACTAATGTCTCGATAAGGACAGCCGTCTGAATAGTCATATGGATACAGCCAGCGATTTTGGCGCCTTTAAGTGGCTGGTCTGCTTCGTAGCGACGACGCAAGCCCATCAGAGCAGGCATTTCAGCTTCGGCAAGGGTGATTTCACGACGGCCGTAATCAGCAAGGCTGATGTCAGCGACTTTGTAGTCAGTGAAAGATGGGTCGATCGTATGGGCAGATGGGGTGTTAGACACTGCGTCCATAATATGCTCCTATCAGTGGTTAAGGTATGATAAAAAGAATAAAAACGCAGGTGTCGTTGTTTGCGCTGCGAGCGACCAAAATGATGGACACTGAGCAGTTAACCGAGCCTAACATAACTAATGAGTAGTAAGCGTTTGAATATAAACACGACTACCAATAACTATGGCGCAACACCTCTCGGAGGTCGTTATTGTAATAGATGAGCTGTGGATTGTCACCTGTTGGATAACATAAATAGCTGACGGCCCGAGTATATAAGATGTCGAGCAATAACTTATAGCCATAAAAAAGGCCATCGACTGATGACCTTTTTTGTTTTTAATTGCTTTGATGTTATTTAGTTAAGCTTAGTACCAATTGTATGTTAGAGAGGTGAAATAGTTGATGCCATCAGTCGCGTATTCTGTACCGAATTGATTAGACAACGTGTAGTCTTCATCAGTGAGGTTATCGACACGCAAGTTAGCACGTAGATTAGGTGTGATATAAGCGCTGCCACTTAAGTTAAGCAGCGTATAGCTGTCTAACTTGTTTTGATTTGCTACGTCAGAAAATCTATCATCAGTATGCTTGGCTTCAAGACGTACATCAAAGGTAGGTTGCTGATAACCAATGTAAATTAAACCGCTATTTTGTGGACGATAAACGAGGTCGTTATTATAGTTAGCACTATTGGCTGTTTTGTCTTTCGCATCTAAGTAGTCGTAACCTAAACCAAATAAGAACGAATTAACACGCCAATCAGAGGTAAGACTTACCCCTTTGATTTTTGCCTCACCTGTATTAGTGTTGCCCCCAATCAAATCCTCGACATTTGTATGATAACCTGTCAGACGTGAAATTTGGTTCCCTTTATTATACTCTACGAATACTTCAGTATTTTTACTGGTTTCAGGCTTCAAATCTGGGTTGTTATAACCAGGGTAGTATAGATCGTTGAAAGTTGGTGCGCGAAAACCTGTCGAATAGCTTGCGCCAATTCGCATACCTTCTAATGGTCGTACAGCCGCGCCTATGTTATAGGTGCTTTCATTACCATATTGCGAGTTATCATCAACGCGGTAATTGGCTTGCAAATCATAATAAGTCTCTGCTAACTGATAACCAACAAAGGCGCTTTTTACTTCTCTATCATCAGGCGAATAGGCAGTTTGGATACCAGCCCCGGTAGAAAAATCTAATACATCTGAAGCATCTAGTTTTTGAGATAGCCATTCTGCACCGACAGTAACTGTACCCGGTTGTGCATTAATCTGACTCTCTAAACGTGCTTGCTGTTGAGTGGTATCAAATTGACTACCTTCTTGATAATTAATAGCGTTAGCATCATGTGAGGTCAGTTTATCAATACTCTGGCCGTAGCTAAGCTTCGTAACGGTCAATGGCGTTTGATGTTGAATGAAAGCATTGGCGCTACCGTTTTTTTGATCTGAATAGGCATTTGGGAACAGAGTGCCTGCAGAATCAAAATCAGTAGTAGAGTCAGAATATAAGGCGCTGATTCCAGTGCTTAGAGAGTCCGAAAGCTTATGCTGTAATGCCAAACTGGCATTGGTAGATTTAAAGCCATCATCATCAGCGTTGTAATCATAGGAATCAGTATTAGCAATCGCGTTAAATCCGTCTGTCTTATTATGACTAACACCTAAGCTCAATGATGAAGTGTCGTTTCTAAGCTGTCCTGTCACGCCTACTTGGTAGTGGTCATTGCTACCGTAACCCACCGTAGTAGAAACATTTGACTGTTCTACATTATTGCCCTTAGTGAATATTTGAATGACACCGCCCATCGCGTCAGAGCCATAAATACTAGAACCAGAAGCACCGTATAGTATTTCGATACGATCAATTTGGTCAGCCGATAATAAATTTAACGAAGGCGTGCCCGTAGAAATAGAGCTGTATCGAATACCATCGATTAGTACAAGGACTTGCTTGCTATCATAACCACGCATATAAAAGTTGCTAGTAGTTCCCATACCGCCGCTTTGCGAAATGTTGATACCGGATTGATTTTTTAATACATCAGTGACTGTTTGACCTTGATAACGCTGCATCTCTTCTTGATCAATTACTCGCGTTTGGGCAATGACGTTACTGGTCTTAGTCGGCGTACGCGTTGCGGTCACTACAATTTTATCAAGCTCAACTTGTGGCAGCTCACTATCGTTGACGACACTTACATCATTGGGAGCGGCGATAGCACTAACAGCACACAAACCAAGTGCGCTTAGAATGCTTAACCGAAGGTAGATGGTCGAAGATGAACGTGATAAAGACATTTTTAATTCCAAATTAATCAAATAAAGAAGTTACAGAATAGAAATCTAAGAAGGCAAAAATTACAAAAAATAATAAGTTGATTACACGCCGCTATTATCTACAAAAGTCGCTCAGTTATAAACCAATTTAACCTAACATTTCTTCACTCTAAGCTGAATAGTTTTCATGATAGAGCGTGTTTTAATCCTTGAATTTTTCTAATAATGACTTGTTAAGGCCATTTATGAGCAATATTGAGTATATAAACAGAGCGTACATAGGTAGATAACAAAGATGATGACAAAAAGACATAATCAAGAGCACTGCTGTTATAAATAGTTGCTATCATAGTGTCAGTTTTTATGGGTCTATTTTTAATTAAAGTATCAATTAAGCCAAGAGGTTTGTTTTGTCCATTAAGCGTAATTTGATTTTCAATAGTGAGCGGTCCTCCTCATACTCAATCTTCAAAACACCATTTATTATAATGGTATTTTTACTTACGATAATGGGCTCACTATTACCCAGCACGTCTTTTGCTGCTGAAATTGGCTCACTCGGTATGGGCAGTGCCAGCGAAGAACCTGTCAGTACACAGGCCCCAGATTCGTTTGGGCGCGATACACCTCGGCATACCGTACAGGGTTTTATCAGTGCGCTTAGTGAAAATGACTATCTATTGGCGAGCAATTATCTGAATTTATCAAAATCAGACAATCCAACGACCATTGTGCGCCAATTCAAGCAAGCACTAGATGCTGGCGGTCGTTTTCAGACTGATTTGCAAATCAATAATACGCCGGAAGGCAATCTAGCCGATCAACTACCACCAAGCCAAGAGAATGTTGGCGCTATTAATGTGGGTGATAAAAGTGTGGCCTTGATACTAGAAAGGGTCACATCTAACCAAGGCGAACAATACTGGCAGTTTTCGAGTGAGACACTCAACTCCATACCAGAAGTGATAGAGAACACCGAGCCGACCTTGGTTTCACGTTATACCTTTGATTCCTTAGAAGGCAAAAAGCTTTTTGGTTATCAAATGGCTGATTTGGTCGCTGCATTGGCGATGATTATCAGCAGTTTTGTGATCACCTATATTTTTGTATGGTTGTTATACCATTTATTGCGAATTGTTTACCCACGCTTACGCGGGGCACCACTACCTCTTCCTAATAAAGTTATATTGCCACTCACCGTCGTTATTATGGCAATAGGCTTGTCTGATGCGATGGTATATGCCGGCGTGTCAGTGACGCTACGTGAACCAATCAATCGCTTTACTGAGATTGCTTCTTGGCTCGCGTTAACGTGGCTATTACTCCGAGTCATTGATGCCATATTTACGCGTGCGGTCAACTTAAGTTATAAGAAAAACTATACTGAGCGTGTCTCAATCTTGGGACTACTGCGAAAAGTTGTCAAAGCATTACTATTAATATTTGCCGTCATCGTTATTTTTGGTAATTTGGGATTTGATTTGACCACGGGTATTGCCGCACTGGGTGTGGGTGGTTTGGCATTAGCACTTGGTGCGCAAAAGACCATTGAAAACCTTGTCGGTAGTGTCGTTGTGGTGGCAGACTCGCCCGTACGAATTGGTGATTATTGTAAGTTTGGCACGTACGAAGGAACGGTCATCGACATTGGCATTCGTTCCTCGCGTGTGCGCACCTTGTCGCGCACGGTCGTGACGGTACCAAACGGTGATTTTTCATCGATGCAAATTGAAAACTTTACCTCTCGTGATATGTTTCAGTTTTATCATAAGCTGTATCTCAAACGCACCGCTGATATTGAGGTGGTTTTCAAGATGGTCAAAGACCTGAATGAGTTTTTGAGTGAGCATGAGTTGACCAACCAAGAATGGAATCAAGTGCATATTTCAGAGCTGCGCCAAGACTGTTATGTCATTCAGTTGCAGGCGTATCTCAATGCCAATAACGTGGTAGATTTTTATGATAAACAAAACGTAGTGTTCGTTGATGTTTTAAACCAAGTAGCGAGATATAAGGTTGAGCATGCACTGCCAATGCAACAGCTTATTCTTAATCAAGATGAAGATAAGCCCAGCGAAGAAGATGATGTTGAAAATGTTGTTGAAGAGTCACTAGATGAGCTTGAAACCAATACCAGCGACAATGGAGAGGGTAATAGCGATGATACTCAAGGGGTGGATTTGAGCAAAGAAAGTGATGATGCTAAAGGTAACAAAAAGGCAAATAAGCACAGACTAGGTGCAAAAAATGGTAAACACAACCATACACTCAGAGCATTAAAAAATAAAGGACGTTTATTGAAAAAAAGCACGTTTAAGCACACAAAAAAGAAAACGGGCTTTTCTATATGGAATCAACCTTAATCACGTATTGAGTAAGGTTTTTTGTAGACGTTTGATTGAGTCCTATAGAGCAGTCTTATAAAGGAATAGCAGTTTTGTTGCGCAGCTCGCCGTAGTATGACCAAAGTAGCAGGCTGGCTGCACTACGATGGGGCGACCAGTCTTCAGTCAGATGCCTTAGTTGTTTTGGTGTTGGACGCTCGGCCAAACCGAGTAACATCATTGCAGCGACTTTAATCGCTAAATCATCGACTGCTAGTACATCTGCTCGCTTTAATGAGAACAATAAATACATCTCAGCCGTCCATCGTCCAATACCAGTGACGGCTGTCAGCACCTTTATCACCTCTTCATCAGGCATGATTTCTAAAGTCGTGAAGTCAATATTATGCTCAACCAAGGAGCGCACATAGCGCGTTTTTTGTTTAGACAAACCTTGCGCTTTTAGCGTCTCGTCAGTTGCTGCGCTAATGGCAAGGGGCGCAGTCAATCCAGCATCGACTAATTTATTCCAGATACTTGCCGCCGCTGCCACAGATAGCTGTTGTCCAACCATCGCTCGCATTAACTGCTCAAAACCGCCAGCATTGTGTCTAAGACTGGGCGTGCCAATTTGGTTATAGACAGGCGCAAACTTTGGTTCAATAGCAATTAGTGCCATGATCTGTTCTTGTAATTCTTGGGTGCTTTCAATGGTCTGTATGGGCATAATGATGTCACCGTAACTATGAAAAGATAAAGACATAATACTAAAGGGCAAATCGCCAAAAACACGTATAGAAATAGTAGATAAAAAAAGGACTGCTTATTTGCAGTCCTTTTTTGTGCTTGTACAGTATGATTTATTCGCCATCAACTTTAGGCTTTTTGAGCAATACCAATACCGCGCCATTGCCACCGTCTTTTGGCGGAGCTGAACAAAATGCCAATACTTCTGGCAGTTGGCGCAGCCAACCGTTGACGCATGTTTTTAGAATGGCTTCGCTGCCTTTACCATGGACAATTTTTACCATCGTCTCATTGTTTTGTTTGGCTTGGCTTAGCAATTGTGTCATGGCGTCGCGCGCTTCTTCAATGGTGCAACCATGAATATCGACAGCGTCATACCAACGCAGTTTGCCTTTTTTGAGCTGATCAAAAATTTTGTTTTGTAACGTTGGCTGTTTGTATGACAAATAGGCTTCAGCCGCGACAGGATTTAGTAGCGCTTGCATGTCTGATAGACCTGCACCTAAGTCACTGGCCTCACTACCTTGAGCGGCGGCACGTTTTGATAGTGTCGTGGCATCAGGTTTACGCGCTTTTGCTGTACTGGCAGGTGAGCGGACGTTTTTGTCTTCTAGCTGGTTGACGCCATGCATGGCTTGCATAAACAACACTTTGTCATCATCGACATGCTCACTGTCTAGTTGCTTGACGGTCTTTTTGACTTGCTTTTGTGTCAATAGCGACACAGGCTCAGTGGGCTTTTGATTTTCACCATCTGGTGAATTGGTATCACGGCCTTTGGTCAACTGGCCTTTTAGTTCTTTGAGTTGGTCTTGCATTTCTTTTGAAAATAGAGAGTTTGACATAAAGGTTAACGTATCGTTGATTAATGAATGGGTGAAGGAATGAGCCGATATTGGCTATTTAATGTTATTAAAGCTTAATCGATTTTGTTTACTTTACCCGTCTGCCTCGACGCCTGCAAGTAAGGATTGTAACGCCTGACCTGGGTGATCGGTTTTCATAAACTGCTCACCGATTAAAAAGTGCTGAATGTCGTGATTTAACATCAAGCGAATATCATCACTGTTATGAATGCCGCTTTCAGTGACAATCAATGGTTTATATGCCTTGCTATCATCATCAGTCAATGCATCAACCAACAGGGTTCTTAAATCAAGTGTGGTTTGTAGGTTAACCTCAAAGGTATTTAGATCGCGATTATTAATACCATAAATATTGTGCTCTGAACGCGGGAGTTGCAGCGCGCGCTCAAGCTCGGAATGGGTATGAATTTCTATCAATACATCCATGCTAAGCTCGATACTTAGCGCGTGTAACTCTTTTACTTGCGCATCATCAAGGCATGCCATGATTAATAAAATACAATCTGCGCCCATCAAATAGGATTGATAAATTTGATACGTATCAATCATAAAGTCTTTACGCAGTATCGGCAAGCTTGCAGCGTTAGAGGCTTGAATAAGATAGCGGTCATCACCCTGAAAATAATCACGATCGGTCAATACCGACAGGCAGCTAGCACCTGCCTGCTCATATTGCTGGGCAAATAGGGCAGGCGCAAAATTATGGTTAATAATCCCTTTAGAAGGCGACGCTTTTTTAATCTCAGCAATGATCCCAATACCATTCTTGTTAGAGCTGGAAGCGCGCAGGGCAGCTGCGAAACCTCGACGTGGTTTGGTGTCTGCTGCGACTTGGGCTTGCAAGTCTTCAAGCGATAATGCCTCACGAGCAGCTTTTACTTCTTCTATTTTGGTTGCGACGATGCGCTGTAATACGGTAGGAATCTTAGAGTTGGTTGTGGTCATGCTGGTATCCGATTATAGTTAAATGCAAATAGGTAATGAGAGTAAGGTTTAACCGATTGTCTACCCTTTATCGACCAGCTGCTGCGTGTATTTGGCCAAAGACTCAAGCTTAACCAACGCATCCCCATTTTGTATGATTTTTTGTGCTCGGCTAACCCCATTAGGATAATTGCTGGCAAGTCCTGCAGTATAGATGGCTGCACCAGCATTCAATGCAATCATATCACGAGCTTTGAGTACAGAGCGGTCATTGGTCTCTATTCCTGATAGAGCGGCACGAATCAGCTCAAGACTTTGCTTTGGAGAGTCAACATCAAGACCGATGAGCGTTTGTGATTCGATACCTGCATCTTCTGGCATCATCTCATACACAGATATCTCGCCGTCTTTTAATTCAGCGACAGTGGTCGAAGTCGCAAGGCTGATTTCATCCAAGCCATCTTTTGCGCCTACGACCATCACATGACGTGCGCCTAAGTTTTTCATGACTTTAGCAATAGGTTCACAGAGCTGAGCTGTAAAGACGCCAATCACTAAGTTTGGCGTGCCAGCCGGATTGGTTAATGGCCCCAAGATATTAAAAATCGTACGGGTTTTTAGCTCACGACGCACGGGGTTTGCATAACGCATGGCATTGTGATGATTGGGGGCAAATAAAAAGCCAACCCCTTCGTTTTCGATACAGTCTTTGGTTTGTTCGGGTGTAAGCGCAAGGCTGATACCAGCTTCTTCAAGCAAGTCTGAGCTGCCTGATTTGGTAGAAACACCGCGGTTGCCGTGCTTTGCTACTTGTGCTCCTGCCGCTGCTACTACGAAGGCTGACGCAGTAGAAACGTTAAACAAATTGGCGCCATCGCCGCCTGTACCAACAATATCAACCAAATAATCACAGTTCTCAGGAGTGATGTTGGCCGCTAAATCTCGCATGGCACTAGCAGAAGCGGTGATCTCATCAATAGATTCGCCTTTCATCCGCAGTCCCGTCAATATAGCCCCCATCATGGCATCGCTACATCTGCCCTGCATGATAATCAGCATCACTTGATACATCTCATCAAAGGTCAAATCAATGTGCTGAAAGATTCGACCAAGTGCTGTGGTCAGTATTTTGTGTATTTCCTCATCAGACAGTTGGGCAACGTTATGTTGAGAAATATTATCTGGGTTAGGAGTTCCTTCCGTTTGTGCATTATTCATTGTTGTCTCACTCATTGTTTTTATGTATTAGTTTTAGGTTTGTCTTATTATAAATACTTCTCTATTCCACGAGTTAACCAACTTGTGGCAAGTCGTTTGGGGCTAGTACTGCCAAATGATGCGTCTGCAAAAAGTTATTGAGCAGCTGATAGCCAGCTTCACTTAAGATGGATTCAGGGTGGAACTGTACCCCTTCAATAGCAAATGTCTTGTGACGAATACCCATGATCTCTTCGATACTGCCATCACTATTTTGTGTCCATGCCGTCAGCTCCAGACATTCGGGCAAACTGTTCTTATCGACGACAAGAGAATGGTAACGCGTGACTTGTGAGGGGTTTGGGAGACCTGCAAAGACGCCTTGGTCATTATGATAAATAGCCGATAAGCGCCCGTGCATGATTTTGCCAGCTTTGATTACTTGCCCACCAAAAGCCTGTCCAATGGCTTGATGCCCCAAGCAAATTCCTAATATGGGCACAACACCTTTGAATGTTTCGATGACCTCAAGTGATACCCCAGCGCGGTCTGGATCACATGGGCCAGGGCCAATCACGATTGCATCGGGTGACAATGTTTTTATCTGCTCAATAGTGGTTTGGTCGTTACGCCAGACGGTGATGTCCTGCTGTAACTCACCGAAGTACTGTACGATATTGTACGTAAAACTGTCGTAATTATCGATCATCAGAATCATTGAGGTTTCAACTTATTGATTTTTATATTTTTTAGAATTAGAAATACTTGGCTGCCTGTATGTGGTGCTCAACATTGGATAACAGTCAGTAGTGATGCTGCCAGTAGTGATACTGTGATCTGCCACTTTAAGACGCTGTTATCTTACCACTATTTTGCCGTCTATCAAATTCAGGATATTTGCTGAATTCTCTACTCGCTCAATCCTCCACTATACTCATTGGTATCGTGCATAATCGACTGAAAATAACTTCGGTTAATCAGTGTCTCAATGGTATCTAACAAGAAAAACCAAGACTATTGCTTTTTTCCAAAGCGCAATAGTGTCAATCAATAATTTTTATCGTATCAGATCGTTAAAAACTGACATCCAATTCATAATTTTATTAATAATAATAAATAATATTCACATTATAATTTTATAAATTTAGATTTTTAATAAGCTATATGTTTTTTAATGAATATATAGCTTATTAAAAATCTATCTTAAAATAACTATTTTTAGTTATATAAAAATGTAGTTATACTAAATTTGTATTTCAATTACTGTAATCCTATGAATTTAATAAAAGTTACCTGCGAATATGAATTTTAACGCAATGGAAATATTCCAGTTTATATCTGATAGATAAATTAAATTAAGGAAAATGCGATGAAAGTTTCATGTACACCCAAAAAGGCGCTATTTATAGCCAAAAATCTAACGCTCGGTTTATTATTAGCATATTCAACCTCAAGCTATGCCGCCGTTGAAAAATTAAGTGTTAGCGGTAATCAAGTACTCGCGGGTGGTGAAGCCACCAGTTTTGCTGGTACAAGCTTATTTTGGAGTAATACAGGATGGGGAGGAGAGAAGTTCTACACCGCACAAACGGTGGCTAATGCTAAAAAAGAGTTCGGTGCTAATATTATCCGCGCAGCAATTGGTCACGGAAAGAATCTCACAGGTAGCTTAAATGACGACTGGGATAGCAATATTAACCGCCTAGATACCGTGGTCAATGCAGCAATAGAACAAGATATGTACGTTATTATTGATTTACATAGCCACGAAGCGCATACAGATACAGCAACCGCCATTAGGTTTTTTGAACAAGCCGCCACTAAGTATGGCGGTTATGACAACGTTATTTATGAAATTTACAACGAGCCCTTACAAGTTTCGTGGACAAATGACGTAAAACCTTATGCCGTCACCGTTATTGATAAGATCAGAGCGATCGATCCTGACAATCTTATTGTCGTAGGTACGCCTACTTGGTCGCAAGATGTTGATATTGCTTCGCAGAATCCGATAGATCGCAGCAATATTGCTTATACCTTACATTTTTATGCGGGTACACACGGCGCTCCACTCAGAAATAAAGCTCAAACAGCATTAGATAACGGTATCGCATTATTTGCTACTGAATGGGGTACAGTCAATGCTGATGGTAACGGTGGGGTTAATAACAGTGAAACTGACGCGTGGATGATCTTTCTCAAATCAAACAATATTAGCCATACAAACTGGGCTTTAAATGACAAAGACGAAGGAGCATCAACTTTTTTACCAGGGGGTAGATGGGATTCTCTTAGTGCGTCAGGCCAAAAGGTTAAAAGTATCTTGCAGGGCTGGGATAACAGTATCCCTGGATCAGGTCCTAGTGTCGATAGCGATGGCGACGGCGTAAGCGATAATCTTGATCGATGCCCTAATACACCTATGGGTACACAAGTAGGCTCTGATGGGTGCGCTATAACAAGTGATACGAGCTGCAAAGAGATAAAAACCTACCCTAACTGGGTAAGACAAGATTATCCTAGCGGCCCTTATACACATAATAAAACCGATGATAAAATCCAATACCAAGGTAAAGCTTACAAAGCTAATTGGTATACAAATACCGTTCCAGGTAGTGATAGTTCGTGGACATTTCTAAAAAGCTGTCGCTAAGTAAATATAAAGTACGATAACACTAGGTAGAGCGAAACAGTCTTACCTAGTGACTTTTGCACTCGTTTAGTCTGAATACATTATCGATCAATTGAATAATTTCGATAGGGCGAGTTATTTATTGGAAATACCCATTGATATTTCCAATAAATATTTTAATGCCATATAAGCGTTAGTAATCTTGCGTTTTATATTTATTTATATGGATATTAAAAAACCAGCATTTTCGTTAGGCTTTAAATAAATACAAGTTTAATATTTTAAGAAATATAGCTTAAGTAGAAATTTTATAAATCATCAATTGATACCTTTAATGAGTTAATGAAACCAGTATGGATTTTTTTATCTCTAGAGCACTAAACAATGGGTCTCATTCTTTAGTAAACCTGATATATTTCATATGTGAAAGTGCATTGCTAATAAAGTTTTTAGTTTCGGCTTATTATCTTTAATAGTTACTTCTCTTCTTCAGTTATCAATATAGAGCTGCTAATACGTGTACTGCATCGTATAGCACTAGTGGGTATCCATGGGAAACTTGATTGCACTCAATATACTTACCTTAACGGTTAGTCGCTCCGCCTACTAACGATGCAATCACTTTGTTTTGATTACAAAAACTGATTCGCTTCGTTTCTACAGATACACCCCATCACTGAGTACCAGATAAGCTAAATTTGCCTCATGCTGCTGAGCTGATTATATGTTTACAAAAATTTCGATGTATACAACAGTTATAAGTTGCACCTTAAGGGAACAATTAAGAGACTATGTTAATTTTAAGTGCACTTTATTGGTGCTTTTAGTTCAACATTAGTGATTATCAGAGACAGTATATAAGGCGTCAATTTAGTGAGTAATATTTTTAGCGAATGATTTTTACAGCATAAGCTTATGTAATTGTTAATAATAAATTATATTCTAGTCATATATATTATGAGTATATAAATGGATTGGCATAGATTATGCATCACTGCTATTATGGTTATTGATGACTATCAAATGGTTTAATAATAATCATTGACACGTGCCGGAGGCCTTCGGCATCATAAGTCAGGCTATTAGAACAAAATATAAAGTTACTAAAATAAGATGAGGGAGCACTTAGCCTATCACTAATATTTTAGAATGGTCAGTGGTCTTATAGGAGGTTGACTCTACGTGAGCCTCTTGACGAACAATATTAATAGTGCTGATAATGATAAGCAGAATCTGGAATAACTCATTTCACTTTTGACGCACCGCTAACATTCATTCTTAAACTAAAAAGTACAACATTAGCTTTAAAAACCTTTAAATCGCAATAACGTGACTAATACAACGGAGACTATTTATGTCGAACAAATTACTAGACCTTATCAAATCCTCTAACGCTAAATGGGTCGACTTCCGCTTTACTGATACGCGCGGTAAAGAACAACATATCAGTTTCCCAGCGTCTACCGTAGACGAAGAAGTCATGGAAGACGGTAAAATGTTTGATGGTTCTTCCATTGCTGGCTGGAAAGGTATCGAAGCATCAGACATGATTTTGCGTCCAGATGCAGAAACTGCTTTTATCGACCCATTCTTTGACGCGGTCACTGTAGTGGTCACTTGCGATATCATTGAGCCATCAACGTTGCAAGGTTATGATCGTGACCCACGTTCTATTGCTCGCCGTGCTGAAGAGTACTTAAAGTCTACTGGTATCGGTGATACTGCTTACTTCGGTCCTGAGCCTGAATTCTTTGTATTCGATGACGTTAAATGGTCAATCGATATGTCAGGTGTTAGCCATAAAATTACTGCTGAAGAGGCTGCTTGGTCAACTGGTGAGTCTTATGAGTGGGGCAACATGGCTCACCGTCCACGCGTTAAGGGTGGTTATTTCCCAGTACCACCAATCGATAGCTCGCACGATATGCGCGCTGTTATGTGTGAACGTATTGAAGAGATTGTGGGCGAGGGCAGTGTCGAAGTACATCACCATGAAGTGGCTTCGTGCCAGTCTGAGATTGGTGTGGCATTCAACACGATGGTACGTAAAGCCGATGAAGTACAACAACTAAAGTATGTTGTACATAATGTGGCGCATCAGTTTGGTAAAACAGCGACCTTTATGCCAAAACCAATCGTTGGTGATAATGGTTCAGGTATGCATGTTCACATGTCTATTTCCAAAGATGGCGTGAACACTTTCTCTGGTGATGAGTACGCAGGTTTGTCTGAAACCGCATTGTATTTTATTGGTGGTGTGATCAAGCATGCTCGTGCTTTGAATGCAATTACCAACCCATCAACGAATAGCTACAAGCGTTTGGTGCCACATTATGAAGCACCAATTAAATTGGCTTACTCAGCGTCTAACCGCTCAGCGTCTATTCGTATCCCGCATGTTAGCAGCCCAAAAGCGGTTCGTGTTGAAGCGCGATTCCCTGATCCAACAGCGAACCCATACCTAGCGTTTGCAGCACTATTGATGGCAGGTCTTGATGGTATCCAGAACAAGATGCATCCAGGCGAAGCCGCTGACAAAAACTTGTATGACTTACCGCCAGAAGAAGAAGCGCAAATCCCAACGGTTGCTGAAAGCTTAGATGTTGCATTACAAGCACTACGTGATGATCATGAATTCTTGTTAAAAGGCGATGTATTTACTAAAGACATGTTAGATGCCTTTATCGCATTGAAGGAAGAAGAAGTACAACGTCTAAATGTTACCGTACACCCTGTTGAATTTGACATGTACTACAGCTGCTAATTGATAGCTTAACTAAATAGTATATGAATAAATATGAACCAGTTGAGTCAAGCTCAGCTGGTTTTTTTATGGTTTCGATAATTAATTCTTCAAATGAAGGTAAGTTTTTTGTAGCTTCATTGCTGCTTTAACTGTAAAAGTGCCGCATAATATCTTTAATGACCTCAATGATACCTACTGATTGGATTGAATGACTATGATTTCATTATTAAAAAACAGCGTCTTGAATAATAAGCTGCCGCAAGTTTTATTGTCTGGTGTTGTTATTGGCACTGCCAGTCTTTATATGATGGTAGCCACTGCTGCACCCATCTACAAAATCGTTGATGAAAAAACAGGTCAGGTAACCTTTACAGATCGTCCGCAGAATCAAGAGCAGCAATCAGGTAAGCAAATCAGTCAAATGAACATCACCACTGGCAATGAAACCAATCGGGCAAATGATAGCAATAGCAGCAATCAATCCCAATTCTCTGATACACGTCCAGCCTCTGCTGAGACAGTTACAAATCGCGCTCAAATACCCATCAATTACCAAATGGCCATTGTGGAGCCTAGTGAAGAGCGCGCTTATCGTCGTCCTGCGCAAAGTATCAATGTGAATGTGCAAGTCAAACCGAATTTACAAGCGGGTGATAGTGTTAGTATCTATTTTGATAATAATGAGGTGGTGCAAGGTCTAAGCGGCACTATCTCGACGGCCGATATTCTGCCAGGCGCACATGAGATAAAAGCAGTCATAAAAAACGAGCGCGGCGCGGCGCTACAGCAAGTAGCACGCACCATATATGTCATTCAAAACACGACCGCATTACAAAATAAAAAGAAAATAGCGAAGCAACTGTTGGCCTATCAAAATTTACCATGGCATCAAAAAGTCATGTTAAAAATGCGCCAAAAACAAGCGGCTAACCCTTAATATGGTTGCTAGAAGTATGACTATGATTATCTTCTGTTTATTAATCGAGTATTGAAAACATTCGAAAAAAGGCAAGTACTATTGATCGTACTTGCCTTTTTAGTATAAAACTTAATATGAAACTTTCAATTTACTTAGAACATCTACTAACTTATTTAGTCAGCTCAATCGTTCCGTTAGCGGTCACTGAAATAGTACTATTACCAGATTCAAAGTTCTGACTTGGGATAGATTCATCAGCAGATGCTGTTTTCATCATAGCGCCGTACATAGGGCGAGGGTAGTTGTTACCGGTATTTAGATTGACATTTACCACGCGGTAGCCACGAGCGTCCCACGCGCGGGTGAGGTTCTTAGCTTGCTGCTGAAAAGCGCGAGAAGCTTCCGTCATCATTTTTTGTTCTAACGCGTCTTTTTTAGTGTCTGATACGCCAAACGCTAGATTGTCCATCACTAAAGTTTCTTGCAAATCTGCAATCAATTGGCTTGTTGCTGCAAAGTCTGTACTTTTTAAGTCTATATTTGCTTGTCCTGTCCAGCCAATGATCTTGTCGTTTTTATCGTAACGAGGATAAGTGGTTTGCTGTCCTGTACTGACCGTCACGCTAGGGTAGCGCTTGGCGATTCTGACGGCATTATTAACAGCGGTATTAAGCGTAGTCGCTAACGTTTTAGAATCTGTTGCTTGAGCCTTTTTGTATAGGCTGGCTCGTACTTCATCATTCTGAACCTCTTCTTTTACTTCTGTCTGAAAAGTCAGTTGGTCGTAGCCTGTTGTCTCTGCATGCGCACCGCCAATCATAGCAGTCAATAAAAAAGCCGTACCTGTCGTTAAAGCCGCTCGGTTAAGTAAAGTGTTTTTCATAAAAATCTCCTAAATAAACTACAATGTTAGTGGTATGAGTCTTACAAAAGTAAGCGTCACTTTGATTTTAGAAGTTGTTCATTTTAGTTGTTAGATGACAATGTGTGCCCAACTTCATCCCCTAAAATAGCAAAATTTAAAAAAGCTGCTGTTAGAATTTTGTCATCTACGTTACGGCTTGTTATAGGGCACAAAACAAACAGTTTTATAAAAGGGGTTGCAATACTGAATAATTCTTGTATAATTTGCGACTGGTGGCTCCATTGGTAGCCTCGCAACATTGTTCTATGAATCCCGCCAGGACCGGAAGGTAGCAACGGTAATAGTCACAATGTGTGCCGAGGATGTGCTTTTGGAGTCGCTTTTTTTTGCCTAAAATTTGGTAAGTATACTAAGGTATATCCTCAATTAGTGCCAGTATTTCAGTGTAAGCTATAATGATTTGAAATATAGATGGCACTCTATTTCTAGCTATTGTTTGTAGAGGCTGTCTTGTATAGCTACAAGACAGGCGGCATAACTTACCTAATCTCTTCAGTGACTTTAGAACGGTTCATACGGATTTTAGCTGTTGTTCAAAAAATGCATAAGTGGGCGTGTGTTTAATCAATTGTCTGAGACAATCAGATGGACAACTCATATATCGTGCTGGATGTTAGTATTGTTAAAGCTAATCAGTACAGTATTGAACAAAAAAGATGTCAAGTGCTCGGTTGCAGGCAATAACCTTTGATAAGGAGCTCTATGAAGCACGACAACTGGTCGAAAATCTATTTGTTGAGTTGAAACACTATCGTGCCATGTTGAATTGCTACAATACGTTTGAACCATCATTTCCTGAATGACATTCATCTAATTACTTGTATGATTTGGTTTAGTTGATGACAAACCATAGATAGAGTGCCTACTATTGAATTTGCTTACGCGTGATTGACGGCTGAGCATTAGTTAAAGATAATGCAACTTCCAATATATTTTGCCACTCATTAAACGCTGACATATACCATACTTTTTGTAAGATCACTTGCTCTGATGTGGTCGCTTTTTGCAAACTATCCACTACATTGGAAGTTTCATCATATAAGCTACCAACACTGGTTTCTAGTGCTTCTAGCGAACGGCTGATATCCGTACAACCTTCATTTATAAAGCTACACTCAGTAATAGCGCATTAAGCGAGGTTATTTGCTTTTGATCGTCGCTTAATTCCTGTTGATCTTGATTAATTCTATTAACCGATGTTTGTATATCGCCTTGTAGTGCAGTTACCTCACTCTCGGCTTCTACTATTGAACTAACGCCAAAACCCGCCAATATTAGTGATCCACCTAAAGTAAAAGGAGCCAAAACAACGCCGAATATGGTTTCAAAAATACCCAGTTTTCGTTTAGACTTTGCTTGAGCGATGGCTTTTTTAAAAGCAGAAACCTGTTGTTGAATTAGCTCAATTTGTTGATTAGTTGCGGTTATTTCAGCTTGTATTTGCGTTTCTTGTTGCTGAATTTTTGCAATTGTATTCTGCAAGGCTTCATGTGCATCTTCAATTTTCGCCGCCCACGAGTTTAGATCATTATTATAATGATTAATGCTTGTACTAAGCCTTTGAATAGGTTCCTGTAAGGTTTGTAATATCTGAATGAGTTGATTGAGTTTGCCTTGATTATAACTTGTTTCAAGCTCGTTAAATAACGTATTGACTTGTAATTGAGTTGTATTAAATGTTGTCCCTATATTGACCACCGACGAAGCTATATCAGTTGAAAAATACAAATTCCCGCTTAAACGCCATTGACGTACAAGTTTTTGTACTGTGTTAAGGTTTTGCTCTATTTGTGTATACCACTGGCCTGCACTGCCCTGATCTATATAAGTTTCCACAACACCTTGGCAAGATGAGTTTAGCAGAACCATAGCGCCAATCGACTGTGGGATCTCTGTCTTTAATTGTTCACTGGCTGAAGTTGTCATAGGGATATCCTATTATAAGATGAATAAAGAAATGGGGCTTAATGCCCCCATTTCTTTAAGACTGTTACGCTGCGATTTGTTGTCCAGGTTCAATTGTTTTAGTTTCAATCTTAACTGTAGCACTAGATAATTGCTTGGCTAATTCCACCGCGTCGTCCCATTCATTTTTGGCTGCATCTGACATCACTTTTTCCATAATGATACTCTCCATTGAAGCACCACTATTAAGTTTACTAACAACGTCATCTAATTCATTACCAAAGACAGTCCAAGTAGTTTCAAAATCTGAAAGCACCGACGTGGAGGTTTCAATAGCCGAAACGACGGCATTACTCGCTGTCGACAACCCCTGTAATGCCACAATTTGCTGTTGGTCTTCAGATTTTTCTTTTTGCTCTTCAGCTATTTTGTTAAAATCTTCATTAATTTGATGCTGCATAACACCCCAAGTGATGGCGCCACCAATAATTGCCACTGCGCCAACACCAGCTACCACAGCAGCGGCACCACCAGTTGCAATAGTTAATGCAGCCCCCGCAACCAACATAAAAATACCAACGCCAACAGCGACCTGTGCATAAACGAGGTCTTTGTTTAATTTATTGATGGCTGCTCTATTGTTAGCAATGGCATTATCCATCTTCTGTATATCAGTTTGTAAATCAATAATAGTTTTTTGAATGTTTCCAGCGCCTTGTTCCAAATTATCATGAGCGGTTTGCATTTTTGCTCCCCACTCCGAAAGCTCTGTTCCCATCGTCTTGATCGTACCTTCAATGCCTTTGACCTGTAAGCTGAGAGCAGTCATTATTTGGGCGGCTTCTTTAACCACTTCGTTGTCTTTTCCACTTGCTGTTGGATCTTGTTTGTATAGCTCATGTATAGCGTCTATTGAAGCTTGAAAGGTCGCATCAAAATTAATCACGCTTGAAGGAATAGATGCTGAAACTTTTGGACCTAGTGTATCAACCCACTCTTTTGCGACTAACTTTGCATCATCTAATTTTGCGTTTAAGTCATCAAACCAATCTGGTTTAGTCTCAGGAGGTAAGAATTGAGTATTTAATATGGCATGACATTGTGCTGTAATGACGGTTGTCGCTAAAAAGGCGGATTGTGTAGATTGTTGAGTCGGGTTCAACTTTGGTGTATTCGCTGACATAATGTATTTCCTTTACTATTATTTGAGGGTTCTATTAAGTGTATTTATTAAAATAGGTATTCCTATTTGCGGTGGCAAACTGATTGTTTAGCAAAATCTGCAATCGTCTTCCACTACGCTACTGCTATTTCGGCATTTTTAAACCATAATATATCTCCTTTATTGCGGTTCGATGGTCTTGTTAAGTGTATTCACCAAAACAGGTACTCCGATCTGCGGTGGTAAACTGATTTTTTTGGCAAAATCTGCAATCGTTTTCCACGATGTTGCTGCTATTTCGATAGTTTGTAAGTCATACAGAAGGGTAGGGTCTGAGCCACTTTGTAAAGCACTTATGAGCCCTGAGACTTTATCGAGTTCGTCTTGCCACAACAGTGCTAACGCTGGTAGATTGTCGTCGATCTTGAGAAAGTCTTCGCTCATATTGCTTAAGATTTGAATGGTTGCTTTGGTTATCGCTGCTGCTTGTGCTTCCTCCGTTGCCTTATTTTGTAGCTCGGTAAGCTGATCTAAGTCACGCTGGATTTCCTCTGCTGAACGTATCGTATCGTATGCACTATAACCTATGGTAAAGATTGCTCCAGCGAATGATAGAAATGGCACAGAAGATACGGTTCCCATGACCACGCCATAGGCAATAGTTACTGTACTCTGGATATAAGTTTTGCCCGCTCTCAATTGAGCAGAGGAGACACTGGCACCTAAGTTTTCAATGTTTGCCGTCAAAGAGCCGATTTGGTTGGCGATTTTTACCATTGCTTGTTCTTCGTCTGAAAGTTCCTCCCAGCCGTCGTTGACACTATCATTTATCAGTGACTCAACATCTTTAGCTTGGTCGTAAGCATGGGTAAATTTTTGTTGAGCATTATTGGCGATAGCCACGTTATCTTCTAACGTTGCCTTTAAAGGCTTTAGTAACGCTAACCATTCTTCTGCGGTACTAACAGATTTTCGATTACTGGCTACTGCGGCAATAGTAGACTGATAATCAATGAACGATGTTAAAATATCAGCAAACATCTTTGGTTTTTGCTCAACAAATTCATTCATTACATTCTTAAGCTTGCTACTTCTACTGCGCACAGATACAAGCCATTGCGGATCTTGCGCTACATGGCCTATGACGAGTGAATTACAAGTAGCATCATAGTTACTGATGTTAATAAAATCTTTGTATACACCAGTGAGCATATCTAAGGTCATATCTATATTAGGGCTAAGCATTTCAGTAATCCTTAAGTAGTGATAGTTAGATATGGATCAAACGTTAATTGTGCTCCATCTATAGCTAATGTCGCATTGTACTGTTGTGTACCTGCTTGACCTTGTGCTTCAACTTGGCCTTCCCAGTAACAGTCCTCACTGATGCCCATCTTTTGCGGCACACAGACTCTGTCAGTGATCATCTGACCAGCAAATGACACAATACTGACTTCATTATCAGGTGATATTGACACTACTCGCCAACTGAGTAACTGACCATCTTGACAGGCTGTTTGTAGTTCCGCTTGCCCTTCATTTCCAGAACCCATATATTTATTTGTATCTACCAAATAAATATTGCTTTGTAGATCTCTACTTGCTAAAGCTGCTGATGCATCAACGATTATTAATATCTCTACTTTTTTCATTTTTAACTCCTTGTTTATATATTTTATTGAACTTCCATATAGGGAGAGAAGCTCATTTTTTTTCCATTTACTGATAAAGAAATTACGTAAGAATATCGACTAGAATTTCCACGAGTTTGGATTTGTCCTTCCCACTCATTGTCTCCAATCGTTTTAGGTTTGCAAATAGCTTGATTAATCATATCGCCAGAAAAATCTGTGATATCGACTTCATCATCGGGTGAAATAGTGCAACTACTCCATGTAATCAATTGCCCATCTTCCACTACCGTATGTAGCTGGCAAGTACCTTCTTGCCATGAGCCAAGCCACTGGTTACTATCTACCATATAAACGTTTGACGCTAAATTGTTAGAGGATAGTGCCCCTGCCGAGTCTACGACAATAAGTATTTCAATTTTTTTCATGTGAGCTCCAGCTAATGAGCGTTAGTGGATTGAATTTTGGAATAGGTTAGATTTTTCATACAGATGTCATTAGTAAGCTCCTTGTATATGAATGTGACTAATAACAATTACTGCTTACTTTCTTTGGGCTGTAGTGATTTTATGATACTGCGGACTCATTTTTTAATAAAATAGAAGATAATTTTGGAATTAAAAAATAGTTTGACTTCGTTACTTTAGTTAAATAATTTTTCTTATAAGAAAATGCACGAACTATTGAGAAGAAAATAGATGTAATGACTCCTAAAAGGCACTAACCTAATATTCTTTATCCCCTTGTCTAGCTTGGTTTAAAGTTACAACCGCAAGTATTTTTTGTTAAATGAATGGGAAAATTTAATATAAAAAATTTAGCATACTTTTATTTGAATTAATATAAATAATTTAATTAATTTTTCTATGCTGAAAAAAGTAGAAGCGCGCAACTTATTCATCTTGAAAGATTTTGTTCTTCAAAAATAGCTGTAAAAAAACTAGGGAGTATCATTGTGCCAGTGTAAGCTATAATAATTCTGAATATAGTAATCTGAGTCCAGCTACTATTTGTAGAAGATACCTAGTATATATATAAGCCAAGTACAATTTGACGTGACTTACCTGATAACTTCTGCGACTTTAGTATGATTTATATATGCTTTAGCTGTTGGTCAAAAAAGGGTGTAAGGAAGCATGCATTTAATCAGTTGTCTAAGAAATTAGATGATGGATCCATTATGCTGTATGCCACGATTATTAAAGCTTATTAGTAGACCGCTGAAAAAAAGGAATGAAGAGATCAGTCGTAACAAAGGCAGGTTTACGACTAAAACACATGCTTGAACAGATGCATTAGGTAATTCTACTGGCTTTTATCTGACGCGTGTCGGTGCTCATGAGCTTTTAGGGTTCAGGCGCTTATTAGATGTTAGTTTGATTCAAACTAGACTTGTTAATAGAGTTTATGAAGCTGATGACCATGTCATCATACTGATTGAGGCTTTATAAGTTTATGCCCTAATACCAAATAAGTATCATGGATTTCATCTAAGAGACTTTGAGAAAGAGCTCTATAAAGTACGATAGTTGATTGAGAAACTATTTGCCAATTTGAAAAATTATTGTGCCGTTATGAATTTCTATAAAAATTTAGCTTGTCATTTCCTTAAAATTTCTCATCTAGTTGCTTTTATCATTTGGCTTAATTGATGACCTACCCTATAATTGTAGTTGAGTATTCAAGATTTGCTTATAATTATACCTTACGATATAGCATGCTAATGTAGTTTAATAAAATAGGTTTGAGATGATTTATGAAAATATTAGTATGGTCGTTCATTATTATTATAGCGTTAGTGGCTTTTTTTGGTGTGTCGATATTCAATAAATTGGTACGTGCACGCAACCAAGCAAAAAACGGCTTTGCACAGATTGATGTTCAATTAAAGCGTCGTCACGATTTGATTCCCAATCTTGTTGAGACCGCAAAGCGCTATTTGACACATGAACAAGAGACACTGACTCGAGTTATTGGGGCGCGTAACCACGCTCAAAGTTTACAAGATTCGAATCAGCATCAGCCAGAGTCGCTTGAGCATATGGCATTATTTGCTAAAGCAGAAAACATGCTGTCAAAAGCACTAGGACAGTTCTCAGCTGTGGTAGAGGCTTATCCTGAACTAAAAGCTGACAGTATGATTAAAGAGTTGATGGATGAGCTGACCAATACAGAGAATCGCATTGGTTTTGCGCGTCAACATTACAACGACAGTGTCATGTTTTATAACAATGACCGCGAGGTGTTCCCAAACAATCTGGTCAGTACGACTTTTGGGTTTCGTCCTCTAAGCCCGCTAATTTTTGAAGACAGAAAAGCCATTCTTCAAGCACCAACTGTTGATATGAACTGATGCTTTCATTTATTGTCAGGTCAGAGATATAGATGGATTTTTTTGGTGCACAGCGGACACGTACTCAGCGCAGCCTGTTGCTCTATGGGCTGTTTTTCCTCGTGGTACTGGCGCATATAGCGGTAGCAATCGCTGTCATGGCGCTACTTCTGACACTATTTAGCGGGGGCATCTCTTATTGGCTGTTGGTACTTGTCAGCCTATGGACGTTAGGCAGTTTCATCATAGGCAGTTTGGTAGAGTATCGTCGTCTAAAAACTGGTGGTCGTGCCATTGCTCAACGAGCGGGCGCCGTTAGAGTATTTATTGACCACAGTCAAGAAGCTTGGGAGCAAAGTCGCGGTATTGCTCACCAGCATGAGTCTGCACAAAAAGTTCGTTACAACTCCCATCAAATTGCAGTACGTGATCAGCGTCATTTACCGCCCGTTTATCGTCGTTATTATGAAATTGCTGAACAGTTAGCGATTGCCTCAGGTGTGCCTATGCCGATTCTGTATGTACTCACCAGTGAGCAAGGCATCAATGGCTTTGTTGCTGGTCGCCAAAGTCAAGATATGGTACTGGTGGTGACGCAGGGTGCTCTCGATAAATTGTCAGATGAGGCGCTGTACGGACTCATTGGCCATGAATACGGTCATATTCTGCATGGTGATGCGGCATTTAACCTAAAAATCATGGTGGTACTCGCAGGATTACAGCTATTGTATGATTGGAGCGATCCGATTGATTCGATCGGTTCTGGTCACCATAACAAAAATAGCCGCGTGTCCAGTACTGAAGTGCCGATTATCGATGTTGAGACATATGATGATTGGGTGGCTTATTGGCGCATTCAGGCTCAAAAGCAGGAGCGCGCCACTAAGAGTCAATCCATGTGGCTGCAAACTAGCACTGCTAAGGGACACTCAGCGTTGCCTAGTATATGGACATTAACGATCAGTGGCTTAAGTTTTTCGAGTATGGCCAGTGCCCAGCTTATTAAACATAGCTTCAATCGTGAGCGTGAGCTACTGGCCGATGCGACCAGCGTGCAGTTGACGCGCTCGCCTGCGATTATGGAAACCTTAAAAGCTATTCATCGAGATGCACTTGGCTCGCGTCTGAGAGGAGTCGCTGATATCAATGGACTCAGCCATTTCTTTTTTGCCAGCAGCGGTGCGGATTTGGGAGAGGTGTCATGGTTCGCTACTCATCCCAGTTTGCCTGAGCGGATGAGTGCTATTAATGCCAGCGCTTATCAAAATTTTGCTCTACAAGTTGCTAAAGAAAAAAGTCTTAATCAACAAAAAATAAAGCAGCTGTATGAGCAGCGTCGATTGGGCGACTGGGGTACCATAAAAGAAAATAGCCTAAGAAAAAATATACCAGCTCAAATTAACTCTCAACGTTATTCATCATCTATGGTAGACAACATTGACGAGACTGCGGACAAGCAACCATTCGAGCATTCCAAGGCAAGCAGTACTATAGAAGCGGAAATAGGACTTGAATTTGTCATAGAAGAGGATGTCATTATCGAAGGACGTTTGCAGGCAAAAACTCAAGATACTGGATTGCATAAGCTATTAAGGCCATGGCAAACAAAACCTGACAGTGAGTTGCCCGCTACATTGATCAATGCTGAAAATGTGCAAACAAAGGCAATACCGCACTATATTCTCAATCACAGTTACCATCCACTAGGAGCGCAAGCTTTAATTGAAGCGGTAATGCTGTGTCATCAAGGAAAAATGCTTTCGACAACGGCGCGTTATGATTTGACGATTATTTGGCATACGTTTGGCGATGTAATGAATGATAAGGCGACAAACAATTCGTTGATAGCAAATGTCGTTAGTCATGAGCAGATCTTACCGCATATAATCGATGCTGAGTTGTTAGAAAGAGTGGCTGGACTTGATCGCCGCTTAGATAGTGCGTTGATTGCGCTGGCAATCAAAAAACTGACGTCAATATGATCTATCTGAACAGGCGATCGACACACTACACCTCAAAAAGGAAAATTATTCTAGTCATCAATCCTATCAGCATTATACGCAACAAAGAAAATGTCGTACGATGCTTAGCCGCTATCAGCATGGGATGATGGCGTTATTTGAAAAACAACTAGTAACTGATTTAAGTAAGAGCTTTGCAGATAAGGTTATAGGCGATAATAATGAGTATAGGCCAATATTAACTGGGAGCGAGCAGGGTGCGCCTAGCACCTCTTCGGTATTATCGTTGTGGCAAGCACTACACCTGCAACAATTGCTGCCTGTATTGTCTACTGTATTAAAGGATAAGCAGTTAGCCAAGCAATCACCATGGCAGCAAGTATTAAGAGAAGGTCTGGAACAGCTCTTGGCTCAGCTTGATCCTTCAGGCCAAGTATTCGACGGCCTAGATGTGGCTAAGCAATTGATGCTCATATTATTGGCTTATCGTTTATCAAAAGACATTAAAGGTCAGATGATATCGGCGCAGCAAAGCTCATTACTCAGTTATAATGATGCAAGTGTGATTCATTATATTGTAGACTTAAGACGCCATGCACGTTTGATTGATACTGATTTAGCAGCGATTAGTGATGCCAATTTACAATGGTTGTTATTGACAGCGCAAAGTCTTAATAGTATACAGTTATTGGCTTTGATAGAAACATTGCCATCTTTTATATCGTCTGATAAAGATACCAAGTATGATGATCATTCTCGAGAGAGGCAACAGGATTGCCGACAAATAGATTATAATACTGGTGTCCATGGCGACCCCAGTTATACTTATAGTGATTACCGGCGATGGTTAAGTACATTGCATACCGTAATGTTACACGATACGATAATCAGCCAAGATGAATATGATTGCTTAATCTTATTATCAGATCACTGGCTAGGGGTTCGGCAGTTATTTTAAGGGCTTTTAATTAGGACATGCCCCAATAACCAGATATAAAATAGCTTTTACTTCCTTGCTTTTATCTCTTTGTATCTGACATCGTTTGTTAAAGGTCTATCAACCCATTTGAAATACGTAGGATAGTAAGCATTTATGAGTGATACCCAAGACCCGCTAATAGTATTGCAGCGTCGCGTGCAGCAGCGTCAGATTTTGGCTATGATGGGTATCAAACAGTGGGTACAACCAACCTCAGACACCATTAATGTTGCTGATATCTCTGCACCTACCGTTTCAAATACGGTTACGCCTTCTACCACCTCTGAGGCGAGCATTGAGCAGCCAAGTATTAATGACCTGAGCGCTGAGGCGCTAACTACAGATGCTTTAAACACAGATACTGCAGACAGGCATGCGAGCAGTCACGAGCCGATAGATATAGGATTAGGTAGCGTAGATGAAAATGCTATTAGCAGCGACTATCCTAATGTGTCTGATGATGGTTTTGACAGTACATCAACCCCCTCTTATGAACAAAGCCCAGTCACTTATAGCTTTGATACGACTACGCCTAATATTGCTACTGCGATTCCCGTAAATATACCAGCGCAGCAAACAACTGCTTCAGCTGAACAGATCGATGCTACCGAACCTCGTTACGATAACCTTCTCAAAGTTGCGCCCTTTGATTTGCAAGGTGGTCGCTATGGTAATTGGGTGGTATTGGTTGATATCCAAGCCCTTAATAATGAAAGCCAGAAGCTGTGGAACAATATCACACAAGCACTCTCTATCACTTGTGAGACAACATCGTTTCCAATCTGTGAAGGTATGGATACAGCGGAGCTTGCCAATGCCAGTCTTGCAGGTTATGTGTTTAAAATAGGTCGAAGCGAAGATATACAAGTCGCTGCATTGACCACGCTGCCTGAAGGGCTTGAGCATCCAAATCTGACCGATACACCTATTTTGGATGAGATGCTCATTGATAGCAGTTTGAAGCGTCAGCTTTGGGCACAAATCTCTGCTCAAGTATAAATGCTGAAATGACTCATTTCGCACATAATATGATAGTGCCTAACTATAGAATGTAAAAATATAAAAACAAAAAAAGACAGAAGTATAAAAAACCGTGCAATCATCAATTTTTAACAGCCACCTAACCATTATTTAATAACGATTAACCCTTTCACCTTAGGATAATAGCCATGTCTACAAACTCAGCGTCCACACAGGCAACACCTACTAGCGATGCGACGCACCATCGCTTACCCAATTTTTCGGCAGGACCTGCCACGATACCGACTGCGGTACTGTCACGTGCGCAAGAAGAGTTGCTCGACTGGCAAGGGCGCGGCGTATCGGTAATGGAAGTGAGTCATCGCAGTAAAGAGTATTTGGCGATTACGGAAAAAGCTGAAGCCAAATTGCGCTCATTAATGGATATTCCAGACAATTATAAAGTGCTGTTTTTACAAGGTGGCGCAAGCTTACAGTTTTCAGCGATTCCGTTAAATCTATTGAAGGGTGGAAAAGCCGATTATCTAACGACTGGTACTTGGTCAGCTAAGGCAATTAAAGAGGCTCAGCGTTACGCTGCTTTGGGTCTTGGCGAAATCAATTTGGTAGCCACGGGTAAAGACGGCAACTTTACTGACGTTCCAGATCAAGATAGTTGGAGCGTTAGCGAAAATGCGGCGTATTTTCATTACTGCGCCAATGAGACTATTCATGGCTTGCAGATCTTTGAGCCGCCACAAGTAGATGTGCCTATTATCGCTGATATGTCGTCTTGTATTTTGTCACAGCCAATTGATGTGTCTAAGTTTGGCATGAT
Organism: uncultured Gammaproteobacteria bacterium; assembly: GCA_963744895.1. Classification (GTDB taxonomy): domain Bacteria; phylum Pseudomonadota; class Gammaproteobacteria; order Pseudomonadales; family Moraxellaceae; genus Psychrobacter. The sequence goes on from CAVUUW010000005.1 coordinate 1,451,578, forward strand.
ATATGCGGGCGCTCAAAAAAATATTGGCCCTGCAGGGTTGGTGATTGTGATCATTCGTGATGATCTGTTTGGTCAGGCAAGTGAGTGGTGTCCACTGCTTATGAACTATGAACATCAAGCCGATAAAGAATCGATGTCGAATACACCGCCAACGTATTCTTGGTACTTGTCTGGTCTGGTTTTTGATTGGTTAGAAGAGCAGGGCGGTGTGGCTGCTATTGGTAAAGTCAATCAGCAAAAAGCAGATCTACTGTACAAGACCATTGATGAGAGCGATTTTTATAGCAATTCTGTGGCGACCCAATATCGTTCTATTATGAATATTCCATTTAATTTGGCTGATAGCAGTCTCGATAAGGTCTTTTTAGAAGAGTCGGCCGCTGCTGGTCTCTTAAACCTAAAAGGTCACCGTGATGTCGGCGGTATGCGTGCTAGTATCTACAATGCGGTGTCGCTAGAGTGGGTTCAGCAATTGGTTAACTTTATGATAGCGTTTGAAGAAAAGTACGCTTAAGCGCTTAGAGCTTCCAACATAAAAAAGACGCAACACTTAAAGGCTGCGTCTTTTTTTATTGAGTTTTTTGTGATGTTTAGGCGATTAAGGTCTTATACATCGCACTTACCAGAGCAAAGTATTAGGTTAAAAAACCTAAGTTTGCTATGATAAAATTCTATCTTGCTTACTGTTTTTAGTTAGTCTTCAATCAGATTTTAGAGAATGCCCTAATTACTAAGTAATTGTTCAATACGTCCATTGGTTTAGCATAGAGGATTGTCGTCACTTTATTATGAACAAACATGTCATGTTAAAAGCTGTCTTTTTCGCTATGGTTATTGGCTGGATACCAGTCAGTTATGCTGCGCCCATGACGACGACAGCGCTTGGTCATAATAGTCCTACTGAGTTTATTAACGCGCCTCATCTGCCTTATGCCAATCCAAAAGCACCAACAGGGGGCACGCTCTCACTAGATGCACGCGGTACTTTTAATAGCGCCAACAAATGGATGACGACAGGTGTGGCGATGATTGGGACTGATTATCTCTACGATACCTTGATGACCGGCTCACTGAACGAAGCATTTACCATGTATCCGCAGTTGGCGGACAAGGTCACGTACGACCCAGAGGATACCAGCTGGATTATCTATCATATCAATCCGGCAGCGCGATTTTGGGATGGCTCGGCTGTGACCAGTAGCGATGTCAAAGCGACATTCGATGCGTTATTAAACAAAGGGCCCATGTATATTCGCAGTTATTTAGGCGATATACGCGAGGTACAGATTGTTGATAGACAGCGAGTGAAGTTTGTCTTTGCCTCAAGTGAGAATAAAGAGATTTTATTGACGGTGGGTCAGTTTCCTATCTTTGCAAAGTCATCTATCGATGCTGATTTTGAAAAAATCACTCTAACGCCACTTATGGGCAGTGGGCCTTATAAGCTTGGCCGCGTCGATGCGGGACGAGCAGTCAGCTACGTACGCGATCCCAACTATTGGGGGCGTGATTTGATGGTCAATCGCGGTCGCTACAACTTTGATATGATTAAGTTTGTGTATTATCAAAGCGACGAGATTGCTTTTGAAGGGTTTAAGTCGGGACAATATCGTTTCCGAGCTGAAAATAAGGCCTCTAACTGGGCGACTGGCTATAACTTTCCCGCTGTCAAAGCAGGCATGATTAAAAAAGAAACGATCAGCAGTGAGAATCCAGTACCCATGCAGGGATTGGTCATGAATATGCGTCAACCAATCTTTCAAGACATTCGTGTCCGTCAAGCATTAACAGCCGCTTACGACTTTGAATGGATGAATAAGACACTGTTTCATGGTCAATATGAACGTTTACAAAGCTTTTTTTATGGCTCAGAGCTTGCGGCAACTGGTACGCCCTCTAGCGAGGAGATGAAGGTATTGACACCGTTATTGCCCAAGCTTGAGCCTATTCAGCGTCAGGCGGTAGTGGCAGAGTGGCAATTACCAACCAGTGATGGCAGTGGTTTCAACCGCGAAGGATTGCTTGCAGCACGGCAATTACTGTTGGATGCAGGATTCTATTATGATGACATGAAGCTTTATCAACCAGATGGTAAGCTCGCTCAGATTGAAATTTTGATGACAGGTGAAACGCTAGGGCGTGTGCTTCTTCCTTACATTCGTAATTTAAAGCGTTTAGGGTTTGACACGACGCTGCGGCAAGTTGATGGTCCGCAATATTATGAGCGTATGCGTCGCTTTGATTATGATATGGTGGTGGACGTCTTTGCTCAAAGCTTGTCTCCTGGTGCGGAGCAAGCTGGATTTTGGGGCAGCGCAGCCGCAGACCAAGTAGGTAATCATAATACCATCGGTATCAAAAACGAAGTGATTGATACGGTTATTGAAAAATTGGGCAATGCAAAAAGTCGTGACGAGATTGTCCTTTACACACATGTGCTTGATCGCCTATTGCGCGCGGGCCATTATTTGGTGCCTTTATATGGCAAGTCAGGCACTAATGTCGCCTACTGGAATCAATACCGTCATACGGATAAGCTGCCGACCAATGCCGTTGGTATCGATTATTGGTGGTCGGATAAAGAAGCCGAGACGCAAGTTAATAACTATTTAAAGCGATAAAAGAGCCTTAAAAATATTAGTAATAAAAATAACCACTGGTAAGGATTTACTATGAGTATTCGTATTCACCCCATAAAAGCATTTGATGATAATTATATTTGGACGTTGATTAATGATAGCAACAAGCAAGCGATTGTCATTGATCCAGGTCAAGCGGCGCCTGTTATCGCTTACTTAGAAGAAAATAATTTAGAGCTGACTTCGATTTGGACCACTCATCATCATCATGATCATATCGGCGGCGTAGCAGAGCTACAAGAGTCCTATCCGATGACGCATCTGGTAGCACACGCTGAACATAATGTGGATGAAGATCAGACAATAAAACATGATAGTACGGTGAGCGCATGGGGCTGTTCAGCACAAGTATGGGAAGTGTTTGGCCATACCGCCAGCCACATTGCTTATGTGTTGGATATCGATGGTCTCAAGCACTGCTTTTGCGGTGATACCTTGTTTAGCGCTGGCTGTGGTCGTGTCTTTACCGGTACGATTGACCAGTTGTACGACAGCTTCATCCGTTTAAATAGCTTGCCAGCTGAGACGCTCTTGTACCCTGCTCACGAATATACGGCCAGTAATTTGCGCTTTGGTTTGTCGATTGAGCCAGGCAATACGGCAATGCAGCAAGCTCTAACAGAAGCGGAAGAAAAAACGGCACAGGGTATCCCAACATTGCCTGTTACGCTTGATCATGAGCGCGCGGTAAACGTATTTTTGCGAACACAAGAGCCAAGCGTGATTACAGGTATTAAGTCTAAAACGACCATGTCTGATGACAAGCCTTTGACCGTATTTGCAACCTTGCGTGAGCTTAAAAATAACTTTTAATGACTGATACTCATCTAAAAAATAAGCAAATTACCTAAAAGTTATCAGTTTGTTGTTGCCACCGCCTTTATCTTGGGGAGTCGTCATTATGGGTCGTTATATCTTAAAAAGGTTACTACTAATATTGCCGACGCTTTTTTTGATATTGCTAGCGAACTTTGTGATTATACAAGCGGCACCCGGTGGTCCTGTCGAGCAGCAGCTGGCGTTGATTGAGCAAGGCACAAAAGACAGTGCACTGGGTGGCAATATTGGCGCTGGTAGTGCTGGTGGCAACAACAGCACTTATCAAGGGACTCGTGGTCTCTCAGAGGACATGGTCGCTGCTATCAATGCTCAGTATGGTTTTGATAAGTCTGCCCCTCAACGCTTTTGGCTCATGCTAAAAAACTATGCGCAGCTGGATTTTGGTGAGTCGTTTTTTAAAGGGCAGTCGGTGACTGATCTTATTATCGAAAAGCTACCAGTTTCTATTTCTCTTGGGCTTTGGAGTACGCTGCTTATTTATATGATTGCCATTCCACTTGGTATTTATAAAGCCATGCATCATAGATCAGGAGTCGATAAAGCAACAGCCTTACTTCTCGCTGTTGGTCATGCGATACCAGTATTTGTATTTGCCGTTATATTATTGGTGTTTTTTGCAGGCGGTAGCTATTGGAATATTTTTCCGCTACAAGGACTGACTTCTGAGAATTTTGATCAATTAAGTGCTATGGGTAAGGTAAAAGACTATTTTTGGCATTTGGCGTTGCCACTTTTAGCAAGTACGGTTGGTGGTTTTGCTGGTTTGACGTATTTAACCAAGTTTAGCTTTTTAGAAGAGCTGGGTAAGCAGTATGTGCTCACCGCTCGCGCTAAGGGCTTAAACGAGCGACAGGTGTTGTATGGGCATGTATTTCGCAATGCAATGTTGATTATTATTGCGGGTATCCCAGCCGCTATCGTTGGTATTTTCTTTGCTGGTAACTTTTTGATCGAAATTATATTTAAACTGGATGGATTGGGGCTGCTTGGTTTTGAGGCCATTCAACAGCGCGATTACCCTGTAATATTTGGTACGCTGTTTATCTTTACTTTGGTAGGATTGTTATTACAGTTGATTAGCGATTTGAGCTATCATTTGATTGATCCTCGTATTGATTTTGAGGGGCGTTAATGTCAAATCCTCAGCCATCGCAAGCCGTGCATTCTCTAGTCGAAAACAAGCGCTGTTTAAATCCTATTTGGCAGGCGCGGCTTAATCGTTTTCGCCGTAATCGTCTTGGCGTAATATCACTGTTGGTGTTTTCAGTGATATTTGTCATTTGCATGGCGGCTAACGTCATTGCAAATGACAAACCCTTGCTGGTGCAGTATCAAGGTGATTATTACTTCCCCGTAGTAAAAGCGTATCCTGAAACGACTTTTGGCGGTGTGTTCGAAACTGAAACCAACTACAAAGATCCAGCAGTACAGACGCTCATTAATGATGACGGCTACTATGTTATGCCGCCCATTCCTTTTGCCGACCAGACGCCGAACGTTGAGCTAGGCTTGCCGTATCCAGCGGCGCCCAATCGTCAAAATTGGCTTGGTACGGATGATTTGGGCCGTGATGTGCTGGCGCGTATACTTTATGGTATGCGCGTGTCGTTATTATTCGGTTTGGCTTTGACGCTTGCTGGCGCATTGATAGGTATTATTGTCGGCGCGATACAAGGTTATTACGGCGGCTGGGTAGATTTGGCCGGACAGCGATTTATGGAGGTGTGGGGCGGTATGCCGCAGCTGTTCATGATTATTATTTTGGTCAGCCTATTCAGTCCCAGTATCACGATGCTGTTTGCCATGATGTTATTATTTGGCTGGATGGGGTTGGTCGGTTTGGTCAGAGCAGAGTTCTTACGCGCCCGTAATTTCGATTATGTCCGTGCAGCTCGCAATCTTGGGGTTTCGGACAGTCAGATTATGCTAAAACATATCTTACCCAATGCATTGGCATCAAGTTTGTCACAGCTGCCATTTATCTTGACGGCAAATATCATCGCTTTAACCGCACTAGATTTTCTCGGCTATGGGTTGCCGCCAGGTTCTCCATCACTTGGGGAGCTGATGGTACAAGGTAAAAACAACCTAGATGCACCGTGGCTCGCACTGTCAGGCTTTTTTAGCCTAACCTTTATCTTATCACTGCTTATCTTCGTTGGCGAAGCGCTGCGTGACGCGTTTGATCCGAGGCGCTCTTAATATGACTATGGCTACTGAACGTAATAACCTTATCGATGACAATAATGATGGTGACAATGCTCACAACGATGACCGTAGCTTTGGAAAAAGCAACAGTGCTGTACAAAGCAAGCTGATGCTGATGGTGGACAAGCTGAGTATTGTGACCACCAAGAATGTGACGCTAGTCAATGAGCTATCATATGAGTTAAGACAAGGTCAAACTTTGGCCATCGTTGGCGAATCAGGCTCTGGAAAATCGATTGCTAGTCTGGCGCTATTGGGATTATTACCAGAGGATTTGTGCGTAAGCGGTGAAGTAACGTTAGCAAGTAAAACGGAGATGACGACACTACCGATTACAAATGGCAGTGGCCGCAATGCGTCATTGCGATCTGTACGCGGGCAGCGTATTGGCATGGTGTTTCAGGAGCCGATGACAGCACTCAATCCATTGCATACCGTTGCTAAGCAAATCACTGAGTCGCTGCGTCTTAGCGGTGTGCCAAAAAAACAGTGGCAAGATAAAAGTATGGCACTGCTAAATGATGTCAATCTTTCGGACCCCGCTGATAAGTTAAAACGCTACCCGCATGAACTATCTGGTGGTCAGCGCCAACGTGTGATGATTGCCATGGCATTGGCACAGCAGCCTGATATATTAATCGCTGATGAGCCGACTACCGCGCTTGATGTCACTTTGCAGCATGAAATACTGGCCCTATTAGATGATCTTAAACGTCAGCACAATATGGCGATGATATTGATCAGTCATGATCTCAATCTGGTTAGACGCTACAGTGATGCAGTTATCGTGATGCGTCAAGGGCAGACCATTGAGCAGGGCGATACCATTTCTGTATTTGACCATCCCAAAGCGGAGTATACGCGTACCCTTATCAAGCAAGATTTTGGACAAGCATTGAACTTATCGACCAGTGAGCAAACACTCACCGTACTACAAGTAAATCACCTAAACGTACAGTTCCCGATAGAAAAAAGTCTGTTCGGTGGTACGAAACGTTGGTTCGATGCAGTCAAAGATGTAGACTTCACTCTACAGACAGGACAGGCATTGGGTATTGTTGGCGAGTCAGGCTCTGGCAAGACAACCATTGCGCTTGCTTTAAGTCAGTTGCTTAGTAATCAGACACGGGTTAATGGACAAATTAGAGTCAATGGGCAAGATATCACGTTATTGTCAAAAAAAGCGCTACGCACCTTTCGCTCGCAGATTCAGATGGTATTTCAAGACCCGTTTGCTAGTATTAACCCTCGCATGACGGTGATGCAAATAGTGGAGGAAGGGCTATTAGTACAGGGAGTCGATAAAGCCGTTCGTCAGCAGGCAGTGATAGACAGTTTAGCGACGGTTCATTTGCCAGCTGCGTTTGCACAGCGTTATCCGCATGAGTTGTCAGGTGGTCAGCGCCAACGTGTGGCATTGGCACGCGCCCTCATCATGAAGCCGAGTTTACTCATATTGGATGAGCCAACGTCGGCACTTGATAGTACAACGCAGGTAACCGTGGTTAATTTGCTACGAGAAATACAGCAAGACCAGCAGATCAGCTATGTGTTTATCAGTCACGATTTAAAAGTCGTACGCGCATTGTGCCAGTACATTGTGGTGCTCAAAGACGGAGCATGCGTAGAGTCTGGATGTACGGAAGAGATTTTTAATAATCCACGGCATCCATATGCCAAGCAGTTATTACAGGCAAGTATTATTTAGCCTAAGCAAAAACATTAAGATAAAAAACCATCAGAGCATAGCGAGTCATAATAATAGCGACATCGCAAAAATGACAGTGGTACAATAAATCTGGGTCGTCGCGGGTTTGGTGTAGGCGCTCACGCTATTGTTATATTTTCACTTTAAAACCGTTACAGTGCTATTGGGATAAATTTTTTGTAGCCCCTGTCACGCTTGCGAACAGCAAGCAAAAAGAATTTATCCCAGTAGCATGCAGCTATTCACGTACCGATTTTATCTTAAACTGACTATATTTTCGCTTTAGTAGCGGTCATCATTGGCTTATTAGAGTGACAGTTATTGCTATGTTTACCTCATTAAAAAGGATTGCTAAGCCCATGAAAAAACAAAACAGTATTTCTAAATTGGTCAGTACCGATGGGTTGCAACATGCTGGTTATTTGGCAATTGCTAAAACTCGCGCCAAAGTGCTTAAAGCGTTTTCTTATGTGATTCCTATCAGAAGACCGATGTTATTCGTTGGGGAAGCATCTTGTGACGAGTTGTGCGACATGCTTGTCAATGAAGGCAGTACTAACGTATTTATCGTCACCGATTCGGTGTTAAATAAGCTGGGCATACCCACCAAAGTCACCGATTATTTGGACAAAAAAAACATCAGCTATCAAGTTTATGATGGAGTGACCCCAGATCCTACTTTTAAGGTCGTCGAAGAGGGACTACGCCAATCTTTAGAAGCTAAGTGCGACTCAATCGTTGCGATTGGTGGTGGCTCGGTGATTGATGCGGCTAAGATGATTGCGATGTCGCAAGGCAATAAATGCAAACCTCAACAGCTCATTGGTATTCTGAAAGCAAGAAAACCTGCCACTCCGCTGTATTGTATTCCGACAACTGCGGGTACAGGTTCAGAAGCAACGCTTGGCGCAGTGGTGTCAGATGACGAAACGCATCAAAAAGCCTTATCTATCGATCCAAGAATGGTGCCACTAGCTGCTGCTATCGACCCCACAATTATGAAAGGTATGCCAGCACACATTACCGCAGATACGGGTATCGATGTATTAACGCATGCGCTTGAAGCATGGATGAGCGTCAATGCGAGCGTCGAGACTGACTATTATGCGGCTTCTGCGGTCAAATCTGTGATGCAGTATTTGCCTGTGGTTTATAAAGATGGTGGTGATTTAAAAGCCAGAGAAGCGATGGGTATCGCTGCGCATTATGGCGGTATCGCTTTCAACAAAGCGGGTCTTGGCTATGTACACGCAATCGCCCATCAATTAGGCGCACATTACAGTATTCCTCATGGTCGTGCCAATGCCATTGTGCTGCCGTATGTACTTGACGTAAACCGTAATGCCAGTAAAAAAAGACTGGCTGAGTTGGCCAAAAAAATCGGTACGATACAAGATGGTCAAGCCGCTGGTAGCGATAGCGAAATAGCAGATCATCTTATTGCTCAAGTCCGTGATTTGATTGAAACCTTACATATTGATCCAACCGTTCAAGGCATGCAAACCAGCGATTTTGACAAGATCGCCAAAGCCGCAGCTAAAGAAGTCAGCGATACCTATGCAGTGCCAACGTATCTATCAGGTTCTGAGATAAAAGAGATTTTGACAAAAATCAAGCGGGCAAGTGATAAGCCTTCTGATCAATAATAAATTTAAAACGTTTTTAATCGTTATAAAAAAGGACACTATCTCAGTGTCCTTTTTAATGCATACTAAGGCTCATGCCAATTTAGCAATTTAAAATGCTGGTTGACGTCTCGGAATCGCACTCAAAAACTCCATGCGCGCTTGATTGTCATGAACAAACTCACCCAACATTGAGGTGGTACGAGTAGTGGTATGCTGTTTACTCACACCGCGCATCATCATACACATGTGCGAGGCATCCATCACAATAGCCACACCGCGACAGCCAGTCACATCCATAATGGTTTGTGCTATTTGATCGCTTAGGTTTTCTTGAACTTGCAAGCGACGGGCAAACATATCGACAATACGGGCAAATTTTGATAAACCCAATACTTGACCATTAGGTAGATAACCCACATGTGCGATACCATGGAACGGTAGCATATGATGTTCGCAAAGCGAATAAAACTCAATGTTTTGTACCAGCACGAGCTCGCGATTGTTTGATGGAAACAGGGCATCATTCACGACTTCGTCTAGATTTTGATGATAGCCTTGAGTTAAGTGAGCAAAAGCTTTTGCGGCACGCATGGGTGTTTCTGTAAGACCAGGGCGTTCCAAGTCTTCACCAGTCGAAAGTATCAGTTGACGATACGACTCAATACTTTCTTGGTAATCTGATGTTATTGTTGGGGTGTTACTCATAAGTTTGGCAGCCATCCAAAATGTAGGTGTAGCTTAACGCTAAATCCGATTATGTAAAGGATTTTTATAAAAATTGTGCAAGCTGGGAAGGGATGTGATTATACTTGAAATCCACTTAACTTCATACTGCTGTAGTGAGGTGTTGAGTGTTTGATCAATATTGGGCAACATTCCAAGCGAATATAGTTTACGACTGTTTACTTAAATCAATTCGTGTATAATGTCGTTTTTAACTTATATTTGGTTATTGTTTAATATTTAACCTACCTAATCACTTTAAATAACTTCATATCTAATCATTTTGTTTGATTCAAAAGGAAAAACTATGCTACTGCAAGGACAACGGTTTGTTGTAACTGGTATCGCAAGCAAGCTTTCTATCGCTTGGGCCATCGCTGAAGCGCTACACCGTGAAGGCGCATCATTGATCCTGACGTATCCAAACGACAAGATCAAAAAACGTGTGGACATGGCAGCAGAAAAATTCGAAGCAGACTTAGTGCTAGAGTGTGACGTTGCATCCGACGCATCCATTGCTGCCTGCTTTGAGCAAGTCACTGCGCATTGGGGCGATGGTATCAATGGGGTGGTACATGCTATTGGCTTTGCGCCAATGGATCAGCTCGATGGTGATTTTGTAAATGCTACCACCCGCGAAGGCAGTAATATTGCTCATGATATCTCAAGCTATAGCTTTGTTGCATTGGCCAAAGAAGCGCGTGAGCTACTTGCTATGCGCCATGGTTCTATGTTGACACTGACTTACGAAGGTAGCATCTCAGTATTGCCAAACTATAATGTGATGGGTATGGCCAAAGCCAGTCTTGAAGCCAGTGTTCGCTATCTGGCGACATCTATGGGCGGTGAAGGCATTCGTGTCAATGCGATTTCAGCGGGTCCTATTCGTACCTTGGCTGCCAGCGGTATCAAATCATTCCGCAAAATGCTTGATATCAGTGAGAAGATTGCACCACTACAACGCAATATTACCCAGACAGAAGTGGGTAATGCCGCTTTATTCTTGCTGTCACCATGGGCATCCGGTATCACTGGTGAGATTATGTTTGTCGATGCAGGTTTTAATACCGTGGCGATCAGTGAACAATTAATGATGCTTGATGAGCCAAAAGTTGATGAGTCAAAATAAGTCTCTTTAATGGACAGTGGTATTGTTTGATACAGACAGAAGGCAGCCAATAGGCTGTCTTTTTTGGTTATACTAGGCGTGTTCTCAACTCAATCGTCATCTAAATAGGCTAAAAATGGCTAAAGTTTGCCAAACCGCGTCAAATATTTGTTTAAACTCTCGATATTGTCTGTGCTATTTTAAGACCAGCCTGTAGGCGGTACATATGATAACCAAACTACCAAGGTGGATTTTGTGGGGCGGGGCCGTACTAGCATTTAGTGCAGGCTGCGTTAATACAGCTGCATTATTGGGATTTACCAATCTGTCGGTTTCGCATGTGACTGGCAATGTCAGTTTGTTTGCAGCGGCAATTGCCTATTTAGACGCTCGCAGCATTTTGTACATAGGGGCGCTACTGCTGTCTTTTTTATCTGGCGCAGTATTAAGTGGTTTTATTATCGGACAGGCGTCACTGAAATTGGGTAGACGCTATGGACGTGCGCTATATATCGAAGCAGCATTACTGTTGCTCAGTTATTGGCTATATCAGCAGCATGATTATTTAGGACATTTAGCGGCAGCCATGGCGTGCGGACTTCAGAATGCGATGGTAGCGACTTATAGTGGGGCAGTTATTCGCACCACTCACCTGACAGGGCTAACCTCGGATATGGGCGCTGCGATTGGTAATTGGCTGGCGGGCCGCGAGATTAGTAAACCAACATTAGGCTTTCAGGCCATTATTTGGTATTGTTTTTGCGGTGGCAGTGCGTTAGGTGCTTTTTTATTCAATAGAGTTGGCTATGATGCGTTGTTTGTACCGATGGCTATCGTTACGACAGCTGCCTTTGTGTATAACTACGTTTCAGATCGCTTGCCAGAAAAAAGAGACCCTAAACGCGAAAAACGCTCATCATAGTGATAAGCGTTTTGTTTTTTTATGCGAAGAGTGGCGGTTTATTTTTGGCCTTCTTCTTTGTGGTCTTCATGCTCATGCAACCCTTCCATCATATCTAGCGCAGAATCATCAGTACGCTGCTGGTCTTCTTTTGCAAGCCCATCTTGATTGATGTCTTTTGGTGCCATTTTAGTGGTCGAGTCTGTCTTATTGGCGTCTGTCATAAAGTCATTCCTTTTGTTTTTATTGATAATTTTCTACTTGACCTGTCGATTATGTGGTATCAGTTTTTACTTGTACAGCGCTAATTGATGAATTTTTGGAAGCTTTATGTAATTTCTTAATCACAGACTTCATGCAAAGCGGTCAGAGAATTATTATAAATAAATAGAACAAAGTCGAGATATAATTATGTTAACAAATCAAGCAGATGCCTTAAAAAACGAATCAAGTTCCATTCATATAGATGTATTCATATATAAGTTATTCTGATATGATATTTTCGCGCGTAATATTCGCTATATGAATATTATGATGTCTTATAACAGGTGTGTGTTGCAATAGTTTTTGACTTCATACTCACTCTGGATGCGATAAGGATAATTTATGTCAGAGAAAAAATTGGATAGCCATCTTCCAAATGATGGCAATGAGTATTTATTTACGGATACATTCCCAAAGGGAACGGGAAAAGGATTGATAATCGTTGTTATTGCAGCGATTCTTAGTATGGTTATTTATAATGTATTACCATTTGAGATAACTGCCAATAAAGGTCTTGCCATGCTATTTTTTATTGGCGTGTTGTGGCTGACCGAAGCGATTCATGTGACTATTACGGCCATATTGGTGGTAGTAATCGGGGCACTGATTAATATACCAGATTTCGATGCGGCAACTGGTTTACAAAGTTTTGCCAGTCCGATTATTTATCTGTTCTTTGGCGGTTTTGCGTTGGCTGCGGCTTTGCATGTGCAACAGTTAGATAGGAAGATTGCACTCAAAATCTTATCAATGTCAGGTGGTAATCTTAGAAATGCAGTATTCTTAATATTTGGGGTAACGGCATTTTTATCTATGTGGATATCAAATACCGCCACAGCAGCGATGATGTTGCCATTGGCGCTCGGTATCTTGACGCAAGTCGACCGCGAAAAAGATCGTGGTACATTTGTGTTTGTACTATTGGGTATTGCCTATTCCGCAAGCCTTGGTGGTTTAGGAACTATCGTTGGTTCACCGCCGAATGCCATCGCTGCAAAAGCGCTTGATATTGATTTTGTCGATTGGATGAAGTTTGGCATTCCAATGATGTTGGTACTGATGCCTGTCTTACTTGGAGCAATGTATGTCTACCTAAAACCCAATCTTAATCGTCAGGTTACACTCACCGATGATGAGAGTATTCCATGGAATAAGCCTCGGATTCTGACGATTATTGTATTTGTGGTCACAGCAGCGAGCTGGATACTGTCCAAACAAATCGGTGAAGCGCTTGATGTGGCTGATGTTGATTCTATCGTTGCATTATTGGCAGCAGTAGCGGTGGTCAGCTTAGGTCTAGTATCATGGAAACAAGTCTCTGATAATACCGACTGGGGCGTGCTCATGCTGTTCGGTGGTGGTATTGCGCTATCGACAGTATTAAAAGTAACCGGAGCATCTTTGGTACTTGGAGAAACCGTTGCCAACGGATTATCATCTGCACCGATTGTCGTAGTGATGCTAGCAGTGTCGGCCTTTATTATTTTCTTGACAGAGTTTGCTTCTAATACCGCGTCTGCCGCGTTACTGGTACCCGTATTTGCAGCTATTGCTGAGCAAATGGGTCTACCGACTGAAGTGTTGGTTATGATCATTGGTATTGGTGCGTCTTGTGCCTTTATGTTACCTGTGGCAACGCCGCCAAATGCGATTGTGTTTGGCACAGGATTGATTAAACAATCTGAGATGGTACGTACGGGTGTCATACTAAATATTATCTCGACGTTTTTGGTTGGTTTGTGGGCATATTTTTTCTTGTTATAGTGCCACTAACAGCGTTATGATAAATAGAACCCGATGTCTCAACCATTACGAGCCATCGGGTTTTTTATTCGGTTATATTTACCGCAGGTTTAAAACACCAGCATTTATACAGGAGAGGAACCCTATGGTAGAGTCTCAAGATAAGCATTTTAGTACAATCGCTGCTATTTCAGACATTCATAGCAACGTCTTTGCATTGCAAGCGGTATTGGCTGATATAAAACGTCGGAATGTCGACCAAATCGTCAATCTTGGTGATATTTTATACGGTCCAATTGCGCCTAAAGCAACGTATGAGCTACTAATGGCATATCGTAATCAAATTATTACTATCTGTGGCAATCAAGATAGGCAAATTTATGAGGCGACTGAATCAGAAATTGCCAACAATCGAACGATGGATTTTATTGTCAGAGATTTACCTAAAGACGCGATTGAATGGATGCGCGCTTTACCCTTCGATTGTCAATTAAACGAAGACGTTTATCTCTGTCATGGGTCACCAACCGATGACATGATATATTTGCTAGAAAAAATCGAAACAGGTCAGCCAGTCGTGCGTGGTGATGCGAATATTTTAGCACTGCTTGATGGTGTCGATAGTGCGGTCGTTGTCTGTGGTCATACGCATATTCCGCGCACGGTGACACTATCGTCAGGGCAAATGGTTATTAATAGTGGTAGCGTCGGTTACCCCGCTTACGAAGATGATTTGCCAGTGGTTCATAAGATGCAAACCTATTCACCTCATGCGAGCTACGCGCTGATAGCTTGTATAGAGACACCGCGAGGCAAACGCTGGCAGACTGAGCATATCAAAGTCGCTTACGATTATGAGGCAGCGTCTGAACTGGCTTTGAAAAATGGGCGTAAAGATTGGGCATTTGCTTTAAAGACGGGTCGAGTATTGTCAGTATGATAGTGGGAACTATTTAAGCGTCCTCTATTTATTAGAATAAAGCGACGTCTGAATATCTATCAAAAAGAAAACTGAGTAAGGAATGTGTAAAATGCTAACTCTATATATGGTTCAACTTGGCGCTCGTCCTAAAGGTCGCCTGATTGAGCAGCACGATATCTTTTTTGGTGTGTCCAATCACGTCAGTGAGCTGGTAGAGGATATCAATCAGCATTGGCCAGAAGTAAAAAACAAATGGCATATCGACTCGTATCGAGCGATTACTAAGGTTGATGGTTACACGATCAAACTGATTGAGTCAGATAAACAAGTAAGCAAAGATGCTGACTTAAAGCTGTTCTTTATAAATTTGGGCGGCTATCAGCAGGGCAGTTTCGAAGAGTTTCATTATAAATTGCTTATTGTCGCCACCAGTCAGGCCGGGGCCATTAAGCAAGCAAAGCAAAGCGAGTTTTATAAACAGTTCACCTTTAAAGATAAAGACTCACCTTTCGACGCTGCCTCTCATATCGATGATAAGTTTGAGGTTGATATAGATGATATCTATAACGTGAATGATCTTCTCTCAAATGTTCAGCTGTTGATTGAGCCTATCATTGAGATAAGGGAGAACAATATTGAGATTGGAGAAGATAAAGAGTATGTGGGATACTTAAGTATCAAGAACCTAAGGAAGTTATCATAATATGGCTTTAAATATGTATTACAAAAGCGGTTTAATTCGCAAAATGCGCTGCCAAATCTCTGATGATATGTTGCCCACGCTTTATCAGATTCATGAAAATACTAAATTTCCACAGTTAACGTGGTTGATTAACAACCTTTATGACAATCCGCAGATTCAGCCTGACATTGCTAGTGCCTTAGCTAATGAGATAATAGAGTTTGAGAAGTTAATACTTTCACTACACCTGCCTTTTCCAAGGGTACCACTGCAGAAAATATATACCTTTTTTATGGGCGCTGCTACTAGCCAACAGACTATTCATACGAGTAGTGATTGAACTTACAAATAATTTATTCACAAAAATAAAATAGGGCTGGCAGGTTTGAAAAATTTTATAAGAGGATTTGTTAAATGGGTGATCGCAGGTATTGGCATTGGAATAGGCGTTTTTATCGTCCTAGTAGCTATAACACTTTGGGATAAAAAGAATAAAGAAGACACATCGAGCGATACGACAGTGATATCTGGTGATGCTGCCGAAAATACTAAAGAAGATAACGATGAGTCGTCAAGCCCAAAGGCTATAGTGAACGAGCAAGACGTACCGATAGGTTATAAACTGACTGAAGAGGGAGGGCTTATGTTGGATGCGCCCATTATGGGAATGGAGTGGGAGAGTGTAGTGGACGAGAATGTCACAACTAAACCACGAATTTATGAACCTTTTATGATCTATCAGTGCATCACACAAGATGGTGAACATTTACGTTTGGATGTAATCAATAGTGATATTGGTTATATGCTCAAGTATTATTTTGCCAGTCAGGGTAACGATTTAAAGTTAGAAGCGCAGCAAGCTACGGAAGAGGCTTATTATGTGACTCGTTTCAATAGCACTAATATCATTATGCGAGACCCAAATAATTATTACGACCTAACGCAGTTCGAAGATGGTGATACCTATTTTTATATTATTAATGCCATCACCGGTCATGAAATGAATCATTTTTTATGTGAGGATAACGCGATTGAAAGTGATCAATATGCCTTGATTGCTCAAATGGAACCAAAGCATTTTAAGTTCAAGCCTATGACTGATGAGCTTGAAGACTTTCTAACTGAGCGTTTTTAAAATAAGTAATCGCCTGCATGGTTGCCAACCAAACACTATAACCAACTTGAATCACGCCCAAATTGCCCCCATAATCTAACCACTTATACATAATAAATAGCCTAAGCAAATATGTCTGATACTTTTGAGAATACCAATCTAAAAAAATCTACTATAGATAAAGCTAACAGTGCCAAGCAACCAACAGAATCACTGAGTGATTTACCAGTACTTGCCAAAGATAATTATTACTTAAGCCGTCTTGAGCGAGAGCTGGCACGCGCTGCGGTGCCCAAAAACAAAAAATCCAATCACAGCTCTGAAAAAAACAATCAAGATGATGCGCTTGCTAAGAAGCGTGCTCAATACGATAAGATAAAAACGCGCTCTCAGGAAGCTGTGCAGGCACGTATTGATAGTATTCCAAGCGACTTACCTGCTAAGTTAAATCTTGATCTGCCAGTAAGTCAACGTGCAGAAGATTTAGTACAAGCGATCATTGATAATCAAGTCATTATCGTGGCAGGTGAGACAGGTTCGGGTAAAACCACGCAGTTGCCTAAGCTTGCCATGCTGGCAGGACGCGGTATTACTGGTCAGATAGGGCACACGCAGCCAAGACGACTGGCTGCCCGCAGTGTGGCAAACCGTATTGCCGAGGAGTTGGGAGAGCAATTAGGTAATACCGTCAGTTTCAAAATTCGCTTCAATGAGCAAGGGACAGCGCAATCGGTCGTCAAGCTAATGACCGATGGTATTTTACTGGCTGAGCTGGGCCAGGATCGTTTTTTGAGTAAGTACGATACGATTATTATCGATGAAGCGCATGAGCGTAGCTTAAATATCGATTTTATCATGGGGTATCTCAAAAAGATGCTGCCCAAACGTCCAGATCTAAAGGTGATTATCACTTCAGCGACCCTTGATACCAAGCGCTTTAGTGAGTACTTCAGTCGTTATGATAATAAGTTAAAACGACAAGTTCCTGCGCCTATCTTTAATGTCGAGGGACGTAGCTTCCCAGTAGAGGTGCGTTATCGTCCGTTGACCGATGAGCCAGTCAATAGCTCAGAAGATGACAGCTATGACGACTTTGAAGAGAACCTGCCGCGTGCGGTGGTTGCCGCTGTCGAGGAGTGTTTTAGCGACGCGCAAAATAAAGGCCATGCTGATCAAGCAGACATCTTGATATTTGCCGCGACTGAGGCGGAGATTCGCGAAACGCAAGAAGTGCTTGAGCGCCATGGTCCACGTCATACCGAAGTGCTGCCACTGTTTGCACGGCAGACATATGAAGAGCAGCAGCGCATCTTTCAGCCCTCAGGTCGCGGTCGACGTATTGTCATTGCGACCAACGTTGCAGAGACGGCGTTGACGGTACCGGGTATTCGCTATGTGATTGACTTGGGATTTGCGCGTATTTCGCGCTACTCGTATCGCTCGCGCGTACAGCGGCTACCGATTGAAGCGATCTCGCAAGCGGCTGCCAATCAGCGTAAAGGTCGCTGCGGCCGTGTCGCGCCAGGCGTGTGTATTCGCCTATATTCTGAGGAGGACTTTAGTGGTCGTCCTGAATTTACCGAGCCTGAAATTCTACGTACCAACTTAGCTTCTGTGATATTACAGATGGCAAACCTACGTTTAGGTAGTGTCGATGACTTTGATTTTATTGAGCCGCCTGATAGCCGACTGGTTACTGATGGTCACAAGCTACTTGATGAGCTGGGTGCCATTACTGCTAAACAAGACACTGCCCAAGACAAAAACAAACCACCAAAGCGGCAAAAAGGGCTCGACCATCTTCGCTTGACAGCGACAGGTCAAAAAATGGCACGTATGCCAATTGATCCACGGCTGGCACGTATGCTGGTTGCTGGTTCTGACTTTGATTGTATTCGTGAGATGCTTATTGTGGTGGCTGCGCTTGCGGTACAAGATCCACGCGAGCGTCCTGCCAACAAGCGCACGCAAGCCGATCAAAAACATGCCATCTTCCGTCAAGATGATTCAGATTTCTTGTTCTATTTAAGTCTGTGGAAAGCACTGTTTGAAAAAGACGAAGACGGCAATAAACTGTCTGGTAATCAGCGTAAACAGTTTGCGAAAAAGAACTATCTGAGCTTCCCTCGTGTACGCGAGTGGCATCAGACACATCGTCAACTGGTACAAATGGTGACTGAGCTCAAATTGACAGACGTCAATGACTCACAAGCGTCTGATAAAAATGTCGCTAAGAATGACCCAACCGCGATTGAAGATGAAGAACTAAAAGCCGTCAAATATGCCAATTTGCATAGAGCGTTATTGACGGGTTTGTTGTCTATTATTGCGCACAAAACCGAAAGTCGCGGTGAGTATTTGGCGGCGCGTCAGCAAAAAGCCAAGATATTCCCAGCCAGTACGGTATTCAAACAAATACCGCCTTGGGTGATGTCGTTTGAGATGGTCGAAACATCTCAAGTGTTTATGCGTACCGTTGCCAAAATTGAACCCGAGTGGATTATTTCAGCGGCAGGAGACCTGCTCAAATATCATTACTTTGAACCGCATTGGTCCAAAAAGACAGGACGAGTCAAAGCGTACGCGCAGATTAGTCTATTTGGCTTGATTATTATCAGTAAGCAGTTGACCAACTATGAGCAAGTCAATCTCAGTGAGTCAAGAGAGATATTCATTCGTGACGGTCTAGTGACGGGTAATCTGGGTCGTCAAGCGCCATTTTTACAGCATAACATGGACAAAGTTGCAGATATTGAGCGTATCGAGGACAAGCTGCGTCGCCGTGATCTTTTGGTTGATGAGGAGTCGCTTTACCAGTTTTATGATAAAAAAATCCCTGCCCACATTGCCAGCCGTAAGGCTTTTGAAGACTGGCGTGCTGAGGTAGAAAAAACTGACACTAAGCATTTATTCTTTACTGATGATGATGTGCTTAACAGCCAAGCACCAACGACGGGCGACTTCCCAGAAGTATGGAAGCTGGGTGATCTAAAACTGCCGCTACGTTATATCTTTGATCCAGCAAGCGACGATGATGGCGTGACCATACGCGTACCGCTTGCTGCATTACCGCAGCTCGATGCGATTGAGCTGTTGTGGGGCGTGCCCGGTTGGCGCTATGAGCTGGTGCTACAGTTGCTCAAATCATTGCCAAAAGATATCCGTCGTCAAATTGTCCCCATTCCTGATACTGCCGATAGCTTGTTTGATGAATTGCAGCCTGCTGGTGGACAAGGGCTTTTAAAACAATTGTGCCAAGCACTTAATCGCCGCGGCATTATGTCTGTGACGCCGGAGAGCTTTAATCCGTCGTCAATTGATCGTTATTTGCAGCCACAAATAAGTGTGGTCGATGATAAAAACCGTATTATCGAAAAAGGACGTGATTTACAAACGCTACAGATTCGTCATGCCTCCGAGACCAGCCAAGCAGTAACTGAGCAGCAGGGCGTTCATACAGCGTTCCCAGAGCATTTTGCCTTTAGTAAAAATCATCACAGTGCTGGTGTGGTGATGAAGCAGTTTTCGGCATTGGTTGCTGATGAGGCAGGTGAGGCCGTATCCATTCATCAATATACGGATGTTAATGCGGCTCTACAGGCGCATCGCATTGGTGTTTTGACCTTGATCAAGAGCAAACTTGGGGCAAAGAAAAAGCAGCTGACCAGTCAAATAGATAAAATATTTAAACTGGCATTTGCACCGCTTGGCGATATGGAAAAGCTCAAGACAATTATCATCGATGCCGCACTAGACGCCGCGCTCGAAGAGCATTATGTGCTATTCGATCACAGTGCCGATTTGCCTGAGAGTGCAGATGACAAGGTAATAGGGTTAGCTGAAGAGTTACCATTTACTCAAGAAGAATATGAAAAAACGTTAGAGGTGGTAACCACTAACTTTTTATTGACTGGTCAGAGTGTCATAAAAACACTTAAAAATGTCTATACGCGCTGGCAACGCATTCGCCAAGGCTTGTTGATGCTTGATCGGGAAATATTCGGAGAGTCCATTGAAGATATTGAAGATCAGCTAGAAGATTTGCATTTGGCTGACTTTGTTTACCGCATGGATTACAGCCATTGGCAACAGTATCCACGATATTTGGAAGCACTAGAGATTCGTCTTGAACGCCTTGAGCACAATCTGGATGCTGATCTTGATGGGGTTTACGCATTGGACTTGCATATGGAACGATTGGCGGGACGTGCGGATAAAGACGCCATTAGTGACTATCGCTGGATGGTGGAGGAGTATCGTATCCAGCTATTTGCTCAGCCAATGAAGACTCGTATGGCTGTGTCGCCGAAGCGTCTAACTAAGATGTGGGACAAGGTGAGTTAAAAAAGGTAAGTTAAAATCAGAAAATGTTTTTGATTTTTTAGGCGAGATTAGCAACTGCTAATCCCGCCTATTTATTTGAAAACGTTAATGTCTGATATGCTCTGTCATGACACCCACGCTATAACATATAAATGCAATTGCAGTTAGCGCTACAATAAATGGTGTAAATACCCAAATTACAATATTAACTAACATCGAAAGTAATAAGCCGTTGAACAATACATTTTTTGATGTAAAAAAATCTGTTGTCGCATCGATGGCGCGCTTAGCAATAGGAAATAGTAAAGTGCTGAGCGTCAGCATATAAAGATATTTGCTAAAACTTGGATCACTCATAACTACCGCGAAGTAAAACACTAAGAAAAAAGTGACACCTAATGCCCAGCATTTGAGAGTGTAGCTTAAATACATCACGTCGATTCCTCCATAGTTTTTCTTATAAGCGTACATAGGAAAAAGAGTATATATTTATATTCTAAATTATGAATATAATACATGTTATATTATGAATATATATGCTGAGTCAATATATTTTTTCTTTTTATCCTTATTATGGTTAACGGTAGTCAATGAAACGTGGCATTGAAGTATCAATAATTATACTTTTTATAAAAATGTGACTGATATTGAACTAACCTGTAATCGTTATATCTATTGGGTTAAAGACGTCTTACAGTATTAATCATGTTTTTAGAGCTGACATTGTGGGCTACTTCAATAACGCTATACCTGAAAAAAAAGACAATAAAAAATCCAGCGTTAGACGTTTATTACAAACATTTAACGCTGGATCTATGTGCTTATACTATTTATAAAACCAATAGTTGTAATGAAAATGGCGACTTAGCTTTCTAACTGATCAATCATACCTTGGTATTTCTCTTGCTTGGCAACCAGTTTACTGCGCTCTTCTTCTACATTGGTATCTGACTTTTCAGAATCTTCTGCTTTTCTATCTAACGATTCGAGTTCTGCATTGACACCATCGAGTAGTTTATTCAATAACATTGCAACGGCTTTTTCAGACACCCCGTACGTCATACCAGATGCTTCAGACTTAAGATCGTCTTTTAACTTAGACGCCCATTGATAAATATTAGCCACGGTTGCGCTGTATTTGTCTTCTTTGTCTGAATTATCACTATCAGATTTTTCGTCTTCTGACTTTTTATCATCTGATTTTTTATCGTCAGATTTATCGCCTTTATCAGACATAAAGTCATCTTTAAGCTTAGTCGCCCACTGATAGATATTGGCTATCGTTACGCTCTTATCATCTTTATCGGACTTGTCACCTTTATCAGACTTGTCATCTTTATCAGACTTGTCATCTTTATCAGACTTGTCGTCTTTATCAGACTTGTCGTCTTTATCAGACTTGTCGTCTTTATCAGACTTGTCGTCTTTATCAGACTTGTCGTCTTTATCAGACTTATCGTCTTTATTAGACTTATCGTCTTTATTAGACTTATCGTCTTTATTAGACTTATCATCTTTAACAGCTTGGGTTTTTTTATCAGAATGGTCGTCATCGGAAATGACATCATCACCTTTTACAACTTCTACAGAAGTGACGGCATTGTTTTTAATAGTGTCTGTTGATTCGTTTTCTTTGTCTTTATTGGGGTTGTTGTTTGACATGACTTATAGCCCTCTTTACATTGTTCAATGGAAAATACCAATACCTGATACTAAGCTAGTAAGTTTTTTTCTTCAGTATATTAATGTAAATAGGGAGCGTAAAGTTGTGGATTTTAGCTACTATCTTTAGGGTATGTTATCTAAAAAACAGTGATGGCAAACCATGTATTATTTTATATAGCTTCTGATATTTGCTCTTAAGTCTTTGTTTTTGAAGGTTCTAGAAGTTTTTTCTTAGCGATAGAATGATCGATACGAGTCATTTTGGCGTAATTAACATAGTTGACCTTTCTTAACAGTATCTAGGTTAAGGCGAGGTAATCCCTATGCTAAAATTCTTAAAATATTCAAAATCAGGAGATGTTATATGCAACTTATAAAAAACAATCTGAAAAAATTATCTAGTATGGCTTTGCTATCAGTTGGGATGTTTGCTACCGCTCAAGCATCGGCAGCAGGGGCGTGCGATAATGCTAATACTCAGGCAGATATCAATAAATGTACGGCAACGGAATTGTCTGTTGAAGACAGTAAACTGAATCGTTCCTATAGTGATTTGCAGCGCCTACTAAATAGTAGTGAGAAAAAACAGCTAAAAGCAGTACAACTATCTTGGATTGATTTTAGAGACAAAGCCTGTAAGTTCTCTGCTCGCGGTTTTAAGGGCGGTAGTGCCTACTCAATGGCGCTCAACGGCTGCTTAACGACCTACACACATCAGCGCCGTGTACAGCTTGATGATGAAATTGATAATATCAATAACAGATAGCAAAAGCGAAAAAGGATGGACCATCACGGCTCATCCTTTTTTAGCTAGTCTTAGCAAAAGAAGCTGCTAACTAGAAATGATGAATAATTAGTACTGAACGACGAACAATTAAGCTTCTTTTGGTTCAGACTTATTACTAGAGTAAATAAAATAAAGCGCAATCGCCAAACAAACCAAAGCAGCGATTCGACTACCAGATAACTGAATCATCTCATTACCTAACCAACCAAAATTATCAATCAGCACGCTCATACTAAGCTGGCCAAAGATAACGGCCACAGTCGCCACGGCAGTACCAATACGCTGTACCGCAACTACCATAATGACGATATAAGGCACACCGCATAGTGCACCAAGCAGTTGCCATTTTGGTACATCCATTAGCGTAACAGAATGGCTCGGTTCAAAGAAGAATATAAGTAAAGCGGTGACCAGCGCTCCCACAGAAAAGGTGAGAAACGCGCTTTTGAATACGCCAACATTACTGCCCAGTCGACCATTTAAGGCCGCTTGAACGCTTAAAGCAGCGCCGCCAATAATTGCTAGTATGACCATTAATATAAGTGTCATTTATTTTACCCCTTTGCCATAAAGAACAGTGCAGCAATGATAAAAACCAAAGCAATAATTCTTTTATTGTCTATTCTTCGTTCTGTGGTGCCGAATAATCCGTAATGATCAATGATCAGACTTTTTGATATTTGGCCTGCAAGTATGCCAATCATCGTCATTGCCACCCCAATAACTGGGGTGACGACTGTTAAGACCACCACATAAATAGGGCCTAAAATTCCGCCGATGAGTAATAAAGGCGGTTGAGAAAAGAACGAAGGGCTATTGCGTGGACTAAAAAACAACATCAGAAAAAAGGTCAATGCAGCACCCACACCGAAAATGCTCAATGTTGCCCATAGTTCGCCGACTTCGCTGCCCAAAGGGCCAAGTAATCCTGCTTCAACAGATAACCCCATGCCGCCTAAGACAACAATAAGTATCAATAAAATTTGCATGAAAAAATCCTTGATGATCAATGGCGCTTATCTTACAGCAGCTTATACCTACAAAAAACGCTATAATGTAGAAATGACCTTTGCATAAGTTGCACAAATGAATCCTATTGACAACATCAGTATCAAAACCCTGCTTTTCTACATAAGTGTTTTTAATGCTGAGAGTTTTTCAGTGGTTGCAAGAAAAGAAGGAGTGTCTGCCTCCAAAGTATCGCGTATTATCAAGCAGTTAGAAGACTCGTTGGGACAACAGTTGTTTTATCGCAATACAAGAGCTGTTATTCCTACCGAAGCGGGTCGCGTGTTTATGACCTATGCACTCTCCATAACCGAAAGTATGAACGCGGCACAAAAAGAGCTACAAAATAGAACGCTAGAACCAGGCGGCTTACTGAGAATCAATGCGCCCGTATTTTTTGGACAACGACATATCGCACCATGGCTGCCACAGTTTAGTGCTCAGTACCCAAAACTGCAGATAGATTTGACCTTGACTGATGATTTTGTTGACCCGCATCAATACGCGACAGACGTCATTTTTAGAATTGGTACGTTAAACGATTCAAATTTTCACGCCCGTATTTTTGGCGAGCAAACTTATCATCTTGCGGCCGCACCAGAGTATGTTGACAAATACGGTAAACCACAATCACCAGCAGATTTGATTCATCATAAAGGCCTCGTATATAAAGGGTCGTCAGGGCCTAATCGTTGGTTGTTTAAGGAAGGAGAGGAAGAGTGGCGCTCATATCTGATACCAGCTTTATTGATGTCCAATCACGCAGAGTCTCTATTGGTATCAGCGTTAAAGGGTATGGGTATTGTCTTGTTTCCAGATTGGTTGATCAGTGATCATCTGAAAAGTGGCAAGTTAGTGACGTTACTGCCCGAGTATCAAACGGCTATTAAGGCTACGCCACAACATATTGCTGCTATCTATCCAAATACGCGGCACGTTTCTTTAAATGTTAGAACGCTCATTGATTATTTTGCTGAGGTGTATGGAGAGCCACTTTATTGGCAGCTCGATTGAACGCTTGATAAAAAAATTATTAAAATCGATCATCCACTATGCATTCATCATGAGCAACCGTTATAACAGACTTAAACCTTGAGTTGAGTTTTTTTAAAAGCGCTCATTACGTAATGAGGAAATTTAATTGGCATTTAGCCAAGCAGGTGGTATGCGGTAATGACTGAACTCAATCATTGATGTAAATCTGCTGTAAAATCGTATTTTAGCGTGTTTTAGATAGCCTGGTTCGACTGCACTTTGTTTAAAATGAACACCAAAACGGCTCCTAAAATAATGACGCTTGCTACAACAAATCGCGGTGTTAGCGGTTCAGACAAAAACGCCATTCCTAATAGGGCAGCAAGTACAGGTACACACAGCTGTACAACGGCTGCTTGCGTGTTTTTGAGCAATGGCATGGCCGTATACCAAATGCTATAACCGATGCCCGATGCAATTGCACCTGACGCGCATGCCAGCAAGATTCCATTGATAGTGATACTGTCTAAATTGACGTTATCTAATCCCATATCGTCTAGATAGTTGATACTTATCAGTAGCAGTATGGGCACGGCTATAAGGCTTCTGATAAAGTTAAAACCCGTAGCACGTAGCGGTGAGGCACAGGATTTACCGCGTATACTGTATATTCCCCAAGCCATACCACTAATCGCCATCAGTACTGCTGCTAGCAATGAAGGCATGGCAGCAGACGGCAACATCAAATAAACAAACCCTGCCACTGCGACGATAAACGCTACCCACTGCAAGACACTTAACTGCTCTTTTTTATAGATACCCCAGCCAATCATAGTCAGCTGAACTGCCGAAAACAAAATCAGCGCGCCAGTGCCTGTATCGAGTGCGGTATAAGCAATCGAAAAGCACAATGCATAAATCACTAGGCTCATACTACTTAACCAGCTGCCTTTATCGTTGAGAATCAAGCGTGTCTGATAAGAAGTATTGTCCAGATTTGAGGTCCGACGTCGTAAACGATAAGTATAAACGGTCATAATTACACCTAAGCATATCGCAGCGCTCAGTAAGCGAATGACCGTAAAACTCCATGCATCTATATAGCCATCTGCCAATGCCATCCTACAGAACAAAGAATTGGCGGCAAAGGCAAGTAAGGCAACGATGGTATAAATTGAGACTTTCAAAAATAATTCCTACAATAATCGCGCTGTTTTCCAATAGTATAGGGGTATAGGCGTTGTTGGTCGCTCTGTATAGTCGATCTGTTTTAAAAAAAGTAGGGGTCTACTAGTACGCATTTTATAGTGGATCAACTATATCAAAATTAATAAGTCCACAAATAGTAATTAATAGGAAGCATATATATGGATTGGGCAGATATCTTTATTTATGACACAACCTGGATGTTTGCCATTGAAATATTAATACGTGTTGTCGTGATGTTCGTGCTGATTATCTTGTTTTTACGCTTCACAGGTAAGCGCGGTGTCCGTCAATTGTCTGTATTTGAGCTAACCATTATTTTGTCTTTAGGATCGATTGCCGGTGATCCGATGTTTACTGAGGATTTACCAATTATTCAAGCAGTGCTGATTATGAGCTCAGTTATCCTACTTTATCGCCTGTGTACTTGGGCTATGATGAAGTTTCAATCTTTTGAGAATATGTTAGAGGGTCAATCACTCTATATCGTAGAGGAGGGTATGTTGGTTCTTGATAAGATCAAAAAAGGTAAGATGTCACATGATGAGTTTTTTTCAGAAATGCGTCAACAAGGGGTTGAGCATTTGGGACAAGTACGCACTGGCCTATTAGAAACAGACGGTAATTTTAGTATATTGTTGTATTCTCCTAAAAAAACGAGATATGGATTGCCACTTTTTCCCAAACAATATCAAGCAGTGGAAGAAGTAGAAGCAGGAATTTATTATGCTTGTATGCATTGCGGCAAAGTCGAATACCTCTCTGACCTCAATCAGCTTTGCAAGCGCTGTGAAGATAATGGCAAGAGATGGGCTGAAGCTTTAAATAGTGAAATAGTGAAATAAAAAACATTGAGCAGTTTTCGGTTAGCTGGTTAAATATATCAACGTACACCAACGTGACACTACCCAATGTTTACTCGTTTTAATGTGTCCTAATGGCTTTAAGCAATTTTATACCAGTCAATTTTCCGAGTCATGACCATCACGCAAGCGAGTATTACGAAGCAAAAAACAGCACCCAACAATAAGTTCATATCTTCTGTGGTTAAGATGCCAAAGAACGCGGCATACAATCCTGCAAGCGTGCCGGTAAAAATCAACGCTCGTTTTACGCCCCCTAGGACGTAATAGGTGTACCAACCAATAAGTCCAACACAAGCGCTGGCAGCAATAGTGTAGGCTTGCCAAAACACAATTTGTTCTGCCAATGGTAATAATAAGACATAAAAAACAAATAGTGCACAACCAACCAACAGATACTGGATAGGGTGAATGCGGCTAGATTTAATCACTTCAAATAAGAAAAATGTGCCGAATGAGACTAAAATTAATAGTAAGGCATATTTCATCGTACGTTCTGTCTGCAGATAGACATCGTTTGGCTCAGCAAAACTAACACCAAAACTGTTTAGAGTCAGATCTCTATAACTGCTAGGGATTGTAGTATTTTCTGAGTTCGCAGCACTTTCTTGTACATTGGTAGGAGCGTCATAAGTAAGGGTTGATGGGTTCTGGGTATCGAGTGTTGTCCTACTGGTAATCACACACTGTTCTTTAGTGATATTTATACACTGTGATAAGTTCTGAGTGTTGGCGATAGCCAAATATTGATTTTGCCAGCTGGCTTCGAATCCTTTAGCCGTAAGTTTTTTGGCATTGGGAAGCGCTTGACCAATGAAGTTTGGCGTAGGCCAATTACTGAGCATCGCTAAGCTAAAGTTTTGTCCGGTAGGCACGGTATTCATGTTACTGATACCTGCTAATGGTAGATCAGTCACAATATCAATGACGGGTTTGCTATTAATATCAAGCGCTTTATTATCCACATCAGAGGACTGATCATTTATTCCTGTAAGGCTAGTCGCTGAGCGAGTGAATAACTTTTGCGGAATAGCCACTTCCACATAAGTGATACCTTTGACTATGGGATTTTGAGGATAAGTCGCTTTTATGGGTTTTTTATCAATAGTGACTGTTGGCAACGTGGCAAGCCCGCGCAGATCCGACACTGGAATGATGAGTTTTGCTTCATCCCAGTGAATGACAGTCTTCTCAGGTTTTGTCTGGCCTTGATTGTTAGTAGGGTCGGTTGCATTTGACGTTTGACTGGCGGTGCTAGTAGAGTCTTTTAAGACTTTGAGGGTTTCATCAAACGTGTAGTTTTGGTCGAATGTTAACGCCCCATTGTAGCTAGTCGCATGATAAATACCGCGTTGATAAGTATCAGTGCTGACATCAAGATCTTGGGTCGCTTGGGTCTGATTGGCAAAGATGGTTTCGATTTTTGAGTAAGAAGGCGCGCATTTATTGTCTGTCTCTAACGCTTTAATTTGGCAGGCAGGCGTAACTGTAGTGGGAATAGCAATAAATGGTGTAATAACTTCTTGTGGGTTCACGTGCTGCTGCGCAATCTCTCTTGCTACTGACTCTGCATAAACTTGTCGCTCATAGATGACGGAGCCAATCATATTGAGACCGATGGCAAAAATAAGACAAAGCCCCGCGATAATGGTTAGTTTAGTAAATAGTATCTTTTGCATAAAACCTCCTTATATGAATCTCTAATCCATAACTGCCGGTACAGCAGTCAATAGGGTTAAAGAAAATCATAGAGGAGGCATGAAGAAAACAGGTGTAAGAATGATGGAGAGTCTATGGAAAATAAAACGCATGTTTGCTAGTGCTTATTGGTATCGCCAACCACTTTGTCCATAATTGCGAACAGCAATCCGGATAGCACGAATGTCATATGAATAATGACTTTCCACATAAGCTTATCTGCATCGCCTTCACTCATACCGCTTGTTATATCCATAAATGACTTTAGAAGATCAATTGCAGAAATGGCGACGATAGCACCGATGACTTTGAGTTTTAATCCGGAAAAATCGACTTTTCCCATCCAACTAGGGCGATCATCATGATCTTTGGTATCGATTTTGGAGACAAAAATCTCATAACCACTGAATATGATAATGAGTAATAAACTCGCAACTAACGAGATATCGACTAGCACTAGTATGTCTACAATCACGTTTGCTTCAGAAGCAACCAAAATATCTGCAAACATTCCCCAAAGCTTTTGAATGAATTTGATGAATAATAAAACGATTCCAAAAACCAACCCTAAGTAAAAAGGTGCCAATATCCAGCGGCTGTTAAAAATGGTTTTTTCTAAGTAACGTTCAATATTTTTTAGCATCGATATCTCTTAAGGTGCTTATAGGTAAACTTACGGATCATATATTCATGGGATGGAACGACATTTAATGATTGATTTCAGAAAGCCATGCTGCCACTTGCTGAACACGCTCCTCTCTATCGCCACCGATACGGCGAAATGGTTGCTGGTGTTGCATCAGCTTTTCTTCAAAATATGCGCTGATCTCTTTACGCTCGTGCGGACTATCTCGTAGGTCATCAGCGACCCATGGAACATCAGTCTCGGTCAATAAAACCATATCATAATGATGCGCCAATGCTGCTTTGGTTAGTGCTTTAGGACAGTCGCCGTAATACCAATTGGCATAAACCATTAGCTCAAACAGACTGGTGTCACAAAATAAGTAGCGGTTTTTATTGGGCAGTTGAGCCGTCTGCTTGTTTAGTGTATTTTCTAATTCTATCTGACCTTGTGCGATAGGCAGCAAGTCATCCCACGTACAAGTCAAATGTTCTTTGTCCCATTTTATCTGTAAATAAGTACGCATGTATTCTGGTACCCATTGGCTACCAAAATAGGCAGCAAGATCTGCACATAACGTGGTTTTACCGGTACTTTCTGCGCCTAATATTGCCACATTGACCACGGCGTTAGGCGAATGCTGCGTGAGGTTGTAATCGATAGCGTCGCTGCCATTCATAATAAGCCCAAATTGCGATGAGAGTGAACACTACGTATTGTAATGCGGTAAACGTAAGACCTTTATAAAAATATAAAGGGATGGAGATAGCATCGGCGACAATCCACAGCAACCAATGCTCAATCTTGCGCCTTGCCATGAGCCACATTGCCATCAAAAACAATGCCGTTGTCATCATATCCGTATAGTCGACCCACGTAAATAAATGCAGGCCAAGCGTGGCACCATCGAAACTAAAGCCATTGTTAATGACAGGACGAAAATAATACACCAACGCGACGAAAGCGATGGTAGCAGCAGCTAATGCTGCCAATATCGGGATATCTTTTGCATGTAAATGTTCAACTTGAATCGTTTCTTGAGAATGCGCAGTTTGCAGTGGCTTCTCTTGATACTGACCAGTAGGGTTTATATGATCTTGATGCTGCTTTGACGCTTTATTTTTTGACCAATTGATCCAACCATAGATGCTCATAACGGTATAATAGGCATTGATAAACATATCGCCGAACAGCTGCCATTTCCATAACAGATAAACAAATATAGCGGTACTTACAAGACCAATTGGAAATACCAAGATATTAGTTTTGCTGGCAAGTAGGACACTTGCAATGCCAAAGACAACAGCGATCAATTCTAAGACAATGAATATTATGGAATAGTCAGCGTATTGACCAAACAACCAGTTAAAAATTTCTACCATTAGTATTCCAAAGGTGAAGATTGACTATAGGTAATAGCTTTGATGGTGTAGCGTATTCTATACGATCATTTTGCTATTAAAAGGGAGTAATTATAACGTAGACGCCCCAAAATGAGCCAATCTTTGCTTGTTTTTCTCCACAAACAGGTTATTTGTAACAAAGTATTAGAAAAATAATAATATTCAGGCATAATAAGAATACTTATTTTAAGTTTACAGTTATTCACTGAGGCAGTTATTTCACAAAATGAAATGACTGTTATTTTCTCACATTTATGCTTATTTCAAGCCCTATAGTAGTAGACAAGGAAGCTTATCATGACGACTTGTATCACAGGCACAGGCCTGTATATTCCTCCTTTTAGCATCAGTAATGAAGAGTTGGTAGAGTCATTTAACCAGTATGTTGAAAATTATAATGAACAACATGCTGATGAGATAGCAGCAGATACTGTTACGGCACTTCAGCCTTCATCGGCAGCCTTTATTGAAAAGGTCTCTGGTATCAAATCACGTTACGTGATGGAAAAAGACGGCATTTTAAACCCTGAGATTATGGCACCAGTTATTGCTTACCGTAATTTGGGTGAAGAGCTATCTGTCATGGCAGAAATGGGCGCGGCTGCGTTAAAAGACGCACTGGCTGATGCAGGGCTAGAGGCCAATGATTTAGATGGTATCATTCTTGCTTGTTCAAGCTTCCAGCGCACTTATCCTGCCATTGCCATCGAGATCCAAAAGGAGATTGGCATGGTAGGCGGTTTTGCCTATGATATGAACGTCGCCTGTAGTGCGGCAACGTTTGGCCTATCACAAGCGCATGGTTCTATTGTTTCCGGTCTTGCCAAGCGTGTTGCTGTCGTTAACGTTGAGATTACCTCTGCGCATCTAAACTGGCGCAATCGTGACAGCCATTTCATCTTTGGTGATGCGGCAACAGCGTCTATTGTTGAAAATTTAGATACGCCAAAAGGCTATGAAATCCTTAATGCCAAGCTATTTACTGAGTTCTCAACCAATATTACCAATGAATATGGGTTTATGGATCGCTCAGAGTACTTAGCCGCGCAGACAGAGATGTATGCTGACATCAAAGATCCTGTAACGACCAAGCTGTTTTTACAAAACGGCCGCAAAGTATTCCGTGAAGTCTGTCCAAAAGTGTCAGAAATCATCACCGAACACTTGCATGAAAATGATCTACAATCTAGCGATGTGAAGATGATGTGGCTACATCAGGCCAATGCCAATATGCTTGATTTGATATTGCGTACCGTGGTCGGTAAAGATGCTGACAAATCGATCGCACCAAGCGTGATTGGTGAATTTGCCAATACCAGCTCAGCCAGTCCAATGATTGTTTTCCATCGTTATAAAGATGCGTTATCATCAGGTGATCTAGGTGTTATTTGCTCATTTGGTGCAGGTTATTCAATTGGCTCAGTGTTGGTTCGTAAAGTCTAAATTATTACTTTAGATCTTTATAACATTCAAAATAGCTAAGAGCATTCTTGGCTATTTTTTTGTTTTTAATGTTTGATAAATCGTTTATTTTAAAATAAATAAAGTATTAAAAAAGAGAGATAAGGCGAATAGGCGGCAAAAATAAATAGCAATGATTGGCACCGTTATGGCAAGATTGAGCAGAATAATGGCAAGATTATGCAGAGGTTTTAATTTACCCCAAAAAATTTGCTATAATCACGCTCTTATTCCTATCATTTAATTAAAAGTCCTTTTATGAAAGAATCCTTACGCCTGCGTTTAGACCAGATGGTAGACCGTTA
Source organism: uncultured Gammaproteobacteria bacterium (assembly GCA_963744895.1). Lineage (GTDB taxonomy): Bacteria > Pseudomonadota > Gammaproteobacteria > Pseudomonadales > Moraxellaceae > Psychrobacter. The sequence goes on from CAVUUW010000005.1 coordinate 1,484,377, forward strand.
TGAAGAGGTCACCGCCTTATTATCGGATCCTAGTGTCATCAGTGATAATAATAAATTTCGCGAATTGTCTGTCGAGCACAGCGACTTGATGGATATCACGACCTTATGGCAGAACTATTTGGGTGCAGAAACGGATCAAGCTGACGCTGAGGCGATGCTAGCCGATGCGACAGATCCTGACATGAAAGAGATGATGCATCGATGAGATTGAGACGGCACGTGATACCATCGTAGAGATGGAGGAAGCACTCAATCTGATGATGCTACCAAAAGACCCTAACGATAAAGTGCCAGCATTTTTGGAGATTCGTGCAGGGACAGGCGGTGATGAGGCGGCGATTTTCTCTGGTGACTTGTTCCGTATGTATCAAAAATACGCGCAAACCCAAGGCTGGACGTTAGAAATACTGTCTGCAAATGAAGGTGAGCACGGCGGTTACAAAGAAATTATCACTCGCGTATCAGGTAACAGCGTCTACGGTCGCCTAAAGTTTGAATCGGGCGCTCACCGCGTACAACGTGTGCCAGAGACTGAAAGCCAAGGTCGCGTGCATACGTCAGCTTGTACGGTTGCGGTCATGCCAGAAGTTGAAATTGATGATACCGTAGATATCAATCCTGCCGATATCAAAATGGATACTTTTCGCTCAAGCGGCGCGGGTGGTCAGCACGTGAACACCACTGACTCAGCCGTACGTTTGACGCATATTCCGACGGGTACCGTGGTAGAGTGTCAGCAAGAGCGTAGCCAGCACAAAAACCGTGCGCATGCGATGAAGATGCTTGTCTCTAAAATCCAGCAGGCCAAAGTACAAGCGCAGGTCGATGTGGCAGATTCTATACGTCGTGACTTGGTCGGTAGTGGCGACCGCTCAGAACGTATACGTACCTATAATTTTCCACAAGGGCGTATGACGGATCATCGAATTAATTTAACGTTATACAAGCTTGATTCTATTATGGAAGGTGATTTAGATGAGATTCTTGATGCACTGTTACGTGAGCATCAAGCTGACTTGATGGCCAGTATTGGCGGCGAGCAATAGCGTTTTATAGTCAGTCTATTTTACATAAGTTTTTTATTAGATTGCCTATAATAGTAAGCAAATGCAGCAAACTTAATTTTCCTATAAACAGATCCATTTTTTACAGGTGATAAAAATTATGAATAATCGTTTAGCTTTATTTTTTATGGGTTTGTTTTCTTTATTGTTTATATCTGCCTGTCAGACACCAGCAATGACAGAAGAACAAAATAATGCCAATTCCGCAGCCAAAAGCGTAGAGATGCTGGCGAAAGAATGCCTTGCAAAAGGTGGTGAGTACACCAAAGAAGGTCGACTACAAGCATATCGCTGCGTACAGCAGTTTTCAGATGCAGGAAAATCTTGTAGCGACAGTTCTGAGTGCCAAGGCAAGTGTACCAATTCGGATACTGCTATTGAGGCTGGCACGGCAAACGTAAAAGGAACCTGTGCTGTCAATGATAGCCCTTTTGGCTGTAGTCAAACCATTGAGGGCGGCGTTGCTAAAGGATTTTTGTGTGTAGATTAATCTTATAGATTTTTAAATATAAAAACTAACTTATCAAAATTTGAGAGTGTTATGTCAAAAGCCAATAATCAAAATCAAGACCAAACCCCAGTACAAGATACCAATGAGTTGATTGCACAGCTGCAAGCCAAGCTAGACGATATCAGCGCATCAGGTAAACAGCCGTATCCGAATACATTTAAACGTACGGATTATGCGCAAGATTTACAAATGGCTTTTGATGGCGTCTCAAAACAAGAAATCGAAGAAAAAGCTGCAAATGGCGAAAAAACACAAGTAAACGTCGCAGGTCGCGTCATGCTCAACCGTGGATCATTTATTGTGATTCAGGATATGACAGGTCGTATTCAGCTATACGTGGCACGTAAAGAGCTTGATGATGAAACACGTGCGAGTATCAAGTCGCTAGATTTGGGTGATATCGTTGGGGTGTCAGGTTATATCGGTCGCTCAGGAAAAGGCGACTTATATGTTCATATCGAAACGATTGAGTTGTTGACTAAGTCACTACGTCCTATGCCAAACAAATTCCATGGTTTGGCCGATGTAGAAGCCCGTTATCGCAATCGTCATCTGGATTTGATGACCAATGAGACAACGCGTGATACCTTTATGATTCGCAGTCAAGTCATCAGCGGTATTCGCAAATTTATGTTGAATGAGCGCTTCATGGAAGTTGAAACGCCAATGATGCATCCAATACCAGGCGGCGCAGTAGCTCGTCCATTTGTTACGCATCACAATGCTTTGGATATGCCGCTTTATTTACGTATTGCGCCTGAGCTGTATCTGAAGCGTTTGGTTGTTGGCGGTTTCGAGAGAGTGTTTGAGATCAACCGTAGTTTCCGTAACGAAGGCGTTTCAACCCGTCATAACCCTGAATTTACCATGATTGAATTCTATCAAGCCTATGCAGATCATAATGATTTGATGGATTTGACCGAGCGTTTATTCAATGAGTTGGCTATTGATATTTTGGGTACGGCGGACATTACGTATCAAGAAGAAGCCATCAGTCTAAAAGCGCCGTTTGAGCGTCTCTCCATGCCTGATGCCATTGCAAAATACGCAGAAAATTTTGATACAGCGCGCATGAGTGATCGTGAATATTTGGCTGATTACGTATCAACGACGTTAAAGCAGCAAGTAAAAGAAGGATTTGGCATAGGTAAGTTGCAAACGATTATTTTTGAAGAAACAGCTGAGCATCAATTGCGTCAGCCAACGTTTATTACACAGTACCCAGCCGAAACGTCACCATTGGCACGCCGTAACGATGACAATCCTGAGATTACTGATCGTTTCGAGTTGTTTATTGGTGGTCGCGAATTAGCCAATGGCTTTAGCGAGCTTAATGACCCAGCCGATCAAGCAGAACGTTTCCGTGGTCAGGTTGCTGAAAAAGATGCCGGTGATGACGAAGCCATGCACTTTGATGAAGAGTATATCGAAGCCTTATCTTATGGGTTGCCACCAACAGCAGGTGAGGGTATCGGTATTGATCGTTTAGTCATGTTATTGACGGATTCTGCCAGTATTCGAGATGTGATTTTATTCCCGCATATGCGCCGTAAGGTTGAGTAATACTGCCTCTTTAATCAAAAGCGCTTATTTAGCGTAAGATAAACAGTCATCATATCAGCAAGAAGCCAGACGAATGCGCTGGCTTTTTGCTATAATGGATTGTCAAAAATAAGCATTCAAAAAGCACATTTAAAATAAGAATATTAACTACTTAGCACAATGGATAGATATGTCGCAGCAATATCAAGTTTTAGCTCGCAAATACCGTCCCAAAAACTTTCATGAGTTGATTGGGCAAACGCATGTCTCGCAAGCACTGATCAATGCGATTGATTATAACCGCCTGCATCATGCATACCTCTTTACTGGTACACGTGGCGTGGGTAAGACGACGATTGCGCGTATTTTGTCTAAATGTTTGAACTGTGACATGGGTATTACCAGTACGCCTTGTGGTGTGTGTGATAACTGCGTGGCCATTGATCAAGGCCGTTTCATTGACCTTATTGAAATTGATGCCGCCTCTCGTACCAAAGTTGAAGACACGCGTGAGCTATTAGACAACGTTCCTTATGCGCCAAGCCAAGGACGTTATAAGGTATATCTCATTGATGAAGTGCACATGCTATCGACGCACAGCTTTAATGCGTTACTAAAAACGCTAGAAGAGCCGCCTGAGCATGTGAAGTTTTTGCTAGCAACGACTGATCCACAAAAATTGCCAATTACGATTATCTCACGCTGTTTGCAGTTTGTTTTGCGTCCGTTGCCGCAAACGTTGCTTAGTGAGCATTTGGCCAATATTCTCACCCAAGAACACGTGAATTACACGCAGCCGGCACTTTGGCAGCTAGCAAGTGCTGCTAAAGGGTCTGTACGGGATGCATTGTCACTGACAGATCAGGCCATTGCTTTTGGTCAAGGCGCGCTGGATGATGCAACCGTCAATGCAATGCTTGGTCTGATTGATGCCGCTGATTTGGTCAGTTTAATTACAGATATCTACAATCATGACAAATCCGCCGTCGCCGTCCATATCGAACAGATGCGTGCGCAAATGGTGGATGCGACCAGTATGTTCGATGGACTGGCTGAGCTACTACATCAATTAGCATTAACGCAATTATTACCTGAAGTTGCCCTCAACGTAAATGAAGCGCAGGCACAAGATATCACTGCACTGGCTCAACATATCAGCCCAGATGTATTGCAACTTTATTATGAGATCGTGGTACAAGCGCGTGAAGGCGTCAAGCTTGCTAGTACGCCAATGCAAGCACTTGAGATGTGTATTTTGCGTCTATTGGCCTTTCGTCCTTTACCTGTAGATGAAGTGCTCACCAATACTTACGAAAGTACAAACACGTCTTCGAGCACGCCTGTAATAAAAAACGTTGATTCTACGCAGTCTTCACAATCCTTGCCGTCGGCTTCAGTACCGTCGTTACAGCCTTACGATATTGATTATCAAGTACAAGACAATAATGAACTGCAAAATGATCTTTATGATCATACTGAACAATTAGCCACTAGCGCTACGTCTGAACCAATTATTGAACCTGAACCAATTGTTGAGCCTGAACCAATTGTTGAGCCTGAACCAATTGTTGAGCCTGAACCAATTGTTGAGCCTGAACCAATTGTTGAACCTGAGCCAATTGCTGAACCTGAACCAATTGTTGAACCTGAACCAATTGTTGAACCTGAACCAATTGTTGAACCTGAACCAATTATTGAGCCTGAACCAATTATTGAGCCTGAACCAATTATTGAGCCTGAACCAATTATTGAGCCTGAACCAGTTGTTGAGCCTGAACCAGTTGTTGAGCCTGAACCAGTTGTTGAGCCTGAACTAACTACAACTGAAGCGCAATTAATGACGCCTCCAGATGATCCGCGTACTTTACTAAGATGCCCACCACAAGAGTTGACAGGCGAGTGGACACCTGAAAAATGGGATTACTGGTTACAGACTGCTCGTGAAACGGATGTTTTGGCTCAGGACGAATTAGCACTGGCACGTCAAGGTGTAGTCACAGGATTATGTAACGGCAAATCAACCTTTTTGACAGGGGTCGACAGCAAGCATTTGCAAGTTACTTTCCAGCAACTATCTAGAAAATTGCAACAACAGTTCCCTCAGGCAGAAATGGATTTACAGATTGACGGTAGCGTAATGCAATCGGACGATAAAACCCCGGAGCGTCGCCAACAAAAACGCTTAGTACAAGCTAAAACGGTGGCAGAGTCAAAACTACTCAACACGCCAGTAATGCAGTATTTGACCGAGCGCGGTGAAGGAAAAATGGGTAAAATTCAATTGTATTAAAGACTATATGTTCTTAGAAAGATTAAAAAGTGTATACAGTTGTTAGACATAATATACATATAAAATATCAAGGCAGTGTTATGCTAATGCCTTGATATTTTTATTTTTATCGATTGCAAAGTGACGCTATCTAATTAAAATAGCGCACTTAGTAAAGGTAATATAAATTTAAATTTTTTATAATCATTGCGTTATATTAACAGTGAAAATGCAGCTTAGGTGAGGATATGTTGGATAATTTACGCGGTATGGCTGTGTTTGCCAGTGTGGTTGGACATGGTTCTTTTAGTGGCTCAGCTCGTGAGCTAGGTATTACGACAAGTGCAGTTAGTCAGCAAATTCGCTCATTAGAAAACGATTTGGGTGTGGTGTTGCTCCACCGTTCAACTCGTAAGTTGAGCTTAACAGAAGCTGGTGAAAGCTTTTATGAGGCTGCAAAAGATGTGGTCAGTGCAGCGGAACAAGGTCGAATCAAGGTCAATCAGCTACGTGATGAGCTGGCTGGTAGTTTGCGGGTGGCGACCACTCCTGAGCTTGGTGTTAATCATATTTTACCAGCGCTATCCACATGGATGGCCGCTCATGATGACTTGAGTATCACCTATCTTGCCGACAATCATTATATTGATATGATCGATGAGCGTATTGATATTGCAATTCGCATGAGTCCAACGATAAATGATTCGACTGTCACCAGTTATCCTTTAACTGATGTACGTCAGATGTTGGTTGCCTCGCCGCAATACCTTCGTCAGCATGGTAAATTGCAAACGCCAAAAGACTTAGCCGAGCATCAGCTTATTTGTATTGAAATCATGCAGGACGCTAACCAAATTGATTTGATTCAAACAGAGACAGGCAAAAAGACGCGCACAAAAATGAATTCGCGTATCTGTACCAATAACGTTTTTATGGCAACTACTTTGGCTAAAGAAGGACATGGTCTAATCAGAATTATGGAGATGGACGTCCGAAAAGAGCTTGAAAGCGGTGAGCTGGTCGAAGTGTTGACAGGTTATCAATTACCAAGTTTTGTATTGTATGCTGTTACGCTAAACCGTGAACAACAGCCAGCCAAGATCACTCGCTGTTTAGAAGTGTTAAAAAAATACTTCCGTGCTAATTAAATAATGATAGTACTTTATCCCATGTAGGTGAAAGAAAACATCGAGAGAATCTAGTTTTGGAGTATCAAATATGGATTCTCTCGACTGTTATATTAAAATATTCAAATCCATTTTCTTAGAAAAGCGCTTATATTTGTCCTGAGCTTATCTATTTCTCAAGCGGATGAGTAGATTTTTAGTTGATAAGTATAAATGTAAACCATACTAGAGCCATGTGTCATCTCATATCTTGGTTTCTCTTATAAATCCCTATTAGAAGCATTCGACTTCTATAGTTCTATCGTTACCTTATAGTCTCTACTCTATAACGATCGATGTCTTAATTTTTATACATCCTTTGGCTTATTGCTGTGTGCGTCAATGATTATTAAGCCATTGAATATCCTTCCAATCTTTGCAATATTCAAAAACTGTCTCTGGCGCGGTTATCAAAAACAAACAGATTGCCTTAACCAATTTCTCTACTTTCACTCCATTTCCTTTCTTTCTGCATCTTAAATGATGATTGTTATCAGTCCTAAAAATAAGCGTATTGGCTTGCCTTTCTAATACTATCAATCAAGTTAGTACTAGCTGCTACCTAAAACTAAGTTGAATATAATAATAAAATGTTATAACATAACAAAATTATCAAGTATAGCTGTTATGACTGCTCGTTGTGTGTTTGATAGGTATAAATATAAACAGTCCGCTCAACGCAAAAATAAAGTTGTTAAGAGTATGTCGGTCAATAAAAGAGAGAAAGCCAATGAATGATTCTTTAGCCATCCAAAAAAAACTACCAGTCACCGTATTGTCTGGATTTTTAGGAGCCGGGAAAACCACTTTGCTCAATCATATTTTAAACAACCGTGAGGGACGGCGAATAGCAGTGATTGTCAATGACATGTCAGAAGTCAATATTGATGCGGCTTTGGTGAGAGAGGGAGGCGCTGAGCTTTCTCGAACCGATGAGAAATTGGTTGAAATGAGTAACGGCTGTATTTGCTGTACGCTACGAGAAGACTTATTGGTGGAAGTACGACGTCTTGCGCAGAACAATCGTTTTGATCAACTGGTCATTGAGTCCACTGGAATCTCTGAGCCCTTACCTGTTGCAGAAACTTTTACTTTTGAAGATGAAGAGGGCGTTTGTCTAGATGAGTTCGCGCGTTTGGATACGATGGTAACCGTGGTTGATGCGTTCAATTTTTTAAAAGATTACAGCTCTTACGACAGCATACAATCGCGCGGTGAGTCGCTGGGCGAAGAAGACGAGCGTACCGTGGTCGATCTATTGATTGATCAGATTGAGTTTTGTGATGTCATCGTACTAAATAAAGTAGATTTGATATCAGAAGAAGAGAAAGCAAGATTGATGGCGATCATTCACTCTTTAAACCCAAGAGCGCAAATAGAAGTCGCCCAATTTGGCCAAGTGAATTTAGATAAAGTGCTAAATACAAACTTATTTGACTTTAAAGCAGCCTCGCAAGCGCCAGGCTGGTTAAAGGAGCTAAGGGGAGAGCATAAGCCAGAAACGGAAGAGTATGGTATCAGTAGTTTTGTCTATCGTGCCAGACGTCCATTTCATCCTCAGCGTTTTTACGATTTTATTAATACGGAATGGAAAGGCGTTGTTCGATCCAAAGGTTTTATTTGGTTGGCTGCCTATCCTACGATTGCAGGCTCTTGGTCGCAAGCAGGTGCCATGGCAAGACATGGGGTAGCAGGATACTGGTGGGCGACCATTCCTGAGGATAAGTGGCCACAAGATGAACAAAGTCGTAACGTTATAGAAGAAAATTGGGATACACGCACAGGAGATGCACGTCAAGAAATTGTATTGATTGGTATGGAGATGGATCAACCAGACTTAGTTGAGCAATTTGAAGCTTGTTTGCTGACCGATCAAGAGATGGCTCAAGGCCCTGAGCAGTGGCAATTGATGGAAAACCCTTTTACCGAGTGGGTTGATCTAATAGCGTAATTGTTTAAATATTTTAGGTCTTTACTTAAAAGCGATTATTGATTAGAACAGGCATCTGATCGAGCTTTTAGAGAATCATTTATTTTTTCTAAAAGCTCGATAATTGCTATGACATATAATGATACGTTCTAAATAAAAGGGTTGTTGCTTGAAATAGTTACTAAAAAGAAGGTTTTAATAAATCAATCAAACGCTCAGCCACTTGCGTACTTTCATCACGACTCATATTGAGGGGCGGCAGCAAGCGTATTACATGACCGCCTGTGACGTTGATAATCATTTTTTGTTCATCACGTGCTCGATCTACGAGTTGGCTACAATCCATATCGTTTGGCAGTGAAATACCAATCATCATTCCAGCACCGCGACTGGTAACCCCAGATTGACCAAGCGCATCGACGATCGTTTTGCGAATGAATAATCCTTCGTTCACCGCGTTTTCCATAATGTCGCTATTAGCGAGTACATCGTACACGCTGTGTACTACGCGACTGGCCAAAGGTGTGCCACCATAAGTTGAACCGTGACTACCTGCACCAAACAAACCATTGGCACGGCCTCGTACCATACAAGCACCTACTGGAAATCCGTTGCCCAATCCTTTAGCAGTCGTCAAAACATCAGGGCGAGCATTACTGTGCTGATAGGCAAAGTACTTGCCTGTGCGTCCATTACCTGTTTGCACTTCATCAAGCATAAATAACCAGTTGTGAGCATCACACTCTGCCTGTAGCTCTTCAAGATAAGTAAAACCATTTGCCGCAGTATTGAGACCACCTTCACCTTGAATAGGCTCTACAAAAATAGCGCAAATCTCTTTATAGTCCAGCGCCGCTTGTTTGATCGCAGTAATGTCACCAAATGGCACACGGATAAAGTCATCATCTAGTGTATAAAACCCTTCACGCGCTTTTGGATTGGCAGTGGCTGATAGTGAGAGTAATGTACGGCCGTGAAATGACTGATTCATTACAATCACTTTGGGACGTTTGAAACCCTGTTTGTGTGCATATAGACGAGCAAGTTTTAATGCGGCTTCGTTTGCTTCAGCGCCACTATTAGCAAAAAACACGCTATCCATTTGGGCGGCCGTACATAGTATCTCTCCCGCACGCTCTTGCCAATCGATGCCAAATAGATTACTGGTATGTACCAAGGTTGCGGCTTGCTGCTGAATGGCTTCTGTCACCTGTGGATGGCAGTGCCCCAATCCGCAAACCGCAATTCCTGTCAGCGCATCCAGATAAGGCGTATCGTCTTTAGTATACAGCCAACTACCTGAACCACGAGTAAAGCTGATCGGTTGACGATTATAAGTAGGCATCAGGTAAGTCGCAGACATGTAAAACATCCTTAAAATAATAAGTTAAGAGAAGAGGTGGATTATAGTTCGTCAGAAAAAGGGCTGGTCTCAGCAGGCAAAGTGTAGTCCTCATTTGCCCAAGCACCTAAGTCAATAACCTTACAGCGACTACTACAAAACGGCTTATATTTATTATCCTGCCATGCCGTTTGAGTGCCGCAACGCGGGCAAGGATAGGTTTTGGGTGAGGTATTATTGGTAGAGTCATTCATAATAACGGGGAGTGTTTCCTTGAAGTTTCGAGCATAAGTATAATATTAACCAATAGTCAATCTAGATGGCTTGGTTCCAACGAGGTGAATAGTAACAAACAGCGACGCACTGTCTTCATATTACTATTGAAGTGGATTGACTATATAATAGCATGTGGCCGAATAATGGCAAAAGACAAATACCTAAAGGACAGTAAATGACTGATAATATCGAGCATACTCATCATCAAACGCGTGTATTTCAACCAGAAAAACTCTCACCGCCACGTGACTTTATGCTTCCAAATATCATTGCCGAAAAAAAAGATAACTTTCCTTTAATATTAGAAATTGGTGCCGGGAAAGGCAAGCATGCGCTTAGCTTTGCCGCTCAAAATTCTGACAAGCATCTGATCGCTATCGAGCGGACAAGTAATAAATTTGATGCCTTTACAAAACTGGCTAAGCTACAGACCTTATCCAATCTAGATCCTATCCATGCGGACGCAATTGCTTGGATGGTACATGCTATAGTGCCCAATAGCGTTGCAAAAATATTTATTCTATACCCCAATCCTGAACAGCATAATCCAAATCAGCAATGGTTGAATATGCCTTTTTTTGAGTTTTTACTATCACGCTTACAGGAGGGTGGGGAAGTGGTTCTTGTGACCAATATCGAGTCTTACATGGACAATGCAGAGCAGCGAGCAAATGAGATATGGTGTCTACCAAACACTCGATCTAAAGTCTCACAAGACAGTCAACGTACCCATTTTGAAGTAAAATATTTGGCAAGGGGAGAAACCTGCTGGGAGCTTCAAATGTGTAAACCAAAAGGATATAAAACAAGGTTTGATAATTGGAACATTCACTGTAAAGAAGACAATAAATAGCCTAAGTAAAAGATAAAGTATCAGAAACATAATTATATAGTAAGGGAATAATCATACTTTATAAAATAGCCTAAGTAGAAAATTTTGAAAGACGAAAATGCCTTCACAAAAAGACGGCACAAAATTTATCGAAGCATGAAGCTATAAATAAGGTTTTACCAATTTATTAGAGTCAGTATGCGAATCTAACACAGTCAAAAGGGTGTAGGCACCGATAAACTTACGACTAATGAACATAAATTCTTTTGGTGGAAGATTGAACTCAAAAGACTGCATCGCACGCGTCGCCTCAGATGATAAACGAGAATGCAATTTACTATTGGCCCAAATGTAATAATTATGTCCATCCAAACAATCAGCAGGAATATCTGGATTCGTAGTAGGGTCGCTAAAAGGTTCTGTGGCTAGTAAAAACAAAGAAGCCACGTCAGAACGTACTTTATCACTCATACTGTCAAAAAAGTCGTAGCCAGTCATAGCCAATGTCATGGCTTGATGATCATGACGGTAACCCGCTCTTAATAAACCACGAGCAATGGTCAATAAATGGTTATCAAACTGACGAATAGCACCAAAATCTAATAATACCAGCTTGTCGACATTATCTTCATTATCGCTTACACGAATCAAGTAGTTACCAAAGTTTGGATCCGTTTGCATCTCGCCCCAAACAAAAACTTCTTGCATCATGATTTCAATAGCTGCCTGACCAATAGCACTACGGCGCTCATGAGACAAAAGTTGCAACGCCTCAGACACAACCGTAATGCCTGGCTCATAAGACATACACAATAAACGTTTTTTTGAATAGTGACGATTGATCTTGGGAACTATATAACGTGGATCATTGATCAAGCGGTCATGAAAACGTTCCGTCGTTACCGCTTCTGCTTCATAATTGACTTCATGATGTAATAAATCACGTATCTCTTCAAACCAAGCATCTAATGATCGTGTTTGCGGAACGATATTACTGACTTTCAATAGCTGCTTAAATAACGCAAGATCTGAATTGATAGCATCGGCCACGCCAGGGTATTGAATCTTTAATACGACCTGCTCACCAGTTGCAATAACAGTAGCACGATGGACTTGGGCGAGGGAGGCGGTTCCAATAGGAATGGGATCCACATCAAGCTCATTTAATTTTTCACCCAATAGCTCACGTAAAGTAACCTCGATGGTTGCCCATGACAATGTGGCTGTGTCATCATTCAACGTTTGTAACGCACGTGTGATCTCAGGTGGCAAAATGTGCTCACCATAAATCGCTAGCATTTGACCAATCTTAACGACTGAACCTTTCAATTTACCAAGCTCTGATGCAAGATAATTTGCCTGCGTTTCCATAAAGGCTTGGTTACGTGCGGTGCGTGCTTCTTTATTTAAGAACATGCCAGACACACTATTACCTGCCCAACGACGACCAATATTCAAAGAAGTTTTGGCAATCGACATTCGACGCTCAAATCCTGAGGTTTTTAGGTTATCGATGGATTGCTTATTGCTAAAAGGTTTAGACGTATCATTTGCCATAAATATAATCATTCATCCAGTTGCTATTGATGTGTGGGCTTGAGACCTACAATACAAGGGAGATGTGACACACAGGTACAAAATTGTACCATGCAAAGCGATCTTAGCTTGTTATTCCTACGATAATGTAGGGAGCTTATTTCAAAAGTGATATCGCCGTGTAGAAACAAGGTGCGGTTGAATAACAAAATAGGACTTATTTAAAATACCATTGATGGGCGTTGGCATACAAAATATTATCAACGGCTTGTTCATCGAAAGTTTGTTGGATTAGCTCAATATCTGCATACTTAAACCGTCTTTTCGCCCGAGTAGAAGGCAGATCCGTGCCAAACATTAAGGCATTTGGGTTGATTGCATAAATAGATGTTAACGCGTGCGGAATATTTAAATCTACTCGTCCAAAACCAGTTGCTTTAACTCTCACACCTTTTTCCACCAACTTTAGCAAGTGCGGTAATCCATTTTTAGATAGACCCAAATGGTCAATTGAGACAGCAGGTAACTTGGTAACTATGGACGATATTTCAGGTAATGATCTAGAATTGATATAAAGCTCACTATGCCATCTAACCAAATCATAAACCCTATTTGCGAAGTAATTGAGCTGCGATAAATCTTCTGAACCGCCTCGTTTGATATTAAAACGTACTCCTCTTACTCCATGCTCATGAAGGCGTAAAATCTCACTATCAGTTACCGTGGAGGGTAATTGTGTCACGCCGCAAAATGATGAACCCATCTCTTTTAAAGTATGTATCAAATATTCTTGATCAAACCCTTGAAACGAGCTGGAAATAATCGCGCCGCTTAATATCTCTAGATTAGCCGTTTCACTTTTATAATCCTTTACCTCATAATTCGGTGGTAAATATCCTTGATTTTCAGTAATAGGAAAATCCTCATTAATAATATGAAAATGGGCATCAAAAATTCGCATGTTGATTTTACCTACTTTTGAATAATTAACATGCTGTTGAGCGCACCATCATTGTTAGGATGCAGCATAAAATACAGCTGTTTTAACAAAGTCAGATACGCTCATTGTTAGCACCGTCGGATACTATCATAAGAGCTAAGACACAGAACTATAAGACGCTAGACGTTCTCACGAGCAATGGCATGATGACCAATATCACGGCGATATTGGGCGCCGTCAAAACTGATCGCGCCCGTTACTGCTAGCGCGGCCTGCTGGGCATCAGAAATAGTATCTGCTAATGCGGTCACACATAGTACACGTCCACCATTGGTAATCACTTCTTTCTCATTGGCGGTTGTATCATTACTATCAGAAAATGCAGTACCAGCATGGAAAACTTTAACCGCGTTGTCATTTTTGGTATCTAACTCTGGCAAGCCAGCAATGACATCACCCTTTGAAGATGATTCAGGATAACCTTTTGAGGCAATGACGATACCGAGGGCAGGGCGCGTATCCCATTTCGCCTCATTAGGTAATTGACCTGCCAGCCCTTGCGTGACCAAATCTACCATGGATGACTGCAAACGCATTAAGATAGGCTGAGTCTCTGGATCACCAAAGCGGCAGTTAAATTCGATGACATAAGGATCACCCGCTTTATCAATCATGAGACCGGCATATAAAAACCCAGTATAAGGATGACCGGCTGCTTTCATGGCATCAACTACTGGCTGGATGACCTGTGCTATCACCTTGTCATGAACGTCTTGTGTGACAACTGGTGCCGGAGAGTATGCGCCCATGCCGCCTGTGTTTGGACCTGTATCCCCTTCAAAGGCGCGTTTGTGGTCTTGACTGGTCGCCATTGGCAATATATTTTCACCATCGATCATACAAATAAAGCTGGCTTCTTCACCTTGTAAGAATTGTTCGATAACCACACGACTACCAGCGTCACCAAATTTATTGTCAGCAAGCATATCATCGATTGCTGCATGAGCTTGTTCAATAGTCTCAGCAACGATGACACCTTTACCAGCAGCAAGGCCGTCTGCTTTGATAACGATTGGTGCGCCTTGCTCATCGATATAAGCTTTGGCAGCAGCAGCATCCGTAAACCCTTGGTAAGCCGCTGTCGGAATCTGGTTCTGCTCCATGAATTCTTTAGCAAAGGTCTTTGAGCCTTCTAGCTGGGCACAATATGCCGTCGGGCCCCATGCTTTGATATCCGCTTCGCGGCAAGCATCGATGATACCAGTCACCAAAGGCGCTTCTGGACCAACAATGACCAAGTCAATGGCGTTGTTTTGACAAAAATCTATGACAGCACGATGCTCATTTGAGGCGTCATCAGAGGTCAAGACGACGTTTTGGCATTTAGGTTCAAGGGCAGTACCTGCATTACCAGGCGCAATATAGATATTTTCTACTTTCTCATCTTTTGCACACTGCCATGCTAGTGCGTGTTCACGACCACCTGAGCCGATCACCAAAATATTTGTCATACATCCTACCCTTAGTATCAAATAGCATTAAAGTTAATTTAACGTCAAAGTTAATAGAGAGTGAGTCATAGATTCTCAAAGACGCCGGCATATTCTAACAAAAAACCCGCCACAATTACCATGAGTATCCACTTGCCAGCCATTAATCCTCTGTCAGACAAAGGTTTGTCCTATTAGTAATTGTTATCGACATGTTGCTGATTCATGAAATGATGTTGTACGCTTTAGCTCCCGTCCTAGGTGCGTTAAACTTCACCATATTCAACGACAATTAATCCTAATCGATACATATTCTCAAAGCGTAAAAGGAGAAAGACCCAAAATAGTAAGAAAAGGTAGAATATGCCGCGTAAATGGATATACTACTGCACCTTATGAGGAATGTTATATTCTCAAAGGGTCAGTCGATTATGCTGATTCATAAATTCGAATAAATAAATAATCAATCAAACCTGTAAAAAAGGACGAAGGACATGCCAAACTCTCTCAGTATCGCAAAAGAGCGCATCAGCCAAATAAGCGATATTGCTACCAGTTATGTACAAAAAGACAAATCACTCTTTGACCATTTTATTCACAGCTATTATCAGCCGCTACATCAAGAAGCGGCAAAAGCCATCAGTAATACTGACTTGGCGGGTATGGCACTGCATCATTTTACGCTACTAAAAACCTATGATGGCAGTAAGCCGCAGCTCACTGTGATCAATCCAAAAGCCGAAGAGCAACATTTTCACAGCTCGCATACGGTCATTCAAATTGTGGCTTATGATAGACCTTTTTTAGTCGATACTATTTTGATGAGTCTCGAAGCAGAAGGTATTGATGTTCATCGTACTTACAATATCATTGTCAGTGTCACGCGTGATGACGATGGGCAAATTACCAATGTCGAAAGCGCGCATGAAAGTGCCACGTCTCATTTGTCGTTGATTCACTGCGAAATTGCTTACCAAGACAATGACGATTTGGCCGCGCTACAGAAAATGCTGCTTAACAAGATTGACACCTTAGATACGGTCGTCGGTGATTGGAAGCAGATGCGTGCGAAGCTAATGGATATCAAAACTGAGCTATCCACGAAACCATTACCTGAAATATTCTATTCGCAGCAAGAAATACAAGCCTTTTTAGATTGGATATTGGACGAGCATTTCATATTTTTGGGTTACCGCGAATACCGTTTAGAAGGCGGCCAAGCCATCGAAGTTGAGGCGGAGACTACCGACTTAGATTTATTTGCTATTGGCAATAGTGGTCTTGGATTATTACGCGGTGCTGAAGAAGACAAACTGTCAGAAAGCTTTAGTCAACTGCCTAAAATGTTAAAGCGGCTATTAACTGAACCACGAGTATTGATGCTGTCTAAGTCAAGCCGCGTCTCTCCAATCCATCGTTCAGTTTACATGGACTTTTTGGGTATTCATAAGTTTGATGATAATGGCAAACTGGTCGGTGAATATCGATTCGTGGGTTTATTGACGTCTCAAGCGTATCAACTGACCGTACAACAGATACCATTACTTCGCGAAAAGTCTAACAAAATTATGGCGATGGCGGAATTGCCACGTGATGGTCATGCACATCATAAACTGATGCACGTAATCAATACCTTGCCACGCGATGACTTGTTTCAAGCCAGCGTCGAAGAGCTGTATCCTATCGTGTCTGGTATCAGCCAGTTACAAGACAAAAAGAGTCTACGTCTATTTAGCCGTATCGACCATTATCAGCGTTTTGTCTCCTGTTTGGTCTACATTCCGCGTGATAAGTTCAACACTGAACTGCGTATCAAAGTACAGAACGTCCTAAAAGAAGCCTATGGCGGCACTTCATCTGGCTTTACAACGGAATTTAATGAGTCTGCCCACGCTCGTGTCCATGTTCACGTTCGTACTGTCCCCGGTCAAGTTAATGACGTCAATAATGAAGCGCTTGAAGCCAAGTTATCGGCATTGATGCAGTCATGGAGTGACAGTTATCAAAAAATGCTACTGGATAACGTAGGCGAGCAGCAAGCCAATGCATTAAATCGTCGTTTTTTGAACTATATTCCAGCCGCCTATCAAGAGCGTTTTGATACTCGTACCGCTGTTGAAGATACCAAGCGCTTGGCAGTATTGACTGAAGAACAGCCGATGATTTGGCACTTGTATCAGTCAACAGGTGATGCACGTAACCAGCTGCACCTAAAGCTATACGGTCGTGAGCAGCCCGTTATTTTATCCAAAGTATTGCCTATCCTCGAAAATTTCGGTGTATCTGTCATTTCAGCACAAACATATGAGTTTGATTTGCCAGAGCAACCAATCTGGATGCAAGAGTATGAACTAACGCTAGAGCACGTTGATACGGTCAATATGCAGGTCGTTCGTGGTCAGTTTGAAGACAGTCTCAAGCAAATTTGGGCAGGACAGGTCGAAAGTGATTCGTTTAACGAGCTGGTATTAACGACCAATCTTGATACTCATGACGTGGTTGTGCTACGTGCTTTGTCGCGCTACATGATACAAGCGCGAGCGCCATTCTCTAGTACGTATATCCAGCAAACAGTCGTTAAAAACAATGACATCAGCGTGGCACTGAGCAACCTATTCGATGCGCGGATGAACCCTCAGCACAGTGAAGGTGTCCGTAGTGAGAAAACGACTCAGATCCAAGAGCAAATTAACTCAGCCCTTGCAGATGTGGATAGTCTAGATGAAGATCGTATCCTGCGCTGGTATTTAGATTTAATCAACGCTATGGTTCGCACCAACTTTTATCAAACGGATGATAATGGTCAACGTAAAGACCGTTTGTCATTTAAGTTCTTGGCGGCTGCCATTCCTAATCTGCCACTGCCCAAACCGATGTTTGAGATATTTGTCTACTCGCCACGTGTGGAAGCGGTGCATTTACGCGGTGGCAAAGTGGCACGCGGTGGTTTGCGTTGGTCAGATCGTATGGAAGATTTCCGTACCGAAGTGCTTGGTTTGGTCAAAGCACAGATGGTCAAAAATGCGGTCATTGTACCCGTAGGTTCAAAAGGCGGCTTCATCGTCAAAACCAAAACCATGGCAGATGGCCGTGAAGCCTTCCAAGCCGAAGGTATCGCCTGCTATCAGACGTTCTTACGCGGTATGCTTGATATCACAGACAATATTGTCGATGGCGATATCATCGCGCCAGCCAATACTGTGCGCCATGATGAAGACGATCCATACTTAGTGGTTGCAGCGGACAAAGGCACGGCGACTTTCTCAGATATTGCCAATGCTTTGGCGGCTGAATACAACTTCTGGCTTGATGATGCGTTTGCTTCTGGTGGCTCGGTAGGTTACGACCATAAAGCAATGGGCATTACGGCACGTGGTGGCTGGGAATCAGTCAAACGCCACTTCCGTATGCGCGGCATGGACATTCAAAACCGCGATGACTTTACCGTCATTGGTATTGGTGATATGAGTGGAGATGTCTTCGGTAACGGTATGCTGTTATCAACGCATACTAAGCTGTTGGCGGCCTTTAACCATCTACATATCTTTATCGATCCCAATCCAGATACAGCGAGCTCTTACGCTGAACGCGCCCGCTTATTTGAGCTACCGCGTTCGTCATGGGAAGATTATGAGCAATCATTGATCAGTCAAGGCGGTGGTATATTCTCGCGTCAAGACAAAACGATTGCTATCAGCCCAGAGATGAAAGTGGCATTTGATATTAGTGCAGACAGTCTGACTCCCAATGAGTTGATCAGTGCTTTACTCAAAGCGCCAGTTGACTTGCTATGGAACGGCGGTATTGGAACGTATGCAAAAAGTGTGAACGAGACGCATGCTGACGTTGGTG
Source organism: uncultured Gammaproteobacteria bacterium (assembly GCA_963744895.1). Taxonomy (GTDB): domain Bacteria; phylum Pseudomonadota; class Gammaproteobacteria; order Pseudomonadales; family Moraxellaceae; genus Psychrobacter. The sequence goes on from CAVUUW010000005.1 coordinate 1,503,127, forward strand.
ATCGTGCCAATGATGTGCTGCGTGTGAATGGTAGTGAGCTTGGCGCTGCAGTGATTGGTGAAGGTGGCAACCTAGGCTTTACCCAGCAAGCCCGCATCGAATATGCCCAAAATGGCGGCCGCATTTATACCGATGCTATTGACAACTCAGGCGGCGTGAATTGCTCAGACCATGAAGTCAATATCAAAATCCTACTTGGCAAAGTGGTCGAGCAGGGTGACATGACCTTAAAACAGCGTAATGAGCTGTTAGAGAGTATGACTGATACTGTGGCAGAGCTGGTATTACGCCAAAACTATCTACAGCCACAAGCGATTGAACTCAGTCATCTGCAAGCATCGGCGAATTTGAATGAGCATCAGCGTTTTATTCAAATGCTAGAAAGTGAAGGTCGTCTTGACCGTGCCATCGAATACTTACCATCAGATGAAGAGATCGCCAAACGTCAAAAAGCAGATACAGGTTTAACCAATCCTGAACTGGCTGTCATCATGGCTTATGGCAAGATGTGGGTTTATGACAACTTGTTGTTGTCTGATTTACCAGATGATCCGTACTTTATCGATGAGCTACGCAAGTACTTCCCTGATGAGCTGGCAGCGCGTTTCTTTGATGAGATGACTAAGCATCGCTTGCACCGTGAGATTATCAGTACGTATTTGACCAATAGTGTGGTCAACCGTCTGGGTATTGAAGCGTTATTCCGTTTGTTTGAAGAGACAGATCAATCACTTGCAACCATCATTCGTGGTTATGCAATCACCCGTGATGTCTTTAATGTATCAAAAGCTTGGAAAGCCCTTGAAGATTTGGACAATCAAGTCGATGCTAAGCTATTGCTCACGCTTGAGATGCGCTTACGTGATGCGCTTGAGCGCGGCGTGGTATGGTTTATCAACGCCTTTGGCCAAGACTTGCAAGTGACTAATATGATTAGCCGCTTTAGCAATAGTGTGGAAAAACTAACCAAATCAGGCGGTTTCATTGAGCAGCAATTTGCTCAGTATCTACAAGAAGATACCACAAGCTTGATGGACAAAGAGCTCTCCAATACGGACGCAGCCTTGTTTGCTATGCTGCCGTATCATGTCGATGCGCTGGATGCCGCACTTTTAGCAGAGCAGTATGAGCGTCCTGTCGATGAGATTGCTACACTATACTTTGAAGCCTATCAAGTATTGCAACTAGATTGGATGATGGACAATATCGCTAGTTTACCGCAGCAAGGGTATTGGGATCGCCGTGCACGCCATGCCTTAGTAAATGAGCTGACCCGTAGCTTACGTCTGCTTATGGATGCGGTGTTGTCAAAACCTGATGCGAAGCAAGCCTTTGGTGAGTGGAGAGCGCGTCATTTGGATAGCTTGGCATCAATAGAGTCAGAGATGGACAAGCTTGATAGTAATGAAGACAATCAAGTGAGTCTGTCAACGCTGTCAGTACTGATGAGTGAGCTTAGCGGTTTAGTGAGCAAATAAAGAGTCACTAAAACCTGAATAAGCCAATCTATTAATAGAGTCAAAAAAACCACCGTTATGAATTAACGGTGGTTTTTTATTGTTCGATTAACAGTAGAACTGACATCCTTACGAAAATTTAATCAGCTACTCGTCGGCATCCTTGCCCGGTAATTCGGCTAAAGCCGCCTGAGAGTTTTTCGACCTTAATTTGAGTTAAAATTCGATCTTTTAGCGCCTGCACGTGAGAGATTACGCCGATTAATTTGCCTTCTTGCTGTAAATTGGTTAGCGTATCAAGCGCGATGTCTAAAGACTCTTCATCCAGTGTGCCAAAGCCTTCATCCAAAAATAGCGAGTCCACACGAATATTTTGACTCGCCATTTGTGAGAGTCCCAGTGCTAATGCTAGGCTAATAATGAAGCCTTCACCACCTGAGAGATTTTTGGTACTACGAATCTCACCCCCTTGATAGTTGTCAATGACATTAAGCTCAAGCGGACTGTCATCATCACGCGCCAGCAGATAGCGATCGCTCATTTTTTGTAGTTTGGTATTAGCATGCGTGACCATCAGATCAAAGGTCAATCCTTGAGCGAAAGTTCGATACTTTTTACCATCTGATGAGCCAATTAACTTGTGCAGTTGTTGCCACACTTGCAACTTGTCTTTTTGGGTATTTATGGCATCGATTTGTACCTGCTGCGTGCTTTTCTTATCTTCATTGTTTTGTAGTCGCTGATTAATAGCGCCAATCGCTTCAATGCGCTTATTAGACTCTTCTTGGACTTGCGCTTGCTGCTGAGCAAGCATTTCTTTGTCTTCTGTTGTCAGCGGATTAGCTTGCTTGTCTTCAAGTGTTTTTTGCGTTTCTTTTAACAGGGACTGAGCTTGCTGGAGCGCATAATCAATGCGCTCTTGCTGCTGCTTGAGCGTATTGCGCTCATCAATTGGCAGACGCGCTGCTAAAAAATCAGCTTCTACGTGAAAACTTGATGCAGCAAGTATTAACTTAAAGCTATCTTCTTGAGTGTTGAGTGTACCCATCACTGTGGTTACTTGCTCAGTCACGTGACTCTGCTTATCAAGCAATTGCTGGAGTTTGTATTTAGCCTCAGCCATTTGATTCTGAGCAGATGACTGATCAGTTCTCGCTTGTTCTAACGCCTCACGCAAACGCTGCTCTTCTGAATCAGGATCTTTATCAGCAAACACACTTGCTCTGTTTTTTTGTAACTGCTCAAGCGCTTCTGTTTTTTCAGTCACGAGTTGAACCAGCCTATCAAGCTCCTGTTGGTTTTTATCCAACTGGGTTTGTTTGGTATCGATCTGTATTTCTAGACCACCTAGTGCTGTCGTCAGCGTTTGCTGCGCTTCTTTATAGTTATTAAACTCATTTTTTAAAGTGATTAGCGCAGCGCGCTGCTGGCGCAGGGTATGGATATGTGCCTGATAATCCGCGTCGTTCAATACGGTATGGTTATCGATGCTATCCGTGAGTGCTTGTAATGTATGCTGCGAGGAGCGTATCTGTGTTAGCGCCTCTGACTGAAACGTGCCAGCAGCATATTTCGTTAACAGCTGTACGATGTCATCTTTAAGGGTTATCAATTCGGAGAAGTTTTCATAAATGCTGTTTTCAATATTCTCTATACCTGCTGATTTCACCTTAATATCAGTTTCGACCTCATTAAGATTGCCAGCCAGCTTATGCTGCTGTTGCGCTAGCGTGCTTATGTCATCGCGTATGGTAGCGAGTTTTTCGCCAAGCGTTTCATAGCTGGAAAGCGTGTCTTTAAGAGACACTCTACGTTCGGCAAGTTGATGCTTAGTGCTCTCTAATAACGACAGTATATCCACCTGTGTCTCAAGTTGCTGCAATGGCTGTAACGTTGCCATGATAAACGGTGAGTAGTTTTCCTCCAGCACTAAACTCACTGACTGCTTGATATCAGCTGCTAGTTTGCGTGCTTGATCTTGTAGTAGGTTTTTCTGATCTTGTTGCTGCTCAAGCTGGTGCTGTTTGGTTGCTTGACTGATACGATGTTCAGATAAGGTGTTTTCCAAATCGGATATGGTGGTGTTCAGCTCTGTTATGTGTTTCTGAATCTGATCCGCTTCGGTATCTGATACAACATGCGGGTGGTTTGCGCTATAAGGATGCTTAAGCGATCCACACAGCGGGCAGGGGTGACCTTCTTTTAGTTCGGCAATATGGTTTTCTAAGGTGGCGACTTTTTGTAGTAGATACAGCTGCTTTTGTTTGTCTTGCCGCTTGTCTTTAGCAGAGTAGATAGTGGACGTTTTATCAGCAATAATATCAGCCAGCGCTACCAGATCGTCTTGTATTACTGGTAGCGCAGTGTCTATATCTTTGATCTGTGCGCTAATCTCATGCCACTTACCTGCTTTCAACTCTATTTGTTCAAGCTGACGATTAAGACCATCAATCTGTTCTTGTTCATCGCGCATATCAGCCAAGGATTGCAATCGGGTTAAGGTTATTTGCTCTTGTTGCAGAGTCGTGACCTTAGCCTGCAGTGCTTTTTCTTCGGTTATTTGTCTCTTTTGCTGTTGATGCAAGGTTTTAAGATTGTTGTGATACTGGTCTATATCGCTTTGCTGACTGATTTTGTTGATGATTAGGTCAGCATTGTCTTGTAGCAGTGATTTTAGATGTTTGCAATGACGCTCAAAATTGCCAATATCGCTGTCGATGTTGTTGAGCTCGCTATTATTTGTGAGGTAACACGCTACTTCTGCTAACTGAGTTTTATTTTGTTCTGCTGATTCCTTGTGGTCATTTATCTCTTGGCGTAAATGCTCAGTGCCAAGAAATAAGGCTTGTTGTCTCTGCTCAGTTTCTTTTAAAGCATGCTGATTCTGCGAAATGTCTGCATCAAGTCTGCGCGCCTCTTTGATGTTAGGCGAAGCGACAGTCGATTCTTCATTAGCGGCTTGTAGATGAGCTTGTGCTGTCTCTAAGTTTGTAGTGGCTTGCTTTAGGTTATCTTCTTGCTGCGGTAATGTCTGACTTATTTGCTGCTGCTCATCTTGCAAACGTTTTAGGCTTTCGCGGTTATAGACAAGCTGGCCAAATTGACTATCAATCTCCAACGCCTTATTAGCAGCGGTTAAGCTTTTAGCATTAGGGATAAAATCTTGCTGCGATTGCTGAGCACTGCCAAGATTGTTTTGATAGATACCCAGTTTTTCTTTTGTTTCTGCAACGCTGTCGAGCCATTTAATTTTTTTGGTTAGATCTTGAATAGTTTGCTGCTGCTCGTTTTGGGTGCTTTGATGTGACTGTAAGTCAGCTCTTAATTGACTTTCTTCTTTAGTATCTAAAAGCGCCAAGCCATCTAAACCATATTGCAGTTTATTGAGAACCTCTTCCTCAGTGCGTTTCTTATCATGAACATGTGATGAGATAGTGGCATAAATATCAGTGCCCGTAATTTTTTCTAGAATATCCGCGCGTTCGTCAGCCTTTGCCTTCAAAAATGCTGAAAAACTGCCTTGAGCAAGTAAGATAGAGCGCGTGAATTGCTGAAAATCCATGCGTGTTAGTTCAATGATTTTATTCTTGGTATGTTTTAAAGTGCTTTCTAGTAGTTCATCTTCTTTTGACGGATCATCAACGTTTATTTTAGCGATTTCATGAGTTGCGTCTTGCAGATTGCCATCCGCTTTATTATAGGCGCGGCGCTGTCCCCAGCGGCAGCGGTACTGTGTACCATTCAAATCAATCACGACTTCAGCGAAGCATTCGGCCGTTTGCCGCGTCATTACTTCATTGCTGCTTTTGCTAATACTATTAATTCTTGGCGTCTCACCATACAACGCCAAACAAACTGCATCGAGTATCGTGGTCTTGCCAGCACCTGTCTGTCCTGTAATCGCAAAGATCCCTTCATTGGTAAATGCAGTATCAGCAAAATCAATGTGCCATTCGCCTTTTAAGGAGTTTAAGTTTTTCAGTCTGAGTTCGATTAGGCGCATGGAGAGGTCTTATAAAGTTTGGTAGTAGAAAGTAAAATATTTTATGGCCTGTCTTAATTGTTAAGAAAGTGCTCTTTTAAAAGGCTCTATTAAAAAACGGTAAAGAAAATGACTTATAGATCTGAATATAGAGGGTTTGTAGTCATCTAGGATGACTATAAGGCTTGGTAACTGAGTTAAGTTTTGAAAGCTTTTAGGCAATGCTTTAATATTATTTCCTTCAAACTTAAGTACCTCGAGGTTAGTTAGCTGACCAATACTAGCTGGAAACTCATTAAGTTGATTATTGTCTAATTGCAGCTGCATGAGCTCTTTTAAATCTCCAATACTGTCAGGAAGTTCAGCTAGCTGATTATTATCTAGATTAAGAGAAATTAACTGATTGAGGTTCCCAATATTATTAGGCAATGCGGTTATTTGATTGTTTTCAAGCGCTAAAATAGACAACGTCGACATCTTCCCAATACTGTCAGGTAATGTAGATATTTTATTATTATCCAACGTCAGCCAATATAACTCAGAGGAATTACTAAGGGTATTTGATAGTTGCTCAATTTGGTTATGACTTAAGTTAAGCAGTTTTACCTGCGTACATCTTGGGATTTCTGTGAATTGATTATCCTTTAATATTAACGCTTCTAATGTAGCGATGTCATTTAACGCTTCAGGCAATTGAGTAAGTTGATTAGAATCTAGTTTAAGAATATTTAATTGTGTTAAATGAGAGATATCAGATGTGATATTTGATATCTGATTATTAGATAAATGAATATTTTCTAAGGAAGGAACATGATATAAAGCATCAGGAAATTGAGTAAAGTTATTATCACTACCATTAATGATGGATAGCTGAGTGAGCTTACTGATACTATCAGGTATGTCAGACAGGTTATTTCCGCTGATTTCAAGATGTTTTAATTGATGAAGCTCAGTAATGATTTCAGGAAATTGACTAAAGTGGTTGTAACCAATACTCAGTAAAGACAGTTGAGTTAATTTGCTGATACTGCTTGGTAATGTTATGAGTTTATTGTCAGATACCAGAAGCTCGTTTAGCTCGGTCAGGCAACCAATGCTATCAGGCAGAGAAGCGAGATAGTTTTCATGTGCACTTAGTATTTTTAATTGCTGTAGTTCACCGATCCAGCTTGGTAGTTCAAGCAATTCACAGTCAGAAGCTCCAAGTATTTCCAGTTTGGTAAGATTGCAAATACAGTTGGGTAAGTGCATTAACCTGTTATTTGCAATACCAAGTTCAGTAAGTTGCGTAAGATTGATCATACTATCAGGAAAATTTGTCAAACTATTAAAGTTCAGGTTAAGCGTGATGAGATTAACAAGATTACCAAAACTATCAGGTAAGGCGGTTAATTTATTAAGGCTTAGATTAAGCGTAGTGAGATTGACAAGACTACCAAAGTTGTCAGGTAAGGTAGTTAATTTATTAACGCTCAAATCAAGTGTGGTGAGATTAATGAGGTTACCAAAATTATCAGGCAGATCCATTATTTGATTGGATGCCATATTCATTTCTGTGACTTCACTCAATTGTCTAACACTTCTTGGAATGATGTTTTCTGAAATATTATTTTTAATAGCCCAATCAATAATCGGTTTTAATTTTTCGTACTTTGTATCCCAACTTTGTTTGGTCATTATTCTGCTCTACTGTCGATTGAATGAATACCATGTACGATTCGGTTGTAAGCATCTCGCAACGAGTCTTTTTGTATATCAGGCACCTCGTTTATTGTTAAACAGCGCTCAAATACTTCCATTTCATTTAGATCTTGTAGTGTCTCAGAGGTTTGCTGCTGATTAAGAATTTTATTATAAGTACGCGTGTTTTTAATTTTTAATACCTCACATGGCAAACCCTCTACCATCCCTTGTACCTGTTCACGTAAATCACTGACAATCTCGTCACCTGTATAGACAATTTCTAACCAGATCGATTCTGTTAAGGTAAGCGCTTTAATGGTTCGTGCAATCGTTATTAAGTCGCCAGATATTTGCGCCAGTTTTTGAAATGTTGGAACGGGTAGGGACGTGACTTGCATTTGATCTGAGTCATCATTAGGTTTGGATTTATGGTCGTGCTCTTGCTGATCGTTAGTGTTCTCTTGAATAGCTGTTGTTGCCATCTCATGATTAGCAGCTGGCTCGTCAAAGCCAAACAAGTCATCTATAAAACCAGATTGTACGGTTGCTTTTTTAGCATTTTTTTCTACTGATCTTTCAACCTTAGTGATAGTACTAGATAGCTGAGGAACAGCGTTATCAGACGTGGTTTCTAACTCTAATATTTCATTATCTATAGCACCAAACTGTATGAGTAAAACTTGCTTTTGCTGGCGAGCTTCACCAAACCCCATCGCAATAGGTGAGCCTGAGTAGCGAATGCTGTCACGACCACCGACGCGCTGCGGCACATGCAGGTGCCCAAGTGCGACATAATCAAAACCCTCATCAAACATATCGGCGGAGATTTTACCAAGTGAGCCAACATAAAGCTCGCGCACGCCATCATCGTCGGTTGTTTTGCCATTTGCTGCGAATAGATGACCTGTGGCAATGATAGGAATATGCCGTTGATGAATTTTTATTAATTCTGCCTGCTGTCCTTTCGCAATGCTTGCTACTTCATCATAGTGGGCGCGAATACCTTTGATAACATTGGCATCTTTGCTATCCGCAGACTCGCCAGCGCTACTGCTACGCACGTCACGGTCGCGCAGATAGGGCACAGCAGCGATGATGCAATGAGGATTATTATTATCATCACCTAAGACCAATACTTCATCTTCTAAGTCATCACAAGCCGTACCAATCACATGGACATTTAAAAATTTGAGCACATTGCTTGGTGCGTCCAAAAATGTTGGTGAGTCATGATTGCCTGCGACAATGACCACATGCTGACAGCAGGAGCGTGAGACCCTACCCAAAAACTCATAATACAACGCTTGGGCTTTATTGCTGGGCGTCATGGTATCAAAGATGTCTCCTGCGACAATCAATATATCTACTTGCTGTGTACTAATGGTGTTCTCTAACCACTGCAAAAACGCCTCAAACTCTTCATAACGCAGTCGCCCATACAGACGCCGACCCAAATGCCAATCGGAGGTGTGCAAGATTTTTAACGGTTTGGCAGACACGTAATTGGAAACATCGGGTATAGACATAATTGGACTTATCGTTAAACTGCGGAAAAGAGAGCTTTTATTCTAGCAAGATTTACTATGATTTGCTGCCTTGCCATCACTTAAAGCGTCGATTAAAAAAGCCCTACCAGTATCTTGGCAGGGCTTTTGGTATTATTCAGATCAGTAATAAAAGCTCTGTCGCTTAATGCGTGTCACGCCTTATCTCACTTAATTTACATTATTAATCAGCAAGATTGGTGACCATTGATAACGCATGTGCTTGCTGATCCGTAGAAGATTTTTTATTTTTGTTCAGATTCGATGTGCCTTCACGTAACCAGTTACCCGCTGTGTCCTCGCTGTTTTGGTTGTACTGATTATACCAAGACAAATCATCGTGCAAGCTGACCACATCGCCCATGATAAGTAAGGCAGGCGTTGGCAATTGTGCTTGTTCTTGCTGAGCGACAATGGTCTCAAGCGTGCCCGTCAATACTTGCTGATTGGTCATACTGGCATTAGAAACAATAGCGATTGGTGTATTACCACTGCGCCCAGCATCGATCAACCCTTCGGTCAAACGTGCAAGCGAATGCAGGCCCATATAGAACACCACGGTTTCATCGGTATTTAAAAAGTTTTTGAAATTGCTATTGGGCGCGCCTGCCTTCAAAAATCCAGTGACAAAGCGTACTGATTGAGAGTGGTCACGATGGGTTAAGGGAATGCCAGCATAGCTAGCAGCGGCATTGGCAGCGGTGATCCCCGGTACGACTTGATAGGGAATACCATGTGCGCGCAGGCTTTCGATTTCTTCTCCGCCACGTCCAAAGATAAACGGGTCGCCACCTTTTAGGCGTACTACACGCCGTCCTTCTTTAGCGCTATTGACCAACAGCTCATTGATACCAAGCTGCGCCACTGTATGGTTGCTGCGTTTTTTTCCGACAAATACTTTATCCGCGTCACGGCGGCAAAGATCCAGCACTTGTGGCGATACCAAGGCGTCATAGTAGACAATATCTGCTTGCTGCATCAAACGTAGTGCTTTAAAAGTCAAGAGCTCTGGGTCACCAGGGCCTGCGCCAACGATATAAACTTCGCCAACGGGGGGTAATTTTGTCTCTGACTCGTCTGACAGAGTAGTTGTTGTATTTTCCGCAGCATTAGGGTGAGCTTTATTATGAATAGCAGACGCAGTGCTATCTAAGTCAGCTTGCAACTGCGCGACGGCTTCTTTTTCATTACCAGCAAACATCAGCTGACTAACTTGACCTTCAAACGCACGCTCCCAAAACTGCCGACGTCCGGTAAGCGTAGGTATTTTGGCTTTTACCTCACTACGAAACTCGCCAGCCAGCTTAGCCAGTTTGCCATAACCTTGCGGGATCAGCGTTTCAAGGCGTGCCCGCAATAACCGTGCCAGCACTGGCGCTTTACCGTTGGATGAAATTCCAATCACAATGGGATTACGATCAATAATGGCTGGAAAAATAAAATCACATAGCGGCGGAGTGTCGACCACATTGACTGGGATATTAAGTTCAGTCGCATCGGCATGAATCTGATGATTTAGTGTCTCGTCATCAGTGCCTGCAATGATGATACGAGCGTCTGACATATAGGTTTTATTATAATTTTCATAAATCAATTCGTGCTTATTGTCACTCAGTAACTCTCGTATTTCATGGCTGATATCAGGCGCAAGAATCGTAATACACGCACCCGCACGGCTAAGCAAGTCAGCTTTACGTAGCGCCACTTCACCGCCACCCACGATGAGCACTTTTTGGTTTTCTAATTTAAAAAATAAGGGAAAGGTGTTCATAGCGTCACCATTTATTGCATTTAAGAGATATCGTCATTATGAGGTATCATAAACATACGCTCACGTAGTGAATTGGCATTAGTATATTCGATTTTGTCATGATATAAGAATTTTTGAATAGAAACGGAATAGTCATAGAGTGTAAAATAGTATAAAAGAGTTGTTAGTGAACATAACTAACCAACAGTTAGCAGAGAAAGCCACTGATTTTCTTGATATATGAATGTTGTCTCTAACTTACAGGGGAATTAATGAAGAAATTGGACCATTAGGAGGGTTAAGCTGGGTATCTACTAGTGAATATTATGCCCTTATTAATCAGTATGTTCGAGAAGCATTTGAAGAGAACACTCAGCACTACGCTAGAAAGTGTCAATGAGCAGGTGTTTTTAGATCTATTAACTGGCGATCATACTGAACAGCTCTGTCAAAGATGATAGATATGCAGTCAATGTACTAGAAATAGCTCAGGCTGAAGTGATTGCGTTAAGTGCTAATGGCATTCACCGATTTGTCAATGATCTCCCAGAACGTTCGCGCCAAAAAACAGTGCAGATTGCTACTGAAACAGCGAAAGTTGTGACCGTATTGGCTAAAAGAGGTCGGATTATTAGGGGTATATCAAACCATGACAGGTGACTTTTATAAAAAATCGTTGGCCGATTTTGGTATAAAGGTGAGTGTGCCAAATGAGGTACATATGCAGGACATTCATCAAAGAATTGTTGATGAGCTATGCTTAGGTAATTTCAATGATGACAATAAAGCCTATTTTTTAAATCAAATCAACGGTTATAAGATAATAGCGCTAATGCGGTCATTCTGGGCTGTACTAAATTCTGCTATTATTAAAAGATAAGCTCAATACTAACTTACCATTAGTTTCTACTATGCACGTGCATGCGAAAGCAAAAGTAGATAAAACGCTAAGTGCAGAATGAGCTAAAGGTTAATACACTATTGCAGTGAAAACGGTGCAATAGTGTATTAACCTTCGCCAAAAAAATATAGGCAGCCGTAATTCTAAAACCTACTCAAACTCACTTAACATCTTGGTAATACGGGCGTCTTTTTGTTGCCAGATGTCCTCTAACCAATCAAACATCATTTTTTTAGTGGCTTCATCACGGTCATAACCGCCTTCCATGATCGCGGCAAACAATTCATCAGGAATCTTCAAACGGGTTACATCGACACCCAAACGGCGAATATTGCCTTTCCATAAATCATCATAGTCAGGGGTGCCGTCTGGATACACAATAGTGATGTCCAAAATCGAGTCCAATTGATCGCCTAACGCATTAATCGCTAATGACAGACCACCAGCGCGTGGTTTTAATAAATGCTGATAAGGCGAATCTTGTTTGTCGTGCTTTTCTGACGTAAAACGTGTCCCTTCCAAGTAATTGAGTAGCGCAAAAGGTTTGTTTTTTAATTGACGACACGCGCGCTTGGCCTCAATTAAATTTTTGTTTTTAAGCTCTGAATTCTTTGCCATCGCTTTGGGTGAGAAGCGCTTAATCATTGGAAAGTCTAAAAAGTAGAAAGCTTGACCGATAACGGGAATATAAATCAGATTAAACTTTGTAAAGAAACGCGTTAATGGCAGGGTATCTTGGCTGATGTATTGCACAATACTGGTATCGACCCAAGACTGATGGTTACTCACCAGCAGGTATTGTTTGTCTTCGCTAAGGTCTTCAGGTAGGTTAATACGCCAGTCTTTGTGGGGTAGTGCATGATCGATAACGGCATTATTACTATTGATCCAGTATTTGGTAATCTCAATCAACGCCTTATCGGCACGTTTTGATCCGGTCAATACTTTAGCCGCGCCAAAAGACCAGATGGGCAAACCAACAGCGATACTATTGGCAGTGAGGACACCCGTACCAGTCAAAAAAGAAGCCGCTTTACCTACTGGCGGCAATTTATCATGAAGCTTTGCGTAAAATGAATCGAGCTTTCGCGTAGAGGCCATAACAGATATCCATATTGAAGAATGCAATAAAAGTATTAATGATTGAGCGTTAGGTCTAGGCCTAATAATGAACAAATCTCGAAGACATGCCATAGAATAACTCAATGTTATCGAATAAGAAGTAAAGAAAACGTTAAAACATTGCGCAAAAGCCCTAGTTTAGCAATCTATCGGCTGAAAAGGCCTATTTTTAAAGAGTTTTATCTGTCAGCTTTTATTTATAGCTGAGTATGCAGACCACACTCACGGCTTTCTTCTACTTTGGTCGGGTCAAGGTAATCAAACTCATTTGGCAAGTCATGATCTTGATAGACGTCCAAGTCCGCGTCTGTTTTCTCGAACGATGGAATCACTTTCTCAAATCAATAAATTATCTAACACACGCTAACATATCCCAAAATTGGGTTGTGCTAGCATGCCTTAGGATAATTAATCGTCTATCAATAATGAACCATATTTGAAAAGAGCGAGCATACTATGAAATTACAAGACAGAGTCGCGATTGTATTTGGCGGCACTTCAGGATTGGGTGAAGCAACGGCTAAAGCGTTCTCTAATGAAGGCGCTAAAGTAGTCGTCACAGGACGCGATGAGGAAGACGGCAATCGAATCGTCAAAGACATTAAAGATAACAATCAAGACGCCATTTTCGTAAAGGCTGATGTGACGACAAAGAGCGATATTCAAGCAGTCGTTGACAAAGCATTAACGACTTATGATCAGATTGATATTTTGTACAACGGTGCTGGTATCCATGACGCTTATGACAATGCTGTTGAGCTAGAAGAAGATTTTTACGATCAATTGATGGCGATCAATGTCAAAGCCCCTTATCTGGCTGCCAAGATGGTGATTCCGCATTTTATTAAACAAGGTGGCGGCACCATTATTAATGTCGGTTCGCAAGCGACACAAATGGCAGGACCGGGCGGCTCAGCCTATGTAACGTCCAAACATGCTATTTTGGGGTTCTCGAAACAGTTGGCTTTCGATTTTGGTAGTCAAGGCATCAAAGTTAATACATTGTCGCCAGGTTTTATAAAAACACCAATGACTGAGGGTATCGACGATGAACGTCTAGCGCGTATTCCTGCCGAGCGTGCTGGTAAGCCTGAAGAGATTGCTGCTCTTGCCGTGTTTTTGGCATCTGATGACTCTAACTATATGCAAGGCGCAAATGTTTTGATGGATGGCGGTTGGGTACTAGGTCGCAAATAGCTTTAGTAGTTGTCAACATGATCGTCAACCATAAAAAAGCCCTCTCTTAAATTAAAGAAAGGGCTTTCTTTATTCAGAAAACACTAAAATTAAAGCTGAGTATGCAGACCACACTCACGGCTTTCTTCTACCTTAGTTGGATCAAAGTAGTCATGCTCGTTTGGCAAGTTGTGCTCATCTAAGTACACGTCTAGATCCGCATCGGTTTTTTCAAACAATGGCGCTACTTTCAATACGCCGTCTTTTGATAAGCTAAGTACATCAAGACCTTGGCGGAATTCTGTTTGATCTTTACGAATGGCGTTAAACCAAACGTCAGGCTTTAGCTCATCTAAAGCGCGGCGGAAAGGTTCAAGCTTGACTTGATCGGTGAACTCGTCATGCTGCGGGTTATCAATGCCTGGGATACCATTCATGGTCGCGTCACGATGCGCGGCCGTTTGTTTAGGAATGTAGGTAACCACATTTAGGTTTAAATCACGAATAACCTTGTTGGCAAACTGATAAGTGGCATCAGTGTTATAACCTGAATCGACCCACAGTACTGTGATGTCAGGGCGCTGTTTGGCCACCAAATGCAAAATCGCTGACTCGTAAGGACGGAAGTTAGTCGTGATAATTGGGTTTTTGGCTTGCGTTAATGCCCATGCCACGATTTGCTCAGGTGATTTACCTTGTAAGTCTTGGTTGGCTTGATCGATATCTAGGTTTGGATGTAATTGGCTCATGATGAGCTCCTTAATGGTTGTTAGTATAAAATGTTATTGGTATAAAAATAGCGTATTCGATTTTGATGATAAGTTAAGCGCCCGAAAACATGGGCAATGCAGAGGCATCACGACCATCGTAACTGCTGGCAAGCGCGGTAAACGCTTGACGGATATCAGAGATTGATTGCGTATCATGCTCACTCAGTACAAAGCTATCGACACCTGCGCGTAGCAGATAAGCGATTTGATCACGACCAAACTTGCCTGCCATGCGAATCTCGCCTTGATAACCCATTTGGCGCAAGGTTTGCGCATAACTAAAGCCGCGACCGTCAGTGAAGGCGGGAACATGAATAACGATCAAATCTTGCTGTAATAAAAATTCTGGCAAGCCGACTAACACGCCGGTATCGGTATCTGAGGTTACCCAAACACCTGTACGACTCGCATGTTGACGCGTCAATTCATATACTTCTTGTACCAGCCCGCCTGCAAGTTTATCTTCGGCATTTAATAAATCGGTAAATGGCAGTACCACTTCAATTTTTTCTTGTTTTTGTAGTAGCTCAAGTAGTGTAATGTGCGATAACGCAATGCCATCTGGTAGCTCATTGGTGCTAAGCGCCAACCACGTATCGTTTTGACTAATATCGACACCTTCATGGTTCAACACATGATGATTACCCATAGACCTTCTCCTTAAAGGGTGCGATACCAACGCGGTCGACTAGATCACCGAAGCGTTCTACATCTTGCTCGTTGCTTACGCGCTGCTCTAGATACACGTCTAGGATTTTTTGTAGGGTAACCGCTACATCAGTTGCGGGTACAGCTTTGCCCAATATTTTACCGATTTTGGCATCATTACTGGAGTTACCACCAAGGCTGATTTGATACCAATGCTCACCCTTTTTATCGACACCCAAGATACCGATATCACCTGTGTGGTGATGGGCGCAGGCGTTCATACAGCCAGACATATTGAGACGAATCTCACCCAAGTCATAAAGGTAGTCAAGATCATCAAACTGTTTTTCGATTTGCTCAGCGATATTATGGGTCGTCGCATTAGCCAGTGAGCAGTAATCCCAACCTGGGCAGACAATCATGTCTGTGAGCGTATTGATATTGGCACGAGCCAAATGCAATGTCGTCAACTGTTGCCATAATTCATACAGCTGATTGGTCTGTACATCAGCGAAGACTAGATTCTGCTGATACGTACCGCGCAATTCACTAAAACTGTATTTATCAGCCAAGTCGGCGAGGGCATCCATTTGCGATTCGCTTAAATCTCCTGATGGTATATAGCGGCCGTCTACCACGCCAGCTTTTAGGGAAATCACCACAGCACGATAGCCTGCGATTTTATGCGCAACCGTGTTTTGGTTATACCAATCGGCAAAGTCTTTATCGCCATCAAGTTGTTGTTGCAACTCAGATTGCACTTGTAGCGCATCAAAGTTTGCATAGTCAGGTTCAGTAAAAAAGCTGCTGGCGGTTGCAAAATTGTCATCAGTCAAGGTGAGCGGACCGTCTTTGGTATGCGCTTCCCATTCAGCATCAACCAGTTTGGCAAAGGCAGGACCACCCATGCTCTCTACCAATATCTTGATGCGAGCTTTGTACTTATTGTCACGGCGACCATGTAAGTTATAGACGCGTAAAATAGCATCCAAATAACTCAGCAAGTGCTGACGCGGCAAAAACTCATTAATTACCTTACCGATCACTGGCGTACGACCAAGTCCGCCACCAACCAACACTTCAAAACCAAGCTCACCTTCTTCGTTAGTCTTTAGATGCAGACCAACATCATGGACTTGCGTCGCCGCGCGATCATTGGCCGTACCAACCACCGCAATCTTAAATTTACGCGGTAAAAAAGCAAACTCAGGGTGAAAGGTTGACCACTGACGAATAATCTCGCAATAAGGACGCGGATCAGCAATCTCTTCTTGATGGATACCGGCGTAAGGGTCGGTTGTAGTATTACGAATACAGTTGCCCGATGTTTGAATCGCATGCATCTGTACTGAGGCCAGTTCTGCTAAAATATCTGGCACTTCTTCAAGTTTTGGCCAATTCAGCTGAATGTTGGTACGGGTGGTAAAGTGTCCGTAACCTTTATCGTATTTACGCGTGATCTCTGCCAACTTACGCAATTGATAAGTTGCAAACAGACCATAAGGAATGGCAATGCGTAACATCGGCGCATAGCGTTGAATGTAGAGGCCGTTTTGCAAACGCAGCGGCAAAAATTGCTCTTCTGGTAGCTCACCTGCCAAAAATCGTTCGGTTTGGTCACGAAATTGAGCAACTCGTTCCTCTACCAACGTCTGGTCAGCGTAATTGTATTGATACATGACGTAATCTCAGTTTTGTTTTGAAGCTTAAAAGTAGCGACGAAAAATGATTTGCGTGTGTAATAGGTTTTATTGCCAATCGCATGATGACTAATTCAGCTTACCATCATATAAGCTTGCCTCTATAAACATAAATTCCTTTCAGTCATATCCATATCCAAACACAGCATAAATTTTCATATAGAAAGTTAGGTAGCCTATGCGTATCAAATCCAACGTCTGATGACAGACGAGTAACCACTATATTTATAATTGATTCACTTTAAAGCCGATACAGTGCTACAGGGATAAATTCTTTTTGCTTGCTATTCGCAAGCGTGACAGAGGCTACAAAAAATTTATCCCCGCAGCATATAATTAGTCGCGCAGCTATTCACGTATCGATTTATCTTAAACTGACTTTAGTGTCTTTTTGCGTTATTTCTTATTTTTTCTAATCGCTTCTTTATTAAGGTTTTAATATTCCTATGACTCAGACCCAGAATCAAACCCAATCAAAATTGGTTCCCCCACACGGCAGCCCAGTACTCAAACCATTATTGTTAGAGGGCGACGCACGCACTCAAGCGCTGGAACTTGCCAGCACCTTGCCAACCATTACCCTAAGCTCACGTGAGCGTGGTGATTTGATTATGTTTGGTATTGGTGGCTTTACCCCTTTGAATGGCTTTATGAATCAAGCTAATTGGCAAGGCGTAGTAGATAATATGCGTCTGCAAAGTGGCGACAACGCAGGCTTGTTTTGGCCAATTCCGATCACTTTATCTGCGCCAAAAGCGACAGCGGATAATCTGAGTCAAGGCGACAAAGTGGCATTGGTTGCCAAAGATGGCGAAGTTATGGGCATCTTGACGGTAGAAGAGACCTATACCATCGATAAAGAACATGAGTGTCAGCAAGTATTTACCACGACAGATCCAGAGCATCCAGGCGTTCAGCAAGTATTGGAGCAAGATGATGTTAATATTGCGGGTAGCGTAGAAGTGCTGAGCGAAGGTGAGTTCCCAACGCGTTATCCTGGTATTTATAAGACGCCCGCGCAAACGCGTCAAATTTTTGAAGAGAAAAACTGGAAGACCGTGGCCGCTTTCCAAACCCGTAACCCGATGCACCGCTCACATGAGTATTTGGCCAAAATCGCCATTGAGATCTGCGATGGTGTGATGATACATTCATTGCTAGGCGCACTAAAACCAGGTGATATTCCCGCAGAAGTGCGTCAAGAAGCCATCAAAACCTTGATTGACAATTACTTCAAACAAGACACGGTGATTCAAGCAGGTTACCCACTTGATATGCGCTATGCAGGTCCACGCGAAGCCTTATTGCATGCGTTATTCCGCCAAAACTATGGCTGTAGTCATCTGATCGTTGGTCGTGACCATGCTGGTGTGGGCGATTACTATGGTGCGTTTGATGCGCAAACCATTTTTGAACAGGTTGGCAAAGACGATCTAATCACCCAGCCGCTAAAAATTGGCTGGACGTTCTGGTGTAACGCTTGTAATGCCATGGCGTCTGATAAAACGTGTCCGCATGATGCCTCTGAACACGTTAAAGTCTCGGGAACTAAACTGCGTAAAGCGCTCTCAGAAGACATGGAAGTACCAGAGAACTTTAGCCGTCCAGAAGTGCTTGAGATACTGCGTAACTATTACGGTAGCATCGCTCGTGAGGAGCGTGCTGAGGTGAAGCTCACGGGTGCGTCTGCGGTATAAAAGTCAGACATAGCGTATTGAATAGTAAAAGGGGTTGAACATATTGTTCGGCCTCTTTTTTTTGTTGTGCGCTCAAAATCAATGTAGTGGAGTTAACCGCAATGGTGTCACATTGCAATCAATCACAACCTTACTTATGCCAAGTTAATCACTCGATAAGCTGATTCGTCATTTAGCCTTTCTCAAACAAACTGCTAGCATAGGCTCATTATCCATAGAGCCGCACCTAAGTCGTTATCGTTTTTATAACGGATAGCGATATTCTAAAAAAATGGCTCTAACACTTTATCGAGAATATTTATGCAATCAACAAGCAAAAAAATCAAACCTAATAATAAAGGCTTACAGTCGCAACTACTTGGTATGAGTGGCGTACTCGCGATGACTCTATTAGTGACTGGCTGCGGCTCTAACGAAGCCAAAACAACACAAAATGGATCAGACAGCACTGGCAGTCAGAAAGATATTAGCCTATTGAATGTCTCTTATGACGTGTCGCGTGATTTTTATAAGGACTATAACGAACTCTTTAGTGAAAGTTATCAGAAAGCAAATCCAGACAGCAAAATAAAAATCAATCAATCGCATGGTGGGTCAAGTAAACAAGCGCTGTCTGTTGCCAACGGCTTGCAAGCAGATGTGGTCACCTTTAACCAAGAAAGCGATATGAATTTGCTGGTCGAAAAAGGCTTGGTTGCTAAAGACTGGCGACAAGCTTTACCAAACAATGCCGTCCCTTATACCAGTACCATGGTGCTCTTGGTACGTAATGGTAATCCAAAAAATATCAAAGATTGGTCAGACTTAGCACGTAGTGACATCAAAGTAGTCATGCCCAATCCAAAGACCAGCGGCACCGCACGTTATGCATTTTTGGGTGCTTACGGTTACGGCTTGCACAGTTTTAACGAGACTCCCGACAATCATGCCAAAACCGATGACCTTATCAAAAAGATACTGGCAAACGTTGTGACCTATGACAATGGCGCACGGGCAGCGACGACCAGCTTTACCCAGCGCGGGCTTGGTGATGTGCTGATCACGACCGAAAACGAAGCTCACTTGGCCAATAAAAACTTTGCCAAAGGACAAGTTGATATCGTCTATCCAAGCTATTCTGTTTTGATCAATAACCCAGTGGCGGTCGTAACGGCAGTTACTGATAAGGCTGGCAAAACGGAAGCGGCAACCGCTTATCTAAAAGGGCTATGGGACACGCCAGCACAAGATCTTATGGCACAGATGTATATGCGCCCTAGCAACGAGCAAGTGCTTGCTGCTCACAAAGATACCTTGCCTGCAATCAATACCTTTGACCCTGTCAGTGTGTTTGGCTCTTGGGATCAGATTATGGATACCTTTTTTGTCGATGGCGGTCGTTTTGACGAGTTGGCACGCGTCAAATAGCTGCTTGGTTATTCCGTTTTGGCAATAACATACGCATATTCATCATTAAACATAATAAGATGGCACTGTTAGCATACGGGTATTATTTAACAGATACCTCTGAGGGATTTATGACATACGCCACGCGATATCAACAGAAAATTAAAGCATTTAACGTCCCATTTAATATTTTGGGTATGGCAGGCGTTGCATTAACTCTAGGTCTGGTAGGTTGTAGTAACAATGAGCAGACAGAAACGACCGCAAGTGCGGAGGGTACGGCGACAGAAAGTCAAAACATCGAGCTACTAAACGTTTCTTATGACGTAGCACGCGACTATTATAAAGAATATAACCCGCTATTCGTTGAGCATTATAAAGCCGACCATCCAAACAGCAATATTACTGTCAATCAGTCGCACGGCGGCTCAAGTAAACAAGCACTCTCTGTGGCTAACGGCTTACAAGCAGATGTTGTGACTATGAACCAAGGCTCTGATGTTGAGTTACTTGAGAAAAAAGGCTTGGTTGAGTCCGACTGGCAGAGCAAATTCCCAGACAATGCCGTGCCATTTACCAGTACCATCGTATTCTTGGTACGCAAAGGCAATCCAAAAGGCATCAATGATTGGCAAGATTTGACCAAAGAGGGTGTTGAGATTGTTCTAGCCAATCCAAAAGTGACGGGTAACGGTCGCTATGCATTCTTGGGCGCTTATGGTTATGGCTTACATGCTTTTAATAATGATGAGACAGCAGCCAAAAACTACGTAAGAGACATGCTCAAAAATGTCAAAGTGTATGAAGGCGGCGGACGTGCGGCTACGACGACATTTGTTCAACGCGGTATTGGTGATGTGTTGGTGACTTTTGAAAACGAAGCGAACTTGGCCGCGACAGATTTTGGGGCAGGTAAAGTAGACATCGTCTATCCCAAATATTCTATCAAGTCAGAAAGCCCCGTTGCTGTTGTAAAAACAGTGGCTGACAAAAAAGGTACCACAGAAGCCGCAAAATCCTATCTTGATTATCTGTGGAGCGAGCCTGCTCAGCAGTTAGCAGCCGACCTATATCTACGTCCTAGTGTCAAAAGCGTCCTTGATAAAAACAGCGATAAGTTACCACCAGTCGATACCTTCCGTCCGAATGACGCGTTTGGGTCATGGGATGAAATCATGAGTACTTATTTCAGCGATGGCGGGGTATTCGACCAGTTAGCCGTTAATGCACCAAAATAATGATTGTTTAATGATGGTGCCTGTTTAATAGTAACGGTACTAATGATATGCAATCAGTATAAGCATTGGGTCACGAGCAAACCCGTAAAGGACATGGCGTTCTACGCTATGTCCTTTATAACATAATCCTCTGAATACACTATGGCCTTTACAAAGTAGACGAACCAACCATCAACCCGATATTACATGGTCATGATAAGTACCATCAGATAGGCAATAGGACACACTATGAGTGCAACATCTTCTTCTACCAGCAGTCCTCCTAAAAAAGGTTGGCTGACACGTTTGCGTCAACGCAATGTGTTGCCAGGGTTTGGGTTGAGCATGGGCATTACTGTCTTTAGCTTATCGTTATTGGTGGTACTACCGTTTGCGATGATGGCATATACCACCACACAAATGGGCTGGACTGGTTTTTGGGAGACGATTACTCAGCCGCAAGTCACTGCCGCTATTAAATTGACGTTATGGATGTCGTTTTTAGCGATGCTCACCAATATGGTATTTGGGACGCTTGTGGCGTGGGTGCTGGTGCGTTATGAGTTTTGGGGTAAGTCGTTGATCAATGCTTTGGTTGATTTGCCATTCGCTTTACCAACCGCAGTAACTGGCATCTCGCTTGCCACGCTTTATGCCCCTAACGGCTTGATCGGTCAGTGGTTTGAAAAGTTTGATATTCAAGTGGCTTTTACGCCTTTGGGTATTTGGTTGGCGTTGGTGGTAGTGAGCTTTCCCTTTATTGTCCGTGCGGTACAACCTGTTTTGGCAGAGCTATCCGTTGAGTTTGAAGAAGCCTCAGCGGTATTGGGTGCCAATCGTTTAACCACATTTCGTAAGGTTATCTTGCCAGAGCTGCTACCAGCTTTATTGATGGGCGCAGGTATGATGTTTGCCCGTGCTACTGGCGAGTATGGTTCGGTCATTTTTATCGCGGGCAATATTCCCATGCAGTCCGAGATCTTACCGCTGATTATTATTAGTAAGCTTGAGCAGTTTGATGTTCAAGGGGCTTCTGCGGTTGCCTTATTTATGCTGCTCATCTCCTTTGTGATTTTACTGACAATCAATATTGTACAGTGGAAACTATCGCGCCGTGTAGGAGCCCGCTAATATGCAAATATCCAATAGCTACGATTACCAGAGTAATCCAGCGACCAAAGACACGCCATGGGTACGCCGCACCTTTATCGTCATCGCGGTGCTATTTATGGTCATTATGTTGGTCATACCATTGCTGGCGGTATTCTATGAAGCGTTCAAGAGTGGCTGGCAATTGTACGTGGCATCGCTGGTTGATCCAGAGGCGTTAGAGGCTATCAAACTTACCCTAATTACCGCTGCCATTGTCCTGCCGATTAATATGATCATGGGTATCGCCATCGCTTGGCTGGTCACGCGCTATCAGTTCAAAGGCAAACAGCTGGTCACCACCTTACTTGATCTGCCATTCTCAGTGTCACCAGTGGTAGCTGGTTTGATGTTTGTCTTATTGTTCGGCCTTAATTCTACTTTTGGCGGCTGGCTTGAGAGCATGGGGTTTCAAGTGATCTATGCAGTGCCTGGTATTGTTTTGGCGACGTTATTTGTTACTTTTCCGTTTGTAGCACGTGAGCTCATACCTTTGATGCAAACACAAGGCGACTCTGAGGAGCAGGCCGCGCTGACTTTGGGTGCAACAGGCTGGCAGACTTTTTGGCACGTGACCTTGCCAAATATCAAATGGGCGCTGCTGTACGGTTTGATTTTAACCAATGCACGAGCAATGGGCGAGTTTGGTGCAGTGAGCGTGGTATCAGGCCACATTCGCGGTGAGACCAACACTATGCCGCTATTGGTTGAAATTGCTTACAACGATTATAACTTTACGGCCGCCTTTGCCTTGTCGAGCTTGCTTGCTGCTCTGGCTTTGGTCACTTTGCTCATTCAACAAGTAATGACAAAGCTACAAGAACGCAAGTTTGCTAAGTCCGAGCGATTAGCAAGTGCGCCCGAGCTACCAGTGAGCGCCAATGAGACCACCCCAGCAAAACAAGATAATCCGTAAACGATAAATAATTTTGTGGCAGTGGTACGGTACACGCCATTGATCACTTAATTATTGATACCTTTATTGATATTTGGATCGTTGCTTAGTCAAACTGCCACGATACGCCAAAAAAATAAGAGACACCATTATGAGTATTGAGATTCGCAACGTTAATAAAAAGTTTGGGGACTTCACCGCCTTAGACAATATCAATATTACGGTACCTACGGGCAAACTGACTACCTTGCTCGGGCCTTCAGGCTGTGGCAAAACGACCTTGCTGCGTATCATTGCAGGTTTAGAGTATGCTGATTCTGGCCAAATCCTGTTTGATGAACTGGACGTGACCAATACGCCAGTGCAAAAACGCCATATCGGATTTATGTTTCAGCATTATGCGCTGTTTCGACATAAAAACATCGCGGATAATGTCGGATTCGGACTGACGTTGCTCCCAAAAAACGAGCGACCCAACAAAGCTGAGATCAATAAACGTGTCGCAGAGTTATTAGAGCTTGTACAATTACCACAGATCGCTAACGCCTATCCACATCAATTGTCAGGAGGGCAGCGTCAACGTATCGCGCTGGCTCGCGCACTCGCTGTGAAGCCAAAGCTATTATTACTAGATGAGCCATTTGGGGCATTGGATGCCAAAGTGCGTAAAGAGCTTCGCACTTGGCTAAAAAACATTCATCATGAACTGGGTATCACCAGTATTATGGTGACACATGAT
This sequence comes from uncultured Gammaproteobacteria bacterium, assembly GCA_963744895.1. Lineage (GTDB taxonomy): Bacteria > Pseudomonadota > Gammaproteobacteria > Pseudomonadales > Moraxellaceae > Psychrobacter. Next base: position 1,526,943 of record CAVUUW010000005.1, read on the forward strand.
CAAGAAGAAGCGCGTGCGGTATCTGATGAGATTGTGGTTATGAACCAAGGACGAGTAGAGCAGGTGGGTACATCGGATGAACTGATACATAAGCCCGCTAATGCCTTTATCAGTGACTTCTTGGATCTGGTATAGCCTAGTGCACATATAAAGAATGCTTATATAAAGGCATTTAACAAAATAGCTATATGTAAAACATAAAAAAGACCTATCATTGATAGGTCTTTTTTATGTTTTACGTTCACGCCGACATATCGATGTCTTTTTTAATCATCTGCTTATAAGTAATATCTAGAATACTTAAGCACCATTCTGGTAAATCATCCGCAACTTCATACCACATCCATGTACCATCACGAACACAGCTCAGAATACCTAGCTTTTTCAAATGATTTAGATGACGAGATATGGTGGGTTGTGGCTGATCCAGAATGTCGACTAATTCACCCACGCAGCGTGCCTCTTTTTTGAACAAGATTTGAAATATTTTTAATCGCGTCGGATCAGATAAAACCTTAAATAACTCAATAGGTCGTATCGTAAAATTATTATCAGACATAGAACAATTCCAATGAAGCTTTATTGATAGACGTACAATATAACAGCAGTTATGCACAAAATCGATTAGAAAATAAGCGAAATTACAGTTCGTCGCTAATTTACTACCTTTTGTCGTATTCAGTTACATGACTATTCCCTTTGACTCACAGCAACTAACACAATGATATGTAAGAAAAAGCGACTAGCGATTAATGATAAAATGCTATTGCAAATGATAACAATTATCGTTATTATATATACAGTAGTGAGGGCGAGCTGGTAGAGGTTATCTGCCTAAGCCCATATTTACCATTCATGTTGTGCTTAATAAGCAGTAAAAAGCTGTTGTCAAATAGAAGTATTATGAGGAGCCCGCCTATGTACGTATGTATCTGTAACGACGTAAAAGAAAAGCAAATCAAAGCCGCCATTGCCTCAGGCATTGATACCCTTGACGGTCTAAAAGATACTCTTGACGTTGCGACATGCTGCGGCTGCTGTGAACCTATGGTCAACGATTATTTAGAAGAACATCACGCCAAGCTCGACGTTTTGGCTTATGCTGTGTAAGCCTAATTGATTCGACGTTCGATTTTTATATAGTATAGATAAAACATTCCATATTTTACCGTTGCCTTTATCTCGTTATTTATCAAGGTCAAACGGTAAATCACTACCAATACGACTTCTCTAGTTAATCTATTTTATACTACTTGTCCCGAAACCTATTTGCTATTCAATATGCTGCCTATTTATATTAAATAGGGTAGCGCATCACTGTGTCCCCTAAAATCTAGCTAATTATGATTCTCAACTAGCATCTTATTCTTAGTTCATAACATTACACCTGATATAGTGCCTGTATGCTACTATACTTGACTAATGTTGTAAGACATTTTATTGGTTTTGATTTTATTGATCAGTTTACGAATGTTGCTATTAATTATTGGTCGATTTTGGCTATATGTTAATGTGCAAAATATATATAGGAGTATGGGTTATGATAGGTAGCCAAAAAGTCATCGATTATTTGAATTTTTTATTAGGCGGTGAGCTTGCTGCTCGTGACCAGTATTTCATACATTCAGAGATGTATGCTGAATGGCATTACGGCAAACTGTATGACCGTATTCATCATGAGATGGCGGACGAAACCCTGCACGCTCAAGCTATTATTCGTCGTATTTTGATGTTAAGCGGTACGCCTAAAATGAGCGTCGACGACATCAAAATTGGTAGCGACGTGCCAGAAATGCTGCAGTTTGATCTTGATTTAGAGTATCAGGTACAGCAACATCTAAAAGATGGTATCGCGATTTGTGAAGAAGAGCGTGACTATGTTACCCGTGAGATGTTGGTTGAGCAGTTAAAAGACACTGAAGAAGATCACGCCCATTGGTTAGAGCAACAGTTACGTCTTATTGACATGATTGGTCTGCCCAATTATCTCCAAAGCCAAATGGCTGAAGTCACTCCCAATATTGTTTAATATCACAATATATGATTAATAATAGTCAGCTAAAGCAGCTGGCTAACACCATAAATAGGTAGGGAGAAAGATAATGAAAGGGGATAAAGAGGTCATTCGTGCCTTAAATAAGGTACTTGGACAGTCGTTGATTGCCATAAATCAGTATTTTTTGCATGCACGTATTGCCCGTCATTGGGGCTTAGAAGCGCTTAACGAAAATTTTTACAAACAATCTATTGCTGAGATGAAATGGTCAGATGATTTGATTGCTCGTATTTTATTACTAGGCGGTCTACCAAATTTGCAAGATTATGGCAAGATGTTCATTGGCGAAGATGTTCCAGAGCTAATTGACTGCAATTTGCGTCTAGAAAAGCAGAAGTTTGATATCATCACCGATGCTATCGCTCTATGTGAGACACGTGCTGATTATGTATCTCGCCAGCTATTAACCCTCTTAAAAGATGGTAATGAAGAGTACGAAGATTGGCTTGATACTCAAGAAGATTTGATTAAGAGCATGGGCGTAGAGCGTTACATCCAATCGCAAATCAATGATGACGATACGCCCTAAACAAGCGTCTTGATAGGATTGATAATCAAGTTACATAAAAATGCCAGCATAGTCGCTGGCATTTTTATGTCTAATATCTAGCAAAATCTATGGCTGCTAAAATTAACGCTTCTCTTTTGAGGCTTAGCAAAGGCTTAGTACAAGCCGCGACCATCTTCCGGTTTTAAACGCAAAAAGAATAGCCCCGAAAGAATGGTCAAGATACCCATCACCCAAAACGTGGTCTGAAAAGCGGCGAGTGTATCCATTTGCATACGTTCCCGTAATAAGTTCAAGACTGCCGCCCCAAACGCAATTCCAAAGCCAATGGCCAACTGTTGATTGACTGCCATGAGACTATTACCACTACTAGTCTGTACCCCTTGCAGATCGCCAATCGTAATGGTGTTCATAGCGCTAAACTGCATAGAATTACAAGCACCCATGATGGTCAAAATAGGGATGAACCATAGCCACTGCGTGGGATCATCGAACTGTGTCAAAACAATGATAAGTGAACCCATAAATGACGTATTGTAGACCAGTACCTTACGATAGCTAAAGCGCTGAATAATTTTGCTCACAAATGGCTTAATACTGATGGCGCCAATAGCGATAGGGGCGAGCAGCCAGCCTGCCTGCGAGGGAGAATATTCAAACACTACTTGTAGCAGCAAAGGCAATAAAAACGGTACCGCGCTAATACCAAGCCTGGTAAAAAGGTTACCAGTAATGCCAATACGGAAGGTGCGAATGTCGAACAAAGCCAATGGGAACAAGGAGCCAGGTCGCCGTTTGGCATGCCAAATATAAATACAAATCAATATGCTAGCAGCCAGCGCAAATAATAACCCATAAACCCCGCGCCCTGATTGCGCGCCAAACTCTACGGCAAGAGTAAATCCACAAGCGGCGGCCGCAAACAATAAAAAACCTGTCCAGTCTAGACCTTGAGTCTCTTCAAATAAAGCAGGTACTAGCTTTTTACCCATGATAAAGCCAGCGATACCCATCGGTAGGTTGATCAAAAATATCCAATGCCAACTGGCATACTGCACAATGTAGCCGCCTAAAACGGGCCCTACCAAAGGGGCAACCAATGCCGGTATCACCGCAAAATTCATGACCGTCAACAGCTTATTGCGTGGATAGGATTTGACCAATATGAGACGGGCAACAGGGGTCATCATCGCCCCGCCAATACCTTGAATAATGCGTGAACCAACCAAAAAGTCTAACGTTGGTGAGACCGCACATAAGAGCGAGCCGATACAAAAAATGATGATTGCCGATAAGAAGACGCGGCGAGTGCCATATTTATCCGCCAAAAAACCACTCAGAGGAATAAAGATTGCCAAGGTTAGAGCATAGCTGATGACCGCCCATTGCATCTTTAATGGTGATTCGCCCAGTGCTTGTGCCATCTGCGGTAAAGAAGTGTTTAATATCGTGGCATCTAATATTTGCATGAACAACGCTACCGCTAGTACATAAGGCAGGTATTTATCTTGGGTTGGGGTGAGCGTTACCATGTGACTCTCATTAGATATTTCATTATAAAACAAGCAGAGACAGCGTACTTTTGACCTCTGTATGAACAGATCGCTGTATGAGTGGGCTAGTATAAAAAAGACTCACTCATAATAACAGTGACGCAAAGTAACGATTGAACGTCACGCTTATAAAGTATGAAACAACTCGCCATAACATTGCTTACAAGAGAAGGGTTTAATGTAGGGGCAAATTTTCGTTATAGTAAACCTTCACAATAAAGACGAACCAATAAAAATAACGCGAGGATAGATTATGAGTCAGGATAATAATAAATCGAACAATGAGTCGAATGAGCAAGGTAATAGCTATGTACCACCCAAGGTCTGGGTACAAGATAAAGACAACGGTGGTAAGTTTTCGAGCATCAATCGTCCGACTGCTGGTGCGCGTTACGATAAAGAGTTACCCGTCGGCAATGCACCTTTACAGTTGTATTCCCTAAACACACCAAACGGCGTCAAGGCAAACATACTATTAGAAGAGTTGGCTGAGATTGGTGTCAAAGGCGCGGATTATGATGCTTATAAAATTGACATCTCAGAAGGAGAGCAGTTTGGGTCAGGGTTTGTCGCCATCAACCCTAATTCAAAAATTCCAGCGCTGGTCGATCATTCTGCTGATACAAATGGCGAGCCTATCGCCATCTTTGAGTCGGGTGCGATATTAATGTACTTGGCAGAAAAATTTGGTAAATTCATACCAGTATCCACAGGCAAAGCACGAGCGGATTGTCTATCTTGGGTAATGTGGCAGATGGGTAGCGCGCCATTCTTAGGTGGCGGTTTTGGTCATTTTTATGCTTATGCACCTGAACCGTTAGAATATCCTATCAATCGCTACACCATGGAAGTTAAGCGCCAGCTTGATGTGCTCGATAAACATCTAGAAAACAACGAGTATATGTGTGGTAGTCATGAAGCAGACTACAATATTGCTGATATGATTATTTGGGCATGGTATGGTCAATTGGTACTTGGCAAACTCTACGATGCAGCAGAATTTTTGCAAGTAGACGACTATACTCATGTGAAGCGCTGGGCTCAAAAAATTGCTGAACGTCCGGCTGTTAAACGTGCGGTTGACTTAACCTTAAAACCGATTGATTAATTCGGCGAATACGCTAATAGATAGTACATCTCTATACTCATATTAAGGCTGATAATAATTTATTTATCAGCCTTATTTTTGCGTCAATTATTAGGACGATATGATAGAACCTACTTGGATTTTACAATAATTTACATTAAAATAACAGATAGAAACACTAGTGCGTTAAGATGGCATTGCATTACTTTATTGGACAAGTGCTCATCTTTTTTATTAAAGAAAAATAGAAATATATAATATCAAACAGTAAGTCGAACATTGTAAAAGTATCAATGGCTTAGGTTCAATAAAACTGGCGTCATGATCGATCATAACCATCCAGCGATGGATACCCTTCAGTTTATAAGGTCGTACTATATGACTTATTCAACAATCTATTCTAAAAATATAAAAAACATTTCTTTATCAATGATTAAGCCTAGCAAATTGCTACCGATCATTGCTACGGTCAGTGCCTTGCTATTTAGTACTGCAAGTATGGCGAATACTGGCGTTGATTTTGTTAGTCAGGACTGGCAGGTGGCTTGTGATAACACGCTCACTTGCCGATTGGCAGGCTATCAAGCAGAAAACAATAGCGAGCTTCCTGTCTCAGTTTTAATCGTGCGCCGCGCTGGTGCAAACGCTGATGTGGAAGCCAAAGTAAAGCTTGGCGGTGCTAAAGACAGCTCGTCCAAAGCGTTGATGAAGCTTGGTGACCGTCATCGCTTATCATTGTTTATTAACGATAGAGATTATGGCGAAACTCAGACCTTCTCGACTGCAACAGGCGATGCTGAGTTTACCTCGGCACAGACTAAGGCACTACTTGATGCCCTCACAAAGTCTAGTAAGATTGAGTTAGTACTGCGTAATTCACGCTGGCAGCTCTCCGATAAAGGTGCTAGTGCCGTCATGCTAAAGGCGGATGACGTTCAAGGCCGCGTCGGGACGTCGAGTGCTTTTATTGATCGTAATGGTGTGACGAAACCTAATAGCAGTGTCTTGTCTCCAAAGCCTGTACCAAAGTTAAACTTTGTTACTCCCAATCCAAAAGCGGTTCCTGCTACTAGTAAAAGGTTCGCGGCGAGGGCTTCTCAACTAGCAACATTGATGAATGGCACTATGAAAGACGTTGATAATGACTGTCCAAATTTATCAAATAACTCCTCATGGGTGGTTAATCGTTTGAATGGCTCACAGCTACTTGTACAGCATGAATGTTGGACAGGGGCCTATAATGTAGGGACAGGCATGTGGGTCATGAATGACAGCAAGCCTTATAAACCGACATTGGTGACGACTAGCGCTACTAACTATAACAAAGGCAAGATAAGCTCATTACAGAAAGGTCGTGGAATTGGTGACTGCATGGCCAAGAAAGAGTGGGTATGGACAGGTAAGGCTTTTGAGCAAAGTTATGAAAGCACCACTGGGTTGTGCCGCTTAATTGAAGCGGGCGGGGCATGGCAGCTACCGACTTATATTACTGATGTTAAATCGACCCAGTAGCCACTAATATTTTCCTTATTTTTATATCACATTAAAAAACAGGTACAAATAAATTTTTAGTGTGATATACTGCGTCGCCACGTTAGCTTAGACTATCGTGAATTATGAGATTGATAACATCGCCTGCGATTTTGGGTCTAGGATGACCATAAGTAATTGTTGCCGATGATTTTGTGTACTTAAATAACGTTTTAAACATTGGTTATTTTTGACTCATATCTTATCCACTGACCTACAACTTGGTCTAGATTGGTTGTTGTTTGCGGTTATCTGCTTTGGACAAAGCATCAATAACACGTTTATATCAAGCAAGGATGAGACACTCGGCACTACCACCAAAATACGTCAGACAGCACAAACGCATTTATTATAGAGGCTTTAAGCTTTATTGGCTTGGCTTCTTATTACCGACACTTTAGGTGTTTCGGTGATACTTTAGTAAAGGCAACGTGGTGAACGGTTATCAGTGGTATGCAGCAAGATTGCTGAATTTACAGCAACTTATACTTACCAAGGATTCTCATGACTGATATCTTATCTACAATTGCTGCTGAAAACGGCATCATCGAAAGCACTACACCAAATACTGACACTAATAATCAAGCGGCTACTACCGACGCTGCTGAAGAAAACAAAGTCACCTTTACCGATCTTGGCATTGCCAAACCTATTCTTACTGCGCTTGATCGCAGCGGTTATACCAACCCAACGCCTATTCAAGAACAAGCCATTCCTTTTGCGCTAGCTGGTCGTGACCTTTTATTGTCAGCGCAAACGGGTAGTGGTAAAACTGCCGCATTCGTGATCCCTGTACTTGATCGCTTGAGCCGTGCAACTAGCTTTGACAAACTCACCAAAGCCCTTATTCTAACGCCAACACGTGAACTTGCTCAGCAAGTACATGACAGTGTGCGTACTTATTCTAAAGACATGCGCGGTCTATTTTGTGTACCACTGGTTGGCGGCGCACCATACAATGGTCAGATCACAGCCCTTAAAAAAGGCGTTCAAGTAATCGTTGCAACACCTGGTCGCTTGCTTGACCATATCAATGCAGGCCGCGTTGACTTATCAAACCTAGAAGTATTGGTACTTGACGAAGCGGATCGCATGCTAGACATGGGTTTTGCTGATGATATCAGTGATATCCTTCGTGCAGCACCAATCGATCGTCAAACCATCATGTGTTCAGCGACTTGGGATGGCCCAGTCGGTAAAATCGCTGCTAGCTTCACTAAGAACCCTGAGCGCGTATCAATCAAAGTAGAATCTGCACACATTGAAGAAAAAGTGTACTACTGTGATGATTTTGAACATAAAAATAAATTGCTAGACAAAATCGTTTGCCAACAAGATATGGAACAAATCATTATCTTTGCTGCGACCAAACGTAGTACTGAAAAACTAGCAAAACAGCTACAAGAAGCGGGTCATAAAGCAAGCTTCTTGCATGGTGACTTGCCACAAAGCAAGCGTAACCGTATCGTTCAAGACTTGCGTAACGGTAAAGTCAAAATCCTAGTAGCGACTGACGTTGCGGCTCGTGGTCTAGACATACCAGCAATTTCACACGTTATTAACTATGACTTGCCACGTCAAACAGAAGATTACGTCCATCGTATCGGTCGTTGTGGTCGTGCTGGCCGTACTGGTATTGCTATCAGCCTATGTAGCATGGATGATCGTCCACAGCTTAACGCTATCAACCGCTATTTAGATCGTAAGATGGAAGTCTGTGTTGTCGAAGGCATGGAGCCTAAGAAAACTTACGTACCTAGCGAAAACAAAGGTAATGGTCGCGGTCGCGGTCGCGGTCGTTCTAACGGCGGTGGTGGTCAAGGCCGTGGTCGTTCAAGCGGTGGCTATGCTGGTAAATCTAACGGTGGCGGTCAAGGCCGTGGTCGTTCAAGCGACAGCGCAGCAACTGGTCAACGCGCGAGCAACGACAGCGGTTACCAAGGTAAGCCACGTGACACGTCAGGCAAACCAAATGAGCGTTCAGGTGGCAAACCGTACCAAGGCAAGCGCACTGGTGGCCCAAGCCGTGGCGATAGCAATGGTGTTCCACGCGGTGAGCGCGCAGCAACGGGTCGCGGTCGTCCAAGTGGTAGTCAAGGTCGTCCAGCTGGTCGTTCTGACAGCCGTGGCCAAGGTCGTCCAAACGGCGGCAACCGTGGTAACAACTCGTAAGACTATTATATTTGGCGATTAAAATCATTGATTTATTAATCATCTAAAAATAGCACCAAAAAAGCCAGATACTTGTTATCTGGCTTTTTTGTGTTTGATTTATCAATCATGAATCTGAAAGTGGATATCTCAAGTGAACAACTGCTGCTTACTGAAGTGATAAACCCACTGGTCATCAAACCAAGCGCAATGTCTGCTTGCGCGAGTTTTTTAGCTTGTCTATACTGATTCACTTTTGCCAGCTGTCAGCCTTGGAGCGACTTGATGCCTACCAATTCATCTTTAGCAATCGATAGCCTGCCATTAGCATTTGGCATTATCATGGCCATCATTGGCTTGGTTTTTTATACCCAAGGTTTACCGGGTAAATTTTGGCAACGGTTTTATGCGGTATTACCCGGCATTGTACTGTGCTGTTTTATACCTGCCACCCTAAACAGCTTAGGGGTGTTTGCTGACGGGGTTGGCGCACAAATTTATGGCTTTACCGCCACTTATTTGCTGCCAGCAAGTTTGCTGCTGATGACCTTGTCCATGGATGTACCCAAAATACTAGGCTTAGGCTGGAAGGCGATTGCGATGTTCTTTGCCGCCAGTATCGCTATTATCATCAGTGGCCCGATCAGTTTAGGGATTGCCAAATGGGTATCACCCAGTATGTTTACTGATGATACGCTATGGCGTGGATTTTCAGCCGTGGCGGGCAGCTGGATCGGCGGCGCGGCGAACCAAGCAGCGATGAAGGAGCTGTTTGGGGTCAGTGATGATCTATTTGGCATGATGATCTTAGTCGATGCCACCAATGCCTCATTGTGGCTACTTGCAATCTTAGTCATGGCAAAACATAGCGCAAAGATCGATCGATTCTTGCGCGCTGATACCAGTAGTATTGATAAAGTTATTAAAGCCGTCGAAAGCTATGAGCGCGATCATGCTCGACCAGCCACCATCAATGATTTGATGGTGATGTTTGGTTTGTGCTTTGCCATGGTAGGAGTTGCGCACTTTGTTGGCGGACAAATTGCTGACTTTTTTGCCCCATACAAATGGGCAGTACAATATAGCTTTGCCAGTTCATTCTTTTGGATGGTAGTCATTATCACCCTGCTAGGCGTCATTTTTTCTTTCACTAAGATTCGCAGACTCGACCATGTGGGCGCATCCAAAATGGGGACCGTATTTATCTTCGTGCTGATTGCCGCAATCGGTATGCAGATCAATTTGGAGGGAATCGTCTCACAGTGGCGGCTATTGCTCATCGGCTTTTTATGGATGAGTATTCACGTGGTGATTATCTTTGCGGTTGCCAGACTCATTCGTGCACCGTTTTTCTTTTTGGCGGTTGGCTCTAATGCCAATACGGGCGGCGCATCGTCAGCGCCTATTATCTTAACGGCTTTTCATCCGTCGCTTTCACCGTGGGGGTGTTTTTGGGATTCTGGGCGGCCGGCGGGGACGTTTGGTGGTTATATCAGTACCCAATTGATGCGCTTGGTGGTGACTTAAATTTAAGTTATCCATGTTCTGAGTAGCTTGATTACTAAAAAAACCCGCATTACTGCGGGTTTTTTGTTATTAGTTGCCTAATGACTTAAGTTATCGTTTTGTCTATCTATGCTATTGATACGTAAGCCTTGCCATAACCCTGTATGAGTACGTGTTAACATTTCGGCCAATTTATAAAAACAAATAGAGCTGCTAGAAATAAATAACGACTCAATAGGAACAAGACGCAACCTAGTGAAGTAGATAAAAGTAACATGGCACGTATTGCT
>CAVUUW010000006.1:0-7892 GCA_963744895.1 uncultured Gammaproteobacteria bacterium
TATATCATGGCATCAGCGCAATCCTGCGATGAGATAAGCGCGCAAAACAGTACTTACCCAAAAGACATTACCCTAGCCGTTTTGCCAGTCTTTGGCAATAAAGGTTTTTAACAAAAAAAGCTTTTAGCAACCTCTATCACACTTGTGAACCGCGAACCAAAAACGATCATACCAGTAACGCGCTTTTTGACTCATCTCAGTTACGGCTCATTTGTTTTCTACATTGCACCAACTTTCTATCTATATCCCTTTTATGGTGCAATTTACTAATAATAATGCACTAAATTAATGATTATCTTAAACAATCGTTAATTATTACTCAATTGTGACCTGATTATTGACTTTTTTAACTTGGCACGGAACTTGAACCCTTAATGAGTGTTCAGGAACAGTACTTTATATTTTGTGTCTATTTAGGAGATGTCCATGTTTTCGTTACCCACTTTAGCCAATCCTCAATTTGTTGACGCTCACTTCCACGGCAAAATCAAATCACGCTTTTCGTTACTAGCGATTGCCGTCGTTGGTAGCCTGAGTCTTACTGCTTGTCAAAAGCCTGCCGAAACTGCGACATCGACAGAGACAACAACCGAAACCACGACAGAGACAACGACCACTCCTGCTGCTGACGGCGATACGATCAAAGTGGGCATCTTGCACTCGCTATCTGGCACCATGGCCATTTCTGAAACTTCCCTAAAAGATACCGCACTGATGACCATTGATGAGATCAACGCCAATGGCGGTGTGCTCGGTAAGCAGCTAGAGCCGGTAGTCGTCGACCCTGCTTCTGATTGGCCATTGTTTGCTGAAAAAGCGCGTCAGCTGTTAACTCAAGACAAAGTGGATGTAATCTTTGGTGGTTGGACATCGGTATCGCGCAAATCAGTATTGCCAGTGGTTGAAGAGTTAAATGGTTTGATGTTTTATCCAGTGCAGTACGAAGGCCAAGAGCAATCAGAAAACATCTTTTACACTGGCGCGGCTCCCAACCAGCAAGCCATTCCAGCGGTTGAGTACTTAATGAGTGAAGAAGGCGGCGGTGCAGAGCGCTTTGTATTATTGGGTACGGATTACGTCTATCCACGAACTACCAACCAGATTTTGAAAGCGTTTTTGAAATCAAAAGGCGTGGCTGATGCAGACATCATGGAAGAGTACACGCCATTTGGTTTTAGCAACTACCAAACCATCGTCTCGAATATTAAGAAATTCTCAACGGGCAAAAAGACTGCGGTGATATCTACTATTAATGGCGACTCAAACGTGCCGTTCTATCGTGAGCTTGCCAACCAAGGTATCAAAGCCTCGGACATTCCCGTTATGGCATTCTCAGTCGGTGAAGAAGAGCTGCGCGGTATCGATACTAGTTTATTGCAAGGGCATCTGGCGGCATGGAACTACTTTATGTCGATCAAAAACCCAACCAATAGCGATTTTACCAAACGCTATAAGCAATACGCGCTGGACAAAAAACTGCCAAATGCTGACAAAGTCGTGACTAATGATCCAATGGAAGCCACCTATGTGGGTATCAATATGTGGAAACAAGCCGTTGAAAAAGCAGGCACCACCAATGTCGATAAAGTCCGTATTAGCATGGCAGGACAAACTTTCGATGCACCTTCTGGCTACACCCTAAAGATGGATGACGAAAATCATCATTTATGGAAGCCTGTGATGATTGGACAAATTCGTACGGATGGTCAATTTGACATTATCTACAAAACTCCAGAAGTTATCCAAGCGCAGCCATGGAGCGAGTATATTCCTAAATAAACGGTTCCCTAAATAAATGGATGCTGAAAAGCGCATGGATAGTGGGCAGCTGGATAGACGATATAAATAAATAAGCCAGCGCCTACTCTCCACATTTATTTTCAACATTTTAAACCTCTCCAAACCTTATTAAGACTTCTATTACTTACCAGGCTAAGTGATAGAGGATAAGGATTTGTTGTCTGTGAAAAACAGGGAGCCGCACATGCAGAACCATACTTTACGCCCGTTTGAAGGGCAAACATCATCCGAACATGGTAATAGTCCAAAAGCATCAGTCAGTGAAGTCATGCAGCACGCTGCTCGTTTTTCCATCTATGCGCCGCTACGGTTACTTGCATTGATTGCGTTGTTCATAACCACCACTGCCCATGCTGATAACGACTCTCAATCTACAAATATCGCCATTGTCACCTCAGAGTCGATGACCGATGGCAATGACACACTACGTAAAAATAATGAGCAATCATTGACTACGCCTACACAAGTCTCAACTGCCGCATCAGGCGATGCCATTCAACAATTTGTGGCGGGCGATTTTAGTAAGCGCCAATCCATGCTAAGTGATTGGCCAGGATCGATTGAGAGTTTGGACAGTTTTGTTGAGTTGATTGCCAATGATGAGCTATACCAAGGCAACGGTGGACAGACTTATTTACTCAACGCAGAGGATCAGCTATTTACGTATCCTGACAAAAAAGAAACGGCCGATTGGCCAAGCGATCTATCACAAATCACACTGACCAATGCCCTACGATCCGCGCTTATTTTTGGACAAGCCAAGGTAAAACTGGAGTCTGACAAGCCAGCTCAGCGCCTGCAAGCGGTGGATATTTTGGCTGATAATATTGACCAAGTCGATCCAGCCATTATTACAGCGGCCGCCGCAAAAGAAGACAATGCCAAAGTTCAAAAAGCACTAACCGCACTACAGGCGCGTATTGATTTTAAAAATGGCGATCTACCTACTCAGATTGCAGCGGTCAATCTACTCGCTGATAGCGACAGCCCGCAGGTATTGGTTGATATTGAGTCTGCCCTTGCATCTGACAACTTAGATCCCACGCTTGAAGCAGTACTTATCGATGCCAGAGATAGCGTGGCACGCCGTATCCAGATAAGCACATGGACAGGTCATATTTTCACTGGGATGAGTACGGCCAGTATTTTATTGCTGGCGGCGCTTGGTCTTGCGATTACTTTTGGCTTACTTGGCGTGATTAATATGGCTCACGGTGAGCTGATTATGATTGGCGCGTATACCACTTATATGGTGCAAAATTTCTTCCAAGCTTATCTGCCAGATATGGTTGGCTGGTATTTACTTGCTGCTATTCCAGCTGCATTTTTGGTCAGTGCCATCATCGGTATGATTATTGAGCGCATTGTGATTCGTCCGCTATACGGTCGTGAACTAGAGACCCTATTGGCAACCTTTGGCGTGAGTCTCATTCTGATGCAATTGGTACGGATGATTTTTGGCGCGCAAAACGTTGAAGTCAGCAATGTGGCGTGGCTCAGCGGTGCGTATCAAGTGTCATCAAGCCTTGTACTGCCTTATAACCGTATTGCCATCATCGTATTTACGGTCATCATCGTGGCGCTACTGGTGTACTTGCTCAACAAAACCCGCTTTGGTTTGTTTATACGCGCTGTTACTCAAAACCGTCAAATGGCACGTGCCGTTGGTATCCCTTCTGCGCGCATCGATATGATGGCATTTGGTTTGGGCTCTGGACTGGCTGGTATGGCTGGCTGTGCGCTGGCGCAAGTGGGTAACGTCGGCCCTGATCTGGGTCAGACGTATATTATTGATACCTTTTTGGTCGTCGTCGTTGGCGGGGTCGGACAAGTATGGGGCGCGGTACTGGCAGCCTTAGGACTTGGCGTCAGTGGCACGGTGCTTGAGATTGGCATTGGTGCGGTATTGGCCAAGATTGTGTTGTTGGTTCTTGTGATTCTGTTTATTCAGAAGCGGCCACAAGGTTTATTTGCCCTCAAAGGCCGCTTTGTCGAATAAGGAGACTCTTATGATACTGACCAAATTACTGTCTGATACAAGGCGCAGCGCCATTTTAATCGGTTTGTGCTTTGCGGTGCTATTAATACTCCCTTGGCTGCACTTAATGCCAGAGACGTCACCCTTTCACCTATCCGCCTACTGGATTACCCTGATTGGCAAAATCATGGCACTGGCAATGGTGGCCTTGGCACTAGATCTGGTCTGGGGCTACGCTGGTATTTTAAGCTTAGGCCATGGTCTATATTTTGCGTTGGGTGGTTATGCGTTTGGCATGTACTTAACGCGTGAGACTGCTGGCGATGGCCTGCCTGACTTTATGCGTTTTTTGAGCTGGACTGAGATGCCATGGTATTGGGCCGGTACACAGCATTTTTGGTGGGCGATGGCATTGGTGGTTTTGGTGCCAGGGGTGATTGCCTTTATCTTTGGTTTTTTTGCTTTCCGCTCCAAGATCAAAGGTGTTTATTTTTCTATCATTACTCAGGCCATGGTCTATGCCGCCGCCCTGCTATTCTTCCGTAACGAGACAGGATTTGGTGGCAATAACGGCTTTACCGGTTTTACCACCCTTCTCGGCTATGACATTACTGCTGCCTCAACCCGTGCGGTGCTGTGTTTTGTCACTGCCTTGGCGCTCCTCGTATCTTACATGGGACTGCGTTATTTAATAAACCAGCCTTATGGACGCGTACTGGGCGCGATTCGCGATAGCGAGAACCGCTTGCAATATTTAGGCTATCGCACGCTATGGTACAAGCTTTCCGCTTGGGTATTATCCGCTGTCATTGCCGGTATCGCAGGCGCGCTCTATGTGCCGCAGGTAGGCATTATCAATCCAAGTGAAATGAATCCTGTGAACTCAATCGAGATGGCCGTTTGGGTAGCGACTGGTGGTAGAGGAAGCTTAATTGGAGCGATTTTAGGTACTGGTGTGGTGAACGCGGTAAAAACCTACTTTACGGTCGCCTACCCTGAGTTTTGGCTATTGATTTTAGGGGGGCTATTCGTCGTGGTCACGTTGTTTTTACCCAATGGCATCATGGGCTTGTTCGACCGCTTTAAAAAGGAGAAAGAGTAATGCTAACTGGTAAACCAACAACGTCCGAGCAGCCAACCAATGAGTATGGGCGTACTCATGGTGGCACTGGTCGCAGCCACCCAAAGCCAGCAGGCGTCGATTTTAGCCATGGTATTGCGCTATATCTAGAAGATGTGAGCGTTTGGTTTGACTCGTTTCGCGCACTCAATAAGCTTTCGCTCTATATTGAGGAAGGTGAGCTGCGCTGTATTATCGGCCCTAATGGCGCGGGTAAAACCACCCTGATGGATGTCATCACTGGTAAAACTCGACCTACCGAAGGCAGCGTGTTTTTTGGTCAGACGCATAATCTTGCCAGCCTATCTACCGAAGAAATCGCTGAAGCAGGTATCGGGCGTAAGTTCCAAAAACCCACGGTATTTGAAAATTTTACGGTGATGGATAATTTGCTACTTGCCGCGCCAAAAGACAAGCGCGTGGTCAAAAGCTTGTTCAACAAACTCGATGCCGACACGCGCGATACCTTAGGCGCTACTCTTGAACAAATCCGTTTGACTGACAAAATCAATAAGCCAGCTGGGCTGCTCTCTCATGGTCAAAAACAATGGCTAGAGATTGGCATGCTCCTTATGCAAAGTCCCAAGCTAATTTTGCTCGATGAGCCTGTAGCTGGTATGACCGACGCCGAAACTGAACATACTGCCGAGCTGTGCCTGCGTCTAAAAAAGAACCACACCTTAGTGGTGGTTGAGCATGATATGACCTTTATCGATGCGATTAGCGAAAAAGTCACGGTATTGGCTCAAGGGGCGATATTGGCCGAAGGTACTTTGGCCGAAGTACAAGCCAATGAAGCGGTGATTGAGTCTTATCTGGGTCGATAATTAGCGCGCCAGCTCAATACATCGCCAGCCCATAAACCGCGAAACTATGCAAATGCAAAACCATGCAAATATTAAAAATCATTGAAAAAGTAGGAGACCGTCATGTTACAAGTCAATGGTATCAATCAATATTACGGCGGCAGTCATATTTTACGAGATGTCTCGTTCACAGCGCCTGTAGGCGCGTGCAGCGTCGTACTTGGGCGTAATGGCGTGGGCAAAACCACGTTACTCAAATGCCTGATGGGGATACTACCGATCAAATCAGGACAAATTTTGCTCAATGACCAAGACATCAGCAAACTCTCACCTGAGCAGCGTGTGCGAGCAGGACTGGCTTATGTGCCGCAAGGTCGCGATATCTTTTCCACACTGACGGTAGAAGAAAATATATTGATCGGTATGGCGAAGTTTTCACGCAGTAAGGCCAAACATGTACCCAAGCATTTATATGATATTTTTCCAGTGCTTGATGAGATGAAACATCGTCGCGGTGGTGATTTGTCCGGCGGTCAGCAACAGCAGCTAGCCATTGCTCGCGCGCTCGCCTCCGAGCCGTCAGTACTGATTTTGGATGAGCCAACCGAAGGTATACAGCCGTCTATCATCAAAGATATCGGCCGTGTGCTTCGGGACTTAGCTGACAAGGGTGATATAGCCATTGTACTGGTCGAGCAATTTTATGAGTTTGCCGAAGAGCTCGCTGACAACTACACCGTATTATCACGCGGTAAGGTCGTCTCGCAAGGTACAGGCGACGCCATGGTCGAAAACAACGTACAAGAATTGGTGGCTATCTAACTGTTTTAATTCTATCTACTTGGTAGTGAGCATCTTTTATATGCTAAGAACGTCATGCTCTTATTAGACTGCCCACTATCAAGAACGTCTATTGTCACTTCAATGCTTTCTTATATTACTGCGACTATATCTGAGATTTGTCACTTTTTATCTCTCACATCCCTAGCCTAACAATCTATCAACGATACTCAAAACCAATAGCCAACCTCCTAGCACCCCCTGACTGGCGTCATAGCAATTATGTATGCTGGGCGCATGAAATTTGCTATTATAGTCAGCACTTTATTATCAATATTATGACACCCTTATGATGATTCATCCTCAGTACGATCCTGTCGCCTTGGCACTTGGGCCCGTCGAAGTCCATTGGTATGGACTGATGTATTTACTGGCATTTGCTGCCGCTTACGGTCTGGCATGGTATCGCAGCACCAAGCGTGAGGGCTGGACGACAGATATGGTCTCAGATCTAGTGTTCTTTGGCGCACTGGGCGTCATCTTAGGTGGTCGTGTCGGTTACGTGTTGTTTTATCAGTTTGGCGAGTTGCTACAAAACCCTGCCTACCTCTTCAAGGTTTGGGAAGGCGGCATGTCCTTCCATGGTGGCCTGATTGGTGTCATGCTGGGGATGCTGTATTTTGCTCGTAAATATAAAAAGACACCTTTTCAAGTGCTCGATTTTATCGTGCCTTGTGTCCCGACAGGCTTATTGTTTGGGCGTATTGGTAACTATATCAACGGCGAGCTATGGGGCCGTGTCTCTGATGGTGGCTATAACTGGCTCACCTACTTTCCTCAAGCGGCTGGCTTTGATATGCAGCAACTACAGGCCAATCCTGAGCTACAAGAGGTGATGACTGAGGTCAATGGTCAGTATTTATTGCCTCGTCACCCATCACAGCTGTATGAAGCCTTTGCCGAAGGTCTACTGTTATTTTTATTCCTTTGGTGGTATTCATCAAAACCTCGTCCGCGCATGGCAGTGACTGGTGTCTTTATGCTGGGCTATGGCTTGAGCCGCTTTATCATTGAGTTCTTCCGTCAGCCAGACGTTGACCAAGGATTTATTTTGTTAGGTTGGGTGACCAAAGGGCAAATATTGAGCACCCCGATGATTATTATCGGTCTATTCTTGATCGGTTACGCCTATAAACGCGGTATCTACGATTGGGGTAAGCATGCCGCTTACTAAGGCTCTCGCCTTACCGATAAAACGATTAACACTTGAATAAGAGGGTACGCCTCATAACGCCTACCCTAGTAATACTTTTAACAATGACAGCGTCCACATGGATTACTAGCCTAATCTGTGGACGCTATCAGCAGTAATTAAAGAGCACTTTCTATGAGCAATGGCATCCAAAAT
>CAVUUW010000007.1:0-6287 GCA_963744895.1 uncultured Gammaproteobacteria bacterium
CATCATACGGTGACTGGGCTTTTTTATGTGTGTTAGTTTTTAAGAATTAACATTGTACCAGCGCTGTGACAGCCACTAATTTACTGTCTAAAAAGTATAAATAGAGTAAATCATCACTACTCCTCTCACGGACTGAGTACATGATGTCATAGGTAGCTTTTATATCAGTAGACTCAATACCTCTGTTATACTTGTCTGAGACAGTCGCCTTATTTTCATAAACTTCGAATTTTTCAAGGTTTAAGCTTTTAGGATTAAAGGTATTGTCAAACATCAACCCATTGTACTTAATATGAAGGCCATCACTAATACCAATAATTTGCGTAATAACACCTTGATTACCCACAATATCAATAGTCATATTGCCATACTGATAAACTATTTCTTCTTCGTCTCCGTTTTCTTCTTCATTAAAAAAGCTGCCACACTCAACGCTACTAAGCTTCTTTAATTCATCGTCGAATGTGTTTACTCTTTTAAGTTGATCTCACTAAAAGCTTTACCAATCTCAATTTCTTTAACCATCCGTACAGAACGGCTCTCAAGTTGTGTATTGCTATCATAAGCTTCTGCTGTCTATATTTTGACATCACCATCACAAGAGTAAGTCAAAAAGGACGTAATAAGCATCAGAACTCCTTTACCGACCATTTACTACTCCTATAAGAATGACAAATTACAATACTAACGCTCATAACAAGAGACAAACTCTCTTGATTGCCCAGCCCCACTGCCTGTATTCTCCTTTATAGTACCCTTCCAAATACACCCACGGTCGCTCTTTATTATCGTAAGTGGTTCTAGTGATATAAACCTCTCTATCATTACGCAATTTATTAATGATCTTGCCATTGGGTTCATCACGAATATTCAGCGGCGTTCCAGTTGGATCTGTTACGTTGCAAACGCGCTCAGCATGGGCCGCGCTCACACCAAAACCGATAGAAAACATTGATACTGCCAAGACCTTTAGTAATCGCGTCATAAGATATCCAATAAAATATATGATTATCAAAACATATCTATATTAGCAACCTCTCTATAAAACTCAACATATTTAAGCTATAATCTGAATTTTTAGCAATATTTGGGAAAGTTTACTGATAGTAAAAGTTTTAAAAACCCACTATTTTTTAATTAAAAATAAATAAAAACAAAAACTTAAAAAATATTTTTTATTTATACATCACTATTTGTAAAAACCCTTAAATTGATAATGTTGGTTAATAACTCGACATATAACAACTATTTTTCCCTAGGATTCAGCTTATGGAAAGGTAGTATATGGCAGCAACGAGAGTCGTGGTTCATGAGTTAGGACACATAAAAAATTATATAGATACAGAGAGTACTAACAATAAGCATAAATCTATTCTGTACGAAAACAAAATTCTGAGAAAGCTGACAAAAACGCTGTGCTTCGTCTTCCAAGCGAAGAAAATGAAGGAGATTCTGTTAATTAAATCACTTATATTATTTTTGTTTCTTTACTTAACCGCGGCTTGTAGCAGTGAAGTGAAACAACCATTCAGTTCGGATTATCTATATAGTGCAGATCCTATAGCTGACGCTCAGAAAGCTATTTCGAAGGGTGATTTACATGTTTATGCCACTTACAGTGGTGGTCCTTATACGCCTGCAATAAAGCGAGGGTGCGTTAGCAATGAAAATATTGTTCCGTTAAAGGGTACCTCGCATGGATATGACACTTATAAGCAAGCTCAATTCAATACTTTAGCAGACTTATACGCTAAATATTATAACTCCCAAATTAAAATTCATCTCGTTAGAAACGGAGATAAATGTTTGAGCTGGGCAGACTAAGGTCAAAGGCCACCTCATAGTCTGTGTAAATGCCATTTAGATTAAATGCTTACTACAAAAGGCTCCTCTCATATCTGGCAGTCAGCTAACGGCACATATACCTTTACAGGTAGTGAGTACGACTTAATGAAATATAGCCAGGGCAAAACAATTTCCACCTGATTATTACGACAAAGTCGTTGCCAGCGAAGAAGATGTGCGTGGTTTATTAGCCATATCAAAACTTACTCTTTAAGTAGGTATAGTATTTATGAGTATATTCAAAACAAGCTGTTGGATCCTCGTCGGTACATGTATCTCATTAGGTTTATTAAGCTGCTCGTCAGAGCCTATCGGTCATTACTATTCAACACCGATTGTTACTGGACAAGTACTGGATAAAATAACCTTACAACCGATAGAAAATGCTTCTATTTCACAAACTACGATAGCTGAAGCAGTCACTGATAGTAATGGATATTTTAAGCTTCATTCATATAAGGTTTCTTACGCTGCATCAGATTATGATGTTTCAACACTGAACTCTATGGCTACAGGCAGCTTCTCTATATACAAAGAAGGCTATAGGCGTCAAAGTTATTGGAATTTTGGTCTTGAAAGGCGTGAGATTAAGCATACGCCAGAAGTACCAGATCATATTCACTTAGGTACCGTGTATTTAGAGCCTATAGCAGCGGGTACGGACGTCACTAATACTCAGACCGAAGAAATCGAAGAAATAAACTTTTGCAACCTTAACGAATCACAAAAAGAGGGGGATTGTATGCCGCTACCTGATGGAGTGACTAATGAAGCGATTTAAAGAGATGGTTATTCTCAGCGTGTTCACCTTACCATTAAGTGCTTGCTTAACACCTCCCACTCAGTATCACGTCACCCCTGCACTATCAGGTCAGTTTGTAGATAGTCAGACTGAGCAGCCCATCGCCAATGTCACTGTGTATCTTACGGATGAGTATCAGACTAACTCTGATAGTACAGGTCAGTTTACCCTGCCCTCTATGGCCTCATTTGGCGTTAGAAATCGCAATAAAAATTATTTTAAACGAATTTATAAATATGCTGATGTGATGGTTGAAAGCGACGGGTATCAGCGCCGCCTATTTAATGTAGATGGTATGGCTTTGCCAACGTCAACCTTTGATATCAGTACTCCAACATCCATCGATATGGGTAAGGTATATCTCACGCCACTATCAAAAGGCGAGCATGTCTACGGTAGGGTTTATCAGTATATTGAAAAAATGCCATATTGCTCACCGACTCAATCTCAAAAGCAAGTAGACTGCATTCCTGTAACCAGTTCTCAAAACTCTGGTCAAGTAAGTCCAAATTAGCTTATGCAATAAAGTGCGCTTAAACAGGATGTTAATACGAGTTTGCTTAAAATTATTTGCATACTCAGCCTAACACCTCCTACCGCTTACCATCAGTCATGCACGCCGCTTATATAGTGTTGTATACTCGTAAGCTAACAACTGCTGATAGTAAGTCCTATGCAAAACAACGATACCAATCACATTATTCATGCCATACAACAAGTCTGTCAGACGCGGCAGATCACTTGTCTGCACGCAATCGAAAGTGGCAGTCGTGCGTGGGGCTTTGCATCACCTGATAGTGACTATGATGTTCGTCTACTTTATTGCCAGCAGCCCGATTGGTATTTAAACTTGTTTGATGGCAAAGATACGTTTGAATTTATCGAAAATGATTTGCTCGCTGTGCCATTTGATATTGGTGGCTGGGATATCAAAAAAGCCTTACAACTGCTTTATAAATCTAATGCAGTGATATTTGAGCGGCTGCACTCCCCATTGTATACGAGCAGAAAACTGACATCATGGCCGAGCTGAAAGCGCTTAATATAGATTACTCCACCCATCACCGTATTTCATCATTACCGCGGTATGGCCAAAAATGCAGGTAGTAACCTTGATTTCACTGCACCGATTCGCTTAAAAAAGTTTTTTTAGTTACTGCGAGCGCTGCTGGCGGCAAAGTGGATATTGGCGATACATACACCGCCGCCAGTCATCATGAGGCAGATGCTTGAGTTGGTTGATCAAGAAATACAAACTGAGATATTAACCTTAATTGATATCAAGCGTATGCAAGACGAAAGCTATATCCATCAGCTGTCACCATTGATGATCAGTGCGATTGAATCACTGCGCGCCAGCATCGAAAATCCCACCTTTGCTGAGACCCAAATCTCCATATTGCGCCTTTAAATGCGCTATATCGTAGCGTTGTACGCTCGATATGACCGTATATAGCCGATATTTAGAGTAAATGGCAACCAATATAGATCACACACTTATACCAAAAAAAGAGAAACCTGTTATGTCAGCAGCCCCTTTAACCATAGAACGCCTCAAAGCTGAAGGGCTAATTTTATTGGAGTGCATTTCAGGTAGTCGCGCTTATGGCCTCGCGACCGCAGATTAGATACCGATATTAAAGGCGTGTTTTATCTGCCAAAGTCGCATTATTTTGGTCTTCACAGTGATTATGTGCCGCAGGTGAATAATGCCAGTAACGATATTGTCTACTACGAGCTTGGCCGCTATGTGGATCTGCTGCTACAAAACAATCCCAATATGATGGAGCTACTTGCTACACCAGCCGAGCACATTCTATATCAACATCCGCTCATGGCTCATTTTTCTGCTAAGTGGTTCATCAGTAAATTGTGTCAAAAGACCTTTGCAGGCTTTGCCAACAGTCAAATCAAAAAAGCACGCGGATTGAATAAAAAAATCGTCAACCCTATGAGTCGTGAAAAAAAATCTATTTTGGAATTTTGCACCGTATTTGTAGAGGGGCGCAGCGTAGCACTAACCGAGTGGTTACAGGAGACCGCGACCGATCAGCGCAGCTTTGGACTGGCTGCAATGGAAAAAGCGACGCAGATGTATGCGCTCTATGTCGATACTTATGTGGATACTGCGGGCAGCCTCGGCTTTTCAGGTTTGTACCAACATCCTGATGCCACTCAGTTGCGCCTGAGTGCCATTCCTAAAGGTATCACACCTATCGCTTATTTATCGTTTAATGAGCAAGGTTATAGCAAATACTGCCGTGACTATAAAGAATACTGGCAGTGGGTTGCCAATCGCAATGAGGCACGCTACCAATCGACCATGGCTCACGCCAAAGAATACGACGCCAAAAACATGATGCATACCATTCGTCTGCTTGAGATGGCATACGATATTGCCACGACTGGTAAAGTCATCGTGGAGCGTCCCAATCGTAACGCCTTGCTAAGTATCAAGGCAGGTGCTAGCGACTACAACGAACTATTGGCACAGGCCGATCAATTGAGTGTAGAGATTGCAGCGGCATTTGACAGTAGCCACTTACCCGACCACCCTAATGAGCAAGCAGCATTATCAGCTCTGGTTGTAGTCAGAGAGCAGCTTTATTGAGCCATGTATTGGTGTATAAAGAAAGCCCATTCATCATAAGGTGAATGGGCTTTTTTATGTCTGTTAGTTTTTAAAAGTTTATTCATGCTTCATAGCCATTTGCTCTATTGCCAACGTATCTGATACTCGTTAATATCGAGCGTACAGGCTTTTTTATAATGCATCTTTTTAATACTATAAAAATGCTATAAACAATGGATTTTATTGCGACCAAGAGGCAGTATTTACGATGTTTGGAATTGAAAACTATCTAGGGTTTATCTTAGCGGCTATTTTACTAAATCTCACGCCGAGGCACTTATAGTATTTATATTATTACTCGTAGTGTCTCTCAGGGAAAAGCGGCTGGGGTTTACTCTGTTCTAGGCATCACAACGGGCAGCTTGATACATACTTTATTGGCAGCGCTTGGGCTATCCGTATTGCTAGCCAGCTCCCCTTTGGCATTTATGATCGTAAAATACATAGGTGCCGCTTATTTATGCTATTTAGGTCTAAGAATGCTATTGAGCAAGCCATCAGACGCCATAGCAAATAGTTTGTCCAATGATAAAGTTATTCTCAATCAACATAAGGTCGACCATTGGCAAATCTATAAACAAGGCGTGTTGACCAACGTGTTTAATCCAAAGGTGCCTTATTTTTTATTGCCTTATTTCCTCAGTTTATTGATCCTAATTACGCTATGGCATGCTGTCATTTTTAATATTGGGATTAACCTTTGCCAGTACGGGTTTGATATGGTGTTCATGTTTGGCGCTATTGGCGACACGGTTTAGTACACGCCTGCGGGAAAACCCATCTATCGAAACAATGCTCAATAGAGTAAGTGGTATAGTTTTTATTGGTTTAGGGATTAAGTTGTTGACTGAGAAGGGTTGAGTGTTAAGTAATCAGAGACAAAAGTGTGTGTTATAAAAAAGGCCTCAATCATGATGATCGAGGCCTTTTGTCTTTATCGAGTTGATGAGCTGTTAAACTGCTTCTTTACTCTCAGCAGCTAATTGACGTAGTACATAATGCAATACG
>CAVUUW010000008.1:0-3669 GCA_963744895.1 uncultured Gammaproteobacteria bacterium
AAAAACTTTCATCAATATATTTTCTTAAACGAGTATCCCGAGTACCAATATTCTTATCTACATATACTTCTTCATAATCAATGGTTCCACGATTCAAAGCACCAATCATAACTACAGCTGAATTATGACTTTCGAAGCCCTTTAAGCTTTCGTCAGAGATATCATTGAATGTACGTTCATCAGAAATTATATTGTTAAATGCAAATAGTTCGTCACTCATAATATTCGCATAAAGGAGCCCGTTTGTAGTGAAGCATAAAGTAAACAACGCCTCCAAACATTTAGTTTTGCCAATGCCATTTTCACCAATTAGGCAATATACGCGCTGCTCAGGCTGAAAGCTGAGATGTACATCACCGACACCTACGAGCTGCTTTATTTGAATATCATTACCTAACATGGCTACACCTAATTTTTATTAAACTATCAATTCTATGATGGAGCTTTAGGTTTAAATGTACAAGCAAAAAATTTTCTCTAAACACTCGCCCCAACGGCTCGTGCAATCGCTCTTCCTTCATCAATCGTCAAAAACTTACGCTGACTTGGACTGTCTTTATAGATTATATCCCCATCCTGAAATATGAGACATTCATTGACCGCCAGCTGCTGCCACTTTTCATTTTCGGTCAATGGCACCGTCACTAGAATAGTCACTTTGTCTTTATCGGTGGTGACATCGCCAAAGTTAATCGCTAGATCATCATCAGCGAGTTTGGCCTCACCAAATGGCGCTTTACGCGTCAGATAAAACAATAAGCTACCCGCATACGCCATCTGCCATTTGCCATTCGATATCAAGCAATTGAATAGACCATTGGCAGACAGGTAGCGGCATTGCGTGGTCAAAAAGTTAAACAGCGTTTGGTCATCAGGACGAGTTTTAAAGCTGCTCTTTAAACGATTGACAAGATAACAAAACGCCATTTCAGAATCGGTCGAACCAACGGGTTGGCAATGTGACGCATTGCCGTTGTCTTGCAGACGTTGACAGCGTTTAATGAAGTCGCTATTCATCTGTCCATTATGCGCAAATACCCACTGCTCGCCCCACACTTCACGAACAAAAGGATGCGTGTTTGCCAAGCAGTTTTGGCCTTGGGTCGCTTTACGAATGTGTGCGATGACATTCATGGCTTTAATAGGATAGTTATTAACCAAGTCCGCCACAGGGGATTCGTGGCTGGGACGATTGTCATGAAACAAGCGCAGACCCGTTGAGGCATTTGCCGATTCATCATTATTTTTGTCAATATTGCTGCATTCGCTACGCTCAAAAAACGCAATGCCAAAGCCATCTTCATGGCTATCGGTCATGCCGCCGCGCTTGCGAAAACCAGCAAAGCTAAACCCAATATCGGTTGGTGTATTACAGTTCATTCCTAAGAGTTGACACATTTATAGAGTACCGCCATTATCATTGTCTTTTGCAGAATTTAAAGTAGCATTGAGAGTGGCTCCTGTCGATTCATCAAACCTCTCGTTGGGAGCCATTTGCCCTTCTGTATCAATACTATTTAAAATACGCTGTGCTTGTGCCAGCTCATTATCTTGCACCCACAATACAATACCTGAATTCAACCCAGGCATTGCACTCAGGGGCTGTAGAGAGACTGTAATATCATTATTTCGCAGTAAGTTGGCATGCAGCTCACCTTGCATATTAGTGTCATAGCGCGCCAGCTTTTGCCAGTTATCAATGTGATCGGTCATAATATATTCCTTAGAAATAATGATTTGCAAGCTACACAAATGCTAAATTTATACCAATACGCTTAATAAAAATTAAAATCCTTGTGACCAATTAATCTGACCAAGTGGATAAGCATCAATATGAAAGCCATTGGGATAATCTTTAAAACCCGGCTGCATTTTTAGCTGCGCCATCGCGGTCTGCGCTTGTTGCTCAGTGGCAAATACACCTATTAACTTATAATCTGCGACATCGCTATTTCTATCATCGTCTTTGTAGCGTGCATGCTCAAGAACAAAAACGGTATTTTGCGCTTTTTCCACATGCGACCAATGATAAGCAGACAGACGTTTCATCAGGTCAGGATTTTTGACCATAATATTGTCGCCAGTACGCCCTTCCGTACGGTTATAGTGAATCACGTTTAGGCGTAATAGCCAAAAAATAACCGCCGCCTTGGCAAGCATCACAGGTAAGGCTCGCTTTTCGTCATCACCAAGCGGACGCTTAGATTCATACCCTTGCAAAAATGCCGCCATTTTGCTGCGGTCAAAATTCACTGATTCGCCCTGTTCAGCATCGCCCCATGTGGTACAAAAGTCATTAATAGTGATAGCAATGTCCATGACGTAATGCTCGGCACTGACTTCCGTAAAGTCCAATAGCCCCGTCAGACGTGCTTCACCTTTTTGTAGATGCCAAAGCGTGTTGTCCGCAAACATATCTAAATGACACAGACCTTTTGGCAAAGTTGCTAGTGGTAAATCGCTATAAGCCCGCCAAATATCACTCATCAGCTTGGCTTCGTCGCTTGGCATAAACTGACTTTCACGGTCGCGCACCTCACTCCATGGATATAAAGGCACGCCATATTTCTCACTCGGTTGCAGTGCTTGTAGCGTCTCGTGTAGCAACGCTAGCGCGGCGCCAATCTCGTGGCACATGGCTTGCGTCGTTTGCTCTGGATGCGCTCCTGCAAGGCACGGTACTAGAGTAATGGCTTTGTTTTCATAGTGGATAACGTAGCGCTTATCCTCGATGTCACTATCCACCTGAGCGTTGTTTGGTTCAATCACTGCGAGCGGCGCGGCAACAGGCAATTTGCCATCCAATTGGTTAAGGATAACGGCCATTTTTTCGATATCAGCAGGCGGACGCTCTTCAAATAAAGTAAACACATAGGACGGTGCACCCGCTACGTCATCAGTCGTCTCAATAAACCAGTTAGAGTTTTTGATGCCTTGCGTAATCGGAATCGCGCGGGCAAACGACACGCCAAAGCTTTGGCAAAAGGCGGCAAACTGGTCATCGGTTAACTGGGTATAGACGGACATGACATCTCACTTGTGGTCGTTAAATGGTAAAAGTAAAGCCTGAAATAATACATTCAATCTGAGTAATAATAAACGTGGCAGCAAGTAATAATAGTGACTAGTACACCGCTAATAAGCAAACTTTAAATATCAATAAGCTGACTGCCGCCTAGATTAAGCATTTTTTGCAATCGCTAACCCTTCTGCAATCGACAAATAAACAGGCGATTGAGGGACATCTTGATAAACCCTATTGCCATCGGCAAAAATGATGCACTCATTGACAGCAAGCTGTTGCCATTCCTCATCAGATGTCAGCGGCGTGGTGGCAAAAACTGTGATGACATCACTTGCCTCATTGACGGTCTCAAAATCCATCGTCACATCCACGTCAATGAGGGCCGCTGAGCCAAAGGGCGCTTGACGGGTAATATAAAACAATAAGGTGTTAGCATATCCAAGCATCCACTCGCCATTGGACATCACACAATTGAACAATCCATACTGCGCCAAAAAACGACACTGCGCCGTCAAAAACTCATGCAGTGTTTGCGCATCAGGCTTGTACTCAAATTGGTCTTTGAGTTGATTGAGCAAGTAGCAAAACGCAAACTCTGAATCGGTATCACCTACTGGGCAATAGTGACGTGATTTGCCTTGCTT
>CAVUUW010000009.1:0-11779 GCA_963744895.1 uncultured Gammaproteobacteria bacterium
AGATTTACTAATAGCTCTAAATCTTTATGCAAAATCAAAATATCATTAGGCGTTGCTTCTAGGTTAAGTGCGTACGTTTCTTTGTTATTAAAGGCACTATTAACCCCTTCGTAATATTTTATTTGAAAATCTTCTAAATGATAGTGATCTAATACCTTCATATTAATTCTTGATAGTGCTTTTTCAAGTCCGTACTCTTCGATGCTCTCTTTAGGTAATATCGGCTGATATCTGCTTTCTACCACTTTGATTTTATCAAAGTTATAGTCTTGACCTTCATATGTGCTAGGTTTGTCACTAGGCAAAAGAAATTCTTCTACGTCTTTTGGATTAGCATTTAGTCTATTGTGTGGTAACAAGCCCTCAATATCTCCCCATTCGTCACTAATTTCAGTTCGTTCCAATAAAAGTAAGTTGCTAATCATTCTGTTGCTTAGCTGGATAAAAACGCCTAATTCTTTACAAGTTAACGAGGGCTTTACATCGCAAAAAAACAAATATGCATCTATTTGCGTTGTATAGATTTGATAGTCTTCACTGTCTTTATCTAATTCATCTAAAAAATCTAACTTGTCTTCATCGAGATAATGACTTCCCATTAAATAAAACCCTCTACCATAAATATAAGCGTCTAAATCAAACTCATAAATTCTTTTAAGTAGCTTTTTTGGCGTTATGTTATCGGTTTTAAATTTTCTGTTTAAGTAGTCGCAAGCCTCTTGTAGATTGTAATATTCTGCGGTATCAAAGCTTAATGCTACATCGTTATTACTCATGTTCACACCTCCACACACCTTTAAATCAAAATAGCTGCAAGATAGTGCCAGCCTAAAGGTGTGTGAACGGCTGACGTTCAATTACTTAGCATGCCTTGCAAAATTTTTATTATTTATTCCTTAAACACATCATACAACCACCAACCAAATCTAGCACAAAAAAAAGCCAACCATTGAAAACAATGATTGACTTTTCTTGTTACTACTATGTTTGGTCGGAACGGCAGGAAGTAAAGTAAGGTATGTAAGCCTTGTGAAATATGAGTTTGATAATTTTATATATTAACGATACCAACAATAATACCAACAATCGTTTTTGATAATGCCCTTTTTTGGCTGTTTGTGGCTTCAATCACTATTATTTTGTAATTGTTTGCCTTATTTAATTTTGTTCTGTTTAACTGTTACTGCCTTAGAAACAATAACTGCAATCACAACTGCTTCAATCTTAGTTGCTTGTTCAGATGATAGCCACTGGCATTGGTAAGGTAGAATCCAATAAAGTACTAATGAAACCATCATAATGGCAAAAAGAATGCAAGCTATTACAAATAGAACCTTAAAAGCTTTATCAAATAGAAACTTCCAATCTTCATCTCGGTCATGATCGTTATTTTTACCAGCTAATTCAAGCTGCTTTTCATCGAAAAGCTTTCCTTCTCGTAAAGCCAAAGATGAGTCACTACCGTTGAATTCATCATTAAGCCCTAGATCATCAAGTGTCTTATTATCATTGGCTAGACTATCAATTTGTTCAATAGTAACTCTTGGTCTTCCTAGTTGACTTGGCTCATCCATTGCTAGCTAATACCTTAGAGCTAAGCTCAGCATAATGCTGACGAATCAAATCATTAGGTATAACATCTCCTCTACCGTCAAGACTAAATATACGTGACCATGGAGTATCATTTTGGTGCGTTATCATAGATAGCTGAATGCCATCTAAACTACCATATTTCCGATATACAAAATTAACAACACTCTTTTCTTCTTCATTTAATTGTTCATTATTAAAAGAAAATAAAGAATTCATTTCTTTTGGAATTGGACTACCACCATATCTTTTTATTTTATGATATAAATCTGGAATAACTGGTCCATACTTCCATGCTTCAACATGGTCGTTAATTAGAGGTTTATTAAAAAAACCAAACATCCAGCCGTGTGCAATATAAACAAGTTTCAGCAACTGCATTGGTGTGAAATACTTATTATCCTGCCTACCCAAACGAATTAATTCATTGGCAACAGATATCGCGCTGACCATGATTCGCTCCTTTACTTTAGGGACAAAAAATCCATGGGCGTACAATGACATCCATAGATCAAGTTTTTAAATAGATTTAGTATTTAACTATATAATGGTCGCATAAGAGTATAAATGCAAGCATATAGTCAAGACTATACTGTAAGTAATATTTCAACACGACAGTTAATGTCGTGTTGTCAAAACCTAAGTAATAGTATTAGCTTAACTCTTAGTGAGTTCCAATTATTTTTAAAATGTGTAAATTTTTAGTGTTTATTAATGAGAATTATCTTAAATCGTTCGTAAATATATGCGTGGCTTATATGATCCATCGTATCGATTTAAACACTATCTTATGGCCTGCATCCGTGCATCTGATCGCCGCTACGGATGTGTTTAATAGTTTGCCTTCATTCTAGGCAAGTTCGACTCTTCTACATACCGCTTTCTGATCTAAATTTATCTAATCGCGCCTTTGTTTGCTTACACCTATCTAAACCCATTCTAATCGCTTCGGATAAATCAGCGTTAGGTTTGATAGCATTTGATACGGTTGGCTTCATACCGATTGCATCTTGCCTTTGTTGAGCCAGTTTGTTTAGTGGTAAGCCTACTTGCCACTCATCATCAGCCGTATCATCAGGGTAGAAGTAAACTTCGTTCATACTGCAAGCAATATCACCAAACTGAGTAGTAAATGGGTATGGCTTAACATTGCCAAAAGTTGACCAATAAAACTCATCAACCCTTATGAAATCATCAGTATCATTTACTGTATTGTCGATAGGTTGGCAAGCTGTCAGTAATAGTGTTATCAGTATTAACTTGTTCATCTGTCTGCCTGTTAGTGCCTTTTTAGTCAGTCATACCTTAACATGACCAATGAAAGCCGTACTTTAACATGACTTTAACCTACTATTAATCGCTGTAAGTCATGCGCCTACGATACTTGTCACAAAACTACCTTTAACCTCTTTTTGAAACGGTTTTTATTTTGTGCGTGTGAATGGTGGCGGTGTCCTCTGTCGATATGCTTAATAACCAAAATAGCGCCCCCATCGATACCTGTCCGAAAACTCCTCTTTTTATGGAGTCCAAAAACTCTTTTGATAGTGTATGAAAACCTCTGTACTTGGTGATTGCTTCACGCGTGTGCGTACTGTTCCATAAACTCATTTTTAGCCCTGCTTATGATGTCCGTAAATTATCCCTTTTATGGACTCCGAAAACTAGGCAACGGCAAGATAACGGCAAAGATTAAGCCAGCATTGCGCGGTGTGTAATTTTGTTTTAAATGTGAGGTTTTGTGAGGGTTCAGGTTTTATTAGGTTCTCAATGTTAGCATTTGTTAGCAATAACAGGTTTTAACAGGTCGGTACTGTCTGCCAATGTAAACAAATGACAACATGCAAGGCGGTGCAAATTGATTTTGAATGTATGGTTTTGACAGGTTCGCTACTTCTTGTTTTTATTTTGAATGTTAGGTTTTATTAGGTTTTAAGATGTCCGAAAACCTCACGCGCGTACTGTTCCATAAACTACCCTTAACGTGTCCGAAAACCTAGGGGAAACCTTAGGGTTTTTGGACTCCATAAAAAGGGCTTGGCAGTGGTTGCCTACATTGTCCGAAAAGTCACACGCTACCATAAAATAAGCTCAAAATTGAGCGCATCAAATTAGGTTTACAGCCCCTTGCTAATTTGGCGATAAAATCATCTCTTAGCCTATACCTAGCAAGCGTTTGCGCTTCATTCGCATTTTAGTGATCCGTAAACACTGGTAAACCTAAATCATGCTTAATAACCTCACCTTTGGGGTTGTCTTTGACCTGTTACAGCCCTACTATGACTTAGCCTTAAAATTGCCTTATAGCCCATAATTGGTAAGCGTTTACGCTCCATTCTCTTTTTGGCAGTTCGTAGCGGAATAGTTAACTTAAACCACACTCAATACGCGCAAAACTGCACCTATTTAATTTTTGACAGATATATCCTGTTTTAATGGCATCATGATGCTGTAGGCTATTGACAGCAAGGTATCACGCTAACAGTTACCCCATTGGGGGCTGGTGATCGGTAAAACGTGGTAAAAGTAATTGCGCTGTTTGGCTGCGTGGTGATCTGCTCCATAAAGGTTTTAAACCTTAACATACCTTAACATGCTGCCAGTGCTCAAACTGATTTCACGATAAACATCAGGCACAAAAAAGGCAGACGATAAAGGCTGCCTTCGATTATTTTTGTCTGCATCTACTTTTTTGCTTGGGACACTTGGGACAACGGGACAACGCCCGTACTTACTGGCTTTCAGCTGTCCCAGCCCTTTTTTAGCCTTTGGGACACTTGGGACAGATTAACAAATTGAGCTATTTTGTCCCAGCTGTCCCAGTGGTGTTTTAATGCTTGGGACAGGTTCTAGCCCTTGCGGTGTATGGGCTGTCCCAGTTGTCCCAGCTGTCCCAGTGCTTTTTGTAGTTTCACAACTTAATATCTCACTTTTGACCGCATAAACACGCTGGCGGTTCTTTTTGAATGGTAAAGGGACTCTACACGTTTTACGGTCATTCTCAGTCACATTCAACAATTCAGCTTCATCTAATACTTGTAGGACTTTGCTTTTGTTAAAGGGTGCACACACTTCATCAAAGGTACTGGTAGAGAAATAATATTCCCCTGTGTCGTAATTGTGATATCCAGCGCGGTTATTAGTTCTAGGTTCAAAGTCTTGGTACGTGTGAATGTGGCAAGGCTGAAAACGACTTGATCCGTGCTGTTCAATAAACGCCTTGATATGATCTATGATTTGGCGCTGCTCATGCTCACCATCACGCCCATAGTTATCGAGCCAATTATCTAAGCATGTCATCACGGCTGTAGTCGCTTGTCCTGCTTGCCAGCCTGTTATACCTGCCTGTGTTGCCAGCTCTCCAGCTGCGCCCACGATAGCGAACCGTTTAGCCACTCTATGCGCCTGTGCTGTCAGGTCGCTGTACTGGCTCATAAAGCTACTGACAAGCTGCCCAGCGTTGGCGGTGGTTGCGACCTTGTCACTGGTGATATGTTCTAGCCATGCAATGCCAGCTGATCCATAGTAAGCGTGTGACAGCTCTTTGATCCTATCGGCTTGGGCTTCGCTTGTTTTTGCCATTACCAAACTATCAAAGGTCTTGAAACCCTTGCCAGCATCAGCGTCTATATGTGCCACTCGAACCTCTACGCCTGCATTGGTTTTTTGTCCTGCTTGCGCCATGAAGTTTTGTAGCGACTCCTCACCGTTAGATAAAAAGATAATGCGCCATGTTTTGGCGATGCGGTTATGCCCTGTAGTGGTACTCCTACCTTTGCCTTGACCATTAGCCAGCATATAAACGGTTTTACCTACTATCTTGGGATCACACTCACTGATCTCATCAAGTGGTAAAAAACTGTCGTTATACTCGCTTGCTGTGCCCTCTAGGGCGTTATCAGTGCTGCGCCATGTCTTAACGTACCTGTCAGGGTTGCCCCATACGCTAGCAGCCAATTTAAGCGATAGGGACTTGCCCATGCTCGATGATCCTAAGAGATGAAAACCGCCTCCGTCATACTCTAATAACTCCAGTAATTGCCCAGCGAACGCGCAAGCAATAGAGAAAACAAAACGGCTTTGTTCTGCTAACGGTTTGCATAATTCATCACGCCACTGGGCAAGCTCTCCTTGCTGGGCTAGGGTGCTGTTAATACTGTTTGCAGACTGATAGACAATAAACTGCTTACCATCGCTGCCTATGGCTCTGTCAGGTAATATATATTGTTTATCGTGCCAGCCCAATTTATCCACGCATAACGCCCGTTTGTGAATAGGGTAGTTTTGAATATAGGTGTCTAAGTAATTGCGCTGTTTGGGGTTGGTAGTAATGTTCAAGCCTTGACTAGCCAGCTCTTTGCGGTACTCCCTTGCATCACCTTGTAGCAGTGATAACGGCATTGACCATTGATGTTTTACGTTGTCATCATCACGCCATTGCAATAACCGCCCCCATGTACCGCTGCCTGTGTCCCTTGTCTTAGCGATAACCTCAATCGGTGAACAAACAAACGCCTTAAACTTAAAGGTGATGTTTGCTGGGTCGTCATCGTTATACTTCACGAAAAATAGCCCATCGTGGTATAGCTCAAAACGCCCATCACTATAGATCATCGGTTCATTCAGCTGGGGATCATCGCGCCATTCAGGATAATAGGCAGTGTCTTGTAAATTAACTAACTGGGTGTCATCAGCTGCCAGTATCGCTTCATAGCTGTCATGTTGCATCATGGTGACGATATGAGCCACCGTAACCAATGCTTGCGCCTTTACACCTGCCAATAGGTTTATTAAGCCCTTATCATCAAGTGTCATAGGTACAGTTACTTGTGATCCGCTGCTCCAGTGCTGCACCATTTTTTTAAGGCATTGCTTGGTTTTTTGAGGGCTAATGATGATCGTTTTATCACTAGCCATTAAGTGCATATAAACATCAATACCGCTATCAAGGTCATTAAAGGCTATCACCTCACTGGCTTTGTTAGCGCCACCAATGACGATAGCGCCATACCCTGTAGGATCAATGACAATGGGCTTTGCTTTGCTGTTTGGTGTGTAGAATACCGCGCCTACTGTATCGCCTTGTTTATCGTGCAAACGTAGGGCTATCGTGCCAGCTGTCGGTACTATTTGCGCGTCATCTGTAGTAAGATTGTCCGTAATACTTAGCAAGCTGTCAGGCGGTAATAGCGCGATTAGCTTTGTCAAAGTAGGATCATCTGCCAGCCCTTGCCGTGTGGCTGCATCAAAACTATTTATTACCACTGTAAAGCCTGTGCTAAATGCACGGGCTTTTTCATGGGTGTTTGTTGGTGTGGTGGTCATCTGTTCCCCCTTGCTTGTGACTGGTTCGGCTTACGCGCTGCTCTATACTTCTTGTAGTAGCTTTTGCGCTTGGCGTGTTTACGGCTTTGCTTTGGTGGGTAGGTTTTCATTATTTACCCTCCTTGCCGTAACCTGTCATTGCTAGGGTGTCGTTGATACGCTCTAATTTTTCATATAGTAGGCTTGCCCATGTGTCTGTTGCATCATGTGCAAGGCGTGCCATTGCTGGGACTGTGTGCGTTTCTATCTTGTCATAGTGAATGAGTGCCAGTAATTGACCAACATCATATAAGGCAGTAGCAGCCCCGTTAATGTCGCAAGCAATATCTGATAAATCCTGTGACGACATTAAAATCACTTCGTCATCATTTGCCTGTGTCGTGTCGATAACTTTACGCTGGTTTGATTGGCTGCCACTGTATAGCGTGGCTATCGCTTGGAGGTTGGCTGGCGTGTCGTGGAATAGTGACGGCTGATAATCGCCTGTTTCTTTGTCGCTTGCTGGGACAAAATAGCCTTGTTTGTCATAGTAAAAATAGCTGCCATCGTGAATAAGTGCCAGTAAGTCACGCTTACCGCGTGGATCATTGATAAGTACAAACGGATTAAGACTTAATGATAGGCACAGAACGCTGTTACCTGCCTTGAATGGGGCTGGTGTGCTGTTGGTAGTGGTTTGAGTGTTTGAGGTCGTACGGATTGAATTAGGCA
Organism: uncultured Gammaproteobacteria bacterium; assembly: GCA_963744895.1. Taxonomy (GTDB): domain Bacteria; phylum Pseudomonadota; class Gammaproteobacteria; order Pseudomonadales; family Moraxellaceae; genus Psychrobacter. Next base: position 7,627 of record CAVUUW010000009.1, read on the forward strand.
TGATAGCCTCCTGTTAATTTTTGAGTATGTGCCACGCTATACGGTAAAAGTATAGGGTGACGGGTCTTACTCTCGGTCTTAACAGTGACCGCCCCGCATATTCGCCCAAAGGCTATTTTATTTTGCAGCGTCAACCCGTCATAGTCGGTTAGCAAATGGTTTGCTATAGATATGATGGTTTGCCCCCTTGATGCGCTTAGGTGCGCTTGTGGGGCTATGCTTGAATGGATAGGGACAGCTTGAGAGGCTGCGCTATTATCAGGCACAAAAAAAGCCAAAGGTTTACGACTTGGCAAGTCGCTGTTAAGTTTTGAGAGGTCTATATAGTAACCGCTGCTATCATCGGTTGCAATCGGTTTTGTTTGTACTTGCTGGCAAGCGATTAGTGAGAGTAGCAAGCCAATACCTGCCACCCATCCCATAAAGATGATAAAGCTCAGTAGTAAGCCACGTTTACCCGTCTGTTTGCGACTGTGCGCCCCGTGGTGGGCTGTTAGATTAGGTTTGGTATGGTTATCACTCATGATCTGTTACCTCCAACTCAGGCAGTAAGATAAGCCCGTCCATCTGTTCGCTTAAAATGGTTGCCAGCTCACTATTAGCGAGTAGGGCAGACCTTACAGCGACTATTACGCCCTTACTGGTATCATCATCGGTGCTGATCGCGCTAAGTGCCATTGCTAGGCTCTCAGTATCGTTTGATAGGTCTTGTATGCGGTCATTAATGACAGATAGATAATAGCTATCTACTGCCACTAGGCGCGGTTCTAATATGTCGTTTGATTGGCTCATGAAGTCACCTCACTAGCGTTATTTTTGTTATCTGTCGGCTGGTCTATCCAGTAGCGTTTAAAACGTTTGCCGTTGTTCTTTACCCATTCATCTTGAATGGTTATACCTTGATCTCTTAGCTCACTGACACGCTGTAAAAAGCACGTTATGTTATAGAGGTCGTACGCTTCATAGGTGGATAGTGTCTTACCTGCTAACAGGTGATCGAGAATAATTTGCTTGTACTTCTGCTTTGTTTGCCGTGTGTTCATGGGTTACACCTCGCTAGTGGTTGAGGTGTGAGAGTTAAGCCATTCGTGAACGTCTGCATAGCTCCATGCTGTCATGGTAGGGCTTAGCTTTCTGCCAGCTGGGAAACGCCCGTCCTTGCTCCATTCAAACAAAGTGGTTTTGCTAAAGGGTAGGAACGGCAAAATGTCCTTTGCTCTGCCCATGCCGGTAGTAGGCAGTTGCATAGCTGGACTGTTTGCGGTGGTTGGTTCGGTATCGTTCGAGGTGTTATCAGTAAAAGGAATTACTGGGGTGTTTTGGGTTGGGTGTGTCATTGAGTAGCTCCATGTAGTGTATTGAGCCGTAACGGACGCTACGGCTTACATGGGCTATATTAGATAGTGGGGTTCTTTATAGCATTGCAATTGCAATTTCAAAATTGCAGCTGCAATTTATGCTTCATTACGTTTAATCACTTCATCAAGTACATCATTAGCTATTGAGAATAAATCATCTACATTACGCTTGCTCAATCCTGCAATCTTCATTTCTTTAATATGTCTTGATAGCTCACCCTGAATGGGTGCTTTTCTAGCATTATCATTATCACTGTTCGTAAAATAACTTTCAGTAATAGCTGGGTCTAACAGTAGGTTTTTTAGTACGGCAATAAGTGAGTAAGCTTTATCCATCGTGGTAGTTTTATCATCTTGATCTGTTTTTTCTTCTAGTTCTTTTAGTTTGCGTTCTAATAGCATTGGATAAGAGTTAAATAAATCTTCTTCAAACTCAGATGGTACTCTAAGCGTTATCTTTTCTTTACCATTGCTAAATAAGCCATCATGGCTTTCAATATGTATTACTGGGCTAATATATTCTCGATATATTTCTAATAAAATATCATCGTTAAAGCCCTCTATTATCTTTTTATCTTCAAATAATACTATCTTAAGTCTTATTGCTGGAATGCCTAGACATTCCTCTGTTAGGTATAATCTACCATCATCGAAAGCTTTTTTTACATAAGCCCTAGCAGATAAGTAGTCCCATTCTTTGCATATCTCGTAAGCTCCGTATTTCTCTCTTAGGTCATCAGGCATTTTACCTGCAATCAGACAACTGGCTTCAAAAGGAGAATAATAGTTTTGTCTATGCAGTACTTTCTTAGCTAGCTCACCAGTTAAGAAGGACGCTTTGAATTCTAATACCGCATCAAGGGCTTTGTTCAAAGGTGTATCTTGTTCGCTAGATTTATCTTTATGGTTTTTAGGAACGGGTGGATAGTTAATCCCATCAATACTGTTTAATTCGATTATATTTATCTTAGTTTGAGAAAATTTATTATATGTATGCTCTTTAATACTACCTTTGTACAAATGCCCATAGCTAATAACATCGTCTAACAGCTCTTCCAGTACAGAATTTTTGTTTATTTCATAATCTAATTGTTCATTGAAGTTATATGTGCTCAAAGTATTATGTAGATTTATGAATTTCATAGCTTTAGCAACTTCTGCAATATTCATATTGCTTGCGTCAGCATAAGTTCTAATAAATAGACAAGCATTAATATAATCGTTCTCTATTTCGTCTTTTCTAGTTCTATACTTTTCGATAAAGTCCACAATACACACCTTTACACACCCTTAATTTAAAGTAGGTGCAAGGCAGTGCCAGCCTAAAGGTGTGTGAACGGCTGGCTTTCGGGTAATTAGTCCTAGCCTTGCATAGTTGGTGCTAAGCCTTAGCCTAGCTTTTGTTTGTGTTGTTTGAAGTCTGCGCGGATCACGTTGTCCAGTTTGCCAGCGTAAGCATCATCAATGAAGTTTGCCCATTCGTTCATCATCTTGGTTCTGTAGGGTAGGTGCTGCGCTCCGTTGTATGCCTTGCTGATCTTGTTTTCTTTTTCATGTGCCAGCTGTAGCTCTATCGCTTCGTGCATGTATTCCTGTTCGTGTAGGGTAGTGCTGGCAAGTCCACGGAAACCGTGCCCAGTCATACGTCCTTTATAACCCATGCGCCATAGGGCAGTGATAAAAGCGTTTGTACTGTATGGCTTACGGGTTGAGGGATTAAAGAAAACGTACTGATCCGAAAAACCCAGCGCCTTGATCTGCTCCAGTAGTGCCATTGTTTGCGGTGCAAGTGGTACTAGGTGCGGTCTATCCATTTTCATTTTGTCGGCTGGTATGCGCCATAAATTCTCTTTGTAGTCTATCTCTGACCATTCCATGAAGCGTAATTCTTGAGTACGCACAAACGTATAGCATAAAAACCATAAGCCCAGCTTCACCAGTAGATCACCATCATAGGCGTTAATGTCTTGAAGTAGTTTAGGTAATTGCTGGCTGGTCACACGGCTATGGTGCTTCACCTTATGCGGTTTTAGTGCTTCGGTTAGGTCGGTGGCTGGGTTGAGGTTGGTTAAGCCTTCACGTATGGCTTGTTTGAATATCTGTCCCGTTTGACGCATTGCACGCCTTGCCATATCACTAGCGCCCCTCGCTTCGATAGCTTTACCGATAGCCAAAACATCAGGCGCGGTTATGTCCTCTATATTCATGTGTCCAATGACGGGCTTAATATCACGCTGGTACTGTGAATAATCACGGCTATAGGTGGTAGGGGCTATGTGTGCTTTGCGGTCATCGTGCCAACGCTGGGCTATAGTATTGAACGCCCTTGATCCGTCATTGTCCGCTTGTGTCTTTTTCTTATCGTCTTTTGGGTTGATACCATCAGCTATTAATCTTTTGATCTCAATATTGCGCTGGCGTGCATTCTGTAGGCTCATTACTGGATAAGTGCCAATAGTGAGAGTTTGCTGCTTACCTTGCCAGCGGTAGGCGCTGATCCATGACTTAACGCCCGTATAACGCACCCATAGTTGCAGCCCGTTACCGTCGCTGTGTTTATCAGGTCGTTTTGTATCAATTGAAGTGGGGCTAGGTGATAGCTTGTTGATACTGGTATGGGTTAGGGGCATGGGTCTATCCTTTGTTGGTATTGTCCATGTTGGTATTGCTCGATACCAACAATAATACCAACATTCTATATGGAACGCCATACACCTACAAAGTGGTGAAAACCCAAAAAACGCCCAAAATAAAGGGCAGACGGTCTATGACGGTCTGCCCTAAATCTATGTTTG
>CAVUUW010000010.1:0-13663 GCA_963744895.1 uncultured Gammaproteobacteria bacterium
GACAATTGGCTGAATGAGTCAGTGCTGACCCGTGCAAATAACTGGACGGATAGAGCCGCTACCGCCGAGCAGTTGCGCCGTGCGCTCGGTAGCGACACTGCTAAATCCTTACTGGTTGAGGATATGAGCCAAATCATGCACCGTTTTGTCGCGGCCTATCGTGACGAGCGTATGGGTAGTAGTAATGATGCTAATCAGCCATCAGATGCCGCATTGGAGTCAGAGTCAGATTCAACTACCAGCGATGTTCATAACACCAATATCTTTAAACCAAGCTATGTGCAGCTGGCGAGTGAATACTTGGTCAGCGTTATGGGGCAATCAGCGGAGCCAAATGCTGCCGCATATAACGTAGTGAGCTGGCAAACCAGTAGGCAGGCCGAGCAATTATGTGAGCAGTTGAGCCAAACACTGAGTGGCTCGCCCGTCAGCACGCAAAACACGGCCAGTTTTGCACAGCTACAATCTTCAATTGGTAAGCTTGGCTTCCAACCAAAATCAGCCTATGAGCTATTAGCCACATGGTTTCATGCACTGCTTGATAGGACTTATAGTAATAGTGCTACAGCTACCGATCAAACTGATGATGGATTGGGTGAGGCAGGTGAGGCGCTTAGTGAAGCGCAGCTGGCTGAACGTCAAGAAAAAGAAGCGCTACGCCAGCAGCAACTAGAGAGCGGTCGTCATTATGTGCCAGAAGCCATTGCCGTTTTAATCACTCAACTGAACGATGCGCAGCGTGAAGCTTTGGTGCAGCGCCTGATTGATTCGGGCGCGATTTTTGATAAAGGCAGCGCAAATAAAGGCACAGCTAATGCCGCTTCCACCTTATCGTTCTCCTCACCTCAAGCGTCACCATCAACGTCGCTGACCAGTATCAATAACCCGCTTAATCAAGTGCAAAGCTTTGCGCGTCACACGGGCAAGGTGTCGCTTGAGATACAAGTCAATAATCTACTGGGTGAGCATACGCGTATTCATCAGCAGAGCCTAACCTTTGCCGTTGATGACTTTTTAAATCGTTTGCACCATCATGATACCCAAGTGATCCCTGCCTATCGACGTTATCTCGCCATGCGCTCAGAGATATTACACGAGTCAAAAGAAACCTTGCGACTGGACGAGTTTATGCCGCGTCCATTGTCCTCATTTGTTCGTAACCGCCTGATTAATGAGAGCTATCTGCCGCTTATCGGTGACAACCTTGCCAAACAGATGGGCACAGTCGGTGAGGATAAGCGGACGGACTTGATGGGTATCCTCATGATGATATCGCCACCAGGGTATGGTAAGACGACCTTGATGGAGTACGTGGCAAATCGTCTCGGCCTTATTTTTATGAAGATTAACTGTCCGTCACTTGGTCATGATGTGACCTCATTAGACCCCGAAAAAGCCCCCAATGCCACTGCGCGAGAAGAGTTGAATAAAATAAATTTAGCCTTTGAGATGGGCAATAACGTCATGCTGTATCTTGATGATATTCAGCATACGCACGCGGAGTTTTTGCAGAAATTTATCTCACTCGGCGATGGCACGCGCCGTATTGATGGCGTCTGGCAAGGCAAGACCAAAACTTATGACATGCGCGGCAAAAAATTCTGTGTGGTCATGGCGGGTAACCCTTACACCGAAAGCGGCGAAGCCTTTAAAGTGCCTGACATGCTTGCCAACCGTGCCGATATCTACAACTTAGGCGACATCATGAGTGGTATGGAAGATATATTTGCGCTCAGTTATATCGAAAACTCCCTGACCTCTAATAGTGTCCTTGCACCACTGGCAAACCGCGACCTAAGCGATGTGCATCGCTTGATTAAAATGGCTAAAACAGACAATGCCAACCTCGCGCAAGCGCAAAGCAGTGATCTGACCTATCCGTATAGCACCTCAGAGATCAATGAGATTGTCGCGATTTTGCGTCATATGTTTCGAGTGCAAGCAGTCATTTTGGACGTCAACCAAGCCTATATTGCCTCCGCTTCGCAAGATGATAAATATCGTGTTGAGCCGATATTTAAGCTGCAAGGCAGTTATCGTAATATGAATAAAATGACCGAAAAGCTGTCAGCGGTCATGAATGAGAATGAGCTAAACCAGCTGATAGACGATCACTATCTGGGCGAGTCGCAGCTATTGACCCAAGGCGCAGAGAGCAACTTGCTCAAACTTGGCGAGATGCGCGGCACCTTAACCGAGGCAGAAAAAGAACGTTGGGCGCAAATCAAAACCGACTTCTTGCGCAACAAAGCCATGGGCGGCGAGGACGGCGATACGGGTGCGCGAATCGTCGCGCAGTTGGTCGACTTGGCGAGTGGCTTCAATGCCATCAGTCGTCAGTTTGAGACTTACTTAACCAAAAATGACCCAGAGCAAATCGCCCGCTTACGAGAAGCAGAGCGTAAGGCCCAGTTAGAGACTCAGATTGAGGCACAGCTAGCCTCACAAAAAATCCTCGCCGATAGCGTGATCAATAATGCCAAAGTCGTCAGCGATAGTATCGATAATGGCTTTGAGAAAAGCGTGAGCCAATTGCTACAAATATATAAGCATGACCACAAAGCAGAAGGCGAGTACCTCAAGCAAAACCAAGACGTGCAAAAAGCGCTGATGGTGCAGCTGGTCGATGCCGTGGAACAACTGGCACACAATATGGCAGATAGCTTGTCTCGTAGCTTAGCCGAAAGCCTGATTAAAAATGATGATAGTAAAGCCGTAGAGAACGATGCGCCTGATATTCATGAGCAGACCACACTGATGGCCAATGCCCTCAAACAAGCGCTGGCACCACTGACGATGCGCATGGATGAGAAGCTCGCGATTGATAGCAGTACTGATCAATCTGGTAAACTGATCGTCAACAGTCTCAATCGCCTAAATAAAATATTTGACGATTATGACTAGTAACTGTGACTAATAGCAATGATACGTAGTAGGCTATAGTGACACGTGACTGATGTCGTAAACAAACCAATGAGAAATGTATGGCGCACAAAAAAAAGAACGTCCGTAAAAAACTCTGCCCCGTCTGCGAGCGTGAGTTTAGTTGGACTAAAAAGCTGGATAAAAACTGGGAGAGCATGGTCTACTGCTCAGACCAATGCCGTCGAATTAAGAAGTATGAGGGCGTAGAGCATCAAAGGTAAGATGATACCAAACGCCAAAAATACGATTAGCTGTGTCAAAATCGCTTAGCCTACAATACGTAGTACTGGCACGCTTTTTCCTTGCTACTCTAATTTTTGTGTATGGTATGGATAATTCATAAGGCGAATAGATAAGGTAGGGCAGTTATGGCACATAAAAAAGTAAACTTACCGCAAAAAACCTGCCCCGTCTGCCAGCGCCCATTTACGTGGCGCAAGAAATGGGAGAAAGATTGGGAGCAGGTGATTTATTGTTCGGAGAAGTGTCGGCGCAACAAAGATGGCAGTGATGATAAGCAGGCGTGAGCTGGGCTTAGTTAGCAATGAGGCGAATTTCGATAATAATACTGATTTCAAAATAAACTTTGACGGTTCAATAATAAACACGCGCTAAACTTATGCTAGATGTGCTCATAAATTCTGTAATTGCTTGATCAGCCAACGATGTATCTGACTGTCATTGGTGCGAGGGTGCCAAGCCGCTATGACCTTAAATGTCGGGGGTAAGGCTTCTACCGCTAATTCTTTAACTTTATTAGTGGGCAATAACCGTGAGGGATAAAATGCTAGCATATCGGTGGTATGCAAAATATCTGGTACGGCAGAAAAGCTAGGTACAGACATGACGATATTGCGTTGAAGGCCTTTCTCTGCAAACCATTGATCATGAGAGCCACGCAGATTAGCACGCGAAGGTGAGACAACCAGCTGAGGATGAGCCGCAATTTGTGCCAATGTTAAGATCTGTTTTGTAAATTCATTATCGCAACCTGTAACGCATAAATGCTGCTCTTCAAATAAAGTAACGTATGCCAAATTGTCCGGAATAAACTCTGGAAATGTAATCAATAAATCAAGTTCACCTGCCGTAATGAGCTGATTGATATTGTCGGAGGCAAAGTCGCGGACGATGAGTTTTAAACCAGGGGTTTCTCGTCTGGTTATCTTAAATAGCTGTGGTAGTAAGGCTTGGGTGGCATAATCAGTCGCACTAATCGTAAAAACGCCTTTATAGGTTTGCGGCGTAAATAAATCAGGCTCTAACAGCGCATCCAATTGTTTTAATATATCGCTAATGGGTTGCTGCATCGATAGCGCTTTTGGGGTTGCTATCATGCTATTGCCTTGACGAATAAACAAACGATCATCAAATAAATCGCGTAGCTTACGCAATTGCTCACTAATCGCTTGTTGCGTCAGTCCCATCTTTCGTGCCACTTGCGAGAGGTTGTTCAAATCAAGCAAAGCGCTGAGCACCCTCAGCTGTTTGATATCAAGCCGGTTGATACCATTCATAATTGTCTCTTATACAAAAAAGGGTTGTTTCAAATTGTACCTATAAAACTCTATGCTGACCACTATTGCTTATGTCATTTATTAAGCATCAAAACAGGTTAAGCGATTTAAACCATCAGCCCATCAGTTTGCTTTAAAAGAGAGTTTTATGACAAATCCTATCCCCAATACCAGTACGTTATTTTCTGCGGTAACGCTTGGCCCTTATACGCTTAAAAACCGTATTGTCATGCCACCGTTGACACGGTCTCGCAGCACTCAACCAGATAATATCCCCAACGAATTAATGGCGAGCTATTATTCGCAGCGTGCCACTGCAGGCTTTATGGTGACCGAAGGCACTCAAATAGAACCAAGAGGGCAAGGTTATGCATGGACACCCGGCATACATTCACAAGCCCAAATTGAAGGCTGGAAAAAAGTCACGCAAGCCGTCCATGCTAAAGGCGGTATTATTTTTGCTCAGCTTTGGCATGTTGGCCGCGTGTCGCACACCAGCTTACAGCCAAATGAAGGGCAGCCTATTGCTCCTTCTGCCATCACTGCTGATAACGTCAAAGTATTTGTCGAAACAGGTCCGGGCGAAGGTGCTCTAGCAGATCCTAGCGTCCCGCGTGCGCTTAGCACAACAGAGGTCGGTGATTTGGTAGACATGTATGCGCAAGCCGCCCGCAATGCACTAGAAGCAGGCTTTGATGGTGTTGAGCTGCATTGTGCAAATGGTTATTTAGTCAATCAGTTCATCTCTGAGCATAGCAATACACGTGATGATCAATATGGTGGGTCGTTGACCAATCGTCTGCGCTTCTTAAAAGAAATCGTCGCTGCCGTCAGTGATGTCGTTGGGGCTGACCGTTTGGGCGTACGATTTGCCCCATTATTTGCGAGTACCAATGAGACTCGTGTGTATTTGGGATTGGTAGAGTCTGACCCTCAGCACACGTATGTTGAAGCGGTAAAAATGCTCGAGCAGGCGGGTATTGCTTACTTATCTATTGCCGAAGCCGATTGGGATAATGCGCCTGATTTACCTGAAGCGTTTTATAAGGCGGTCAGAATGGCGTTTTCAGGACGTATTATTTATGCTGGTAAGTACACGGTGGAAAAGGCGCTTAATATCTTATCTAAAGGTTATGGCGATTTATTTGCTTTTGGTCGTCCTTTTATTGCTAATCCCGATTTACCTGAGCGCATAGCCAATAATTGGCCACTCAATGAGGCAGACCCTGCCACGATGTATGGCGGCACTGAGATTGGCTATAATGATTATCCCTATTACCAAAAATAGCTAACACTATCAAAAAGAGTAACAACATAAGGCCATTCGTGGCCTTATTTTTTTGGGTATAAATTTAGTGCTTTATGTATTTGGCTATTGTAAAAGCAGGCGAGAATCATTGTGCTCTTTTTATTTATTATTGACTAGGGCTCACCAAATTCACACTGAGTGGTGTGCTATTAATTCAACTAAAGTTTGATTTATTACCTGAATTTACTAAACATATAATATATAATCATTGTTAAATTAATTTTTGTTAATATCTTAAAAATGGGTTTTACGCCACCTCAATATCAAATACATAAAGTTATAGGGACAGAATGAAACGAATACAATTTAAAGGTACTGGAACGGAATATTTTAAAATATGGATTGTTAACGTTTTATTATGCATTGTCACCATAGGCATTTATTATCCTTGGGCAAAGGTACGTACACGTCGATATTTTTATGCGAATACTGAATATGCAGATCGATATTTCGATTACCATGCCACAGGCAAACAACTGTTTTTTGGTTATTTAATTGGTGTGCTGATATTGCTTGCCATGCAGATAGTAGGTTCTATTTTGCCTTTTATTGGCATCATATTACCCGTTATCTTATTTGCTTTCATTCCTTGGATAATTTGGCGCAGCTTAAAATTTAATATGCGCATGACCAGTTTTAGCAACGTGCGTTTTAGCTTCATGGGCAATCTAAAACCCGCCTATATTATTTATATGCTTATACCTGTATTGGGGTATGCAGCCGCTGCATTGCTTGCGTTTGGTAGCCTACTACCAATGTCAAATATCGATGAAGGTACTAATCCAGCATTTGCCTTTCTCGTATTTGCCGTGGGGATAATAGCGGCAATAGCGCTAGGTATCTATATCATTGGCCTCTTCACCAAAAAAGCAGCTGAATACCAAATTGGTCAGACAAAATTTGGCCAAGGTGATTTTTTCATCAATATTAACACCAAAAAGTTTATAAAAATCCAGCTCAAAAGAGTGCTTATCATTATTGGTGGTTTATTGTTGCTCTCAATACTTTCTGGCTTATTACTTGCGTCGGCTATGTCAGGCGGTTTTGATTTTAATAATATCTCTAGTGATATCGAAAGAGCTGATACAAGTCCATTATTTATCGTTGGTTTTCTCGTGATATATTTTGGTTTTATTGCCACGTTCTTATTTGCCACTGCCTATTCATTTAGCCGTCAACGCCAGTATCTGTTTGCCAATACCACGCTCGATCGTGCCATCACTTTTGAATCAACCGTTCGTGCTAGAGGCTATTTTTATATCTTATTGACGAATATGCTACTGGTTCTATTTACCATTGGCTTAGCAATGCCTTGGGCAAAAGTTCGTGTGGCTCGTTATATCGCGGATAATTCTTGGATAGAAGCTTCAGAGATAGACATCAATCACTATCTAACCCAAAAAGAGAAAGAGCAATCGGCTCTTGGTGAAGAGATTGGTGATGTCTTAGATATTGATGTTGGTATTGCGATCTAAGACCAATCTTAGTTGGTAGATACCCTATTTCAATCATCGCCTTGGTTAATTGAAGTGCCAATGGCTAATTTAGCTAGTGGATACAAGAAGGACATTCATGATAAATGTAGTATCAGGCAAATGGTATCCAAAAGACAGCTCGACCCAATACGCCGCTCAACTCACGGTAGATAAAGCGAAATATGAGGTACAAATGGCAGCTGATGCTGCTGCTGACGATTTGGAAAGTCGTCAAAATCTAACAGGTCAGTGGTCGCAGGTCATGATCAGTGATCGTTTAGGACAGACTGAACGCAAGCTCACACTCGCTGATGGTTCACTATTTACGACGCAAAATAATGATGCGATTGATACCCTCGTCAATAGTAATAAAAATAGTGACGTAGGCTCTAAGTGGCGCTTACGCTTACATCGTCATGAAACAAAATTGACCAGTGTTTTAACGATGTTGGTCATTACTATTGCAGTTATATTTGGTTTTATCAAATGGGGCCTGCCTTGGACGAGCCAAGCGGTCACTCATGCGCTACCTCAAAAGACAGGCGAGTTTATTGGTGATCAGTCTTTAGATTTTATGGATCGTTACTTCTTACAGCCCACCCAAATAAGTGAGGCTAAGCAACAGCAAATCATATCTCGATTCAACACCCGCCTCAGACCTTTTGGTAGTGATGATAGCATTCAGTATCAGCTGCATTTTCGGGATATGAAGATAGGAGGAGAGAGTCAGCCAAACGCTTTTGCATTGCCCTCGGGTGATATTATTCTGACTGATAAGTTTGTAGCGCTGAGCCAAAATGACGACGAGATAGATGCGGTGCTATTACATGAAATGGGTCATGTCGTGGAACGTCATAGCTTAGAAATGCTCACCCAAAACTCATTAACCACTATGATTGTGATACTGGTATTGGGCAACCCAGACGGCATCAGTGAGCTTGCCACAGGGTTGGGTACGGCATTGGTGTCAAATCACTATTCGCGTGAGTATGAAACCGAAGCAGATGAGTTTGCCTTTAACCGAATGCTAAAGATTGGTATTAACCCACAAGCCTTTGTAGATATCTTGAGCCGTATGGAAGAGTACTCGACGGTTGCAGAAAATACAGAAGATGGTAATCAGTCCGAGAATAAGCGAGAACAAGAAACTAAAGCCAATGATGAAAACGTTGAGGAAGATAAAATATCCGACTTCTTATCGACGCATCCTCGTACCCAGTTGCGGATTAAAATGGCAAACAGATATAGCAAATGCTTTGAGCAGGGGCTAACGGTCTGCGAGTAAATAAGTTTGGATTAACTATAAACTGGAAGTATTTCTCATACTCTAAGCTGACTACCTTTAAAGCATACTGTAACGGAAAAATTATGCAATCCTCTCTTACTAAAAAATCGCACTCTTATAAGCACTTTGTTAAATCTTTTTTATCCTTTTGATGATGACGACCGTACCACAAGCTCATGCAAAATTTGGCTGTCAATTGGATAAAGGTTATGAATTACCTGAAGATGTGAATCTCTCTTGGTTCTGCACCTTCAATAACGAAATAGCCTCCGCTGAACAACTATCAACTAATAAGTATGGCGCAGTCAATAGAAAAGGCACAGTAGTAATACCTTTTGAGTATGATTCGTCAGTAGAGTTTTGGCAAGGTAGAGCGCTAGTGCAAAAAGCTGACAAATGGGTAATTATCGATACTGACAACCAGCAAGTGGCTGAGTTTAATTTTCAAGAGGCAGGAAGTTTTGGCCCCACAGGCTTAGCAAGCTTCAAAAAAGCAGGTAAATGGGGTTTTATTGATACTAAAGGCAAAATTATAGTTCAGCCCCAATTTGACAATATTGTGACGAACTTTGGTTACCCATTACTTAATGAAAATGTGGTCGCCACTTTTGAAGTAAACGACAAATTAGGCGCCATAAACCCAGCAGGTAAAATTATCATACCAGCTCAGTTCGATGAAATTTATCAAGCAAACGATATCTTATTTGTCATTAGTAACGACAAAGTAGGTATTTACGATTATAAAGGCAATATGGTGCAACCCGTTGAGTTCGAGTTTGAAACGTTTAATGGTTTTTATTCAGATGAGTATTGGACTGATGAGAACTGGCTACCGCTTACTAAAAATGGAAAAGTAGGAGCGATAGATAAAAGAGGTAACCTTATTGTCCCTGTTGAGTTTGATAGTGTGGATATCATTAGTAAAAGCACCTTTGCGGTTTCCAAAGCTGGCAAGTATGGTATATATGGCATAAATAATTTGCTCACGCCGCTACAATTTGATTATATTGCAGACTCCTTAGAAGGCCCTACTCGTGTAAAAAAAGAGGGAAAATGGGGCTATTTAAAGGGTTTTAATTCACTGATGTTAGTTGATTATGATGAAGCGGATGATTTTTTTGAAGGACTTGCAATCGTTGGCAATCATCAACAACAGGGTGAATCGACATTGTGGGGCTATATCAATACAATAGGGGAAGAGGTTATACCTTTGCACTATCAGGAAATTCGAGCTTTCAATGACGGGCTCGCTGCTGTCAAATCAGATGGCAAATGGGGTGTTATCGATTTTCAGGAAAACCAAATTGTACCTTTTGAGTATGACGCTATCAGTAGCTTTAAAGACGGCTATGCGATAGTCGCCATGACAAATCCAGACAATGCTGATAGCAGTATTGTACCTGATCAAATAAGTGATGATGTCATAGAGTACTCACTCTCAGAGGATACAGATGATGAGCTATACATTGATAGTTTTGACTCAAGAGATAACGCTAAAATGAAATTTGGCATTATTGATCAACAAGGTAACATCGTTTTGCCATTAGGGTATGACAATGTCACTCATGTTTCTGAGGGTTTAATTGGCGTTAAAAATAATGATAAGTGGGGGTTTATTAGCCAAAAAGGGCAGCCAGTAATTTTTTATCAATTTGACCAAATATTTCCACCTTTTAAAGAGGGCACTATTCAGGTTAGCTATTGTTATGATGATAATGAAAACACTATTCCATGTTGGTCGGATGAGGTTAATATTCATACGCTACATATTGATAAGCAAGGCAATGTTCTCGAAGAGTTATGGTCTAGCAAGGGCGTAGCAGAGGACGTGGTAGAAGTAGAAGAAGCAACTGATTAACATACTGCAAAAAACCTGCCCCGTCTGCCAGCGTTCGTTTACGTGGCGCAAGAAGTGGGAGAAAGACTGGGAGCAGGTGATTTATTGTTCGGAGAAGTGTCGGCGAGGGAAGGATAAAAATTGATTTATAAGTTAGGATTTTTAATCAAATTTCGCTCATAAATAGTGGCATCATCTTCGTCAGTCCATAAATGACCATTATCTACAATTAATTTGCTTTGAATCAATGCATCAACTATATGATCAGTAACTTCAACATAGTCGTTGATATTATGCCTGAAAGGCTCTAGAGCAGACTCATAACTGTCATAGTCTGGTAAAAATAGAATGTCGTCACCGCTATTTTCTAACATATACCATGTAACCATTAAGCATGCCACACCGCTAGCATAAATTTCATTAGGCTTGCTAAAAGGTAAGTGAGCAAATAGTAAATACTCTTTTTTAGTTCGGTTAAATAAAGTTTGAGATGCTGGCATTTTTTATCTCTTAGATAACATTAAGACCTATATTATGATATCTGATTGATTTATTAACTGTGTTATTAGTGCAAGTCGACGGAATAAAAAAACCTGCCCCGTCTGCCAGCGCCCGTTTACATGGCGCAAGAAGTGGGAGAAAGACTGGGAGCAGGTGATTTATTGTTCGGAGCGGTGTCGTCGGACGAAAGGTAAATCAGATTGAGGTAGTCCAAAACATTAAGGTAAATTATGAATAAACATTTTGAGCACTCAAGCTTTCGAGAAAAGCTTATTGAACACTTATTTATTGGTGAGATGTTAAAGCTATCTTGGCTAAAAGATGATTGCCAACTAGAGGTCATGAAACCTGAAGTTGATAATGCAGGTTGTGATGTTGTCCTTGAAGAGAATAATATCATTCGTCATATTCAACTTAAAACGTCAAAATTAGGTGCTAAAGCGTCAGGTCAAGAAGTTAATGTTCGTTTAGCCAATAAGCCTTCAGGATGCATTGTTTGGATAATATTTGATGAAGATACATTAGAGCTATGCTCGTTTTATTTTTTTGGTGCTGAGGCAGGCAAGCCATTAACTGGACTAGAAAATGCGAAAATCGCTAAACATACTAAAGCCAATGCGGATGGTATAAAAGCTGAAAGACCTAATATCCGTACTATCAATAAAGGACAGTTTATACGTTACGACAGTATTGAGGCTTTATATAACATCTTGTTTGTTTCAAAGAGTTAAGGTTAATCATTATTCCTTTTGATATGCTGGAATATTGCCTCGCATAGCTCTATAGCAGAATCTGTTAGTTTCCAATCTTCAGTTTGCATTGATTCAACGATATCTCGGCAAAAACCTGTTTTACTCTTGATAGTACCTTGACCTCCATCTGAGAAAGTAAAGGATTTCTCATTAGCTGCTAGCTCAGGTATAATTTCATTCTTACGCATTTTTTCTAGAACTCTATCAAAATATTTACCTATTCCTTTAGGAGATGTTTGATAACTATCAGTGAAACAATTTTCATAATCATAGCTGTATTCTAATTTTTTTCTACCTCCTTGATTAGCTAGTCCATTATTAGGACACATTTCAAAGAACTTTTTTATCAATAGATTTCTAGGAAGTGAGTTTTCAGTTTCTTTACCTTGAGTAATGACTATCTTATCTCCTAGTTGTTGTTCTAGTTCATTAAATCTAGGTTTTTTCTTTAAATCAGCATCTGCTATCACTAAGGCATTAGAAGTCACAAGTATGGCATTCAACCCCTTATGTTTACTACTATCTACATCTTTTAAAGAATCGATTTCAAAATCCCAATGCTCTAAGTTTGAGCCTTGGTACTCTACAAATGCATAATGATAACCATCGATAAAACGTGAATAATTTTGCCATTTCTCTTCATCAGTGGTCTTTAGCTCTTCCAAATATTTCTTTAAATATTGAACAAAGTACAGACGGTCAGTAATACCTTCAATCCAAACTGTACAATTAGCTAAAAAGACTGAAGAAGGCGATACGCCAAGTGTTTGCAATATAGTACGGTCACCATCACAGCGCTTAATTACAGTTTCGTATTTGTTCTCTTCGTCGTCTATTTGTTCTTTATCTACACGATACAAAGCAATACGTTTGTCTTCGTTAATCATATCAAGTAAATAATTTGAATGACTGGTCGCCATGTAGTAATGGTCAGTTTCATTCAATAAAAACTTCATCAACTGCTTAACGTAGCCAGCATGCAAATGCATTTCTGGTTCTTCAATAAAAAAGAAAGAAGGTTCGGTAGTTAGAAACGCTCTATAGGTAAGAATGATGATTTGCTGTAAACCGTCACCGAGTTTGGAGATAGGAAATTGTTTATCATTGCCTATTTTTATTTGTAAAATATCTTCTTTACGATTTGGAATAATTGCAATGTTTTGATTATCGAAAAAATAATGTGAAATCTTAGTTTGATAGTCATATACCTTTTGTCTTTCTTCAGGCATTCCTAGCAATGAATCAGTTAAGAAATCAAAAAAATCTTCACCTGAAATAATTTGATCTTCATTAAATTCGTAGTCTTCGTACGTTCTCATTAATAACGGGTGTTTCGAAAAATTTATTTCTATTTTCTCACGAGTTTCGTTTTCTATTCCGTCAATAGATTGAATCTTCTTAAGACTTCTTAGTGAATTTATATAGAAAATCTGATATTTTTCAAAGTCTAACGTCTTAATTTTCCCAATTAAAGATACTAATTCTTCAATTATATTTTCTGCATCAACTCTGAATGATGTTTGGTTTTTTCTTGTATAATTAGATATATGAGATATGAACATAGGAGTTCCGCCAAAATATCGAGTATTACCATTTGACCAGTTTTCAAATTCTTGGATATTTTTCCTAATAGAATCAATTAATTGTTTTATTTTATTCTCAACAAACTGATAGTTCGATATTTCTATATCTTTTACATCTATATCTATGGAGCTTATTTTTTTAAATTCTTCAGTGATCCTATCTATATTTTCTAGAAATTGTCTCGATACATGGATATTCAACTGATTATTAATATTTGTAGCGAATTCCCTCATAAAACGGCTTTTGCCCGAATTATTGGCTCCCACAATAATGTTCAATTGTTTTAATTCGAATGGATTGCTCCGATTCAGACCTTCGCTCGAATCAAAATCTGTATATCCTTCTTTAAACCAAAGATTTATAGTATCTTCCATTGATATAACCTTAGTCATTCACAAATCTAAATTCCATCAACATTAAAGCAACCATAACTAAGATACAAGCAATAAAACCCCTACTTACCTAGCATCTCTCTTAG
>CAVUUW010000011.1:0-11274 GCA_963744895.1 uncultured Gammaproteobacteria bacterium
TTATTGTCTGTATGGCAATATATCTATCGCTCATAATTTCTCAGCTTTTTAAGCTCGCTAAATAAAGTCAATTTATTTGAAATAACATTTTAAGGAACACTATGTTATCTGCTTATCGTCAGGATACTTTTTTTCTGAACCGCGCGTTGCCTGTCTTAATCGGCTTGGCTGCTATCTATGGCATATTATGGCTGCTTGCTATTCCCATTAACGCGGTGGTGTTGGCTATTGCGCTTATGATCATATTTTGTCTGATCAAAATCCCTGTGGCCGTTTCCTTAGTATCAGCAGCCTTGCTCGGCGGACTCCATGCGAGAATGGCCTTTCCTGATATTTTACAAGTATTGAATGACAATTTGCTAAGCGGTGCACAAGTCGGGATAACCTATATTATGGTTGGCGCGTTTGCCGTGGCGCTGGCGAGAAGCGGCATCCTCGACTGGGTCGCACAAAAGATGGCGGGTAGTCTCAACCGTGAAGGCGCTCATGTCCGCCAGCAAGTCAAGTGGATGCTGTTTGCGCTGTTTATAGTGGCATCATTACTCTCACAAAACCTCATTCCTGTACACATTGCGTTTATCCCTGTGCTGATACCGCCACTGCTTGGTCTCATGAACCGCTTACGACTTGATCGCCGTGCCGTTGCTTGTATTCTTGCTTGCGGCATCAGCGCGTCTTATCTGCTGCTGCCGTTTGGGTTTGGCGCGATTTATCTGAACGAAATCTTGTTAGAGAATTTTAATAGCGTTGGTGCAGCATCTGGGTATGCAGCCACTGCCAGTATGGCACCAAAAGCGATGTTCTTTCCCGTCATGGGACTACTCGCTGGCATGCTGTTTGCGGTATTCATCACTTACCGAAAACCGCGTGACTATGTGCAAAGTGATTATTTGCAAAAAGATGGTCTACAAAATAATCATATGCAAGGCGTACAAGCTGGACAAACAGAAATTGAGCAAAATGGCGCGGTTGCCACGGAAGAAAAAATTGAGATTGGTTTACAACCGCTTCTATTTACAGCGCTGGCAGTGGTCACGGTGTTATTGTTCCAGATTTATTTTGATTCGCTGTTTATTGGCGCGATGATTGGTTTTATGATTCTTGGGTTTTCGGGTATTTACCGCTGGCAAGCGCAAGATGATGTGTTTACGCAAGGCGTGCGCTTAATGGCAGAAATCGCCGTTATTATTACCATTGCATCTAGCTTTGGTGCGTTATTGACGGCTACTGGTGACATTGACCCACTCGTGGCATCAGCAACTCAGTTCTTTGGCGACAATAAACTGTTTGGCGCAGCAGTCATGCTGGTCGTTGGCTTGTTTATTACCATTGGGTTTGGTGATTCGTTTGCGTCTGTCCCTATCTTAGCGCCCATTTATATTCCGCTGGCGTTTGCGCTTGGGTTCTCGCCACTCGCGGCTCTTGCCATGCTGGGTGCAGCGGCGGCATTGGGCGATGCGGGTTCGCCAGCGTCTACGATTACGCTTGGCGCTACAGCGGGTCTAAATGCTGATGGACAGCATGACCATATTAAAGACAGTGTGATTCCAACGTTTTTCCACGCCAATATTGGTATGTTGCTGTTTACGTGGGTGGCGGTGGTGTGGTTGTTGGGTTAGTTGATTATTCAAGATATATTTTAATACCTATTCATCAGATGATAATCATATCTATAGGTTATAACTGAAAATTTGTGTATTATTAATTGAAACGTAGTAAGTCGATTTATTGTGCGTAAGCTAGGTAATGAAGGTTTTGTCAGTAAAGCGCCAGCCGAAATGATCGATGCAGAAAAAGCGAAACTGGCTGAGTTAGAAAAGCAGTTGACGGCGTAGATATTAAGAGAGTAATAAAATAGGCGTGTTTGAGTATCTATTTTTTTGAAAATAATTTTTAAATTTGAGGTGGATATTATGGATTATAGTAAATTGGATGAAGAAGAGGCTATCTTTGACCATAATATAGCTATGATTATTATTAACAAATCGTTTGAAGAAAGGACTTCTTATGATGCAGCACGTTATGCTTGGAGAGTAAACCCTGAAGTAATAAGCAAAGCTGACTATATACTCGCAGTAGCTTATGGTGAAATTGTTGGCGTATTTATTGCTGATACATGGAAATTAGCAACTTTAGAAAATTTTCCAGAGTATCCTAATATTGCTGCAGAAGGGAGATTCGGTTTTGTAGGAAGGGATGCACCTAAAGATGTAGTTCAAAGATATCTTTTCAAAAAAATTCCTAGCGAATATCGAAAAAGAGGTATGGCTTCACCTATTAGGTACAACTACGATTATGATATCGGTAAGAAAACAATCACACGGAAAATATTTGTGGATGATGTGAGAGCAAATTAGTAAGATTGGCTGCTATTCATAACACTTTACTAAAACTGGACTGTATTCATGGATAGTATTTATTTCAAGCTTATCGTTATCGTCTTGCTATTGGCTATTCCTAGCTACTTTTTATACCTTAGTAAGGCAAAAGACTCTCCGAAATACAAACAGTTAAAGACCTATTCTAATATAACTTATGATAAGCAGGAGTATTTTGAAAGCGACTTTAAAAGCGCTGCATTATACCTATTAACTTTAGGCAGTCATAAAAGCTCAATGAAAAGCCGAATCTCTTACGACAGTAGCTATGAGCAATATAGCTTTATTTTTAATAAAGTCACTGAATTACAAGAAAGAATTAACTTAGGTATTGCTAAGCTAGAGCAGAACATTTCGCTTATCATTAAAGAGTTAAAGACAAGCAGCCGCTTAGTAAATAATGCAACCACGATAAAAATAGCTATAGAAGAGATCAAAAACACTGAAAAAATAGACAAACAGGTTCATATGATTGAAGATCTTGGTTTCACCAAGGTCGCTAGGCTAAAGACGTGGTTTCCCTCATTTTCTATATTTACGGGTATCATGGCAGGGCTACTAGCGATAATGGTCATTTGGTTCTTACTGTTAGCCTTGGGTGGTAGCGGTACAACCCTAATGAGCTACTTACTGGTTTTGGCTATAATGATCATACCAACAGTCGCATTTTCAGCATTTAAGTCTCGCTCCAACATCAAGAAATTTGATCAGCAAAATAATACATTAATAGAAAAAAGAAAATCTATTTTAGATAATTTGGAAAAATTAGAGAATACCATCATCCTGTTTAATACGAGCAATCGTGAGTTAGAGTCATATTGCAATGAGATAGCTATTGTCAATAAAGAGGTCTCTGGCTTGCTCTATCAAGATAGTGCTTATATCAAGGCAGCGAGGAAATCGAAGGCGTTGTTCAAGAATAATGACTATAGCAAAGAAGAAATCGAGTTATCTGATAAGATAAATATGGTGGTTGACGAATTGAGATCAGAAATAGCGGTTAGTCAGTTGTTGGGTTAGTTAGCAAAATGATACAAAATTTATGTCAGTAAAGCACCTGTAGAAGTGGTTGATGCTGAGAAGGCGAAACTGGCTGAGCTAGAAGGGCAGTTGACGGCGATGACAGCGCAGATGGAGCAGTTGAAAGCGTTGTAATTAGCATAGAAATATCTGTAGAAGTAGAAAACGTCGTCACGATTGTGATGGCGTTTTTTTATGGTCTATTGGTTGGTTCTATATATTAATTTCAAGATATAACTAAATATTTGTATGCTATTATCTAATAGGTTTTGCACCGCCATTCTGCTGAAAAGATGAATATGACTAAGATTGTTGTGGTGTATATGGATTCATTAAACAACCTATAAAAACAAAGGTAATATTCATGACTAATGGGAAATATCATAAAGGTTCCGAATGGAGACAGTGGGATTTACATATTCATACACCAGCTTCCTTCCATTGGAGTGGTAAGAAATTTAGTAATGATCCTCGCGATCCTGCTAATATTCCATTAGTAGACGATATGATCAATGCTCTTAATCAGGCTGAACCAGCGGTATTTGCTATCATGGATTATTGGACTTTTGATGGATGGTTCGCTCTTAAACATCGTCTAGATCAACCTGATGCACCAGCACTGAATAAAACAGTGTTCCCAGGAATTGAACTACGTTTAATGTCACCTATGAAAGGTAAGTTAAATGCGCATGTGTTATTCTCTGATAAAATTTCTGACCAAGAACTCATAGATTTTAAATCTAACTTAAAACTGGAGTTTCCAGGACAGGATCTGAGGAACTTGTCCAACGGTGCACTTATTGAATATGCCCGTTCTGTTTCAACAGATAAATTAAATCATCATGGTTTCGATAGATCTCGAGTAACAAATGATAATTATTATGCCTTAGAAGCTGGCTCTAAGATGGCAGAATTAAATTGTGACAGTTATAAAAGTGCTATAGCAAAAGTTAAAAATGAGCAAGCTATAGGATTTATGCCTTTTGATGCAGATAACGGCTTAACTAGCATAAAACGTAATGAACATTATGCTTATGTTTTAGGTTTATTTAAAAATTCACCAATATTTGAAACTAGGAAAATCAGTTATTGGCAGGCTTTCTCTAATATTAGAACATCACAGAATAAGGAGTTAGTCGATGATTTTCAGAAAGCACTAAACAATATACCGAGATTGGCTGTTTCAGGTAGTGATGCTCATCGATTCATAGGTGTACCAGGTGATGATGATCGTAGAGGCTATGGTGATTACCCTTCTGGGAAAGTTACTTGGATAAAAGCTAATCCAACATTTGAAGGACTTCAACAAGCAATACGTGAACCTGCGAAGAGATCATTTATTGGCAAAATTCCTCCTAAAATGCAGTTGGTTCAAGATAATAGAAGTTTATTTATAGATAAGCTACTAATAACTAAAGATACTTCATCTGCTTATGACGAAACTTGGTTAGATGGAACTGAATTAACACTTAATCATGACCTGGTTGCCATTATCGGTAATAAAGGTAGTGGTAAAAGTGCTTTAGCCGATATTATTGCCTTCTTAGGAGATTCAAAGCAAAGTCAGCATTTCTCATTTCTTCAAAAAAATCGTTTCAAGGGTAAAACGGGAATACCTGCAAAACATTTTAATGCCAAACTATTATGGGAAGATGAGGGGTTTTTAGAAAAAAATTTAGATGGGAAAGCAGAACTTGAAAACGTAGAACTGGTAAAGTACATACCTCAAGGACATTTTGAAGAGCTTTGCAATGCTCATGTATTAGGGGAGTCAAATGCTTTTGAGAAAGAGCTAAGGTCGGTTATCTTTTCTCATGCAGATGAGGTTACTAAGTCAGGCGCTTATGATTTTGAACAACTTATCAATCTTCAAGAAAACCCTCTATTAAGCCAGATTGATGGTTTGAGAAGTTCGCTACATGGAATCAACCGTGAAATAGCTTCTATTGAAGAACAGATGACACCTGAAAACCGGAAAGCAATAGAAGAAAATCTAGCCCATAAAGGAAGATTGTTACAAGAACATTCAAGAGCCAAGCCTATAGAGTTACCTGAGCCGACAAATATTTTAAATGAAGAGCAACAGGCTATATCTGCACAGTTAGCAAATATAAACCGTCAAATTGAAGATATAGTGAGTCAGCAGGAAGTTAACAAAGATGCCTTATATCAGCTTACTCTCAAAAAAAGAGCTTACTACAAGATTGTACAAGGTGTTGAAGCAGTGAAAAGCTTGCACTCTTCATTCAAAGAAAACTCCTTAGATGATGCGAAAACATTAAATATAAATTTAGATGATCTTTTATTATTAGAGGTAAAAGAAAAAGAGTTAAAAGAGATTGAAAGTGTTATTTCTAATGAAGTTAAAGATATTGAAACTAACAACGATATGATTGAAGTCACAAAAAGAGCTTTAATAAGTCAAAAAGAGCCATTGAGTAATCAGCTAAATATACCACAACGTGAATACCAAAAATATTTGGAATTGCTAAGAATATGGACTGAAAAGCATATCGAAATAGTGGGTTCAGATGATATGCCTGAATCAATAGAGAATCTAAAGTATCGACTCAATCAGCTAGATCAGTTGCCAGAGACAAGAGCAGGATTGCAAAGACAAAGAATAAGTATTACAGAGCAAATATTTGATAAGTTAGAAGCTCAACGCCTTAATAGAGAGTTATTATTCAAGCCTGTCCAAGAGCTAATTCAAAATAATAATCTAATACGAAATGATTATAAGTTACGGTTTAAAGCGGAAATCAATAGTACGCCTGATACTATCGATACTAAACTGTTTAGGCTGATTAAAAGAGATACAGGAGAATTTAGAGGGGAGAATGAAGGTTTAACGTTGCTTAAAAGTATGATGGACGAATTTGATGTCGGTGAGAAAGTATCTCTATTAGAGTTTGTTACAGACCTTGACGATAGGCTTGATCGAGCATCGACCTTGCCAGGTGTAAAGTCACTACTTAGAAAAGGCTGCACAGCAAATGAAGTCTATGATTTCGTATTTGGTCTAGAGTATTTAGAACCTAGATATACTTTGATGTTTCAGGATGCTCATATAGAACAACTTTCACCAGGTCAAAGAGGTTCTCTACTCCTAATATTCTATCTATTAGTCGATAAAGGAAATATGCCCATAATTTTAGATCAGCCAGAAGAAAATTTAGATAACGAAACGGTTGTTAGTTTATTGGTTCCTGTTTTAACTGAAGCGAAACAGAAAAGACAAATAATTATGGTTACCCATAACCCAAATCTTGCAGTGGTTTGCGATGCAGAACAAATCATACACTGCGAGTTTGATCGGGCTGATAACCATAATATTAAGTATTTTTCAGGGGCTATTGAGAGTAGCTATATTAATAGTAAAGTAGTTGATATTTTGGAAGGCACCATACGTGCATTCAATAATCGCAGAATAAAATATATAGAGGATAGAGTTTAACTCCTTATTACCACTTTTTAAGTTTTTAGTGTAAACCGCCATAACAAACCTGATGGCGGTTTTTTATGGTTCTGTATTACGGATTAGCCACTTTAACAGAAGTATCTGCCTTAAGCTTTTTTAACTGAGCCAGCAATATTCGTCTATCATAACCACGAAACTCTTCACCGCCACTTTCGCGAACTTCAAAGCCTTTGATAGCACTGGTAGATACCATGTTGCTTGCGTATTTACCATTACTGTCTAGCGCTACAATAAAGGGATAGTAATAAATATTGTCGGGGTCAAAGCCAGTAAGTGCCACCGCTTCATCACCATTGGCATACACGTTTTCGATATGCGCTACTACAAAGTTTTTGGCAACGTATTCATTCAATGCCTGAGCATCTTTTATATCTACTGGTGAGATTCGCTCACGCATACCCCACGTTTGAATATCACCGTAATCATCTCGCCATTCGTAATCAAAAGTTCTAAAGTTACCCTTAAAATAATTATCTAAAACATGACACCAGATACACCACTCACCGCCATAGACAATCAGTACTTTTTTGTTCTCTGTACGCGCAGCACTGATAGCATCCTTTAAAATGCTGACTTGATCAGTGCATTCATCATAGAGCCTTGCCGCGCCATCATTGCAGTCTTTCGGCAGCGAGGCAGGGAAGTGAGTAATAGGAAGTGTATGCGGCGTAGTTGGTTGATTTTTAGTAGTAGCAACCGGGTCTATAGCATTGTTTTTGATTGGTTTATCAGGACTCATGCAACTCGCTATCAATGGAGTCAGCGTACTTAGCGTTAGCAAAGTTATAAATCTGGATTTCATGAATCATCTCACTGTCGGAAAATTCGCGCCTTTAAGCAATCTTGCTATTGATCATAAAAGCGCCCATAACGGATAAGAACCTAAATTCAGGTCAATTTTTTTTGCGTTGTTTGTGTTGCAGCGGATATACCAACTGCGCCACAAAGCCCTCCGGTATTTTTGTATTGGCCGTCGTACCGTATTTTTTGGGTAAATGGTCTGGCAGATGTGCTGTTTTAAATATCACATCATAAATGGGTAAAAAGGCGGCAAAGTTTTTGTCCCACGCTTCTTTTTCTGATGAATGATGCCAATGATGGAACTCTGGCGTTGCAAGCACCCAGCGAAAATAAGGAAAACGAAAACGTACGTTGGCATGAATAAAAATAGCGTGAAAAGAGATAAATACTAAATAAGCATACGTTGCTGCTGGCGAGAAGCCCATAAACAATAACGGAATATAACCGACAAAACGATTCACTATCAGCTCAAATACATGCACCCGACTTGCCGCTAGCCAGTCCATATGATGCGAAGAATGATGTACGGCATGGATACGCCACAGAGACGGCACTTTGTGCATACTGCGATGAATCCAATAACTAAAAAAATCTACTATAATCAAAATTTCTATAAATTGCAGCACTAAAGGCTGACCACTGACCATCTGATGCCATGAGGGATTGAGCCACTGGTTGAATAAAATCTGCGCAGGAATAATAGTAAAAAAACTCAGTAGCTGAATACCCAAATGGCTAAACATGAAGTATTTAATGTCGGTTACCCAGCCAGATCGCAGCAGTTTTTGTTCTTTATATTTGGCATAAAACCGCTCCATAGGAATAAACACCAGCGCGGAAATCAATAGCGTTAAAATAAAATAGTCCAAGCCTGCATATATACTACGGTCATAGTAATTGGGCTCGATCTGCTCTGATGCGAGCAGCGCCGCAAAGCCATTGAGTAATATACCCGCCATTCCCCACTGCTTAGACGGATTGCGTAGTAGGCTAATAAAACCCGACACAAAGCCAATGACCACACTTGCAAACAACGTGCCTCGTAAAATATTTTGATTATATAACGGTCTAAAATCTGGCGTAGTAAGTAGGTTAGGGAATAAAAAACACAAAGCAGCAAGCGTGGTAAGTATGCCCAAAGATACCGCAATAAAGGCGGAGACTTGCCCTGAGCCTTTTTTTATCTCACGGTCTTCTAAGTGTTTTCGGAGTAATTTGCTCATAGTTTTGATTTGTTAATGCGATTTGGATCTAATTTAGCATTGTTCGGTACAAATCACTATATTAATTACTCAACATTATTAGATGAATACTGTAGATTGTGATGGTATTATGAGTTTTCTTGAATATGAGCTAGCACAATGCATCGGAGCGGTTTAAAAATTGTTATAAGGAAGTAATATGAGTTTTTCTAGAAAATCCATGGTTACCAAAGGTTTAGGGTTATTCATTATATCGACAGTGTCTTATTCAGCAGTGGCTAAGCCCTCTGTACAAGAAAAATATGATATTTTGAAACAAGCGAGTAGCTATGCACAATCAATAGCTTGTTCTACAACCTTTGCAAAAGATTCTGATGGTTATAAAACAACCGCTAAAGATGTCTTTTTAATTGAGAAGGAAAAGGATCCTGCAGGAAAAAATGAGATAGGGACTAAGTATATTGTTTTTTGGGGCGGCGATGCTGGTTGTGCTGGGGGAAGTGGCACATATAGTAATTATTTAACTTCATTTTCAAGAGATAATGGAAAGCGACCTTTCTTAGTTGAACAACAGGATATTTTAGATGATGTGAATGAGGACAAATATCAGATAAATGCAAGATTTATTCAAAACGTTGATTTTTATAATGGTGTGCTATTAGTCACTTCTTCAGACTATAGTGATGATGATACCGATGGCGGTAATAATTTTCCAAGATATCAATATCGCTATACTTTAGTTTTTGATCAGGATACTTACAAATGGAAGTTAGCCAATAAAAAATTGATTAAAGACTTTTATCCCAATGCTAAACGTAACAATTAAGATTATGCAGTTGAGTTGTTTTTTAATTTAAATCATATCAGTGAAGAAGCGTTGCACAAAAATATGCTAGAAGCGTTCTCAATGTGGCTTAAAGAAGTACGCTAGTTGGGTATCGTATAGCAATAACTTTATTATCCTATTACCACTGAATAAAAAACCGCCACAGTAAATACTACGGCGGTTTTTTATTGCTCAAAATATCTTAACTTCTAAAATCTCTACAACGCCCACAGCGACTGATACTGCTCATCCGTTAACGTCACGATATCGATCTCTGCCAGCATATCGCGCAGTTCTTGCCACTTATCTGCATCAGGCGTGATCGGCTTGATCAATCTGCCTAGCGTATTATCAATGATCGCATCCATCAGCGCATCTGCCTCGGTCTTACTATAGTCGTAATACATACAGTGCGCCGCATCTGGATCATTTTTACACAGCTCCGTCATCTGATTGGTCACTTGGATAAAGGTATCTATCGCGCCCTTTTTTGCGCTATAGATCTCATCCGTCGTCAGAATCTCTAGCGCCGAAAAGTTTGGATAAGGTGACAGATGCTGATCGATAAACGTAAAGTCCAACCCTTCATGAGTTGCCTCAACGCCTTCAAAGTTATAAAAGCATAGCCATGCACCATCGAGGCTTGGGTCTTCTTGCAGGTTTTTTATATGATAAAAGTCTTTTTGCACAAACGTCACATTGTCACGGCTGATGCTAAAGCCGTTTTTCTTGGCATAGCGGGCTAATATCTCAAAGCCAATACGGTTGGTTTTTTCCTCAGCCGCAGGGGTGCAAATGCGAATCGGCTGATTGTTTTTGAGTTTATCCATACTGGACTGTTGCATCAATATGCCGCCATCCGTCTCAAAGAAGCAGCCAAGCGCGCGCAGGTTAGGCGTGTAATGCTCGAACAAATGAATCGGCTCATTGATGTGTAGATCGATGCTTTGATTTTGTAATTCAGCAAAGCCATCATAATGGTCATCGGGCTCGATAATTGTGATATCCAGCCCTGCTTGCTCATACGCGCCCGTGGTCACACCCGCGATAAAGGGCAGATGATCAGGGTTTAAAAACCATTCGAGGGTCAGGGTAAGTTTGGTGATCGGCTGCATGGTTGTTTCCTTTTTGAGTATGGAAAACAATCAGACTGATACTGTTTAGGTAAAACAAGAAAGGTAAAATCTCAAATTTAGATACGCCATCACATCAACGTATCACCAGAAGATTTATTAAAACGTGTCACGCTTGTTTCCTACGTCAGTGCTAACTGCTTCAGGTTCACGGGTCTATCTCAGCGATAATTTGCACTGTATTAACAGTTTCAAATCAAAGCACCCCGACAAGATTGAGTGGTACTGCGTCATCATAAAGGACTTGTGAGACATGATGCAAGGCTTCAAGTGGATTACAGCGAACATTATCTTATTCGCTTTTTTATAAGCAAAAATGCTTGATATTTAGGTGTAAGATTTAACGAAAGTTAGGTAAGACTAATAGACGCTCATTTGTCGCACTTACTTAAATACTCATCAAACACACCCAGCAATAGCAAAACTCTTATAA
>CAVUUW010000012.1:0-9816 GCA_963744895.1 uncultured Gammaproteobacteria bacterium
TTGTTGTCTACTGGTTAGTTCTTTGTCTTATATTTAAGATATAACTGAATATTTGTGTGCTATTATCTATATCCTACTGAGATTAGCTCGAATATATCTTTATAAGGTGCAAAAAGGTATCTTCAGTAAAGCACTTGTAGAAGTAGTCGTTGCTGAGGAAGCTAGGCTGGCTGAGCTAAAATGGCATTTGACTGTGCTAACAGCGCATCTAGAAAAGATAAAGTCGCTGTAGCCTAAATTTATATTTGACTGATAATTAACATTTGAGGACTAATTGCTTTGAAAGATATAGTAATAGATACGAGTTGTATAGCAAAATTCACGTGTGGAAATGCTAACTATAAAGCCATGAAAAGATTAGTTGAAGCTGAAGAAATCAGAGTCCATGTCCCTTATGTTGTTAGAAGAGAGTTTGAAACGCAGAAAGAGATAGAAGCCCAAAAATTATATAGTGAATCTCTCAAAACTTTGAAAGCTTTAAGCAATAGGTTTCATGAAATAAGCAATATAAAAGGTATTATTAGTAATCTGGAAAATGCTGAACGTAGTATTTTGGATTCCGTGAAAGCTGATAATGAGGAGTTTTTCGATGGTTTGAGCTCAAATATAAAGGATATTAGCTCGGAGCAAGCATCTAAAAGCAATGGAAGCGTATTTTGGAGGTAATCCTCCATTAACAAATAAAAAGGATAGACAAGATATTCCTGATAGTTTTATTTGCCAATCAATCCAATCTATTAAGAGCGATGAAGATATAGATTCATTAGTAGTCATAGCTAATGATAATAAAATAAAGAATACTTTTACAGGTCAAGAAGGCTATATTGTTTTTAGCTCTCTAAAGGACTTTTTGAGTAATGAAGAAATGCAAGCTATCTTAGCTAATATTGATACCTTAGAAAGTCTTAGAGATAATCCGTTAGGCTTAATTTCAAGGCTTGAAAATAATAATGCAGTAATAGCAGATTACTTATCCAGTGCTGTAGGAGAAGCGGTTCACGGTAAGACTATAGAAGGACCTTTGATACCTTCTGATGATCATGAAGCTACAATTAGTAGATATTACGAAGGAATAGATATAGAGTTTGATTACACTGATATTATTCATTATGGTAATAATCAAGTAGGTATTAATTTTGCATTAGATCTATGGATTACCGGAGACTTTTACATAAATAAGTCTGACTATTATGCAAATGAATATAATTTTTCTATAGATGATTGGAATGATCATTACTATCTAGCTGAAAGTGAGTTTCTTGTAAAAGTGACAGGTGTAGTTTCAATCAAGTTAAATAGTGATAACTTAGATGTTAAAGAGATAAATTTGATAGATAGCGATGAATTAGAAGATCATCTTAGCGATTACTATAGTGAGGCTACCATAAAGATTGAGTCGATAGATAGTTTAGAATTGATAGATATAGAGTAACAAATATTAATTTACCTCAGGCAGAAAAACCGCTCCGGCTCTCGCTGTTAGCGGTTTTTTAATGTCAGTAATTAAGCTATTATCTTTAAAGGAATAATACGCTAACGTAAGGAAGCACTATGAACCATCTCACCATTGGACAACGCGCACCTTTAAGCAACCTTGCTATTGACGATACCGCACCCATCACGCTCAAGTTCACTCGTCAAAGTCCGATAGAGATGGACATCAGCTGCTTTGCCTTAGACGCAGCGGGCAAACTGATTAATGATGATTACATGGTGTTTTATAATCAGCTAACCTCACCTTGCGGGCAAATCAAGCTGACGCATTACGAGTCGCAGCCCACTACTGGCGAAAGGCATACAGGCTGAGTTTGAGATCAACTTATCCAAACTACCTGCCAACGTTGACAGCTTGTTTTTTGTGTTATCAGCCGATACGCCGCTGAATCAAATTCAATCGTTAGAGATTGGCATTTGGCAGCAATCGCAAAAGGCGCAGGCAGAATATCAAGCAGCAGACTTTGCCCAACAGCAAGCCAGTATGCTCATGCAGCTTTATGGTAGAGAGTGGCGTGTGGCGAGTATCTAACGTCGCGCAAGGCTTTAATGGTGGACTTGCCGCCATCGTTCAGCATTTCGGTGGCGATGTGGAAGAGAGTCGCTCGCAAGCACTCGCGCCGACCGAAACGCCAGTGCAAGCAAAACCATCGTTAGAGAAGGTCATGCTAGACAAAGCCCCAAAACTGGTCAATCTGGCTAAAAAAGCCACGGTATCGCTTGAGAAACGCCAATTGCAGCAATTAACCGCAAAGGTAGCGTTGGTGTTAGACGCGTCAGGCTCGATGAACAGGCAGTACAAAAAAGGCCGCGTGCAAGAAGTGGTCAATCGTATATTGCCATTGGCAGTGAACTTCGATAACGACCAAGCGCTAGACTGTTGGGCTTTTGCCCGAGATTCGCAGTATTTGGGCGAGATTGGGCTGAGCAACTATGACGGTTTCATTGACAACGCTCATGGCGGCTGGCGCAAATGGGCACTTGGCCCACGTATCAACAATGAAGCAGAAGTCATGAAAGCAGTCACTGAGTTTTATCAAAAGGACGGCTTGGATGTACCCGTCTATATTTTGTTTATCAGTGATGGCGGGGTGAGTGACAATCGCGGTATCACCAGAGTCATGACGGAAGCCGCGAAACTACCGATATTTTGGCAGTTGCGTGGGCTTGGGTGGTCGTGGTTATGGCATCCTAAAAAAACTAGACGACATGACAGGGCGTGTGATTGATAATTGCGACTTTTTTGAATTAGATGATTTAGATGATATTAGCGAAGAAGCCTTGTATGAAAATATGCTAGAAGAGTTCCCAAGTTGGCTCAAAGAAGCCAAGCAACTTGGTATAGTCATTCCACTATAAAAGTATTACTGCGTTAACCTCGCTTGAAGTATTTAATATACGTCTACACTCAGTTGCCTTGTACCTACTTTTAAATTGAATCGACTATATTGTGCAGCAATAATTTTATTATTCAATTATCACTAAATAAAAACCGCCACAGCAAACACTATGGCGGTTTTTTATGGTTCTACATCACTGATTATCCGCTTTAACAGAAGCATCCGCTTTGAGCTTTTTCAACTGGGTAAGCAATATACGCCTATCATAACCGCGAAATTCTTCACCGCCACTTTCGCGTACTTCAAAGCCTTTGATAGCACTGGTAGATACCATGTTGCTTGCGTATTTACCATTACTATCTAGCGCTACAATAAAGGGATAGTAATAAATATTGTCGGGGTCAAAGCCAGTAAGTTCTACTGCCTCATCACCATTGGCATACACGTTTTCAATATGCGCTACTACAAAGTTTTTGGCAACATATTCATTCAATGCCTGAGCATCTTTTATATCTGTTGGTGAGATTCGCTCACGCATATCCCACGCTTGAATATCACCGTAATTATCTCGCCATTCATAATCAAAAGTTCTAAAGTTACCCTTAAAGTAATTATCTAAAACATGACACCAGATACACCACTCACCGCCATAGACAATCAGTACTTTTTTGTTCTCTGTACGCACCAGCACTGATAGCATCCTTTAAAATGCTAACCTGATCAGCGCATTCATCATAGAGCTTTGCTGCGCCATCATTGCAGTCTTTTGGCAGCGAGGCAGGGAAGTGAGTAATAGGAAGCGTATGCGGCGTAGTTGGCTGATTTTTAGTAGTAGCAACCGGGTCTATAGCATTGTTCTTGATTGGTTTATCAGGACTCATGCAACTCGCTATCAATGGAGTCAGCGTACTTAGCGTTAGCAAAGTTATAAATCTGGATTTCATGAATCATCTCACTGTCGGAAAATTCGCGCCTTTAAGCAATCTTGCTATTGACCATAAAAGCGCCCATAACGGATAAGAACCTAAATTCAGGTCAATTTTTTTTGCGTTGTTTGTGTTGCAGCGGATATACCAACTGCGCCACAAAGCCCTCCGGTATTTTTGTATTGGCTGTCGTACCGTATTTTTTGGGTAAATGGTCTGGCAGATGTGCTGTTTTAAATATCACATCATAAATGGGTAAAAAGGCGGCAAAGTTTTTGTCCCACGCTTCTTTTTCTGATGAATGATGCCAATGATGGAACTCTGGCGTTGCAAGCACCCAGCGAAAATAAGGAAAACGAAAACGTACGTTGGCATGAATAAAAATAGCGTGAAAAGAGATAAATACTAAATAAGCATACGTTGCTGCTGGCGAGAAGCCCATAAACAATAACGGAATATAACCGACAAAACGATTCACTATCAGCTCAAATACATGCACCCGACTTGCCGCTAGCCAGTCCATATGATGCGAAGAATGATGTACGGCATGGATACGCCACAGAGACGGCACTTTGTGCATACTGCGATGAATCCAATAACTAAAAAAATCTACTATAATCAAAATTTCTATAAATTGCAGCACTAAAGGCTGACCACTGACCATCTGATGCCATGAGGGATTGAGCCACTGGTTGAATAAAATCTGCGCAGGAATAATAGTAAAAAAACTCAGTAGCTGAATACCCAAATGGCTAAACATGAAGTATTTAATGTCGGTTACCCAGCCAGATCGCAGCAGTTTTTGTTCTTTATATTTGGCATAAAACCGCTCCATAGGAATAAACACCAGCGCGGAAATCAATAGCGTTAAAATAAAATAGTCCAAGCCTGCATATATACTACGGTCATAGTAATTGGGCTCGATCTGCTCTGATGCGAGCAGCGCCGCAAAGCCATTGAGTAATATACCCGCCATTCCCCACTGCTTAGACGGATTGCGTAGTAGGCTAATAAAACCCGACACAAAGCCAATGACCACACTTGCAAACAACGTGCCTCGTAAAATATTTTGATTATATAACGGTCTAAAATCTGGCGTAGTAAGTAGGTTAGGGAATAAAAAACACAAAGCAGCAAGCGTGGTAAGTATGCCCAAAGATACCGCAATAAAGGCGGAGACTTGCCCTGAGCCTTTTTTTATCTCACGGTCTTCTAAGTGTTTTCGGAGTAATTTGCTCATAGTTTTGATTTGTTAATGCGATTTGGATCTAATTTAGCATTGTTCGGTACAAATCACTATATTAATTACTCAACATTATTAGATGAATACTGTAGATTGTGATGGTATTATGAGTTTTCTTGAATATGAGCTAGCACAATGCATCGGAGCGGTTTAAAAATTGTTATAAGGAAGTAATATGAGTTTTTCTAGAAAATCCATGGTTACCAAAGGTTTAGGGTTATTCATTATATCGACAGTGTCTTATTCAGCAGTGGCTAAGCCCTCTGTACAAGAAAAATATGATATTTTGAAACAAGCGAGTAGCTATGCACAATCAATAGCTTGTTCTACAACCTTTGCAAAAGATTCTGATGGTTATAAAACAACCGCTAAAGATGTCTTTTTAATCGAGAAGGAAAAGGATCTTGCAGGAAAAAATGAGATAGGGACTAAGTATATTGTTTTTTGGGGCGGCGATGCTGGTTGTGCTGGAGGAAGTGGCACGTATAGTAATTATTTAACCTCATTTTCAAGATACACTGGAAACGCGCCCTTTTTTAGTTGAACAACAGGATATCTTAGATGATGTGAATGAGGACAAATATCAGATAAATTCAAGATTTATTCAAGACGTTGATTTTTATAATGGCGTGCTATTAGTCACTTCTTCAGACTATAGTGATGATAATACTGATGGCGGTAATAATTTTCCAAGATATCAATATCGGTATACTCTAGTTTTTGATCAGGATACTTATAAATGGAAGTTAGCCAATAAAGAACTGATTAAAGACTTTTATCCCAATGCTAAGACGTCGCAATTAAGGTTACGTAGCTGAGCTGTTTTTTAATTTAAACCATATCAGTGAAGAAGCGTTGCACAAAAATATGCTAGAAGCGTTCGCAGATGTGGCTTGATAGAAGTAAGCTAGTAACATTCATATAGCAGTAACCGTATCGATACGATTACCATTGACTAAAATATCGCCACAGTAAACACCATGGCGGTTTTTTATTATTCAAAATATTTTAACTTATAAAATCTCTATAGTACCCACAGCGATTGATACTGCTCATCAGTCAGCGTCACGATATCGATTTCGGCCAGCATCTCACGCAGTTCTTCCCATTTATTTGCATCAGGCTTGATTAGCGTGATCAATCTACCCAGCGTATTATCAATGATGGCATCCATCAGCGCATCTGCCTCAGTTTTACTATAGTTGTAATACATATGGTAGCGCAGTCATCTGGATCATTTTTACACAGCTCCGTCATCTGGTTGGTCACTTGGATAAAGGTATCTATCGCGGCTTTTTTCGCGCTGATAGATTTCCTCAGTCGTAAGGATTTCTAACGCCGAAAAGTTCGGATAAGGTGACAGATGCTGGTCGATAAACGTAAAGTCCAACCCTTCATGGGTCGCCTCAACGCCCTCAAAGTTATAAAAGCACAGCCATGCACCATCTAAGCTTGGGTCTTCTTGCAGATTTTTTATATGATAAAAGTCCTTTTGCACAAAGGTCACATTATCACGGCTAATGCTAAAGCCATTTTTCTTGGCATAACGGGCTAATATCTCAAAGCCAATACGATTGGTTTTTTCTTCAGCGGCAGGCGTGCAAATGCGAATAGGCTGATTGTTCTGTGAGCTTATCCATGCTGGACTGCTGCATTAATATGCCGCCATCGGTCTCAAAAAAGCAGCCCAGAGCACGAAGGTTGGGTGCGTAATGCTCAAACAAATGAATAGGCTCGTTTACATGTAGATCAATGCTTTGATTTTGCAATTCCGCAAAACCATCATAATGGTCATCTGGCTCGATAATGGTGATATCAAGTCCTGCCTTTTCATACGCGCCCGTGGTCACACCAGCGATAAAAGGCAGGTGATCGGGGTTTAAAAACCATTCGAGGGTCAGGGTAAGCTTGGTAATCGGCTGCATGGTTGTTTCCTTTTTGGGTATGGAAAACAATCAGACTGATACTGTTTAGGTAAAATAAGAAAGGCAGAACAAGAAAGGTAAAATCTCAAATTTAGATACGCCATCACATCAACGTATCATTAGCAGATTTATTAAAACGTGTCACGCTTGTTTCCTACGTCAGTGCTAACTGCTTCAGGTTCACGGGACTATCTCAGCGATGATTTTGGCTATATTAAAAGCGTCAAAAGCAAAGCACCCCGACAAGATTGATTATTGCTTTATCATCATAGACGACCTGCAGGAGATAATGCAAGGACAGAGTGGGTCATAGGTTGATCGTTACTATTTGAATGCTATTTATTGATTACTCAAGTTGCTAAGGAATACTAGTTTTAAAATGAAATGAAAAAAGATGCATTTTAGAAGTAAACATTTACTGCTCAAAACGGAAAAACCGCCCATAACTTAATTATGAGCGGTTAGTAGATACAGTATGTGTTTCTTATATGTTTCTAAGGTATTTTAAAGCGTAGGATAGGCAGTACGCAAAGCAGTTAAGATTTGACTTTTAGCGACTTCATTATAAAAAGCGCAATCATCCTTTTCAAACTCCTTCAAGTTCTCAGACTCTGCGTCAACGAAAGAAGCAGCATAAACTTCATTTTTATAATTCACAAAAGCAGTAGACGAATCGTCGTCGCTATTTACATCTTTTACTTCGGCAATCCAAGGTATACCAGCCCATGTTCCGCGTCTAGCATTACCAAAACCTGTTACTGCTTGGTCAAAGCTTAAGCCCGATAGTTTATAGTTAAGACTAATATAATCGACATTGACGCTACCAGTTAAGGCTTTTTTACAACTGGCGCCGTTACTAAATATGCTTAGTGAGCTTGGTAGGTTATTTAACTTATCAATCACGCTATCAGGAATATCATTATAAAAGTCGTTATTGTTTTCAAGCGCTAATACCGTCCCTATTTTTTGACCAGCAAGTTGAACATCAGTATAAGTCCCCGTCGATACGAATCCATTGCTTAACCGTTGTGTATATCTGTTATTAGTAAAAACGGTATTAAGCTGCTCTGTCTTAATCGCATTGTCTGTGGTTAAAGAGAATCTGAATTGCGGACTGATACCCATGTTCGTTAATGAAAGTTGCTCTTGGGCTTCAAAATCATCGTAGTCTTGCTCGACATCGTACAGTGACTTTTCAACAATGTGAGTCGAATTACCATTATTAGTGCTTAAAGTACTAATAAAGACATTCTCAAGTCCCGTTGCAGTATCAGAGTCAGTATCAAAACTGAAATTATAACCAATCAACCCTGCTGTATTTTGTTCTGTTGGCGGTATAAATGGCGCATCTGGTATCGATGGTACGGGTGTTACAGGGACAGGTGCAAGCGGTAACTCATCAAATATTGTACCTATATCACTGTTGTTCAAATCAATCTGACCGCTACTCTCATTAACAGTGTTCACTTCTATACAATCACCATTATTGATTTGGTAAGTCCCATTTTGTGCCAATGCAGGAATCTGAATAGTACTAAATCCAACTGAATATGAATAAGAAAATAAGGTTAGAGGTGTATTAAAAGGCACTCTTATACTAAATTTACCATCGTTGTCAGTACCACCAGAGTTAGAAAAACTGCCTCGTCCCTTTATGGCTGCAAAATAATCTTTTACATAGGGTTTTTTGGTTTTGCTATCGATCATACAGCCTGTTAATACGGCGTAATACTCGTTGAGAGGGATGTCTAAATTCCATAAGGTAAAGTGCGATACTTGTCCTTTATAACTACCATCTGGTTGACGAGTAGCGACCCCATCTTTAACCCAAATGGTTTTTTCTTCATCGTAATACCATAATGGAATAGAAGGTAGGTTTTGATCGGTTGTTACTTCAGGATAGACTAAAGTAGCTTGCGTACCCTCTTTTAAGTTAAGCGTTGCCCCTGTAGCAGGGTCAGTCAATTTGACATCGAGCACACCAACAGTCACAAGATTTGTTTGCTGGCTACCATCCTCATTTTGACCAGTAAAGGGTTGCGCGAATGACCGAGCACCTTCTATAGAGTCAGGATTGTAATAGTTGGCAGCAATATTTACGGTACCTGTATAGTCATTACCATCTGCGTTGACGATACTATTTGCAGGAATACTAACTTCAGCACCAGACACCTGTAAATTATTCACACCAGCATTAGCAGCAAATGCGCTAGTGATCTGGTCAGGTGTCAATGTAATATCAAGATGATGCGCACGTTTAGATTCAATTTTTACTTCCCGCGCCATCGTCAAATAGCCCAATTTACGCACTAAAATTACAGCATTAGACGCTTTATTGTCTAAATTCAATGAGTAGGTGCCAGCGTTGTCAGTAAGTACAGATCGTTTGCCCACTTTGACATCAGCACCGACTATAGGGTTACCGTTTGCATCTATTACCGTAC
This sequence comes from uncultured Gammaproteobacteria bacterium, assembly GCA_963744895.1. Lineage (GTDB taxonomy): Bacteria > Pseudomonadota > Gammaproteobacteria > Pseudomonadales > Moraxellaceae > Psychrobacter. The sequence goes on from CAVUUW010000012.1 coordinate 9,373, forward strand.
CACTAATGAGCTGCTGTTGATCATTTATCTCAGTTTCGTTGGGCTGAATAACAGTATCATTGTCGTTATTGCAAGCAGTTAAACTTAATGCCGTGACTAACATACTGGCAGTTAAGGTATTGAATTTATTCATAATAGAATCTCGAGTATCAAGCGGCATTTTGATTTAAATAAATAATTAAGTAATGTAAGACAAAACCTACAATGTAGGTAATTTGTCGAAAAAAAATTCTTTTAATAGCTTTTGAATAGAAAGGGGAAGAACGTACGATGTTTACTTTTGTACACATTTTAGAAACATTAGGATTATGCATTATAGTCGAACAATAGTCTATTAAAAATATTTGAGTATTTAATGCTTGTTGTTGCAAGAGATTAAGATGACTCTTCTACTGTTTGAGGGACAAAAATTGTAGATACTAAAAATATGACATAAAGATGCAA
>CAVUUW010000013.1:0-5947 GCA_963744895.1 uncultured Gammaproteobacteria bacterium
AAGTTTGGTAGTAGAAAGTAAAATATTTTATGGCCTGTCTTAATTGTTCCCAAAGTGCTCTTTTAAAAGGCTCTATTAAAAAACGGTAAAGAAAATGACTTATAGATCTGAATATAGAGGGTTTGTAAGTCTTAGTCTCGGATGACTATAAGGCTTGGTAACTGAGTTAAGTTTTGAAAGCTTTTAGGCAATGCTTTAATATTATTTCCTTCAAACTTAAGTACCTCGAGGTTAGTTAGCTGACCAATACTACATCTAGCTGGAAACTCATTAAGTTGATTATTTTCTAATTGCAGCTGCATGAGCTCTTTTAAATCTCCAATACTGTCAGGAAGTTCAGCTAGCTGATTCTATCTAGATTAAGAGAAATTAACTGATTGAGGTTCCCAATATTATTAGGCAATGCGGTTATTTGATTGTTTTAAACTGACTAAAATAGACAACGTCGACATCTTTCCCCAATACTGTCAGGTAATGTAGATATTTTTATTATTATCCAACGTCAGCCAATATAACTCAGAGGGAATTACTAAGGGTATTTGATAGTTGCTCAATTTGGTTATGACTTAAGTTAAGCAGTTTTACCTGCGTACATCTTGGGATTTCTGTGAATTGATTATCCTTTAATATTAACGCTTCTAATGTAGCGATGTCATTTAACGCTTCAGGCAATTGAGTAAGTTGATTAGAATCTAGTTTAAGAAATTTAATTGTGTTAAATGAGAGATATCAGATGTGATATTTGATATCTGATTATTAGATAAATGAATATTTTCTAAGGAAGGAACATGATATAAAGCATCAGGAAATTGAGTAAAGTTATTATCACTACCATTAATGATGGATAGCTGAGTGAGCTTACTGATACTATCAGGTATGTCAGACAGGTTATTTCCGCTGATTTCAAGATGTTTTAATTGATGAAGCTCAGTAATGATTTCAGGAAATTGACTAAAGTGGTTGTAACCAATACTCAGTAAAGACAGTTGAGTTAATTTGCTGATACTGCTTGGTAATGTTATGAGTTTATTGTCAGATACCAGAAGCTCGTTTAGCTCGGTCAGGCAACCAATGCTATCAGGCAGAGAAGCGAGATAGTTTTCATGTGCACTTAGTATTTTTAATTGCTGTAGTTCACCGATCCAGCTTGGTAGTTCAAGCAATTCACAGTCAGAAGCTCCAAGTATTTCCAGTTTGGTAAGATTGCAAATACAGTTGGGTAAGTGCATTAACCTGTTATTTGCAATACCAAGTTCAGTAAGTTGCGTAAGATTGATCATACTATCAGGAAAATTTGTCAAACTATTAAAGTTCAGGTTAAGCGTGATGAGATTAACAAGATTACCAAAACTATCAGGTAAGGCGGTTAATTTATTAAGGCTTAGATTAAGCGTAGTGAGATTGACAAGACTACCAAAGTTGTCAGGTAAGGTAGTTAATTTATTAACGCTCAAATCAAGTGTGGTGAGATTAATGAGGTTACCAAAATTATCAGGCAGATCCATTATTTGATTGGATGCCATATTCATTTCTGTGACTTCACTCAATTGTCTAACACTTCTTGGAATGATGTTTTCTGAAATATTATTTTTAATAGCCCAATCAATAATCGGTTTTAATTTTTCGTACTTTGTATCCCAACTTTGTTTGGTCATTATTCTGCTCTACTGTCGATTGAATGAATACCATGTACGATTCGGTTGTAAGCATCTCGCAACGAGTCTTTTTGTATATCAGGCACCTCGTTTATTGTTAAACAGCGCTCAAATACTTCCATTTCATTTAGATCTTGTAGTGTCTCAGAGGTTTGCTGCTGATTAAGAATTTTATTATAAGTACGCGTGTTTTTAATTTTTAATACCTCACATGGCAAACCCTCTACCATCCCTTGTACCTGTTCACGTAAATCACTGACAATCTCGTCACCTGTATAGACAATTTCTAACCAGATCGATTCTGTTAAGGTAAGCGCTTTAATGGTTCGTGCAATCGTTATTAAGTCGCCAGATATTTGCGCCAGTTTTTGAAATGTTGGAACGGGTAGGGACGTGACTTGCATTTGATCTGAGTCATCATTAGGTTTGGATTTATGGTCGTGCTCTTGCTGATCGTTAGTGTTCTCTTGAATAGCTGTTGTTGCCATCTCATGATTAGCAGCTGGCTCGTCAAAGCCAAACAAGTCATCTATAAAACCAGATTGTACGGTTGCTTTTTTAGCATTTTTTTCTACTGATCTTTCAACCTTAGTGATAGTACTAGATAGCTGAGGAACAGCGTTATCAGACGTGGTTTCTAACTCTAAAACTTCATTATCTATAGCACCAAACTGTATGAGTAAAACTTGCTTTTGCTGGCGAGCTTCACCAAACCCCATCGCAATAGGTGAGCCTGAGTAGCGAATGCTGTCACGACCACCGACGCGCTGCGGCACATGCAGGTGCCCAAGTGCGACATAATCAAAACCCTCATCAAACATATCGGCGGAGATTTTACCATGAGCCAACATAAAGCTCGCGCACGCCATCATCGTCGGTTGTTTTGCCATTTGCTGCGAATAGATGACCTGTGGCAATGATAGGAATATGCCGTTGATGAATTTTTATTAATTCTGCCTGCTGTCCTTTCGCAATGCTTGCTACTTCATCATAGTGGGCGCGAATACCTTTGATAACATTGGCATCTTTGCTATCCGCAGACTCGCCAGCGCTACTGCTACGCACGTCACGGTCGCGCAGATAGGGCACAGCAGCGATGATGCAATGAGGATTATTACTATCATCGCCTAAGCCAATACTTCATCTTCTAAGTCATCACAAGCCGTACCAATCCCATGGACATTTAAAAATTTGAGCACATTGCTTGGTGCGTCCAAAAATGTTGGTGAGTCATGATTCCCTGCGACAATGACCACATGCTGACAGCAGGAGCGTGAGACCCTACCCAAAAACTCATAATACAACGCTTGGGCTTTATTGCTGGGCGTCATGGTATCAAAGATGTCTCCTGCGACAATCAATATATCTACTTGCTATGTACTCATCGGTATATCTAACCACTGCAAAAACGCCTCAAACTCTTCATAACGCAGTCGCCCATACAGACGCCGACCCAAATGCCAATCGGAGGTGTGCCAGGGGTTTAACGGTTTGGCAGACACGTAATTGGAAACATCGGGTATAGACATAATTGGACTTATCGTTAAACTGCGGAAAAGAGAGCTTTTATTCTAGCAAGATTTACTATGATTTGCTGCCTTGCCATCACTTAAAGCGTCGATTAAAAAAGCCCTACCAGTATCTTGGCAGGGCTTTTGGTATTATTCAGATCAGTAATAAAAGCTCTGTCGCTTAATGCGTGTCACGCCTTATCTCACTTAATTTACATTATTAATCAGCAAGATTGGTGACCATTGATAACGCATGTGCTTGCTGATCCGTAGAAGATTTTTTATTTTTGTTCAGATTCGATGTGCCTTCACGTAACCAGTTACCCGCTGTGTCCTCGCTGTTTTGGTTGTACTGATTATACAGAGACAAAATCATCGTGACTGACCGCATCGCCCATGATAAGTAAGGCAGGTGTTGAGCGGTCTGCTTGTTCTTGCTCAGCAACAATAGTCTCAAGCATAACCGTCAATACTTGCTGATTGGTCATACTAGCATTAGAAACAATAGCGATTGGTGTATTACCACTGCGCCCAGCATCGATCAACCCTTCGGTCAAACGTACAAGCGAATGCAGGCCCATATAGAACACCACGGTTTCGTCGGTATTCAAAAAGTTTTTGAAATTGCTATTGGGCGCGCCTGCCTTCAAAAATCCAGTGACAAAGCGTACGGACTGTGAGTGATCACGATGGGTTAAGGGAATGCCAGCATAGCTAGCAGCGGCATTGGCAGCGGTGATCCCCGGTACGACTTGATAAGGAATACCATGTGCTCGCAGGCTTTCAATCTCTTCGCCGCCACGCCCAAAGATAAACGGGTCGCCACCTTTGAGGCGTACACCAGGCGTCCTTCTTTAGCGCTATTGACCAACAGCTCATTGATACCGAGCTGAGCCACTGTATGGTTGCTGCGTTTTTTTCCGACAAATACTTTGTCCGCATCACGGCGGCAAAGATCTAACACTTGCGGCGATACCAATGCGTCATAGTAGACAATATCGGCTTGCTGCATCAAACGTAGTGCTTTGAACGTCAAAAGCTCTGGGTCACCAGGGCCTGCACCAACGATATAGACTTCGCCGACTGCTGGTAAGTTTTTTTCTGACTCGTCTGACCGAGTAGTCGTTGTATTTTCCGCAGCATTAGGGTGGGCTTTATCATGAATAGCAGCGGCAGTGCTATCTAAATCCGCTTGCAGCTGGGCAGCCGCTTCCGTTTCATTACCAGCAAACATCAGCTGGCTGACTTGACCTTCAAACGCGCGCTCCCAAAACTGCCGTCGTCCAGTAAGCGTTGGTATTTTGGACTTTCACCTCAGTACGAAAATCCCCTGCCAGCTTCGCTAGTTTGCCATAACCTTGCGGGATCAGTGTTTCAAGGCGTGCTCGCAATAAGCGTGCCAGCACTGGCGCTTTACCGTTGGATGAAATTCCAATCACAATGGGATTACGATCGATAATGGCTGGAAAAATAAAATCACATGAGAGTGGTGGAGTGTCGACCACGTTGACTGGGATATTAAGTTCAGTCGCATCGGCATGAATCTGATGATTTAGTGTCTCGTCATCAGTGCCTGCAATGATGATGCGAGCGTCTGACATATAGGTTTTATTATAATTTTCATAAATTAATTCGTGCTTATTGTCACTCAGTAACTCTCGTATTTCATGGCTGATATCAGGCGCAAGAATCGTAATACACGCACCCGCACGGCTAAGCAAGTCAGCTTTACGTAGCGCCACTTCACCGCCACCCACGATGAGCACTTTTTGGTTTTCTAATTTAAAAAATAAGGGAAAGGTGTTCATAGCGTCACCATTTATTGCATTTAAGAGATATGAGTCATTATGAGGTATCATAAACATACGCTCACGTAGTGAATTGGCATTAGTATATTCGATTTTGTCATGTTAGTAAGAATTTTTGAATAAAAACGGAATAGATCATAGAGTGTAAAATAGGTATGAAAGAGTTGTTAGTGAAGATAACTAACCAACAGTTAGCAGAGAAAGCCACTGATTTTCTTGATATATGAATGTTGTCTCTAACTTAGAGGGTAATTAATGAAGAAAATTGGACTATTCGGTGGGTTAAGCTGGGTATCTACTAGTGAATATTATGCCCTTATTAATCAGTATGTTCGAGAAGCATTTGAAGATAACACGTCAGCACATATTGTCATAGAAAGTGTCAATGAGCAGGTGTTTTTAGATCTATTAACTGGCGATCCTACTGAACAGCTCTGTCTAGAAAGATGATAGCTGATGCAGTCAATGTACTAGAAATAGCTCAGGCTGAAGTGATTGCGTTAAGTGCTAATGGCATTCACCGATTTGTCAATGATCTCCCAGAATGTTCGCGCCAAAAAATAGTGCATATTGCTACTGAAACAGCCAAAGCTTGTGACCGTATTGGCTACAAAGAGGTCGGATTATTAGGGGTATATCAAACCATGACAGGTGACTTTTATAAAAAATCGTTGGCCGATTTTGGTATAAAGGTCGTGTGCCAAATGAGGTGCATATGCAGGACATTCATCAAAGAATTGTTGATGAGCTATGCTTAGGTAATTTCAATGATGACAATAAAGCCTATTTTTTAAATCAAAGTCAACGGTTATTAGATAATAGCGCAGATGCGGTCATTCTGGGCTGTACTGAAATTCCGCTATTATTAAAAGATAAGCTCAATACTAACTTACCATTAGTTTCTACTATGCACGTGCATGCGAAAGCAATAGTAGATAAAGCGCTAAGTGCAGAATGAGCTAAAGGTTAATAC